>NZ_FNIC01000001.1:381202-738793 GCF_900103935.1 Nocardioides szechwanensis
AAGAAGGCGGCCCCCGCCAAGAAGGCGGCCCCGGCCAAGAAGGCGGCCCCCGCGAAGAAGACTGCTCCGCCCAAGAAGACGACCCCGGCCGCGACCGCGGCCCCGGCCACGAAGGCAGCGCCCGCGAAGAAGGCACCGGTCAAGAAGGCCCCGGCCAGCTCCTTGGTCGTCAAGGAGGGCGAGGGCGCGTGGACCAAGTCCGAGCTGAAGGAGGTCCTCGACGAGCTGCGTAGGCAGTACGCCCACAGCACCGCGATCGTGCAGGCACAGGAGGCCGAGCTCTCCGGCCTGCTGCGTGACGCCGGCGACGGTGCCGGTCAGGACCAGGCCGACATGGGGGCCACGAGCTTCGAGCGCGACCACGAGCTGACCGTCCTCAACAACGAGCGCGACAAGCTCGCCCAGATCGACCGGGCGCTGGCCCGCATCGACGACGGCACCTACGGCGTGTGCGAGTCGTGTGGCAACCCGATCGGCAAGATGCGTCTCATGGCTTTCCCCCGTGCGACACTGTGCATGACATGCAAGCAGCGCGAGGAACGTCGCTGAGCGACGACGCCAGTGCCGACCAAGCACCCGCAGCAGGACCGGCCGCACACCGCCGTCTCTGGTTCCGGTTCGCCGCGGTCGCCCTTGTCGTCTACGCGCTCGACGTCGGGTCGAAGATCCTGGCCGTCGCCGAGCTGACCGGCCGCGAGGACATCCCGCTGGTCGGTGACCTGCTCGTGCTGCACCTGACCCGCAACCCCGGCGCCGCGTTCAGCACCGGCACCCAGTTCACCGAGGTCCTCAGCTGCATCGCGATCATCGCGGTCTTCGTGGTGCTCTGGCTGAGCCGTCGCCTCGGCAACGCGGCCTGGGCCGTGGCGCTGGGCTTCCTGCTCGCGGGCGTTGCGGGCAACCTCACCGACCGCTTGCTGCGCGAGCCCGGACCCCTGCGCGGTCACGTGATCGACTTCCTGATGCTGCCCAACTGGCCAGTCTTCAACTTCGCCGACATGTCGATCAACGCCGGGGCGATCCTGATCCTGGTCCAGGCGTTCCGCGGCATCCACATCGACGGCACCCGCGAGCGCGACAAGGATCACGAGTCCCAGGAGCCGACGCAGTGACCCAGGTCGACCACCGCAGCCTCCAGGTGCCCGAGGGGCTGGCCGGTGAGCGCGTCGACGCCGCGCTCGCGCAGATGTTTGGGCTCTCCCGTACGAAGGCGGCCGACCTGATCTCGCAGGGCCTGGTCACCGTCGACGGCGGCGGCGTCGCCAAGAGCGACCGGGTGCTCCCCGGTGCGCTGCTCGACGTCACCATCCCGCACGAACGCGACCCGCTGACCGTCGTACCCGAGGTCGTCGAAGGCATCAAGATCCTCCACGACGACGACTCGATCGTGGTGATCGACAAGCCCGTGGGCGTCGCCGTGCACCCCTCGCCCGGCTGGTCCGGGCCGACGGTCGTGGGCCACCTCGTCGGTGCCGGGTTCCGGATCGCCACCAGCGGTGCCCCGGAGCGGCAGGGCATCGTCCAGCGCCTCGACGTGGGCACCTCCGGCGTCATGGTGATCACCAAGTCCGAGCACGGCTACTCCCTGCTCAAGAACGCCTTCCGGCAGCGCACCGTCGACAAGACCTACCACGCGCTCGTCCAGGGCCACCCCGACCCGCACGAGGGGACGATCGACGCCCCGATCGGCCGGCACCCCAAGGCCGACTACAAGTTCGCGGTCATGGCCGACGGGCGCGCGAGCGTCACCCACTACGAGACGCTCGAGGCGCACCGCTTCGCCAGCCTGCTCGAGGTGCACCTCGAGACCGGCCGCACCCACCAGATCCGCGTCCACATGGCCGCGCTCAAGCACCCGTGCGTCGGAGACATCACCTACGGCGCCGACCCGACCCTCTCGCGGCGGGTCGGGCTGGAGCGTCAGTGGCTGCACGCCGTCAAGCTGGGTTTCGAGCACCCCGACTCCGGTGCCTACGTCGAGTACGAGTCGACCTACCCCGACGACCTCACGCGCGCGCTCGAGATCATCCGCAACGCCGACTGACGATGGCGAACGACCTGGTCCTCCGGCCCGCGGGCGAGGGCGACGCCGAGGCGGTGGCGGCCGTGCACCTCGCGGCCCGCCGGTCGGCGGCGATGCCTCGGGGTGTGCACACCGATGCCGAGGTCAGGGACTGGCTCGCCGCCCGGCTGGCGTCCGACGAAGGCTGGGTCGCCGAGGTCGAGGGCGAGGTCGCGGGCTACGCGCGCCTGACCGACACCTGGCTCGACGACCTGTACGTCGCTCCGCCGCACGCCGGGCAGGGGCTGGGCTCGGCACTGCTCGAGCTCGCCAAGACCCGGCGGCCGCACGGCTTCTGCCTGTGGGTCTTCGAGATGAACCGTCCGGCGCGCGGCTTCTACGCCCGCCGCGGGCTGGTCGAGCTCGAACGCACCGACGGGACGGCCAACGAGGAGCGGGCCCCTGACATCCGGATGGCCTGGCCCGGCGCGGAGCCGCTGGCCTTCTACCGCCAGCTGATCGACGAGGTCGACGCCCAGCTCGGGGACCTGTTGGCCCGCCGCGCGGCGCTGACCCGGGCGGTCCAGCCGCACAAGGCCGACCCCGAGACCCGCGACCCCGCGCGTGAGCACGCCATCGCCGAGGCGCTCGCCCGCCGGGCGCCGGCGCTCGGCACCGACCGGATCCAGCGGATCGTCCACACGATCATCACCGAGAGCCTCGACGCCGCCCGGGAGCGCTCCTGATCCGCCCGCGGTGGGGCGCCCGGTGCTGACCCGGTGCTGACCGCGGTCGTCCTCACCCTGCTGGGCTCGGTCGCCCACGCAGCCTGGAACCTGCTCGCGAGCCGGGCGCACGCGGAGGACAGCCGGGTCTTCGTCTGGGTCTACTCCACGCTCTCGCTGGCGACCATGGCCCCGGCGGCCGTGGTCGTGCTGGCGCTGGGCGCGGAGCTGTCGTGGGCACTGGTGGGTGCGAGCGCGCTGAGCGCCCTCTTCCACACGGCGTACGCCGTGTCCTTGCAGGCCGCCTACTCCCGTAGCGACCTCAACGTCACCTACCCGGTCGCGCGCGGCCTGGGCCCGGTGCTCGCCTCGGCGTTCGCCGTGGCCGTGCTGCACGAGCGGCTCTCCGGCTGGGGGTGGCTCGGGATCGCCGCGATCACGGTGGGCGTCGCCGTCGTGTCGACTGGTGCGGCGCCCGAGGACACCCGGCACCGGCGGGCGGCCGGGCTGCGCTGGGGGCTCCTGATCGCCGCCGCGATCGCGTCGTACACGCTCTGGGACGCGTACGCCGTCGGCGAGCTCGGCGTCGACCCGGTGCTCTACTACGCGGTCGGCGGGGTGTGGATGTTCGCCGTCCTCACGCTCATGTGCGCCGACCGGCTGCGACTGGCCGGGCCGGTCGCGCGCCGGCACTGGCGCACCGGGGTCGCGGTGGCGGTGCTCTCCCCGCTCGCCTACATCCTGGTCCTGGTGGCACTCACGATGGCGCCCGTGTCGGTGGTCGCGCCGCTGCGCAGCACCAGCATCGTGATCAGCAGCCTGGCGGCGTGGTGGTGGCTCGGCGAGACGCACGGCCTGCGCCGTCTGACCGGTGCGGTGGTGGTCACCGCGGGCGTCGCGGCACTCGTCCTCGGCTAAGCCTGGATCCACCGATCTCCGGCTGCTACGCGCCACCATGCGGGCGCGCTGGCTGCGTTACCGACGCTCGATGGACAACCAGTACGCCGTCGCGCCGGCGCCTTGCCATCACACCCGCCTGGCGACGCTCGCGACGCCGCCCATCGGTGGATCCAGGCTGACGTGCTGGCCGGCCAGGATGTCGGTGTGCCCTGCCACTATGGCCGAAGCGGTTCGCGTAGGCTGACGTCCTTCCCCAGCGAGACGTCCGAGGCCCTGATCCAAGGGCCGCGAGGCCGCTGCACGATGCCCTATCTCGACCGGCGAGGAGTCCGAAGCAGACCATGACGACAGGCTCCTCCGACTCCTTCGTCCACCTGCACGTCCACACCGAGTACTCCATGCTCGACGGGGCGGCACGGCTGGGGGCGCTGACCGAGCGGGCGGCGGAGCTGGGCATGCCGGCGGTGGCCATGACCGACCACGGCAACGTCTTCGGGGCCTACGAGTTCTACCGCAAGGCCAAGCAGGCCGGCGTCAAGCCGATCATCGGCATCGAGGCCTACTTCACGCCCAACATCTCCCGTTTCGAGCGCAAGGGCGTCAACTTCTACGGCGGCGGGCCCGACGACGTCTCGGCCCGCGGCGCCTACACCCACATGACGCTCCTCTCGGAGTCCACCGAGGGCATGCACAACCTCTTCCGGCTCTCCTCGGGCGCGTGGCGCGACGGCTTCTTCAAGCACCCGCGGATGGACCGCGAGCTCCTCTCCCAGCACTCGCGCGGCATCATCGGCACCACCGGCTGCCCCTCGGGCGAGGTGCAGGTGCACCTGCGCCACGGCAACTACGACGCCGCCCGCAAGACCGCCTCCGACTTCCAGGACATCCTCGGGCGCGAGAGCTACTTCCTCGAGCTGATGGACCACGGCCTCGACATCGAACGCCGTGTCCGCGACGGGCTGCTGCGGCTGGCCAAGGACCTCCAGATCCCGCTGCTGGCCACCAACGACTCCCACTACGTCAACCGCGAGGACGCGGCCTCGCAGGAGCACCTGCTCTGCATCAACTCCGGCAGCACGATGGACATCCCGGCCGGCGACGGCCCGGGCCAGCGGTTCGCGTTCAACGGCGACGGCTACTACCTCAAGAGCGCGGCCGAGATGCGCGAGATCTGGCGCGACCACCCCGCGGCGTGCGACAACACGCTGCTGATCGCCGAGCGCTGCGACGTGCAGTTCACCGAGGGCAACGGCACCTTCATGCCGCGCTTCCCCTGCCCGCCGGGGGAGGACGAGAACTCCTGGCTGGTCAAGGAGGTCGAGAAGGGCCTGCACTTCCGCTACCCGGCCGGCATCCCCGACGCCGTACGCAAGCAGGCCGACTTCGAGGTCGGCGTGATCACCCAGATGGGCTTCCCGGGCTACTTCCTGGTGGTCGCCGACTTCATCAACTGGGCCAAGGACAACGGCATCCGCGTGGGCCCCGGCCGCGGCTCCGGCGCCGGCTCGATGGTCGCCTACGCCATGCGCATCACCGACCTCGACCCGCTCGTGCACGGGCTGATCTTCGAGCGCTTCCTCAACCCCGACCGCGTCTCGATGCCCGACTTCGACATCGACTTCGACGAGCGTCGTCGCGGCGAGGTGATCCGCTATGTCTCCGACAAGTACGGCGACGACCGGGTCTCGATGATCGTCACCTACGGCACGATCAAGGCCAAGCAGGCGGTCAAGGACTCCAGCCGGATCCTCGGCTACCCGTTCGCCATGGGCGACCGGATCACCAAGGCGATGCCCGCCTCGGTGATGGGCAAGGACGTCCCGCTCAAGGAGATCTTCGACCCGGGTCACAAGCGCTTCGGCGAGGGTGGCGAGTTCCGGACGCTCTACGACGGTGACGCCGACGTCAAGCGCGTCGTCGACACCGCCATCGGCATCGAGGGCCTCAAGCGCCAGTGGGGCGTCCACGCGGCCGGCGTGATCATGTCCAGCGAGCCGCTGATCGACATCATCCCGCTGCTCAAGCGGCCCGCCGACGGCGCGATGATCACCCAGTTCGACTACCCGACGTGCGAGGCGCTCGGGCTGATCAAGATGGACTTCCTTGGCCTGCGCAACCTCACGGTCCTCGACGACGCCCTCAAGAACATCCAGGCCAACCGCGGCGAGACGGTCGTGATCGAGGACCTGCCGCTGACCGACGAGGCCACCTACGCCCTCCTGCAGCGGGGCGACACCCTCGGCGTGTTCCAGCTCGACGGCGGGCCGATGCGTGCCCTGCTGCGCTCGATGAAGCCCGACACCTTCGAGGACATCTCGGCGGTCGGTGCGCTCTACCGCCCGGGCCCGATGGGCGCCGACTCCCACAACAAGTACGCCCGCCGCAAGACCGGTCGCGAGCCGGTCGACCCGCTCCACCCCGAGCTGGCCGACGCCCTCCAGGACGTCCTCGGCGAGACCTACGGCCTGATCGTCTATCAGGAGCAGGTGATGGCGATCGCCCAGAAGCTCGCCGGCTACACGCTCGGACAGGCCGACATCCTGCGGCGGGCCATGGGCAAGAAGAAGAAGGAGGAGCTCGACAAGCAGTTCGAGGGCTTCTCCAACGGCATGACCGAGCGCGGGTTCTCGTTCGGCGCGATCAAGACACTGTGGGAGACCCTGCTCCCGTTCTCCGACTACGCCTTCAACAAGGCGCACTCCGCCGCCTACGGGCTGGTGTCCTACTGGACCGCCTATCTCAAGGCCAACTACCCCGCCGAATACATGGCGGCGCTGCTCACCTCTACCAAGGACGACAAGGACAAGTCGGCGATCTATCTCAACGAGTGCCGCCGGATGAAGATCCAGGTGCTCCCGCCCGACGTCAACGAGTCCTCCTCCGACTTCACCCCCGTCGGCCACGACATCCGCTTCGGCCTCACCGCTGTGCGCAACGT
The DNA here is from genome assembly GCF_900103935.1 of Nocardioides szechwanensis. Lineage (GTDB taxonomy): Bacteria > Actinomycetota > Actinomycetes > Propionibacteriales > Nocardioidaceae > Nocardioides > Nocardioides szechwanensis. Next base: position 387,768 of record NZ_FNIC01000001.1, read on the forward strand.
CGGCGCCAACGTCGTGGAGAAGATCGTCGAGGCGCGGCGCGAGAAGGGCCGGTTCGAGGACTTCAACGACTTCATGGAGAAGGTGCCGCTGCTCGTCTGCAACAAGCGGGTCATCGAGTCCCTCGCCAAGGCTGGCGCCTTCGACGACATGAAGCACCGCCGGCGCGCGCTGGTCGCGATCCACGAGCAGGCGGTCGACAAGTACGTCGAGTCCAAGAAGAACACCGACTACGGCCAGGACTCCATGTTCGACCTCCTCGAGGCCGCCGACGTCGGCTCCGCCGGCGGCAAGATCGACGTGCCCGACCTGGAGGAGTGGGACAAGATGACCCTGCTCGGCCACGAGCGGGAGATGCTCGGGCTCTATGTCTCCGACCACCCGCTGCTGGGCCTCGAGCACGTGCTGACCAACAGCTCCGACTGCACGATCGGCCAGCTTATGCTCGACGAGGAGCGCACCGACGGGTCGCCGATCACCATCAGCGGCCTGGTCACCTCGGTCCAGCGCAAGATCACCAAGCGAGGCGACGCCTGGGCGATGGTGACGCTCGAGGACCTCGACGGCGCGATCGACGTACTGCTGTTCCCCAGCTCCTACCAGCTCGCCAGCACCTACCTCGTCGAGGACGCCATCCTCACCGTGAAGGGCCGGCTGTCGCGCAGCAAGGACCAGCCCGAGATCCACGGTCAGGAGGTGAGCGTCCCCGACATCTCCGACGGCCCCTCCGGGCCGGTCGTCATCAGCCTGCCCTCGACCCGGTGCACCGCGCCGGTCGTGGAGCAGCTCAAGGACGTGCTCGGCACGCACCCCGGGGTGACCGAGGTGCAGCTGCGGCTGCTCACCCGTGACGCGACCAAGGTGATGCGCCTCGACGACCGGTTGCGGGTGACGCCGAGCCCGGCGCTGTTCGCCGACCTCAAGCAGCTCCTGGGGCCCGGGTGTCTGGCGGGGTGACCTACGCACCCGTGACGCACGCGCCGCCGGTCCGCCCCCAGTGGGGGCCGATCGTCGTCCAGTTCGCGGCCGTCCTCGCGATCTTCTCCGCTGCCGGTGCCGGCTGCGGGTGGCTGTGGTCCCGCCTGTGGGACCCGCCGCAGGGCGTGGTCTTCGAGGGCAAGTGGTACCTCGACGAGGAGGGCCTGCGCGGCGTCTTCTCCAGCACCGGGTGGTTCGTGGTCGTCGCCGCCGGTGCCGGCCTGGTGCTCGGGGTGCTCTGCGCCCTCGTGTTCGACAGGTCCGAGCTGGCGACGCTGCTGGCGGTGCTCCTCGGCGCCGGGCTCGCGACTTTCCTGATGTGGCGCGTCGGGCTCGAGCTGAGCCCCGCCGACCCCCATGAGCTCGCCCGCAGCGCCGCCGACGGTGACCGGCTGCCCGGCCGCATCGAGGCCTCCGGGCTGAGCCCGCACCTCGTGCTCCCGATGACCGCCCTGGCCGCCGTGGCGCTCGCCTACGCACTGGTGCCGAAACGCCGCGCAGCGCGCGGTTGACCCGGAACCACCGTGGGTAGGCTCGCGTCCGAGTCAACGAGGACCGCGCCGCCTGCGGGGTCCTCCCCAACGCCCGTAGTCCCACCCCTGGGGGTCCCCGTGTCCAGCAACCTGCCACCCGTCGGCCCGCCGTCCGGCCCCCCGTCCGGCTCGCCGTCCGGTCCTCCGGTCGGGCCGCCGCCCGGGATGCCGAGCGGGCCACCCCCGTCCGGACCGCCCCCGATGGCCCCGCCGACGGCACCTCCGTCAGCACCGCCCACGTGGGCCGCTGGCCCGCCTCCGGAGTACCTCGAGGCCGGCGGCGGCCACCCGCTGCCGCCGCAGCCGCCGACGGGCTCCGCAGACGGGGGCGGTGGGCGCAAGAAGATCATCCTCGGCGCCGTGGCCGTGCTCGGCGTGGGTGCCGTGGCCGCCGGAGCGTTCGCGGCGGTGTCGTTCTTCGGCACCGGTGCCCAGCCCGCTGAGGCGCTCCCCGCCAACACGCTCGGCTACGTCAGCATCGACCTCGACCCCAGTGGGGGACAGAAGATCGAGGCCGTACGGACCCTGCGCAAGTTCCCCGCGTTCAAGGACGAGATCGGTCTCGACACCGACGACGACATCCGGGAGCGGATCTTCGAGGAGATCCAGAAGTCCGACGAGTGCGAGGGACTCGACTACAGCGACGACATCGAACCCTGGCTCGGCGACCGGATGGCCTTCGCCGCCGTCGACCTCGGCGGTGAGGAGGACGGGGAGCCGAAGCCTCCCACGCCCGTGCTCGTCGTCCAGGTCAAGGACGCCGACAAGGCCGACGCCGGTCTCCAGAAGATCCGAGACTGTGGCTCCGACGAGGAGGCCGAGAGCTCGGACGAGTCCGACGAGTCCGACGAGTCGGACGAGACGCCGGACGAGGTCGGGGGCTGGTCGATCGACGGTGACTGGGCTGTGATCTCGGAGTCCCAGGAGGTCGCCGAGGAGATCGCCGCCCAGGCCGCCGACAGCTCGCTGGCAGACGACGAGGACTACAAGCGGTGGACCGGCGAGACCGGTGACGCCGGCATCATCACCGCCTACGCCGCGCCCGAGGCCGGCCAGGTGCTCGCCGAGTCCCTCGGCGGGTTCGGCCTGCCGATGGGTGGCGAGGACTGCGTCACCTCCGGCCCGATCGACCCGATGTCGCCCGAGCCGTCCTATGAGATCGAGTGCTCCGACGGTGGCCTCCACGAGATGATGCCCGACGAGTTCGTGTCGATGCTCGAGGACTTCGAGGGCGCGGCCCTGACCGTGCGCTTCGACGACGGCTCGCTCGAGGTCGAGTCCGCGACCGGTACCGAGCTGCTCGGCCTGCCGACGCTGACGGGCAGCGACCAGGGCGGCACCGCCATCGTGACTCTGCCGGAGGACACCGCCGCCGCCTTCGGGCTCGGCTTCGAGGAGGGCTGGTTCGACGAGCTCCTCGACTACGCCTCGTCGTTCAGCGGCGAGGGGATGGACATCGACGAGCTGATCGCCGAGGCCGAGGCGGAGACGGGCCTGAGCCTGCCCGAGGACGCCGAGACCCTCGCGGGCGAGTCGCTGACGGTCGCGGTCGGCAGCGACTTCAACCCCGACACGCTGTTCAACTCCAGTGACGGCAGCGACATCCCGGTCGCCGTGAAGATCAAGGGAGACGCGGAGGCCATCGAGGCGGTGCTCGCCAAGCTCAACCCCGACATGGACGTCACCTTCGGCAGCGACAGCGAGGGTGACTACGTCGTGGTTGGCCCCAACGCCGACTACCGCGCCTCGCTGCTCGATGACGGCGGGCTCGGTGACACCGACGTCTACGAGGACGTCGTACGTGAGTCGGACCAGGCCGGGTCGATCCTGTTCGTCAACTTCGACGCGGGGGATGGCTGGCTGGCCAACCTCGCCGGGGACGACCAGGAGATCAAGGAGAACCTGGAGCCGCTCGCGGGCCTGGGCCTCAGCGCGTGGGAGGACGACGGCGTCGGCCACTCCGTGCTGCGGATCACCACAGACTAGTCAGCGCTCGCCCGGCCGACCCGGGCCGTGATCGCCTCGGTGATCCGGACCAGGTCGGCCGGCGCGAGTTCCAGGTCGAGACCACGCCGGCCCGCGGACACGAACACCGTCAGCTGCGTGAGTGCGGACTCGTCCACGACGGTGGGCAGCTGCCGCTTCTGACCGATCGGGGAGATGCCCCCGACGACGTACCCCGTCGCGCGCTGGGCGGCGGCGACGTCCGCCATGACCGCCTTGCCGCCACTCACGGCCCGGGCCAGCGCCTTGAGGTCCAGCTGGCCGGAGACCGGGACCACGGCGACCGTCAGCCGGCCCTCGACGTCGGCGAGCAGGGTCTTGAACACCCGTTCCGGTGCGATGCCCAGGGCCTCGGCCGCCTCCAGGCCGTAGGACGCCGCCCGCGGGTCGTGGTCGTACTCGTGCAGCGTGAACTCGATGCCGGCCCGGGCCAGGGCGACGGTGGCGGGGGTGCCGCCCGTGGGCTTCTTCGCCATCGGCCTAGTTGGGAGACCAGCGCGTGCGAGCCACCTCGGTGGCCGGCAGCGACGGGATGACGTTCATGGCGCGCAGCTCGGTGCGCAGCAGGTCGGTGACGAGGATCAGGCGCTCCTCGGCGTCGTCGGCCTCCAGCAGTGCCTGGCGCTCGGACATCGGCAGCGGCGCGCAGGCCGCCAGCGTCCACGACAGGTACGCCGGGTCGCGCGGCAAGGCACCCTCGTAGGGGTCGGACCGGATGTCCGCGAGCGCCTGGCGGTAGGCCGTGAACGTGGCGCGGGCCCGCTCGAGCACCCCCTCGTCCACCCCCGCGTCGGGCTCGGGCAGATCGACCACGTGCCCGACCGGGAAGTCGCCGGTGGTGTCGAGCCGGTCGAGCTTGATCCGGTCGAGACCCACCGCGACGATGTCGAAGGTGCCGTCGGCGTTGGCCTCCACCTCGGTCAGCTGCACCCGGCACCCGACCCGGTAGAGCGACTGCGCGCCGTGGTCGCCCACCTCGTAGCCCTCGCGGATCCCCACCGACCCGAACACCCGGTCGATCGGGTCGTCGACGCGCAGCAGGTGGTGCACCATCGCCCGGTAGCGGTCCTCGAACACCCGCAGCGGCACGCTGACCCCGGGGAACAGCACCGAGTTCAGCGGGAACATCGGGAGGGTGTCGGTCATCTGCCCAACCTAACGCGCGGGGCAGGGCCGTCCATGGCGCGACGCCGAATCCGCGGCGCGCGTGCCGCCCACCTAGAATTGACCCATGATTCGCCGGATCGATCTGCGCGGGGCGGCCACGACCGGCCCCGTCGACTACCGCGCCGCCGTGCCGCGCGCGGACTTCGACGTCGAGGCAGCGATCCCCGCCGTACATGCGATCTGCGAGGCCGTGCGCACCCGCGGCGTCGAGGCGATCCAGGACTTCTCCCGCCAGTTCGACGGCGTGGAGCTCGACGACATCCGCGTGCCGGTCGCTGCGCTCAGCGACGCCCTCGAACGGCTCGACCCGGCCATCCGCGCCGGGCTGGAGGAGTCGATCCGTCGGCTCCGGCTCACGTGCGAGGCCGAGCTCGAGCACGACGTCACCACCGACCTCGGGCCGGGCGCCCGAGTGACCCACCGCAAGGTGCCGGTCGGCCGGGTCGGGCTCTACGTGCCCGGCGGGCTGGCCCCGCTGGTCTCCAGCGTCCTGATGAACGTCGTGCCCGCGCAGGTGGCCGGCGTGCCGTCCATCGCGCTCAGCTCGACGCCCCAGAAGGACTTCGGCGGGCTCCCGCACCCCACGATCCTGGCCGCGTGCGCGCTGCTCGGCGTCGACGAGGTCTACGCCGTAGGGGGAGCGCAGGCGATCGCGATGTTCGCCTACGGCACCGGCCCGTGTGCCCGCGTCGACCTGGTGACCGGGCCCGGCAGCATCTACACCGTCACCGCCAAGCGACTCCTCAAGGGCCAGGTCGGCATCGACTCCGAGGCTGGTCCCACCGAGATCGCGATCCTCGCCGACGACTCCGCCGACGCCGCCTACGTCGCCGCCGACCTGGTCAGCCAGGCCGAGCACGACCCGCTCGCGGCGTCCGTCCTGGTGACGCCGTCCACCCGACTCGCCGACGAGGTCGAGGCCGAGCTCGACAAGCAGGTGTTCGCCACCAAGCACACCGAGCGCATCCGCACCGCCCTCGGCGGCACCCAGTCGGCGATCGTGCTGGTCGACGACCTCGAGCAGGGCCTGGCCGTCGTCGACGCCTACGGCGCCGAGCACCTCGAGATCCAGACGGCCGATGCTGCGTCCTACGCCGCCCGCGTGCGCAACGCGGGCGCGATCTTCGTGGGCCCGCACGCACCGGTCTCCCTGGGCGACTACTGCGCCGGCTCCAACCACGTGCTGCCCACGGGCGGCTGTGCCTGCCACTCCTCGGGGTTGTCGGTGCGCGCGTTCACCAAGTCCGTGCACGTCGTCGACTACTCCCGTGAGGCACTGGCAGAGGTGGCCAACCACGTCGTCACGCTCGCCGAGGCCGAGGACCTGCCCGGCCACGGCGCCGCGGTGAGGGTCAGGTTCCCGTGACCTTCCCTCCCCTGCGGGAGGAGCTGCGCGGTCTCGAGCCGTACGGCGCCCCCCAGCTGGACGTGCCCGTCCAGCTCAACGTCAACGAGAACCCCTACCCGCCCTCCGACGCCGTCGTCGCCGACGTCGCGACCGCGGTGGCCGAGGCGACCCGCACCCTCAACCGCTACCCCGACCGTGAGTTCGTCGAGCTGCGCACCGCGCTGGCCGGCTACCTCGGCCACGGGGTGACGCCCGAGCAGGTGTGGGCGGCCAACGGGTCCAACGAGGTGATGCTCCAGCTGCTCCAGGCCTTCGGCGGTCCGGGGCGCTCGGCGCTGAGCTTCGCCCCGACGTACTCGATGTATCCCGAGTACGCCCGCGACTCCAACACCGCCTGGGTCCAGGGCAAGCGCGAGGACGACTTCGGTCTCGACCTCGACCGGGCCCGCGCCGTGGTGCTCGAGCAGCGCCCGTCGGTCGTGCTGCTGCCCTCGCCCAACAACCCGACCGGCACGGCGCTGCCGCCCGAGGCGGTCACCGTCCTGTGCGAGGCGGTCGGCGACGAGGGCATCGTGGTCGTCGACGAGGCGTACGGCGAGTTCCGTCGCGAGGGCACGCCCAGCGCGCTGGAGCTGCTCCCGCGCCACCGCAACCTGGTCGTGTCGCGCACGATGAGCAAGGCGTTCGCGCTGGCCGGCGCGCGGCTGGGCTACCTCGCCGCCGACCCGGCGATCTGCGACGCCATCCGCGTCGTCCGCCTGCCCTACCACCTCTCGGCGGTCACCCAGGCGGTGGCGCTCGCGGCGCTGCGCCACGCCCCCGAGCTGCTGGGCCGGGTCGACCAGCTGCGCCAGGAGCGCGACCTCACGGTGTCGTGGCTGCGCGAGCAGGGGCTCCAGGTGGCCGACAGCGACGCCAACTTCTGTTTGTTCGGGACCTACCCCGACCGCCATGCTGTGTGGCGGGGCCTGCTCGACCGAGGGGTGCTGATCCGTGAGGTCGGGCCCGACGGCTGGCTGCGGGTCTCGATCGGCACCGCGCCGGAAATGGCAGCGTTCAAGCAGGCACTGGCTGAGACCATGGCAGCAACGAGGGCAGAGACAATGGCCGGGACGGAAGAAGGACAGCCATGAGCAGGACCGCACGGATCGAGCGCCAGACCAGCGAGTCGAAGGTGATCGTCGAGGTCGACCTCGACGGCTCCGGGCGCCACGACATCTCCACCGGTGTCGGCTTCTACGACCACATGCTCACCGCGTTCGCCCGGCACTCGCTGGTCGACCTGACCGTCCAGAGCGTCGGCGACCTCCACATCGACGCCCACCACACCGTCGAGGACACTGCGATCGTGCTCGGCCAGGCGTTGCGCGAGGCGCTCGGCGACAAGGTCGGCATCCGCCGCTTCGGCGACGCCACCGTGCCGCTCGACGAGGCGCTCGTGCAGGCCGTGGTCGACGTGTCCGGCCGCCCCTACTGCGTCCACACGGGCGAGCCCGAGGGGCAGGAGTACGTCGTCCTCGGCGGCACCACGCCCACCTACCTCGGCTCGCTGACCAAGCACGTCTTCGAGACGCTGGCGTTCCACGCCCACATCGCGCTGCACGTCCGCGTGCTGGCCGGTCGCGAGCCGCACCACATCGTGGAGACCCAGTTCAAGGCGTTCGCCCGTGCGTTCCGCGACGCGATTGCCCTGGACCCCCGTGAGACGGGTGTCCCCTCCACGAAGGGTGCTCTTTGAGCACGAACGACGTCGTCGTCCTCGACTACGGGTCGGGCAACCTCCGCTCGGCCGTGCGCGCCCTCGAGCGCGCCGGCGCGCACGTGGAGCTGACCGGCGACTTCGACCGGGCGCTGGAGGCCGACGGGCTCGTCGTGCCCGGCGTCGGTGCGTTCGCGGCGTGCATGGCCGGCCTGCGCTCGGTCAAGGGCGACCGGATCATCGGCCGCCGCCTCGCCGGTGGCCGGCCCGTGCTGGGGATCTGCGTCGGCATGCAGATCCTCTTCGGGCGCGGGGTCGAGCACGGCGTCGAGACCGAAGGCTGCGACGAGTGGCCCGGCGTGGTGGAGCGGCTCCAGGCGCCCGTCGTACCCCACATGGGGTGGAACACCGTCGAGGTGCCCGAGGGCTCCGCGCTCTTCGCGGGCGTCGAGGCGGAGCGGTTCTACTTCGTGCACTCGTACGGCGTGCGCGACTGGACCCTGCGCACCAACGACCGCACGCGCGCCCCGCTGGTCACCTGGGCCGAGCACGGTGGCGACCGTTTCGTCGCCGCGGTCGAGAACGGCCCGCTGAGCGCGACCCAGTTCCACCCCGAGAAGTCCGGTGACGCCGGGGCCGCGCTGCTGCACAACTGGGTGCGGAGCCTGTCCGCATGAGCAAGGAGCGCGCGCGGCGCCGCGAGGAGCGTGAGCGCGAGGCCGCGGTGCGTGCCGCCGCCCGCGCCGCCGCGGAGGAGCGGGCCGAGCGCCGTGCCGCGCGTCGGCGCGTCGTCACCTCCGTGCTGCCGCAGCCGCGCTCGCGCCCGACCGGCGTGCTCGCCAGACGGCGTCGCAACCAGACCCTGGCCACGGTGATGATCCTGCTCCTGGTCAACGCGGCAGCGTTCGCGTTCCTCGACCACTGGGCGGCCCGTGCGCTCGTGCTGATCGTCAGCCTGCTCGCCGCTCCCGTCCTGCACACCCTGCTGTTCCGCCGCCGCTGACCGAGAGAAGACCCATGACCACCGACCAGACCAGGCACCTCGAGCTCCTCCCCGCCGTCGACATCGCGGGCGGCCAGGCCGTCCAGCTGGTGCAGGGCGTCGCCGGGTCGGAGAAGCGGTTCGGCGACCCGGTCGAGGCCGCCCTGCGCTGGCAGGAGGCCGGCGCCGAGTGGCTGCACCTGGTGGACCTCGACGCCGCGTTCGGGCGCGGCCACAACCGCGAGCTCCAGGCCGCGATCGTGGGTGCGCTCGACATTCAGGTCGAGATGAGCGGCGGCATCCGCGACGACGAGTCGCTCGCCGCCGCCATGGCCACCGGCTGCCGCCGGGTCAACATCGGCACCGCCGCGCTCGAGCAGCCCGAGTGGTGCGCCGCCGCGATCGCCGAGTACGGCGACCGGGTCGCCGTCGGGCTCGACGTACGAGGTCGGACCCTGGCCGCACGCGGCTGGACCCGCGACGGCGGCGACCTCTACGACGTCCTGGCCCGGCTCGACGCCGAGGGCTGCGCGCGCTACGTCGTCACCGACGTCAACAAGGACGGCATGCTCCAGGGCCCCAACCTCGAGCTGCTGAAGGCGGTCTGCGCTGCCACCGACCGGCCGGTCGTCGCCTCCGGCGGGATCACCGAGCTGTCCGACCTGGAGGCGCTGATGGGCCTGGTCGGAGACGGCGTCGAGGGCGCGATCATCGGCACCGCGCTCTACGAGGGCCGGTTCACGCTCGAGGACGCACTGGCGCTGACGTTGCCGCAGGCGCCCGCATGACCCTCGCGATCCGCGTCATCCCGTGCCTCGACGTCGATGCCGGGCGCGTGGTCAAGGGCATCAACTTCAAGGAGCTGCGCGACGCCGGCGACCCCGTCGAGCTGGCCCGGATCTACGACGCCGAGGGCGCCGACGAGCTGACCTTCCTCGACATCTCCGCCTCCTTCGAGGGCCGCGCGACCACGATGGAGATCGTGTCGCGGACCGCCGAGGAGGTCTTCATCCCGCTGACCGTCGGTGGGGGAGTGTCCTCCGTGGACGACGTCGACCGCCTGCTCCGCGCCGGTGCCGACAAGGTGGCGATCAACACCGCGGCGATCCACCGCCCCGAGCTGGTCGCCGAGATCGCCGACCGCTTCGGCAACCAGGTGCTGGTCCTCTCCGTCGACGCCAGACGCGCGTCCGGCACCGACTCGGGCTTCGAGGTGACCACCCACGGCGGCCGCAAGTCGGCCGGCCTCGACGCGATCGAGTGGGCAGCGCGCGCCTGCGAGCTGGGCGCCGGCGAGATCCTGCTCAACGCCATGGACGCCGACGGCACCCAAGACGGCTTCGACCTCGACCTGATCCGCGCCGTACGCCGTGAGGTCACCGTCCCCGTCATCGCCTCGGGCGGCGCCGGCGCGGCCGAGCACTTCCCTCCAGCCGTCGACGCCGGGGCCGACGCCGTGCTCGCCGCCACCGTCTTCCACTTCGGCACCCTGCGCATAGCCGACGTCAAGGGCGCGCTCAGCGCGGCCGGCCACCCCACCCGTTGACCCGCCCGAAACTGACACACACCCTCGTTGACCCGCCCGAAACTGACACACACCCTCGTTGACCCGCCCGAAAGTTTCGGGCGGGTCAACGAAGGACAGGCTGCGGAGCATGAGCGAGTACGACGTCTACCGGAGCCCGGCCGCCGACAGCCCTGAGCAGCCGGCGACCGACGAGAAGTGGCAGGTCCTGGTCGAGTACGCCAACAACGGCCAGGCCAAGCCGCCGACGAAGATCCACGTCTTCCCCCACGTGCTCGCCACGCGTGAGGAGGCGATGGCCGAGGCGGCCCGGCTCGCCGTCGAGCACGATCCTCCCGACCCGCTGTCCCCGCAGGGGCGAGCGGTCTACCGCGACGGTGAGGGGTTCCTGAGCATCGTGCGTGGCGCGATGTCGACGTTCCACTTCAGCACCCGCGTGGTGCGCTTCGTTGGCGAGACCGACCGCTGACCGTCCGGGACATAGGCTCAGAACCCGAGGTCGGCGCCCCGGAGCTTGGAGACCCGGTCGGCGGGCCCGCCGAACGTCAGGTCTCGCACCTGCCGCCGGCCGAAGAGGAACAGCGCGATCTCGGCCACCGGGCCCTCGACCGTCACCGGGTCGGCGCCGCGGCGCAGGGTGGCGGTGGCGCCGGTGTCGGTGCGCCGGATCTCGACCGGGACCCCGGCCGGGCGCACCAGCGCCTTGCCGCCGAGCCGGATCGCGCGCCACACCGCGTCGACGTCCTTGTCGTCGAGATCGCGCGGCGCCCAGTCCGGCTGGCCCCGGCGCAGGTCCTCGTGGTGGACGAAGTACTCCATCGTGTTGGCGAGCAGCTCCACCGGCGGCAGCGCGTAGGGCGTCAGCCCCGGGTCGCGCAGCTTCTCGACGAGTACGGCGAAGTCCTGGCGCGCCAGCCGTGCCATCGCACCGTCGGCGAGCCCGGACAGGGCCGGGACCGCGATCCCCGCGGCGCCGAGCGGGTTGTTCTCACGTACGAGCAGGTGGGTCACCAGGTCCTTCGCGGTCCAGTCGCTGCACAGGGTCGGCGCGTCCTCGCCGAGCACCAGCGCCAGGTCGCAGAGAGCATGGCGCTCGCGCCGGGCAAGCGAAGGAGTACGCACGTCCTCAGCCTAGGGCCGCCACGCCTCCGGCGGTCCCGGGAGGATTGGGTGATGTCGGTCGACGGGAATAGCCTGCCCCGGCCGACAGTTGCGGACGGTCGACGAGGAACCAGGGAGCCATGAGCGACGAGCGAGCAGACGGCCGGGGATCGACCCGAGCCGGGTTCGCCGTACTCCTGGTCGCGATCAAGCGTGAGCCCTGGATCTTCACGCTCTCGACGCTCGGCAGCGTCCTGTTCGGCGCCCTGACCGTCGCCGACGCCTGGGTGCTCGGCTGGTCGACCGACCACGTCGTGCTGCCGGCGTTCAAGACCGGCGAGGTCGGCACCGGCTCGCTGGTCGCCATCCTCGCGCTGTTCCTCGGGGTGGCGATCCTGCGCGCGGTCGGCATCGTCGCCCGCCGCCTCGGCGCCGGGATCATGCAGTACCGCATGCAGGCCAGCACCCGCCGCGCCGTCACCCGCCAGTACCTCTCCCTGCCGATGGCCTGGCACCAGCGGCACCCGACCGGCGAGCTGCTGTCCAACGCCAACTCCGACGTCGAGGCCGCCTGGGGTCCGATCGCGCCGCTGCCCATGGCGGTCGGCACCGTGGCGATGATGGTGATCGCGGTCGCGCAGATGCTGTTCGCCGACCTGGTGCTCGCGGTGGTCGGGCTTCTGGTCTTCCCGGCGGTGATCGCGGTCAACGTGACCTACCAGCACCTCGCCCAGGGCTGGATGACCCGCGCCCAGCAGCTGCGCGCCGAGGTCAGCGAGATCGCCCACGAGTCCTTCGACGGCGCGATGGTCGTCAAGACGCTCGGCCGCGAGCCGGAGGAGACCGCGCGCTTCGCCGCCAAGGCCGAGGAGCTGCGCGACGTCAACATCCGGGTCGGCCGCATCCGCGCCGCCTTCGATCCCGCTCTCGCCGCCCTTCCCGGGCTGGGCGTCCTGTTCGTGCTCGCGGTCGGCGTCTCCCGCGTGATGAGCGGCGCCACCGACGCCGGCGACGTCGTCACCGTCGCCTACCTGCTCACCATCGTGTCGTTCCCGATCCGGTCCATCGGCTGGCTGCTCGGCGAGTTTCCGCGCAGCGTGGTCGGCTACCGCCGGGTGAGCGCCGTGCTGGCCGCCACCGGCGACATGCCGTACGGCGACCGGAGCGCCGTCCGCGGCGCCGACGGAGCGCGGCTCGACGTCGAGGCGCTCGGCTACCGCTACGTGCCCGACCAGCCGCTCATCGAGGACCTCAGCTTCTCGGTCGACCCGGGTCGCACCGTCGCCCTCGTGGGCGCGACCGCGTCCGGCAAGAGCACCATCACGACACTGCTGACCCGGCTGGTCGACCCCGACCGCGGCCGGGTCGCGGTCGACGGCGTCGACCTGCGCGAGCTGGCGGCCGGCGAGCTGGCCTCGACGGTCTCGATCGTCCCCCAGACGGCGTTCCTCTTCGACGACACCGTGCGCGGCAACATCACCCTCGGCGTCGACGTCACCGACGCCGACGTCTGGGCTGCGCTGCGCACCGCCCAGGCCGACGGCTTCGTCGCCGCGCTGCCCCACGGCCTCGACACCCAGCTGGGCGAGCGCGGCACGTCACTCTCCGGCGGCCAGCGCCAGCGCATCTCCCTGGCCCGCGCACTCGTACGCCGGCCACGCCTGCTGATCCTCGACGACGCCACCTCGGCGGTCGACCCCGAGGTCGAGGCGCGCATCCTCGCCGGGCTGCGCGAGGCCGGCGCCGGCTCGACGCTCGTCGTGGTCGCCTACCGCAAGGCCACCATCGGTCTCGCCGACGAGGTGCTCCACCTCGAGGGCGGGCGCATCGTCGACCGCGGCACCCACGCGGAGCTGCTGTCGCGCAGCCCGTCGTACGCCCGGCTCGTCAACGCCTACGAGCAGGAGGAGGTGACCACATGAGCACGACCATGGACTCCGGTGAGGAGATCGGCGCGCTCGACACGATCCGTCGTGGCGTGCACTTCTCTCCCGAGCTGAAGGAGGGCATCTGGGGCACCCTGGCGCTCGCGGTCGTCGCCTCCGTCGGCCAGGTGATCGTGCCGATCGCCGTCCAGCAGACCCTCGACCGTGGCCTCGCCCGGTCCGGCGGGCCCGACCTGTCGTTCACGGTGTGGATGGGCGTGGTCGCGGCGGCCGCCCTGCTGCTGACCAGCTGGGCCTCCTACGCCATGACGGCGCGCCTCTTCTCGACCTCCGAGCGCGGCCTGGCCACGCTGCGGATCAAGGCGTTCCGCCACGTGCACGACCTGCCCCTGCTCACCCAGAACACCGAGCGCCGCGGCGCCCTGGTCTCCCGGGTCACGAGCGACGTCGACCAGGTCAGCCAGTTCCTCGTCTTCGGCGGCCTGCTGTTCGTGGTCAGCGTCGGCCAGGTCCTGATCGCCACCATCGTGATGCTCTTCTACAGCTGGCAGCTCGCGCTCGTCGTCTGGGTCTGCTTCGCGCCGCTGTTCCTGTCGCTGCGGTTCTTCCAGCGCAAGCTGTCCGAGGCCTACGGCACCGTACGACGCCAGGTCGGCATCATGCTGTCCGCGATCTCCGAGCCGGTGGTCGGGGCGGCCGTCGTCCGCTCCTACGCCGTCGAGGCCCGCACCCAGGCCCGCATCGACGAGGCCATCGCCACCCACCAGAGTGCCAGCACCCGCGCCCAGGGCCTGACCGCCTTCTCGTTCTCGCTCGGTGGCGTCTCCGCCGGGCTGGCCAACGCCGGCGTGCTCATCGTCGGCATCTGGCTCGGCTTCGCCGGCAACATCTCGGCCGGCGAGGTCCTGGCCTTCGCGTTCCTCGTCACCCTCTTCGTCGGCCCGGTCCAGATGGGCACCCAGATCCTCACCGACGCCCAGAACGCCATCGCCGGCTGGCGTCGCGTGATCGGCATCCTCGAGACCCCCGCCGACCTCGTCGACCCCGGGCCCGACGGACAGGTGCTGCCACGCGGCCCGATCGACGTGCGCTTCGACGACGTCGAGTTCGCCTACCCCGGCGGCCCCCCGGTCCTGCGCGACGTCACCCTCGAGATCGACGCCGGGCGCCGGGTCGCGATCGTGGGGGAGACCGGGTCCGGCAAGTCCACGTTCGCCAAGCTGCTGACCCGGCTGATGGACCCGTCCCGCGGCGCGGTCCTGCTCGACGGGGTCGACGTACGCGAGATCGGCGAGGCATCCCTGCGCCGCAGCGTCGTGCTCGTGCCCCAGGAGGGCTTCCTCTTCGACGACACGCTGCGGGCCAACGTGCGCTACGGCAAGCTCGACGCCACCGACGCCGAGATCCTCGGCAGTGCCGACGAGCTCGGCCTCACCGACTGGGTCGCCGGCCTGCCCCGTGGCCTCGACACCCTGGTCGGCCAGCGCGGCGAGTCGCTGTCGGCGGGGGAGCGCCAGCTGGTCGCCCTGCTGCGCGCCCACCTCGCTGATCCCGACCTGCTCGTCCTCGACGAGGCCACCAGCGCCGTCGATCCCCAGCTCGAGATGCGCATCGGCCGCGCGCTCGAGCGCCTGATGAGCGGACGTACGTCGGTCACCATCGCGCACCGCCTGTCCACCGCCGAGGCCGCCGACGAGGTCGTGGTCGTCGACCAGGGCCGGATCGTCCAGCGCGGCCACCACAGCGCCCTCGCCGCCGAGGCGGGCAGCGTCTACTCCGGTCTCCACGCGTCGTGGGTGTCTCAACAAGGCAAGCCATAATGGGCGACGTGACCTCGTCCCTCGACCCCGCCATCGCCGACCGGCTCAAGCGCAACGCCGAGGGACTGGTTGCCGCCGTGGTCCAGCAGCACGACACCCACGAGGTGCTGATGCTCGGCTGGATGGACGACGAGGCGCTCCACCGCACGCTGACCACCGGCCGGGCGACCTACTGGAGCCGCTCGCGCCGTGAGTACTGGGTCAAGGGCGACACCTCCGGCCACGTCCAGTGGGTCAAGGAGGTCCGCCTCGACTGCGACGGCGACACGCTGCTGGTCAAGGTCGACCAGGAGGGCGCGGCCTGCCACACCGGCGACCACACCTGCTTCGACGCCGACGTGCTCACCGGGCCCACGAGTGCCTAGCGCCGGGTTCGGCCCGGTCGTCGTCCTCGGGCTCGCGGCCGGCGTGGGTGCCGCGGTCGCCGGTAACCAGGCCTGGGTGGTCGCCGACGCCTCCTCGGAGGGAGCCACCAGCGCTTTCGTTGCGACCGCGACGGGCGCCAGCGTCCCGCTCGCCACCGCCCTGGCCCTCGTGGTCCTGGCCAGCTGGGGCGTCGTGCTCGTCTCCCGCGGTCGAGTACGCCGTGCCGTCGCCGGCCTCGGCGCGGTCGCTGCCCTCGGCACGCTGGTGACCTACGTGGCCGGGTTCTTCTCGGCCGCGGAGTCCCTGCGCGACGACTTCGTGGCAGCGGGGTTCGACAGCGTCGACGTCGACCACACCCGGTGGTACTGGATCGGGCTCGTCTGCGCGGTCGTCTCGGTGCTCGCCACCCTCCAGGCGGTCCGGCGCGTGCCGCAGTGGCCCGAGATGGGCACCCGCTACGACGCGCCGGGGGACCAGCCGCGGCCCCAGTCACCGGCCGAGCCGGCCGAGGAGCCGTCCAGCCTCGATCTCTGGAAGGCGATTGACGAGGGTCGCGACCCCACCCGCTGACGACCTGAATACACTGGTGCCGCACCGCACCGACGTACCTGTTTGCCACACCGCGAGGAGCCCCGCATGTCTGACAACCACGGCAACACCCCGGCCGCCTGGACCGCTGTGGTCGTGGGCCTGGTCGGCTTCGTGGTCGGGGCGATCGGCCTCATGCTCGACCCGATCAGCTACCCCGTGTTCTGGGTCGGCGTCGCGATCACCGTCGCCGCCGGCGTGCTGTTCGCCGTGATGGGCAAGCTCGGGCTGCACGGGTCGGCACATTGACCCACCCGCCGCTGGCGCCGCCCGTCGCCCTCGCCTCGCCGCCGCGCACCCGGTGGCAGCGGATGGCTGCGCCGGTCGGCACGATCGGCGCCCTCGGCGCCGCCACGGTGGCACTGCACTTCCGTGACCCGCACGAGACCGCGAGCTGGGGGCTGTGCCCCAGCGCGATGATGGGCTTCTGGTGCCCCGGCTGCGGCGGCCTGCGCGCGGTCAACGACCTGACCAACTTCCAGCTGGTCGACGCCGCGTCGAGCAACCTGGCCTTCATCGTGGCCCTGCCGTTCATCCTGGCGGGCCTGGCCGTGTGGACCGTCGACCGTTGGCGCGGTCATCGTCGGGCGATCTCGATGACCCTGGTGAGCCGCACCGCGGTCGCCGTGGTGGCGCTCCTGGCGGTCTTCACAGTGCTCAGGAACGTGTCCGGTTCCTGGCTGGCGCCCTAGGGCGACCCTGCCGGACCCGAGGCGCCGCAGCCGCGGCGCCCCGAGCCCTCTGCTCAGCTGTCGCCGAACTGGCCTTCGTAGGTGAAGTCGATGACGCCGGTTCCGATGAGGATCCAGTAGATGACGCCGAGGGCGATGCCGACCAGGCCGAGGATGAAGCCCCACTGGGCGAGGTTCTCGCCCTTCTTGGTGCCGTTGGACTCGCGCACGTCCTTCTTCCCGAGCAGGCCGAGGATCACGCCGCCGATCGAGAAGATGAAGCATCCCCAGAAGCACGGGATGACGCCGATGATGCCCAGCACCAGGCCGATGATGGCCATCACGGAGTTCTTCTGCGGCTGAGCGCCGTAACCAGGCTGCGGTGCGCCGTACTGCGGCGGCGGCGGAGGAGGCTCGTTGTAGCTCATCGGGTTCCCTTCGACGTTGACCGGTCCAGAGGAGTGACCGCTGTCAGGACCCTAACGCCTTGCGTGACAGACTCGGAGCACCACCGCACCTCGAAATCAGGCCCGCGCGGCCCCGCTCCTGGAGGAACCCATGTCCGTGCTCGACGACATCGTCGACGGCGTACGGATCGACCTCGCGGAGCGTGAGGCGGCGCTGCCGCTGGCCGACGTGCGTGCGGCCCTGGCCGACGTCGACGCCCCGCGCGACCCGATGCCGCACTTCCGCTCGGCCGGGTCCAGCGTCATCGCCGAGGTCAAGCGGCGCAGCCCCAGCAAGGGCGACCTCGCCGACATCCCCGACCCCGCCCTTCTGGCCGCCGAGTACGCCGCCGGCGGAGCCGCCGCGATCAGCGTGCTCACCGAGCAGCGCCGCTTCGGCGGCAGCCTCGCCGACCTGCGGGCGGTCCGGGCCGCGGTAGACACCCCCCTGCTGCGCAAGGACTTCGTGGTCACCAGCTACCAGGTCGTCGAGGCGCGCGCCGCCGGTGCCGACCTCGTGCTGCTGATCGTGGCCGCGCTCGACGACGACACCCTGCGCCGGCTCCACGACGAGGCCCGCGAGCTCGGCCTCACCGTGCTGGTCGAGGTGCACGACGAGGCCGAGACCGAGCGTGCGGTCGCGCTCGGCGCCGAGCTGGTCGGCGTCAACGCCCGCAACCTCAAGACCCTCGCCGTCGACGACACCACGTTCGGCCGGCTGGCGCCGCTCGTGCCCGACGACCGAGTGCTCGTGGCCGAGTCGGGCATCTCGGGACCACCAGACGTCAGGCGCTTCGTCTCCGAGGGTGCCCGCGTGGTCCTCGTCGGCGAGGCCCTGGTCAAGGACGGGGCGCCGCGCGAGGCGGTCGCCGCGATGACAGGAGTCGAGGCATGAGCACACCTCCCGACACGTCCCGCTACGACGCCGACGAGCGCGGCTGGTTCGGTGACTTCGGTGGCCGGTTCATGCCCGAGGCCCTGGTCGCCGCGCTCGACGAGCTGACCGCGGCCTGGCAGGACGCCATGGCCGACCCGGCGTTCGTCGAGAGCTTCGAGACCATCTGCCGCGAGTACGCCGGCACACCCAGCCGTCTCTACGAGGCCCGCCGGCTCTCCGACAAGGTCGGGGTCCGCATCCTGCTCAAGCGCGAGGACCTCAACCACACCGGCGCCCACAAGATCCGCAACGTGCTCGGCCAGGCGCTGCTGACCAAGCGCATGGGCAAGCAGCGGGTGATCGCCGAGACCGGGGCCGGCCAGCACGGTGTCGCCAGCGCCACCGCCGCGGCCTACTTCGGCCTCGACTGCACCGTCTACATGGGCGCCGTCGACGTGAAGCGCCAGGCCCTCAACGTCGCCCGGATGAACCTCCTCGGCGCCAAGGTGATCCCGGTCGACAGCGGCAGCGCCACGCTCAAGGACGCCATCAACGAAGCGCTGCGCGACTGGGTCGCGAGCGTCGACCACACGGCGTACCTCTTCGGCACCGCCGCCGGGCCCCACCCGTTCCCGAGCATGGTGCGCGACTTCGCGCGCGGCATCGGCGACGAGGCGCGCGCCCAGTGCCTCGAGCAGTACGGCGTGCTGCCCGACGTCGTCGCGGCGTGCGTCGGCGGCGGCTCCAACGCGATCGGGATCTTCCAGGCGTTCCTCGACGACGACGGCGTCGCGCTCCACGGCTTCGAGCCGGGCGGCGACGGCGTCGAGACCGGCCGTCACGCGGCCACCATCCACGCCGGCGACAGCGGGGTGCTCCACGGCGCCCGCACCTACGTGCTCCAGGACGAGGACGGCCAGACCATCGAGTCCCACTCGATCTCGGCCGGCCTCGACTACCCCGGGGTCGGGCCACAGCACGCCCACCTCGCCAAGACCGGCCGCGCCATCTACACGCCCGTGACCGACGCCGAGGCCATGGACGCGCTGGCCCTGCTCAGCCGCACGGAGGGGATCATCCCTGCCATCGAGTCGGCCCACGCCGTTGCCGGCGCCCTGCGCCTGGCCGAGGGCCTCGCCGCCGAGAAGGGTCCCGACGCGACCATCCTGGTCAACCTCAGCGGCCGCGGCGACAAGGACATGGAGACCGCCATGGAGTGGTTCGACCTATGAGCACCCCCACGAAATGCTCGCTTCGCTCCGCTTTCGCCGGGTACCCCGCATGAGCACCCCCACCACCGCCACCGCGTTCGCCGCCGCCAAGGCCGAGGGCCGCGCCGCGCTCGTCGGCTACCTGCCGGCCGGCTTCCCCGACGTCGCCGGCGGCATCGACGCGCTGCGTTGCCTGGTCGACTCCGGCTGTGACGTGATCGAGATCGGCCTGCCCTACAGCGACCCGGTGATGGACGGCCCCACGATCCAGGCCGCCGCCCAGCAGGCCCTCGAGCGGGGGGTCCGCACCACCGACGTGCTGCGCACGGTCGAGGCGGTCGCCGCCACCGGCGTCCCCACCGTGGTGATGACCTACTGGAACCCCGTCGAGCGCTACGGCGTCCCCCGCTTCGCCGCCGACCTCGCCGCCGCCGGGGGAGCGGGCCTGATCACGCCCGACCTGACCCCCGACAGTGCACCCGAGTGGATCGCCGCCGCCGACGAGCACGACCTCGACAAGATCTTTTTGGTCGCGCCCTCGTCCACCGACGAGCGGATCGCCATGACCACCAACGCCTGCCGCGGCTTCGTCTACGCCACCGCGGTCATGGGGGTCACCGGCGCCCGCACCACGACCAGCGACCTCGCCGCGCCCCTGGTCTCCCGCACCCGCGCGACCACCGACCTGCCGATCGGGGTCGGCCTGGGCGTCAGCAACGGCGAGCAGGCTGCCGAGCTCGCTGCCTACGCCGACGGTGTGATCGTCGGCTCGGCGTTCGTGCGCGCGCTGCTCGACCACGACGACCGCTCCGCCGGGCTCAAGGCGCTGGCCGCCCTCACCGAGGACCTCGCTGCCGGGGTACGCCGTGGCTAGGGCGGCAGTCCGGGTCGTCACCGCGCTGTTCCTGCTCCTCGCGCTCGTCGGGTGTGGCGACGACGCGGCGTCCGACGACTTCGCCGGCACCATGCTCGACAACCCGCTCCCGGCACCCGACATCGCGCTGACCGACACCGAGGGCGAGCCCTACTCGCTCGCGGCCGACACCGACAAGCGGCTCACGCTGGTCTTCTTCGGCTACTCCCGGTGCCCCGACATCTGCCAGACCGTGATGGCCGCGCTGGCCGGCGCGATGAACCGTCTCGACGACGAGGAGCGCGAGGAGGTCGACGTGGTCTTCGTGACGACCGACCCGAAGAACGACACCCCCAGCGCGCTGCGCACCTACCTCGACGACTACGACCCCAGCTTCATCGGCCTGACCGGCGACATCGAGTCGATCATCGCGGCGGGCGAGCCGCTCGCCATCTACGTCAGCGACGGCAAGGAGCTGCCCGGCGGCGGCTACGACCTCGGGGGGCACAGCACCCAGATCACGGGGATCGACAGCTCCGACGAGGCTCCGGTCTACTGGAGCCAGTACACCAAGCAGGGGCAGTTCGCTGCCGACATCCGCACCCTGCTCGGCAAGGAGAGCTGACGTGTCCACCCTTCTCACGATCACGAGCCTGACGATCCCCAGCCCCGACACCGGCGTCTGGTACGTCGGTCCGGTGCCGCTGCGCGGCTACGCGCTGTCGATCATCCTCGGCATCATCGTCGCGATCTGGATCGGCGAGCGGCGCTGGGTCGCCCGCGGCGGCCGGCCCGGCGACGTACAGGACCTGGCGATCTGGGCGGTGCCGTTCGGCCTGGTCGGCGCCCGGCTCTACCACGTGCTGACCGACAGCGCCCTCTACTTCGGCGACGGCAACAACCCCGTCACCGCGCTCTACGTGTGGCGCGGCGGGCTCGGCATCTGGGGCGGCGTGGCCCTGGGCGCGCTCGGCGTCTACGTGGGCGCCCGGCTCAAGGGCATCCGCCTGCTCCCGGCCCTCGACGCGATGGCGCCCGGGGTCCTCGTCGCCCAGGCGCTGGGCCGCTGGGGCAACTGGTTCAACCAGGAGCTCTACGGCCGGCCCACCGACCTGCCGTGGGGCCTCGAGATCGACCCGGACAACTACCCGTCCGGCCAGACCTTCCCCGCGGGCACGACGTTCCACCCGACGTACCTCTACGAATGCCTGTGGAACCTCGGCGCCTTCGGCCTGGTGATCTGGGCCGACCAGCGCTTCAAGCTCGGCTACGGACGCGTCATCGCGCTCTACGTCATGGCCTACACGGCCGGTCGCGGCTGGATCGAGTACCTCCGCATCGACACCGTCGAGCTCGACGACGTCGGTGGCCTGCGCTTCAACGTCTGGGTCTCGATCGTGCTGTTCGTGGCGGCGTCGATCTACTTCGTGGTGAGCCTGCGCCGCCGCCCCGGCCGCGAGGACAGCGTCTACCGCGAGGGTCACGAGCCGCCCGCCGACTCGGCGTCCGACGGCGACGACGGTCCCGAGGTCACCGAGACCGACGTCGACGCCCCGACACCGCCGCCCGGCAAGTCCGAGGGCGCCACCACCTGACCGTCCATCGGACAGCCACCCGCTGCTCGAGGACGTAACCGGGTGGTAATCTGACGACTCCGCCGCGTGGGCCAATGTCGTCCCTTGCGCCCACAAGTGCAGGCGTCGTTCTGCACACGACGACGACGGGAGAACTCAGTGCCCTACACGCACGCGTTCCCGCCGCCCCAGGGTCTTTACGACCCCCGCAACGAGCATGACGCCTGTGGCGTCGCTTTCGTGGCGACCCTCACCGGGGAGGCCAGCCACGACATCGTGGCGAAGGCGCTGACAGCGCTGCGCAACCTCGAGCATCGCGGTGCCGCCGGCGCCGAGCCCAACTCCGGCGACGGCGCGGGCATCCTGATGCAGGTCCCCGACGCCTTCCTGCGCGCGGTCGTCGACTTCGAGCTCCCCCCCGCCCACGCCTACGCCGTCGGTACGGCGTTCCTGCCCGGCGACGACGCCCACGTGGCCGAGACCCGCCGCCGGATCGAGGAGATCGCCGCCGACGAGGGCCTCGCGGTCCTCGGCTGGCGCGACGTCCCGACCGACCCGTCGGTCCTCGGGGCCACCGCCCTCGGTGTGATGCCCGCCTTCAGCCAGCTCTTCGTCGCCGGCGCCCGCCAGCGCGTGGCCGGCATGTCGCTGGAGCGGATGGCCTTCTGCCTGCGCAAGCGCGCCGAGCGCGACACCGACGTCTACTTCCCCTCGCTGTCGGCGCGCACGCTCGCCTACAAGGGCATGCTGACCACCGAGCAGCTAGACAACTTCTTCCCCGACCTGCTCGACGAGCGGGTGGCCTCGGCCCTGGCCGTCGTCCACTCGCGGTTCTCCACCAACACGTTCCCGAGCTGGCCGCTGTCCCACCCGTTCCGGTTCATCGCCCACAACGGCGAGATCAACACGGTGATGGGCAACCGCAACTGGATGCGCGCCCGTGAGGCCCTGCTGGCCTCCGACGTCATCCCCGGCGACCTCGAGCGGCTCTACCCGATCGTCACCACCGGGGCCTCTGACTCCGCGTCGTTCGACGAGGTGCTCGAGCTGCTGCACATGGGCGGGCGCAGCCTGCCGCACGCGGTGCTGATGATGATCCCCGAGGCGTGGGAGAACCACACCGAGATGGAGCAGCGTCGCCGCGACTTCTATGCCTTCCACTCGGCGGTGATGGAGCCGTGGGACGGACCTGCCTGCGTCGTCTTCACCGACGGCTCCCAGATCGGGGCGGTCCTCGACCGCAACGGCCTGCGCCCCTCGCGCTACTGGGTCACCGACGACGGCCTCGTCGTGCTCGCCTCCGAGGTCGGTGTACTCGACCTCGACCCCGCGACCATCGTCCGCAAGGGCCGGCTCCAGCCGGGCCGGATGTTCCTCGTCGACACCGACGAGCACCGGATCATCGAGGACGAGGAGATCAAGAACGAGCTCGCCTCGGAGCACCCCTACGGCGAGTGGCTGCACGCCGGGCTGATCCACCTCAACGACATCCCCGAGCGTGAGCACATCATCCACACGCACGCCTCGGTCACCCGCCGCCAGCAGATCTTCGGCTACACCGAGGAGGAGCTGCGGGTCCTGCTCACCCCGATGGCCAACACCGGGGGAGAGCCGCTCGGCTCCATGGGCACCGACACCCCGATCGCTGCGCTCAGCGACAAGCCGCGGCTGCTGTTCGACTACTTCAGCCAGCTCTTCGCCCAGGTCACCAACCCCCCGCTCGACGCGATCCGCGAAGAACTCGTCACGTCGCTCAACGGCACCATCGGGCCCGAGGCCAACCTGCTCGACCCGACGCCCGCGTCGTGCCGCCAGGTCGTGCTGCCGTTCCCGGTGATCTCCAACGACGACCTCGCCAAGATCCGGCACATCAACCGCGACGGCGACATGCCCGGTTTCATCACCCACGTGTCGCGCGGCCTCTACGAGGTCGAGGGCAGTGGCGGGGCCCTGGCCCACCGCATCGAGGAGATCTGCGCCGAGGTGTCGCAGGCGATCGCCGGCGGAGCGCGGATCATCGTGCTCTCCGACCGGCACTCGACCGCCGAGCTGGCGCCGATCCCGTCGCTGCTGCTCACCGGCGCGGTGCACCACCACCTGGTCCGCGAGAAGACCCGCACCCAGGTCGGCCTGCTGGTCGAGGCCGGCGACGTGCGCGAGGTCCACCACGTGGCGCTGCTGGTCGGCTACGGCGCCGCGGCGGTCAACCCCTATCTCGCCATGGAGTCCGTCGAGGACCTCGCCCGCGAGGGCTACTACGTCAAGACGGAGCCCGAGCAGGCCGTCGCCAACCTGGTGAAGGCGCTCGGCAAGGGCGTGCTCAAGGTGATGTCCAAGATGGGTGTCTCCACCGTCGCGTCCTACACCGGTGCGCAGATCTTCGAGGCCATCGGCCTTTCCCAGGACCTTGTCGACCGCTACTTCACCGGCACCACCTCCAAGCTCGGCGGGATGGGCCTCGACACGGTCGCCCAGGAGGTGGCGCGTCGCCACGCCACGGCGTACCCCCGAGGCGGGATCCTGCCCGCCCACCGCGAGCTCGAGATCGGCGGCGAGTACCAATGGCGCCGCGAGGGCGAGCCGCACCTCTTCGACCCCGACACGGTCTTCCGGCTCCAGCACGCCACCCGCACCGGGCGCTACGACATTTTCAAGCAGTACACCGCGGCGGTCGACGAGCAGTCCGGCCGGCTGATGACGCTGCGCGGGCTGATGCGGTTCAAGGACGCCGAGAGCACCGGGCGGCAGCCGATCTCCATCGACGAGGTCGAGCCGGTCTCCGAGATCGTCAAGCGCTTCTCGACCGGGGCCATGTCCTACGGGTCGATCAGCAAGGAGGCGCACGAGACGCTCGCGATCGCCATGAACCGGCTGGGCGCGAAGTCCAACACCGGTGAGGGTGGCGAGGACCCCGACCGCCTCTACGACCCCGAGCGGCGCAGCTCGATCAAGCAGGTCGCGTCGGGTCGCTTCGGGGTGACGTCCGAGTACCTCACCAACTCCGACGACATCCAGATCAAGATGGCGCAGGGAGCCAAGCCCGGCGAGGGCGGTCAGCTGCCGGGCAACAAGGTCTACCCGTGGGTGGCCCGGACCCGCCACTCGACACCCGGCGTCGGGCTGATCAGCCCGCCGCCCCACCACGACATCTACTCCATCGAGGACCTCGCCCAGCTGATCCACGACCTCAAGAACGCCAACCCGGCGGCACGGGTCCACGTCAAGCTGGTCTCCGAGGTCGGGGTCGGCACCGTCGCCGCGGGCGTCTCCAAGGCGCACGCTGACGTCGTACTCATCTCCGGCCACGACGGCGGCACCGGCGCCTCGCCGCTGACGTCGCTCAAGCACGCGGGTGGTCCGTGGGAGCTCGGGCTCGCCGAGACGCAGCAGACCCTGCTGCTCAACGGGCTGCGCGACCGGATCGTCGTCCAGACCGACGGCCAGCTCAAGACCGGGCGCGACGTCGTCATCGCGGCGCTGCTCGGTGCCGAGGAGTTCGGCTTCGCCACCGCGCCGCTCGTGGTCTCCGGCTGCATCCTGATGCGGGTCTGTCACCTCGACACCTGCCCGGTCGGGGTCGCCACCCAGAACCCCGTCCTGCGTGAGCGCTTCTCCGGCAAGGCCGACTACATCGTCAACTTCTTCACCTACATCGCCGAGGAGGTGCGCGAGCTCCTCGCGCAGCTCGGCTTCCGGACCCTCGACGAGGCGATCGGCCAGGTGGGCGCCCTCGAGGTGGCCGAGGCGGTGGACCACTGGAAGGCCTCCGGCCTGGACCTGACCCCGATCCTGCACGCCCCCGACCTGAGCGGGTTCAAGGACCAGGACCTGCGGTGCACCAAGACCCAGGACCACGGGCTCGAGCGGTCGCTCGACCTCACCGAGCTGGTGCCGCTGGCGCAGCCGGCGATCCAGGACGGCGAGCCGGTGCGCGCCCAGGTCGCGATCCGCAACGTCAACCGCACGGTCGGCACCATCCTCGGCCACGAGGTGACCAAGAAGTACGGCGGCGAGGGGCTGCCCGAGGGCACCATCGACATCACGTTCGTCGGGTCCGCGGGCCAGTCGTTCGGCGCGTTCGTGCCCAAGGGGATCACCCTGCGGCTCGAGGGCGACGCCAACGACTACGTCGGCAAGGGGCTGTCGGGCGGACGGATCGTCGTACGTCCCGACCGGACGGCGACGTTCAGCTCGCACGAGCAGATCATCGCCGGCAACACCATCGCCTACGGCGCCACCAGCGGTCAGATCTTCCTGCGCGGTGGGGTCGGCGAGCGCTTCGCGGTCCGCAACTCCGGCGCGTGGCTGGTGACCGAGGGCGTGGGAGACCACGGCTGCGAGTACATGACCGGTGGTCGTGTCGTCGTGCTCGGCAAGACCGGGCGCAACTTCGGCGCCGGCATGTCGGGCGGCATCGCCTGGGTGCTGGACCTCAAGGACTACCGCGTCAACCGTGAGCTCGTCGAGCTCGGCCCGGTGACCGGAGAGGCCGCGGCCGAGCTCGAGCAGCTCGTGCGCGACCACTTCGAGGAGACCGGTTCCCAGGTCGCCGAGGAGCTGCTCGCCGACTGGGAGACCTCGCTGACCCGCTTCACCGAGATCATGCCGCGCGACTACCGCATCGTGCTCGAGGCCAAGGCGAAGGCCGAGGCCGACGGGCTCGACGAGAACGAGATCGCCCACGCGATGATGGAGGCACTCCATGGGTGAGCAGCTCCGCTTCCCCGCTCACTGCGAGCGCGGGGTCACGACCGATACCGAGGCAACGGCGCCGACGTCGGCTTCGACGATGATGGAGGGCTGTGCCTGATGGCTGACCCGAAGGGGTTCCTGAAGAACGGTCGCGAGGTCGCCACGCGACGTCCGGTCGAGGAGCGGGTGCACGACTGGAACGAGGTCTACCCGGGGAGCGTCGGCCGCGCACTGCTGCCGATCATCACCGAGCAGGCCGGGCGCTGCATGGACTGCGGCATCCCGTTCTGCCACCAGGGCTGCCCGCTCGGCAACATCATCCCCGAGTGGAACGACCTGGTCTGGCGCGATGACTGGCAGGGTGCGATCGAGCGTCTGCACGCGACCAACAACTTCCCGGAGTTCACCGGGCGGCTGTGCCCGGCGCCGTGCGAGACCGCCTGCGTGCTCGGCATCAACCAGGACCCGGTCACGATCAAGAACGTCGAGGTCTCGATCATCGACCGCGCCTGGGAGTCGGGCAACGTGGCCCCGCAGCCGCCGGAGTGGCTCTCGGGCAAGACCGTCGCCGTCATCGGCTCTGGCCCGGCCGGGCTCGCCGCCGCCCAGCAGCTGACCCGCGCCGGACACACCGTCGCGGTCTACGAGCGCGCCGACAAGATCGGCGGCCTGCTGCGCTACGGCATCCCCGAGTTCAAGATGGAGAAGAAGCACGTCGACCGGCGTGTGGAGCAGATGAAGCGCGAAGGCACGGTCTTCCGGGCCGGGGTCCAGGTCGGCGACGAGCTGACCGGTGACCGGCTGCGCGAGCGGTACGACGCCGTGGTGCTCGCCATGGGGTCCACGGTCGCCCGCGACCTGCCCGTGACCGGACGCGAGCTCGGCGGCATCCACCAGG
The DNA here is from genome assembly GCF_900103935.1 of Nocardioides szechwanensis. Classification (GTDB taxonomy): domain Bacteria; phylum Actinomycetota; class Actinomycetes; order Propionibacteriales; family Nocardioidaceae; genus Nocardioides; species Nocardioides szechwanensis. Next base: position 414,985 of record NZ_FNIC01000001.1, read on the forward strand.
CGATGGAGTTCCTCCCGCAGGCCAACCGGGTCGCGCTGGGGGAGACCGTCGACGACCAGATCCGTGCCGACGGCAAGCACGTCGTGATCATCGGCGGCGGCGACACCGGTGCCGACTGCCTCGGTACGTCGACCCGCCAGGGCGCGGCGTCGATCACGCAGCTCGAGATCATGCCCGAGCCGCCGCAGTCGCGGCCCGACGGTCAGCCGTGGCCGACGTACCCGATGACGTTCCGCGTCTCCTCGGCCCACGAGGAGGGCGGCGAGCGGGTCTACGCCGTGTCGACCCAGGAGTTCCTGGGCGACGACGACGGCAACGTCCGGGCGCTGCGCCTGGTCGACGTGGTGTTCGAGGGCGGCAAGCTCACCGAGATCGAGGGCACCGAGCGGGAGATCCCGGCCGAGCTGGTGCTCTTCGCCATGGGCTTCACCGGTCCCGAGAAGGCCGGGCTGGTCGAGCAGCTGGGTGTCGACCTCGACGAGCGCGGCAACGTCGCGCGCGACGGCTCCTACATGAGCTCGCTGCCCGGCGTGTTCGTCGCCGGCGACGCCGGACGCGGGCAGTCGCTCATCGTCTGGGCCATCGCCGAGGGTCGTGCGGCGGCGGCCGCGGTCGACAAGTTCCTCACGGGCTCGACCACCCTCCCGGTGCCGATCCCTCCCACCGCCCGGCCTCTGGTCGTCTGAACCACGCCCGTCCACGCTGACCCGTCGCAAACTTTGCGACGGGTCAGCGTGCGCGGGGGTTTTGGAACGATCTAACTCTTCGTTAGGGTGGTGCCGTGCGTAGAGCAAAGATCGTCTGCACCCTGGGCCCTTCGACCAACACCGAGCGCCGCATCCGCGAGCTCGTGTACGCCGGGATGGACGTCGCCCGGCTGAACATGAGCCACGGCAGTCACGACGACCATGCCGAGGCCTACCGCCTCGTGCGCGAGGCCGCCGACGCCAGCGGCCACGGCGTCGGCATCTTCGCCGACCTCCAGGGGCCCAAGATCCGCCTCGAGACGTTCCCTGGCGGTCCGGTGCAGCTGCGCCGCGGCCAGGTCTGGACGATCACCACCCGCGACGTCGACGGCGACGCCGAGATCTGCGGCACGACCTACAAGGGTCTGCCCGGCGACGTCAGCGTGGGCGACCCGATCCTGATCGACGACGGCAAGGTCCGGCTGCGGGTGACCAGCGTCGGTGCCACCGACGTCACCACCGAGGTGCTGGTCGGGGGACAGGTCAGCAACAACAAGGGCATCAACCTGCCCGGAGTGGCCGTCTCCGTGCCGGCCCTGTCCGAGAAGGACATCGAGGACCTCAAGTTCGCTCTCGGCCTGAGCGTCGACTTCATCGCCCTGAGCTTCGTGCGCAACGCCGCCGACGCCGCCGACGTACGCCGGGTGATGTCGGAGGTGGGCGTCCACCTGCCGGTGATCGCCAAGATCGAGAAGCCCCAGGCGATCGACAACCTCGACGAGATCATCGAGGCCTTCGACGGCTTCATGGTGGCGCGCGGCGACCTCGGCGTGGAGTGCCCGCTCGAGGACGTGCCGTTCCTCCAGAAGCAGATCATCGAGAAGGCCCGCCTCAACGCCAAGCCGGTGATCGTGGCGACGCAGATGCTGGAGTCGATGATCACCAGCCCGTCGCCGACCCGCGCCGAGACCAGCGACGTCGCCAACGCCGTCCTCGACGGCGCCGACGCCGTGATGCTGTCGGGCGAGACCAGCGTGGGGGAGCACCCGATCCACGTGGTCGAGACGATGGCCCGGATCATCTCCGCCACCGAGCGCCATGCCCTCGAGCCCCGGACCCTCGGCGCCATCGACACGATCGAGTGGGACCCGCACACCCGCGGCGGCGTGATCGCCAAGGCTGCGGAGGAGGTCGCGGAGCGGATCGGCGCCAAGTACGTCGTCGCGTTCACCCAGTCCGGCGACTCCGCCCGACGGATGTCCCGGCTGCGTGGCCCGATCCCCGTGCTGGCGTTCACCCCCGAGGCCCGGGTGCGCTCCCAGCTCTCGCTCTCCTGGGGCGTCGAGACCTTCAAGACCTCCCCGGTCGACCACACCGACGAGATGGTGCGCCAGGTCGACGAGCAGCTGCTCCAGATCGGCCGCGTCGAGGAGGGTGACCAGGTGGTCATCATCGCCGGGGCGCCTCCGGGCATCCCCGGCTCGACCAACGCGCTGCGCATCCACCGCATGGGCGACGCCATCAACGAGGTCGCGCCCGCCTACAAGCGCCTCTGACCCACGGCGCGGAGCGGTTGCCAGAGTGCCCCGGGTGGGATTCGAACCCACACTGGATGGTGTTTGAGACCACTATCTCTGCCGTTGGATTACCGGGGCTGGCGCGCCGAAACCTTAGCCGATCTGGACGGACCGCCCTGCTACTGGACAAAGTCAACTGACTGACTATAGTTAAGTGGTCGTTGTCTCTCGGTTCGGAGGTCTGGTCATGTGGAAGCCCTGGGAGTGGGCCGCGCGTAGCAACGCGCGGGCGCTCGAGAACGCCCGCCTGGCCACCACGCTGTGCAGCCGCCGCCGGCTCGAGCGGGCCGAGGTGGAGCTCTTCCTCATCAACCTCCACGACCGCTCCCAGGCCGCGAGCACGGCCGTCCAATCGGCGACCGGTTCCTGAACCTGCGGGCGCACAGCCCGATAGGCGCCGTTAGCCTGTCCACGTGACCGAGCCAGCTGCCGCCCCCGCGCACCGCACCGTCGTGATCGCCGAGGACGAGACGCTCATCCGCATGGATCTCGCGGAGATGCTCACCGAGGAGGGGTACGTCGTGGTCGGCGAGGCCGGCGACGGGGCGCGGGCGATCGAGCTCGCCGACGAGCTCCGACCGGACCTGGTCATCCTCGACGTGAAGATGCCCGTGCTCGACGGGATCTCCGCCGCCGAGGCGATCGCCGGCAGGCGGATCGCCCCGGTCGTCATCCTGACCGCGTTCTCGCAGCGGGACCTGGTCGAGCGGGCCCGCGACGCCGGCGCCATGGCCTACCTCGTCAAGCCGTTCTCCAAGACCGACCTCGTGCCGGCGATCGAGATGGCGGTCAGCCGCTTCGCCGAGCTCAGCATGCTCGAGACCGAGGTGGCCGACCTCACCGAGCGGCTCGAGACCCGCAAGGCGGTCGACCGCGCGAAGGGCATCCTGCAGCAGCAGCTCAGCCTGTCCGAACCGGAAGCCTTCCGGTGGATCCAGAAGACGGCGATGGATCTTCGCCTGTCCATGCGACAGGTCGCGGACGGCGTCGTCGAGCACGGCCCCGGCGTCACCGGGGCCTCCAGCACCTGAACCAGACCCGGTAACGGGTTGGTCATGATTCGGCAGCCTTCCGGCAAGGTACTTACAGGAGGGCGTCGGGCGGTGTACGTTCCGCACCGGAGAACCGGCCACCGTGGGGCGGCCGCGCCTCCTGTAACTCTGCGTCCTCGGTAGTCGGCCGAGGACCTGACGAGAGGTTGAAGGACTTGAGGCGAAACAAGGTAGTCGGGCTGGGGGCAGTGGCCGCGAGCCTGGCACTGATCCTGTCGGCGTGCGGTAGTGCGGACACGGATGACAAGGCCGACGGTGGCGGCGACGAGTGCAGCGGCAAGATCGGCGCCATGGGTGCCCTCTCCGGTCCCAACGCGAGCATCGTGATCCCCTCGGTCAACGGCGCCGAGCTGGCGCTCAAGCAGTTCCTCGCTGAGAACGAGGACTGCGACATCAGCCTGGAGAAGTTCGACAGCGAGGGTGACGCGACCAAGGCCACGCCGCTGGCGAGCCAGATCGCCGACGACCCGGAGTTCCTCGGTGTCATCGGTGGCGCGTTCTCGGGTGAGACCCGCGCGACCAAGGGCATCTTCAACGAGGCCGGCGTGACCATGATCAGCCAGTCGGCAACGGCCACGGACCTCACGACCGAGGACCCGGCCGCCGTGTTCCACCGCGTGGTCGGCTACGACGACGTCCAGGGCGCGGCTGTCGCGAAGTACCTCTCGGACGCGATCGGCGCGACCAAGGTCTTCGTGATCGACAACTCCGAGGCCTACGGCGAGCCGCTGGCCGACAAGGTCAAGGAGGAGCTCGGTGACCTCGTCGCCGACTCCGACAAGACGCAGGTCGAGCAGACCGAGTTCTCGGCCACGATCTCCAAGATCGAGAGCGCCGGAGCCGACGCGATCTTCTACGCCGGCTACATCGCCGAGGCCGCGCCGCTGATCAAGCAGATCCGCGACGCCGGCATCGACGTCCCCGTGGTCTTCCCCGACGGTGTCTACGGCGCCGACTTCCCGATCGCGGCCGGTGCCGCGGGCGAGGGTGCCATCGTCACCTGCCCGTGCGTCCCGATCGAGGAGGGCGACACGTTCTACGCCGACTACGAGGCGGAGTTCGGTGAGGCTCCCGGTGCCTACGCGGCCGAGGGCTTCGACGCCATGACGATCTTCCTCGAGGCGATCAAGAGCGGCGCCACCGACCGTGGAGCCGTCGAGGAGTTCGTCGACAGCTACGAGGGTGAGGGCCTGACCAAGACCCTCGCGTTCGACGAGAAGGGCGACGTCGCCGTGGAGAACGTGGTCATCTGGGCCTACAAGGTGCAGGGCGACGCCCTGGTGCCCGACCAGGAGATCTCGCTCGACTGAACAAGCAGTGACTGACAGGGGCGGCCGAGCCCAGCTCGGCCGCCCCCGTCTCTGCACCGCCCCTCTCAGTCTCAGGGGCGTGACCCCAACCAAGGAGCATTCCGTTGCTTGAACAACTCGGTCTCCTGGTAGTTCCGCTGGTGGCGTGGGACAACCTCTTCAGCGACCTGCCGGGCCACACGGTCGACGGCCTCACTCGTGGCGCCATCTATGCGCTCGTGGCCCTCGGCTACACGCTGGTCTACGGCGTCATGCGTCTGATCAACTTCGCCCACTCCGAGGTCTTCATGGTCGGCACGTGGGCCGTCCTCGGCATCTACACCGTCATCGGCGCGGCCGAGGGCGACGCCCTGTGGTTCGTCATCGTGGCGACCCTGGTGGCCCTGATCGGCGCAATGCTTGCGTCCGCCGGCACCGCGCTCGCGGTCGAGCGGATCGCCTACCGGCCCCTGCGCAAGAAGAACGCACCACCTTTGATCTTCCTGATCACGGCCATCGGCTGCTCGCTCGTGCTGCTCGAGATCTTCGGACAGGTGCTGCATGCGTTCTTCGGTGAGCCGTTCGGACGCAAGACCATCAGCATCCCGTCGCTCGTCCAGACCGAGCAGCTGATCGGACCCCGGGGGAGCCTGCTCACCACCGACGCGGTCACGATCACCAACCTGCAGCTGATCATCTTCCTCGGCGCGGTCGGGATGATGCTCGCGCTCGACATGTTCGTCAACCGCTCCCGGCTCGGCCGTGGCGTCCGGGCAGTGGCCCAGGACCCCGACACCGCCGCACTGATGGGCGTCAACCAGGACCGCGTCTTCATGCTGGTGTTCATCCTCGGCGGCGCGATGGCCGGGGTGGCGGCCCTGCTCTATACGATGCAGTTCGACATCACGAAGTTCAACATCGGGTTCCTGATCGGGATCAAGGCGTTCACAGCGGCGGTCCTCGGAGGGATCGGGAACCTACGAGGGGCCCTCCTCGGCGGACTGCTGCTCGGCATCGTCGAGGTCTACTCCTCGACGCTCTTCGACTCCTCCTGGGCCGACGTCACGGCGTTCATCCTGCTGATCTTGGTGCTGATGATCCGGCCCACCGGCATCCTGGGCGAATCGCTGGGGAAGGCACGCGCATGAACGTACTCACGAAGGTTCCTGGCACCCTCGCGATCCAGGACAGGTGGCGCGGCATGTCGCGGCTCACCCGCGAGATCATCAAGGCCGTAGGCATCGCCGCCGGCATCGCGTTCCTGGTCTACCTGCCGTTCCTCCAGGTGCTGCCGTTCGCGCAGATCCGCACCGACCTGAGCTCCCGCGGTGCCTCGTGGGACGCCGTGCTCTTCCAGATCGTGATCTACATGATCGTCGCGGTCGGGCTCAACGTCGTGATCGGACTGGCTGGTCTGCTCGACCTCGGCTACATCGGCTTCTATGCCGTCGGCGCCTACTCTGTCGCGATCTTCGGCTCCCCGTCGTCACCGGTCACCGAGTGGGCGGTCCAGAAGTTCGGTTTCGCCGAGGGCTGGGCGGTGCCGTTCGTGGCCTGCGTCCCGATCGCGATCGCGTTCGCCCTGCTCGCCGGGGTGATGCTGGGTGCCCCGACCCTGCGGCTACGCGGCGACTACCTCGCCATCGTCACCATGGGCTTCGGAGAGATCATCCGGATCGTCCTGCGCAACGTCGGTGAGGTGTCCAACGGTCCGCAGGGCATCGTCGAGATCCCCTCGCCGCCGGGACCCAAGGTCATCAACGACTACGGCGTCGAGGTCGACCTGTTCAACCGGCTCGACCACCACTACTGGTACTGGCTCGCGCTCGCCGTCCTGATCGTGCTGATCATCCTGGTGCGCCGGCTCGAGAACAGCAGGGTCGGGCGGGCCTGGCTCGCCATCCGCGAGGACGAGGACGCCGCCGCGATCATGGGCGTCCCGGCGCTTAAGTACAAGCTGTGGGCCTTTGCGATCGGCGCCATGCTCGGCGCCACCGCCGGCATGCTGTTCGCCAGCCACCAGACCGCGATCACACCCAACGACTTCCAGCTCAACCTGTCGTTCCTGTTCGTGGCGATGGTGGTCATCGGAGGCTCCGGCAACATGGTCGGCGCCATGCTGGGTGCCTTCCTGATCACCTACCTCCCCGAGCGGTTCCGAGACTTCCAGGAGTGGCGGCCCTTCGCGTTCGGGCTCGCTCTCGTCCTCGTCATGATCTTCAGGCCGCAGGGGTTGGTCCCCAGCCGGAGACGCGCGGCCGAGTTCCGTGACCGCAAGATCGAAGCAGAGGAGGCGGCTACCGATGCCTGAGGCCACCCAGACCAGTGGCGAAGCCAACGGTGAGCCCACCTACGAGACCACCGGCGGCCCGCTCCACGACGTGCTGGTCCACGTCAACCACGTCACGCTGCGCTTCGGCGGCGTCGTCGCGCTCAACGACGTGGACTTCGAGATCCGCAAGGGCGAGATCCTCGGCCTGATCGGACCCAACGGAGCCGGCAAGACGACCTGCTTCAACGTGATGACCGGTGTCTACAAGCCCACCTCGGGCGGCGTGGACTTCGACGGCAAGGAGATCGCCGGCACCCCGAGCCACAAGATCAACCAGCTCGGTGTGGCACGCACGTTCCAGAACATCCGTCTCTTCCCTGAGATGAGTGCCCTCGAGAACGTCATGGTCGGCTGCGACGCCGGACACAAGACGAGCGTGCTCGGCGCCCTGTTCCGGCTCCGTCGCGTCCGCAGCGCCCCCGAGCACCTGTACTCCGACAACAAGATCAAGAGCGGTTGGGAGCGGCTCGCCGGTCTGAGCCGGCACATGTACGAGGAGCGGCAGGGCCGGCTCAAGGCCATGGAGCTCCTGCGCTTCGTCGGCATCGCCGACCGCGCCCACGAGCTGGCCCGCAACCTGCCCTACGGCTACCAGCGCCGGCTCGAGATCGCCAGGGCGATGGCGACGGATCCCAAGCTGCTCTGCCTGGACGAGCCGGCTGCCGGCTTCAACCCGGCGGAGAAGGAAGACCTGATGGGTCTGATCCGCAGGATCCGCGACCGCGGTCTCACGGTGCTCCTCATCGAGCACGACATGAAGCTGGTCATGGGAGTCACCGACCGGATCGTGGTGCTCGAGTTCGGCACCAAGATCGCGGACGGCCTCCCGGCCGAGGTGGCCCGCAGCCCCAAGGTCATCGCCGCCTACCTAGGAGAGCCTGACGATGCTGCTACAGCTTGAGGACGTGGTCCTGACCTACGGCAAGATCGAGGCCCTCCACGGACTCTCCATCGAGGTCGAGGAGGGCGAGGTCGTGGCCCTGATCGGCGCCAACGGTGCCGGGAAGACCTCCACGATGCGCGCGGTCTCCGGGGTCCGGGGCATCCACTCCGGCAGGATCATCTTCCAGGGCGAGGACGTCACCCGGCTCCGTGCTGACCAGCGGGTCCGCAAGGGTCTGTGCCTGGCGCCCGAGGGGCGCGGCATCTTCCCCGGCATGACCGTGGTCGAGAACCTCGAGATGGGTGCCTACACCCGTCGCGACAAGGCCGAGATCGCCAAGGACTTCGAGCGGGTGTTCGGCCTCTTCCCGAGGCTCGAGGAGCGCAAGAAGCAGATCGCCGGCACCATGTCCGGCGGCGAGCAGCAGATGCTGGCCATCGGGCGCGCCCTCATGGCGAGGCCCAAGCTGCTCTGCCTCGACGAGCCGTCGATGGGACTGGCGCCGATGCTGATCCAGCAGATCTTCTCGATCATCAGCGAGATCGCCGAGCAGGGCACCACGATCCTCGTCGTCGAGCAGAACGCCAAGCAGGCGTTGTCGCGCGCTGACCGTGCCTACGTCCTGGAGACCGGCAACATCGTCAAGACCGGCACCGGTGCCGACCTGCTCGACGACCCGAGCATCCGCGAGGCCTACCTCGGCGTCGCGTGACAGGACTTCGTCCTGTCATTGGGAGTAGTGGCAGGACTACGTCCTGCCATTGGGAGTAGTGGCAGGACTACGTCCTGCCATTGGGAGTACTCGCTTCGCTCGTACTCCCGTTCGGGGTAGGAGCCCCGGACTCAGTGGAGGGCCGCCACCAGCGCCACCAGCGTCGGTGCGATCAGCAGGGCGGGCAGCAGGTCGGCGACCGGGATCTCCCGGATCCGCAGCAGCCGCAGGGCCACGCCCACCAGCAGGAGGCCGCCCGTCGCGGTGATCGCGGCGAGCTGGGCGTCCGGGAGGACGTCGCCGAGCAGCACGCCCACCAGTGTCAGCCCGCCCTGGACCACCACCACGGTGATGGCGGAGGCGGCGACGCCCCACCCGAAGGACGCGGCGAACGCGATCGCCGCGAAGCCGTCCAGCGTTGACTTCAGGAACAGCTGGTCGGCGCCGTTGCCCAGGCCGTCGTTGAGCGACCCCAGGATGGTGAGAGGGCCGGTGCAGAAGAGCAGCGAGGACACCACGAAGCCCTCGATGAACCGGTGTCGCTCCACTGACCCGGTCTCACCGGCCAGGCGTCGCTGCAGCCAGCCGCCCACCGACTCCACCCGCACCTCGAGCCGCAGCAGCGAGCCGACGATCCCGCCGAGCACGAGAGAGCCCAGCACGATCAGCATCGGCGCGCTGTCCCCGACCCGGGCGGAGAGGTCGGAGTCCAGCACCGCCATCGCCGACGTGCCCGCGATCAGCAGTGTGACCAGGCCGAGTGCGTCGGTGACCAGGTCGCGGGTGCGCACCGGGAGCCGGTTGCCGAGCAGGCGCCCCAGGATGGCCCCCACCAGGACGGTGGCGACATTCACGGCGGTGCCGATACCGGGCATCGGGGACTCCTCTGACAAGACGGGCGGGCTGAGCGTAGTCTTCGGGTGCGGAGGTGCACGCGGGGGAGTGGCAGCGCAGTCGTACTCCACTAAGTGCCGAAGTCTGGTGAAAGGCGTAGCAGATGAGCCGTTCGTTGGTGTCGCTTCGATGCGCTGAGCTCGCGGACGCGCCGGCCCTGGCCGAGCTGTGGGCCGACGCCCTGCGTCGCGCCGACCGTCACGACCACATCGCCGACCTCGAGCTCGTCATCAAGAAGGCTGCCGCGTCTCCCGAGCAGCGGCTGATCGTCGCCGACCAGGACGGCGCGGTCGCCGGTGCGGTGCTGCTGCGGGTCACCACGCTGACGCCGATCAACCTCGAGCAGGTCGTGCAGGCGATCTCGCCCCACGTGTTCCCGCACTACCGCCGCCACGGTATCGGCCGGCTGCTGATGGAGAGCGCGGTGAGCTTCGCCGAAGAGCTTGGCGTCGCCCATGTCGGTACGGCGGCCGCGTCGGCCTCACGCGACGCCAACCGCTTCATGGCCAGGCTCGGACTCGGTCCCCACGCGATGCTCCGGCTCGCGCCGACGGTCGCCGTACGCGCCAAGCTGACCGCGCAGCGGCCGGCGCTGGCCGCGACCAGCGGCCGTCAGCTCACCCGGGTGCTGGCCGCGCGGCGCTCGATGCGCCGCGCCCAGACCACCCCCGGCGGCTGACTCACAGGTCGGTCAGCGACCGAACCGCTCCGCCGGGACCAGCGCGCACGTGATGCGCGCGGTGCACACGCGCTTGCCGCGCTCGTCGGAGACGACCACCTCGAAGCAGGCACTCGTGCGACCCAGGTGGATCGGGGTGGCGACGCCGGTGACCACCCCGGAGGTGGCCGAGCGGTGGTGGGTGGCGTTGATGTCGACGCCGACCGACACCTTGTCGGGGTGGGCGTGCAGCGCGGACCCGATCGAGCCCAGGCTCTCGGCGAGCACGACCGACGCACCGCCGTGGAGCAGTCCGTAGGGCTGGGTGTTGCCCTCGACGGGCATCGTGGCCACGATCCGCTCGGCGGACACCTCGAGCAGCTCGACCCCCATCTTCTCGTTGAGGGCTCCCATCGGCATCTGGGCGAGGAACTCCTCGATGGACACGGCCTTCTCATCGTCGGTCATGGCCCCATTCTCGCCGACCGCGCGCAGCGCCCTGTCGGTGGTCATGGATAGAGTCGCCGAGTGCCCGACGCTCCCACGCCCGACCGTCCGCGCCTGCTGCTGCTCGACGGCCACTCGCTGGCCTACCGGGCGTTCTTCGCGCTCCCCGTCGAGAACTTCTCGACGACCACCGGCCAGCACACCAACGCCGTCTACGGCTTCACCTCGATGCTCATCAACGTGCTGCGCGACGAGAAGCCGACCCACCTGGCGGTCGCCTTCGACGTGTCGCGCCAGACCTTCCGGCTGGCCGAGTACGCCGAGTACAAGGCCGGCCGCAACAAGACTCCGACTGAGTTCAGCAGCCAGCTGCCGCTGATCGAGGAGGTGCTGCAGGCGCTGCGCATCCCGTTCCTGAAGAAGGACGGCTTCGAGGCCGACGACATCATCGCAACGCTGGCCACCCAGGCGCTCGCCGACGACATGGAGGTGCTGATCCTCACCGGTGACCGCGACTCCATCCAGCTCGTCACCGACACCTCGACGGTGCTCTACCCCATGCGCGGCGTGTCCGACCTGGCCCGGATGACCCCCGAGTGGGTGCAGAACAAGTACGGCGTCCCGCCCGAGCGCTACCCCGAGATCGCCGCACTCGTGGGGGAGACCTCCGACAACCTCCCCGGCGTGCCCGGGGTCGGCGTGGGCTACGCCGCCAAGTGGATCAACCAGTACGACGGCCTCGACAACGTGGTCCTGCACGCCGACGAGATCCCCGGCAAGAAGGGCGAGGCGCTGCGCGCCCACCTCGGCGACGTGCTGCGCAACCGCCAGCTCAACCGCCTGGTGACCGACCTCGACCTCGAGCTTCGGCCGACCGACCTCGCCGTACAGCCGTGGGACCGCACCGAGGTGCACACCCTCTTCGACGGCCTCGAGTTCCGGGTGCTGCGCGACCGGCTCTTCGAGACCCTCGAGTCGGAGGAGGACGTCGACGGGCCTGGCTTCGACCTCGACGGCGACGTGCTGGAGCCCGGCGCCGTCGGCGCCTGGCTGGCCGAGCTCGGCACCGAGCGCGTGGGCGTCCACGCCCGCGGGGTCTGGGGTGCCGGCACCGGCCGGCTGGAGGCACTCGCCCTCGCCACGGCCTCGCGTGCCGCCTACGTCGACCTGGCCGACCTCGGCCCGGCCGACGACGCGGCGCTCGCCGCCTGGCTGGCAGACCCGGCCAAGCCCAAGGTGCTCCACGACGCCAAGGGGCCGGCGCTGGCTCTCGCGGCCCACGGCTGGACCCTCAAGGGCGTGGCCTCCGACACCGCTCTCGCGGCCTACCTCGTGCGGCCCGACCAGCGCTCCTACGACCTGGCCGACCTCACCGTGCGCTACCTCCGGCGCGAGCTGCGCCAGGAGCAGGAGAGCGAGCAGGACGCGCTCTTCGACTCCGTCGAGGGTGGTGGCGACGACGCCGCGGCCACCGCGATGCTCCACGCCCGTGCGGTGCTCGAGCTGTCCGAGGCGCTCGACGTCGCGATCGAGGAGCACGGCGGCACCCGGCTGCTCGCCGACATGGAGCTGCCGCTGGTCGAGCTGCTCACCCTGATGGAGCAGACCGGCATCGCGGTCGACGTCGACCACCTCGAGGCGCTCTCGGGCGAGTTCGACGCCGAGGTGCGCAAGGCCGCAGAGTCGGCCTACGACGCGATCGGCAAGGAGATCAACCTGGGCTCGCCCAAGCAGCTCCAGGTCGTCCTCTTCGACGAGCTCGACATGCCCAAGACCAAGCGCACCAAGACCGGCTACACCACCGACGCCGACGCCCTCCAGGCGCTCTACGTCAAGACCGAGCACCCGTTCCTCGAGCACCTGCTGCGCCACCGTGACGTGATCCGGCTGCGCCAGACGATCGAGGGCCTGCTCAAGACCGTCGCCCCCGACGGCCGCATCCACACGACGTTCAACCAGACCATCGCGGCGACCGGGCGGCTGTCGAGCACCGATCCCAACCTGCAGAACATCCCGGTCCGCACCGAGGAGGGCCGGCGGATCCGCGAAGCCTTCGTCGTCGGGCAGAGCGTGGTCGGTGTCGGCTACGACTGCCTGATGACGGCCGACTACAGCCAGATCGAGATGCGGATCATGGCGCACCTCTCCGAGGACGCCCTGTTGATCGAGGCGTTCCGCTCCGGCCAGGACTTCCACTCGATCACCGCGTCCCGGGTCTTCGACGTGCCGGCCGACGCGGTCACGGTCGAGATGCGCGCCAAGATCAAGGCGATGAACTACGGCCTGGCCTACGGGCTGTCGGCGTTCGGGCTGTCCCAGCAGCTCGGCATCGAGCCGGCCGAGGCACGTGGCCTGATGGACGAGTACTTCGAGACGTTCGGCGGCATCCGCGACTACCTCGGGGGCGTGGTCGACGAGGCCCGCAAGACCGGCTACACCGAGACGATCATGGGCCGGCGCCGCTACCTGCCCGACCTCACCAGCGACAACCGTCAGCGTCGCGAGATGGCGGAGCGGATGGCGCTCAACGCGCCCATCCAGGGCTCGGCCGCCGACCTGATCAAGATCGCGATGCTCAACGTCCAGCGCGCGATCGAGGCAGACGGGCTTCGCTCACGGATGCTCCTCCAGGTGCACGACGAGCTCGTCTTCGAGGTGGCCGAGGGGGAGCGGGAGCGCCTCGACGCCCTCGTGCGCGAGCAGATGGGCAAGGCGGCCCAGCTGACCGTGCCGCTCGACGTCTCCGTCGGCACCGGCCACAGCTGGCACGAAGCGGCGCACTGACCGCAGCCGGCAGACCTCAGACCGAGGCGGGGGGAACCCCCGCGGCATCCTCGTCGGGCTGGAGCGGCTGGCGCACGAGCACGAGGCTGAGCCCCAGCAGTACGGCGAACAGCGCACCGTCGATCGCGAGGACGGTGACCAGCAGCTGGTCGATCGAGTCTGCGAGCAACCCCAGGCCGATCAGCGTCACGAACGCGATCCACACCAGGTAGACCGAGTGCTGCCCCTGGCGGGCCAGAACGGAGTAGACGAGCAGCTGCAGCATCGACAAGACGGTGCCCAGGATCGCGAACATCCACAGGCGGCCCTGCACGTCGTCGTACTCCCCGCCACCGACGAAGACCAGCGCCAGGCCGGAGAGTGCCGCGGAGGCGATCGTGCCGACTGCGCCGATCGCCGCGACGATGGCGAGAGAGCGGGTCAGGGCGCGCCGCCTCTCCGCGGCGGTGGACATCGCCGGGAAGGCGACGACGACCACGAACTGCGGCAGGAACAGCAGTGCCTTGGTCAGGATCAGCCCGCCGGCGTAGAGCCCGGAGTCGTGGTCGGAGAGCAGGTTGCGGGCCATGATGATGTCGACGTTGGACAGGGCGAAGAGCGCCAGCAGCGCCTGAGAGTTGTGCAGGATCTCGCCGACCATCGGTCGGAGGCGATGACGCTCGCTGGTCTCCCCGGGCTCGCGGTTGAGGCGCAGGAACCACCAGCCCACCGCGACCGGGGCGAGAAAGCCGATCGTGACCCCCACCAGCGCGCTGAGCTCACTCGGCTGCCACAGGATCAACGCGGTGCCGACCACCAGGCGCGGCACCCCGCCCGCAGCGTAGAGCAGCGCGAGCTGGGTCCAGCGGCGTTCCCCCTGCAGGATCCCGGCCAGTCCGCCCATGATCGTCAGCGGTACGACGCAGACGGCCAGGACAACCGCGGTGATGAGGTTGTCCAGGCGCAGCGCCGCGTTGACGAGAGGCGCGAGCACGAGCATCAGGATCCCGATCCCGGCTGCGGTCCGGTAGGTGAGGGTCAGGATGGAGCGCTCGATCTGGGCGACGTGACCGGGGTCGGCCGAGATCCGGCGTGCGGCGGTCGCCTGCAGGCCCAGCTGTAGCACTCCGACGACCAGCAACGTCGCCATCACGCCGGCGAGGGCGCCGTAGGAACGTGGGCCGAGCACCCGGGCCGCGACGATAGTGAAGCCGTACGTCGCCACGTTCATGAACCCGAGCCCTACGGCGATCGAGCCCCCGCCACGCAGGCTGGAGGAGACGCGGTGGCGCCAGCTGCCGTCCCCCACCATCACGCCGGGGAGTCTGGCACAGTGTCAAAGCGCCCGGCGTCGGCGGTCGGTCTGAGCGGCGCCCCGTGCGCCGCGCCGCGCGGCAGCGACGGAGCCGGGTGCGACGGGATACGTTTCGCTCATGACCACGGCGACGCGAGCACGTCGCTCGTGACCCCGGTCAAGCTCGTCGTCGCCCGCGTCTGGCCGTGGGTGCTGAGCCTGCTCGTGCTGCTGCCGCTGCTCCGCCCGGGCTATGTGCTGACCTACGACATGGTCTTCGTGCCCGACCTCGCGTTCCGCTCTGACTTCCTGGGCCTGGGGTCCGGGCTGCCGAGAGCGGTGCCGTCGGATGCCGTGGTGTCGCTCGTCGACGAGGTGCTGCCCGGTCAGGTGCTGCAGAAGCTCCTACTCGTCCTCGCGCTGGGACTCGCGGGGATGGGCGCCCGGAGGCTCGTGCCCGCCGACAACCTCACCGCCCAGCTAGCGGCCACCTCGTTCTACGTGTGGAACCCGTTCGTCGCAGAGCGACTCGGGATCGGCCACTGGCCCCTGCTCCTGACCTACGCGTGTCTGCCGTGGCTGGTCGACTCCGCGCGCCGGGCCCGCGCGGGCGAGCGCACGCTCCCGGCGATGATGCTCTGGCTGGCACTCGCCAGCCTCAGCGCTGCCGGGGGAGTGATCGCGACCGCGCTCGCGCTGCTCTGCGTGGTGGGGCGGGATCGGGAGGCGGTCCGGCGCTCGATATGGGTGGTCGCCGGAGCCGTGGCCGTCAATGCCCCCTGGCTGGTGGCCGGCGTCTGGAAGGGCGGCGCGGCGCTGAGCGACCCCGCGGGCGTCGAGGTCTTCGCCGCCCGCGGCGAGGGGGTCCTCGGCCTGCCGCTGACCCTGCTGGGGCTCGGAGGCATCTGGAACGCCGAGGTCGTCCCTGCGTCACGCACTGCCGCGCCCGCGGTGCTGATGCTGCTCGTCACCGTGGTCGTGGCGATCGCGGGCCTGCGGCGGTGGAGGGGCACGGTCGAGAGGCGCGACAGGCACGCGCTCGCGGCCGCCGCCGTCGTCGGCCTCCTGGTGGCTCTTTCCGGCAGCCTGGCTCCCGACGCCATGGCCTGGGTCGCCTCCACCGTGCCCGGCGGCGGGCTCTTCCGGGACGGGTCGCGCTTCGTCGCCCTGCTGGCACCGCTCGAGGCCTGCCTGTTCGGGCTGGGCGCCGCCGCCATCATCGAGAAGGTCCGCGTCCGCCCTGCGCGGCTGGTGCTGGCCACCTCGGTGGTGCTCGTGCCGCTGGCCCTGTTGCCGGACCTCGGCCTCGGGCTGGCCGGCAGGCTCCACTCGGTCAGCTTCCCTGCCGAGTACGCCGAGGCCCGGACCGCGATCGAGGAGAGGTCAGGTGGGAGCGAGGGCGACCTGCTGCTCCTGCCCTTCCGCTCCTACCGGTTGCCCACGTGGAACGAGGGTCGCCGGAGCCTGGACCCCCTGGGCCGCTTCATGACCCCCAACTACCTTGCAGACGACACCCTCGTCGTGTCCAAGGTGGCCGTTCCGGGAGAGGACGAGCGAGCCCGGCGCGTCGCCGCCGACCTCGCGCGCGACCTGCCCGCCTCGGAGCTGGTCGACCGCCTGGGCGACGAGGGGATCCGGTGGGTGCTCCTCGACAAGGAGACGGCGGCCATGCTGGCCCAGCCGGGTCCGGAGGCCGGCTTGCGCACCCTGCGGGTGGTGCATGAGGGGAGCCGGCTGGTGGTGTGGGAGCTGCCGCGTTCCGACCCGCCGGAGCCGGGTAGCGCCGAGGAGCTCACGCTCTGGGCCGCCTGGACCGTCGCAGGAGCAAGCGTCCTTGGCTGCCTGGCCCTCGTCGCTGTGAGGCGGACGCGCAGGCGGCCGGAAAAGCCACGCTTGCTGTGACTCGATGGTATGTTCGTGGGGACGAGGGAATGGGAGACAAACGTGCAGTCATTGATCGTAGGGGGAGCGTCCGTACTGGTAGGCGTCGGCCTGGCAGCAGCGACTGCTTTCGGCGTCGTCCAGACCGCGACGTCCGGATCTGTCAACCCGGATGAGTCGGTCCTCGAGTACGGCACCAACCCGTAACACATCACGTTCCAGGGCGGCCCTCAGCGAAAGCTTGGGGCCGCTTTCGGCGTCCCCGCACTTTTGGGGCCGGCACCACTCACGGGCCGGCGGGGTCCTCCACGCTCACGCGCCGCCGGGCGGACACCTCCACGAGGATGCGGGCAAAGGACTCCTGGGAGTGCGTCCACGTGAACGCCCGCGACATCTTCCTGGCCCCGGCGCCGAGCCGGGTGCGACGGTCGGCGTCGCCCATCAGGTCCCGGACGGCCCGCACGTATCCCTCGTGGTCGTCGACCAGCACGCCCGAGCGCTCGTGCTCGATGGACTCGCGGGTCCCGCCGGCCGAGCTGTAGGCGACCGTCGGCACACCGTGGGCGCCGGCTTCTCCGATGACCAGACCCCAGCCCTCCTTGAGGGAAGGCAGCAGCATGACCCAGGACCGGGCCAGGATCTCGTGCTTGCGCTCCTCGGTGACGTGCCCCTCGAAGACGACGATGTCGCCTCCGCCGACCTCGGCGGCGTACTTGCGGAGGTCGTCCTCCCACCAGCCGCTCCCGATCACGCAGAGCTCGAGGTCGGGGTAGGTGTCGCGCAGCGCCACCGCGGCGTCGATGGCGTGCTCGATCTGCTTGTGGGGCACCAGCCGGCTGACGACGACCAGTGAGGGGTGACGGGTCTTCTCCGCCGAGACCGACGGCGGCGGCGCCGTCCCGTTGTGAACGATGGCGATTCTCTTCTTCGCCACGCCCAAGCCCACGAGCTCGGCGCGGGTCGCTCGCGACACGGCGATGTACTGGCACCGGCGGTAGAGGAGCGGAGCCAGTCGGCGCTCGATCCACCAGCCCACCTTGCCGACGAGCCCGGGGTAGACCACCGGCCACTGCTCGCGGTGCACGTGGTGGACCAGTACGACGACCGGCTTGGTCGTGGCGAGACGGGTGAAGAACGGGAGGCCGTTCTGCACGTCCACCACCAGGTCCACCCGGCCGAACCGACGGCGCCACAGGCTCAGGAGGCCGTGGAGGTAGACGTCCACGTGGTTGCCCCGCCGGACGTAGCGGACCCCGTCGACGACCTCGTCCGAAGGCGCCAGGTCGTGCGCGGCGCAGAAGATCGTCACGCGTGCCCCGTGCTCCACGAGTCCGCGCGCCATCGTCTCGACATACCGCTCCGAGCCACCGCCCTCAGGGTTGGCGGTGTCGCGCCAGTTGAAGAAGACAATGTGACGATCACGAACAGATGCCGGGTTCCCTCCCTGCATGCGCTCCATGGTACGCAAGGGGCGCCGGGGATGTTCTGGAACCGGGGATCCTGGGAGTCCGGACGGCCCCTAGTAGGGGTCGAAGGCGTCGCGGTGGCCGAAGACCGCCGCGGCCGTGCGCCGCATTCGCAGCCGCAGCATCACCTTGACCGCGACGTTGCGCAGCCACCACGGGAGTTCGGCGAGGATCCGGCGCCGGGCTGCCATGGTGGGAGGCGTCACCCGGAACAACGCGAGCGAGCCGACGCGTCGCTCGTAGGTCAGCCTGCGCGACGGCAGCACGTGCGCCAGGATGCCGAGCGTGACTCCGATGGACGAGAAGCAGTCGTGGATGAGCACGGGCGCGCCGTCGGGCAGGTGGTCGGCCCACTTGAGGTCGTCCGACAGCGTCCAGTAGTCGTGCTTGCCGTCGATGTAGAGGTAGTCGATCGGGCGCACCCACGAGGGCCGGGCGCGAGTGCTGTACTCCGCCAGGAGGTCGACGGACTCGCTGAGCCCCGCCTCGGCGAGGTTCTTCTCGAAGGAGTCCCGGGTCTTGGAGCCACCGAAGAGTCGACCCTCGACGAACGGGTCGATCGCCACCACCCGCCCGCCCGAGGATGCAGCAGCGGCCGCCAGCATGATCGTGGAGCGCCCTTCGTGGCTTCCGATCTCGACCACCATCGGGGCGCCCGGACAGGCCAGAGCCGTCTGCCAGAGCAGCTCCGCCTGCGCCTCGGTCAGCCACCCCGGAACTGCGGAGGCGATCTCCCAGACGTCCGGGAACTGCGGCGTCGTGCGCTCGGGCATAAAGGCGGTTCCTAGGGGTGAGAGGCGGCCGTGCGGATCGGTGCAGCATATAGACTCCGCCGGCACGGTCGATCGCAGTGGAAGGCGGGTTCAGTGTCCGGCGAACACTCGGCCACTGACGGACCCGCAGGTGTCACCGGCAGGCAGCGCCACGGCTGGGTCACGGTCGGCATCGTCGCGCTGGTCATGGTGCTCAACGTCTTCCAGCAGCCCGGCCTGGTCACCTTCGACACCAAGCTCGACCTGCAGTTCAACCCCGCCGGGTTCATCGACCGCAGCCTGAGCCTCTGGAACGCCGACTGGGCCATCGGCGGGCTGCAGAACCAGGCGTCGGGGTTCCTGTTCCCCATGGGTCCGGCGTTCCTGCTCGGCGACGCCCTCGGGCTGCCGATGTGGCTCTGGGAACGGCTGTGGTCCGCCGCGGTCATGCTGCTCGCCTACGGCGGCGCTCGGCGCCTGGCGTCGTACTGGCCGGGAGTCACGAGGTGGGGCGCCGTGGTCGCGGGGCTGACCTACATGCTGGCGCCGCGCGTGCTGACCACCGTGGGGACCCTCAGCGGCGAGGCGCTGCCGGCCGCAGTGCTCCCCTGGACCGTGCTGCCGCTCGTGCTCTACCTGCGGGGGAGGCTGCACTGGGCTGTCGCCCTCCTGTGGTCAGGCGCCTCGGTCTCGTGGATGGGCGGGCAGAATGCCACGCTGGTCCTGGCCTGCCTGGTGTTCCCCGGCCTGCTGCTCGCACTGGGGGAGGGGCGCACCTGGCGACGGCGGGTCCGCGACGTCACGGTGTGGAGCGTCCTGGTGCTGCTGGCCAGCCTCTGGTGGCTCGTGCCGTTGTTCCTGCTCGGCGGCTATGGGCCGCCCTTCCTCGACTTCATCGAGTCTGCGACCAACACGGCGAGCGTGACGGGATGGCTGTCCTCGCTGCGCGGGACCAGTCACTGGGTGGCCTTCCTCCCGGACGGAGGCGGTGCCGGCCTGTCCGGTGGCCACGCGCTCGCAAGGTCACCCGTCCTGCTTCTCACGACGGTGGCGGTCGCCGGGCTGGGCCTCCTCGGCCTGGCGCAGGCCGGGCTGTGGCAACGGCGCGTGCTCATGGTCTCGCTGCTGGCGGGCATGTTCGTGCTCACGGTAGGCACCGGCGGCTGGGCCGGCTCGGTGCTGTCCGGCGCGTGGATCGACGCCCTCGACACCTGGTTGGCCCCGCTGCGCAACGTGCACAAGTTCGACCCGCTGGTGCGCCTCCCGCTCAGTCTGGGCGTCGGGGGCTTCGTGAGCGTCGGGCTTCCGCGACTGCTCGCCTCGAGCCCCAGACCCGTCGCCACGACCAGACCGGTGAGAGCGGCGCTCGCGGGCGTTGTGGCCGCCCTTGTCGCGGCGGCGGCCCTACCGGCGATCTCGGGGCAGCTGCGGACGGAGGGAGGCGCGGAGGACATCTCGACCTCGTGGCGGCAGGCGGCGGCGTTCCTCAGCTCCGAGCCCGGCCCGGTCAGCGCCATCGTCCTCCCGGGCGCCGGCGTCGCGGCGCAGTACTGGGGGCGCACGATCGACGAGCCCATCCAGGTGCTCGATGCTCCTCCCTGGATCTCCCGGGCCCAGGTGACGGTCGCGCCCGCCGGCACTCTTCGCTACCTCGACTCCATCGAGCGCCTGGTCGAGGCCGGGCGACCGCAGGCGGGGCTGGTCGACGCGATCCGCCGGCTGGGCGTGACCCACGTGGTGGTGCGCAACGACCTGGACGACGAGGAGACCGACGCGCCTCCGGCCGAGGCCGTGTACGCATCGCTGGGGGGCGACCCGGACGTCGTCTCCGTTGCGCGCTTCGGTCAGACCGCCGCCGGTGAGCCGGAGGTCGAGGTGTTGTCGCTGGGCGGCGGGGCCCGGGACCCACGTGCGGGAATTGCGGAGTGGGCCGACCTGCAGGTGGTCCAGGGGGGTCCCGAGGTCGTGAGCGACCTGGTCGCGGACGGCCTGCTCGGTGCCGACCAGCCCACGGTGCTCGCAGAGGGCGAGGACGGCGAGACCGTGGACATCCTCACCGACAGCAACCGCAGGGTCGAACGCACCTTCGGTCGCGTGCACTCGGCCGTCTCGGGCGTGATGACGGCCGGCGACGACTTCCGCTTCCATCGGCCGGTCCACGACTACGTCGGCGGCTCAGTGCCGGCGGCCACCACGACGGCCGAGTACGACGGGGCGGAGCAGCTGCGGGCCTCGAGCTCAGGCGGATACGCCGACGTGTTCGGCCCGGTGCGGCCTGAGGAGCACCCCTACGCGGCCTTCGACGACTCGGCCTTCACGGCCTGGGCGTCGGCTCCATTCAGCCCGCCCGAGGACCAGTGGATCGAGGCGCAGTTCGACCGGCCGGTCGATCCGGGGCAGGTCGAGCTCCAGTTCGACGTCCAGGGCGGCGCCCAGGTGTCCGTCGTACGGCTCACCACGGACGACGGCGAGGTGACCGTCCCGGTCCCGGCCGACGGTCGGACGGAGGCCGTCAACCTGCCCGGGACCCGGACCACCCGGGTCAGGATGACGGTGGTCGAGGCCGCCACGGGACGGCGCCAGGTGCGCCTGGCGGGCTTCGTCATGAGTGACCACCGGATCACGCGCAGCCTCCGCCTGCCCGGCAAGGCAACGCCGCAGACCACGGTGCACCTCTCCAGCGAGGCGCCTGAGCGCGCCTGCCGCACCACGTCCCAGGGGGTCGCCTGCAGCCAGGGCTGGCAGCGGGAGACGTCGGAGACTCCTGGGTTCGACCGCACCTTCGACGTCGTTGCCACGGGGGAGTGGCGGCTCGCCGGGCGGGTCGTCGCGACGCACGGGCGGGTGACCGAGCAGCTCCTGACGCCGCTCTCGCCGGCGCAGGTGACCGTGGTCTCGACGACGACGTTCGCCGGTGACCCCGCCGTGGGTGCCGCCCAGGCGTTCGACGGTCTCACCGACACCGGGTGGTACGCCTCGCCGCTGGATCCGGCCCCCGGCCTGCAGCTGAGCTGGCAGCGCAAGCGAGTCATCACGGGGATCCGCGCTGTGCTGAGACAGGGCCAGGAGGGCTACCTGCCGGAGTTCCTGCGCGTGGACCCGATGACCCCCGACGGCGCCACGCAGCTCGTGGCGACGACCGGTCCGCGGGCGGGGGTGATGACCCCGATCCGCACCCAGAGGCTGAACATCACGGCCCTGGTGGATCCCAGCCACTCGGACGGGGTGGGCATCTCCGAGCTCGAGATCGACGGACTGGAGGACCTGCGGCACACCCCCGACCCGACGGCCGCGACCGGCGTGCCCTGCGGCTTCGGCCCCACCATCGAGGTAGGCGGCGCGACGTTCGAGACGGGCGTGACCGGAACGATCGGGGACGTGGTCACCGGTGCCCCGCTCGACCTCCAAGTCTGTGGGGATGACGACGTCGTCCTTCACCGAGGCGCCCAACGGCTCAAGGTCACCAACGCTGAGGGCTTCGCCGTGTCGAGCCTGTGGCTCACGCCCAGCGCGCCCACTGTGGCGGTCCGGTCGGCGCCACCCACCAGTGAGGTCACGTCCTGGTCCTCGTCCGAGCGTGTCGTCGAGGTCGACGCCGAGGAGGAGGCGGTGCTCGTGCTGCCGCAGAGCTACAACCGCGGCTGGCGGGCCACCGTCGACGGCAGGACACTCGACTCCGTCGTGCTCGACGGCTGGAAGCAGGGATGGCGCGTGCCGGCCGGGACCGACGGCGTCGTCGAGATGTCGTTCGAGCCTCAGGACGCGTTCCGCCTCAGCCTGGTCCTCGGCCTGTCGGTGGCCGCGCTCCTCGCCTTGCTGACCCTGATGACCCTCGCGCTGTCGCGGCGTCGACCCGAGCGCTTCCGGGGCTCCGAGGGTCGCCCCCCGGCGCCGGCTCGACGTACCGCGGCCACCGTCACGCTGCGCGTCGTCGGTCTGCTCGTGGGGGGTCTCGCCCTCGCCGTCATGTCGGTGCCGCTGCTGGCAGGCGCCGCGGCCGGTCACGTCACGCGGCGCGCAGCGCTGCCCGGGTTGAGCGTCGCCGTCGGCTCGGCACTCCTGTTCGCAGTGTTGATCGCGATCGCCGACCCCGCTCCCGTCATGGCGCCTCCGCCGGCGTCCGATGCCATCGTGGCGCTCGTCGTCGGCCTCGTCGCCGGGCGGATGCTGTCCGGCCAGCCCGAGGGAGTGGGCCGATGATGACCGCGGGAGGGCGGACCCTGGTCGTCACCGCGCTCGTCGGCGTCATCGCGGTCCGGACCTCCCTGTCGCAGCCCGTGACGCCGCAGGCGGCGCGAGTCGGCAGTGACCCCGAGGGTGCCTTCGCGCGGGCCGCGGACGGCTGGAGCGACCTTGGTGCCCTGGGTGGTGCGTCGGCGCAGGGACTCCGGGACCTGCCGCTGGCCGGCTGGCACTGGCTGTGCGCGCCCCTGGACCTGTCCGCCGAGGCGCTGCAGGTGACGTGGCGGGTGCTGGTGCTCGTCCTCGCCCTGTGGGGCGCGATCCGGCTCGCCCGGGCGCTGTCCCCGGGCGCCTCGTGGTCACCGTGGGTCGCCGCGGTGCTGTTCAGCTCCGGGCCGGTCGTCGTCGCCGCCGTGCTCCGCTCACCGACCGACGGGCTCGCAGCGGCAGCACTGCCGTGGGTGGTCGGCCCGCTCCTCGTCCGGGGCCTCGGGTGGAGACCCGCGGCTGCCGCTGCCGCCTGGATCGGTCTCGCCGGCTTCGGCAGCCCGGGCTGGGCATTTGCCGCGCTCCTCGCGGGTCTGGTGGCAGGGGCCGTGCGGGCGCGTGGCCGGCTGCTGGCGGCGGCGCGGTTCGTGGTGCTCGCCGCAGCGGCCTCGGCGTGGTGGGTCGCGGCGTACGTGTGGGAGCACGATCGTGCCCGTGACGTGTCTGCACTGGTCGGGGAGCCCGGCCTGGGCGAGGCCCTGGCCCAGGGCGTCGGGCGGCCGGGACTGGCTCCTGTGCTGCTCGTCGCGGTCGCGGCCGGGCCGCTCCTTGCCGTGGCAGCGGCGCTGGCTCTGAGGGCGCAAGGAACCGAGAGGGGCTTCGTAGGGGGACTCGCCGCCGCCTCCGTCGTTGCGGTGACGGCTTGGGCCTTCGTGGGCGACGAGCTGCCCGTCCTGGCGCCGACTGGGGAGGACCCGACCCACGCCGTGCTGGCGCCCGTGCTCGGCTGGCTCAGCGTGGCCGCGCTTGTCGCGTGGACGCCGCTGATCGGCCACCTGACCGCACGGCTCCCGCGCGACCGGCGGCCGTGGCCGTTACCGCGCAGGGTGCTCGCGGAGCTGGTCGTCGGTGCCGCGATCGTGCTCACCGCGACGGCTGGGCTGGCCGCCGCAGCAGCGGAGCGACCCGCCGGCGACGACGAGCGCGCGGCTCTTGCCGCCGAGGTCGCCGCCTGGTCCCGGTCGGCCCCACCAGGTCGGGTCCTGGTGCTGCCCGCGACCGCCCAGGAGCCGCCCGAGCACTCACTGGCGGTGGCGCTGGGAGCCAGGCCCTGGGTCGGTCGTGGCTCGCTCCCGACGTCGGGTGCCGCCGCGACCGCCGCGCTGGACGAGGTCGTCACGCGCCTCAGCAGGGGGGACGGCGGTCCCGGCACCCAGCGGGCCCTGAGCAGGCTCGGCGTCGGCTACGTGCTCGTTCACCTGGGGGATCCGGACGGTTCGGACGCCGTGGCCTCGCTGGCACTCGTCCGGTCCGCGCTCGCCGAGCAGGACGCTCGACCCGTCGCCGTACTGGACGCAGGGGGGACGTCCCCGGAGATGCTCATCGACCTCGGAGTCCGCGCCCCGACAGAGCGGGTGGAGATCTGGTCCGTGCCAGAGCCGGCGAGCGGCTTCGTCTACGCCGGTGCCCCGCTCGACGTCGTCGGCGACCCCGGCGCCGTGGCCGACCTGGATGACGCCGGCGTGCTGGGGGCCCGCGCGGTCCGCCTCCAGGACGGCTCGTCCGGCGACCCCGTCGTCCTCTCCGACAGCGCGCGCAGACGTGACGTCGACCAGCGGGTCGCGGTCGACCCCTACGGACCGGCTCTGGCCGCCGATGAGCCTCGGTCCCTGGTCCCCGCCGACGCCTCTCCCGCGACGACGGCGGTCAGGCGCGTCACCGGGGTGCGCTCGGTCGCAGCCTCGTCGACGGCAGCAGCAGTCTCAGGCGACCTCCGCCAGCAGGGTACGGACGCCTACGCGGCGGTCGACGGCAACGTCTTCACGGCGTGGCAGTCGCGTCGGGGCGCGGGCCGGGGCCAGTGGTGGGAGATCGACCTCGAGGCGCCGGCGGACCTCGCGGGAACCGCTGTGCAGCTCGTCACCAACCCCTTCGGCGGCCACGTCGTGACGCAGCTCGAGGTGTCGACCGACCACGGCTCGATGGATCTGGCAGTCCCCGTCAACGGGCTCCTCACGCTGGACTCGCTGCCTCGCTCGGCCCACCTGCGCATCCGGGTGAGCGAGGTCGCCGGGACCACGACGCCACGAGACAGCGTGGGGATCGCGGAGGTGACCATCCCAGGGGTGAGGGTGCGAGACCAGCTGGTCGTGGTGGGTCCCGCGCCGACGACGTGGGTCCTCGGGGCAGAGCGAGGCAGCAGCGCACACTGCGTCCCGGCCGTCCTGAGCCAGCCGGCGACCCAGGGCCTGCCGACCGTGTGCAACGGGAGCATCTCCGTCGCCGGACCGGACGTCGGAGCGATCGAGCGCGTGCTCACCGTCGCGGAGCCCACCGCGGTGACCGGCCTCGCCTGGGCGCGAGCGAGCCACACAGCCGACGCGGCAGCGCTCGCCGATCGGCTGGGGCGCCCCACCGTCGTGGCATCGGGGTCCAGCGTCGTCGTCGCCGACCTGGTGACGCGTCCCCAGGCGGCTGCCGACGGCGACGCGTCCACGGCGTGGAGGCCGGCGTTCGATGACCCGACGCCCACCCTCACCCTGACCTGGCCCGAGAGCACGAAGGTCTTGGGACTCCGCCTGGAGACTCCTGACGATGGTGCCGCGTCCGTGCCGACGCGGGTACGCGTCGTCGCGCAGCGGGACGACGCAGACCCCTCGACGACCGGACCACCGGCCACCGAGGCGGACGTGCGGGGGGGCGGTTGGGTGGTCATCCCCCCCGTGCGCACCCGGCAGCTGGTGATCACCGTGCTCGAGGACACGGGCCGGATCTCTCTCGACCCGCTCACGAGTGCGCTCCGCCATGTCCCGATCGCGGTGGCGGAGGTGGACATCATCGGCGGTCCCGCGGTCCGCTACGACTCCTCGGGAGTGCACGACCTGCCCTGCGGCAGTGGTCCTGAGGTCGAGCTCGACGGACGGTCGTACCAGACGCGGGTGAGCACCTCCGCCGCTGACGTCGTCAACGGGCACATGGTGCGGGCGTCGCTCTGCCGCTCGGTGCGCCTGGACGCCGGTGAGGTCGAGGTGCGGGTGCCCGCGTCGTACGCGTGGGCACCCCAGGGCCTGCTGCTGGCGCAGGAGGGCGGGCCCTTCCGGCCGGGAGGGGAGGAGATCGAGGTGCTGTCCGACCGCCCTGTCCCTCTCGTGGCTCCCGTGCTGGGCGCCGGCGAGGACTCGGTCCTGGTCGACCTGGAGGACGTCTCGACCGAGCGGACGCTCGCCGTGGCCGTGCCCGCCGACAGCGGGTGGGACGCCATGACCGACGAGGGCGCGCTGGTGCCGGTGACGCTCGACGGCTGGGCGCAGGGATGGCAGGTCCCACCCGGTGTGACGCGTGTGGAGCTGCGCTACTCCTCCGCGGAGACCCTCCGCGACTGGGCGGGGGCGGGGGCCATCGGCTGGGGGTTGGTGCTGCTGCTGGCAGTCGTCGGGCTCCTGCCGTCGCGCGGGAGGTCGGCCGCAGGCGGCCGGTCCTGATCCGCACCCGCAGGTGGCGTCGTAGAGGTCCCCGGGTCCGGGTCGGCGCCGAACGGCGTGAGCCCCTGTGACCACCGGATGGCCGGCCGCTCGACCCACGCGTAGGTGGCGGCGCTGAGGGGAAGGGTCAGCGCTAGAAGCAGCGCCAGGCGGTAGGCAAGGCCATGGAGTCCCGTGGGGTAGGCGACGTCGGCCTCGAGGATCACGATCAACGGCAGGTGCCACAGGTAGATGCTGTAGGACCAGCGGCCTGTCGCCACGAGCCAGGTCGCGCCCATGAACCGGGAGAGCGGTGACGAGGGCTCCCCGAAGACGATGCCCACCAGCAGGATCGTTGCGGCGAGGGTCGCGCAGGCGAAAGAGAGCTGCTCCTCCGCAAAGGTGCGCGGCGCAAAGCCCGCCGGTCCGCCCAGGGACGAGGTGCCCAGCAACGTGAGGGCGAGCGCCGCGACCAGCAGCGTCCAGGGGTCTGCAGCAACACGCCCCAACCCTCCCATCGAGACCAGGCCAGCCCGGCGGCCTTCGGCCAGGTGAGCCACGAGCGCGCCGCAGGCGAACGCGGCGAGGAACCCAGGGAGCCAGAACGAGTAGGTGAAGTAGATCGTCAGGTCCTCGGCGTGCACCCACCATCGCCACGCTGCGGTGACCGGGAACGCCGCAGCGAGCAGTGCGGTCGTCAGCCAGAACCCGACCTTCGGCGACCGGGTGCGCGCCACGACGGCGGCACCCCCCAGCAGCACCGGCACGGCGACGTACCAGGAGAGCTCGGTCGCGAGGCTCCAGGTATGGAGGAGGGCGACCGGCAGCTGGCCCGGCTCGTAGATCCAGGTCAGCGTCAGCAGCCGCACCCATCCGCCGGGCGTCCCCGGGCGCGAAGGGGGATCGAGCAAGGTGACGACCATCGCCACGACGAGGAAGGCCGGGAAGATGCGCGCCAGCCGGCGACGGGTGAACTGCCGCAGCGACGGCCGGGCCGCGACCTGCATCCCCCAGCGGCCCCACGGGCGGTAGAGCAGGTAGCCGGACAGGACGAACAGGATGAGCACGCCGAGGTCGGTGATCCCCAGCCACTCGTAATCGGTGCGTCCCGACACGTGGATGACCACGACCATCATGGCGGCGAAGCCACGCAGGCCGGTCAGCGCGGCCACCTGCGCACCACGGGTGGCCGGGGTGCGGTTGGGCGGTGTGTCCTCGAGCGTCACAGCGGTGCTGGCGGCCACGTCACGTATTAGAGCACAGCGACGCGCCCGGTCCACCGGGCGCACTTCGGGCGGTCCGATCGCCCCCGGGGGATCGGATAGGGTCGCCCGGTGACCCCGGACCGCTCCTCAGAAGGCTCGTCCTGGGCGCCGACGCTGCGGCGATCGGTCAGGCTCTTCAAGGCGTTCCGGCTGGAGCAGACCCGCCCCGACATCTTCTACGGGGCGCTCGCTGCGGACTCCGCGAACCACCTCGAGCACTACGTCGACCTGGCCGGGAAGACGGTGCTCGACGTGGGCGGTGGGCCCGGCTACTTCCGCGACGCATTCAAGGCCAGGAAGAGCACCTACGTCTCGCTCGACGCGGACGTCGGTGAGCTCTCGGGCCTGGGCGACATCGCGCCGGGGACGGTGATCGGCAGCGGCATGCAGCTGCCGTTCGGCGACGCGACGGTCGACGTCTGCTACTCCTCCAATGTCCTGGAGCACGTCGCGGAGCCGTGGCGGATGGCTGAGGAGATGGTGCGAGTGACCAAGCCCGGCGGCATCACCTTCGTCTCCTACACCGTCTGGTACGGACCTTGGGGCGGGCACGAGACCGCACCGTGGCACTTCCTCGGAGGCCAGCGCGCCCGGGAGCGCTACCGCCGCCGGCACGGCCGGGAGCCCAAGAACCGGTACGGCGAGTCGTTGTTCCCGGTGACGGTCAAGGCGGGCCTCGCGTGGGCGCGCGCTCAGACCGGCGCCGAGGTCATCGACATCCTGCCGAGGTACAACCCGGCCTTCGCCTGGTGGCTCACTCGCGTACCCGTCGTCCGTGAGCTCGTCACCTGGAACCTGGTGATCGTGCTCAAGAGGCGATGAGCGGCTCGGCACCTCCGGCGGTGGACCAGGTCACGCGGCGCTTCCGGCTCGCTGCCTGCGCCCTCGTCCTGGCCGCCGTCGCGTTCTCGCAGCGGCCGGGGCAGCTGGTGGGGGACACCAAGTTCGACCTCGTCGTCAACCCGGCTGGGATGCTGGCGCGCTCCCTGCACCTGTGGGACCCCCAGGGTGGCTTCGGCCAGGTGCAGAACCAGGCCTACGGATACCTCTTCCCGATGGGGCCCTTCTTCTGGCTGGGCGAGCAGCTCACGATCCCGGGCTGGGTGGTGCAGCGGCTCTGGTGGTCGCTCCTGCTGGGCGTGGCCTTCGTCGGCATGGTCAAGCTCGCTGAGGCGTTGGGGCTCGGGACGCCGACCACGCGCCTCGTGGCTGGATTCGCCTACGCCCTGTCGCCGCGGATCCTGACGACGATCGGGCCGATCTCCATCGAGGCGTGGCCAAGCGCGCTCGCCCCGTGGGTCCTCGTGCCCCTGGTCGTCGGCGCGTCCCGGGGGTCACCGCGTCGCGCGGCTCTCCTGTCGGGGCTGGCCGTGGCCGCGGTGGGTGGCGTCAACGCCGCCGCGACGTTCGCCGTGATCCCGCTGGGCGCCCTGTGGCTGCTGACCCGGGAGCCCGGTCCGCGCCGTCGCGCGCTGATGACCTGGTGGCCGCTCTTCGTCGTCCTGGGGACGGCCTGGTGGCTGGTGCCGCTGCTCCTCCTCGGCCGCTTCAGCCCACCGTTCCTCGACTACATCGAGACCGCGAGCGTCACCACCCTCCCGACGACCCTGTTCGACTCCCTGCGGGGCACCTCGCACTGGGTCCCGTTCGTCGACTCCACCTGGCTCGCGGGCAACGACCTGATCTCGACCAGCTATCTCGCACTGAACAGTGGTGTCCTGCTGCTGGCGGGGGTCGTCGGCATGACCATCCGGCAGAACCCCCACCGACAGTTCCTCGTGCTCGCCACCCTCCTCGGGCTGCTCATGGTCACCGCGGGACACGGGGGCGTCCTCCAGGGCTGGTTCGCCGGCACGGAGCGGGAGGCTCTCGACGCGGCGCTCGCGCCGTTGCGCAACGTGCACAAGTTCGACCCGGTCATCCGCATCCCGGTCGTGCTGGGGCTCGCGCACCTGCTCGGCGTCCTGCGGGAGCAGGCGAGGGACGGCGCGGGCCAGCGAGAGCACGACGTACGCCGCTCCGGCGACCGCCTGGCCTATGCCGGTGTGCTGGTCGTGTGCCTGATCTCGGTCGCCGGAGCGGCCGGTCCCGCACTCACCGGCCGGCTCAGCCCGGCCAACAGCTTCGAGGCGGTGCCCCAGTACTGGTCGAACACGGCCGACTGGCTCGACCAGAACTCCGACGGCACCACCGCCCTGCTGGTCCCGGGCTCCAGCTTCGCCTTCTACGTGTGGGGCGATCCGGACGACGAGCCGCTGCAGTCGCTGGCGGCCTCGAGGTGGGCGGTGCGCAACGCCGTCCCCCTCGCTCCGGCCGGCAACATCAGGATGCTCGACGCCATCGAGGACCAGCTGGTCTCGGGTCGCCCATCTGCGGGTCTGGCGCGGTATCTGCGCCGCGCGGGGATCGGCCACCTCGTGGTGCGCAACGACCTGCGTGGAAACGACCAGCCGCCACCCGTGCTGGTCCACCAGGTCCTCGACGGCTCGCCCGGGATCCAACGGGTTGCGGAGTTCGGACCCGACCAGGGCAGCCCCGTGCGGATCGAGGAGGACGGGGAGAGCACGCTGGTGGAAGACGGGTGGGTCGAGCGCTACCCGGCGGTCGAGATCTACGAGGTGCTCGGCGCCCACCCGGCGGTCGTTGCCTCCTCCGGCCCGGTCGTCGTCGGGGGCCCCGAGAGCCTGCTCGACCTCCTGGACGTGGGGGAGCTCGGTGACGAGCCGACCATCCTTGCGGTCGACGCACCGGAGGGGATCGCGACCGACGACCTGATCCTCACCGACGGCCTGCGCCGGCGTGAGGCCAGCTTTGCGCGCATCCACGACGGCAGGTCGGCGACCCTCGAGCCCGATGACACGGGCCGGCGTGGTGCTCCGGCCCGCGACTACTCGCTGGGTGAGGCTCGGTGGGAGACCCAGGCACAGATCCTCGGCGCCAGGTCGGTGACGGCTTCCTCGTCGCGGGCCTTCGCGGACACGTCGGGTCCCGTGCTGCCGGAGACCCTGCCGTTCGCCGCCTACGACGGGCTCACGAACACCGCGTGGGAGTCGGACGGGCAGGACGGGCTGCCCTGGGTCGAGCTCGAGCTCGAGAACCCCTTGTCCGTCGCGCAGGTCACGGTCGTCGCGGCCGGCGAGGAGGGCGACGAGGTCGACCAGGTCGAACGCATCCAGGTGGAGACCGACCAAGGGTTGAGCGAGTCCTACCCCGCGCCCCCGGGCCAACCGGTGACGATCCCGCTGCCGCCGGGCCGTACCTCCGCGGTCCGGGTGCTCCGCGCCGCCCCCCACGTGGGCCCGTTCCGGGTGGCCGAGATCCAGATCCCAGGGGTCGACGTCGACCGCACCCTCGTGCTGCCCCTGGTCGAGGCTGCGTGGGGATCCCCCGACCTCGTCCTGCTGTCGGCCACTGCCGGATGGCGCGAGGCCTGCGTGAGCGTCGACGACGACGTACGGTGTGCCGCCGGGCGGGCCCGGGTCGGCGAGGAGCCGGGGGCGCTCGACCGCACTCTCCGGCTCGGGACCGGTGCTGCCTACGAGGTCTCGGCGATGGCGGCCCCGGTGGACGGCCAGGCTCTCCAGGGGCTGATCCAGCGCGACCAGCTCGTGAACGTGCGCTCGTCGTCGTCGGCCGTGCAGGACGCCCGGGCCTCGGCCGTGGCCGCCATCGACGGCGACCCCGGCACCACGTGGACCGCCGACCCCGACGACGAGCACCCGACGTTGTCGCTCGAGTGGCTGAAGGAGCGGACCGTTCGTGCCGTGCACGTGGCCCTGGACCGTCAGGCCGCGGCCTCCGAGGCGACTCGGCTCGTCCTCGACTACCCCGGTGGGCGGCAGACGGTCGAGCTCGACGACACGGGCCGCGCCGAGGTGGAGCCGTTCCGGGCCACCCGCGTCGACGTGCGCCTGGTCGCTGCCCGGACGACCGAGAGCCTGCACCTGGACGGCACCCGCGAGCCGCTCGGCGTCGGGGTCAGCGAGCTGCGTCTCGGCGGCACCGGGCTGCTGCCGATCGAGCTCTCCGACGTGCCGGTCGACCTGGGGTGCGAGTTCGGGCCGACGCTGCGAGTGGGCATCGGGCTCTACCCGACCGCGGTGACGGCGTCGCCCCAGCAGCTCTTCTCGGGCGGCGCGCTGCCGGCGAGGGTCTGCGGGCCACCCACGGTCGACGTGCCCAGCGGCTCGACGCGGGTCGTCCTCTCGCCGGCTCCCGCGTTCCGCGGGGTACGGGTCCTGATGCGCACCGGGGACCGCCCCCCGGCGATCGTGTCCCCCGTGGACCTCGAGGACGACTCGCCGGTCTCCCGTGTGCTGGTCCTCCCGCCGGGCGGCGGAGCTGCGTTGGCCGCGGTCCGCGAGAACCAGAACGAGGGCTGGGTGGCCTCCGCTCCGGGCCCCGGTGAGGTGACCCCCGTGACGGTGGACGGCTGGCAGCAGGGGTGGCAGCTCACGGGGCCGGTCGAGCGGGTCGAGATCTCCTACGGGCCGGACCGCTGGTATCGCGCGGCCCTGGCGGTCGGCCTGCTGATGCTGGCTCTGCTGGCGGCCCTCGCGGTGGTACGCCGTACCGCGTCGGGCGCCCAGCCGGGCCTCAGGCCCCGGCGGATCAGACCGGTCCTCCTGGTGGCGGGTGGTCTGCTCGCGCTCGGACTGATGGCGGGGTGGGCGGCGCTCGCCTGCGGCGCGGGTGGGGTGGCAATGGCCGTCCTGCTCGCGAGGTGGGGTCACGTCGACACGCGTTCATGGGTGGCCGGCCTGCTGGTCGCTGCCGCGTCGCTCTACTACGCCCTGCGCCCGCTCGGGTCGTCCGACGGGTGGGCCGGAGCGCTCGGAGCGCCTCAGCTCCTGGTGGCCGTGGCCTTGGGCGTGCTGCTCTCCGTCGACCTCGAGCCCGGTCGGCTCAGGTCCTTGAGGCGCATGGCCGGTCGCTCGAGCAGCCAGTAGAGCAGCTCGGCGACGAGGAGGCTGAGCGCGAGGGTGACTGCGAAGAGCTCGAGGGTCCTGCCCCGGAACAGCTCGAGGTCCAGCCACCTCGCCACCAGCTCGAGGATGACGAGGTGCATGCAGAACACGCCGTAGGAGATGTGGCCGAGATGGCGGAGCAGGGGCAGTGACAGCACCCGGACGTAGCGGCCGCCGGGATCCGCGAAGATGCCCGGCAGGATGAGCAGACCGGCCGCCGCGGCGTACAGGAGGTTCTTGGCCAGGGCCTCGCCCAGGGTGGGCGCGATGAGGGTGGACGGCCCGGCGATGGGCGTCGCCGCGATCGCGAAGATGGCCAGGCCGGCGGTCCAGCAGACCCCCGGGAGACGACCCATCTCGCGCACCGCGACAGCGAAGCGCGACCAGCCGCCCGCGCCGTCGGCTCCGCCCTGGTCGAGGTGGACGCCGCACGCGGCGAGCACGATGCCGACCGAGAACCACGTGAGGTAGGACGGCAGCCAGAGCGCGGGCGTCGCTCCCTCGAGGTCGAGCCGCGCGGCGAGGTCGAGGACCCACGCCATGTTCACGAGCACCAAGACACCCACCAGGGTGCCCACCCGGCTCGCGGACGCGGCCCCGCTCCGACCGCGGGAGAGCGCGACCCACATGAGCACGGGCAGCACCAGGTAGAAGGCCACCTCGGTGCTGAGGCTCCACATCTGGGTGAGCCCGTCGGGGAGCCCGCCGTCGACGTAGATGTTGCCCAGGAGGAGGGTCTTCACCCACGTGGTCGGGCCGGCCCCGTCGTTGCCGGGCAGCAGCACCAAGGCGGTGACCACGGCCACCACGTAGACGGGCAGGATCCGCAGCGCCCGCTTCCACAGGTAGCGCCCGGTCGAGGGTGCCGGCCGGCCGCGGGCGTGGCGCGACAGGAACGGACGCGCCAGCAGGAACCCCGAGAGGACGAAGAAGATGGCGACCCCGATGTCGAGTCGTGCCAACGCCGTACCGAACACGGGCTGCGCATAGGCGCCACCCCAGAACGACGCATGGGTGGCGAGCACCGCGATCGCCGCGATCGCTCGCATGGTGTCCAGCGCCGGGAAGGTCGCCGGGGCGTTCGGGTCGTCCGCGCTCACTGCGGGGACTCCGGACGGCGGGGGTGGCACCCGCCGACTATGGCATGAAGGTAGGCGAAACCCGGCCGCTACCCTCGGCGCCATGACGCTCCTGCAGAAGCCGGCCGCCGTGCTGGGGAGACTCGTCCACTTCGGTCGGCAGCGCGGAGTCCGGTCCGTCGTGCGCTCCGCGCTCCGGTGGGGCGGGCAGTGGCTCCTGGGGCGACTCGGAGTGACCAGCTACGCCCGAGGCTCCTTCGAGTACGACGGGCGGTGGGTGCCGTACTTCCACCACCCCTACAACTACACCTGGCTCAACGAACGGGCGGTGGAGACCGCTCTCGCGCTCGAGGTGCTCGAGGAACACCGCGGGAAGGACGTCCTGGAGGTCGGCAACGTGCTGGGTCACTACGTCCCGGTCGGGCACGTCGTGGTCGACAAGTACGAACGCGCTCCAGGTGTCCTCAACGTCGACGTCGCCGACCTCGCCCTGGACGCGCGCTTCGACCTGATCCTCGCGGTGTCGACCCTGGAGCACGTCGGGCTGGACGAGGAGGTGCGGGACCCTCTCAAGGCGGGGCGGGCGATCTCGGGGCTCAAGGGCCTGCTGAAGCCGGGAGGGCGGCTGTGGGTGACCCACCCGGTGGGTTACAACGCAGACCTCGACCGCCAGCTCAGGGCGGGGGAGCTCGGGTTCACCCGGCTGCGGGCCCTGCGCCGGGACGACACCCGCAACAGCTGGCGCGAGGTCTCCGTCGACGACGTCTGGGACGCGGCGTACGACCGGCTGGTCTACACCGCACACGGCGTCGTGGTCGCGGAGTACGTCGCCGCGCCGTGACCGGCGGAGCACGGGTGGCGCGGCCGCCCAGGGCAGTCCGGGCGCGCGGTGTGACGTCGAGCCGACTACGCCCCGAAGTCGCACGAGCGGTGTGTGACGTGCGCTACTGTGCGTCGATTCGACTTTCCTTGGGAGGGGAATAACAAGTGCGCAAGATCTTCGGCCTGATCCTTTTGGGCCTCGGCAGCTTTTTGCTGATCACGGCGTTGCTCGCGACGGTCTACCTGCCGGGGGTGGTCAAGAGGACCCCGCTGGATGTGGACTCCAAGACCGTGCTCACCGGCGAGGCAGCGAAGATCGACGTGACGACCGGCGAGCTCAGTGACCTGAAGCCCATCCGCATCGTCAGCCTCACGCAGTCGGACACCGACGCCTCCGACGACGACGTCGTCGTGTTCACGAACGGCACCTGTGTGGTCTTCAACGAGGACGGCGACACGCCCGACTGCGTCGACGGCGAGGACGCGCGCCTGATCACCGCCTCCGAGAGCAACTTCGCCACCGACCGGGTCACGGCTGAGGCGGTCGACAACGGCGACTACCTGCCCGACGCCGAGGTGCAGTACGAGGGGCTCGTCAACAAGTGGCCGTTCGACGCTGAGAAGAAGAACTACATGTACTTCGACAGCACCACCGAGGAAGCGGTCGAGGCAGTGTTCGACGGCACCGAGGAGATCGAGGGCCTCGAGACCTACCGCTACAAGGTCAACATCGACGAGGCGGTGATCGAGGTCGCGGCGGGCACCCCGGGCACCTACACCAACGAGGTCATCATCTGGGTCGAGCCGACCACCGGCTCGTTCATCAAGCAGAGCCAGGACCAGCAGCGCTACCTCGCCGACGGCACCCAGGTCCTCGACCTCGCGGCGGTCTACACCGACGACGAGATCAAGGAGAGCGCCGAGGAGGCCAACGACTCCAAGTCGCAGCTCGACCTGATCACCGGCACCGTTCCGATCGTCGGCTTCACCAGTGGTGCACTGGTCCTGATCGCGGGCATCGTCCTGCTGGTCACGGCCCGCCGCAAGGAAGCCAGCTAGACCAGACGGCCCTAGTCGTCGGCGCCGGCCAACAGGTCGGCGCCGACGACTGCTGTTCCAGGGGTGAGTCGTCCCCGGACCGCGGACCAGCCGCCCCAGAGGCGGTCGTGGCCCTCGGGCCACTCCGGCTCGAGCAACGTGGTGATCGCGAACCCGGCGCCGGTGAGCAGCGCGACCCAGTCGCCCAGCGTCCGGTGGTGCTCGACGTAGGCCACCTCGCCCGTCTGGTCGTCGACCTCGACGTACGGCGTGCGGTCCCAGTAGGACTGGCTCGCGACGAGACCCGCCTCGGTCGGGTCGTCGGGGAACATCCACCGCGTCGGGTGCGTGACCGAGAACGCGAAGCGACCACCGGGGCGTAGCACCCTGGCGGTCTCGGCGACTGCCAGAGCGATGTCACTGACGAACTGCAGCGCCCCGAACGAGCAGAACACGACGTCGAACGACGCGTCGCGGAACGGCAGGGCCGTGGCCGTGCCCAGCACGGAGGGGACCCGCACCCCCGTCTGGTCGTCGAGGCGCAGTGAGTGCTGCAGCTGCCGGTGGGACAGGTCGAGCCCGAAGGCGCGGCCGCCGTGGGTGCGCACCCAGCGTGAGCACTGCCCGGCGCCCGAGCCCACCTCGAGCACGTCCCGGTCGGCGACGTCGCCCAGCATGCCCGCCTGCGCCTCGGTCAGGCCCTCCGGACCCCACACGAACCCGGCGTCGCCGAGGAACTCGCCGTGCGTGGCCTGGTACTCGTCGGCGTAGCGGTCCCAGTCGGGGCCGTTGGCTGCCCTGGACTCGGCCTCGCCGACCGGTCGTCGCTCGACCCGGACCGGCGGATGTGGCCAGTGTTCCTGCACGCAGTCACGCTAACCGACGTCCTGCCGCCCTGACTGCGAGGATGGGCGGGTGGACTTCTCCTCACTGACGCCGATGCCAGGTGGTTGGTCGGGGGAGACGTTCCTGGCCGAGGCAGGCGGCGAGCGGCAGGTCGTCCGGATCTACGCGCGACCGCGCGATGTCGGAGGTCACGCCCACGAGATCGATGCCGCTGTCTTGTCGTTGGTGCGCGGCCTGGTGCCGGTCGCCGAGGTGCTCGAGGCGCGCCGCGCCGACCCTGCGTCCGGGATGCCCGGTCTGCTCGTGACCAGCGTGCTGCCGGGTGAGCGCGCCGACCTGGTGCTCCCGATCCTCGACCCGACCCGGTTGCGCCGGGTGGGCGCCGCGGTGGGGGAGCTGCTGGCCACCCTGGGCGGGATGCCGATGCTGCGCCCCGGGTCGTTCATCGACGGCAACCTCACCCTGGGCGACCTGGAGGGCCCTGACGGCCTGCCCGCCTGGGTCGCCGAACACGAGGAGCGGCTCGTCGACTGGTCCGCGGCCGAGCTGGCGGGTCTACGGGCCGTGGCCTTCGATGCCCAGGAGCTGCTGGACACGGTCACCCGGAGCTGCCTGGTGCACAGCGACCTGAACCCCAAGAACCTCCTG
This sequence comes from Nocardioides szechwanensis, assembly GCF_900103935.1. GTDB lineage: Bacteria > Actinomycetota > Actinomycetes > Propionibacteriales > Nocardioidaceae > Nocardioides > Nocardioides szechwanensis. Next base: position 452,186 of record NZ_FNIC01000001.1, read on the forward strand.
GTCGACCCCGACACCTGCATCCTCACCGGGGTGGTCGACTGGGAGTACGCCCACGCGGGCCATCCGTTCACCGACCTCGGCAACGTGCTGCGCTTCGACCGCGACCCGGCGTACGTCGATGCGGTGCTTGGCGCCTACGCGGACGGCCGCGGCACACAGCCTGACGTGGCGCTGGCCCTCGCCAGGGCCGCCGACGTGTGGGCGCTGGTCGACCTCGCGGCGCGTGGTGCGGAGAACCCCGTCGCGGCCCGCGCCCACGATCTGCTGCGCGCGGTCGCCCGGTCGAGGGACGTGCACGCCGAGCCCACGTGAGTACCGCGGCTCTGGGACGCCCCAGCCACCGCTGCCAATGTGGAAGCCATGACCCTCGCCGTGCCCACAGACACCCGTTCCCGCCGTGGGCTCTGGCCCGAGCTGGCCCTGGCCTGGACGTCACTGGCGCTGTTCGCCGCGGCGATCTTCATGACGGTCCGGGCGACCGAGTACGCGTGGGACGTGGAGGCGGACTTCGCCGTCAACGGCGACCAGGGGCAGGGGTTGTCCGGCCTGACCTTCTACTTCTACGAAGTGATTCTCGCGCCGGCAGCGATCGTGCACCTGCTCAGCGTGCTCCTCGCGACCTACCGCGCCGCCTCCGCACGTCCGGCGGGGGGTGCCGGCCGGGCGGTGATCTGGGTCGCCTACGTCCTGGGCGTGGTGTCCGTGGCAGCAGCGTGCGCCTTCGGCATGGACTACGCGATCGGCCTCACCGACGCCCCTGAGAGCCTGCGCGACCGCGCCATGTTCTTCCAGGGGGCGCCGGTGCTGGTGGCCGCGCTGGCAGGCGTGGTGCCGTTCGTGTGGTCGCGCAACGAGGTCCGCTTCCCCTGAGCCAGGCTGAGCGCACGGGCCTGGTCGTTCCCCGGGTTGGACTCCCGCCCCGCCGCACGCGTAAACTCGCGAGCTGCGCCTGTTGTCTGCCTGGGTTCCATACGGAGCGGACGCTCGCTCGCTATCACCGCCCCTCCCGCGATCGCGGGGACCGGGTCTCCATCGGTAGTGAAACCGGACCTCGGGCGTGCCCGGACAACATCTGCCCACCAAGGAATCACTTCCCTTATGACGAGCACCATGATCCAGCCGGACTACGACGCGCCCCAGGTGGCGGTCAACGACATCGGGTCCGAAGCAGACTTTCTCGCCGCTATCGACGCGACCATCAAGTACTTCAACGATGGCGACATCGTCGAAGGCATCATCGTCAAGGTCGACCGCGACGAGGTCCTCCTCGACATCGGCTACAAGACCGAGGGCGTCATCCCCTCCCGCGAGCTCTCGATCAAGCACGACGTCGACCCCTCTGAGGTCGTCACCGTCGGTGACGTCGTCGAGGCCCTCGTCCTCCAAAAGGAGGACAAGGAAGGCCGCCTGATCCTGTCCAAGAAGCGCGCCCAGTACGAGCGCGCCTGGGGCACCATCGAGCAGGTCAAGGAAGAGGACGGCGTCGTCGAGGGCACCGTCATCGAGGTCGTCAAGGGCGGCCTCATCATCGACATCGGTCTGCGCGGCTTCCTGCCGGCGTCGCTGGTCGAGATGCGCCGCGTGCGCGACCTCCAGCCGTACGTCGGCCAGGTCCTCGAGGCCAAGATCATCGAGCTCGACAAGAACCGCAACAACGTGGTCCTGTCGCGCCGTGCCTGGCTCGAGCAGACCCAGTCCGAGGTTCGCCACGGCTTCCTGACCCAGCTCCAGAAGGGCCAGATCCGCAAGGGCGTCGTCTCCTCCATCGTCAACTTCGGTGCGTTCGTGGACCTCGGCGGCGTCGACGGGCTCGTGCACGTCTCCGAGCTGTCCTGGAAGCACATCGACCACCCCTCCGAGGTCGTCACCGTCGGCGACGAGGTCACCGTCGAGGTGCTCGACGTCGACATGGACCGCGAGCGCGTCTCGCTGTCGCTCAAGGCCACGCAGGAAGACCCCTGGCAGCACTTCGCGCGCACCCACCAGATGGGTCAGATCGTGCCCGGCAAGGTCACCAAGCTGGTGCCCTTCGGCTCGTTCGTGCGCGTCGAAGAGGGCATCGAGGGCCTGGTCCACATCTCCGAGCTGGCCGAGCGCCACGTGGAGATCCCGGAGCAGGTCGTCCAGGTCAACGACGACGTCATGGTCAAGATCATCGACATCGACCTCGAGCGTCGCCGGATCTCGCTGTCGCTCAAGCAGGCCAACGAGACCGCGACCGCGGCCGACGTCGAAGAGTTCGACCCCACGCTCTACGGCATGGCGGCGACCTACGACGAGCAGGGCAACTACGTCTACCCGGAGGGCTTCGACTCCGAGACCGGCGAGTGGCTCGAGGGCTACGACGACCAGCGCGCCGTCTGGGAAGAGCAGTACGCCAAGGCGCACGCCCGCTGGGAGGCCCACGTCAAGCAGCAGACCGAGGCCAAGCAGGCCGACGTCGAGGCCGGCGAGGCCACGACGTACTCCTCGGGTGGAGACGCCGACGTCGAGACCGGCGGTGCCGCCGAGGGTGGCTCGCTCGCCTCCGACGAGGCTCTGCAGGCGCTTCGCGAGAAGCTCACGGGCGGCCAGGCCTGACCGGCTGACCGACCACCAGCACCACGCACGAAGGGCGCCCACCTCACGGTGGGCGCCCTTCGGGCCATTTGGGGGAGGTGCCGGTCGGCACGGTGAGGTTGGGGCGAGCTCAGGCGACTCGGCCCCGTAGGGCGAGCGACCCGAGGTCGTCGTGCTTCTCGGCCACGTTGGCGGGGCCGGCGAAGTGGTCGTGCCGGGCGTAGCGGACGACTCCGGCGAGAAGGGCGGTCAGGGCGATGAGGATCAGGATGGTGGCCATGGCAGTAATCATGCGCCGATTGGATTCGTGCCACGAGTGGCAGAGAAGCCAGCCTGCATCGATTTTCTGCCAAGAGTCTGTCAGGATGGTCAGATGCTCACGAATGTCGCCGCACTGGTCTACGACGGCGTCGCCCCGTTCGAGCTCGGCGTGCTCTGCGAAGCCTTCGGCGTCGACCGCCAGGAGGACGGTGTCCCGCTGCTCGACTTCTCGGTCTGCGGCCCTGTCGTAGGCCAGGTGCCCACCTCCGTGGGCTTCTCGATCAATGTCGAGCGCGGGCTCGACCGGATGCAGGAGGCCGACCTGATCGGCGTGCCGGCGATGCCTCGCGGCGGGCGCGTGCCCGACGAGGTCATCGGCGCGTTGCGCGCCGCCCACGACCGTGGCGCGCGCATCCTCTCGGTCTGCTCCGGGGCCTTCACGCTGGGGGAGGCCGGGCTGCTGGACGGTCGCGACTGCACCACCCACTGGCGCTACACGACCGAGCTCGCGCAGCGCTACCCGCTCGCCAACGTGGTGCCCGAGGTGCTCTACGTCGACGCCGGCCAGATCATCACCAGCGCGGGCACCGCGGCCGGTATCGACGCCACCCTTCACCTCTGGCGCCAGGAGTACGGCGCCGCCGTGGCGAGCGCGGTGGCCCGCCGGATGGTGGTGCCCCCGCAGCGCGAGGGCGGCCAGGCGCAGTTCATCGCCCGTGCGGTCCCCGACTGCCGTGCCGAGACCCTCGGCCCGGTGCTCCAGTGGATCACCGAGAGCCTCGGGGCCGATCTCGGTGTCGAGGCGCTGGCCCGCCGCGCCCACATGTCCCCGCGCACGTTCGCCCGGCGCTTCCGCGAGGAGACCGGCACCACCCCGCACAGCTGGGTCACCTCCCAGCGGGTGCAGGCGGCTGAGGTGCTGCTCGAGCGCAGCGACGCCTCCGTCGACTGGATCGCTGCCGAGGTGGGCTTCGGAAACGCCGCCACCCTGCGCCACCACTTCACGAGGGTCCGCGGCGTCAGCCCGCAGCAGTACCGGCGCCAGTTCGCCTGCTGAGCTGCAAGGCTGGGCGCCGATTCGGCATCGGAAACGGCGTGCGTGACAGACAATGGCGCGATGCTCCGGCTCGTCGTCGCCACCGTGCTTGCGCTGTGCGCTGCGGGGCCGGTGACGCTGGTGCTCCCCAACCCGGAGGCCGTTGCCGCGGCCAGGCCTGTCCTCTCCTCGGCTCCCGCCGTGCCGATGGTCGGTGAGAAGCTCACGCTGCGGACCCGGCTCTCCACCCGGATCGAGCGACCGGTCCGGCTCGAGCGGCGCTCCGGCCGGACCTGGATCACGGTCCGCCAGGGGGAGAGCACGCGCAGGGGGGTCGTGCGCTTCTCCATCTCCGCGCCGGACACCGCCACCTCGTTGCGGGTCGTGGCGAAGGAGCACCGTGCCGGTGGACAGCACTACGCCGCCGTCGTCTCGCGGCCGGCGACGGTGCAGGGCTCGCGGCAGGCGGTGGGTCTCTCGGTCTCCCTCGACCCCGGAGGGCTCGTCGATGCCGCGGTGACCGTCTCGCACGCCCGTCCGGGACGCTCGGTCGCGCTACAGGCGCAGGGTCCGGACGGACGGTGGTCGACGATCGCCGTCCGCCGGTCCGGGGCTTCGAGAGTGCTGCTCGACGATGCGACCACCATCAGCGCCGTGCGTGGGACGCCGCTGCGCGCGTGGGTCTCGGCGTACCGGGGTGCAGAGGGGGCGTCGTCCCCGGTCCACCAGCCGCCCTCGGTGTCGGTCCCGACAGTTCTCGCCGGCGACCAGGTGCGGCTCGCCGTGACGACCGGCGGCGCCGTAGATGTGGTGCGCTTCTACGTCGACGGGGTCCCGGTGGCCGTGGACACAGCAGCACCGTGGGAGACGGTGATGGACCCTCGGGTGGGAGATCACGACTTCGTCGCCCGCGCTGTGGGACCCCTCGAGAGCGTGCTCAGCCCGGTGGTGGGCCACGCTCTCGCCGCGTCGCCGATCGGCGTCGACAGCGGTGTGGCAGAGGGGTTCGCGCTGGAGAGGGTGCAGAGCGGCTTGGCGCTGCCCACGAGTGCCGCCGCGACCCCTGGCGGCGCCGTCCTGGTGACCGAGAAGGGCGGCCAGGTGGTGGCCGTCCAGCCGACCGCGGAGGCCGGCAACGCAGCGTGGTCGCCGCCGCGGGTGGTCCTCGACCTGACCGCGGACGTCGCGGACGAGGGCGACGGGGGCCTCACCGGCATCGCCGTGGATCCCGACTTCGCCGACAACGGCTACGTCTACCTGGCCTACGTGCTCGACGGTGGCCCCGACGGACTGCCATCGCAGCAGGTGGCGCGCTTCACCTGGGACGGCACGGTCCTGCAACCTGCCTCACGTCACCTGGTCCTCGGGTCCGTGACCGGTGCAGCCTGCTCCGCCCCGGAGAAGATCCGCACCCCGGACTGCGTACCGCTCATCGGCGAGGCGCACACGATCGGGGACCTTGCCTTCGACGGCGAAGGTCGCCTGCTGGTGGGCGTCGGCGACGGCGCCCTCTACACCGCGCCGGGCGGCTTGCGCGGCCGCGTGGAGGCGTGGCGGGCCCAGGACCCCGAGGTGCTTGCCGGCAAGGTCCTCCGGATCGACCCCGCCACCGGCCGTGGCGTCGCGGACAACCCGCTCCACACGGGCGACGGGTCGAGCAACGCGTCGCGGGTGCTCGCCCTGGGGCTGCGCAACCCCTTCCGGTTTGCCGTGCGCGGCGACCAGCTGGTCCTCGGCGATGTCGGAGAGAACGCATGGGAGGAGATCGACGTCATGTCCCTCGGCGACGGGGACGGTTCGGTGCCGAACTTCGGCTGGCCCTGTCGGGAGGGCGACTCGGACACCGCGCTGGGTGACGTCAGCGACCCGGACAGCCCGTGGCGCGGCTGCCTGGACGTCCGTGCTCCTGGCGGGTCCCGCGCCCCGGCTCACGCCTACCCGCACACGGGCAACGGTGGCTCGCTGACCGGGGGCGTGTTCCTGGACTCACCGGGTTACCCCGACAGCCTGCGTGGGCGCTACGTGTTCGGCGACTACACGCAGATGTTCATCCGGACCGCCGAGCTGACTGTGGGCGGTGGCGTCTCCGCGGTCACGGACCTGGCGGACTCCTCGGCTGCCGGGGGCCCGGTCAAGTTCTTCACCGGGCCAGACGGCTGGGTGTGGTCGGTGTCGATCGTCTCCGGCTCGCTCGAACGGATCCGGTGGACCGGCGAAGGCCCGGACGACACCTGCCCGGTCGGCTCCTTCCGGCGTTCGTTCCACGACCTCGACGGGCCCGACTCGGCGTTCGACCAGGAGTACACCTCGGACCCGGAGTACTCCTGGATGTACCCCTACGTCGCAGTCCAGCTTCCGAGCCAGGGTCTGGCGGAGGCGACCTGCGAGCCGGACATCCGGCTGCCGAGCACCGACGGCTCGCCCTGGGCGAGCCACGACGACCCCGACGGCCGCCCACATCCCGGTGACCGGTTCGGGACGTCGTGGCGCGGCCGGATCGACGTGGAGCCCGGGACCTACCGGGTGCGGGTGGCCGGTTCGGAGTGGGTCCGCCTGTGGATCGACAACCAAGAGGTGCACGACTTCTATGCCGACGAGTTCTGGGGAGACGCCCGCGTGCACGACGTCGTGCTGACGAAGGGGCAGCACGTCCTGCGCGCTGAGCACGTGCACGGGGACCGGGAGGTCGCTGCGGCCGCGATCACCTGGGAGCGGGTGGGGGGACCGCCGTCGGTGTCGATCGTCCTCCCCGCCAACGGGCACGTTGCCGCAAACGGTTCGGTGCCGTGGTCGCTCGTGGTCAGCGACCCCGACGGCGACGACGTCGCAGCACTCTCCGGGCGCACGGAGCTCGCGGTCGACCTCCTGCACTACACGGGCAACGCCTTCCACGCGCACCCTTCCAGCCGGATCAGTGGCCAGCTCTCCGGCACCTTCTCCCTCGACGACGTGCACGCCCCGGGCAACCTGGTCGCACGCCTGCGGGCGACGGTCACCGACGCCAGCGGGGCCAGCACGACGAGCCTGCCTGCCTACGTGTGCCTACCGGGCAGCACCGCAGGTCCGTGCGCACCGTGAGCCGCCGGCCGGGCGTCAGGGTGCAGTGACGTCGGGCAGCTCGTCGCGACGGATCTTTCCGGTGAGGGTGCGCGGCAGCTCGTCGAGGAGCACCCAGGTCTTGGGCCGCTTGGGCGGTGCCAGCCGTTCGCGGGCGTACGCCGTCAGCTCGGCCTCGGAGGCAGAGCCGACGACAGCGGCACACACGCGTTGGCCCCACTGCGCGTCAGGGGTGGCGTAGACCGCGATGTCGCGGACGCCGGGGTGCTCGCCGAGGACCTGCTCGACCTCCATCGGGTAGACGTTGACGCCGCCGCTGATGATCAGGTCGGAGCGGCGGCCGTCGAGGTAGAGGTAGCCGTCGTCGTCGAGCCTGCCCAGGTCGCCGACGGTGAAAGAGTCCCCGCGCCAGGCGGCCGCGGTCTTCTCGGGGTCGCCGAAGTAGCTGAACCGCGCGTGGGCGGGTACGGCGCACCAGATGGTGCCGTCGGGGTCGACCGACAGCGACCGCCCCGGCCGGGCCCGACCCACGGTGCCGGGCCGCTCGAGCCACTCCTCGCTGCGGCACGCGGTGAACTGGCCCTCGGTCGAGCCGTAGAACTCCCAGGTCGAGCCCTCGGGAAACTCCTCCAGCAGCCGGCGCTTGACGTCGTGTGGACATGGCGCGCCGGCGTGCGCCACCAGGCGGAACGACGAGAGGTCGGGCGTCCCGACCTCGTCCCAGTGGGCGAAGAGGCGCTGCAGGTGCGTCGGTACACAGAACATCGTGGTCGGCCGCTCGGTGTCGATGGCGGCGGTCACGACGGACGGGTCGAACGGGCCCGGGATGACCACGCGGCCCCCGGCGAGCACGGTTCCCATCGCGAACCGCAGCGGCGCCGAGTGGTACAGCGGGCTGAGCACGAGGTTGACGTCGCCCTCCTGGAGTCCCCAGAGCTCACGCTCCTCGGCGACCAGCGCCGCCGCGTGCTCCGCGCTCAGCAGCCCGCTGTCGACACCCTTCGGCGTGCCGGTGGTGCCGCTGGTGACGTGCATCGGCCGGGCGCGCGGCGGCCCGAGGGTGCCGTCGGTCAGGTCGGCCAGCGACCCCTCGTCGTCGACGACCAGGTCGGGGGAGAGCTGGGCCAGGATCCGGTCGCGCTCGTACGTCGTCAGCCGCGGGTCGAGCGGGATCGGGAAGATCCCGCGGGCCAGCAGCGACATCACGGCGTCGAGGTACGCGTGGGAGCCCGGGACCAGCAGCGCGACCCGCGCACCTTCGGACAGCGCGCTCATGCGAGCCCCAGATCCGCGGCGAGCTGGTCGACCAGCTGGGCGAAGTGGGCGTCGTAGTCCAGGATGCCGCGGTACATGTGGCCGAACAGCTCCAGTGAGAGGTTGCCGAAGAGCGCCGCCCAGGCCAGCAGCCCGCGGATGGACCAGGTCGCGTCGAGGGTCGGGTCCGTGAAGGCGCGGAGCGGCGCCAGGGCGGCCTGCTCGTCGTCGGTGAGGGGCACCGTCGTCACCGGTCGGACGCCGGCCGCCTGGGCGTCGGAGAACAGCGTGAGCAGCGCGGTGGTGACGCGGATGGCCGCCGGGACGGTGTCGTCCGGGGCGGCGTAGCCGGGCACCGGCGAGCCGTAGAGCAGCGCATAGCGGTGGGGCTGGGCCCGGGCCCAGTCGCGGATCGCGTGGCAGATGGCGGCCCACCGGCGGGCGAGGTCGGCCCGCTCGACGGCGGCGTCAGCCACCTCGACCGCGGTCCCGAGGTCGTCGTAGGCCTCGATCAGGAGTGCGGTGAGCAGCGCGTCACGGCTGGGGAAGTAGCGGTAGACCGCCGAGGACGCCATGCCGAGGTCGCGCGCGACCGCGCGCACGGACAGGGCGGCCGGACCGGTCTCGGCCAGCTGGGCCGAGGCGCTGTCGAGGATGGCGCGGGTCAGCTCGGCGCGCGCGATCGCGCGGGCGGTGCGGGGTGCGGGGGAGTCGCTCACCCGCCCATCGTGGCGCACATCCGAGAGCGGCGCAAACAAACGAGAGCACTGCTCTTGATTTGTGGTGGGAACCGTGCGAGGCTTCGAACAAGAGAGAGCAGTGCTCTCGTTTACGACGAAGGAGCAGGACGATGACGCGACGACACGTGGTGGTGGGCGCCGGCCCGGTGGGTCTGGCGACGGCACGCGAGCTGGTGGCGGCCGGGCACGAGGTGGTGCTCGCCAGCCGGTCCGGCACCGGTCCCGAGCTGGCCGGCGTCCAGCGGGTGGCCGCCGACGCGGCCGACGCCGGCCGGCTCACCCAGCTGGCCACGGCGGACGGCGGAGCGCACGCGCTCTACAACTGCATCAACCCGCCGTCGTACGACGTGTGGTCGACGTACTGGCCCCCGGTCGCCGCGGCGTTCCTCGAGGCCGCAGAGCGCAGCGGCGCGGTCCTGGTGACCGCGTCGTGCCTCTACGGCTACGGTCCGGTCGAGGTGCCGATGGTCGAGGGCATGCCGGACGCCGCCGAGGGCACCAAGGGGCGCCTGCGCGCGCAGATGTGGGCCGACGCGCTCGCGGCCCACGAGGCCGGGCGGATCCGCGCGGTCGAGGTCCGCGGCTCGGACTACATGGGTGCCGGGATCACCAGCGCGCACGTCCCGATGGCCACGCCACGAGCCCTGACCGGCAAGGCCGTGTGGCTGGTCGTCAGGCCGGACCAGCCGCACGCGTTCACCGACGTGCGCGACATGGGCCGCGCGCTGGCCGCCGTCGCGACCGACGAGCGGGCCTGGGGCCGCGTGTGGCACGCGCCGACCAACCAGGCGGTCACTCCGCGACAGGCCGTGGCGGACGTCTGCGCCTCCGTGGGCCGCCCGCCCGTCACCGTGCACGGGGTGCCCCGCTGGGTGCTCCACGCCGTCGGCTGGTTCTCGCCGGTGATGCGCGAGCTGCGGGAGACGGCCTACCAGTTCGAGCGCCCCTACGTGCTCGACTCGAGTGCCATCACGCGCGAGCTCGGCCTGGCGCCGACCCCGTGGGCGGACGTCTGCCGGGCGACGGCGACGAACGAGGTGGACACCGCGGCGCTACGGTGACGCCATGCGGGTGGGACTCACGGGCGGCATCGCCTCGGGCAAGAGCACGGTCTCGGCGATCCTGGCCGAGCTGGGGGCGGTGGTCATCGACGCCGACAAGCTGGCGCGTGAGGTCGTGGAGCAGGGCACGCCCGGGCTCGCGGCCGTGATGGAGGCCTTCGGGGAGGAGCTGCTCACCGCCGACGGCGACCTGGACCGGCCCGCGATGGGCGCCCTCGTCTTCAGCGACACCGAGAAGCGCCGCACGCTCGAGGCGATCATCCACCCCCTGGTCTTCGAGCGGATCGTGGAGCTCGAGGAGTCCGCGCCCCCGGACGCGGTCGTCGTCCACGACATCCCACTGCTGGCCGAGTCCGGCCGGGCAGACACCTTCGACGAGGTGATCGTGGTCGACGCCCCACCCGAGACCCAGGTCGAGCGGATGCTGCGCGACCGCGGCTGGACCCGCGAGGACGCGGAGTCCCGGATCGCGTCGCAGGCGTCACGCGAGGACCGGCTGGTGATCGCGACGTACGTCGTCGACAACACCGGCTCCCTGGAGGAGCTGCGCCGGCGGGTGGAGGAGATCTACGCGGGGCTCACGGACGCAGCTCGAGCGTCATGAACGTGCTGTGCGGGTCGAGGCGGTAGTCGCCGAACGGCTCGCACCCGGTGAACCCGTGCCGGGCGTAGAGCGCCCGGGCCGGGGCGAAGAACTCGAACGACCCGGTCTCGAGGCTCACCCGGCCGAAGCCGGCGGCCCGGGCCTCGCCGAGGACGTGGCGCAGCAGCGCCGTGGCCACGCCCTGACGGGTGCGGTGCCCGGCGGTGCGCATCGACTTGAGCTCGGCGTGCTCGGCGGTGAGTGTCTTGAGCGCAGCGCACCCGACCAGCTCGCCGTCGTCGCCGGTTATGGTCCAGAACCGGACGTCCGGGGCGCGCAGCCCGTCGAGGTCCAGGGCATGGCTGCTGCCCGGCGGGGTGACGTCGCGCAGCTGGGTGACGTGCTCCTCGAGGAACGCGACGACGTCGGCCCCCCGGAGGTCGTCGAGCGCGATCGTCATCCCGGTCACGGAACCATGCTGGCACGCACGCACCCCCCGGCTTGAGAGGGGCCGGGGGGTGGTTGGGGGGTGGAACTGTGCGGGAGGAACGGTGGGTCAGGCAGCGAGGTCGGGGTCGCCGAGGCGGCGCAGCTTCTGCAGCGCCTCCCGCTCGAGCTGGCGGACCCGCTCGGCGGAGATGCCGTGCTTGACGCCGATGTCGGCGAGCTTGTGCTGGCGCCCGTCGACCAGGCCGTAGCGGGACCGGATGATGTCGGCCGCGCGGTCGTCGAGCTGTCCGACGAGGCTGTTGAGCCGGTCGCGCGCCTCGACGTCGAGGACGGTGAGGTCGGGGCTGGGCGAGGTCTCCTGCGCCATCAGGTCACCGAGCGAGGTGTCGCCGTCCTCGTCGACGGGGGAGTCGAGGCTGACGTGCTCACGACCCCACGCCATCAGGTCGAGCACCCGCTCGAGCTCCATGCCGAGCTCGACGGCGATCTCGTGCGGCTCCGGGTCGCGGCCGAGCTGGCGCTCGAGCGTCCGGCGGGCGCCGCCGACCTGGTTGAGCTCCTCGACCACGTGCACGGGGAGGCGTACGACGCGGGCCTGCTGCGCGATGCCGCGCGTGATGGCCTGGCGCACCCACCAGGTGGCGTAGGTCGAGAACTTGTAGCCCTTGGTGTAGTCGAACTTCTCGACCGCCCGGATCAGGCCGGTGTTGCCCTCCTGGATCAGGTCGAGCATCGGCATCTGGGCCCGGCCGTACTTGCGGGCGATCGAGACGACCAGCCGCAGGTTGGCCGAGACGAACTGGTCGACGGCCTTGCGGCCCTCCTCGGCGAGCCACTCGAGCTCGGCCTCGGTGGCGTAGCCGGGGGCCCCGCCCTTGCGCCGTCCGACCCGGCCCTCCGCGAGCAGGGCCTCGGCCATCAGGCCGGCCTCGATCGTCTTGGAGAGCTCGACCTCGGACGCAGCGTCGAGGAGGGGAGTGCGCGCGATCTCGTCGAGGTACAGGCCGACGCTGTCGCGCCCCTCGATCTCGCGGGTGACTGTTGCGGTCCGTGCTGCCATGGGGACCCTCCTCACTGCGGGGTGACCTTGCACCCTGCGTTCATCCCAACGCTCGGGGAGGATCGAGGATTCCCGGTCCACCTGTAGAGCCTTCGTCATGAAGGACGCTTCGGATTGCCCAGGAGTTGCGGAAGTCGCCAACTCTCAGGGACTTCTCAGGGGTACCCACTTGGGGAGCCGCGCAAGCGGTCAGGACAGCAGTCAGGCCAGCCCCATCCGATCGAGGATCCACGCGAGCGAGAACGCGCGGTCGTGCCAGGCCTTGTAGCGGCCCGAGACCCCGCCGTGCCCGGCCGACATCTCGGTGCGCAGCAGGACGTCGGGCTCGACCGCCGTGGCCCGCAGCCGGGCGACCCACTTGGCCGGCTCGACGTAGAGCACGCGGGTGTCGTGGAGTGACGTCTCGGCCAGGATCGGCGGGTAGGCCTGCTCGGTGACGTTGTCGTACGGCGAGTAGCCGGCGATGTAGTCGTAGACCGCCGGGTCGGCCTCGGGGTTGCCCCACTCGTCGTACTCCGTGACCGTGAGCGGCAGGCTCGCGTCGAGCATCGAGGTGAGGACGTCGACGAACGGGACCCCGGCGACGATGCCGCCGAACAGCCCGGGCGCCTGGTTGGCGACCGCCCCCATCAGCAGTCCGCCCGCGCTGGCGCCCTCGGCGACCAGCCGTTCCGGTGTGGTCCAGCCGGTGTCGACGAGGTGGCGCGCGCAGGCGATGAAGTCGGAGAACGTGTGCTGCTTGGCGAACAGCTTGCCGTCGTCGTACCAGCGCCGGCCCATCTCGCCACCACCACGGACGTGGGCGATCGCGAAGGCGCCGCCGCGGTCGAGCATGGAGAGCCGGGCGATGGAGAAGTAGGGGTCGATCGACGTCTCGTAGGCGCCGTAGCCGTAGAGCAGCACCGGGATCGGAGCGGTGCCGCCGCCGACGCCTTCGCGGGACCCGCGCCGGGCGACGATCGAGATCGGGACCCGTTCGCCGTCGTCAGCGGTGGCCCACAGCCGGTGCTCCTCGTAGTCGGCGGGGTCGTAGCCGCCGAGCACGGGCGCGCGCCGCAGCAGGGTCCGCTCGCGGGTCCGGACGTCGTAGTCGTAGACCGACGCCGGGATCGCCATGGTGGTGTAGCCGAGCCGCACGGTGGGCTGGTGGAAGTTGGGGTTGCCGCCCGACCCCACGGTGTAGACGGGCTCGTCGAACTCCACGAGGTAGTCCTCGGTGACGCCCTCGTCCCCGAGCTCGAGGATCCGGAGCTGGGTGAGGCCGAGGCTGCGCTGGTGGACGACCAGGTGGCCGGCGAACGCGTCGACGTCCTCGAGGCGTACGGCGGGGTCGTGGGCGATCAGCGGCTCCCAGCCCTCGGCTGGGGTCGGCTCGATCGGGGCGAGGGAGAGCTCGAAGTCGGCGCCCGTGGCGTTGTGCAGCACCAGGAACCGGTCCTGGCCGCCGATGACGGCGTGGTCGAGGGAGTACTCCACACCCTCGACCCGCTCGCAGAAGGTGCGGAAGCCGAGCTCGGGGGTGTCGGCGTCGAGCACGCGGTACTCGGAGGTCGTCTTCGAGCCCGAGGCGATGACCAGGAACCGGTCGCTGCGGGTGCGGCCCAGGCCGACCCAGAAGCGGCCGTCGGGCTCGTGGTGGACCAGCTCGTCGGCGTCCTGGGTGGTGCCGAGGGTGTGGCGCCAGATCTTGTCGGCGCGCCAGGTGTCGTCGACCGTCGTGTAGTAGACGTGGGCGCCCTCGCGGTCCCAGGTGACACCCCCGAGCACGCCGGTGATCTCGTCGGGCAGCAGCTCGCCGGTCGCCAGGTCCTTGATCCGCACGGTGTAGCGCTCGTCGCCGACCACGTCGGTGGAGTAGGCCAGCAGTGCGGCGTCCGGGCTGATGCTCGAGCCGCCGAGCGAGAAGAAGTCGTGACCCTCGGCCAGCTCGTTGAGGTCGAGCAGCACCTGCTCGCCGGGCAGCGCCGGCTCGTCGGCGGAGCAGTCCTCGGCGGGGCTCGGCGGGGTCCAGTCGTCGGCCCCGGTCGCCGGCACCCGGCAGCTGGCGCCGTACTCGCGACCCTCGAACGAGCGCGCGTAGTACCAGTGGTCGCGGTTGCGGGTCGGCACGGACAGGTCGGTCTCGCGGGTGCGTGCCTTGATCTCGTCGAAGATCGACGCGCGCAGGTCGGCCAGGTGGGCGGTGCGGGCCTCGGTGTGGGCGTTCTCGGCCGCCAGGTGGGCCACCACCTCGGGCGACTCCTTCTCGCGCAGCCACTCGTAGTCGTCGACGCGGGTGCGTCCGTGGTGCTCGGTCGTGTGCGGACGGCGCTCGGCGACCGGCGGCTCGGGGTGCGTCATGGCCTGAACGCTACTGACGGGGTGAGAGAGTCGGTCCATGGGTGACGCCGGCGGTGGTCCGAGAGGGCGGGTCGACCTCAACGCCGACCTCGGCGAGGAGGTGACCGACGACGTCGCCCTGCTCGCCGTGGTCACCAGCGCCAACGTCGCGTGCGGCTACCACGCGGGGACGACCGCGACGATGCACGCCGTCTGCGCCGAGGCCGTACGCCGTGGCGTCTCGGTCGGCGCCCAGGTGTCCTACGCCGACCGCGAGGGCTTCGGCCGGCGGCGCACGGACGTGGCCGCGGCGGTGCTGCGCGAGCAGGTCGCCGACCAGGTCGGGACGCTCACCGCGATCGCGGCGGCCGAGGGCACCGAGGTGCGCTACCTCAAGCCGCACGGCGCGCTCTACCACCGGGTGATCGACGACGCGGAGCAGGCACAGGCCGTGCTCGACGCGTCCGGGACGCTACCGCTGCTGGGGATGCCCGGGCTGCTGCTGCGGCTCGCGGCCGACGCGGGCCGGACCGTGTGGCACGAGGGCTTCCCCGACCGCGCCTACGACGAGGCGGGGCGGCTGGTCCCGCGCGACCAGCCCGGGGCCGTCCTGGTCGAGGGGGAGCGGATCACCGCGCAGGCCCTGGCGCTGGCGGCCCGGGTCGACTCGCTGTGCGTCCACGGCGACGAGCCCGACGCGGTGGCGCACGCCCGCGACGTACGACGGGTGCTGGAGGCGGCCGGCTGGTCCCTGGTGGGCCTCGGCTGACCGTCCACAGGGCTAGACCCAAAGCTGTGGAAACTCGGCTCTGGCTGTGGAGGGAGCGGCCGGTTCTGTGGACGAACCTGTGGGACCGGAAGTTTGTGGGAATGGTTTCGGCCAATCCCTTGCGCGAGTTGTCCGCGGCCCCGTAGAACTCTCCCTACCAGATCGACGCGGACCGCAAGGAAAGCAAGGTCTGGGGATCGGACAGGATCGAAGACCCACACCCCGAGGCAACTCGAGGCGTCGGCCCGGTGACGGGGACGGCGGGGTCGGAGAGACAGTCATGATCGACCGGGCGTCACCGTTTCCGGTCAAGCCGAGGGCCTCCTGATGCTCATACCATCAAGAGGCCCTCACCCTTTTCTCACCACCATGGTCTCCGGGTTGTGCTCCTCGCCGCAACCCGCGGTGCGTGACGAGCGCGTGAACGCTCCTCGGCCGGCCGCACCCGGCAGACTGGTGCCGTGCGGCTGCGCCCGGTGGGTCCTCACGCGTTGCTGGCCGAGGTCGGCGACGCGCGGTCGGCCCTGGGCCTGGCGCTGTGGGCCCGGACGGCGGGCCTCGGGGTGCTCGAGGTGGTGCCGGCCGCGGAGACCGTGCTCTTCGACGGGGTGGACGACCCCGACCGGCTGCGTGAGCGGCTGGCCGGCTGGTCCGGGGAGCCGCCCGCGGTCTCGCGTGGCCCGGTGGAGGTGCCGGTGACCTACGACGGTGACGACCTCGACTTCGTCGCCGACCGCTGGGGGACCGACGTCGCGGGGGTCGTCGAGCGGCACACGGCGACCGGCTTCGTCTCGTCGTTCTGCGGCTTCGCGCCGGGCTTCGCCTACCTCGCGGGCTTGGACGAGCAGTGGGCAGTGCCGCGGCTGGACACGCCCCGGTCCCGGGTGCCGGTCGGCGCGGTGGCGCTTGCCGGCTCGTGGTGCGGCGTCTACCCGACCGCGTCCCCGGGCGGCTGGCGGGTCATCGGGCGCACCGACGTGGCCCTGTGGGACGCCACCCGCGCCGAGCCTGCCCTGCTCGCCCCGGGTACGCCGGTCAGGTTCGTGCGCGCATGACCCTGCACGTGCGGAACCCGGGTCCGCTGACCACGGTCCAGGACCGGGGCCGCCCCGGGCTCGCCCACCTGGGTGTCCCACGGGCGGGCCCGCTCGACCGCCCCGCCGCCGACCTCGCCAACCGGCTGCTGGGCAACGACCCGGCGGCGGCCGTGCTCGAGCTGACCCTCGGCGGTCTCGAGCTCACCAGCGACCGCGGTGTGTGGGTGGTCCTCACCGGGGCTCCGGCGCCGGTCGAGATCTCCGGCACGGTGCGCCGGCACGCGCACGCGGAATGGCTGGCCGCCGGTGACGTCCTGCGCATCGGCAGGCCGTCGTCGGGGGTGCGCTCCTACCTGGCCGTGGCCGGAGGGGTCGACGTCGAGCCCGTGCTCGGCTCACGCTCGACCGACACCCTCGCGTGGGTGGGACCCCCGCGGGTCGAGGCCGGGTCCGCGCTGCCGGTGGGCGACTCCGAGGGGCGGCCCGCGCCGCACGACACCCCGCGCCCGCCGGCCCCCGGCCCGCTGCGGGTGCATCCCGGTCCGCGGGCCGACTGGTTCGCGGCCGGCGCCCTGGACGCGCTGTGCGCCACGGCGTACGGCGTCGGAGCGGCGTCCAACCGGATCGGGCTGCGGCTCGAGGGGCCGCCATTGGAGCGGGTGCGGACGGGGGAGCTGGCGAGCGAGGGAATGGTCCTGGGGGCCGTGCAGGTGCCGCCGGACGGACGGCCGGTGGTGTTCCTCGCCGACCACCCGCCGACCGGCGGCTACCCGGTGCTGGCCGTCGTCGAGCCCGCCGACCTGTGGCAGTGCGCGCAGCTGCGGCCGGGGGAGACGGTGCGGTTCAGGCGCGCTTGACGAACTCCACCGACGCCTCGACCGGCCGGAAGCCGATCTGCTCGTTGATGTCGATCATGTAGCCGTTGGTCTCGCCGTTCTGCGTGGTGACTCGCGTGACGTGCGGGTGACGCGCCTGCACCTCCCGGAGGTTGACAGCCTTGACGGCCAGCCCGAGCCGGTGGCCGCGGTGCTCGCGGTGGACGAACGTGCCCCACTGGAACGCATCGGTGCCGTCGGCCTGCACCTGAAGGGTCGTCTGGGCGGCCACCTGGTTGTCGGGCGTGAGCGCGACCGTCTCGAAGGTCTCACGGCCCTGGGCGGCGGTCATCGCGTAGCGCTCGGCGAGCCGCTCGGGGGTCATGACCTCCTCCTCGAAGTCGACCGTGCCGGTGGGGGCGTCGACCGCGAGCTGGCCGAGCAGCACGCAGAGCGACTCCGCCAGCTCGTCGGGGAAGTGGCCGACGAAGGTCTCGACCCGGTAGCCGCCCGACTTCTCGGCCGCGTGGTCGGCCCACTTCCGGATCGCGTCGTCGGCGAGAGGCAGGTCCAGGTGGCGCACCACCTCGATGTTGGCCTGCGTGAAGCCCCGCGTCTCCAGGAAGCGTCGTTGGTGGTGGGTGTCCACCTCGGCGAAGGGGATCTTGGTGTCGGTGAGGACGGTCGTGCGGCCGTCGGCGCCGGCCTGGGCGACCAGGTGGTCGAGAAGCGCGCTGCCGACGCCCTTGCGCCGATGCTCGGGGTCGACGACGACCTCGAACCAGGCCTTCTCGGTGTTGTCGAGCAGGAACTCGTAGAGGATGCCGACGCCGACCATGCGGTCGTCGTCGAAGGCGCCGACGTGGATGGCGCGCTCGCCGCTGTCGGGGGAGCGCACGGCCGCGACGTACTCGTCGTAGGTCCAGCGGGGGGCGCCCTCGCGGCCGACCTGGGTGCCGGCGTCGTCGATCCGGTGCGCCTCGCGCATGAGGTCGTCGTCGTGGATGTCGAGCGGGCGGAGGTCCATGCTGGCGAGGCTAGGTCGGACGGGGCGGCGGGGCCATCGAGTTTTCGGCGTCGCCGGGCTCCGGTGGGCGCCAGACGGTGAGTTCGGGGTCGTCGACCGGGTAGGACCGCACCGGGCCGGCCGGGGTGTCCGCGGTCTCGAAGCGCACCGTGACGACGCCGCGCCCCGAGCCCCAGACCCAGCCCCGGCCCATCTCGGCGTGCACGACGTCGATGCCCGGCGCCCAGGCCGTACGCCGGCTGCTGGGTGCCTCGACGTGCGCGGGCTCCTCCTCGACCACCTCGGGGTCGGACTCGCCGAAGAGGTCGTCCTGGATCCAGTCGGCCAGTCCGGAGACGCCGACGCCGAGGAGCCGCACCCCGCCGGAGGTGTCGAGGTCGGCGAGCAGGGCGCGGGCGACCCGGGCGACCGTGGCGGTGGAGTCGGTGGGGGAGGGCAGGGTCGAGGAGCGGTTGAGCGTGGTGAAGTCGTGGAGCCGCACCTTGATCGTGACCGTGCGGCCCGAGAGCCCGTGCTTGCGCAGCCGGGTCGCGACCTCGCCGGCCTGGCGGGTGAGCAGTCCCTCCATCAGCTTGCGGTCGGTCAGGTCGGTCTCGTAGGTGCCCTCGACGCTGACCGACTTGGTCTCGCGCTCCGCGAGGACCGGGCGGTCGTCGTCGGCGCGGGCGAGGTGGAAGAGCCCGGTGCCGTGGGCCTTCCCGACCAGCCGGACCAGCTCGTCGAGACTCACCGACTCGAGCTCGGCGACGGTGTGGATGCCGGCGCGGCGCAGGCGCTCGGCGGTGGCCGGGCCGACACCCGGGATCACCGTGACGTGCATGGGGCGCAGCAGCTCGACCTCGGTGCCGGGGGCGACCACGGTCAGCCCGTCGGGCTTGTCGAGCTCGCTGGCGACCTTGGCGATGAACTTCGACGAGCCGACGCCGACCGAGGCGGTGAGCCCGTCGGTCACCTCGCGGACGCGTTGGCGCAGCGTCTCGGCGAACGCGGTGACGGTGGGTAGGTCGAGGTCGGGGAGGTCGGCGCGCTCGAGGTCGACGAACGCCTCGTCGAGCGACAGCGGCTCGACCAGGGGCGAGACCGAGCGGAGGAGGCCCATCACGGCGTTGCTGGAGTCGCGGTAGGCGTGGAAGCGGCCGGTCAGGAACGCCGCGTGCGGGCAGCGCGAGCGGGCCTCACGGGTCGACATGGCCGAGCGCACGCCGTACTTGCGGGCCTCGTAGGAGGCGGTCGCGACCACGCCCCGGCCGCCCACGCCGCCGACGACCACGGGCTTGCCACGCAGCGACGGCTTGTCGCGCTGCTCGACGGCGGCGAAGAAGGCGTCGAGGTCCAGGTGGAGGACCGAGGCCTGGGCACGCACGTCTCGCAAACTACCCGCGGGCCCCGACAGCGCACGGACAGGGCGCCGTACCAGGCCACGAGTCGTCCACAGGGAACCCGACGACGCCGCCGTCCACAGGGAGGGCTCGTCGCGGGCGTGGTCGTCGGCACCGCCGGGGACGGTCGAGGCATGACCTGGACCGAACCCCACACGATGACGGCACGCTGCCCCGAGGACCTGCTGGCAATGGTGCCGGTGACCCTGGGCTTCACGCCGACCGACTCGGTGGCGATGCTGACCTTCGGCGCCGCCCACCCCTTCCACGCCCGCGTGGACCTGCCGACCCGCCGCGACGACCTCCCCGAGCTCGTCCAGTCGCTGATGGACCCCGCCGGCCGCAACGGCGTGCCCCGGGTCGTCCTCGTCTTCTTCACCGACGACGAGGTCGCCGCCCGCCGGGCCTGGCGCGCCCTGAGGGACGCCTGCCGGCGCGCCGGCATCGAGGTGCTCGAGGCCCTGAGAGCCGACGGGCGCCGGTGGTTCCCACTGCTCCACGGCGACCGCCACCTGCGCGAGGTCGGGCTGCCCTACGACGTGAGCAACCACCCGTTCCTGGCCGAGGCGGTGCTGCGGGGCCAGGTGCTGCGCGCCTCCCGCGCCGAGCTCGCCGAGTCACTGACCCCGATGCCGGAGCGGGTGGCCGCCGTCCGGGCGGCACTCGGGGGCCGGTCGCGCCGCTGGAGCTCCTCACCGTCGGCCGAGGAGCTGCTCGGCGAGGGAGCGTGGGTGGAGGCACTGCTACGACGCCACCTCGCGCTGCGCACCTCGCCTGGTGACGACGAGGTCGCGCGGCTCCTGGAGGCGCTGCGGCTGCCGCGGCTGCGCGACGCCGCCCTCTGCGTGATCGCGCAAGAGACCGCGATCGCCTGCGTCGAGCTCTGGACCGACGTCCTGCGGCGTACGCCGGACGAGCGCGCCGCCGCTCCGGCCACGCTGCTGGGCTGGTCGGCGTGGCAGGCCGGCCACGGAGCGCTCGCGTGGTGCGCGGTCGAGGAGGCGCTGGCGGCCGACCCCGGCTACGACCTGTGCGACCAGCTCGCCGACCTGCTCGACCACGCCACACCGCCCAGCGAGTGGCACGCCGACCCCGACTGGGCCGCCGGGCTCACGCCGCGGGCGGGATGAGCCTCACCCTGAGAGGGGGAGGAGGACGGGCCCGTCAGGACTAGGGTGCCGACATGGGCGAAGAGGTCGACGCACAGGAGTTCACCCGGGCCGACCGCACCCGGCACCGCGAGAAGGTCCGGCGCTGCCTCGACGTGTTCGCGCGGATGCTGAGCGAGGCGGCCTTCGACACCGACGACCCGATGACCGGGCTCGAGGTCGAGCTCAACCTGGTCGACGACTCCGGCGACCCCGCGCTCAGGAACGCCGAGGTGCTGGCAGCGATCGCCGACCCCGACTTCCAGACCGAGCTCGGTCAGTTCAACATCGAGATCAACGTGCCCCCCGCCAAGCTGCGCGAGGGCGGGCTCACGACGTTCGAGGAGAGCCTGCGCCGCAGCCTCAACGACGCCGAGTCCAAGTCCTCCGACGTGGGCGCCCGGATGGTGATGATCGGCATCCTGCCGACCCTGGCCGAGGGGCACATGGCGCTCGGCTCGCTGAGCGGCAACCCGCGCTACCGGCTGCTGAGCGAGCAGATCCTCAACGCCCGCGGCGAGGACATCACGATCGACATCTCGGGCAAGGAGCGGCTGCGCACCACGGCCGACTCGATCGTGCCCGAGGCCGCCTGTACGAGCACGCAGTTCCACGTGCAGACGTCTCCCGACCAGTTCGCCGACTACTGGAACGCCTCCCAGGCGATCTCGGCCATCCAGCTCGCGGTCGGCGCCAACTCTCCCTACCTGCTGGGCAAGGAGCTGTGGCGCGAGACCCGGATCCCGCTGTTCGAGCAGGCCACCGACACCCGCAGCGAGGAGCTCAAGGCGCAGGGAGTGCGGCCCCGGGTCTGGTTCGGCGAGCGCTGGATCACCTCCGTGTTCGACCTGTTCGAGGAGAACGTCCGGTACTTCCCGGCCCTGTTGCCGATCACCGACGAGGAGGACCCGCTGGCCGTGCTTGACGGCGGCGGCACCCCGAAGCTCGCCGAGCTCCGCCTCCACAACGGCACGATCTACCGCTGGAACCGGCCCGTCTACGACATCAACGCGGGGGTGCCCCACCTGCGGGTGGAGAACCGCGTGCTGGCCGCCGGCCCGACCGTGGCCGACACGATCGCCAACGCCGCGTTCTACTTCGGGCTGGTCCGGGCGCTCGCCGAGAGCGAGCGGCCGCTGTGGTCGCAGATGTCGTTCAGCGCCGCCGAGGAGAACTTCCACGTCGCGGCCCAGCAGGGCATCGACGCGCAGGTCTACTGGCCGGGCGTCGGCCAGGTGCAGACCACCGAGCTGGTGCTGCGCCGACTCCTCCCGATGGCCCAGCAGGGGCTCGAGGCCTGGGGGGCGACCGGCGCCGAGATCGACCGGATGCTCGGCATCATCGAGCAGCGCTGCCTGACCGGGCGCAACGGTGCGGAGTGGTTCGCGCGCCAGATGCACCAGCGCACCGACGCCGACCGCTACGACGCCCTGCGGGCGACCCTGCTCGACTACCGCGAGCGGATGCACACCAACGAGCCCGTGCACACCTGGTAGCCGCTGACCCGTGGCAAAGTTCGCGACGGGTCAGCGCTCAGGCCAGGACCTCGCGCCGCAGGAACTCCACCTGGGAGGCGACCACCGCCTCGGTGCTCTCCCCCGTGAACGGCGCGAAGTGGTCGCCGGCGAACTCGTGCAGCTCACCCCGGGGCGCCTGACCGGCCAGCCGGCCCACGGCCTTCGCCGACACCGTGATGTCGTCGGCGCACCGACCCACCCAGAGCGCCGGCCGGATCCGCTTCGCGCCCCGCACCGGCCGGAACAGCCCGACCGTGAGGAACACCGCCGGCGAGATCTCGTTGCGCCAGCGCGACCCCGCGCGACGTGACGCCGCGAAACCGTCGGCCTCACCCGGCAGCGTCATCGCCCCGTGGCTCCCGGGCGGCCCGGTCACCGGGATCGTGCGGTGGCGTCCGATCAGGTCGAGCAGCGCCCGCGGGAGGATCCAGGCGACCAGCGCTGGGGGAGTGGCGAGCACCCGCGCCAACCCGTCGGCGAACGGGCAGAGGACCAACGCGGCGCGGACGTCCAGGCCTCGTGAGAGCAGCGATGCGACGTGGCCGCCCGAGAACGAGTAGCCCCAGGCCACGATGGAGCCGGCATCGACCTCCGGCCGCGTGCGGGCGTAGGCGACGGCGTGGCGCCAGTCGCGCTGCTGGTGCCCGATCCGGAACCGCTGGCGCGGCTCCCCGCCCGAGTCGCCGAGGTAGCGGTGGTCGAAGACCAGGACGTGGGTCCCGGCGGCGGCGAACCGCTCGGCGTACTCCTCAAGGCCGTCGGCACGGGTCATGCTGAAACCGTGTGCCATCACGACGCACGGTGCAGACGGTGCGGAGGTGTGCGCCGGGTAGAACCAGGCGGCGAGGAGGGCCCCGTCGGACTCGATCTCGACGTCCTCTCGCTGCGGGCTCGGGGACGGGGCGCCGGAGGCCGGCCCGGATGTTGTCATGGCGTGATCGTGGCACTGGGGCGCAGCCGCCGCCAGGTGCAGGCGGCACCGCTGCGAGGGTCACGCCAGCCGCGCCGGTTGACCAGCACCATCAGCAACGGCAGCCCGAGCTCGCCGTACGCCGCCCGCGCCGACGCCAGCCACGCGGCGTCCACGTCCTGCGTCTCCAGCTCGCCGGCCCGGGTCAGCCAGACCATCGGCACCGGACCCGGCTGCCGGGTGCGCCGGACCATCGCGGCGACCACGTCGCACCGCAGCGCGTGGTCGGTCGGCTCGTCGTCGCGCACGGCGAACACCGCCTCCACACCACCGGGAATCCCCACGTGGAGGAGTGGCAGGAAGACCCGGCGGCGCTCGGAGGTCGCATGGTCCAGGACCGCCCGGCGAAGGAGGCGATGCAGCGGCGCACTGAGCGGCGCCTGCAGTCCTTCGGTCATGCCGCCAGGGTGCCCCAGGCGACACGGACCCGCCGGGGTACTCCACAGGTGCCGTGGGGGTGCCGGGTTCGGTACGGTGCGCTCATGGGAAAAGTTGTAGTCGGTTACGTACCAAAGCCCGAGGGTGAAGCAGCCCTGTCCCAGGCGATCGCCGAGGCCAAGCTGCGCGGCGCGGACCTCGTGGTGGTCAACTCCCATCGGGGTGGCGCCGGCTACGACAGAGAGGCCTCCGACCAGCTCGAGAAGGACATGGCTGCCGTCGGTGCCCGGCTCGACGCCGAGGGTGTGGCCTACGAGATCCGCCAGCTGGTGCGGGGCTTCGAGCCCGCTGAGGACCTGATCAGCATCGCCGAGGCCAACTCGGCCGAGCTGATCGTGATCGGGCTACGCCGGCGTACGCCGGTCGGCAAGCTGATCCTGGGCTCCAACGCGCAGCGGGTGCTTCTCGACGCCCACTGCCCGGTGCTGGCCGTCAAGGGCGACTGACCTTTCCTTCTGGACGTGTGACGTCCTGGGTGGGGCGCGACCGTAGGCTCGAACGCATGAGCCTCCTGAACGCGCCTCCGACCTCCCGCCCGCGCACGGCGGCCCGGATACTGCTCGGCGGCATCCTGGTGTTCGCCGGGGTCAGCCACCTGACCTTCGCGCGCGAGGAGTTCGTCGCCCAGGTGCCCGACTGGTTCCCGATCTCCGACGCCCCGGTCGTGCTCGTGTCCGGTGTGGTCGAGATCAGCCTCGGCGCTGCCCTCGTGGCGTTCGGGCGCGGCCGGATCAGCGTCGGCCTGCTCGCCGCCGCGTTCTTCATCGCGATCTTCCCGGGCAACATCGCGCAGTACCTCGAGCACACCGACGCCTTCGGCCTCGACACCGACCGCAAGCGCTTCGTCCGGCTCTTCTTCCAGCCGGTGCTCGTCGCGTGGGCGCTCTGGGCGACCGGCGCCTGGCGGGACCGCCCAAGACGCTGAGCGGGGACGTCAGTCCCAGTCGAAGGCCAGCTCTGCGTCGGCCCGGGCACCGGCGATCACCAGGCGGTGACGGCGAGTCCCCATCTGTGCTCTCCCGACGTCGGCGCTGACGGCCGTCCCTGACGACCGGGAGTGTCGCATCTCTGGTCCGGCGTCACCACCGATTGGGCGGTACCGGCGTGCAGGTCGGGAGCACCCGGGTTCCTGCATGATGGGGGCCATGACGCTGCACATCACCGGCGACCCTGCCGCCGACCAGGTCCTCGACGAGTCTCCGTTCGCGCTTCTCGTGGGGATGATGCTCGACCAGCAGTACCCCATGGAGCACGCGTTCCGCGGGCCGGCCAAGGTGCTGGAGCGGTTCGGGAGCGTCGACCCCGAGGCGATCGCGGCGGCCGACCCGGAGGAGTTCGCGGCGCTGTGCGCGACTCCGCCGGCGGTGCACCGTTTCCCGGGGTCGATGGCGACCCGGATGCAGGAGCTGGCGGCCCTGGTGTGCGGCCAGTACTTCGGTGAGACGGAACGGCTGTGGACCGAGGCTGAGGACGCCCAGGACCTGATGAAGCGGCTCCTCGACCTGCCCGGCTTCGGCAAGCAGAAGTCGCGGATCTTCATCGCGTTGCTCGCCAAGCGGCTCGACGTACGCCCCGCCGGGTGGGAGGAGGTCGTCGGCGACTACGCGCTGGACGGCTACCGCTCCGTGGCCGACGTGGTCGACCCCGAGTCGCTGCAGAAGGTGCGCGACCACAAGAAGCAGCAGAAGGCCGCGGCCAAGGCTGGATGACCCGCGTGGGCCGGTGTCCGGGTCTGTGTCATGACCTCACCCGGCCCGTGGCAGAATGACAACGCGGCTCTTGACGTTACCGGGCCTTGCCGCGCCCTACGCCAGTTTGACGAGAGGTGTTCGTGTCTTCGAACGCGCGCAAGATCCCTGCCGACGTCCTGTCCCACCCCGCTGTCGAGGCGCTGCTCCAGCAGGCCGTCCCGACTGCGAGTGTCACCCCGGAGCAGGTCCGTCGGGCCAGTGAGGACGCGGCCGTCGAGCCGCGCCATCTCAAGGCGTTGCTCGCCCACCTGAGCTCGCTCGGCATCTCCGTCGCGATGCCCGCCGCCACCGCGCGGGTCGCGGCCGCGGCGAGCCCGCGCAAGACCACCACCGCGCCGGCGAAGAAGGCCGCCCCCGCCAAGAAGGCCGCCCCGGCGGCCAAGAAGGCGGCCCCGGCCGCCAAGGCGGCTCCCGCCAAGAAGGCAGCGCCCGCGAAGGCAGCACCCGCCAAGGCGGCCCCCGCCAAGAAGGCTGCGCCCGCGAAGGCGGCGCCCGTGAAGGCCGCCCCGGCCGCGAAGAAGACCACCGCCAAGAAGGCCGCTGCTGCCGCCGAGACTGTCGAGGTCATCGACCCCGCCATCGTGATCGGCCCCGACGGCAAGCGGATCCTGCCCGACCTGCCCGACGACCAGTTCGAGAAGGACGTCAAGACCGACCCGACGATCGTCGAGGACGAGAAGTCCGCGACGTTCATCGTCTCGGCCGCCGACGACACCGATGAGCCGGAGCAGCAGGTCATGGTCGCCGGCGCCACCGCCGACCCGGTCAAGGACTACCTCAAGCAGATCGGCAAGGTGCCGCTCCTCAACGCCGAGATGGAGGTCGAGCTCGCCAAGCGGATCGAGGCCGGCCTCTTCTCCGAGGAGAAGCTCGCCAAGGGCGGCAAGATCTCGGCCAAGCTCCTCGAGGAGCTCGAGTGGATCTCCGAGGACGGCCGTCGCGCCAAGAACCACCTCCTCGAGGCCAACCTGCGGCTCGTGGTCTCGCTGGCCAAGCGCTACACCGGCCGCGGCATGCTCTTCCTCGACCTGATCCAGGAGGGCAACCTCGGTCTGATCCGTGCGGTCGAGAAGTTCGACTACACCAAGGGCTACAAGTTCTCGACGTACGCCACGTGGTGGATCCGCCAGGCGATCACCCGCGCCATGGCCGACCAGGCCCGCACCATCCGGATCCCGGTGCACATGGTCGAGGTCATCAACAAGCTGGCCCGCGTGCAGCGCCAGATGCTCCAGGACCTGGGCCGCGAGCCCACCCCGGAGGAGCTCGCCAAGGAGCTCGACATGACCCCCGAGAAGGTCATCGAGGTCCAGAAGTACGGCCGCGAGCCGATCTCCCTGCACACGCCCCTCGGCGAGGACGGCGACTCCGAGTTCGGCGACCTGATCGAGGACTCCGAGGCGATCGTCCCGGCCGACGCGGTCAGCTTCACGCTGCTCCAGGAGCAGCTCCACGCCGTGCTCGACACCCTCTCCGAGCGCGAGGCCGGCGTGGTCTCGATGCGCTTCGGCCTCACCGACGGCCAGCCCAAGACCCTCGACGAGATCGGCAAGGTCTACGGCGTCACGCGCGAGCGCATCCGCCAGATCGAGTCGAAGACGATGTCCAAGCTGCGGCACCCCAGCCGCTCGCAGGTCCTGCGCGACTACCTGGACTGACGCGGTACGAAGAGCCGCACGGTGCGGGCAGGCCCCACGCCGCCCTCCGTGTGGGTCCGCACCGTGAAGCGATGCCACCCTGGCGAGAGCCGGCGGTAGGTCTCGCCCAGGATGAAACCACCGGGTGGCCCGACGCGGGTCCATCTCGGGGGACGCCGCGGGGTACGGACGACGTAGCGCGGACAGCAGCTGGTGTGGAGGGCGGGTTGCCCCCAAGCCACCCGCGCTGATCGCCCCCCGACGAGATTGGCCCTGAGCCGCGGCACCGGACCCGGCGGGATGGGACCGAGCACCATGGTGGTCAGCTCGCTGGTGTTGCCCTCCAGGTCACGGGCGTAGAACGTGAGGTCGGTCGTCCCACGGGGCACTTCGATGCTGAGTGCGTAGTCGACCTCCGTGTAGACGTCGTTCCCATAGGAGATGAACCAGCCGTGCGGCACGAAACCTGTGCCGTCGTCGTAGACGTGCTCCTCGACCACGGTGTCGCCGATCCGCGCGCCGAGCACGGCGAGGTCGTCACCGGGCTCGAGGTTGCCGAAGACCTCGGCGTAGACGCGACGGCAGCTCGTCTCCTCGCCGTAGCACGGGTTGAGGTCGATCTGGGGCGGGGTCGTGTCCGGAGGCTCGTCGGCCGAGGCGACCGCCCGTGGCACCAGCGCCAGCCCGGTCATCAGCATCATCAGAACCAGCGCGCGGGTCACCCGAGTCGTCACCCAGCGATGCTAACCCGACCCACGGCCCGGCCTGACAGCTCAGCGGCGGGTACGTCGAACCCGGCGGCGTAGCTGGAGGATCCGCAGCGTCCCGGCCAGCCCCGCCAGGAACAGTCCGGCCAGGGCGGCGACCAGGAGCGCAACCGCGACCGGCACCTGCCCGTCCCAGGCCAGGAACGAGACCGTGGTCTTTCGAGTGTTCTGGGCGATGAAGATGATCAGCAGGAGGAGCACCAGGCCCAGGCTGACCACGGCTGCCCACAGGCCGCTGGTCCGAGACCCGCGCAACGGGTCGTCCCCGTCCGTGCGGGGGTGCACCTCGATCGGCGTCTGCTTGCCGGGCAGGTGGTCGCGTGGGTCGGGGGTCTCGGTCACGTGTGACGGTACCCACGCAGTCGCGACCCAGTCGGCCCTGTGCCTCAGGTCAGCTGCCGGTTGCCCCGGTTGTCGCTCAGGGCGAAGCCGTGGTGCACGGACCAGGTGAGGGCCTGGCTGCGGCTGGTGACCCCCATCTTGCGGTAGGCCGAGCGGATGTAGGTCTTGACCGAGTTGATGCTCAAGAACAGCTCCCGGGCGATCTGCTCGTTGCTGAGACCCATGGCGATCATGCTGACGACCTGCACCTCGCGCGCGGACAGCCCCTCGGCGCGCCCGAGCGTGGCGGAGTTGCCTGTGTAGTCGACGGCCTCCACCGAGGCGTCGCCGGCGAGGTCACCGGCGGCTGCCGCCCAGATCACGTCGGTGAGCTCCGCGGTGTCGGCTGAGAGGGAGACGACACCGTCGACACCCCGGTCGATGGCGCGTGCGGCCAGGTCCGGGCGGAGGTCGCGAGCCACGGCCACGACCGCCGCGTGGGTCTCCTTGACGAGCCAGTCGAGGTCCTTGCCCTCGCCTCGGTTGAGCGCGGCCACGTCGTAGAGGGCGACGTCGATGCCGGGGTCGATCGCTTGCGTGAGCGAGCGGCCGAGCAGCTCGACCCTCGGGGCGAGCTCGGCCACGACGGAGGCGAGGCCGCGGTAGACGACGTCTGCCTCGGTGACGATCGCGAGCCGGATCGGTCGGAGGTGCTGATCAAGTGACAAGGAAACCGCCTTCGGTGACGAACCCCAGTGACTGGAACGACATTTTCCCCGAGACCAACAACAATCGTCAGGCGTCATTCCCCGCATCAGGTGGCCCAAAACCTCCGCAAGGTAAAAGTCTCCGCGTGCGCTCTGCAACCTTCGGGGGCAAAGATGCATCTACCTGATGCCAGCCCCTCACCCAGGAGACTCTGATGACCGTCAGCACCGTTGCCCGCGCCGCAGCCCTCGCCGGCGTCGCCGTACTCACCCTCGGCCTCGCCGGGCCGGCCTTTGCCGAGAGTACGTCGCAGACCGACCCCGCCGACGTGGGAGGCGCCTCGCTCACCGACATCCGCAAGGTGACGCTCAACCACGGGACCGAGCAGGTCATCACGAAGGTGCGGTTCACCGACCTCCAGGAGACCTCCGAAGCGGGACCGTCGGGGATGACGATCTACTTCGACACCCGTCCTGGTCGGAAGGGACCGGAGTTCCGCCTCGACACCGGTCTCCAGTCCGGCACCGACTACCAGCTCAGCCGCGTCCAGGGCTGGACGTCGCCGGGGGAGCCCCTCAGCTGCGACCACTCGCTCAGGCTCGGGTGGGCCACCGACGTCGCCACCCTGCGGGTCGCCCGCACGTGCCTGGGCAACCCGGCGAAGGTGCGCGTCGCGGTCAAGATGGTCGACCTGTACGACGGCAGCCACCCGGTCACCGACTGGCTGGGCAACCCGCGCTCCTTCACGGACCGGGTCGCCAAGGGCTGATCAGCCCCACCGGTCAACCCGCACCGGTCAACCCAGTGCGACGAGCGTGACCGTGACCGCGCACAGGCCCAGGCCCACCGCCTGGGCCTTGTGCACGTGCTCACGGAGCACGGTCGCGGCGAGCACGACCGTGAAGGCCGGGTAGAGCGACGTGATCACCGCCGCCACCGTCAGGTGGCCGTCGCGGGAGGCGGCCAGGAACAGCGCAGTGGCGGCCGCTCCGAGGCAGCCGCTGACGATCCCGAGCAGGGCCGCACCCTGGCGCGGCACCCAGGCCACCCCCAGGGCGGTCGCCACCGCGACCACCACGACCGAGGCGACGAGCTGGTTGAGGGCCAGCGGCAGCAGCCCGGCGTCTTCGGGGATCTGCGCCAGCGCGGCGAAGAGCGTGCCGAAGCCGACGCCCGCGAGGATCCCGTCGACGAGACCGGACCCGGGCGCGACCGCGTCGGCCGCCCGTGGCTCGCGCGCCACCATCCAGATCGCGGGCACCGCCACCGCGATGCCCAGCCAGACCAGCAGGCTCGGTCGTTCACCCAGTGCCAGCCCCACCACGATCGGGAGCAGGGCGGCACCCACGCCAGAGACCGGCGCCACCACGCCCATCCGGCCTGCGGAGAGGCCGCGGTAGAGGAACGCCGTACCCAGTCCGTTGCCGAGGCCCGCGAGGAGCGTCCAGCCGAGGACGGCGCGCCCGAAGGTGCCGCCGTCGAGCAGGCCGACGACCAGGAACGGGACGGCGCCCGCGAGCTGGCCCACGAGCGCGATCGTCCACGGCGTGACGCGCTTGGAGGCCACTCCGCCGACGAAGTCGGACAGGCCGTAGGACGCCGCGGCCAGCAGCGAGAGCAGGACAGCCATGGTCAGGTGAGGAGGACGCCGACGACCCAGGTGCCGGCCGCGAGCACGCCCGCGACCAGCTCGATCAGGATGCTGAGCCCGACCGCCTTCAGGGCGTGCTTGGTGGACGGCCACGCCTGGGCCGAGCCGACCCGCCGGTGCTCGGCGAGATAGATGCCGAGGACGAAGCCCAGGAAGATGCCGACCACGGGGACCACGAAGAAGCCGACGATCGCGAGGCCGGCCCCGGCCCACTGGGTCGAGGCGGGGATGCCGGCGCTCTTGAGCCGCTTGCCGGGCACGGCGTACTTCACCACGGTGCCCACGGCCAGCAGCACGGTCACCACGGCGAACACGACCCAGGCGATCGACCCACCGACGTCGAGGGCCCAGATGAGCACGCCGCCGAGGATGAGCACCGAGCCGGGCAGGACGGGGACCAGGATGCCGGCCAGGCCGACCGCGACCAGGAGCGCGACGAGGACTTCGGTGAGGCTCACGCCGCACACCCTGTCATGCGAGTCGTCGGTAAATAGCCGATGGCCCCGGACTCGCGTCGGGGGCCATCGGGGAGTCGGTGGGTGGCGGTGTCAGCGCTCGGCACTCGGCGTCGTTGCCGGGGTGTTGGTGAGCTTGTGGGTCTCGTCGACCACGTTGACGGCGACCTCTTTGAGCTTGTCTCCGTGCTCACGCGCGTGGTGCGCGCAAAACAGGAGCTCGCCGCCGGCGTGGAGCTCGACACGCAGGTAGGCCTGCGCACCGCAACGGTCGCAGCGGTCCTCGGCAGTCAGAGGAGCACTAGGGGCAACAGCAGTTGTCACTTCGGCCTCGTTTCTCGGGTGGTGTCCTAGTCAACGTAGCGAGGGAGACCAACATTCCCTGCATCGCGTGTCCTGGGCCTTTGATCCAATCACGGTGATGGTTCCCCAGGAGGACGATTTCCATGCCGTGGACGCCGGCCTGTGGAAAAGGCCCCGTTGGAAGCTCGGGGAGAGACACCTTGTTGAGTTTGACGTCCGAGAGGTGACCTGAGTTGCCGAACGGTGACACCGAGCACCGATCGTGTCCACATCGTGACGTGAGCCCCGGCTGCGAGCTTCCGCTCACCGTAAGGCGGGTCCGGCGAGCGAGCCTTCACCGGCCTCCGGCGTGTCGCAGGTAGATTCGGAGCCGGAGAACCACCGGATTTCGTCCCCCCGTTTCAGTACCCAGCTCATTCCGCTGCCAGGAGCCCCACGATCGCCGACAACACCTACAACGCCGCTCACCTCCTCGTCCTCGAGGGACTGGAGGCGGTGCGCAAGCGTCCCGGCATGTACATCGGCTCGACCGACACCCGCGGCCTCATGCACTGCCTGTGGGAGATCATCGACAACGGGGTCGACGAGGCACTCGCCGGCTCGGCCCACCGCGTCGAGGTCACGCTCCACGCCGACGACTCGGTCGAGGTGCACGACGACGGCCGGGGCATCCCGACCGACAAGGAGCCCAAGACCGGGCTGCCCGGGGTCGAGGTGGTGGCCACCAAGCTCCACGCCGGCGGCAAGTTCGGCGGCGGTTCCTACGTCGCCACCGGCGGGCTGCACGGCGTCGGACTCTCCGTCGTCAACGCGCTCTCCGCGCGGATGGACATCGACGTCGACCGCACGCCGTCCCAGCAGGGGCTGAGCTTCCACCGAGGGGTGCCGGGCGTCTTCGCCGGCGACGGTCCCGACGCGGCGTTCACCCCCCAGTCGGGGCTCACCCGCAAGGGCAAGCGCGTCGCCAAGGGCAAGACCGGCACGCTGATCCGGTTCTGGCCCGACCGCCAGATCTTCACCAAGGACGCGCGGTTCGAGTTCGAGGGGCTGCTCGGCCGGGCCCGGCAGACGTCGTTCATCGTGCCCGGGCTCGAGCTCGTCATCCGCGACCTCCGGGGCGACACCCCCGTCGAGGAGAAGTTCCGCCACGACGGCGGCATCGCCGAGTTCGCCGAGTACCTCTCGCACGACGAGCCGGTCACCGAGGTGCTGCGGCTGCAGGGCAGCGACACCTTCACCGAGACCGTGCCGATGCTCGACGTCAAGGGCCACATGACGCCCCAGGAGGTCGAGCGTGAGCTGACGGTCGACATCGCCGCGCGCTGGGGCACCGGTTACGACACCGAGCTGCGCTCCTTCGTCAACGTGATCGCCACGCCCAAGGGCGGCACCCACGTGAGCGGCTTCGAGTCGGCCCTCACCAAGACGTTCAACGACGCCATGCGCGCCACCAAGGCGCTCCGGGTCAACGACGACGACGTGATCAAGGACGACGTGCTCGAGGGGCTGACGGCGGTCGTGACGGTCCGTCTGGCCGAGCCGCAGTTCGAGGGTCAGACCAAGGAGATCCTCGGCACCCCTGCCGCGCGCTCCGTCGTACGACGGGTCGTTTCAGGGGAGCTGAAGAAGTTCCTGACCTCGACCAAGCGGGCCGAGAAGGCGCAGGCCAAGCTCCTCATGGAGAAGGTCGTCGCCGCGTCCAAGACCCGTCTGGCGGCGCGTCAGCACAAGGAGACCCAGCGTCGCAAGAACGCCCTGGAGTCCTCGGCCCTGCCGTCCAAGCTGGCCGACTGCCGCGCCAACGACAACGACCGCACCGAGCTGTTCATCGTCGAGGGTGACTCCGCACTCGGCACCGCCAAGCTGGCGCGCAACGCGGAGTTCCAGGCGCTGCTGCCGATCCGCGGCAAGATCCTCAACGTCCAGAAGGCGTCCGTGGGCGACATGCTCAAGAACGCCGAGTGCGCCTCGATCATCCAGGTCGTCGGCGCCGGCTCCGGACGCACCTTCGACCTCGAGGCCCGGCGCTACGGCCGGATCATCTTCATGGCCGACGCCGACTCCGACGGCGCCCACATCCGGTGCCTGCTGGCCACCTTGTTCTTCAAGTACATGCCCGAGCTGATCCACGAGGGACGCATCTACTCCGCTGTGCCCCCGCTGCACCGCATCGAGATCTCGGCGCCCAAGAAGGGCCAGGAGAAGTATGTCTACACCTACTCCGACGACGAGCTGCAGCGAAAGCTCGCGGAGCTCAAGAAGAAGAACGTGAAGTGGAAGGACCCGGTCCAGCGCTACAAGGGCCTCGGTGAGATGGACGCCGACCAGCTGGCCGAGACCACCATGGACCCCCGCCACCGCACCCTGCGCCGGATCACCGTCGACGACGCCGACGTTGCCTCGCAGGTCTTCGAGCTGCTGATGGGTTCCGACGTCGCTCCCCGCAAGGAGTTCATCGTGCAGGGTGCCTACGAGGTCGACGTGGAGTCGCTCGACGCCTGAGTGGCGCGCCGCCGCGAGCCGTCAGACGTGCTGCTCGAGCAGGCCGGTGTCGACGTCGTAGACGAAGCCGCCGACGACGGTGGACTCGGGGATCAGCGGGTGGGCGCGGATCTTGGCGATGTCGTCGGTGAGGGCCTGGAGCTGGTCGGTGATCACACCGAAGCTCTGCCACGACGCGTCCTGGCCCGAGGACTCGGAGATCCGAGTCCGGAGCTCCTCCTCGGTGTGGCTGGCCATGGCGCACCGGGTGTGGGGTACGACGAGGATGCGGTGCACGCCGAGCAGGTGGGTGCCGAGCACCAGCGCCTCGAGGGCCTGCGGGGTGATCCGGCCACCGGGGTTACGGAAGATCTTGGCGTCGCCGGGCTTGAGCCCGACCATCCCCAGCGGGTCGATCCGGGAGTCCATGCAGGTCACGATGGCGACCCCGGCATGGGCCACGCCGTCGAACCCGCCGAGGGCGAAGTCGGAGGCGAACTCTCGGTTGGCGGTCATCAGGTCGTCGAAGTCGGCCATGAGCGCGAACCTAGCGGACCTGGGTCACCGCGGCGTGCCATAGGCGCGGATGTGGACGTGGTCTTGCTCACCCACCGGCGCGCAGCACGTCCGCCGCGCTGAATGAGCGCGTGGCCGCACCCCGGAACACGACCAGCGCGCACCCGGCCGCGACCACCGCGCACAGCGCTGCGCCCGCGAAGATGGCGTGCTCCTGGGGGATCCCCGCGCCGGAGAGCAGGTCGCTGAACGCCTTGCACCGAGTCTTGCCGTTGCACACCTCACGCGCCGGCGGGAGCGGGTTGTCCGCGAGCTGGGCGTAGTAGCGGCGCAGGCCCACCGCGGTGAGCGCGGAGATGCCGACCAGCATGCCGACCATCCGTGCCACGACGACCAGGGCGGTGGCGACCCCGTGGACGTCGTCGTCCGTGCTGGCCAGGATCGCCGCGTTGACCGGCGCGAGGGCCAGCCCGAAGCCGAAGCCGCAGAGCACCAGCGTGGCGTCGGTGTGGAGGTGCTCGAGGCTGGTGATGTCCCACTGCGTCATCAGCATGAAGGCGGTCGCGGCCATCAGCATGCCGACGGCGGTGATCAGCCCGGCGCTGAACCGGCGGGTGAGGTAGCCGCCGACCACGGCGCCGATCGGCAGCGCGACCAGGAAGCGGACCAGCACGAGCGCGGCCATCAGCTGGGAGTCGCGATAGATGGTGGTGCGCGCGAAGAGCGGGATGTCGATCAGTGCGGCGATCAGGGCCGCGCCGACGAAGAAGCTGACCAGGATCGCGCCCCACGCCGGCGTGCGCCGCAGTGCTCCGCGGGGCACGAGGGGGGAGTCGGTACGGCGCAGGTGGACGACGAGCGCGACCGTCGCGACCGCGGAGCCGGCGAGGTAGTAGTAGCCCTGGTCGGCGAACAGCTGGATCTTGGGGTCGGCGGTGGCGAACGCCAGGATCACGCCGCCCAGGGCGACCGCCAGGAACAGGGCGCCGGTCACGTCGGCGTCGCGCATGCTGCGCACCCAGCTGGGGCCGTCGACCAGCGGCCGCCGGGCCGTGAAGCAGCGCACGACGAACAGCAGCCCGGCGAGGACTGCGGCCGCCCCGAGCGGGGTCAGCCACCGCCCGTCGCCGGCGAACGGGATGAACAGCTGGCCCCACGTCAGGTCCTGGAGCAGTGACGGCGGGCGGACGAACACCAGTCCGCCGGCGACCAGGCTCACCAGCAGGAGCACGCCACCGACGATGTCCGGGAAACCGCGGTGTGGGACGACACCACGTGTTTCGGGGCCTGATTCCTGCGGAATGTGACCAAACCGCAGAGCTCGGATGGCTGCGGCGAGCACCAGCCCGACGACGAGGTTGATCAGGAAGATCATCCGCCAGTCGGAGACGGCCAGGACCACGGCGCCGAAGAGCGGGCCGATGACGCTGCCGAGCTCCTGGACGGCCGACACCACGCCGAGGGGTACGCCGCGTCGCTCGCGCGGGTAGAGGTCGGCGACCAGGGCCAGCGTGGCGGGGACCAGCCCGCCACCGCCGAGACCCTGGAGGAAGCGGCCGGACACCATGGTCGGCATGTCGTAGGCCAGCGTGGTGACCAGCGAGCCGAGCGCGAAGATGACCAGCGCGGCCACCAGCACGGGGACCCGGCCCCGGAGGTCGGCGATCCGGCCGATGAGCGGGAGCATCGCGACGTAGCCGAGCAGGAAGCCGGAGATGATCGGGGCGGCCCGCTGGAGCTCCTCCGGGGAGATGCCGACCGCGCTGCCCATCTCGGGCAGGGCCAGCACGACGACGTAGGTGTCGGCGGCGGCGAACGCCACGGCTACGGCGGCGAGGCCGAGCAGCAGCCGTGGTGAGCCGTGGAGCGACTTCGTCGCTCCATTGGGAGTACTCGCTGAACTCGTACTCCCGGTCACGGCGCGGTGATGTCCTTCTCGGTGCCGTAGTCGTCGAACTCGATGGTGTAGGTCATCGTGTCGGCGCCCTGGTAGAACTCACCGGTCAGCACCGCCGTGCGCAGCTCGCCGGAGTCGGAGATGGTGTAGGTCGCCTCGAAGTCGCCGGTCGAGCCCGGGATGATGTTCTTGACCGTCGAGCCCGGGACGGTGCCGGTGTACTCGGTGAAGATCTCCTTGTTGTTGTCCCCGCCCCGGATCGACTCGCCCTTCTCGAGGCTGGTCGTGGCGGGGAGCAGCGAGGAGAGCCCCGCGTCGGCGCTCATCAGCTGGGCGGGATCGGGCGCGCCGTACTCGCCGGGGTTGATCTCCTGGAACTCGGTGGTGAACGGGAGCACGGCGTAGACCACGTCGTCGACGGCGATGACTTTCACCGTCGGCGTGCCGCCCGCGATGGCGACCACGATCGAACCCTCGAACGCCGGAGCGTGAGTGCCGACCCCGTCGGCCGTCAGGATGCCGGTGACGCCGTCGGGCAGGTCCGTGGTCTCGAGCGCGATGTTGACGCCGCTGGTCTCGTCGAGCTTGGTCTTGGCGGTCGCCATGACCTCCTCGGGCGTCGCGTCGTCGGCGCCCCCGCCGCCGCCGCCACCGTCGCCGCTGCAGGCCGAGCCGGACACGAGCAGGACGCCGACGAGGGCCAGCGGTGCGAGGCGCGAAAGCATGCGGTCACCCTTCCACATGGGAGGCGGCCGGTACGCCGATCCGCGCGGACAGCGGACCCGCGCACGCGACGATCGGCTGCGACCCGGGCGTGCCGGAGCCGTCGCGGCGGCCGTTGGCCTCGGGCAGCTCGACCGGAGCGCCGCTGGCCGCACTCGCGCGGGCCGGAGCGGTGCCGGCCCAGGCGAAGACCAGGGCGTCCTCGCCCTTGAGGAAGCGGTGGCAGCGCACGCCACCGGTGGCGCGGCCCTTGGGCGGGTACTCGGTGAACGGCGTGACCTTCACGAGCCCCGGCTCGGTGCCGGGCAGCGCGGTGGAGGAGCCGGAGGCGGTGACCACGACCGAGCCCTCGGGCTCGACGACGCCGAACCACGCCACGGACTCGCCGGACGTCAGCCGGATGCCGGCGATCCCGCCGCCGGCACGGCCCTGCGGTCGGACGCCCTCGGCGCCGAAGTGCAGCAGCTGGGCGTCGGTGGTGATGAAGCAGAGCGTCTCGGTGCCGGTGAGCAGCTGGGTGGCGCCGACGACCTCGTCGCCGGGCTCGAGCCGGATCACCTCCCACTCGTCCTTGCCCAGGACCTCGGGGTTGACCCGCTTGACCGTGCCCTGTCGGGTGCCGAGGGCCAGGCCGGGACCGTCGGCGGTCAGCGTGCACAGCGCGAGCGCCCGCTCGCCGGCGCCGAGCGACAGCACCTCGCTGAGCGGCAGCCCGCCCTGGAGGTTGGGGTCGTTGGCCGACGCGGGGATGGCCGGGAGGTCGAGCACCCCGAGGCGCAGGACCCGTCCGGCCGAGGTGAGTACGCCGATCTCGCCGCGCGCGGTGGTCGCGATCGCCGAGACGACGACGTCGTGGTTGGTGCGGGCGCCGCCCGACCCGACCGCCTCCGCGTTGGAGGTGCGCGCGAGCAGCCCCGTGGCCGACAGCAGGGCGAAGCAAGGGTCGTCGGCCACCTCGAGGGCCACCGCGCTGGAGGTGACGGTGGTGCCGGACGACTCCAGGAGGACGGTGCGACGGGGGGTGCCGTAGGCCTTGGCCACGTCGGTGAGCTCGTCGCCGACGACCTTGCGGAGCAGCTTCTCGTCGCCCAGGATCGCGTCGAGCTCTTCGATCTCGCGGCGCAGCTCCTGCTGCTCCTTCTCCAGCTCGATCCGGCTGAACCGGGTGAGCCGGCGCAGCTGCATCTCGAGGATGTAGTCGGTCTGCGCCAGCGAGAGGTCGAAGACCGACATCAGCCGCTCGCGGGCGGTCGCGGTGTCGTCGCTGATGCGGATCACCTGGATCACCTCGTCGATGTCCAGGAGCGCGACCAGCAGCCCGTCGATGAGGTGGAGGCGGTCTGCCTTCTTGTTGCGGCGGAACTGCGAGCGGCGGCGTACGACGTCGTAGCGGTGCTCGAGGAAGACCTCGAGCATCTCCTTGAGCCCGAGAGTGCGCGGCTGGCCGTCGACGAGTGCGACGTTGTTGATCCCGAACGAGTCCTCCATCGGCGTGTGCCGGTAGAGCTGCTCGAGCAGCGCCTCGGGCACGAAGCCGTTCTTGACCTCGATCACCAGGCGGAGCCCGTGCTCACGGTCGGTGAGGTCCTTCATGTCGGAGATGCCCTGGAGCTTCTTGCCCTGCACCAGCGTCTTGATCCGTTCGATGACCTTCTCGGTGCCGACGCCGTAGGGCAGCTCGGTCACCACGATGCCCTTGCGACGGCCGATGGTCTCGATCCGCGCACTGGCGCGCATCCGGAACGAGCCGCGGCCGGTCTCGTAGGCGTCGCGGATGCCGTCGAGACCGACGATCTTCCCGCCGGTGGGCAGGTCGGGGCCGGGCACGAACCGCATCAGGTCGTCGATGGTCGCCGTCGGGTGGGTGATCAGGTGGCGCAGCGCCTGGACCACCTCGACCAGGTTGTGCGGCGCGCAGTTGGTGGCCATGCCGACCGCGATGCCGGTGGTGCCGTTGACGACGAGGTGGGGGATCGCCGCCGGCAGGACCGTCGGCTCCATCTCGCGGGAGTCGTAGTTGGGCTTGAAGTCGACGGTGTCCTCGTCGATCGAGGCGGTCATCGCCACCGCGGCGGGCGCCATCCGGCACTCCGTGTAGCGCATGGCAGCGGGGGAGTCGTCGGGCGAGCCGAAGTTGCCGTGCCCGTCGACGGTGGGCACCCGCAGCGAGAACGGCTGGGTCATCCGCACCAGTGCGTCGTAGATGGCCGTGTCACCGTGCGGGTGCAGCCGACCCATGACCTCACCGACGACGCGGGCGCTCTTGACGTGGCCGCGGTCGGGACGCAGCCCCATCTCGTTCATCGTGTAGAGGATCCGGCGCTGCACGGGCTTGAGACCGTCACGGGCGTCGGGCAGGGCGCGGGAGTAGATGACGGAGTAGGCGTACTCGAGGAACGACGACCGCATCTCGTCGCCGACGTCGATGTCGAGGATATGCTCCTCGAAGTCGTCGGGGAGCGGCGGTTTCGTCGTACGGCGGGCCATGGCCGCATTGTCTCCCGCGCCGCGCGGCCATCCGGAGGGGGCACGCCGTTCACGGTCGTCGGGATAGATTCTGGGCGTGACCGCCGAGCCGACCAGCAGCACCACCGACGAACTGAGCGAGATCCCGAGCGCTCCTCGTCACTGGGAGGCCGACGTCCTGCTGCGCGACGGCCGCACGGCCCACATCCGGCCGATCGCGGCCAACGACGCCGAGCTGCTCGTGGAGTTCTACTCCCGCGTCTCCGACGAGTCGAAGTACTACCGGTTCTTCAGCCCGATGCCCAAGCTCTCCGAGAAGGACGTCGCCCGCTTCACGCAGGTCGACCACCAGGACCGGGTGGCGTTCGTCCTGATGCTCCAGGGGCAGATGATCGCCGTCGGCCGGTTCGACGTGATCAAGCCCGGCGAGGCCGAGGTGGCGTTCCTGGTCGAGGACCAGCACCAGGGCCGTGGCATCGCCCAGCTGCTGCTCGAGCACCTCGCCCAGGCCGGCCGCGAGCGCGGGGTCGAGCGGTTCGTCGCCGAGGTGCTGCCCGACAACCACCGGATGATCCAGATCTTCCGCGACGCCGGCTACCGCATCGCCAGCGAGTACGACGAGGGCGTGCTGATGCTGGAGTTCTCCATCGACCCCACCGAGACCGCCATCGGCGTGATGCGCGGCCGTGAGCACCGGGCCGAGGCCGCGTCGATCGAGCGGTTCTTCAACCCCCGCTCGGTGGCTGTCATCGGGGCCAGCCGCCGCCAGGACACGATCGGGCAGGCGCTGGTGCGCCACCTAGTCACCGGCGACTACACGGGCCGGGTCTACGTCGTGAACCCCAGCGCCGCGGCGGTCTCGGGCATGCCCGCCTACAAGGCGGTCGGCGACATCCCCGACGACGTCGACGTCGCGATCGTCGCCGTACCGGCCGAGGCCGTCGAGGACGTCGTGCTCGAGTGCGCGGCCAAGGGCGTCCACGGCCTGGTCGTGATCTCGTCGGGCTTCGCCGAGACCGGTGACGAGGGGCGCAAGCGCCAGCGCCGCCTGGTCGGGCTGTCGCGCTCCTACGGCCTGCGCCTAATCGGCCCCAACTGCCTGGGCGTCATCAACACCGACCCTTCCGTGTCGATCAACGCCTCGCTCTCGTCGGTGATGCCGGCGCGCGGACGTGCGGGCTTCTTCTGCCAGTCCGGCGCGCTCGGCTCGGCGATCCTCGAGAAGGTGCAGAACCGCGGGCTCGGCCTCTCGACGTTCGTCAGCGCCGGCAACCGCGCCGACGTGTCGGGCAACGACCTGCTGCAGTACTGGGAGGAGGACGACTCCACCGAGGTCGTGCTGCTCTACCTCGAGTCGATCGGTAACCCCCGCAAGTTCTCCCGGATCGCGCGCCGGGTCTCGCTGCGCAAGCCGATCATCGCGGTGCGCTCGGGCCGCACCACCCAGGGTGTGCCGATGGGCCACGCCGTACGCCGGATCGCGGCACCGCCGCAGGCCGTCGACGCGATGTTCCGCCAGGCGGGCGTGATCCAGGTCGACACGCTCGAGGAGATGTTCGACGTCGCCCAGCTGCTCGCGCACCAGCCGCTGCCGCGCGGGCGCCGGGTCGCGATCGTCGGCAACTCCGACGCGCTCGGACTGCTGGCCGCCGACGCCGCCGCCGCCGTGGGCCTGGTCGTCAACAAGTCGGTCGCGCTCGGCGCCGAGGCGACCGCCGAGGACTTCGAGGACGCCCTCGACGCCGCCATCGACGACCCCGACATCGACTCCGTCATCGCGGTCTACATCCCGCCGCTCAACGTCTCCGGTGAGGACGTCGCCAACGTGCTAGCCGCCGTCGGCGAGCAGTCCGACAAGCCGCTGGTGTCGTCGTTCCTCGGCGCCGAAGGCGTCCCCGAGCTGCTGCGCGTCCCCGACGTCGCGGGCTCGACGGCCGGCCGCGGCTCGGTGCCGTCGTACCCCGCCGTCGAGGCCGCCGTGCGCGCGCTCGCGCGCGTCGTGGAGTACGCCGTGTGGTTGCGCACCCCCGACGGCCCACCGCCCGACCCGGCCGAGGTCGACCTGGCGACTGCCCGCCAGCTGGTCAACAGCGTCCTGGCCGAGCACCCGCAGGGCACGGGCCTCACCCGTGAGCAGACCACTGAGCTGCTGGCCGCCTACGACATCACCCTGTGGGAGTCGCGTCCGGTCTCGACCCTGCGCCAGGCCCAGGCCGCCGGGCGCGAGATGGGCTGGGACGTCGTGCTCAAGGCGACCTCCCACCCGCTGCGCGAGCGGCCCGACCTGGCTCATGTGTGGCGCAACATCGACACCAGCGCCGAGATGCGTGACGCGTGGGACTCCCTGACCGCGCTGGTCGGCGGCGCCGACTCGGCGGGGTTCGTGGTGCAGAAGCACGCGCCGCCCGGCGTACCCATCGCCATCCGCAGCATCGAGGACCCGCTCTTCGGGCCGGTCGTGTCGTTCGGCATCTCGGGCCCGATCATCGAGCTGCTGGCCGACAAGTCCTACCGGATCCCGCCGCTCGGCGACCGTGACGCCGCGGCGATGGTGCGGGAGATCAAGAGCTCGCCGATGCTCTTCGGCTACCGCGGTGCCGAGGTCGTCGACGTGGTCGAGATCGAGCGCCTGATCAGCCGGGTCGCCCAGCTCCAGAACGACCTGCCGCAGGTCAGCTCCCTCGAGCTCGCGCTGGTCCTGGCCGGGACCAGTGGGGCCTCCGTGCTCACCGCCGAGGCCCGCGTCGACCCGGTCACCGACCCGCGCTCGGACCTGTTCGTGCGCCGGATGCCGGAGCAGCAGGGCGACACGCTCCCGGGCTGACCGCGTCGGGCCCCCGTGACAGACTGACGCCATGCGCAGCACCCGCACCGACGACCGCGACCGGACCCTCGAGCTCCGGGAGGCGATCGACCGCACGGGCTACTACCCCGAGGTCGTCGCCGACGGCGTCGAGGCGGCGGTGGCGGGGGAGCAGGTGGTGTCGTTCTACGTGCATCACGAGCCCACCTTCGAGCGCGAGGAGGTGCGCCGCCACCAGAGCG
Organism: Nocardioides szechwanensis; assembly: GCF_900103935.1. Lineage (GTDB taxonomy): Bacteria > Actinomycetota > Actinomycetes > Propionibacteriales > Nocardioidaceae > Nocardioides > Nocardioides szechwanensis. Next base: position 494,387 of record NZ_FNIC01000001.1, read on the forward strand.
TCATCGTGCTCACGCCGTCGCGCCTGGTGCTCGCCCACACCGACGAGCACGCCGGTGACGACCTGCTGCCCGAGCCCTACACCTCCACCTCGACCGAGGCGATCGCCCTGTCGGCGGTCAAGTCGGTCGTCGTCACCCGGATGACCGCCAACCCCACGTCGGGCCCGACCCCGCCCGCCGAGGCGGTCATGACCATCGGCTGGGGCGGCGTGAGCCGGATCGACCTCGAGCCCGCCGGCTGCGCCGACCCCGAGTGCGACGCCGACCACGGCTACACCGGGGTGCTGGCCTCCGACGACTTCTCGCTGCGGGTCTCGGCCGCCGCCGACGGTGTCGACGCCGTGGCCGGGCTGCTGTCCTTCGCCGAGTCGCTGTCCGCTCGGACCCACGCGGGGTGACCGAGTTCGTCGAGCCCGCCTACGGGCAGCGCTCGCTGGGTGACGTCGTACCGGCCGTCGCGGCCGCGCTCGGGGTGCCGGGAGCAGCAGAGCCGACCGGGCTCGTGCTGCCGGACGCCGCGTCGTACGTCGTGTTCCTCATCGACGGGCTGGGGGCCCGGCTGCTCGAGCGCTACGCCCACGCCGCGCCCTACCTCTCGACGCTGCTGGCCGACCAGGCGCCCGCCACCGCCGGCGTGCCCTCGACCACCGCGACCAGCCTGACCTCCTTCGGCACCGGGCTCAGCCCGGGCGCGCACGGGCTGGTCGGCTTCACCTCGCGGGTGCCCGGCACCGACCGGCTGCTCAACGCGCTCTTCTGGGACAAGGACGTCGACCCGCTGGAGTGGCAGCCGCACCAGACGGCGTTCGGCCGGCTCCAGGCCGCCGGGGTGCCGGTCACGGTCGTCAACAAGCGCGAGTTCCGCGACAGCGGCCTGACCATCGCCGCCCACCGCGGCGCGGAGTACGTCGGTGCCGACAAGGTCGGCGAGCGGATCGCGGCCGCGGTCACCGCGTCCGCCGTACGCCCGTCCCTGACCTACCTCTACGACGGCGACCTCGACTGGACCGGCCACAAGTGGGGCGTCCGCTCGAGCCAGTGGCTGATGCAGCTCTCGATGATCGACGCCGAGGCCGAGCAGCTGCGCGAGGCGCTGCCCTCCCACACCCGGCTCGTCGTCATCGCCGACCACGGCATGGTCGACTCGCCGCCCGAGCGCCGGATCGACGTCGACGAGCACCTCGAGCTGCGCGACGGCGTCGCCCTGCTCGGCGGCGAGGCCCGCTTCCGCCACCTCTACTGCCAGCGCGGTGCCGTCGACGACGTCGTCGCGACCTGGACCGAGCACCTGGGTGACCGCGCCGAGGTGATGACCCGGGAGACCGCGATCGGCCGCGGCTGGTTCGGCGCGGTCGAGCCCCTGGTCCGGCCCCGCCTCGGTGACGTGATCGTCGCCTGCCGCAGCGACCACGCCATCCTCTCCAGCGTCGACTTCTCCTACGAGACCACCCTCGTCGGCCTCCACGGCTCCCTCACCGAGGACGAGATGCTGATCCCGCTCGTCGTCGACTGACGGGAAAGTACGGAACGTTTTCGACCTGGATCTGCTGATCTGAGGTCGAAAACGTTCCGTACTTTCCGGGGGACGCGGGCTACTGGAGGGCCATCCTCGGCTCGCCGTTGACCAGGCCGATTCCGGAGATCGTGCAGCGGCCGCCGCGGGTGGTGCCGCCGTTGTAGGCCTGGCGGACGCAGGAGCGGGTGGCGAGCTGGGCCCAGTAGTTGGGGTGCAGCGACTCCTGCACGTAGTAGGGGCTGTTGGAACAGCAGGTGGAGACGGTGCGGATCTGGTTGATCCACTCGGTCTGGTCGACCGCTCCGGGCGACTGCCAGCTGGCGATGCCACGCTCCTCGTAGAGGCCCACGGTGTTCTCGCAGAGGCGGCGGCCGTTGAACGCCGTGGCGAGGTCGAGCACCTTGGCGTTGGGCAGCCCCGAGGCGGCGATCGCGCCGGTCACCGTGGCGTTGATCGTGGGCAGCGCGTAGTCGTTGGCCCAGTCGGCGTCGCCGTTCCAGAAGCCGCAGCCACCGGTGCTCTGGCGGGTGTAGCCGCTCTGGGAGTAGCGGATGCCGCTGCCGCGGGGGATCGGCGACGGGTAGGTCTGGACCATCAGGGTCCAGGAGGTGTCGGAGTAGCCGGCGTTGCGCATGGCCGTCTGGACGTTGCGGAAGGCGCCGGCGATGCGCGCCTTCACCGCCGCGATGTTGGCGGAGGTGAAGTTGGTGGTGACCGAGCTGTCGTCGCGGCAGTAGTCCTTGGCCCACGACGGCGAGTAGAGGAAGTCGACGACGCACGACTGCACGATCGAGGCGAAGTTGAAGTCGTTGCCCCCGATGGACAGCACCACCATCCTGACGTTGTGGCTCGCGGCGAACTGCTGGAGCGCGTTTGCCTGCCCGATCTTGCCGGCCCCGTTGTCGAAGAAGTCGATGCCAGGCTTGAAGTTGTCGCCGTCGCTGGTGGCGGTCGTGGCGCCGGAGCAGGCCAGGTTGAGCCCGTTGACGCCGCCGCCGATGTAGGCCTCGCTCGACTTGCTGCGGTGACAGCGGTTGATCGCCTCGCCAGTGCCGCTCGCGTTGTCGTAGTACGCCGTGGCGCCCAGCGCGTCGGCGCGGGCGGACGAGGCGTTGGAGCTGCCGGCCCAGCGGCCGGCCTCGCCGCTGATGTAGGAGTCGCCGAGGGTGACGACCCACGGGGCGCCGACACCGGGGCCGTCGGCGCGCGCGGGCGAGGTGGTCGCCGGCACGGCCAGCAGGGCGACGAGGAGGGCTCCGAGGAGCGCGAGACACACACGGGGGGACAGGCGTGCAGCCTGGAGGGGGAGGGTCACCCGCTGAACGTAGTGACGGCCGTCACGACCGGCAAGGGGGAAGTCCCTTGCCGGTCGTGCCGGCGCAGCGGTCAGCGGTAGGTGACGACCCGCACGGGGAAGCCGCTGATCGCGGCCTGGGCGCCGCCGCTGAAGTTGCACAGCACGGCGTCGTCCACGATGTTCACCGCGCTCACCCGGACGCCGTACCAGAAGACGCCGTCCTGCATGTCCGCCAAGACCGAGAACACGACGGCGTCGCCGACGGCAGCGCCACCGATGTTGACGGGGATGTTCCGGCAGGTGCCGTTGGCGACATAGCCGGCAGGGACGGCGACGTCGCCCGTGACGTCGGCTGCCGTGACCACAGCCAAGATCAAGGACGGCCAAGCGAGCTCCAGGACAACTCGGTCGACGGCGGCGAGATCGTCAACGACTCTCTGACCGCCACCGAGATCGCCGACAACGCCATCGGAGCCGGCGAGCTCGCCGACAGCTCCGAGGCCGCGGCCAACGTGGTCAACAACAGCCTCACGCTCTCGAACATCGCGGGCACGGCGGCGTACGAGACGCCGGTGCTGGTCGCGATGACCAGGGCGAGGAGCGAGCAGACGTTGGCGAAGGTGAGATACCGGCGCACCGACTGGGGCAGGGGCGGGTCATGAGGGTTCTTTCCGGAGGGCTGGAGCGATCCTCGGAGTGTCCCGCTCCGGCTCGCCTCGCGGAAGAGCCGCTCAGCCGAACGGCAGGGGCTCCGCGGCCAGGCTGACGGCCTTGGCGCGGGCGGCGGTGAGCCGGCGGCGGTGGTGCTGGCGGCACAGGACCTCGTAGGACACCTCGGCCGGCTCGCCCGCGCGCGCGTCCTCGGGCTGGTCGACGTCGCCGACCACGATCACCTCGCCCTCGACCACCATGACGCCGTCCTCGGTGCGGGCGTTGTGGGTGGCGCGCTTGCCGCACCAGCAGAGCGTCTCGACCTGGAGGACGTTCATCCGGTCGGCCAGCTCGACCAGCCGGGCGCTGCCCTCGAAGAGCGAGGTGCGGAAGTCGGTGAGGATGCCGAAGGCGAAGACGTCGATCTGGAGCTCGTCGACGACCTTCGCCAGCTCGTCGACCTGCTCGCGCGTGTAGAACTGGGCCTCGTCGCAGATCAGGTAGTCGATCCGGGCGCCCTGGGTCAGCGAGTCGACGACGTAGCGCCAGAAGTCGAAGCCGGTCGCCACCTCGATCGCGTCGTGGGTGAGCCCCAGCCGGCTGGAGAGAGTGGCCGAGCCGGCCCGGTCGAGGGTCGTGAAGATCCGGCCCTGGCGGCCCCGGACCGCGTGGTTGTGGTTGGTCTGGAGGGCCAGGGTGCTCTTGCCGGAGTCCATGGTCCCCGTGAAGAAGTGCAGTTCAGCCACGCGGCGCATCCTGTCACGAGCCGGCCCTCGGCGACGCAGCGGTGAACACCGGGTGACACCTCGCGGCCGGGCGTCACGCAGCGTGCCGCCGGTCGTTGAGGCTGCGTGACCACTCTCGACCGCCGTACCGTCCTGGCCACCGGCACCGCCGGTGTCACCGCCGCCGTCGTGTCCGCCCCGGCCCTCCCGGGAGCCGCCTCCGCCTCCCCGGGCTCCCGCGCCGCGCGGGTCTTCGCGCACGGCGTCGCCTCCGGAGACCCGCTGCCGCACGCGGTGGTGATCTGGACCCGGGTCACGCCGACCAGCGCCAGCCGTCCCGGCTCCGGCAAGGGTCCGCAGGTGGCGGTGCGGTGGGAGGTCGCGAAGGACGCGCGGTTCGACAACGTCGTACGCCGGGGCGTCTTCCGCACCGGTCCGGGCCGCGACCACACGGTGAAGGTCGACGTCGGGGGACTCGCCCCAGCCACCTGGTACCACTACCGCTTCGTCCTCGACCGCAGCGACGGACCGGTGAAGAGCCGGGTTGGCCGCACTCGGACGGCGCCAGCGGCCGACTCGCATCCCGAGCGCCTGCGGCTCGGGTTCGCCTCCTGCTCCAACCTCCCCGAGGGCTTCTTCGCCGCCTACCGCGGGCTGGCCGCGCGCGACGACCTCCACGCGATCGTCCATCTCGGCGACTACCTCTACGAGTCGGGGACCAAGAAGGTGCGGGCTCACAAGCCCGACCACGAGATCGTCAGCCTGGCCGACTACCGCCAGCGGCACGCCCAGTACAAGACCGACCCGCACCTGCAGGACGCCCACGCCAAGTTCCCCTGGATCGTGACGTGGGACGACCACGAGGTCACCAACGACGCCTACCGCAACGGCGCCGAGAACCACACCGGGGGCACCGGAGAGGGCGGCGAGGGCAGCTATGCCCGGCGGCGCGCTCGCGCGCACCGGGCGTACGACGAGTGGATGCCCGCGCGCCTCGACGGCACCGCGGCGCTGGGTGACGGGACCCGGCTCTACCGGCGCCTGAGGTTCGGGCGGCTGGCCGAGCTGAGCATGCTCGACCTGCGCAGCTACCGCGACCGGCAGGTCGAGACCCCCGGTCTGGACTCCTCGGTCGACGACCCCGACCGGACCATCACCGGCAAGGAGCAGCTGCGCTGGCTGACCGACGGCCTCGACAACGACCGCGCGCAGTGGAAGCTGATCGGCAACTCGGTGATGTTCGCGCCGCTCAAGGTGGCCGCTCTGCCCGGTGACGTGGTCGCCGCCATCAACACGCTCTCGCCACTGCTGCCGCAGGACGGCGCCTACGCCAACCCCGACCAGTGGGACGGCTACACCGCCGACCGTCGTACCGTCCTCGACCACCTCCAGGCCCAGGAGGTCAGCGACACGGTGTTCCTCACCGGCGACATCCACTCCGCCTGGGCGATCGACGTCCCTGTCGACGCCGGCACCTACCCCGTCAGCGGGACCGCGGCGGTGGAGTTCGTGTGCACCTCGGTGACCTCCGACAACCTCAAGGACGTGCTCGGCACGCCGCCACGCGCGGCGCCCAACCTGGCGGCAGAGCAGGCGATCCTCGCGGCCAACCAGCACATCAAGTACCTCAACTTCGACGACCACGGCTTCTGCGTCCTCGACGTCACCGCCGAGCGCACCCAGTGCGACTGGTTCATCATCGGGTCCCGGACCGACCGCCGGGCCCCGGTCACCTGGACCAAGTCGTTCGTGACGCAGAGCGGCTCGAGCACCGTGCAGGAGGTCGCCGCGCCGGTCCGGTGAGGCAGGATGCGGGCGTGACCGGTCCGCTGATCTCCGTCTCCGAGCTCCAGTCGCTGCTCCAGGCCGGCTCGGGCTCCGTGACCCTGCTCGACGTCCGCTACCGGCTCGGTGGCCCCGCTGGGGCGGGGGAGTACGACGCCGGGCACCTGCCCGGTGCGGCGTACGTCGACCTCGACACCGACCTGGCGTCCCCACCGGGTGCGGGCGGTCGGCACCCGCTGCCCGACCCGGCCGTCTTCGAGGCCGCGATGCGGCGGTCCGGAGTACGCAACGACCGGCCGGTCGTCGTCTACGACGACTGGTCCGCCCACGCGGCCGGCCGTGCCTGGTGGCTGCTGCGGTTTCACGGACACGGCGACGTGCGGGTGCTCGACGGAGGACTGGCGGCGTGGGTCGCCGACGGCGGCGAGGTTGCGACCGGCCACGTGAGCCCCGAGCCGGGTGACTTCACGGTCAGCGCCGAGCCCGGGATGCCGATGGTCGAGGCCGACAGGGTGCTCGCCGTCGACGTGCTGCTCGACGCCCGCGCCGCCGAGCGCTACCGCGGCGAGGTCGAGCCGATCGACCCGGTCGCGGGTCACATCCCCGGTGCGGTCAACGTGCCGACCGCGCGCAACCTGTCGGACGACGGGCGCTTCCGATCGGCGGACGAGCTCCGCGCGACGTACGCCGAGGTGGGCGCCGTGCCGGGTGCCGACGTAGCGGCGTACTGCGGCTCGGGCGTCACCGCCGCCCACGACGTGCTCGCGATGGAGGTCGCCGGGATCTCCGCCGCGCTGTACCCGGGCAGCTGGAGCGGGTGGATCACCGACCCCGACCGTCCGGTCGCGTGAGCGGGCTCACGGCCCGGCCACCCCTTCAGGGGAGATAGCCGCGGCCCGGTCGCGGGCACCGGGAGGCATGTTCCTCTTCTTCAGCAACCGTCTGGGATGCGCCGGCTCACTGCTCGTCTCGGCGGCAGTGAGCGTCATCGTGGTTGCCATCCTCATGCTCCTGAACCGCTGAGAGGCCGCCGTGCTCTTCCTTCTTCGTCTGCTGCTCTGGTCGGGCAGCCTGCACTCACCAGTGGATGCCCTTGAAGACCCTCGCGAGCATGATCTGCTCTGACTCGCGGGTGCCGCCGGTGGCCTCCTGACCCTTGGCCGCGGCCGAGTCGGGGAACACGTGGTAGGCCATGTTGAGCACCCGGAACGCCAGCTTTGGCGCCACCGTGTGCGCGATCGCGCCGGCGTTGCCGAGCGCGGTGTTGATCTCGTGCGGCCGGTCGACCATGGCCGTGATGACCAGGTCGGCCGCCTGCGCGGGTGAGATCGTGGGGAACTTGTCGTAGAGCTTGGTGGGCGCGATCATCGGCGTCCGCACCAGGGGCATGTGGATGTTCGTGAACGTCACGCCGTCGCCGACCAGCTCGGAGGAGACGACGTTGCTCCACGAGTCGAGCGCCGACTTCGAGGCGACGTACGCCGAGAAGCGCGGCGGGTTGGTCTGCACGCCGATGGAGCTGATGTTGACCACGTGGCCGCGGTGCTGCGAGCGCATCTGTGGCACCAGCCCCATGATCAGCCGGATCGCGCCGAAGTAGTTGAGCTGCATGGTGCGCTCGAAGTCGTGGAAGCGGTCGTGCGACAGCCGCAGCGACCGTCGGATCGAGCGGCCGGCGTTGTTGATCACGAAGTCGACCGACGGCAGCTCGGTGGTCAGCTGCTCGCACAGCCGGTCGATCGCGTCGAGGTCGGACAGGTCGCAGGGGAACACGTGGGCGGTGCCGCCCCGCTGCTCGATGGCGGCGCGCGTCTCCTCGAGCTTGTCCTTGCCGCGCGCGACCAGGACCGGGACGCCGCCGGCCTGGGCGACCTTGAGCGCCGTCACCTGCCCGATGCCCGACGAGGCGCCGGTGATCACGACGTACTTGCCGGTCAGTGCCTCGCGGATCCTGGGGTCCCGCCCGGTCGACTCGTCGAGGTGCTCCTCCCAGTAGCCCCACAGGGTGCGGGCGTAGGACTCGAGGTCGGGTACGCCGATGCCGGAGCCGGCGAGAGCCTTCTCGGTGCGGCGGGAGTCGAACGTGGCCGTGAACGAGCTGTGCCCGAGGACCTCGGCGGGGATGCCGAGCCGGCCGATCGTCTGGTCGAGCACCGCCTGCACCGGGCCCATCCGGACCAGGCCGGTGGCGATCGTCGAGGGGTGCAGCGCCCGGGGGATGAGCGACATCGGGCCGCGCGTCACGGACCGGTCGATCGGGGTCGCGAACGTCGGCGCGCCTGCTGCCCGGCAGAACGCGTTGACCATGTCGACGACCGGCTGCGGCTCGGGGTTGACCAGGTGGAACGCCTCGCCGTCGTGCCCGGGTAGGTGCGCGAGGTGGTCCATCGCCTTGGCGACGTAGTCGACCGGTACGACGTTGGTGTCGCCGAGGTCGATGCCCACCATCGGCAGCCACGACGGCAGCCGGTCACGCATCGCCTTCATCAGCGGGAAGAAGTAGTAGGGGCCGTCGACCTTGTCCATGTCGCCGGTCTGGCTGTTGCCGACCACGATCGCGGGCCGGTAGACGCGCCATGGCACCCCCGCCTCCTCGCGCACGATCCGCTCGGACTCGTACTTCGTGCGGTGGTACGGCGACGGCAGGTGCTGCCCCTCCGCGAACATCGTCTCGTCGAACCGGCCGTGATAGTCACCCGCCGCCGCGACCGACGAGACCTGGTGGAAACACCCCGCCTTGAGCTGGTCGGCGAGCTCCACCGCGTTGCGGGTGCCACCGACGTTCATCGTCTCGTTGGTGGCGTCGTCCGCAGTCATGTCGTAGATCGCCGCGAGGTGGAAGAAGTGGTCGATCGTCCCCCCGTGCTCCTTGACCCACGCGGGGTCCACCCCGAGCGCCTGCTCCCCGAGGTCACCGACGACCGGGGTGACGCGGCCGGAACCCCACTTGGTGAGCAGTGCCTCCATGCGACTCATCGACCCCTCACGCACGAGCACGAAGATGTCGCCCTCACGGTGGTCGGCGAGCTCCTGGACGAGGTGGCGGCCGATGAACCCTGTGGCGCCGGTCACGAAGTACGACATGCCCGGGAGGTTACTCGTTGGTCACCTGAGGCGGCAGGGGTGCGGCAGGGCTTGCTGGCCCTAGCAGGGCCTGAGGACTGCGACCAGGAAGCTCGAGTCCGGGAGCCACGGGCGCAGGTCCCACGTGGACAGCAACAGGTCGGGCTCCAGCCCCGCTTGGCCGGCATCGCTCAGAAACTCGGAGAACTCGTAGTCGCGGCCGACACCGAAGCCGATCACGACGCGCCCCTCTTCGTGAACGTGTCCTCGCAACCGCCGCAGCACCTCGGCGCGGGTGCTCGGCGCCAGGAACGTCATCACGTTCCCGGCACACACGATGGCGTCGAAGGGCTCAGGGATCCCGTGGGCACCCAGGTCCAGCTCCGCCAGGTCTTCGACGATCCAACGCGGACCGGGATGGTCCTCGGCGGCCGCCGCGATCAGCACCGGGTCGACGTCGACCCCGACCACGTCGTGCCCGAGCCGGGCCAGCTCGGCACCGACGCGACCAGGGCCGCAGCCCGCATCGAGGATGCGCGACCCACGACCCACCATCGCGTCGACCAGGCGCGCCTCGCCGGCCAGGTCCTTGCCGGCTGCCGCCATCGAACGAAACCGCTCGACGTACCAGGACGAGTGGTCCGGGTCCTCCGCCACCCGCTGCATCCACGCACTCTGCTCGACCATGTCTGCATTGTGCCGTCACGTGTCATGCCCTCGTCGGCCGCGGTCTTCGGAGCGACGCGAGCGATCGGATGTCTACTCGCGCTTGGTGAAGCTGATCTTGCCGTTGGGGTGGTGGGTGAGGTCGTAGTCGTCGTGGTGGGCGAGGGTGTGGTGTCTCGGGCACAGGAGCACGCCGCCTTTCACGGACGTGCTGCCGCCCTTCGCCCACGGGACCAGGTGGTGGGCGTGGCAGGCCGAGGTAGGACGCTCGCAGCCCTGTGCCGCACAGCCCTTGTCGCGCACGGCCATGGCGATGCGTTGGGCCTTGGTGTGGAAGCGGCGCCTGCGGCCGGCGTCGAGGACCTCGGACCTGCCGCTGAGGACGGCGGGGATGACGCCGGCGTCGCAGGCCAGCTTGCGGGCGAGGCCGGGGCTGATCCTGGTGCCGGTGTCGAGCTGGGCCGCCTTGAGTCCGCCGAGGAGGGTCTCGAGGGTCATGGTCACCACCACGGTCGCGGAGACACCACCGGCTTCGGGGAGCTGCTCGGTGGGGTAGCGGCGGACGTACTCGGCGAACGCCAGCCCCATCCCGTGCGGGGAGAGTCCTTCGCCGCCGGCCTGGGGTGAGGCGATCGCCTGGAGGGCTTTGCGGAACATGTCGGCCTCGGCGGTGCCGAGGGTGAACCGGCCGTGGGTCTGGCCGTGACCGTCGTCGTGCATCGTCAATCGGGCGGCCTGATCCGCCTTCTTCTCTTCGGCGGCGAGCTGTCTGGCTTCCTCGGCCTCGCCGATCTCGGGGGCGACGACGTCGAGGATCCGTCGGCCCTGGATGCGGAGCGCACGTGCGTCGAAGTGTCGGGCGGCGTCGAGGAGGTAGTCACGTGCTCGAGTGCGGAGGTCGGGCTGGACGGTATCGGGAAGAGCGTCGACCGCATCGGTGATCACGCTCGCCTGGTCGAGGAGGACATCTCCAGCTGCGAGCGCGTGGCCGACCGCGTCGTGCTGCTCCAATGCCTTGGCGAGCTTGACCTTCCGGGCGGCTTCTCGCTGGGTCATCCGCGTGTGGTTGGCCCACCACACCGACGTCGACGTCGCAACAGACGCGTCGCCGACCTGGTTGCGGTCGGCGTGCGCGGCGACCTTGAGCTCGAGCGAGGTGACTTGCGCGACGAGCCGGGTCAGCTCCACCAACACGCGTCGGGTCTCGTCGTCGCTCATCGACCACGCCGGAGCGCGCTCGAGGGTGTCGATCTCGGAGTCAATCGCGGACAACGCAGCGAGGATCGGGTGGCCCCGATCGGCGCGGTGTCCGGTGTTAGTCATAGGTCAATTGCAGCATCGACCACCGACAGTCCGAGGCCTCAGAACCCTGTATCCACAAGGGATTCGGAAAACTTTCTGAGACTTTGCTTTCGGGTTCGCGATGGTGGGTTTGAGAATCGCTGCGCTCGCACCTCACCCACCGTGAGCCGGGCGCGGCGCGCAATCACGCGCCCACCTTCTCCCAGCTGCCAAGGCCGCAACCACAGCGGCGCGAGAGCCTAGGCCGCGTCCCCGAGGAGTCGGTCACCTCAATGGGTTTCGACGCGCCTTGCGCGACCTCGTTCCTCAGTCGCGGGCTTGCTCAACCTTCGCGACCGACGCAGTCTGCTCGTGGCCCGCGGACTACTGGTCGCCGCCGCCGAACATGATCTCGTCCCAGCTGGGGACGGACGCGCGGCCGCGCTTCTTGGCGACGGGCTTGCGTGCGGGGGGTTCGTCGGCCGCTGGGTCGTGATCGGGAGCCGAGTCAGGCTGGGGCTCGGGCTCAGGCGCGTCGGAGGCGGCGGCCTCGGCGGCCTCGGCGGCCTCCTCACGGAGGTCGGGGTCGTCGGAGGCGGGGGAGTCGTCGAGGAACGCCTCGACGGGGGCCTCCGCTCCGAGGGTGTCCTCCTCGGGAGCGTCGTCCTCGCGGACCATCTCGAGGACGTCGTCGCCGAGCGGCAGCTCGTCGGCGGGTACGGCGGAGAGCTTGCGGGAGCGGGCGCTGCGCAGGTCGTCGCGGGGCTCGGGGGCGGTGGCGACCGCTTCGCCGACCAGCCAGCGGGCATCGTCGTTGTCGAGCAGAACGAAGTTGCCCGGGGCGTCGTAGGTCAGCTCGGCGGTGCCCTTGCGGCGCAGCGTGGTGAAGACCGCGCGCAGCGCCCAGCGGCCGTCCTCGCGGCGCCAGGCGTCCCACTCGACGGTGGCGGACGGGTCGACGTTGAGGGAGCGCAGGTGGGCAGTGACGGCGTCGCCGAGGGTGCGGGCGCCGCCCTCGCCGGACGAACGGCGTACGGAGGAGCGCTGGGCGCGGTCGGCGACGTGCTGGCGCTCGGCGAGCACCGGGCCGGCGTAGACCATCACCTTCTCGACGCTGGTCTGGGCGGACTGGGCGACCGCCTCGGGGCTCTCACCGGCGCGGATCCGGGCCTGGATGTCGCGGGGACGGAGGGATGAGTCCATCTGTATCTCCAACTGGCCGAGGCGAGAGGCGTCGCCGCGGAGCGCGGCCCGGAGGCTCGGGGTGATGTCGAGCGTGAACTCGGCACCGGCATCGCTGACCAGCAGGAGGCGCTTCCCGTCGTCGCTCACTCCAGCGAGCGTGAGGTGCGCCATGGGATCTGCTTCCTGGGTCCTGCGGTGTCGGGGTGGTCGAGCCTTCGGTTGCGCCGAGCCTACGCCAGCGCCCGCCTCCGTCCGGGGTCATCACACGGCGTGCCCGACCGATAAATCGGTGACCTGATCTGCGACTACGCTGCCGAGGTGCCCGGCACCCTGGTGACCCTCGACCTCGTGGGGATCTTCGTCTTCGCCATGTCCGGCGCTCTCGTGGGGGTCCGCAAGGACGTCGACGTCTTCGGGGTGATGGTCCTGGCCGGTACGACGGGCCTGGGGGGCGGTTTCCTGCGCGACGTGCTGATCGGGGCCACACCGCCTGCCGCGCTGGCCGACTGGCGCTACCTGCTCGTGCCGGCGGCCGCTGGGCTGCTGACGTTCGTCTACCACCCCGTGGTCGGGCGTCTGGAGCGGATGGTCAACGTCTTCGACGCGTTCGGCCTGTCGCTGTTCTGCGTCACCGGAGCCACGAAGGCGCTCGAGTACGGGCTCGGCCCGGTGCCTGCCGCCCTGATGGGCATGCTCACCGGCATCGGGGGCGGCATGCTCCGCGACCTGCTGGCGGGGCGGGTGCCCGTCATCTTCCGGGGCGAGCTCTACGCCACGCCGGCGCTCGCCGGGGCCGCTATCGCCGTCGTCGGCACCCGGCAGGACCTGCCGGTCCTCGCGGTCGCCTTCGCGGGAGCCAGCGTGTGCCTGGTCTGGCGGCTGCTGGCGATGTGGCGTGGCTGGCAGGCCCCGATGCCCACCGGGCCTGCGAGCGTCTGAGCCGGTCTCAGCCGCCAAGGGGCTCCCCGACGGGCAGCTGGAGCCCGCCCATCCGCCCGACGGCGTCCGCCAGCAGCTCACACTTCCCGGTCGGGATCGAGCACGTGAGCAGGTCGGCGGCCGACGCCTCGTCCTCGAGCGCGATGACGTGGACGGTGTCGTCGTCGGCCCACTCGTAGACGGTGGCGAAGAAGTAGCCGTCCAGGGCGGGGGTCAGGTCACCTCCGTCCACGCCGAGCACCGTGAGCTCCTCAGCGTCGGGGGCGAACCTGGTCGCCGACGGCGACAACGTGCCGCCGCTGCCCTCGGCCCCGGGCAGAGGCTCGGCGTCCTCGACGCTCGTGCCGATCTCGACGCCCTGGGCGCCGTACAGCGCCAGTACGCCGGCCTGGACGTCGAGCAGGTCGAAGCCGGTCTCCTCGCCGGCGTCGTCCTGGACCACCTCGGCGTCACCGGTCGTCACGTCGACCGCCACCGCGCCGCGCTGGTCGCGCCAGTAGGCGGTGTTGCCGTCCAACGCATAGAAGCGGGGTCGCGTGCCCGCGTCAGAGGTGCTCTCGAGGACCCGTGAGCCCGCGGCCAGGTCGTGCACGACGTACGTCGGTCTGTCGCCCTCGGTCGAGACCCAGCCCACGAACGAGCTGTCGTGGTCGGTGACCAGCCGCGCCGAGTCGGCGTCGATCCGGCCGATCTCGGAAACCTCTCCGTCGAGCACCGCGTAGACCGAGTCGTCGGTGCCGGCGAACACGTAGCCGGTGTCGTTGACGACGTACGCCGCGATCGGTACGCCGACGTCGACCTGCTGGTCACCGGTGTGGATCACCGAGCCGGTGACCCAGGTGAGGGGAGCCGGCGGGGTGGTCGAGGTGTCGTCCGCCGACGGAGACACCTCGTCGTCGCCGCCGGTGAGGGCGGGCACGATCAGGACGCCGGCCACGGCGAGCGCGGCAACGCCACCGACGAGGGCGCTGCTGCGGCGCCGTCGACGGCGGTCGCCGGCGCGGACCAGGGTGTCGAGATCGGGGGTCGCGAAGTCCACGTCCGTCGCACGGTCGTGGAGCAGGGAGCGGAGCTTCTCGGTCATCGGTTCACCACCAGGTCGGTCAAGGGGAGAAGGTCGTCGTCGGCGGAGTCGCCGAGGTGTTCGCGCAGCTTGGCGATGCCGGCCGAGACCTGGCTCTTCACGGTGCCGACCGCGCAGCCCATCGCCTCCGCGGTCTGCGCCTCGGTCAGGTCCTCGTAGTAGCGCAGCACGATCGCCGCCCGCTGCCGCACCGGCAGCTGCTGGAGCCCGTCCCACAGCCACTGGCTCTGGGCGACCCCGTCGGCGTGCCCGGGTACGTCGGTCGGCTGCGGCAGGCGCTCCATCGGGCGCTCCTGCCAGCTCTTGCGCCGGAACCACGTGATCGCCGTGGTCGTGATCGCCTTGCGGCAGTAGGCCTCGGCGTTCTGCTTGGCCCGCAGCCGCGGCCACGCGGCGTAGGTCTTGACCAGGGCCTCCTGCACGAGGTCCTGGGCGAGCGCGGCGTCGCCGACCATGAGGTACGCCGCCCGGTGCAGGGCCGGCGAGCGGGCGGTCACGAACTCCGCGAACTCGTCGCGACGCGTCATGGCTTTCCCTTCGTCATGACCACCAGACGACCCGGGTGCGGCAAAAGGTTCGTCGGCGGACGCCCTAGGGCCCGAGCACGCGGCGCAGGTAGCCGTTGGCGAAGACCCGGTCGGGGTCGAGCCGCTCGCGCATCGCGAGGAACTCGTCGAAGCGCGGGTAGAGCGGCGCCAGGCCGTCGGCCTGCCGGGTGTGCACCTTCCCCCAGTGGGGGCGTCCGTCGTGGGCGCGCATGACCTGCTCCATCAGTGCGAAGTAGGCCGTGTGGTCGGCGTCGCGGTGCGTGTGGAACGCGAGGTAGAACGAGTCGCGGCCGCCGGCCGTCGACAGCGGGATGTCGTCGGCCGGCGCGACCCGGATCTCCACGGGGAAGCTGATCTTGAGGTCGGAGGTCTCGAGCGCCGCCCGGGCCTCGCGCAGCGCCGTCAGGCCGGCCTCGCGCGGCACGGCGTACTCCATCTCGCGGAAGACGACGTTTCGCTCGGTGATGAACACCTTGTGGGCGACGTCGGAGTAGGTGCGGGCGCCGAGGAGCCGGCCGTTCATCCGGTTCATCCGCGGGATGACCGCGGGCGCCCGGTTGGCGGCGGCTGTCAGCAGCCCGAACGCCTTGTTGGACAGGAGGTTGTCGTCGAACCACGCGCGGGCCTTCGAGAGCGGCTCGGCCTCGGAGACCTCGGCGGCCAGCCGGACGTTGCGCTTGGTCAGCATCCGGTCGCTGTGGGGGAACCAGTACATGTCGACGTGGTGGCTCTCGGCGGTCATCTGGTCGAACGTGCCCAGTGCCTCGTCCCAGAGCATCGGCTGCTCGGTCGCCTCCAGCAGGAACAGCGGCTCGACCCGGAACATCACCTTCGTGAGCACGCCCAGGGCACCGAGCCCCACCCGGGCGACGTCCAGGACGTCGGCGTTCTCGTACTCGGTCGCGGTCAGCACCTCGCCGGTGCCGGTGACCAGCTCGAGGCCGCACACCTGCGCGGCCAGGCCGGCGGCGACGCCTCCGGTGCCGTGGGTGCCGGTCGAGATGGCGCCGGCCAGGGTCTGCTCGGCGATGTCGCCCATGTTGTGCAGGCTCAGGCCGAGCGACTCCAGACCGGCGTTGAGGTGCTTGAGCTGGGTGCCGGCGCGGGCGGTGACCGTCATCGCGTCGCGGTCGACCGAGAGGATCCCGGTCAGGCCCTGCGGGCGCAGCATCGTGTGCTCGGGCTCGGAGATCGCGGTGAAGCTGTGGCCGGTGCCGATCATCTTGACCGTCGTGCCCTCGGCGCGCGCCCTCTCGACGGCGGCGACCACGGCGGCCACGTCGTCCGGCGTCTCCTCGCGCTGCGCGCGGGCGGTCGCGAGACCGGACCAGTTCTGCCACTCAGTCACGAGGACACGTTAGTGCGTCTTCCGGACGCCCCGGTGGGCAGCCGCACCGCCAGCGCGGCGAGCAGCGCGACGACCCCGCCGCCGAAGGAGACGAGGTACGCCGCGGAGGCGCCGTGGGCGTCGATCACCACCCCCGCAAACGCGGCCCCGGGGGCCACCCCGGCGACGATGCCGGTCTGGAGGAAGGCCATCCCCTCGGTGAGGCGTGAGGGAGGCACCACCCGCTCGGCGAGCGACATGGTGGCGATCAGCGTCGGCGCGATCGCGAAGCCGGCGACGAAGAGGACCGCCCCCATCACGACGACAGAGTCGATGAAGACGAGCGGCAGCATCGCGACGGTCATACCGAGCGCGCCCCACCGCAGGCGCTGCTCGGGACCGCGGCGCCAGGTGACGGCGCCGGTCAGGACCCCCGCGATCAGGCTGCCGGCCGCCCACAGGGCCAGCAGCACCCCGGCGAAGGCCTTGGTGTCGCGCTCCTCGGTGAAGGCCACGGTCGTCACCTCGGCGGCACCGAAGAGCAGGCCGAGGCAGGCGAAGACCACGGTGAGGGGGATCACCGCGCCCCAGGGCATCGCGGCGCGGTCGGCGGCGAGCGTCCGCGGCTGCACCGGCGGCTCGGTGGCCCGCTGCGCGGCGAACGCGTAGGTGCCCAGCGCGCCCGAGACCAGGGCGGTGACGAGACCGGCCGCCGGGTGCACCGCGGTGGCGAGCACGGTGACCAGGATCGGCCCGGTGATGTAGACCGCCTCGTCGGCGACCGCCTCCAGCGCGAAGGCCGTCTGCAGCTCGTCGGGGTCCGAGAGCCGGTGGGACCAGCGCGCGCGCACGCACGTGCCGACCGAGGGCATCGCGGCCCCGGAGACGGCGGCCAGCGCATAGGTGGCCGCGATCGGCCAGTCGAGCTCCACCGACCAGATCAACAGGGCGAGGGCGACGCCCCACACCGAGATGACCACCGGCAGGACCCGGCCCTGGCCGAGCCGGTCGAGCAGCCGGCCCTGGAGGATCGCGAAGGCAGCGTTGGCCAGCAGGCCCACGGCCGACACGGCGCCGGCCAGCGCGTACGAGCCGGACGCGTCCTCGACGAGGAGCACGATGCCGAGGCCGACCATGGAGATCGGCAGGCGCGCCACGAGGCCGGTCGCGCTGAAGAGTGCGGTCCCGGGGCGGGCGAGGATCCGGCGATAGGTGGTGAGCATGGCCTGCGAACAGTAGATCCATACGATGGGGGAGTGCCCAATCCGGACGTGACCCCTTACGACGCCCTCCTACTCGTCTCGTTCGGTGGCCCCGAGGGTCCCGACGACGTCGTGCCCTTCCTCGAGAACGTCACGCGAGGCCGCGGCATCCCGCGCGAGCGGCTCGAGGAGGTGGGCAAGCACTACAGCATCTTCGGCGGACGGTCGCCGATCAACGACCTCAACCGCGACCTGCTCGCGTCGCTGCGCGCCGACCTCGCCGAGGCCGGCATCGACCTGCCCGTCTACTGGGGCAACCGCAACTGGGACCCCTACCTGCGCGACACCCTCGCGCAGATGGCAGCAGACGGGGTGACCCGCGCGGCGTGCTTCATGACGAGCGCCTACTCGTCGTGGTCGAGCTGCCGCCAGTACCGCGAGAACCTCTACGACGCCGTCGAGGGACAGCCCGGTGCGCCCGTCCTGGACAAGCTGCGTCACTACTTCAACCACCCCGGGTTCGTGGGGCCGGTCGTCGACGCCACCCTGGCGGCGCTCGCCGACCTGCCCGACGACGTACGGCGTGGCGCGCACCTCGCGTTCGTGACCCACTCGGTGCCGACCGCGATGAACGACACCAGCGGGCCCGACGGCGGCGCCTATGTCGAGCAGCACCTGAGCGTGTCGACCGAGGTGGCCCGGCAGGTGGGCGAGGAGACCGGCATCGAGCACCCGTGGGAGCTCGTCTACTGCTCACGCTCGGGGTCGCCGCA
Organism: Nocardioides szechwanensis; assembly: GCF_900103935.1. GTDB lineage: Bacteria > Actinomycetota > Actinomycetes > Propionibacteriales > Nocardioidaceae > Nocardioides > Nocardioides szechwanensis. The sequence continues at coordinate 512,429 of NZ_FNIC01000001.1, forward strand.
CGCGCCGTGGCTCGAGCCCGACGTCAACGACCACCTCGAGGCCCTGCACGGGGCCGGGGCCCAGGCGGTCGTGATGGTGCCGCTGGGCTTCGTCTCCGACCACATGGAGGTCGTCTACGACCTCGACACCGAGGCCCAGGCCACCGCCGAGCGGCTGGGGCTGCCGGCCCGCCGGGCCGCCACCGCCGGCACCGACCCGCGGTTCGTGGCGATGGTGCGCGACCTGCTCCTCGAGCGGGCGACCGTCGAGCGCGGGGAGGACGTCGTGCGGGCCAGCGTGGGCAGCCTGGGCGCCCTGTGGGACCGCTGCCCGGTGGGCTGCTGCGCCAACCCCAAGGGCGAGCGCCCCGCCCTGTGCGGCGAGCAGTGAGCGACGAGCGGGGGCAGGCGCTCGACCAGGAGCTGGCCGACCTCGCCCTCGAGGCGGCCCGGCTGGCCGCGACGCTCGTGCGCGGGCGGGCGGCCCAGGGCGTGACCGTCGCCGCGACCAAGACCAGCGACATCGACGTGGTCACCGAGGCGGACCGGGCGGCCGAGACGCTGATCCGCGACACCATCCGGGCCCGCCGCCCCGACGACGCCTTCCTCGGCGAGGAGGGCGACGACGAGGCCGGCACCAGTGGCGTGCGCTGGGTCATCGACCCCATCGACGGCACGGTCAACTTCCTCTACGGGCTGCCGCAGTTCGCGGTGTCGATCGCCGCGGAGGTCGACGGCCGGGCGGTGGCCGGCGTGGTGCTCAACGCGGCCACCGGCACCGAGTACGTCGCCCGCACCGAGGACGGCCGCACCGTGGCCCGACGCGACGGGCGACCCATCGGCGTACGAGCTGAGGCGCCGCTGTCACACCGCCTCCTGGCCACCGGCTTCTCCTACGACCGCGAGGTCCGGGTCCGCCAGGCCGAGGCCCTGACCCGGCTGATCCCGCACGTGCGCGACGTACGCCGGCTCGGGTCGTGCGCCCTCGACCTGTGCCTGGTGGCCGAGGGATCGCTCGACGGCTACGTCGAGGAGGGCGTCAACCTCTGGGACCACGCGGCCGGCGGCCTGATCGCCCGCGCGGCCGGCGCGAGGACCGCCATCGGGACCGGAGTGGGCGGGCTGGAGCTGCTCCTGTGTGGCCCTGCTCACGGCTTCGACGAGCTCTCGCGGGCCATCGAGGATGCCGGTTTTGTGGTCCCGGGCACCATGGCGCCCACAGGGGAATAGCCCACCGTCAAACGACGTTCCCGTCCCTGCCACCGCCCGGTGTTTGAGAAGCCGCCGGGATAGTGCACAATCTGGCCCGCCAACACACAGCCGAAGGGAGTGAGCGACGCATGGCTACTGACTACGACGCACCGCGTAAGAACGAGGAAGACCAGTCCGAGGAAAGCATCGAAGAGCTCAAGGCGCGTCGCCACGACAAGAACTCCGGCAAGGTCGACGAGGACGAGGCCGAGGCCGCTGAGGCGTTCGAGCTCCCCGGGGCCGATCTGTCGCACGAGGAGCTCGCCGTCGAGGTGAAGCCCAAGCAGGAAGACGAGTTCACGTGCATGAGCTGCTTCCTGGTGCACCACCGCAGCCAGCTGGCTGACAGCAAGAAGATGATCTGCCGCGACTGCGCCTGAGCGCAGCGCCTGGGCCGTGGGCTCAGGTCTTCGGAGTGGGCGCCGAGGCGTCCTGGTTGTCCTTCTGCAGGCCCGGCGGCAGGTGGCCGGTCGACTTCGCGTAGTAGTTGGCGGCCTTGCGGGTCGCCATCATCCGCGCGATCGCGACGAACGTGCCGCTGACCGTCGCCCAGGCCACTGCCTCCCAGACGTCGACGTCGGGGTCGGCCGGGTTGGCCGGCGGGTTCTTCCCGGTGGCCGCCTTCCAGGACGTGTTCAGCGCCTTCTTGGCGAGCGCGGCCGCCCCCAGGGCAGCACCGAGCGAGAAGACGGACCAGAGCTTGGAGCTGTCGGAAGCCATGACGCAACCCTAACCACAGGCCGGACCGCCGGGGCTCACCCCAGGGTGCCTCAGTGGTCGGCGAGCGCCTGCAGGGCCGCGGCCAGCCGGTCGGGGTGCCGCGAGCTGACCAGCCAGTACGGCGTCGGGTCGGCCGGGTCGTCGAGGTGCACCTTGACCGCACGCTTGAGGTAGGGCCGCAGCACCAGGAACGCGCGGGCGTCGGCCTCCATCCCCGCGACGCGGCGGGTCTGGTCGGCGTCGAGCGCGGTGACCGCGCCGAGCAACGAGGTGTCGATGTGGGCGCGGCCGGCATAGAGGACGCCGTCCTCGACCTTGATCCGGGCCGAGCCGTAGGACGTCAGGCCCGCGGCCAGCAGTGCGAGAGCGGCGCCCGTCACGATCCACGGAACCACGCCGGGCACGGCCACGACCAGGGCCAGCCACAGGCTCGCGACCAGCATCGTCCCCTGCACCCACCAGCGCAGGGGAACACCGAGCCGCTCGGAGTAGGCGACGGTCTCGCCGTCGTTCCCAGGGCTGCTCACAGGCCCCAGCCTCCCATCCCGGCCCCCACCCGGGTTGCACTAGGGTCCCTGCGTGCCCACGCCTGACCCGACCTCGCTGACCGTCGAGGTGGTCCGCCTGGACCCCGACCTGCCGCTGCCGTCTTACGCCCATCCCGGCGACGCCGGCGCCGACCTCGTGACCACCGTCGACGTGACGCTGGCGCCGGGGGAGCGGGCGATGGTGCCGACCGGGGTCGCGATCGCGCTGCCGGAGGGGTTCGTGGCACTCGTGCACCCGCGGTCGGGGCTGGCCGCGCGGCACGGGCTGTCGATCGTCAACACTCCTGGCACCGTCGACTCCGGTTACCGGGGCGAGATCAAGGTGCTGCTGGTCAACCACGACCCGGTCGAGCCGATCGAGCTGAGCCGCGGTGACCGCATCGCGCAGCTGGTCATCCAGCGCTACGAGCGGGTGCGGTTCGCCGAGGTGGACGTCCTGCCCGACAGTGTCCGGGGGGACGGGGGTTACGGTTCTACTGGTGGCTTCGGCCGGCCCACACCGTTCGGCCCAGACCATGAGGAGTAGCACGTGAGGTTCCGCCGCAAGTCCGAGGACGACATCGACGCAGCAGCCGAGGCAGCGCTGGAGGCCGAGGCCGACGCACAGGCCGACGCCGGGGGTCCGATCGACGCCGACGACCTGCCCGACGACGGCACCGACCGGGTCGACCTCGGGTCCCTGGTCCTCACGCCCGAGGAGGGTCGCGAGCTCCGGCTCCAGGTCGACGAGGCCACGGGTGCGGTGCAGTCGGTCGTGCTCGCCGGCAGCGACGGCGCCGTCGAGCTCCGTGCCTTCTCCGCCCCGACCAACGGCGACCTGTGGAGCGACGTGCGCCCGCAGATCGCGGCCGACATGGCCCAGCGCGGCGGCACCGCCACCGAGCGCGAGGGCCGCTTCGGCACCGAGCTCCTGTGCCAGGCCACCATCCAGCGACCCGACGGCACCACCGGCACCCAGCCCTCGCGGATCATCGGCATCAACGGCCGGCGCTGGCTGCTGCGGGCGACCCTGCTAGGACGCCCCGCCGTCGAGCCCGACTCCGCGGAGGCCTGGGAGGAGACGATCAGCAGTGTCGCCGTACGACGTGGCTCGCACGCGATGCCCGTGGGCGAGGCGCTCCCCGTCGTGATGCCCGCCAACGCCCGGCGCGTCGAGCCGCCGACCTCGTGAGCAGCCCGCGATGAGCAAGCTCCGCCGCACGATCAGCCGGTGGGCCAACAGCTCCGACCAGCACGCGCGCGACATGCGGCGCACCTTCGCCGACCAGGGCAACGACACCATCGCCGAGGCGCCTGACCGCGAGGTGGTCCGCCTGCGAGGCACGCTGCGCACGGTCACGCTGCGCCCGCGCGGCGGCGTACCGGCCCTCGAGGCGGAGCTCTTCGACGGCTCCGGCGTCATCACCGTCGTCTGGCTCGGCCGGCGCCGGATCGCCGGCATCTCGCCCGGCCGCTCCATCCAGGTCCAGGGCCGCATCGGCATGCACGACGGCGTTCGCATCATCTACAACCCGCGCTACGAGCTGTTGGTGTGACCGGAGTGACCGACCACACCGCGCCCTCCGTGGCCACGGTCGAAGAGGTCGTGCGCGCCCAGCTCTCGCGCGCTCTCGGCGGCCGGCGCGGGATGGTCGAGGCGGCGGTCCCCACCCTGCTCTTCACGGTCATGTGGCTGACCACCCGCGAGCTCCAGCTGGCGCTGCTGGTGAGCATCGGCGCCGCGGTGGTGATGCTCGTCATCCGGGTGGTGCAGCGCTCCTCGCTGCAGTTCGTGCTCAACGCGATCTTCGGGATCGGCATCGGCTGGCTCTTCGTACGACTCGCCGCCAGCCGCGGCGGCAGCGAGGACGAGCAGGCGCTCGCCTACTTCCTGCCCGGGCTGATCTACAACACCGGCTACTCCGTCGTGCTCGCCGCGACCTGCCTGGTCGGGTGGCCCCTGGTGGGCTTCATGGTCGGCAGCGTCACCGGAGACCCGACCGCCTGGCACTCCAGCAAGCAGGTCGTCCGCCTGTGCACGACGCTCACCTGGCTGTTGGCCGTGCCCTGCATCATCCGCGTCGCCGTCCAGGCGCCGGTGTGGTTCGCCGGCCGCTCCGGCGGCATGGACGCCGACACCGCCGTGGCGGTCCTCGGCATCCTCAAGGTCGGCCTCGGCTGGCCGCTCCAGCTCGCCGCGCTCGGCGCTATGGTGTGGGTCCTCTCCCGCAACGCCACGCCCGTCGACCCCGGCGACCAGGTTGAGCTCGCCTAGAACCCACGGTGGTTTCGAGGCTCGTCGCTGACGCTCCTCGCACCTCAACCACCGTGGGTTGGGTCAGCCGGTCTTGCCCCCGTGGTGGGACGGGGCGAGCAGGCGCTCGAGCTCGTCCTCGCCGGCATCGGGTACGACGAACAGGAGCTCGTCGCCGGCCTCGACCGGCTGCTCGGGGTCGGGCACGTAGACCTGGCCGTCGCGCAGGATGGTGACCAGCGCGCAGTTGTCGGGCAGCGGGATGAGGCCCGACGGCTTGCCGACGTAGGGCGAGTCGGCCGGCAGCGTCATCTCGACCAGGTTGGCGTCGCCCTGGCGGAACGTGAAGAGCCGCACCAGGTCGCCGACGGTGACGGCCTCCTCGACGAGCGCCGACATGATCCGCGGGGTGGAGACGTTGACGTCGACACCCCACGCCTCGGTGAACAGCCACTCGTTGTTGGGGTGGTTGACCCGGCCCACCGTGCGGGGCACGCCGAACTCGGTCTTGGCCAGCAGCGAGGTGACCAGGTTGGCCTTGTCGTCGCCGGTTGCGGCGATGACCACGTCGCACTTGTCGAGGCGGGCCTCCTCCAGCGAGGACAGCTCGCACGAGTCGGCGAGCAGCCACTCGGCGTCGGGGACCCGCTCGGGGTGGATGGAGCCGGGGTTCTTGTCGATGAGCAGGACCTCGTGGCCGTTGCCGATCAGCTCCCGGGCGATGGAGCGGCCCACCGCTCCGGCTCCCGCAATGGCAACTCGCATGGCTACTCCTCCTCCGGTCCGCGCTCGATGACCTGGTAGGTGTGCGCGGCGTTCTCCTCGCGCATCACCAGGTGCAGCAGGTCGCCCTCCTGGATCACCGAGTCGCGCGAGGGCAGCATGCCCTCGCCGAGCCGGTCGATCCAGGCGATGCGGCTGCGCGACTGCATCTGGAAGGCCACCGTGCGGTGGCCGATCCAGGCCTCGGTGACCGGGATCTGGTCGAGGCGGATGGTGCCGGACGGGTCGCGGAAGTCGGGCTCGGCGCCGACGGGCAGGATCCGGCGGAGCACCTGGTCGGCGGTCCACTTCACCGTGGCGACGGTGGTGATGCCGAGACGCTGGTAGACCTCGGCGCGACCGGGGTCGTAGATGCGGGCCACGACCTGCTGGATCCCGAAGGTCTCGCGCGCGACTCGCGCGGCGATGATGTTGGAGTTGTCGCCGCTGGAGACCGCCGCGAACGCGTCCGCCCGGCGGATGCCGGCCTTCTCGAGGACCTGCTGGTCGAAGCCGTAGCCGGTCACCTTGTCGCCGTTGAAGCCAGGCCCCAGGCGCCGGAAGGCGTCGGGCTCGCTGTCGATGACGGCCACGGTGTGGTTGCGGTCCTCGAGGCTGCGGGCGAGGGTCGAGCCGACCCGGCCACAACCCATGATCACGACATGCACGACGCAACCGTACTGCCATGAGCCGGGTCCGGCGTCCGTGCCGTAGCCTTTCCGCTCGTGGGTGTCGGCGACGTCTCCAAACGGATCCTGCTGGGACGGAAGCTGCGAAGCTCCCAGCTGGGGGAGACCCTTCTCCCCAAGCGGATCGCCCTGCCCGTTTTCGCCAGCGACGCCCTCTCCTCCGTGGCCTACGCGCCCGACGAGGTCTTCATCATGCTGTCGCTGGCCGGCGCGTCGACCTACATCTGGTCGTGGAAGATCGCCATCGCGGTGGCCCTGGTCATGGCGGCCGTGATCGCCTCCTACCGCCAGAACGTCCACGCCTACCCGAGCGGCGGTGGCGACTACGAGGTGGCCACCGTCAACCTCGGCGCCGCCGCGGGCACCACCGTCGCGAGCGCCCTCCTCATCGACTACGTGCTGACCGTCGCCGTGTCGATCTCGTCGGGGGCGCAGTACGCCGCCTCCGCGATCCCGGCGCTCAGTGGGCACGAGGCGACCTTCGCGGCCGTGCTCGTCGTGGTCCTGATGGCGCTCAACCTGCGTGGCATCCGCGAGTCGGGCACCATCTTCGCGATCCCGACCTACCTCTTCATGGTCGCGATCCTCGGGATGTGCGCGATCGGTCTCTATCGCCTGGCGGTCGGCACCCTGCCTCAGGTGGAGAGCGCCGGGCTGTCGATCGAGCCCGCGCCGGGACTCGACGGCCCGCTGACGACGTTCGCCCTGCTGTTCCTGCTGGCCCGGGCGTTCTCCTCGGGCTGTGCCGCGCTGACCGGGGTCGAGGCGATCTCCAACGGGGTCCCCGCCTTTCGCCGCCCCAAGAGCCAGAACGCCGCCACCACGCTGCTGCTGCTCGGTGTCATCGCGATCACGATGATGATCAGCGTCATCGTGCTGGCCAAGCAGATGGGGCTGCGCTACGTCGACCCGCACGACCTGGACCGGCTCACGATGGACGGCAAGCCGCTGCCCGACGACTACGACCAGCACACGGTGATCGCCCAGATCGCGCGCGCCGTGTTCCTCGACTTCTCGCCCGGGTTCTACTTCGTGGTCAGCGTGACCGGGGTGATCCTGGTGCTGGCCGCCAACACGGCGTTCAACGGCTTCCCGGTGCTCGGGTCGATCCTCGCCCAGGACGGCTACGCCCCGCGGGCGCTGGGCTCGCGCGGCGACCGGCTCGCCTACAGCAACGGGATCGTGTTCCTCGCGGTGATGGCGATCATCCTGATCCTCGCCTTCGACGCCGAGGTGACCCGGCTGATCCAGCTCTACATCGTCGGCGTCTTCGTCTCCTTCAACCTCAGCCAGCTCGGCATGATCCGGCACTGGACCCGTCACCTCGCCACCGAGCGCGACCCGGCCGAGCGACGCCGGATGATGCGCTCCCGCGCCATCAACGCGGTCGGGCTGACGTTCACGGCGGTGGTCCTCGTGATCGTGCTGATCACGAAGTTCCTGGCCGGGGCCTGGATCACGATCCTGGCGATGATCTTCTTCTTCGTCCTCATGCGCGGCATCAAGAGCCACTACGACAAGGTCCAGCTCGAGCTCGCCGCCGACGAGGAGGACAAGCTCATGCCGACGCGCGTGCACGCGATCGTCCTCGTCTCCAAGCTGCACAAGCCGACACTGCGGGCGCTGGCGTTCGCCAAGGCGACCCGCCCCAACATCCTCGAGGGCGTCTACGTCGCCACCGACTCCGCGGCCACCAACCGGCTGCTGGAAGAGTGGGACGAGCGCCGCATGGACGTCCCGCTCAAGGTGCTGCACTCGCCCTACCGCGAGCTGGTCCGGCCGATCGTCGAGTACGCCACCGAGATCCGCAAGACCAACCCGCGCGGCGTGGTGGCGGTCTACATCCCGGAGTACGTCGTGGGCCGCTGGTGGGAGCAGCTCCTGCACAACCAGACCGCGCTGCGGCTCAAGGGGCGCCTGCTCTTCACGCCCGGCGTCATGGTCATCTCGGTGCCGTTCCAGCTGCGCTCCTCGCAGATCGCCCGCGAGCGCGAGGAGCGCGACGACGCCCGCGTCCGCGCCGGCGACCTGCGTCGCGGCCGGGTCTCCGACCGCAGCGACCGTCAGATCCAGCCGTGACGCCGCGCCCACCCCATCCGGGGCGGCAGTCGCGCCGGCCCCGTGAGCGCCAGGCCAAGGGCGCCTCGCGGGTCGGCGAGCGCTTCGAGGCCGAGGTCGGTCCGGTCGCGCACGGCGGCCACTGCATCGTTCGGCTGCCGGAGCCCGAGTCCCGCGTGGTCTTCGTGCGCCACACGCTGCCCGGCGAGCGCGTCGTGCTCGAGATCACCGAGGGCACCGAGGGCGACAAGTTCTGGCGCGCCGACGCCGTCGAGGTCCTCGCGCCCTCGCCCGACCGGGTCACCGCTCCGTGCCGGTTCGCCGGCCCCGGACTCTGCGGCGGCTGCGACTTCCAGCACGTCACGCTCGCACGGCAGCGCGAGCTCAAGGCCGCTGTCGTCCGCGAGCAGCTGTCCCGGCTGGCCGGGCTCGACCTCGACGTCACTGTGGAGCCGGTCCCGGGCGACGTCGACGGTCTGCACTGGCGCACTCGCCAGCGCTACGTCGGACTGCCCGGCGGCCGCCGGGGGATGCGCAAGCACCGCTCGCACGAGGTCGTCGAGATCGACGAGTGCCTGATCGAGGCGCCGCAGCGTCCGACGTACGTCGTGGGGCCGCACGCCTTCGATGTTGCCGACGACGGCTTCTGGCAGGTCCACCCGGGAGCGCCGACCGTGCTGGTCGACACCGTTCTCGACTACCTACGCCCGGCGCCCGGTGAGCGGGCGCTCGACCTGTACGCCGGCGTGGGGCTCTTCGCGCGCTTCCTCAAGGACGCGGTGGGGGAGTCGGGCCGGGTGGTCGCGATCGAGGGCGACGCCGACGCCTCCAAGCTGTCGAAGCGCAACTGCCCCGGGCTCGTCGCGACCGCCGGCCGAGTCGACGAGGTCCTGCGGGGCGAGGTGCACGACGAGCCGTTCGACCTGGTGGTGCTCGACCCGCCGCGCGAGGGCGCCAAGCGCAAGGTGGTCGAGCAGGTCGTGGCGCGCGCCCCTCGTGCGGTGGCCTACGTCGCGTGCGACCCGGCCGCGCTGGCCCGCGACGTGGCGATCTTCGCCGAGCACGGTTACTCGCTGACCCGGCTGCGTGCCTTCGACCTGTTCCCGATGACTTCCCATGTGGAGTGCGTTGCGCTTCTTGTGAAAAGCGACTCCGGCCTGCGGTGATGTCATCGGGGCTCGTGAGCACGAGCCCCGCGAACGGGCCGTTGGGCTCGCTTTGGGCCCGCTCTGACAATCCCGAGCCTTCTTCCACAATCCTTGAACTTCTTCTAGGATTGTGCGTATGGGAGCAGTCAGCGTCGCACAGGCCGCGGAGCGGCTGGGCGTCAGCGTGCCCCGGATCCACCAGCGCATCGCGGACGGCTCGCTGTCCGCTAAGCGGATCGGCTCCCAGTGGGTGGTCGATGAGCGCTCGCTCCTGCGTATCCAGGAGCGCAGCAAGGCAGGCCGTCCGTATTCGGCCCGCTCTGCATGGGCGGTCATCGCGGCGTCCGAGGACGACAGCGACCTGGTAGGCGTCAGCGGGCCTGCGGTGTCGGCGCGGGTGCGGATGCGGTTGCAGCGTTTGCTCGAGCCGGCCGCGGAGCCCGTCGCCCATGAGGAAGTCATCAGGCAACTTGTGGTGTCGCTCCGGTCGGTGTTGCGCAACAGGGCCGGACGGCGCCTGCTGCGTGCAGCGCCGGCCGACCTTGCCGATCTCAGGGCTGACGAGCGTTGGGCAATGATCGTCGACCTGGGTTCGAGTGGCATCGCCTCGCCCGACGTGGAGGGATATCTCGCCGAGTCGCTCGTGGAGGGAATCCTCAAGGACTACCTCTTGGTCGAGTCCGATCGAGATGCGAACGTCGTGCTCCACGTCGTCTCCGACGGGCAGTACCCCTACCCGGACTCGCGGCTCCGGCTTGCCGCCGATCTCGCCGAACACCGCGGGCCGCGCGAGGAGGCCCGGGCTGCGGAACTGCTGCACGAGCTCGCACTGGAGTGGAAGGCAGGCGAGTGATGATCTTCCTACCGCCCATGCCGCCCGAGCAGACCGCCTCGTGGATGGGCTTGCTTGACCTCCACGAGCGGCTTGCCGACGGCTGGACCCTCATCGGCGGTCAACTCGTCCACCTGCACTGCGCCGAACGGGGGCAGTTCCCGGTGCGGCCGACGAACGACGCTGACACGGTGATCGACGTTCGCGCCGACCCCACGATGCTCGCTACCTTCACGAGGACGTTGACCGACCTCGGGTTCACTTCTTCCGGCATCTCGGCCGAGGGACTTCAGCATCGCTGGATCCGGGGCGACGCGTCGCTCGACGTGCTGCTTCCGGACGGGATTGGCGAGCGCGCGAGCCTGCGTCCTGGTGTCACCGGCAGCCCGACCCTCCCGACGGCCGGCGGGACCCAGGCGCTGCTGCGCAGCGAGACCGTCGCGGTGACTGTCGCTGGCCGCGAAGGATCGGTACGTCGTCCCAACCTCGTCGGCGCACTGGTCGGCAAGGCGGCAGCGCTCAGCAACGCAGGCGACCCCGGTCTCGGTCGGCACCGGCGCGACTTCGTCATTCTCGCCGGGCTGCTCACAGCCCGCGACTTCAGGAACGAAAAGCTCACGAAGAAGGACCGGCAGCGGTTGCGGGCGATGGTTGCCGCGGCGAAGAAGGATCGCGCGCTGCTGCTCGAGGTGCCCGATGCGGAGAACTCGCTCGATCGTCTCGCTACGGCGGGGGAGCTGTAGCCATGCCCGACGACTTCGTGATCGCCCGCAACGCCGAACCTGGATCAACGCTGCCCTACCTCCTCCGCATCCCGCTCGGGGACGGGATCATCCTCAAGGCGAAGGACACCTGGCCGCGCACCGGCAAGGTCTACTGCCACCGGGTCGAGGAGTGGCCGGATGACGCCGAGATCGTCGAGCGGGTGCCGGTGCGGTCATGCGTACGACGAGGAGCCGCGATCGACCTCGTGCTCGACCGTGGCCGTGAGAACCGCTCCCAGATCATCATCACCAATGCCCGCGGACGGCAGATGATTTTTTGGCAGACGGCCCGCACCGCCAAGCAGGCGCGGCCAGCGGTGGCCCTGCCGGGCGCCCGCGCCAGCGGTGTCGCCGACCTGGAGATCGCTGTCGACATCCGTGAGCGCTATCCGTTCACGTTCGCCGACCGGCAGGCGACGACCCGACGCCAGCCGCTCAGTGCCGGCGACTACGGACTCATCGTCGACGGGCTGCTGCAGGCCACGGTCGAGCGCAAGTCCCTGGCCGATCTCGTGACCTCGCTGACGACCGGAAAGCTGAAGTTCCAGCTCACCGAGTTGGCTGCGATCCCGCGCGCAGCGGTGGTCGTCGAGGAGCGTTACTCCGAGGTCTTCAAGCTCGATCATGTCCGGCCGAGTGTCGTGGCCGACGGGATCGCCGAGTGCCAGATCCGGTTCCCGACCGTGCCCATCGTCTTCTGCGAGACCCGCAAGCTCGCTCAGGAGTGGACCTACCGCTTCCTGGGGGCTGCGCGCGTCGGGCTGGCCGAGGAGATGGTCGGCGACCTCGCCCTACGAGCAGTCCAAGCGGCGCCGCCGCTCGCGCCCGCACCGCCGACCCCGGCCGCCGTACGTCGCTGGGCATCCGCGCACGACATCGTAGTGTCCGACCGCGGTCGGATCCCGGCGGCGGTGATGGATCAGTACCTCGAGGCCTGCGCTCGTGGTGCGATCTGAACTGCGGTTGTTGCGGCTGTCGGTTTCCGCTGATAGGAGGGCTCGGAATGGGCTCGCTTTGATTGGCAAACTCCCGCAGCGGCGTGCTCACGACCTCAGGCCTCACGGGCGGCATCGCTGCAGGTCAGAGGGCAATTTTGCCCGTTGGGTACAGCCAGTCGCAAGCGATCGCACTCACGCTCAGGCCCGTCGACCTGTTCCCGATGACGCACCACGTCGAGTGTGTCGTGCTGCTGGAGCGCGCCGGTTGAGCGATGGCTCGATGTCATGTATCTTGATGTCAAGACAGTTACGCCGCTCTAGGTAAGGCACGCCTTACTACCCCGGTTCGCCAACGCGGCGGCAAGATGGGCCGGAGCAAGGACGCGACTCAACGACGAGGGAGACGGCTTGATGGCCAGCCAGGACAGCTTCGGAGCCAAGAGCACGCTGGACGTGGACGGGAAGTCCTACGAGATCTTCCGTCTCGACGCCGTGACCGGGGAGGGCCTGTCCGAGGACGCGGTCGCGAGCCTGCCGTTCTCCCTCAAGGTGCTGCTGGAGAACCTCCTGCGCACCGAGGACGGCGCCGACATCACTGCCGACGACATCCTGGCGATCGCCGGCTGGGACGCGGACGCCGACCCCAGCAAGGAGATCCAGTTCACCCCCGCCCGGGTGATCATGCAGGACTTCACCGGCGTCCCCTGCGTCGTCGACCTCGCCACCATGCGCGAGGCGATGGCCGACCTGGGCGGCGACCCGGCCAAGATCAACCCGCTCGCGCCGGCCGAGATGGTCATCGACCACTCCGTCATCGCCGACGTCTTCGGCACGCCGGAGGCCTTCGAGCGCAACGTCGAGATCGAGTACGAGCGCAACCGCGAGCGCTACCAGTTCCTGCGCTGGGGCCAGGGCGCCTTCGACGACTTCAAGGTCGTCCCCCCGGGCACCGGCATCGTGCACCAGGTCAACATCGAGCACCTCGCCCGCACGATCTTCACCCGTGAAATCAAGGACGGCGAGCGCGGCAACATTCTTCAGGCCTACCCCGACACCTGTGTCGGCACCGACTCCCACACCACGATGGTCAACGGCATCGGCGTGGTCGGCTGGGGCGTCGGCGGCATCGAGGCCGAGGCGGCCATGCTCGGCCAGCCGGTCTCCATGCTGATCCCGCGCGTCGTCGGCTTCAAGCTCTCCGGCGACCTCCCCGAGGGCGCCACCGCCACCGACCTGGTGCTCACGATCACCGAGATGCTGCGCAAGCACGGCGTCGTCGGCAAGTTCGTCGAGTTCTACGGCCCCGGCGTCTCGGTGCTGCCGCTCGCCAACCGCGCGACCATCGGCAACATGAGCCCCGAGTTCGGCTCCACGATCGCGGTCTTCCCGATCGACGAGGAGACCACCAAGTACCTCAAGCTCACCGGCCGCTCCGAGGAGCAGCTCGCGCTGGTCGAGGCCTACGCCAAGGAGCAGGGCCTCTGGCACGACCCCGACGCCGAGCCGCGCTTCAGCGAGAAGCTCGAGCTCGACCTCGCGACCGTCGTGCCGTCCCTGGCCGGGCCCAAGCGCCCCCAGGACCGGGTGTCGCTGTCCGAGGCCAAGGAGTCCTTCCGCACCGCGCTCGCCGACTACGTCGACGACTCCGCCAGTGACGGGAACAGTGAGAACGGGTACGACGAGGCCGTCGCCGAGTCCTTCCCGGCCTCCGACTCCCCGGCCAACGGCCACGGCGAGGCCGCGCCCAACGAGCTCGCTCACGCCCACCCGGCGCCGGGCGCCGGGCGGCCGAGCAACCCGGCCCAGGTGACCCTGGCCGACGGCACTGAGTTCGAGCTCGACCACGGCGCGGTGACGATCGCGGCGATCACGTCGTGCACCAACACCTCCAACCCGTCGGTGATGATCGGCGCGGCGCTGCTCGCCAAGAAGGCCGTCGAGAAGGGCCTCGAGCGCAAGCCGTGGGTCAAGACCACGCTGGCGCCCGGCTCCAAGGTGGTCTCCGACTACTACGAGAAGTCCGGCCTCACGCCGTACCTCGACAAGCTCGGCTTCAACCTCGTCGGCTACGGCTGCACCACCTGCATCGGCAACTCCGGCCCGCTCATCCCCGAGGTCAGCCAGGCCGTCAACGACAACGACCTCGCGGTCGTCTCGGTGCTGTCGGGCAACCGCAACTTCGAGGGCCGGATCAACCCGGACATCAAGATGAACTACCTCGCGTCCCCGCCGCTGGTCGTCGCCTACGCGCTGGCCGGCTCCATGGACGTCGACCTGTTCAACGACCCGCTGGGCCAGGACCAGGACGGCAACGACGTCTACATGTTGGACATCTGGCCGACCTCGAAGGAGGTCGAGGACGTCATCGCCGGCGCGATCACCTCCGAGATGTTCGACGACGGCTACGCCGACGTGTTCGCCGGCGACGCCCAGTGGCAGTCGCTGCCGACCCCCGAGGGCAAGACCTTCGCCTGGGACCCGGAGTCGACCTACGTCCGGAAGCCTCCCTACTTCGACGGGATGCCCGACGAGCCCGAGCCGGTCTCGGACATCGAGGGCGCGCGCGTGCTGCTCAAGCTGGGCGACTCGGTCACGACCGACCACATCAGCCCGGCCGGTGCGATCAAGAAGGACTCGCCCGCCGGCACGTACCTCGCCGAGCACGGCGTCGAGCACCGCGACTTCAACTCCTACGGCTCGCGCCGCGGCAACCACGAGGTCATGATCCGCGGCACGTTCGCCAACATCCGGCTGCGCAACCAGCTGGCGCCGGGCACCGAGGGTGGCGTCACGCGTGACTTCACCAACGGCGGCGAGGTGACGTCGGTCTTCGAGGCGTCCGAGAACTACCTCGCGGCCGGCACCCCGCTGGTGGTGCTGTCCGGCAAGGAGTACGGCTCGGGCTCGTCGCGCGACTGGGCGGCCAAGGGCACGTCGCTGCTGGGCGTGAAGGCGGTCATCGCCGAGTCCTACGAGCGGATCCACCGCTCCAACCTGATCGGCATGGGCGTCATCCCGCTGCAGTACCCCGAGGGCCAGAGCGCGGAGTCGCTGGGCCTCACGGGCGAGGAGGAGTTCTCGATCACCGGGATCACCGAGCTCAACGAGGGTCGTACGCCGAAGACGGTCAAGGTCAAGGCGGGAGACGTCGAGTTCGACGCGGTCGTCCGCATCGACACCCCGGGTGAGGCCAACTACTACCGCAACGGCGGGATCATGCAGTACGTCCTGCGGAACCTTCGCAAGGGCTGACCCCGCATCAGCACCTCCCGACGCGGGCGCCCTTCGACTGAGGGGTGCCCGCGTCGCGCTTTCTCCAAAGCGCCACCGGATCCACAGAGGTGCCACAGACTGGTGACATGTTGCGCATCTCGGGCCGTCTGCTCTTCCTGGTGGGAGCAGTACTGCTGCTCCTGCTCCCGGTCTTCTCCGGGACGGCCATGTCGGCCCCGCGCAAGCCGCCGGTCGTGGCGCCGCAGCAGACGTTCGGCGTGAGCCTGCCCGACGTGCCCGGAACCATGGCGCCCCTGCAGCAGCTCTCCGACGCGCTGGGCCGGCGCCCCACGCAAGTCATGTGGTACGTCGCGTGGGCGTCGGGCACCGGCTTCCCGAGCACCCAGGCCGCCGCTGTCGCGTCGTTCGGCGCCACGCCCGTCATCACCTGGGAGCCCTGGGACCCAGCCCGCGGCGTCGACCAGCCGGCGTACTCGCTGGACGCCATCACGGCCGGTAGCCATGACGCCTACGTCACGACGTGGGCGCGTCAGATCCGTGCCTACGGCAAGCCGGTCACGCTGCGGTTCGCCCACGAGATGAACGGCAGCTGGTACCCCTGGGCGGCGGGTGTCAACGGCAACACGGCGAGCGACTACGCCCCGGCGTGGCGCCACGTGCGGGCGGTCTTCGCCCGCGAGAAGGTCTCCAACGTCTCGTGGTCCTGGTCGCCCAACGTCCCCTACGACGGCAGCACCCCGCTGCGCTCGCTCTACCCCGGTGACAGCCAGGTCGAGCAGGTCGCCCTCGACGGCTACAACTGGGGCGGGGTCCAAGCGGGCGCGCCGTGGCAGTCCTTCTGGGACGTGTTCGACGACGGTGTCGCCGAGCTGCGCAGCTTCACCACCAAGCCGCTCTTCGTCGGCGAGGTCGGGTCGCCCGAGGCCGGCGGTGACAAGGTGCAGTGGGTCACCGACATGTTCGCGTCGCTGAAGGCACACCCCGAGGTCGCGGGCTCCACTTGGTTCTCCCACCTCAAGGAGGCTGACTGGCGCATCGACTCCAGCGCTGCCACCTTCGAGGCGTTCCGCACCGGCCTCGCGACCTACTGACCCGCGCTCAGCCGCCGGGGTGACCAGGGGATAGGTCGCTCAGCGTCACCGGGTGCTGAGCGGAACGTGGCGGACGAGGTCCTCGCCGAACGACGAGATCCAGACCTGCCCGCCGCTCACGGCGACGCCCAGGTTGGCGCGGTCATAGAGGGGCGCCGCGGCGCCGAGGACCGTGCTCGAGAGGACCTCGCCGGTCGCCGGGTCGATGGCCACGACGGTCGGTCCTGACTCCGCGACGACCAGAAGCCGGCCGTCGGGCGTGCTCGTCATCGCGTCCGGCGACGTCGCGCCGGACACCGACGTCTCGACCTCGAGGGTGGTGGCGTCGAGGGCGAGCACCTGGTCGGCGTAGGTGCAGGAGACCCAGAGCCGGTCGTCGACGACCTGCATCCCCTGGGGGCCGTCGCAGATCTTGGCGCTGCGGGTGACCTCCCGGGTGCGGGGGTCGAGCCGGAGGACGACGTCGTCGGCGAAGTGGGAGACGTAGACCGCCGTGCGGCCCACCGTCACCAGCCGGGCTCCGACGCCGATCTCGACCCGGTCCCGCACGCGTACCGTCTCCGGGTCGACCTCAACGAGGGGCCCGGCGTCCTGGGCAACCACCCAGATCGAGCCGAAGCCGGCCGCGACGCCTTCGGGGCCGGCGCCGATCGCGGTCTCGCCGAGCACCTCTCCGGAGTCCGGGTCGACGCGCACCAGCGTCTCGCCCCGGAAGGCGGTCACCCAGACCGAGCCGTACGCCGCCACCACCCGCAGCGGAACGCCCGCGACCTCCGTGGTCAGGTCGGGCTCGTCACCGCCGCGCGGGGATCCGCGTGAGGGTGCCGGGGGAGGACCCGTCGCCGCCGCTCACGACCCACACCGCGCCATCGGCGCCCGGCGCGACGCCGACCGGTCCGGGAGCGAGCGCGACCCCGGGAGCGGTGGTGACGGCTGCGCCCGCCACCTGCGCACGCTCGTCGAGGGCGTGCTGGCCGGCTGAGCGAGGCTGCGGGCGCTTGGCTACCGTGGCGGCATGATCGTGGCGTTCAGCATCAGCCCCATGTCGGCCGACGAGACCGGAAGCGTCACCGAGGCCGTCGCGGCCGCGGTGCGCGTCGTGCGCGAGTCCGGGCTGCCCCATGAGACCAACGCGATGTTCACCAACATCGAGGGGGAGTGGGACGAGGTGATGGCCGTCGTGAAGCGCGCCGTCGAGGTCGTCGCCGAGGTGTCCCCGCGGGTCGGTCTGGTGCTGAAGGCCGACATCCGCCCGGGCTACACCGGTCAGCTCGCCGCCAAGGTCGAGCGCATCGAGCGCGCGCTGGAGGGCTGATGTCGGAGCAGCCTCCGCCGCCTGGCCCGCCGCCCGTTGGCCCGCCGCCCGGCCCGCCCCCACTCGGTCCGCCGCCGCCGGGGCCGCCTCCGGCGTACCAGGCCTACTCGCCCTTCCCGACCGGTCCGCCGCCGGCCGAGCCTCCTCCCGGCTGGGTGCCGCAGGCTGGTCCGCCGCCACGGAAGGGACACACGCTCGCGCTCGTCCTCGGGCTGCTGGGCGCCCTGGTGGTCATCGCCGGAGCCGTTCTCGTGCCGCTCCTGGTCTCCAGCGACGACGCCGAGCCGCGTACCGGCGAGCCCACGCTCGACGCGGTCGAGAGCTTCGACGACCTCGTGCCCGACCACACCGAGGAGGACCAGGACTACCCGCAGTCGCCCGCCATCGGCGGTCCGCACAGCGGCTCCTGGCTCGACTGCGGGGTCTACGACGAGCCGGTCCGCGAGGAGAACGTCGTCCACGACCTCGAGCACGGGACGGTCTGGATCACCTACGAGACCGGGCTCGACGAGGACTCGGTGGCCCAGCTCGAGGAGGTCCTGCCGCAGAACGGCATCCTCTCGCCGTACGACGACCTCCGGGCGCCGGTGGTCGTCACGGTGTGGGGCCGTCAGCTCGAGCTCACCGGTGCGGACGACCCGCGGCTGGAGCTGTTCATCGAGCGGTTCGGCGCCGGCGAGACGGCCCCCGAGCCCAACGCATCGTGCGCGGGCGGCATCGACAACCCGTCGAGCGGGGCGGTCGCCTGATGCTGAGCGAGACCAGGAGCTACCGCACCGGCAGCGAGGAGACCGTCCTCGACCTGACCCGGGACTGCGAGGCGTTCGTGCGGGGACACGGCGACGGCCTGCTCAACGTCTTCGTGCCCCACGCCACTGCCGGGATCGCGATCATCGAGACCGGCGCCGGCAGCGACGACGACCTGCTCGCCGCGCTCGGCGACCTGCTGCCCGCCGACGACCGTTGGCAGCACCGGCACGGCTCTCCCGGACACGGCCGCTCCCACGTGATGCCGGCGTTCGTCCCGCCCTCGGCGACGGTCCCGGTGATCGGCGGCCGGCTCGCCCTCGGCACCTGGCAGAGCGTGTGCCTGGTCGACCTCAACGTCGACAACCCCGACCGTGAGGTCCGTTTCAGCCTCATCACCGCCTGAGGCTCGTCGGGGGTCGTGAGCCCGGCCGAGCGCAACATGAGAGTCCCCTCATGAACCCCCCAGGGGGGTTGCCGCTTCGCTACTGTCGGCTCGTCATGATTGATCAACTCGACACAGTCGGCTACACCCCCCCCAACAGATCGGTCCCCTGATGACACGCTCGATCACCTTGTCGGCCGCGACAGCCGCCGCCTTCCTGCTCACAAGTGCTTTCTCCGGTGCCGTGGCTGCCGAGCCGGGCGGCCGCGACTCGGACCAGGACGGCATCCCCAACCGGTGGGAGCGCGTCCACGGGATGAACCCGCACAGTGCCGCCGATGCCCGCAAGGACTTCGACCACGACCGGTTGTCCAACCTTGCGGAGTACCGACTCCGGACGCAGATCCGCGACGAGGACACCGACAACGACGGGGCCGACGACGGCGACGAGGTCAAGGACGGTCTGCGCGGCACACGGGTCCGTGACCGCGACACCGACGACGACGGAACCACGGACGGGGATGAGGACGCCGATCACGACGGCCTCGACAACGAGGACGAGGACGACTCGAGCGAGTCCTGCGTGGCCGACGACGACGACAGTGACGACGACTCGGTCGCCGACGAGGACGAGAACGAGCACGGTGCGAGCTCGCACGACTCCGACTCCGATGACGACGGCGTCGCCGATGGTGACGAGGACTCCGACGAGGACGGCGAGGCGGACGAGGACGAGGACGACGCGGCTGTCGACGACTGCGTGGTCGACAGTGACGACGACGGCGAGGGCGACGAGGACGAGGGTGACGTCCTGGGCACGATCACCTCGTTCGACTCGCTCACCGGCGTGCTGGTGATCGCCGCCGCCGCCGGGTTCGACGTGACCGGCACGGTCACCGACGACACCGAGATCACCTTCGAGGACGTCGAGGACGTCGAGGACGGGGGAGAGGTGTCGCGCAGCGACTCTGACGCGCCCGGCACCGTCGAAGACCTCCAGGCTGGTGTCGTCGTGGCCGACGTGGAGTTCGAGGACGACGGCGTCGAGCTCGACAACGTCGAGATCTACGCTCCGGCGAGCTGAGCGTCTCACGCGTGAAGTCCCGAGCTGCGATCGAACAGGTGTTCGAGTAACCTCAGGGGATGACCCCCTGCGTCGCTCCGCCCGGTTGGCCCGCGCAGGTGCGCCCGCCGGACGCCCCCGACTGGGAGCGGACCGCGGCCAGCTGGCTGCTCGACCTGTGCCCGGCCGACTACCGCGGCTACCCCGGGCTGCGTCGCCACGTGGTGGTGCTCGCCCGCTTCGCGGTGCTGTACGTCGAGGCCGGCCAGGCGGCCTGTCGTCGCGGCCTGAGCGAGGCGCGGGCCGACCTGCGCGAGGTCGCCTCCGACGAGGTCATCGACGCCGCGATCCAGACCTTCCAGCTCGAGGAGTCGCGGCTGCTCGGCATCCGCCGGGCGGTCGGGCTGGTCGAGGAGGCGCTGCGGGGCCGGCGCTACGTCGCCCGCCTCTAGCTGCCCTCGGAGCCTCAGGGCAGGGTGTCGGCCGAGCCGAGCCGCCACAGCGCGAGGCCGTGCAGCCCGCGCTGTGCCGCCAGCTCCGCACGCAGGTCCCACGAGCGGCCGTCGGACCACCAGAGCACGGTGCCGTTGGAGAGCCGCGCGCTCCACTCGCCGTACGCCTCGTGCCACACGGCGCGGGCGCCGTCGGTCCTCACGAGCCGGCGGGCGGAGGCGACGGTGAGCGAGCGACCGGTGCCCTCCTGTGGCCAGCTGTAGCCGTAGCCGGCCACCCCGAGGTCGAGCCGGTCGGCGGGCACCGCCTGGCGGGCCGCGGCGATCGCCTGGCGCTGCCACTTCAGGGGCCCGATCGGCCCGGGCTCGGACCAGGTCGGTCCGTGCATGTCGTAGGCCATCAGCACCACGACGTCCGCGGCGCGTCCGATGGCGCGCAGCCGGTAGCCGTGGGCCCGGTAGGCCTTCAGGGTGGTCGAGGCGCTGACGTCGATCGAGACCGTCCTCTTCGGCGGCATCAGCTCCTGGAGCCGCCTCAGCAGGCGCACCAGCCCGTCGGCGTCCGCCTGGCGGACGCGCTCGAGGTCGACGTTGACGCCGTCCCAGCCCTGGCGGCGTACGAAGCCGGCGACCCGGCGCGCGACCCGGTCGGTCTTGGCCGGGCTGCGCAGCATCCGACTGGCAGCGCGCGGGTCGAAGGCCTCGAGGGCGTTGCTGTAGTTGCTCAGCAGCAGCTCGGCGCGCAGGCCCTGGTCGTCGGCGGTCCCGAGCAGGCGGCGCAGGTCGCGGTTGGGCGCCGCCACGCCCGCGCCGTCGGGGGTGATCCCGATGCCGGCGACCGTCAGGGTCGTCAGTGCGTGGGCGTTCTTCTCCACGAGCCGGTTGTAGGCGCTCCCGAGCGCGAAGCCGGTGACGTCGCTGTCGGCGCTCGCCGGGGCGGACAACCCGCCGACCAGCACCGACGCGAGCAGGGGAGCGACGAGGCGCAGCCGAGACATGCGCCCACCCTGGCACGGCTAAGTGCGTTCCTTCACGACGTTGTTGACACGTCGGGACTCTGCCGGCGGCGCTGGCGGTACTTCACAGGGCCCTCGACTGCCTCCGCCGTGACGCCGACCTGCTCGCCAATCCACTCGTAGGCGCCCCCAGCGGCATGGAGTTGCGCTGCGATCTCGCGGCGGTGCCGAGACTCAGTGCGGGCACCGGCGCGGTCATCTGTCCACTGATGTCGTCGCGGTCATGGTCGATGCTGGTGTGAGGTGGGCGCCGAGGCGCTTGACGGCGTACGCGAGGTCGGCGGGTTCGATCACGCGCACGGATGTGGTGAGAGCGATGCGGGCGACCGTCATGGCCAGCCGCCCATGGTCCTCGCCACGGATCTGGATCACCGTGGCCCCGGTCGTGGTCTCGACCACCCCGTGGTCCACCCACCGGAGCACGTCAGTGAGGTCGTCGAGCTCGGCGCCCAGGGTGAGGGTGGCGACCCGCTCACGGGGGATCGAGCCAATGGCGCGGGCGACGTACGCTGCCGCGTCGCCGCCGGGGATCTCGCGGGGCGTGAAGCGACCCGAAGTCGCCCAGGGGCGCGCGAGTCGGTCGAGCCGGAAGGTGCGCCAGTCGTCGCGGTCCCGGTCCCACGCAAGGAGGTACCATCGGCGGCCGGCCGTGACGAGCCGATGCGGCTCGACCAGGCGTCGAGTGTCGATGCCCTCGCCGGGGCGGTAGTCGAAGCGTGCTAATTCATGGTCGCGGCACGCCGCGGCAAGCGCGCTGAGCAGATCTGGGTCGACCAGGTCCTGCCCGGTGGGCGACGGCACGGACGTGACGCTGGAGTGCAGTGCCGCCACCCGCCTGCGAAGTCGATGTGGCAGCAGGCTCTCGATCTTGGTGAGGGCGCGCAGCGACGTTTCCTCCATGCCGTCGATGGCGGCGACGGCCGCAAGGCGGAGCCCCACCGCGAGCGCGACGGCCTCGTCATCGTCGACCATGAGCGGCGGCATGTGCGCTCCGGACTCCAGGCGATATCCCCCGTACCTGCCCGAGGTGGCGGCGACGGGATAGCCGAGCTCCCGGAGACGGTCCAAGTCGCGGCGCACCGTCCGCTCGGTCACGTCGAGGCGCTCGGCGAGCTCCGCACAGCGCCAGAACCGGTGGGTCTGGAGCAGCGAGAGCAGCGTGAGCGCGCGCCCGGTGGGGTCAGCCGACATGTTCCCAGTCTGCCCGGTATCGCGGACAGTTCCTGTCCGCGATGGCTTCTACGGTCACATCGACCGACCGCCACACCGCGCGCATCGGCACGTCACTGAAAGGACAACGCAGTGTCAGACACCATCGACTTTGCCCAACCGAGCATGATCGCCGTCAACGGCATTGAGCTCGAAGTCTTCGAGGCCGGGCAGGAGAACGTCGGCAATCCCATCATCCTCTGCCACGGCTGGCCGGAGCTGGCCTTCTCGTGGCGCCATCAGATGGGTGCGCTCGCCGACGCCGGCTACCACGTCATCGCCCCCAACCAGCGCGGCTACGGCAAGTCGTCCCGCCCCGCCGAGGTCTCCGACTACGACATCTCGCATCTCTGCGGCGACCTCGTCGGCCTCCTGGATCACTTCGGATACGAGGACGCCACGTTCGTGGGCCACGACTGGGGCGCAAACGTGGTGTGGAGCGCAGCCGTGCTGCATCCCACCCGGGTGAACAAGGTGATCGCGCTCAGCGTGCCGTACATGGAGCGCGGTGAGGTGCCACCCCTCGCGTTCATCGAGGCGATCGTCGGCAGCGACTCCTACTTCGTCCACTTCAACCGCCAGCCCGGGGTGGCCGACGCCGTGTTCGACGCGAACGCGCGCCAGTTCCTGTGCAACCTCTACCGCAAGAACGAGCCCGCGGCCGAGCCGGAGCCGGGCATGCCGCTGATCAACCTCGCACACGCCGAGACTCCACGCGGCGACCCTGTGATGAGCGACGGCGAGCTGGCGGTGTTCGTTGACGCGTTCGAGGCGTCGGGCTTCACTCCCAGCGTGAACTGGTACCGCAACGTGGACCGCAACTGGGAGCTGATGGAAGATGTCGACCCGATTGTCCGCCAGCAGGCGCTGATGATCTACGGCGCACGTGACACGGTCATGAGGGCGCCGAACCTTGAGGCGTTCGTACCGCGCGTCGAGGTCGTGGAGCTGAACTGTGGCCACTGGATCCAGCAGGAGCTGCCGGAAGCGGCCACTCGCCTGATTCTCGAATGGCTCCAGCGGCAGGATGTCGCCGACAAGTCGTAACCGGATTCGGCGGGCATCGGCACTCGCCTCGGTGTCCTCGGATACGAGTCCACGCTGTTCGATCTGCTGTGAACAACCTCATGAAGAGGAACAGCTAGCCTCACCGGATGCATCACTTCGCGAGCGTCGCCCTGGTCGACCGTCGTGGCTGGGTCCTGCTCCAGGAGCGCGACGGTCACCCGCGGATCGACCCTGAGAAGTGGGGCTTTCCCGGCGGGCACCGCGAGGCCGGCGAGAGCTACGAGCAGACCGCCTACCGCGAGCTGGCCGAGGAGACAGGGGTCCGGCTCGCGCTCGGCACCCTCGAGCTGTACGGCGAGTTCCAGTTCTTCAGCGAGGCGTGCGGGGAGACCGACGCGTTCCAGCTCTTCGTGGCCGGCACCGACGTCACCGAGGTCGAGTGCCACGAAGGGCGGCAGATGGTCTTCGTGGACCCCGAGGTCGCGGTCGGGCTCGACCTGACGGTCTCGGCGCGCCTGGTGCTGGCGAACTTCCTTGTCTCGCCGTTGTACGCGAGGGTGTGCGCATGACCTTCTCAGTGATCCCCGTGCCCGGCTCCGGCGCCGAGGACGTGGTGGTGGCGACCAGCGGTCCCGACGAAGGTGCGGTCTTCACCGGCACCGAGGACGGCGCGATCTTCCGGGTCAGCCACGACGGCCGCAAGGTCGACCGGGTCGCCGACACCGGTGGACGGCCCCTCGGCATCGAGCTCGACGTCGACGGCCGGCTGCTGGTCTGCGACGCCCGCCGCGGCCTGCTGCGGGTCGACACCGCCAGCGGAGCCGTCGAGGCGGTCACCGACAGCGTCAACGGCACCAAGATGGTCTTCTGCAACAACGCGGCCGTGGCCTCCGACGGCACCGTGTGGTTCTCCGACTCCTCCACGAAGTACGGCATCGACCAGTGGAAGGACGACTTCGTCCAGAACACCCGCACCGGTCGGCTGATGAAGCTCTCGACCGACGGCACCATCGAGGTGGTCCTCGACGGGCTGGCCTTCGCCAACGGCGTCGCGCTGTCGGCCGCCGAGGACTTCGTCTGCGTTGCCGAGACCGGCGCGCGGACCGTCGTACGCCGCTGGCTCACCGGCAACCGCGCCGGGATGCGTGACCTGCTCTGCCAGGGCCTGCCCGGCTATCCCGACAACATCGCGCGCGGCACCGACGGCTTGATCTGGATCACCATCGCCAGCCCGATCGACCCGCTGGTGGAACGGCTGCAGACCGGTCCGATGCCGTTGCGCAAGCTGGTGACCAAGATCCCCGAGCGGCTGCAGCCCAAGCCCAAGCAGACCGTCCGGGTCCAGGCCTACGACGAGACCGGCGTGCTCGTGCACGACATCGACGTGCGGCCCGCCGACCACGGCGCGGCGTACCACATGGTCACCGGAGTGCGCGAGCACGACGGCCGCGTGTGGATGGGGAGCCTCCACGAGCCGGCCGTGGCCGTGCTGGATCGGTGACCGGACCCGCAACCCGTAAACTCGCCGACATGAGTGTCCTCGAGTCGATCGCCGGGCCGCGCGACCTGCGTGGCCTGTCCGACGACCAGCTGACGACGCTGGCCGCGGAGATCCGTGACCTGCTCGTCCGGTCGTGCTCGCGGGTCGGCGGCCACCTCGGCCCCAACCTGGGCGTCGTCGAGCTCACGCTCGCGATCCACCGTGTCTTCGACTCGCCGCGCGACCGGGTGGTCTTCGACACCGGCCACCAGGCCTACGTCCACAAGATGCTCACCGGGCGCGCCGAGGACTTCTCCGGGCTGCGCACCGAGGGCGGCCTCAGCGGCTACCCGAGCCAGACCGAGTCTCCCCACGACATCGTCGAGAACTCCCACGCGTCCACCGCGCTGAGCTACGCCGACGGCATCGCCAAGGCCTACGCCATCCGTGGCGAGGACCGCCACACGGTCGCCGTGATCGGCGACGGCGCCCTCACCGGCGGCATGGCCTGGGAGGCCCTCAACAACATCGCGATCGCCCGCGACTCCCGCCTGGTGATCGTGGTCAACGACAACGGCCGCTCCTACACACCCACCATCGGCGGCCTCGCGACCGCGCTCACCGCGCTGCGGACCAACCCGCGCTACGAGCAGGTGCTCGACCAGGTGAAGCGGCGCCTCAACGCGGTCCCCGGCGTCGGCCCCGCGGCGTACGACGCCCTCCACGCGGTCAAGAAGGGCCTCAAGGACGCGCTGGCGCCCCAGGGTCTCTTCGAGGACCTCGGGCTCAAGTACGTCGGTCCGGTCGACGGCCACGACCTCCAGGCCATGGAGCACGCGCTGGCGCAGGCCAAGCGCTTCGGAGGTCCGGTGATCGTCCACGCGCTCACCCACAAGGGGTTCGGCTACGACGCGGCAGAGCGGCACGAGGCCGACCAGTTCCACTCGCCCCAGCCGTTCGACATCGAGACCGGCGAGGAGAAGGTCCGCGGCCAGATCTGGACCGACGTCTTCTCCGACGAGATGCTCCAGATCGGCGCCCGCCGCAAGGACGTCGTCGCGATGACGGCGGCGATGATGCACCCGGTGGGCCTCGACGCCTTCCAGGCGCGGTTCCCCGAGCGCACCTTCGACGTCGGGATCGCCGAGCAGCACGCCGCGACGTCGGCGGCCGGCCTCGCGATCGGCGGTCTGCACCCGGTGGTCGCGATCTACGCGACCTTCCTCAACCGTGCCTTCGACCAGGTCCTGATGGACGTCGCACTGCACAAGTGCGGCGTCACGTTCGTGCTCGACCGGGCCGGCGTCACCGGTGACGACGGCGCCAGCCACAACGGCATGTGGGACATGTCGATCCTCCAGGTCGTGCCTGGGCTCCGGCTGGCCGCGCCGCGCGACGCGACCCGCCTGCGTGAGCTGCTCAACGAGGCCGTCGAGGTCAGCGACGCACCGACCGTGGTCCGGTTCCCCAAGGGCCCGCCGCCCACCGACATCCCGACCCACACCAAGGCCGGCGGTGCCGACGTCCTGGTCCGACGCGGTCCGCTGGACGTGCTCGTCGTGGCCGTGGGCTCGATGGCGACCGTGGCGGTCGACGTGGCCGAACGCCTCGACGCGCAGGGGATCGGCGTCACCGTCGTCGACCCGCGCTGGGTCAAGCCGGTCGATCCCGCGATCGTCGAGCTGGCCGGACAGCACCGGCTGGTCGTGAGCGTGGAGGACAACGGCCGGATCGGCGGCTGCGGGGCGGTGCTCCTGCAGGCGCTCAACGACGCCGGGGTCACCACGCCTTACCGCCTGCACGGGATCCCGCAGGAGTTCCTCGGCCACGCCAAGCGGGCCGCGATCCTCGAGCGGGTCGGCCTCGACGCGCAGTCGCTGGCCCGCGGGATCGTCGAAGACATGACGGCCCTCACCGAGGGCAGAGCCGTGGTCGATGTCGACCATCGCGGCTGAGCGTCCTGGGGAGGAACGCTCAGCCATCAAGAGTCTCGCTCTCGGGATCGTGTGCTGCCTGGCGCTCGCCGGGTGCTCCGAGCCGCTCACCAACGACCCCCCACCGCCCGACGACGGCGCCTCCTCGGCGCTGCCGTCCACTGCCGCCGTACCGCCCGACCTGCTCCAGGCGTTCCGGCGACTCCTGGACCGACGCGCCGCCGCCCTGCTCGAGGGCGACGCGGTCGCCTTCCGCGCCGGGATCGCGAAGGGCAACCCCGACTTCGTCGCGCAGCAGCTCGACTACCTCGACAGCCTGAGCCAGCTGCCGCTGGGGGAGCTCACCTACGAGGTCGACCGGGGGAGCCTGCTGCGCCAGGGCGACGACTACTGGGTCGCCGTCGACCTGGGGCTCCAGCTCGAGGGCTACGACGCCGTCCCGGTGCACGCCCCCGACCGCTACCGGTTCTCCCCGTCGCGGCGCGACCCGGAGCGTTTCGTGCTGAGCTCCGTGACCGATGCGGAGTGGGAGGAGCGCAACGACGTGCAGCCCCAGCCCTGGGACCTCGGACGGATCGAGGTGCGCGAGGGCGTAGGGGTGCTGGGGATCTTCGACGAGGGGAGCCTCGGGGCGTCGGAGCGGCTGGTGTCGTCGGTGGAGCGTGGGGTCTCCGACGTCAGGGCGCTGGTGCCGTACCCGTGGGACGCCTCGGTGGTGGTCTACGCGCTGTCCGACCCGGAGTTCCTCGGCACCGTCGACGACCTGCCCGGCGGTGATCCCGAGACCCTCGACGGCGTCAGCTTCCCGGTGCCGGCGGGTCCGGGCAGCGAGGAGCTCGCCTCGACGAGGTTCGTGCTCAACCCGCGGATGCTGGGCCGGGCCGGCCCGGAGCGCGACCGCCTGGTGCGCCACGAGCTCACCCACGTCGCCATGGCCGGCCACGACACGCATGCCCCGGTGTGGCTGAGCGAGGGGCTCGCCGAGTACGTCTCGGTCCGCCCGATGGCGCCCGAGGACCGGCGCGTCGACCAGGCCGCGATCGACCTGGCCGAGGCCGGCGTCGACGCCCTGCCCGAGGACTCGACGTTCAACGACGCCGGCTCCGCCGCCAACTACGGCCTCGCCTGGTGGGCGTGCGAGTACGTCGCGGCCACCTACGGCGAGTCCGCGCTGTGGTCGCTGCTCGACTACGTCAACGTGCCCGGCTCCGACCCCGGCAAGCGGATGCAGATGGCGATCGGGCTCAACTCCCGGCAGTTGGCGCGCAAGGGCGCCCGGCTGCTGATCGCGACCTTCGACCCGGAGTTTCTCGAGCCCACCCCCAGCCCGAGTCCCACGCCGACCCCGACGCCGACCGGCTCGCCCAGCGCCTCCCCGGCGGGGTGACAGCTGGCTAGTAGTGGGCTGGCGGTGTGCCGATAGTGGCCGGGGCGCCGGTGTGGGTGGTGTCACGCCGAGCACGGTCCGCCGTACGACGCGACCGGGGTGGGCATATCGTTCCCCCGTGACCCCCGAACCCCGACTCGTCCACATCGTCGACGATGTCCCCGAGCTCGACGAGACGTCGGACCTGACCATGGTCGCGGTCCTCGACGGGTTCCTCGACGCCGGGAACGCCGCGGCGATCGCGAGCCGGTTCCTCGTGCAGCTGACCGAGGGCCGTGAGGGCAAGGGCGCCGGGCCGGTCGTGGCGACCTTCGACGTCGACCAGTTCCACGACTACCGCGCCCGTCGGCCGGCGATGTCGTTCGTGCGTGACCACTACGAGGCCTACGACGCGCCGCGGCTCGTCGTACGCCTGCTCCACGACTCCGGCGGCACGCCCTACCTGCTCCTGCAGGGGCCGGAGCCGGACAACCGCTGGGAGGCCTTCGCCCGGGCCGTGCGCGCGGTCGTCGAGCGCTTCGGCGTCACCCGCGTGGTGAGCATGGGCTCGGTGCCGATGGCGGTGCCGCACACGCGTCCGGTCGCGATCACCCACCACGCCAGCCGCCCTGAGCTGCTGACCGGCGAGAGCCCGTGGCGCGGCGAGCTGCGGATCCCGAGCAGCGCGCAGTCCCTGCTCGAGGTGCGGCTGGGGGAGTGGGACCACGACGCCCTCGGCTTCGTCGCGCACATCCCGCACTACCTCGCACAGATGGACTATCCGCGGGCCGCGCTCGCGCTGCTCGAGAACGTCGAGCGGGCCGGTCGGCTCACGCTCGACCTGTCCGACGTACGCAGCGAGGCCGACGAGCGCGAGGACGAGATCGCGCGCTACCTGTCGGCCAACGAGGAGGTCGCCGAGGTCGTCGACGCGCTCGAGCGGCAGTACGACTCGTTCGAGCTGGCCGAGGAGTCCGGCAACAGCCTGCTCGCCGCAGACGAGCCACTGCCGACGGGTGAAGAGATCGGGCAGCAGTTCGAGCAGTTCCTCGCCGGGCTCGAGGGTCCCGACGACCAACCGGGCGCCCCCTAGTGCCGCGTAACGCCGAGGAGCTCGTGCAGCTCCTCGACGTCGAGCAGCTCGACCTCGACCTGTTCCGCGGACAGCAGATGCCGTCGGTGCTGCCGCGCGTGTTCGGAGGGCAGGCGGCCGCGCAGGCGCTGGTCGCCGCCAGCCGCACCGTCGACCCGGCGTACGTCGTGCACTCGCTGCACTCCTACTTCCTCCAGCCCGGCGACACCGAGGCGCCGACCGTCTTCGACGTCGACAACCTGCGGGACGGGCGGTCCTTCGCGACCCGGCGTGTGGTGGCGCGCCAGCACGGGCGACCGATCTACGCGATGACGGCCAACTTCCAGCGGGCGGAGGAGGGCTTCGACCACGCGGAGCCGATGCCCGAGGCGATCTCGCCGGAGGACGCGATCGACGCCCGCGCGGCGAGCCGGGCGCTCGACCCCGACCGCGACTCGGCGATGGACTCCGAGTGGGACGTCGTCGACTTCCGCTACGTCGGCAACTCCGCGGACGGCCTGCTGCCCCCCGAGGACGCGGCCACCGCGCGCCAGCGCTTCTGGCTGCGGGTCTCCTCGAAGCTGCCCGACGACCCGTTCTGGCACGTCGCGGCGTTCACCTACCTCTCCGACATGACGCTCATGGGCGCGGCGCTGGCGCCGCACGGCGTCCGGATGGGCGGACCCGAGATGCTGATCGCGTCACTCGACCACTCGATCTGGTTCCACCGGCCGTTCCGGGCCGACGAGTGGTGGCTCTACGACCAGGTCTCCCCGTCGGCGTCCGGGGGCCGCGGGCTGGTGCTCGCCAAGGTCTACACCCAGGACGGGACGCTGGTGGCGACCGTCGCGCAGGAGGCGCTGCTGCGCCGCCGTACCCCGTCGGAAGGAAGCCCGTGACCTCGTCAGCAGCCCAGGAGCTGGTCGGCCTGCTCGACCTCGAGACCATCGACAAGGACCTCTTCCGCGGGTCCCAGCCGGACTCCGCGCGGGCGCGCGTGTACGGCGGTCAGGTGGCGGCGCAGGCGATGATCGCCGGGGCGCGGACCGTCGAGCCCGACTATGCGCTGCACTCGCTGCACTCGTACTTCCTGCTGCCCGGTGACTACCAGGTTCCGATCATCTACGACGTCGAGCGGATCCGGGACGGGCGGTCGTTCAACACGCGGCGGGTGGTGGCGCGGCAGCACGGCCGGCCGATCTACTACCAGACCCTCAACTTCCAGCGGCCCGAGGAGGGCTACTCCCACCAGGACGCCATGCCCGCCGTCGGGACGCCCGAGGAGGGCTTCGACCTGGTCGACCTGATGCGGGCCCGCGGCAACGAGGAGGCCGACGCGCTCGGCAAGGAGTGGGCCGCGCTCGACGTGCGCTACCTCGGCAACTCGCGCACCGGTCTGCCGAAGGACCCCGACCACCCGGCGCAGGCGCGGATGTGGATCCGGATCAACGGCGAGATGGGCGACGACCCCCTCGAGCACCTGGCGCTGTTCACCTACGCCAGCGACGTCAGTCTGCTCGGTGTGTCCCTCACGGCGCACGACGCCAACCCGGCGACGACACAGATGGCCTCGCTCGACCACACGATCTGGTTCCACCGACCGTTCCGGGCCGACGAGTGGTGGCTCTACGACCAGTGGTCGCCGTCAGCCAGCGGAGGCCGCGGGCTCTCGCTCGGTCGGGTCTTCCAGCAGGACGGGACCTTGGTCGCGACCGTGGCGCAGGAGGGTCTGATCCGGCCGCGCCGGGACAAGACCGCCGGGCCTGGTCTGTCTGCCTGAGACACAAAGACGTGGTGCGAGGGGTTGGGGGGTGCCACGATCGGCCCGTGCCTACCTCGTCCGAGACGCCTCAGGGTGAGCCGTCGCGCTACGGCTGGTTCGTCGTCGACCGGGCTGGCGAGCGGCACTACTCCGGGGGAGGGTCGACCACGCCGTACCCGCCGCCTCCGAAGCCGGCCAAGCCGATGACGATCCGCATGTTCGTCGACGACGTCTCCGGCGTCGGGCTGTGGCCCGACCTGGCGTGGGACTATCCGGGCTCGCCGTTCGAGGACCTCTTCGACGACGAGCTCGAGAACACCCTGCCCATCTCGCGCGAGCTGCGGGACAGCATCAGGGCGTGGGTCGACGAGTACACCGACTCCTTCGAGACCCCCATGGGCGTTGCCTGGCACGTGGAGCATGACCGGCGCGGGCTGCGGCTGAGCCAACAGCTACGCGCCGAGCTCGACAGCTCCGCGTTTCGTGTGCGGTACCTCGCCGACACCCAGACCGTTCGTCGGGAGCTGCGAGGCGGCTCCTGAGTGAGGGGCCTCAGAGCGCGGTGGTGACCCCCGCGAGGTGCGGGGCGCCGCTCCGGGGGCTGCTCAGGGAGAACGCGAAGCCGTCGTTGGTCGGCTTCGAGCCGAACGCCACGGAGCCGGGCAGCAGAATCGGCTTCTTGAACGCGACCTCCACGCGGACCGCGTTGGGCAGCCGGTTCTCGAGGGCGCCGACGCACCGAGCCTTGCTCCACATGCCGTGCGCGATCTGGCGGGGGAAGCCCAGCGCCTTCGCCGTGAGCAGGTAGAGGTGGATCGGGTTGTGGTCGCCCGACACCGCGGCGTAGCGCCGGCCCAGGTCGGCAGGCAGCTGCCAGACGGTTCCGGTCGGCGCGGCCTCGGGGAACGTCGTACCGGGGGAAGCGTCGTCGTCGCCCTTGCCGCGACGCAGGAACGTCGAGGTCTCCTCCCAGACCAGCTCGCCGCGCGAGTGGATGGTCGTGACCATGTCGAAGACCCGGCCCTTGGTGTGGGGGCGGAGGTGCTCGACGTGGGCGGTGACCTGGAGCTGCTCGGTGACGGCGATGGGCCGGTGCTGGGTGATGGAGTTCTCGAGGTGGACGGTCCCGATCGCGGGGAACGGGAACGCCGTGTCGGTCATGATCTCCATGTGCAGCCCGAACGCCAGCAGGTGCGGGTAGGTCAGCGGAAGCGTGTCCTTGCGGGGGAAGCCGCACAGGGCGGCGTACGCCGCGGCGTGGGCGACGTCGACCGGGACGTCGTGACGCGTCAGCGACAGGTCGGGCAGGTCTGTGCCGCTCTTGCGGATGCCCGGCAGGAGGTTGACGACCGGGATGGACGGGAGCGCCGCCTTGACCAGGACCGGGAGGCCGTCCATGTCAGGCCCCCAGCATCATCTGGCCGCAGACACGCACGACGTTGCCGTTGACTGCGGTGGACGCGGGGTTGGCGTACCAGGCGATCGTCTCGGCGACGTCGACCGGCAGGCCGCCCTGCGACATGGCGTTGAGGCGCTGGCCGACCTCGCGGGTGGCGAACGGCACGGCGGCGGTCATCTGCGTGATGATGAAGCCGGGCGCGACGGCGTTGATGGTGATGCCGTCCGTCAGCTCGTCGGCCAGTGAGTCGACGAAGCCGATGACGCCGGCCTTGGAGGCGGCGTAGTTGGTCTGGCCGACGTTGCCGGCGATGCCTGCGATGCTCGCGACGCCGACGATCGAGCCGCCCTTGTTGACGACGCCCTGGTCGATCAGCTCGCGGGTGATCAGCTCGGGTGCGGTCAGGTTGACGGCGATCACGGACTCCCAGCGGGGCTCGTCCATGTTGGCGAGCTTCTTGTCCCGGGTGATGCCGGCGTTGTGGACGACGACGTCGACCCCGCCGTGCTTCTCCTTGAGGTGGTGGGCGATCCGCTGCGGGGCGTCCTTGCCGGTGATGTCGAGGGTCAGCCAGTCACCGTCGAGCTCCTTCATGAGCGACTGCAGCTCGCTCGCGGCCTGGGGCACGTCGACGCCGACGACGGTCGCGCCGTCGCGGTGGAGCACGCGGGCGATCTGCTCGCCGATGCCACGGCTGGCGCCGGTGACCAGGGCGACCTTGCCGGTCAGGGGGCGGGTCCAGTCGGTGACCTCGGGCGCGTCCGTGGTCCCGTGGGCGCCGATGCGGACGACCTGGCCGGAGACGTAGGCGGACTTGGGGGAGAGCAGGAAGCCCAGGGTGCTGGTGGCCGCGCCCTCGGCGCCCTCGGCCACGTAGACCAGCTGCACGGTGCCGCCGCGGCCGATCTCCTTGCCGAGGCTGCGGGTGAAGCCCTCGAGCGCGCGCTGGGCGACCCGCTCGGGGCCCTCGAGGAGCTCAGGGGGAGTGCCGAGCACGACGACGCGGGGGCACGACTCCAGGCTGCGCATGACGGGGGTGAAGAAGTCGCGCAGTGCCACGAGGTCGGCGCTCGTCGTGATCCCGGTCGCGTCGAAGACGAGGCCCTTGAACCGCTCGCCGTCCCCGGCCGCCTCGGCGGAGGCGATGCCGAGGGTGTCGAGCAGGCCAGGGAGGGACTCGGCGAGGCGGCCGCGGCCACCGACGAGGACGGTGCCGTCGACCAGGGGTGCGCCGTCGACGTACCGCTCCAGCTTCATCGGAGCGGGCAGGCTGAGGTTCTTGACCAGCAGCTTGCCGATGGGGGTCTGCGTGAAGCCCTGGTAGCGGTCGCTCATGGGGTGCTGTCCTCCGTGGAGTCGTGGGTGCTTTGGAACATGTAACTGCAGGTGTAACTCGGAGTCCACATTTCGTGACCTGCCCCTCATTGCCTTCTCTGACCGCGAGCGGCGGGCCAGGATGTGCTCCATGAACGAACGTACTCGTCGCGTCGCCGTCATCGGCGGCAACCGGATCCCCTTTGCCCGCTCGAACACCGTCTACGCCGGTGTCTCCAACCAGGACATGCTGACCGCCGCGATCGACGGCCTGGTCACGCGCTTCGGGCTGGAGGGGGAGCGTCTCGGTGAGGTCGTCGCCGGGGCCGTGCTCAAGCACGCCCGCGACTTCAACCTGACCCGTGAGTCGGTCCTCGGCTCCAAGCTGTCGCCCGAGACGCCCGCCACCGACATCCAGCAAGCGTGCGGCACCGGCCTGCAGGCGGCCATTCAGGTCGCGAACAAGATCGCCCTCGGTCAGATCGAGGTCGGCATCGCAGGCGGCACCGACACCACGTCGGACGCCCCGGTCGCGATCAGCGACAAGCTGCGCAAGAAGCTCATGAAGGTCAACGCCGCGCGTGACACCAAGTCGCGCCTCGCCGCGCTCGCGGCCATCCGGCCCGGCGACATCGGCCTGGAGATCCCGCAGAACGGTGAGCCGCGCACGCGGCTGTCGATGGGCGAGCACGCCGCTCTGACTGCGCTGGAGTGGCAGGTCGGCCGCGAGGAGCAGGACCTGCTCGCCGCCACGTCGCACCAGAACCTGGCCAAGGCGTACGAGGCCGGCTTCCTCGACGACCAGGTGACGCCGTTCCGCGGTGTCGAGCGCGACAACAACCTGCGCCCGGACTCCTCGGTCGAGAAGCTCGGCAAGCTCAAGCCGGCCTTCGGCAAGGGTGAGGCCGCGACCATGACCGCCGGCAACTCCACCCCGCTGACCGACGGCGCCTCGGTGGTGCTGCTGGCCTCCGAGGAGTGGGCCGAGGAGCGGGGCCTTCCGGTGCTGGCGTACCTGACCGCTTACGAGACCGCCGCGGTCGACTACGTCCACGGCGGGGAGGGGCTGTTGATGGCGCCGGCCTACGCGATGGCGCGGATGCTGGCCCGCGAGGGGCTCACGCTGCAGGACTTCGACTTCTACGAGATCCACGAGGCGTTCGCGTCCCAGGTGCTCTCCACCCTCAAGGCGTGGGAGGACCCGGTGTTCTGCAAGGAGCGCCTCGGTCTCGACGCACCGCTGGGCTCGATCGACCGCACCAAGCTCAACGTCAACGGTTCGTCGCTCGCCGCTGGCCACCCGTTCGCGGCGACCGGCGGCCGGATCGTGAACGTGCTCGCCAAGCTCCTGGCGGAGAAGGGGTCGGGCCGTGGCGTGATCTCGGTCTGCGCAGCGGGCGGCCAGGGCGTCACCGCGATCCTCGAGCGTCCCTGATCCAACCTCGTCGCCCTCGCGCCAGCCTCGGCTGCGCGGGGGCGACGCCGTTCAACGGGTGACGAGGCCGAGCGCCGACGCGACGAGATGGCTGCGGACCTGCTCTGACGAGATCACCCCGACGGTGGGGATTCCCGGGGCAGCCTCCTTCACCAGGATGCCGACGCGGGCGAGCTGCAAGGCGCCGAGCCCCATCGCGTAGAGGATGTTCGCCAGCACCGTGGCGTCATCGCTGGCGATCGTGAAGTCGCCCGACTCCACGCCGGCCTCGATCGCGTTGGACAGCACGACCAGGCACGACGAGATCCCTCGCCCGAGGCGGAAGAGCGCGCTCTCCGAGATCTCGTCGAGCAGCTCGGGGCCGGGCCGGCGCATCAGTGCCTGGGCGCAGTCGACGAACGCGGGGTGCGCCAACCCGTAGTCGACGAACGCGCCGACGATCGCCTGCAACCTCTCGGTCGGCGTGGGCGCCGCCTCGTCCACGAGCACGATCGCCTCACGGAGCTCGTCGAGGTATCCGACCAAGGTCAGGGCGAAGAGCTCCTCCTTGCCGGTGAAGTGTCGATAGACGATCGCGCGGTTGATGCCGACCGCTCGCGCGATGTCCTCGATCTGGGCATCGCGCACGCCGCGCTCGTCGAACAGGGTCCGCGTCGCGGCGATGATGTCGGCCTCGCGGGCACGCCTGCGGATGGCGGCTGCCCGGCGGCGACCGTCGGTCTCGGGAGCCCGTGTCGTGCTCATGCGACACACGATAGAAGATGTGCAACTCCCAGTTGCACATCTGTGACATGTTGCTCAAAGTCAGCCGTCGCGCACCGGACCGCCGGCCCCTACTCGAGCCGTGGTCGGCTGCGCATCCAGTCGGGCGGATGACCGTGGTGGTGCGGCGGGAGGAACTCCGGCAGCCCGTCGTCGCTGTTGATCCGAACCTGCCACGGCGTCTGGTGGATCGTTCGGTGGTGGTGGCCGCACACGAGCACCAGGTTGGACAGCGACGTCTCGCCACCCTCGAACCACGGCACCACGTGATGCGCGTGTCCCATCACCGGCGGCCGCGTGCAGCCCGGGAACGCGCAGTGGCGGTCACGTTGCACGAGGGCCCGCCAGAGCGCGGCGGTCACCAGTCGATGGGTGCGTCCGACGTCGAGCACCTCGCCCGCGGTGCCGAGGGTCATGGGGATGACGTCGGCGTCGCATGCGAGCCGGCGTACGACGGACGGCGCGAGCTCGAGCCCGTCCTCGGTGACCCCCCGGCTGGCCAGCTCGCCGCGCAGCGTCTCAAGGTCTGTGGTGACCGTGACCCGCGGACGCGCGCCGTGGCACTCGGGCGGCAGGTCGGAGTCGAGACCATGCTGAGCCAGCGCCACCAGCGCGTCCCACATGCGCACGCCGTAGTCGCGGGCGTCCGGCAGCTGTCGGCAGGTGGTGGTGTCCGTCTCGGGGACCGGTGCAGTCAGCGGGAGCAGGGCCGCGCGCAGCACCGCCCCGTCCTCCACCGATCCGCGGCCCTTGACCCGGATGCCACCGGCACCGTCGTCGGTGATCGACAGGAACCTGCGCTGGTGCGCCACCCGGTCCTCGCGGTCGAGCTGGGCCTCGCGTGCCCGCACCGTGCTCTCGGGGTCGACGATCTCGATCACGCCGCGGGCATGGCGGGCCAGTTCCGTGGCGGTGAGTCGGGTGGCCTCGGAGAGCAGGGCTCGCTCGGCTTGGTCACGGATCTCCTCGTCGCCCGGCAGGCGGTCGACAGCATCGAGCACCACGTCGGCCTGTTCCGGACTGATGGAGCCCGAGCCGAGGTCCTCGAGCGTGGCGGGATGCTCGGCGACGAGCTCGCGCGCGTGGTCGACGATCTGTTTGCCCTGCCCCCGCCGTACGCCGGCCAGATGGGTGTACCAGTCGACGGTCGACCCCCAGCCGAGCCGCCGACGCGCGATGTCGCGGCCGTCGATCTCCGCGAGCAGCGGCGCCTCCAAGGCGCGGATGCGGGAGCGGAGCCGTTGCAGCTCCTCGACGAGCGACACCAGCTCGTGGTCGGGCGTGTCGACCCAGTCGATGCCGAGAAGGCCACCGAGGAGGGCAGCCGCGTCGACCACCAGGTCGTGGGGTGTGGGGAGAGGAAGCGCCGAGATCGCCATGGCGACAGGGAACCAGCGGACCCCGACACCGACGACCCACCACGAGCCCGACTGTGGAAACCCCCGACGCAGCGCCCCCTGTGGGCGACAGCTGGCCAGTCAGCGACCGAACAGCTCCCGCACCGTCGCCACCGTGTCGGCCTCAGCGGCCGGCTTGTCGTCGCGGTAGCGCACCACCCGCGCGAAGCGCAGGGCCATCCCCGCGGGGTAGCGGCTCGACTGCTGCACCCCGTCGAGCGCGATCTCGACGACCTGCTCAGGCCGCACGTGTACGACGTGCCCGGACCGCGACGTCTCCAGCGCGAGGAAGCGCTCGGTCTGCCACGCCAGCACCTCGTCGGTCATCCCCTTGAACGTCTTGCAGGGTACAATTTCAGGATGGCCGACAGAGGGTATGGGCGCATCAGCCTGGACACGCTCCGCTCAGGCTCCATCAAGAAGCAGCGGGAGCGCATCGCAGGGGCCGCTGGGCCTGATCTGGTCTGGTATCCCGATGAGTCTGTCAGCGGCTCTAAGATCCCGTTCGCCTCGCGCCCTGCCGGCGCCCAGCTCCTAGCCGACCTGCGGCCCGGTGACCGTGTGTTCGTCACCAAGATCGACCGAGCGGCACGGAGCGTGCGCGACCTGCTCGGCCTGGTCGAGCTCATCGAGACCAGGGGCGCCTCGATCATCTTCGTGGACCAGAACATCGACACCTCGGGTTCGATGGGCCGTTTCCTCCTGACCCTCCTCGGAGCCATCGCGGAGCTGGAGGCCGCGATCATCGCGGAGCGCCGCAAGGAGAGCCTGGAGTCCTTCGCTCAGGAAGGCCGGCACGCTGTCGGCCAGGCCCCCTGGGGCTTCGAATCGGTGGAGAACCCCGATGGTCGAGGACTGGTCATCCGAGTCGACCCGGAGCTGCGGGAGACGGCTCGTTCGATGGTCGCCCGGATCATGGCCGGGGAGTCGCAGGAGTCAGTGCGTCAGGAGATCGGCATGAGCAAGACCGGCATCAGCAAGTGGCTGCGAAATCCCCGGCTCGCTGGCATGACCCCAGACGGCGATGGTGTGGTGACCATCGAGGGCATTCCTCGCGTCGTCCCCGAGGCGGCACTCCTTTCGATGCCAGAGTGGCGCGACCTCCAGGCTCGGCTCGCAAGGGCCCGCAAGAGCTGGAGCCTGCGGGCGACCTACGGCGCCGCCCTGCGCTGCGGGGTCTGTGGCGAGCGCATGTACCTCAACGCAAGCAAGAAGGTGAACGCGGTCACGGGGGCCACGCACGACACGTACACATGCCGAAAGCAGAAGCACGCTAAGGGTCAGGGGGCGCCGGCCATCATCGCTCGCAACGCTGACACATACATGGAGCAGCGCTTCCTCGAAGGCTACGGACATCGCCGCGCCCTAGTCGGATCGTGGGCCGACTCCCTCACTGCCAAGGACGAGGCCGTGAGCATGGCTGAGACCCGACTAGAAGAGGCCCAGCGCCGCTTTAGTGCGGCCACGACGGACGAGGATGAGGACGAGGCCCTGGTCCACCAGCGAGCGGCCAAGCGGGCTCTGAGGGAGGCTGAGGCGATGCAGGGGGAGCGTGTATTCACTATCGAGGACTCGGGGCAGACCGTGGCCGAGGTCTGGGCGAGCGCAACGATGGGCGAGCGGTGCCGGATGCTCAACGTGCTCGGCGCATGGACCCTCCAGCCGGGACGGGGATCGGTCGGACGGCGCATCACCCTAAACCCGGACGAGCTGCTGGCCGAGCTCGTCACTCACCAGCCGGGGAGCGAACTCACCTCCCACGACGACCAGGGCGGCTTCCTGCTGCCAACCTAAATGGGGGGCCGCTCAAAGGACCGAGCCCTAGGTTCTCCCACCTTCTCGATCGTGCGTCGGCGGAACGTACGGGGAAGTACAGGGAAATGCCCCCCTGGCCAATCGAGGCTAGGGGGCTTCCGATCCCGCCGGACGACCTGCCGCTGCTACCCAACGTCCTGGCCGGGTATCCAGGTCACGCGCAGGATGTGTTAGCCAACGTCGGGCGTTAGCGCCTGCAAGGCAACAGCCTGCAACCTCGTAAGGCCCTGATCTGCTCCGTACTGAGCGCAGGGGAGGCGAGGTGCTGGCGGATGAGCCAGTTTCTCTCTGCCTGTCGCGTCGATAAGGAATGGCGACAGGTGGGCCAACGTCTCCTCGTTGCTACTCACGAAGTCACCCGCGCCCGCAGCATCAGTGCTTGCGACCCCGCCGCAATTAGGTCGAGGGGCGGGTCTGTGACGATGGGATCTCTGCCGAACAATCCCACGATGGCGCGCCCGTCGCGGGTCTGCCCGCACTCGACAGGCGCATGTCCGCGCTCGTCGTCGCTGAGCTCGTAACCCACCGCGTCCAGGCGGCGGATCATCGCGTTCCAGTCCGCCTCATGCACGCTCTCCGCGCCGAGCCACACGTTCCGCGACGGGTTCGGGCAGACCAGCACCCCCTCGCCAGACATGGGATGCAGATGCGCAACGTAATTGCCGGTCTCAATAGTTTGGATCATCCCCGCTCGCCCCTCTTGGTCCAGCGGACATCGGTGCCATCTGCTCGATCCTCTCGCCCAACGACGCCCCGCGTGTCCGTGAGTCCAAGGAAGGCAATGAGGGACTGACGCACGATGGTCGACACGGCCACCCCCTCGGCCTTGGCGCGCTGCTCAGCGGCCTCCCACACGTCATCGCTTATGCGGATGGTGTGCCCTCGCGTCTTGGCATCGTTCGGCATGACTGCATCCTCTCTCATGGGTTGACCCTGCTGTCGGTGTCCTCTGACCAGATCCAGCCGTAGGCACCCATCGCATAGAGACCGTCCTCGTCTGCCGGAAGGATCTCCGGTCGGTAGTGCGCCGGGTCCTCCTCGGCGTACAGGACGTCGGTCAGCACGAGTGCGCCGTCCTCGGTCCAGTCGATCCGCACCGCACCATCGTCGGCACCGTCGTTGAGCCGGTCGGCGACGAGGACCACGGACCACGCGTCGATCACGGGGCAGAGCCACCCATTCCACCGGACCCGCTCATCCCACTGGCCCCCGACGCTCAC
Source organism: Nocardioides szechwanensis (assembly GCF_900103935.1). GTDB lineage: Bacteria > Actinomycetota > Actinomycetes > Propionibacteriales > Nocardioidaceae > Nocardioides > Nocardioides szechwanensis. The sequence continues at coordinate 552,827 of NZ_FNIC01000001.1, forward strand.
GGTCTCGTCGAGACAGACCCGGCCCTGACGCGCGAACTCGTTCACGAGATGTACGCCTCGCGCATGGCAGCGCCGATCTCGCGCTCATCGACGCGCCACCACGAACCGATCTCGCGATACATGTCGCCACCGGCCTGCCCGCACTCCTCAAGCAGATCCTTGACCCACTCAACGACGAACTCACCGAGTCGCCAGTTGCTCATCTCGTCGCAGTTGTAGGCGAACTCCTCGACGCTCTCGCGGAGGGTCTCGTACATGCCGCTGTCGTTGCTGACCCATAGGTGGAAGGCCCACGTCTCCCTGTTGGCCCAGCCGTTGTACGCCTCGCTGTCGCTCATCGCAATCCCCTTCGATTCGTGGTGCATGACACCTTGATGAGAGGACCATGACACAGGTGCATTACACCTGTCAACCCTGTCGGTTGCATCTTCCTGTGGCTTACGCTCACGCGATGACGCCGACCCGCGACGCGCAGTCTGATCCGATCGAACGAAACGCACCCACGGTGGACGAGGTGATGGCTCTGATGCCGGCCGCTCAGGCCGAGCCGGTCATCGAGATCAGCAGGGAGCAGGCAGCCACCGTGCGCAAGTTGCTTCGCGGCTAGAGCCACGCGCCCCGACGCCGAGAGGGGTGGGGTGTGAACCCGTTGCGTGCTGGGGGGCCTACCGGGAGTCCTTAGCAAGCCGGGTTCTGCCACGGTCTCAAGGTCGATGAGATTTCGGCAGAACAGGCCCTGGGAGCCGCGAAAGCACCCCCACCAGACGCAGGGCCGACGCGGGATCTTGGTGCTGCTACCGGGGGGATAGGAGTCGCTGAGAACAGCCGCTCTCGGCCTTACGGTCCCGGCGATAAAGTACGGTCTGCTCGTTAGGACTTGACGTCGCGGCCCGCCTGCCTGTCGCCGGGATGATGTATGGTTTTACTCGTTGGGACTTGACATCGCGGGGCTTTACCTATCCGCGATGCCGTAAGGTCTCGATCGAGCGTGAGAGCTGAGGTCCGGGGAGAAGAACGCCGGCAGCCTCACGCACCCAGAACGAAACGTCAACGAAGCTCACGCCGACTGCCTATGCATTGCATCGGGGTCGGGGGCACGCGGAGTCGTATCTCAAGATCGCTGTGCCACCTGTGGCACGCCGGTCTGGTGATGCCGCCTGCCCGATGAGCCCCGCTCACGTGCCGACCAGCGCCGTCACCTGTTCCATCGGTGGCGGCGCTTCCTGCGTCCCGCCGACTCCGAGGAGGAGATCAACGACAACAGCGAGGAGAACAGGGCATGCCCACGACACAGCAGCACGGCAACGGCGATACGGCTGGAAGGCCACGGCTCCGCAGCGTGACCACGCGCGCCTACTGGGCGGCGCTCGAAGTAGAGGGCGTGGAGAATGCCATCAAACAAGCCGTCAACAAGGTCTCGTTCCACTACAGCATCGACAAGGACGACCTGCTCCAGGACGCCCGCCTTGCTGTCGTCACGACCGCCGACCTGCTCGACTGCATCGACGAGGACAAGCCCGAGCTCACGCTCGGCACCCTCCAGTACCGGCTGGAGCGGGACCTCGTGACGATCGCCGACCGAGAGGTGCTGCGCCGTCATCGCCAGCCCTCCTACGAGGAGCGCAACGACCGCAACGACGGTGACGAGGGGTTCGCCCCTCGCCCTGCCAACATCGCCATCCGCAACGACACGTCGACCTACACCCGCGAGCTCGTCGAGTCGCTGATCCCTGCGGTGTGGGACGAGTCGTTCTGCTACGGCGTCCGCGTCGAGAACGCACCCGACCCGGACATGCCGCGAGGCACGACGAACAAGGCGACCGGCAACACGCTGGCTGCTCACATCGTCGACATCAAGACCGGGTGGACCAAGACTCTGCTGACGCTGAACGAGCGGCGCGCGCTACTCCTCTGCTACGGGCTCGACTGGACCACCCGTGGTGCTGGATTCAACCTCGGAGTTAACCACTCAACGGTCGTGCGCTGGCTCTACGCAGGCGTCGGCAAGTTGGTAGCAACGCTGAACGGACATAGCGCCGAGGTCATTCACCTTGCTGACGTTCGTCGCGACCTGGCCGTAGCCGCTTGACCAAGCCCCAAGCCCCAAGCCCCTGACGAAGGATGAGTGGTGGCGAAGATGCGGAAAAGGGTTCGCCGATCCGTGCACCAAACACGCGTCTCGCTCAGACATACAAGTAGGTAGCAAGCCCCCATCGCGTCCTTACTCAACGCGACGGGGGCTTTCGCTTGGCCCGTATTGCGACGGCGTAGGTCCGTCCCGGAAGGAAAGGTGTAACACCATGCTCGATCTAGACTTGGGCACCACATGGATGCCGAGTACCGAGGCGGCGTTGCTACTCGGACTCTCGGTCTCCGGTTTGCGCTCACGGCGCAAGCGGGAAGGCGCGGCACATCCTCGCTACCTCGTAGCCGGCAGTGCGTGCTTCTATCACGCTGGCGAGTTCGCGAAGTACGCCGAACGATGGCGGGATGGTCGGTGTGCGTGAGCGAGTACCGCGACCGGGTAGGGCAACGCATCGGCCCTCTTGAAGTCCTTGCCGACCACAAACGGACCCCCAGCGGCAAGGTGATCTGGCGTTGTCGGGACCTTGAAACAGGCAAGTCCCATTATCTCCGCACCGAGGCGCTAATCGCCCTTGATCGTCGATCGACGCGAGCTCAGGAACTATGAGTGAGGGTCGGGGGAATCCTAAGTTCATCTGGCAAGACGCCGTAGCCAGTGCAGGACTCCGTCCCTATTCCACCGCATACCTGGCTCAGGTTATGGCGAATCGCGATAACGGTGACGGTCGGGGGTTCTACATGACCGTAAGGAGTCTCGCCGAGATGGCCGGCTCTACCGAGTCGGTTGCTGAGCGAGCGATCGGCGAGCTGCGCAAGGCTGGATGGATCACTCAGACGCGGCAGGGGCGTGGGGGAGTTGCCTCACGGTATGCCCTGACATACCCCCCTCGCGCAGAGCCGGTGGCCCAGCACCCCGCTCCTGAGGTGCTGGAGTCATCTGAGCCCGAACGCCAGCACCCCGCTCCTGAGGTGCTGGAGTCCTCTCAGCACCCCGCTAGCGGGGGACAAGTAGACCAGTTACTTCCTTATAGACCAGAAGAACCTCTTCCTCTTCCTCCTCCTCCTCCTCTATCCACTCGGTCTCACGGCGGCAGTGGCGAGGGACGTAGGTCGTTCGGTCGCAGAGCCATTCCTGTAGATGAACCCGCTACTCGCTTTATCCCCAAGCGAGTGGGTCCATAAGCATCTTCATCTATTGCACATTCGCCCGTTAGCGGTTCGCTCACGGGTTCTCCCACGTCAGGACACTCCATGAGTATGAATGCCCGTCAATCACATCGTCTGCAACTCGACGAGGAGCGCAAGGCGTCAGCGCGTGCCTATCACGCAATGCCTATCAGCAAGGATTGCCCAGATCGGACTCTTGTCGATTGGAGGTCAATCTCCATCGGCATGAGCATCGGTTGGCTCTCCGTTCTGGAGTCGCCAGGCTCCGCCGATGCACGCACTCTCGTTCGCTGCGTTTGCGGCGATGTAACGGCCCCGCGAGCACTCGACCTAGCCCGTGGTGCCACTCGATCCTGTGGGGCCGTTAGCCGCCATGGCCGTGGCTGCTAGCGCAGCTCTGCTCCTTCCCCCTCTAGCCCGCCAGCGCCTTGTTGGCGGGTTTCGTCGTTTCCAAGGAGATTCATGAACTCACTCCACCCTTCCTCGCCGCTGCTGGCGGGAGGTGCCGCATGGCGGATCTGACCGTCATCGGTCGGGTTGCCGTAAAGGTGATCCCCGATACCAGTGACTTCCGAGGACAGGCGAAGCGAGAGCTTGCCGCCATCGAGAAGTCCATCAAGAAACTGACCATCGGCTTCACAGCCGATGTGCGGGAAGCCGTCAAGCAAGTCGACCGGGCAATCGACAAGGCGCAGAGCCACGCTAAGCACAAGCCCGTGGAACTGAGCGTCGGACTCAACGCCGTCTCGCATCGCGTCACTCAGACTCGGCTGGCGGCGCTATCCCGACCGCGCATCGCGACCATCGTCCCCAAGATCAACGAGGCCGCTGCCGGCAAGGTCGGGGCCAGCCTCGCTGCCCTGTCAGGTGGTCGGGGGCTCGGCAACATCGGGAGCGACCTCGCCGACTACATCGGCGGACTCGACAAGGCCGTCCCCAAGATCGCAGCAGCAGGGCTTGCCGTCGCCACGCTCTCGTCGCTGGCTCTCGCTTCCTCCAGCAACGTCCTCGCGCTCGGCACCTCGCTCGCCTCCACGGCCGGCGCGGGCCTCGCCCTGCCCGGAATCCTCGGGGGGCTCGCCATCGGCTTCGGCGCAAGCATCGCGGTCCTCAAGGACTTCAACGAGGTGCTGCCTGGAGTAAGTGAGAGGCTCAGCGCCCTCCAAGACTCCATGTCCACCCGGTTCTGGAACCAGGCCAAGGAGCCCTTCCAGGACTTCATCCAGTCCATCTTCCCGCAGTTCGCGTCCGGCATGAACGACACAAGCACCGCACTCGGCACCTTCTTCGGCAACCTCGCCAACTCGGGCACCAGCGTGTTCGACGGCCAGCTCAACTCGATGTTCGTCGACCTCCAGCGGAGCATCAGGATCTCCGGGCAGTACACCGACGAGTTCGTCGGCATCCTGGAGAAGCTCGGCTCTGTCGGCGCAGGCAACCTGCCTCGACTGGCCGGCTGGTTCGGCGACATCTCCACCGAGTTCAACAACTGGCTCGCCAAGAAGGGGGACTCCGGTCTCCAGACGTTCGTCGACGAAGGCGTCACCGCCCTCAAGGATCTCGGCGGCGTGCTCAACGCGACGGGCGGAATCTTCGCCGGTCTCGCTCGGGCTGCTGAGGTAGCCGGGGGCTCGACCCTCTCGATCATGCGCGACACCCTCGAAGGCGTCGAGCGGATCGTCGACTCGTCCAAGTTCCAGACCGCCCTCAGCAACGCCTTCCGGGGCGCACACGAGGGCATGTCGGCCCTGACCGACGAGGCAGGCCCCGCACTCCAGAGCCTCCTCTACTCGCTGTCCGACACCCTGACCACCGTCCTGCCCTCTGCGGGCAAGACCGCTGGCACGGCGCTCGGCGCGATCTTCGACGGGCTCGACCAGCCCAAGGTTCAGCAGTCCATCATCGGCCTGTTCGACAACATCGGGACGGCGGTCGACAACCTCAAGGGCTCCATGCCCGGTGTCGGCAAGGCGCTCGCCTCGATCGTCGATGTCGTAGGCGACGTGGGGGTCAACCTCTCCCGCGCACTCGGCCCTGCGCTCGACACCATCTCTCCCGCCATCGTCAGCCTCTCCGAGGATCTCGGTCCTCTGATCGACCAGCTCGGCGACCTGCTCGTCAACGCCGTCAAGGGCGCAAGCCCTGTGATCGTTGACCTCGTGAGCGTGCTCGGCGATCTGGCCGGCGCACTGGCGATGATCCTCCAGCCCATCAACGAACTGGCCGACCTGTTCGGCAAGCTCCCCGACCCTGTTCAGTCGGCCATCGGCAGTCTCGTTTCTGTCGGCCTGCTGGTGGGTGGCGCGATGTGGATGGGCGCTGCTGTCCGCGCCAAGCTCATGCTGCTCAGCGGCGCGATCCTCGACGCTGGCACCAAGGCCGGCGTTGCTCAGGGCGGCTTCCTCCGCGCTGGTCTCGCCGCCGAGTCGATGGGCAACAAGATGACCTTCGCTCGGGCTGGCGCTGCCGGCCTGGCGCTCGCCGTCCTCACGCTGGGCACCGACGCAGCAGGATCCAACGAGAAGCTCTCTGCCCTGGCTACGGTCGGTGGCGGCGCGCTGCTCGGCTTCTCGGTCGGTGGTCCCATCGGGGCTGCCATCGGTGGAGGCGCAGGCGCTCTCTACGCACTGTCGCAGAACGCTCGCGACACGACTGCCGCTCTCTCCGAGGCCAAGCCTGCCGCTCTCGACTACGCGGCCACGCTCGACTCCATGACGGCTGCCGCCACCAGGGTCACTCGCGGAATGGCGCTCGTTGCGCTGACCGAGAACGGTGCTGTGGAGGCGGGGGCCAAGCTCGGCATCACCTCCCGCGAACTGGTCAACGGAATGCTCGGTCAGGGCAACGCCTACGAGACTCTCGGTCGCAAGATCGCGGACATCCGCAACCCGCTCAACCAGGCGTTCGCGGCCGGCGAGACCCTCACCCAAGGGCAACTCGACATGCTCCGCGCTACCGGCGATCTCAACGTGCTCCTAGGCGAACAGGCATGGGACTTCAAAAACCTCACTGCCGCCAAGCGCAACGAGATCATGGCCACACAGGATCTCTCGTCTCTCCAGGGCAAGATTCCCAAGGCCGTCTACACCAAGATCGAAGCCACGGGCATCCCCCCCACGCTCAACGGCATCGCTCGCGTCGTGAACAAGTACAGCCTGCTCGACGGCAAGCAGATCAAGTCCGTCATCGAGGCGACCGGAGTTGACACCTCGGTCCGTGCGGTCAACCGCGTCATCGCCAAGCTCGTCGCTGCTGGCAAGATCAAGGCCAACCCCAAGATCAGGGTCGAGACGAAGGTCGCCGAGGGCGACACCGCTGCCGTGACCGAGAAGGTCAAGAACCTCAACAAGGTCGAGGGCGTCGGTCGAGTCAAGATCAAGGACGAGGCCACCAAGCCCGTCAACGAGGTCCAGACCCTCCTCGTGCGCTACGGCAAGATGACGGTGAGCGCGCTCGTCAAGATCACGGACCACGCGACCGCAGGCATCAACGCTGTGCGAGCGAACCTCCAGTCCCTCAACGGGGACACGGCCACCGTGACCACGCTCCACCGCAACGTCACCACCTTCTCCGGTGGAGGCAGCACCCCCGACCCACTCGGCGAGGGTGCGAGCGGACGCGTCGTCGCAGGCAAGGCGGGCCAGGCTGCTGCCGCAGCGTTCGCCGAGAACTTCTCTCGGGTGATCGACCGCTACATGTCCAAGACCAGCGGCATGTTCGACAAGCTGATCGACAAGGCCAAGACCAAGGAGCAGCGCAAGCACCTCAAGGACATGTTCGGCGGGGCGCTCGACCACCTCAAGGAGATGTCCAAGCGGCACGAGAAGTGGATGCGTCAGCTCGACGCAGCGCGGACCAAGCTCAAGCAGGTCCAGGCCGACCTGGCGTCCTTCAAGGACGCTGCTCGCGCCGTCATCGTCGAGTCTGCCAACCCGACCAACATGGAGATCGGTGGCTTCGACGACCTCGTGGCGCAGATGCAGAACGCTGCGCTGGAGGCCGAGGAGTTCGAGCGGGTCATCAAGGCGCTCATCGCTCAGGGCCTCAACTCCACCACGCTCCAGCAGATCCTCGACAAGGGCCCGCAGGCCGGCATGGCTACGGCGCAGGCGATCCTCCAGGGCGGCGTCAAGCAGATCGACGCCATCCAGGACCAGATCAATGCTGCTGCCAACGGAGTCGCCAACGCGGCTGGCTCCGAGCTGTTCGGCGGTCTCCTCAACGAGGCTCAGACCGACGTGGACAAGCTGATCGGTCAGCTCGCTCCACTCCAGGCTCGCCTGCGTGAGTTCGCCACGAACCTCGTGGCTGCCTTCCGCGACCAGCTCGACAAGGAGTTCGGCAAGCCGGGCAAGCCCGGTCGACCGGACAGCGGCAAGGACTGGCTGAACCCGCAGTCCAACACCAAGCGGGCCGTCGTCGGGCGCATCGCCCACGAGGACACGCACAGCAAGTCCAAGGGCAACGGCACGACTCTCATCTACAACGCCGCACCCGGTCCACAGATCACCTCCGAGGAGGCCCTGTTCCGGGCAGGCAAGCGCGCAAGGGCTGTGTTCACCGCAGCCTGACCCCACCGCAACACCCGAGGGCGAGTCTCCATCTCCGAGAAACCGAGGGTGGGGCTCGCCCTTCTCAGCTCCAGGGGCGGCGCACCGCCGCGCCGTTCGCATGCCCTTGGCAGTTCGTCCCTAGACCCAACACCAGCAGAACCGCTCCGCAAGCACCACCGCCACAGCCCGAGTCGTCTTCACAAGAAGATGGCCGACCACACAGAGGGAACAAGATGACCACCAAGTCGACCAAGACCATCAAACCGACGGAGACCGAGCAGTTGGCCTCTAACTCCCTAGACGCGGCGCACGAAGCCGCCGTGGCCGACCTAGCCAGCAAGCGCACAATCCTGGCCGACCTCATGGACCGCCTCGCCGAAGGCGACTCCACCGTGACGGGCGCAGGTCGCTCCGCGGCGGAGGCCGATGTGACCAATGCCGAGGCGCTCCTAGTTGGAGCCGAGGCCAGGCGAGACGCCGCCCGGCTCGCGCTCGCGACCGCCATCGCAGAAACCGTCGCCGACGAGATCGCCCATTCGGCCGCGCCAGTCCGAGTACCCAACGCCGTGGCCGAGTCCACCGAGGCTGTCAGCACCGCCATCAGCAACCTCCTCATCGCCCTTCGCGAACGCGACGAAGCAAGCGACGGGGCGGGACAGCGGCTCGCTGCTGCCGGCGTGCCTCAGGGGGAGCAGGTGGGTCGGATTAGGTACTTGGGCGTCAGCGCAAACGGTATGGGAGGACGCCGCAGCGCGACCGAGTTCAATGTCAATGTCGACGGCGTCTGGCTTTCGGCCCGACAGGGCATCGGTCACACCCGCGACGAAGGCGAACGGCTCGTCAAGGAGCTGCTGGAGACCACTCTCCGCGAGAACGGTCTCCAGTGGACCACCACCGGCTTGCGGGCCATCTGACGCTCCAGCCCACGGCTGAGCTGTCGGCCTGACACCACACCAGCAGCCCCAGCATCCATTAGCCGGCCCTTGACGTCCGGCGGGCGCTGGGGCTGCTGTCGCTCGGCGCACCGCAATACCACCCACACCTACGACATAGCCGATCTGGCCCGCCACGAGCGACCGGGGGTCTCCGTACCCCCGGTCCTGCTCGCGGGGCTGTCACGTCGGCAGAGAGCGACTCTCCATGACCATCAAGGCATCACGACCCGAGACCCAAGGCGAGGCCGAAGCCTTCCACTTTACGGCGAACCACTATCGACACCTTGGCCTGTGTCACACCTGCGCAGCTCAGGCCGCATACGGTCACCAACTCGGCTTCTCCCTGATCGACTCGCCCTGTCGCGTGTGCGCGACGGTCGTGGCGTGCATGCCGAAGACGGAGGTCAACGGCTGGCGTTCCAAGTCCCCGAGCACGAGTGCCCAGTGGCGCACGGCGGTGGCGGCATGAGTGCGTCGTTCGTCGATCTCGCCGACGCGTTCGGACATCTCCTCGGACTCGCTCTGAGCCCCGAGGACGAGGAAGGCATTCAGGTGGACGCCATGTACGACACCCTCGAAGCGGTCAATGCTCAGTTCAGCGGGATAGGTGTCCTCACTCTCACCGTGGCGTTCGCACAGCGCCATGCGCTGCTAGTCGGACAGCTGGACCGCGCCATCAAGGAGTGCACGGTTGTCCCGCTCTCCGCGGAGGCAATCAGGCACATGATGGCGCAGGTCGAAGACGCCTTGCGGGAAGGCGAGTGACTCCGCGGATCGGACGCCTACAGTGCCGGTATCGCAGGTGCGCCCGTTTTGTCCCTGGCAAGGGCAAGACCGGCAGGCGGCCAGAGTTCTGCAACACCACGTGTCGGCGCAGGGAACGAGCAGCGCGTGACATGGACGCCGGTCGAGGCTACGTCTCGACGGGGCAGCCAAAGGTCCGCCCGTGGCTGCGCACACTCAAGGTTGGGGAGCGCCGCGGCGAACTGGTTCTCGTGGAGTACGTCTCCTCTGACAGCCATGGGTCGCGTGCTCGCTTCGCCTGCGACTGCCGAGCTGAGTACGAAGCGGCGGTCCGCAACGTCGCTTCCGGCGCCACCATCCACTGTCCGGATGCTGTAGCGCACCCACCTGCCGATGAGCCAGGTGAGGCGCTGTCGATCTCGGCCTGGCATCAGCGGCTCAGCCGTTCCCGAGGGCGAGCGTCGTCACTGCCGTGCGCACTGTGCTCGCTCGTCACTCCCGGCAACCAGTGGGCCTATCGTCACTGTTCCCCCGAGGCGCGCACCCAGCTCGCCGGGAAGGACAGGGGGCAGGTGTTCTCACTCAGCGAGAACGACTACTGGGTGCTCTGCCGAAGCCACCACCAGCGATGGGACAGGGGCTACGCGCGAACCGTCCCCGTGGGGGCTACATCGCTCGCTCACTTAGCCCTCGCGATGGCCTACGACCCCGACTACGGGCAGGTCGGCGGCGCGAATGAGTACGCCGGTGAGCCTGGACATTGACGCCCACGAACGCCGCCCAAGATCGAGCCCTGCGTGACGAGTGCCGAGCCTGCGAAATCCGCCTGGACCCCGGGTTCGACGGACGCCGCTTCTGCTCCGACCGTTGCGCAAAGCGGTTCGGCCTGTGCTGCCAGAGAGCAGGTCTCGACCACTTCAGAGCCGCCGACAGGCCCTGAGCCACTCGCCCCTCCCGCCAGCCCTCCAGGGTTGCCAGGAGGGGCGTCTTTGGCGTTTCCGGGGCGCGCGCGGGAGGAGCCGGCGGCCCGTGTCACATCAGCTCCGGGCACGACTCCTCAAGCGTCCGCAACAGCTCCCAGGTGATTTGGCGGACGCTTGCGCGACCGACGTCGCTGCTCACTGGCTTGGGCACACCGTTCGCACCACTGGTATGCCAGCTCGACACCTGCTCCTGCAGAGCTTGGTAGTCGCCATCAAGATACGCGTCCGTGTGCGCACCCTCGGTGTTCGCCATCTGCGTGACCAGGAACGACCTGCTGAACCATCTTCCATCTTCAGCCGTGACGACCAGGCGCGTCTTCCACCACTCCGTGTAGGTGCGGTGCCTGACGTTGGTGGGTGGACCCTCCGGGCCGCCGGTCGCGTAGCGCGGCACGACGGATCCGTCGGTGTCGCCACCTTCGCCGAAGGCCACTTCAAGAACCGTCAGACCTCCTCCCCACATGTGCACGGTGCCCGGGCTTGAGGGCGGTCGCTCCGGCGCTGAGTCGACGTACTGCAGAGTCTTGATGAGCCCGAGCTCGTGCAGGAGCGGCCGGCTGCTGCCGTAGTGCAGCAGGGCACGCAGGTCCACCGACATGCGCAACGCCTCGTCATGGTCGCCGTCGTCGTACGCGGCCGCGGACGCACGCAGGAACTTCACACGCCGACGAAGCGCCGCCTCGATGTCATCGCGGGGCCGCTGGACCTTGGGAGTGGCTGTCTGCCCCTTACGCAGACTCATGGCCGGGCCTCAGCCCTGCAGGATCTCGGTCAGCTGCTCCCGAATCGTCGCAGTCACCGCGTCGTAGTCAGCGTTGTACTTCTCGGCAAGAGTCCGGGCGAGCAAAGTGATGGTCACGATCGCCCCACTCACCAGAGGGGATGGATCGAGCACGATCGTCCCGTCGTCCTGCTCGATCACACGGATGGACCCGATCTCGCTAAGCCGATCCAGGGCCAGCTTTACGGCCGCCTCATTCTGTGGCGTTTCGCCCTGGCCGTGGTCGAACGCGCTTACTGCGTCGAGGAGCACGTGGGCGGCCGCGAGTTGCTCGCTTTGGGTCATGCCTCACCATAGGCGGGGGAAACGCTCACCGTGCTCAAGAGCGCCGGGGCCGGCCTTCGATGCATGTAGGTTCCTGCGCTATGGAAAAAGCGCCGGAAGTCGTTGACTCGCTCACCCTCCGCTTTGTTGGGGAGGAAGAAGACGGCACCGAGCTGCACGAACTCCGCGCCGCGCACGTGGCCGAGGTGCTGCAGGGGGTCGTCGAGCTTGCCAGCGACTTCTCGAAGGCTGGCGCCTTCGGGGACGGACCGAGTGCCGAGGTGCTGGTACGGCCGGCGCAGGAGGGTTCGTTCCTCATGGAGGTGGTCCGCCTGACCGAGGACTACCCAGTACTCTCCGCTGCCGCGCTGTCTCTACCGCCCAGTTTGAGCACGATCCTATTCTGGGCGACCAAGTCGATTCGCGCGGCTCCTAGCGATTTCGAGTACCTGGAGAACGGGAACGTCAAGGTCACTTGGCAGGACAACACTGTCAGCGAGGTGCCTCGCGACGCATGGAGCGAGTTGAACAAGCGCAAGCGTCGCCGCAAGAAGCAGCTCCGGCAAATTATGGCTCCGCTGAGTGATAAGCGTGTGAGTTCGATTGAGGTTGGCGCTCAGGACCCGCCCGCACCGGACGAGAAGGTCCCGCAAGTCGAAGCTGACTTTGTCCTCGGGAAGCCTGACTACGATGCGGCGCGACCGGAGGACGAGGTCGAGGAGACTTCGAGCGTCTTCGAGACCGAAGCCCAGATGTCAGCGATCGACTTCGACAACGCAGACAAGTGGCGAGTAAGGACGAAGGAGGCAAACCGGTCGGCTACCGTCAAGGATGACGACTTCCTCGGTCGGATCAGCAACAGTTTGGCCATCCGGAAGAGCGACATCTTCCGGCTCAAGATTCGCGAAGACGTGACCGTGAAGAACGGCCGAAGCCGGACCGAGTGGACCGTGGTCGAGGTCCTAAGTCACAGGAGGGCAGCACATGACGATGACTCATAGCCATCACTCGCATCGTCGGCTAGATGTCGCTAGCCTCGCGTTGTTCTTGGTCGGCCTCGCGTTTGGCACCGTTTCATACTGGCTAGTAGCCGAGCACGGCATGAACCCGCTAGTCATGATCCCGTCAGCAGTGGCCGCGACGATCGGAGCCTTCCATCTGGTCAAGCACGAGGCGCGACGCTAGACGCTAGCCGGCGCTCATGCCCCGGCCTGTTGCCGCAATTCAGCGCACCGACGGATGACGCTCGCGCACGTCTTGCAGGTCGTGGGGCGCGCTGTGACTTCCTCGCTCGACGGCGCTTCGGTTTCGCCAGGCCAGGACCAGCGGCCCGCACTCAGGTTCGGAACCGAACGCTGAGCTCGCGCGGCGTTGAGCAAATAGACTGCGTAGCCGAGAGAAACGGAGCAGGCGCGTGGGGCAGCTCATCACGAACAATGGCAGTTTGCCGCGGGAGTATCTCGAAGTCATCGGCAAGATCACGGTGCTGAGCGGCCGGATCGAGAGCAGTCTCACCACCTGCATCACGTTCGCTGCAGGTGCAATCCAGGGGCCGAGCCACAATGCGATAGCCGCGCTCGTCGCGGACCTCGGCTGGAGCGCGAAGCTGGACCGGCTCGAATTGCTTGCTAGCCGACAGATCTCGCACAACGGCGAGCGGTGGGCCGGCGCGATCAACAGAGTTGTTCCCGACGTTACGGCCGAGGCGATAAGGAAGGTCGTGAGGCTTTGCCGCGAGGCGGTCACGCCGCGCAACAACGTCGTGCACGGCACGTGGCGGCGCGGCACCTTGGACGGCGACCGGAGCATCAGTCATGTGGTTCTGAACACCGAGAGAAATCGCGGCATGCACAAGTCCACCAACGAGATCGTCGACCTCGACCAGCTTGAGGAGTGGGCAGGGAAACTCGAACTCGCCGACCTATACACAGGCATCCTGGAGATCTATCTGAGCACCGGCGACCCCGAACACAGTCTGAAGCAGAGGTTCGAAGGCGTCTTGTCGCCCCCTGCTCGGACGCCTGACGATCTCGGTGCGGGATTGCGGTTGGTGAGGCTCGTGTACGTCGAGGGCGGCGGTCTGGCCATGCAGGCCGCTGCGGCCACCGAAGCCGCGGCTATCGAGAAACTGCGACGGTGGTCGGTCACTGCGGTGCACCGCGCTCCGTTTGCGTTCGAGCGCTGCGTTCGGCCGGGGGAGTGGGAGTCGATTCCGATTCCCGAGATTCCCGGCAACCGGGACTGAGTGCGGCATCGGCACCGGCACCGGTGGCTTCGGCGCTAGAACGGGGTTGGGCCCGCCGACGGGGTCCCGCTAGTCCTGCGTATGAATCAGCAGGTCCTCGGCCGCGGCGGGCAGATCCGGACCGTCGAAGGTCACCTGGATGGTGGAGGTTCTCGGCACCCACGTGAGGAAGGCGGATCTGGAGCCGTCGTCGTCGACGGCGCCGCCGACCCATGCTCCGCCGCGCCTCTCGAAGTCAGCGGTCAGCATGACCATGAGGGCGGCAGCATCATCGTCGGTCGCGCGCGGGAGGGTAATCCGGTTGCCGTCGGGGGGCGTGATCGTGACGTGGGCCATTCTCTGACCTTACGGCGTCTGTGGCGGCCCTTGGAGCGGAAACCTCTCTCCAAGGGCACGCGCTCGTCGGCCCGCCGCCACTTGCTCAATGTGGTCCCGCCGGTACCACCGGCGCCCTTGGCATTCGCAGAAGGGCACCCGGTCATTGGCGGCGAGTTGGCGCAGCCGCGAAGCGGTGATCCCGAGCACCAGTGCGGCGGTAGTGGGCCTTAGCCACACGTGCTCTTCGTCGGGCGGACCTGAGGGCTTGCGGCGCTCGCGCTCGCGGCGTCGTCGCTCCATGTCCGCCTGTCGCACCGCCCACTCTTCTGCGAACTGGTCAACCGACGCGCGGCTCAGCGCCGGCTGCGCGTTGCTCTCCACCTGCCGGCGGTCGATGTCACCACGTCGCACGGCGTGCAGGATCGCGGTCTCGGAGCATCCGACGATCGCTGCGGCGCGGACGTAGGAGACCCACCGTGCGGTCTCCTCGACTCGATCGCGCACAGCGGTCTCGTCGACCAGGAGCTCCCGGCCGCGGCGCTTCCAGGGAAGGTGCCCGGTGCGTGCGAGGTGGCCGACGGTGTGTCGGCTTCGGTTTAGGAGTGTCGCGGCCTCGGCTGTGGTGAGCCAGCCGTCATCCCGACATGTCACCCCGGCAGTATCAGGCGCTGTCGTCTTCGGGAGCCAGGTCTGGGTGTGTCCCGAAGATCTGCAGGTAGGCGTCGTCGAGCTCGTTCCAGCCGTCGGGTCTGCTCATGCCCACCAGAGTGCCTCAGGTGCGGGGTGCGGCGCTGGTGTCATCCACAGCGGCCCCGCCCGCTGTCGGCGCCCGGCTCTATGGTCCCCAGCGTGATGACCTCGGTGGGCGATTCCCTGACGCTGCGCTCGTGTGCGGCGCGTCGTGTCGGCACTGGTATATCTGGTGGTATATTTTCTTCCATGATCGCATACCCCACTTCAACGCAAGTTCTCGACGACCTTGGCGACAAGGTGGTGCACGGCTTCTCCTCGATCGTAGCCGGGTCGAGGGCCGACTTGGCGGAGTACAGGGCTGCGCTGCCCCATGCCGTCGCCCGGGCAAGCGGTCGCGGGCTCGCGTCGTGGGTCCACGACGCCATGTGGGCGCGGGCCGTCGACGTCTTCGACGACATCACCGAGGTCCAACTGCACGAGTCGGGTCCAACCCGCGACATCTACGTCGGTCTGACGTACCACCTGCGGCTGAAGAGGCACAGCCCGACTGGGGCCATCCGGTCGTACCCGACCCAGAGCGCGCTGGACTTCATCACCCAGGAGCCCGACCTCTTCACCCTGCTGGGGATCCGCCAGCTCAACTTGTGCGTCGGCTACGAGTGGGACGCCGCGACTCGCGAGATCGGTGGCGCCGTCATGTCGTTGCGCGACGGTTCATTCGACGAAGTCATCTGGATGATCGACCTGCCTGCAGCACCCGCGACCGGCACAGGTACGGTCGCCCCGATCACCCCGACCACCCCAGATATCGACGGTCCGAGCACCCCCATCATCGCCGTACCGCGACTCGACGCCGCCGACGACACGAAGCAGGGAAACGACACGCCATGAACGACCTCGGCGAGGTGCTGACAACCGCCCGCCGAGCGAGCGGCATGACGCAGGGTGAGCTGGCGGACCGCGTGGACATCACGCAGGCCGCGCTCTCCAGGTACGAGAACGGGCTACGCGAGCCGGACGACACCACCCTGCAGGCGCTTGCACGGGAGTTGGGCGTCACGATCAAGTTCATTGAGCATGCAGGGCGGGCCCGCGGTGCTGTGGCAGTTGATGCGCACATGCGGAGGCGAGGGACTGCGCCGGCCACCATCTGGAAGCGTCTCGAAGCTCGGCTCAACATGTACCGGATGCACGCCAGCCTGATGACCGAGGAAGTCACCATTCATGCAGATCGGCGCATCCCGACCTTTGACCCGATCGACACGCGCCCCGAGGACGCGGCGCGGCTGGTGCGGATGCAGTGGGGCATGCCGGTAGGCCCAGTTCGCAACCTCATCGGCTGGATCGAAGCGGCAGGATGTCTGGTGATCGAAGAGAGCTTCGGGTCTCCACGGGTCGATGGCATGTCCCAGTGGGTCAACGCGCAGCCCATCATGTTCGTCAACCGGGACGCCCCCACGGACCGCAAGCGGCTCACGCTTGCCCACGAGTTGGGGCATCTCGTCTTGCACTCAAACGAGGTTGTCGAGGACGTCGAGGATCAGGCGAACGCGTTCGCCGCGGAATTCCTGATGCCGATCGACGTCATTAGGCCGAGACTTCGGAACCTTCGGCGTGACGCTCTGCCGGACCTGAAGCGCGAGTGGGGAGTCTCTATGGCCGCCTTGGTAGAGCGTGGATACCGAGCTGGCTTGATGACCTCCAGCCAGCGCACCGGGTTCTACAAGTACTTGGGCGTGATGGGCTGGCGGACGCGTGAACCGGTGAGCGACGAGCTCGCTCCCGAGGTACCTCGTCTCGCAGGTGCCATCGCGTCATCCTTGGCGGAGCGAGGACTGAGTGCCACCGAGATTGCCGATATAGCCGGCTTCGCGTCTCCCGAGGACAATCGACTACTCGACCTAGCCCCGCGCGGCCTGCGGATCGTCTGAGTCAGCGCCCGCCTGGCAGAGCAGGCGCCACGAGTGGTGCGCGCGAAGACGCTGGGGTTGACATCGTTGCAGAGGTGGTAGCGCCTTCAGTCCTGACATCGCAAGGCGTCATGAAGCAGCCCTAGACGTGCGAGAACAGTCACGCAGTGAGGTCGATGCGTTCCCAGTTGTTCACTAACTTGTTGAGGCCGCGGTGCTCCGCGTACGAGCGGGCAAGGATGACGCCGGCGTCCGTCATGAAGCAGCCGTTCGGCAGCGAGTCCAGCCAGCGACGAACTTTGCCTAACGTGGCCGTAGCGTCCAGTCTGTCGACTACCTGCTGCCTCATCACGGGGTCGCCAGAGTCGTTTAGTCCGAACCAGTTTGACGCGTAATCCATGATTCCGTCGACTTGGCTCTCAGTGTGTTTCCCTGCCGCGACGAGAGCCTCCCGCATGTAGGCGGGGCGGGCGTAGGCCAACCGCCAACGCTCCGCATCCAACTCGTGCTCGGAGAGCAGGGGTTTGAATCCTCGCCGCGCAAAACCCGTCCAGACTTCATCGACCATGGGATCGTCTTTTCGGATTCCTGATGCGTACCACCCGGACACAGTTGGGATCCAGTAGTCATCAAACTTGCGGAATCCGCCGATCTGGTTCACGCGTACCAAGTTCAGCAGATCGAGTCGATCCATAAATCCTCGGCCCAACGGTAGATCAGAATCGCCGAGCAGGGATCCGTAGAGCGCATCGTGCGTTTCAAGACTGCGAACAAGGGATCCTCCCATCGCTCTGACCTTCGTCAGCACGAAGATTGTCGTGAGTGCGCGAAGGTCCGAAATCTCCACCTTCTCGACCACCTCGACGGCACGGTCCAAGCCGATCCGTCTCCTTCTCTCGTCGCCCTTCCGAGCGCGGTCAGCGAGAATGTTGGCCAGGAGGTCGTAGTCGGTCTGCTCGTCGGTTTGCGCCGCTCCAATAGCTGACCTCGCTAGCAGGGCCTGGAAACTCGGTTCCCTGAAAACTGAAAGGAGGCCCTCTTCCGCTAACTGGTTTACAAGCCTATCCCTGAGCTGCTTGGCCCGTGCGCCGCCGACTTCTTGGGCCTCTTCGGTGAACGCGGACCGGATCGCTTCGGCCTGTTGGCGGTCGGTGATAGCGCGAGCGTCGTCGGGTGTTACCACCACAATGTTCTGTGTGACTGTGTGCGCTTGGATTTGTGTCGAAGCGGCGCCAGCAGTCTGCCGGCTTCTCCAGAACTTGAATCTCACCCTCGCCGTCGCTTGCTGCGATCGTTGCCGCCGACCTGAGTCTGAGTCGCGTGGTCGTGGGCCGTCTGGGTCTGCCGTACAGACCGCATGCCTATCCGATAACCGCCGTAGGCACCGCCTGCACCCCCGATAAGCAGGCCAACTATGAGCGTCCCAAGCCCCTCAAAGAGCCAATCCATGATTCCCCCGATCCTCTCTAACTATCGTCTCACTCGTCGCCCACAGAGTCAGGGATCTCCGAGCCAGGCCAGTGGCGTCGCACTGTCAGAATCGTGTCTGCTTCTGCGGCTCGCTTGTCGTCGCGGTACCGCACCACCCGAGCGAAGCGAAGAGCGACCCCACCCGGGTAGCGCGTCGACCGCTGCACGCCGTCGAAGGCGATTTCGACCACCTGCTCGGGGCGAACATGAACGATGTGTCCCTCTCGGTGCGTCTCCAGCTCAAGAAACCGCTCTGTCTGCCACGCCAGCATCGCGTCCGTCATGCCCCTGAACGTCTTGCCGACTGGTACCCAGCCGGATACTGAATTTGTTCTCTTGAACGTCTTGCCGAGCATCACGAACCCGCCGTCCGCACTCTCGTCGCGCGCCCCCAGGTGGATGTTGGAGAGCAGCCCCTCGCGGCGGCCGGACCCCCACTCGACCGCGAGCACCACGAGGTCGAGGGTGTGGACCGG
The DNA here is from genome assembly GCF_900103935.1 of Nocardioides szechwanensis. Taxonomy (GTDB): domain Bacteria; phylum Actinomycetota; class Actinomycetes; order Propionibacteriales; family Nocardioidaceae; genus Nocardioides; species Nocardioides szechwanensis. The sequence goes on from NZ_FNIC01000001.1 coordinate 571,451, forward strand.
CTTCACCTTCACCCACGACGAACCCCGCCGGCCGGCGTCGTAGGGCGCCGCCGGGTCCTTCACCACGACGCCCTCGTGGCCGGCCGCCAGCACCGAGGCGACGAAGCCAGACGCCTCCTCGGCGTCGGCGGTCACCAGCCGTTCGGTCAGGTGCGCCGCGGGAACCAGCGCCGAGAGCGCGGCCACCCGCTCGGACAGCGGCGCGTCCAGCAGGTCGACGCCGTCGAGGTGCAGCAGGTCGAAGAAGTAGGGCGTCACCGAGACCCCGCTGGCCTGTGCGGTGCGCGACGCGGTCTCCTGGAAGGGCCGTGGCCGCCCGGCGTCGTCGAGGGCCAGCGCCTCCCCGTCGAGCACGAACGACGTGGCCGGCAGCGCCAGGGCGACGTCGACCACCTCCGGCAGCCGGGACGTGATGTCCTCGAGGCTGCGGGTCGCGATGCGCACCGTCGATCCGGAGCGGTGGACCTGGATCCGGATCCCGTCGAGCTTGGTGTCGATCGACACCGCCGCGGCACCGGCAGCCTTGGTCATGGCCGCCTCCACGCTCGGCGCCGACGACGCCAACATCGGCAGCACCGGCCGCCCCACCTCGAGCCCGACGGCCCGCAGTGCCGCCTCGCCGCCGTCGAAGGCCAGTCGCGCGACAGCGACCGTCGAACCGGACAGCATCGCCGCCCGTCGTACGTCGGTCAGTGGCACGCCGGCGGCTGCGGCCACGGCCTCCTGCACGAGCGCGTCAAGGGCGCCCTGCCGGACCTCGCCGGTGACGACGCCGCGCAGCCACACCTGCTCGTCGGCGGTGGCCCGGCCGAACAGCTCGGCCACCGCGGCCGCGCGTGCGGCCTGTGAGCCGGCGCCGGCCATGGCGCTGATCGTCGTGAAGGCGGCATCCACCTCCCGCAACCCCAGCGACGGTAGGTCGGCAGGGGAGGGGAGCGTGCTGACACTGCGCCAGCCCAGCCCGGTGCGCCGCTGCAGCAGCGTGCCGCCGACGTAGGCGGTGACGACCTCGATCTCGTCCGGATCCGCGCGGGACAGCAGGTCGGCGATGGCGGCGGTCTTGGCCTTGCGCGACCGGGTCGCGGCGACCACGCCCGAGGTGATGACGACGTCGTGGAGCAGCACCCGCACAGTCTGCTCGACGGCACCGACACCGCACGTCGGTGACGGCCGTTACCTGACTGGACCGCCGCGTAGCGAACGGCCCGATCCGTCGTTTGTCGGACAAGGCCTCCCACCCCCGAGGCCCTTCCACCGACGACAGGTGCCCCGTGACCCGATCGAAGAAGCCGCTCGTCGCTGCCATCGCCGCGACGCTCGTGCTCACGCCGACCCTCACCCAGCTCTCCGCCGACGCCGCCTCCGCCCCGACCGGGCCCACGGCAGACCTCGCCCGCAAGGCCACCGACGTACTCCCGCTCGGCGACGGCCTCACCGCCGCCTTCGACTCGCGAGCCTCACTGCCCGCCCTGAAGCCCACGACCACGCAGCGCTCGGCACTCGCCCAGATCGCCGGCGCCTCGGTCACCTGGAACGCCAGCGGCACCCCGCGCTCGATCGCCAAGGCCGGCGGTGCCCTGACCGCCCCCCGGGCCGGCGACCCCCTGGCCATCGCCCGCGGCTGGCTGTCCGCGCACAGCGCCGCCTTCGGCCTCACCGCCGCCGACATGCAGGCGCTCGAGGTCGTGCGCAACCACGAGCTTCCCGGCATCCGGACCCGCGTCCTGAGTTTCGCCCAGACCTTCGGCGGCGTCGCGTCGGGGTACGGCGGCATTCTCACCGTCGTCGTCGACCGGGACGGCCGGGTCGTCAGCTACGCCGGCGACCCCGTCCGCAGCAGCAGCCTCCTGGGTGGCTTCGAGCTCAGCCCCACGGAGGCGGTCGCCACGACCGTGGCCGACCTGCTCCCGGGCCTCGACCTCGACCCGACCCCGACAGGCAAGACGCAAGGTGGGTACGACGTCTTCACCGCGGGTCCGCTCGCCGACGTGCTGCGGGTCCGCAAGATCGCGTTCCCGACGCCGACCGGCGCCCGGGCGGCGTACGCCGTCCTCGTGGTGAAGGCGATCGACGAGGCCTGGGCGGTCATCGTCGACGCGACCACCGGCCGACCGCTGCTGCGCAAGTCGCTGGTGGCGCACGCCGAGGGCACGGTCTACGAGAACTACCCCGGCGCCCCCAAGGGCGGCAAGCCCAAGGTCGTCAGCTTCGGTCCCACCCCGCAGTCGCCCGGCGGCTGGGTCGACCCTACCGGCATCGTGGGGCTCCGGGGGGTCACCACCCTCGGCAACAACGCCAACACCGCGATCGCGTGGACCGTCCCGCTGGTCGCCGCCGACCAGGAGAACCGGCCGGTGAGCCCCACCGGTGAGTTCAACTTCGCCTTCCCGAACTCGTGGGCGAAGTCGGACGGCGGGACCGGCACGTTCGTCGCCGACGCCAACGCCGCCGCGGTCAACCTCTTCTACCACCACAACCGGATCCACGACGAGTTCTACAAGTTTGGCTTCACCGAGACCGCCGGCAACTTCCAGCTCGTCAACAACGGCGAGGACGGCCCCGGCCTCGGGGGCGACCCGATCATGGGCGGCGCCCAGTCCGGCGCCCTCAACCTGACCCAGCCGGTGCTGGCGCTCGGCCGCAACAACGCCAACATGCTGACGCTGCCCGACGGCATCCCCGGCTTCACCAACATGTACCTCTGGGAGTTCGTCGACGACGCCTTCGAGGCGCCCGCCCGCGACGGCGACTTCGACGCCACGATCATCCAGCACGAGTACGCCCACGGCCTGTCCAACCGGTACGTCGGCGGCGGCGGCCTCGGCTCCCTCGGCAGCGTCCAGGCCGGGGCGATGGGGGAGGGCTGGGGCGACTGGTACGCCATGAACCACCTCTTCCGCGAGGGGCTCTCCCGCACTGCGGTCACCGCGCCGTACGTCGGTGACCCGCAGCGCGGCATCCGCAACTGGAACTACGCGAAGAGCCCGGCCACCTACGGCGACTACGGCTACGACATGTCCGGGCCCGAGGTGCACTCCGACGGCGAGATCTGGACCGCAACGCTGTGGACCGTGCGGAGCAACATCCTGAAGTCGGTCGGCGGCAACCACCGCCGCGCCAGCGACATCGCCGAGCACATCGTGACCGACGCGATGCCGATTTCGCCTCCGGCGCCGTCGTTCCTGGACATGCGCGACGCGATCCTCAAGGCCTCCGAGCTGCGCTACAAGAACAAGTACACCGCCCTGCTTTGGAGCGCGTTCGCCGAGCGCGGCATGGGCGTCTCCGCGAAGACCAAGGGTGAGACCGACACCGACCCGAGGCCCGGCTTCGACATACCCGGCCAGGACCGCAACGGCAGGGTCACCCTGCGCATCGTCAACGCCTCCGCCGGTGGCCCCGCCGAGGACGTCCGCGTTCTCGGTGGCCTCTTCGAGGGCCGCGGCACGCCGCTGTTCACGACCGGCAAGAACGGCACCGGCACCGTCACCATGACGCCCGGCCGCCACACCCTCACCCTCCAGGCGGCGGGTTTCGGCATCCAGCGGGTCACGGTGGACGTGCGCAAGGGCGACACGGTGACCAAGCGCGTCGAGCTCCGTCCCAACTTGCTCTCGCAGTCGTCGGGCGCCAAGGTCGTCATGGTCACCAGCCAGGCGGCCGCGCTGCCGGCCACCAACCTGGTCGACGACACCGAGGTCACCGCCTGGCAGACCGGCCCGTCAGACAAGGCTTACAACCAGGGCCCCAGCCGGTCGGTGACGCTGCGCCTGAAGAAGCGCTCGATGATCGACACGGTCGCGGTCAGCGTGATCAAGCCGATCGGGCTGCCGCGCTTCGCCGCCGCCAGGCGGGTGCTCGTGCAGACGTCGCTCGACGGGAAGACCTGGAAGACGGCCAAGGTCGCGAAGTTCCGCTTCACGGCGCCGCGGCCCGCGGTGCCCGACCTCGCGCTGAGGACCTACCGGCTGCCCGAGGCGGTGCCGGCGGAGTACGTCCGCGTGGTCGCCGACGCTGTGTTCGGCAACGGTGCCACCAACGCGTCGACCGCGCTGGTCGCCGAGGTGCAGGCGTTCGGCACGGCCTCCGGCATCCGGCCCCAGCAGCCGCCGGCGGACAAGCCCGTCACGTCCCACGGTTCCGTGGCGACCGGCAACGCGGCTCAGGGCTCCCTGCTCGGCCTGGACCCCTACCGCCCCGGTGTCACCGAGCTGTCCTGGGCGGCCTCCTGCCCGGACCTGCCCTCGGCCAACGGCGTGGACGCGTGGATGACCAAGCTGCCCAAGGGTGCCGGCGACGGCCTGCACGCCGCGACGTACTCCGGCTCCGTGCCGATCGGGGAGTTCCTGGTCTTCGCCTACGACGAGGACTGCCAGCCGATGACCGGCGGGTTCGCCCTCCTCGACGAGGCCACGCCGATCCCGGCCGGAGCCGCCTACCTCGGCTTCCTGCTGTTGTACGGCGGCGGCGCGGACTTCGACGTCACGATCACCGAGCCGCGCTGATCGGGAAAGTACGGAACGTTTTCAACCCCGCCCAGGGCGGATCGGGTCGATTACGTTCCGTACTTTCCGGCTCCTCTTGCGCACGAACAGGAACACGTTCTAGATTGGACAGGTGTCCAGTCAGGTGTCCAGCGCGCCCCGCCAGGGGCTGAACCCGCGCCAGGCGGAGACCGTCGAGCGGCTGCTCGCCGCGGGCGACCAGGAGCTGCGCGAGGTCGGCGTCGACGGGCTGACCGTGCGGACCGTCGCCCTGCGCGCCGGGGTCTCCGCCGCCACCGCCTACACCTACCTCTCCTCGAAGAACCACCTCTTCGCCGAGCTGTTCCTGCGCCTGCTCACCGACACCGACCCGCCCGTCCCGACCGGCAAGGACGCGGTGGAGCGGGTGCAGAGCGTGATCCGCCAGACCATGGGCTCGCTCGGCTCCTCGCCCGAGCTGGCCGCCGGCGCCACGCTCGCCCTGCTCAGCACCGACCCGGACGTCGCCCGGCTGCGGCTGCGGATCGGCGCCGAGTTCGTCGAGCGGTTCCGCGGCGCCCTCGGCGACGGCGCCGACCCCGTGGTGCTCGAGGCGCTCGCGCTGACGTTCTCCGGAGCGCTGCTCCAGGCCGGCATGGGCCTCATGACCTACACCGAGATGGGCGAGCGGCTCGACGCCGTCGTCGCCACGATCCTCAGGGGCAACGTATGACGAGCACGCTGAACACCCCGGGCACCCAGACGCCGATGGCGCTGGACCCCTACGACTACGCGTTCCAGGAGGACCCCTACCCGGTCTACGCACGCCTGCGCGCCGAGGAGCCGCTGCACCACAACCCCGACCTCGACCTGTGGGCGCTGACCCGGCACGCCGACATCGCCGAGGCGGTGCGCACCGAGGGCACCTACTCCAACTCCTGGGGCGTCGCGATCGAGAAGTCCGCGTGGGGGCCCGACGCCCACCGAGTGATGTCGATCCTCGGGATGGACCCGCCCCGCCAGAAGACCATGAGGTCCCTCGTCTCGCGGGGCTTCACGCCCAGACGCGTCACCGAGCTGCTGCCCCGGATCCAGGCACTCACCGACCAGTACCTCCGGGAGTGCCTCGCACGGGCCGGGGACGGGGAGGGCTTCGACTGGATCACCGACTTCGCCGGCAAGCTCCCGATGGACGTGATCTCCGAGATGATGGGGGTGCCGCCCGAGGACCGCGACGACGTACGCCGCCAGGCGGACGTCGTCGTGCACCGCGAGGAGGGCGTGTACGACGTCCCGCCCGCCGCGATGGACGCCTCGCTGTGGCTGGTGGGCTACTACCAGGAGATGGTCACGCAGCGCCGCCGGCAGCCGCAGGACGATCTCACCAGCGCTCTGCTGGCGGCCGAGATGGAGGGCGAGCGGCTCGAGGACGAGGACGTCATCGCCTTCCTCTTCCTCATGGTTGTCGCCGGCAACGAGACGACCACCAAGCTCCTCGGCCACTGCCTCTTCCACCTGACCCGCCACCCCGACCAGCTCGCCCGCGTCTTCGGCGGCGCCGGCGACCCCGACCTGGTGGTGCCGTGGATCGAGGAGACGCTGCGCTTCGACACCTCGAGCCAGCTGCTGGCCCGCTACCTGCTGCGCGACGTCGAGCTGCACGGCCGGGTCGCGCCGAAGGGGTCCAAGCTGCTGCTCTGCCTCGGGTCCGCCAACCGCGACGAGCGCGTCTTCAGCCGCCCGGACGAGTACGACATCTTCCGGGACAAGGACGAGCTCGCGCAGATCCTCTCCTTCGGGGGTGGTCGGCACTTCTGTCTCGGCGCCAACCTCGCGCGCCTCGAGGCCCGGATCGCGCTGACCAGCCTGGTGAAGGCGGTCCGCTCGGTGGAGGTCGACCACGACCGCTGCGGCCGGGTCCACTCGCTCAACGTGCGCGGTTTCGCGTCCGTGCCCGTACGGGTGGAGGCGCGATGAGCCGCTACGCGCAGCCCGACCGCCGCCCCGCGGTCGTCACCGGTGCGTCGTCCGGCATCGGCGCGGCGACCGCCCTGTCGCTCGCGGCCGCCGGCCACCCGGTGGCGCTGGGCGCACGGCGTACGGACAAGTGCGAGGAGCTCGCCGCCCAGGTGCGCGAGGCCGGGGGAGAGGCCAGCGTCCACCCGCTCGACCTCACCGACACCGACTCCGTCACCGCCTTCGCCGCGGCGGTCACTGCCGACCTGGGCGACATCGAGGTCGTCGTCAGCAACGCGGGCGCGGTCGCGCCCGGCACCATCCACGAGGTCGACAGCGAGTGCTTCGCCCGCGAGCTCGACCTGAACATCGTCGGCGCCCACCGGCTGGTGCGCGCGTTCGTGCCCGGCATGGTCGAGCGCCGCCGGGGCGACCTGGTCTTCGTCTCCTCCGACGTCGCCGTGCGCGCGCGCCCGTTCATGTCGTCGTACGCCGCCGGCAAGTGGGGGCTCGAAGGCATGGCGCACGCGATGCAGATGGAGCTCGAGGGCACCGGCGTCCGCGCCAGCATCGTGCGTCCGGGCCCGACCTGGAGCGAGATGGGCACCGACTGGGAGGACGAGGAGGCCGCCTTCGTACTGAACCAGTGGGTGCGCTTCGGCCTCGCCCGTCACCCGCACTTCATGAAGCCGACCGCCATCGCCGACGCGATCACGACGGTGGTGAGCGCTCCGAGGGGCGTGCACTGGAACCTGGTCGAGGTCTCACCCGAGGCACCCCTTTCCAAGCAGGAGGAACGATGACCAGCACGGTAGGCAGCACCACCGACATCACGCCTCAAGGGATCCGGGAGGTCTCGTACGCCGTGGCCGACGACGGCTACGGGCACCTGGCCGAGATGCGGGTCGACCCGATCGGTCTCTTCGAGCGGGTGCGGGCCGAGTGCGGCGAGATCGGCCGCTTCCGGCTGGCCGACAAGGACGTCGTGCTCGTGTCGGGCGCGGAGGCCAACGAGCAGTTCTTCCGGGCGCCCGACTCGACGCTCGACCAGGCCGCGGCCTACCCGTTCATGACCCCGATCTTCGGCAAGGGCGTCGTGTTCGACGCCTCGCCCGAGGAGCGCCAGCAGATGCTGAAGAACCAGGCGCTGCGCGGCGATATGATGCGCGGCCACGCGACCACGATCGAGAACGAGATCAACCGGATGGTCGCCGACTGGGGCGACGAGGGCGAGATCGACCTGCTCGACTGGTTCGCCGAGCTCACGATCTACACGACCAGCAGCTGCCTGATCGGCAAGCCCTTCCGCGACGAGCTCGACTCCTCCTTCGCGCACTACTACCACGAGCTCGAGCAGGGCACCGACGCCATCGCCTACGTCGACCCCTACGCCGACATCGAGAGCTTCCACCGGCGCGATGCCGCGCGCGAGAAGCTCGTCGAGCTGGTGCAGGGGATCATCGACCGGCGCAAGGTGCGGGGCAAGGTGCCCAAGGAGGACCGTGACCTGCTCGACGTACTGATCTCGATCGACATGACCGCCGACTACATCACCGGGATCTTCATCTCGATGATGTTCGCGGGCCACCACACGTCGTCGGGCACGGCGTCGTGGGCGCTGATCGAGCTGATGCGCAACCCCGACGCGATGGCGACGGTCGTTGCCGAGCTCGACGAGCTGTACGCAGACGGCTCCGAGGTGTCGTTCCAGGCGCTGCGCTCGATCCCGCAGCTCGAGGCGGCGCTGAAGGAGACCCTGCGGCTGCACCCGCCGCTGATCATCCTGATGCGCGTCGTGCAGGAGGAGATCGAGCTCGCCGGCCACCTGATCGCGCCCGGCACCGTCGTGGCCGCGTCGCCCCGGGTCTCGAACCGGATCGCCGAGGACTTCCCGGAGCCGGAGTCCTTCGACCCGGGTCGCTACCTCGACCCGCGCCAGGAGGACCTGCAGAACCGCTGGACCTGGATCCCCTTCGGCGCCGGCAAGCACCGGTGCGTCGGCAACGCCTTCGCGATGATGCAGATGAAGGCGATCTTCTCCGTGATCCTGCGCGACTACCAGTTCGAGATGGCCCAGCCGCCCGAGGCGTACGCCGACGACGTGTCCAAGATGGTCATCCAGCTCCAGCAGCCGTGCCGCGTGCGTTACCGGAGGCGCGTCAAGTGAGCCGGCGATGAAGGTGGTCGCCGACCTGGACCTGTGCCAAGGCCACCAGATGTGCCAGGGCGAGGCACCCGACGTCTTCGGCTTCGACGAGGACGCCGACGTGGTCGTCGTCCTCCAGGAGCACCCCGACCAGTCCGTGCGGCCGCAGGTCCGGGCCGCCGTCCAGTACTGCCCAGCCATGGCGCTCGCCATGACCGACGAAGAATGAGGAACCCATGAGCGAGTTCACCCGCGACGAGATCGACGAGTTCTGGCAGAGCTGGCTGGAGGTCAACCGCGAGGCCGAGCGCCTCGGCGACTGGAAGATCATGGCCGACCACTACGCCGAGGACGCCACCTACGGCTGGATGTACACGCCCGACGAGCACTTCATGGCGATCGGCCGCGAGGAGATCCGCGAGCTGGCGATCGGCCAGGAGATGGAGGGCCTCGACGGCTGGCACTACGACTACCAGGCCACCGTCGTCGACGAGAGGACCGGCATGATCGTCGGCTTCTGGAAGCAGAAGTCCGGCATCACCAACGACGAGACCGGCGAGGAGTACGAGATCCTCGGCATCGGCGGCTCGTGGTTCGGCGTCGGGCGCAACGCCGAGGGCAAGCTCGAGTTCGCCTGGCAGCGTGACTGGTTCGACCTCGGGTCGACCGCCCACACGTTCCTGGCGATCGCCGGGTCGGGCAAGGCGCCGCAGGGGCTGCTCGACCGGATGGGCGTGCACGGTCCGTCGCAGCCCGGCCACTACCAGCTCAAGGACATCCCGTCGCCGGTGTGGCCGCCGCCGGTGGAGCGCGGCGCCTACGTCACCCAGGACGCTCCCCAGGACGCCTCCCAGGACGAGTCGAAGTGAGCACACCCGCGCCACAGCTCCTCGTCGACGGCAGGCTGACGCCGGCCGGTGACGGCACGACGTACCCGATCCTCAACCCGGCCACCGGCCAGGAGATCGGCCAGGCGCCCGACGCCACCGCCGGCGACGTCGACGCCGCGATCGCCGCGGCCCGGCGGGCGTTCGACGAGTCCGCCTGGTCGACCGACGTGGCGCTGCGGGTGCGCTGCCTTCGTCAGCTGCACCAGGCGCTGCTCGACCACGCCGACGACTTCCGCGCGCTCACCACGGCCGAGGTCGGGATGCCCGGCTTCATGATGGGCGCCGCGGGCTTCGACGTACCGGTCGAGGGCCTCAAGTGGGTCACCGACCTGCTCGAGTCCTACGAGTTCGAGACCGACCTCGGGGTCGCGGCACCGATGGGCATCAAGAGCCGCCGGACGGTACGGCGTGAGCCGGTCGGGGTGGTCGCGGCGATCACTCCCTGGAACGTGCCGACCCAGATCAACCTCGCCAAGGTCGGGCCGGCGCTCGCCGCCGGCTGCACGGTCGTGCTGAAGCCGGCTCCCGACACCCCGTGGGTCGCCTGCCAGCTCGGGCGCCTGGTGGCCGAGCACACCGACATCCCGGCCGGCGTCTTCAACGTGGTCACGCCGCGCTCCAACGACGTCGCCTCCGTGCTCTCGACCGACCCGCGGATCGACATGGTGTCGTTCACCGGCTCGACCGCGACCGGGCGGGCGATCATGGCCGCGGCCGCACCGACGCTGAAGAAGGTGTTCCTCGAGCTGGGTGGCAAGTCCGCCGCGATCGCGCTCGACGATTCCGATGTCGCGGCCGTCGCCGGCGCCACCGCGTTCACCGCGTGCATCCACGCCGGCCAGGGCTGCGCGATCACGACCCGGCTGATCGTCCCGCGCGACCGGTACGACGAGGCGGTGCAGGTCGCCGCGTCGACGATGGAGTCGATCGGCGCCAAGGACCCGGCCGACCCCGGCGCGATCTGCGGCCCGGTCATCTCCCAGGTGCAGCGCGACCGGGTCCAGGCCTACCTCGAGCTCGCGGTCACGGAGGGCGGCACGTTCGCCACCGGTGGCCACGTGATCGACCAGGACGGCTTCTGGGTCGAGCCCACCGTCGTCGCGGGCCTCGACAACTCCTCGACGCTGGCGCAGGAGGAGATCTTCGGGCCGGTGCTCGTGGTCATCCCGCACGACGGCGACGACGACGCCGTACGTATCGCCAACGACTCGCCGTACGGGCTCTCTGGCTCGGTCGACTCGGGCTCGCTCGAGCGCGCGAAGGCGGTCGCCGCCCGGATCCGGACCGGCACCCTGTCCGTCAACGGTGGGGTCTGGTTCAGCCCTGACGCGCCGTTCGGCGGCTACAAGCAGTCCGGCATCGGCCGGGAGATGGGCGTGGCCGGCTTCGAGGAGTACCTCGAGACGAAGACGCTGGCCTTCCCGGCGTGAGCCTGCGAACGCCGGAAGACAAGACAGCGGGTAGAGCGAGCCCGCGACCGAGGTACGAGGTCGCGACGGCGAGTCGAAACCCAGTGAGATACGAGGAGACAGCACAGTGAGCACACGGTTCAAGGACAAGGTCGTCATCGTGACGGGCGCCGCGCAGGGCATCGGGGAGGCCTACGCGAAGGCGCTCGCGGCGGAGGGGGCGTCGGTCGTCGTGGCCGACGTCAACACCGAGGCCGGCGAGAAGGTCGCCGCGGCGATCAACGAGACCGGCGGCCGCGCGATCTTCGTGCACACGGACGTGTCGTCGGCCGAGTCGGCGACGGCGATGGCGGAGCGGACCGTCGCCGAGCTCGGCGGGATCGACGGGCTGGTCAACAACGCCGCGATCTACGGCACCATGCAGTTCGACCTGCTGATCACCGTCGACTGGGACTACTACAAGAAGTTCATGTCGGTGAACATGGACGGCGTGCTCGTCGTCACCCGCGCGGTCTGGAAGCACATGCAGGCGCGCGGCGGCGGCTCGATCGTCAACCAGAGCTCGACCGCGGCCTACCTCTACTCCGGCTTCTACGGCCTGGCCAAGACCGGCGTCAACGGGCTCACCCAGCAGCTCGCGCACGAGGTCGGCGGCATGGGCATCCGGGTCAACGCGATCGCGCCCGGCCCCACCGACACCGAGGCCACGCGCACCCAGGCCGGCGACGCTGCCAAGGACCTGGTCAAGGGCCTCGCCCTCAAGCGGATGGGCCAGCCCGAGGACATGGTCGGCGCCTGCCTGTTCCTGCTCTCCGACGAGTCGTCGTGGGTGACCGGCCAGATCATCGCCGTCGACGGCGGACAGACCTTCCGACCGTGAGTCAGCTCAGAGTCGGGTTCATCGGGCTGGGCAACATCGGGAAGCCGATGGCGCTCCGTCTTGCCGGTGCCGACGCGATCGACCTAACGGTGTACGACGTCGCGTCCGGGCCGGTGGCCGAGCTGGAGGCCGCCGGAGCGGCCGCCGCCGACAGCGTCGCCTCCCTCGCCGCGTGTTCGGAAGTCATCTGCGTGATGGTGCGCGACGACGACCAGGTCCGCGACGTACTCGGCGAGATCCTCGGCGTGGCCGGTGACGCCCAGACCGTCGTCATCCACTCGACGGTCTCCCCGGCGACGCCGGCCGAGCTCGCCGACACCGCGGCCCGTCACGGCGTCAAGGTCGTCGACGCACCGGTCAGCGGTGGCGCGATGGGTGCCACCGATGGCACCCTCGCGATCATGGTCGGCGGGACGGACGAGGCGTTCGCTGCCGCCCGCCCGGCGCTGGAGGCGATGGGGTCGCTGGTCACCCACGCCGGCCCGATCGGTGCCGGTACCAAGATGAAGCTGGCCCGCAACCTGATGCACTTCGTCGCGTTCACCGCCGCCACCGAGGCACAGCGCCTCGCCGAGGCTGCGGGGCTCGACCTCGTCGAGCTGGGCAAGGTGGTCCGGCACACCGATGCGATCACGGGCGGGCCCGGCGCGATCATGCACCGGGCGACGACGGCGCCGCTCGACCAGGACGACTTCTGGTACGGCGTCTTCGACCACGTCCGCGCCCTGGGGGAGAAGGACCTGACGTTCGCCATCGAGCTGGCCGACGAGCTCGACGTCGACGTACCGATGGCACGAGAGGCGCTCGCCCGCCTCGGAAAGGGGCTTGGCGTATGAGCAAGTTCGAGGATCTCCCGGAGCAGCGCCGCCGCGGCCTGGAGAAGATGGAGGAGGTCTACGGCTTCGACATGACCGACGGTGCGGGCGACTTCTTCGGCTACACCGCCGACCACCTCTTCGCCGACATCTGGAACCGCCCCGGCCTCTCCGACCGCGACCGACGGCTGCTGCTGATCGGGCTGCTCTCCGGCACCGGCGGCGCCGACGTGCTCGGCATCCAGATCCCCGCGGCCTACGCCAACGGCGAGCTCGACGACACCGCCCTGCGGGAGATCGTGATCTTCCTGTGCCACTACGCCGGCTGGCCCAACGGCGCGCGGCTCAACTCGATCGTCGAGGAGACCATCGCCAAAGCGGCGCGCGCCAAGGCTCGGTCCGAGGAACAGTCCTGACCGGCCGCGCGTCGCTGCGGGAGCTGCCGCCCGGCGACTCCGGCATCGTCTCGGCGCGGCCTGGGCCCGACCTGACGGCCGCGGGCTACGTCGAGACCGAGTACGTCGCGTCCGGCGCCGCGGTGTCCTACGCCGCCGACGAGCTGCCCGCCGACGGACACTGGTCGCTGCGCGAGGATGCTCACGCCGACTACGTCACCCGGGTGGTCGTACGCCGCCCTGACGAGGCCGCCGCGAGCGGCACCCTGGTCGTCGAGTGGCTCAACGTCAGCAGCGGCATGGACGCGGCGCCCGGATGGACGTTCTTCGCAGAGGAGGTCGTCCGCCGCGGCCACGCCTACGCCGCGGTCTCCGCCCAGCACGCCGGCGTCGAGGGCGGCCTGTCGTCGGTCTCCGTCGGGGACCTCGGCAGCCCGGGGCTCAAGGGCGGCAACGCCGAGCGCTACGGCGAGTTGTCCCACCCGGGTGACGCCTTCGCCTACGACCTCTTCACCCAGGCCGCCCGCGCGGTCGCGGACGACCTCGGCGCCACCTGCGTGCTCGCCACAGGGGAGTCGCAGTCGGCGTTCGCGCTGACGTCGTACGCCAACGGCATGCAGCCGCTGGCCGGGCTCTTCGACGGACTGCTCATCCACAGCCGCGGGGGAGCGGCGCTGCCGCTGGGCCGCTCCGGCGCCGGCCTGCCGATGGCGGAGGTCATCACCGGCACCCCGACCCGGCTGCGCACCGACCTCGAGGTCCCGGTACTTGTGGTGCAGACCGAGACCGACCTCTTCGGCCACCTGGCCTACCTGCCCGCGCGCCAGCCCGAACACAACCGGCTGCGCACGTGGGAGGTCGCGGGCACCGCCCACGCGGACAAGTTCGTGATCGGCGACTTCGAGGAGTTCCTCGGCTGCGCCGAGCCGGTCAACCGCGGGCAGCAGGTCTTCGTGGTGCGCGCCGCCCTGCACCACCTGGAGCGCTGGGCGCGAGGCGGCTCGGCCGCGCCCACGGCCCCGCCGCTGGAGGTCGTCGGCGACGGCTACGCCCTGGACGAGGTGGGCAACGCGAGAGGCGGCGTACGCACCCCGGCCGTGGACGCCCCCGTCGAGGTCCTCTCCGGGCTGGGCGTGCCCGGGGCCTCCAACATCTGCCGCCTGTTCGGGAGCACCGCGATGCTGCCGACCGCCCGGCTCGCCGAGCTGTGGCCGGACGCCGACGCCTACCTCGCGGCCTACCGAGCCGCCGCAGAGGCCGCGGTCAGCGCGGGGTTCGTGCTGCCCGAGGACCACGACGAGCTGCTCGCCGACTCACGGGAGAGCCTGCTCGCTCAGGCGTAGCGGTGGCTCTTGGCCGCGTGGCCCTTCTCGCGCGTGCAGGTGCGCCCGCTGATCGCCTTGTGGCCGCACAGCTCCTCGCCGGAGGCCTCGGCCGTCGGCTGCTTCGCCTTGGCCACCGCGGGTGCGGTCGGCACCTTCGGCTTCGCGGCCGGCGCCTTGGCGCCCTTCTGTGCCGCCTCGTAGCGCGCCTCGCGCATCGCCCGCAGGCCGTCCATCTTGCTCATCGTCGACTCACGGACCCGACTCTAGAGCCCGGCACCGACAGTCCCCGACAGGCGCCCTCAGAGACCGCCGAGAAACGCCAGCGCTCGCTGCATGACCAGCGCCGTCGCGTCCGCGTCGAACGCCGCCAGCGAGCTGTCGGTGAACAGGTGCTCGTCGCCCGGGTAGAGGAACAGCTCCACCCCGTCGTGGGCCGCGACCATCGCCTCGGCGGCCGCGAGGTCGCCGTCCTCCTCGATGAAGAACGGGTCGGCCTCCATGGCGTGGATCTGGGCGGGTACGCCGTCGGGCCAGGGCCCCACCCACTGCGGGTCGATGGCGGAGTGGAGGAGCAGACCACCGACCGCACCCGGGCGGCTGGACGCAAGCGTCTGGGCGCACATGACGCCCATCGAGAACCCGCCGTAGACCAGCTCGGCCGGCAGGCCCTCGACGGCAGCGGCGGCGCGATCGTCGACGGGGACCGTCCTGGAGAAGGCCATCCCCTCCTCGAGGGTGTCGAAGACCTGGCCCTCGAACAGGTCGGGCGTGTGGACGGTGTGCCCGGCGGCGCGCAGCTCGTCGGCGAACTCCTGCACTCCCGTGGTCAGCCCGTGCACGTGGTGGAACAGCACTACGTCGGCCATCACGGCCTCCTTTCCAGGGCAGCGAGGTCACGCTGCGCAAACCTGAGGTGCTCGCACTCCTCCTCCATGACGACCGCGAGGCAGTCCGCGACGGCGCGGTCCTCCTCGGGGTAGCCGGGCGCGGGCGTGCGCGAGCAGGTGCGCCCGAGATCTTGGTCGGTGAGTCCGTCGAGGATGCGTTGGACGACGGCCCCCCGGTCGGCACGCGCCTGCGTCACCTCGGCGTACGACGGCCGCGCGTCGACGTCCATGCCGAGGGCGGCGGCGTCGGCCGGCGCGTAGGCGGTCTGGGGGAGGGCGAGCCGGTGGAAGGGTGCCGGGTCGTCGAGCACGGTGCGGCTCGCCCACGAGTCGGTGATGAAGACCAGGTGGCGCAGCGTCTCGACGAACGACCACTCGCCGTCCACGCGCTCCTGGCGCAGCTCCTCAGGCAGCGCCTCGGCACGGGCAGTGGCCTCGGACCAGAGCCGCTCCAGCTCGGTCCACATCGCGCGGAACCCGTCGGCGTCACGGATCTCGCGCAGCTGCACCCGCTCGGGGTGGCGGCGATCCAGCTCGCTCTCGACGTACGCCGTGACGTCGACGCCGTTGACCGAGAGGCCGCCGACGAATCCGGACAGCTCCACCCCGACCAGCCAGGAGTCGACGATCTTCACGCCGGTCAGGTCGCAGTCGACGAACCTGGCGCCGGTCAGGTCGCGCACCAGGAAGGAGGCGCCGCGGTGCTCGGCGTTGCGGCCGTCGTCATGGACGCCCGCGGACCAGCGGTGTGGTCCGTACTGGGCCGTCATGCGGGCGGGTCCTCGCCGACGAGACCGTCGATGGACTCGCGGACCAGGTCGGCCTGGCCGACGTGGCGCGCGTACTCCTCGATCAGGTCGACGATCATCCGTCGGAGGCTGGCGTGCTCGCCCTCGGGGGTGCTCTTGCCGGGCACCGGCTGGTCGAGCCCTGCGACTGTCAGCGCGTCGGCGACCACGGCCCGGGAGCGGGCCACGGCCTGCTGCCAGAGCGTCGTCAGCTCCTCGGGGGTGTCGCCGGCCGCGGAGGTCCACTCCCAGTCGGGGTCGGTGTCGAAGTCGGCCGAGGCCCACGGCTCGCCCATCGGGCGGCCCGCGAGCGAGCTCGTGAAGTAGTGGTCCTCGACCAGGGCGAGGTGCTTGAGCAGCCCGCCGAGGCTGACCGTGGACGGGCCGAGGGTCGCGGCCAGACCGGCGGCGTCCAGCCCGCCGCACTTCCAGGCGAAGGTGCGGCGCTGGCGCTCCAGCGAGCCGAGGAGGGTGTCGACCTCGGTGCCGGCGATCGGCGGCTCGGTCAGCACGGGAGTGGTGTCGTGGCTCATGGGGCAGACGTTAGAGGAGGTTCCGGACGTTCTACTTCCGGAACATGCGCCATCATGGAGGAATGTCCGACTCGAGCCCCACGTCGCGGGCGCTGCTGGCGCTCGAGCTGGTGCAGAACGCGCCGGGCATCTCGGCGGCCCGGCTCGCGGACCGGCTCGGCGTCTCCGAGCGCGCCG
The DNA here is from genome assembly GCF_900103935.1 of Nocardioides szechwanensis. GTDB lineage: Bacteria > Actinomycetota > Actinomycetes > Propionibacteriales > Nocardioidaceae > Nocardioides > Nocardioides szechwanensis. The sequence continues at coordinate 588,115 of NZ_FNIC01000001.1, forward strand.
CGCGGCGCTACGTCGCCATCCTGCGTGAGGCGGGCGTCCCGATCGAGTCCGTGCGCGGGCCCTACGGCGGCTACCGGGTCGGTCGCGGGCTCCGGCTGCCGCCGCTGATGTTCAGCGTCCCCGAGGCGATGGGCCTGGTGATGGCCGTGATCGAGGGGCGCGGCTCCGCCGACACCGACGACCCGGTCGGGCACGCGCTCGGCAAGATCATCCGGGTGCTCCCCGAGCCGGTGGCCGGCCCCACCGCCGCGGTCCGGGGCGTCAGCACCCTCGACCGGTTCACCCCGGTGACACCCGGTCCCGAGACGACCGCCGCACTGGTGCAGGCGTGCGCGGCGCGGCACCGGGTGCGGCTCGGCTACCTGCTCGCCCCCGACGACCAGCGCGAGATGGACGTCGACCCGTGGGCGGTCGTCGTACGGCGGGGGCGGTGGTACCTCCTGTGCTGGTCGCACCACCGCGACGCCCGGCGGCTGCTGCGCGTCGACCGGGTCGCCTCGGTGGAGTCGCTCCCCGAGACGTTCACGCCGCCCGAGGACCTCGACGCCCACCAGACGGTCGAGGAGCACCTGTCGGAGGGCTGGCCCCTGGAGGTCGAGGTCGTGATCGACGCCCCGCTCGCGGAGGCGTCGACGTGGGTACGGCGCAGCCTCGGCCGCCTCGAGGAGATCGACGCCGAGCACACCCGGCTGCGCGCGACGACCAACAACCCGGGCTGGTATGCCGGTCAGCTCACCGTGATCCGGGCGCCGTACCGGATCGTCGGGCCGCCGGAGCTGCTCGAGGAGAGCCGGAAGCTCGGGAGGCGGCTGCTCGACGCGGCCCCGGACCGGGACTAGGTGGCCTCGGGCGCCAGGAACTCGTCGAGCGCGGCCTTCACGTCACCGGAGATCAGGTGGCCGATGTGGCCGCCGGCGTGCCAGTGGACCTGCCCGCCCCAGCTGCCGTGGAGACGCTGGGCGGCGCGCACGGACGTCATCCGGTCGCCCAGCGCAGCGACGACCAGGCGCCGGTCCTGGGCGGCGTACGGCTCGAGTGCCGTCGGGTCGACGACGGTGCCGACGGCCTTGACCGGCTCGGAGCGCAGCAGCGCGGCGAGCTTCTTGCCGCGGCCGCCGGTCTTGGCGGTGTGGTGGGCGATGGTGGCGTGGGCGTCGAGCATCGGGACGATCGCGACCACGCCGTCGACGCGGTCGTCGAGGCCGGAGACCAGCGCGGCGACCGGACCGCCGAGCGACATGCCGACGACGGCGACCGAGACCGGGTCCTGCTCGTGGATCCACCCGACGACGGCGCGTACGTCGGACACCGCGCGCATCATCGTGGCGATGTTGCCGAGCAGGTCGAAGCCCGGCCAGGAGCGGCCGAGGTCGCGGCGGGGTCCGTGCTGCGGCAGCACCGGCATCGCGACGTTGAGGCCGAGGTCGTGGTGCAGGTGGCCGGCCCGGAAGGCGAAGAGGTCGTCGAGGCGGCCCTGCTCGGCGCCGTGGACCCAGACCACCCACGGGCGGGGCTCGCCCTCGTGGCGCAGGACCCGGGCGTGCGCGACCTCGACCTTGCCGTAGCCGGCGTCCATCAACGAGGGCGGCAGGTCAGGGCGGCTCTCGAACTCGAGGTGCTCGAAGCGCAGCCGGCCGACCTTGCGGCGTCGGAGGCCGAGCGTCGCGAGCGGCGGCGGCGGCCGGTGGGCGCCCGCGACCCCCAGGGCCGAGAGCTCCGGCGCGGCGGCGGCGCACGCCTCGACGGACGCCTGGACGGCGTCGAAGTGCGGCACCTCGCGATAGAGCGCGCTGATCGCGATGAACAGCTCGTCGGTCGCGGTCTCGCCGAACTCGCGGACCCCGAGGTTCCAGGCCGGGATGCCCGACTCCTCGGAGCGCTTGCTGGCGGCGACCGAGCTGGCGACCGCGCGGGGCACCACGCAGCCGAACAGCCACAGCCGGGCCCGCGTGGACTCCGCGAACTCGAGCACGGACGTCACGCGGTCAGGCAACGGAAGCCACGCCCTCAGGTGCGGAGGCGTCGGTGGCGACGGCCAGCAGCTCGTCGAGCGCCGGCTGGAGCCGCGCGAGGAACGCCGCCGGGTCGGGCATCGACTCGGGGGTCGCGACCAGGCCGATGCTCAGCCGCCCGGCGTAGGAGTACGCCGTGAGGTTGACGTCGGCGGGCGCCACGGCCACGGCGTACGAGATCCAGTCGGCGACCGCCACCTCGCCGAACCAGCGGATGCTCCGAGGGCCGGCCACGTTGGCGGTGGTGATGTTGTTGACGACCCTGGGGACGTGCGGGGCGAGCAGCTGGCGGACGGCGGGCGCGAGCCGGGGCACGATGGCGAAGGCCTGCTCGGTCAGCTCGAACCCACGGCGGCGGCGCAGCTCGACGCCCAGCAGGCAGCTGCGGGCGGTGGCCCGCAGGCGCTCGGCGGCGTCGGCGATGTCGACGTGCAGGTAGACGCTGGCCGGGGCGATCTGGTTGCCCCAGCGCCGCGTCGACGAGGTGTCGGCGGCGACGCCGAACGTCGCCACCGCCGGCTGGTCCAGCGAGTCGCCGCGCGCGGCGTACTCCTCGCGCATCGCGCCGGCGATCACCGCGTGCAGGACGCCGTTGATCGTGGCACCGGTGGCGCGGCCGACCCGCTTGAGGTCGGCGAGGTCGAGCTCGGCGCTGGCGCACACGCGGGTGACACCGCCGCGCGCGTTGAAGCTGGAGCGCACGCCGCCGAGGGCGGCGGGCACGTGGTCGTGCCCCTCGAAGCCGGCGGTCGCGCGGCGGGTAGCGAGCCCGGTGCGGACCAGGCGGGGGAGCCCGGCGAGGGTGACCGGGAGGTCGCGCCGCACCTGGCGGCGTACCTCGTGCGGGGCGGGGGCGATGGCGGGCTCCTCGGGCGCGATCGGCGCCGTGACGCCGCGCTCGTCGGTGCTCGCGGCGAGGAACGTGTTGAGCGCGGCGAGCCCGTCGCTGACCGCGTGGTGGAGCCGGACCACGACGGCCTGGCGGCCCCCGGACAGCCCGTGCACCAGGGTCATCGACCACAGCGGGCGGCTGCGGTCGAGGTGGCGCTCGGCCAGGCTCGCGCAGAGCTGGTCGAGCCCGGCGCGGCCACCGTCGGCGAGGGTGACCTGGTCGAGGTGCCGGTCGAGGTCGAAGCCCGGGTCGTGCACCCAGAACGGGCGGCCTCCGCACCCGGGTGCGGCGTACACCTTCTGGGTGGCGCGCGGGACGAGGCCGAGGTACGGCGCCACGGCGGCGCGCAGCTCGGGCAGCGTGACGTGGTGCCCGCGCGTGCTCGGATCGAGCACGACGATCTTCAGCGTGTGCATCGGGACGGTGGCGCACTCCATGTTGAGCATGAGCGCGTCGGGGCCGGTCATGCGTTCCATGTCAGACCCTCACCTTCGTCTTGTCCCGCGCGGGCGCGGGGACGGCGAACGGGTCGGTGACCGGCGTCGGGGTGCCGAGGCCGCTGGCCTCGAACAGCTCGGCGAGGGCGCGGGGGATCGCGTCGGCGATCACCCACGGGTCGGGCACCAGGTCGGGGTCGACGTGGAGCCCGAAGTCGAGGCGGTCCATGTTGCTGAGCACCGTGAAGTTGGTGCCCATCCCCTCGAGGATCACCGAGCTGGGGTAGATCCCGGTGACCTTGGCGCCGCACATGTAGAGGTCGACCGGCGGCCCGGGCACGTTGGAGACCAGCGTGTTGACGCAGAACGGCCCCCTCGACATCGCCGACGTGGCGTAGAGCGCGCGGACCGCGGCACTGATCAGTAATGGCGCGGCGACCTTGCCGAGCGACTCGACCCGGGTGGCCCCCGTGGCCTGAGCGAGGTCCTTCGCGCCGAGGCTGGAGATGTGGATCGCCTTCAGGCGCTCGACCGGGTCGTCGAGGTCGGTGGCCAGGCTGACGAACATCGTGGTGACCTGGTTGTCGAGGGTGTCGTCGCCCTCGGCGCGGGTCGAGAGCGGTACGCCGCTGGTGAGGGGGGCGTCGGGCAGCTCGCCGCGGTCGGCGAGGTAGCCGCGCAGGGCGGTGCCGCACAGCGCGAGCACGACATCGTTGACCTTGACGCCGTGCGCGTCCTTGAGGCGCCGTACGTCGGACATGGCGACCGACGCGAAGGCGAGCTGGCGGCGGTGGCCGACCGCCTCGTTGAGCGGGGTGCGCGGCCCGCGCAGCATCGTGCGCGACGCGTCGTCACGGACCATCCGGGTCAGCATGGTGGCGCCCTTGGCGGCCAGCCCGGCGCCGTACCGGCCGTAGCTCAGCGGTGCGGTGGCCCAGCGCGAGGCGATGCCGCCGAGCACCTCGAGGGCGCCGAGGTCACCGGCCGTGGACTCCTCGGCGGACGGGAAGGGGACCAGTGGGCCGTCGGCGTCGGGCTCGAGGTCGAGCAGCGCGGTGGCCAGGCCGGCGCCGGCCAGGCCGTCGAGCAGGCAGTGGTGGTACTTCATCAGGATGCCGGTGCGGCCGCCGGCCAGGCCCTCGAGGACCCAGATCTCCCACAGCGGGCGGCTGCGGTCGAGCTGCGAGCTCAGCAGCATCCCGCAGACCTCGCCGACCTCCTTGGCGCCGCCGGGGGAGGGCACGCCGATCCGGTTGACGTGCTGGCGCACGTCGAAGTCGGGGTCGTCGACCCAGGCCGGCCGGTCCAGGCCGAGCGGGGTGCTCGCCAGCTTCCAGGTGAACTTGGGCGCGTAGCCGATCCGCTCCTTGACCGAGGCCAGGATGTCGGCATAGCTCAGGCCCCGCGGGCCGGGTTCGAGGATGGTCAGCCCGCCGACGTGCTGGTGCCACGACGGGGTCTCCATCGAGAGGAACAGTGCGTCGGTGCCACTGAGTCGCTGCACAGGGGTCTCCTTCATGGCGAACAGGTCCGCGTGTATTAACGAAACCTATTCGTATTTCCATGAAGGATCAAGCGGTGGCGCCCACCGGCTGTGTGGCTTCCAACACAGCGGCGGTGACCGCGCCGCGGATCACCTGTGCGAAGACCGAGTCGAGGTCGTCGACGCCGCCGAAGTAACCGCTGACCTCCAGCGAGACGAAGCCGTGGAGGGCGGAGAAGATCGCCATGCCCGTCATCAGGATGCGCTCCTCGGGCAGACCCGTGGAGCGGACCATGACCGCGAGCGCCTCGATCGTCTCGGCCGCGGCGGCGAAGAAGCTGGTGCGGTCGATCGGCTCGCGGGTCATGCCGGCGTAGCGGTGGGGGTAGGCGCGGGCGAACTCGCGCAGCGAGTGGCTCAGCACGCGCAGACCCTCGGCTCCGGCGTGGCCCATCGCGGCGCTGCGGACGTGCTTGCCGAGCAGCTGCATCGCGCGGACCTGGATCTCGGCGCGGAGGTCCTCGAGGTTGGCGACGTGGTTGTAGAGCGAGGAGACCCGGGTGTCGAGCTCGGCGGCGAGCAGGGTCATCGACAGTGCGTCGTAGCCCTCGCGGTCGACCAGCGCTTCGGCGGCACGCAGCACGCTCTCGTGGTCGAGACGCGGGCGGCGAGCCCGGGCCGGCTCGTCGGGGGCGGCCGTGGACGGCGACATGGAGCACTCCTGTCGATGAAGCAGTTTCGTTCTCCGGTGAATGACTATACCGCGTCGGCGACAGTTGCCGCCGTACGCGTGAGCCACGACGATGTCCCTCGTGTCCCACGACGTCCGCGAGGTGCACCGCCTCTCCCGGCGCGACGCCCGCCGGATCGCCGTGCGCGCCCAGCTGCTCGACCAGCCCCGTCCCACCGACCTGTTCGAGGTCGTCCGGCGGCTGACCCTGCTCCAGGTCGACCCGATCAAGGCGGTCGCACCCAGCGCCGACCTGGTGCTGTGGAGCCGGCTCGGGTCGTCGTACGACCCCCAGGAGCTGAGCGACGCGGTCGACGAGCATGCCCTCGTCGAGCTCGAAGGGCTGCTGCGGCCCGCCGACGACCTCGTGCTCTACCGCGCCGAGATGCAGGTGTGGCCCGGCGTCGGCGAGCTGCGCGACTGGGAGGAGGAGCAGGTTGAGTGGGTCGAGGCCAACACCGCCTGCCGGCTCGACATCCTGGACCGGCTGCGCTCCGACGGCCCGCTGCTGCTGCGCGAGCTGCCCGACACCTGCGTGGTGCCGTGGAAGTCCAGCGGCTGGAACGACAACAAGAACGTCCAGCGGATGCTGATCTTCCTGGTCCGCTCCGGCGAGGTCGCCGTCGCGGGCGGCACCGGCCTTCGTCGGCTCTGGGACCTCGCGGAGCGCGTCTACCCCGACGACCCAGTCGTACCGCTCGAGGAGGCGGGCCGCGAGCGCAACGAGCGGCGGCTCCGCGCGCTCGGGATCGCGCGCTCACGCGGGCAGCTGATGCCGGGGGAGCCCAACCTCGTCGCCGACGCGGGCGAGCCCGCCGTGATCGACGGGGTCCGCGGTGAGTGGCGCGTCGACCCGGCGCAGCTCGGCCAGCCGTTCCGGGGTCGCGCGGCCCTGCTGGCGCCGCTCGACCGGCTGATCCACGACCGCGGCCGGATGGCAGACCTCTTCGAGTTCGACTACCAGCTCGAGATGTACAAGCCCGCCGCCGCCCGGCACTGGGGCTACTACGCCCTGCCGGTCCTGTACGGCGACCGGCTGGTCGGCAAGCTCGACGCCAAGGCCGACCACAAGGACGGCGTGCTCCGCGTCTTCGCCCTCCACGAGGACGAGCCGTTCACACCGGCCATGTCCCAGGCGGTGCAGGCCGAGATCGACGACCTCGCCCGCTGGCTGCAGCTCGAGGTCGACTGGGTCTAGCCGGTGTCACGGTGGTTGAGGTGCGAGCGAAGCGAGCGGTGCGGTGGTTGAGGTGCGAGCGAAGCGAGCCTCGAAACCACCACCGCGAACTTGAAAGTAGAGTCTCAGGAAGTTTCGGAATCCCTTGTGGATAAGGGCATTCTCGGCCTCTCATGTCGGTGCCCAGTGCTTGAGTGGACCCATGAGCATCAGCGCGACCCACTCCCCGAGGCACCCCATCGCCTCGCTGGTCGCGCGCTTTCACGACGAGCTCGACGACACCGCCGACCGGCCGCTGTGGTCGATGAGCGACGACGAGACCCGCCACACCCTGATCCAGGCGGCACGCCTGGTCGCGCGACTCCAGTCCCTGGAGCTGAAGGTCGCTGCGCACGCAGACCGCAACCAGGTGGGTGATGCCTCGGGTGCGACGTCGACGTCGGTGTGGTGGGCCAACGCCACCCGCATGACCCAGCGCGAAGCCGCACGCAAGATGAAGCTGGCGAAGGCGTTGGAGACCCACGAGCCGGTCGGCCAGGCGCTTGCTGCGGGTGACGTGCTGGTCGACCAAGCCAGCGCACTCACCGACGCTGTCGACGCCTTGCCCGACACCGTGCAGCCCGAGGTCCGCACTCGAGCCCGCGACTACCTCCTGGAAGCAGCGGCGCACTACGACGCCCGGGCGCTGCGGATCCAGGGTCGCCGGATCCTCGACGTCGTCGCCCCCGAGGTCGGCGAGGAGGAAGAGGCCAGACAGCTCGCGAGGGAAGAGGCGCTGGCTGAGCAGAAGGCGCGGCTGACCTTCCACGACGACGGCCACGGCCTCACCTACGGCCGCTTCACCCTCGGCAGCGCCGAGGCCGACATGCTCCGCAAGGCCATCCACGCGGTCGCCAAAGCCAACGGGCTCGGCCTCGACCCCCACGGCATGGGGCTCGCGTTCGGCGACTACGTCCGCCGCTACCCGGTCGATGAGCTGCCCACCGCCGGTGGAGTCTCAGCAGCAGTCGTCGTGACCATGACCCTCGAGACCCTGGTGGGTGGGCTGATGTCAGCCCAGCTCGACACCGGCACCATGATCAGCCCCGGCCTCGCCCGCAAGCTCGCCTGCGAAGCCGGCGTGATCCCCGTCGTGCTCGGCGGGAGGTCCGAGGTCCTCGACGTCGGCCGCAAGCGGCGGTTCCACACCAAGGCCCAGCGGATCGCGATGGCAGTGCGCGACAAGGGCTGCGTCGCGGTGGGCTGCGAGCGCCCCGGGTCCTGGTGCCACGCCCACCACCTGATCCCGTGGAGTGAGGGCGGTGCGACGTCGGTCGCGAACGGCACGCTCCTTTGCCCCCGTCACCACACCCTGGCCCACCACCAGGACTACGAGCTCACCCACCACCCCGACGGCAGGGTCGCCTTCACCAGGCGCGAGTGAGCATCGCCGGCCCGAGGTCAGTCGATGGTCTCGATGGTGTCGCCGGTGCTGATCTCGCCGTCGGTGAGGACGTCGGCTCGGAGTCCGCCGCGATGGATCAGCCCCCGGAGCGTGCCCTTGGTGGTGAGACGTTCCAGGTGTGAGCACGGCTCGCAGAGGCGCTGGCCGAGACACTCGACGCTGCCCACCCGGAAGCGTCGCCCGACCAAGGCGTTGAGGTCGATCCCGCGAGTGACGACGTTGCGCCGCGCCTCGCCGTAGCCGAGGGTGCGGCCATCGGGCAGCGTGAGGCTGTCGAGCGCCTCGCTCTCGATCAGGGTCAGGTCGTAGCCACGCGCGGTGTCGCTGGCCGGGGTGAAGGTGCCTGCCTTGGCGGCGTACCGGTCACCGTCCAGGCCCCGGTTGGCGTGCGCCATCGCGTGGTCGACGGTCGCCATGTCGCCGGTGGCCCGCTCGGCGAGCGCGATCGCGGCGACCGTGCCGCTCAGGTGCGGAAGGGGAGTCGTAGGCGCGATGAAGGCCGGGTCGAGACCGCAGACGACGTAGCCCTCCCGTACGGGGAGGTCGGTGGCGGCTCGGCCGAGCAGGCTCGGGTCCTGAGGGCTCAGGACCACCCCTGCCGGCGTGCCGAACATGAGGACCACCGTGGCGTCGGGACTGGCACTGGGGCGCGGGGTCCCGAGGACGGCCAGCCAGTACCCCGGCCAGTTGAACGAGGCAGGCTTCGCCAGCGTCACCAGCCCGGCGCCTCTCCCTGCGAGCCAGCTGCGCCAGTGACTGATCGCCCCCGGCAGGTCGGCTCGTGGCTGAGGCACCTCCGCGATCGGGGTCTCGGTCACCGAGGCCACGCAGGCGGCGAAGGAACGAGTGAGCTCGGGCACCGTCTCGTCTTCGGGGAGGCCGACGTCGATCATGCGGGCATCCTCACACGGGGGACAACCGCGTCGGATCCCACTCCCGCCGGAGCAGCCCGTAGACCCACGAGTCCGACACCTCGCCGTTCACGACGCAGTCCTCCCGCAGCGTGCCCTCACGCACGAAGCCGAGCTTCTCGAGCACCCGCGCCGACGCGGGGTTGCGCGTGTCGGCCTCGGCCTGGACGCGGTTGAGGTCCAGCGTGTCGAAGGCCCACCGCAACATGGCGCGCGCTGCCTCCGTGGCGTAGCCGCAGCCCCACGCCGCGTCGTCGAGGATGTAGCCGAGCGACGCGCGGCGGTGCTCAGGCTCGAACCGGGTCAGGCTGCACCAGCCAAGGAAGGCGTCGTCGGATCCGCGCTCGATGGCCAGCCGCGTCCCGGTGCCCTCCTCCGCCAGCTGTCCACATCTCGCCAGGAAACCGTCGGCGCGACCGCGCTCGGTCCAGGCCGGTCCGTCCCAGTAGCGGAGTACGCGGGTGTTGCTGTGCAGCGCGAGGAGAGCGTCCGCGTCCCCGCTGGTGAACGGGCGCAACCTCAGCCGGTCGGTGAGCAGCATGGGGGTCGGCAGGGACACGAGGGTCATGCTGCCCGTTCACGCGAAGTGACGACAGCGAGTTTGCCGTCGTACGCCAAGATGAGCCGCATGCCCGGCGATGACACCGAACGGCCCGTCACCTACGACAGCTACGCCCACGCCGAAGGTCCTTTCTTCCACGGCACGAAGGCGACGATGGTGGTTGGCGCCGAGCTGGTGCCGGGCTACGGCTCCAACTACCAGGACCGGGTGCTCAAGCACATCTACTTCACCTCGGTCCTGGAGACCGCGGTGTGGGGTGCCGAGCTGGCGACGGCGCTGGCCGGGATCGACGACCGCGGGCACATCTACGTGGTGGAGCCGGCCGGCCCGTTCGAGGACGACCCCAACGTCACGGACAAGAAGTTCCCCGGCAACCCCACGAGGTCCTACCGCACCCACGACCCGCTGCTGGTCGTCGGCGAGGTCGACGGCTGGGAGGGGCATGACCCCGCGGTCCTGCAGGGGATGTTGGACGGTCTGGCGAAGCTGAGGGCCGAGGGTCGGGACGTCATCTTCGACTAGAGCCCGACCAGCTCCGTCGAGCGCTCCCAGAGTCCATCGATCAAGACCTGGTCCTTGGCCTGCTTGTTCTCCCAGCCGTCGGCGGTGAAGCGGCTGAAGTAGCGCCCGTTGAGCTCGGGGTCGGCGCCGCGCTCGGCGAGCGCGATCAGCGGCGCCGCGCCGTCCGGGACGGTGATCGTGGCGAACCGCTTCAGCGGCGAGCGGTAGAGCAGCCCGACGAACCACGAGTCGCGACCGAACGAGCTGCCCACCGGTCCGGGGTGGACCGCCACCGACACCACGCCGTCGTCGACCCAGCGCCGGGCGATGCCGCGGGTGAAGAGGATGTTCATCAGCTTGCCGGTGCCGTAGGCCGGGAACTCGATCGCGCGCCGGCGCTCGTAGTCGAGGTCGTCCAGCACGACCTTGCCGATCAGGTTGCCGATACTGGAGGTGTTGACCACCAGCGATCCTCCCGCCGCGGCGAGCTGGGGGCGGAGCAGGTGCGTGAGCAGGAACGGCGCCAGGTGGTTGATCTGGAAGTTCGGCTCGTGACCGTCGTGAGTCTTCTTCGAGGGCGAGAACGTCCCGCCTGCGTTGTTCATCAGTACGTCGAGCCGCTCAACGCGCTCGCCGACCTCGCGCGCCAGGCGGCGTACGTCGTCGAGGCGGGAGAAGTCCGCAACCAGCGGCTCGGTGCCCACGGCCTCGGCCACGGGCCGGAGCTTGTCGGCGGAGCGGCCGGTCACGTGCACCGTCGCGCCCTTGGCGGCCAGCTCGCGCGCCGTCTCCGCGCCGATCCCGTCGCTCGCCCCGGTCACGAGCACCGTGCGGCCTGCCATCGTCTGGTCGGTCATGCCGCGAGCCTAGGTGGGGGACTCGAGGTCCCCTCCGGCCGCACGCCAGTCGATCAGCCCCCGGCTCATGTTGACGGCCTCGAAGCCCTGCTCCACCAGCAGGTTTGCGGCTCCCGCCGAGCGGAGCCCGCCGGTGCAGAACGTGATCAGCAGCCGGTCCTCGGCCAGCTCCTCGCACCGGTGCGTGGAGTCGAAGCAGAGGAGGAGCTGGGCGGGGTGGAGCTCGAGCTGGCGAACCTGCGCCGGCTGCTCGACGTGGTCACCTGAGCGCGACGCCGACGCCGGCGACGGCTCAGGTCCGGTCGAAGCGGCAGGTGATCCGGCGGCCGATGCGGTAGTCACGCACCTGGTCGGCGTCGGGGTTGTCGCGCAGGAGCCCACCCCAGTCGGACAGGCCCTTCATCTCGAAGCCCTGGCCGCGGCCCAGCATCTCGAGCGCGGACAGCGACGGGCGGCCGGTCAGGACGACGTCGCCGACCGAGAGCTCGTCGGCCACGGCGTTGCCCTGGCGTTCGACCGTCTCCTCGTCGAGCCACATCACCGGGGCGTCGCTGCGGTGGATCTCGGTGTCGACGACCAGGTGTTGGGCGCCGGTCTGGCGGACCCGCGTGAGCAGCTCCGAGTGGCGCAGCGTGTGGTAGAGGAAACCCAGGCAGAGCACGACGTCGACCTCGATCTGCTCGTCGCGCAGCACCTCGAAGATGTCGCCGGAGACGAACCGCCAGCGCGACTCGTCCACGTCGTACTTGCGCAGGCTGGCCTCGGCGTTGGCGACGAGGTCGGGACGTGCCTCCACGCCGGTCACGTGCGCCGCGCCCGCCTCGAGCGCGGCCATGGACCAGCGGCCGTCGTGGCTGGCGATGTCCAGGACCCGCGCGCCGGCGAGCAGGTCCCTGTTCTCGGTGAAGATCGCCTCGTGGCGCAGGTTGAGCCGCCACCGGTACGACGAGGTCTCGCTCGTCTCGAGGAAGGTGGGGAAGCGGTCGAAGAAGCCCTCGGTCAGGGTGCGACTGCCGGGGACCGACGTCGACGCGGGGGCGACCTGCCGTGGCGCCGGGTCGGGGCCTGGGTGCTTCCCGACGATGGCCGTGCCCAGGCGCCGACGAACGGTCTGCAGGTTCACGCGGCCAGGCTAGTGGACGAGGGCGGCCCCTACGGGGACCCGGTCACCAGCCCGGCGGGAGGTGGGTGAAGTCGGGAGCGCGACCCTCGGCGAACGCCGTCAGCGCCTCGAGGTTGGCCGGCCCACCCATCAGCTCCGCGAAAGCGGCGTTCTCACGCTCGCGGGCTGCCCGGATCTCGTCGTGCAGCGGCGCGGTCATCGTCCGCTTCACGGCGATCAGTGACGAGATCGGCCGCGCGGCCAGGACCTCGGCGTGCCGTCGCGCCTCGGGCAGCAGGTCGTCGGGCTCGCAGACCCGCCACACCAGCCCCATCTCCAGGGCCTCCTGGGCGCTGACCCACTCGGCCGACAGCAGCACCCACGCCGCCTGCTGGCGGCCCAACAGCTGCGGGAAGAGGTACGACGACGCCGCTTCGGGCGCCACGCCGAGGCTCGTGAACGGGCACTTGAGCTTGGCCGCCGTCGACATGAACGCGAGGTCGGCGTAGCCGAGGATCGTCATCCCGATCCCGAGTCCCACCCCGTTGACGGCGCAGACGAGCGGCTTCGGGAACGCCACGAGTGCGTCGAGCAGCCCGAGGAAGCCGTGCTTGCCGGCCACGAAGTCGGGGTTGGTCGCGCGCTCGTGCATCTCCAGCAGGTCGGTGCCGGCGCTGAACCCCCGACCGTTGCCGGTCAGCAGCACCACGGCCACGGTCGGATCGGCGGCGGCCTCGAGGAGCGCGTCGGCCGTGGCGTCGTACAGCGCCTCGTTGAAGGCGTTGAGTGCCTCGGGCCGGTCGAGGGTGATGGTGCGGACCCGGTTGAGGTCGCTGATCTGCAGGCTCATGCCCGAAGACTAGAACGTGTTCCTGTCTGGTGGCTGTCCCTTTGTTGTCCCTGGGCTGCGTTAGCGTCGGAGCGTGAGCACCCCAACGAGCCACTCGCTGCGCTCGCGCCTCGCCGGGGACCCCGCGTGACCTCCGCGCCGCTGACCCGTGTGTGGGTCCCGGGCTGGCCGTGCCCGGTCGGCTCGGTCCTGCGTCAGCACCGCCGCGGCGGGGGAGACCCGACCTACCGCGTCGACGAGAGCGGGCGCCACTGGCGCGGCCTCCGCACCCCCGACGGGCCGGCGACGCTGGCGATCGAGGCCCGCCCCGGTGCGGGCGACGTGCTGGCCGAGGCCTGGGGCCCCGGCGCCGCCTGGTCGCTGGAGTCGGTGCCCGCGCTGCTCGGCGCCCACGACGACTGGACCGGCTTCGAGCCCCGCCACCCGGTGCTGGCCGAGGCCTGGCGCCGCCACCCGCACGCCCGGCTGGGCCGCAGCGGGCTGGTGATGGAGGCGCTGGTCCCCGCGATCATCGAGCAGAAGGTGACCGGCCAGGAGGCCTTCGCGGGCTTCCGGATGCTGGTCCACCGCTTCGGCGAGCGCGCCCCCGGACCCGGTGCCGACCTGCGCCTGTGGGTGCAGCCGACGCCCGAGGTGCTGCGCACCATCCCGTCCTGGGAGTGGCTCCGGCTCCATATCGACCCGGCGCGCTCGCGCACCATCGTCACCGTGGCCCGGGTGGCCGACGCAGTCGAGCGGACCGCGACGGTCGCGCCCGAGGAGGCCGAGCGACGGCTGCGCACCTTCCCCGGCATCGGCGTCTGGACGAGCGCCGAGGTCCGCCAGCGCGCGTTCGGAGACCCCGACGCGGTGTCGTTCGGCGACTACCACGTGGCCAAGGACGTCGGCTGGGCCTTGACCGGCACCCCGTTCGACGACGACGAGCTGGAGGAGTTCCTCGAGCCCTGGCGTCCCCAGCGTGGCCGGGTGCCTACCCTGGTCGGCATGGCCGGTCTGCGCCGCCCACGCCACGGGGCCCGGATGTCGCCCCGCACGCATCTACCCGCGAAGGTGACCCGCCCGTGAGCCCTGGTCCGGAGCTCGACCACCTGCTGGAGGCAACCCCCCAGGAGGCCGCGGCCTGGTTCGCCGAGACCGAGGCCGAGGCGCTCGTCGCGGCGGTCCGGGCCACCCCCGACGACCACCTGCTCAAGCTGATCGGGCGCGACGGGATCCGTTCGGTGGCCATCGAGGGCATCCTCGCGCGCCTCCACGAGTACGCCGTCCAGGAGCGGCTGGCGCTGCTCCACGGCGTGGTCCGCTTCGACCTCGAGCGCCGCGGCACCCTGCTGGAGCGGCACGCGCTGGCCTTCGACCACGGGTCGCTCGACCTGGTCGCTCACGTGTCCGCCGACGAGCACGCCGACGTGGTGCTCACCACCAGCGTCGTGCGCTTCGTGCGCATCGTCAGCGGGGAGCGCAACGCCGGGCTGGAGTTCCTCGGAGGCACGCTCGACATCGACGGCGACGCCGACCTGGCGCTGGCGCTGGGCGGGATCTTCCGGGTCCCCGGCACCGACCACGTCGCGGTCGACCCGCGCGAGCTCGACCCGGTGGAGGTCGCCCGGGTCCTGGGCACGGTCAAGGGCGACCACCTCAAGAAGGTGATGCGCTCGGGCTTCCGCCACGTCGTGCTCGACGAGATCTTCCGCCGGCTGCCCGACTTCGTCAACGAGCGCAAGGCCCGCAACGCCGACATCACCGTCGGCTTCCGGCTGCTCGGCAGCCCGTCGGGCGAGATCGAGCGCTACGTCGTACGGATCCACGACGGCGTGGCGACGGTCAGCGCCGGCGACGACGGCAGCGAGCGCGACGCGACGGTGACCTGCGAGGCCCACGACTTCCTGCGGCTGGCGACCGGTCACCTCAACGCGGTCACCGGCGTGCTGCGCGGGCAGCTCAAGGTCAGGGGCGACCGGGGCAAGGCGCTCCAGCTCAGCTCGGTCCTGGACATCCCCAGCGCATGACCCAGCGCATGACCCAGCGCGTGACCCAGCGCGTGAGCTCCAGCCATCGCCCAGCCACTAGATTGTGAGCGTGTTCCCGCGCAGCTCGACCGCCAGCAAGGCGCTGTCCGTCGTGCGCAAGACCCTGCTGACCGTCTTCGGCGCCCAGCTCGGGATCGCGGTGGTGATGTCGCTGGTCGACTCCTACCGCAGGCGCGGCAAGAAGCCCAAGCCCTTCCCCGTCACCTCGCCGAGCACCGTGACCGTCGGCGACGGGACGGTCACGACCTACACCTACGGCCGCGACCTCTACGAGGACATGCTCGCCGCGATCGAGGGCGCCCAGCGCCAGATCCTGCTTGAGACCTACATCTGGAAGGGCGACGAGACCGGTGAGCGCTTCAAGGCCGCGCTGGCCGCCGCCGCCGACCGGGGCGTCGAGGTCTACGTCATCTACGACGGCTTCGCCAACCTCGTCGTGTCGCCGGTCTTCAAACGGTTCCCCGACAACATGTTGGTGCTCCGCTACCCCCTGTACGCCGCGGGCTGGCGCTTCTTCGACCTCGCCCGCTACGGCCGCGACCACCGCAAGATCCTGGTGGTCGACGAGACCGTCGGCTTCGTCGGCGGCTACAACATCGGGTCGGCCTACGAGACCGAGTGGCGCGACACGCACGTGCGGATCACCGGGCCCGCGGTGTGGGACCTCAAGCGCGCCTTCGCGGACTTCTGGAACCTCAACCGCCGCCGTCGGATCCGCGCCAGCGAGCGGCCGCTGCTGCTCGAGACCGCCTCGACCTGGGAGCCGCACATCCGGGTGCAGCGCAACGTCCCGCGACTGTGGATGTTCCCGATCCGGTCGATGTACATCGAGGCGATCAACCGGGCCAGCCGCAACATCTGGATGACCACGGCCTACTTCACGCCCGACCAGGACTTCGTCGACGCGATGCGCCACGCGGCGCTGCGCGGTGTCGACGTACGGCTGCTGCTGCCGCTGAAGTCCAACCACATCGTCGCCGACTGGATCTCGCGCGGCTACTTCACCCAGCTGCTCGACTCCGGCGTGCGGATCTTCCGCTACAAGGACGCGATGGTGCACGCCAAGACCGCCACCGTCGACGGCACCTGGACCACGGTCGGCACCGCCAACATCGACCGGCTCAGCCTTCAGGGCAACTACGAGATCAACGTCGAGGTGATCGACGAGCAGCTCGCCAAGCGGCTCGAGGAGGTCTTCGCGACCGACGAGTCCAACTGCCTCGAGCTGACCAGCGGTGAGTGGGAGGCGCGCGACCTCCACCGCAAGTTCACCGAGTTCTTCCTCGCGCCGCTGCGGCCCCTGCTCTGAGCCGGTCCCGGCCCGGACGGGACTGTCGGTGGCCGCCCGTACGCTGGAACCATGCGTCCAGTCACCGATCTCGAGCGTCGTGTCGCCCCGTTCAAGGTGGTGGCCGACTACCAGCCCAGCGGCGACCAGCCGGCGGCCATCGAGGAGATCACCAAGCGGATCAACGGGGGTGTCCAGGACGTCGTGCTGCTGGGCGCGACCGGCACGGGCAAGACCGCGACCGTGGCCTGGGTGGCCGAGCAGGTGCAGCGCCCACTGCTGGTGCTCCAGCCCAACAAGACGCTCGCCGCGCAGTTCGCCAACGAGCTGCGCCAGCTCTTCCCCGACAACGCGATCGAGTACTTCGTCTCCTACTACGACTACTACCAGCCCGAGGCCTACGTCCCCCAGACCGACACCTACATCGAGAAGGACTCCTCGATCAACGAGGAGGTCGAGCGGCTGCGCCACTCGGCGACCAACTCGCTGCTGACGCGCCGCGACGTGATCGTGGTGTCGACTGTGTCGTGCATCTACGGCCTCGGCACCCCGCAGGAGTACGTCGACCGCATGCTGCGGCTGCGGGTGGGGGAGGAGCGCGACCGCGACTCGATCCTGCGCCAGCTCGTCGAGATCCAATACACGCGCAACGACATGAGCTTCACCCGCGGCACGTTCCGGGTGCGCGGCGACACCCTCGAGATCTTCCCGGTCTACGAGGAGCACGCCGTCCGGATCGAGTTCTTCGGCGACGAGATCGAGCGGCTGATGACGCTGCACGCCGTGACCGGTGAGGTGATCACCGAGGACAAGGAGCTCTACGTCTTCCCGGCCACCCACTACGTCGCCGGCCCCGAGCGCATGGAGCGGGCCATCCGCGGCATCGAGCTCGAGCTCGAGGACCAGCTGGCGACGTTCGAGAAGCAGGGCAAGCTGCTGGAGGCGCAGCGGCTGCGCATGCGCACGACGTACGACGTCGAGATGATGCGCCAGATCGGCTCGTGCTCCGGCATCGAGAACTACTCGATGCACATGGACGGGCGCTCGCCGGGCTCGGCGCCCAACTGCCTGCTCGACTACTTCCCCGAGGACTACCTCGTGGTCATCGACGAGTCCCACGTCGCGGTGCCCCAGATCGGCGGCATGTACGAAGGCGACATGTCGCGCAAGCGCAACCTGGTCGACCACGGGTTCCGGCTGCCGAGCGCGATGGACAACCGGCCGCTGCGCTGGGAGGAGTTCCTCGACCGGATCGGCCAGACCATCTACCTCTCCGCCACCCCCGGCAACTACGAGCTCGACAAGGTGACCGGCCCCGACGGTCAGCCGGACACCGTCCAGCAGATCATCCGCCCCACCGGCCTGATCGACCCCGAGGTGGTGCTCAAGCCGACCAAGGGCCAGATCGACGACCTGATCCACGAGATCCGCACCCGCTCCGACAAGAACGAGCGGGTCCTGGTCACGACGCTGACCAAGAAGATGTCCGAGGACCTCACCGACTACCTCCTCGACGCCGGCATCCGCACCCGCTACCTCCACTCCGAGGTCGACACCCTCAAGCGGATCGAGCTGCTGCGCGACCTCCGGCTCGGCGACTACGACGTGCTGGTCGGCATCAACCTGCTCCGCGAAGGCCTCGACCTGCCGGAGGTGTCGCTGGTCGCGATCCTCGATGCCGACAAGGAGGGCTTCCTGCGCTCCGACAAGTCGTTGATCCAGACCATCGGCCGCGCCGCGCGCAACGTGTCCGGCCAGGTCCACATGTACGCCGACAAGGTCACGCCGTCGATGGCCAAGGCGATCGACGAGACCAACCGCCGCCGCGCGATCCAGGTCGCCTACAACACCGAGCACGGCATCGACCCGACACCGCTGCGCAAGAAGATCGCCGACATCACCGAGATGCTCGCCCGCGAGGACGAGAACACCCAGGAGCTCCTCCAGACCTGGGCCGGCACCGCCGCCCAGGGCCGGGCCGGGGGAGTCAAGGCGCGGCAGCCGGTCCCGGGCCTGTCCAAGGCGGCTTCGGGCAAGCACGCCAAGGATCTCGCCGGGCTGCCGAGCTCCGAGCTCGCTGCCCTGATCCAGGAGCTGACCGACCAGATGAAGGGTGCGGCCGCCGAGCTCCAGTTCGAGCTCGCCGCCCGGCTGCGTGACGAGATCGGCGACCTCAAGAAGGAGCTGCGACAGATGATGGAGGCCGGAGCCAGATGACCCGCGAGATACAGGTGACCTTCGACTGCGCCGACCCCCGGGCGCTGTCGCTCTTCTGGAACGACGTGCTCGGCTATGAGCTCCCACCGCCGCCGCCCGGGTTCGGGTCGTGGGACGAGTTCTCCGAGTCGCTGCCGCCCGAGCTGCGCAACAGCGCCTCGGCCGCGCAGGATCCCGCGGGCCACGGTCCCCGGGTGTTCTTCCAGCGGGTGCCCGAGGGCAAGTCCGCCAAGAACCGCGTCCACCTCGACGTGCGGGCGGCTCCGGGGCTCCAGGGCGACGAGCGGATGGCCGCGCTAGAGGCCGAGTGCGACCGCCTGGTCGCGCTGGGAGCAACCCGCGCCGAGCGGCACGAGCCCTCCCCGCCCATGGGCGCCGGCCACATCGTCATGCAGGACCCGGAGGGCAACGAGTTCTGCCTGGACTGAGACCCTGGTGACCGGTCCTGACCGTGATCCTGGCCAGCCCCGGCCTGAGTCTCACCACACCCAGAGGCAGGTATGACGCTCCCAGCAGTCCAGCTGTTGCCCTGGCGCGGCCGGCAGTTGACGGTTCGACGAGCAGGCGTCGGACCGTCGATCGTGCTGATCCATGGCATGGCCGGCTCGCTGACCACCTGGGACCCGGTCTTCGCCGACCTGGCTCGGACCCACGACGTCATCGCCCTCGACCTGCCGGGTCACGGAACGTCTTCGGGGTTGCGGGACTACTCGCTCGGGTCTCTGGCGGCGAGCGTGAGGGACCTCCTCGACGCGCTGGAGGTCGAGACGGCCACCATCGTCGGACATTCGCTCGGTGGCGGGATCGCCATGCAGTTCATGTACCAGTTCCCGGAGCGCTGCGAGCGGCTGGTGCTGGTGAGCAGCGGGGGACTGGGGCGTGAGGTGACCCCGATGCTGCGTGCGCTCACCGTGCCCGGAGCCGGACTTGTGCTCGCAGGTGGCGCCCGGATCCGACACCAGCGGCACGTCGCCGCCGCGGCCAGGCTGGCGGGCCCGGTGGCCGGCCGGGTGTGGAACGACCTGCCCTACATGCTCCGACAGATGGCGACCCTCGACGACCCCGAGCGGCGCAGGTCGTTCCTGGCAACCATCAACGCCGTCATCGAGATCGGGGGCCAAGGCATCAACGCCGTCGAGAAGCTCCACCTCGCGGCCGGGCTGCCTACGCTGATCGTCTGGGGTGAGGACGACCGGATGATCCCGAGCGGCCACGGTCACGTGGCCGCCGACCTCATCCCCGGCTCTCGGCTGGAGCTCGTTCCCGGAGCCGGCCACTACCCCCACGAGGACGATCCCGAGCGGTTCGCCAGGGTGGTCGCCGACTTCATGGCCACCACCCGGCCACGGACCTGAACGTGGGCTGGCTCGAGCTCTCGACGAACCGCGCCACCAGACGAGTTCGTGGTGGGTGGCCCCCTGACGAGGCGCGCCTCGCCTGAGGCTTCTACGATCACCCGGTGACAGCGCCCCCCGCGACGAGGACCGTCGCGGCGGTGTGGCTGGTGGGCCTGCTGACCTACATGGTGGCGTCTTCCACCGCTCCTCACTGGCCGTGGCCGGCCTCGAGGCCTCCGAGCGGTTCGACATCTCGGCCGCGGAGCTCGCGACGTTCACGATGCTCCAGCTGCTGGTCTACGCCGCGATGCAGATCCCGGTGGGGCTGCTCGTCGACCGCTTCGGGTCGCGCAGCGTGCTGCTGGCCGGGACGTCGCTGCTGGTGCTCGCCCAGGCGGGCTTCGCCCTCGCCGAGAGCTACCCGCTCGCGCTGCTGGCGCGCACCTTCGTCGGGATGGGCGACGCCCTCACCTTCATCTGCGTGCTGCGGCTGGTGAGCCGCTGGTTCCCTGACCGTCGGGTCCCCTTCATCACCCAGCTCACCGGCACCCTGGGACAGCTCGGTGCCGTGGGGGCCGCCGTACCCATGACCTGGGCGCTGGGCCGGTGGGGCTGGACGACGGCCTACCTCGCCGCCGCCGTCCTGGGAGCGGTGCTGGCGCTCGCGGTCCTGGTCGTCGTGCACGACTCTCCCGACGGGCGCACCCTGCGGGGGCCACAGCTCTCGCTCGCCTCGATCCGGGCCAGCCTGGCGGCGTCGTGGTCACACCCCGGGACGCGGCTGGGGTTCTGGATGCACTTCACGACCCAGTTCAGCGCGACCGCGCTCTCCTTGCTGTGGGGCTACCCGTTCCTGGTGCGCGGGGAGGGAAGGTCGCCGAACGAGGCTGGGTTGCTGCTCTCGCTGATGATCGTGGCAGTCATGGCCAGCGGTCCGGTGCTGGGCTGGCTGATCGGGCGCCACCCCTGGCACCGCTCCAGCCTGGTGATCGGCATCGTCTGGTCGATCGTCGCGGTCTGGACGGCCGTGCTCCTGTGGCCGGGTCCGGCGCCGCTGTGGCTGCTGGTGGGTCTCGTGCTCGTGGCGGGGGTCGGTGGCCCGGCCTCGATGATCGGCTTCGACCTGGGCCGCACCTCCAACCCGGTCGAGCGGCTGGCGAGCGCCAGCGGGATCATCAACCAGGCCGGCTTCACCGCGTCCCTGGTCCTCGTGGTCGCCATCGGCGTGATCCTCGACTGGCAGACGCCGGGCGACAGCACGGCCTACACGCCGGAGGCCTTCCGCTGGGCGATGAGCGCGCAGTACGTCCTGTGGGGCCTCGGCCTCGCCCAGATCTGGCGCTACCGGCGCCGGGCGCGGACGGTGATCGACCGGGCCGAGCTCGAGGCTCGCACGTTCTCCTGACGGACGCCGTCAGCGGGGCACGACCGAGAACAAGAACTCCCGCTTCACCATGACCCAGGCGAGCGCGATCTCGGTCAGGTGCACGAGCACGCCCTGCCATGGGCTCGTAGGGTCGAGGCCGGGGACGTTGTCGACCGCGATGACGAAGAACACGTGCATGACGAAGACGTAGAGCGACGCCTGGCCGAGTGGCACCAGCACCCGGCCCACGGCAGCGTTGACGGGCCGCCAGAAGGCCGACAGGAACGCGAACATCACTACGACGACCAGTGCCAGGTCCAACAGCCGGCCGGCCTGGAGGAAGACGCGCACGTAGTAGTCGTCGTAGAGCCTGGCGAAGAGGTCGGTCGGCCACGGGCCGTGCGGGACGTGACCGGCGTACGCCGCCCACAACCAGACGAGCAACAGGGAGTAGCCCACGACAACGGCAGAGACGCCGAGCTTGCCAGGACGGGTCGTCAGTGCCCGGACCACCTGGGCCCGGTGATAGCCGAGCACCATGCCGGTGACGAACACGACCTGCCAGATGAGCAGCGGGAAGACGTCGTCGAACTGCGAGGGCAGGACGTGCCCGTCGACCGCGGTGCCGTAGGCGTAGAGGCCCCAGGAGATCGCCAGCACCACCCACCAGAGCCGACGGCGCAGCAGGAGGAGAAGACCCGGCGCCAGGGCGATGAGTACCACGAACAGCCCCAGGACGTTGAGCACCCAAGGCCCCATCCGCAAGGTAAGCAGCTCGCGGACGGCGTACCACGGCGGCGGGTAGTCGAGGAGCCGCGGTGCGTTGTAGTAGAGGTCGTAGACGTGGCCGGCGGCGTCGGCTCCGTCGGCCCCGGTGCCGCGGTCGGTGAACGTCGTGACGACGCTCGCGGGGGATCCCGGAAGCAGGTCGAGGAGCCAGACCAGCAGCACCACGACGAGCGCGGTGACGTAGAGCTTGCGGGCCCGCTGCCAGCGCAGGACCGAGGCGGCCCAGTCACCGACCCGCTCCGCCTGGCTGCGATGGACCATGCCGAGCACCACACCCGACAGCGCGACGAAGGCTTCTGCGCCGCTGATTGCGCCGAAGGCGTTGAGCGCGAACCACGACAGCGCCCCGGCGACCTCGGTGTGGGTGACGATCACCGTGCAGATCAGGAAGCCACGGAAGAGGTCGACCCGCAAGTCGCGGGAGCTGCCAGGCAGGTCCCGGTACCCCCAGTCGGGGCGTAGCCGGGACACCAGCCCGCTGAGCAGGAAGAGCAGCGCGAGTGCGCCGACGCCGCCGGCGATCCAGCTCATGGAGTCCGACAGCTCGGCTCGCGTCGGCATGCGCCCCTGCGCGGTGGCCTCGTTGGCCGTCTCCTGGTCGAGTACGTCGGTCACGGGACCGAGGTCGAGGCCCGCGGCCGCGAGGTCGCGACGCAAGGCCGTCACCAGCTGCTCGGTGCGCGTCGCGCCCCAGGCGACCTCGAGGTCGTCCGCCTCAGCCTCGGGGCGGCTCGTCTCGAGCCAGCTGATGCCGGCGACGAGCGGGTACTCGTCGACCGCGGCGAAGACCTGCTCCCACCACTCCACCTTGATGTCGCGCTCGGAGTCTCCGCCCGCGTCGGGCGTCCACAGAGCGGCGGTCTCCATCAGCATGGGGCGGCCGTCGGCCTCGGCGAACCGCTCGTAGAAGGGGGTACGACGGCGCTCGTCGCCGTAGCCCCACGTCTCGTCGAGGCGCGACTGGAGCTCGTCGCTGCGTGGCGTGGTGTTGATGCTGAAGGCAGTCGGCTCCTGCTCCTCGTCGGGCCCCACCCCGTCGTCGGTGTCGAAGCTGGGCGCGTCGTACTCCGCGCCGAAGTGGTAGAGCGTGAGCCCCACCCAGTCGACCGACTCGTCGCCCGGGAAGTAGGGGCCGTAGGGGTCGTCGGTGATATCGACGTCGTCGTCGTCGTCGGTGTCGAGCGCGGCGGACTCCCGATCGGAGCGAAGGTCGACGGCGCCGTAGGCGCGACCGAACGGGTAGCCGGCGCCGTAGACCGGCGACCACACCATCGCGGCGTGCTCGGTGGCGTCGTGGACGGCGGCTGCGACGGTCCGGAACGCCTCGACGTAGGCGAGCGGCTGCTGGCCCCAGGAGACCCACGAGCCGTTCATCTCCGGCGCGAAGCGGACCAGGAAGTAGCTGCCGAGCTCGCCGTGGAGGTCAGCAAGGAGCTCGCCGAGCTCCTCGGCGTCCTCCGTGGTCAGGTCGCCGAGCGACTCCCGGGGCTCCAGCGTCAGGACCGCGACCGCCCCCTGGGTGGCGCTCTGCTGCGCGAACTGCTCCAGGTAGGTGGTGTCGTCGTCGGTGAGGGGGTAGCTCACGTGCTGGGAGTAGAGCGAGGGCGTCTCGCCCAGGCGACCGGCGTAGTCGGCGGGCAGGTCGTCCTCCCAGTCCAGCGCCGGCCCGAACCAGGGACTGCCGGGTACGGGCAGGTCGGGGACGGGGTCGTCGGTCTGCGCGGCGGCTCCCGGCGCGGCCACGCCGAAGCCTGCGAGGACGGCGAGGGTGACCAGCAGACCGACGGTCAGTCGGAGGACACGCGCAGGCACAGGAGGTCCCACAGGTTGCGGTCCTCGACCCGCTCGTAGGACAGCTCGTCCAATGCCGCGGTGGCCAGGGCCAGCCCTCGGCCCGACTCGGCGAGCTCGTCGGGCATGGCGACCCCGCTGAGGTCCAGTGCGGTCGGCAGCCCGTTGTCGGCGAGGTGCGCCATCAGGGCCTCGTCGGTGACACCCAGCACGATCTCGAACCGTCGCCCCTCATGACCGGGGACGTCGACGTTGTCGGCGGCGTACGCGTGCTCGACCACGTTGCCCAGGATCTCGATGACCGACATCTCGAACCGGACCCGGTCGCGGTCGGAGATCCCGGAGGCCGTGCCCCACAGGTGCTCGAGCATGACGTGCACGAGGTCCATGATCTCGGGCGTGGCGGGTGCGGAGAGCTCGAGACGGCTTTCGAGGGCGGTGACAGAACGCGCAGCAATGGGCTCAGTCATCGAAAGCGGCCTCGACCGACTCGCGGGCACGGAGTACGCGGTCGAGGTTGGTGAGCTCGAAGACCGTCATGACGGCGGGGGAGACCCGGGCGATCCGGAGGTCACCGCCGGCCTGCCGCGCGGACTTGAGCCCACCGACCAGGGCGCCCAGACCGGAGGAGTCCAGGAAGCTGGTCTCCCCGAGGTCGACCACGATTCGGGTGGTGCCGTTGGCGACCAGCTCGGAAAGGATCTCCTTGAGCCGTCGGGCCGAGACCATGTTCAGCCGCCCTTCTGGGGTGACGACCCCGATCCCGTCGTCGCGGGTGTCGACTCCGAACTCGATCATGGTGCTCCTTGCGTTGGGGGGCTGGGACTGGTGACGGCAACGTCGGGCTGGAAGCCCTGGTAACGCGCTGCCTTGATGATGACGGAGAAGATCAGCAGGTCGAAGGCGACCCAGACCATGTTGAAGAGGCTCCCGGGGATGTTGGCCTGACCAGCAACCATGCGGACGATTCCGACGACGACGGCCAGGGCGAGTACCCCCATCGCCACGAGCTGCGGGCGGATCAGGTGCCAGGCGGGTCCCGTCGGCTCGCGCTTCGTCTTCGGGGTGACCGCGAAGTCGAGGCTTCGCCCCAGGAACACGTTGCCGAAGGCAGTGGTGAACGACTTGATCCAGACCGGGAACAGCGCGAGGGAGTACTGCTGGCCACGCCAGGTCTTCCGGCCGTCCGCGACCACGAAGAACAGCAGCTGGTTGACGATCAGGAAGGGGATCAGCCGGATGAAGAAGTCGGTGCTCAAGGCGTCCACGGGCAGGATGCCGAGCGTCAGGTAGATCACCGGGGCGGCGATGTAGACGAGCGCGGCGAAGCCCGACAGGTAGCTCCACATCGTGGAGAAGTACATCAGCCGCTGGGCGACGGAGAGACCCTTCTGGACCAGCGGGTTCTCCTTGAACATCACCTGCACCGTGCCCTGGGCCCAGCGCAGGCGCTGCGTCAGCATCGTCTGAAGGTCCTCCGGTGCCAGACCCAGGGCCAGGACCTCGTCGTGGTACGCCGTCTTCCACCCGAGGGCGTGGATCCGCATGCAGGTCGCCATGTCCTCGGTGACCGAGATCGTGGCCATGGGCATCACCGCCTGAGCCTCGCCGCCGCGGTCGACGTCGATTGCGTTGACCAGTGCCTGGACAGTCTCGACAGCGCCCAGGGGCGACCAGTCGCGGTGGGCCATCTGCTCCAGCACGCCGTCGTCGATGGTCCCGAGGGCCAGGTCCGGGTCGTCCGAGATCCCCTCGAGCTCGGCGATGATCGCAAGGTCCGCCTGGAGGGCGTGCAGGTCGGAGGCGACCAGCTCCCGGCGGATGGCGCCGACCCGGGCCTGGAAGCGGTAGGTGACGTCGAAGAGCGCCACGCCTCGCGCCAGCTCGCGGCGGGCCCGGCCGATCTCGTGCAGGATGTTGTCGAGGGCGACGCGTACCTCGGGCTGGTCGGAGCCCAGGCGGCGCTTGGCCGAGCGCAGCACAGTGCGAGCAGTGCGTAGCGCCCGGTGGACGCCGATCTCGATCTCGCCGACGTAACGCGACACCCCGAGCTGCATGAGCGCCTCGCGGCGGATCACCGCGTTGGAGCCACAGAAGAAGGCGGAGTTCCAGCCGTCCTTGCCTTGCTGGATCGGTCCGTAGAACAGCGGAGCCTGGCTGCCGAGAGGATCGTCCTCCGGGACGTTGGTGAAGTACTGCGGGGTCTGGACCAGCGCCATCGACTCGTCGGAGAAGAACCCCAAGGTGTGGTCGAGCATCTCCGGCTTGGGGATCATGTCGGCGTCGAGGATGAGCAGGAACTCGCCCTCGGTCGACAGCAGGGCGTTGTTGAGGTTGCCGGCCTTGGCGTGGCGCGGCATTCCCGCCCAGTCGGCCGACCGGGTGATCCACCCGAGGCCCTCCGCCTCGGCTGCGGCCCGCATCTCGGGGCGGTTGCCGTCGTCGAGGATCCAGGTCTCGTGGGGGTAGGCAATCGCCTTGGCGGCCCGCGCCGTGGTCATGACGAGCTCGATGGGCTCGTTGTAGGTGGCGATGAAGACGTCCACGGTCAGGCCGGGCTCGGGGGGCGGCGGGGTGCCGCGCTCCTTCAGCCGCCACATGCCGAGCCCGAACAGCAGCGAGTCGATCAGGCTGTAGGTCTCGGCCAGGATGAGCGGAACGGCGATCCACCAGGCGTCCCAGTTCACCGAGACCAGCCAGCGCCACACGACGTAGTTGAGACCGAGGACCGAGGTGAGGACGACGATGACGCGAATCAGCAGGAGACGCCTCGTCACGGGACGCCCTCATGACGCCGGAACACCGCGACCGCGGTGACGTCGTCGAGCGGGGTGCGCTCCCGGGTCAGCCTGGCCACCGAGGCCAGCAGCGCGTCCGCGTCGGCGGCCTCGCGCATCAGCTCGCCGATCGGGACCCACCACTCCATCGGGTCGTCGATCAGGTCGAGCAGCCCGTCGCTGAACACCAGCATCCGGGCGCCGGGCTCGAGGGTCAGCTCGTGCTCGGACCAGTGGTCCTCGGGCAGGATGCCGAACGGGCGGTCGTCGCTGTCGAGACGGATCGTCTCGCCCTCCGGTGTCACCACCAGGCAGAGGCCGGAACCCGCGTCGACGTACCGGGTGTAGCCGTCGTCCAGGTCGATCGCGGTCTGGAAGAGCGTCACGAAGGACTCTGCGCGCTCGAGGTCGGCGAGCAGGCTGCGCGCGACCTGGGTGGCGGTCACGCCGAGGTCGACGCCGGCGGTGACGGCCGAGTTGGTGCCGCGGATGGCGGCGCGGGCGCCGGCGCCCACCAGGGCCGCCCCCGTGCCCTTGCCCATCACGTCGCCGAGAGCGAGGTGCACGACGCCGTTGAGGACGCCGTAGTCGTAGAAGTCGCCGCCCACCGCCAGGGCCGGCAGGCACAGCCCGTTGACGTCCCACTCGCCCACGCGGATGGGCTTGGACGGCAGCAGCGAGGCCTGCACCCGGCCGGCCTGCGACATCTCGGTCGAGGAGACGAGCTCCTGCTCGGCCCAGGCCGCCATGTCCCGGAAGGCGTCGAGCAGCTCGCCCTCGAGCGTGCGCGGCTTGGAGTCGTAGAGGCAGAACACCCCTACGACGTTGCCGATCGCGTCACGCAGCGGGTGCCCGGCATAGAACCGGACAGCACCGTCGCGTACCAGTTGCAGGTGCTTGAACCGCTCGTCCGCGGCAGTGTCCTCGACGACGAGCAGCCTCCCGAGATCGGTGGCCTGGTCACAGAAGCTCTCACTGCGAGGCACCTCGTCCACGTCGAAGCCCTGGGAGCTCGGGAACCACGCGCGCTCGCCGTCGAGGACCGTGATGGACGTCCTGGACACGTCGAACAAGAGGCGCGCCAGCCTGGTGATCCGTTCGTAGCGCTCGTCCTTGCCGGGCCCCAGGATCTGCAGGCTCTCCACCGCCCGCTGCCGGCGCTCCTCCACGTCGGGATCACGAAGGCTCTCGACGTGGGACGTCATGCCACACCCTTTCGCTGGTCCTGCTGTGAGTGGTGTCGTACGTCAGCGCCCCCACGCTGCGGCCACAATATGCGCATCAGGCGCTACGTAGACACAGGTACCCGAACGGGGTCGCCCGACCGGCTCGCCGGGCGTTCGCTAGGTTGGGCATCGGACTCGGGGCTGGAGGTTGGGACATGGAAGCCACGCATCGCGTGCTGGTCGTCGATGACGACGCCGACATCCGCGACCTGCTCGTGTTCGTACTCGAGCAGGCCGGGCTCGAGGTCTCCTGGGCGGAGACCGGCGAGGACGCCCTGGCGAAGGTCCGTGAGCACCAGCCCGACCTGGTGACGCTCGACCTGACCCTGCCCGACATGGACGGCACCGAGGTGTGCCGCCGGCTGCGCGAGTTCAGTGACGCGTACGTCGTCATGATCACCGGCCGAGCCTCGGAGACCGACCGGCTGGTCGGCCTCGAGGTCGGGGCCGACGACTACATGAACAAGCCGTTCTCGCCGCGCGAGGTGCTGGCCCGGGTCTCGGCGCTCCTGCGGCGTCCCCGCCTCGGCGCGCCGTCCGAGCCGGCCTCCTCGGTGGAGGAACCGGCGCCGGTCGCGGGACCGGCCGACGCGGAGCTCGACGTGGGCGGCGGCCTGGTGCTCGACTCCGCGCGTCACGTGGCCACCCTCGACGGTGAGCGGGTGATGCTGACCCCCGCTGAGTTCGACCTCCTGCGCGCTCTCGCCACCCGGCCCGGCGAGGCCTGGGAGCGCGAGGAACTGGTCCGCGAGGTCTGGCAGGGGGAGTTCATCGAGTCCGACTTCCTGGTCGACGTGCACATCGCCAACCTGCGCCGCAAGCTGCGCCGCGCGGGCAGCCGCACGACGTGGATCCGCACCGTAGGCGGGGCCAGCTACCTCTACGACCCGAGCTGAGCGCGTTCGGTCACCTGGACGGCAGCTTCTTCAGCGCGCTCTGCGCCTGCGCGCGCTGCCACGGGGACTCGCCCGGGTCCATCGCGACGGACTTCCGGAGATGCGCTCGTGCCGGGTCGGTCAGGCCCAGGGCGGACTCGATGATGCCGCGGTGCGCCCAGAGCGATGGCTCCTGGGTGTCGAGACGGGTCGCCAGGCGGGCAAAGCGCAGTGCCTCTCGGTCACGCCCGTTGACGTGCAGGGCCCAAGCCATGCCGTCGGCGGCATGGATGCCCTTGCTGCGCGCCCACTCGGCCTCGGCGAGCGGCAGCGCCTCGGCGGCGGAGCCGTGGTCGGCCAGGAACAGGGCCA
The DNA here is from genome assembly GCF_900103935.1 of Nocardioides szechwanensis. Classification (GTDB taxonomy): domain Bacteria; phylum Actinomycetota; class Actinomycetes; order Propionibacteriales; family Nocardioidaceae; genus Nocardioides; species Nocardioides szechwanensis. Next base: position 617,138 of record NZ_FNIC01000001.1, read on the forward strand.
GCTCGAGGTCGATGTTGCCGCCGCCCTCCTCGAGGGTGCGTACGGCAGCCAGCGAGTCGTCGTAGGCCCGCTGCGCCTCTTCGGCGCGACCAAGTGCTTCGAGAGTCTCGCCCAGCTCGATGTAGAGCTCGGGGAGCGGGGTCGCGGCGACGACCTTCTGCCACCGAGCAACGGCAGACTCGAGATCACCGCGAGCAGTGTCGAGCAGGGCGAGGCCCACCAGCGTGTTCCTGTCGTCGGGGACGGCCTTCAGCGCCCGGTCGAGCTTGACCTCCGCGGCCTCCAAGCGACCCTGACGACGGTCCAGGTCGGCGGCGTGGCTCAGCAGGTGCGCCAGGTCGGTGCGGTTTGTCGAGTCCGTGCCGCTCATGAGCAGGGCGCGCGCCCGGTCGAGGTCGCCACGCAGCTCGACGGCGTAGGAGTACCGCGACGCGGTGCCGACCCCCGGCTGGCGACGGTCGGCGGTGCGCACGGCGACCAGCTGCTGGCGGTACTTCCCGAGCTGGGTCAGGGCGTCTACCCGGATCCCCAGGGCGATCGGGTCGTAGGGCGCAATGGCGAGTGCGGCGTCGGCCTGCTCGAGAGCGGCGACGAAGTCGTGGTGCGAGGCGCTGATCGCGGAGCCGTTGGCCAGGGCGGCGACGTTGCCCTGCGGAAGTATCTCCAGGGAGCGCTCGATGGCGGCATCCGCCTTGGCGTAGAGGTCCTGCTCGAAGGTGACGCCGGCCCGGTTGAAGTAGGCGAGTCCGAGGTCGGCCCAGGCGCGGTGGTCAGCGGGGACACGGCGTACCTGCTCCTCGAGGGCGGCAACGGCCTCTGCGCCGGTGGCGTTGGCTCCGGGCACGACCGCGAGCGGCGACGATGCGGCGGTGTCGGCGTCCCTGCTCAGGCCGAGGGCTCCGGAGACGCTCAGCACCAGGGCAAGGGAGACGAGCACGACGTACTTGAGCATCAGCAGAGCCTTTCGGGGTGGAGCCCGGCCGCGCGACGACAGCTTGGCCGCGCGGCCGGGCGAAGGGGGTGGATCAGTTCTCGCGGCGGGTGCGTCGGGCGAAGCCGGCGCCACCCATCAGGAGCGCGAGCATTCCCACGCCGAGTGCCGACGCCGAGACGGTCTCGTTCTGCAGGAGCTCGGTCACGCCCTTGGCCGAGGCCGGCTGGTTGACCGGGTCGGTCGGGTGCGGGTCCGGCTCACTGCCGCTCACGGGGAGCGCCAGGTAGGGGAACGAGTCGCCGAACTCGACGTCGTTGGCGTCCACGCCGTCTCCCAGGTCGTTCGGGTTGCCGACCAGCTCGCCTTCGACGACCTGCAGGGCGATGTCCACGACATCGTCGGCGAGCCGACGGCCGTTGGGGAAGCCCTGCGTGTCGCCGCCGATGACGCCGAGACGGTTCGGCTCGGCCGTGATCGGAGTCCGCAGGTTCAGCCGCAGCTGCTCGCTGGGCGTGATCTTGCCCTTGGGCTTGTTGACGCCCTCGACGCCGGTGAGGAACACCGAGACCAGGTCGTTGCGGGGAGTCTTCGGCGCCTTGATGCCGTAGACCGCCTCGATGAGCCTGGGCAGCTCGGGGTTGGTCACGTACTTGAGGGCGGCCACGTCCTGCGTCGGATCGGACGCGTTGAACGCGTCCTTGACAGCGAGCGGGAGGACGACCTCGTTGACCAGCGGGCTGCCCAGTCGTGAGACCTGGCGGTAGCCGCCGCCGACCGACTTCTTCGAGGTCGTCGACCAGGTGCCGATGACGGGGTTCTGCTGGGAGTTGCCGTTCTTCGCGATCCAGCGCCGCGGCACCTGGAGGGCGACGGAGTTGACGTTGAAGCCGTCCAGGGTGTCGTCGCCGACCTCCGAGAGGTCACCTCCGTAGAGCAGGTCGAAGACGCGCAGGTCCAAGAAGAACGGGTCCTCGGCCTGGCCGACGAAGGACTGCACGTTCGTTCCGATGTTGGTGGTCGCCTGGTTGCGCAGCTTCGCGTAGTCGGGCATCGACGCCTCGCCGATGTTGGACGGCGCGACCTTGCGGCTCTTGACCAGCACCTTGGTGGACTTCCCCTTGATCCGGACGAGCCGGTAGGTCTGGTAGAAGTTCAGGTTCGTGTCGTCCAGTGACGTCACCGGGCCGTTGGCGTAGAGGAAGGTGTTCTTGGACCGGTAGTGGTCCTTGAACGTCCACCGGAACGTCACGTCCGGCTTGGCGTCCGCGTCGTTGTCGATGTGGATGTCGTAGCGGGCATCGGTGGCGAAGCTGTAGAAGTTCGGCCCACCAGCGGGCTCCTCGAACGGAATCCAGTTGGCCGCGAGCGTGACGGTGTTCGGGCGCTCGGGGCTACGGAACGCGTAGAGGTCCGTGTTGTCGTACTGCGGAAGGCCCGCGATGAGTGGCGCCTCGCGGTGGCTGGAGGCCGTGGCGGACAGCGGGCCGAGACCGGCGAGACCGGCCGTGGCGAGCAGCCCGCCGGCAGCCATGAGGGCTACACCCGCGCGCCGCTGGTTGAGTCGTGATTGAGACATCGACGATTACTCCTTGGGTCGGCACGGATGGGGCGCCTCGGTGCGTGCACGCCATGGGTGCGCCCCGGGCTCGTCCATTGAGCCGGGTTGTGAGGGTGTTCGGCGTCACAGGCGAACCGGATTGGTCAGATCGTCGACAGATGTGACCAGGCCCGCGGTCACCCCTCGTGTCGGCCCAGGGTCCGTTGCCGGTGACTGGCCATGCGGTTCCAGACCAGGTGCTGCACCGCCAGCGTCGCCCAACCGGCCAGGATCATGCCGGAGATGTTCAGTGCCAGCTGGATCGCGCTCCCCGAGACCTCGTCCCACGCGCCGAAGGCGACACCGAGGGCGACGTTGCCTGCGGCGGGGACGGTGGTCACGGAGATGAACACCCCGGACAGCCCGCCCACCTTCGCGCTGGTCAGGGAGAGCACCCCCGCGGCGGCGGCGATGAGAGCGACGATGAAGGACCACTTGTCGGGTGAGTAGATGAAGTCGGTGCCTGGCCGGTCACCCGTCACGTCCTCACTCACCACCCATCCGAGTGCCCGGGCGACAAGGGCCGCGACGGTGGTGGCGGCGATGGCGACGCCGAAGCCGACGAGCAGGGTGCGGCCGGCCAGTGCGAACAGGTTGCCGCGTCGACGCACGAGGGCGAGCCCTAGTGCGGCGATGGCCACGAACTCCGGTCCCAGGACCATCGCGCCGATGACGAGGACCTGAGAGTCCACCACGACGGCGATGCCAGCCAGCAGGGTCGCCATGGTCATGAACGACAGGTAGGTCCAGTTGAGCTCGGTCTCCTCGTAGGCGCGTTGGGTGACGTCGGCCCAGACGACCGCGTCGGCGCTGGACCCGGGGGTGTGGCGTTCGGCGCGGAAGCCGGCCCTCGAGACCCACGTGGTGACCGGCTCGATGTGGATGGTCCCGCATTCTGGGATACCCAGGGCGATCAGCTGGTCCAGGATCTCGTTGGTGGCCTCGCGGGCCACGTCCGCCATCACGATGTCTCCGACGGGCTCCAGGGATGCCCCGCGCAGCACGGCCAGCTGGCTGACGGCGGGGTCGTCGGTGAACACGGCCAGCACCTGGTCGGTCAGGTGCTGGGGAGAGGTGATCTGGAGGTGTTGCACGGCCGGGTCAGCCTCCGACGTGGACGACAGGCCGCTTGGCGGCGTCCGGGACCGCGCGACGCAGGATCTCGTGCGTGAGTGGCGGGACGTCGCCCTCACCCGCGAACAGGAACCTGAGTGCGTTCTGGCCGGGTCCCCTCTCGGACCACTCGAAGTAGATGTGGGAGCGCATGTCGTCCTGGTCGCTCACTGCCAGCAGGACTGCGGCCAGCACGTTGGGCACGCTGGGTCCGACGGCGCGGAGCACACGGTGGTGCCCGACCCGTGCGGCGGTGACCTCGACCTGCGTGGAGAAGTCGCTCGCGTCGTTGACCTCGACCTCCAGGAACACAGCCGTCTCGCTGATGTCGAGGTGGTTGTCGAGTCGCACGTCGAGGGACTTCTCGTGGTACTCCTCGTGGTCCCCGGCTTGGGTCTTGTTCGCTATGAACCGCACCGGGGCGTTCTTCACCAGGACCTCGTCGAGCAGCTCCTGAGCGCCGTCGTCGAAGGTGACCTTCTGCACGCGCAGCTCGGTGGAGCGGCTGATCCGGGAGACCAGCGAGATGACCACGATCATCGCGATGAAGATCAGCGCGATGAGCAGACCCTCGGGGCGGTCCAGGATGGTGACCGAGATCGTGTAGATGAAGACGGCCGCCACCACCCCGAAGAAGGCTGCGGCGCCGCGGTGCCCTCGCCGCCACTCGGTCAGGGTGACCGCGACCGCCGCGGAGGTCATCAGGGCGAGTACGCCGGTGGCGTAGGCGCCCGCCTGGGCGTCCACGTCGGCCCGGAAGGCGACGGTGACGACCGCAGAGATCAGCGTGAAGACCAGAACCAGCGGACGGGTGGCGCGGGCCCAGTCGGGCGCCATCCCGTAGCGGGGCAGGTAGCGGGGGACGATGTTGAGCAGCCCGGCCATGGCCGACGATCCGGCGAACCACAAGATGGCGATGGTCGCGACGTCGTAGACGGTGCCGAACCCGTCGCCGAGGTTCTCATGTGCCAAGAACGCCAGTGCGCGCCCGTTGGCCTCACCCCCGGGTTCGAACTCGGCCGCAGGAATGAGGAACGTGGTGACGATGGCCGAGCCCATCAGCATCACCGACATGATCAGTGCGGCGGTGGTGAGCAGCTTCTTGGCGTTGCGGATGCGGCCCACCGGCTCGGCGACCGTGTCGGTCGGGTCGCCCTTGACGAGTGGCATGACCACGACGCCGGTCTCGAACCCCGACAGGCCCAGTGCCAGCGCCGGGAAGACCAGCAGGGAGGCGCCGAGGACGGCCAGCGGCGAGGCGTGAGCGTCGCTCACGGCGTTGGTCCAGTCGGTGAAGGTGCCGGGGTTCTCGATGATGTGCCAGAAGCCGTTGGCGACGACGACGGCGCTCAGGCCGATGTAGGCGACCACCAGCACCACTGCGATGCCGATCGCCTCACCGAAGCCCTTGAGGAAGACCGCCGCCAGCATCACCAGGAGGGCCAACGTCAGCCACACCTTTCGGCCGTGCAGCGCGTCGGTGAGGAACGGGTTCTCCACCAGGTGGGCAGAGGCGTCGGCCGCCGAGAGGGTGATGGTGATGATGAAGCCCGTGGCGACGAACCCGATGAGCGACAGGACCAGGACCTTGCTCGGCCAGTACGACAGGAGCCGCTCGAGCATCGACAGGCTGCCGTCGCCGTGAGGGCTCTCCTTGGCGACCCGTCGGTACATGGGCAACGCACCGAACAGCGTGACCAGCACGAGGACGAGCGTGGCGATCGGCGCGAGGGCGCCGGCGGCCAGAGCGGCGATGCCGGGCTGGTAGCCAAGCGTGGAGAAGTAGTCCACGCCGGTCAGGCACATGACCTTCCACCACGGCTTCACGTGCTGGTGAGCGGTCGCCTCCTGCTCACCTTCGTAGAAGCCGCTGGGGTCGGGCTGCTGCTCGCTCGCGAGCAGCCATGTCCTGAAGCGACTCCGGTCAGGTACCTCATTGGTCACGCCCTGGAGACTAGGTGACGGTGGCATGCGACCTCACCTGCCCACGGCCGTGCAGGCCCACCAGCCTGGCCGGCGCGGGACTAGGTTGGACCCGTGGAGGTGGAGCAGATGCAGGCGCTCACCCCCACCGCGTCGGAGCCACACCGCCAGCGGGCCGACATCCAGGGCCTCCGGGCGATCGCCGTGCTCGTCGTCATCGCGTCGCACTACGGCCTGCCGGGGCTGGGCGGCGGCTACGTCGGTGTCGACGTGTTCTTCGTGATCTCGGGCTTCCTGATCACCCAGCTGCTGCTCCGCGAGGCCGACAGGTCGGGGACCCTCTCCCTGCCCCGCTTCTACGCCCGGCGAGCCCGACGGATCCTGCCGGCCGCCACGCTGGTCCTGGTCGCGACGGTGGCGGTGTCGCTGGTCCTCCTCCCCGCGAACGAGCTGCTCGACGTCAGCGGAGACGCCGTCTGGGCCACGTTCTTCGCGGCCAACATCCACTTCGCCGCGGTCGGGACCGACTACTTCGACCAGGACCGGGTGCTCTCCCCGCTGCAGCACTTCTGGTCGCTGTCGGTCGAGGAGCAGTTCTACCTGGCCTGGCCCCTGATCCTGCTCGGCTGCGTCCTGCTGACCCGGTGGCGCCGACCCGACAGGACCGACCAGGGTCCGCGCGGACTCTCGCGGGCTGTCGCCGTCCCGATCCTGCTGGCCGTCGTCGCGGCGTCGTTCGGGTACGGCGCCGTGGCCGCCGGCACCGATGCCACGAACGCGTACTTCTCGACGTTCGCGCGCGCCTGGGAGCTCGGGGTCGGCGCCGCGGTCGCGCTCGTGCTTCCCGTCGTTCGGACTCGGCTGCGACCCGCAGCGCGCACGGCCCTGGCCGTCGCCGGCCTGGCGGCCATCGCTTTCGCGTGCGTCAGCTTCGGTGGCCACGTGCAGGTGTCGCCGAGCGCCATGGCCCTCCCCGTCCTGGGTGCCGGGGCGCTGCTGCTGGCTGGAGCCGAGGTCGTCGGCCGCGAGCCGGTCTCCTCGCGGCTGCTCGGCGTGCCGCCGATGCGGGTCGTGGGTGACTGGTCCTACTCGCTCTACCTCTGGCACTGGCCGCTGCTGGTCCTGGCCGAGCGAGATGGCGAGGTCAGCGCTCCAGTGCGCCTTGGACTGGTCGGGGCGACCTTCCTGCTGTCGTACCTGACCTACCGCTTCGTCGAGACGCCGTTCCGCAACCCCCGCAACCCCCGCAACCGGTCGGTACGCCGCGGCCTCCTGCTCTACCCGGCGACAGCGGTGGGCGTGGTGCTCGTCTGGGGGACGGCGTCCGTCTACGCCCACTACCTCGTGGGCGGATTCGGCGACGACCCGGCGATCACGGTCGGCAACTCGGGGATCCGGCAGGACACTTCGGTCGACCTCAGCAAGGACCGGGCCGTGGCGCTGGTGCAGGCGTCGCTCTACGCGGCGGATCAGGGGGCTGCCATCCCGAGCTCGCTGCGGCCCAGCCCGCTGGAGCTCGACGAGGCCGTGGCCGGGGTCGGCGACTGCGACTACAGCCCACCCGACGCGCGCCAGGTCTGCCCGCGCGGGGACCCGACCGGCGAGCGGACGCTGGTCCTCTGGGGCGACTCCCACGCCCAGATGTGGATCTCGGCCTTCGACGAGCTCGCCCGCGAGCACGGCTACCGGGCCTACTATTTCGTCAAGCCCTTGTGTGGTCCGGCCGACCTGAGCATCGGTCACGAGAACGCGCCGGACGCCGGACCGTGGGACGGCTGCCCGGACTTCCGCGAGTGGGTGGTGGATCGCGTCGCGGAGCTCAGCCCCGACCTGACGGTGCTCGCCGGCGCCGGGCCCAACGTGCCCATCTACGGCCCGGACGGCCAGGTCACCGCGAGCCAGGATCGCGGCGACCTCCTTCAGGCCGGCTGGGAGCGCAGCTTCGACGCCGTCGCGCCGTACAGCGACTCGGTCGCGCTCCTGCGCGACGTGCCGTGGGCGAACCGCAACGCGGCGGGCTGCCTCACGCGCCGCGGTGCCGACCTGAGCGACTGCACGTTCACGCCCGACCGCGGCCACGAGCGTGACGCCTATGCCTCCCTGCGCGCGGCGGAGTCGCGCGACGTTCGCGTCGTACGTCCCGAGCCCTGGCTGTGTTGGCGTGACCGGTGCACGTTCGTCGTCGGCGACATGGTCACCTACACGGACAACAACCATGTGACCGCCGTGTATGCGGAAAGCCTGGCCGAGGAGCTGGGCCGCGCCCTCGGCGTACCTCTTGACCTGGGGCGTTCATAAGTCCTAACTTCTATTCGTCATGACTTATGAAGCGGACGAGGCCTGGTCGGCCCTGGCGGACCGCACGCGCCGCGCCATCGTGCTCGAGCTGGCCGAGGGTGAGCGCACGGTGGGCGAGCTGACCGACGCGTTGCCGGTCAGTCAGCCGGCGGTCTCACAGCACCTGAAGGTGCTCAAGCACGTGGGCATGGTGAGCGACCGGGCCGAGGGCACCAGGCGGAGGTACCGCCTCAACGAGCACGGAGTCGCCGCCCTGCGTGACCAGCTCGACACGTTCTGGCGCCGAACCCTCGAGAGCTTCGAGGAGAACATGTTCGAGGAGGAACGATGACGCAGGACCCCTGGTGCGACGCCACATCGTCGTGAACGGCACTCCCGAACGGGCCTTCGAGGTCTTCACGCAGCGGTTCGACGCGGTCAAGCCGCGCGAGCACAACCTGCTCGGCGTACCGATCGTGGAGACGGTCCTCGAGCCCCGGGTCGGTGGGCGCATCGTCGACCGCGGGGACCTGAGCGATCAGCCCCTGCCGGCTCAGATGGCCGAGCGCGGGGCGTACATGATCCCTGCGACGCCCACCAGGCAGATGAGTGCGCCGACCACGTCGTAGCGGTCCGGCTTGAAGCCGTCGATCACCATGCCCCACGCGAGCGAACCCGCGACGAACACACCGCCGTACGCCGCCAAGATGCGCCCGAAGTTCGCGTCGGGCTGGAGCGTGGCGACGAAGCCGTAGATGCTGAGGGCGATCATGCCGAGGCCGATCCAGACCCACCCTCGGTGCTCGCGTACGCCTTGCCAGACGAGCCAGGCGCCCCCGATCTCGGCCACGGCCGCCGCGATGAAAAGTCCGATGCTGCGCCAGGTGTCCATGGGGAAAACCTACGATGGAGGCGCGCCGCCGATCTCGACGGTCGCTGCGCACGCGCAGGCGGCCGCGTGTTGCTGCCGGTTCCTCTGCGCCGTCACCGCGGCGGCCAGCGTGAGCAGGGCGACCACGACGGCGAAGGTCACGCCCGCGAAGGCCACAGAGGCGGCCGTCGCGGCCGCGCCGGTCACGCCGATCCCGATCCCGATCGCTGTCAGCAGGAGCGGGGCGCAGCAGACCGCGCACGCGGCCGCGGCGGCACCGACGGCGTGCCTTCCTTGAAACGTCATCGGGGGACCTCCGGTGAGTGGGGGCGGACGGTGAGTGCGGTGAAGGGGATCGGGCAGCAGGCGTTGCCGGCACAGGCGTGCAGGTCGTCGCAGCCAGCGTCGATGGCGGCGAGCAACGACGCCTTGATGGTCTGGAGGTCTGCGAGGCGGGCCTCGACCTCGACCAGCTTCTCCCGTGCTCGCACGTGGAGGCCGATGTCCCGGCCGCGGTTGCGGCCGACTTCTAGAAGATCGGCCACTTCGTCGAGGGTGAAGCCCAACCGCTGGGCGGCCTTGATGACACGCAGCGTGGTGACCGTCGCGTCGTCGTAGAGGCGATGACCGCCGGCGCTGCGGTCGGGTGTCTCCAACAGCCCACGGCGCTCGTAGTAGCGCAGGGTCTCGCGGTTGACGCCTGCCGCGTCGGCCACCTGGCCGGCTCGCAGGCTCATGCGTTGGCCTGCTGGGCGCGGGTCACCAGGGCCGTGAGCACGTCGGCCCTCTCGGGCGTGACCGTGATCCGGAGGGCGAGGTCGTCGTCCGTGCCCTCGACCTCGAAGCCGAAGAAGGTGCAGCAGTCGGCCTCTCGGTCGGTGAGGTCGTGTATCCGGGTGACCAGACCCGGCCGGCCGGTGAGGTGGAGCACGGCCACGTCTCCGTGCTGCTCCACTGAGGTCAGTGACTCCCGGAACAGCGCATCGAACTCGGAGAGGCGCAGCGGTCTCTCGAGCGTCGGAAGGGTGCAGGCGTCGATGTTCAACAGGTCCATGCCCATGACGGTAAACCTGGACCTGAGTACCGGATGCAAGTGGCTGGAACCGTGCCTACGATCTCGGAATGGATGCGGACAGGATGCTTGCCCCCTGCCTGGCCAAGCCGGGTGCCTGGGAGGACTGGCCGTGGGGAGGCGACCCGGAGGCTGATCACGGACAAGACAACATGAGCGACCACGGTCTGTTCAGCCGCGAGCTCATGCTGTGACGGCCGACGCGTGCACCGCTCAACCCGCCCGGTCACAGTCGCTCCTGCTGGCCGCGGCGTCCGGGGGGGCCATTGGCTTGCTCGGCGGCATGATCGGCCTCGGCGGCGCTGAGTTCCGGCTGCCGCTGCTCATCGGAGTATTCGGGTTCGTTGCGCTCCAGGCGGTGATCCTCAACAAGGCGATGAGCCTGGTGGTGGTGACCGCGGCCCTGCCGGCTCGGCTGCTGGGTGTTTCCTACGACCAGGTGACGGCGGAGTGGCTGGTCGTGGTCAACCTCCTGGTCGGCAGCCTGGTCGGAGCGTGGGCGGGCGCGACCTGGGCGACTCGGATGGCGTCCGCAACCCTCTACCGGGTCCTCGCGGTCCTGTTGGTGCTGATCGCTGGGGTGCTGCTAGTCACCCACCTCGGCGACTTTGCGCCGCTGGCTCTCGACGGGTCGGCGCTGTTCGCCGCCGGCGTCGTCGCAGGTGCCGGCATCGGCGTGGTGGCGGCCCTGATGGGGGTGGCTGGCGGCGAGCTCCTCATCCCCACCATCGTGCTGCTGTACGCCGTTGACGTTAAGGTCGCGGGAAGCCTGTCCCTCGCTGTCTCGCTGCCGACCATGCTCGTGGCCTTCGCGCGCTACAGCCGCGATCAGTCCTTCGCAATCCTCGCCGCCAGCAAGACGTTCCTCGTGGCGATGGCGCTGGGCTCGGTCCTGGGGACAGTCGCCGGCGGCCTACTCCTGGGCGTAGTGCCCGAGGTGGTGTTGGTGCCACTCCTTGCCGCGTTGCTGGTGATCTCGTCAGTAAAGGTCTGGCAGCACTGATTGTCACGGGTCCTACCGTGGGTCCATGAACGCCGACGAGATGCGCGAGCACTGCCTGGCGAAGCCCGGCGCCTGGGAGCACTGGCCGTGGGGAGGCGGCCCGGAGGCTGATCACGGACAAGACAACACGAGCGACCACGAGCACCCGGTGATCAAGGTCGGTGAGGGTGAGCGCGGCAAGATCTTCGCGTTCCTCGGCAGTGGGGGAGTCGGGATCAAGGGCGGACCCAGCCGCGAGGCGGCCGACGAGTGGCTGGACCGGTTCCCCGGCGAGGCCACCGTGATGGCCTACATCGGGCGGTCCGGCTGGAACGACCTGTCGTTCAGCGGCGCGATCCCCGACGAGGACCTCCTCGACGCGGTCGACGAGTCCTACCGGCTGGTCGTGGCCAAGCTGCCGAAGAAGCACCGCCCCGACGGCTGGGACGACGCCTAGCCAGGGGGGTTCGAGTGGCGGATCGCGTTGAGGCCCACGAGACGCGCGACGACGAGCGCGACGTAGAACACGCCGGCGATCTGCTGGATCATCACCAGCGAACGGGCGTGGTCCTGGATCGGGACGATGTCGGAGAGGCCCACGCTGGTCAGGGTCGTGAACGACAGGTAGAGCAGCTCGAACCACGCCCGGTCGCCGGTGCCGTCCAGGCCGACGAAGGAGCCCGGCCAGATGACCTGGGCGGCGGCGTAGACGTAGGCGAAGCCCCAGGCCACGACCGTGAACGCGGCTCCCGTGGCGTAGAGCTCGTCCCGGGTGACGCGGTCGTCGTGGAAGAGGTAGCGGACCATCCCGTAGGAGATGAAGAAGTAGAAGGGCACGTGGAACAGTGCCGACACCAGCACCACCCAGCTGGTGTCCGGCTGAACGGCCTCGAAGATCGTAAAGAGCATCGCCGGACCCCCCAGCAGCACCGCGACCCAGCTGAGGGCTGGGGTGCGCCGGACTGCCCAGACGGCGATCAGCACCACCCCCATCTGACCGACTCCCACCACTGCCCGGCCGGGCGCGGAGTCGGACAGGAAGGGGTAGGCCAGGACCGCGACCAGCTGGGCCGCGAGCAGCACGGCTGACGGGTGGTCCCGGGCGGCCGCGAGCTTGCTCACGTCGGATCCTCCGCGTCGTCCGTCGGGGGCTTGGCCTCGGGCTGCCCTTCGAGCTGCCGGACCTGCTTGGCCTGCTTCTTCTCCAACCGGCGCACGTGGCCCTCGACGATGTCTTGGCGCCGGACCAGCGTCCGGATCAGGTTGATCCCGGTGCCGGCGATCACGAAGCCCGGCCAGAAGAACCCGCCGTACATCACGACGGCCCAGACGACGACGCAGATCAGGCTCGGGCCGAGGAAACCGAGGAGTGCCTCGCGGCGGTCGCTCTCGTAGCGCCGCTGCGCACGCGCGGCCACGTCGGCCCGGTCGGCCAGGGGGACGCAAGACAGCGACCTGCCGGTCGCCGGGGTGACCGGTACGAGGTCGTCGACGATCGCCGGCACGTCTCCCAGGAGCCGCGCTGCGGCGACCCTGTCGCTGCGCTCGTCGAACTCCTCGCGGTCCAGGCGGCCGTCGGCGTACGCCGTGGCGAGCAGGCCGCGGACCACCTCGCGGTCCTGGTCGGAAGCCCGGAGACCGCCGTTGGCAGGGTCACGCGGGTCCAGCGCGAAGGCGCCCCAGAGATCCTCACCCGACAATTCCACAATCGGCATCCTAGGGAGCGGGCCGGAGTTAGCCTGTTTCGGCCGGGTAACAGCCTCGGCGGGGGATGCTGGTCGCCACTAAAGACGTGTCTCGTTGTCCCTGAACGAGAACACGTTCTATTGTGGCGGTCGTCGCATTTATGGGGAGGTGACCGACCGATGGCGTTCAGCGCTGTGTCGGTCCTCCGTGGACCCGGTGAGCTGTCGGCGATGACCGTCGAGGTCGTCAAGCGGATGTTCACCCGGCCCTTCCAGTTCCGCGAGTTCGTGGAGCAGGCCTGGTTCATCACCAGCGTCACTCTGATGCCGACGATCCTGGTCTCCATCCCGTTCGGCGCCGTGATCTCGCTCCAGGTCGGCAACCTGACCGGTCAGCTGGGCGCCCAGTCGTTCGCCGGCGCCACCGCGGTGCTGGCCGTCGTACGTGAGGCGGCACCGATCGCGGCGGCGCTGATCATCGCCGGCGCGGCCGGTTCGGCGATCTGTTCCGACATGGGGGCGCGCAAGATCCGCGAGGAGATCGACGCCATGGAGGTCCTGGGTGTCGACCCCATCGAGCGGCTCGTGGTCCCGCGGGTGGTCGCCACCATGTTCGTGGCGCTGATGATCATCGGGATCGTGATCGGTGCCGGCATCGGCGGCGGCTACTTCTTCACCGTGATCATCCAGGGCGGTTCCGCCGGCGCGTTCCTGTCGTCGTTCACCGCGCTCGCGTCGCTGACCGACCTCTACATCGCGATCATCAAGGCCGTCGTGTTCGGTGGGATGGCCGCCATCGTCGGCGCCTACAAGGGCCTTAACGCCGGTGGCGGGCCGAGCGGCGTGGGCCGCGCGGTCAACGAGTCCGTGATCGTGGCGTTCATGCTGCTGTTCTTCATCAACGCGGTCATCACGGCCATCTACTTCCAAGTCGTCCCACCCCCGGGGCTCTGACATGGCGAGCATCGGATCCATCGCGGGAGCGGTCGTCGACGGACGCCGTAGGTCCTTGGAGGCCTACGGCGACCAGCTGATGTTCTACGTCAAGGCGCTCGCCTGGACGCCCCGCGCGATCAAGCGCTACCCGCGCGAGATCAAGAACACCCTCGCCGAGGTGGCCTTCGGTGCGGGCGGCCTGACCCTCATCGCCGGCACGGTCGGTGTCATCGCGTTCCTGGCGTTCTTCGCCGGCACCGAGGTCGGCATCCAGGGCTACGCGTCGCTCAGCCAGCTCGGGGTCGCGAAGTTCAGCGCGTTCATCTCGGCCTACTTCAACACCCGCGAGGTCGCGCCGCTGATCTCCTCGATCGCCTTGGCAGCGACCGTCGGCTGCGGCTACACCGCCCGGCTCGGTGCCATGCGCATCTCGGAGGAGATCGACGCCCTCGAGGTCATGGGCATCCCGTCGCTTCCGTTCCTGGTCACGACCCGGATGATCGCCGCGTTCATCGCGGTCATCCCGCTGTACGTCGTGGCGCTGAGCGCGTCCTACCTCTCGCCGCGGCTGATCACGGTCTACGTCTACGGGCAGTCGTCCGGCACCTACGACCACTACTTCCTACAGTTCCTGCCACCGATCGACATCCTGTGGTCGTTCTTCAAGCTGCTTTTCCTCGCGGCCGCGATCATCCTGATCCACTGCTACTACGGCTACACCGCCTCCGGCGGACCGGCCGGCGTGGGCATGGCGGTCGGCCGCGCGATCCGCACCAGCATCGTGTTCACGGTGGTCGCCGACTTCTTCCTCAGCTTCGCCATCTGGGGCTCCACCACCACTGTGCGGATCACGGGGTAGCCGGGCATGGGCATGTTGGTCAACATCCACCACGACAGTCCGGCGGAGCACCGCCGGTTGCTGGTCGCCGGCGTCGTCTTCATCGCCGTCATGTCCACGCTCGTGTGGTTCTCGATCGCGATCTACCAGAAGAAGTTCGACACGGTCACGACCGTCACGATCAAGGCCGACCGGGCCGGCCTCCAGCTGGCGAAGTTCGGTGACGTGCGGCTCAACGGAGCCCTGGTCGGCCAGGTCCGCAGCGTCGAGCAGGACGGCGAGGAGGCCTCGATCGAGGTCGCCCTCGAGCCCGCCGCCGCCAAGGAGATCCCGGACAACGTGCTGGTCGAGATCCTCCCGACCACGCTGTTCGGCCAGAAGTACATCGCGTTCGTCCGGCCCGACGCTCCGTCGTCGCAGAGCCTCGAGGACGGCGCGGAGATCCCCTCCGACCGGGTCGAGACCAACGTCGAGCTGAGCCGGATCCTGGCCAACCTCTTCCCCCTGCTGCGTGCGGTCAGCCCGGCCGACCTCAACATGACCCTCAACGCGCTCGCCACCGCCTTCGAGGGTCGCGGCGAGGAGCTCGGCGAGACCCTCGACCAGCTCGACGGCTACCTCACCGCCATCGAGGGCAGCCTGCCGACGCTGCGCCAGGACCTGATCACGCTCGCCGACGTCGCCGACACCTACGACCTGGCCGCCCCCGACCTGATCGGCGTGCTGCGCAACCTGACCGTGACCAGCCAGACCGTGCTCGACAACCGTAAGCAGCTCGACGTGTTCTTCACCGACGTCGCCGGCCTCGCGACCACCACCACCCGGATCCTGGCCGACAACGAGTCCGACATGATCCGTCTCGGCCAGGTCACCGAGCCGGTACTGCGGCTCCTCGACGTCTACTCGCCCGAGTTCCCCTGCCTGCTCCGGGGCGCGGCCCGCTACCGGCCGGTGCTCGCCAGCACCTTCGAGGGCAACCAGGTCAAGCAGTACATCGAGTTCGGCACCGCGCAGTACCGCGCCTACGACCAGCGCGACCTACCGGAGTACGGCGAGGTCGGCCACGGGCCGTGGTGCTCCGGGCTGCCGTTCCCGCCGGTGCCGATCGGGCCCAACTCCTTCAAGGACGGCACCGACATCGACGACAACCCGCCCTCGAGCGACTTCCCGGCGATCCCGCTCCCCGGCCTCTCCCGCGTCGAGGCGGACGCCGCAGCCCAGCGCGGCTTCGGTGCCGGCATGTCCAGCGGCTACGCCGGCAGCGAGGCCGAGCAGACCATCGTCAACGCGCTGCTGGCCGGCGAGTCCGGTGAGCCCGCCGACAGCTACGGCTCGCTCGGCTCGCTGCTCTACGGCCCGGTCGTCCAGGGAGGTGGCCGCTGATGTCGCGCAACTCCGTCACCATGGCCGCCGGCATCAAGCTCGGCATCTTCACGGTCATCTCGATCCTCGTGACCGGCCTGCTCGCCGCGATCATGGGCAACGTCGGCTTCGGGGCGGGCAAGGAGTACAAGGCGATCTTCAGCACCGCCTCCATGCTCCAGAAGGGCGACGACGTCCGAGTCGCCGGAGTCAGCGTCGGTGAGGTCAAGGACGTCGAGCACTACGACCGCAACAACGCGATCGTGACCTTCCGGGTCAAGGCCGACGTCCCGATGACCACTGCCTCGCGCGCCGAGATCCGCTTCCTCAACCTGGTGGGCGACCGCTACCTCGCCCTCGAGGAAGGCGCCTCCGCGCAGGCCGAGCCGCTCGACGACGGCGACACGCTGCCGATCGAGCAGACCAGCCCGGCCCTCGACCTGACCACCCTGTTCAACGGGTTCAAGCCGCTCTTCCAGGCGCTCCAGCCCGACCAGGTCAACGACTTGTCCCTCAACCTCATCCAGGTCCTGCAGGGCGAGGGCGGCACCGTCCGCGGCCTGCTCGAGCACACCGCGTCGCTGACCAACGCCCTCGCCGACCGCGACCAGCTGATCGGCGAGGTCATCACCAACCTGAGCAGCACCCTCTCGACCGTCGACAGCCGGCGCCGCCAGCTCTCCAGCCTCGTGGTCGAGCTCAAGGGCTGGATGGGCGACCTGGCCCGCGACCGCGGCACGATCGGGTCGTCCCTGAGCAACATCAGCGACCTGACCGTCGTACTCGCCGACCTGCTGCGCGAGAGCCGGCCGGTGCTCAAGGCCGACATCGCCGAGCTGCGCCAGCTCGCCGCGCTGCTCAACAAGAAGGCCAACCGCGACCAGATCGTCGAGCTGCTCGACCGGCTGCCGGAGTCGATGACCGACCAGACCCGGACCGGCACTTACGGCTCCTGGTACAGCTACTACATCTGCGGCTTCTCCGGCACGATCACGCTCCCCGAGATGGACATCCCGGGCATCCCCCCGGCGCTGCTCAACCAGCTGCTCGAGGGCCTCACCGACATCGAGTTCCACTCCTCCGCAGAGAGGTGCAACCGATGAGGCGCTACAGCGAGGCCCAGATCCTCCGCCTGGGCGCGATGGCGCTCGTCGTGATGCTCGTGATCATGGCGGCGGCCTTCAACCTCTCGAAGTTCCCCGGCTTCGGCGGCACCTCGTACGTCGCGGAGTTCAGCGACGCCAGCGGCATCCACCGCGGCAACATGGTCCAGGTCGGCGGCATGCGCGTCGGTCGTGTCCAGGACGTCAGCCTCGAGGACGGCCTGGTCGTCGTGAAGTTCGAGGTCGACAACGGCGTCGAGTTCGGCAACGAGAGCGAGGCGTCGATCGAGGTCCTCAACCTGCTCGGCGAGAAGTACCTCGAGCTCACGCCGGCCGGTGACGGACAGCTCTCCGAGGACACCCGGATCCCCGTCGAGCGCACCGAGTCGGCCTACGACATCGTGGGCGTCTTCGGTGACCTGACGACCACCACCGAGGAGATCGACAAGGACCAGCTCGTCGAGGCGCTCGGGGTCGTGTCCGACACCGTCGTCGCCGCGGCGCCCGAGATCGAGGCCAGCTTCGACGGGATCTCGCGGCTCTCGCGCACCGTCGCCTCGCGCGACGAGCAGATCCAGGGGCTGCTCGCGAGCTCCAAGAACGTCAGCGCCCTGCTGGCCGAGCGCAGCGAAGACATCGTCGACCTGATGAAGAGCAGCGACCTGGTCTTCCAGGAGGTGCAGCGACGCAAGCAGGCGATCCACCAGCTGCTCGTCAACGCGCGCAGCCTCGCCGTCGAGCTGCGCGGCGTCGCGACCGACAACCAGGCCCAGATCGGGCCCGCGCTGCGCGAGCTCGACGACCTGCTCACCCTGCTCAACGGCAAGGAGAAGCAGCTCAAGGCGACGCTCAAGGCGCTCGGCCCCTACGTCTCGATCCTGGGCAACATCATCGGCACCGGTCCCTGGTTCGACGCCTACGCCGTGAACCTGGCCGCGATCCCCACGGGCGAGTTCCTGCCCGGGTTCCCGGGGGAGTGACCACGTGATCAAACGAGTCAACACCAAGGTGGCCGCGCTGGTAGCGGTCGTGGCCGTCCTGCTCGCGTGGTTCCTCGTGCGCGGGGACGAGACGGAGACCCGCAGCGTCACGGCCCACTTCCCGCGCGCCGTCAGCGTCTACACCGGCACCGACGTGCGGATCCTCGGCGTCAACGTCGGCGAGGTCACCGCCGTCGTGCCCGAGGGCGAGTCGGTGCGTGTCGAGATCGAGTACGACGCCCAGTACGACGTACCCGCCGACGCCCAGGCCGTGATCGTGACCCCGACCCTGGTCGCCGACCGCTTCGTGCAGCTGACGCCGGTCTACACCAAGGGCGAGGTGATGGCCGACGGCGCCGACATCGCGTTGCCCGACACCGGGGTGCCCGTCGAGCTCGACCGGATCTACGCCGCCCTGCGCGACCTGACCCAGACGCTCGGCCCCAACGGCGTCAACGCCGACGGCACCCTCAACCACCTGCTCGAGGCCGGGGCTACGACGCTCGACGGTCAGGGGAAGCGCGCCAACCAGATGATCCGCGACCTGTCCGACGCGGCCGCGACCTTCGGCGCCGGCAGCGGCGACCTCTTCGACACCGTCACCGCGCTGGCCGAGTTCACCACCACCCTGGCCCAGAACGACAAGCTCGTGCGCGCCTTCATCCGCGACCTGGCCGGCGTCTCCGAGCAGCTCGCGGCCGAGCGCGGCGAGCTCCAGGCTGCCCTCGCGTCGGTCGCCGACGCGGTGGGCACCGTCGAGAAGTTCGTCCGCGGCAACCGCAAGGCGCTCGTCGAGGACGTCGAGCGGCTGACCAGCATCGTGCGCACGATCAACTCCGAGAAGGGCAACCTCGACGACGCCCTGCGGATCGCGCCGGTCGCCATCGGCAACCTGGTGCTGGCCTACAACTCCGAGTCCGGAACGATCGGCTCACGGATCGGTGTCAGCGGCAACGTGTGGGACGCCGACGGCTTCCTCTGCTCGGTCGTGCAGCAGTCCGAGCTGCCCGACATCAGCAAGAACCTCGCCTGCCAGATCTTCGAGACCCTCCTCGAGGAGATCACGAAGAACGTGCCCATGATCCCGCCCGGCCAGCGGGGCACCTCCGCCCGCACGCCCGCGGCACCCCCGGCCGACACGTCAGGCACGTCCGGCACGTCCGACCCGAGCCTGTCCTCACTGCTGGGAGGCACACCGTGATGCGCCGTCGCTGGGTCGGGCTCGCCGCCGTGTTCGCCGTGCTCACCTCCGGGCTCACCTCGGGCTGCGAGTTCGAGGGCGCCTACGACCTGCCGCTGCCCGGCTCGCCCGTCGACGAGGACCACTCCTACGAGGTGACCGCCGAGTTCGCCGACATCCTCAACATCGTGCCGCGCTCGCCGGTCATGGTCGACGACGTCACGGTCGGCGAGGTGATCGAGGTCGACCGGGTCGGCTGGCACGCCAAGGTCACGCTGCGCATCCGCGACGACGTCGTACTCCCCGACAACGCGATCGCCGACATCCGCCAGGTGAGCCTGCTCGGCGAGAAGTACGTCGCGCTCGAGCCGCCGTCCGAAGGGGCGTCCGAGGAGCGGCTCGACGACGGCGACAACCTGTCGCTCGAGGCCACCGGGCGCAACCCCGAGGTCGAAGAGGTCCTCGGGGCACTCTCGTTCCTGCTCAGCGGTGGTGGCGTGGCCCAGCTCGGCACGATCACCGAGGAGCTGAACAACGTGATGGGCGGGCGCACCGAGCGGATGCGCCACCTCCTCGGGTCGCTGGAGAGCGTGGTCGGCACCCTCGACGCGCAGAAGGACGACATCATCAGCGCGCTGGAGTCGCTCAACAGCCTCACGGCCACGCTCAACCGCGAGCGCGAGACCATCCAGGGCGCCCTCGACGTGGCCGGCCCGGCGATCGCGGTGCTCGCCGACCAGCACGACGAGCTGGTCGCGATGCTGCGCTCGCTCGACCGCCTCGGCGTTGTCGGCACCCGCGTGATCACCGCCAGCAAGGACGACATCATCGCCTCGCTCCGCCACCTGCAGCCCGTGGTCAACCGGCTCCGCGCCGCCGGCGACAAGCTGGCCCCGGGCCTCAACCTGCTGGTCAGCTTCCCGTTCCCGCAGGAGGCCTCGGAGATCGTGCTCGGCGACTACGCCAACACCTCGATCAAGGCCGACTTCAACTTCTCCAACTTCTTCTCCGCCGGCGGCGGTGGACCACTGCCCGACCTGCCGGACCTGCCGCTGCCCGGGCTGCCGCCCGAGCTCCTCAACCAGGTGCTCGACTGCATCGCCAGCGGCAACCTCGGGAGCAAGAAGTGCGCCAAGGTGCTCGCCAACCTCAACCTGCTCGCCAAGCTGGTCGAGGTCTGCGAGCGCCCGCGCTACGAGGACCGGCCGGTGTGCGTCGCCCTCGCCCTGCTCCAGGCCGGCGAGATCGAGCTCCCCGACCTGCCCGGCCTGCCGCTGCCCGAGCTCGAGCTTCCCGGCCTGGCCCGGCTCGGCCAGTCGTTGACCTCGACCGGACCCAGCGACCGACCCTCGACCGCGGCACTCCTCGGAGGTGACGGCTGATGACCCGTGGTGGCATCAAGGCCAGACTCGTGGCGTTCGCCGTGCTGAGCGCGGTCGGCATCGTCTACATCGCCGCGACCTACCTCGGTCTCGTCGACCGGGCGCTGGGGCGCGGTCTCACCGTCGAGGCGACCCTGCCCACCTCGGGCGGACTGTTCGAGGGCAGCGAGGTGACCTACCGCGGCGTCAAGATCGGCAAGGTGTCGCGGATGACCGCCACCGAGAAGGGCGTCACCGTCCAGCTCAAGCTCGAGGACGGCACCAAGCTCCCCGTGGACTCGCCCATGTACGTGCACAACCTGTCGGCGGTCGGGGAGCAGTACCTCGACTTCGAGCCCCCCGACGACGACGGCCCCTACGCCGAGAACGGCACCACCCTGGAGGGCTCCGTGGAGTCGCTCCCGGTCGACGAGGCCGACCTGCTCGTCGAGCTGGACGCCTTCGTCAACTCCGTCGACAAGGAGAACCTCCAGGTCCTGATCCGCGAGCTCGGTGACATGTTCGAGGGGACCGGCAAGTCGCTGGAGGTGCTGCTCGACAGCGGTGGCCAGTTCGTCGACGAGGCGTCGGCCAACACCGACGCCACCATCCGGCTTCTGGAGACCGGGCTCACCGTGCTGCGCACCCAGCGTGACGAGGGCGAGAACATCAAGGCGTTCTCCCGCGACCTGCGGCTGCTGACCGATGCGCTGCGCGAGTCCGACCCCGACCTGCGCGCCACCCTCCAGGGCACCCCGGGTGCCGCGCGCGAGGTGCAGGCGCTCCTCGAGGACCTCGAGCCGACGCTTCCGGTGCTCCTCGGCAACGCGGTCAGCGTCAACCAGGTCGTGGTGTCGCACCTGGCCGGCCTCGAGCAGCTGCTGGTGACGTTCCCGCGCACGATCGCGGGTGGCTTCACCGGCACCGACCCCAACGGCTACGGCCACGTCAGCCTCCAGTTCGACAGCACACCACCGTGCACCGAGGGTTACAAGCCGCCCAGCCAGTGGCGTCAGCCCAACGACCTCACCGACGCGCCGATCTACCCGGCGGAGTGCAAGAGCGGGCCGCCGTACGTCATGCGTGGCCCCAAGTACGTCCCCGGCGCACGCAAGACGGCCTCGCCGCCGCGCGCGTACGGTGGCTCCTACGACCCGGTCTCGGGCCTGGTCTACGGTGCGGTTGACCGCAACGGTGGGCCCGTCCGCTTCGTCGACCCGGGCGACCTGTCCATCCTGGGAGACGACGCGTGGAAATGGCTGCTGATGGGACCGGTGTCCGGCCGGTGACCCCCGCGTCCCCGGCTCCACGGCGTCACGTCGTGCTCTACCTCTTCGCGCTCGTGCTCGCGTGCGTCTGCGTCGCCGGCGGCGTCGCCGCCTACCGCACCTACGACAACCGCGAGGCCACGTTGGTCGAGCAGGAGCGGTACGGCGACGTGGTCGCCGCCGCCTCCCAGGAGGCGCTGGCCCTGGTCAACATCGACTACCGCGACCTCGAGACCACCTACGACACGGTCCGGGCCGGCGCGACCGGTCAGTTCCTCAAGGAGTACACCGACTCGTGGGACGAACAGGTCGACCTCTTCAAGCAGAGCAAGTCGGTCTCCACCGGCGAGATCCGGGCGGCCGCGGTGTCCACGATCGATGACGACAGCGCGACGGTGATGGTCGTCGTCGAGGGCACCGCCCAGAACACCGCCACCGGCAACGAGCCGCAGCAGCGGCGCTACCGCTGGCGTCTCGACGTCGTCAACGTCGACGGCGACTGGCTGACCAGCAAGTTGGAGTTCGTCGGATGAGCACCTCAGGGACCGGCCCCCGCCAGCCGCGACGACCCAAGATCGGGGCGCGCACGCCCACCGCGCGCCCGCGCAAGGTGGCCGGCCGCCCGGCCGGCGCCGACCCGGAGCCGACCGAGGTCGACGAGCCGGTCCAGCCCGTCGAGCCGGCCCAGGTCGACCAGGTCGACCAGGTGGACGATGTCGACGACGAGCCGGCCGAGGAGCACGAGCACCACCTGCAGGAGTGGCCCAACGAGGCGCCGCCGACCGTCGACCACCCCCGCCGCCGGACCGCGATCCTGGTGGCGGTGGTCGTGCTGCTGGCGGGGCTCGCCGCCGCCGAAGGCTGGTACCTCTGGGGGAGCGACGACCCCGTGGTCTCGACGCAGCGACCCGTCGTCATCGGCCAGGTGAGCGTGGCCTCGGCGGTCGACGTCGCGGCCAAGTCGGCGGCCAACGTCACCGCGTGGTCCTACGAGACCTATGACGAGGACGTCGAGGCCGACGCCGCGCTGCTGACCGACGAGTTCGCGAAGGAGTTCCGCGACACGAAGGAAGCCTCCCGCGAGAAGGTGCTCAGCCAGAAGCTCGCGGTCACCGCCGAGGTCGCGATGCAGGGCGTCGTACGCGCGTCCGCCGAGCAGGTCGTCGCGCTGGTCTACCTCGACCAGAGCGCCACCAAGGCCGGAGCGGAGCTCGAGGTGCGGCAGTACACGATCCTGGTGACCGTGCTCCGGACCGACTCTGGATGGCTCATCTCCAAGATGGAGCCTTTCTGATAGCGTGCGCTCGAACTAGAACACGTTCCAGTAATTGTCCCGGCCGTCCTCGCGGGGCGTGTCGGTTGAGACCGGGTGTCGAGCAGGGGAGGATCGCGACGTGACCATCGTCGAGACCGACCTCCTGATCATCGGCGCCGGCCCCACGGGCCTCTTCGCCGCCTACTACGCCGGCTTCCGCGGTCACCGGGTCGCCGTGGTCGACTCGCTGCCCGAGCTGGGCGGCCAGATCACTGCGATGTACCCGGAGAAGCAGATCCTCGACGTGGCGGGCTTCCCGAGCGTCAAGGGCCGCGACCTCGTCGAGGGGCTGGTCGTCCAAGCCGCCACCGCCGACCCGAACTACCTGCTCGACCGGACCGCCGTGACGCTGGCCGAGGACGCCGACGGGGTCACCGTCGGCCTCGACGACGGGACCGACGTGCGCGCCGGGGCGGTCATCATCACCGCTGGCATCGGGAAGTTCAGCCCGCGCCCGCTGCCCGCCCAGGGTGACTGGCTCGGCCGCGGCCTGGAGTTCTTCGTGCCCAGCTTCGCGCCCTACACCGACAAGGACGTCGTCATCGTCGGTGGCGGCGACAGCGCGTTCGACTGGGCCGTCCACCTCGAGCCGATGGCCCGCTCCGTGACACTGGTCCACCGCCGCGACGCGTTCCGGGCGCACGAGCGCACCGTCCAGCAGGTGCGTGACTCGTCGGTGCGGATCATCACCAAGGCCGAGGTCAGCGCGATCAACGGCGGCAGCACCGTCGAATCCGTCGACGTGACCGTCGACGGCGAGACCACGACGTGCCCCGCGCAGGCCGTGGTCGCCGCGCTCGGCTTCATCGCCGACCTAGGCCCGCTCCAGCACTGGGGCATCGACGTGCACAAGCGGCACGTGGTGGTCGACCCCTCGATGCGCACCAACCTCGCGCGCGTGTTCGCGGCCGGTGACATCACCGACTACCCCGGCAAGGTGCGCCTGATCGCCGTCGGCTTCGGCGAGGCCGCCACGGCGGTCAACAACGCGACCGTTGCCATCGACCCCACGGCCAAGGTCTTCCCTGGCCACTCGTCCGAGGCCTGACCCGAGGTCCAGAAGATCGCCCGCGAAGAAAGCACAGAAGGAGGCACCATGAAGATCAAGGTCGACTTCGACCTCTGCGAGTCCAACGCGCTGTGCGAGGCGATGGCCCCCGAGGTGTTCGAGCTGGACGACGACGACTTCCTCCAGCTCAAGACCGACGAGACGACCGACGAGAACATCGAGAACGTCAAGCGCGCCGTGGCTGCCTGCCCGCGTGCGGCGATCTCGCTCGTCGAGTGACCACCGCCCTTCCGAAATAGGAGTTCCATGTCTGCGAACGACCTGTCCCTGGACGGCCGTGTCGCCGTCGTCACCGGAGCCGGCGCCGGGCTCGGCCGCGCCGAGGCCCTGGCCCTGGCCGACGCCGGCGCCCGGATCGTGCTCAACGACCTGCCCGGCGCGGCCGACGAGGCCGCCGAGGAGATCCGCTCGCGCGGCGCCGAGGTCACGGTCGTCCAGGGCGACGTGGGGGAGCGGTCGACCGCCGACGCCATGCTGGCGGCCGCGGTCGACGGGTTCGGCTCGCTCGACATCGTCGTCAACAACGCGGGGATGACCCGCGACCGGATGCTCTTCAACATGAGCGACGACGAGTGGGACGCGGTGATCCGGGTCCACCTGCGCGGACACTTCCTGCTCTCGCGCAACGCCGCGTCGTACTGGCGGGAGAAGTCGAAGGCCGCCGACGCACCGATCTACGGGCGCGTCATCAACACCGCCTCCGAGGCGTTCCTCGGCGGCTCGCCCGGCCAGGCCAACTACGCCGCCGCCAAGGCCGGCATCACCGCGCTCACGCTGTCGACCGCGCGTGGGCTCGGCAAGGTCGGCGTGCGCGCCAACGCGATCTGCCCGCGGGCCCGCACCGCTATGACCGCCCAGGTCTTCGGCGAGGACCAGTCCGGGCTCGAGATCGACCCCTACTCACCCGAGCACGTCGCCCCGCTCGTGGCCTACCTCGCGTCGCCGGCCGCCGAGACCATCACCGGCCAGGTCTTCGTCGTCTACGGCGGGATGGTGGCGCTGGTCGCCGCGCCCGTCGTCGAGCAGCGCTTCGACAAGGCCGGCGCCACCTGGACGCTGGACGACCTCGACCAGCAGCTCGGCGGCTTCTTCGACGGCCGCGACCCGGCCCAGGGCTTCGCGGCCGACTCGGTCATGCAGCTCACCATCTAGTCCGCCACTCCCGCTCACTCACCAGGAGAACCAGCATGGGTCGTCTCGACGGCAAGGTCGCGATCGTCACCGGCGGCGCGCAGGGCCAGGGCGCCGGTATCGTCCGGTCGTTCTTGGCCGAGGGCGCGAAGGTCGTCATCGCCGACATCGCCAAGGAGGAGGGCCAGGCCCTGGCCGACGAGCTCGGAGCGAACACCCACTTCATGGCGCATGACGTCAGCGACGAGGCGTCGTGGACCGCGCTGGTCGAGGACACCAACACCCGCTTCGGCCCGGTCAACGTGCTCGCCAACAACGCCGGCATCCTCCGCTTCGGCGACATCGAGCGCATGGGCACTGATGAGGTCGAGCTGCTCTGGCGGATCAACCAGCTCGGCTGCTTCCTCGGCATGCAGGCGGTCACCCGCACCATGCGCAAGAACGGCGGCGGCTCGATCATCAACGCCTCGTCGGTCGAGGGGCTGGCCGGCATGGCCGGCTGCACGGCGTACGCCGCCACGAAGTGGGCGATCCGGGGCATGACCAAGTGCGCGGCGATGGAGCTCGGCCCCAAGGGGATCCGGGTCAACTCCGTTCACCCCGGCATGATCGACACCCCGATGACCCGAGTGCACGGCGGCGACGCTGCCATGGAGTACGGCGCCTCGCGGGTGCCGCTGCGCCGGGTCGGGTACCCCGAGGACGTCGCGCCGCTCTACGTCTTCCTGGCCTCCGACGAGTCCGGCTACATCAACGGTGCCGAGATCGCGATCGACGGCGGCGTCACCTCGACCCACGCGTTCGGCGGCTGAGCGCCGACATGGCAGGCAACCAGCGCGCACAGATCGTGATGTCGCCCGACGAGGTCGACAGCTTCCTCACCCAGCGGCGCAACGCCACCATCGCGACCCTCGGCCCCCAGGGCCGTCCGCACCTCGTCGCCATGTGGTACGCCTACCTCGACGGCCACGTGTGGATCGAGACCAAGGTGAAGTCGCAGAAGGTCGTCAACCTGCGCCGCGACCCGACGATGTCGTTCCTCGTCGAGCACGGCAACACCTACGACCAGCTCCGCGGCGTGGCGCTGGAGGGCACCGGCACCGTCATCGAGGACACCGCCGTCGTGTGGGACGTGTGCGTCAACGTCTTCGAGCGCTACAACGCGCCGTACACCGAGGAGCTGCGTCCCTTCGTCGAGCTGATGGCCCGCAACCGGGTCGTCGTCCGCCTCGACGTCGCCCGCACCCGCTCGTGGGACCACCGCAAGCTCGGCATGGACCCCATGGAACTCGGTGGCTCCACCGCCGCCTTCCTGGACCAGTAGCCGGCGCCCGTCACGTACGCTCGCGGTCTTCTAGCCGGAGGAACCGATGCACTCGTTCGGAGCGCCCACGCCTGCCGTCCCCTTGCCCGACGGCATCGTCCGCGAGGCCGCAGGACCCGAGCAGGTCGTGCTCGTGTGGGGATCGGGTGGTCTCGACCGGCTGATGGGCGACCTGCTCGAGTCCGGGCACCTGCCGCTGCTGCTGACGCCCGCGGAGACGCCGGAGATGATCGAGATGTCGGGCGCCCCGGCTCTGCTCCTGGTCGACGCGGAGGTCCTGGATGGGAGCACCGTGGAGATCCTCGCTGCGGTGCGGGAGCTTGCCCCCCAGACCCGGGTCTGCGTGCTCGCTGGGGCCAGCTCGGGTGCTGACGGGCTGCTGCGGGCCTTGCGAGCCGGGCTCTCCGAGGTCGTGGACCCGGCTGACGAGAGGGCGTTGGAGCAGCTCCTCGACCGGCAGGAAGGGCGGGACGGCGAGCGGGTGCTGGCCGTCGGTGCCCACCCGGACGACGTCGAGATCGGCGCCGGGGCGACTTTGCTCAGGCACCGTGCTCTAGGTCATCCCCTGAGCATCCTGACGCTCAGCCGGGGGGCTGTGGGCGGGGACCGGGATGCTCGTCGGCGCGAGGCGGTCGGCGCTGCGGTCGCGTTGTCGGCCGAGCTGTTGATGGGCGACCTTCCCGACACGCGCATGGAGGACGAGCCCGGAATGATCACCCTGATCGAGGGTGTGATCGCAGCGGTACGTCCGACGACGGTCTACGTGCACTCCGCCGCCGACAACCACCAGGACCACCGGGCGGTGCACCACGCGACGGTGATCGCCGCCCGCCGGGTGCCGCAGCTGTTCTGCTACCAGTCCCCGTCGTCGCGCAACGAGTTCGCCCCGACCAAGTTCGTGGCCGTCGACACGACCATCCACGAGAAGGTCGAGGTCCTGGCCCACTACCGGTCGCAGTCGACCCGGCACTACCTCGAGCCGGACCTCGTCGTGGCGAGTGCGCGCTACTGGGCCCGCCAGCTGACGCACACCCGCTACGCCGAACCCTTCGAGGTGATGCGCGCCAGCGAGCGCGCCACTGTTTAGCGACCCGACGCGCCTCTGCACGATGATGGGGGCATGGACACGCGCCCGATCGAGACCTGGCTGACCGACATGGACGGGGTCCTGGTGCACGAGGACGTGCCGATCCCGGGGGCGCAGGAGTTCGTGGAGGCGCTCAAGGCGTCGGGGCTGCCGTTCCAGGTGCTCACCAACAACTCGATCTTCACGCCGCGCGACCTGCGCGCCCGGCTGCTCGGCAGCGGCATGGACGTGCCCGAGGAGTCGATCTGGACCTCGGCGCTCGCGACCGCGCAGTTCCTGCACGACCAGCGTCCCGGCGGTACGGCGTACGTCGTGGGGGAGGCGGGGCTGACCACCGCGATGCACGACATCGGCTACGTGATGACCGACCGCGACCCCGACTACGTCGTGCTGGGCGAGACCCGCACCTACTCCTTTGAGGCGATCACCCGGGCGATCCGGCTGGTCGACGGCGGCGCCCGCTTCATCGCGACCAACCCCGACGTGAGCGGCCCCAGCCAGCACGGGATGCTGCCGGCGACCGGCTCGGTCGCCGCCCTGATCAGTACGGCGACCGGTCGCCGGCCCTACTTCATCGGCAAGCCCAACCCGCTGATGATGCGTACGGCGCTCAACCGCGTCAACGCGCACTCGGAGACCACCGTGATGATCGGCGACCGGATGGACACCGACATCATCAGCGGCCTGGAGGCCGGCCTGCGCACGGTGCTGGTCGCGACCGGGTCGACCCGTCCGGACGAGGTCGAGCGGTTCCCCTACCGTCCGACCATGGTGTGCGACTCGATCGCCGACCTCGTGGGCCTGGTCGGCAAGGGCCTCTGAACCACCTCACACGGTGACCCGTCGCAAACTTTGTGACGAGTCAATGGCAAGGACGAAGTCCTTCCACGGTCAGCGTCAGTCGCGCAGGAGCAGGCGGACGGCGTTCTCCATGTGGGCGCCGGTCTCGGCGGCCGTGGAGCGCCCGGTGACCCAGGCGACCAGCGCGGAGAGCCAGACGTCGCCGATCACGCGGGCGGTGGCGACGTCGTCGTCGGTGAGCTCGGTGGCGCCGGGGTGCATGGCCCGGGTGAGCATGGAGGTCAGCAGCATGCCGACGGCGTGGATCTCGTTGGCGACCGACGCGTCCGCGAACATGAACGCGCGGGTCAGTGCCTCGGTCAGGTGCGGGTCGCCCTGCAGGCCGCGGGTGGTCTTCTTGAGCACGAAGATGACCCGCTCGGAGGGAGTGTCTCCGGGGATCGGCTTCTCGCGCAGCACGCTCTCGGCCACCTCGAACTCGCGACCCAGCGCGGACACGAGGAGGTGGATCTTGGAGGGGAAGTAGCGGTAGAGCGTCCCGAGCGCCACGTCGGCCTTGTCGGCGACGGCACGCATCTGCACGGCGTCGAAGCCGCCCTCCTTCGCGAGCTCGTACGTCGCGTCGAGGATGCGCTTGCGTCGGTCGCGCTGGGCGGCAGATCCGAGATCGTCCACCGTCAAGGAGTTGGTGCTGCTCACTGGGACTCCCCAAGATCGTGGTGTGTCTCTCAGCACGTTGCGACGGTGGAATGTGCTGTGGACTGGTGACGGTTGATTGACTAGCGTCATCAGGCTATCAACTCGTGGGACATAATAGGAACACGTTCCACTTCGTCCGGCCCGGCGTGTCAGTCATCCGGCAAGTGTCCGGATGCCGAAGCAGTCCCTCGGGACCGCACCAGAGAGAGGGTCGTGACGCGTGCGCATCGCCATGCTGTCCTACCGAAGCAAGCCCCATTGCGGGGGCCAGGGGATCTACCTGCGCCACCTCAGCCGGGAGCTGACCAACTTGGGTCACACCGTCGAGGTGTTCTCGGGCCAGCCCTATCCCGAGCTCGACCCCGGGGTCACCCTCACCAAGGTGCCGAGCCTGGACCTCTACCGCGAACCCGACCCGTTCCGGGTCCCCAAGCTGCGTGAGTTCCGCGACCGCATCGACGTCGAGGAGTTCGCCACCATGTGCGCGGCCGGCTTCCCCGAGCCCAAGACCTACAGCTTGCGCGTCGCCCGGCTGCTGGCCGAGCGGAAGGGCGAGTTCGACATCGCCCACGACAACCAGGTGCTCGGCTACGGCATGCTCGACATCGAGAAGCTCGGGCTGCCGCTGATCACCACGGTGCACCACCCGATTACCTTCGACCGGCGTATCGACCTGAGCCAGACCCGCAACCCGTGGCGCAAGGTCACGCTGCGCCGCTGGTACGGCTTCCTGCGGATGCAGGGCAAGGTCGCCCGCCGCGCGCGCAAGATCCTCACGCCGTCCGAGACCTCCAAGCGCGACATCGCGAAGGACTTCGGGGTCGACCCCGCACGGATGCAGGTGATCCTGCTGGGCGTGGAGGACGGCTTCAAGCCGCCCACCGCGCCACGCGTGCCTGGCCGGATCATGGCCATGGCCAGCGCCGACGCCCCGATGAAGGGCATCGCCACCCTCCTGGAGGCGTTCGCCAAGCTCCGCACCGAGCGCGACGTCGAGTTGATCCTGGTCACCAAGCCGCAAGCCGGTGGCAAGACCGAGAAGCTCATCGAGCGGCTCTCCATCGGTGACTCCGTCCGCTTCGTGCACGGCATGAGCGACGTCGAGCTGGTCGACCTGATGGGTTCGGCGGAGGTGGCCTGTGTGCCGTCGCTCTACGAGGGCTTCTCGCTGCCGACCGCCGAGCTGATGGCCTGCGCCACCCCGCTGGTCGTGTCCCGCGCCGGCGCGATCCCCGAGGTCGTCGGCCCCGAGGGCCTCTGCGCCGAGGTGGTCACCCCCGGCGACGTGGGCGAGCTCAAGGCGGCCATCGAGGGCCTGCTCGACGACCCCGAGCGCCGCGCCGCCATGGGCGCCGCCGGCCGCCGGCGGGTCGAGGAGCTGTTCAGCTGGCGAGCCGTGGCCGCGACCGTCGCCACGGCGTACGAGGAAGTCATCGCCGACTTCGAGAAGGAGAAGCACGTTGCTCACCGTTGACTTCGAGCGCCTGGGACTCCGGGCCGGGGACCGCGTCCTCGACATGGGCTGCGGCGGCGGACGCCACGCCTTCGAGATGTACCGCCGCGGTGGTGACGTCGTCGCCTTCGACATGGACGCCGACGAGCTCGCCGGCGTGCTGGAGCTCTTCTCCGCGATGAAGGAGGCCGGCGAGGTGCCCCTGGGCGCCGAGGCCGACATCAAGCAGGGCGACGCGCTCCAGCTCCCGTTCGCCGACGGCGAGTTCGACCGGATCGTCGCCGCCGAGGTGCTCGAGCACATCCACGCCGACGTCGACGCGATCAAGGAGCTGGTCCGGGTGCTGCGGCCCGGCGGCACCATGGCCATCTCGGTGCCGCGGTGGCTGCCCGAGGTCGTCAACTGGAAGCTCTCCGACGACTACCACAACGCCGAGGGCGGCCACATCCGGATCTACACCGACCACGAGCTGGTCGACAAGGTCACCAAGGCCGGCCGCTTCAACGACGGCACGCCGGGCGACGCGATGATCTACGAGGGCAAGGACTACGCCCACGGCCTGCACGCGCCGTACTGGTGGATCAAGTGCGCCGTCGGCGTCAACAACGACGAGCACCCGCTCGCCAAGGCCTACCACAGGCTCCTGGTCTGGGAGATCATGAAGCAGCCCAAGACCCTGAAGCTCGCCGGCAAGGTGCTCGACCCGCTGATCGGCAAGAGCATGGTGCTCTACTTCCGCAAGCCCGAGCAGTCTCTGGCGGGCGATGTGGCGAGCGATGTCTGACCCGCTCGCGCGCATCCCGTACGTCGACGGCATCATCACCGCGTCGCAGGTCGCCGACTCGGCCGCCTCGATCGCGGCGATGCAGGAGCCGTCGGGCGCGATCCCGTGGACCGTCGGGGAGCACGTCGACATCTGGAACCACGTCGAGGGCGCCATGGCTCTTCTGGTGGGCGGACAGGTCGAGGCCGCCGAGGCGGCGTACGCCTGGATCCCCACGATGCAGCGCGAGGACGGCTCCTGGCCGATGAAGATCGTCAACGGCGTCGTCGACGACCCCCGCGGCGAGGTCAACATGTCGGCCTACTTCGCGGTCGGCCTCTGGCACCACTGGCTCGTACGCCGCGACATCGCGTTCGTGCAGCGCTTCTGGCCGTCGGTGCGGGCCGGCCTCGACTGGGTGGTCTCGCAGCAGGTGGCCTTCGGTGGCATCAACTGGACGCCCACGGAGTCGTTCTCGCTGCTCACCGGCTGCTCCAGCATCTACCACTCGCTGCGGGCCGGGGTGGCCCTCGCCGACCTGCTCGACGACCCGCAGCCGGAGTGGGAGCTGGCCGGCGGCCGGCTGGGCCACGCGCTGCGCGAGCACCCCGACCTGTTCGAGGACAAGTCGACCTACTCCATGGACTGGTACTACCCGGTCCTCGGCGGTGCCGTGCGCGGGCGCAACGCCTTCGAGCTCATCGAGACCCGCTGGGACGACTTCGTCGTGCCCGGCATGGGCATCCGCTGCGTCGACACCAACCCCTGGGTGACCGGGGCCGAGACCTGCGAGCTCGCGATGGCGCTCGACACCCTGGGCGACCACCGGCGTGCGCTCAAGCTGCTCAGCGACATGCAGTTCCTGCGCGGCGAGGACGGCAAGTACTGGACCGGCTGGGTCTTCGGTGACGACGTCCACTGGCCGCACGAGCACACGACCTACACCGCGGCCGCGGTGATCCTCGCCGTCGACGCGCTCGGGGAGACCCACGGGCACAGCACTGCCGGCTCCGGGATCATGCGCGGCACGTCGCTGGCGCCGCACTTCGCCGAGCTGATGCTCGAGTGTGAGTGCGCCGTGGGCGAGTCGGTGTAGCGACCGGGAGTACGAGCGCAGCGAGTACTCCCAATGGACTGACGAAGTCAGTCCACGGCGCCGCTGACCCGGCGCAGCACCCGCATCGAGCCGAGTGCCTCGGACTCGGCGAAGGCGCCGCTCTCGAGCGCGCGCTGGAAGACGTGGTACGGCGCCTGGCCGCCGTCGGCGGGGTCCGCGAAGACGTCGTGGATGACCAGGCTGCCCCCGAGCATCAGCCAGGGCGCCCAGCCCGCGTAGTCGTTCTGCGCGTGGATCTCGGCGTGCCCGCCGTCGATGAACAGCATCGACAGCGGGGTGCGCCAGTGTGCGGAGACGGTGGTGCTGCGGCCGAGGATCGCGACCACCTGGTCCTCCAGCCCGGCGCGGGCGATCGTCTTGCGGAAGACGGGGGAGGTGTCCATCAAACCGAACTCGTCGTCGACCAGGCTGGCGTCGTGGTGCTCCCAGCCGGCCTGGTTCTCCTCGGAGCCGCGGTGGTGGTCGACCGTGAAGACCGTCCCGCCCACCTCGCGGGCGGCCGCGCCGAGGTAGATCGCCGACTTGCCGCAGTAGGTGCCCACCTCGAGGGCCGGGCCGTGAGGGAGGCGCTCGCGCGCGACACGGTGCAGCAGGTCACCCTCGTCCTCGGGCATGAACCCCTTGGCGGCGAGGGCGTGGGCGAGCAGGTCGGGAGGCATGCTGGTGTCGGACACGACCCGCAGCCTAGAATATGGAACACGTTCTAGTTTCTTCCCTCTCCGAAAGGGCGGTCGCATGTCGATCGGGATCTCCGACGAGCACGTCGAGCTGGCCGCCAGCCTGCGCAAGTGGGCCGCGTCGCTCGACGGGGTCGCGGCCGTCCGCGCGTCCGACACCGACGCCGAGGCGACGTTCGCCGACGCCTGGAAGGCGGTCGGGGAGATGGGCGTCGCGACGATCGGGCTGCCCGAGGCGGCCGGGGGTGGCGGGGGCACGGTGCTCGACGTCGCCGTCGCGCTCGAGGCCTGCGCGCACGAGCTGGTGCCGGGCCCGCTGCTCGGCACCGTGGTCGCCGCGTCGCTGCTGGGCGAGACCGACGGCATCGCGGCGGCGATCGGCGACGGTGCCTCGGTCGCCCTGTCGCTCGACCCCACGCTCGAGGTCGTCTGGGACGCGCCGGGCGCCGACCATCTCCTGGTGAGCGACGCCGACGGCGCCTGGTCCGTCGTACCTGCTGCCGCAGCGACAGTGACGCCCACCCTGAGCCTCGACCTGAGCCGGCGCTTCGGCTCGGTGACCCTGGCGCCGGACGCCGAGGGGGTCGTCCCCGTGCCCGGTCTCACCACCGAGCTCGTACGGCGGGCCACGGTGACGTTCGCGGCTGCCGAGGCGGCGGGGATCGCGCGCTGGTGCCTGCGGACCGCCGTCGACTACGCCAAGGTGCGCGAGCAGTTCGGCAAGCCGATCGGGAGCTTCCAGGCGGTCAAGCACCTGTGTGCCGAGATGCTGGAGACCGCCGAGGCCGTCACCGCCGTGGCCTGGGACGTCGCGTCCGTGGCGTTCACCGACGACGAGCAGTGGGCCTACGCGGCCGACGTGGCCGCGGCGGTGGCGTTCGACGGCGCCGTCGAGGTCGCCAAGTCGTGCATCCAGGTCCTCGGCGGGATCGGGTTCACCTATGAGCACCACGCGCACCTCTACCTCCGCCGCGCGCTCACGCTGCGCGGCCTGCTGGGTGACGCCGACACCGCGGCCGAGTCGCTGACCGCCCGCGCCGTGGACGGCGTACGCCGCCGCGTCCAGGTCGACCTCGACGGGCGCGACGAGCCGATCCGTGCCGAGATCGCCGCCAACGCCGACCGCGTGGCGGCGGCGGACGACCAGCGCGCGGCCCTCGTCGAGACCGGCTACCTGACCCCGCACTGGCCGACGCCCTACGGGCTGGCGGCCGACCCGGTCACCCAGGTCGTGATCGACCAGGAGCTGGCCCGCGCGGGCGTGACCCGCCCCGACATCGTCATCGCAGGCTGGGCGCTCCCCACGATCCTGGAGCACGGCACCGACGAGCAGCGCGAGAAGCTCGTCCGGCCCTCGCTGCTGGGTGAGCTGGTCTGGTGCCAGCTGTTCTCCGAGCCCGGCTCCGGCTCCGACCTCGCGTCGCTGCGCACCCGCGCGGTGAAGGTCGACGGCGGCTGGCGGCTCAGCGGCCAGAAGGTCTGGACCTCGGTTGCCCAGAAGGCCGACTGGGGCATCTGCCTGGCCCGTACCGACCCGGACGCGCCGCCCCACAAGGGCATCAGCTACTTCCTCGTCGACATGTTGAGCGAGGGCCTCGACATCCGGCCCCTGCGCGAGATCACCGGCGAGGCGCTCTTCAACGAGGTGTTCCTCGACGAGGTGTTCGTGCCCGAGGACTGCCTGGTCGCGGGGGAGGGCGACGGTTGGAAGCTGGCCCGCACCACCCTGGCCAACGAGCGGGTCGCGATGGCCACCAGCCGGCTGGACCGAAGCGCCGAGCGGGCCGTCACCCTTGCCGCGGCAGGCCTCAACGCCGCCCAGCGCGTGCGTGTCGGCCACGCGGTCGCGCTGTCGACCGTCTGCTCCCTGCTCGGGATGAGATCGACGCTGCGCTCCCTGGCCGGCCAGGGCCCGGGCGCGGAGTCGAGCGTCGCCAAGCTGCTCGGCGTACGCAACCGTCAGGACAGCGCCGAGCTGGTCGTCGAGCTGTACGGCGACCGCCTGGTCGCCCCCGACGCCGACGTCCAGGCCGCCGTCTGGGAGATGCTCAACACCCGCTGCCTGTCCATCGCCGGCGGCACCACCCAGATCCTGCGCAACGTGGTCGGCGAACGGATCCTGGGTCTGCCGCGCTAGCCCTGGTCGAGCAACGGCAACGAGATCCGTACGACGGTCCCCTCGTCGAGGCGTGAGGTCACCGTGACCTCGCCCCGGTGGGCCTCCACGATGGAGCGCACGATCGCCAGCCCGAGGCCGCTGCCGGGGATCGAGGCCTGGACCGCGCTGCTGGCCCGGAAGAACCGCTCGAACAGATGGCTCTGCTCGTCGGCCGGGATCCCGATGCCGGAGTCCTCGACCGTGACGACGGCTCGACCGGGCTCGTCGGGCGGGTCCCCCTGGAGGGTGACCCGGACGACGCCTCCGCCCAGCGTGAACTTGAGCGCGTTGGCGACGACGTTGACGAGGGCTCGCTCGAGCTGGTTGGCGTCTCCCATGACGCGGGCCGTGGGTCCGTCCGGCTGGTCCACCACCATCGACACCCCCAGTGGGCACAGCGGCTCGGTGGTCTCGACGGTGCGGACGACGATGTCGCGCAGGTCGACCACGGTGTGGTGGGTGTCGTCGGTCAGCGACTCCACCCGGGAGAGCGTGAGGGTGTTCTCGATCAGGCCCAGGAGCCGCTGCCCGGCGCGGCTGCCCCGCCGCAGCAGCTCACGCTGCCGGTCGTTGACCGGACCGACCACCTCGGTGGACAGCAATTCGTTGACGCCCATGATGCTCGTCATCGGCGTGCGCAGCTCGTGGCTCACGGTCGCGAGGAACTCCGACTTCGACCGGTCGAGCCGCTCGAGCTCGTCGACGGCCTGGCGCTCCTTGTCGAGTGCCGCCCGCAGCGCCTCCTGGGCCTGGGTGCGCTCGGTGACGTCCTCGCTCACCTGGAGGTAGCCCAGCAGTCGTCCGCCGGCGTCGCGCATCGGCGTGACGTTGACACTCATCCGCAGCCGGCGGCCGTCGGCGCCGACGTGGGTCCAGTCGCCCGAGGTGGGGGCGTCGTGCTCCATCTCGTCGGCTCGCGCCCGCAGCTCGTCGGCGTCGTACAGGTCGACCAGGTGGCGGCGACCTACCAGGGCGGCGGGCTGGTAGCCCAATAGCTGCTCGGCTCCCTTGTTGACGTAGGCGATGAGGCCGTCACGGTCGGTCGCGATGATCGAGGTGCCGGTGGTGGCGGACAGGAGAGCCGCGTTGAAGTCCCGCTCCTGCTCGAGATCGCGCTGCGCCGCCCGGTGCTCGGTCAGGTCGACCAGCTGGGCCACGATCAGGTCGCCGGACGAGGTGTCGGGCACCCAGGACAGGGCGATCCGCACGCAGCGCGCGGGCTCGGCCTCGACCGTCAGCTCGCGCTCCCAGCTGGTGCTCCGGCCGTCGATCATCTCGCGGGCGGCGTCGACCACGGTGGTCCCGTGCGGACCAAGTGCCTCGGCCCAATGCCGGCCCAGGAGGTCGTCGCGCCCGATGCCGAGGAGGTCGCCCGCGGGCTCGTTGAGGTCGAGCACCCGCAGACCGTCGTCTGCAGGGCTCAGGAGCAGGGTGCCGATGACCGACTCCGTGAGGCTGCGCCGGTAGGTTTCGCCCACGGCGACGGCCTCGCGGAGGGCGGCTCGTCGTTGGCTCACGTTGAGGGCCAGCGGCAAGGACACGAGCGCGATGACCACGAGGTCGAGCTGGATGAGGGCGGCCTGGGCCGAGTTCGTCAGGTCCGCCCCGGTGCCGAACGGGCCGCCGCCCTGGGCCGTGAGCACGGTGACCAGCAGGCCGGCTGCCAGGGCTTCGGCCGCGAGAGCCCGCGGCGAGAGCACCTGAGCGCCCCACACCAGCAGCGGCAGGGGCAGGAACGAGAGCGGGAGCGACTGGCTGGTGTGGTGGATGGCTGCGAACGCCACGAGGGTGGAGACGACCTGGATCACCTGGATGGCCCGCGTGCCCTCGGTCAGGCTGGCCCTGGGGTCGCCCACGAACAGCGCCAGCGGCACGATGAGCAGGCTCGCGGCGCCGTGGGCGGCAGTGACGCTGGTCCACGTCTCGACGAAGTCGCCGTCAAGCCTGACGGCGACCAACGTGCCGGCGCACGTGCCGGAGGACGCCGCTCCGGCCGCGATGGCCAGCAGCAGCCGGGGCAGGTCTTCGGGCGCACGCAGCAGGGGGCGCCCATGACGTCGTACCCCGAGCAGGGCGACCAGCACCAGGCTCTCGGAGGCGTTGGAGACGCCGAAGAGAAGCCCGACGTCGAGGTCGCGGCCGGCCACGACGTTGGCCATCCCGGTCACCACGACGATCCCTGCGAGGAGCGCCACCCAGTAGCGCGGCGGGCTCAGGAGAACCATCGCCGACCCGAGCCCACCGGCGGGCCACCAGACCGCCACGTCGGAGCCCTCGGGGGCGAAGTACACCGTGAGGACGCACAACCAGAAGATCACGACGTAGCAGAGCGCGATCAGAACCAGCCGACGCGCGAAAGCCGGGTCGTGGGTCACGAAGCGCGTCCGCGCAGCAGGGTGTCGACCGCCCGCGTGAGGGACTTGATGTTGAACGGCTTGGTGGCGTAGGTGTCGGCACCCGCGGCGAGGCCGGCCGCGATGTCGTCGGGGTCGCCCATGGCCGAGAGCATCAGGATCAGCGGCTCGGGCGCCGGGGGAGTCGCACGGACGCGCCGGGCGACCTCGAGCCCCGACATCTGCGGCATCGAGACGTCGAGGACCATCAGGTCGACCGGCTCCGCCGCGAGTACGTCGAGCGCCTCCGGACCGTCGGAGGCGGTGAGGATCTCGTGGCCGGCGACGCCGAGGGCGATCGACAGGAGCTCTCGGATGTCTTCGTCGTCGTCGACGACCAGCAGACGTGCCATGTGCTCCTCCTCACGTCTTCCGCCCGAGCGTAGACCAGTGCCTCCCTCGGGCCCACGACCTAGGAGGGCGAGTGCTCGCGGCGGTACTGGTTCCAGTGCCAGTGGAGGTAGCGGTCGATCGCGCGGACGATGTGGGACGAGCGGATCGAGGGGAAGACGTCGAAGGCGTGCTGCGCGCCGGGGAGCTCGGCGTAGACGACGGTGCGCTTGGACACCTGGCGCAGCTTCTCGACGAAGAGCCGGGCCTGCTCGACGTGGACCAGCGTGTCGTGGGCGCCGTGGAGCACGAAGAAGTCGGGGGCGTCCGGCGTGATGCGCAGGATCGGCGAGGCGGCCTCGAACGCCTCGGGGTGGTCGTCCCACCTCGTCTTCAGGACCCGCTTGGACAGGAAGTGGTCGCGCATCATCGCGGCGCTCTTGATCCCCGTGGAGCCGGCGAAGTCGTAGACGCCGTAGTGGGGCACGGCGCACTGCACGCTGGTGTCGGCGTCCTCGAAGCCCGGCTGCCAGTCGCGGTCGCCGGCGGTGAGCGCGGCGAGGGCGGTCAGGTGCCCGCCCGCGGAGCCACCGGTGATCGCGATGTAGTCGGGGTTGCCGCCGTACGACGCGATGTGCTCGCGGATCCACGCGATCGACTGCTTCACGTCGATCACGTGGGCAGGGAACGGGTCGCGCGGCGCGAGGCGGTAGTTGATCGCCACGCACACCCAGCCCTTGGCTGCCATGTGCTGCATCAGGGGGATGCCCTGCTGGTCCTTGTTGCCGATCGTCCAGCCGCCCCCGTGGACCTGCAGCAGCACCGGGGCTCCCTCGACCGGGCGCCCCGCCGGGAGGTAGACGTCGAGCAGCCCGCGCTTCCCGTGCTCGTTGAAGGCGATGTTGCGCTCGACGCGGACCTCCTTGCTGCGCATCCGGAACGGGTAGACGAGCTTGCGCCACGGCACGGCCAGGTCGGCGGGCGTGGGAGCCGCGTCGAGCTGCTCGACGTAGTCGACGCCGAGCGCGTCGGTCAGGGCGCTCTCCGCCTCGTGCTGTACGTCACGTGCCTGCTTGATCAGGTAGGCCAGGCCGGCGGCGCTGGCGCCGGCCAGGGCGAGAGCTAGCGGGTCCCGGGGCTGACGGCGGGTGTGGGTCGCCGTGTCGGCGACCGTGAGCGCGAGCACCTGCGGGGCGAGCTCGCCGGTCAGCCACCCGGCGAAGAACGCCGGGATGCCGACCCGGAACCCGGGCAGCGGACGGATGGCGTTGGCGGTGAGGGCGGCGATGACGGCCTGCCGGCGGAGGAAGCCCATAACACCAGGCTAGTCGAGTCGTTTAGAACACGTTCCACTAGAACCTGTTTCCTCGGTCAACCCTAGGATGCCCCCATGGACCGCCTGTCCGGACTCGACGCCAGCTTCCTCTACCTGGAGACGCCGGCCCAGCTCATGCACGTGTGCGGCCTGATCGTCCTCGATCCCAGCACCATGCCGACGCCGTACTCCTTCGAGGGGATGCAGCAGGCGATCGACCAGCAGGTGCGCGACGTCCCGGCGTTCACCCGCAAGCTGCGCCGGGTGCCGCTGGGCCTCGACCACCCGATCTGGGTGAAGGACAAGCAGTACGACATCGAGCGCCACGTGCACCGGCTCGCACTGCCGCAGCCGGGCGGCTACAAGGAGCTCGTCTCGCTCGCCTCGCACCTGGCGGCGCTGCCGCTCGACCGGTCGCGGCCGCTGTGGGAGATGTGGGTCATCGAGGGCTACGAGGGTGGCGACAAGGTCGTGATCTTCTCGAAGATGCACCACGCCACGGTCGACGGCGTCTCCGGCTCCAACCTGATCTCGCATCTGTGCGCCCTCGAGCCCGACGCGGCTCCGCTCGCGCTCGGTCCCAAGGAGGAGTACGGCCGCGAGCCCGGCGCCCGAGAGCTCCTCGGACGCGCGCTGGTCAGCAACGTCACCCGGCCGATCAACGCCGTCAGGATCGTGGCCCCGACCGCCCAGACCCTGGCCAAGACGATCAGCCGCGCCCGCGCCGGTACGGCGATGGCCGCACCGCTGACCGCGCCCCGCACGTCGTTCAACGGCACCATCACCAGCCACCGCACGATCGGCGTGGTTGACCTCGACCTCGAGGACATCCGCGCGGTCAAGACCGCCACCGGGACGACCGTCAACGACGTCCTGCTCGCCATCTCCGGGGGTGCGCTGCGCGCCTACCTCGAGGAGCGCGGTGAGCTGCCCGAGAGCTCGCTGCTGGCCTCCGTGCCCGTGAGCGTGCGCGAGCAGTCGCGCCGCAACACCGGCGCCAACAAGGTGTCGTCGCTGTTCGCCAAGCTCGGCACCGACGTCGAGGACCCGCTCGAGCGGCTCGAGGAGATGGCTGACTCCAACCGCAACGCCAAGGAGCACCACAACGCGATCAGTGCCGACTCGCTCCAGGACTGGGCGGAGTTCGCGGCACCCCGCACGTTCGGCCTCGCCGTACGCGCCTATGCCGGGCTGCGGCTGGCCGAGAAGCACCCGGTCGTGCACAACCTGGTCATCTCCAACGTGCCCGGGCCGCCGATCCCGCTCTACTTCATGGGCGCCCAGATCGTCGGGCTCTACCCGCTGGGCCCGGTCTTCCACGGCGCCGGCGTCAACATCACCGTGATGTCCAACAACGGCCGGATCCACGTCGGGGTGATCGCGTGTCGTGAGTCGATGCCCGACGTCGAGGCGCTCGTACGCCACTTCCCGACCGAGCTGGCCAAGCTCAACGAAGGCATCCGCGCCCGCGAGGCTGCCACCCCCATCACCAAGAACACCAGGAAGGCTCGCGCCAAGAGCTAGCGGGAGTACGAGCGCAGCGAGTACTCCCAATGGAGTGACGAAGCAACTCCACGTTGACCCGCCCGAAACTGACCGCAAAACACGTTGACCCGCCCGAAAGTTTCGGGCGGGTCAACGTGTTATTGGCTCAATTGGCGATGGGGCGGCGGAAGTCGCGCCGGCGGGCGTTGACGGTGTTGGCCGCCTCGACGAGCACGGGGACGAACTTCTCCGCCTCCATGACGCACATGGCGTGACCGCTGTCGACCTCGTGGACCGTCGCGCCGGGGATGGCGCGGGCCAGGGCGATCTGGCGCTGGGGTGGGATCACGCGGTCCTTGGTGCCGACCACGACGGCGGTGGGTACGTCGATCTTGCCGAGCCAGGGGCGTGAGTGGTGACGGCCCAGCGCGGCAAGCGCCTGCCCGACCGCCCAGGGGCTGGTGCTGCGGAACTCCCGCATCGCCCACTCGTGGATGTCGGACGGCGCGAGGTCGAGGGCGCGGGCGGTGGCCCGCGCGGCGTTGACGGCGGTGCGGGAGCGCGAGAAGCCGCGGGCGCCCAGCATGGTGGTCTCCATGCCGGCGAAGAAGAAGCGCTCGGCGACGTTGAGCCGGAACCGGTCGGTCGTGGCGCAGAGCACGAGCCCCTGGATCTTCTCGGGGTGCTGGCGCCAGACCCGCTGCGCCACGATCGAGCCCATGGAGAAGCCGCCGACGATGACGTCCTCCAGCTCGAGTACGTCGATCAGCGCACCCACGTCGTCGGCACAGTCGTAGAGGGAGAACTCCGGGCTCTGGATGCCCTGGCCGTGCCAGCGCTGGTCCATCGTGACGACGCGGAAGCGGCGTGAGAGCGGCTCGATCGCGGGGAACCACGTGAGCAGGCCGGTGCAG
Source organism: Nocardioides szechwanensis (assembly GCF_900103935.1). Lineage (GTDB taxonomy): Bacteria > Actinomycetota > Actinomycetes > Propionibacteriales > Nocardioidaceae > Nocardioides > Nocardioides szechwanensis. The sequence continues at coordinate 658,651 of NZ_FNIC01000001.1, forward strand.
CCGAGGGCGTGCAGCAGCACGATCGTGGGGGACTCGGGCGACGGCCCCGGGGTGTCGGTGACGTACGTCGACCCACCGCGCCCGGGCAGCTCCACCATACGGCCGGCGGGGATCCGGGCCCACGGCATGTAGAACCGGCTACGGACCAGTGATCGTGGTGACAGCGCGTTCATCCTCGTCCCTTTTCCCCAGGCCAGGTCTGCCAGACTAGACTAGAACAGGTTACAGTTTCGCTCGGCAGCGACCCCGACACAGCAGGAGAATCGACGTGGGTTCGGACGGTTTCACCCAGGCGGCCCAGGACCAGGAGTCCATCGCCGCGGTGCGCTCGGTCATCGGCCAGGCGCTCGACCGCGACGCGGACTGGTCGGCGCTCGCGTCGGCCGGGTTGCTCGGCCTCGCGGTCCCGGAGGCTCAGGGCGGCGAGGGACTCGGCCTCGCCGAGGTCGGCGTGCTCCTGCGGGAGACCGGCGCCCGCGCCGTCCACCTGCCCGTGTGGGAGACGCTCTGCTGCGGCACCCTCACCCTGGCCGCCACCGGCACCGAGGAGCAGCAGGCGCTGCTCGCCGGTGTCGCGAGCGGCGACACGCTGCTCACTCCCGCCCTGCGCGAGGTCGGCGTCGGCATCCTCGACCGCCCCGCGGCGACCTACGCCGGCGGCCGGGTCACCGGGCGCAAGGTCGGCGTCACCTACGCCGACTCGGCCTCCCGGCTGCTCGTCACCGCGCTCGACGGTGACGACGTGGTCGTGGCGCTCGTCGACCCCTCCGACCCGGGCGTGACGCTGCTCGAGTCGGGCTCCTCTGCCCGGCGCGCCACCCACACCGTCGTGCTGGACGGCGCCGCGGCCGAGCTGCTCGGGCCCGACGCCGCCCGCGTGCTGACCGAGCACGCCGTGGCCGGCCTGGCGATCACCGCGGCCGGACTGGTCGCCGGTGCCCGCGACCTGACCGCCGCCTACATCAAGGGCCGCACCCAGTTCGGCCGTGTGCTCGCGGAGTTCCAGGCGGTCGCGATGCAGATCGCCGACGTCTACATCGCCTCGCGCACCCTCGACCTCGCCGCCGACAACGCCGCCTGGCGGATCGGGGCCGGCCTCGACGTCGCCGACGACCTCGCTGTCGCCGCTTACTGGGTCTGCGCGGAGGGACCGAAGGCGCTGCGCACCTGCCACCACCTGCACGGCGGCATGGGCGTCGACGAGACCTACCCGCTGCACCACTACTTCTCGTGGGTCACCGACATCGTCGCCGCGCTCGGCGCGCTCCCGACCGACGTACCCATCGAGGACCCGACCACCAAGAACCTCGAGCTCTCCGCCGAGCAGCGTGCGCTCAAGGCCGAGCTGCGCGCCTACTTCACCGGCCTGGCCGACCACGACGCGCACCTGGACATGGGCAAGGACCGGCACGGCCCGACCTACCAGCGCGTGGTGCGGCAGATGGGCACCGACGGCTGGATGGGCATCGGCTGGCCGAAGGAGTACGGCGGCCACGGGCTCGGCGAGATCGAGCAGACGGTCTTCGCCAACGAGGCCCAGCGCGCCGACGTGCATCTGCCGGCGGTGACGCTGCAGACCGTCGGGCCGACGCTGATCCGCTACGGCACGGAGAAGCAGAAGGAGATGTTCCTCGAGCGGATCCTGAAGGGCGACGTGCACTTCGCGATCGGCTACAGCGAGCCCGACGCCGGCACCGACCTCGCGTCGCTGCGCACCACGGCCAAGCGCGACGGCGACCACTACGTCGTCAACGGCCAGAAGATGTGGACCACCGGCGGCCACCAGGCCGACTACGTGTGGCTCGCCGTGCGCACCGACTCCGACGCGCCCAAGCACAAGGGCATCTCGATCCTGATCGTGGACACCAAGGACCCCGGCTACTCCTTCACGCCGATTATCACCGCCGACGGGTCGCACCACGTCAACGCGACCTACTACAACGACGTGCGCGTCCCGGTCGACATGCTGGTCGGCGAGGAGAACCAGGGCTGGAAGCTGATCACCACCCAGCTCAACCACGAGCGGGTCATGCTCGGCCCCGCCGGCCGGATCGAGGGGCTGCGCGACCGGGTCGCCGACTGGGCGACCAAGGCCGGCGTCATCGACCGGACCGACGTACGAGACGTCATGGGGCGGGTCACCGCGGTCTTCCGCGTCAACGAGCTGCTCAACTGGGAGGTCGCGCGCGCCGGTGAGTCGGGCGAGATCTCGGTCGGCGACGCATCGTCGTCCAAGGTCTTCGCCGCCGACCAGGTGCAGCACCTGGCGGCCGACCTGGCCGGCATCGTCAACCGCTACGGCGACCCTGCCGAGGAGGAGACCAAGCACCTGCTCGACTACCTGGACGGCCAGGCCAAGCGCAACCTGGTCCTCACCTTCGGTGGTGGCGTGCAGGAGGTCCAGCGCGAGCTGATCGCGATGTTCGGCCTCGGGCTGCCGCGGGTGCCTCGATGAACCACCCCGCGAGCGACGACCGCGCGGACGACATCCGCGCCGAGGCCGACCGGATCATCGGCCTCGGCGAGTGCTCGGAGATGGTGGCGCCGTACGACGTGCACCCGTCGACGATCGGCACCTGGCTGGACGCGATGGACTACCAGAACCCACGGTTCCGTGACGGCGACGAGGCACCACCGTCGATGTACCAGGTGTGGACGATGCCCGGCCTCGGGCGCAAGCGGGCGCCCGAGGACCCGCTGAGCCAGATGACCGACTTCCTGACCGCCGCGGGCTACACCGCCGTGCTCGGCACCAACTGCGAGCAGACCTACGAGCGCTACCTGAGGGTCGGCGAGCGGCCGCGTGTCACCAACGCGCTCGAGTCCCTCGCGGGGCCGAAGAACACCGCGATGGGCGAGGGCTACTTCGTGACCTCCAAGAACGTCTGGTACATCGACCACCCCGACGGCAGCTCGGAGAAGGTCGCCGAGATGTTGTTCCGGCTGCTCAAGTTCATCCCCAAGGAGCGCTGATGAGCACCGGTGTGCGGCCCATGATCGGCCGCGACTCCCGTTTCTTCTGGGACGGTACGGCGGAGCGCGAGCTGCGCATCCAGAAGTGCAACGCCTGCGGTGAGCTGCGCTTCCCGCCCGGGCCGGCCTGCCCCGACTGCGGCGCCCTCGACCGGGGGCACGTCGCCGCGGCCGGCAACGGCACCGTCTTCTCGTACGTCGTGCACCGGCACCCGCCGGTCCCCGGCAAGGAGCTGCCGATCGTGCTCGCGCTGATCGACCTCGACGAGGGCGTGCGGATGGTCGGTGAGGTCATCGACGTGGCTGACGACGAGATCGAGATCGGGATGCGCCTGCGCGTCGACTTCAACCGCGTCGACGACGAGCTGACGCTGCCCGTGTGGAGGAAAGCATGAGGACGTTGAGCGTCGGGGACCAGATCCCCGAGTGGAGCCTGCCGATGACCCCGACCACGATCGTGAGCACCGCGATCGCCACCCGCGACTGGCAGGACGTCCACCACGACCGCGACATCGCCCAGGCGGCCGGGTCGAAGGACATCTTCATGAACATCCTGACCAGCAACGGGCTGGTCGAGAAGTACGTCGTCGACTGGTTGGGGCACGACGCAGAGCTCAAGGGCATCGCGATCCGTCTCGGCGCGCCCGCGCACCCCTACGACACGCTGACGTTCCGCGGCAGCGTCGAGTCGGTCGAGGACGGTGTCGCCACCATCGCGGTGGTCGGCTCGGTGTCCCTGGGCGACCACGTCACCGGCACCGTGCGGGTGCTCGCATGAGCGGCCTGTCCGGCAAGGCGGCGATCGCCGGCATCGGCGCGACGGAGTTCTCCAAGGAGTCCGGCCGCTCCGAGCTCCAGCTGTCGGTGGAGGCGGTCCAGCACGCGCTGGCCGACTGCGGCCTGACGCCCGCCGACGTCGACGGCCTGACGACGTTCACGATGGACACGTCCTCCGAGATCGCCGTCGCGCGCGAGCTCGGGATCAAGGAGCTGCGCTTCTTCAGCCGGATCAACTACGGCGGCGGCGCGGCCTGCGCGACCGTCCAGCAGGCGGCGATGGCGGTCGCGACCGGCGTCGCCGACGTGGTGGTCTGCTACCGCGGCTTCAACGAGCGCTCGGAGAGCCGCTTCGGGCAGTTCTCGCTGGCCGCGGCCACGCAGGTCAACACCAACGGCCTCGACAACGCCTGGACCTACCCGATGGGTCTCGGCACGCCGGCGGCCACGGTGGCCATGCAGGCGCGCCGCTACATGCACGAGTACGGCGCCACGTCGCGCGACTTCGGCGCCGTCGCGGTGGCCGACCGACGGCACGCCGCCACCAACCCCGACGCCTTCTTCTACGGCAAGCCGATCACCATCGAGGACCACCAGGCGTCGCGGATGATCGCCGACCCGCTGCACCTGCTCGACTGCTGCCAGGAGAGCGACGGCGCGGTGGCGCTGGTCGTGGTCTCGGCCGAGCGGGCCCGTGACCTGAAGCAGACGCCGGCCGTGATCGCGGCGGCGGCTCAGGGGAGCGGCGCCGACCAGTACGTCATGACGTCCTACTACCGCGACGACATCGGCATCCCCGAGATGGGCGTCGTCGGCCGCGAGCTGTGGCGCCAGTCGGGGCTCACCCCCGACGACATGCCGATGGCGATCCTCTACGACCACTTCACGCCGTACGTCCTGATGCAGCTCGAGGAGCTCGGGTTCTGCGGTCGCGGAGAGGCGCCCGGCTTCGTCGCCGATGGCGCCATCGAGATCGGCGGCCGGCTGCCGCTCAACACCCACGGCGGCCAGCTCGGCGAGGCCTACATCCACGGCATGAACGGCATCGCCGAGGGCGTGCGCCAGATCCGGGGTACGTCGGTCAACCCGGTCGCCGACGCGGCCCACGTGCTGGTGACCGCCGGCACCGGCGTACCGACGAGCGGGCTTATCCTCTCGGCGTGAGCTCTGGCAGCGGTGGGCCCGTCGTCGCGGCCCTCCACGTCGCGAAGGGCAGGCGGCTCCCGACCCGCACGGTCGGGAGCGTCGAGATCGTGAAGGCCAGCGGGATCGTGGGTGACCGCTACGAGGGGTCGAAGCACCGGCAGGTCAGCATCCAGAGCCTCGACGCGCTGCGGGAGGCCGAGGAGGTCTTCGGGTCGCCGATCGGCCCGGGGCTGACCCGCCGCAACATCACGATCTCCTCGGGGGTCGTGCCGCGCGACCCGGGGAGCCTGATCCGGGTCGGCCCCGTGCTGCTCGAGGTCGTGCGCGTCGCCGCACCCTGCAAGCTGCTGGACGACACCATCGGCCCCGACGCCCAGGTGGCGCTTCGCCGGCGCGGCGGGTCGATCTGCCGGGTCCTCGAGGGCGGCGCCGTGGCGCTCGGCGACCCCGTCGAGCTGCCCGTCGAGCTGCCCACGTGACCGACCCGATCGCCCGGCTCCTGGCTGCGCCACCGGACCTGCCGGTCGCCTCTGGGCTCGCCGAGGTCGTCACCGGACTGCGCACCCACGGCGTGGCCGTCGTCCAGGCGCCACCCGGCACCGGCAAGACGTCCCTGGTCCCACCCGCCGTCGCAGGGCTGACGGGCGGGCGGGTCGTCGTGACGCAGCCGCGCCGGATCGCGGCCCGGGCCGCGGCGCGGCGGCTCGCCCACCTGCTCGGCGAGCAGGTCGGGGCCACCTCCGGCTACTCGGTGCGTGGGGACCAGCGCACCAGTGCCGGCACCGTCGTCGAGTTCGTGACCACCGGCGTGCTGCTACGTCGCCTCCAGCGTGATCCGGCCCTGCCGGGTGTCTCCGCCGTGGTCCTGGACGAGGTGCACGAGCGGCAGCTCGACTCCGACCTCACCCTGGCGCTGCTGGTCGACGTGCGCGAGAACCTCCGCGACGACCTGCTCGTGGTCGCCATGTCGGCGACGATCGAGGCGCAGCGCACGGCCGCCGTGCTCGGTGGAGTCGAGTCGGCCCCGGTGGTCGACGTACCCAGCGCGCTGCACCCGGTCGACACCGTCTGGAGCCCGCTGCCCAGCGGCGTGCTCCGCATCGACGACCGGGGCGTCACCCCGCGCTTCCTCGACCACGTCGCCGCGACCACGCGGCGCGCCCTGGCCGAGCGCAGCGGCGACGTCCTGGTCTTCGTGCCTGGGGTGGCCGAGGTCATGGGTGTCGTACGACGGCTGGCCGGCGTGGACGCCGATGTGCGCCCGCTCCACGGGCGGCTGACCTCCGCCGCGCAGGACCTGGCGCTGACCGAGGGGGCGCGCCGCCGGGTCGTCGTGTCGACGGCGGTCGCCGAGTCGTCGCTGACCGTGCCCGGGGTGCGCAGCGTCGTCGACGCGGGGCTGTCCCGGGAGCCGCGCACCGACCACCGGCGCGGGCTCGCCGGGCTGGTGACCGTGCGGGTCAGCCGGGCCAGTGCGGACCAGCGGGCCGGCCGGGCCGGACGCGAGGGGCCGGGTGCTGCCTACCGCTGCTGGTCGCAGGCCGAGCAGGAGCACCTCGTCGCCCACCCCGCGCCCGAGATCGCCACGGCCGACCTCACGTCGTTCGCGCTCGAGCTGGCGGTCTGGGGGAGCCCGGAAGGCGCCGGCCTGGCGCTGCTCGACCCACCGCCGGCTCCCGCGATGGCGGCCGCGCGGGAGACCCTGACCGGGCTCGGCGCCGTGTCGGCCGACGGCGCGGTCACCGACCGGGGCCGCGCGATCGCGCGGGTCGCGGCCGACCCGCGGCTGGCCCGAGCCCTGCTCGACGGCGCCCATCACGTCGGGTCGCGCAGGGCCGCCGAGATCGTGGCGATGCTGGCCGAGGACGTCCGCGCGCCCGGTGCCGACCTGGTCGCGGCCCTGCGCGGGCTGCGGCGCGGCGGCCCGGACTCCGGCACCTGGAAGTCCGCAGCCAAGCGGCTGGAGGGCGCGGTGCGCTCCGAGCCGGCCTCGGACCTGACCGACGACCTCGCCGTCGGGCTGGTCGTCGCGCTCGCCCATCCGGACCGGGTCGCCCGGCTGCGGCCGGGCGGATCGTCGTACCTGATGGCCGGCGGCACCGGCGCAGCCTTCGGCCGGGGCGAGTCGTCGCTCGCCGGCACCGCGTGGCTGGCCGTCGCGGACGCCGACCGGCCGCCCGGGCGCAGCGACGCCACGATCCGCGCCGCGGCACCGATCGACGAGGACCTCGCGTTGGAGGCCGCCTCCGCCCTCTGGCGCGAGGACGAACAGGTCGCCTGGCGCGGCGGCCGGGTCGTGGCCCGTCGTACGACGTCGCTCGGCGCGATCGAGCTGACCTCGGTCACGCTGCCCGACCCCGCGCCGCACCTGGTGGCGGCCGCCGTCCGCGACGGGCTCCGGGTCGACGGGCTGTCCGCGCTGCCCTGGGGTGAGGGCGCGGTCAACCTGCGGGCGCGGCTGCGCTTCCTGCACACGGCGCTGGGCGAGCCGTGGCCGGACGTGTCGGATGCGGCCCTGGTCGAGTCCGTCGAGACCTGGCTCGGGCCGGAGCTGGCGCGGATCCGCGGTGTGGGAGATCTGCGCCGGGTCGACGTCACCGCGGCGCTGCGCCGGCTGCTGCCCTGGCCCGAGGCCGGTCGGCTCGACGACCTCGCGCCTGAGCGGGTGACCGTGCCCAGCGGCTCGGCGGTGCGGGTCGACTACGGCGGTGACCAGCCGGTGCTCGCCGTCCGCATCCAGGAGGCGTTCGGCTGGCGGTCGACGCCCGCCCTGGCCGACGGGCGCGTGCCGCTGCTCCTCCACCTGCTCTCACCGGCCCGCCGCCCGGTGGCGGTCACCGCCGACTTGGAGTCGTTCTGGGCCAATGGCTATCCGCAGGTGCGCGCGGAGCTGCGCGGGCGCTACCCCAAGCACGCCTGGCCCGATGATCCATGGACCGCGCCGCCAACGCGCGGAGTCAGACGTTAGGGGACGTACGAGCGCAGCGAGTACTCCCAATGGAACGACGAAGTCGTTTCACAGCTTGTCGGAGAAGAACGCCAGGACCCGGTCGACGCCCTCCTGCTGGCGGTGCGTGGTGACCGTGGAGTGCTGGCGGCCGGGGAAGTCGACCCGGAGGAACGCGTCGCCGATCTCGTGGCTCAGGGTGTCGAAGCGGGTGCCGGTCATCGGGTCGCCGTCGTACTGGAGCCCCAGCACCTGGCAGCCGTCCGCCGCTCGCCTCTTCACGACGCCGAGGTCCGCGGGGGAGAGGTTGAGGTCGGCCGCACGCTTCTTCCCCGGCACGAACGGCACCGACGGCTGGCACACGACCGGCGCGGCCACGGCGTCGTCGACCATCATCGCGAGCGCGAACCCGCCGGTGAAGCACATGCCGAGCGCCCCGACGCCCGGGCCGCCGAGCTCGGCGTGCAGCTCGCGGGCGAGGCTGCGCAGCCATCCCGTGACCGGGGAGGTCTCGCCCGTCGCGAGCTTGGTGAACTCCCGGCTCACGCACACCTGCCGCAGCGCGTTGACGACGGTGAGCGGGTTGAGGCCGGCCTCCGGTTTCCCGAACAGGTGCGGCATCACCACGGTGAACCCCGCGGCGACGACCTCCTCACCGAACCCGATCACGTCCGGAGTGAGGCCCGGGATCTCGTGGATGACGATGACACCGGGACCGGTGCCCTTCCGGTACGTCGGGTACGTCGCGGTCGTGCCGCGCAGGGTCTCGCCCGTGTGCTCGCCGCGGGTCCAGGTCTCCAGGAGGCTCATGCGCTGAGTATGTCGGGCCCCGGATGTCGGTACCGCAGACTAGCGTCGGGGACATGACCGTTTCCCTTGCCATGATCACGTTCGACAGTCCTGATCCGGTGCCGCTCGCCGAGTGGTGGGCCGCCCAGACCGGCGCCGAGGTGGGCGACACCAACGGCGGCTGGTTCGTCACCATCTCCGGCGGCTCGATCCCGGTGCGCCTCGGCTTCCAGAAGGTCTCCGACCCGACCCCGGGCAAGAACAAGGTGCACCTCGACCTGCTGGCCTCCGACATCGACGCCGAGGCCGGCCGCCTGGTCGAGGCCGGTGCCACCGAGGTGGCCCGCCAGGACATGGGCGGCTTCCGCTGGATCACGCTGGCCGACCCGCAGGGCAACCAGTTCTGCGTCGCTGCCGGCTGATGCCCGACCTGCCCGTCCTGGACCCGACCGAGCAGCGCGTCCTGGGGAGCCTCCTCGAGAAGGAGCGCACGGTCCCGGCGACCTACCCGCTCTCGCTCAACGCGCTTCGGACCGCCTGCAACCAGACCAGCAGCCGCGACCCGATCAGCGACTACGACGAGGCGACCGTCGAGCGGGTCGCGCGCGAGCTCAAGGACCGCGGCCTGGTGCGCATCGTCTGGGCGGCGACGGGGCGCCGGACGCTGAAGTACCACCAGACGCTGGCCGAGGAGCTCTCGCTCACCGACGCCGAGCGGGCACTGGTCACGGTCCTGCTGCTGCGGGGTCCGCAGGCGCCCGGCGAGCTGCGCTCGCGCACCGAGCGGCTGCACCACTTCCCCGACCGGGAGTCGGTGGAGGAGACCTTGGCGCGGATGGCCGAGCGACCGACGCCACTGGTGCGCGAGCTCCCGCGTCGTCCCGGTCAGCACGACAACCGCTGGGTGCACCTGCTCGGTCCCGTCGACGAGGGCGCTTCCCCCGCCCCGGCGGCGGGAGACGCTCCGGCGGCCGACTTCGAGAGCGTGATCGCCGACGGCGGTGACGCGCGCGACGACCGCGTGCGGGCGGCCTACGGCACGGTCGCGGAGACGTACGCCGACCGGCTCGGCAACGAGATCGAGGGGCTGCCGTTCGAGCGGTGGCTCCTCGACCGGGTCGCTGAGCACGCGGGGGAGCAGCCTGTGGTCGAGGTCGGCTGCGGTCCCGGGCACGTCACGGCCTACCTCGCATCGGCGGGAGCCGCGGCGACCGGGCTCGACCTCACGCCCCAGATGGTCGAGGAGGCCCGGCGCCGCCACCCCGGCGTGTCCTACGAGGTCGGCGACCTGCGCCGCCTGATGCGGCCCACGACGAGTGACGGCTGGGGCGCGGTGCTCGCGTGGTACTCCCTCATCCACCTCGCGCCCTCGGAGCTCCCCGACGCGGTCGCCGCGCTGGTGCGCCCGTTGCGACCGGGCGGCTGGCTGGTGCTGGCGATGCACGCGGGGCCGGCCGGCGTACGCCACTGCGACTCGTGGTTCGACCTCGACATCTCCCTCGACTTCGTCTTCCACGGACCGGCCCGGGTGCGGCAGGTCGTCGAGGAGGCCGGGCTCACCGACGTCGAGTGGTACCACCGCGGGCCCGTCCTCAGCCGCGGCGAGACCTCCGAGCGGCTCTACGTGGTGGCGCGGAAGCCGATCTGACCGCTCAGGCGAGCGTGAGCACCACGTCGGCGAGCACGGGGGAGCCGTCGCGGTCGCCGCCGGCGATGGCGGCGGACGCGACGATGCGGCCGTCGTCGCGCCAGCCCTGCACGCGGATCGTCTCGCCGGGGAACACCACGCCCGCGAAGCGGCCGCTGAAGCCTGCGACAGCAGAGGCGTCGCCGCCCAGCAGCGTGTCGGTGAGCTCGCGCAGCACGATCCCGTAGGAGCACAGGCCGTGCAGGATCGGCACCGGGAAGCCCGCGGTCGCCGCGAAGGCGGGGTCGGCGTGGAGCGGGTTGCGGTCGCCGCAGAGCCGGTAGAGCAGCGCCTGCTGCGGGGTCACGTCGTACGACGTGTCGGCGTCGGGCGCGCGGTCGGGGAGCTCGACCTTCTCGGAGCTGCCCCGGTCGCCGCCCCAGCCGCCCTCACCCTTGACGAACATCGACGAGCGGACGGTCCACAGCTCCTCGCCCGAGGGGGAGCGGGCGACACCCTCCTGCCAGATGACGGCGGCCTTGCCCTTGTCCCAGATCTCGCTGATCCGGGTGGAGAGGGTGGCGGTGCCGGAGGTGGGCAGCGGCGCGGAGACCGAGATCGACTGAGCACCGTGCACGACCTGCGCGAGGTTGAGCTCGCAGCCGGGCAGGTCGAGCGGCGGCGGGTCGGTGTCGTGGAACGTCGGCACGACGACCCCGAACGACGGCAGCACCTGCAGTCCGGGCCCGTCGAGGGTGTAGCGCAGGGCGTCGGGGGAGAGGTTGTCACCCGGACGGGACCCCGCGCCGACGCCCAGGTGGTAGAGCAGCACGTCGCTGGCCGACCACGAGAACTCACGCGTGCCGACGTCGGCACCGATGGCGACGGACGGGTCGATCGGCATCAGGCGGTCTCGTTCGCGCTGGCCCCGGCGATGTCCTCGGCGGCGAGGTAGCCGAACGCCATGGCCGGCCCGATCGTCGCTCCTGGGCCGGCGTAGGTGCGGCCCATGACCGCGGACGACACGTTGCCGGCGGCGTAGAGGCCGGCGATGACCGAGCCGTCGGCGCGCAGCACGCGGGCGTGCTCGTCGGTGACCAGTCCGCCCTTCGTGCCGAGGTCGCCCGGCACGATCTTCACCGCGTAGAACGGGCCCTGGTCGATGGTGTGGAGCGAGGGGTTCGGCTTGACCGTCGGGTCGGAGTAGTACTTGTCGTAGGCCGACTCGCCGCGGTGGAAGTCCTCGTCGGTGCCACTGCGGGCGAAGTCGTTGAAGCGCTCGACCGTCGCGGCCAGCCGCTCGGCCGGTACGTCGATCTCGGCGGCGAGCGCCTCGATCGTGTCGGCCTTGCGGATCACGCCGGTCTTGAACCAGCGCCCCGGGAACGGCTGGCGCGGCATCAGGCCGGCGAAGACGTAGCGGTTGCGGTAGCGCTGGTCGATGACCATCCAGGACGGGACGTGACCCACGCCGGTCGCCTCGCCGGCGTAGATCTCGTGCACCGCCTCGACGTACGGCAGCGCCTCGTTCATGTAGCGCTCGCCGGCCTGGTTGACGATCATCGAGCCGGGCAGGTTGCGCTCCGCCAGGCAGAACCACGGGCCGTTGGGCAGCGGGATCGTCGGGCCCCACCAGGCGTCGTCGAGCAGGTCGGTCTCGGCGCCCGCGGCGATGCCCGCGAGGATGCCGCCGCCGGTGTTGAACTCGGAGCCGGTCGTCCACTCCACCGAGGTCGGCTGTGGCTGGTACTTCTCGCGCATCTCGAGGTTGCGCTCGAAGCCTCCGCTGCCGAGGATCACGCCACGCCGGGCGCGTACGACGGACTCACGCCCGCCCTGCGTGACCCGGACGCCGACCACGCGGCCGTCCTCGATCACCAGCCCGGTCAGCTCGGTCTCGTAGTGGACGGGCACGCCCGCGTCGACCAGGCCCTTGCGCAGGCCGATCGCGATCGCGTTGCCCATCGCGTACATCTTGCGTCCGCGTAGGCCGGCGAGGATCCGGTTGAGCAGCACCTTGACCATGGTGATCGGGCCCTGCAGGGTCCGCAGGCCGAGGCTGATCTTCCGGAAGTCGGCCTGCGTAACGATCATGTTGGCCGGCGCCTTGGTGTACTGCGGGTGCAGGCGGTCCAGCTCGTCGCCGAGGAAGCGCGCGTCCAGCGGGATCGGCTCGCAGCTGCGGCCGGCGGGGCGGCCGCCGGGCGACTCGGGGTGGTAGTCGGCGTAGTCGGGCACCCATGTGAAGCGCAGCGGCGTGTGGTCGCGGATGAACTCCAGGACCTCCGGGCCGCGGTCGATGTAGGTGTCGCGGCGCACCTTGGGCACGACGTCGCCGACGATCGAGTCGAGGTAGCGCTTGGACTCCGCGGGCGCGTCGGCCTGGCCGGCCGCCTTGAGGGCGTAGTTGCCGGGCATCCAGACGCCGCCGCCGCTGCGGGCGGTCGAGCCGCCGAAGTAGGCGCTCTTCTCGATCAGGATGGTGTCGAGGCCGTTCTTCGCCGACGCCAGCGCGGCTGTCATCCCGGCGCCGCCGGCACCGACGACGACCACGTCCACGACGTCCGGAAGCGCGCCGGAGGAGGGGGTGCTCATGGCGCAAAACTGTAACAGGTTCTACTGTTGACCCGTGAGCAACCAGGACGCCATCGACGCCGCCGTCGGACGACTCTCGCAGGCGTTGGCGACCCGGGTCCCGTGTGCGCCCGTGCGCGACCTGATCGGCGACGACCTCCCGGCGGCGTACGCCGTGCAGCAGGGGCTGGTCCAGGCACGCCTTGCCGGGGGAGCGACGGTCGTGGGCCGCAAGATCGGGGCCACCTCGGAGGCCGTGCAGCGGCAGCTCGGCGTCGACCAGCCCGACTTCGGCTACCTGCTCAGCGACATGGACGTGAGCCACGGCGCCGCCGAGGGCGGGCCCCCGATCTCGATGCGGACGCTGCTCCAGCCCCGGGTCGAGGGTGAGGTCGCGTTCGTGCTCGCCCGCGACATCGACCCGGAGGACGAGGCCGAGATCACGATCGAGCTGGTGCGCGACGCGGTCGAGGTGGCGCTGCCGGCCCTCGAGATCGTCGACTCGCGGATCGCCGACTGGGCCATCGGGTTCACCGACACGGTCGCCGACAACGCGTCGAGCGGGCTCTTCGTGGTCGGCACCGAGGGACTCCCGCTCAGTGGGATCGAGCCCCGTGACGTCGCCATGTCCCTCACCATCAACGGCGAGGAGCGCTCGGCGGGCAACGGCGCGGCCTGCCTCGGCGACCCGCTCGAGGCGCTGCGCTGGCTGGCCGTGCAGGCCCACCGGTTCGGCGACCCGCTGCGAGCCGGCCACCTCATCCTGTCCGGGGCCCTGGGCCCGTTCGTGCCGTTCGCCCCGGGTGACCGGGTCGTGGCCACCATCAGCGGCTTCGCGCCGCTCAGCGTCACTTTCGAGGAGTGAGCACCATGAGCAAGTTGACCGCAGCCATCGTCGGGCCCGGCAACATCGGCACCGACCTGATGTACAAGCTGCTGCGCAGCGACGTGGTCGAGCCGCGCTGGATGATCGGCGTCGACCCGGCGTCCGAGGGCCTCCGCCTCGCCGCCGACAAGGGGCTCGAGTCGAGCCACGAGGGCGTCGACTGGTTGCTCAAGCAGGACGTGCTGCCCGACCTGATCTTCGAGGCCACCTCGGCCTACGTGCACCGTGAGTACGCCCCTCGCTACGAGGAGGCCGGCATTGTCGCGGTCGACCTCACGCCCGCCGCGGTCGGACCCGCCGTGATCCCGCCGGTCAACGGCGAGGAGCACGTGGCGAAGATGAACGTCAACATGATCACCTGCGGTGGTCAGGCGACGATCCCGATGGTGGCCGCCGTCTCGCGCGCCGCCACGGTGTCGTACGCCGAGATCGTCGCCTCGGTGTCCTCGATGTCGGCCGGCCCGGGCACGCGCGCCAACATCGACGAGTTCACCCGCACCACCGCGGCGGGGGTGGAGACGATCGGTGGCGCCGCCCGTGGCAAGGCGATCATCATCCTCAACCCGGCCGAGCCGCCGATGATCATGCGCGACACGATCTACTGCGCGGTCGCCCCGGATGCCGACCGGGACGCGATCATCGCCAGCATCTTCGCGATGGAGAAGGCGGTCCAGGAGTACGTCCCGGGCTACCGGCTCCTCCAGGAGCCCCAGATCGACGAGCCGTCAGCGGCCACCCAGGGCCAGACCAAGGTGTCGATCTTCGTCGAGGTGGAGGGCGCGGGCGACTTCCTGCCGCCGTACGCCGGCAACCTCGACATCATGACCGCCGCCGCCGCGCGGGTCGGCGACAACATCGCCCGTTCGATCCTCGCAACCAACGGTGGTTGAGGTGCGAGCGAAGCGAGCCTCGAAACCACCCCTCCGGAAGGCACTCCGATGAACGACCGCGACACCCTGACCCGTACCTGGTCTGACGACCTGGACCTGCGCCTCACCGACACCTGCCTGCGCGACGGGTCGCACCACAAGCGGCACCAGTTCACCGCGCAGGAGGTCCACGACATCGTCGAGGCGCTGGACGACTCCGGCGTACCCGTCATCGAGGTCACCCACGGCGACGGCCTCGGCGGCTCGTCGTTCAACTACGGCTTCTCCCGCACTCCGGAGCAGGAGCTGATCAAGATCGCGGCGGAGACCGCCAAGCGAGCCAAGATCGCGTTCCTGATGCTGCCCGGTGTGGGCACCAAGGACGACATCCGCGCCGCGCAGGACAACGGCGGCCAGATCTGTCGGATCGCGACGCACTGCACCGAGGCCGACACCTCGATCCAGCACTTCGGGCTGGCCCGCGAGCTCGGCCTCGAGACCGTCGGCTTCCTGATGATGAGCCACACGCAGCCGCCCGAGGTGCTCGCCAAGCAGGCCCGGATCATGGTCGACGCCGGCAACCAGTGCGTCTACGTCGTCGACTCCGCCGGTGCGCTCGTCATGGAGCAGACCGCCGACCGGGTCGCGGCCGTCGTCGCCGAGATCGGCCACGAGGCCACCGTCGGCTTCCACGGCCACGAGAACCTCGGCCTCGGCGTCGCCAACACCGTCATCGCCGCCCGCGCGGGCGCCACCCAGATCGACGGCTCCGTACGCCGTTTCGGTGCCGGTGCGGGCAACACGCCGCTCGAGGCGTTCGTCGGCGTGTGCGACAAGCTCGGCTGGAAGACCGGCATCGACTTCCTCACCATCGTCGACGCGTCCGAGGACGTCATCAAGCCGGCCATGCCCGAGGAGTGCCAGCTCGACCGGATGACGCTGATGATGGGCTACGCCGGCGTCTACTCCTCGTTCCTCAAGCACGCCGGCAACGCCGCGGAGCGCTACGGCGTCTCCGGCGCCAAGATCCTGCTCGAGGCCGGCCGCCGCAAGCTGATCGGCGGCCAGGAGGACCAGCTCATCGACATCGCCCTGATGCTCAAGGCCGAGCAGGACAAGGTCCGAGCGGACGCCGGCCAGGCGTAGCCGGCCGGCGTCCTCCTCGTCAGGCGCGGGGCTGACGAGGCCCGAGCCTCAGGTGCTCACCGACCTGACCACGGGTGCGTGAGTCGTCGGCCCAGGACCTCTCCAGGAAGCGCGGGGATGTCACGACGCCCAGTCCGACCCGAACCCATCCTGGGTCGCCGAGGCACGAGCTGGGGATCGAGGCATCGACCCGGTTGACCGACCGGTTGAGGGACCAGGTCGCCCCCGGGCACGTCACGTCCTGCCCGGAGCCGGAGCGCCTGAGGCTGATGCGCGAGTCGATCGGCTTGGTGGAGAAGTCCACGACGAGCTCGTACGGCTTGCCCTGAGGGGTCAGGATCTCAGCGACCATCAGGCGGTAGCCCGAGCGACTGAGCTCCCGGACGCGCGACTGAACGACGAGCCGATGGGGCCGATGGTCGACGACCGTCCTGACGATGTCGGTGGCGCGGTCACGTGGGGCCGGCCTGCTCGTCTCGGACGGGAACTCGAACCGGAGGACGTCGCGACGAGCGTCGCGGTGCACGACGCGGTGCCCGTCGGCAGCTGCGCGCTGGTGGCTCGATGTCGTCGACAGGGACGCCGCAGCGTTCGCCGACGTCATGAGGGCCGGGGCAGCGGCGGCGCCGGCAACGAGGAGGGCGGAGGTCGCCACCATGCTGAGCGCGAAGCGGGGACGGGGCCGGTTGTCGTTCTGGGTGGTTGTCATGAGCCCCACGTTGCTCCTGCATGGGTGCCACGGGAAGCGCCCGGGTACTCAGCAGGTCGCGCGCGGCTCCGGTCGGTGGCGGTCACGTGAACACGTGGTCGGCGGTGTCGACCTCGCGGGTCCACGGGGCCCTGGGTGCAGGATGGGGGCGTGCGCGCCCTCGTGAAGACGACCAACGGACCCGGCCTCGAGCTGATCGACGTACCCGAACCGGTCTGTGGCGACCGGGACGTGAAGATCCGGGTGCTGAGAGCGGGCCTGTGCGGCACCGACCTGCACCTGCTGGCCTGGGACGACTGGGCGGCGGCGATGGTGACGGCGCCCATGACGATCGGCCACGAGTTCTTCGGCGAGGTCGTCGAGGTCGGCGCCGACGTCGACCACGTCGAGGTGGGTGACCGGGTCTCGGGCGAGGGCCACATCGTCTGCGGTGCCTGCCGCAACTGCCGCGCCGGGCGGCGCCAGCTCTGCATCCACACGATCGGGGTCGGGGTGAACCGCGACGGCGCGTTCGCCGACTACGTCGTCATCCCGGCGACCAACGCCTGGGTCCAGCCGGCCGACCTCGACCCGGACCTCGGTGCGCTGTTCGACCCGCTGGGCAACGCCACCCACACCGCCCTGCAGTGGCCGGTGGTGGGGGAGGACGTCGTGATCACCGGAGCGGGCCCGATCGGCATCATGGCGACCGCGATCGTGCGCCACGCCGGCGCCCGGCGGATCGCGGTCACGGACCTCCGGCCGGAGCGGCTCGAGCTGGCCTCCCGCGCCGGAGCCGACCTCACCGTCGACCTCTCCCAGGGTCAGGACCTGGCCTGGGCGCAGGAGAAGCTCGGGATGCTCGAGGGCTTCGACATCGGGCTGGAGATGTCCGGAGCGCCCGCCGCGGTGCGCGACATGCTCGAGAACCTCAACCACGGTGCCCGGGTCGCGATGCTCGGCCTTCCGCAGACGTCGTACGAGATCGACTGGGGGAAGGTGATCACGCACATGATCACGCTGCGGGGGATCTACGGCCGCGAGATGTTCGAGACGTGGTACCTCATGGGCTCGATGCTGGCGTCGAGCCCGTCGCTCACCGACGCCGTACAGTCCGTGATCACCTGGCGTGGTCCCGCGGAGGACTGGGAAGAGGCCTTCGCGCACACCCGGTCCGGCACCGGCGGCAAGGCCGTCCTGGATTGGAGCTGAGATGTACGGCGACGTCAGGCAGCAGCTGACCGACACCCTCGCGGAGATCGAGAGCGCGGGGCTCTACAAGCGCGAGCGGGAGATCACGACCCCGCAGGCCGCGCACATCTCCACCACCGCCGGCGACGCGCTGAACTTCTGCGCCAACAACTACCTCGGGTTCTCCGACCACCCCGACGTCATCGCGGCCAGCAAGGACGCGCTCGACACCTGGGGCTTCGGGATGAGTTCGGTGCGGTTCATCTGCGGCACCCAGACCCAGCACACCGAGCTGGAGCGACGCCTGTCTGAGTTCCTGCGGATGGAGGCGACCATCCTCTACAGCTCGTGCTTCGACGCCAACGGGGGCGTCTTCGAGGTGCTCTGCGGCGAGGAGGACGCGATCGTCTCCGACGAGCTCAACCACGCCTCGATCATCGACGGCATCCGGCTCAGCAAGGCCGCCCGCTACCGCTACCAGAACGCCGACATGGACGACCTGCGCACCCAGCTGGTGGCCGCGCGTGAGGCCGGCGCGCGACGGGTGCTGATCGCGACCGACGGCGTGTTCTCGATGGACGGCAGCTTCGCCCCGCTTCCGGAGATCTGCGACCTCGCCGACGAGTTCTCGGCGCTGGTGCTGGTCGACGACTCCCACGCGGTGGGGTGCGTCGGACCCGGAGGACGGGGTACGCCGGAGCTCTTTGGGGTCATGGACCGCGTCGACGTGATCACCGGGACCCTGGGCAAGGCGCTCGGGGGAGCCTCTGGCGGTTACGTCACCTCGCACCAGGAGGTCGTCGACCTGCTGCGGCAGCGGTCGCGTCCCTACCTGTTCTCCAACTCGGTCGCACCGGCTGTCGTGGCCGGCTCGCTCAAGGCACTGGAGCTGGTGACCTCCTCCAGCGAGGCGCGCGACACCCTGGCGGCCAACAGTGCGCTGTTCCGGTCGCTGATGACCGAGGCCGGCTTCTCGCTGCTGCCCGGGGCGCACCCGATCACGCCGGTGATGTTCCCCGGCGACGACGGTGCCCGGCTCGCCACCGCGACCGCCGACCACATGCTCGGCCAGGGCGTCTACGTCATCGCCTTCTCGTTCCCGGTCGTGCCACGAGGCAAGGCGCGGATCCGCGTCCAGCTCTCGGCGGCGCACTCGGAGGCCGACGTACGGCGCTGTGTGGAGGCGTTCGTGGCGGCCCGGGAGTCACTGGTGTGACGTTCATCCGGTGATCCGGAGAACGTGGCCGGGACTCCGCCGGAGTGCGCGACAGTGTCTTCATGCAGCAGCTGAGTCTCCGGCAGTACATCGACTCCCTGGGGCGGGAGGGCTACACCGTGCGCGACGACCACGGTGAGGACCCCATCCTGATCCGGCCCGACGGTAGTGCGGTCGAGACGTGGCGGGACAACTACCCCTACGACAAGCTGATGAGCCGCAACGACTACGAGGTGGAGAAGTACCTCCTCCAGATCGAGCTCCTGAAGTTCCAGTACTGGGTCCAGGACACCGGCAGGAAGCACGTGATCGTCTTCGAAGGCCGCGACGCGGCGGGGAAGGGCGGGACGATCAAGAGGTTCATGGAGCACCTGAACCCCCGCTCCGCCAGGGTGGTCGCCCTGACCAAGCCCACCTCGACCGAGCTGGGGCAGTGGTACTTCCAGCGGTACGTCTCGCACCTGCCGACCTTCGGCGACATCGTCCTGTTCGACCGATCCTGGTACAACCGGGCAGGGGTGGAGCGGGTGATGGGCTTCTGTGACGAGGCGGAGTACCGGACGTTCATGGGGCAGGCGCCGGTGTTCGAGCAGATGCTTCTCGAGGCGGGCGTCCACGTGACGAAGCTGTGGTTCTCGGTGACCCAGCAGGAGCAGCGGACCCGCTTCGCGGTCCGCCAGCTCGACCCGGTCCGGCGCTGGAAGCTCTCCCCGATGGACCTCGAGAGCCTCGACAAGTGGGAGGCCTACACGGAGGCCAAGGAGGAGATGTTCCTGCGCACGGACACCGACCACGCGCCCTGGTACACGGTCAAGAGCAACGACAAGAAGCGCGCCCGGATCGAGGCGCTGCGGCTGTTCCTCAGCCTCGTCGACTACGACGGGAAGGACGAGCAGGTCGTGCTCCAACCCGACGCGAAGCTGGTCAGGAGGGGCCGCGAAGCGGTCGGTGACTGAGCGCGGGCTGTCGGCGTACGCTCACTGACAGCCGGACGAGGGAGTCCCCGTGAGTACTACTGAT
This sequence comes from Nocardioides szechwanensis, assembly GCF_900103935.1. Taxonomy (GTDB): domain Bacteria; phylum Actinomycetota; class Actinomycetes; order Propionibacteriales; family Nocardioidaceae; genus Nocardioides; species Nocardioides szechwanensis. The sequence continues at coordinate 678,500 of NZ_FNIC01000001.1, forward strand.
CATCTGCTCGAGGCGCTGGAGCCCGTCGTCGCGGAGAACCTCGACCGCCACCTCGGGCTGGCGCAGGAGTGGCACCCCCACGACTACGTCCCGTGGAGCGAGGGCCGCGACTTCGCGTCGATGGGCGGTGAGGACTGGTCTCCCGAGCAGTCACGGCTGTCCGAGACCGCCAAGGCGGCGATGATCACCAACCTGCTGACCGAGGACAACCTGCCGTCGTACCACCGGGAGATCGCCACGCGGTTCGGCCGCGACGGCGCGTGGGGCACCTGGGTCGGGCGCTGGACCGCGGAGGAGAACCGCCACGGCATCGCCATGCGCGACTACCTGGTCGTGACCCGCGGGGTCGACCCCGTCGAGCTCGAGCGCGCCCGCATGGACTACATGACGTCCGGCTACGACTCCGGCGACAAGACCGCGCTGGAGGCGGTGACCTACGTGTCCTTCCAGGAGCTCGCCACCCGCGTCTCGCACCGCAACACCGGCAAGGTCACCCACGACCCCGTCGCCGACCGGATGCTCGCCCGGATCTCCAAGGACGAGAACCTGCACATGGTCTTCTACCGCAACATCGTCTCTGCCGCGCTGGAGATCGCGCCCGACGAGACCATGCGCGCCATCGCCGACGAGGTCGTCGGTTTCGAGATGCCGGGCGCCACGATGGCCGGCTTCCGTCGCAACTCGATGATCATCGCCAAGGCCGGCATCTACGACCTGAGGCTGCACCACGACGACGTGATCATGCCGATCCTGCGGCACTGGAACGCCTTCGAGCGCACGGACCTCGGCGCGGTCGGCGAGCAGGCCCGCGACGAGCTCGCGACCTTCCTGGAGGGCCTGGACAGCCAGGCGTCCCGCTTCGTCGAGCGTCGCGCGGAGCAGCGTGCCCGCACTGCCGCGCGGTCCGAGACGGGCGAGACGCCCGACATCGCGTCCTGAGCCGGCGGGTGCCGTCGATCGTCAGGCGCAGTCGTTGCAGAGCGTCGCGGCCGGTGAGGACCGCCGAGACGTGTGCTGCACGAGGAAGCACGCGGTGCAGACGAACTCGTCGGCCTGCTCGGGGGTGACCTCGATGGAGAGGGTCTCGCTGGAGAGATCCGCGCCGGGAAGCTCGTACGACTCGGCGAGCGCGGTCTCGTCCACGTCCACCTGCCCCGATGTCTTGTCCTGCTCGCCGGAGGTGAGGCGTCGGGCCTCCAGGCTCTCTTCCTTCTGTTCGTCCTCTGACTTGCGGGATGCGTCGTAGTCGGTGGCCATGGGGTCCTCTCGCGGCAGAGCGCGAATGGTAGCCCTGGACGCAGTGGCGGCTATCAATCAGGGTGTCGCCCGGGGAGCGGGTGTGTCCGGCTCGCGCGACGTGGAGGGCAAACCCGGTTGCCTCACCGGGGCTGCCAGCCCATGCTGCGCTGGTGAGCTCATCGACTCCTCCAGCGTCGCCGGCGTGGGCCAACGACCTGGTGGCCCAGGTGAACCGCGTCTTCTCCCGCACCGGCGCCGACACCCCTGGCCGGCCCGATCCGCACCAGGGACGTCCGCCGGCTGAGGAGGAGTACTCCCGCTGCCTGGAAGCGGGCAAGTACCGCATCCTCGACACCCGGATCGAGGCGTGGGTGCAGACTCTTGCCGATCGCGGCATCGCCATCTCACGTGATGCTCCACTGAGCGGGCCGCGGTGGCTGGGGGCCGTTCGTCCGCCCGAGCAACACCATCGGATCCAACGGATCGACCCGACCGCGCCCGGTGGTCTCGCACTCTGGTTCGCCCGGACGCTCGTCGACGGTGCCCAGTTCGGCGTCGACGTCGGCGTGGGGACGCCGACAGGCCGCTCCGAGCCGCCGGTCCTCGTCGACGTGGTCCCACCGTGTGGTTGCGATGCCTGCGACGACGGCTCTGAGGCGTTGCTCGAGGCTGTCGATGACTGGTTCGTCACCGTGGCGCGGGGCGGGGTCGTCCACGCCCGCGACGGCGAGCGACGCATCACTCGCACGATCAACGGTTGGCAGGGCACGGGCGACGCCGACGAGGCTTGGCTGGATCAGTCCGCGTCCCCTCCGCCGGGTCTGCGGCAGTGGTCGGGCGAGCCCTGGCTGTGACGGCCGGCTCGCCGCCGTTCTCGCATGCGTGCTCGCCCTTGCGGTCGGCGGAAGGGGTTCGCACGACCCATTGGCCCTGACTGGGTGATGCTCGCCATCCCCAGGACTTACGCGTCAGCAGCCGGACTGGGCCACGGCTGGCTGGCAGCGGGGTAGCTCCAGGTCCGCGTCCGGATCGCGGCGGAATGACGCGCTCATTCGCTCGGCGTGGAGCTGCTCAGCGCAGGACGTATCAGCCTGTTAGGGACCTTTGGCACTGCCCTTGCCAGACGGCCGGTGTTCCAGTGGGGCGACGTGACGCCGTCCCTTTGAGATCGCGCACCCGTTCACGCTTCCCCACAACCCACGGAGTCCCATGCTGTCCACCAAGTCCGCCCAGGTCGTCGAGGCCACGCTGCCCGTCATCGGTGCCGCCATCGGCGACATCACCCCGGTGTTCTACAAGCGGATGTTCGCTGCCCATCCTGAGCTCGAGCGCGACCTGTTCAATCGGGGCAACCAGGCCCAAGGTGACCAACAGAGCGCGCTCGCGGGCGCGATCGCCGCCTACGCGACTCTCCTGGTGGCCGATGACGGATGCGACCCGCTCGAAGTGCTGGGGCGCATCGCGCACAAACACGCCTCCCTCGGCATCACCGAGGACCAGTACCCGATCGTTCACGAGCACCTCTTCGCCGCCATCGTGGAGGTGCTCGGCGACGCAGTCACCCCTGAGGTCGCCTCCGCCTGGGACGAGGTCTACTGGCACATGGCCGGCGCATTGGTCACGATCGAGAAGCGGTTGTACGCCGAGACGGGCGTGGCAGACGGTGCCGTCTGGCGCACGTTGGTTCTACGCAGCCGTCTTCAGGAGTCACCCGACACCGTGTCCTTCGTCTTCGGCACGGCCGACGGCAGCCCGCTGCCGGAGTCCCGTCCGGGCCAGTACGTCTCTGTGCAGGTGACGCTGCCCGACGGCGCCCGTCAGATTCGGCAGTACAGCCTCACCCACGCTCCGGAGGTGAGCGAATGGGGGATCTCGGTCAAGGCACTCCCGATACGGCGCGGCGACGATGCAACCACCGTGCCGGCTGGTGAGGTGTCCAACTTTCTGCACCAGGAGCTCTTCGAGGGCGACGAGATCTCGGTGTCGGCGCCCTTCGGCGACCTGGTCCTGCAGCACTCCGAGGACCCGCTGGTGCTGATCTCCGCCGGCATCGGTATCACCCCGATCATCGGCATCCTGCACTACCTGGCCGGCACCGGTTCGAAGCGCCAGGTGCTGGTCCTGCATGCCGACCGTTCGCCGGCCCGGCACGCGCACCGCCAGGAGCTGAAGGAACTCGTGGCTGCGTTGCCCTCCGCCACACTGCACCGCTGGTACGAGGACCTCGGCGTACGGCCGACCCGAGACGCCCTCAGCGCCGGTCGGGTCGACCTCGGGCTGGTGGAGATCCCAGCAGACGCGCAGGTCTATCTGTGCGGTCCACTGCCTTTCATGGAGTCCGTACGCCGCACTCTGATCGAGCGGCACATTGCCGAAGCCGACATCCACTACGAGGTCTTCGGACCGGACAAGTGGCTGGCCTCGGCCTGAATCAGCGCCCTGTGCTGCACGAGCAGAACGGGCAGCGCTTTGGCGGCGCAAATGGGCACCCGGACAGGCGTGTAGATCTCTCCGCGCGCTCGTACATTTGGCTGCCAAATCTGGTGAAGACCCCTTGACATGACTTCGAATGCGTGTTCGAATCGGGAGAGATGCAGTAGTCCTCCGCTTCGGTGGAGCTCGTCGTGCGACGCGCTGGCATCGACGTTCTTTGAGTCCCGGCTGGGGGAGTCCCCGGGCGACCGTCGAGCATCAGGTGCGTCCATGTCCCAGTCCCTCCAGCGTCATCCGGTGCTTGCCGCGATGTCCGTGGTGGATGGTGCGCTGGCCGAGGTGGCCGAGGTCGACCCGATCTATATGTCGACCGACGAGAAGGCCGCGGCCCTGCTGGGGCTCAGCTCGCTGCTCGACCGGGTCGAGGAGCTGCGGATGCGCGTGCTGGCGGCTGCCGATGACGTCGCTGCCCGGGAAGGTGCGCGAGACGCCGCCGCCTGGCTGGCGCACCGGGGACGGCGCGACCGCGGTGAGTGCCGGCGCGGTCTGCGGCTGGCGCGAGCCTTGCGGGAGCACGAGACCACGGCGCGGGCTCTGCGAGACGGTGCGGTCAACGTGGCTCAGGCCGAGGTCGTGGTGCGGGCCGTCGAGGCGCTCCCGGACGAGGTCGACCAGAAGGTCCGATCCCTGGCCGAGGAGCGGCTGGTCGCGGAGGCCGGGGAGTTCGGCCCGCGGGCGCTGCGGGTCATGGGGCGCCGGATCGTGGACGTCGTCGCCCCCGAGTTCGGCGAGGGCCTGGAGGCCCGGCAGCTCGAGAGGGAGGAGGCGCGGGCGGCCCGGTGCACCTGCCTGACGACCCGTCGCAACGGCGACGGCACGACCGACATCCGGATCCGCGTCGCCGACCGGGTCGCTGACCGGCTGCTCACCTACCTCAACGCCTTCTGCGCGCCGCGCCGGGAGCCGAAGATCGCCCCGGACGACCGGCGGAGCTACGACCAGCGGCTGGGGGAGGCCTTCGCAGCGTTCCTGGAGGCTGCGGACCCGGCGCGGATGCCCCTGCACGGTGGCGACGCGACCACGGTGCTGGTCCACATCGACCTTGAGACGCTGCTCGGCGGTCTCGAAGTGGCGCTCGTCGGTGACGAACCGATCTCTGCGAGCGAGGCCCGCCGGCTCGCGTGCACCGCCGGCATCGTCCCCGCGGTCCTCGGCGGCGAGAGCCAGGTGCTCGACCTGGGGCGGGCGCGCCGACTGTTCTCACCCGCTCAGCGCAAGGCGCTCGCGGTGCGCCAGCCGACGTGTCGCGCCGAGAGTTGCGACATCCCCGCCGCATGGTGCGAGGCCCACCATGCCGGCGATCCCTGGTCCCGCGGCGGGCGCACCGACCTGGACGACGGGGCGCTCCTGTGCTCCTTCCACCACCATCGCGCCCACGACCACCACTACCGCGGCGACCGGCTCGCCGACGGGCGAGTCCGGTTCCACCGGCGAACGTAGGACGGGACGGCGCAGCGGGTCAGCTCTTCTTCAGCTCCTGGGCGAGCATGACGATGATCCCGCTGGGGCCGCGGACGTAGGTGAGCTTGTAGATGTCCTCATAGGCCGCCACGCCGCGCAGCGGGTGGCAGCCGTGCCTCGCGGCGATCTCGAGGGCCACGTCGATGTCGTCGACCGAGAAGGCCACGCGGTGCATGCCGATCTCGTGGGGCTGGGTGGGCTCGGTCTCGATCGCGTCGGGGTGAAGGTACTCGAAGAGCTCGAGGCGTCCGTTGCCGTCGGGCGTCTGCAGCATGGCGATCTTGGCATGGTTGCCGTCGAGGCCGACAGCGGTGTCGGTCCACTCGCCACTGACCGTGTCCCGGCCGAGAACCGTCAGTCCGAGGTCGGTGAAGAAGGCGATGGTCTCTTCGAGGTCGCGGACGGCGATCCCGACGTTCTCGAGCTTGATGGGCATGCGGTGCACGCTATCGAGTTGGCGCGACTCGGTGTCTGAGTCTCTTGCCCGCAGGGCTGCGACATCCCCGCCGCGTGGTGTGAGTCCACGCCGGCGATCTCTGGTCCCACGGTGGCGCACCGCTGATCGACGGTCGAGCCGGCCGGCGGCCAGGCGACCCCAACCTCGACGACGGCTACGACTGGCCCGCCCACCTGGACCGGGTCGAGGCGGCGGCGCGCACGTTTCGCTGACCACGCGCGGCGTCTGGTCCAAAACAAGAACGTGTTCTAGTATTGCGCTGTCCCACCACGACAGGAGATCTCGATGACCCAGGCTGTTCTCGACGGAGTCCGTGACCTGCTCCCCACCTTCCGGGAGCGTGCCGACGAGGCCGAGCGTCTCCGCGTGGTGCCTGAGGCCTCCATCAAGGAGCTCCAGGACACCGGGTTCTTCCGGCTCCTCCAGCCCAAGCGGTTCGACGGCTTCGAGGCCGACCCGGTCACCTTCTACACCGCGGTCCGCGACATCGCGAGCGCCTGCGGCTCGACCGGCTGGGTCTCCAGCGTGGTCGGCGTGCACCCGTGGCAGGTCGCGCTCTTCGCTGACGAGGCCCAGCAGGCGGTGTGGGGCGAGGACACCAACACCCGCCTGAGCTCGTCCTACGCCCCGACCGGCAAGGCCACCGTCACCGACGGTGGCTACACCCTGTCCGGCAAGTGGAGCTTCTCCTCGGGCTGCGACCACTGCTCGTGGGTGCTGCTCGGCGGCCTCGTGTTCAACGAGGAGGGCAACGTCATCGACTTCAAGACGTTCATGGTGCCCCGCGAGAAGTACACGATCGTCGACGTCTGGCACATGGTCGGCCTCAGCGGCACCGGCTCCAACGACATCGTCGTGGAGGACCAGTTCATCCCCGAGGCGTTCACGCTGAGCATGGGCGAGACCGGCCAGTGCAAGGGTCCCGGCCAGGAGCAGAACACCTCCGACCTCTACAAGCTGCCGTTCCACTCGATCTTCACCGGCACGATCACCACGCCGATCATCGGTATGGCGATGGGCGCCTACAAGGAGCACGTCGAGATGCAGCAGGCCCGCAGCCGGGCGGCGTACCTCGGGGAGAAGGCCTCCAAGGACCCGTTCGCCATGGTCCGGATCGCGCGGGCATCGTCGGAGATCGACGCCGCCTGGGCGCTGCTCACCAACAACATCCGCGAGGAGATGGCCCACGTCGAGCGCGGTGAGAAGATCCCGCTCGGCCTGCGCCTGAAGGTCCGCCGCGACCAGGTCATCGGCAGCGAGCGCGCCCTCGAGGCGATCGACACCCTGTTCGAGGCCTCCGGTGGCCGGGCGCTCGCGCAGGGCACCTACCTCCAGCGCGCCTGGCGCGACGCCCACGCGGGTCGCGTCCACGCGGCCAACGACCCCGAGCGGGCGCTGCAGATGTACGGCGCCCACGAGTTCGGCCACAAGGTCGACCCCGGGATGTACTGAGCCACATGAGCGACTTCTCCCAGGACGCGACCCGGCGGTCCGCCAAGGCCGGCGAGATCACCCTCAACTACTACGAGGCCGGGGTCGCGACCGACGTCGGCGGCGGACTGCCGCTGGTAATGCTGCACGGCGGCGGTCCCGGCGCCAGCGCCTGGTCCAACTTCGGCCGCGCGCTGCCGGGCTTCGCCACGTCGTTCCGCACCCTGCTGGTCGACCAGCCGGGCTTCGGCGGTTCCGAAAAGCCCCCGGTGGTCGGCAACTTCTACCGCCACGCGGCCGACCACGTCGTCAAGCTCCTCGACGAGCTCGGCATCGACCGGGTGCACCTGCTCGGCAACAGCCTCGGCGGCGGTACGGCGATGCGGCTCGCTCTCGAGTATCCCGACCGCGTCGGCCGGCTGGTCCTGATGGGCCCCGGCGGACTCTCGCTCAACCTCTTCCACGCCGACCCCACCGAGGGCGTGCAGCGCCTGATGGACTTCGGCGCCAACCCCTCGCGTGAGTCGCTGCGGGCGTTCATCTCCACGATGGTCGTCGACCAGTCGCTGGTGACCGACGAGCTGGTCGAGGAGCGGTTCGCCGACGCGACGGCGCCGGGCGCGCAGGAGGCGATGCGCTCGATGGGCGTGTCGTTCTGGAACCCCGAGACCGCCGAGGACGGCATGCTCTGGCGCGAGGCCCACCGCCTGCGCAAGCACACGCTGCTCACCTGGGGACGCGAGGACCGGGTCAACCCGCTCGACGGCGCCATGGTCGCGCTCAAGCTGATCCCCAAGGCGTCGCTGCATGTCTTCCCCAACTGCGGGCACTGGGCACAGATCGAGGCGGCCGACGAGTTCCGCGAGGTCGCCACCGCGTTCTACGCCCGCCACTCGCGCCCGACCGAGTCGAGCGAGGGACGAGCGAGCGACCGAGGGCGCGCACCAGAGGGAGAGAGGAGCCGCTCATGACGATCGACCTCAAGTCGATGGGCTACGTCCGCGTCGCGAGCACCGACCTCGGCCAGTGGACGACGTTCGCCGGCAAGGTCCTCGGCCTCGCGGCCGGCCGCGGCCCCAACCCCGACCACCAGTACTGGCGCATCGACCAGGTCTCCGCCCGGCTCGTGGTCTTCCCCTCCGACGTCGACCAGCTGGCCGCGACCGGCTGGGAGGTCGCCGACCACCGCGCCCTCCAGGACGCCCGCGAGCACCTCCAGAAGGCCGGTGTGGCGTTCGAGGAGGGCTCGCGCGAGGAGCTCGACGAGCGCCGCGTGCAGGAGCTGGTCCGCTTCTCCGACCCGTGGGACAACGTCTTCGAGCTCTTCCACGGCATCACCTACGAGTCGCGGCCCGTCGTCACGCCGTACGCCGCGAAGTTCGTCACCGGCGACCAGGGGATGGGCCACATCGTGCTGCCGGTCCTCGACGACGTCGAGGCGCTGCGGTTCTACACCGAGGTGCTCGGCTTCCGGCTGCGCGACTCGATGAGCATGCCCGGGGAGTTCGTCGGCAAGGAGCCCGGCTCCAAGGTCTGGCTGCGTTTCCTCGGGGTCAACCCGCGGCACCACTCGCTGGCGTTCCTGCCGATGCCCAACCCGGCCAAGTGCGTCCACATCATGCTCGAGGTCGACGAGCTCGACCACGTCGGCCGCGCGCTCGAGCGCGTGCGCAAGCACAAGGCGCCGCTGTCGGCGACGCTCGGCCGGCACATGAACGACGAGATGGTCTCCTTCTACGTCAAGTCGCCCGGCGGCTTCGACATCGAGTTCGGCACCGACGGCCTCCAGGTCGACGACGGTCGTTGGGTCGCCCGCGAGTCGACGGCCGTGTCCTACTGGGGGCACGACTTCGGTGGCGGGGGCCAGTGAAACAGTGGGGTCCATGACCTCGAGTCCCGAGATCCCCGAGGGGATGAGCCCCGACGCCCGGGAGACCTGGCCGAGCCCGGAGCTGATCAGCTCCTGGCTGGGTGACCACGACTTCGACTTCGAGTGGCGCCCGGGCGAGAGCTCGACGGTCCACGTCGAGGACCCCGAGGCGCTCGCGGCCGCCCGGCAGTTCCGCGACGTGCTCGGCAGCTTCGCCTCGGGCGTGACGGTCGTGACCACCGTGAGCAACGGCGAGCCGGTCGGGATGACCTGCCAGTCGTTCTCCAGCGTCTCGCTCGACCCGCCCCTCGTGCTGTTCATCCCCGCCAAGACCTCGCGGGCCTGGCCGCTGATGCAGCGCTCCGGCCGCTTCTGCGTCAACTTCCTGGCCGCCGACCAGGCCGAGCTCTCCAACACGATGGCCAGCCGGGGCACCGACAAGTTCGCCGATGTCTCCTGGCAGCCGACCGAGTCCACCGGCTCGCCGTTGCTCGAGGGTGCGCTGGGCTACGTCGACTGCAGCATCCACGCCGTCCACGAGGCCGGCGACCACTATGTCGTGATCGGCCGGGTCCTCGAGCTCGCGCTCGGCGAGGCCGAGAAGCCGCTGCTCTTCTTCCAGGGCAAGTACCGGACCACGGACCAATGAGCACCGTGGCCCCGCCCGACCCCGTCGGCGAGATGTTCGCGAGCCGCTCGGTGCCGGTGCACCTCGCCCGGGGCGTCGCCGGACTGGTGCTGCTCGTCGCGGCGTTCGCGCTCGCCCATCTCTCAGCCCTGTGGCTGCTGCTCATCCCGGTCACCGTCGTGCTGTGGCGGGGCTGCGTCTCGTGCTGGACGCTGGGCCTGATGGCCACCCGCGCCCGGACCTGCCCGATCCGCTGAGCCTGGATCGAGCTGAGACCGGCTCGTCAGAGCTCGATCAGAGCCCGGTGCTCGTGGGCCTGGCCGAACAGCTGCCCGAGGGCGTGGGCACGCTTGAACACCAGGTGGGCGTCGTGCTCCCAGGTGATGGCGATGCCGCCGTGGAGCTGCACGGTCTCGCCCGCGATCCGGTCGAGCGCGTCGGAGCAGTAGGACTTGGCCACGTGGGTCAGTCGCTCGGCGTTGTCGGCGCCGCTCGACACGGCGTACGACGCCGCCCAGGAAGCGGAGCGCGACATCTCGAGCAGCACCAGCATGTCGGCCATCCGGTGCTTGAGCGCCTGGAAGGAGCCGATCGCGCGCCCGAACTGCACGCGCTCCTTGCTGTAGGCCACGGTCATCTCGAGCGCGCGGGCGGCGAGCCCGGCCTGGAGTGCGGCACAGCCGGCCGCCCCGACCAGGCGGGCGCGCTCGGACGCGGCATCGCCGTCGCCGGCGGGGGTGGTCGTCGCTCCGGACAGGTCGACGTGCGCCAGCCGGATCGTCTGGTCCATCGACTCGGCCCAGGTGCGCGTGACCGACTCGGGGTCGACCTCGACCAGGCCGTCGTCGGTCACGGCCAGCAGCACCGTCGCACGGTCGCCCTCGAGCACCGGCCTGTCGTCGAGCATGATCGCGGCGACCTCACCCATCGCGATGCGGGGGAGCAGCCGCGACTTGGCGTCCTCGCTGCCGCCGGCCAGCAGCGCCTCGGCGGTCACCAGCGACGACAGCAGGGGAGACGGGGCCAGGGAGCGGCCCATCTCCTCGAGCACGATCAGGGCCTCGAACAGGGAGAACCCCGCGCCGTCGTACTCCTCGGGGATGCCCAGCGCGGCCGCGCCGATCTGCTCGCACAGGGTCTGCCACAGCGCCTCGTCGAAGCCCGCCTCCGACTCCATCGCGGTGCGGACCGCGCCCGGGTCGGCGCGCTTGGCCAGGAGGGAGCGGACCATCGAGGCCAGCTCCTGCTGCTCCTGGGAGAACGCGAAGTCCATCAGGCACCGACCAGCGTGGCCAGGAGCTCGGCGCGGTGGTGGGCGGGCGTGCCCCAGGCGGTGACGAGGGCGCGGACCTTGGTGAGCCAGATGCTCAGGTCGAACTCCTCGGTGTAGCCGATGGCGCCGTGGACCTGGAGCCCGGTGCGGGACGCGAGGTACGCCGCGTCGGCACACGCGACCTTGGCCGCCGAGGCCGGGACCGCGCCGAGCGCCGCACCCTGGACCAGTGGCCGGGCGAAGTCGAGCGCGATCCGGACGTCGGCGAGCGCGTGCTTGATCGCCTGGTAGCTGCCGATCTCGCGGCCGAACTGCTTGCGCTGCTTCACGTAGGTCACCGAGTCGGTGAGGATCCGCTCGCCGCAGCCGAGCAGCTGGGCGGACGTCGCGAGCACCGCGAGGTCGAACGCCGCGGGGTCGGACTCGCCGTCGCCGGTCACCTCGAAGAGGCGGCGGGTGCGGTCCACGGATCCGACCCGCTTGCCGACGGAGGCCGCGGGGGAGGTGCCGACGTAGACCTGGTCGGCGATGTCGGCGTCGAGCGCGTAGGGCACGTGCGGGGGGAGCGCCAGGGTGGCGATGCCCTCGACCTCGTGGCCGAGTGCCACCGGCAGGTAGGCCGCGGACTCGACCCACGGCCCCGGGACGGCGTACTTGCCGAGGGCCTCGAAGGCGAGGGTGACCTCGACCGGGGTGGCCTCGGTCGCAAGCATCGTGACGCCCTGCTCAGCCAGGCGCTTCCAGAGCGTGAGCCCCGGAGCGGGATCGCCGGCGGCCCAGGCGCGGGCCACCGCGGCCGTGTCGGAGGCCGCGAGCAGCGACTCGAGCGACGCCGCGAAGTCGCGCTGGTCGTCGGACAGGACGAACTTCACTTCCGGACCTCCCTGGGCAGACCGAGGATCCGCTCCGCCACGATGTTGCGTTGGATCTCGTTGGTGCCGGCGTAGATCGGGCCGGAGAGCGAGAACGTGTAGCCGTCGAGCCACGTCGACTCCACCTCGGCCTCGGGTCCGAGCAGGTCGAGGGCGGTCTCGTGCAGGGCGATGTCGAGCTCGGACCAGAACACCTTGTTGACGGAGCCGGCCGCGCCGATGTCGCCGCCGTCGGCGAGCCGGGTGACCGTGCCCCACGTGTAAAGCCGGTAGGACTGCGCCTTGAGCCAGGCGTCCACGACGGCATTCCCGCTGACCCGTCCCAAACTGTGCGACGGGTCACCGGCGACCTGGCGGTAGAGGTCGACCAGCCGGTCGGCGGCGGCACAGAAGCGGCCGGGGGAGCGCAGCGAGAGCCCGCGCTCGTTGCCTGCCGTACTCATCGCGACCCGCCACCCGTCGCCGGGGGCGCCGAGCACGTCGGCGTCGGGGACGAAGACGTCCTCGAAGAAGATCTCGGCGAAGCCGGCCTCGCCGTCGAGCTGGGCGATCGGACGCACCGTGATGCCGTCGGCCTCCAGCGGGAAGAGGAAGTACGTCAGGCCGTGGTGGCGCTGGGCCTCGGGGTCGGAGCGGAACAGGCCGAAGCCCCAGTGCGCGAACGACGCTCGCGAGGACCAGGTCTTCTGGCCGTTGAGCACCCACCCACCCCGCTCGTCGTCACGCCGCGCGGTCGAGCGCAGCGACGCGAGGTCGGAGCCGGCCTCGGGCTCGGACCAGGCCTGCGCCCAGATCTTCTCGCCGGTCGCCATCGAGGGCAGGAACCGTTCCTGCTGCTCCTGGGTGCCGTGGTCGAAGACGATCGGCGCGAGCAGGAAGATGCCGTTCTGGGAGACCCGGCCGGGGGCGCCGGCGCGGTAGTACTCCTCCTCGAAGATCACCCACTCGACCAGCGACGCCTCGCGGCCGTGGTAGGCCTTCGGCCAGGACACGACCGCCCAGCCCGCGTCGGCCAGCCTGGCCTCCCACTCCTGGTGGGCGACGAAACCTTCGGCGGTGTCCATCGACGGCAGCGGCTCGGACGGCACGTTGGCCGCCAGCCACTCGCGGGCCTCGGCCTGGAAGGCCAGCTCGGACGCGGACAGGTCGAGATCCATCAGGAGCTCCTCAGCTGGGTCTTCAGCACCTTGCCGGACAGGTTGCGCGGCAGTCCGTCGACGAACTCGACGTGCCGCGGCACCTTGAAGTTGGCCAGCCGCTCCTTGCAGAACGCGACGACCGCCTCCGCGGTGAGCCCAGTGGTGGGCCCTGGGTCGGTCCGGACGACGTAGGCCTTGCCGACCTCGCCCATCCGCTCGTCGGGTACGCCGACCACGGCGACGTCGGCGACCCCGTCGAGGCGGGCGAGTGCCTGCTCGACCTCGGCGGGGTAGACGTTGAAGCCGCCGGAGATGTACATGTCCTTGAGCCGGTCGGTGATCCGCAGGTTGCCGGCCTCGTCGAGGGTGCCCACGTCGCCGGTGTGCAGCCAGCCGTCGGCGTCGATCGCCTCGGCGGTGGCGGCCGGGTCGTCGAGGTAGCCGAGCATCACGTAGTCGCCACGCAGCAGCAGCTCTCCTGCCTCGCCGTCGGGGGCATCGATGCGGGCCTCCATGCCGGGGATGGCGCGCCCGCACGTGGTCGCCACGGTCTCGGCGGAGTCGTCCTCGCGGCACATGGTGGCGACCACCGCCTCGGTCATGCCGAACGCCGTGACGACCTGGTCGATGCCGAGCCCCTCCGGTGCAGGGGCGCGCATCCGCTCGATCAGGACGACCGGGACGACGGCGGCGCCGGTCACCGCGAGCCGCAGCGAGGACAGGTCGCGGTCGGTGCGGCCCGGAGCGTTGAGCAGCGACTGGTAGATCGTCGGCGCGCCGGGCAGCAGCGAGATCTGCGCCGTCTCGATCAGCGCCATCGTCTCGTCGAGGTCGAACGTCGCGACCGGGTAGAGCGTGGCGCCGGTGAGCAGCCCGACCACGATCCCGATCTTGTAGCCGAAGGAGTGGAAGAACGGGTTGACCACGAGGTAGCGGTCTTCCGAGCGGACGCCGCCGAGCTCCGCCCAGGCCATGGCGACGCCGATGGTCTGCCGGTGCGCGGACATGGCGCCCTTGGAGCGACCGGTGGTGCCGGAGGTGAAGAGGATGTCGGCCACGTCGTCGGGGGACACTGCGTCGGCGACCCCGTCGATGACGCCCAGGTCGCCGGCCGGCACGGCGACGGCGTCGAGGTCGGTGATCTCGATGATGTCCGCGACCCTGGCCAGGTCGCTCGCGGCTCGCAGGTCGGCGACCTGCGTGCGGCCGAGGAACCCGTCGGCCACGAGCACCAGCGTCGCGCCGGTGCGGTCGACGACGTCAGCCACCTCGTGGCCCGTGTAGCGCGAGTTGACCGGCACGAGCGTCCCGCCGGCGTACGACACGGCGAGTGCGGCGACCACCCAGTTGATGCTGTTGGGCGCCCACACGACGACGCGGCCGCCGGGCTCGAGGCCGCGGGCGCGGTAGCCGGCGGCGGTGGCCCGCACGAGGTCGTGGAGCTGGGTGAACGGGAGGACCCGGTCTCCCTCGACGTAGGCCGGTGCCCCGCCGAAGCGATCCGCCGCGTCCCGGAGCAGCCTCGGGATCGTGTCGGTCACGCGTCCTCCTTCACCCAACCAAGCAATTGCTTGGTAGGCTACCACTTGTGGACCTGAGCTACTCCGAGGAGGACCAGGCGTTCCGGGCAGAGATCCGGGCCTGGCTCGAGGAGAACCTGACCGGCGAGTGGGCCGAGCTGCGCGGCATGGGCGGCGCCGGCCGCGACCACGAGATGTTCGAGGAGCGGCTCGCCTGGAACCGGCACCTGGCCGCCCACGGCTGGACCTGCGTGGGCTGGCCCACCGAGCACGGCGGGCGCGGGCTGAGCCTGTGGCAGCAAGTGATCTTCCACGAGGAGTACGTCCGGGCCAACGCCCCGGCCCGGGTCAACCACCTCGGCGAGGAGCTGCTCGGCCCGACCCTGATCGCGTTCGGCAGCGCGGAGCAGCAGAAGCGGTTCCTGCCCGGCATCGTCGCGGTCGAGGAGCTGTGGGCGCAGGGCTACTCCGAGCCCGGCGCGGGCTCCGACCTGGCCAACGTGCAGACCAAGGCCCGGCTCGAGGAGACCCCCGATGGGTCTGGGGCCGGACAGCAGTGGGTGATCGACGGCCAGAAGGTGTGGACCTCAAACGCCCACCAGTCGCAGTGGGTCTTCGTGGTCGCGCGCACCGAGCCCGGCTCCAAGCGCCACCACGGCCTGTCGTTCCTGCTGGTGCCGCTCGACCAGGAGGGCGTGGAGATCCGGCCGATCGAGCAGCTCACCGGTGGGTCGGAGTTCAACGAGGTCTTCTTCACCGGCGCGAGGACCGACGCCGACCTGGTCGTCGGCGAGCCCGGCAAAGGCTGGGGCGTGGCGATGGGGCTGCTCGGTTTCGAGCGGGGTGTCTCCACGCTCGCGCAGACCGTCGACTTCTCCCGCGAGCTCGCCGCCGTCGTGTCGCTCGCCAAGGAGACCGGCGCCTTCGAGGACCCGGTCCTGCGGGACCGGCTGGCGGCGCTCGCGGTCGAGCTCGAGGTCACCCGGTCCTTCGCCCTGCACGGCCTGTCCGACGTCGAGAGCGGCGCCGACTCGGCCGCCGGCGGGGGAGCGGGCTCGATCTTCAAGCTCGTCTGGGCCAACTGGCACCGACGCCTGGGCGAGGTGGCCATGCAGGTCCGCGGCCCGGCCGGCCTGCTGGCCCGCGCGTCAGGCACGCCGTACGACCTCGACGAGTGGCAGCGACTCTTCCTCTTCTCCCGCGCCGACACGATCTACGGCGGCAGCGACGAGGTCCAGAAGAACATCCTCGCCGAGCGTGTGCTCGGCCTTCCCAAGGAGGCCCGCGGATGACCGCGACTCGCCCGGAGCAGCCCGTCCCCGACTACGTGCCAGGTCACAACCTGCTCGCGGGCAAGGTCGTCGTCGTGACCGCCGCCGCGGGGGCAGGCATCGGTGCGGCCGTCGTACGCCGGGTGCTCGAGGAGGGTGCCAAGGCGGTCGTGTTCAGCGATACGCACGCGCGACGGCTGGCCGAGGCGGAGACCGCGCTGGCCGAGGAGTTCGGCGCCGAGCGCGTGCGACAGCTGGTCTGCGACGTCACCGACGAGACCCAGGTCGCGGCGCTTCTCGACGTCGCCGACGAGCTCGGTGGGGTCGACATCATGATCAACAACGCCGGCCTCGGCGGCACCGCCAGCGTGCTGGAGATGACCGACGAGCAGTGGCTCAAGGTCCTCGACATCACGCTGACCGGCACGTTCCGGTGCGTGCGCGCCGCCGGGCAGCGCTTCGTGGCGTCGGGCAAGAAGGGCGTGATCATCAACAACGCCTCGGTGATCGGCTGGCGCGCGCAGGAGGGACAGGCCCACTACGCCGCCGCCAAGGCGGGCGTCATGGCCCTGACCCGCTGCGCCGCGCTCGACCTGGCGCCGCACGGCATCCGCGTCAACGCCGTCTCGCCAAGCCTGGCGATGCACCCGTTCCTGGCCAAGGTCACCTCCGACGAGCTGCTGCACGAGCTCAAGCAGCGCGAGGCGTTCGGGCGGGCCGCGGAGCCGTGGGAGGTCGCCAACGTGATGGTGATGCTCGCCAGCGACTACGCGTCGTACATGACCGGCGAAGTGGTCGCCGTCAGCAGTCAGCAGGCGTGATGGCTGCCACCCAGGACGAGCCCACGAACAGCCGGCGCGCGGAGCTGCTGCGGATCGCGGCCGGGCTCTTCGCGGAGAAGGGGTTCAAGAACACGACGGTGCGCGACATCGCCGACGCGAGCGGGATCCAGTCGGGCAGCCTCTACCACCACTTCGACTCCAAGGAGTCGATGGTCGACGAGATCCTGTCGAGCTTCCAGGAGGAGCTCTTCGGCTCCTACGACGAGATCCTCACCAGCACGGACGACGCGCGCGCCAAGCTCGAGCGCGCGGTGCGGGTGTCGTTCGAGGCGATCGACCGGCACCGTCACGAGGTCGCGATCTTCCAGAACGAGGCCGACTACCTGGGCGGCTTCGACCGGTTCGCCTACCTCGCCGAGCGCAACGCCCAGTCCCGCGCGGTCTGGATCACGCTGCTCGACGACGGCGTCCGCTCCGGCGTGCTCCGCTCCGACCTCGACATCGAGCTCACCTACCGCTTCATCCGCGACACGGTGTGGGTGGCCGTCCGGTGGTACCGCCCCGGCGGGTCACTGACCCACTCGCACGTCGCCGACCAGTACCTCACCATCCTCCTAGACGGGATCGCCCATGCCTGAGGCCTTCATCATCGACGCCGTCCGTACGCCGGTCGGCAAGCGCGGCGGGGCTCTCGCGGCCATGCACTCCGCCGACCTCGCCGCCCACACGCTGAGCGCCCTGATGCGGCGTACCGGCGTCGACCCGGGCGCCGTCGACGACGTGATCCTCGGGTGCTGCGACACGATCGGCTCGCAGGCCGGGGACATCGCGCGGTCGGCGTGGCTGGTGGCGGGTCTGCCCGACCACGTGCCCGGCGTGACCATCGACCGCCAGTGCGGCTCATCGCAGCAGGCGGTGCACTTCGCGGCGCAGGGCGTCATGTCCGGCACCCAGGACCTCGTCGTGGCCGGCGGCGTCCAGAACATGAGTGCCATCCCGATCTCGGCCGCGATGCTCGTCGGCCAGCAGTACGGCTTCACCACGCCGTTCGCGGAGTCGCCGGGCTGGGCGGCGCGCTACGGCGACGCCGACGTCTCGCAGTTCAACTCCGCCGAGATGATCGCCGAGAAGTGGGACATCTCCCGCGAGGAGATGGAGGAGTTCGCGCTGGCCTCCCACACCAGGGCGCGCACCGCGATCGCCGAGGGGCGCTTCGAGCGCGAGATCGAGCCGGTAGCCCTCCCTGACGGGCAGAGCTTCGACACCGACCAGTGCCCCCGTGAGACGTCGCTGGAGAAGATGGCCGGCCTGGAGCCGCTGGCCCCCGGCGGCCGGATCACCGCCGCGGTCGCCTCGCAGATCTGCGATGCCTCGACCGCGATGCTGATCGCCTCCGAGGCCGCGGTCGCCGAGCACAACCTCACCCCGCGGGCCCGCGTCCACCACCTCTCGGTGCGTGGCGACGACCCGATCTGGATGCTGACCGGCCCGATCAGAGCCACCGCCCACGCGCTGAAGAGGACCGGCCTGGCGATCGAGGACATCGACCTGTTCGAGTGCAACGAGGCGTTCGCGTCCGTCGTACTCGCCTGGATGAAGGAGACCGGCGCCCCGCACGACAAGGTCAACGTCAACGGCGGCGGCATCGCCCTCGGTCACCCGATCGGCGCCACCGGCACCCGCCTGATGACCACCCTGCTCAACGAGCTCGAGCGCACCGGCGGCCGCTACGGCCTGCAGACCATGTGTGAGGGCGGCGGCCAGGCCAACGTCACGATCATCGAGCGGCTCTAGCCGAGCCTCTCAGCGAGCAGGCTCCAGCCACCAGGGGCTCGTGTAGGCGATACCGAGCTTGTTGCCGGGATGGCCGGCCGGACCGGGCGTCTCGTTGGCCTCGGTCGGGTCGGCGATCCGCACCAGCATCCAGTCGCCGTCGGCGACGTTGACGGGGACGCGCAGCTCGGCGACCGGACCGACGCGGAAGGGTACGACGTCCATGACGGTGGGCACGTCGGTGCCGGGCCGCAGCACCTGGGCGTGGAGCTTGCGGCCGACCCAGGAGGCGTCGCGGGCGAGGTCGAGACGGATCTTGACGACCCCGCGGCGCAGCGGCAGCACGCCGCCCATCCGGACCGCGCGCCCGCCCGCCGGGGTCGCGGTGGCGTCGACGCGCAGCCCCGAGGTGCGAGTGGCGAAGAAGCGCCGCGCCCGCATGGCGCGCTTGACGCCCTGGCGGCTGTGCTCGTCGACCCACAGCCCCGTGCGGCCCTTGCCCTCGGGATGCCCCCAGTCGACGCCGTGCTCGTCGGTGACGCCGGTGATGCCGGTACGCCAGCCGGAGTTGAGGCAGGTGACCAGCGGCGAGGGCTTCCCGTCGGCGTACCCCTCGAAGAGGAAGTCGTCGCGGCGGTTGAACATCTCGATGGAGACGACGCGGTCGCGCACCCGCTTGTCGTAGTGGAACTCCTCGAAGCGCCCGGGCTCGCGGCCCGGGTGGTTGAAGCCGGCGAGGCCCCCGGCGCCGCCATCGAGGACCAGGCCGGGCTCGCGGCGCAGCCAGTCCAGGAGCGGCTGCATCACGCCGGCCTGGAGCACGTCGACGTAGTGCTCGGTGAACCAGACGTTGACGTGGCCCAGCAGCGGCTCGGACCACTCGAAGCCGCGCAGCGCGGTGAAGCGGCCGGGGTCGTCGGCCTTGTCCGCGAGCCGGCGGGTGCGCGACCAGTCGGCCTGGGTGAGCCCGGCGAGCTGCTTGTACTCGGGGGGGAGCAGCCCGGCCAGCACCTCGCCGAGCACGTTGTCGGAGAGGGTTGCGTGGTCGGTGAGCGCGGCGACGTCCAGCCCGGCGCTGCGCATGGAGGCGAACGCGAGCGCGGGGTCGCCGTCACCGTCGGACAGCAGGGTGTGGTTGTGCAGGTCGGCGTGGACCAGGTGGGTGCCGCGCGAGATCCGCGACCTGCGGCTCGCCCCGGCCGCGGGCTCGGTCCCGGTGTCGGCGATCGCCGCGCTGTGGGGGAGCAGGCTCCCCGCCATCAGCAGCCCCGGGCCGGCGGTGGTCACGGCCCGACGGCTCACGACCTCAGGAGCCGGTTGATGAGGCGCAGGCGGGTGCTCGTGGTGGTCGCACATGCCCCATTCAACGACGCCGGTGCGCGTCGGCTAGGGACCCGTGGGTGAACTCGAGGTGGCCACTCGGCTCAGCGCAGGAAGAGCAGGACCGACACCACGCCGGGGATCACGCCGAGGAGCAGCCAGGGCGACGCGATCGGCTTGCGGTGGATCGCCAGCCCGGAGGCGACCGCGATGACGCCGAAGGCACCCGCCAGCACGCTCAGGCCCACGCCTGCCGTGACCGCGTCGTCGTCGACGTACTGGGCCGCGATGCCCAGCCCGGCCGACAGGTGCAGGATCGTGGTCACGATCAGGACCGAGAGCACCCACTTCTGCACCCGCTCGAGGCGCTCGACGTCCTCGCGGCGCGTGGCGGGCCGCGGGTTGTCGGGGTCCATCAGGTGCCGCTGGCGGCGTACGGGCTGGTCCTGCGTCATACCTCGAAACTACTCCTGCGCGTGCGGCCGTTAGGTTGGGGTCATGATCGCGCTGCCGAGCCACGGGTTCGTGGTGCTGTCGATGCCCAAGTGCGCGTCGACGTCCATCGTCAACGCACTCAGCGGCAAGGCGGAGGTGGTGCTGCGCGG
The DNA here is from genome assembly GCF_900103935.1 of Nocardioides szechwanensis. Lineage (GTDB taxonomy): Bacteria > Actinomycetota > Actinomycetes > Propionibacteriales > Nocardioidaceae > Nocardioides > Nocardioides szechwanensis. The sequence goes on from NZ_FNIC01000001.1 coordinate 698,634, forward strand.
GCACCCCCGTCTCAAGCACATGAACTGCCGTCAGTTCCACACCCGGATGGTGCCGATCCTGCGCAACGCGGGCTATCGGCGCCAGGACTACGAGGTCGTGTCGCTTTTCCGCGAGCCCGTCGAGTGGCTGGAGTCGTGGTGGCGCTACCGGTCGCGCCCGGCCGTGGTCACGGAGAACCCCGACAAGTACACCGGCGAGATGACCTTCGAGCACTTCGCCGAGCGCTACGTCGCGGGCGACCAGGAGATCACCGGGAAGGTCGGGCGCCCGGCGCGCTTCGTGGCGCTGAGCAACGACCTGGACATCGGCGTCGACCGGATCTTCGCGCTCGACTGGCCCGACACCTGGCAGGCGTGGTTCACCGACAAGATGGACGGCACCGTCAAGATCGGCACCGCCAACGTCTCCACCGAGCGCCGCGAGCCCGAGCTCACCGACGGCACCCGGGCCGCGCTGGTCGACTTCTTCGCGCCGGAGTACGACATCTGGTCACGGTTGCAGGAGACCGGCGAGTGGGCTCCGGACCAGGGCTACGTGCCGGGCGGCTAGACGAGGTAGGACGACCCGCGGCGCAGCTCCTCGACGGCCCGCAGCACGATCCGGTCGATCAGCTCCTCGCAGGTGGGCAGGTCGTCGATGACGCCGACCACCTGGCCCGAGGCGAGTACGCCGGCAGCGGTGTCGCCCTCGACCAGGCCGGCCTTGAGCATCACCGGGGTGTTCGCGGCCAGCGTCATCTGGGCCAGCGTGCGGCCCTGGGTCTTCTTCATCGCGCGTCCGTCCTTGGCCAGCTCGACCCACGACATCCCGCTCGACTTCTTGAACTCCAGCGTGCGCTTGAGCGTGGGGCCGAGGCGCTTGACCGCGCTGGTCTCCTCGAGCTCGGCGACGAGGTCGGTGCGCAGCATCCGGTGGGGCATGCCGTCGACCTTCGCGGTGACCACGGTCCCGTTGAGGTCGTGGCTGAGGTAGAGGTCCTTGACCGCCTGGGGCACGGCGCTGTCCTGGGTGAGCAGGAAGCGGGTGCCCATGCCGACCCCGGCGGCGCCGTAGGACAGCGCGGCGGCGAGGCCGCGGCCGTCGAAGAAACCACCGGCCGCGACGACCGGGATGTCGACGGCGTCGAGCACAGTGGGGAGCAGCAGCGTCGTGGGCACCGAACCGGTGTGGCCACCGCCCTCGCCGCCCTGGATCATCACCGCGTCGGCGCCCCAGGCTGCGACCTTCTCGGCGTGCCGTGCGGCACCGACCGAGGGCATCACGACCAGGCCGTGGTCCTTGAGCTTGGCGATCAGCTCCTGCTTGGGCGCGAGCGCGAACGACGCGACCTTGACGCCGTGCTTGATCAGCAGGTCGCAACGGTCGCCCGCGTCGCCGGCGTCAGCGCGCAGGTTGACGCCGAACGGCTGGTCGGTGCGGCTCTTGACCTCGAGGATCGCCCGCTCCAGCTCGTCGTACGACATGGTGGCGCTGGCCAGGATGCCCAGGCCTCCCGCGTTCGCCGTACCGCTGACCAGGCGTGGCCCGGAGACCCAGCCCATGCCCGTCTGGACGACCGGGTGCCGGACGCCGGTCAGCTCGGTGAACGGCGTCCTGAGCAGCTGCTCGATCATGCGACCGGCACCTCACGGTGGCGCAGCGACCTGGGGTCGAGCACCTCACGGATCAAGATCAGCTCCTCGGGCGTGGGGAGCCGGGTCTCGGGTACGTCGTCGCCGGCTCCGCTGACCAGGGAGAGCTCGAACCCGGTGGCCTCGCGTACCTCGTCGACGGTGACGCCGGGGTGCACGCTCAGGAGGCGCACGGTGTCGTCGTCGCCCTTGACGTCGAACACCGCGAGGTTGCTGACGATCCGGTGGATGTCGTTGAACCGGGCAGCGGCGGGGCCGGCGGCCCTGGCGAGCGCGGGACCGACGCCGGAGACGATGTCGACCCGCTCGACGAAGACGCGGGGGGAGTGCTTGGGGACCCAGTAGGACGTGCGGTTGTTGACCGTGTTGCCCGGGGCGCCGCGCGAACCGAGGAGCTGCCGCTTGGGCTGCGCGAAGTCGCCGATCGCCGAGATGTTCTGGTTGCCGTGCCGGTCGACCTGGGTGGCGCCCATCATCACGTGGCGCTTGCCGTAGGCGACGACGTCGAAGACCTTGCGGAACGGGATCCAGCCCTCGACCACGTCGGCCTTGGCGAACAACGGGGGAGTGCCGGCGAGGAAGAGCGACTCGCCGTCGGAGATCACCAGGTCCGGGTTGGACGTGAGCCGCGCCAGGCGGACGCCCAGCATCGGCAGCATGCCCATCGGGCTGGCGAAGATCTCGCCGTCGTCCTTGAACGCGTCGGCGATCGCGGCGGCGCAGACGTCTGCGCGGGTGATGTCGCTCATGCCTGCTCCTCGGTGAAGGCCTGGATGGCGGCCTGGTAGGCGGCCTCGTCGCCGGAGAGGAAGCGTTCCTCGAACGCCGCCCAGTCGTCGTCGGACCCGCCGGCCGCGGCGGCGTACGCCTTCTGGAACTTCTCGTCGCGCTCGTAGTCGGGCGTGCAGGTCGTGAAGTGCGCTCCGTTGGGGGTCTCGACGACCCCGGCGACCATCATCCGGCTGAGCAGCAGCCGCTGGACGGGGGTGTCGACGGTGAGACCGGCGGTGTCGACGACCTGCTCGACGCTGACGTAGGCGCGGTCGGCGGCCATGCAGAAGAGGTCGTCGAAGTAGGGGTCGGGACCGAGGTACGTCGCGTTGCCGTGCTTGTCGGCACGGTTGAGGTGGACCAGGGCCACGTCGAGGTGCAGGGCGGGTACGGCGACCAGCTCCTCCGCAGTGCCGTCGGGGGCGTCGTACGGGCTGGTGACGGTCTTGATCTGCGGGTTGTTGACCAGCACGTCGGAGCCGAGTCCGGCGCGCATCGGCAGGAACGGCAGCCGCTGGGCGGCAGCGCGGAGGCCGGTCTGGAACATGCCCTCGTCGAGCTCGACCACCTCGGGGATGCTCTGCCCGGATCCTGGGGCCGACTGGCGGGCGCGCTGGAAGTTGGGCTCGAGGGGGACCGAGTCGAGCGACACGAACGCGTAGACCAGCTTGCGGACCTTGCCGGCGCGCAGCAGCAGGCCGACGTCGGCGCCGCCCCAGCTCACGATGGTGAGGTCCTTGAGGTCGGAACGCAGGATCGCGCGGACCAGGGCCATCGGCTTGCGCCGAGGTCCCCAGCCGCCGATCCCGATCGTCATACCGTCTTTCAGCTCGGCGACGACCTCGTCGATGGTCATCCGCTTGTCGCGGGGTGCCTTGGTCACTTCTTGCCTGCCTTGTCCGTGCCGGCGAAACCGTCACGCAGCTCGTCGGCCACTCCGGCGAGGTTGAGCTCCATCGTGAAGCCCTGCTCGAAGCGGTAGCTCTTGTTGACGTCGATCGGGTCGATCCCGTTGAGGGCCTCCTTGGCCGCCCGGATGACCCGGGTGTCCTTGGCGGCGATCTCGGCGGCGACCTTGAGCGCGGCGTCGTCCAGCTGGTCGCGCGGCACGACCTCGAGGACCGAGCCGTGCTGCACGAGCTCGGCTGCGGTGATGGTCCGCGCGGTGAAGTAGAGGGTGCGCATCAGGTGCTGCGGCACCAGGCGGGCCATGTGGGTCGCGGCGCCGAGGGCGCCCTGGTTGACCTCGGGCACGCCGAAGTAGGCGTCGTCGCTGGCGATGACGCAGTCGGCGTTGCCGACCAGGCCGACGCCGCCCCCGAGGCAGAAGCCGTTGACCGCGGCGATCACCGGTACGGCGCACTCGTAGACGGCCTTGAACGCCGCGAAGCAGCCCTTGTTGGCGCCGATCAGCGCGTCGAAGCCGGAGGTGTGCTGCATCTCCTTGATGTCGACGCCGGCGTTGAAGCCACGTCCCTCGGCGCGCAGGACGACCACGTGGGTCGCCATGTCCGAGCTGGCCTCGTCGAACGCGGCGGCCACGTCGAACCAGCCCTGCACGGTGAGGGCGTTGACGGGCGGATGGCTCATCGTGACGACGCGGATGCCGTCGTCACGGAGCTCGGAGGTGATGGCCATGGGTGCCTCTCTGACAAACCTAACGCTTGCTTGGTAGCCTACCAGCATGACGCTGTCGCTGGACCTCTCCGGGCGGGTCGCCCTCGTCACGGGGGGCACCCGCGGCATCGGCCTCGGGATCACCCGGGCCCTGCTCGACGCAGGCGCCACGGTGGTCACCTGCTCGCGCTCGGACGTGACGCCGGTCGCCGGTACGACGCACCACGTGTGCGACGTGCGCGATCCCGACGCCGTGCAGGCGCTGGTGGCTGGCGTGGTCGCCGCTCACGGCAGCCTGGACGTGCTCGTCAACAACGCCGGGGGCGCGCCCGCTGCCGACGCCGCTACGGCGTCGCCGCGCTTCCACGACAAGATCGTCGGGCTCAACCTGCTGGCGCCGCTGCTGTGCGCCCAGGCCGCCAACGCGGTCATGCAGGAGCAGGAGACCGGCGGCGTGATCGTCAACATCTCCTCGATCTCGGCCAGCCGTCCGGCACCGACCATCGCGGCCTACGGGGCCGCGAAGGCCGGACTCGACTCGCTCACCACGTCGCTCGCGATGGAGTGGGCGCCCAGGGTCAGGGTGAACTCGATCGACGTCGGGCTGTGCCGCACTGAGCAGACCGACGACCACTACGGCGACGACGCGTCGGTCGCGGCCATCGAGCGCACCATCCCGATCGGCCGGATGGCCCGGCCGGAGGAGGTCGGCAACGTCGCGGCGTTCCTGGCCAGTGGCCTGGCGTCGTACGTGTCCGGCGCGATCGTCGCGTGTCACGGCGGGGGAGAGACACCCGCCTTCCTGTTGGTCCAGAAGTCGCCAGAAGAGAGTGGATTGGAATGAGCAAGCTTCTTCAAGGTCGCGTCGCGATCGTCACCGGCGCGGGCCGGGGCATCGGCCGGGCGCACGCCCTCGAGCTGGCGCGTCACGGTGCCGCCGTGGTCGTCAACGACTTCGGGGTCTCGCTCGCAGGCGAGGGCACCGGGGAGTCGCCGGCCGAGGCCGTCGTCGCCGAGATCGAGGCCGCGGGCGGCCGGGCCGTGGTCAACGGCGCCGACGTCGCGGACTTCGCCGACGCCGAGGCGATGGTGCGCCAGGCGATCGATGCCTTCGGCGGGCTCGACATCCTGGTCAACAACGCCGGCTTCGTGCGCGACCGGATGCTGGTCAACACGTCCGAGGAGGAGTGGGACGCCGTCATCCGGGTCCACCTCAAGGGTCACTTCGCCCCGCTCCGGCACGCCGGCGCCTACTGGCGTGCCGAGTCGAAGGAGGGCCGCCAGCGCGCCGCCCGGGTCATCAACACCTCCTCCGGCGCCGGGCTCCAGGGCTCGGTCGGCCAGGCGACGTACTCCGCCGCGAAGGCGGGCATCGCCGGCCTCACCCTGGTCGCCGCCCAGGAGATGGGGCGGTACGGCGTGACCGTCAACGCGATCGCGCCCGTCGCCCGCACCCGGATGACCGAGGGCGCCTTCGACACCTCCGCCATGGCTCTGCCCGAGGACAACTCCCCGATCGTCGCCTGGCTCGCCTCGGTCGACGCCGCCGACGTCACCGGCCGGGTGATCGAGATCGACGGCGGCAAGGTCACCGTCGAGAACGGGTGGTCCCACGGCCCCGCCCACGACCTCGGCAGACGCTGGGACGCCGTCGACGTCGGCCCCGCCCTGCGCGACCTGCTCGCTGCCGCTCCTGCCCCGGAGCCTGTGTACGGCGCCTGAGCGGCGCGGCAGTTTCGCCGGTCGACCGGCGAAACTGCTCAGACTCCAGCCGCTCAGATCCGCTCGATGACCGTTCCGGTGGCCATCGCGCCGCCGGCGCACATGGAGATGAGGGCCGTGGTGGCGTCGCGGCGCTCGAGCTCGTGCAGGGCGGTGGTGATCAGTCGCGTGCCGGTGGAGCCGACGGGGTGGCCGATGGCGATCGCGCCGCCGTTGACGTTGACCTTGTCCATGTCGACGCCGTGCTGCCCGGCCCACGACAGGACGACGGAGGCGAACGCCTCGTTGACCTCGAACAGGTCGAAGTCGGAGATCGCCATGCCCGTGCGGTCGAGGATCCGCTGGGTCGCGTCGATCGGGCCGTCGAGGTGGTAGTAGGGGTCGGAGCCGACCAGGCAGTGGTTGAGGATCCGGGCCCGCGGCGTGAGCCCCAACGAGCGGGCCTTGTCCTCGTCCATGATGAGTACGGCGGAGGCGCCGTCGGAGATCTGCGACGACGTACCGGCGGTGTGCAGACCGTCCGGCAGGACCGAGCGAAGCCCGGCCAGGCCTTCGAGCGTGGTCTCGCGCAACCCTTGGTCGGTGTCGACCACGCGGGTCTCGCCGGGCTGGCCCTCGCCGTCGAGGACCGGCGCGGTGATCGGCGCGATCTCGCGCTTGAAGCGCCCCTCGTCGGTGGCGATGCGGGCCTTCTGCTGCGAGGCGAGGCCGAAGGCGTCGAGGTCGGCGCGGGTGATGCCGCGGTTGTGGGCGATCCGGTCCGCGGCCTCGAACTGGTTGGGCATGTCGATCGTCCAGTCGGCCGGTCGTGGGTCACCCGTGCCGGCGGGCACGTTGGCGCCCAGCGGGATCCGTGACATCGCCTCGACGCCGGCGGCGATCCCGACCTCGATCGTTCCGGCGGCGATCATGTCGTGGATCATGTGCGCCGCCTGCTGCCCCGATCCGCACTGGGCGTCGACCATCGTGCCGCCGGTGTGCTGGGGGAGTCCCGCGTGCAGCCACGCGCGCCGGACCATGCCGTTGGACTGCTCGCCCGCCTGGGTGACGCAGCCCGCCACGACCTGCTCGACCAGCTCGGGGTCCACGCCGGACCTCGTCAGCACCTCGCTCATCGTCTGGCCGATCAGGACGGCGGGGTGGAGCCCGGCCAGCCAGCCGTTGCGCTTGCCGAGGGGGGTGCGGACGGCGTCGACGATCACAGGGGTACCCATGGGAGAAAACTAGAACACGTTCTCGTTCAAGGACAAGGGATGTGTCGAATGTGTGACGAAACGAGCACGAAACCCTTTCTTGTTATACCGAGAGTATGTAGTCTGCGACTAGAACGTGTTGCAGATCGAGAGGGAAAAGCACTGTGAGCGCAACGGCAACGACCGTCCTGCCCGAGGGATTCGACTTCACCGACCCGGACGTGAACCACAAGGCGGTGCCGCACGACGAGTTCCGGCTGGCCCGCCAGAGCGCACCCGTGGCGTGGATCGAGCAGGACGAGGTGAGCACCAGCGGCTTCGCCCCGGAGTCCGGGAGCGGCTACTTCGCGATCACCCGGCACGCGGACGTCTGCGCGATCTCCAAGGACAGCAAGAACTGGTCGACCGCCGAGAACGGCGCGATCATCCGCTTCCCGTCGGCGATGGAACGTGACCAGATCGAGCTCCAGCGGGTGATCCTGATCAACCAGGACCCGCCGGAGCACACGGCGACCCGGGCGATCATCTCCCGCGGCTTCACGCCGCGCTCGATCAACGAGCTCGAGGAGACGATGATCGCGCGCGGCGAGAGCATCGTGAAGGCAGCGGTCGCGCGCGGCACGGGCAACTTCGTCGAGGAGATCGCCGCCGAGCTGCCGCTCCAGGCGATCGCCGACCTGATCGGCGTACCGCAGGAGGACCGGCACAAGCTCTTCGACTGGTCCAACCAGATGCTCGCCGGTGAGGACCCCGACTACGCGGGCAACCAGGACGTCGCCGCGGCCGAGATCCTCGGCTACGCGATGATGCTGGCCGCCGACCGCCAGGCCAACCCGCGCGACGACCTCATCACCAAGCTGATCAACGCTCACAAGGGCGAGCGCGGGCTCAGCGACGACGAGTTCGGCTACTTCGTCATCCTGCTGGCTGTCGCCGGCAACGAGACCACCCGCAACGCCATCTCGCACGGCATGAACGCGTTCCTCGACAACCCCGACCAGTGGGAGATCTGGAAGCGCGACCGCCCCGCGACGATGGTCGACGAGGTCGTCCGGTGGGCGACGCCGGTGACCGTCTTCCAGCGCACCGCCCTGAAGGACATGGAGATCGACGGCGTGACGATCGAGAAGGGCAAGCGCGCCGCGCTCTTCTACGCCTCGGCGAACTTCGACGAGACCGTCTTCGAGGACCCGTTCAAGTTCGACATCACGCGGGACAACAACGTCCAGGTCGGCTTCGGCGGGCATGGCGCGCACTACTGTCTCGGCGCCAACCTCGCGCGCCAGGAGATCCGGGTGATCTTCGACGCGCTGGCCGACCACGCGCCCGACATCACCAAGCTGGCCGAGCCGTCCCGGCTGCGACACTCGTGGATCAACGGCCTCAAGGACCTCCAGGTCAAGTACGCCTGACCCACCTACACGTTGACCCGCCCGAAACTTTCGGGCGGGTCAACCACGTGCTTCTCGGTCAGTTTCGGGCAGGTCAGCGTCAGGAGCGGGCCGTGAGGACGAGCGGACCGTCGTCGGTGATGGCGATCGTGTGCTCCATGTGGGCGCCGCGGGAGCCGTCCTGGCTCTTGATCGTCCAGCCGTCCTTGTCGATGTAGATCTCGTCGGTCGTGTGCAGGAACCACGGCTCGATCGCGATCACCAGGCCGGGGCGCAGCTTGAGCCCGCGGCCGGCGCGGCCGTCGTTGGCGATGTGGGGGTCGCCGTGCATCGTGCGGCCGACGCCGTGGCCGCCGAACTGCAGGTTGACCCCGAGACCGGCGGCGCGAGCGACGTCGCCGATCGCCGCCGAGATGTCGCCGATCCGGTTGCCGACGGTCGCGGCCGCGATGCCGGCGGCCAGGGCGCGGTCGGTGGTCTCGATGAGGTCGAGGTCCTCCTGGCGCGGGGTGCCGACGACCTGGGAGAACGCCGAGTCGGACACCCAACCGTCGACGCTCGCGGCGAAGTCGACGGAGAGCAGGTCGCCGTCCTGGATCGTGTAGTCGTGGGGCAGCCCGTGCAGGACCGCGTCGTTGACCGAGGTGCACAGGACCTTGCCGAACGGCATCGCGCCGAACGACGGATGGTAGTCGATGTAGCAGGACTCGGCGCCCTGGGCGCGGATCATGTCGTGGGCGAGCGCGTCGAGCTCGAGCAGGTTGACCCCCACGTCGGCCTTGGCGGACAGCGCGGAGATCACCGAGGCGACGAAGCGCCCGGCGGGGCGCATCTGCTCGATCTGGGTGGGGGTGCGGAGCTCGATCACGGTGAGAGCCTACGGAGTCCTGCCGCTCTGGGCAGAACCGCCCTGGGCAGAATCCCTGGGTCTGCGGGCGTACGGCGGACAGGCTGGCGGCATGACCTCAACCCTGACCGGCTCCTACGACGACCAGCTCACCAGCCGCCTGCTCGAGCAACGGATCATCGTGCTCGGGCAGGAGGTCGACGACGCGATCGCCAACCGCCTGTGCGCCGAGCTGCTCCTGCTCTCCGCCGAGGACGCCCACCGCGACATCAGCCTCTACATCAACTCCCCGGGCGGCTCCGTGTCCGCGGGCCTGGCGATCTACGACACGATGCGCCTGATCCCCAACGACGTCAGCACGCTGGCCCTCGGGCTGGCCGCGAGCATGGGCCAGTTCCTGCTGTCCGCCGGTACGCCGGGCAAGCGCTACGCGCTGCCGCACTCGCGGGTGCTGATGCACCAGGGGTCGGCCGGTATCGGCGGCACCGCGATCGACATCGAGATCCAGGCCGAGAACCTCGAGCACACCAAGAACGTGATGATGGGCCTGATCGCCGAGCACACCGGCCAGCCGGTGGCCAAGGTCGAGCAGGACGCCCTGCGCGACCGGTGGTTCACCGCGGAGCAGGCCCGCGAGTACGGCTTCGTCGACCAGGTGCTCCGTGACCTCGAGGCCGTCACCCCGGCCCGTCCGACCGCCAGCTTCGGGATCCAGCGATGAGCAGCTACACGATCCCCAGCGTCGTCGAGAAGACGCTGCGCGGCGAGCGGGCGGTCGACATCTACAGCCGGCTGCTCAGCGACCGCATCGTCTACGTCGGCACGGAGATCGACGACGGCGTGGCCAACGTGGTCATCGCCCAGCTGCTGCACCTCGAGTCCGACCGGCCCGACACCCAGATCGACCTCTACCTCAACTCGCCGGGCGGCTCGGTCACGGCCATGCTGGCGATCTACGACACCATGCAGTTCATCCGCTCCCCAGTCGGTACGACGTGCGTCGGCCAGGCCGCGTCGTCGGCGGCGGTGCTCCTGGCCGCGGGCGCCCCGGGGCGGCGTACCGTCCTGCCCCGCGCGCGGGTGGTCCTGCACCAGCCGTCCGGCGGGGGACAGGGCACGCTGCCGGACCTCGCGCTCCAGGCGAAGGAGATCGTCCGGCTCCGCTCCGAGATGGAGCAGGTCCTCGCCCACCACACCGGCCAGAGCATTGAGCGACTGCGCGAGGACACCGAGCGCGATCTCATCCTCACCGCTGCGGAGGCCGTCGCCTACGGGCTCGCGGACGAGGTCCTCGACAGCCGCAAGGCCGCTTCAAAGCGCTGATCAGGCGGCGAGGCACACCGGGCCGGTCGGGCGGGCGGCGAGCTGCCGGGTCACCCGGGCGGTCAGGTCGACGAGCCGCAGCCCGAGGGCGCCGGCCACGGCCGACAGCACCTCGGAGCTCGGCTCCTTGCGCCCACGCTCGATCTCGGAGAGGTACTGGGTCGACACCCCGGCCGCGCCCGCCACGTCGGCGAGCGTGCGCCCGTCGTCGGTGCGCTGCCCGCGCAGCTCCCGGCCCACGGCCTCGCGCCACAACGGCTCCACTGCCGGCGCCGGCGTCGGCGACGGCATCGGGAAGTCGATCAGCTCACCCATGGCCCGAGCGTAGGTCGTGGCGCCCGCCGCGTCCGGGCTGTTCGCGGCGGGCGAACGCGTCAGCTGGTGGGCTTGTCCGCGCCGACGACCCACATCGAGAAGAACTGCGACCCGCCGCCGTACGCGTGCCCCAGCGCCTTGCGTGCGCCGTCGATCTGGTGCTCGCCGGCCGCGCCGCGTACCTGGAGGGCGGCCTCGCCGAAGCGCAGCATCCCCGACGCGCCGATCGGGTTGGACGACAGCACGCCGCCGGAGCAGTTGACCGGCAGCCGACCGGTCATCGCGGTCTCGCCGGACTCGCTGAGCTTCCAGCCGTCGCCCTCGGCCGCGAAGCCGAGGCTCTCGAGCCACATCGGCTCGAACCACGAGAACGGCACGTAGATCTCGGCCGCGTCGATCTCCTCGAACGGGTTGGTGATCCCCGCCTGCTTCCAGAGGTACGCCGCGGCGTCACGCGAGGCCTGCGGGTTGACCTGGTCGCGCTCGGCCGCGGAGGTGGCCTCGGAGCGCATGGCCTGGCCGTGGATCCACGCCGGGTTGGGGGAGGCGGCCGCGGTGTCCTCGTCCACGATCACGAGTGCGCAGGCACCGTCGGAGGACGGGCAGGTCTCGTCGTAGCGGATCGGGTCCCACAGCATCGTCGAGGCGAGCACCGACTCGACGGTGGTGCCCTCGTTGTGCAGGTGGGCGTAGGGGTTCTTCAGCGCGTTGTTGCGGTCCTTGGCGGCCACGATCGCACCGACGTGGGTCGGTGCGCCGGAGCGACGGATGTAGGAGCGCACGTGGGGGGCGAAGTAGCCACCGGCGCCGGCGTGCACCGGCATGTTGAACGGCAGCGGCACCGACAGCGCCCACATCGCGTTGGACTCCGACTGCTTCTCGTAGGCCACGGTCAGCACCCGCTTGTGCACGCCCGACTGCACGAGCGACGCGGCGACGATCGCGGTGGAGCCGCCGACCGAGCCGGCCGTGTGCACGCGCAGCAGCGGCTTGCCGGCCGCGCCGAGCGACTCGGCCAGGAACAGCTCGGGCATCATCACGCCCTCGAACAGGTCAGGGGCCTTGCCGACGACGATCGCGTCGATGTCGTCGAGCGTCATGTTCGCGTCGAGCAGCGCCCGGTCGATCGCCTCGCGGCAGAGCCCCGCCATCGACAGGTCCTCGCGCTTGGCGCGGTGGTGGGTCTGGCCGATGCCGACAACGGCTGCAGGCTGCTTGCCCATCAGGCGTCCTTTCCGGTGCTGGACTCGAGGACACACAGGAGGTTCTGCTGCAGAGCGGCGCCGGAGGTCGCGTGTGCGACGCCCTTGGCGACCTCGCCCGACCAGATCCGCTGCGCGGTCTCGCCGATGCGGATGCCGCCGCCGGAGAACATCGGGTTGCTCGTCAGCGCACCACCCGAGGGGTTGATGCGGACGTCGTCGCCCAGGCCGAGCTCGCGGCGCAGGATCAGCTCCTGGTGGCTGAACGGCGCGTGCAGCTCCGCCACCTCGACGCCGTTCAGGTCGACCTTGGCGGCGGCGTTGGCGGCGCTGGGGGAGCGGGTCAGGTCGCGGTTGCCGATGCTCGGGGAGTCGACGAAGTGGGACAGCCCGCTGATCCAGGCCGGCTTGTCCCGGACCTCGTAGGCCTTGTCGCCGGCGGCGAGCACGATCGCGGCCGCGCCGTCGGTGACCGGCGAGCAGTCGTGCTTGCGCAACGGGTCGGCGTACATCGGCCGGGCCAGGAGCTCCTCGACCGAAGAGCCGCCCTTGCGGATGGAGTAGTCGTTCTTCTCCGCGTCGGTGAGGGAGCGGTTCGCCACCTCGGCCATCGCCCGCTCGTCCCAGAGGCCGGCGTCGATCCCGGCGCGGGCCTGGAGCCCGGCAAGCGACACGGTGTCGGGCCACAGCGGCGTCATCGTGTAGGGGTCGAGCTGGAGTGCCAGCGTGCGGCGCAGGACACCCGCGGAGCTCTTGCCGAAGGCGTAGACCACGGCCGTGTCGACCTCGCCGGTCTGGATCTTGATCCAGGCCTCGTACATCGCCCACGCCAGGTCCATCTCGACGTGCGACTCGTTGACCGGCGGGGTGACCCCGATCGCGTCGACGGCCTGCACGAAGGAGAACGACCGGCCCGCGAGGTAGTCGGAGGAGCCCGAGCACCAGAAGCCGACGTCACGTCGGGTCCAGCCGGTCTGCTCGTAGATCTCGGCAAGGATCGGCACCAGCATCTCGACGCAGGTCGGTGACCCGTCGAAGTCCGGCATCTGTCGCTGGGCGAACCCGACGACGGCAACGTCTCTCATGATCGGCCCTTCAGAGGTGGCGCTTGTAGGTGTCGTAGTCCGCGTCCGGGTCGCCGGTGGGCGCGAAGTGGTCGATGTTCTCGAGCGAGTAGGCCCACTCCTCGCGGGGCTTCCACACCGCCTTGACGCGCATGCCCATCCGGACCTCGTCGGCGGGGACGCCGAGGATCAGGTGGAGCAGTGCGATGTCGGCGCCGTCGAGCAGCACGTACGCCGACACGTAGGGCGGCGTGATCTTCTGGCCGAGGAACGGCACGTTGACGATGCAGAACGTCGTGATGGTGCCGAGCCCGCTGAGCTCGATCTCGCCCTCGGTGGGCGTCCCGTCCGAGGGGCAGGCGCTGCGTGGCGGCACGTAGACCTTGTCGCACGTCGGGCAGCGCTGGCCGAGGATCCGGCCCTCGTCGAGGCCGCGGTAGAACGTCGACTCCTCGGGCGAGGCGGCGTACACGTAGTCGAGCGAGACGGGGGTGATGACTCCAGTGACCGGCTCTGGTCTCGACTGCTCCGTCGCAGCCTCGTCCCTCGGCTGCGGTCGCGCTCGACCTGGCCCGCCAGCGCCGCTCTCGACTTCGTCGAGCTCGGCGACGGGCTCAAAGCAGGCGATGTCGTTGATGTGGCCGACCCGCTCGTCGGCCCACCGGACCTGCACCCGCATGCCGGTACTGATCTCGGACGGGGAGGCGACGTCGACCGCGTGGAACATCGGCTTCGTCGCGCCGTCGAGCGTGACCAGCGCGAACGCGAACGGCCGGTCGAACGGCTGCGCGGCCACCGGCTCCGGCACCCACGTCCACGACGTGACGGTGCCGACCGGCGCGACCTCGACAAAGTCGGTGGTCTGCTGGTGGGTCACCGGGTCGTACTCGAGCGGCGGTACGACGACCTCGCCGGCGGAGGTGCGGCCGGCGACGAGCACGCCGTCACGAAGCCCCGTGAGGAAGCGGCCGAGCACCGGACCGGTCGACCTGGTGTAGTCGAAGGCGACCGTGACGGGCGCTGACAAAGTGCGTGACATAGGCGAAAGTGAAACACGTTCTAGATTTTCCGACAAGCCGTCTGGGAGGGTGTTCGCATGAAACTTGGATTGCAGCTCGGCTACTGGGGCGCCCAGCCGCCGACGGGTACGGCGGAGCTCGTCGCGGCGGCGGAGGACGCGGGCTTCGACGCGATCTTCACCGCGGAGGCCTGGGGCTCCGACGCGTTCACGCCGCTGGCGTGGTGGGGCCGGGAGACCTCCCGGGTCCGCCTCGGCACCTCGATCGTGCAGATGTCGGGCCGCGCCCCGACCTCCATCGCTATGCACGCCCTGACCCTCGACCACCTGAGCGGCGGCCGCGTCGTGCTCGGCATGGGTGTGAGCGGCCCGCAGGTCGTGGAGGGCTGGTACGGCCAGCCGTTCTCCAAGCCGCTGGCCCGCACCCGCGAGGTCGTCGACATCATCCGCCAGGTCCTCGCCCGCGAGGAGAAGGTCACCAACGACGGACCCCACTACCCGCTGCCGTTCAACGGCCCCGGCTCCGTCGGCCTGGGCAAGCCGCTCAAGCCGATCGTGCACCCGCTGCGCGCGGACATCCCGATCTGGCTCGGCGCCGAGGGACCCAAGAACGTCGCCCAGACCGCCGAGATCGCCGACGGCTGGATCCCGATCTTCTACACGCCCAACTCCGCGGCGATGTACCAGCCGTGGCTCGATGAGGGGTTCGCGCGGCCGGGCGCACGACGTACCCGCGCCGACTTCGAGATCGCCGCGACCTGCCACGTCCAGATCGTCTCGGGGCCTGCGGAGAAGGCCGCGGTGATCAACGGGATGAAGCCGATCGTCGCGCTCTACATGGGCGGCATGGGTGCCAAGGACCCGAACTTCCACAAGCAGGTCTTCGAGCGGATGGGCCACGAGGCGCTCGCCGACGAGGTGCAGAAGCTCTACCTCGAGGGTGAGAAGGACCGCGCGGTGGCGCTGATCCCGGACGAGCTGGTCGACGACATGCACATCATCGGCACCGCCTCCGAGGTCAAGGAGCGCGCCGCCCAGTGGGAGGAGACCGGCGTGACCACGCTGCTGCTGAGCTGCCGCGACGCCGCCGAGGTGCGCACCATCGCTGAGGTACTAGCCTGACCGGGTGGTCGACCGCAACGTTCTCGGGGGTGCGCTGGAGGAGTGCGGCACCGACCCGCTGACGGGCTTCTACCGCGACGGCTTCTGCAGCACCGGCCCGGAGGACCTCGGCAGCCACACGATCTGCGCGGTCGTGACGGCCGACTTCCTCGAGCACCAGCGCAGCATCGGCAACGACCTGTCGACGCCGATGCCGCTCTACGGCTTCCCGGGGCTGAACCCGGGGGACCGGTGGTGCGTCACCGCCGTCAACTGGGCCAGGGCGTACGACGCCGGCCATCCCTCGCACGTCGTCCTCGCCGCTACCCACGAGGCGGTCCTCGCGATCGTCCCGATCGACGTCCTCCAGCGGCACGCGGTCGACGTACCCACCGACCTCAGTGGCTGGGAGGACTGATGCACGTAGGCGTCGACAGCTTCGTCTCCACCGTCACCGACCCGACCGACGGGCACGTCGTCGGCCCGGCCGAGCGGATGGCGCACCTGCTGGAGGAGATCGAGCTGGCCGACCGGTCCGGGCTCTACTCCTTCGGGATCGGCGAGCACCACCGCAGCGAGTACTACGACTCCGCGCCGCCGGTGATCCTCGCCGCCGCGGCCGCGCGCACCGAGCGGATCCGCCTGGGCAGCGCGGTGACCGTGCTCTCCGCGGCCGACCCGGTGCGCGTCTTCCAGCAGTTCGCGACCCTGGACCTGATCTCGAAGGGCCGGATCGACCTGGTGGTGGGCCGTGGCTCGTTCACCGAGGCGTTCCCGCTGTTCGGGCTCGACCTCGCCGACTACGACTCGCTCTTCACCGAGAAGCTCGAGCTGCTGCTCCAGATCCGGGACCAGGAAGAGGTCACCTGGTCCGGGCGGCACCGGCCCGCCCTGGTCCGCCAGCGGGTCTACCCGCGCCCGCTGCAGGACCCGCTCCCGATCTGGGTCGGCGTCGGCGGTACGCCGGAGTCGTTCGCCCGCGCCGGGCTGCTGGGGCTCCCGCTCATGGTCGCGATCATCGGCGGGGAGCCGCGCCAGTTCGGTCCGCTCGTCGAGCTCTACCGGCGCGCCGGCGCCCAGGCGGGCCACCCCACGGAGCAGCTCCAGGTGGGGCTCCACGTCTTCGGGTTCGTCGCCGAGAGCGCCCAGGCGGCCGCCGACACGATCTACCCCGGCTGGGAGGAGATGTTCACCAAGGTCTCCCGCGAGCGCGGCTTCCCGCGGCCCACCCGGGCGCAGTTCGACGCGACCTCCGGCCCCAACGGCGCCTTCTTCATGGGCGACCCGCAGACGGTCGCCGACAAGATCCGCCGGGTCGCCGACCAGCTCGGCGGCGTCGACCGGCTGTCGCTGCAGATGACCAACCCGCGCCTGGCCCACGCCGATCTGCTGCGCGGCATCGAGCTCCTCGGCACCGAGGTCGCCCCGCTCGTCGCAGACGTCTGAGCGCGCCCCCGTTGCCCCAACCTAGAACACGTTCTAGTCTGCTCCGGTGAGCGACGACAACCTGCGGACCGGCACGCACAACGGCAACCTGATGGTGGCCGCCCTGAAGCGGCACAAGGACAAGCCCGTCATGTACCTCGGCGACACCACGCTGAAGGGTGGTGAGGTCGCCGAGCAGATGTCGCGCTACGTCCAGGCGTTCGAGGCGCTGGGCGCGGGGACCGGTACGTCGGCCGCGTTGCTGGCGCTCAACCGGCCGGAGGTGCTGTTCATCCTCGGCGCCGGCCAGACCCAGGGCTACCGGCGCACGTCGCTGCACCCGCTCGGCTCGGCCGACGACCACGCCTACGTCATCAACGACGCCGGCATCACGACGTTGATCATCGACCCGTACTTCACCGAGCGGGCGCTCGCGCTGCTGGAGAAGTGCCCCGGGCTGACCCAGGTGCTGACGATCGGGCCGGTGCCCGACGAGCTGAAGCGCATCGGCACGGACCTGGTGGCGACGGCGGCGACGTACGACGCCCAGCCGCTCCAGGCGAAGGTACTCCCGCCCGACCACATCGTCTCGATCACCTACACCGGGGGCACGACCGGCAAGCCCAAGGGCGTGATCGGCACGTCGGCGGCGATGGCGACGATGACCCAGGTCCAGCTCGCCGAGTGGGAGTGGCCGGAGAACCCTCGCTTCCTCATGTGCACGCCGCTGTCGCACGCGGGGGCGGCGTTCTTCGTGCCGACGGTGATCAAGGGCGGCTCGCTCTACGTGCTGTCGCGCTTCGACCCCGCCGAGGTGTTGAAGACGATCGAGGAGCAGAAGATCACGGCCACGATGCTGGTGCCGTCGATGCTCTACGCGCTGATGGACCACCCCGACTCCCACACCCGCGACCTGTCGTCGCTCGAGACCGTCTACTACGGCGCGTCCGCGATCAACCCGGTGCGGCTCAAGGAGGCGATCGACCGCTTCGGGCCGATCTTCGCGCAGTACTACGGCCAGTCCGAGGCGCCGATGGTGATCACCTACCTCGCCAAGGACGACCACGTGACCGGCGACGACAGTCGGCTCTCGTCGTGCGGCCGCCCGTCGGCCTTCATCCGCACGGCGCTGCTCGGCGAGGACGGCCAGCCGGTGCCGGTGGGGGAGCCGGGCGAGATCTGCGTGTCCGGGTCACTGCTGGCCGGCGGCTACTGGAACCTGCCCGACGAGACCGCCGAGACGTTCCGCGACGGGTGGATGCACACCGGCGACGTGGCGCGGGAGGACGAGGACGGCTTCTGGTACATCGTCGACCGCACGAAGGACATGATCGTCACCGGCGGGTTCAACGTCTTTCCGCGCGAGGTCGAGGACGTCGTCGCCGAGCACCCGGCGATCGCCCAGGTGGGCGTGATCGGCACTCCCGACGAGAAGTGGGGCGAGGCGGTGACCGCGATCGTCGTACTCCGTCCCGGAGCGGAGCTGACCGACGAGGTCGACGCCGAGATCAAGCAGATGGTCAAGGACCGCAAGGGCGCCGTGCAGGCCCCCAAGCAGATCATCGCGACCGACGCGTTGCCGCTGACCGGCCTCGGCAAGCCGGACAAGAAGGCGCTCCGGGCGCAGTACTGGACGGGCGAGCGGTCCGTTGGCTAGTCGCTACGCGTCGCTCACGCGTGACGAGCTCGCGACCCTGGTGCCTGAGCTGCTCCTGATCGGGCAGCTCATCGACAGGTCCGGGATGGCGTGGTGCATCTCGGCGTGGGGTCGCGAGGAGATGGCTCAGGTCGCCATCGAGGAGTGGTCGGGCGCGTCGCCGATCTACACCCGGCGCATGCAGGACGCGCTGCGCTACCGAGGCACCGACGTGGTCACCATCTTCAAGGGGCTGCAGCTCGACATCGGGGCGCCGCCGCAGTTCATGGACTTCCGCTACACCGTGCACGACCCGTGGCACGGCGAGTTCCACCTCGACCACTGCGGCGCGCTCATGGACGTCGAGCCGATGGGGGAGTCGTACGTCGTGTCCATGTGCCACGACATCGAGGACCCGACGTTCGACGCGACCGCCGTCGCGACCAACGCGAAGGCGCAGGTGCGCCCGGTCCACCGGCCACCGAGGTCGTCGCCCGACCAGCACCCGCACTGCCGCTGGACGGTCACCATCGACGAGTCCTTCCCACCCGTCGAGCCGCTGCCGGCCTACTACGAGGTCATCGAGAAACACGCCGCGACCGTCGCGCTCGACCCGATCGACCCGGCCGACGAGGGGGCGGCCGACTACTCGGGGCCGCTGCTGTCCGACGTCGACTTCGGCGCGTTCTCGCACTCCGCGCTGGTGCGGATCGCCGACGAGGTGTGCCTCCAGATGCACCTGCTCAACCTGTCGTTCGAGGTGGCTGTCCGCGCCCGCGCCGACGAGGCCCAGGCTGCGGAGATCTGCCGCAAGCAGCTGGTCGGGATCGCCGGCCTCGCCGCGGAGCGGATCCATCGGGCGCTGCGGCTGCCGGACGGCGTCGCCGGCGCCGTGCGCGTCCTCGAGCTGCACCCGCTGCTCAACCCGGCCGCCTACAACAACGCCGTGGTCGGCGACTCGTCGGTCACCGTGGGTTCGTCGCCCGCGTCCGAGGACGGTGGCTGGGTCGCGCTCTGCGGACCCGACGACCCGAGCGCGCTCCAGGCGCTGGTCCGCGGTGTCGATGCGCATCTCGACGTGGAGGTCACCGGCACGCGCGAGGCCTGGACCGCTCACGTCGTACGACGTGACGAGGCGGCGCCGGAGGCCGGCGAGGTGGCCGTCACCCGCTTCAGCACCGGCTCCGCGTTCGAGTTCGAGCCCCGCCGGTCGATCCCCATCACCCCCGTCTAACTCCCCGAGTCGGCGCCTGTGCACGGCTGTACGACGCCGAGTGGGCGCTCGTGCACGCGCTAAGCGCCGACTCGCGCGAATTCGAGCGTGCACAAGCGCCGACTCGGCGCAGGGTGGGGTCAGACGGCTGGGGGGAGAGCGGCGGCCTGGTCGCGCAGCTCGAAGAACTCGCGGGCCTCGAAGCCGAACATCGCGGCGACGACGTTGGACGGGAACGTGCGGACCCGCGTGGTGTAGGCGCGCACGTTGCCGTTGTAGAAGCGGCGGCTGGCGGCGATCCGGTCCTCGGTGTTGGTGAGCTCGTGCTGCAGGTGCAGGAAGTTCTGGTTGGCCTTGAGGTCGGGGTAGGCCTCGGCACGGACCAGGACCTGGCTGAGGGCACCGCCCAGGGTGTCTTCGTAGGTCTGGCGCTGCGTCGGGTTGTCCTGCGAGTGGGCGGTCGCCGCCTCGCGCGCGGCGACCAGCTCGGCCAGCACGGCCTGCTCGTGGGCGGCGTAGCCGCGCACGGTCTCGACCAGGTTGGGGATCAGCTCGTGGCGCCGCGTCAGCTCGACGTCGATCCCGCCCCACGACTCGTCGACGAGGGTGCGCTGCCGCACGAAGCGGTTGTACATCACGACCAGGCTCAGCCCGACGACCAGGACCAGGCCGCCGGCGGCGTACAGGAGGTAGGCGGTCATCACTGCCCCTTCAGCTGGCGCCACACGAAGTCGGGCACCTGGTCGGTGATCGCGTCCATGACGGCCAGGGTCGCGTCGATCTCGGACGGCTGGTGGCTGCCAGACCGGATGACCAGCATCGAGTCGCCCTCGAAGCGCCAGCCCAGGCCGGGCCACTGGAGCAGCATCTGCATCATCTGCGGGTGGAGCACGTCCGAGGCGAAGCGGCGGTCGTCGGCGGTGACGGTGAACGCGCGGTTGAAGTCCTCGGACTCCAGCTCGATGTCCTTGTTGGTGAGGCGGCCGAAGAACCGTCCGACCGCGCCCTCCGGCGACACTGCCAGGCGCGGCATCACGGTCCCGAGCGACATCGCGACGACCGAGTAGCTATGGGTCGTCGTACGCCGGTCCTCGCCGGTGCCGCTCGTGGTCTGGTACTGGTAGTCGAACGCCACCACGTGCCGGCCGTCGTGCGAGCCGTAGAGGCAGTTGGTCGCGCGCCGGGAGTCGCCGGTGTCGAACGGGTGGCCGCCAAAGCGCCCCACCAGGCTGGGGTCCGACTCGCGCATGGTCCAGCCGCGCGCCCCGGCGAACGCCGTGAGGGCCTCGCGCCGCTTCTTGTTCTGGACGACCCCCACGACGATCAGGACGATCACGAGAGCGAAGAACCCGAGGAAGAGCAGCAGGAACCCGCCGCCGAAGAGTGCTGACATCACCGGCACAGGCTAGGCGACGAGTCGCCAGGGGTGGCACGCCGCCGGGGCGGTCAGGCCGCCCCGGCGAGACCTCCTGGTCTGGGCCAGTACGACCCGATTTCGACTGATGTGGAAATCGTTATCGATAACGATTGACAGACGCCCTTGAGCGCAAGAAGGTGGACGAAACGTCCCACTGTGGCGTGGGCCGGAATGGAGGATTCCCAATGAGGTCGAAGACTCGACGCGCGGCTCTCGCCGCGCTCTGCGCCGGGGCGATGGTTTTCGCCGCCGCGTGCGGTGGTGACGACTCGTCAGGTGACGGCGACGACAAGACGATCACCTGGTGGCACAACTCGAACAACGAGCCCGGCAAGGGCTACTACGAACAGGTGGCCAAGGACTTCGAGGCCGACAACCCCGGGGTGACGGTCGAGATCGAGGCCATGGCCCACGAGGACATGGTCGACAAGCTCGCCGCCGCGTTCCAGAGCGGTGACCTGCCCGACATCTACATGGAGCGTGGCGGCGGGGAGCTCTCCGACCACGTCGAGGCCGGCCTGGTGCGCGACATCAGCGACGACGCGGCCGAGGAGATCGGCAAGGTCGGCGGCTCTGTCGCCGGCTGGCAGGTCGACGGACAGACCTACGCGCTCCCGTTCTCGATCGGGGTCGTGGGCTTCTGGTACAACACCGAGCTCTTCGAGCAGGCGGGCATCACCGAGGCCCCGACCACGATGGAGCAGCTCTACGACGCGGTCGAGAAGCTGAAGGCCGCCGACATCCAGCCGATCTCGGTCGGCGCCGGCGACAAGTGGCCCGCGGCCCACTACTGGTACTACACGGCGCTGCGCTCGTGCTCCGAGGAGACCCTCACCGACGCCGTCGGCACCCTGGACTTCTCCGACGAGTGCTTCGTGCAGGCAGGAGAGGTCCTCCAGGACCTCCTGGACACCGAGCCCTTCAACGACGGCTTCCTCAGCACCGTGGCGCAGGAAGGGGCCACCTCGGCCTCGGGTCTCCTGGCGACGGGCAAGGTGGCCATGGAGCTCGCCGGCCACTGGGAGCCGGGCGTGATGCAGGGCCTCACCGAGGACGGCGAGGGCCTGGGTGACAAGACCGGATGGTTCGCGTTCCCCGCAGTCGAGGGTGGCGCGGGTGAACCCACTGCCGCTCTGGGCGGTGGCGACGCCTGGGCGGTCTCGGAAGGGGCCCCCGACCTGGCGGTCGACCTGGTCAAGTACCTGCTGTCCGACGAGGTCCAGACGGGCTTCGCGGAGAACGACATGGGCCTCCCGACGAACCCTGCGGCCAACCCTGCAGTGTCCGACCCGGCCCTCGCGGACCTGCTCCAGGTGCGTGACGCAGCGTCCTACGTGCAGCTCTACTTCGACACCGCGTTCGGCACGTCGGTGGGCAATGCGATGAACGACGAGATCGCACTGTTGCTCGCTGGCCAGGCCTCACCCGAGGATGTCGTCGCGGCCACGCAGGCGGCCGCCGACGAGGAGAAGTGAGCTGACCGTGTCTCACCAGGGCGCCGCACTGCCGGCGGCACCCGCACGCGAGAAGGAGTCCACCCGGCGCGGAACCACGCGCCGGGTGGCTCCGTCTCCGGGAGGCGGCCGCTGGCGACAGCGGCTGGAGGTCGTCTTCTTCGTCTCGCCCGCGCTGGCGCTGATGGCGGTGTTCGTCGTCTGGCCGGTCATCTCGGCGGTGCGGATGTCGTTCTACCGGTGGAAGGGCTTCGGCCCGATGGATGACTTCGTCGGCCTGCGCAACTACGAGCGGGTATTGACCGACGACGTGTTCACCCAGGCGGTCACGCACAACTTCATCATCGTGGTCGCCTCGATCGTGGTGCAGCTGCCGCTCGGGCTGGCGATCGCGGTGCTGCTCAACCGCAGGATCAGGGGCCGTGGGCTGCTGCGCACGATCGTCTTCGTCCCCTACGTGCTCGCCGAGGTGATCGCGGGCGTCGTCTGGTTCCAGCTGCTCCAGCCCAACTACGGCACCGTGGACGGGATCATCTCGGCCGTGGGGCTGACGCCTCCGGAGCAAGGGTTCCTCGGGACCCCCGAGCTCGCGCTGCCGACGATGTTCGTCGTCCTGACGTGGAAGTATCTCGGCCTCGCGGTCCTGCTGTTCCTGGCCGGCCTGCAGGGCGTGCCCGAGGAGCTCTACGAGGCCGCCCAGCTCGACGGCGCCAGCTGGTGGCAGGTGCAGCGCCGGGTCGCGATCCCGTTGCTGGGCCCGACCATCCGGACCTGGTGCTTCCTCTCCATGATCGGGTCCCTGCAGCTCTTCGACATGGTGTGGGTGCTGACCGGGGGCGGCCCCGCCAACGCGACCACGACCATGGCGACCTACCTGATCAACCAGGGCACCCAGGGCGGCAACTACGGCATCGCCGGGGCGGCGTCGGTGGTGCTCTTCGTCATCGGCTTCGTGATGGCGCTGGCCTACCAGCTGCTGATCCTTCGCCGAGACAGCGCGAGCGACCGATGAGCCCCCGAGTCCCGAGGAGGACGACGACATGAGGTCCCGCGCGACGCGGCCCTTCGGCTCCGGTGGCCCGCTCACCTACGTGATCGCCCTGGTGGTCGTGGCACTCACCCTCGGTCCGGTGCTGTACGGCGCGCTGGGCGGCTTCCGCAGCAACGGGCAGATCGCGGACAAGCCGGCCGGCCTGCCCGACCCGTGGCTGCTGCGCAACTACGAGGGTGTCGTCACCAACCCCGACTTCTGGCGCTACGCCTTCAACTCCACGATGATCGCGCTGATCACGACCGCCGTGGCCGTGATCTGCGGAGTGATGGCCGCCTACCCGCTCGCGCGTTACCAGTTCAAGTTCCGCGAGTCCCTCTTCATGGTCTTCGTCCTCGGCCTGCTCTTCCCCGCCGCCGTCGCGATCATCCCGCTGTTCATCCTGGTGACCCGCGACCTGCAGCTGGGCAACACCTGGTGGGGGGTGGCGCTGCCCCAGGCGGCGTTCGCCCTGCCAATCACCGTGGTGATCCTGCGCCCCTTCCTGATGGCGATCCCCAAGGAGCTCGAGGAGGCGGCCACCATCGACGGTGCCTCGCGGATCGGCATCTTCTGGTGGTTGGCGATCCCACTGTCGAAGCCGGCGCTGATCACGGTCGGAGTGCTGGCGTTCGTCGGCTCGTGGAACGCCTATCTGCTCCCGTTGCTGCTGCTCCAGTCGGAGATGCGTACGCTCCCTCTCGGCGTCGCTGACTACTCCACCCAGTACTCCGCTGACACCGCGGGGGTCTTCGCGTTCACCACGATCTCGATGATCCCGGCGCTCATCTTGTTCCTGGCGCTGCAGCGACGCATCGTCGGTGGCCTACAGGGCGCGGTGAAGGGATGAGCGGCCCCACGAACGGCACTGGCGCATCGGAGAGGACGGCCGCTGTGGACGCGACCCAGAACGGCGGTCGGGTGACGATGCAGCAGGTCGCCGCCGAGGCCGGCGTATCCGTCTCGACGGTCTCGAAGGTCCTGAACGGACGGTATGGCGTGTCCAGCCACACCTCGGAGACCGTCACCGAGGTCGTCAACCGGCTTGGCTACGAGGCCAGCCTGATCGCCCGCAGCCTGCGCAACCGCCGCACCAACGTCCTCGGTGTGCTGGTCGCCGACTTCGAGCCCTTCAGCACCGAGGTCCTCAAGGGCGCGGCCGACGCGATCCGCGGCACCGGCTACGAGCTGGTCGCCTACTCCGCCGGTGGTCGCGTCGACGAGCAGGTCGGGTGGGAGCGCCGCTACCTCTCGCGGGTCATGGGCACCCTGGTCGACGGCGCCGTGCTGGTCACCCCGACCGTCACCGACGTGAAGTACGACGGTCCGATCGTCGCGATCGACCCGCACACCGGCCGTTCGCCGCTGCCCACGGTCACCGCCGACAACCTCCAGGGTGGACGCCTGGCCGTCGACCACCTGCTGGGCCTCGGTCATCGGCGGATCGGGATGCTGACGGGCCGCAGTGACCTGGTGTCCGCGCGGCTGCGCGAGAAGGGCTACCGCGAGGCGCACGCCGCTGCCGGCGTACCCGTCGACGAGGCGCTGCTGCGCCTCGGCGCGTTCGAGCCCGAGCAGGGGCGCATCGGGGCGCGGGAGCTGCTGACGCTGCCGGATCCTCCGACCGCGATCTTCGCGGCCAACGACCTCTCCGCGCTGGCCACCCTCGAGGTCGCCGCCGAGCTCGGGATCGACGTGCCGGGCCGGCTCTCGGTGGTCGGCTTCGACAACATCCCCGACTCCGCGCTCGCCGACCCGCCGCTGACGACCGTCCAGCAGCCGATCCGGCAGATGGGCCACGACGCCGTCGAGATGCTGATGGCCCTCGTCGCCGGCGAGGAACCCGCCGACACCCACCCCACCCTGTCGACCACTCTCGTCGAGAGGCGATCGACCGCAGCACTGAAAGCGACATCATGAGCGACCTCTGGCGTGACCCGACCGCAACCACGGACGAGCGGGTGGCCGACCTCGTCGGCCGGATGACGGTCGCCGAGAAGGTGAAGCAGCTCCAGGGGATCTGGTGGCTCGACCCCGACGCGGGCGGGATGGCGCCGATGCTGCGCGAGACCATGGGGCAGCTCCCGCCCTGGGAGGAGGTCATCGCCGACGGCCTCGGTCAGCTCACCAGGACCTTCGGGACCGGACCCCTCGAGCCACGTGACGGCCTCAAGATCGCGGGTGAGCGGCAGCGCGACGTGATGGCCGCCAACCGGTTCGGGATCCCGGCGCTGGCGCACGAGGAGTGCCTCACCGGTGTGGCCGTGTGGCGGGCCACGATCTATCCCTCGCCCTTGTGCTGGGCGGCCACCTTCGACCCCGTGATCGTGGAGCGGATGGGTTCCCAGATCGCGGCGTCCATGCGCAGCCTCGGGGTGCACCAGGGGCTGGCGCCGGTCCTCGACGTCGTCCGGGACCTGCGCTGGGGCCGGGTCGAGGAGACCCTCGGAGAGGACCCGTTCCTGGTCGGGCTGGTCGGGAGCGCCTACGTGCGCGGCCTCGAGAGCGGTGGCGTGGTCGCGACGCTCAAGCACTTCATGGGCTACTCCGCGTCGCGGGCGGGGCGCAACCTCGGCCCGGTCTCGATCGGCCCGCGCGAGCTGGCCGACGTCTTCCTGCCGCCCTTCGAGATGGCGTTGCGAGCGGGCGCCCGCTCGGTGATGAACTCCTACAACGACCTCGACGGCGTGCCGTCGGCGGCCGACGCCGGACTGCTGACCACCCTGCTGCGCGACCGCCTGGGCTTCACCGGGACGGTAGCCGCCGACTACTTCTCCGTCGCGTTCCTGCACAGCCTCCACCACGTCGCCGACAGCCCGACGCAGGCGGCCCGGCTGGCGCTCCAGGCCGGGATCGACGTGGAGCTGCCCTCGACCAACGCCTTCGGCGAGCCCCTCCTGAAGGGCATCGCCGACGGGGTCGTCGACGAGGCCCTCGTCGACCGGGCCCTGACCCGGGTGCTCCGCCAGAAGTGCGAGCTCGGCCTGCTCGACCCCGGCTGGGCGCCCGAGGAGCCGGTCGACGTCGACCTCGACCCACCGGAGTTCCGCGCGCTAGCGCTCGACCTCGCGCGCCGGTCCGTCGTACTCCTCGCCAACGACGGCACCCTGCCGCTGCACGAGGGCGCGCGGGTCGCGGTCGTCGGGCCGCGTGCGGACACCTCCCACGCGATGCTGGGCTGCTACTCGTTCCCGCTCCACGTGCTGGTCCACCACCAGGACGTCGAGGCCGGGCTGGAGATCCGCACGGTCCGCGAGGCCCTGAGCGACACTTTCGACGTCAGCTACGCGCTCGGCTGCCCGGTCCTGGGCGGCGACGACGCCGACATCGAGGCGGCGGTGGCCACCGCCGCCGCGGCCGACGTCTGCGTCGCGGTCCTGGGCGACCAGGCCGGCCTGTTCGGCAAGGGCACGTCGGGGGAGGGCTGCGACGTCGCGGACCTCCGTCTGCCCGGCCGCCAGGAGGAGCTGCTCGAGGCCCTGCTCGCCACCGGTACGCCGGTCGTCGCGGTGCTGCTCGTCGGTCGCCCCTACGACCTCAGCCGCCAGGCCGCGCGGCTCGCGGGGCTCGTGTGCGGCTTCTTCCCCGGGGAGGAGGGCGCCCGCGCCATCGCCGACGTGCTCGACGGCACGGTCAACCCGTCCGGCCGCCTGCCGGTGAGCTTCCCCGGCGCCGGCGACGCGCAGCCGTCGACCTACCTCGCGTCCACGCTCGGCCAGCTCACCGATGTCAGCGTCGTCGACCCGACCGCGCTGTACCCCTTCGGCCACGGGCTGTCCTACGCGTCAGCCACCTGGGGGCCGGTCTCGGCCAGCGGGTCGCAGTGGGACACCGACGGCACCTGCGAGGTCGAGGTCGAGCTCGCCAACGACGCCGAGCGGGCGGTGTCGGAGGTCGTGCAGGTCTACCTCCACGACCCCTGTGCCTCCGTGGTGCGTCCGGTGCAACAGCTCGTCGCGGTCAGTCGCGTCGACCTGCAGCCAGGCGAGCGCACGCGCGTGCGCTTCACGCTCCACGCCGACCTCACCTCCTTCACCGGCCACGACCTCGCGCGCATCGTCGAGCCGGGAGCGGTCGAGCTGAGGGTCGGGGCCTCGAGCGCGGACATCCGGGCGGTGCTGCCACAGGAGCTCGTCGGCCCCGTACGCCGGGTGGGCACCGACCGCGAGCTGGTGCCCTCCGTGACCCTCCAGACGCTCTGATGCAACCGCGCTGATGCACTACGACTGGCCACTCGAGCAGGCCCGGGACTACCGTCCCAACCTCGACGTACCGGACGACCTCGCGGAGTTCTGGGCCGAGACGCTGCTCAGCGCGGCCGCCGCCGCGGAGGCGCCGACGTTCACCAGGGTCGACTCGGGGCTCGTGGCCGTGGAGAGCTACGACGTCACGTTCGCCGGCTTCGGCGGCCACCCGGTGCGCGCCTGGCTGCACCTACCCGCCGCACCGTTGCGGTCGGGCTCGCCGCTGCCCGGCGTCGTGCAGTACCAGGGCTACAACGGCGGGCGCGGCCTCGTGCACGAGCACGTCTTCTGGGCGACCGCCGGCTACGCACACCTCACGGTCGACACCCGGGGCCAGGGGAGCGGCTGGACCACCGGCGCCACCCCCGACCCGGTCGGCTCGGCCCCGTCCCAGCCGGGGTTCCTGACTCGCGGCATCGACGACCCGCTCAACTACTACTACCGCCGCGCCTACGCCGACTCCGTGGCGGCGCTCGACGTGCTGCGCGGCCACGACCTCGTCGACGGCTCGCGGGTGGCCGTGGCCGGCGGCAGCCAGGGCGGTGCCCTCGCGGCCGCGGTGGCCGCCCTCGCGCCGTCGTCCGTCGCGGCGCTGCTGTGCGACGTACCGTTCCTGTGCGACCTGCGGCGCGCCGCCTCCGTCGCCCAGGCCGAGCCCTACCTCGAGCTGGTGCGCTACCTGGGCGCCCAGCGCGACCGTGTGGAGCAGGCCTTCACGACGTTGGCCTACTTCGACGTCGCGGTGCTGGCCCGGCTCGCCACCGCCCCCGCGCTGTTCTCGGTGGCACTGATGGACCTGACCTGCCCGCCGTCGACGGTGTTCGCCGCCTACAACGCCTACGCGGGCCCCAAGGAGATCAGGGTCTACGAGTACAACGACCACGAGGGCGGGGAGGCCTGCCAGCGCACCCGCCAGCTCGCGTGGCTCGGCGCGGCGCTCAGGTCCCGGTGAACTGAGGGGCGCGCTTCTCGGAGAACGCCCGCGGCCCCTCCTTCGCGTCGTTGGAGGCGAAGACGGCCATGCCGACCTTGGCGTCGTCGGCCCAGCAGTCCTCCTCGTGCTTGCCCTCGGAGTCGCGGACGGTCTTGAGGATGGCCTGGACCGCCAGGGGGCCGTTCGCGCAGATGAGGTCGGCGATCTCGTGGGCCTTCGCGAGTGCCTCGCCGTCGGGGACGACGTGCCCGATCAGCCCGATCTCCTTGGCCTCGGGGGCTTTGACCAGCCGGCCGGTCAGCAGCAGGTCGAGGGCAACGGTGTAGGGGATCTGCCGGGGGAGACGTACGGCGGAGCCGCCCATCGGGTAGAGGCTCCACTTGGCCTCGGCCACGCCGAAGCGGGCCGACTCGCCCGCGATCCGGATGTCGGTGCCCTGGAGGATCTCCGTGCCGCCGGCCACCGCGGGGCCCTCCACCGCCGCGATCAGCGGCTTGGTGAGCCGGAAGCCCTTCAGCAGGCCCTTGATCACCGACGGGTCGAAGCCGGACTTGAAGCTCTCGTCGGGCGAGCGCTTGGTCGCCGCCTTCAGGTCCATGCCGGCGCAGAAGAAGCCGCCCGCGCCGGTGAGGATGACCGCCCGGACGGTGTCATCGTCGTTGGCCCGGTCCCAGGCCTCCTCCATGATCGCCATCATCTCGCCGGACAGCGCGTTGCGCGCCTCGGGCCGGTTCATGGTCACGACGAGCTTGTGGCCCACCTGTTCGACGAGGCAGTGCGGCTGGGACTCGGGGGAGGCATCGCTGGTCATGGGCGTGAGGCTAGCGAAAAACAAGAACGTGTTCTAGTCTCGCGGCGTGGCCCTCAACATCGCTGATCTCTTCGAACACGCCGTCGACGCGGCCCCCGACAACCCTGCTGTGAAGGTGGGGGACCGGGTCGTGACCTATGCCGACCTGGAGCGGGACTCCAACCGGTTGGCGCACTACCTGCAGGCCCAGGGGGTGAAGCCGGGCGACCACGTCGCCATCTACGCCAAGAACAGCGTCGAGCACGTCGTGGCGGTGCTGGCCATCGTCAAGATCCGGGCCGTCAACATCAACGTCAACTACCGCTACGTCGAGGGCGAGCTCAACTACCTCTTCGACAACGCCGACGTCGTCGCGCTCATCCACGAGCGCACCTACGCCCCGTTGGTCGCCGCGTGCGCGCCCAACCACGAGAAGCTCAAGACCTTCGTGGTGATCCCCGACGTCCTCGACCCCGACAACGACTCCGACATCTCCTCCTTCGGCGGCGTCCTGCTCGACGACGCGCTCGCCGACCAGAGCGCCGAGCGTGACTTCGAGGAGCGCAGCAAGGACGACCTGCACATCATCTACACCGGCGGCACGACCGGCTTCCCCAAGGGCGTCATGTGGCGCCACGAGGACTTCTGGCGGGTGCTCGGCGGCGGCATCGACTTCTATAGCGGCGAGCCGCTGGAGGAGTACGACCAGTCCAAGCAGGCCACCGAGCCGCGGATGGTGACGTTCCCGCTGAGCCCGCTCATGCACGGCGGCGCCCAGGCCGGCCTGCTGATGCACCTGTTCGCCGGCCACCTGACGATCCTCGAGCCGAAGTTCGACCCCCAGCGCACCTGGGAGGTCATCGAGCGCGAGGGCGTCCAGCTGATCTTCATGACCGGCGACGCGATGGCGCGCCCCCTGATCGAGGAGTTCGAGCGCAAGGCCGCGACGGGCACGCCGTACGACGGCTCCTCGCTGTTCGCGATCTCCAGCAGCGCCGCGATCTTCAGCCCGCCGGTCAAGCACCGCTGGATGGCGGCGTTCCCCAACAGCATCTTCACCGACTCCGTCGGTGCGTCCGAGACCGGCTTCCAGGGCATGGGCATGCAGGACAAGGACGCGATCAGCAGCGATGGACCGGTCGTCGGCCTGGGCCCGGCGAGCGTCGTGATCGACGACGACGACCACGTGATGGACCTGGCCACCAACGTCGGCAAGATCGGCCGGCTCGGCCGCGGCGGATCGGTGCCGGTCGGCTACTACAAGGACCCGGAGAAGTCCGCCAAGACGTTCCTCCAGATCGACGGCGCGCGCTACTCGGTGCCCGGTGACTTCGCGCGGATCGAGACCGACGGGCGGGTCACCCTGCTCGGTCGCGGCTCCAACTGCGTCAACACCGGCGGCGAGAAGGTCTACCCGGAGGAGGTGGAGATGGCGATCAAGGGCCACCCCGCCGTCTACGACTGCCTGGTCGTCGGCATCCCCGACGAGAAGTACGGCCAGGCCGTCGCCGCGGTCGTCCAGCCCCGTGAGGGCCAGAGCGTTACGCTCGACGAGCTGCGCGAGTTCCTGCGCGGCTCGCTGTCCGGCTACAAGCTGCCTCGTGCGGTGACCCTGGTCGACGAGATCCCGCGCAACGCCACGGGCAAGGCGCAGTACCCGCGCGCCAAGGAGCTGGCCCTGGCCTCGACCGCAGGGGCTGGCGCCTGATGCGTACCCCTCTCTGCGACCAGTTCGGGATCGACTACCCGATCTTCGCGTTCACGCCCTCCGAGCACGTCGCGGCCGCGGTGTCGCGGGCCGGTGGCCTGGGCGTGCTCGGCTGCGTGCGCTTCAACGACGCCGCCGAGCTCGAGAAGACCCTGACCTGGCTCGACGACAACACCGACGGCAAGCCCTACGGCGTCGACATCGTGATGCCGATGAAGATCCCCACCGAGGGCACCTCGCTCGACCTGGGCGCGATGATCCCGGAGGAGCACAGGAAGTTCGTCGACGAGACGCTGCTCAGGCTCGGCGTCCCGCCGCTGCCCGAGGGTGAGGGCCGCGAGGGCGTGCTCGGCTGGCTGCACTCCGTGGCCCGCTCGCACCTCGACGTCGCGCTCCAGCACCGCCCGGTGCTGATCGCCAACGCGCTCGGCTCCCCGCCGGTCGACGTGATCGAGAAGTGCCACGAGCACGGCATCAAGGTCGCCGCGCTCGCCGGCGCCGCCAAGCACGCGCTGAGCCACGTCGCCAACGGCGTCGACATCATCGTCGCGCAGGGCTACGAGGCCGGCGGCCACACCGGCGAGGTGGCCAGCATGGTGCTCCAGCCCGACATCGTTGACGCCGTTGGGCCCGACGTACCCGTCCTCGGTGCCGGCGGCATCGGCTCCGGGCGCCAGATCGCGGCGTCGCTCGCGCTCGGCTCGCAGGGCGCGTGGATGGGCTCGATCTGGCTCGGTACGCAGGAGTACCAGCTGATGGGTGCCGCCAACAGCGAGGCCTGGGAGACGGCCTTCACGCGCGCCACCAGCAGCGACACGGTGCGCACGCGGGTCTACACCGGCAAGCCGGCCAGGCTGCTCAAGACCAAGTGGACCGAGGCCTGGGCCGAGGAGGGTGCTCCGCAGCCGCTGCCGATGCCCCTGCAGAACCTGCTCGTAGCAGGGGCGCACAACCGGATCAGCGCGGCCAACGACCCCGACGTCATCTCGATGCCGATCGGTCAGATCGTCGGCCGGATGAACGAGGTGCGCCCGGTGGCCGACGTGATGGCCGACCTGGTCTCCGAGTTCGAGGAGACCGTCCGCAGGCTGGACAAGATCAGCGGCTGAAGGTAGCCGTACGGCGGCAGCGTCGTTGACACTCACATGGTGATGACCGACACACATCCGCGCCGTTCTGCCCTACGACGACTGCTCGTCGTCGCCGTCAGCCTCGCGAGCGCCGGGGCCGGTCTCACCGTTTCGGGGATCCTCAGTGCGGAGGGCTCGTCGTTCCCCTCCGCCGTGCCCGAGGCGAAGTGCGGCCCCGGGGCGCGTCCCGAGACCGACGTCCAGGGCCGGGTGCCGCAGCGCGACTACGACTCCGGCCGGGTCAAGCGGGGTTACCAGTGCAACACCCGGCTCGTGGCGCACCATGGCGGCACGGGCGGCTTCAAGACCCTGCGCTACACCGACCGCCGCGGGCACACCTGCGCCTACTACGACTCGACCCGCACCTTCCCTCTCGACTCCTTGTTCCAGGTCAGGTCGGGCTTCGGCGTCATCGTGCTGGACATGAGCGACCCGGCGCGGCCGCGCACGACCGCCACCCTCAAGACGCCCGCGATGCTCAGCCCACACGAGTCGCTGCTCGTCGAGCCCCGGCGGGGGCTGCTTGCCGGCGTGCTCGGCAACGCCACGACCAACGTGGGCATCCTGGAGATCTACGACATCCGTGACGACTGCCGCCAGCCGAAGCTGCTGTCGGCCACGCCCAGTGCGGTCCTGGGGCACGAGAGCGGCTGGTCGCCTGACGGGAAGACCTACTGGGCGGCCAGCTCGGTCGGCCAGACGCTCGTGGCCATCGACGTGAGCAGCCCGCGGTCCCCGCGGCAGGTCTTCCGGCAGGACGGCGTCAACTTCCACGGCCTGCGCTTCTCGCCCGACGGGCGCACGATGTATGCCTCCAACATCAGCAACGACATCTCCGACGGCACCTTCCCCGGCGAGGGGCTGCGGGTCATCGACGTGAGCGAGGTCCAGGCCCGCGAGGCCGACCCCTCCATCCGCGTCCTTTCGGACCTGACGTGGCGCGAGGGCTCGATCCCCCAGGTGGCGCAGCCGTTCCGGCGCGCCGGGCGCAGCTATGTCCTCCAGGTCGACGAGTTCGCCAACTTCGGCCCCACCAGCTTCGCCGACGCCGCGGTCGGCGCTGCCCGGATCATCGACGTGACCGACCCGCGGCGGCCCCGGGTGATCTCCAACCTTCGGCTCCAGGTCCACCAGCCCGCCAGTCGCCGGGCAGCGTTCAACGACCCCGGGGCCAGCAGCCCGGTGGGTGGCTACGCGGCGCACTACTGCTCGGCGCCCTACCAGCAGAACCCCCGCATCGTGGGCTGCTCGATGATCGCCTCCGGCTTGCGCCTCTTCGACATCCGCGACCTCACGCACCCCAAGGAGATCGGCTACTTCAACCGGCCGGTCGACAGCGCTGCGCCGCTGAAAGCGGGAGCCAATGCCCTGTCCCAGCCCGCGTGGGACGTGAAGGGTCGCTCCGTCTGGTACACCGACGGCAACTCGGGCTTCTACGTCGTCAAGCTCACCAACGGCATCGGTCAGCTGCTCGCCCGCTGACCCCTACGGTGGTTGAGGTGCGAGCGCAGCGAGCCTCGAAACCACCTCAGCAGGCCGAGCTACGTTCGCGACATGACCACCCTCGACGGGTCGTGTGTCTGACTGGGTGTGTCCCTATTGCACGGACGGTTCGCGTGGTCACCGTGCGGGGCGTGACGTACCCAAGTGACCTGACCGATGACCAGTGGGACCTGCTGGGGCCGGTGTTCAGCGCGCCGGGCAAGCGCGGCCGCAAGCATGCCAAGGACCTCCGGAGTGTGGTGGACGCGATGCTGTACATCGCCCAGACAGGCTGCCAGTGGCGCTACCTCCCGGCGTCGTTCGGGCCGTGGACCCGGGTCTGGTCGCAGTTCCGCCGCTGGTCACGCAACGGCACCTGGGCGCAGGTCCTGACGGTGTTGCACGCGGCGGCACGCCAAGAGGATGGGAGGGCGGAGGCGGCGCCCTCGATGATCGTCATCGACACCCACCTGGCCCGCGGCGCCTCGAACGGTGGGTTCACCTTCCATGACCGCGGCGGCCCCTACGGCCGCACCAAGGGCGCGAAGCGTGTGGTCGCGGTCGATGTGACCGGTCTCCCGGTGGGTGCGCTGGTCGTGCCCGCCTCCACGCACGAGAACCGGGCCAGCGAGTTGATGCTGGAGCACCTGACCCAGCAAGGCGTCACCGGCCGGCTCGAGCTGGTCCTGGTGGACCGGGGCGTCACCGCGACCGCGGCCCGCGCACTCGGCCGAGACCACGACGTCGAGGTCCGCCGGGTCGGGTGGGACGACAAGCAGCCGGTCTTCCGCCCCATCCGACACGCCTGGCGCGTCGAGGTCGCCAACGGCCGCCTCGGACGCTCCCGCCGCCTGGCGAAGTCGTTCGAGAACACCACCTCGTCGGCGACCGGCTGGCTTCAGCTCGCGTGCATCGCCACGACGCTGCGCCACCTGTCACGAGAACAAGCCCGCCGGCGTCCTGTCGCGGTCGCAGCTTGACCACCCCCGGTCGCGAACCGCGCGGAATGCCATGTGCGGATGGTTCATGTTGCCCATGGCCAGGAGGCGGCTCACGCGCACCCCTTCGGACTGCGACCCAGTGAGTTCGACGTACCCGCGGTCCCCGACGTCACCGCGACATGGCTGCGGCTTTGAGTCAGCGCAGGCGAACGTTCCGGCTCAGCCGAGTCCCGTCCGCGAGCGTGACGACCAGTCGGGCTCGGTGGATCCGATCCTTGCGCAGGAGCCGGCCGGCCCCGTGGGTTGCCCGCAGGCGTACGGTGATCGTGGTCCCCGCTCGTGACCGGTCGCGACCACGGGCCAGGACGTCGCCCAGGTGGATCCGGGACCCGGCGTTGGCGAGGGCGAGCAACCGCGCCGAGAAGGCGCACCTGGCGTTGCAGCGCACCCGCACGGAGACCACCGTGTCGCCCGCCCTCGTGGTGGTCACCGTCGCCGCCCGCGCAAGTAGCACGACCGGGGCAGGGCCAGAGGTGGCGGTGAAGGACGCGGTCGCGGTGTTGTCGCCCGGCGACGGGTCGTTCGTTGAGGCGGTGACGCGCGCCTCGTTGGTGACCGTGACGGAGGTCGGCTCCGTGGGGGTGGTCACGGGAGAGTTCGTCGTGGCTCCGCCGGTGCGCACCTCGAGGCACAGCAGGCCGATGCCGGCGTCCAGCTCTTCGGAGGTCGGGTTGTGGAAGCGGAAGAGGCGTGTCTTCGGCTGCGGGTCGGTCCCCAGCGACAGTGCCATCGACGTGTAGTCGGCCACGATGCCCTTGGCCTGGTCCGCGCAGGTCAGGGCGGACTCGGTTCCGGAGCCGGCGTCCACGGTGAGGGTGTCCTCGAGCTCGATCAGGCGCAGGGCGTGGTGGTGCCCGGCCGCGTTGGCTGTCGTGGACCTCAGGCAGCGGATCGAAAAGGTTCCCCCGCCCGGTCCGTGGGCGGTGACGCCGAACTGCCAGCCCGTCGTGGTCGGCTCGTTCGAGGTCACCCGCGCCCCCGTGAGGTCGGTGTAGGAAGGTGCGATGGCCACCTCCCCGGCAGGACAGTTCAGCGGCTGTGTCTCGGCGCCGGGCCCCGACCAGGTGGTGAACTCGAGGAGCGGGTCCGAGACGGTCAGGGCGTGATCGTGGCCCTGGGTGGCCGTGGTGTGGTCGGTGAGGCACACGACGATGACCTTTGCCTGGACCTGGCCGGTGGCGGTACTGGTCAGGGTGCCGGCCCATCCCGTGCCGTCCGGGGTTGCGGCGCTGGACACGACCGAGACGTCGGACAGGGTGCCGCCGTCGACGTGGTCGATGCGGACGGTGCCGTCGGTGGCGAGGTAGCCGTCCGGGCAGGTCGCCGACTGTGTGGCGGTCGAGGGGCCGACGACGGAGAGGTGGGCCTCGACCTTGGTGGCGTCGAGCTGGTGGGTCAGGGTCGGGTCGGTCGGGCCGGTCGTGGGGGGCGGGGGCGGGGGTGGGGGCGTGACGGTGGCCTGGATGACGACGCTGCGACTGGCACCCGACGGCACCGTGTTGAGTTGGCATGTCACGGTGGTGGTGCCGGTGCACCCGGGCGAGCTCGATGACCAGGTGAGGCCCGCGGGTAGCGCATCGGTGATGGTGACGTCGTGGGAGTCGGCGGGGCCGGCGTTGTGGACGGTGAGGGTGTAGGTCACCGTCTGCCCGGCGGCGGCGGTGCTGACGTCGACGTTCTTGGTGAGCGAGAGGTCCGCGGCAGGCGGTGGTGCGGGTGGGTTGCACTCCGGGGCGTCGGCGCCGTTCCAGGACAGCTCTGTGGTGACGGCCGTCGGAGTTGTGGTTGTCGGATGGTTCAAGGTGATGAGGAACTGGGGCAGTCCGGCGGCGGTGTTGAGGTTCAGGCCAGTGAGGTCGACCGTGCCGTCTGCGCCGATGGGCCGGTCGGCGATGGACGTGATGGGTGCTCCGTTGCCGTCGAGGAAGGCGACGGCGCCGTCTGTGTAGGTCGTCCGATCGGGCGAGAGGATCGCCAGTTGGGTGTAGGAGTCCGGGACGCACTGGGCGGCAGGCGAGATCACCGGGGAGGCGAGCACGCGGATGCTGCCGCTGTCGCACTCCTTGCCGGTGAACGCGTCCATGGGGGTGACCGCGGAGCTGCCGCCCACCCCGACGTTGCTGACGACCCAAAGACACGAGGGCCGAGCCGGATCGGCGTTGACCGTGTAGATGCTGGTTATCGGGCGCGGGAAGCTCGGGCACGGCGCAGCGGAGCCGAAGTCGTAGCACTGCACTTTCGAGTAGACGTCGTTCGCGAGGTAGACGCGGTCACCAAGAATGACGGCGGGGCCGTTGAACCTGTGGTTCTCCCGCAGAGTCGAGGTGAGGCCGAAAGGAATCGCCAGTGCCCCACCTGTCACGTTGTAGCAGTCCGCCGGGTTGCCGGTGGCCAGGCAGAACCCTCGGGTGGCGCCCGCGGTGTCGAGGACGGGGAAGGGTGCGCCGCGGTAGCCGTTGGCTCGCGCGTTGGCGACTGGCCAGGACCCTGCGCACACCGCGCCGGTAGCCGGGTCCCAGCAGGTGATCGCGGCCGCCGAGGTGATGTAGGAGATGATGATATTTCCGCCGATCTGCGCGATCGCCGGTGCCCCGTACGAGGCCCCCCACGGCGGTTGGAAGGTGCCCGCGATTCCCAGGGAGATCGGTGAGGCGGGGCAGGCGGCCAGGGTGGCGAAGTCGAAGCAGAGCAGTGTGTTCGCCCCGGTCGCGGAGCTGGACGGTGCGCCGGCGACATAGTTGAAGGCGTACCACTTCGAGCCGACCTGGACGGGGTTGCTGACGGTGCCGTAGATGCCGTTGACGGCGGCCCCGCCGGTTCCGGTCATCTTCGTGTAGCCGCAGAAGGGGTTGGGGGTCGTGTCCGGGAGGTTCGTGTCGATGCAGACGACACCGGCAGACGCGTCGAGCACGCGTGTTCCCCAAGTGTAGAGACGTCCGCTCGCCTCGATGATGTGGGTTCCGGAGTTGCCCTGGCTCTTGAAGTCGGTGCCGCTGGAGTCCACGACCGTTCGCGTGGGACCGCAGAACGCCCCGGTTGCCTGGAGGTTGCAGGCGACCGTGAGCCGTGGCCTGGCGTGGTAGACGCGGTACAGGGCGCGGGGCGTCATGGAGACGTCCCAGCCTGAGAAAGACGTCGGGTCGATCACCGTGAACGGTTTGGCGGGCGGCGCCGGCGTGATCACCGTCGCGGTG
Organism: Nocardioides szechwanensis; assembly: GCF_900103935.1. Lineage (GTDB taxonomy): Bacteria > Actinomycetota > Actinomycetes > Propionibacteriales > Nocardioidaceae > Nocardioides > Nocardioides szechwanensis. The sequence goes on from NZ_FNIC01000001.1 coordinate 736,488, forward strand.
TAGGCGGCCGTGGCCGCTTGAGCCGGCGGTACCGCGGACAAGCATGACAAGACAACAAATCCGATGACCAGCATTGACCGACGCATCAGTTCCCCCCTCAAGACCTAGCGCACAAGGCCCGAGAGGTGCTAACTGGGCACCAGTAAGACACACAAGGAAGCCATAGGGGCCGATTGCGACACCAGACGTCAGCCGGTCTAGACGAGATTCGCTGTTGCGGGAAGGTTGACCCATGCGTCCGTGATTGCACCCTCATCGCCATGTCAGGGCGTTCCAGCGACATCTGCTGCGGCCGTTGTCGCGCGTCGTTCTCACACCTCTACGCGAAGGGGGCTGTGTCACACAGGGTTGGGCCAGCGTCCCCGACTCTGGTGGTATTCCAGCGCCTCGAAGTCGTCGCTGAACTCCAACAGTCCCGACCTTCTCGAGCAGCAGCGCCCGCACCTGCGCCGGGGTAGCGAAAAGAACTCGCGCCGCTCGTTGACGAAGTTCACCCGCCGGTCCGCGAACGCCTTGTGGAGCTCGTTCTCTAACGAGATGGCGTCCTCGGAGAAGAACAACGCGTGGGTGTCGTAGCGGAACGGGACCGAGGCGTCGCCAAGTTCCCGGATGCGGTCGTGCGGTTCGAGGCGCGCCCCGTCGCGGTGGGCGGAGGAGTGGGTGGCTGGTGGCTACTTGATGGTGACCTCACGGGTGGTGCGGACCCCGGCGGGGGTGATGACCACGAGCTTCGCGGTGTGCACCTGGTGTCGGCGCAGCACGGGGGTGCCGGCCCGGGTGGCGGAGAGCCGGACCGGGTGGGCGCCGGTGGTGAGCCGGGTGGTGGTGCGGGCCAGGACGTCACCGCGGCCCAGGCTGGTGCCAGCGAGGGGTCCTAGCGCGACGAGCTTGATGGTGACCAGGCGGGTCCGGGTGCTGGCCAGGTGCGTCTTGACGCTCGTCCGGTTCCCGGTGCTGACGATCCGAACGCGTGGGCTGGTGATGTGGACCCCGGTAAGGGTGACCGCCATGGTGGCGGTGTCGGTGTTGTTGGTCAGGTCGGGGTCGGGGGTGGCGGCGGTGACGGTGGCGGTGTTGGTGAGGGTGCCGTTGCCGGTACGCAACCCGAGACAGCCCAGTCCGTAGTCGGCGGTCAGGTCGCTGCTGGTGGGGTTGTAGAACCGGAACAGCCGGGTGATCGGCTGGGGGTCGGTGCCCAACGGCACCAGCCCGGCGTCGAGGGTGGCCCAGGCGGTGATGCCCTTGAACCCGACCGGGCAGGTCAACGCCCGCTCCACGGTCCCACCGGCTGGCACGCTCGCGGTGCCCGTCAGGTGGGTGGTCACCAGGTCGTGGCTGTGCCCACCGGTGCTACCGAGTCGGGTGGACAGGCACCGGATAGACAGGTCCGCGACCCCGGTGCCGACGTCGAAGCCCCATCCGGTGCCGGCCCGCTGCGTGGACACGGGGCCGGGGCCGGAGTCGAACGCGAACCCGGGTGCGACCGGGACCCCGGTGGGGCAGGTCAGGGTGTGGGTGCCGGTGACGTTCTCGGCGGTGACGAACCCGCCGAGGTTCACGTCGTGGGTGTGGGACTCCCCGGAGGTGGTGGTCGGTGACAGGCACACGGTGTTGACCTTGACCTGGGCCGTTCCAGTGCTGGTGTTGCGCACGGTGCCGGTCCAGCCGTGCCCGTCGGCGGTGGCCTTCGAGGCCAGCACGATCACATTCGCGAGGGTGCCGGTGTCCTGGTCGACGTGGTCGACGCGCACGGACCCGTCCACGGCGTTGTACCCGATGGGGCAGGTCGTGGTCGCGGTCTCGGTCTGTCCGGCTGGGATGGACAGGTGGGACTCGAGCTTCGTCACCTCGAGCTGGTGGCTGTGCGAGGCCCCTTGCGCGACCGGGTCGACCACCGCCCGGATGATCACGCTCACCTCACCGGCGGCCGGGACGGTGCCCAGGTCACAGGTCACCGTCTGGCCGGCGTGACCACACCCGGGGGCGGAGTGGAACGACAGACCAGCCGGGAGCGAGTCGGTCAAGGTCACCGACCCGGCCGCGGTGGGCCCGGCGTTGGTGACCCGCAGCGTGTACGCCACGATCTGACCCGGCTCGCCCAGCGGCCGGTCCACGGACTTGGCCACCGCCAGGTCCGCCACGGGGGTCACTCCGAGCCGCCACACAGTGGCGTGGTTTTGGCCGGAGACGGTGGTCGAGTAGCCGACCACGAGGTCACCCGACACCCCATGGGCGGAACTGGTCGTGCCGCCGAGGGTGCCCAGGTCGGTCATGGGGCCGCCGGTGCCCAGGTCGTAGACGAACGC
>NZ_FNIC01000001.1:738803-1080714 GCF_900103935.1 Nocardioides szechwanensis
AGGGTGCCCAGGTCGGTCATGGGGCCGCCGGTGCCCAGGTCGTAGACGAACGCATGGCGCTGGCTGGAGGCGGCGGTGTCCGAGTAGCCGACGACGATGCCCCCCGACGCTTCGTTGGCGACGCCGAACGTGCCGCCGAGGGTGCCCAGGTCGGTCATGGGGCCGCCGGTGCCCAGGTCGTAGGCGAACGCATGGAACTGGCCGGAGACGATAAAGGAGCCCACCACGACGTCACCGGACACCCCTTCGGCGAAGCTGTCCGTGCCGCCGAGGGTGCCCAAATCAACCATGGGGCCGCCGGTGCCCAGGTCGTAGGCGAACGCATGGCTCTGGCCGGAAGCGGTGGTCGAGTAGCCGACCACGACGTCACCGGACACCCCTTCGGCGAAGCTGTCCGTGCCGCCGAGGGTGCCCAAATCAACCATGGGGCCGCCGGTGCCCAGGTCGTAGGCGAACGCATGGCTCTGGCCGGAAGCGGTGGTCGAGTAGCCGACCACGACGTCACCGGACACCCCTTTGGCGGAGCTGGTCGTGCCCCCGAGGGTGCCCAAATCAACCATGGGGCCGCCGGTGCCCAGGTCGTAGGCGAACGCATGGCTCTGGCCGGAAGCGGTGGTCGAGTAGCCGACCACGACGTCACCCGACACCCCTTCGGCGAAGCTGTCCGTGCCGCCGAGGGTGCCCAAATCAACCATGGGGCCGCCGGTGTCCAGGTCGTAGGCGAACGCATGGGCCTGGCCGGAAGCGGTGTACGAGTAGCCGACCACGACGTCACCCGACACCCCAAAGGCGAAGCTGGACGTGCCGCCGAGGGTGCCCAAGTCGATGGGGGTCGGCACCGGGGTGGTCACCGTCGCGGTGTAGGCGCCCGTGGCCGCTTGAGCCTGCGACAAGCCGGACAATGACAAGCATGCCGAGACAACAGAGCCGATGACCAGCATTGACCGACGCATAGCTTCCCCCCAAACCTGGCACACAAGGCCCGAGAAGTGCTAGTCAGGCACCGTAAGGGCTACGACTGGGAGCCATCAAGGCCCGTGCGACAGTTGGTTCAGGCGGTCTAGATGAGGCCTCCCTTGAGGGCTCGTTGATCCGTGCGACTGCGAACGCACACTCATCTGCTAGATCCGGTAAAGGCGCTGCCCGGCGCGCGGCGGTCAATAGGGACACACCCAGTGAGAGTGCGCTGGGGCGCTCGGTGGGGCACACGACCGGTCGAATCTTGACGGCGAGGCCCGGGACGCTATGCGCGCGGGCCGCAGCACCCCGCGCAAGACAGTCAGCGGTACGACGTACCCCGCGCGTCGCGCGTCCAGGTCGCCTGGCCTGAGCCGTCGGCGGCGAGGTGGCGCTTGAGCACCTTGTTGGTGGCGGTGCGGGGGAGAGCGTCGACGATGCGGACGTAGCGCGGCCAGGCCTTGGGGGAGAGGTCCTGCTGCTCGGCGAGGAACGCCTCGAGGTCCTCGGCCGTCAGCGGCGCGCGTAGGTCGATGGCGGCCATCACCTGGTCGCCGACGGACTCGTCGGGTACGGCGTAGACCGCGGCCTCGGAGATCGCGGGGTGGCGCAGCAGGATCCGCTCGATCGGGGCGGCGGCGAGGTTCTCCCCGTCGACGCGCAGCCAGTCGGCGGTGCGGCCGGCGAAGTAGACGAAGCCGTCGCAGTCGCGGTAGGCGAGGTCGCCCGACCAGTACATCCCGGCGCGCATCCGCTCCTGCTCGGCGTCGGGGTCCTTGTAGTAGCCGGCGAACGCGCCCGCACCCTGGGTGTTGACCAGCTCGCCGGTCGCCTCGTCGGCGTTGAGCAGCTCGCCGTTGGGGCCGAAGACCGCGTCGGGGGTCTCGGCCATGGTGTCGGCGTTGAGCACCTTCACCCCGTCGAGCGGCATGCCCAGGCTGCCGGGCGGCATCTCGGGAACCCGCTGCACGACCACGGCGTTCTCGGTGGAGGAGTAGGAGTCGACGACCAGGCAGCCGAAGCGACGCCCGAAGGCCTCGATGTCGCGCTCGTTGGCTTCGTTGCCGAAGACGATCTGCAACGGGTTGTCGGCGTCGTCGGGCTGCTCGGGGGTGGCCATGATGTAGGCCAGCGGCTTGCCGACGTAGTTGGCGTACGTCGCGCCGTACCGCCGGACGTCGGCGAGGAAGCCGGAGGCGCTGAACTTCGGCGCCAGCGCGATCGTGGTGCCGGACGCGAGCGCCGGGCCCCAGCCGGCCATGATCGCGTTGGAGTGGAACATCGGCATCGACAGGTAGGCCGTGTGCTGCGGGCCCAGCCCGAAGCGGTCGGAGAGGAACAGTCCCGGGAACGCGACCTTGACCTGGGTGATGTTGACGGCCTTGGGGTTGCCCGACGTGCCGGAGGTGAAGATCAGCATCATCAGGTCGTCCTGGCCGACCTCGGTGTCGGGCACGCCCGCATCGGCGTGCGCGGCCAGCAGGCCGGCCCACTCGTCGGAGTCGGTGCGCAGCACGGGGACCGAGAGGTCGTCGACGAGCGGCGCGTACGTCGCGTCCGTGACGACCAGCTGGCAGTCGGAGCGGGCGACGTCGTCGGCGAGCGCGGCGCCGCGGCGCGTGGTGTTGAGCCCGACCACGACCTGCCCACCGAGCGCGGCACCGCCGAGCAGGAGGCTGAACTCAGGGGTGTTGTCGAGCAGCACCCCGACGTGCGGCGGCCGGCCGGCGGGCAGCAGCTCGCTCAGCACCGCGGAGCGCACGCACGACTCGTGCACGACCTCGTCCCACGTCCACGACCGGTCCTCGAACAGCAGCCCCGGGTGCGTCTCGCCCCGCCTGGCCAGCAGCTGGTTGCGGACCGTCAGCGCGTCGTCGCTCATGCAGGCTCAGCAGCGAGCGCGCGGCCGATGGTGAGGGCCTGCTCGGTGGCGCCACCGAAGAGGAACTCGAAGCGCTTGGCGGAGGTGAAGTAGCGGTGCGCCTCGCCGTCGAGGTCGATGCCGACCCCGCCGTGGACGTGGATGGTGGTGTGCGCCAGGCGGTGGCCCGCGTCGGCGGCCCACAGCTTGGCGGTGGCCACCTCGGTCTCGGCCGGGAGCCCCTCGGAGAGGCGCCACACGGCCGCCCAGAGGGTGAGGCGCTGGGCGAGCACGTCGATGTAGCCGTCGGCCAGGCGCTGCGAAACCGCCTGGAAGGTGCCGATTGGGCGGCCGAACTGCTCGCGGACCTTCGCGTACGACGCCGTCAGCTTGAGCGCGCCTTCGGTCACCCCGAGCTGCTCGGCGGCCGAGCACACGGTCAGCAGCTGCCCCAGACGCAGGGCGGCCTCGCCGTCGGTCGCCCCCAGCAGCGAGCCACGCGCACCGGTGAGGTCCAGCCGGGCGACCGCGTCGCCGTCGCTCGTGTGCTGCTCGACCAGCTCGACCCCGTCGGTGCCGGGCTCGACGAGGAACACGCCGACGCCGTCGGGAGTCGTGGCGGTCACGAGGATGACCGACGCGGCCAGCCCGGCGCGCACGATCGCCTTGGATCCGGAGATGGTCCAGGCGTCACCGTCAGACACCGCGCCGGTGCTCGGACGGGCCGGCAGGTGCACCCGCTCCTCGGCGACGGCCGCCGTCAGCACGCCCTCGCCAGACGCGGCGCCGGGCAGCCACTGCTGCTTCTGCGCGTCGGTGCCGAGCTCCGCCAGCAGCAGCGCCGCGGCGCCGTGGACGGCCAGCGGGACGGGTGCGACGGTGCGGCCCACCTCGACCAGCACCCGCGCGAGCTCGATCAGGCCGAGCCCGGCGCCGTCGTACTCCTCGGGCACGGCCAGCGACAGCAGCCCGGCCGAGGCCAGCTCGCGCCACAGCTCCCGGTCGAAGCGGTCGCCGCCCTGCTCGACCTCCTTGAGCCGGTCGTTGGTGGTGCGGTCGGCGAGGATCTCCGCCGCGAGCGCGGCCGCCTCGTCCTGCTCGGAGGTGAAGGTGAAGTCCATGGTGTTGCCTCTCGGTTCGAGGGGAGTCAGCGCTTGGCGGCGGGCAGGCCGAGGCCGACGTAGCCGATGATGTCGCGCTGGATCTCGTTGGTGCCGCCGCCGAAGGTCATGACCAGGGCGGAGCGGAAGTAGCGCTCGAGGCGGCCGGCCAGCACGGCGCCGTCGGAGGCGCCGGTGATGCCCGCGTTGGGGCCGACGACCTCCATCAGCGCGCGGTAGACCTCGGTGGCCAGCTCGGAGCCGTAGATCTTGGTCGCCGACGCCTCGGCGGGGGAGAGCGCGACGCCGGCGTCGGCGTCGGCGGCGAGCTTCCAGTTGATGAGGCTGAGCGCCTCGATCCGGGCGTGCGCGCGGCCGAGGGCGATCTGCACCCACTCGGAGTCGATCACGCGCTGGCCGTCGGGGTTCTTGGTCTGCTGCGCCCACTCGCGCACCAGCTTGAGCGAGTGCACCAGCGGCGCGGACGACGTCAGCGCGACCCGCTCGTGGTTGAGCTGGTTGGTCATCAGTGACCAGCCGCCGTTGAGCTCGCCGACGAGGTTGGCGGCGGGGACCCGCACGTCCTCGTAGTACGTCGCACTGGTGCCGACGCCGGCGACCGTGTGCACAGGCGTGAAGGAGACTCCGGGGGCGTCGGCCGGCACCAGGATCATCGACAGGCCCTTGTGGCGCGGCAGGTCCGGGTCGGTGCGGCACGCGAGCCACAGCCAGTCGGCGTACTGGATCAGCGACGTCCACATCTTCTGGCCGTTGATCACCCACTCGTCGCCCTCACGGACCGCCTTGGTCTTGAGCGACGCGAGGTCGGTGCCGGAGCCGGGCTCGGAGTAGCCGATCGAGAAGTGCAGCTCCCCCTTGAGGATCCGCGGAAGGAAGTACTCCTTCTGCTCCTCGGTGCCGTAGCGCATGATCGTCGGCCCGACGGTGTTGAGCGTCAGGTAGGGGATCGGTACGCCGGCCACCGCGGCCGCGTCGGTGAAGATCAGCTGCTCGATCATCGAGCGGTTCTGGCCGCCGTACTCCTCGGGCCACCCGATCCCGAGCCAGCCGTCGGCTCCGACCTGCTGGATGACCTCCTTGTAGACCGTCGAGTCGCCGAACTCGCCGGTCGCCGAGGCGAGCCCGGCCTTGCGCTCGGGGGTGACGAGGTCGGCGAAGTACTGCTGGAGCTCTTCGCGCAGTCGGATCTGGTCCGGGTTGAGTGAGACCTGCATGGCGCTCAGACTAGAACGTGTTCTCGTTTTGGTCCACCATCAGCCAGTGGGCGAGAGGTGACGGGTCAGGAACCGCACCTGGTGCGTGACCGCGGCCTCGAACCACTCCTTGCCCGGCCAGACGTCGAAGTGGTCGCACGGGTAGTGCCGGACCTCGGCGCGCCCCTTGAACGCCGCCTTGGCGGCGGCCTGCGGGGGAGCGCTGCGGTCGAAGTCGGCGATCTGCACGAGCAGCGGGCAGGCCACCTGCTTGGCCAGCTTGCCGGGGCGGTGCCCGCCGAGCTCGAGGCCGACCGACGCGTCGATCTCGTTGACCCAGGTGGGCCCGGCCAGCGCCAGGTAGTCGTCGTACAGCCCGTCGAGCGTCAGTGCGGCCGTGTCGCCGGGCTTCCCGACGACCGGCATCATCACCGGCGCCTTGCCGCGCCCGGCCGCGACCTTGCTGCGTACGCCGGCCATCGTCGAGCGCAGCATCGCCGACGGCTTGTGCGAGGCCAGGGCGTGCCGCCCGGCGGCGAGGCCGTCGACCAGTGGGGTCAGCGACACCACGGCCGCGACGTCGTCGCGCCCGGCCGCGGCCGCGAGCACGTGGCCACCGGCGAGGGAGACCCCCCAGAGCACGATCCGGCTCGGGTCCACGCCGGGCAGTGCCGCGGCGGCGGTCATCGCGGCGCGGTAGTCCTCGAGCTGGCCGGCCAGCGACACCTGCTGCCGCGGGCTCCCGTCGCTCGCGCCGAAGCCCCGGTAGTCAAAGGCGAGGACGTCGAGCCCGGCCCCTGCGAGGCGCCGGGCGAACGGCTCCAGCCCGGAGTCCTTGGTGCCGGCCAGGCCGTGCGCCATCACGACGACCGGCCGACCCGCGGCGGTGGCGAGCGCGTCGCCCTCACCGGGGAAGTGCCAGGCGTCGCAGGCCGTGCCCTGGGAGTCGAAACGCACCGTGGTGTGGACGCCCACTGCTGCGTCCGTCAGTGAGGGGTCGTTCACTGGTCGGTCCTTCCGTAGATCGTGCGGAGCCAGATCTCGATGACCGCCTCCTGGAGCTGGGGGCGTGCGGTCCCGCCGCTGAGGGCGAGCCGCTCGAGCATCCGGTCGTTGAGCTCGAGCAGCACCGTGGCCACGCTGGTGGCGTCGACGCCACCGGGCGCGCGGCCGGCGGCCCGCTCGGCCCCGATCATCTCCGCCACCGGGCCGACGAACGACTGCCGGTCGCTGTCCCAGAGCTCGCGGACGGCGGGGCTGGTCGCGCGGGCGTCGAGCATCGCGCGGAACACGTGCTGGTGCCTCTCCCACGCGTCGAACAGCCCGATGATGGTGGCCGAGATGTTGCCCGCGGGCGTGGCGTCGCCGGAAAGCTCGCCGGTCGCGACGAACGCCTGGTCGTACATCTCCTCCATCAGCGCCGCGACGGCCGCCTGCTTGTTCTCGAAGTAGAAGTAGAACGCCGACCGGGTCACCCCCGCGCGCCGGGAGATCTCGGCGATGTTGATCGAGTCGAGGCTGCTGTCTGCGAGGTTCTGCTCGCGCAGGATCTCGTCGAGCGACTCGAGCAGGGCGGTACGACGTGCGTCGCCGCGGGCCGCGCTGATCATCCGGCGCGCCCCGCCGGCGCCGGCACGCCGTACTGCTGCGCGCGCTTGCGGCCGGCCGGGATCTCCTTGGCGCGCAGGTCGTGCTCGTAGATGAAGTAGTCGACCTGCTGGGTGTGCCGCGGCCGGTCGAGGACGTGGCCGGTGTACTTCTGCTGGTCCTCGACGATCACCCGCTCCATCTCGTCGAGCGGGGGAAGGCGGTAGTGACCGGTGGCGTAGGCGGCCAGCAGCCGGGCCTGGCTCTCGACGAACGGGAAGAGCGTCGGCGTGGCCTGCGCGAAGCCCATGAAGACCAGGTCGTCCATCCCCGGCTTGAACATCCGCTTGAACAACGGGATCTGGTTGTCGGGGGCGGAGATGAAGTCGGGGTCGAAGAACGGGAATGTGATGTTGTAGCCGGTGGCGTAGACGATCACGTCGAAGTCGCTGCTGGTGCCGTCCTCGAAGTGCACCGTTCGGCCGTCGAGGCGCGACACGTTGCCCTTGGGCGTGATGTCGCCCGAGCCCAGCCGCAGCGGCAGCTCCACCGACTGCGTGGGGTGGGCCTCGAAGAACTTGTGGTTGGGCGCCGGGAGGCCGTAGAGCTCGGGGTTGGACCCGGCCATGAACTGCATCTTCTGAAGGAACTTCCGCTGCCAGGCCAGGGGGAGGTACGGCGTGGTCACGTAGTACTTGTCGGCCGGCAGCCCGCCGGTGTACTTCGGCACGATCCACGCACTCGACCGGGTGGAGAGCGTGACCTCGTTCTGCAGCGAGCGGCTCGAGAGCTCCACCGCGATGTCGGCGGCGCTGTTGCCCAGGCCGACGACGAGGATCCGCTGGTGGGTGAAGTCGAGGGGGTCCTTGGGGTCGATGTAGTGGTGGGAGTGGATCGAGTCGCCGGTGAACTCACCGGGGAAGTCGGCCATCCGCGGGTCCCAGTGGTGGCCGTTGGCCACGACCAGCAGGTCGAAGTGGCGCGTCGCCCCGGCCTGGTCGAGGAGCTCCCAGCCGCCCTCGGGAAGCCGCTTGGCGCTCACCACGCCGTTGCGGAACTCGATCCGGTCCTTGAGGTCGAACGCCTCGGCGTACGACTCGAGGTAGGCCTTGATCTGGGTGTGGTGAGGGAAGTCGGGGTAGTCGTCGGGCATCGGGAAGTCCTTGAAGGACAGCCGGTGCTTCGAGGTGTCGATGTGCAGCGAGCGGTAGGCGCTGCTGTGCCCGTTGGGGTTGCCGAACGCCCAGTTGCCACCGATCCGGTCGGAGCTCTCGAAGCAGGTGTAGTCGACGCCGTAGTCGCCGAGCATCTTGCCGGAGGTGAGTCCGCTGATGCCGGCTCCGATCACGGCTGCCGTCGGTGACTGGGTGGGTCGGGACATGTCGGACCTTCCGTCGGGACCTCTTGCCACGAGACGTGACGACCGGCACGCTAAGGGCTCGTTTGACACGCGTCAACTAGAGGGGCATCCATGGATCAGGGACAACGGGTCGCAGTCGTCGTGGGCGGGGCGTCCGGCATCGGGGCCGCCATCGCCACGGCGCTCGAGGCTGACGGCTGCACCGTGGTGGTGGCCGACCTACCCCGAGAAGAGGGGTCCCGAGAAGATGGGTACGGCGTGGACGTCACCGACGAGGCCTCGGTGGAGGCGCTGTTCGCTGCCGTCCTCGCCGAGCACGGCCGGGTCGACGTCGTGGTCAACAGTGCGGGGGTGAGCACGCTCGGCCTGCTGACCGAGCTCGATGTGGCGGAGTTCCGGCGCGTCGTCGACGTGAACCTCACCGGCGCGTTCCTGGTGCTCAAGCACGCCGGCCGGGCGGTGGCCGACGGGGGAGCGGTCATCTCGCTCACGTCGCTCAACGCGCGGCAGCCCGGCACCGGCATGGGCGCCTACTGCGCAGCCAAGGCCGGCCTGGCCATGCTCACCGAGGTGGCCGCGCTCGAGCTTGCGCCGCGCCGGGTCCGGGTCAACGCGATCTCGCCCGGGCTGGTGCTGACGCCGCTCACCGCGCCCGCCATGGACATCGCGGGGATCGAGGACGACTACCTCGCCAACACACCGCTCGGCCGCGCCGGGCTGCCCGAGGAGATCGCCGCCGCCGCGGTCTACATCGCCGGTGCGCTGTGGCTGACCGGGGAGGTGCTCGACCTCAACGGGGGCGCGCACCTCCAGCGCTATCCCGACATCCACGGCCACGTCATGCGGGCCTTCGCATGAACGGGACGACGACGGGACGACAGGCGATCGTCACGGGTGGCGGGTCGGGCATCGGTGCCGCGCTCTGCCGGGCCCTGGTGGCCGCGGGCGACCACGTCGTGGTCGCCGACCTCGACGAGGCCGCAGCGGTCCGTACGGCGCAGAGCGTCACCGGTCCGGGGTCGGCAAGGGCGCTGCGGCTCGACGTCACCGACGCGGCCGCCGTGCAGGCGGCCGTCGACGACGTGGTGTCCCGGGCCGGCCGGCTCGACCTGATGTTCAACAACGCGGGCATCTCGATCGGCGGCGAGACCGAGGAGCTCACGCTGGCCCACTGGGACGCGATCATCGACGTCAACATCCGCGGGGTGGTGCACGGCGTCGCTGCGGCGTACCCCCAGATGGTGCGCCAGGGTGCTGCCGGTGAATGGGGAGGCCACATCGTCAACACCGCCTCGATGGGCGGGCTGATGGCCGCCGGGCTGCTCACCAGCTACGTGATGACCAAGCACGCCGTCGTCGGGCTGTCGCTCGCGCTGCGCTCCGAGGCAGCGGCCAAGGGCGTCGGCGTCACCGCGGTGTGCCCGTCGGCGGTCGACACGCCGATCCTCGACAAGGGCGCGGTGGGGCGCTTCCACGGCCGCGACTACTTCCTCAAGGGCCAGGGCGTACGACGTCCGCACGACCCCGACGTCCTCGCCCAGGAGGTGCTGCGGGCCGTGCATGACGACCGCGGGCTGCTGGTGACCCCGCGCACCGCGCGCGCGACGTGGTTCTTCGGCAGACTGGCACCTGTGACCACCCAGAGGATGTCAGTGCGCTTCGTGGCGAAGCAGCGCGCTTTGCAGGCGGCGCGCGCCGATACGCACTGAGCGCGCTTTCATCCGGGCGGCAAAAACTATAACCTGTTCTTGTTTTGGGTCCGCCACAGTGAGAGGCACACGATGAGCGACACCAGGTTCCTCGACAAGGGCAAGCCGCCGGAGCGCTTCGCTCGCGGCTGGCACTGCCTCGGCCTCGAGAGCGCGTTCGCCGACGGCAAGCCGCACGGCATCGAGGCCTTCGGCGGCAAGCTCGTCGTCTGGCAGGACTCGCAGGGCAAGCTCAACGCGCTCGACGGCTACTGCCGCCACATGGGCGGCGACCTGACCCAGGGCACGGTCAAGGGCGACGAGATCGCCTGCCCGTTCCACGACTGGCGCTGGGGCGGCGACGGCAAGTGCAAGGCGATCCCCTACGCGCGCCGGGTTCCCCTGCGGGCGCGGACCCAGAAGTACCCCGTGGAGATCCGCAACGGCCAGGTGATGGTCTGGCACGACGCCGAGGGCTCCGCGCCCGACCTGGACATCCTTCCCCCGGAGCTGCCCGGGGTCGGCACCGACGCCTACACCGACTGGACCTGGGAGGTCCTCGACGTCCCGACCGCGCACTGCCGCGAGATCATCGACAACGTCGTGGACATGGCGCACTTCTTCTACATCCACTTCGCGTTCCCGACCAGCTTCCGCAACGTCTTCGAGGGTCACGTCGCCACCCAGTTCATGGAGTCGAAGGGCCGGCCCGACATGGGCGGCAGCGGCTACGGCGACGCCGACCTGGTGCTCAAGTCCGAGGCGTCCTACTACGGACCGTCGTACATGATCAACTGGCTGTGGGTCGACTACAAGGGCTTCGAGACCGAGGTCATCCTGATCAACTGCCACATCCCGACGAGCGACAACTCGTTCAAGCTCCAGTACGGCTTGGTCGTCAAGAAGCCCGAGGGCGTCGACGAGGAGACCGCGCAGTACATCGGGAAGCGCTACTCGGACACCTTCAAGCAGGGGTTCGAGCAGGACGTCCACATCTGGCTCAACAAGGCGCCGGTCCAGAACCCGCTGCTCTGCGAGGAGGACGGGCCCGTCTACCAGCTGCGCCGCTGGTACGAGCAGTTCTACGTCGACAAGGCCGACGTGACGGCCGAGATGACCGACCGGTTCGAGTTCGAGGTCGACACCACCAAGGCCAACGAGTACTGGCAGGAGGAGGTCGCCGAGAACCTCCGCCGCAAGGCCGCGGAGGACGCGTCCTCGCCGGAGTCCTCCGACGATGTCGCGCCGGACTCGGCCATGACGGGGACCTGATGGCGTCGTTCGTCCCGACCAGCCCCGACACGCTCGAGGACCAGCGCCTCTACACCCGCGCCCGCCTCACCGAGGTCGCGTGCCTGGACTGCCTGGCCAAGGTCGGCGTGAAGAAGAACAGCGAGCACCACACCTCGATCCAGTGGAACGACGAGGCCCGACGGCAGTGCCCGGAGTTCTCGCGCATGGACCAGCGGCCCGAGGGCCGTCCGGTCCACGTAGGGTGCCCGCGCCTGGTCGACAGCATCGAGACAGCCGCCCGCGAGGGACTCATCCCGATCGGCGCCGAGGACGGTTACTGAACACCCCATGGACACCGAAACCTTTGAGCTCACGGTCGCCGAGGTCGTCGAGGAGACTGCCGACGCGCACTCGATCAGCTTCGACGTGCCCGACGGGCAGACCGACCACTTCGCCTACAAGCCCGGGCAGTTCCTCACCGTCGCGGTCCCGAGCGACCAGACCGGCGTCGCGGCCCGCTGCTACTCGCTCTCCAGCAGCCCGCTGACCTTCGCCGAGAGCGGCCGCCTGACGATCACCGTCAAGCGCACCGCCGACGGCTACGCCTCCAACTGGATCTGCGACCACCTGCGCCAGGGCGACACGATGCGGGTGCTGCCGCCGAGCGGCATCTTCACGCCGGCCTCGCTGAACGCCGACCTGCTGCTCTTCGCCGGCGGCAGCGGGATCACGCCGATCCTCTCGATCACGCGCACCGCGCTGGCCCAGGGCTCGGGCCGGGTCGTGCTCTTCTACGCCAACCGCGACGAGAGCTCGGTGATCTTCGCCGGGGAGCTGACCGCCCTCGCGGCGGCCCACCCCGAGCGGCTCCAGGTCATCCACTGGCTCGAGTCGGTGCAGGGGCTGCCCAGCGCCGAGCAGATGAAGGCGTTCGCGGCCGGCCACTCGTCGTACGACGCGTTCGTGTGCGGCCCCGCACCGTTCATGAAGATGACGATCGGGGCGCTCAAGGAGCTCGGGTTCCCGCGCGAGCGGCGCCACCAGGAGAAGTTCGTCTCGCTCGGGGGCAACCCGTTCGGCGACCTCCACGACGTCGAGGTCGCCGAGTCCGAGATCGCCGCGGCCGAGACCGACGAGCAGGACGCCGCCGAGGACCTGGCTGGGTCTTCGCGCGGCCCGTCGCGGCTCGAGGTCGAGCTCGACGGCGAGAAGCACGAGTTCGACGACTGGCAGCCCGGCACGAAGATGCTCGACCACCTCGAGGCGAAAGGCGTCAAAGCACCCTTCTCGTGTCGCGAGGGGGAGTGCTCGGCGTGCGCGGTGCGGCTGCTCGAGGGCGACGTGAAGCTGCTGCACAACGACGTCCTCGACGACGAGGACCTCGCCGAGGGCATCCGGCTGGCCTGCCAGGCCGTGCCTGTCACCGACACGGTGCGGGTCACCTACAGCTGATCGGCGAGGCCTTTCATGGCCTCGCGAACGGCTTTGGCGGCACGCGCTCAGGCGGGGCCGCGATAACTACAAGTTTGTAGTTATCGCCAAGCCATTGTGGGGCTGGTGTGACTGGTGTGATTCTTGCGGCACTTCCCGCACCAATCTTCGCGCACCAGCCTTCCCTGTCTCCCGAACCGAAGGAGTCCCCGTGGCTTCCCCCACGGCTTCTCGCCTCGCGTCCCGCGTCACGTCGTCGATCCTCGGCCTCGTGCTCCCGGCCGCGCTGGGCGCCGCGCTCCTCGTCGTACCCACCATCCAGGCGACGCCCGCGACGCCCCCGGCGATCGACGCCGCCTCCCTGCGGCCGGTCGCCCGGGCGCTTCCGTCGCCGACGTACCGCACGTTCACGATCAACATCAAGCACGACCTCAACAAGGTGAAGGCGCTGCACGACATGAAGCGCGCCCTGACCCTGGGCGACGCGGGCGGCATGCAGGAGATGTCCGACGCCGAGGACCGCGAGTCTCTGATCCGGCTGTGCAAGGCGCAGGACTGGGGCTGGTACATGCCGCTCGAGGGCGGCGTGGCGATCCCGATCGTCTGGAACCGCGACCGCTTCCGCCTCATCGACGGCCACACCGTCAAGGTGCACGGGCCGCAGGAGGGGGTCACCCCGAGCCGCTACATCAACTCCGTGCGGCTGCGCGAGATCTCGACCGGCAAGGTCTTCGGCTACATCAACACCCACGTCATCTCCGGGGCCTCGCGCGACGCCCAGCTGTCGAACATGAACCGGATCCCGCGCCTGCGCAAGCACATGAAGATGCTGCGCGCCGAGATCCTCGGGCTCTTCCGCCAGACCGAGCACGTGTTCGTCAGCGGCGACCTCAACGTCAACTACCTCGCCGACCGGCGCCGCCAGAACCCCGGGCTGCCCACCGACGCGCTCGGCGACCTGGTCAACTTCGACATGCCGATGACCGGCTCGTTCAACCCGACCTCGCTGCTCGACTATGGCCTCTCGATCAAGCGCAACGGGGGACTGGTCAAGACCGACGCCAGCATCGTGAAGGGCTTCAACTCCGACCACTGGGCGATCCAGTTCACCTACCGCACGCTCGACCTCTTCGAGACCGGGCCGCTGTTCAACCGCCCCGTCGGCGACGTCTACGAGCGCCGCCGCGCCCTCGACCGCACCGTGCGCGCCGTGCTCGACGCCGAGGCCGGCGACCTGGTCCGAGTCGTGACCAGCCGCCTCGACGACCCCGACCTGGCCAACGCGCTCAGCGCGGCCCACACCGAGGGTGCCCTGGTCCAGGTGATCCTCGGAGGCGGCGCCCCGAGCGCGGCCGAGGAGCAGCTGGCGGCGCTGCTCGGCACCGACCAGACCCAGCCGTCGTGGCTGCGCCGCTGCGTCGGCTCCTGCCTGGGTGGCACCGGTCGCCAGGAGAGCAACTTCGTCCTGGTCAGCCGGGCCGGCGGTACGACCGAGCTGACCCTGGTGTCCTCGGGCCCGTTCGAGGCCGACGCCAGCATCCGCTGGGGTGACGTGTTCCGCTCCTCGTCCCCGCACGTCTACGCCGGCTACGGCACCGTGTTCGACCGGATGGCCCTGGACAGCACCGACACCGCCGCGAACCGCACCATGGAGCTCGGCCCCGGCTACCTCGCGCAGCTCTACCCCGTCCCGGCCCAGGCCAGCCGCGACCACGTCTACAAGGCGCTGCGGCCCGTGGGGTGCACCAACGCCCGCGGCCTGCACACCGACGACGGCCGCACCAACCTCCGCGTCGCCGTCCAGTCCTGGTCGGGTGCGCGGGGGCAGTGGCTCGCCACCCGCCTGGCCGTCCTGCAGAAGAAGGGCTGCGACGTCGTCGCGCTGCTCGGCCCGAAGGTGCTCGCCGGTGTGCGCAAGACGCTGGAGCGGGCCGGCGTACCCACGCGCTCGGGGCGGGTCGGCCAGAACCTGCTGGTCATCGACGGCCGCTACGGCGACAAGGCGCGCGGCCACCTGGTCTTCGCGGGTGGTCCCGGATGGACCGACCGTGGCCTCGGCAGCGACGGCGTCACCCTCGTGGCGACGTACGCCGGCTCCGTCACCGACTACCTCGATGGCTTCTCCAACGCCTGGTCGCACGCCGGCTGACTGTGGAGAAGGCGGTCTGAGACCCCTCTCATCCTCAGGATCTGTACCTGAAATCCACAGAACGGTAACAAAACATCCACATATGCGGTGGACTAGACCAACTAGATCAATATTTGGGTAACAGGTGACGTGCCGCCTCAGGGCAGGTTGAATCTTCTACAGCAAGTCCCCACATGACTGCCGAGGCCTTCCCCCCACCTGGTCGTTCCGTCCAGAGGAGGCCTCGGTGAGTTCTGGAAGGAGGGGGAAGTGATCACCTTCATCGCCATCGTCTGCGTGGTCGCCGTTGCCTGGCCGATCGCGTGCGGCGCCTCGTCCCCCGCCTCCGGGCGCAGCCGCAACCGCGACGCCGGCCGTCGTACCCGCTACGTCGAGGCCCACCCCCAGCACGCCAACTCCGGTGACGTCGAGCGGCGTCTCCTCGCGGCCGACCTCACGCCGGCCGAGGCCCGCCTCGTGGTGGAGAAGGCCGCCGCCCACGGCATCAAGCCCTTCACCATGTGGATGTGGATCGACCAGTACGACGCCAAGACGCTGGCCGTGGTCGTGACCGCCGACCTGGGTCACCACGAGCTGCTCGCGCACCTCGGCGCCGGCACCCTGCCCGACCTGGAGCACCTGAGGCTGTTCGCCTCGATCAACGGTCTCCCCCTGACCGAGCGCAAGCTGAAGACGCCCGTCACCGCCACCGTCGTCCTCACCGGCGGTCAGTACGCAGCCCACAAGGAGACCCAGGCGGCGGCACGGGCAGCGACACAGGCAGCGGAGACCCAGCAGCCGGTAGCGCCCCCCATGCCGCCGATCTTCGAGCCCGGCTCGTGGCCCTACACCGAGTGGGCTGCCGGCGAGCTGCCGCAGCCGCCCCGCACCGATGGACCCGAGCCCGAGGCCGGTTCCGGCGGGATCATCGCGGCCTGACCTGACCCGATCCGACCTGACCCCACCCCCCCACGGGTCAGGTTGTCAGGCAGCTGCGTCGTGCACGTCCCCCCAGGACGCAGCCACCTGACCTCCACTCAGGAGTAGGGGTCCACACGGACCCCTCTCCTGAGTGCGCGGCTACCAGCCGCGCTCGCGCCATTCCGCCAGGTGCGGGCGCTCGGCGCCGAGCGTCGAGTCGCCGCCGTGCCCGGGGTAGAACCAGGTGTCGTCGGGCAGGCCGGCGTCGGGCAGCGTGCCGAAGATCTTGGTCTCGACCTCGTCGATGAGCTGGGCGAAGGCGGCGTCGTCGCCGAACGTGTTGCCCACGCCTCCGGGAAAGAGTGAGTCGCCGGTGAACAGGTGCGGGTGACCGTCGGGGTCGCGGAACAGCAACGCGATCGAGCCGGGGGTGTGACCGGCGATCGCGATCACCTCGAGCGTGCAGTCACCGACCTGGACGGTGTCGCCGTCGCCGACGGTGCGGGTGACCGGCACCCCGGTCTGCTCGGTGATCGCGGCCGCGTCCGGAGCGCCGGCCACGACCTCGGCGCCGGTCGCCTCCACGACGGCGGCCAGGGCCCGGTGGTGGTCCCAGTGCTGGTGCGTGGTGACGACCGCGGTGAGGCCCCCTCCGTCGGCCGCGTCCCCGATGAGGGGGAGCAGCGTCTCGGGCTCGGAGGCCGCGTCGATCAGGACCTGCGAGCCGTCGGCCGTGCACCGCAGCAGGTAGCAGTTGTTGGACATGGTCTCGTCGACCGCGACCTTGGTGATCGTCAGCCCGCCCAGCTCTCGCACCTGGGGCCCGCCGCCCGGTGTCACGTCTCCTGTGTAGCTCACCACTCCTCGATCCTCGGCAGGTCGCCGTTGTCGCTCGTCAGTCCGTCGCCGTCACCGCGGCCGGTCAGCCACCACCCGAGGTCGGCGGCGCGGCCGCGGACGACGGGGGACTGCTCGGTCACGTCGCCACACTGCCAGGTCCCGTCGAGATCGGTCGGCGCGGCGGTGAAGGGCGCGGCCCAGCTGTCGCGCTTCACCATGCCGGCGAGCAGCCGGGTACAGAAGGACTCCGGCCAGTCGGACCTCGTGTAGTCCAGGCCCAGGTCGGCGTGGTGGATCTCCACCTCGCGCAGCCGCATCCCGGGGACGGCGTACGCCGTGAACGTGGGGCCGCCCGGCGTGCGCTCGATCCGGGTCGACCATGCCTCTTCCGGGACGGCGGCCAGGGCGTCGGCCAGCAGGGTGGTCGAGCGCAGCAGCCGCTCCCGCAGGGTGCCCGTGGCGGCACCGGCGAGCGCCTCGATGTCGCCGTCGCGGTGCTCCTGGGAGGCGTACATGGCGGTGGGTTCGCCCGACACGACACCGCCCAACGCGCCGGTGAGGCCCTCGGCGTTGAGCGCGAGGTGGGCGACCACGTGGGCCCGCGACCAGCCCGGCAGGCCGGACGCCCCGGCGTACTGCTCGTCGCTCAGGCCGTCGACGGTGCGGACCAGCCGCCCCGTCGCCTCCTGGAGCTCGTCGGTGATGGTTGACATGGCCCCATCCTGTCGCGCCGGCTCGAAATTCGGGACTGTCGGTGGTGCGTGAGAGTCTGAGATGGACATGTCAGGACGAGCTCGAAGGACGACAGTGCAGGATCAGCTCATCATCCGGGGGGCCCGGGAGCACAACCTCAAGGACGTCTCGCTCGACCTCCCGCGAGACTCCCTCATCGTTTTCACGGGCCTGTCCGGGTCCGGCAAGTCGTCGCTGGCGTTCGACACCATCTTCGCTGAGGGGCAGCGACGCTACGTCGAGTCGCTGTCGGCCTACGCGCGCCAGTTCCTGGGCCAGATGGACAAGCCCGACGTCGACTTCATCGAGGGCCTGTCCCCGGCCGTCTCGATCGACCAGAAGTCCACCAGCAAGAACCCTCGCTCCACTGTCGGCACGATCACCGAGGTCTACGACTACCTCCGGCTGCTCTACGCGCGCGCCGGGCGGCCGCACTGCCCCACCTGCGGGTCGCCGATCGAGCGGCAGACGCCGCAGCAGATCGTCGACAAGGTGCTGTCCCTCGAGGAGGGGCGCCGCTTCCAGGTGCTGGCCCCGGTCATCCGTGGTCGCAAGGGCGAATACCTCGAGCTCTTCCGGCAGCTGCAGACCCAGGGCTTCTCCCGGGCCCGGGTCAACGGCGAGACCTACTCGCTGGACGAGCCACCGAAGCTCGACAAGCAGAAGAAGCACACGATCGAGGTCGTGGTCGACCGGCTCGCGGTCAAGGAGACCTCCAAGCGCCGGCTGACCGACTCGGTCGAGACCGCGCTCGGCCTGGCCGGCGGCCTGGTGCTGCTCGACTTCGTCGACCTCGACGCCATGGACCCTGAGCGCGAGATGCGCTTCAGCGAGAAGATGTCGTGCCCCAACGACCACCCGATCGACACCGACGAGCTCGAGCCCCGCTCGTTCTCGTTCAACTCCCCGTTCGGCGCCTGCCCCGCGTGCCACGGCATCGGCACTCGGATGGAGGTCGACCCCGAGCTCGTCGTACCCGACCCGACGGCCACCCTCGGCGAGGGCGCGATCCAGCCGTGGAGCCAGGCTCACGTCGCCGACTACTTCCTCAAGCTCCTCGCCGCACTGGGGGAGGAGCTCGGCTTCGACCTCAACACCCCGTGGGAAGACATCCCCACCAAGGCGCAGCGCTCGGTCCTCGACGGCCACTCCACCAAGGTGCACGTCGTCACCCGCAACCGCTACGGGCGTCAGCGGGCCTACTACGCCGCGTTCGAGGGGGTCCGTCCCTACATCGAGCGCCGGCACCGGGAGGCCGAGTCCGACACCAGCCGGGAGCGCTTCGAGGGCTTCATGCGCGAGGTGCCGTGCCCGACCTGCGGCGGCAGTCGGCTCAAGCCGGTCTCGATGGCGGTGACGCTCGGCGGCCGCAACATCGCCGAGGTCTGCGCGCTGCCGATCAACGAGACCGCCGACTTCCTGCGCGACCTCGACCTGAGCGCGCGTGAGCGCCAGATCGGCGAGCGGGTGCTCAAGGAGATCCAGGAGCGGCTCAACTTCCTGCTGGACGTCGGTCTCGACTACCTCTCCCTCGACCGGCCCTCCGGCTCGCTGTCGGGCGGGGAGGCGCAGCGGATCCGGCTGGCCACCCAGATCGGGGCCGGCCTGGTCGGGGTCCTCTACGTCCTCGACGAGCCCTCCATCGGGCTGCACCAGCGCGACAACAAGCGGCTGATCGAGACCCTGGTCCGGCTCAAGGACCTCGGCAACACCCTGATCGTGGTCGAGCACGACGAAGACACCATCCGGGTCGCCGACTGGGTGGTCGACATCGGCCCGGGTGCCGGCGAGCACGGCGGACAGGTCGTCCACAGCGGCTCGGTCCAGGGCCTGCTCGACCACCCCGACTCGATGACCGGTCAATACCTCTCCGGGCGCCGTGAGATCCCGGTCCCCGAGATCCGGCGTCCCCGCACCAAGGGGCGCGAACTCAAGGTCCACGGGGCCCGCGAGCACAACCTGCGCAACGTCGACGTGGCGTTCCCGCTCGGGCTCTTCGTCGCCGTCACCGGTGTCTCCGGGTCGGGCAAGTCGACGCTGGTCAACGACATCCTCTACACCTCGCTGGCCAAGCAGATCTACCGCTCGCGCACCGTCCCGGGCCGGCACCAGAAGATCACCGGGCTCGAGCACGTCGACAAGGTGATCCACGTCGACCAGTCCCCGATCGGGCGCACCCCGCGCTCCAACCCGGCGACCTACACCGGGGTCTTCGACCACGTCCGCAAGCTTTTCGCCTCCACGCCCGAGGCCAAGATGCGCGGCTACCTCCAGGGCCGCTTCTCGTTCAACGTCAAGGGCGGGCGCTGCGAGGCCTGCTCCGGCGACGGCACGATCAAGATCGAGATGAACTTCCTGCCCGACGTCTACGTCCCGTGCGAGGTCTGCCACGGCGCCCGCTACAACCGCGAGACGCTCGAGGTGCACTACAAGGGCAAGACCATCGCCGAGGTCCTCGACATGCCGATCGAGGAGGCGCTCGACTTCTTCGCCGCCGTGCCCCCGATCGCGCGGCACATGAAGACCCTGGTCGAGGTCGGCCTCGGCTACGTGCGGCTCGGCCAGCCGGCGACGACGCTCTCCGGCGGCGAGGCGCAGCGGGTCAAGCTCTCCTCCGAGCTCCAGAAGCGCTCCACCGGGCGCACCGTCTACGTCCTCGACGAGCCGACCACGGGCCTGCACTTCGAGGACATCCGCAAGCTCCTGCTGGTGCTGGGCCGGCTCGTCGACCAGGGCAACTCCGTGCTGGTGATCGAGCACAACCTCGACGTCATCAAGACTGCCGACTGGCTGGTCGACATGGGTCCCGAGGGCGGCTCGCGCGGCGGCATGGTGGTTGCCGAGGGCACTCCAGAGCAGGTGGCGGCCAACCCCGACAGCTACACCGGCCACTACCTCGCCCCGCTGCTCGACGGCCGCGGCGCCAAGCAGCCGTCCCGGATGCTCGCGGCCCCCCAGGTCGAGCCGGCGCGGGGCCCCGCCCGCAAGACGACCAAGAAGGCCGCGACGAAGAAGCCAGCCGCGAAGAAGGCTCCTGCAAAGAAGGCGGCAAAGGAGCCGGCAAAGAAGGGCTGAAGGCCCAGGGCGCTCTCAGCGCGCTCTCAGTTTGCTCGGTAGTGTGTTCTTCAACTAGGTGACACCTCGGAGGATCAGATGGGCAGCTCAGGCCTCAGTCGGCGTCGGGCACTCACCGGCATGGCGGGCGTGAGCATCGGCCTTCCGGTCCTCGCCGCCTGTGGCGGTGATGACGAGCCAACGCCCGCCGGCGCCAGCGACCCGCCGACCCCATCCGCCTCGCCCTCCACGTCCGGCTCGGTCGACCCGTCGCCGACCGCCGGCGGCGCCGGCTTCGCGTCGACCGCTGACATCCCGGTCGGCGGCGGCGCGGTGTTCGCCGACGAGGGCGTGGTCGTGACCCAGCCCGAGGCCGGGACCTTCAAGGGCTTCGACGTGAGGTGCACTCATGCCGGCTGCCCGGTCAACCAGGTCACCAGCACCATCAACTGTCCCTGCCACGGCAGCAAGTTCTCCATCGTCGACGGAGTTCCTCAGGAGGGCAGCTCGGCCACTGATCCCCTCAGCACGGTCGCCCTCGACGTCGTGGGAGACCAGATCAGCCTCGCCTGACCCCCCTTCCCACCCAGGAGCCCCGATGCCTGACCGCCCGAGCTTTCAGCCCACCCGCCGCATCGTCTTCCACGGTCTCGGCGCCATCGGTGTCGCCGTCGCCCTCGCCGGCTGCGGCGGTGGGTCCGACGACGACAACGCTGCCGACAACGAGACCCCCGACGCCGGCACCGCGCTGGCCACCACCTCCGAGGTGCCGGTCGGCGGCGGGATCATCCTGACCGACCAGAAGATCGTGATCACCCAGCCGACCGAGGGTGACTTCAAGGCGTTCACGGCCGTGTGCACCCACGAAGGCAACACCGTGACCTCGGTCGAGGACGGCGTGATCGGGTGCAGCTTCCACGGGAGCTCGTTCTCTGCCGAGACCGGCGAGGCCAAGGGTGGTCCGGCTCCGTCCGCCCTGGCCTCAGTGCCGATCGACGTCAAGGGCGACCAGATCCTGGCCGCCTGACAGTTCCCACTGACCGGGATGGACGAGCGAAGCGAGTACTCCCAGTGGAAGGACGGAGTCCTTCCACTGTCCCCGGCGTTCCGTAGGGTTGAGGCGTGCCACCGACCCGCCCGTCCCGTACCTCCCGGGGTCCGCTGTCCTATCGTCCGGAGCCAGGCTCGATCCCCACGCAGCCGGGTGTCTACCGCTTCCGCGACGCCAAGGGCCGGGTCATCTACGTCGGCAAGGCGAAGAACCTGCGCGCGCGGCTGTCGTCGTACTTCCAGGACGTCGGCAACCTCCACCAGCGCACCGCCACGATGGTCACCACCGCGGCCAGCGTGGAGTGGACGGTGGTCAAGACCGAGGTCGAGGCGCTGCAGCTGGAGTACTCCTGGATCCAGGAGTTCGACCCGCGCTTCAACGTCAAGTACCGCGACGACAAGTCCTACCCCTGGCTGGCGGTCACGGTCGGTGACGAGTTCCCGCGGGTGATGGTCGGGCGCGGGGCCAAGCGCAAGGGCACCCGCTACTTCGGCCCCTACAGCCACGCGTGGGCGATCCGCGAGACCGTCGACGTGCTCCTGCGGGTCTTCCCGATGCGCTCGTGCAGCAACGGCGTCTTCAAGCGGTCCGCCCAGATCGGGCGTCCGTGCCTCCTGGGCTACATCGGCAAGTGCGCCGCGCCGTGCGTCGGCAACGTGTCGCCCGAGGAGCACCGCGCCATCGTCGACGACTTCTGCGACTTCATGGGCGGCCAGACCCGGCCGTTCGTGCGCCGCATCGAGAAGGAGATGTACGCCGCGTCCGACGCGCAGGACTACGAGCGGGCGGCCCGCCTGCGCGACGACCTCGGCGCGCTCGAGAAGGCGCTCGAGAAGCAGGCCGTGGTGCTCGGCGACGGCGCCGACGCCGACGTGATCGCGCTCGCCGAGGACCCGCTCGAGGTGGCCGTCCAGATCTTCTACGTGCGTGGCGGGCGGATCCGCGGCCAGCGCGGTTGGGTGGCCGACCGCGTCGACGAGGGCGGCACCCCCGAGCTGGTCGAGGACTTCCTGCTCCAGCTCTACGCCGGAACTCTGCCCGACGAGGGGGCGAACGCCATCCCGCGCGAGATCCTGGTGCCGGCGCTGCCGCCGGACGTGGCGACGTTCGAGACCCTGTTCAGCGACCTGCGGGGGAGCCGGGTGCAGATCCGGGTGCCCCAGCGCGGCGACAAGAAGAGCCTCCAGGAGACGGTGGCGCGCAACGCCGGGCAGGCGCTGGTGCTGCACAAGACCAAGCGGGCCAGCGACCTGACCACGCGCAACCGGGCGCTCGAGGAGATCCAGCTGGCGCTGGAGCTCGACGAGGTCCCGCTGCGCATCGAGTGCTACGACGTCTCCAACCTCCAGGGCACCGAGGTGGTGGCCTCGATGGTGGTCTTCGAGGACGGGCTGGCCCGCAAGAGCGAGTACCGCCGGTTCGTCATCCGCGGTGTCGACGGCCAGAACGACGTCGCGTCGATGCACGAGGTGATCACCCGGCGGTTCCGGCGGCTGCTCGACGAGCAGGCCCGGAGCCAGGAGGTCGCCACCGAGAGTGGCCCGATGCTGGTCGACCCCGAGACCGGCCGGCCCCGCAAGTTCGCCTACGCGCCGGGGCTGGTGGTCGTCGACGGCGGGCCGCCCCAGGTCGCGGCCGCCCAGCAGGCCCTCGATGAGCTGGGCATCGTCGACATCCCGGTCGTCGGCCTGGCCAAGCGGCTCGAGGAGGTCTGGCTCCCCGGGCAGGAGGACCCCGTCATCCTGGCCCGCACCTCCGAGGGCCTCTACCTCCTCCAGCGGGTGCGCGACGAGGCCCACCGCTTCGCTATCACCCACCACCGGTCCCGGCGCTCCAAGACCATGGTCGAGAGCCTGCTTGACGACGTCCCCGGCCTCGGCGAGGTGCGGCGCAAGACGCTGCTCAAGCACTTCGGGTCGCTCAAGAAGCTGCGGCTGGCCACGGTCGCCGAGATCGCGACGGTGCCCGGGATCGGCGAGCGAACGGCGACCGCCATCAAGGACGCGGTCGCCCAGGCCTCACCGACCGGCAAGACTGTCTCCGTCAACACCGCCACCGGTGAGATCGAGGAGTCCTGAGCATGCCCAAGGATCACCCCAGCGCCACCGGCGAGCTCGTCGTCGTCACCGGCATGACCGGGGCCGGCCGGAGCACGGTCGCCAAGGAGCTCGAGGACCTCGGCTACTACGTCGTCGACAACCTCCCGCCGAGCCTGCTCCCCGACGTCGTCAAGCTGGTCGATGACGGGCTCGGCCGCAGCCAGCGGATCGCCGTCGTCGTCGACGTCCGCTCCGGCTCCTTCTTCCACACCCTCCACGCCAACCTCGCGCAGGGCGCGACCGGTCGTCAGACCACCCTGGTCTTCCTTGACGCCACCGACGAGGTGCTCGTACGCCGCCAGGAGGCCGCCCGCCGCCCCCACCCGCTCCAGGGCACCGGCCGGCTCCTCGACGGCCTGCAGCGCGAGCGCACCGTCCTCGCCGACCTGCGCAGCGACGCCGACCTCCTCATCGACACCACGGCGCTCAACGTCCACCAGCTCACCGACCGGATCGGTGAGGCCTTCGGCTCGGCCGAGACGATGCGGCTGAGCGTCAACGTGATCAGCTTCGGCTTCAAGTACGGCATCCCCATCGACGCCGACTTCGTCGCCGACATGCGCTTCCTGCCCAACCCGTTCTGGGTGCCCGAGCTGCGCGCCGGGACCGGCCAGGACGTCGCCGTCGCCGACTACGTGCGGGCCCAGGACGGCGCCGACGAGTTTCTCGACGGCTACGTGCCGGTCCTGGCGCGGGTCGCCGCCGGCTACCTGCGCGAGGGCAAGCGCTTCATGCGGGTCGCCATCGGCTGCACCGGCGGCAAGCACCGCAGCGTGGCGATGAGCGAGGAGATCGCGCGCCGTCTCGTGGCCGACGGGCTCGACGTACGCGTGACCCACCGCGACCTGGGACGCGAGTGACCGAGATGCGCGCGCAGTCGGTGGTCGCCTTCGGCGGCGGCCACGGCCTCCACGCGTCGTTGACGGCGCTGCGGCTGCTCGTGGACGACCTCACCGTCGACGACCTGACCGCCGTCGTCACCGTCGCCGACGACGGCGGCTCGTCGGGGCGGCTGCGCGGGGAGTTCGGGGTGCTGCCACCGGGCGACCTGCGGATGGCGCTGGCGGCGCTCTGCGGCAACGACACGTGGGACGTCACCTGGTCGCGCGTCCTCCAGCACCGCTTCGAGGGCGCGGGCGAGATGCGCGGCCACGTCGTGGGCAACCTGCTGATCGTGAGCCTGTGGGAGCTGCTCGGCGACCACGTCCAAGCGCTCGACTGGGTCGGACGGCTGCTTGGTGCCAAGGGACGGGTGCTGCCGATGGCGCTGACCCCCATGGTGATCACCGCCGAGGTGGCCGGGCTGACCCCCGACGACCCTGACGCGCGGGTCACGGTCCGGGGACAGGTCGAGGTCGCGACCACCGAGGGGCGGATCACCTCGATCGGACTGGAGCCCGCCGACCCGACCGTGTGTCCCGAGTCGGTGGCCGCCGTCCACGCCGCCGACTGGCTGGTGCTCGGTCCGGGCTCGTGGTTCACCTCGGTCATTCCGCACCTGATGATCCCCGCGCTGCGCGAGGCGATCGTGACCAGCGACGCCCGGCTGGTCGTGGTGCTCAACCTCGAGGAGCAGCCGGGGGAGACCATCGGGCTCGGCCCCGGAGACCACCTGGCCACCCTCATCGAGCACGCACCCGATCTGAAGCCCTACGCCGTCCTCGCCGACCGCCGCTCCGTCGGGGCCGACGCCGACACGTTGGCGGCGACCGTCGCGGCGTACGGCGCCCGGCTGGTGCTCGACGACGTGATGGTCGACGACGGGTCCCCACGGCACGACCCCGCCAAGCTGGCCGCGGCCTATGCGCGGATCTTCGCCGACTCCTAGCCCCAGCCCGGCCCCAGCCCGGCCCCGGCCTGCCCACGAGGGTGATTGACGCGCGTGCAAGGATCGCCCCATGGCAATGACGGCCCAGGTGAAGGCGGAGCTGTCCAGCACCCAGATCACGAAGACCTGCTGCCGCAAGGCCGAGGTCGCCTCGATGCTGAGGTTCGCCGGCGGGCTCCACATCGTCAGCGGCAAGATCGTCGTCGAGGCCGAGCTGGACACCGGCGCTGCGGCACGTCGGCTGCGCAAGGACATCGCCGAGGTCTACGGCCACAGCTCTGACGTGGTCATGGTGCAGGGCGCCGGGATCCGCAAGGGCAGCCGCTACATCGTGCGCGTCACCAAGGACGGCGAGGCCCTGGCCCGCCAGACCGGACTGCTCGACCAGCGTGGCCGGCCCGTGCGCGGGTTGCCTCCGGCCGTTGTCTCCGGAGGCGGCTGTGACGCCGTGGCCGCCTGGCGCGGCGCCTTCCTCGCGCACGGCTCGCTGACCGAGCCCGGACGCTCGTCGTCCCTCGAGGTCACCTGCCCCGGCCCCGAGGCCGGGCTCGCCCTGGTCGGCGTGGCCCGTCGCCTGGGCATCCAGGCCAAGGCCCGCGAGGTCCGCGGTGTCGACCGCGTCGTGATCCGCGACGGCGACGCGATCGGCCAGCTCCTGACCCGCCTCGGTGCCCACGAGGCGCTGATGGCCTGGGAGGAGCGCCGGATGCGGCGCGAGGTGCGGGCGACCGCCAACCGTCTCGCCAACTTCGACGACGCCAACCTGCGCCGCTCGGCCCGCGCCGCGGTCGCGGCCGGCGCCCGCGTGGAGCGCGCGCTCGAGATCCTCGGCGACGAGATCCCCGACCACCTCAAGCTCGCCGGCTCCCTGCGGCTCGAGCACAAGCAGGCCTCGCTCGAGGAGCTCGGCCAGCTGCACGAGCCGGTGCTCACCAAGGACGCCATCGCCGGGCGCATCCGCCGGCTGCTGGCCATGGCCGACAAGCGCGCCGAGGAGCTCGGCATCCCCGACACCGAGGCGTCGCTGACGCCCGAGATGCTCGCCGACGAGGTCTGAGGCCGGGCTTCGGCCAGGCTTAGGTCCCCCCTTGTCGGGACCAAGGTGAGTTACCCGTTGGTACCGCGGGACGACAGGCTGGATGTACAGACTGAACCGATAGGGTCGAACGCGACGCGGCTCCACAGAGTCCCCGAGCGTCGCCCACCAGCTCACCGCTAGGAGCAATCGCAGTGACCGTACGTGTAGGCATCAACGGATTCGGCCGAATCGGCCGCAACTTCTTCCGGGCCGTCGTGGCCTCCGGAGCCGACATCGAGATCGTGGCCGTCAACGACCTGACGGACAACAAGACCCTCGCCACCCTGCTGAAGTACGACTCGATCCTCGGCCGCCTCGAAGGCGACGTGACCCACACCGACACCGAGATCACGGCCGCCGGCCACACGTTCAAGGTGTTCGAGGAGAAGGACCCCGCTGCCCTGCCGTGGGGCGACCTCGGTGCCGACATCGTGATCGAGTCGACCGGCTTCTTCACCGACGCGACCAAGGCCAAGGCCCACATCGACGGCGGCGCCAAGAAGGTCATCATCTCGGCCCCGGCCAAGAACGAGGACGTCACCATCGTGTTCGGCGTCAACGAGGGCGACTACGACCCGGCGTCGCACGCGATCATCTCCAACGCCTCCTGCACGACCAACTGCCTCGCCCCGATGGCCAAGGTGCTCAGCGACGAGCTCGGCATCGTCAAGGGCCTGATGACCACCATCCACGCCTACACCGGCGACCAGAACCTCCTCGACGGTCCCCACAAGGACCTGCGGCGTGCCCGCGCAGCGGCGACCAACATCGTCCCGACCAGCACCGGTGCCGCCAAGGCGATCGGCCTGGTCATGCCCGAGCTCAAGGGCAAGCTCGACGGCTACGCCCTGCGCGTCCCCGTGCCCACCGGCTCGGCGACGGACCTGACCTTCGAGGCCGGTCGCGAGACCACCGTCGAAGAGGTCAACGCGCTCATGAAGGCCGCGGCCGATGGCAAGATCCTGCGCTACAGCGAGGACCCGATCGTCTCCAGCGACATCACCACCGACCCGGCGTCGTGCATCTTCGACGCGCCGCTGACCAAGGTCATCGGCAACCAGGTCAAGGTCGTCGGCTGGTACGACAACGAGTGGGGCTACTCCAACCGCCTCGTGGACCTGGTCAACTACGTCGGCGAGACCCTCTGACGTGAGCGACCTCTCCTCCCTGGGCGACGTCCGCGGCAAGCGGGTCCTGGTCCGGTCGGACCTCAACGTCCCGCTCGACGGCACCACCATCACCGACGACGGCCGGATCCGGGCCAGCGTCCCGACCATCCGGAGCCTGGTCGACGCCGGTGCCCGGGTGGCGGTCGTCGCCCACCTGGGGCGGCCCAAGGGCGCTCCTGACCCGGCCTACTCCCTGCGCCCGGTGGCGGCCCGGCTCAGCGAGCTCCTCGGGGCTCCCGTCGCCTTCGCCACCGACACGGTGGGGGAGTCTGCCCGGCAGACCGTGGACGCGCTCGGGGACGGCGAGGTCGCCGTCCTCGAGAACGTCCGCTTCAACGCGGGCGAGACCAGCAAGGACGAGGCCGAGCGCGGCGCCTTCGCCGACCAGCTCGCCGAGCTGGCCGACGCGTTCGTCTCCGACGGGTTCGGGGTCGTGCACCGCAAGCAGGCGTCGGTCTACGACGTCGCGCAGCGGCTGCCGCACGCCATGGGCGGCCTGGTGGCCAAGGAGATCGACGTGCTGCGTCGGCTCACGGTCGACCCGGCCCGGCCCTACGTCGTCGTGCTCGGCGGGTCGAAGGTCTCCGACAAGCTCGGCGTCATCGACAACCTGCTCGGCAAGGCCGACAAGCTGCTGATCGGCGGCGGCATGGTCTTCACCTTCCTCAAGGCCCAGGGCCACGAGGTCGGCAAGAGCCTGCTCGAGGAGGACCAGCTCGACGTGTGCCGGTCCTACCTCACCCGCGCGCAGGAGTCGGGCGTCGAGATCGTGCTCCCCACCGACATCGTGGTCGACACGACGTTCCCGTCCGCGGGCACCGAGCCGCACCCGACCGTCGTACCTTCCTCGGAGATCCCGGCTGACAGCCTCGGCCTGGACATCGGGCCCGAGTCCGGCGCGGCGTTCGCCGCCGCGCTCGAGGGCGCCAAGACGGTCTTCTGGAACGGACCGATGGGCGTCTTCGAGGTCGATGCGTTCGCCGACGGCACCCGTGCCGTCGCCCAGGCGCTGACCGCGATCGACGGACTCTCGGTAGTCGGCGGTGGCGACTCCGCCGCCGCCGTGCGCAAGCTCGGCTTCGACGAAGCCGCCTTCGGGCACATCTCCACCGGTGGTGGAGCGAGCCTGGAGTACCTCGAGGGCAAGGAACTGCCCGGCATCACAGTCTTGGAGGACTGACACCCATGGCGTCGAACACCGCCGTACGCACCCCGCTGATGGCGGGCAACTGGAAGATGAACCTCAACCACCAGGAAGCGGTGGTGCTGGTCCAGAAGCTCGCGTGGACGCTGTCGGACAAGCGGCACGACTACTCCAAGGTGGAGGTGGTCGTCTGTCCGCCGTTCACCGACCTGCGGTCGGTGCAGACGCTCGTCGACGGCGACCGGCTCTCGGTCAAGTACGCCGCCCAGGACGTCTCCACGCAGGACTCCGGCGCCTACACCGGTGAGATCTCGGCGGGCATGCTCGCCAAGCTCGGCTGCTCCTACGTCGTGGTCGGCCACTCGGAGCGGCGCGAGTACCACGCCGAGAGCGACGAGACCGTCAACGCCAAGGCACACAAGGCCCACGCTGCCGACCTGACGCCGATCGTGTGCGTCGGGGAGGGGCTGGAGATCCGCCAGGCCGGCGAGCACGTGCCCTACACGCTCGCGCAGGTCGACGGGTCGCTCGCGGGCTTCACCGCCGAGCAGGTCGCCGGGCTGGTCGTGGCCTACGAGCCCGTGTGGGCCATCGGCACCGGTGAGGTGGCCACGCCCGAGGACGCACAGGAGGTGTGCGCCGCGATCCGGGCCCGGATCCGGGAGGTCCACGGCGACGCCGCGGCCGACGGTCTGCGGATCCTCTACGGCGGTTCGGTGAAGGCTTCCAACGTCGCCGGCATCATGGCGAAGGACGATGTGGACGGCGCCCTGGTGGGTGGCGCGAGCCTCCAGGCGGACGAGTTCGGCGGCATCTGCCGCTTCTACGACATGCCGGTCCTCTGATCTCCCGACCCGTGACGTAGGATTCCCGCCTGTGACAACGCTCTTCACTGTTCTGCTCGTCATCACGAGCTCCCTACTGATCGTCCTCGTGCTTCTGCACAAGGGCCGCGGCGGTGGCCTGTCCGACATGTTCGGCGGTGGCGTCAGCAGCTCGCTCGGCGGATCCTCGGTCGCCGAGCGCAACCTGGACCGCTTCACGGTCGGTATCGGCGTCATCTGGTTCGCCTGCGTGATCGCGCTAGGCCTGTTGCTCGCTTACCAGAACTGAGAGGCAAGACACGTGGCTGGTGGAGGTAGTGCCATTCGCGGCAGCCGAGTCGGCGCCGGACCCATGGGTGAGGCCGAGCGGGGCGAGGCTGCCCCGCGCCAGGCGGTCACCTACTTCTGCTCGCGGGGGCACACGTCGGTCGTGACCTTCTCGGTCGAGGCCGTCGCCCCCGACTCGTGGGACTGCCCCAAGTGCGGTCTCCCCGCAGGCCGCGACTCCGACAACGCCCCGCCGGCCACCAAGGTCGAGCCCTACAAGACGCACCTGGCCTACGTGAAGGAGCGCCGCTCCGACGTCGAGGCGGCCAACATCCTCGACGAGGCGATCCAGCTCCTCCGCTCGCGCCGCAAGTCCGGCGACATCATCTTCTGACCCTCCGCGAGTCGGCGCTTGTGCACGCTGGATTTACGCCGAGTCGGCGCTTGTGCAGACTCTTAGAGCCGACTCGCCGAGTCGATGAGGCTTCCGCGCAGGGTCCGAGCCTGGCGCACACCGTCCAAGAGCATCTGGTCGCAGCGCCGCTCCCGACCGAACACGTCACTGGCCACGAACGGGGTCACGACCCAACCCTGCTCCCGGACCAACTCGCGCCGACGACGGTCGTGCTCCTGCTGGGCGGGCGAGCCATGCCACTCGGCACCGTCGTACTCCGCCGCGAACCGCAGATCTTCGTGTGCGATGTCGAGGAGGGCGGCCAGGACGCCGTCGACCC
The DNA here is from genome assembly GCF_900103935.1 of Nocardioides szechwanensis. GTDB lineage: Bacteria > Actinomycetota > Actinomycetes > Propionibacteriales > Nocardioidaceae > Nocardioides > Nocardioides szechwanensis. Next base: position 769,104 of record NZ_FNIC01000001.1, read on the forward strand.
ACACCTCAACCTGCAGCTGAGGGCGGGGGAGCCCCCGGTCAAGCCATCGCAGCCGAAGGATGGACTCGCCGGGCGACGCGGCCGCTCCATCCGCCATGGGAGCGAGGGCACGAAGGTTCCTCACCCAGCGCATCCCGCGGAATCGTGTGACGCCATCGAGGAGCTCCTCGTGTGTGAACAGGCGCGTGCGCAACATCGCGTCAAGCGCGGCCAACGTCCGTTCACGGGACCGGACGCGGCCCAGGTCCCAGGCGGTGCGCAGTGGCGTCGTCACCAGCAGCCCGGCGACCTCCATGATGTCGCTGGGGACGAGGTTGCGCTCACCGCTGTCTGCCAGCGGGTTGCGCAGGCGTCCATGATCTGAGGGTCTGAACATCGAGATCGCGCTGAGATCAAGGTGCTCATTGGGGGCGAGGATCATCTCGGCGCCGAGCAGCCAGCCGGCGTGTCGGTCACACACGACGCAGTCGGGGGGCACCACGAGCGCGAGGCACTTGGCCCGCAGGAGAGGTGAGTCGCCCAACTGCGTCGAGACGTAGACGTTGCGGATCGGGCGTCTCAGGAATCCGAGGTCGACGAGTCTCACGAGGTTGGCGCGGGTCACGCCTTCGGCGTACGCCATCGCGGTTGTGAACGGTTCATCCACGGGCAGGGGGAACGACTGGTCGAGGAATGGTTGGTCCAGGAGCGGTTTGAGGTTCATAGGGTCTGGGCTGCCCGCCACGTCCAAGTGGCAATCCGACGCGTTCACGCGCTGTGGAGGGCCGCCTGATTCAGAGGTGGGAGGCGGCGGCTCGGTCGAGGAAGTACGTCGTCTCGGCGATGCCGTGGACGCCCCGGGCGGGGGTGTCGGTGACCGAGCCGGTGTCGGCGAGCGCGGCCGCCACGGCCTCCGCCTTGCCCTCGCCGCTGGCGATCACCCACACCGAGCGGCTGCGGTTGAGGGCCGGGAATGTGAAGCTGATCCGCTGCGGGGGCGGCTTCGGCGAGTCGGTGACGCCGACCAGGATCCGGTCGACGACCTCGAGCTGAGGGTGGCCGGGGAAGAGGGACGCGACGTGGCCGTCGGGCCCGATGCCGAGCATCACGACCTCGAACTCGCCGGCGCCGTGCTCGTGCACGACTTCCTCGAACGCCAGCGCCGCCGCGTCGACGTCGTCGCCGCCGTCGCTCGAGGGGAGCTCGTGGACCTGGGTGGCGCCGACGGCGTCCAGGAACGCGCGCCGCGCCTGTCCGGCGTTGCGGTCGGGGTCGTCAGCGGGGACGAAGCGGTCGTCGCCCCACCACACGACCACCCGGGTCCAGTCGACCTCGGTGCCGGGGGAGAGACGGGCCAGCTCGCGGTGCACCGTCTCGGCGATGGTGCCGCCGGTCAGGGCGATCTGCGGCACGTGGCCGGCCGCCTGCGCGTCGGCGAGCCGGGTGAGCAGCTCGCCGGCGACCGTCGTCGCGAGGGCGGCGGCGTCGGCGTGCACCTCGACGAGCGGGGTGCTCACTTCCCGGCCTTGCGCAGGCGCTTGGTCACCGCGGCGTAGACGTCGTCCTCGTCCAGCCGCCGCAGCTCCTCGGCGAGCAGCTCGGGGATCCCGCGCCGCTTGAGCGCGATCGGCCGGTCCGGCTTGCCCGGTGACGCGTAGGTCGCCAGCTTGCCGTCGGGCCGGCTGATCCGGATCGGGCCCTCGGCGGTCTCGAGGACCACCTCGGTGATGCCCGGGCCTCGTGAGGTGGAGCGGTCGACCGTCACCCGCAGGTTGTCGTGGAGCCACGCGGCCAGCAGGTCGGCACTGGGGCTGATCCGCTCTGCCGTGACGGAGGCACCGGTGACCTTCAGGTGGTGCTGGTCGAGCGCGGCCGCGAGCAGGGCCCGCCACGGCGTGATCCGGGTCCACGCGAGGTCGGTGTTGCCCTTGACGTACGTCGAGCACTGCACGTGCAGCGCGGTGCTCTTGCCGCGAGGAGCCGCAGCGGCATCGGTGATACGTCGCTGGGCGAGCGCGCCGAGCGGGTCGGCGGCGGGGTCCTCCGGCGCCGTGGTGGGCCACCAGACGGCCACCGGCGAGTCCGGCAGCAGCAGCGGGAGCACGACCGACGCGGCGTGCTTGACGACCTCGCCCTTGAGCCGGATCACGGCGGTCTCGCCGGTCCAGCCGGAGCCGGTGCCGACCTGGGCGTTGATCTGGCCTGCTCCGCGCGCGTCGCCCAGGATCACGCCGAGGGCGCGGGCGGGGTGTTCGTGGGAGGCCTCGCGGGCCGCCTTCATCGCGTCCTCGGCGTCCTCCTCGGGTACGACGATGACCAGCGTCATCACCATGCCCATCGCCGGGCTGCCAGCCTTCTTGCGGCCGCGCACGAACTCCGCGGCGATCTTGGCTGACGTGGTGTCGACGAGCTCGATCACTAGGGCCTCCTCCAGACGCGTCCGTCGCGGGCCAGCATCTTGTCGGCCGACGACGGGCCCCAGGTGCCGGAGCCGTACTGCTCGGGCTTCCCCTTGCGCTCCCAGGCCTCGAGGATCGGGTCGAGGATCTTCCAGGAGAGCTCGACCTCCTCGTGGCGCGGGAACAGCGGCGGGTCGCCGAGCAGCACGTCGAGGATCAGCCGCTCGTAGGCCTCCGGGCTGTCCTCGGTGAAGGACCCGCCATAGGCGAAGTCCATGTTGACGTCGCGAATCTCCATCGCGGTGCCGGGCACCTTGGAGCCGAAGCGGAGCGTCATGCCCTCGTCGGGCTGGATCCGGATCACGAGGGCGTTCTGGGTGAGCTCCTCGACCGAGGAGGCGCTGAACGGCTGGTGCGGGGCCCGCTTGAAGACCACCGCCACCTCGGTGACGCGCCGGCCCAGGCGCTTGCCGGTGCGCAGGTAGAACGGGACACCGGCCCAGCGCCGGGTCTCGACGTGGAGCGTGATCGCGGCGAAGGTCTCGGTGCGCGACGTGGCCCGGATGCCGTCCTCCTCGAGGAAGCCCGCGACCTTCTCGCCACCGGCCCACCCCGCGGCGTACTGCCCGCGGGCGGTCGCGAGGTCGAGCCGCCGGGGCAGCTTCACGCTGGCGAGCACCTTCTGCTTCTCGATCCGCAGGCTGTCGGCGTCGAACGACGTCGGCTCCTCCATCGCGACGAGCGACATCAGCTGGAGGAGGTGGTTCTGGATGACGTCACGCGCGGCGCCGATGCCGTCGTAGTAGCCGGCGCGGCCGCCGATGCCGACGTCCTCGGCCATGGTGATCTGCACGTGGTCGACGTAGTTGTTGTTCCACAAGGGCTCGAACATCATGTTGGAGAAGCGCGTCGCCAGGATGTTCTGGACCGTCTCCTTGCCGAGGTAGTGGTCGATCCGGAAGATCGACCCCGACGGGAAGACCTCGGCCAGCGACGCGTTGAGCGCCTGCGCCGACTCCAGGTCGTGCCCGAACGGCTTCTCCACCACGACCCGCCGCCACGAGTCGCCGTCCGGGTCGGCCAGGCCGTGCTCCTTGAGCTGCGCGGCAACGGTGCCGAAGAAGCCCGGCGGGATGGCGAGGTAGAACGCGTGGTTGCCCTCCGTGCCGCGGGTGCGGTCGAGCTCCTCGGTCGTCTGGCGCAGCTGCTCGAACGCCTCGTCGTCGTCGAAGTCGCCCTGGACGAACCGGAAGCCCTCGGCCAGCTGCTTCCAGACCTCCTCGCGGAACTCCGTGCGGGCGTAGGACTTCACCGAGTCGTGCACGATCTGCGCGAAGTCCTGGTCGGCCCAGTCACGGCGTGCGAAGCCCACCAGGCTGAAGCCCGGGGGCAGAAGACCGCGGTTGGCGAGGTCGTAGATCGCCGGCATGATCTTCTTGCGCGACAGGTCGCCGGTGACGCCGAACAGCACCATGCCGCAAGGCCCGGCGATGCGTGGGAGCCGCCGGTCGCGCGGGTCGCGCAGCGGGTTGGTCCAGGTCATGCGAGCTCCGCGCGCAGGCCGTCGAGGTCGGCCGGGGTGCTCACGTGGAGCCGCAGCACGGGCCGGCCCTTGTCGGCGAGGACCTTTCCGTCGCCGACCGCCTGGGCGGTGAGGAACTCGTGGAACGTGAACGGCCGGTCGGGTACGGCGAGGTCGGCGACCGGCTGCCCCGTGACCTGGAGGTAGACCCCGGTGTCGGGGCCGCCCTTGTGGTATTGCCCGGTGGAGTGCAGGAAGCGCGGCCCCCACCCGAAGGTCACCGGCCGGCCGGTGCGCACCGCGAGGGTGTCGCGGGTGCCCGCCAGCGCGGCGTCGCGGTGGCGGTCGAGGTAGGCCTGGACGGCGAGGTAGCCATGGTCGGCGTCGAGCGTGCCGAGCAGTGCCGCCACGGCGTCGGTGACGGTGGCGGTGCCGTCGGGCAGCCACCCGGGAGAGGCGTAGACCGCGACCGGGCCGTCGACGAAGACCGGCGTCGGCTGCTCGCCGCCGCCGTCGAGCATCTCGCGGGCGGCGGACTTGGCGCTCTCGACGTCGGGCTGGTCGAAGGGGTTGATCCCCAGGATTCGGCCCGCGACCGCGGTGGCGTACTCCCACAGCAGCATCTGGGCACCCAGCGGCGCGTCGACGGTGGCGCCCCACCCGGAGGCCGGGCGGACCGTGTCGAAGACCTGGCCGGGACCGAAGGTGACCAGCACCTCGTCGGGCGTGCTGGGCACGAAGTTGGGGGAGTCGAGCGCGTCGACGACGACCGGGAGGATGCCGCGGCCGTTCTTGCCGGTGGACTCGGCGACCAGCTGCTCGGCCCAGTCACCGAACCCGGGGAACGACGACCCGGCGTTGGCCAGCACCATCTTGTCGGCACCGGCCAGGTTGGCCGCCGCGAGCAGGGCGCCGAGCCGCAGCCCGGGGTTGTCGGGGGAGTCGGCCTCGAGGGCCGGCCGGATGGCCTCGGCCTCGTCGAGCAGGGTGGCGATGTTGGCGTTGGCCAGCCCGCTGGGCACCAGCCCGAACGCGGTGAGCGCGGAGTAGCGGCCGCCGACCTCGGGGTCGGCCAGGAACACGCGGTAGCCCGCCTCGCGCGCCGACGCCTCGAGCGGCGACCCGGGATCCGTCACGACCACGATCCGGCCACAGGGGTCGATGCCGACGTCGCGGAAGGCGCGCTCGAAGGCACGCCGCTGGCTGTCGGTCTCGACGGTGCCCCCGGACTTGCTGGAGACCACGACCACGGTCTCGTCGAGCTTGCCCTCGACCGCCTTGCGCACGAAGTCGGGGTCGGAGGAGTCGAGCACCTCGAGCTCGACGCCGTCGGCCGCGCAGATCACCTCGGGCGCGAGCGACGAGCCGCCCATGCCGCACAGCACCACCCGGAAGACGCCACGCTGGCGCAGCTGCACCTCGACCGCGGCGATGTCGGAGACGAGCGCGCGCGACCGGACGGACAGGTCGACCCAACCGAGGCGCTTGCCGGACTCCTCCTCGGCCTCGGGGCCCCAGAGGGTGGCGTCGCGCCCGGCGATCCGGCTCGCCACGCCGTCGGCGACCAGCGCCTCGACGGTCGCGGCGTACGCCGCCTCGTCGGCGTAGCCGAACGTCAGCGCGAAGCCGTCACCACTGACGGCGTTCCACGCGGACCCGGTCATGACGCGCTCGCGTCCATCTGGCCGCGGACGGTCTCGACGAGCTCGTCCCACGACTTCTTGAACTTGTCGACGCCCTCCTGCTCCAGCACCAGCAGCACGTCGTCGAAGTCGATGCCGACGTCGGCCAACCGGTCGAAGACCTCCTGCGCCTCGGCGGCCTTGCCGGTGACGGTGTCGCCGGTGACCTTGCCGTGGTCGGCGAACGCCTCCATCGTCTTCTCCGGCATCGTGTTGACGGTGTCGGCGACGACCAGCTCGGTGACGTAGAGGGTGTCGGGGTAGGCGGGGTCCTTGACGCCGGTGGAGGCCCACAGCGGACGCTGGGCGTGGGCGCCGGCCTCGGCCAGGGCGCGCCAGCGGTCGCTGTCGTGCACCTCCTGGAAGGCGCCGTAGGCCAGTCGCGCGTTGGCGACGGCCGCCTTGCCCTTGAGAGCCGCTGCCTCGTCGGTGCCGATCGCGTTGAGGCGCTTGTCGACCTCGGAGTCGACGCGGGAGACGAAGAACGACGCCACCGACTGGATCGTCGACAGGTCGAGCCCGGACTCGCGGGCCTGCTCGAGGCCGGTGAGGTAGGCGTCCATCACCGCGCGGTAGCGCTCGATGCTGAAGATCAGCGTGACGTTGACGCTGATGCCCTCGGCGATCGCGGCGGTGATCGCAGGAAGCCCCTCGAGGGTGGCGGGGATCTTGATCAGCACGTTGGGTCGGTCGACGGCCTTCCAGAGCGCCTGCGCCGACGCGAGGGTGCCCTCGGTGTCGTTGGCGAGGTCGGGCTCGACCTCGATGGAGACCCGGCCGTCGGACGGGCTCCCGTCGGCCACGGGTGCGAGTACGTCGCACGCGTTGCGCACGTCGTCGGTGGTGAGCGCGAAGATCACCTTCTCCACGGGCGCACCCTCGGCCACGAGCGACCTCACCTGGTCGTCGTAGCGCTCGCCGTTGGCGATCGCGCCGGCGAAGATCGTCGGGTTGGTCGTCACGCCGACCACCGACTTCTCCTTGACGAGGTCGGCGAGGTTGCCGGTCTCGATCCGCTCGCGGGAGAGGTCGTCGAGCCAGATGGACACCCCTGCGTCCGCCAGTGCCTTGAGTCGGTCAGTCATGTGCGTCCTCCGGGGGTCGATGGGCTTCGTCAGCCGGCTACTGCTGCCAGGCTCTCGCGTGCGGCCGAGGTGACTGCCTCGGCGGTGATGCCGTACTCCTCGAACATCGTGGCGGCGTCTGCCGATGCCCCGAAACGGTCGACGGAAACAATGCGGCCGGCGTCGCCGACCACCTCGCGCCAGCCCTGGGCCACGCCGGCCTCGACGGAGACGCGTGCCTTGACGCTCGGCGGGATGACCGAGTCGCGGTAGGCGGCGTCCTGCTCGGCGTACCACTCGCGACAGGGCATCGAGACGACCCGGGCCTTGATGCCCTCGGCCGCCAGCGTGGTGCGGGCGGCGACGGCGTGCTGGACCTCGGAGCCGGTGCCGACGAGTACGACGTCGGGCGCGCCTCCCTCGGCGTCGAGGAGGACGTAGCCACCGCGGTGGGCCTCGCTGGTGTCGGCGAAACCTTCGGCACCACGCGGGAAGACCGGCACGTTCTGCCGGCTGAGCGCGATGCCCGCGGGGCGGGCGTTGACCATGACCGCGCGCCAGCAGGCGGCGGTCTCGTTGGCGTCGGCCGGGCGGACCACGTCGAGACCGGGCATGGCCCGCAGCGACGCGAGGTGCTCGACCGGCTGGTGGGTCGGTCCGTCCTCGCCGAGGCCGATGGAGTCGTGGGTCCACACGTAGGTGACCGGCAGACCCATGATCGCGGCCAGACGCACCGAGCCACGCATGTAGTCGGAGAAGGTGAGGAACGTGCCGCCGAAGACGCGGGTGTTCCAGTGCAGGGCGATGCCGTTCATGATCGCGCCCATTGCGTGCTCGCGGATCCCGAAGTGGAGCACGCGACCGGCGTAGGGGTCGGCCTGCCACATCTTGGTGGCGCGGTCGACGGGCAGGAACGAGCCGGCCTCCTCGATCGTCGTGTTGTTGGACTCGGCGAGGTCGGCGGAGCCGCCCCACAGCTCGGGGACGGTGGCGGCGATCGCGTTGATCACGGCGCCCGAGGCCTTGCGGGTGGCGACGCCCTTGGGGTCCGCGTCGAACGTCGGCAGGTCGGAGTCCCAGCCGTCGGGCAGCGAGCCGCTGTTGATCCGGTGGAGCAGCTCCGCACGCTCGGGGTGGGCCTCGGACCACACGGCGTACGCCGCGTCCCAGGCATCGCCGGCGGCGGAGCCGCGCTCACCTAGCTTGCGGGTGTGCTCGATGACCTCGGGTGCGACCTCGAAGGTCTGCTCGGGGTCGAAGCCGAGGATCTTCTTGGTCGCTGCGACCTCGTCGTCGCCCAGGGCGGAGCCGTGGGCCTTGCCGGTGCCCTGTGCGGACGGCGCGGGCCAGGCGATGATCGTGCGCAGCTTGATGAAGCTCGGGCGGTCGGTGACAGCGCGGGCGGCCTCGATCGCGTCGTACAGCGCGTGGACGTCCTCGCGGTAGCCCTCGCCGCCGTGGGTCCAGTCGACGGTCTGGACGTGCCAGCCGTAGGCCTCGTAGCGCGCGGCGACGTCCTCGCTGAGCGCGATGTTGGTGTCGCCCTCGATCGAGATCTCGTTGGCGTCGTAGATGAGTGTCAGGTTGCCCAGGCGCTGGGTGCCGGCGATCGAGGAGGCCTCGGAGCTGATGCCCTCCTCGATGTCGCCGTCGCTGGCCAGTACGTAGACGTGGTGGTCGAGGAAGGACTCGCCCTCGGGCGTCTCCGGGTCGAGCATTCCGCGCTGCTTGCGCGCCGCCATGGCCATGCCGACCGCGTTGCCGATGCCCTGGCCGAGCGGGCCGGTGGTGACTTCGACGGCCTTGGTGTGGTGGTACTCCGGGTGGCCCGGGGTCTTGCTGCCCCAGGTGCGCAGCGCCTGGAGGTCCTCGAGCTCGAGCCCGAAGCCGCCGAGGTAGAGCTGCGTGTAGAGCGTGATGCTGGAGTGGCCGCACGAGAGGACGAAGCGGTCGCGGGACAACCAGTCGGGGTCGGCCGGGTCGTGCCTCATGACCTTCTGGAAGAGGAGGTAGGCGGCCGGGGCCAGGCTCATGGCGGTGCCGGGGTGGCCGTTGCCCACCTTCTGCACCGCGTCCATGGCCAGCACTCGCGCCGTGTCGACGGCCCTCTGGTCGAGCTCGGTCCAGTCCAGTCCTGCGGGAGTCGTCACGTGGTTCCTCTCAAGGGGGTTGCGCCGTTCCGAGCCTACCCAGGCGACGGGCTAGAGTGGCACCCGCACCGGTTGCCCGAGGCAGCCATTTCCATTCCCGAGGATCTCCGTGACGTACGTCGACCAGTCGCCCACCGCTGCCCAGCAGCCGGAGCGCGACGAGCCGACCAGCGGGACCGGCTTCCGCGACGTCGTCGCCGCCTACGTCGGCCTCACCAAGCCGCGGGTCATCGAGCTGCTGCTGCTCACCACGGTGCCGGTGATGTTCTTCGCCGACCGTGGTGTCCCCGAGCTCGGCCTGGTCCTCGCCACCGTCGTCGGCGGGACACTGTCGGCTGGCTCCGCGTCGGCGTTCAACTGCGTCTACGACCGCGACATCGACGAGCAGATGCGGCGCACCCGTCGCCGGGCGCTGCCGCGTCACATCGTCACCGCCCGCGCCGCCCTGGTCTTCGCCACGGTGCTCGCGGTGGCCTCGACCGTCGTACTGGCCCTCTGGGTCAACCTGCTGTCCGCGGGGCTGGCGCTGCTGGCCAACGCGTTCTACGTGCTCGTCTACACGATGGTGCTCAAGCGCCGCACCACGCAGAACATCGTCTGGGGTGGCCTGGCCGGCTGCTTCCCGGCCCTGATCGGCTGGACCGCCGTCACCAACGAGCTGTCGTGGGTGCCGATCGTACTGTTCGCGGTCGTCTTCTTCTGGACGCCGCCGCACACGTGGGCGCTGGCGCTGCGCTACCGCGAGGACTACGCCAACGTCGACGTCCCGATGCTGCCGGTCGTGGCGTCGGCCCGTGAGGTCGGCCGCCAGATCGTGCTCTACAGCTGGGTCATGGTGGCCACGTCGCTGCTGCTGTGGCCGGTGGCCGGCACCGGGCTGCTCTACCCCGTGACCGCGGCCGTGCTGGGTGCGGTGTTCCTGCTCGAGGCCCACAAGCTGTGGCGCCGGGCGCGCAACACGGAGGACCTCAGCGTGATCCAGCCGATGCGGTTGTTCCACCACTCCAACCTCTACCTGTCGCTGCTCTTCGTGGCCGTCGCGCTGGACCCGCTGCTCAAGCTCTGACTACGGTGCTGGGATGGACCTCTTTCGGACGAAGTCGGTCGAGCAGTCCATCGCCGAGACCGATGAGCCAGAACACCGGCTGAAGAAGGATCTCGGAGTCCTGGACCTGCTGATCTTCGGCGTCGGTGTGATCATCGGCGCCGGGATCTTCGTCGTGACCGGAACCGTGGCGAAGACCAACTCCGGGCCGGCGATCACGATCTCCTTCGCCATCGCCGGTCTGGCCTGCGCGCTGGCCGCGCTCTGCTACGCGGAGTTCGCCTCCACCCTCCCGGTCGCCGGCAGCGCCTACACGTTCAGCTACGCCTCCTTCGGCGAGGTGGTCGCCTGGATCATCGGGTGGGACCTGGCTCTCGAGTTCACGATCGGGGCCGCCGCACTCAGCACGAGCTTCTCCGGGTACTTCCAGGAGGTCTTCGAGGGCACCTTCCTCGAGGTGCCGACGTCCCTGGGGTCGGCGGCAGACGGCGTGGTCGACCTGCCGGCCGTCGTGATCTCGCTGCTCGTGACGGCGATCCTGATCGGCGGCATCAAGCTGTCCAGCCGGATCAACCAGGTGATCGTCGCGATCAAGCTGCTGGTCATCGGCGCGGTCATCGTCTTCGGCGTCGGGCACATCTCGGGCGAGAACTACACGCCGTTCATCCCGCCGTCGGAGCCCGCGCCCGACGCGAGCGGCAGCTTCATGGACGTCACCCTGATCAGCTCGCTGCTGGGGACCGAGCCGGCCGTCTACGGCCTGGCCGGCGTGATCGCCGGCGCCTCGATCGTCTTCTTCGCGTTCATCGGCTTCGACATCCTCGCCACCACCGCCGAGGAGACCAAGAACCCGCAGCGCGACATCCCCCGCGGCATCCTCGGGTCTCTCGTCATCGTGACCCTGCTCTACATGGCGGTCAGTCTCGTCGTCACCGGGATGCGCAACTACACCGAGATCGAGGCCGGCGACGCCGCCCCGCTCGCGAGCGCGTTCGAGTCCGTGGGCCTGGAGTTCATGGGCCGGCTGATCGCGATCGGCGCCTGCATCGGCCTGATCGTGGTGGTGATGATCCTGATCCTCGGCCAGACCCGGGTCGCGTTCGCGATGGCCCGCGACGGCTTGCTGCCCCGCGGCCTGGCCAAGGTGCACCCACGGTTCGGCACGCCGTACGTCATCACGCTCATCACGGGCGTCGCCGTGGCGCTGATCGGCGGTCTCGTCGACCTCGCGACCCTGGTCAACCTGGTCAGCATCGGCACGCTCTTCGCCTTCATCCTGGTCAGCGTGGGCGTCGTGATCCTGCGGCGCAGCCGGCCGGACCTGCCCCGGTCGTTCCGTACGCCGGCGGTCTACGCGGTCGCCACCGCGTCGGTACTCCTGTGCCTCTACCTGATGCTTAACCTCACCGGCGGCACCTGGGTGCGGTTCGTCGTGTGGATGGCCATCGGCCTGGTCGTCTACGCCTGCTACGGCTACCGGCACTCCCGGCTCGGCCGGGGCGAGACCGCGCCCCAGCCTGCCCCCGACATGTGACGGGGCTGCGGCGGCACAGGTCGGGAACGCGTTTGCGAGGATGTGCGGATGCGCGCAGTGGTGGTCGACGCCGCCCGGTCCCGGCCCGAGGTGCGCGACGTGCCGCAGCCGTCGGCTCCGTACGGCGGCGTGGTCGTCCGCGTCATCGCGACGGGGATGTGCCGCAGCGACTGGCACGCGTGGGCAGGCCACGACGAGATCGCGTTCCCCCACGTGCCCGGCCACGAGCTCGCCGGTGCGGTCGTGGAGGTCGGCGCGGGCGTGACCCGCTGGACGGTCGGCGACCGGGTCACCGTCCCGTTCGTGTGCGGCTGCGGTCGCTGCGTCTGGTGCCTGTCCGGCAACGCCCAGGTCTGCCCCGACCAGGAGCAGCCGGGGTTCACCCACTGGGGCTCGTTCGCCGAGTACGTCGCGCTGCACGCTGCCGACACCAACCTGGTCGCCGTCCCCGAGCAGGTGAGCTTCGCGACCGCGGCCAGCCTCGGGTGCCGGTTCGCCACGGCGTACCGCGCGCTGGTGGGACGTGCCCGGATCACCGAGGGGGAGTGGGTCACGGTGGTCGGTGCCGGCGGAGTCGGCCTCAGCGTCGTGATGATCGCCCGTGCGCTCGGCGGACGCGTGGTCGCCGTCGACCGCAACCCGGAGGCACTCGCCGTGGCCGCGGAGCTCGGCGCCGAACACACCCTGCTTGCCGACGGGACCGACATCCCCTCGGCAGTCGCCGACCTCGTTGCCGGTGGCAGCGACATCGCGGTCGACGCCGTCGGCAGTGAGCAGACCTGCGCCGACGCCATCCTGAGCCTGCGACGTCAAGGTCGCCTGGTCCAGGTGGGACTGCTCCCGCCGGTCGGCGGGCACCCGCGAGTGCCGATGGAACGAGTGATCGCGTGGGAGCTCGACGTCCTCGGCAGCCACGGGATGGCGGCCGCCGACTATCCCGTGATGATGGCGCTGATCGAGGCAGGCTCACTGCAACCTCAACGGCTCATCGAGCGCACCATCGGCCTCGACGAGGCCGCGGCACTGTTGCCCGGGTTCGACCAGGCCACGGTGGCCGGGATGACCATCATCGATCCCACACGCTGATTCAGGACGGAAGACAATGACAATCCGCCGGCTGTGGCCGCTCGTGGCCGACCTGGCCTGCGTGCTCGCCCTTGCCGTCGGTGGCAAGGGCTCGCACGACGCGGGTGAGTCGGCTTGGGTGGTGCTCGCCATTGCCTGGCCCTACGCGTTGGCAGCCGGGGTGGCGCACGTCTGGCTGACCTCGACTGGGCGGCCGACACGTCGGGCGTGGCCCGAGGGCGCGATCGTCCTGGCCGTGACCTACGTGCTCGGCATGGGCCTGCGCGCGGCCTCGGGCCGCGGTCTTGCTCCCGCGTTCCTCGTCGTCGCCGGGATCTTCCTCGCGGTCACGATGCTGGGGTGGCGTGGGGTCGTGCACCTGGTGGAGCGTCGTCGCGCCAGGCGCGCTGCGTAGCTCGCGGTCAGGAGGGGGCGCCTGGTGCTCGCCGCACCACTCGCCGCCGCAGGGTGGGGGAGGCCGCCACCTCGTAGCCGGCCTCGAGGAAGACCTGCAGCAGTCCGACCGACGCCTCGTCCCAGATCACGGTCTTGCCTGGCGGCGGCTCGATCGGGTAACCCTCCAGGACGTGGGCGCCGACCTGCTGGCCGTACTCCACCGTGGCGTTCGCGAGCTCGTAGGTCAGCCCGGACTGCCGCCAACCCTTGCGCACGACAAAGCAGGTCACTGACCAGACGCCTTGCAGCTCGGGGTCCATCCGCATCCACGCCTGCTTCCGGCTCCATAGTCGGGGGTAGTTCTCCCGCGGCTCGACCGCCACCCAGCCGGCGGGCTCGCCGTCGACGTACCCGATCAGCCCGGACGTCAGGCCGGCGGTGCCGCAGGCGGTCTGCTCGAGCATTGCGACGTCTCGCTCCTCCTGCGTGGTGTCGCGCCAGATCCAGCCCGCCACCTTCATGGCCTGGCACCGGCACTTGCGGGCGCCGCTCGTGTCGAACACCGCCTCCACGTCCTCTTCGGTCGCTCGGTTGGCCGGGAGCCAGGTGAACTCAGGCATGACGTGACCCTAGGCCAGCGACGAAGATGGGTCCCCTCGATCTGCGATGCTGCCCGCAGAAAGGTGACCACGTGGATGCTGGCTTCCGCCGGACTCGGCTGCCGGTCCTCTGCGTGCTGATCGCGTCGGTTGTGGTCGCCTGCTCCACCGAAGACCCCGAGACGCCTCCACCCGCGGCGTCCTCCACCGGGACGCCCACGCCCTCCGACGGCGGCAGTGCTCCGACCACGCCGACCGCGCCGCCTGATGGTCGCGACCTGGACGTCGACGAGCTGGTCATGCCGGCCGCCGTACCGACGATGCCCGCCGCTTGGCGGGAGAAGTTCGTGATCGGCTACGGGCCGGGAATGAAGCTGCTGGGTACGGCGCCCGGCGGCGACTCCGGCTCGCTCGACATCGGGCCCGAGTACGGCGCGCCCGGCCTGGACGGCACTTGGTGGTTCCTCGACGCGGCCAAGGCGCGAATCGCCCACTACGACGCCGCAGGTCACTACCTCGACCAGGTCAGGATCAGCCGGAAGCTGCTGGTCTCCGGCCGGTACTTCCAGTGGCAGCTCCCGCACGTGCTGGCCGACGGCACGCTCGTCGCGGCCCGACAGACGCCACAGGGCACGGCGCTGCTGCGGCTTCGTGACGGAGTCCTCGACGAGATCGCGGTCGACGGGTCGTTCTTCCCTACGTACGACGACGGCCAGCGCCTCTACGGGCTCTCACTCCGCGGGAAGCTGGTCGCGGTCGACCCGTCGGACGGTTCGAGGCAGGCCGTGCGTGCCTTCCGGACCCCCTCCGGCCTGCCGTTCTCGCTGAAGCTCGGGGATCAGGTCAGGATCGAGGTGGCCGTGACGTCCAGGGTGCTACCGCTCCGCACGTCGTTCGGTGCGCCGGCCCACGTGGGTGTCCAGGTCCGCGCCGGCGCCGACGGCACCCTGCACCTGTACCTGATCGGCAGCGGCGAGGACGATGAGTCGGTCCAGCTCGTCGGCGCCACCCAGGTCAGTCCCGACGGCAAGGTCGCGGGGGTCGAGGCACTGGCCAACCCTTTCTCCGAAGCCGACCCGGGCAGCCCCGGTCAGCTCGTCATCGCTCCCGGCTCGTCCAACCCGATGCTGGTCTACGTGCTCACCGACGGGGTGCATGTGTACGAGCGGAGCGGGTGAGGCGAGTCTCGGACTCACTCGCAGCACGGAATGTTCGGTCGCTCGCTTGGCTCCGCGCCTGGGTGCGCGTGCTAACGCGGCGGAATGACGCTGTGTTCGGGGTCGTCAGCGCCGATGGAGTGACTCCCATTGACCATATCGCGCGGCCACCCTCCGCCATGGTGACTCGGCTAGACTTGGCGACGACCCCAAGGAGGAGCCATGAGTAAGAAGACTGTGTCGGAGAACGCTCGCCGTCAGTCCGTCGTGCGCTCCACCAAGGCGTCGGCGAGGTTGGAGCAACGCGTCGTGCCTGACAATCACGTCCGCTCGCCTAAGGTCGAGAAGTTCGTGGAGTCTCTGCGCGCCAAGGCCTGATGGCTTTCGAACCAGACTACGGGGAGACCCTCGTCAGCGACGAGGAAGCTGAAGCGCTCACGCCGGCGGCCCGCGAGATCCTAGGCGACCCGATCCGCAAGGCCGACCTCTACGACCTCGAACAGCAGATCCAGGCCGAGGTAGCTGATGAGTGGTGGGGCAACCTCCTGAACTGGAACGTGCCGGTTCGCGACCTGCTCGTCGATCACTTCGTCCGAGATCTCCACCGTCGCCTCTATGCGCCTGTGTGGGAGTGGGGTGGTCGTCAGCGCTCGCTGGAGACCAACATCGGCATTGCACCCGAGCTCATCGCCGTAGAGATGCGGAACGCACTGGACAACCTCAGCTATCAGTGGGACCACCAGACGGGAATCAAAGCCCGCACGCTTGGCATCGCCGCTCACGCCGCCTTGGTACATGTGCATCCATTTGTGGACGGTAATGGGCGTGTGACGAGACTGCTCGCCGACCTTGTATTCCTCGCCGCGCAGACTGGTCTGGAGCCGTTGCTGGCCTACGACTGGGAGGTTGATCGACGGACCTACATCCGCCTGCTCGGCGAGTACGACGAGACCCGTGACGCAACGTCGTTGGTGCACTTCATCCCGGTCGTCTCGATTGAGGACTGGACGACCGAATAGGTCGCGCCTTGGATGAAGGCATGAGGAGCTTCCCCGCAGGTTGGACTGCCAACGGCCCTCGCGCGACCCAAGCGGGAATCTTGCTCGCGCAGCACGCCCCATCCGTTCGAACCGCTCGCGAAGGAGGAAGGCGACGCGGCGGAGTAGCCGCCGGGGGCCTCCGCCAAAGACGCCGCATGGACCGAGACAGATTCGGTCGTCCGAGAGCACGCCGACAAGCGGCACTAAGACGCAGGTCGAGGTGCTCCGTCACATGGGGTCCGCTGCCACCGTTTGTGACGACGCCATGAGTCCGCGCCCTCAACCCGGTGTTACGAGGCCCTGATCGCCTATGCCGACGCAGTAAAGGCGGCGCGAAGGGCGTTGAGTGTGCGTTCGACGTCGGCGTTGGTCGTTGACCAGTTACTCACCGAGATGCGCAGCACGGCCCGCTCACGCCAGACCGATCCGCTGGCCCACGCGGTGCCGTCGTCCAACATCCGACGGACGACATCGCGTGTGCGGGCGTCGTCTCCAAAGGCAACACAAACCTGGGTAAAAACCACGTCGTTGAGGACCTCGGCACCATCGATGTCAGCGATACCGTCGGCGAACGCCCGAGCATGACCGGCCAGACCTTCCACTAACGCGGCTACCCCGCTGCGACCCAGCGACCGCAGCACTGCCCACACGGTGAACGCGCGGGCGCGGCGAGACAATTCAGGGACCTTCTCGAACGGATCGCCTGCGACGTCGTGGATCAGATAGTCACCGTGCATCGACATCGCCGCCCTCAGGGCGGCTGGGTCACGCACTATCGCCAGCCCACAGTCGTAAGGCACGTTGAGCGTCTTGTGGGCATCGGTCGCCCAGGAGTCTGCGGCCTCGTAGCCGTCGAGGAGGTGGCGGTACGCCGGACTGGCGCCAGCGAAGAGCCCGAACGCGCCGTCCACGTGCACCCACGCCCCGTACTCATGCGCAGCCGCGATCGCCTCTTCGAACGGGTCGAACGCCCCTGAGTGGATGTTGCCCGCTTGAAGGACCACCACCGTCGGCCGGTCGTCACCGCTCCCAAGCATTCTGCGGATGGCCGCCGGGTCGACCCGGCCCTGCTCGTCGACCGCAACGAGTTCTGGCGCACCCAGGCCGAGGTACCGCAACACCAGATCGACCGAGTCGTGACGCTCCGTTCCGACCAGCACTCGCACCCCCGGCGAGCCGACCAGTCCGTCATTCCCGACGTCCCACCCGGCCCGGGCGAGCACTGCCCCGCGTGCGGCGGCCAAGCAGGTGAAGTTGGCCATGGTCCCGCCGGTCACAAAACCGACGGCGCTGCCGGCGTCCAAACCGAGTAGGTCCAGCACCCACGCCTCGGCGAGGTCCTCGACCGCGGTCGCCGCAGGCGTGACCGTGCGTAGCCCAGCGTTTTGGTCCCACGCTGAGGTCAACCAGTCCGCCGCCATCCCAGCAGGATGTGTGCCGCCGATCACGAACCCAAAGAATCGACCCGACGGCATGGCCGTCAGCCCGCCTTCGACCCCATTCACCAGCAGGTCAACAACCGCCGACGGATCGGTCGGGCCGGCGGGCAGCTCAGCACCAAGGGCTGCAACCACTTCGGCGACCGACGCAGACGGGGGTACGGCGCGATCACCCAAGCTGGACAGCCACGTCAAGGCGTGCTCGTGCGCACGGACGAGGGCCCCCGCGGCGTCAGGTGTGTCCCCCACCTCAACACCTGCCCTTCAAGTGAGATTCCGCCGGGCTGCAACTCTCCTCGTCGTCGGCCCGCACCGCAATGCCTGAACCTCAAGCGCCCGCGATCCATGACCGGCTCCTCGACCGACCGACGAATGGCACCCGCAGAACGGCCCAAGATTGCCGGGGCTTAATTCGCCTCCGCAATCGCCGCCGATCGATGAGTGGCACGCCCTCTGGCGACAATTGGACGCAGGTCGAGGTCAACCTGAGCGTGGAACCGGTGGCCGTGCGGGGGAGGCTGAGCGACACTGCGGGACATGCAACTCTCAGTGCGCCCTCTCGCCGCGGAGCAATGGCCGGCAGCCCGCGCCTTGCTCCATCGTGCCTTCGTCAATGAGCCTTTCACCGTAGAGATGTACGGACAGCTGCTTCTTGATCGCTGGGGCGGGTCTTGGGACCTGTACTCCTCTGTGCGGGGTGAGGAGTCCACGGTCGCACTGGGAGCCAATGTAGGCGAGGTGCTTGTCGGGGTGGTGATGGGAAGCACGCCGGGAAACTGTCGGCTTTGTCGGGTGCTCGCGCCCGAGCCGCGGCCCGAGGATCATCCCCTTGCCATCGACTGGCAGTTCCACCAGAACGTCGCGCAAGTGCATGCACCGCTCGATTCGCACGCCTGGGTCGAGAAGGCGGCGGTGGAGCCGGCGCTCCACGGCTTCGGCATCGGGCGTCGGCTGCTGGAGTCTGTTGCGGCGGCGTTGGTGACGGAGGAGTCAGCGGTGCTGGTCCTCGAGTGTGCACCCGACCGGGTCAGCTTCTATACGGGTTTGGGCTACGAGATGATCAGCAGCATCGCCGATCCCGCCGGCCCCGATGCGTCCCTGATGCAGCATCGGATCCGCTGATCCGACCTGCACTGCGCGCCGCCGTCGGACAGGTGAGCTACCGGCTGATCCTGACCTTCCGTGGCGACAAGCGTCAACATGGTGGGGCCACCGACAAGCAACGCGTCGCTGCTGCGCAGGGCGCGACAATGCCGCCACGGCCCTCCCGAGTCCGCCGTGCAGGGCGCGTCCCGATTGCTTCATTCTGGGCGAATTGACGCGCAGTGGGCGTCATGAACCGCAGGGGCTCAGAGGCGCTCGACGCGCAACTCAGAAGGCGGGGTCCCGGACGGGTCCTGTTGAACCACGGTTAGCAGCACCCAGGTCACGGCCGCGGAGATCAGCGCGGCGCCGAGCATGTGGAAGCCGACGAGGATCTCGGGGAGGTCGGTGAAGTACTGGACGAAGCCGATCGCGCCCTGGCCGACTGACACGGCAAGCAGTACGGCGACCGCCTTGCGCGCCTCGTAGGCCGCGCCGACAGCGACCAGCGCGAAGAGCAGACCGATGGTGAGGCCTATAAACAGGAAGACCGAGTCGGCGTGGAGCTGGCTCACCTGGACCGGGTCGAGGCCGTTGCGGGGGGCCTTGACGTCGCCGGCGTGGGGTCCGGAGCCGGTGACGACGGTGCCGAGGTAGAGGACCGCCCAGGCGGCCGCGAAGGTCGCCCACGCGAGGCCGGCCAGGCCACCTCCGACCCACACCGGGTCCGGGCGGTCGATGCGGCGGATGAAGACCACGGCCAGCCCGATGATCGCCATCGAGCAGAGCAGGTGGAAGGAGACGACCCAGGGGTTGAGGTCGGTGAGGACGGTGATGCCGCCGATGACGGCCTGGGCCGGGATCCCGAGCGCCAGTACGACGGAGAGCCGGCGCAGGTCGCGACGGGCGGTGCGCCAGGCGGCCACGAAGGTGGCGACCGCGACGGCGACCAGGACGAAGGTGAGCATCCGGTTGCCGAACTCGATCGCCTCGTGGAGGTCGAGCGCGCCGTGGGGACGGAACGACTCGTCGGTGCAGCGGGGCCAGGTGGGGCAGCCGAGCCCGGAGCCGGTGAGGCGGACAGCGCCGCCGGTGACGACGAGCATGACGTTGGCGACCAGGGTGGCCCAGCCGAACACCCGGACCGCCGTGACGGTGGTTGAGGTGCGAGCGGAGCGAGCCTCGAAACCTACTCCCACTTGAACGTCCTCGCCGTGAGGACGGCACCACCGATCGCCCACCCCAGGAGCACGGCGAGCTCGCGCCAGACGACGGTGGCGTCGGTGAGGGCGCCGCGCATGGCGTTGCCCAGGGCGCCGGAGGGGAGCCAGCGCACGACCTCGCCGAAGTCGCCGTACGCCGAGGTGGGGAGTACGACGGCACCGCCGGCGAGCAGCAGCAGGTAGACGAGGTTGGCGGCTGCCAGGGTCGCCTCGGCGCGCAGCGCGCCGGCCAGAGCCAGCCCGAGGGCGGCGAAGGCGGCGGTTCCGAAGACGATCGCGAGCACGACGCCGACCACGTTGACGTCGGGCTCCCAGCCGAGGGCGAGACCGACGACGGAGATCACGGCGACCTGCAGCACCTCGACCAGCAGCAGCGCGCCGATCTTGCCCGCGAGGAGACCGGTGCGCGACAGCGGCGAGGTGCCGAGCCGCTTGATGACGCCGTAGCGGCGCTCGAAGCCGGTCGCGATCGCCAGCGACGTGAAGGCCGTCGACATGATCGCCAGCGCGAGCACGCCGGGGGTGATCACGTCGACCGCGCGGTGGGAGAACTCCAGCCCGATCCGGTCGGAGCCCTTGACGCCGCCGACCAGGACGATCGCGGGGATGACGACGGCCAGCAGCAGCTGCTCGCCGTTGCGCAGCATCAGCCGCGCCTCCATGCCGGCCTGGGCCAGCACCTGGCGGGGGAGCGGTGCGGCTCCGGGCTTCGGGGCGAACGTGCCGGACGCGGTCACGGGGACAGCTCCTTCCCGGTCAGCTCGAGGAAGACGTCCTCGAGGTTGCGCTGACCGAGCTGGAGCGACTCCGGGAGCACGCCCTGCTCCTCGCACCAGCGGGACACCTTGGCCAGGGTCGTGGCGTCGGCCGGCCCGGTGACGAGCAGGCTGACGGCGTCGAGCTGGGAGACCACGGTCTCGTCGCCGAGGGCGGCGCGCAGCGAGTCGGGGGCGCCCGGCGGGAACGGCCTGGTGACGACCAGCCGGATCGTGGTCACCGTGCCGCCGCGGATCAGCTCCAGCGGCGAGCCCGACGCGACCAGGCGGCCGTGGTCGATGATGTGGATGCGGTCGGCGAGCCGCTCGGCCTCGTCCATGTAGTGGGTGGTGAGGACGACCGTCACGCCGTCGGCGCGCAGCTCCTCGAGCAGCTCCCACGTCGTACGGCGTACCTGCGGGTCCATGCCCGCGGTCGGCTCGTCCACGAAGACCACCTCGGGGCGCCCGACGAGGGCCAGGGCCAGGCCGAGACGCTGCTGCTGCCCACCGGAGAGCCGGCGGTAGGGGGTGCGGCCGCAGTCGGCCAGCCCGACCCGCTCGGCCAGCATGTCGACGTCGAGGGGGTGGGCATGCAGCTTGGCGAGGTGGCGCAGCATCTCCATGGCGCGCACGCCGCTCCAGGCGCCGCCGCCCTGGAGCATCACGCCGATCCGCGGGTGCAGCTCCTTGCGCTGCCGCACCGGGTCGAGCCCGAGCACGCGCACGCTGCCCTGCTGGGGGCTGCGATATCCCTCGCAGGTCTCCAGCGTCGTGGTCTTGCCGGCGCCGTTGGGGCCGAGCACGGCGGTGATCGTGTGTTGCTCCACGGTGAGGCTGAGCCCGTCGACCGCGACCTTGTCGCCGTACCTCATCACCAGACCGTCGACGGAGACGGCAGGCGTATCGGACACGGCCAGCAGTCTAGGGTTGCCGCCGTGAACGACTGGGTCATGGGTGCAGTGCTGGTCCTCTCCGTCGTGACCTTGGTCGCCGTGGCGGTGCTCCTGGTGCGCGACGAGACCGCCGGCGACCCGACGTTCGTGCTGCTCGCGGTGGTCGAGCTGGTGCTGCTCGTCCAGCTGGTCCTGGGAGTGGTGCGGCTCGCCGCGACCGACCGGGACGTGCCCGGGGTGCTGTTCGTGAGCTATCTCGTCGGCGTCGCGCTGGTGCTGCCGATCGGGGCGTTCTGGTCGCTGGCCGAGCGGTCCCGGGCCGGCACCGCGGTGCTGGCCGCCGCCGCCTTCACCGTGATCGCCCTCGAGGTCCGGCTCTGGGGCATCTGGGTGGACGCCGGTGCGTGACGTGTCGCTCTCCTCCGGCCCCGGGCGCCTCCTGGTCTTCGCGTACGGCGTGTTCGCCGTCGCGGCGACCGGCCGCTCCGTGCTCCAGCTCGCCACCGACGCCGGGCGCGCGCCGGTGGCCTACTCGCTCTCGCTGCTCGCGGCGGTCATCTACCTCGTCGCGACCACGTGCCTGCTGCTCGGCGGACGCCGCGGCTGGCTGGTGGCGGTGGTCGCCTGCACCCTCGAGCTCGTCGGCGTGCTCGGCGTCGGCGCGCTCAGCTACGTCGCCACCGACCTGTTCCCGGACAAGACGGTCTGGTCACACTTCGGGCAGGGCTACGGCTACCTACCGCTGGTGCTGCCGTTCGCCGGTTTGGCCTGGCTCCGCGCGACCCGGCCGGAAGTGGCGCCGGGTTAGGCAACCCTTGCTTGAAAGCGCAATCGCATTAACGTCACACTGGTGTTGTGGAATTCGACGAGGCGCCCCTCACGGGGCCGGACCAGACGACGCGGCAACGCGTCGTACGGTCGATCCTCGTCGACGGACCGTCCACCGCGGCGGCGCTCGCCGACCGGCTCGACCTGACGCCGGCCGCCGTACGTCGCCACCTCGACCAGCTGGTCGAGGAAGGTGCCGTCGAGGCCCGTGAGCCGCGCTCGCTGGCCGGCCGCGGACGAGGCCGACCGGCCAAGCTCTTCGCCCTCACCGAGGTGGGGCGCGACGGCTTCGACCAGAAGTACGACGACCTCGCGGTGCTGGCGCTCCGGTTCCTCGCGGAGACCGGCGGCGAGGAGGCGGTGCGCGAGTTCGCGGACCGTCGCGTCGCGTTCGTCGAGGAGCGCTTCGGGCCGCTGATGCGGGCCAAGCCGCACCTGAGCCCGGCCGAGGTGCTCGCCGAGATCTTCACCGACGAGGGCTACGCCGCCACCGTGCGGCAGCTGCCGGTCGTGGGGGAGCAGCTGTGCCAGCAGCACTGCCCGGTCTCCCACGTCGCCCACGAGTTCCCCCAGCTGTGCGAGGCCGAGACCGCGGCGATCAGCCGGGTCCTCGACCACCACGTCCAACGCCTGGCCACGATCGCCCACGGCGACGGGGTCTGCACGACCTGCATCCCCAGCTCGTCCACCAGCTCGACCGTCACGAAGTCCGACAACGCCGACTACAAGGAGAGGGTCACCAGATGACCTCCATCGAAGAGCTCAACCCCGAACTGAAGGGGATCGGCCGTTACGACTTCGGCTGGGCCGACACCGACGTGGCCGGCGCCACCGCACAGCGGGGCCTCAGCGAGGACGTCGTGCGCAACATCTCCGCGCTCAAGAACGAGCCGCAGTGGATGCTCGACCTGCGCCTGAAGGGCCTCAAGCTCTTCCACCGCAAGCCGATGCCCACGTGGGGCTCCGACCTGGGTGCGATCGACTTCGACAACATCAAGTACTTCGTCCGCTCCAGCGAGAAGCAGGCGGCGACGTGGGACGACCTCCCCGAGGAGATCAAGAACACGTACGACCGGCTCGGCATCCCCGAGGCGGAGAAGCAGCGCCTCGTGTCGGGCGTCGCGGCCCAGTACGAGTCCGAGGTCGTCTACCACTCGATCCGCGAGGACCTCGAGGAGCAGGGCGTCCTCTTCCTCGACACGGACACCGCGCTGCGCGAGCAGCCCGAGCTGTTCCAGGAGTACTTCGGCACCGTCATCCCCGTCGGTGACAACAAGTTCGCCGCGCTCAACACTTCGGTGTGGTCCGGTGGCTCGTTCATCTACGTGCCCAAGGGCGTCCACGTGGACATCCCGCTCCAGGCCTACTTCCGGATCAACACCGAGAACATGGGGCAGTTCGAGCGCACGCTGATCATCGTCGACGAGGACGCCTACGTGCACTACGTCGAGGGCTGCACCGCGCCGATCTACTCCTCCGACTCGCTGCACTCCGCGGTCGTGGAGATCATCGTGAAGAAGGGCGGCCGCTGCCGCTACACGACCATCCAGAACTGGTCCAACAACGTCTACAACCTCGTCACCAAGCGCGCCGTCTGCGAGGCCGGCGCGACCATGGAGTGGGTCGACGGCAACATCGGCTCCAAGGTGACGATGAAGTACCCCGCCGTCTACCTCATGGGCGAGCACGCCAAGGGCGAGACGCTGTCGATCGCGTTCGCCGGCGAGGGCCAGCACCAGGACGCCGGCGCCAAGATGGTGCACGCGGCGCCGCACACCTCCAGCTCGATCCTGAGCAAGTCGGTGGCTCGCGGCGGTGGGCGCACGTCCTACCGCGGCCTGATCCAGATCAACGAGGGCGCCTACGGCTCCAAGTCCAACGTGCTGTGCGACGCGCTCCTCGTCGACCAGATCAGCCGTTCCGACACCTACCCGTACGTCGACATCCGTGAGGACGACGTCTCGATGGGCCACGAGGCCTCGGTCTCGAAGGTCTCCGACGACCAGCTCTTCTACCTGATGTCGCGCGGCATGGAGCAGGACGAGGCCATGGCGATGATCGTGCGTGGCTTCATCGAGCCGATCGCGAAGGAACTCCCGATGGAGTACGCCCTCGAGCTCAACCGCCTGATCGAGCTGCAGATGGAAGGGGCTGTCGGCTGATCCCGACGCCCCCGTTCACGGTGGTTGAGGTGCGAGCGAAGCGAGCCTCGAAACCACATCCGAATAGCTAGGAAGACACTCAGTGACTGTGACCGATGCTGCACGCGAGAGCGTGGAGTCGATGCTCGAGGCCAACCCGACCCGGAGCCACCTCAACCCGCCGCCGTCGTACGACCTGGCGGACCACCCGCTCCCCACGGGGCGCGAGGAGATCTGGCGGTTCACGCCGCTCAAGCGGCTGCGCGGCATCCTCGACGGTGAGGCCTCCGCGGCTCACCTGACCTGGGAGACGTCGCTGCCCGAGGGCGTGACCCTCACCGAGATCACGGCCGAGCAGGCCGTCGAGCTCGGCGAGCTGGCGCCCAACGACCGGCCGTCGGCCCTCGCCGTCGCCCGGGCCGGGGGAGCGCTGCTGCTGGACATCCCGGCCGAGGCCGAGCCCGACGCGCCCGTGTGGCTCAAGCTGCACGGCGAGTCAGTCGACGACCTGGTCTGGGGCCAGCTGGTGATCCGGTTCGGTCGCTTCTCCAAGGCCACCGTCGTCCTCGAGCACACCGGCTCGGCCCGTTACTCCGCGACCACCACGGTCGTCGTCGGTGACGGCGCCAACGCCAACGTGCTCAGCCTCCAGGACTGGGACGACGACGCGGTCCACCTCGGCCGCGACGCCATCCGGGTCGGCCGCGACGCCTCCGTGCGCCACACCGCCATCACGTTCGGTGGCGACGTGGTCCGGCTCAACGCCAACGTCGAGTACGACGGCCCGGGCGGCGAGGCCGAGCTCCTCGGCCTCTACTTCGCCGACGAGGGCCAGCACCTCGAGCACCGGCTCTTCGCCGACCACAACCAGCCGCGCACCAAGAGCCACGTCGTCTACAAGGGCGCGCTCCAGGGCCAGGGTGCCCACACGGTCTGGATCGGCAACGTCCTGATCCGCAAGATCGCCGAGGGCATCGAGACCTACGAGGAGAACCGCAACCTGGTGCTCACCGACGGCTGCCACGCCGACTCGGTGCCCAACCTCGAGATCGAGACCGGCGAGATCGAGGGCGCCGGCCACGCGTCGGCCACCGGCCGCTTCGACGACGAGCAGCTGTTCTACCTGCGCTCGCGCGGCGTCTCCGAGGCCGAGTCGCGGCGTTTGGTCGTGCACGGCTTCTTCAACGACCTGATCCGCAAGGTCGGCGTCGCTTCCCTCGAGGAGAAGCTGATGGCCACCGTCGAGGAGGAGCTCGCCAAGAACGTCCTGAAGGACGTGACCGGATGACGTTCGAGCGGGCCTGCGCCGCGACCGACGTACCCACCGACGAGGCCCTCGGGGTCAAGGTCGGTAACGTCGACGTCGCGATCGCACGCCACGAGGACGAGTTCTTCGCGCTCCAGGACCTCTGCTCCCACGCCGCGGTCCCGCTCAGCGAGGGTGAGGTCGAGGACTGCACCGTCGAGTGCTGGCTCCACGGCTCGCGCTTCGACCTACGCTCGGGCAAGCCCAGCGGCCTGCCCGCCACCGAACCTGTCGCCACCTTCCCGGTGGAGGTCCGCGAGGACGGCGTCTACGTCGACGTCTCGACGACGCTCAACGGCGTACGCCCCACCTGACACCCCGACTTTTCACACCGCTAGGAGAAAACGCATGAGCACGCTGGAGATCAAGGACCTGCACGTCTCGGTCAAGACCGAGGACGGCCCCAAGGAGATCCTCAAGGGGGTCACGCTGACCATCAAGGACGGCGAGACCCACGCGATCATGGGGCCCAACGGCTCCGGCAAGTCGACGCTGGCCTACTCGGTCGCCGGCCACCCCAAGTACGACGTCACCAGCGGCTCGGTGACCCTCGACGGCCAGGACGTCCTGGCCATGTCGGTCGACGAGCGGGCGCGCGCCGGGCTGTTCCTGGCGATGCAGTACCCCGTCGAGGTGCCCGGCGTCTCGGTGTCCAACTTCCTGCGCACCGCCAAGACCGCGGTCGACGGCGAGGCCCCCAAGCTGCGCACGTGGGTCAAGGACGTCAACAAGGCGCTCCAGGACCTCAACCTGGACCCGACGTTCGGTCAGCGCTCGGTCAACGAGGGCTTCTCCGGTGGCGAGAAGAAGCGCCACGAGATCGCGCAGCTCGAGCTGCTCAACCCCAAGATCGCCGTGCTCGACGAGACCGACTCCGGCCTCGACATCGACGCGCTGAAGGTGGTCTCCGAGGGCGTCAACCGCTTCCGCTCCCAGGAGGGCAAGGGTGTCCTGCTGATCACGCACTACACGCGGATCCTGCGCTACATCACGCCCGACCGCGTCCACGTCTTCGTCGACGGCAAGATCGCCGACCAGGGTGGGCCCGAGCTGGCCGACGCGCTCGAGGCCGAGGGCTACGACAAGTACCTCAACAAGGCACCGGCCTGATGGAGGGCCTGCTCCCCGAGCTGGACGTGATCCGCAAGGACTTCCCGATCCTCGAGCGGAGGCTCGACAACGGGCAGCAGCTGGTCTACCTCGACAGCGCCAACACCTCGCAGAAGCCGCAGGTGGTCATCGACACGATGGTCGACCACCTCGAGCGCCACAACGCCAACATCGCGCGGGCCATGCACCAGCTCGGCGCCGAGTCGACCGAGGCGTTCGAGGCCGCGCGCGACAAGGTGGCCGCGTTCATCGGGGCGCCCTCGCGCGACGAGGTGATCTTCACCAAGAACGCCACGGAGTCGCTCAACCTGGTCGCCAACACGCTCGCATGGGCTACCGGCGAGCTCGCGATCGGTGCGGGCGACGAGGTCGTTATCACCGAGATGGAGCACCACTCCAACATCGTGCCGTGGCAGCTGCTGACGCAGCGCAAGGGCGCCACGCTGCGCTGGTTCGGGCTCACCGACGACGGACAGCTCGACCTGTCCAACCTCGACCAGCTGATCAACGAGAAGACGAAGGTCGTCTCGCTGACCTGGGTCTCCAACATGCTCGGCACGATCAACCCGGTCACCCAGATCGCCCGCCGCGCCCACGAGGTCGGCGCGATCGTCGTGGTCGACGCCTCCCAGGCCGTGCCGCAGCTGCCGGTCGACGTCACCGCGTCGGGCGCCGACCTGCTCGCCTTCACCGGACACAAGGTCGTCGGTCCCACCGGCATCGGCGTGCTCTGGGGCAAGCGTGCGGTGCTCGACCAGCTGCCGCCGTTCCACGGCGGCGGCGAGATGATCGAGACCGTCCGCATGGACGTGTCGACCTACGCCGGCATCCCGCACAAGTTCGAGGCCGGCACCCCGCCGATCGTCGAGGCCATCGGCCTCGGCGCGGCGGTCGACTACCTCGGCCACATCGGCATGAAGGCCATCCACGCCCACGAGCAGGCGATCACCGCCTACGCGCTCGAGGGGCTCGCCACCGTCCCCGGGCTCACGGTCCTCGGCCCGCTCGACGCGACCCAGCGCGGCGGCGCGATCTCCTTCGAGCTCGAGGGCGTGCACCCGCACGACATCGCGCAGGTGCTCGACTCGCGCGGCATCGCCGTCCGCGCCGGCCACCACTGCGCCAAGCCCGCCCACGCCCGCTTCGGGGTGCAGAGCTCGACGCGGATGTCGTCGTACCTCTACACGACCCCGACCGAGATCGACGCCCTCGTCGAGGGACTGGAATACACCCGGTCCTACTTCAAGTTGGGTTAACAGATGAGCACCGAACTCGACTCCCTGTACCAGGACATCATCCTCGACCACGCGAAGCGTCGGTTGAACGCCGGACTGCGCGAGCCGTTCGAGGCCGAGGTGCACCACGTCAACCCGACCTGCGGCGACGAGGTCACCCTGCGCCTGCACCTCGAGGGCGACGTCGTTCGCGACATCTCCTACGACAACCAGGGCTGCTCGATCTCGACGGCGTCGGCCTCGGTCATGACCGAGCTGCTCGTCGGCAAGACGGTGGCCGAGACCCAGCCGATCCACGACGCATTCCTCGAGATGATGCGCGGCAAGGGTCAGGTCGAGCCCGACGAGGACGTCCTCGAGGACGCGATCGCCTTCGCCGGTGCCGCCAAGCTCACCGCGCGCATCAAGTGCGCACTACTGTCCTGGATGGCCTTCCAGGACGCCCTCGTCCGAGCCCAGGAGGACTCCGATGCCTGACCACAGTGACCTGCCCGACGTGCCCCAAGCCGCTGGTGGGGTGTCGACGGTCTCCGTCGACGACGTCACCGAGGCGATGAAGGACGTCGTCGACCCCGAGCTCGGGATCAACGTCGTCGACCTGGGCCTCGTCTACGACGTCCACCTCGACGACGCCAGCAACGTCGTCCTCGACATGACCCTGACCTCCGCGGCCTGCCCGCTGACCGACGTGATCATGGACCAGACCAATTCCGCCCTGGAGGGCCTGGTCAACGACGTCGCCATCAACTGGGTCTGGATGCCGCCCTGGGGCCCCGACAAGATCACCCCCGACGGCCGCGAGCAGCTCCGCGCCCTCGGCTTCAACGTCTGAGGCGCGACACCCCGAGCGCAGCGAGGGGTGTCGCGACCCGAAGAGGTCGAGCGAGCCCCGAGGGCGAGCCTGCGAGCCCGCGACGGGCGGGTCGAGACCTGAAGGTGGTTTCGAGGCTCGCTTCGCTCGCACCTCAA
Source organism: Nocardioides szechwanensis (assembly GCF_900103935.1). Classification (GTDB taxonomy): domain Bacteria; phylum Actinomycetota; class Actinomycetes; order Propionibacteriales; family Nocardioidaceae; genus Nocardioides; species Nocardioides szechwanensis. Next base: position 797,721 of record NZ_FNIC01000001.1, read on the forward strand.
CCACCGTGGGGGTCGCTTCGCTACCGTCGCTCACGTGCCGATCTTCGTTCCTCCCGACCGTCTCGAGCGATGGGTCGCCAACTTCGAGGCTCGCCACGGCACGACGCAGTACGCCGTGTCGGGCGGCGCCCTGCGCGGGGTGGCCGACGACGGCTCCGACTTCTCGGCGGTCCTGCCCTTCGACCAGCGCTACGCGGGGGAAGCCGCTGCGTCGGCGTTCGCCGCGGCGACCCGAGCCGCCGTGCCGGACGACTGGGGCGTGCTGCTGGTGCGCAAGGGCGGGTTCGCGGTCGCCCGGATGGCGGGGGACACGTTCGCCGAGTCGAAGGTGGGCCAGCGGCACGTGCAGGGGCGCACGAAGGCGGGCGGGCAGTCGCAGCAGCGGTTCTCCCGGCGCCGCGACAATCAGGCGCGCCAGGCCTACGAGGCGGCCGCCGACCACGCGGCCCGGATCCTGGGCACCGGCCGCCGCCCGGTCGTCACCGGTGGTGACCACGGCGCGGTGGCGGAGGTGCTCGCCGACCAGCGGCTGCGCGGACTCACCGTCGTCGAGCCGTGGCTGCCCGTCGCGGACCCGAAACGGGGCATCCTCGAGCAGGCCGCGCGCGACGCGTGCGCCGCACGGTGCGACGTACACAACGCCTAGAGAAGCCCTCAGAGGGCTATCGTCGGAAACGTGGCCACCTCGCCCATCGAGATTCACGGACTCACCAAGCACTTCGGGGCGACGGTCGCCCTCGACCGCCTCGACCTGAGCGTCGCGAAGGGCGAGATCCACGGCTTCCTCGGGCCCAACGGCGCCGGCAAGTCCACGACCATCCGGGTGCTGCTCGGCCTGCTGCGCAAGGACGCCGGCGAGGTCGTGCTCCTCGGGGGCGACCCGTGGGCCGACGCCGCGGAGCTGCACCGCCGGCTGGCCTACGTGCCCGGTGACGTGAACCTGTGGCCCAACCTGACCGGCGGTGAGGTGATCGACCTCCTCGGCCGGCTGCGCGGCGGCATCAACCGCCGGCGCCGCGACGAGCTGCTCGAGCGCTTCGAGCTCGACCCCACCAAGCGCGGCCGCAGCTACTCCAAGGGCAACCGGCAGAAGGTGGCGCTGGTCGGGGCGCTCGCCTCCGACGTGGAGCTGCTGCTCCTGGACGAGCCGACCTCGGGGCTCGACCCGATCATGGAGTCGGTGTTCCAGTCCTACGTCGACACGTTCCGCGACAACGGCGGCACGGTGCTGCTGTCGAGCCACATCCTGGCCGAGGTCGAGGCGCTGTGCGACCGCGTCAGCATCATCCGCAGCGGCCACGTCGTCGAGAGCGGCACCCTCTCCGAGCTGCGCCACCTCACCCGTACGGCGGTCAGGGTCGACCTCGCCTCGCCGCCGCGTGGCCTCGCGGAGCTCGAGGGGGTCTACGACCTGGAGGTCGACGGCACGAGGGCGAGGTTCAGCGCCGAGACCGCCCGCCTCGACACCGTGCTCGCGGCGCTCGTCGACGTCGGTGTGCGGTCGCTCACCGCCACGCCGCCGACGCTGGAGGAGCTGTTCCTGCGCCACTACGGCGACCAGCTGGAGCCCACGGAGCCATGACCGGCTGGGCCCTGCTCCTGCGTACGTTCCTACGTCGCGACCGGTGGCACTTCCTCTGGTGGAGCGTCGGCCTGGCGATCCTGTACGTCTCCCAGGGCTGGAGCGTCGACGGGCTCTACATCTCGCAGCAGGACTTCGACGAGGCCGCCGCGCTGATGGAGAGCAACACCGCCTTCATCGCGATGACCGGACCGCCGCGGGCCCTCAACACCACCGGTGGCCAGGTGATCTGGCAGTCGGCCGCCTTCGGCGCGGTCACCATCGGGCTCATGAGCATGGTGCTCGTCGCCCGGCACACCCGACACGAGGAGGAGACCGGCCGCGAGGAGCTGGTCCGCGCCGCCGCCATCGGGCGCTACGCGTCCCTGGTGGCGACGACCGTCACGGTGCTGCTGGCCAACCTCGTGGCCGGTGCGCTGGTCGGCGGCGGCCTGGCGGCGTACGGCCTGCCCGTCGCGGACTCCCTGGCCTCAGGAGCGGGACTGGCGCTGTGCGGTGCCTTCTTCACCGGGGTGGCCGTCCTGGCCGCGCAGCTCACCTCCACCACCCGGGGCCTCTACGGCCTCACCGGCGCGGTCATCGGGACGGCGTACCTCCTGCGCGCGATCGGCGACGTGGGCTCGTCCTGGCTGAGCTGGGTCAGCCCGATCGGCTGGTACCAAGCCATGCATCCCTACTCCGGACTGCGTTGGTGGCCGGCGCTGCTGCTGGTGGCCGCAGCCGCTCTGGCCCTCTCGGTGGGTTACCTGCTCTTCGTACGACGCGACCTGGGCTCCGGACTGATGGCGGCCCGCCCCGGACCGGCTCGCGCCGGGGCCGGGCTGCGCAGCGGCTTCGGCCTCGCGTGGCGGCTCCAGCGCGGCTCGGTGATCGGATGGTCGGTCGGCATGCTGCTGGGCGGACTCTCCTACGGGTCGATCGGCGACCAGGCCGGCGATCTGCTCGGCGACTCCGACCTCACCCGGGAGATGTTCGCCGGGGGCGCTGAGGATCTCGTCGATGGCTTCTACGGCTTCTCGCTGATCATGCTGGCCCTGATCGCGACGGCCTTCACGCTCTCGGCCGTCTCACGCCCACGCAGCCAGGAGGAGGCGGGCCACGCGGAGATGCTGCTGGCCACGGGGGTCACCCGGCTGCGCTGGCTGGCAGGTCAGCTCGCCGTCTGCCTCCTGGGCACGTTCCTGGTGGTCGTCTGCGCCGGCGTGGGTCTGGCCGTCGGCTATGCGCTGGCCACCGGCAAGGGCAGCGGCTTCGAGCGGTTCGCGCTCCCGATGCTCGCCCAGGTCGCTCCGCTGCTCGTCGTCCTGGGCTTCGCAGTGCTCCTGTACGGCGTGATCCCGCGCCTGCTGGCCGCCGGCTGGGCGCTGCTCGGCTTCGCCGTGGTGGTGCTCATGTTCGGCGAGGTGTTCCGCTTCCCGGAGTGGCTGAGGAACCTCTCGCCTTACGAACATCTCGCGCTCGCCCCTGCCGAGCCCTTCCGGATCGCGCCGTTCCTCGTGCTCCTGGCGCTGGCGGCGGTGCTCACGGGGCTCGGCGCGTTCGCGTTCCGCAGGCGCGACATCGCGTAGCGTCCGCCTCATGTGGCAGCCCGAGCCAGGGTGGCACCCGCTCCCCGGCGGCACCGGTACGTCCACGGTCGGGGTATGGCGAACCTCACTGAGCGGCAGTCCCATGGTGGTCAAGCGGCTCGCCCGCCCGGCCGACGACGACCCCCGCGAGCTGAGCGACCCGCGCCACTTCGCCTTCTGGCGGCGCGAGGCCGACGTGTACGACTGCGGGCTCGCCCTGGAGACCCCGGGTCTGCGGAGCCCACCCGCGGCGGTCGAGGAGGACCCCGAGGGGATCACCATCACCCGTGAGTGGGTCGAGGACGGCGCCGTCAGCGGGCTGTTCGTGGCGGTCTCGCTGGGGCGCTTCGCCGGCAGCGACCTCGCTCCACGCAGCTGGCTGGCCCGCGACCAGCTCCGCGCCCGCTTGCTGCGGGTCGAGCGGCGCGGCGGCTGGCCGACCCTCGCGCGCACGACGGTGGCCGACGTGGCCGACCACCTCTGGACCCGCCGTACGACGATGCTCGAGCGTCACGAGGCCCTCCCGCACGTGCCGCAGCACGGGGACCCGACTCTCGCCAACCTCCCCGGCCGCGACGGCGACGACGTGCTGGCCGTCGACTGGGCGATGCTCGGGACCGGGCCGGTGGGCGCCGACCTCGGCCTGCTGTCACTGACCTCGCGCGAGGAGTTCGAGCCGCTCCTCGACGCCTATCTCCTCGGCCTGCCGGACGCCACGGCGTCGCGCGACGACGTGCTGCTGGGGGCGCGGATCACCGGCGTCTACACCGCCCTGACCCGCGCGGAGTGGGCGCTGTCGCGCGTCGCCGGGGGAGAGGGCGCGCTGGCCGGGAAGTACCGCCACCCCGCCGTCGCCCCCCACCTGCGTGTCCTGCAGCGTCAGTTCCCCGCGATCGAGGCGCTGCTCGAGACGTGAGCGGCGCCTCCGTCAGACCTGGCGGCCGTCGAAGGTGTCGCAGGCGTCCAGCGAGCCCTCCTGGAGACCGACGGAGAACCACCGCTGGCGCTGGGCCGCGGAGCCGTGGGTCCAGGACTCCTCGGTGACCTGGCCCTGGGTCTTGTTCTGGATCCGGTCGTCACCGACCGACGCGGCCGCCTCGAGGGCGAGGTCGATGTCCTGCTGCGTGAGGGACGCGAAGAGCACGTTGCCGTCGGCGTCCTCGGTCTCGGTGGCGGCCTTGGTCCACATGCCGGCGTAGCAGTCGGCCTGGAGCTCCAGCTTGACCGCGTCGCTCTGCGGACCCTGCTGGGTGCGCACCTTGTTCATGGTGCCGAGGAGGTTCTGGATGTGGTGGCCGTACTCGTGGGCCAGCACGTAGGGCTCGACGAAGCCACCGTCGGGCCCGCCGAGCTGGTCCTCGAGCACCTGGTCGAAGAACGTCGAGTCCAGGTAGATCGTGTTGTCAGGGGGGCAGTAGAACGGCCCCACGTCGGAGGTGGCCTGGCCACAGCCGGTGTTGACCGCCCCGCTGAAGGTCACCAGTGCCTCCTCGGGCCGGAACTTGTTGCCGAGCTCCTCGGTCCAGAAGTCGTAGAGCGAGTTCTCCACTGCGACCCGCGCGCAGTCGGGGTCGTTGTTGGCGTCCTCTCCGGTCTTGCACTTGGAGTAGCGGCCGGTGTCCGTGAAACGGGAGGAGTCGAAGGCGCTGCCCCCACCCGTGCCGCCATCGCCGCCGGTGAGGTCGATGCCGGCGCACTGGGCGACGAGGAACAGCACCACGAGCAGGATGACGCCGCCGATGCTGCCGCCGCCGACGCCGCCCGGGATGGGCAGCCGTGACCCGCCCCCGCCGGCGCTGCGCCCCGCGTCGCGGGTGCGCCCCGTGTCGAGCCTGGCCTTGGGGTTGAAGCGCATGGGGAGCCTCTCGGGTCGGCGGAAGCCTTGCGGGGATTCGGGTACCCGAAACCGCGTACCTACACTAGTGACCCTCATGATCACCGCCCACCAGCTGGAAGTCCGTGCCGGCGCGCGTCTGCTCATGGACGGCGTCAGCTTTCGAGTCGCCGCAGGCGACAAGGTCGGTCTGGTGGGCCGCAACGGGGCCGGCAAGACGACCCTCACCAAGATCCTCGCCGGCGAGGCCCAGCCCGCCTCGGGGCAGGTCACGTCGACCGGGGAGGTCGGCTACCTCCCGCAGGACCCGCGCACCGGCGACCCCGAGGTCCTGGCCCGCGAACGGATCCTCTCCGCGCGCGGTCTCGACGACGTCGTACGCCGCCTCCGCGCGGCCGAGGACGAGATGGGCAGCGACGACCCGCAGATCGCCGACCGGGCGATGAAGCGCTGGACCCGCGCCGACGCCGAGCTGCACGCCGGCGGTGGCTACGCCGCGGAGTCCGAGGCCGCGACGATCGCGGCGAGCCTCGGCATCGAGGAGCGGATCCTCGGCCAGCAGCTCAAGACTCTCTCCGGCGGCCAGCGGCGCCGTGTGGAGCTCGCCCGGATCCTCTTCTCCGGCAACGAGATCCTGATCCTCGACGAGCCGACCAACCACCTCGACGCCGACTCGATCGTCTGGCTGCGCGACTTCCTGAAGTCCTACAAGGGCGGCTTCATCGTGATCAGCCACGACAACGCCCTGCTCGAGGAGACCGTCAACAGGGTCCTCCACCTCGACGCCAATCGCACCACCATGGACGTCTACAACATGGGCTGGCGCAACTACCTCACCCAGCGCGAGACCGACGAGAAGCGCCGCAAGCGCGAGCGGGCCAACGCCGAGACCAAGGCCAAGACGCTCACCGACCAGGCCAACAAGATGCGGGCCAAGGCCTCCAAGGCCGTCGCCGCGCAGTCGATGCTGAAGCGGGCCGAGAAGATGATGGCCGGGCTCGAGGGGGAGCGGCAGGCCGACAAGGTGGCGCGGATCAAGTTCCCGTCGCCGGCCCCCTGTGGCAAGACGCCGATCATGGCCGAGGAGCTGTCGAAGTCCTACGGCTCGCTGGAGGTCTTCACCGACGTCGACCTCGCGATCGACAAGGGCTCACGTGTCGTGATCCTCGGCCTCAACGGCGCCGGCAAGACCACGATGCTGCGGATCCTCGCGGGCGTCGACAAGTCCGACACCGGCCGCGTGATCGCCGGGCACGGGCTCAAGCTGGGCTACTACGCGCAGGAGCACGAGACCCTCGACACCAGCCGCACGGTCCTGGAGAACATGCAGAGCGCGGCCCCGCAGCTGACCGACACGGAGGCGCGCTCGGTGCTCGGCTCGTTCCTGTTCTCCGGCGACGACGCCAACAAGTCGGCCTCCGTGCTGTCGGGCGGGGAGAAGACCCGGCTCGCGCTGGCCAGCCTGGTCGTGTCGAGCGCCAACGTGCTGCTGCTCGACGAGCCCACCAACAACCTCGACCCGGCGTCACGCGAGGAGGTGCTCGCCGCGATCCGTACCTACGAGGGCGCGATCATCCTGGTGACCCACGACGAGGGCGCGGTGCGGGCGCTCGAGCCCGACCGGGTGCTGCTGCTGCCCGACGGCGACGAGGACCTGTGGAACGACGACTACGCCGACCTGGTCTCGCTGGCCTGAGCGGCCGGTCGGCCCGCTGAGAACGCTGTCGGCGGGGGTTCCTAGACTCCGGGTATGGCACCTGACGAGCTGGCTGCGGCCGGCCTCCGACTCGATGTCGACGACGCGGTCGCGACGATCACGCTCGACCGGCCCGACGTACGCAACGCCCAGACCCCGGCGATGTGGCGGGCCCTGGGCCGGATCGGCGAGGAGCTGCCCGAGACCGTCCGGGTGGTGGTGGTCACCGGTGCCGGGCAGAGCTTCTCCGCCGGGCTCGACCGCACGCTGATGTCGCCCGCCACCGCGCCCGAGGGCGTCGAGTCGGTTGGCGACCTGTTCGCGATGAGCGACCAGGAGATGGCCGACACCATCGAGGTCTACCAGCGCGGCTTCACGTTCCTGCGCGACCCCCGCTTCATCTCGATCGCCGCGGTGCGCGGCCACGCTGTCGGAGCGGGCTTCCAGCTCGCGCTCTCCTGCGACCTGCGTGTCGTCGCCGACGACGCCCGGTTCTGCATGAAGGAGTCGGCCTTGGGCCTCGTCCCGGACCTCACGGGAACAAAGCCGCTCGTCGAGAGCGTTGGCTACGCACGGGCACTCGAGATCTGCGCCACCGCGCGGATGGTCGGGGCAGCCGAGGCCGTCGACATCGGCCTGGCCCTGACCGCCGTACCAGCCGACGAGCTGGACGCAACCGTCGCCGATCTCGTGGCCGCCCTGACCGCCGCCCTCCCGGGTGCGGTCTCAGAGACCAAGGCGCTGCTCCTCGGAGCAGCGGAGCGCAGCCTCGAGGAGCAGCGTCGCCTGGAGCGAGAAGCCCAGGTACGCCGGTTCCGCGAGGTCGCGAAGCTCCTGGCCTGACATGACGTCAGCGCCGGGGAAGTAGGAGTCACCATGTCCGGCATGCATCCCAACGGCGCGATGTGGCGCTCCATGCGCTCCGACCGCAGCGTGGTCAACAACCGCATCGAGCGGCAGACCGTGCGCCGCGTGTTCGGCTTCGCCAAGCCCCACCGGCGCCTGATCGGGGCGTTCCTGGCCCTCACGGTCGTCGACGCGGCGATGGTCGTAGTGATGCCGCTGCTGGTGCTCAAGATCGTCGACGACGGCATCCTCGCCGGCGACCGCGGCCTGGTCACGATGATCGCGCTGGCGATGGCCGGCGTCGCGGTCTTCACCGCCGGGGTGGCCGTCGTGAGCGGGTGGCTCTCGTCCCGGATCGGTGAGGGCCTCATCTACGACCTGCGCACCCAGGTCTTCGCCCACGTCCAGCGGCAGTCGCTGGCGTTCTTCACCCGCACCCAGACCGGAGCGCTGGTCTCCCGGCTCAACAACGACGTGATCGGCGCCCAGCGGGCGTTCACCTCGACCCTGTCCAGCACCGTCTCCAACGGCATCTCCGTCGTCGTGGTCGGCATCGCGATGCTCGCGCTGAGCTGGCAGGTCACCCTGCTGTGCCTGGTGCTGTTCCCGGTGCTGTTCTTCGTCTCCCGGTGGGTCGGTGGCCGGCTGGCCGGCCTGACGCGCCTCCAGATGGATGGCAACGCCGACCTCGGCAACGTCATGACCGAGCGGTTCAACGTCGGCGGCGCGATGCTGCTCAAGCTCTTCGGCCGGCGCGCCGACGAGGACGTCCTCTTCGAGTCCAAGGCCGCCAACGTGCGCGACCTCGGCATCCGGATCTCCCTGATCACCCGGATCTTCGGGGCCTCGATGATGCTGGTCCCCGCGCTCGCCACGGCAGTTGTCTACGGCGTCGGCGGCAGCCTCGCGATCGACGAGACCCTCACCGTTGGCACCCTGCTCGCCCTCGCGACGCTGCTGCTGCGTCTGCTCGGGCCGCTTCAGGGCCTCTCCAACGTGCGCATCGACGTGATGACGGCACTGGTCAGCTTCGAGCGCGTCTTCGAGGTGCTCGACCTGCCGTCCTCGATCCAGCAGAAGCACGGCGCGATCGTGCTGCCGCGCGACGCGGGGCGCCTGGAGTTCGAGCACGTCTCGTTCACCTACCCCAAGGCCGAGGACATCTCGCTCGGCTCGCTGGAGTCGGTGGCCCGGCTCGAGTCGCGCGACAACCAGCAGGTGCTCACCGACGTCGGCTTCGTCGCCGAGGCCGGGCAGATGGTGGCGCTGGTGGGCCCCTCGGGCGCCGGCAAGACGACGATGACCCACCTGGTGGCCCGGCTCTACGACGTCGGCTCCGGCGCGGTGCGCGTCGGCGGGCACGACGTACGCGACGTGACGCTGGAGTCGCTCGAGGACGTCGTCGGCTACGTCACCCAGGACGCCCACATGTTCCACGACACGATCCGGGCCAACCTGGTCTACGCGCGCCCCGACGCCACCGACGAGCAGATCTGGTCGGCGCTGGAGGCGGCCCAGATCGCCTCGCTGGTGCGCAGCCTGCCCGACGGCCTCGACACCGTGGTCGGCGACCGCGGCTACCGGCTCTCCGGCGGTGAGCGCCAGCGGCTCGCGATCGGTCGCCTGCTGCTCAAGGCACCCTCGATCGTGGTGCTCGACGAGGCGACCGCCCACCTCGACAGCGAGTCCGAGGCGGCCGTACAGCGCGCCCTGGACGCGGCGCTCGAGGGCCGCACCTCCCTGGTCATCGCCCACCGCCTGTCCACGGTCCGCAACGCCGACCAGATCCTGGTCCTCGACGAGGGCCGGATCGTCGAGTTCGGCACCCACACCGAGCTGCTGACGCGAGGTGGGCTCTACGCCGACCTCTACCGCACCCAGTTCCGGCACGACGCCGCTCCGAGCGAGGTCTAGGGCGGGTCGCTAGCCGCTGAGCTCGCGCTCGGCCTCTTCGCGGGCCTCGCGCTCCCGCTGGGCGCGCACGTAGGGGTGGTTGCTCTGCCGGACCTTCTTCGGCCTGGGCCCCTTGGGCTTCGCGCCGCGGTCGGGTCGGCCCCCGTTGCGCGCGGCGCGCCACTCGTCGTACATCAGGTAGAAGAAGCCGAAGACGGCCAGCACGCCGAAGAACCACCACTGCAGGCCGTAGAAGAAGTGCGGGCCGTTGTCGAGCTCGGGAAGCTCGACCTGTTCAAGCGAGGTCGCCGGCGGGGGGTCCTCGGAGCGGAGCTCGACGAAGCCGCCGTAGACCTCGCGGTCGATGGCCTCGCCGATCGCGGTGCTGTTGATCGCCCGCGTCGAGCCGTCGTGGACCGCCGTGGAGTCGCCGGTGCCGTCGCCGCGCAGCCAGCCGGTGATCGTGACCCGGCCGCTCGGCGGCGCCGGGACGTCGGAGGCGTCGGCCGTCGGGTCGTCGGTGGGCATCCAGCCGCGGTCGACCAGCACGGCCGTGCCGGACGAGGTCACGAACGGGACGACGACGTCGACGCCCGAGATGCCGTCACGGGTGCGGTAGCGCACGATCACGGTGTTGTCGGTGTCGTAGGTGCCGTCGGCCTGGACGATCAGCCACTCGTGCTCGTCGGCGACGGGTCGTCCCGGCGTGAGGACGTTCTCGACCAGCAGGGGGTCGCTGTCTTCGTTGGCCCGGACGACCTCGTTGCGTTCCTTGCGGTCCGCGAGCCGGTCGAACTGCCACTGACCCAGCCACCAGGTCGCGGCCGCGACCACGACGATGGCGACCGCGAACAGCCCCCATCGTCTGCTGAGCAGGAACCGGAACGAGTGCACGCGAGCGAGTTTAGGTCCGCGCTCTAGACTGCACGGATGGAGGTCCTGAGGCTCGGCGACAGGTACGGCCGTGTGGCGACGGACCTTCGCGTCTCGCTGACCGACAAGTGCAACCTGCGGTGCACCTACTGCATGCCGGCCGAGGGCCTCGACTGGATGCCAGACGAGCAGCAGCTCACCGACGACGAGCTGGTCCGGCTGATCCGGATCGGCGTGGAGCGCCTCGGCATCGAGGAGATCCGCTTCACCGGTGGCGAGCCACTGGTCCGCCGCGGGTTGGTCGACATCGTCCGCCAGGTCCGCGAGGTCTCCGCGGACGTCGACCTCTCCATGACCACCAACGCCCTCGGCCTCGCCCGGGCCGCGCAGGCCCTGGCCGACGCGGGGCTCAACCGGGTCAACGTCAGCCTCGACACCGTGCGTGCCGACACCTTCGCCGCGATCACCCGCCGGGCCCGCCTCGACGACGTGGTGGCCGGCCTCGCCGCCGCCGAGGCCGCTGGTCTGGGTCCGGTGAAGGTCAACGCTGTCCTCATGCGCGGCGTCAACGACGACCAGGCGCCCGAGCTGCTGCGCTGGTGCCTCGACCGTGGCTACGAGCTGCGGTTCATCGAACAGATGCCCCTCGACGCGCAGCACGGGTGGCAGCGCGACGACATGGTGACCGCCGACGAGATCTTCGCCCACCTGGCGACCGAGTTCGAGCTCTCTCCCGCGGTGGAACCACGCGGCAGCGCTCCGGCCGAGCGGTTCCTGGTCGACGGCGGCCCGGCCACGGTGGGCGTGATCGCCTCGGTGACCCGGCCCTTCTGCGGCGACTGCGACCGGGTACGTCTCACCGCCGACGGCCAGGTGCGCAACTGCCTCTTCGCCCGCGACGAGTCCGACCTGAGGGCCGCGCTGCGCGGCGGTGTCTCCGACGCCGAGATCGCCGAGCGCTGGGTGACCGCGGTGGCCGGCAAGCTCGCCGGTCACGGCATCGACGACCCGGGCTTCCTCCAGCCGGACCGCCCGATGTCGGCCATCGGGGGATAGGCCTGCTGCGTCAGCGACCTACGCGTGCGGCTGGACGTCCTTGAGGAACTGACGCGCCGTCAGGAAGTCGGCGAGCGAGGTCTTGTGCTCGTCGCAGGCGAGCCAGATCTTACGGCGCTCGGGGGTGTGCAGCTTGGGGTTGTTCCACAGCAGCTGCCAGGTCGCGGGGGACTGGCAGCCCTTCGCGGAGCAGCGGTCGAGGTCGTCGGGGCCGGAGGTCACCGGCTCAGTCTCGCGGACCGGGTCCGCCGCTGAGCTCCGGGTGGGCGCCGGCACCGTCGCGGAGCTGGAAGGCGTCGGTGCGCGTGGTCGCGGCGTTGGCCAGCACGACGGCGATGTAGGGCAGCACGATGGCCCCCGCGATCAGGATCGGCCACAGCCAGTTGATGTCGGCGAGGGCGGCGACGACCGCACCGACGAAGCACGCGGAGCGCAGGCTCATCGACCAGAGGTAGCGCTTCTGACGGGTCGCGATGTCCGCGTTGCGGCTCGAGGCGGCCGTGGTGATGCGGACCGCATCGTCGTGCTCCCTGCGCGATCGAGCCATGCGCCCCATCGTACGTCGGGCGGGGTAGCCTCCTGAGTCCGCCATCAACACCGCTACCGCCCCGCCACACGGGGGTGGCACCACCGCCGGGAGGCACCCATGACCAACCGCACCTACCGCGTCACCGAGATCGTCGGCACGTCCCCCGACGGCATCGACGCGGCGATCCGCAACGGGGTCGAGCGCGCCGCCCGCACGCTGCGGCACCTCGACTGGTTCGAGGTCACCCAGGTGCGCGGCCAGGTCAAGGACGGCACGGTCGAGCACTTCCAGGTGGGGATCAAGGTCGGCTTCCGTCTCGAGGACGACTGACCCGAGCGTCCGACGCGGGCGTTTAGGGCTACCTATGGGTAATCGCTAGCGTCGGTGAACGTGAGCGACGACACCCCCCACGAGCCCCGCTCGGTCCTGGTCACCGGTGGCAACCGCGGCATCGGCCGCGCCATCGCCGAGGCCTTCCTGGCCCAAGGTGACCGGGTGGCGGTCACGACCCGCAACGGCGGTGCGCCCGAGGGCGCCCTCGACGTGCGCTGCGACGTGACCGACGCCGCCGCCGTCGAGGCGGCCTTCGCCACCGTGGAGGCGGCCCACGGTCCGGTCGAGGTGCTGGTCGCCAACGCCGGCATCACCGCCGACACGCTCGTGCTGCGGATGTCGGAGGAGCAGTGGTCCTCGGTCATCGACACCAACCTGACCGGCTCCTTCCGGCTGGCCAAGCGGGCCGCGAAGGGCATGCTGCGCCAGCGCAAGGGCCGGATCATCTTCATCTCCTCGGTCGTCGGGCTGCTCGGCTCCGCGGGCCAGGTCAACTACGCCGCCTCCAAGGCGGGCCTCGTCGGCATGGCCCGCTCGCTCGCCCGCGAGCTCGGGTCGCGCTCGATCACGGCCAACGTCGTGGCGCCGGGCTTCGTCGAGACCGACATGACCGACGTACTCACGGACGAGCAGCGGGCGGCGATCAAGACGCAGGTGCCGCTCGGGCGCTACGCGCAGCCGGCAGAGGTCGCGGCCGTCGTGACCTGGCTGGCAGGGGACGGTGGCGCCTACGTCACCGGGGCCGTGATCCCCGTCGACGGCGGACTAGGGATGGGGCACTGACATGACAGACATCAACCCGAACGGCATTCTGGCCGGCAAGCGGATCCTGGTCGCGGGTGTGACCATGGACAGCTCGATCGGCTTCGCGACCGCCAGGGTCGCCCAGGAGCAGGGCGCCACGGTGCTCATCTCCAACTTCGGGCGCGCGCTCGGCATCACCCGCCGGATCGCGAAGCGGCTGCCCGTGACGCCTCCGGTGCTCGAGCTCGACGTCACCGACGAGGCGCACCTCGCAGCCCTGCCCGACGCCGTGCGTGAGCACGTCGACGGCCTCGACGGGGTCGTCCACTCGATCGCCTACGGCAACCCGGCGACGCTGCTCGGAGGCAACTTCCTCGACGGCCCGTGGGACGACGTGGCGCAGGCGGTGCAGGTATCGGCGTACTCCCTGAAGGCGCTCGCCCAGGCGTCGCGCCCGCTGATGGGCTCCGGAGGCTCGATCGTGGGCCTCACGTTCGACGCGACCGTGTCCTGGCCGGCCTACGACTGGATGGGCGTCGCCAAGGCCGCGCTGGAGTCCACCTCGCGCTACCTCGCCCGAGACCTCGGCCCCGAGGGGATCCGGGTCAACCTGGTCGCGGCCGGCCCGCTGCGCACGCTGGCGGCCAAGGCCATCCCCGGGTTCAGCGACCTCGAGGACCTCTGGAGCAGCCGGGCCCCGCTCGGCTGGGACAACACCGACCAGGAGCCCACGGCGAAGGCGGTCTGCGCGCTGCTCTCCGACTTCTTCCCCGCGACCAGCGGCGAGATCGTGCACGTCGACGGCGGGTTCCACGCGACGGGTGCCTGACCGATAGCGTTCGGGCGGTGACGTCCTCCCTCATCGAGCTCCGGGTCCTCGAGGGACCCAACCTCTACTTCCCGCGCGCGGCCATCAAGCTGACGCTGGACGTCAGCGTCCTGGCCGCCGCCTCCGACGCCACGGCACAGCGCTTCGCCACCCGGATCGGCCTCAAGAACGCCCGGCCCGGTTCGCCCGAGTCCGGGTTCCGGCAGCGCTTCGCGCTCCGCGCGGTCGGCCGGTTGGTCCGGGCTGTCGCCCAGGAGGGCGGTACGTCGCGCCTCGCCGTACGCGTGCGCCCGACCAGCGACCAGCACCAGATCGTGGTCGCCTACCCCTGGGCGCACCGCGAGCGTGCGCAGGAGATGGGCCGGGCCATCGGCGACGTCCTCGACTCGCTGCTGAGCACCGACATCGAGGCGGCGGTCGGGGCCGCGGCCGAGCGCGTCGCCGCCGCCGAGCCCGGCGAAGGTCCCCACACGGTCACGCCCCGGATCCCGGTGGTGGCGGTCACCGGCACCAACGGCAAGACGACCACCTCGCGGATGATCGCCCACATCGCGCGCACCGACGGCCGGCTCGTGGGCTGGTCCAACACCGACGGCATCTACATCGACGGCGAGCTGGTCGAGGCCGGCGACTACTCCGGGCCGAGCGGGGCCGGACGCATCCTGGCCCATCCCCAGGTCGAGCTGGCCGTCACCGAGACCGCGCGCGGCGGGATCCTGCTCAAGGGCATCGGGCTGACCCGCAACGACGTCTCGGTCGTCACCAACGTGTCCGCCGACCACCTCGGGCAGCAGGGCATCGACACCGTCGACCAGCTCGCCGAGGTCAAGGCGGTGGTGCCGCGGATCACCCGCCGCAGCGGGTGGGCGGTGCTCAACGGCGACGACCCGCGCGTCTACGACATGCGCAACGCGATCAAGGCCAAGCCGTGGGTCTTCAGCCGCGACCCCGACTCGCCGGCGATCCGCGAGACCCTCAACGTCGGTGGGCGCGCCACGACCGTGATCGACGGCTGGGTGTCGGTCCTGACCACCAAGTCAGACCCCGACCCGCTGATCGAGCTCGTCGACGTGCCGATGACCCTGGCCGGGCTGTCGCGCTTCAACGTGGAGAACTCACTGGCGGCGGTCTCGGCAGCGCTCGCGATCGGGGTCCCGCGCGACGTCGTCGTCGAGGGCCTGCGGACCTTCCTCCCCGACGCCGAGCACAACCCGGGACGCATGAACTTCTTCACGCTCGGTGAGACCTCGGTCGTCATGGACCTCGCCCACAACGAGGCGGGGCTCGAGGCCCTGGTGGAGATCATGAACGGCGTACGGCGCCCCGGCGCCCGTCTGCTGCTCGGCCTGGGGGTCGTGGGCGACCGGCAGGACGACCTGATCGAGAAGCTCGGCGAGATCGCCGCCCGCGACAGCGACGTCGTGGCGATCGGCCACAAGGAGCGCTACCTGCGGGGCCGGACCGTCGAGGAGCTCGAGACGTTGATGCGGGCCGGCGCCGAGCGGGTCGGCGTCACCGGCGTGCCGGCGTACCCCACCGAGGTGGCCTGCCTCGCCGCCCTGGTGGGCCAGGCGCTGCCCGGAGACGTGGTCGGGCTGATGTGCCACGCGGAGCGGCAGGAGTGCTACGACTGGATCGAGGAGCACGGCGGGGTCGCCGACTCAGCGGAGTCGCTGGCCACCAAGGTCCGCGCCGCCGCGGGCTGAGGCCAGGCGGACCCAGGGCCAGGTCATCAGCGCCCAGACGACGATGACGATCCCGATCTCGGCGAACACGTAGACCGGCCACGGCCCGAGCAGGTCGAGGATCGAGCCGCCGCCGGGCTTGCGCTGGAGGTAGCCGTAGTTGGTGCCGGCGACCTCGTTGAAGGTGTAGGCGCAGGCCGCCCAGACGAACGTGGTCGCCACCGTGAAGCGGTAGTCGCGCCAGCCCGGTGGGAGCCGCAGGCCCCAGACCAGGAACACCGCGGCCCACACCACGAGCAGGTGGATGAACCAGTAGGCGAAGAAGCGCACGTCGGGGAAGTCCTCGCCCAGGGAGGGCGTGACGATGGCCTGCGTCGTGAGGACGAGGCCCCAGAAGTAGGTCAGCGCGACGGCGTACCGGTGGTGCGTCCACAGGGCCACCGCGGCGGCCACCCAGGCGAGGTCACTCAGGTGGAAGGGCAGCGAGACGCCGAGCTCGAAGCGGGTCACGACGTCGTAGACCTGGGTGGGCACGTGCACGAGAGGGATGGCGATGGCGGCGCTCCGGCTGACCCAGCGGCTACCGGTGCGGTGCTCGCAGCGCCCCAGCCAGACCACGAAGGGGAGGCCGACGACGAAGACCGCCAGCATCACCAGGTGGGGAGGGCTGTAGGGGTCCATCGCGGCGCCTCAGACGTCGCCCGGGTCGACGTGGTGGCCGGGGGTCCCGAGCTCGATGTCACCCTCGACGACGAGAGCGGTGAGCCCGCCGGCGGTCCGGGTCTCGTGCGGCTCGTGCGGCTCCCAGACCGCGGCCTGGCCGGGCCCGACGGTCACCGGCTCGCCCGACCCGTCGGAGCCGCCTGAGACCGTGGCATCGCCGGTCAGTACGACGAGCATCTGCCGGCCCGGTGCCGGGTGGCGGCCGATGACGCCGCCGGCGGCGAGGGTTACGGCCACGAGGTGTGCGTCGGCCGTGAGCCCCAGCGCGGAGACGGAGAACCCCCGGCTCCCGTGGGCGTCGATCCGTCGGCCGGGGCGTCCAGCGAGGTCGAGGATCCGCATCAGGACTCGGTGGATGCCGGTGCGTAGTCGGGGTCGGCGGCGGGCGCGTCGGAGGAGGCGCTGGACCCGGCCTGGGCCTGGGAGGACCACTCCTCGAGCTCGGTCATCACCTCGGCGTGCTTGTCGACGCAGATCACCACGAGGTCGCCCTTGTTGGCGCGGGCCATGGCGTGCCGGACGGCCACGATCTCCTCGTGAGCCTCCTCGACCTGCTTGCAGCGGGCGCCGGCCTCCATCGCCGCGCGGACCCCCTCGGCGACCAGGCCCGCGACCTCGCCGCGCTCGCGACCGCGCAGCTGGACGTCCTCGCGCACGATCACCACGTCGAAGTGCTGGGCGGCGATCTCGCCTAGCTCGCGCATGTCCTGGTCGCGTCGGTCGCCGGCGGTGGCGATGACGCCGATCCGCGACGGCCGGGCGAGCTCGTGGGACGAGGCGAGCGAGTCGCCGACCCGGTCGACGAAGTCGCCGAGCATCCGCATGCCTGGGGCGTTGTGGCAGTAGTCGACGATGACGTTGACGCCGTTGACCTCGACCTCGTTGAGGCGGCCGGGGGAGAGGTAGTAGCTGGTCGAGAACGTACGCAGCCCCTGCCGGATGTCGTGCAGCGGTGCGCCGGCGGCGAACGCGGCAGCGGCCGCGCCAAGGGCGTTCTGGACGTTCATCCGGGCCCGGCCGCCGAACGTGGCCGGCAGCAGGTGGGTCCAGGCCAGCTGCATCTCGCGCGGGCCGTGCTTGACCACGATCATCTCGCCGCGCTCCGACGGGTTGAGGACCAGCGCCTTGCCGCCGCGGCGGCAGTGGGCGTCGATCATGTCGCGGGTCTCCGAGCCGGGCTCCTCCATGGAGAACCACACGACCTGGCCCGAGCAGCGTCGCCGCATCTCGCGCACCAGCGGGTCGTCGGCGTTGAGCACGGCGTGCCCGTCGCGCGGCACAGCCTCGACCAGCACCGCCTTGACGTCGGCGAGCTGTTCGACGGTGTCGATGCCGCGCAGGCCGAGGTGGTCGGGCTGGACGTTGAGCACCACTGCGACGTCGTTGCGCTCGTAGCCGAGGCCCTCGCGCAGGATCCCGCCGCGGGCGACCTCGAAGACCGCGAAGTCGACGCGAGGGTTCTGCAGGACCATCCGGGCCGAGCGCGGGCCCGACGCGTCGGAGCGGATCAGCAGCCGCTCGTCGATGACGACGCCGTCGGTGGACGTCATACCGACCTTGCGGCCCATGCCCTTGAAGATGTGGCTGATCATCCGCGAGGTCGTGGTCTTGCCGTTGGTGCCGGTGACCGCGACGATCGGGATCCGGCTCGTGGCGCCGGGCGGGAAGAGCATGTCGACCACGGGCTTGGCGATGAACTGCGGCTCGCCGATGGTCGGGTGGGTGTGCATCCGGAAGCCGGGCGCCGCGTTGATCTCGCAGATGGCGCCGCCGGTCTCGCGCACGGGCTCGGTGATGTCGGGGCAGATGAAGTCGATGCCGGCGATGTCGAGCCCGATCATCCGGGCCGCCTCCTCGGCGATCTCGACGTTCTCCGGGTGCGCCTCGTAGGTGCGGTCGATGGAGATGCCGCCGGTCGACATGTTGCCGGTGAGGGCGAGCTTCACCATCTGGCCGTCGGGGGGTACGTCGGTCATCTCGAAGCCCTGCTCGCGCACCAGCTCGACCGCGCCGCTGTCGACCTTGATCCGCGTGAGGACCTTCTCGTGGCCCACGCCGCGGCGCGGGTCGGCGTTGGCGGTGTCGACCAGCTGTTCGACGGTGCTGGTGCCGTCACCGGTGACGGAGGCGGGGACCCGCTCGGCGATGGCCGCCACCCGGCCGTCGATGATCAGGCAGCGGTAGTCCTTGCCGATGATCAGCGACTCGACGACGATCACGCCGCGCCGCGACTGCTCGAGGGCGATCGGGAACGCCCCGCGGACGTCCTGCTCGTTCTGGAGGTCGAGGCAGACGCCGCGGCCGTGGTTGCCGTCGAGCGGCTTGACCACCACGGGGTAACCGATCCGGTCGGCGGCGCGGACGGCCTGGTCCTCGGAGCGCACCGTCTCCTGCTTGGGGACCGGCAGGCCGGCAGCACCGAGCAGCCGGGTCGTGAGGTCCTTGTCGGAGGCGATGTCGACCGCGATGGCGGAGGTGTTGGAGGTCATCGTGGCGCGGATCCGCTTGGCGTGGACCCCCTGGCCGAGCTGCACGAGCGAGTGCTGGTTGAGGCGGATCCACGGGATGTCGCGGGACACCGCCTCGTCCAGGATCGCCTGGGTGGAGGGGCCGAACGCCGTGCGCTCGGCGCGCAGGATGAAGGACTCGAGCTCCTGCTCCCAGTCGAGCTCGGGGTCGGCCTGCACGAGGTGGTTGACCAGGCGCACCGCGAGCCGGGCCGCGGCGAGGCCGACCTGCTCGTCGGCGTACCCGAAGATGACGTTGTAGTGACCCTTGACGCCCTTGACCTGGCGGGTCTTGCCGCGACGGATGTCATGGCCGACGACCTGCTGGAGCGCCAGGGCGGTGTGCTCGGCGACGTGACCGAGCCAGGTGCCCTCGTTGAGGCGCTCCACGAAGCCGCCGCGCTTGCCACGGGAGCACGAGTGCTCGCGCAGCCCGGGCAGCATCTGGAGCAGGTTGTCGGTGAACCCCGGGATCGTGTTGGTGGGGAACTCCTCGAGCGAGCCGAGGTCGACGACCAGGTGGATCGCCTTGTCGTAGGACCAGATGTTGGCGCCGCGGTAGACGCGGGTCTCGAGGATGCTGAGGTCGGGGGTGGGGCGCTCGCTCATGAGGTGGCTCCGTCCTGAGGTGCGGCGGGGGGCGGGGTGCTCTTGCGGGTGCGGGCCATCCGGCGGCGCAGTGCCTGGGGGGAGGCGTCGGCGGCCGCGATGTCACGGGCCATCCGGCGCAGGTCGTGGCTGGCCACGGCGATCTCGGCGGCCTCCTCGAGGTCGACGAGCGTCCCCTGCGGGACGAGCGTGCGGGTCGTCAGGTCGAACGACGACCCCTCGGGGAGCGCGTGGAGGATGACCCCGCTGGCCAGGATCGGCGCGGACCGCTTGGCCTCGAAGGCATCGGTGGTGATCCGGGACGGGTCGAAGATCGTGACGGACCCGCGGCCGATCACCCGCAGCACCTCGTGGTCGGCGCCGTCGACCTCCTGGTGCTCGACGATGGCGGCGGTGTCCTCGTCGACACCGATCCCAAGGAGCGACGGTGACTGGGAGACGATCATCAACAAACGACCGTAGCGGTTGCGTTGGTCGAAGTGCTGGTCGATGACGGACGACTCGAGGAGCCCGAGGCCCGCGGCGACCTGCGTCATCCGCTGCTTGGGCGTGGCACCCGGCCCCCCGAACGCGACCATGTGGCTCGACTGGATGCTCGCCCCGGCGGACGTCCCGGCCACCACTACGCCGCGCCGGTGGGCGGCGACGATGGCGTCGCCGAGCGGGGTCCCGCTGACGATCGCCGAGAGCTTGAGCTGGTTGCCGCCGGTCATGAAGATGCCGGTGGCCTCGTCGAGCGTCTTGATGAGTACGTCGTCGTGCGCGTCGTCCCGGCTCTCCGGCCGGACCGCGATCACCTCGGCCGCGCCCTCGCGCCGGAACAGGGCGTCGTACACCTCGATCACCTCGGCGCCGAGCGACGAGGCGGTCGGGACCACGGCGATCCGTGCGTCCTCGCCCCCCGACGCTGCGACGAACTCCCGCAGGATGGTGCGCTTGCGGAGCTTGTCCTCGGCGCCGCCGATGATCATGAGGGGTCCCCTGGGCATGGGCGTCACCCTATGGTGTGGGCATGAGCGCAGGTCACCGCACCGTCGTGGTCATGCGCCACGCCAAGGCCGAGCAGGTCGGCCCGACCGACTTCGAGCGCGCGCTGTCGGCCCGTGGTCTCGCCGACGGCACCGCGGCCGGCGGCTGGCTGGCGGGCCTCGGAGTCGACCCCGACCTCGCCCTCGTCTCCGCGGCGCGTCGCACCGTGGAGACCTGGGCGGCCGTCGCTGACGCGGCCTCCTGGTCGCTGTCGCCGACCCTGGACGAGGGGCTCTACTCCGCGGGCCCCGAGACCGCCCTCGACCTGCTCCGCGCGCTCGACCCCTCGGTCGGGAGCGTCGTCGTCGTGGGCCACAACCCGACCATGGCCTACCTCGCCTCCATGCTCGACGACGGCGAGGGCGACCCCGCCGCCGGCAACGCGCTCGCCACCGGCTTCCCCACCAGCGCCCTGGCCGTCTTCGCCTACGACGGCGCCTGGTCCGACCTCGACCCGGCCTCCGCGCGGCTCACCGCCGTACACGTCGCCCGGGGCTGACCCCGGAGGGGTTCTCCCGACCGGCGGATTTCAGCAGATGCTGAGATCGCCGTCGTTCCCGGGGGTTGCAACTCACCGGCACCGCGGCGAAAGGTCCGGAACCTATGCCGCGTGCCCTCGGATAGGTGCCCGCCGTTGGCACTACTCGTCGGCGTTCTCCACAGGCAGTGCAACTCGCTGTGTCAAGGGCCCCGCGTCCGGGGAGCGTCCGGACATGATGCTGCCACCTTCCAACCGGCCGGCCGACGACCCACGTAACGGTCCCGTGATCCTGCGACGTGACTACGCGGCTCAGGGCCTCAACGACCGTGCTGTCACACGACGGATTCGCGAGGAAGGGCTGGTACGACTTCGCCGCGGCGCCTACGTGTCACCGGACGTGTGGAGCGCCTGCGACGAAGTCGGCAGATTCGGCCTCTTGGGTCGAGCGGCCCTCAGGCAAGCCGTTGCGCACGTTGTGCTTTCTCACAGCTCCGCGCTTGTGGAGTACGGCGCGCCGCTGTGGGGATTCGATCTGTCGATCGTCCACGTGACTCGCACGGATGGCCTCTCGGGCCGGCGGGGTCCCGACCTGGTCCAGCACCAGGGCCGGATGGGGCCCGGTGACCTCGTCGTACTCAATGGCGTACCCGTCATGAACCCGGCGCGAGCGGCACTGGAGTCCGCCACCCTCGGCAGCCTCGAGGCGGCTCTCTGCGTCGCGAACTTCCTGCTGAACAGCAGGCTCATGACCATGAAGGAGCTGATAGCGCAGTACGTGGACATGGAGAACTGGCCAGACACGCGACCGATCGAGCTCTTGCTGAGACTGGCCGACCCTCGGGTCGAGTCGATAGGAGAGTCGCGGTTCTTCTTCTGCTGCTTTCAGCAGGGGCTACCGGCGCCACAGCCTCAGTACCCAATCCGGGACGCGGCTGGCCGTGTCGTGTTCAGAGTCGACTTCGCGTGGCCTGACCTCGGTCTCTTTGTCGAGTTCGACGGGAAGATCAAGTACGAGAAGTTGCTCAAGGAAGGGGAGCGTGCGAGCGACGTGGTCCTCAGGGAGCGGGACCGCGAGCGAAAGATCTGTGAGCTGACAGGGTGGCGGTGCATTCGCGTCACCTGGGCTGACCTTGCGAACTCAACGCGCCTCGCAGCGACGATCCGTGCGGAGCTCTTCCGGCCCGCGGCCTGACGGTGGTTGAGGGTGCCGGACGTTTCCCCGTGGTTCCGGTGAGTCGGAACTGCCCGGAACGACGGCGATCTCAGCAGATGCTGAGATCCGACGCCCTCAGACCGGCGGCGAGGGCGTGACGATGCCTGCCTCGGCGTCGGCCATCTCGATCTCCTCGCGGGAGATGCCGAGGAGGTAGACGATCGCGTCGAGGTAGGGGACGTTGACGGAGGTGTCCGCGGCCTCCCGGACGATCGGGCGGGCGTTGTAGGCGATGCCCAGGCCGGCGGCGTTGAGCATGTCGAGATCGTTGGCGCCGTCGCCGATCGCGATCACGGCGGCTTCGGGTACGCCGACCTTCTCGGCGAACTCACGCAGCGCGCGGGCCTTGCCGGCCCGGTCGACCACGTCCCCGACGATCTCGCCGGTGATCACGCCGTCAACGATCTCAAGCTCGTTGGCGCGGGAGTAGTGGATGCCGAGGTCCTCGGCGAGCCGGTCGGTGATCTGGCTGAAGCCGCCGGAGACGATCGCGAAGCGGTAGCCCAGGCGGCGCAGTGTGCGCACCATCGTCCGGGCACCGGGGGTGATCACGATCTCCTCGTAGACCTGGTCGAGCGCGCCCGCGTCGAGGCCGGCCAGGAGCCGCACCCGCGCCCGCAGCGACTGCTCGAAGTCGATCTCGCCGCGCATCGCCGACTCGGTGATCCGGGCGACCTCGGCCTCGTGGCCCGCGTGCGCGGCGAGCATCTCGATCACCTCGCCCTGGATCAGGGTTGAGTCGACGTCGAGGACGATCAGTCGCATCCCGCGGCGCAGCAGGTTGGCCGGCTGCACCGCGACGTCGATGCCCTGGACGGCGGCCTCGGCCGCGAGCAGCGAGCGCAGCGCCTCGGGGTCGGCGCCGGAGACGTGGAGGTCGATGGCGGTGACGGGGTAGCGGGCCATCCGCTCGATCCGGTCGATGTTGCCGCCACAGTCGGCGATCCGCCCGGCGATGGCGGACATGGCGCCGGCCTTGAGCGGCGTACCGATGATCGTGACGTGTGACCGCCCCTCGCGCCGGGGCTTGTTGTCGCCGGACCCGCGGTCCACCTCGACGACCATGCCGAGGGCGGCCGCGGTCTCCTCGACGGCGGCCTTGAGCTTCTTCCAGTCCCGCGGCGCGGTGACCAGTACGCCGAGGATCAGCCGGCGGCGCAGCAGGATCTGCTCGATGTCGATGACCTCGACGCCGGCCTGCGCGAGGGCGGCGAAGATCGAGGAGGTCACACCCGGGCGGTCCTTGCCGGTGAGCGTGATCAGGAGCGTCTCGGGCTTCGACGAAGGGCTCATGGTGCTGGTGAGGCTATCGCCCGCGGCCTGGCTGTCGGTGGTCCCGTCCATGCTGGGACCCATGGCCGACACCGACACCACCGCCCGGCTCCTGGAGCGCCTCGCCGCCGCGATCGCCGCCCACGACTGGCCAGGCCTCACGGCCGTGCTCGCCCCCGGGGCCACGGTCACGCTGCTGCACACGGGGGAGACCTTCGGTCGTGACGCCTTCGTCACCTTCAACTCCGGCTACCCCGGGCCCTGGGTCTACACCGCCGACGAGATCGTCGACGGCGGCGCCCGGGCGGTCCTGCGCGCTCAGGTCACCAGCGACGACGGCACCTACCACTGCGCGTCCTTCGCCACCTCGGCCGGCGGGCTCCTCACCGACCTGCTCGAGGTCTGGACCGAGGCGGTGGCGCCTCACCCCACGCGGGGATAGGGGCTACGAGGGTGGCCAGACCTCGGGGGAGCACGCGGCGACCAGGGCACGGCGCCCCGCGCGCTCCAGCGGCGTCAGCGCGTCACGGCGCGCCTCGATCTCGGCCGCGCTGACCGCACCGCCGTCGTCGGCCAGTGCGAGGGTGGCGATCTCGAGCGCCTGCAGGCCGCGGGCAGCAAGGTCGACGCAGCGCGGCGGCACGCCCGGCGGTGCCTCCAGGACGGCGCGGTGGCGCAGGTTCAGCATCTGGTCGGCCACCTCCGGTCGCCACCGCGCGACGTCCAGGGCGGCGAGGTCGCGCGCGCTCTCGAGCAGCGCGGTGCGCAGCGCGCGGTCGGCCTCGCCGACGTCCGGCAGCTGGCGGCGGGCGGCCGGCTGGGCCTGCCACTCGTACGTCGGACCGACGGCGCGCGGGGTCATCCCGACGCCGGCGCCGACGGCGACCACCGCCTCGCCCACCTCGAGCGCGTCGGCGTTGAACGCCGCCGGGCCACCGAGTCCCACGGGGTCACCCTCGGCGGGGAACGCCGCCCCGAACCCGGTCGCGCCCTGGGACCGCAACCTGGCCAACGCCGTCAGCATCGGCTCCGGCTCTCCGCCCCCGACGCCGGCCACCAGATGGGCGACGCTGTCGCTCAGCAGGGCGTCCAGGAGCTGGTCGGCCACGATGTGTCCGTGCAGCCACGACGTACCCCACCAGGCGACGCGCGCCGATACCGGCAGAGGGGTGGTCACGACGTCCGATGCTAGCCACGCGACCCCCGGAGGCAGTCGATAGGGTGCGTCCCATGGGAGCTGTCTTGGAGTTCGCCGACGTCACCGTTCGGCGAGGCCAGGCCACCTTGCTGGACCGCGTCTCCTGGACCGTCGAGGAGGACGAGCGCTGGGTCGTGCTCGGCCCCAACGGCGCCGGCAAGACCACGCTGCTCCAGGTCGCGTCCGCGCAGGTCCACCCGACCAGCGGTGTCGCGGGCATCCTCGACGAGGTGCTCGGCACTGTCGACGTGTTCGAGCTGCGGCCGCGGATCGGGCTCACCAGCGCCGCCCTCGCGGAGCGGATCCCTCGCGGCGAGCGGGTGCACGACGTCGTGGTGTCGGCGTCGTACGGCGTGGTCGGGCGCTGGCGTGAGGAGTACGACGACCTCGACCACGGCCGGGCGACCAACCTGCTCGTCGAGCTCGGGGCGCGCCACCTGACCGACCGCACGTTCGGGACGCTGAGCGAGGGGGAGCGTAAGCGCGTGCAGATCGCCCGCGCCCTCATGTCCGACCCGGAGCTGCTGCTGCTCGACGAGCCGGCCGCCGGGCTCGACCTGGGCGGCCGTGAGGACCTCGTCTCGACCCTGTCGGTGCTGGCGATGGACGCCGACTCACCGGCCACCGTGCTGGTGTCGCACCACGTGGAGGAGATCCCGCCCGGTTTCACGCACGCGTTGCTGCTGCGCGAGGGCGCTGTGGTGGCCGCCGGGCCCCTCGAGGACGTGCTCACCCCGCCGATCCTCTCGGCGACCTTCGGGATGCCTCTCGTGCTCCAGCACGAGGACGGGCGCTGGACCGCCCGCCGCCAGCCGCGGCACCGATAGGCTCGGGACATGGACTGGCTCGCGGACAACCTCTGGCAGACCTGGCTCGGTGTCGCCATCGTGCTGGGTGTCGCCGAGATGTTCAGCCTCGACCTGGTGCTGATCATGGTCGCGGCCGGCGCGGTGGCCGGTATGATCGTCGCCCTCGTGGGCGCCCCCTTCGCCATCCAGGCGCTGGTCGCGGCCGGTGCGTCCGTCGCGATGCTCGCGCTCGTCCGCCCGCAGCTGGCGCGCCGGTTCCACGGCGGCCCCGAGCTCAGCCTCGGCCACGGCAAGCTGGTCGGCCAGCGCGCGGTGGTTACCGAGACCATCACCGGCCTCGACGTCGGCCGGATCCGGCTGGCGGGCGAGATCTGGTCCGCGGCGCCGTACGACGAGCACCTCACTATCACCCCCGGCCAGACCGTGGAGGTGCTCGCCATCAAGGGCGCCACGGCCTATGTGCACCCCGTTGCCACCCTCGATTCCTGAGCTCCACCGAAGGAGAACGCCGTGATCTATCTCGTCCTGCTCGGTCTGCTGTTCCTGTTCGTGATCGTGCTCCTCGCCAAGACCGTGCGCATCGTGCCCCAGGCCCGCGCCGGGATCGTCGAGCGCTTCGGCAAGTACAAGCAGACGCTGAGCGCGGGACTCAACGTGGTGGTGCCCTTCGTCGACAAGGTGCGCTACCTCATCGACCTGCGTGAGCAGGTCGTGAGCTTCCCGCCGCAGCCGGTCATCACCCAGGACAACCTGGTGGTCTCGATCGACACGGTCATCTACTTCCAGGTCACCGACCCGATCGCGGCGACCTACGAGATCGCCAACTACATCCAGGCCGTCGAGCAGCTGACCATGACCACGCTGCGCAACATCGTCGGTGGCATGGACCTCGAGGGCACGCTGACCAGCCGCGACGAGATCAACACGCGCCTGCGCGGGGTGCTCGACGAGGCGACCGGCAAGTGGGGGATCCGGGTCAACCGGGTCGAGCTCAAGGGGATCGACCCGCCGCCGTCGATCAAGGACTCGATGGAGAAGCAGATGCGCGCCGACCGCGACAAGCGCGCGCAGATCCTGACCGCCGAGGGTGGTCGCCAGGCCGCGATCCTGACCGCCGAGGGTGAGAAGCAGGCCTCGATCCTGTCGGCCGAGGGTGACCGCGAGTCGCTGATCCTGCGCGCCCAGGCCGACCGCGAGTCCTCGATCCTGCGTGCGCAGGGTGAGGGCCAGGCCATCCAGACCGTCTTCCAGGCGATCCACGACGGCAACCCGGACCAGTCACTGCTGGCCTACCAGTACCTCACGATGATGCCCAAGATCGCCGAGGGCAGCGCCAACAAGCTCTGGATCGTGCCCAGCGAGATCGGCAAGGCGCTCGAGGGCCTCGGCTCGACCATGACCGAGCTCGCGGGCATCCCGAAGGAGACCGAGGGACCGCGCACCCGCGTCGACATGGGCAGCATGGAGCCGGCCAAGCTCGCCGGCAGCGGCGCGCTCGCGGAGTCGGAGCGCGGCAAGACCAGCAAGGCCGTCGAGGACGCCATCGCCGCGGCCGCCGACGCGGCCAAGCCGGTCAAGCCGACCGCGGCCACCCCGCCCCCGCAGCCCGAGGCCGCCCCGGACGAGCCGGGCGCGCCGCCCGCCCAGCCCTAGCGCGTGGAGCTGCTGGAGGCGGCGGCGATCCTGCTCGCGGGGGTCGCCGCGGGGTCCATCAACGCCGTGGTGGGCTCCGGCACCCTGATCACCTTCCCGACGCTGCTCGCGTTCGGCGTCCCGCCGGTCACCGCCAACGTCTCCAACAACCTGGGCCTGGTGCCCGGCTCGGTGGCCGGTGCCGTCGGCTACCGCCGTGAGCTGACGGGGCAGAAGTCGCGGGTGCTGCGACTGCTGTCGGCGTCGTTCGCCGGTGGCCTCGCCGGGGCCGTGCTCCTGCTGGTGCTGCCCGAGGGCGCGTTCGAGGCGATCGTGCCGGTGCTGATCGGTCTCGGCGTCGCCCTGGTGATCTTCCAGCCCCGCTTGTCGGGCTGGGTGGCCGCACGCGCCGAGCACCGTCCCGAGTCCACCCGCGACGGCGCCTGGTGGGTCTGGCCCGGCGTGCTGCTGACGGGGGTCTACGGCGGCTACTTCGGCGCCGCCCAGGGCGTGCTGCTCATGGCGGTGCTCGGGATCGGCATCGACGAAGGACTACAGCGCCTCAACGCGGTCAAGAACGTGCTCGCCGCGGTCGTCAACGGCGTCGCCGGCCTGCTGTTCGCCATCGTCGCCGACGTCGACTGGCGGATCGTCGCCCTGATCGGCGTCGGGTCGGTGATCGGTGGCTTCCTGGGCGCCAAGGTCGGCCGCCGGCTCCACCCCACCGTGCTCCGCGCGGTCATCGTGGTCGTCGGCGTCGTGGCCCTGGTCGCCCTGCTCGTCACCTGACCCCGGCGTCCGTGGGGCTACGCAGCAGCCAGCTTCTTCTTCGACTTCTTGACCCGCAGGCCGAGGAGGCCGGAGACGACCGCGAAGCTGGCGACCCCGACCAGGCCGAAGCCGATCTGCTTGGGGATCTGGCCGGCCTGGATGCCGGCGTACGCCGTGGCGGCGTCGGCGCCGTCGACGGCCATGCCGACGAGGACCAGGTTGCGGCGGGCGCTGCCGGAGGCGATCAGGGTGAGGGTGCCGAGGGCGACCTCACGCGACCCGAACCACTGGGTCAGCAGCGGCGAGGGCGCCTGTCCCATGGTCGAGGCAACGAGCTCGGGCTTGGCGAGCGAGGCGACACCGACGGCGATGCGGCCGAGGGCGAGGCTGGTCACAGGGTTCATGGCGGTGACCCTAGCGGTCCTGCTCAGATCAGGGAGCGCGACGGTGGGGCGACGTACGTCGTGAGCCAGCGGTCGAGCTCGTCGTAGGCGCGGGCCCGGGGCTCGGGCCGCGAGAGGATGACGTCGTGGCGGGCGCCGGGCACGGCGATGTAGGTGACGTGGTGGCCGATCGACGTCGCCCACCGGCGGATCTGCTCGACGTCGAGCACGATGTCGCTGGTGTGGACGTCGTCGCCCATCTCGGTGGGCTGGGAGGACCGGTCCGACGACAGCACCAGCACCGGACACGCCACGTCGAGGCCACGCTGGAGCTCGGCGTGGCCGGAGCGGACGGCGCGCAGCCAGCCGGCGTAGACCGAGAACGACATGATCGGCTTCCACTGGAGGTCGAACTCCCACTCGCCCTCGTGCTGGTGGTGGAGGCTGCGCGCGTAGAAGCCGGTGACGGTGCGCTTGATCTCGCGCATCGGCTGCCGGGCGCCGACCTGCTTGATGATCGGCGTCCCGACGACCCGGGCGACGGCGCTGCCCTGCAGGTCGAGCCAGGGCGAGTTGAGGACCAGCGCGGCGAGCTCGTCGGGCCGCTCGCGGTTGAGCCAGAGCGGCAGGATCAGTCCGCCGGTGGAGTGCCCCGACCCGATCACCCGGGTGTGGCCGTCGCGCTCGGTGATCCGGCGCCACGCCTCGGCCAGCTCGTCGTCGTACTCGCGTAGGTCGCTGACGTAGTTGGCGGTCTGGTGCGGGCGGATGGAGCGGCCGTACTTGCGCAGGTCGAGGGCGTAGAAGTCGTAGCCGCGCTCGATCCACCAGGCGGCGTACTCGGTGTGGAAGAAGTAGTCGGCGAACCCGTGCACGTGCAGCACCGCCCCGCGGTTGCCGACGGAGGCCCGTCGGCTGACCAGGGTGGCGACGACCTCGCCCTCGGCGTCGGGGGAGAGGGTGAAGGTCTCGGAGACCCAGGGGTCACCGAGTACGTCGGGGATGTGCTCCAGCGCCATGGCGCCAGTCTGTCAGGCGGAAGTGGGTCGGCCCCGCGCGGTGGAGTAGGACGAGGCGGCACGCACCAGGCCCGCGAGCAGGCCGACGTCGGTCGCCGTCTCCGGGTGCCACTGCACTGCGAGACAGAAGCGGTCGCCGGGCAGCTCCATCGCCTCCAGGGTGCCGTCGGTGGCGCGGGCCACGGCGGTGAAGCCGGGATGCGTGCGCACGGACTGGTGGTGGTGGCAGCTGACCTCCAGCGAGGTGCCGACCAGCGCGGCCAGCCGGGAGCCCGGCTCGGTGCTGACCTCCAGCGTGCCGAACTCGTCACCGCCGGGGCTGTGCTCGTCGTGGCCGACCAGGTCCGGTGTGTGCTGGTCGAGCTCCCCGCCGGCGTGCACCGCCATCAGCTGCATCCCGCGGCACACGCCCAGGACCGGCAGCCGAGCGGCCGCGGCCGCGTCGAGCAGCGCGGCCTCCCAGGCGTCGCGGTCGGGACGCCAGCCGGCGGTGCGCGGGTGCGGCTCGGCGCCGTAGCGGGCGGGGTCGACGTCGGCGCCCCCGGTGACGACCAGCCCGTCCAGGCGGGCCACGACCGCGTCGGCCGCCCCGGTGCCGGCCACCGGGGGGAGCAGGACCGGGAGGCCACCGGTGGCGGTGACCGCATCGGCGTACTGCGCCGGCAGCAGGTCGGCCGGCTGCTGCCAGACGCCCCACGCCGCCGGCTCGCGGTAGGTGGTCAGCCCGATGACCGGAGCGGACATGGCTAGATCGGGGTGACGTAGGCGCCGGAGATGCCGCCGTCGACCAGGAACGTGCTCGCGGTCATGAACGACGAGTCGTCGGAGGCCAGGAACAGCACCGCCGACGCCATCTCCTCGGGCTCGCCGAAGCGCCCCATCGGGACGTGCACGAGCCGGCGCGCGGCCCGTTCGGCGTCCTTGGCGAAGAGCTCCTGGAGCAGCGGGGTGTTGACCGGGCCGGGGCACAGCGCGTTGACCCGCACGCCCTGGCGGGCGAACTGGACCCCGAGCTCACGCGTCATCGACAGCACGCCGCCCTTCGAGGCGGAGTAGGAGATCTGCGACGTGGCCGCACCCATGACGGCGACGAACGAGGCGGTGTTGATGATCGAGCCCTTGCCCTGCTCGAGCATGTAGGGCAGCGCCGCCTTGCAGCACAGGTAGACGCTGGTGAGGTTGACCTCCTGGACCTTGCGCCAGGCGTCGAGGTCGGTGTCCAGGATCGAGTCGTCCTCCGGCGGCGAGATGCCCGCGTTGTTGAACGCGATGTCGACCGAGCCGTAGGTCTCCTTGGCGGTCCTGAAGAGCGCGTCCACCTCATCCTTGTCGGTGACGTCGACGTGGACGTAGGTGGCGATGCCGGCACCCCCCAGCTGACCCACGAGCTCGTGGCCGCGCTGGTCGTCGATGTCGCCGATGACCACCTTGGCGCCCTCCTCGACGAAGCGCTGCACGGTCGCGAGGCCGATGCCCGAGCAACCGCCGGTGACGACCGCGACCCGGTCCTGGATGCGTCCTGCCATGTGTTCCTCCGTGACGGTGGTTGAGGTGTGAGGAGCGCCAGCGACGAGCCTCGAAACCACCCCGTGGTGACTAGTGACTGATGAAGACGTTCTTCTCCTCGGTGAACGCCATGGGGGCGTCCGGACCGAGCTCGCGGCCGAGGCCGGACTGCTTGTAGCCACCGAACGGGGTCCAGTAGCGCACCGAGGAGTGCGAGTTGACGCTCAGGTTGCCGGCCTCGACGGCGCGCGCCACCCGTAGCCCGCGCCCCAGGTCGTTGGTGTAGATCGAGCCCGAGAGGCCGTACTCCGTGTCGTTGGCCAGCTCGACCGCGTGCGCCTCGTCGTCGAACGCCATCACCGCGACCACCGGCCCGAAGACCTCCTCGCGCCAGATCCGGGCGCCGGGGTCGTCGACCGTGACCACGCTCGGCGGCACCCAGAACCCGTCCCCGCCCGGTGTCGAACCGGCGAAGGTGACCTCCACCTCGTCGAGGTAGCCGCGCACGGTGTCGCGCTGCGCGGCCGAGATCAGCGGCCCCATCTCGGACGTCTCGTCGTCCGTGGGGTCGAGCACCCGGAACCCCGTGACACCGGGCTCGAGCAGCGTCATGAACTCGTCGTACGCCGACCGCTCGACGAGGATCCGCGAACGCGCGCAGCAGTCCTGGCCGGCGTTGTCGAACACGGCGTACGGCGCGGACGCGGCGGCCGCGGCCAGGTCGGCGTCGGCGAACACGATGTTGGAGCTCTTGCCGCCAAGCTCCAGGGTCACCCGCTTCACCTGCTCGGCGCAGCCGGCCATGATCCGCTTGCCGACGGCGGTCGACCCGGTGAAGCAGACCTTGCGGACCAGCTCGTGGGTCACGAACCGCTCGCCCACGACCGACCCCTTGCCGGGGATGACGGTCAGGACGCCCTCGGGCAGGCCCGCCTCGAGCGCGAGCTCGCCGATCCGGACGGCGGTCAGCGGGGTCAGCTCGGCGGGCTTCAGCACGACCGTGTTGCCCGCGGCCAGAGCGGGTGCGAAACCCCAGGCGGCGATGGGCATCGGGAAGTTCCAGGGCACGATGATGCCGACCACGCCCAGCGGCTCGTGGAACGTCACGTCGGTGCCGCCCGCCACCGGGATCTGGCGCCCGAACATCCGCTCCGGCGCGCCGGCGTAGTAGTCGAGGCAGTCGCGGACGTTGCCGGCCTCCCAGCGGGCGTTGCCCCAGGTGTGGCCGGCGTTGCTGACCTCGAGTCCCGCCAGCTCCTCGACGTGCGCGTCAACCACGGCGGCGAAGCGCCGCAGCAGCCGGGCCCGCTCACCGGGGGCGAGGTGGCGCCAGCCGCCCAGGAAGGCCTCGTGGGCGCGCTCGATCGCCGCGTCGGTCTCGTCGACCGTCGCGAGGTGTACGTCGACCACCGGTGCGGCGGTCGCGGGGTTGATGACGGTGTAGGTGCTCATCAGAGCCTTTCGAAGCCGCGGCGCAGCTCCCAGTCGGTGACGGCGGCGTTGTAGGCGGCGAGCTCGACGTCGGCCATGTTGACGTAGTGGTCGACGACCTCGTCACCGAGCGCGGCGCGGGCGATGGTGGACGAGGCGAACACGTCGCGGGCGGCGGTCATCGTGGAGGGGACCTTGTCTCGGCCGGAGGTGTAGGCGTTGCCGACCAGCGGCTCCTCCAGCTCCAGCTCGCTCTCGATGCCGTGCAGCCCGCCGGCGATCATCGCGGCCAGGGCGAGGTAGGGGTTGGCGTCCGCCCCGGGCACGCGGTTCTCCATCCGGGCACCGGCGCCGCGGCCGACCAGCCGGACCGCGCAGGTGCGGTTGTCGAGGCCCCACGCGATCGTGGTCGGCGCGAAGGAGCCGTCGGCGAACCGCTTGTAGGAGTTGATGTTGGGCGCGAACAGCAGCGTGAAGTCGGAGATCGTCGCGAGGACGCCGGCGACGAACTGGTCGTAGAGCTTGGTGCGCTCACCGGTGTCGGCGTCCCAGAACACCAGGGACCCGTCGGTGCCGCGCAGGGACAGGTGGATGTGGCACGAGCTGCCCTCGCGCTCGTCGTACTTCGCCATGAACGTGATCGCCTTGCCGTGCTGGGCGGCGATCTCCTTGGCGGCGTTCTTGTAGACCGCGTGGTTGTCGGCGGTGGTCAGCGCGTCGGCGTAGAGGAAGCCCACCTCGTGCTGGCCGAGGTTGCACTCGCCCTTGGCGCCCTCGACGTCCAGGCCGGCGGCGTACATGTGGTTGCGCAAATCGCGCAGCAGCGGCTCGACCCGGGTGGTGCCGAGGATCGAGTAGTCGACGTTGTAGCGGTTGGACGGCTGGAGGGCGCGGTAGCCGGAGTCCCAGGCCTCCTCGTAGGTGTTGTCGAAGGCGATGAACTCCAGCTCGGTGCCGGCGAGCGCGGTCCAGCCGTGCTCGGCGCAGCGGTCGAGCTGGTGCTGGAGGATGGTCCGCGGTGACTGCACGACGGGGGAGTGGTCGGGCCACTCCAGGTCGCACTGGACCATCGCCGTGGCCGGCAGATGGGTGAGCAGCCGGATCGTGCGCTCGTCGAGCACGAACTCCATGTCGCCGTAGCCCTTGTCCCACGAGGAGATCTGGTAGCCGTCGACGGTGTTCATGTCGACGTCGACCGCGAGCAGGTAGTTGCAGCCCTCGGTGCCGTGGCCGACGACGTGGTCGGCGAAGTAGGCGCCGTGCAGGCGCTTGCCCTGTAGCCGGCCCTGCATGTCGGTGAACGCGACGATCACGGTGTCGATGCGGCCGACCCGGATCTGGTCGAGCAGGTTCTCCATGCTCAGGTATCGTTTGTTGCGCAACGGTGTGTGGGCCATCGGGTTCCTATCCCAGCAGGCCGCGCAGCAGCGCGGCCGTGTCGTCACAGTGGTGCTCCATGGCCCGGCGGGCCCGATCGGGTCGACCGGCGAGGATCGCGCGGACGACGGCAGCGTGCTGCCGGTCCGAGTGCGCGATGTTGGTCTCGAGGACGGGGATCGCCAGCAGCATCTCGTGCAGCGCGGACTGCACGGACGTCACCGCCTCGATGAGCCGCGGCGACTCGCTGAGCGCCGCGATCGTCAGGTGGAACCTGCTGTCCGCCTGGCGATGCGGGGCGGGTCGGCTCGCGTGGGCGACCGCGTCGTGCGCCTGCTCCAGCTGCTCACGTCGTACGTCGGTCAGCTCGAGCTGGGCGGCGAGCGCGGCCGCGCCGGGCTCGACCACGCGTCGGAACTCGAGCGCGTCGAGCCAGTCCTGCCGCTTCGCGGAGGAGACCCGGGCCGCGGCGCGGGCCGAGGGGGAGCGGGGCTTCAGGGTCACCACGGTGCCGCCGCCGCGCCCGCGGGTGGTCTCGACCAGTCCGGCCTCGCGCAGCGCGGCCATCGCCTCGCGCAGCGTGGCGCGGGAGACGTGCAGCCGGGACGCCAGCTCGCGTTCGGCGGGCAGCGCCGAGCCGAGCGGGTAGACCCCCAGCCGGATCGCGGTTCCGAGCTGCTCCACGCAGGCCTCGAAGGCGTGATGGCCGCGCACGGGGCGCAGCACCGACTCCTCGAGGTCCAGCCCCGGCGGGTGCTGCTCGGGGGAGGCGGTCACGGGCACATCCTCTGGTCGGCGTGGGGCACCCGTCAATCGGTGGACGAGTATTGGTCTGAGTTCATACCAATTTTACGTGTGCCTGTTTACACCCTCGCCTGCGCGGGTCTAGCGTCCGCTTCACGCATTCACGATCGCCCCTGGAAGGTGCGCCGCATGCCTGAAGCACACGAGCCGATCCACGAGCACCACGCTCCTCAGTTGAGCGCCGACGAGGCCCACCTCGCCCGGCTGGGCTACAAGCAGGAGCTGAGCCGGACCTGGTCCGGCTTCTCCAACTTCGCCATCTCCTTCTCGATCATCTCGATCCTGGCGGGCTGCTTCACGACCTTCGGCCAGGCGTGGAGCAACGGCGGACCGATCGCCATCACCTGGGGCTGGCCGATCATCTCGCTCTTCATCCTGATCATCGGCTTCACGATGTCGGAGCTGGTCTCGGCCTATCCGACGTCGGGAGGCATCTACTGGTGGGCCTCCAAGCTCGGCGGTCCGGCCGCCGGCTTCTACACCGGCTGGCTCAACCTGATCGGCCTGATCGCGGTCACGGCATCAGTGGCCTACGGCGCCGCCAACTTCGTGGACATCTTCTTCAGCCTGCTCAGCGATAGCTGGGCCGCCGACTACAGCCTTCAGCGCGTGTTCATCGAGTTCGTCGTGATCCTGGTGCTGGCGGCGCTGGCCAACATCTTCTCCAGCCATCTGCTCGCGGTCGTCAACAACATCTCGGTGTGGTGGCACGTGGCCGGAGCCGCGGTGATCATCCTGGTCCTCGTGTTCGTGCCGGACAACCACCAGAGCGTCGGGTGGGTGCTCACCGAGCGCATCAACAACTCCGGCTACGACGGCGGCGCCAACAGCGGCATCATGTTCTGGTTCCTGGTGCTGCCTTTGGGCTTCCTGCTCACCCAGTACACGATCACGGGCTTCGACGCCTCGGCCCACCTGTCGGAGGAGACCGAAGCAGCATCCGACTCCGCCGCGAAGGGGATCTGGCGTTCGATCGCCTACTCCGCCATCGGGGGCTGGATCCTGCTCCTGGCGCTGCTCTTCGCCGTGCAGGACCAGCAGGCCGTCACGGACGGCATCAACGTCGGCGCCTACGGATCCGACGTCATCCTCGGCCAGGCTCTGACCGAGTCCTGGCACACGATCGTCATCCTGATCTCGGCGGCGGGCCAGCTCTTCTGCACGACAGCCTGCCTGACCAGCGCGTCCCGGATGACCTTTGCGTTCAGCCGCGACGGGGCCATCCCGGGATCGAGCCTCTGGTCGAAAGTCACTGCCAAGCGGGTGCCCGCCAATGCGGTCATGTTCGTTGCCGTGATTGCCGGCCTGATCACCCTGCCGGCGCTGATCGAGGTCAACTTCGGGACGGCCGACGCCCCGATCATCCTGCCCACCGCGTTCTACGCCGTCGTGTCGGTGGCCGTGATCGGGTTGTACCTCTCGTTCGCGATCCCGATCTTCCTGCGCTGGAGGCTGGGCGACTCGTTCGAGGCGGGCGCGTGGAACAACGGCAAGAAGTACAAGTGGATGAACCTCGTCGCCGTCGTCGAGATCGTCGTCATCTCGATCTACTTCATCCTGCCGCTCTACCCCTCCGGGTGGCCGGGCAACGAGAACTTCGCCTGGAAGTTCGTCAACTACGCCCCGCTCCTCACCGGTGGCGTGATCCTCGCGGTGACGATCTGGTGGCACGTCTCGGCGAAGCACTGGTTCACCGGGCCCAAGCACACCATCGACGAAGCGGTCATCAAGGCGTTCGACGACTGAGCCGGTGTCTCAGCTCGAAAGCGACCTGGACCGCCTCGCCTGCCTGGCGGGGCGGTCCCGTCGTGTCACCGACCTGCCCGGCGGCCTGACCAACCGCAACCTCCGGGTGCAGACTGACGACGGGGGCGACTACGTCGTCCGGTGCTCCCACCCCGGAGCCGCCCTGCTCGGGATCGACCGCGACGCCGAGCACCACAACACGCTGCGGGCGGCCGAGGCGGGCGTGGGCGCCGGCGTCGTCGAGTACCGCCCGGACCTGCGGATGCTGGTCATCGACTTCCTGCCCGGCGAGGTGCTCACGGACGAGTCGTTCGCCGACGACGGCCTCCTCCGGCGTGCGGCTGCGTCCGTGCGCACCCTGCACGCCGGCCCGCGCTTCCAGGGCGACTTCGACATGTTCGCCCGCCAGGCCTCCTACCTCGCCACCGTGAAGTCACGCGGCTTCCGCCTCCCGGAGACCTACGACAACCACGCAGACGCCTGGGCAGAGGTACGGCGGGCCCTCGACGCCGCACCCCGGCCGACCGTCCCGTGCAACAACGACCTCCTTGCCGCCAACTACATCGACGACGGCGAGCGGGTCTGGCTGATCGACTACGAGTACTCCGGCAACAACGACGCCTGCTTCGAGCTCGGCAACACCGCCACCGAGTGCGGCTTCGCCCCGGAGCAGACGGCGGCGTGGACCGAGGCCTACTTCGGGACTCCCACCGCTGCCGACGTCGCCCGAGTCCGGCTCCAGGCAGTCTGCTCCGCCTACGGCTGGTCGCTGTGGGGCTTCATCCAGGCCGCCACCAGCGCGATGGACTTCGACTTCTACGCCTGGGGCGAGGAGCGCCTCGACAAGGCCGCCGCGGCGTTCCGCGGCGATGACTTCCACACGCTGCTCGAAGAGGTGGCTCGTGGCTGACCTCCCGTCCCGCGCCGAGGTCGTGATCGTCGGCGGCGGCATCATCGGCGCGTCCGTCGCCTACCACCTGACCGCGCTGGGCCGGACCGACGTACTGCTGCTCGAGCAGGGCCGCCTCTCCAGTGGCACGACGTGGCACGCGGCCGGGCTGGTCGGCCCGCTGCGGGCCTCCGAGAGCGGGACCCGGCTGGTGCAGTACTCCGCGGAGCTCTACGCCGCGCTCGAGGCGGAGACCGGCCTCGCGACCGGCTACCGCAACGTGGGCGGGGTGATCGTGGCCCGCACCGAGGACCGGATGACCCAGCTGCGGCGCACCGCGGCCAGCGCCGCGGCCTACGACATGGAGTGCGAGATGATCTCGCCAGAGCGGGCGCAGGAGCTGTGGCCGGCGATGCAGGTCGACGACGTACTGGGCGCGATCTGGCTGCCCGGCGACGGCAAGGTCAACCCGACCGACGTCACCCAGGCGCTCGCCAGGGGTGCCCGGATGCGCGGTGCGCGGATCGTCGAGCAGGTCCGGGTCACGGGCTTCGACCTCGCGGACGGACCCCGACGACCCCGCGTGACGGGGGTCCGGACCGACCACGGCGACGTGGAGGCCGAGGTCGTCGTCAACTGCGCCGGCCAGTGGGCCAAGGCCCTGGGGGACCTGGCGGGCGTCACGGTGCCGTTGCACTCCGCCGAGCACTTCTACGTCGTGACCGAGGCCGTCGAGGGCTGTCATCCCGACCTGCCGGTGATGCGCGACCCCGACGGCTGGACCTACTTCAAGGAGGAGGTCGGCGGCCTGGTCGTGGGCGGCTTCGAGCCGGAGGCCAAGCCGTGGCGCTCGCCGTCGGACCTGCCCTACCCCTTCGAGTTCCAGCTGCTCGAGGAGGACTGGGACCACTTCTCGGTGCTGATGGACCAGGCGGTGCAGCGGGTCCCGGCTCTGGCTGAGACCGGCGTCCGCAAGTTCTACAACGGCCCGGAGTCGTTCACCCCGGACAACCAGTTCCTGCTGGGGGAGTCACCGGAGGTGGCGGGCTTCTTCGTCGGCGCCGGCTTCAACTCGGTCGGCATCGCGTCGGCCGGGGGTGCCGGCCGGGCCCTGGCCGAGTGGATCGTGGAAGGCGAGCCGACCAGCGACCTGGTGGCGGTCGACGTACGCCGCTTCGCGCCGTTCCACGGCGACGAGGCCTGGCTGCGCTCGCGGGTCTCGGAGGTGCTCGGCCTGCACTACGCCGTGCCCTGGCCCAACCGCGAGCTCGAGTCCGGCCGCCCGCAGCGCACCTCACCTCTGCACGACGTCCTGGCGTCCGCGGGCGCGGTGTTCGGCACGCGGATGGGCTGGGAGCGGCCCAACGTCTTCGGGCCGACGTCACTCGCCTACCGATGGGGCAAGCCGGACTGGCTCGCCGCGAGCGCCGCCGAGCAGCGGGCGACCCGCACCGACGTCGCGGTCTTCGACCAGACCTCCTTCAGCAAGTACGACGTCAGCGGTCCCGGCGCGCTGGCGGCGCTCCAGTGGGTGTGCGCGGCCGACGTCGACGTGCCCGTGGGCGGCTGCGTCTACACGCCGTTCCTCAACCGGCGCGGCACCTACGAGGCCGACCTCACCGTCACCCGCACGGGTGATGAGGCCTTCCTGCTGGTGTCGAGCTCGGCCACGACCATCCGCGACCTCGACTGGCTGCGCCGCCAGGCACCACCGGGTCTCGACGTGAGCCTGGCCGACGTGACCGACGACTACGCCGTGCTCGGCGTGATGGGCCCGGCCTCGCGGGACCTGCTGTCCGCCCTCACCGACGCCGACCTCGGCGAGGAGGCGTTCCCGTTCGCCACCAGCGCGCTCGTCGGTGTCGCTGGGGCGACGGTGCGGGCGACCCGGATGACCTACGTCGGCGAGCTGGGCTGGGAGCTGATGGTCCCGGTCGCCGCCGCGGTGGCCGTGCACGCCGCGGTCCGCGCGGGCGGTGCCGTGGACGCCGGCTACTACGCGATCGAGTCGCTGCGCCTGGAGAAGGGCTACCGCGCGTTCGGGCGCGAGCTCACCCCCGACGTGACCCCGGTCGAGGCCGGCCTGCTGTTCGCCACCGCACTCAAGGGCGACAAGGACTTCCTCGGCCGCGCCGCCCTGGTCGAGCACCGCGAGCGCCTGGCCCGAGGCGGCCCGCGGCGCCGGGTCGTGTCGTTTGTGGTCGACGACCCCGGCCCGATGCTGTGGGGAGGCGAGCTGGTGCTCCGCGACGGCGCGCCGGTCGGCCAGGTGACCAGTGCGGCCTGGGGCGAGACTGTGGGCGCGAGCGTCGGGCTCGCCCAGCTCCGCCACGACGGGCCGGTCACCTCCGACTGGCTGGCCGAGGGCGGCTTCGAGGTCGACGTGGGCGGCAGACGCTCCGGCGTACGCCTGACCCTCAAGGCGCCGCTCTAGGGTCGTCCCATGAGCTTCGAGGTGAGCGCGGAGGCCTACGCGCAGTTCATGGGGCAGTTCTCCGAACCGCTGGCGGTCCGCTTCGCCGACTGGGCCGGCGTACGCCGGGGCCAGCGGGCGCTGGACGTGGGTTGCGGGCCGGGTGCCCTGACCGCGGTCCTGACCGAGCTGCTCGAGCCGGGCGCGGTCGCCGCCGCCGACCCCTCCGAGTCGTTCGTCGCCGCGGCCCGGGCCCGGCTTCCCCAGGTCGACGTCCGGCGGGCCAGCGCGGAGGACCTGCCCTACGACTCCGGCTCGTTCGACGTCGTCCTGGCGCAGCTCGTCGTCCACTTCATGAGCGACCCCGTGGCCGGGCTGCGCGAGATGTCGCGGGTGTCGGTGCCCGGAGGCGTGGTCGCCGCCTGCGTCTGGGACCACGCCGGGGGTGGCGGCCCGCTGGCGACCTTCTGGTCCGCGGTCCGCTCGCTGGACGCCTCGGCACCCGACGAGTCCGGGTTGGCCGGTGCCCGCGCCGGCCACCTCGCGGAGCTCGCGACGGCGGCCGGTCTGCGCGACGTCGAGGAGGACCTGCTCACCGTGACCGTCGGCTTCGCGTCGTTCGACGACTGGTGGGAGCCCTACACGTTCGGCGTCGGCCCGGCCGGGACCCACGTCGCCGGCCTCGACCCCGACCGCCGCGAGGAGCTGCGCCAGCGCTGCCGCGAGCTGCTTCCCGCCGGCCCGTTCGGTGTCACCGCCTCCGCGTGGTCGGTCCGCGCCCGTCGCTGAGCGACTTGACCGGCGACCTTCGCTGATATCGGACGAAGACCGGGTGCCGCGCACTAGCCTCGCGGTGTGAACTCGGGCTCGTCATCGTGAGCAGCTCTGCCTCGCGCTACGTGCGCGAGCGCGTGCGCAGCTGGCGCACGGGATCGAGCGCCGGGCAGCGCGAGGTCCTGGGTCTGCTCATGGCCGGGGTGGCGCTCTCGTTCGTGGTCTCCGTCGCGGACTACGACGTGGTGCCGCTGACGTCGTACTTCGTCTGGCTCATCCTCGGCATGCTCCTGCTGCGCTTCCGCTACCTGGCGGTGATGACCACCTGGACCGCGGTCGCCGCCGTGGCCGCGATGCTGATCGACGGCCCGGTCACCGGGCCCCGCTCCGCGGCGCTGGTCACGCTCGGCATCGCCGTGGTGCTGATCCTCTTCCAGTCCAGCCGCCAGCGCAGCGGCCTGCCCTCACCGCTGAGCGAGGCACTCCTGCACGAGCTCCGGGTGCGGCTCCAGGCGCAGGGCACGATCCCGCTGCTGCCCACGGGCTGGCACGTCGAGTCCGCGATGATCGCGTCGCACGGCGTCGGCTACGCGGGCGACTTCCTGGTGGCCGACCTCGACGACGACGGGCACCGGCTCGAGATGGTCCTGGTCGACGTGTGCGGCAAGGGCCTGGGCGCCGGGCCCCAGGCGCTCCAGTTCGCCGGGGCGCTCGGCGGCCTGATCGGCTCCATGCCCCCGGCCGACCTGATGGCGGCCGCCAACCGCTTCCTGCTGCGCCGCCGCCTCGACGACTCCTTCGCCACCGCCGTCCACGTGCGGGTCGACCTCGACGACGGCCGCTACTCGATCACCAGCGCCGGTCACCCGCCGGCGCTGCGCTGGGAGGCCGACACCGACGAGTGGCACATCGACAACGCCCGGGGGATGGCGATCGGGGTCGTGCCTGACCCCGACCTGACCGTCAGCGAGGGCGTCCTGCGCGAAGGCGACGCGCTGCTCTTCTACACCGACGGCGTCGTGGAGTCGCGCACGAGCGACCTCGACACCGGGATCGACTGGCTGCGCCTGGTGGCACGTGAGGCCATCCGCGAGGGTGCGGTCGGCTCCACCCGCCGGATGATCGCGCAGATCGAGCGCGGCGACGACGACCGCGCGGTGCTCCTCCTCAGCCGGACGGAGCGCGCGAGTAAAGCTCGCGGATGACGTC
Organism: Nocardioides szechwanensis; assembly: GCF_900103935.1. GTDB lineage: Bacteria > Actinomycetota > Actinomycetes > Propionibacteriales > Nocardioidaceae > Nocardioides > Nocardioides szechwanensis. The sequence goes on from NZ_FNIC01000001.1 coordinate 838,984, forward strand.
CTCGATGTCCGGCTCCTGGATCGACAGGTCCGCGACGTCGTACGACGCGGCCAGCGCGGCCACCACAGGCGCGGCGCTCGCGCCCGCGGGCAGGCTCAGCCACTGACGCGGACCCTCGACCCGGCGGGTGACCGCCCCGGCCACCGAGATGGGCGGGGCCTCGTCGACCAGGTCGACCACGACCGTGCGGTGGGACCCGCCTCGCTCGTGCAGCCCGGCGAGCGTGCCGTCGTAGACCTGGGTGCCGTGGTCGATGACGATCACCCGCCGGCAGAGCGCCTCGATGTCCTGGAGGTCGTGGGTGGTCAGCATCAGGGTGGTGCCGCGCTCGCGGTTAAGCGCCCGTAGGAACTCCCGCAGCCGGCCCTTGCTCACCACGTCCAGGCCGATCGTGGGCTCGTCGAGGTAGAGGATCTCCGGGTCGTGCAGGAGCGCCGCCGCGATGTCGCCGCGCATCCGTTGGCCCAGGCTCAGCTGGCGCACGGGGGTGTCGAGCAGCTCGCCCAGGTCGAGCAGCTCCAGGAACTCCGCGAGGTTGGTGCGGTGGCGCGCGGGGTCGGTCCGGTAGATCTTCTGGAGCAGGTCGAACGAGTCGCGCAGGGGCAGGTCCCACCACAGCGAGGTGCGCTGCCCGAAGACCACGCCGATCCGCCGGGCCAGGGTGGTCCGGTTGCGGCTCGGGTCGACGCCGGCCACGGAGATCCGGCCGCTGGTGGGCACCAGGATGCCGGTGAGCATCTTGATCGTCGTGGACTTCCCGGCCCCGTTGGGCCCGATGTAGCCGACCATCTCGCCGGCGTCGATCCCGAACGTGAGGTCCTGGACGGCCACCACCTCGGTGCGCTGCTTGCGGCGGCTGCCCTCGGCGCGCCGGCGCACGGTGAACGTGCGGCGCAGGTCCGTGACCTCGATCAGCGACATGTCAGCTCCCGGTGGATCGGTAGTGGCGGACGCCGGTGCGCCACGCGAGGGCGGCGACGCCCAGGAAGAGCGCGGCGGCGACGGGGGAGGCGAACTGGAGGGCCCTCGGCAGCCCGAACGGGTCGTCGCGGCCGAGGATGTAGAGAGAGGGATACCAGTTGACGAACGCGATCGGCAGCACGAACGTCAGCGCCTTCACGATCTCCGAGGGGAAGACCGACATCGGGAACTGCGTGACCTGGTTGCCGCCGTAGGTGAACGCGTTGGCGACCTCGGAGGAGTCCGCGGTCCAGAACTGCACGCAGGCCAGCGCCACGAAGAGACTGAAGAAGATCAGCGACCCGCTCACGACCATCTCCGCCGCGACCAGCGCCCGGGGCAGCGACCAGTCGACGTACGTCGAGGCCCAGACGAACACGATGCTCGACTGAAGGACCCGGGCGAAGCGGCGCAGCGCGAACTCGTCGGCGCACACCTGCACCAGGAGCGGCACCGGCTTGGTCATCATCGTGTCGAGGCGACCCGTCCTGATCATCTGGCCCAGGCGGTCGACCCGGCCGACGAACAGGTCGGCGAACGCGATGCCCAGACCGGTGGCGCCGTACAGGAAGCCGATCTCGGTGAGGCTGAAGCCACCCAGGTCGTCGACGTTGCGCAGGAGCACCCAGATCGCCACGAAGTCGAGCCCGGTCATCAGGAAGCTGCCGACGGCCATCATCCAGAACGACGCCGGATAGGCCATCGAGGCGCGCACCCAGAGGCTCGCGATCCGGCCGTAGTCGACCACCGAGGCGAGTCGCGTGTCAGCCACCCTGGACCACGACCCGGCGCTCGGCGCGGCGCAGGACCAAGGAGCACAGGCCCAGGAGCACGACGGCCCAGCCGGACATGAACGCGAAGCCTTCGACGATCTCCCACCCTGTGGTCTTGCCGAGCCAGATGTCGGCCGGCACCTGGAGGAACGTCGCCCAGGGGAGCGCGAACGCGAGGTCGCGCAGCATGCCGGGCAGGATCACGAGCGGCACGGTCAGCCCGCTGAAGAAGAGCGCGACGAAGCCCAGCAGCATCCGCGGACCGACGTCGTCCAGCAGCCAGAACGCCGTCAGCGAGGCGAGCATCCGCAGCGCGAAGCTGACCGTGACCGCGACCGGGATCGCCGCGAGGAAGACCAGCCAGGTCCCGACGCCGTCGGGGTAGCGCAGGTCGAACAGCAGCCCGCCGATGACCGTGGGAGCCAGTCCGCGGGTGAGCAGGTGGTACGCCGCCCGGCCGAGGTCGGCGGCGAGGTACCACCCGAGGATCCCCACCGGCCGGTAGAAGTCGATCGCCACGTCACCGGACCGGATCCGCTCGGCGAGGTCGTCGGGGGAGCCGCCGCCCCACACCGCCACGGTCATGATCATCGCCTGGCCGAGCCACACATAGGTGAGCGCGTCGGTGACGTCGTACCCGCCGGCGTCGGGGTTGCTGCCCCACACCTCGAGGTAGACGAAGCAGATGATGACGCCGAAGACGCAGTTGGTGAAGATGCCCGCGAGAGTCGCCCCGACATAGGTGGAGTACCTCTTGAAGGCGCGCGTCGCGACGGCGACGTGCAGGGGCATTGCCTCAGTCTCGCACGGCGTTCGGGCCCGCCGCGGACTGGAATAGGGCGCGCCGCCGGGCCGTTGCACAAGGCAGTCAACTATTCAACTACCTCAGAGGAGCTGGGAGCGATGCAGTTCGGCATCTTCACCGTCGGAGACGTCACGACGGACCCGACGACAGGCCGCACGCCGAGCGAGCACGAGCGGATCAAGGCACAGGTCGAGATCGCCAAGAAGGCCGAGGACGTCGGGCTCGACGTCGTCGCGGTGGGCCAGCACCACAACCCGCCCTTCGTCGCCTCGTCGCCCACCACCACGATGGCCTACATCGCGGCGCAGACCGAGCGGATCGTGCTCTCCACCTCCACCACGCTGATCACGACGACCGACCCGGTGCGCATCGCCGAGGACTACGGCACGCTCCAGCATCTCACCGACGGCCGCATGGACCTCATGCTCGGTCGCGGCAACACCGGCCCGGTCTACCCGTGGTTCGGCAAGGACATCCGCGAGGGCATCAACCTCGCCATCGAGAACTACGCGCTGCTGCACCGCCTGTGGCGCGAGGACGTCGTCGACTGGTCGGGCAAGTTCCGCACCCCGCTGCAGGGCTTCACCGCGACACCGCGCCCCCTCGACGGCGTACCCCCGTTCGTCTGGCACGGCTCGATCCGCAGCCCCGAGATCGCCGAGCAGGCGGCCTACTACGGCGACGGGTTCTTCCACAACCACATCTTCTGGCCGGCCAGCCACACCAAGCAGATGGTCGAGCTCTACCGCCGCCGCTTCGAGCACTACGGCCACGGCACCGCCGACCAGGCGATCGTCGGCCTGGGCGGACAGTTCTTCATGCGCCGCAACAGCCAGGAGGCTGTCAACGAGTTCCGCCCGTACTTCGACAACGCCCCGGTCTACGGCCACGGGCCCTCGCTCGAGGACTTCACCGCGCAGACCCCGCTGACCGTCGGCTCGCCGCAGCAGGTCATCGAGCGCACCCTCGGGTTCCGGGAGTACGCCGGGGACTACCAGCGCCAGCTGTTCCTCCTCGACCACGCCGGGCTGCCGCTCAAGACCGTCCTCGAGCAGCTCGACCTGCTCGGCGAGATCCTGCCCGACCTGCGGGCCGGGTTCGCCGAGGGCCGTCCCGCCCACGTCCCCGACGCCCCGCTCCACTCGGCGCTGGTGGCGGCATGACGCGCGTGCTGGCGATCACCGCCGGGTTCTCGGTGCCCTCGTCGACCAGGCTCCTGACCGACCGGATCGCTGACGCCGTACGCCGGTCGGCCGGCCCCGGCGTCGAGGTCGAGGTCGAGGTCGTGGAGCTGCGTCCCTTCGCGCACGCCCTGGCCGACCACCTGCTGACCGGCTTCGCGACCGGCGAGCTCGCCGACCTGATCGAGCGGGTGCGCCATGCGGACGGCCTGGTCATGGTCACGCCGGTCTTCGCTGCCTCCTACAGCGGTCTCTTCAAGACCTTCCTGGACGTGCTCGAGCCGGGTCTGCTCGAGGGCAAGCCCGTGCTCGTGGCGGCCACCGCCGGCACCTCACGTCACTCGCTGGTCCTCGACCACGCCCTGCGTCCGCTCTTCTCCTACCTGCGTGCCGTGGTCGTCCCCACCGGCGTCTTCGCCGCGACCGACGACTTCGGCCACGAGGGCCTGGAGCAGCGGATCGAGCGCGCGGCCGGCGAGCTCGTCGCGCTGGTCGGCGGCCGGCGTGCGCTGCACGTCGTACGCGACGAGTTCGCGGACCCGACGCCCTTCGAGGAGCGTCTGCGACCCGTCCGGTAGACCACCCAAAGGGGTGAAAAACCGGATTCCGGTGCGGATCTGGTCTAGTCCACCTGGACTACAGGTTTCAACTCTCGTTACGAGAGGTAACAGGATTCATGCCGCCGGACAGGGCGGTGCCAAACCCCAAATCCACTGGCCGTACTCGGCCCGCCTGAGGAGTGTTCTAACCATGTCCCGTCTCGCCACCGCTCGTAGAAGTCTCGCCGGCTCCGCCGTCCTCGCCCTGGTGGCGTGTGGCGCGGCCGCAGTGCCCGCGTTCGCCGACCCCGGCAACGGCAACGGGGGCGCCTCGGCGTCCGCGCCCGGCCAGGTCAAGGACAAGGACAAGAAGGACAAGGGCGACAAGCCCGGCCAGGGCCAGGGCCACCAGGGCCAGGGTCACCAGGGTCAGGGTCACCAGGGTCAGGGCCACGGCCAGGGCCAGGGTGGCGGCAAGGGCCACCAAGGCAACCCGGGCCAGGGCAACCCCGGCAACCAGGGTGGCAACGGCAACGGCAACCAGGGTGGCAACGGCAACGGCAACCAGGGTGGCAACGGCAACGCCGGCGGCGCCGGCGACCCGGCGGGCAACAACGGCACCGTCAAGATCGCCGGGCTCGGTGAGCTCGACGGGATCCCCAACAACACGCCCCACCCGGGCTGCACCTTCCAGGTCGAGTGGTACGGCTTCGACGAGGGTCCCGACGTCGTCTCGCAGGTGAGCTTCGCGATGCACGCGCCCACCTCCGACGTCGCCCTCTCCGTGGCCGGCGACACCAGCGTCTTCGTCGGCGGCGACCCGGCCTCCGGTGCCGGGACCGACTCCGGCCTCGACGGTGTCGAGACGTACACGCTCACCTTCGACGGTGCGCCGCACCCGAAGCAGGGCTACCACCTCAAGCTCACCGTGGCCACGCCCCGCTCGCAGGGCAACGACACCAAGACCAAGGTCTTCTGGATCGAGCCCTGCGAGACGGCTCCGGTCGAGGAGACCCCCGTCGAGGAGACCCCCGTCGAGGAGACTCCGGCTGGAGAGACTCCGGCCGAGGAGACTCCCGGCGACACGGGCGTCCTGCCGTCGGAGGAGGAGCTCGCGGCCGAGGGTGAGCAGGGCGTGCTGGGCACCAACAGCGAGATCTCGGAGAACCAGCTCAACGCCGCAGGCGCGGCCGCCGACTCGGCCGAGGTCCCGACCAACATCAACGCCGGCGAGGAAGGCACGTTCAGCTCGTTCAGCAACTTCGCCAGCTCCCCGCTCGGCCTGCTGATCGTCGGTCTCGGCGTCCTGATCGCCGCGGCCGGTGTCCTGGCCCGTCGTCGCTCCGGTGACTCCAACACGATCTGACCGACGTCGCCTGCTGCCCGCGATGGTCACCCTCCTCGGGGTGGCCGTCGCGGGCGCCGGCGTCGTGGTGTGGCTGAACCAGCCGGACCAGGTCACACCACAGTCAGCGCCCCAGTCCGTCGCGACCAGCGACGCCGGCGGGGCGTCACCCACGCCGACCCCGCAGCCCGAGCAGCGGGCACCGTGGGAGCCGGGCGCGCCCCGACGGCTGGTGATCCCCGCTCTCGACGTCGACGCGCCGGTACTGCCGATCCGCGCGCCCAACCGCACGCTGACGCCTCCGTCGGACCCCCAGCAGCTGGGGTGGTGGTCCGACGGCGCTCGGCCTGGCGACCGCCGCGGCAGTGCCCTGGTGACCGGTCACACGGTCCACACGGGCGGCGGAGCGCTCGACGACCTGGAGACCGTGGAACGCGGTGACCGGATCATGGTCCGGACGGTGAAGTCCAAGCTGGCCTACGTCGTCCGCACCGTGCGGATCTACGAGAAGGGCACGCTGGCCCGGACCGCCGCACGCGTCTTCTCGCAGGAGGTGCCGGGGAGGCTGGTCGTGATCACGTGCGAGGACTGGGACGGGACGCAGTACCTCTCCAACGTGGTCGTGGTCGCCGTACCCCAGCGCTGACGCTCAGTGCTGGTAGGTGCCGTGCAGGATCGCGCGGCCGAGCGTCTTGAACGCGAGGTTGAACGACACCACCGCGGGTGACGCGTCGGAGTCGACGCCCAGCGACTCCTCCTTCACGGCGTGGACCACGAAGAAGTAGCGGTGGACCTGGTCGCCCTCCGGCGGAGCCGCTCCCATGTAGCCCTTCTCCCCGCCGTCGTGGCGGCAGTGGAAGGCGTTGCCGGGCAGCTCACGCGACGCGGCGCCGGTGTCGAGCGAGGTCACGTCGGCCGGGAGGTCGACCAGGACCCAGTGCCAGAAGCCGCTCGGGGTCGGCGCGTCCGGGTCGAAGCAGGTCACCGTGAAGGACTTGGTGCCCTCCGGCGCGCCCTCCCACGAGAGCTGCGGGGAGGTGTTGCCCAGGTGTGCGACGTGGTCGTCCTGGAGGTGCTCGCCGTCGTTGACGTCGGTGCTGGTTACGGTGAACGACGGCACGGCCGGCAGGAGGTCGTAGGGGTTGGGGCTGACGGGGCGCTCGAGACTCATGACGTCAAACGTAGTCCGGCCGGTGAGCCCTGGCCACGGGTGACCCGACGCGAGGCGCGATGATGGGCACGTGGACGAGCTCACGACGTACCCCTCGGGCCTGCGCCTGACCGACCGACGCGTGGTCGTCGTGGGCGGTGGCCACGTGGCCCAGCGGCGGGTCCCGCAGCTGCTGGCCGCGGGCGCCGACGTCCACGTCGTCTCGCCGAGCGTGTCCCCGTCGATCGAGGGTCTTGTCGGCGCCGGGGAGATCACCTGGCACCGGCGCGGCTTCGAGGAGGACGACCTCGAGGACGCCTGGTACGTCGTGGCCGCCACCGACGTCACCGAGGTCAACGAGCGGGTCTCCGTGGAGGCTGAGCGGCGGCGGATCTTCTGCGTGCGCGCCGACGACGCCACGCGCGCCACCGCCTGGACCCCCGCCGTGGGCCGGGCCGCCGGCGTCACCGTCGCCGTCCTGGGCAACAGGGAGCCGCGCCGGTCGGCCGCCGTACGCGACGAGATCCTCGCCGGTCTGCGTGAGGGCACGATCGTGGCCCGGCACCAGCGTGGCCACGTCCCCGGCGTGACCCTGGTCGGCGGGGGACCCGGCGACCCCGACCTGATCTCGATCGCCGGCCGCAAGGCGCTGATGGAGGCCGACGTGGTCGTCGCCGACCGGCTGGCCCCGCGTGAGCTCCTGGGTCAGCTGCCCCCTGACGTCGAGCTGGTCGACGTGGCCAAGCTCCCTCGCGGACGCTCGGCGCAGCAGGAGGAGATCAACCGCGTCATCGTCGAGCGTGCGCTGGCGGGCAAGCGGGTGGTGCGGTTCAAGGGCGGCGACAGCTTCGTGTTCGGCCGCGGCTACGAGGAGGTCCTCGCGTGCCGCGCGGCCGGCGTCGCGGTCACCGTGATCCCGGGGCTGACCAGCCCGGTCGCCGTACCTGCCGTGGCGGGTATCCCGGTCACCCACCGCGGCGTCGCCCACGAGTTCACCGTGGCCTCGGGCCACCTGCCGCCCGGGCACCCCGAGTCGCTCACCAACTGGGATGCTGTCGCCGCGCTGCGCGGGACTCTGGTGCTGATGATGGGCGTCGAGAACGCCCCCACGATCGCCGCCACGCTGATCGCGGGCGGCCGCCCGGAGGCCACCCCCGTCGCCGTCCTGTGCGACGGCACGATGCCGGGGGAGCGCACCGTGCTCGCGACCCTGGGCACGCTCGAGGCGGAGCTCGTCGCCCACGACGTGCTCCCGCCGGCGATCATCGTGATCGGCGACGTCGTGGCGGTGGCACACCCCGAACGCTTCGCCTGATGGTCGAGCTCGTCGACATCACCGACCCGGACGACCCGCGCCTGGCCGACTACCGCGACCTGCGCGACGTCCAGCTGCGTCAGACCCTGGAGGCCGAGCACGGCCTGTTCCTCGCCGAGGGCGAGAAGGTCGTACGCCGCGCGGTCGAGGCCGGTTTCTCGGCCCGCTCGTTCCTGATGGCGCCGCGCTGGCTCGACGGCCTCGCCGACGTGCTCGACCGCTCCGACGCCCCGTGCTTCGTGCTCGCCGAGTCGCTCGCGGAACAGGTGACCGGCTTCCACGTGCACCGCGGGGCGCTCGCGTCGCTGCATCGGCCGCCGCCTCTGCCGGTCGAGTCGGTGCTGGCCGGTGCGCGCACGGTGCTGGTGCTGGAGGACCTCGTCGACCACACCAACGTCGGCGCGGTCTTCCGTAGTGGCGCCGCACTCGGCGTCGACGCCGTCCTGCTCGCGCCGCGCTGCGCCGACCCGCTCTACCGCCGCTCGATCAAGGTCGGCATGGGCGCGGTCTTCACCCTGCCGTGGACCCGGGTGGCCGACTGGGCCGACGCCCTGCCCGCACTCAGCCGCGCCGGCTACACCACCGTCGCCCTGACCCTCGCGGACGACGCCGTACCGCTGGAGGACGCCGTCGCCGGGCTCGACAAGGTCGCCCTGGTGCTCGGCTCCGAAGGCCACGGCCTCTCGCCTCGCTGGGAGCAGAGCGCCGACCGCCGCGCCGTCATCCCCATGCGCGACGGCATCGACTCCCTCAACGTCGCCGCCGCCAGTGCGGTCGCCTGCTACATCACCGCCCGTCGCTGACCCGTCTGCCCCGCACGCGCTGCGCACCTGCGGTTTGGTCACAAACCGCAGGTTCTGGGCCCGAATCTCTGCGGTCTGTGACCAAACGGCGGACCACCGGTCCGCCCATGGAAGCCGGGGCCGGGCGCTGCCGGCCCCCCGGGCCAGGCGTTGCGCACCTTCGGTTTGGTCACAAACCGCAGGTTCCGGGGCCGAATCTCTGCGGTCTGTGACCAAACGGCGGACCACCGGTCCGCCACGTGCTGGCGACCAGCGGCGCCGTCGAGTGCAATGGGGCCATGGACGACTACCAGACCGAAGCGGCCGACTCGGCGTACCACCGGCTGCTGCCGATCGGCGAGCGTGTGTCGGGGCAACCGTTGGTGGACGACTGGCTGTCGTGCTTCGAGGAGGTCACGCTCCGACCGCTGGCGCCGATGCTGCTGCCGGAGAAGCCGCGCGCCGGTGAGCTGGACCGCAGCGAGTGCGGCCACTGCCGGCTCTCGAAGCACACGATCTGGGCCGACGACCTGTGGCACGTCAACGCGGGCTGGGACCGGATGGGCCTCCCGTACGTCGGCGGGCTGGCGCCCAACGCGCACTGCCGCCTCGACGACGCACCGCTCGAGGTGCTGGCCGCGCTCGGCCCGCTGATGCAGCGGCTGAGCGTCGCGGTCAAGTCGATCCCGGGGGTGGCCCGCACCCACTTCTCCCGCTGGGGCGACGGCTCCGAGCACTTCCACCTCTGGGCCTTGGCGAGGCCCGCCGGGATGATGCAGGGCCGCGGGGCGATGCTGGCGTTCTGGGACGACCTGCTCCCGGACCTGCCCGCGGACCTGATGGCCGAGCACCTGCGGATCGTCGCGGAGTCGCTGGCGGCGGACGGCGGTACGGCGTTCCCCCACCGCTAGACCGCGAGACAGCTAGCCGGGGTCGGCCGCCGGCCAGCCCTCCGGGAACTCGTCGGCGACCTTGTCGTGCTGCTTCTGCAGCTTCTTGCGCAGCTTGGTCGGCAGCCGGTCGCCGAAGACCGTGCCGAGGGTGTGGTCCGTCTCGTGCTGCAGGCAGCGCGCGAGCAGCCCGTCCCCGGAGAAGGTCACGGGCGTGCCGTCGAGGCCGGTGCCGGTCACGGTGGCGTGGCTGGGACGGGCGCACTCCACGAACGCCCCCGGGAACGACAGGCAGCCCTCGTCGTCCTCGTCCAGCTCGCGGTCCTTGCCCTCGGGGAGGGTGAGCACCGGGTTGCACACCAGCCCGACGGTGCGCTGCCCGGACTCGTCGGGACAGTCGAAGACGAACATCGCCACGTCCTCACCGATCTGGCACGCGGCGAGGCCCACCCCGTCGGCGGCGTACATCGTGGCGACCATGTCGGCCGCCAGCGCCGTCAGGGCCTCGTCGTACGACGTGACGGGCTGCTGCGGGCGGTGCATCACCGGGGTGCCCCAGCGGGTCATCGGCCGGGCCGTCCCGCCGGTCGGGAGCGGGCCGTGGGGAGCGAGGGGAGCGTGATCGGGCACGAGCCAGATCCTAGGGCTGGGCCCAATGGAGCAACGAAGTCGCTCCACAGTGACCCGGACCACGCTCGATGCTGTAGCGCGCTGTGTAACTCCGAGTTACATTATCGCCATGTCTTTGATCAACCACTTCAGGCCGGGCGGCAAGAACGGCGTGCCGAGCGGCGAGTCTCGTGACCCGATCGGCTACCTCGTGGCCGGACTCAACCGGCTCGCCCAGAGCGACCTCATCGACCGCGTCAAGCTGCGCAAGCCCGCCGAGCAGGCCGTCTTCACCGTGACCCGCAGCGGGTTCAAGACGCTCACCGCGGCCAGCCGCACGTTCGCCAAGCAGGGCAAGCCCAGCGAGCCCGGCGTACGAGTCGCCGCCGCCAAGGCCAAGGGCGTCTTCGACCTCACGCCGACCGAGGACGAGCAGATGCTCGTCGACGTGGTGACCGAGTTCGCCGAGGAGGTCGTGCGCCCGGCGGCCGCCGAGGCCAACGAGTCCTGCGAGGCTCCCGCGGAGCTGCTCGCCGCCAGCCTCGAGATAGGCCTGCCGATCCTGGGCGTGCCCGAGGCGCTCGGCGGCATCTCCGAGGAGCGCTCGGCGATGGCCGGCACGCTGGTCGCCGAGGCGCTGGCCAAGGGCGACCTCGGCCTCGCGGTCGCGGCGCTGGCGCCCGGGTCGGTCGCCACCGCGCTCGGCCTCTGGGGCACCGACGCCCAGCAGCAGACCTACCTCCCGGCGTTCACCGGCGACGACGTGCCCGCGGCCGCCCTCGCACTCAACGAGCCGACCGTCCTCTTCGACGTGCTCAGCCCGTCGACGACCGCGACCCGGACCGATGACGGCTTCGTGCTCAACGGCGTCAAGACGCTGGTGCCGCGCGGAGCCCAGGCCGAGCTCTTCGTCGTCGGCGCCGTGCTCGACGGCAAGCCCGTCCTGTTCCTCGTGGAGTCGTCCACCCCCGGCCTCGCCGTCGAGGGTGACCCCGCGATGGGCGTGCGCGCCGCCTCGCTGACCAAGCTGACACTCACCGACGTGAAGGTCCCTGCCGACGCCGTACTCGGCGACACCGAGGGCACGTCGTACGCCGAGTGCGTGCGGCTCTCACGCCTCGCGTGGTGCGCGTTGGCCGTCGGAACCGGCCAGGCCGTGCTCGACTACGTGACGCCCTACGTCAAGGAGCGCCAGGCGTTCGGCGAGCCGATCGCCCACCGCCAGTCGGTGGCGTTCATGGTCGCCAACATCGCGATCGAGCTCCAGTCGATGCGGCTGCTCACCTACAAGGCGGCGGCCCGCGCCGCGGCTGGCAAGGACTTCTCCCGCGAGGTCGCGCTGGCGCGCACCCTGTGCGCCGAGAAGGGCATGCAGATCGGCAACGACGGCGTCCAGCTGCTCGGTGGCCACGGCTTCGTGAAGGAACACCCCGTCGAACGCTGGTACCGCGACCTGCGGGCCATCGGCATCATGGAAGGCTCGGTTCTCGTCTGATGGCCATCAATCTGGACGACCCCAAGAAGTTCCGCCCGCTGGTGGGCCAGGCCCACCAGGTCGCGATGAACATGCTGCGACCCATCTCGCGCAAGTACGACCGCGCCGAGCACGAGTACCCCAAGGAGCTCGACATGCTCGCCGCGATGATCGACGGGCTCTCCGAGTCCGGCGCGAGCGAGGGCGCCGGTGCGGCCGGCGTTCGGCGTGACGAGGGCGACCAGGACACCTCGGTCAAGAACGGCGCCAACCTGGCCTCGGTCATGTCGATCGCCGAGATGTGCTGGGGCGACGTGGGCCTGCTCCTCTCGATGCCCCGCCAGGGTCTCGGCAACTCCGCGATCGCGTCGGTCGCCAACGAGGAGCAGCACGAGCGCTTCGACGGCGTGTGGGCCGGGATGGCGATCACCGAGCCGGGCGTCGGCTCCGACTCGGCCAACATCAAGACCACCGCCACGCTCGACGGCGACCACTACGTGCTCAACGGCGAGAAGATCTTCGTCACCTCCGGTGACCGCGCCGACGCGATCGTGGTGTGGGCGACGCTCGACAAGGACCTCGGCCGTGCCGCGATCAAGTCGTTCGTCGTCGCCAAGGGCACCCCCGGCATGCGGGTGGAGCGGCTCGAGCACAAGCTCGGCATCCGCGCCTCCGACACCGCGACGATCATCTTCGACAACTGCCGCGTCCCGGCGGAGAACCTCCTCGGCTCGGCCGAGGTCGACCCGAAACAGGGCTTCGCGGGCGCCATGGCGACTTTCGACAACACCCGGCCGCTGGTGGCCGCCATGGCCGTGGGCTGTGCCCGGGCCGCGCTGGACCTCACCCGCGACCTGTTGGCCCAGGCCGGCGTCACCGTCGACTACGACCGCCCCGCGCTGACGCAGTCGGCCGCCGCGGCCAAGCTCCTCCAGATGGAGGCCGACTGGGAGGCGGCGCACCTGCTGACCCTGCAGGCGGCCTGGATGGCCGACAACCGCCAGCCCAACTCGCTCGAGGCCTCGATGGCCAAGGCGAAGGCCGGCCGGGTCGGCTCCGACATCACGCTGAGCTGTGTGGAGCTCGCGAGCTCGGTCGGCTACAGCGAGGCCGAGCTGCTCGAGAAGTGGGGCCGCGACTCCAAGATCCTCGACATCTTCGAGGGCACCCAGCAGATCCAGCAGCTGATCGTGGCCCGCCGGATCCTGGGGCTCTCGAGCGCCGAGCTCAGGTAGCCCGGCCGGCCCGGCTCAGGAGGTCCGCGGAGGCAGCTTGTCGCCCGGCGAGGAGGCGGCGGTCCTCTTCGTCGGGGCCTTCTTGGCGGGCGCCTTCTTGGCCGCCGCCTTCTTCGCCGGGGCGGTCTTGGCCGGGGCCTTCTTCGCGGCCGCCTTCTTGACCGCCGGTGCGATGTCGGCCGGGGTCGCGTCGACGTGGCTCGCGTCGGCCGCGGCGTCGATCGAGGTGAGCGGCTTGGCGCTCTTGTCCGCCTTGGCGGCGGGGGCCGGCTTGGCCACCGGGGCGGCGTCGAGGCCCAGCTCCTTGGTCACGTTGACCGGCTTGTCCGGAGAGATCTTGGCGACCTTGGGGGTGGCCTTCTTGGCCGCGGCCTTCTTCGTGGGCGCCGACTTGATCGGCGTCACCTTGGCCGGGGACATGGGGTCGCCCTGCGACTTGCGGGACACCGTCGCGGGGACGGCCGGCTCCAGGTCGGGCGAGGGGGCCGGAGCCGGGGTCTTGCGGCCCGGGATGAGTGAGGTGACGGTGTCGCCGGCCTTGGCCGCGACCTGCCCGGCCACGGTCACGCCGAGGCCGACCCCGCCCTTCGCGCCCTCGACGACCTGTCCGACTGCCTTCTCGGCGGTCGCCTTCGGCTTGCGGATAGTGCCGAGCGCGACGTCCTTGATGGTGCCGAGCGGGTTCTTGCGAGCCACGGTGTGTCCCTTCGGTTGGTGGTGCGTACGTCGTGCGGTGGTGCCGGCCTAGGTCCCCTCGGTCTTGCGACGCGGGGGGAGCTTGGCGCCGGGCGCCGCCTTCTTCACCGGCTTCTTGGTCTTGCTCGCCGGCTGCGGCGGGTGAGGCGGGATGTTCTTGGCGACCGCTGCCGGGGTGGGCGTCGGGCTGGGCTTGGTCGGCGCCGCGGCGGCCGGCTCGGCCGGTGTGGCTGGCTGTGCTGGTCGGGCCGGGGCCGGCGTGACGGTCACCGGGCCGGTACCCGTCGGCGGCGTGGGTGAATCACCCACGCGTGACTTGATCGCACCGATCGCCTTGCCGACCAGCGGTCCGGCCGTGCGTGCTGCGCGGGCGGCGACCGCGGTGCCGATGACCACGGCTCCGGACGCTGCGCTCTTGATGCGGTCGAGGGCGTTGGCGGCCACGGGCACTCCCTGGGTCGTTGTGGGTCGTGGGCGAGTCGGTCGTGACCCCGATTCAAGCAGGCCGGGCAACAGAAGAGGGCGGGCGGTCCGTCGGTGGGACGGACCGCCCGCCCTCGGGGACGGGGGTGGCGGTGGGGCTCAGGAGACGCTACGGAAGGGGTCGTGCTCGGCGAGGATCTTGTCGACCCGGGCCTGGTCGATGCGGGAGACGACGTACTGGTTCTCCTGCGCGTCGCGCACGACCTTGGCGAGGGTGAAGCACGAGGTGGTGAGGAACATGGTGCCGAGGCCGAGGAACGCGCGGATCCAGGGGTCGACCGGGAGGTAGAGGATCGCGAACAGCATCGTCATCAGCGCGATGCCGAACGAGAGAGCCGCTTGGACGAAGAAGGCGTTGGTGTTCTTGGACGTGCTCGGAGTGCTCATGCGACGAGCCTGTCGTCCGGGCGCCGGGGCCGGACCTGCGTGAGTACCTGACTGCGGCTGAGTACCCCACCTCAGGTTCCCCACCTCAGGACCGCTGTGGCAGGGTCGACGAGATGACGAGCGACGCGCGCCTGGACCTGATCGTGTCGACGCTGAGTGACGCGTTCGCCCCACTCATGGAGGCCGACCCGGCGGCGTTCCGCGGGAAGTTCCGGACCATGTCCGCCGACCCGCACGCGTTCTACCGGGGCTCGGCGTGCCTCTTCTACGCCGACGTGACGGAGCAGGACGACCCCTACGCCGACGAGCACAGCGGCCGGATCTGGGTGCACGGCGACCTGCATGTCGAGAACTTCGGCACCTACCTCAACTCCGACGGCCGGCTGGTCTTCGACATCAACGACTTCGACGAGGCCTACCTCGGGCGCTTCACGTGGGACCTCCAGCGCTTCGCGGCGTCCCTGGCGCTGGTCGGCTGGCAGAAGGCACTGCCGGAGGAGGACGTCAGCCGCCTCATCGGCCGCTACCTGCGCGCCTACCTGTCGCAGATCGACGAGTACCGCAAGAGCGAGGAGGACGACTTCGCGCTGCACCTCGACAACACCGAGGGTCCGATCAAGGAGGCCCTGGTCATGGCGCGCCAGCAGCGGCGCGCCGACCTGCTCGACGAGAGCACCCAGGAGGTCGACGGGATCCGGCTCTTCCGTGAGGGACGCGGCGTACGCCGCCTGGGCAAGGCCGAGCGGGCGAAGGTGGTCAAGGCGTTCGAGGCCTACCTGGACACCATCCCCGAGCGGCGGCGCTCGGACCGGGATCTCTTCTACGACCTGCGCGACGTCGTCGGGAAGTCGGGGTTCGGGATCGGCAGCGCCGGGCTGCCGGCGTACAACGTGCTGGTCGAGGGCTACAGCCAGGCCCTGGACAACGACGTCGTGCTGTCGATGAAGCAGGCGAACGTGCCGGCGATCAGCCGGTTCGTCGACACCAGCGCCGTGGAGCGCTACTTCGAGCACGAGGGGCACCGGACCGTCGTCAGCCAGCGCGCCCTGCAGGTGCACACCGACCCGATGCTCGGCTACACCGAGCTGGACGGCGTCGGCTATGTCGTCGCCGAGGTCTCGCCCTACGAGGTCGACCTGAACTGGTCGGGGCTGACCGAGCCCGAGGAGATCTCGAAGGTCGTGGACCTGCTGGGACGGGCGACAGCCAAGATCCACTGCGCCTCCGACGAGGACAGCGACCAGGACCTCGTGGACTTCCAGGTCGAGGACGCCATCGCCGAGAGCGTCGAGGGCCGGCGCCGGGAGTTCGTGCGCTGGGTGACCGACTTCGGGATGAGCTACGCCAACCAGGTGCGCGAGGACCACGCGCTGTTCGTGCAGGCGTTCCGCGAGGGGCTGGTCGGGGTCACGTCTACCTGACCCGGATGCGCACGGGCTGGACGTGGTCGGCGACCAGTCGGGCCGGGCCGGGCTCGGCCGCCAGGGGGACGTCGAAGCTCCAGGTCACCCAGCCCTGATGGTCGGTCTCTGCGGTCTCCGCGTCCGTGATGCCGAGAGTCCACGAGCGGTCGCCCTGAACCAGTCGCAGCTCCACGTCCTCCAGCGGCGCGGGAGGCGGGTCGTCGTACTCACAGTCGTCACAGCCGAAGCCCGCCGAACAGCTCATGCTGTCGCGGCAGCCCTCGGTGAAGGCGCGGCCCTCGATCACCACGTCCGCACCGCGCTCCAGCACGAGCGGCTCGGTGATCTCGAGGTACGGCGCCGCGCAGGATGCCGACGCGGGTGCCTGAGGGAACGGGGCCGCGGCGAGGCCCAGCAACGTGGCGAGGAGGAGCAGGGGCGTGCGCCGCATGTGGGTGGGACGGTCTGGTCGCGGCATCGGTTCCGCTTCCGCTTCCGGTGCGATGGTCATGACCCGAGCAGGGTTCGCACCCGGGCGGCCTGGTGCTCCAGGCTCCCGGGTGGGTTGCGCGCGTGACCCGGGTTGCCAGGGAGCAGCATGAGCAGCCAGAACGTCGCGAACAGCCTGCGGCCCTGAACCAGACGGTGGCGCTGCGCCGCGGACAGGCCGAGCGCGGAGACCAGCGCCTCCGCGTCGACGAGCCCGCGCAGCGACGCCGAGACGTGCTCGAGCAGGTCGGCGACCTCGAAGTCGACGACCCGGCAGGTGGCGCCGTCCCAGAGGAAGTTGCCGAGGTTGCCAGGTCCTCAGGTCGCCGACCATCTCCGCCCCACCCGAGCGACGCACCGGCAGGGCGGCCAGCACGTCGGGGGGAACAGCGACGTGCAGCAGGTTCAACGCAGTCGTGAGGCCGGCCGTCTGCGCGCCTGTCAGCGGCACGTGCCCGAGCGGGTGGCCCGCGGTCGCGACATCACGACGACGGGGGCGCCGTGGCGCACGGAGCACTCCAGCGGCACCGGTGCCAGCCCCGGCGCATGCCGGTCGAGCAGGGTCAGCGTCGCCCACTCGCGGTCGGCCTCGTCGCCGTGGCGCAGCCGGAAGGTCTTGGTCACGGACTCCATGTCCTGGGCGATGTGGTGGGTCGTGGCGAGCACGGTCACCCCAGGTCGGCGGGGCCGCTCGGCCCGGCGTCGAGGTGGCGGGGCGCGGCGAAACCGGCCGCCGCGAAGGCGACGTCGACGGCACGACGTACGGCGTCGACGCGTTCGGTCGGGACGAGGGCGATGGCCGTTCCGCCGAAGCCGCCGCCGGTCATCCGCGCGCCCAGCGCCCCGCTCTCCAGCGCCGTGGTGACCACGAGGTCGAGCTCGGGGCAGGAGACCTCATAGTCGTCGCGCAGGGAGTCGTGGGAGGCGGTGAGGAGGTCGCCGAGCGAGCTCCAGTCCCTGGCGCCGATCGCTGTCACCGCAGCCTCGACGCGGGCGTTCTCGGTGACGACGTGGCGCGCGCGGGCGCGCAGCCGGGGTTCGAGGCGCTCCAGGTCGGGCAGCGTCGCCCGGCGCAGGGACGGGAGGCCGAGCGCCTTGGCGGCACGCTCGCAGTCGTCGCGGCGGGCGCCGTAGCCGCCGTCGGTGAGCGCGTGCGAGACCTGGGTGTCGACGACGACCAGGGTCAGGCCGGCGTCACCGAAGGGGAGGTCGACGTCGCGGGTGGCCCCGGTCTCGAAGTCGATGAGCAGCGCAGCGCCCGGGGAGGACAGCAGCACCGCGCTCTGGTCGAGGCCTCCGGTCGGGGCACCGGCGACCTCGGTCTCCGCACGCCGGCACACGGCCACGAGCTCCCGGCGGAGCTCGGACGTGAGGGTGCGGCCGACCAGCCCCGTGACCGCGACCGCGACGGCGCACTCGATGGCCGCCGAGCTGGAGAGGCCGGCACCGATCGGGACGGTGCTGTCGACGACGAGGTCCACGCCCGGGACGTCCCAGCCGGCCTGCTGGAGCGCCCAGAGCACGCCGACGGCGTACGTCGCCCAGCCGGTGACGTCGCCGGGGCCGGTCGTGGCGAGCGTGCCGGTCCACGGCTCGCCCTGCTGGCGGCTGGTCACGGAGACACAGTCGTCGGCGCGGGTGGTGGCGGTGACCGTGGTGGCGTACGGGATGGTCAGGGGCAGGCACAGGCCGTCGTTGTAGTCGGTGTGCTCGCCGATCAGGTTGACCCGGCCAGGGGAGCGGCCCACGGACGTCGCCATGCCCGAAGCCTAGGCTTCTGGCCGTGCGCTTCCTCCATGACTCGGCCCCGTCCCACGACCTGACCTACGACGACGTGTTCATGGTGCCCCGGCACAGCCACGTCGCGAGCCGTTCGGACGTCGACCTGTCGACGTCCGACGGCACCGGGGCGACGCTGCCGCTGGTGGTGGCCAACATGACTGCGATCGCCGGCAAGCGGATGGCCGAGACGGTGGCGCGGCGTGGGGGGATCGTCGTGATCCCGCAGGACATCCCGTTCGCGGTCGTCGCGCAGGTCGTGGCCGACGTGAAGGCGGCACACCTCGTCTTCGACACCCCGATCGAGCTGAGCCCGACCCAGACGGTGGCCGAGGCGCTGTCGCTGATCCCGAAGCGGGCACACCGGGCCGCGGTCGTGGTGGTGGACGGCCGACCCGTGGGGGTCGTGTCCGAGGCCGACTGCGCGGACGTCGACCGGTTCGCGCAGGTCGGGCAGGTGATGAACCCGCGGCCGGTCCTGATTGCCGCCGACAGCGACCCTCGCGACGCGTTCGACGCCATCGACAAGGCTCGTGCCGCGGTGGCCGTGGCGGTCCACGCCGACGGCACGCTGGCCGGGGTGCTCACCCGCGACGGCGCCCTGCGAGCCACGCTCTACGAGCCGGCGGTCGACGGATCTGGACGGCTGTGCGTCGCGGCCGCGGTCGGGGTCAACGGCGACGTGGCGGCCAAGGCAGCCGAGCTGCTCGACGCCGGCGTCGACTGCCTCGTCGTGGACACCGCCCATGGGCACCAGGAGCGGATGCTGGACGCGCTGGCCGCCGTACGCGCCCTGGACCCGCAGGTGCCGGTGGCCGCCGGCAACGTCGTGTCGGCCGAGGGCACGCGCGCGCTGATCGAGGCGGGGGCCGACATCGTCAAGGTCGGCGTGGGGCCGGGCGCGATGTGCACGACCCGGATGATGACCGGAGTCGGCCGACCGCAGTTCTCGGCCGTCCTCGAGTGCGCGGACGCGGCGCGCGACCTGGGGCGCCACGTCTGGGCCGACGGGGGCGTGCGGCACCCGCGCGACGTCGCGCTCGCGCTGGCGGCGGGGGCGTCAGCGGTGATGATCGGGTCGTGGTTCGCGGGGACGCACGAGTCGCCGGGCGACCTGGTCGTGGACTCGACCGGGCGCGCCTACAAGGTCTCGTTCGGGATGGCGTCGGCCCGCGCGGTCGCCAATCGCACCGCGGGGGAGTCGGCGTACGAGCGGGCCCGCAAGGGCCTCTACGAGGAGGGCATCTCGTCGTCGCGGATGTACCTCGACCCGGCCCGCCCCGGCGTGGAGGACCTGATCGACGAGATCTGTGCCGGCGTGCGCTCGGCGTGCACGTACGCCGGCGCCACCACCGTGGCCGAGCTCCACGAGCGGGCCGTCGTCGGCGTCCAGTCGGCCGCCGGCTTCCACGAAGGCCGGCCGCTCGCGCAGTCCTGGTGAGGACGCGGTTTGGTCACAAACCGCAGGTCTGGCGGCCGGAAACGTGCGGCTTGTGACCAAACCGCACGCGGCACCTAGCGCGACGAGCGCTCGGTGCGGCCCCGGACGATGCCGATGAACGTCTGGACCCGGTCGTCCTCGTTGTCGACGAGCCACGCCAGCCCGACCTTGGTGGCGGGCAGGTCCGTGACCGGGCGGGAGACGATGTCCTTGCGCTGGTGGAGCCGCGCGACGGACATCGGGACGAGCAGGATCCCCGTGCCGGAGGCCACCACCTCGACGGCGTCCTTGACGCTCATGTCGGGCCAGTCGAGCTGCTCCGCTTCGGGAATCCACCCGGACTCGTGGGGTAGCACCAGCTGCTCGTCACCCAGGTCGGCCAGGGTGACCTCGTCGGCGGCCGAGACCAGGTGCTCCGCCCCGGCGACCGCGACCGCCACCTCGTCGTACAGGGGGATGCAGTGCAGGCCGGTGCGGTCGACGGGGAGGCGGACGAGACACATGTCCAGGCTGCCGTCGCGCAGTCCGGTCTCCTGGTCCGGCTGCTCCACCGGGACCAGCTCGAGTCGGGTGCGGGGGTAGCGCGCGCGCCAGACGGAGGCCCACTTGTCGGGCGTCGCGCCGGTGACGAACCCGACGCGGAACGAGTGCGTGTCCACGGCCCGAGTATGGGGTAGTGGATGGCACTGGCTAGCGTCGAGTCCGCAACGGGACGGTTGGGGTCGGCTTCGGAAGGTGGGGACATGCGGGTGCTCGTGACCGGCGCGACCGGCTACGTGGGGTCGCGGCTCGTGCCCGCCCTGCTGGCCGAGGGGCACGACGTCGTGGTCGCCGCGCGCGACCTCGACGCGCTCGCCCGCTTCGCGTGGGCCGACGACGTCGAGCGGCGCTGGTGCGACGTCGAGGACACCGTCTCGGTGCACCTCGCCGTGCGCAACATCGACGCCGTCATCTACCTCGTGCACTCGATGGGCGCGGGGGAGTTCCTCAAGCGCGACCGCGAGGCGGCCGGCTACGTCGCCGACGCGTGCGAGTACGCCGGGGTCGACCGGATCGTCTACCTCTCCGGCCTGGTGCCCCCCGGCCGGCTCTCCGACCACCTGCGCTCGCGTCACGAGGTCGAGGAGATCCTGCTCGGGTCGACGGTCCCGAGCACCGTCCTGCGCGCGGCCATGGTGATCGGCGCCGGCTCCACGTCCTTCGAGCTGATGCGGCGCGTCAGCGAGCGGCTTCCGGTCACGCCGGTGCCCGCCTGGATGCAGCGCGACATCCAGCCGGTGGCCGTCGAGGACGTCGTACACCTGCTGGTGCGGTCGCTCGAGGGCGAGCCCCGCAACCGCGCCTACGACGTCGGCGGCGACGAGGTCCTGACCTACCGCGAGCTCCTGGACCGCTTCGCCGCCCTGGCCGGGCTTGAGCGGCCCCAGGTCGTCCTGCCGCTGGCACCCGGCCGACTGGTCGGCGAGGCCGTCGCGCTGCTCTCCGGGGTGCCGCGCTCGACCGTGCTGGCCTTGGTGCACAGCCTCGCGCACGACATGGTCTGCCAGGAGGACGACGTACGACGGGAGCTGGCCCCGGGCCATCGGTTCTTGTCCGTCGACGACGCGATCCTGCGCTCGCTCGCCGGCCAGACCCAGGCCACCGAGGTATTCGGTGACGTCCAGGGCCAGGCCACAAGCGACCCCGCCTGGGTCGGCACCACCCGCTGACCTGCGGTTTGGTCACAAACCGCAGCATTTCGGGCGCGGAACGTGCGGTTTGTGACCAAACCGCACGTCCTCAGGCGGGCGCGTCGGCGATCGGGTGCTCGAGCCGGGCGGCGTGGAGCCGCGCGTGGGCGATCGCCTCGGGGGTCGTGGCGAACACATGTCCTTGGTGGGCGAGCTCGTCGTAGACCCCGAGGCTCTGCAGGACGTGGTCGTGGCGGGGCTGGACCCCGGACAGCATCACGGTGATCCCCTGGCGCTCCAGCCGGCGCACGGTGTCAGCGAGCAGCGCGGCCCCGGTCGCGTCGAGCGAGGTGATCCGTGACAGCCGGAGGACGACGACCCGCACGTGGCTGATCGTGGTGAGGTCGAGCAGGAAGTCGTGGGCGGCGGCGAAGAACAGCGGTCCGTCGAGCCGGTAGGCGACGATGTTGGCGTCCAGCAGGGCGTGCTCCTCCTGGCTGTGCCCGGTGTCGTCGAGCGGCACCTCGTCGAGGCGCGCCTCGCGCGCGGTCTGCCGCAGGGCCAGCCCGCCAGCGAGCACCAGGCCCAGGATCACTGCGGTGACCAGGTCGAAGACCAGGGTCGCCACGGCGGTCGTGACGAGCACGGCGGCGTCGCCCCGGGTCGCCCGCAGCAGCGCGAAGGCGCTCGAGACCCGCACCATCTGCGCGGCGGTCGCGATGAGTACGCCGGCCAGCGCGGCGAGCGGGATCTCGCCCACCCAGCGGGCGGCGACCAGGACGAAGAGGAGCAGCACCACGGCGTGGGTGAGAGCCGCCAGCCGCGACGCGGCACCGGACCGCACGTTGACCGCCGTACGGGCGATCGCGGCTGTGGCGGGGATGCCGCCGAACAGTGGGCTCACCAGGTTGGCGATGCCCTGGCCGAACAGCTCCCGGTCGGGGTCGTGGCGCTGGTCGACGCTCATCGCGTCGGCGACGGTCGCGGACAGGAGGCTCTCCAGCGCGGCCAGCGCGGCGACCGCCACCGCCGGCAGCACGAGGGTGTCGAGCTGGGCGAACGGGATGCTGGGCAACGAGGGGGCGGAGAGCCCGGACGGCAGCTGTCCCACGGTGCTGACCTCCAGCCCCAGGACCGCGGCGGCGACGGTGCCAAGGACGACCGCGGCGAGTGCAGCCGGCAGCAGGCGGACCCGGGTCAGACCGAGCATGAAGGCGACCACCGCGGACGCCAGCAGCGGCGCGGCCCAGTGCGGGTCGTCCAGCCAGGCGACGACGGCGTCAGAGGCCAACGGCAGGACCTTCTCGGCGTGCACGTCGACTCCCAGCGCCGACGGGACCTGCTGGAGCGCGATGATCACCGCGATCCCGATCGTGAAGCCCTCGACCACCGAGACGGGGAGGTAGCGGATGAACCGTCCGGCCCCGCTCGCCGCCAGGGCGAGCAGGATCAGGCCGGCGAGGAGGCCGACGACCAGGACGCCGTCGGCGCCGTGCTCCGCCACGATCGGGACCAGCACGACCGTCATCGCGCCGGTCGGGCCGCTGACCTGGAGGTTGCTGCCGCCGAACACCGCGGCGAGGGCACCGGCGACGATGGCCGTGGTGATGCCGGCGGCCGCCCCGAGACCGGAGCTGACCCCGAAGCCGAGCGCCAGGGGCAGTGCCACGAGCGCGACCATCGTGCCGGCGAGGACGTCCCGGCCGGGCTGCAGGCGCATCGCCAGGAGGTCCGCTCGTCCGGGCAGCAGCGCGAGCAGGCGGCGTACGGCACTCAACGCGCCGCCTCTGCCCCTTCTTGCGCCAGCTCGGACGAGAGCTCGGCCTGGGCCGCCAGCATGCCCGAGAGGATCTTGCGGGCGGCGAGCAGCAGGTCGCGCACCTCGGGGACGCTGATCGAGTACACGACCTCGCCGCCCACCCGGCGCGATAAGACCATCGACGTACGGCGCAGCACGGCGAGCTGCTGCGACAGGCTGCTGGGCTCGCCGCCGATCTTCTCGAGCAGCTCGTGCACCGCGTGGTCTCGCTCGCACAACAGCTCGAGGATCCGGATCCGGGCCGGGTGTCCCAGGGTGCGGAAGAACTCCGCCTTGGCCTGGTACAGCGGGACGCTCGTCGTCGACTTCTCCGGCATGTGCATAGTTTCGCACATGAAGATGTCTTCATGTGAAAGGGCAATGGTCACGCACGTCCCGGGACGCGCGGTTTGGTCACAAACCGCACGAAATGCCGCCCGGGAGCTGCGGTTTGTGACCAAACCGCAGCCGCCGGAGGCTGCGGGTCAGTTCAGGAGCCGCATGTCCTCAGGGACGCCGCCGCCGGCGTGGACGGACTCGACCAACTTGGCGAGCGCGGTGAGGGCGACGTTCTGGGACATCGGGCCGTACGAGACGCGGGCGACGCCGAGCTCCTCGAGACGCGCCAGGGAGGGGATCCCGGGGATGCCGATCAGCGTGAGCCGCTGCGGGCCGAGGGCGTCGACGAGCGCCACCACCTGCTCCTCGTTGAGCCGGCCCGGCACGAAGACGACCGGGGCGCCGGCGTCCAGGAACGCCTTGCCGCGCTCGATCGCGTCGGCAAGTACCTCGGCCTGGTCGCGCTCGCGCCCCTTCACGAAGGCGTCGGTGCGCGCGTTGAGGACGAAGTCGGGCACGCCCTCGGCAGCCGCGGCCTTCATGACCGCTTCGACCTGGGCGGCGGCCTCGGCGAGCGGCTTCATCTGGTCCTCGAGGTTGGCGCCGACGACGCCGACCCCGATCGCCTTGCGGATGGTCTCGGGTGCGTCGCCGTAGCCACCTTCGAGGTCGGCGGAGACCGGGAGCGACGTCGCGGCGACGATCTGGGCGACCTCGGCGATCATCTCGTCGACGGGGATGTTCTCGCCGTCCTCGTAGCCGCGAGCGGCGGCGATGGAGTGGCTGGCGGTGGCGAGGGCGGTGGTGCCCTCGAGGTCGCTGACGACCTTGGCCGTGATCACGTCCCAGACGTTGACGACGGTGAGGAGGGCGGGGTCCTGGTGGAGGCGGAGGAGCTCGGAGGCTCGCTGCTGGTTGTCGGTCACGTCGACCATCGTGCCCCAGGCCCGGTCACCGGCCCGGTCACCAGCCCGGTCAGGCGACGCTGCGGATCCTCGTGACCAGCAGCGACCCGATCACGGTCGTGGCCGCGGCGAGGCCGTAGAGGGTGGCGTAGCCGAGGTCCAGACCGAGTACGACGGCAGCGATGCCGGGCGCGACCACCTGGGGGAGCGCGTTGGCGATGTTGATGACGCCCAGGTCCTTCGCCCGGTCGCCGGCGTTGGGCAGCACCTGGCTGATCATGGCGAAGTCCACCGAGCTGTAGATGCCGAACCCGACGCCCAGGACCACCGCCCCGATCCAGGCGCCGGTCATCGTGGGCACCAACGCGAGGACCACCAGCGCGGCGGCGATCACGAAGCCGGAGGCGATGACGAACGGCTTGCGTCGTCCGACGTGGTCGGACCAGATGCCGCCGCCGACGGCGGTGAGCACGGTGATGACGCCGTACGCCGCCGTGAGCAGGAAGACCCGCGACTCGGCCTGGTCCTTCGTCAGGCCGACGGCGTCGTCGAGGTAGTAGAGCAGGTAGAGCACGACGATCGCGTTGCCGAGGTTGACCAGGAACCGGGTCAGCCAGGCCCAGGCGAAGTCGGGATGCAGCCGGGGCGAGACCCAGAAGGAGCGGACGAAGCGACCCGCCTCGAACGGCGGCCGCTCCTCGCGGGTCAGAGCGATGTCGCGGCTGCCGAGGCAGTACGGGATCGCGGTGACCAGCAGCAGACCGGCCGTGGTGAGGTAGCCCGCCGCGATGCTGCCCGTGGCGGCGGCGATGCCGGAGCCGGCGATCACGCCGACGGTCTGGGCGAGGGCCAGCCAGCCGCCGACGGTGCCGCGCTCGTGCACGGGCACCTGGTCGGGCACGGTGGCGGTCAGGGCGGCCAGCATGGCGTTGAGCGAGGCCTGCGCGAGGCACCAGCCGACCAGCATCTCGGCCACGCTGTCGGCCGGGGCGAGGATCAGCATCGAGCCGGCCCCGGTCACGGCTCCGCCGATCACCCACGGCACCCGGCGCCCGATCCGCAGGATGGTGCGGTCCGAGAAGGCGCCCCACAGCGGGTTGAAGACCAGGCTCACCGCTGCGCCGGCACCGGTCACCAGCGCGAGGATCGACTCCTTGTCGGACTCGTTGATCGCCTCGGCCTGCTGGGCGAGCAGCACCTGGATCGGCCCGAAGAACCCCGCCCAGACACCGATGCTGGCCAGCGAGATCCAGACCACCCAGAGCCGGGGCACGGTGGCGGTCGGCTCTGCGAGAGCGGACCTCGGCGGCGAGGTCATCGGCGGGATGATCGGCTGGGACATCGCGAGCATCGTAGGAGCCCGGGCACGCGGCCGGGCCGGAACACGCGAGTTGCTCCGGCCCCCCTACGCCACGGTCAGCGGTGCTCGAGCGTCGAGCGCCCCGCCTCCAGCCGCGCCACCGGCACCCGGAACGGCGAGCAGGAGACGTAGTCGAGGCCGAGCTCGTCGAAGAAGTGGATCGACGCCGGGTCACCGCCGTGCTCGCCACACACCCCGAGGTGGATGTCGGGCCGGGCCTCGCGGCCGAGCCTGACCGCCGTACGCATCAGGGCGCCGACGCCCTCGACGTCGATCGTCTCGAACGGCGAGGCGGGGAAGATCCGGTCCTCCAGGTACGTCGGGAAGAACTCCGCCTCGACGTCGTCGCGTGAGAACCCCCAGGTCATCTGGGTCAGGTCGTTGGTGCCGAAGGAGAAGAACTCCGCCGACTCCGCGATCCGGTCCGCGGTCACCGCGGCGCGGGGGAGCTCGATCATCGTGCCGATCTTGTGGGGTACGGCGACCCCGCGCTCCTTCTGCACGTCAGAGGCGACGTCGACGAGCGCCTCGCGCACCCAGCTGAGCTCCCGGTCGCTGGCGACCAGCGGGACCATGATCTCGGGGCACGGGTTGCCGCCCTCCTCGATCAGGTCCGCCGCGGCCTCGATGATCGCGCGGGCCTGCATCTGGAACAGCCCGGGGATCGCGATCCCGAGCCGGACGCCACGCAGCCCCATCATCGGGTTCTGCTCGTGCAGCCGGCGCACGGCCTCGAGCAGCCGGTGGTGGCGCTCGACCTCGGGCCCGCGCTCGTCCTCGAGGGCGACCTCCACGGAGAGGTCGGTGAGGTCGGGGAGGAACTCGTGGAGCGGCGGGTCGATCAGCCGGATGGTCACCGGCAGCCCGTCCATGGCGCGCAGGATCTCGACGAAGTCCTGCCGCTGCAGCGGGAAGAGCTCGGCGAGCGCCGCCTCACGGCCGGCCTCGTCCTCGGCCAGGATGAGGTGCTCGACGAGGATCCGCCGGTCGCCGAGGAACATGTGCTCGGTGCGGCACAGGCCGATGCCCTGGGCGCCGAACTGACGGGCGCGAGCCGCGTCGTCGGGGGTGTCGGCGTTGGCCCGGACCGCCAGGCGCCGTACGGCGTCGGCGTGCTCGAGCAGCCGCGCGACCGCGGGCACGAGGTCGTTGTCCGTCTCCTCGCCCTCGAGGTGGCGGACCACCTGGGAGGCCGCCACGGGCACCGCGCCCAGGAACACCTGACCCGTCGTACCGTCGAGAGAGATCACGTCACCCTCGGCGACCGTGACGCCGTCGCGGACCGTCATGCTCCGGGCTGCGGTGTCGACCAGGATCGCCTCGGCACCGCAGACGCAGGTGCGGCCCATGCCGCGGGCGACGACGGCGGCGTGCGAGGTCTTCCCGCCGCGGCTGGTGAGAATGCCGGTGGCGGCGACCATGCCACGCAGGTCGTCGGGGTTGGTCTCCTTGCGCACCAGGATCACGGACTCGCCGCGCTCGGCCCACTCCACGGCGGTCGCGGAGTCGAAGACCACGCGCCCCACAGCAGCACCGGGGGAGGCGTTCATGCCCGTGGCGATCAGCTGCCGCTCGGCCTCGGGGTCGAAGCTGGGGAACAGCAGCTGGGCCAGCTGGGCCCCGTTGACCCGGCCGAGCGCCTCGTCGGCGTCGATGAGCCCCTCGTCGAGCATGCTGCTGGCGATCCGGAAGGCGGCCTCAGCGGTCCGTTTGCCCACGCGGGTCTGGAGCATCCAGAGCTTGCCGCGCTCGATGGTGAACTCGATGTCGCACAGGTCGCGGTAGTGGCGCTCCAACGACCGCATGTTGCCCAGCAGCTCGTCGTACGACGTCCGGTCGAGGTCGGCGAGGTCGGCCAGCGAGATCGTGTTGCGGATGCCGGCGACGACGTCCTCGCCCTGGGCGTTCTGGAGGTAGTCGCCGTAGACGCCCTGGCGTCCGGTCCCGGGGTCACGGGTGAAGCAGACACCGGAGCCCGACGTCATGCCCTGGTTGCCGAAGACCATGACCTGGACGTTGACCGCCGTACCGAGGTCCTCCGGGATGCCCTCCTGACGGCGGTAGACCGAGGCCCGGTCGGTGTTCCACGACTGGAACACGGCGAGGACGGAGAGGCGCAGCTGCTCGGTGGGGTCCTGCGGGAAGTCGCGTCCGGTGTGCTCACGGATCAGGCCCTGGAACGTCGTCACGAGCTCACGCAGGTCGTTCGGCACGAGACCGAGGTCGTCGGTCGTCCCGCGGCGCTCCTTCAGCGCGTCGAGCGCGTCGGAGAAGATGTCGTGCTCGAGCCCGAGCACGGTCGAGCCGAACATCTGGAGCAGCCGGCGGTAGGAGTCGTAGGCGAACCGCTCGTCGCCGCTCTGCTTGGCCAGGCCGAGCACCGAGGTGTCGTTGAGCCCGATGTTGAGGACGGTCTCCATCATCCCGGGCATCGAGAACTTCGCGCCGGAGCGCACCGACACGAGCAGCGGGTCCTCGGCGTCACCGAGGCGCCGTCCCATCACCCGCTCGAGCTCGGCCAGGTGTGCGTCGATCTCCGAGGCCATCTCGACCGGCTCGTCACCCTCGGCCAGGTAGGCCCGACACGCCTCTGTCGTGATTGTGAAGCCGGGAGGGACCGGGAGCCCCAGGTTGGTCATCTCGGCCAGGTTCGCGCCCTTGCCCCCGAGTAGGTCCTTGAGGTCCTTGTTGCCCTGGGAAAACGCGTAGACGTAGGTGCTCACAGTGGGTTCCTTGTCCTTGCTCTCGGTGTGCGGCCGCCCCTGGACGGTCGTCATGACATGACTTCGGGCTGCGTGACCACCACGACCGAGCACTTCGCGTGCTCGACGACCTCGGGTGCCACCGAGCCGTAGACGAACTCGTTGAGCAGCGGTTTGGGTTGGTGTCCGAGGACGAGGAGGTCAGCGTGCTCGGAGGCCCGGAGCAGCCGGGCGTCGACGAACCCGCGGGTCAGCTGGAGGTGGACGGGGACGTCGGGATACCTCTCCTCGAGATGCCGTACGGCGTCGCGCAGCCGGGCTCGTTCGTCGTCGAGGCCGGGCTCGTCGTCGGGCACGTCGACCGCACCCTGCGAGATCTTGGCCATGTCCCAGAAGCAGTGCAGCGCGGTGAGCGGCATCTCGCGGGCGTCGGCGATCTCGAACGCGATCTCCAGGGCGCGGCGGTCGGTGCCGTCGTTGGAGACGGCGACCAGGACTCCACCCGGGGTCCGGGTCTCGTCGAGGTGGCGGGTCACCACGACCGGCGCGGGGGAGTGCTTGGCCAGCGCCAGGCTGACCGAGCCGAGGAGCAGGCTGCGGACCGGACCGAGGCCACGCGATCCCACGACGACGAGGTGGGCCTCGCGCGCCAGCTCCAGGAGCGCGTCGCGGGGGTCGGTGAGGCGGATCGCCTGGTGTACCTCGAGGCCGGGGTGCGCGGCGACCGCCTTCTCCTGGGCGCGGTCCAGCAGGGCGCGGGACTCGTCACGCAGCTGCTGAACGACCTGGTGGTGGTTGACGCCGACCGACATCAGCCAGGCGCTCGACGTGGGCGACGGTGGTGGCGCCGCGTGTGCGACGACCAGCGCCCGGGCTTCCCGGAAGGCTTCCTCGGCCGCCCAGGTGAGGGCCTGGTCCGACGACGGCGACCCGTCGACCCCCACGACGACGGCTCCTGGAGGTACGTGCATGGATTCCATCAGATCTCCTCAGTTGTGGGATCTCCGCTTGTCTCCAGACTGCTGTCGGGGGCTCCGGGCGGTCAGTGTCGTTGGTCCCCGCGGAGGCAGGGAGTTGGTCCCTCAGCCGGTCGGCGCCCCCTGGAGGCGGCGACCGCTGACGTCGACCGGCTCGACCTTGACGTACGCCGTCCGGTCGCCTGCGGGCCACACCTCGAGCACGTGCAGCGACTCCGGGACGTCGTCGTCCTCGATCACCTGGGCCACGCCGTGCACGACGACGCTCCAGCCCGACCTCGTCGGGATGTCCACCTGGTCGACCTCGATGGCCACCCGTTGGCCGCGACACTCACGCACGAGCGCGGATCCGAGGGTGGTGCGGAACCACAGTGCCCCGCTGACCAGCGCCAGGTTGACCGGGACGACGCTGGGGCCTTCGGGGCGGCACCAGGCGACCCGCCCCACCTGGACTCCGGCGAGCAGGGCCCAGCAGTCGTAGGGCCTCAGCTCAGCGAGTCGTCCGCCGCCTCGAGTGCTGTCCATGGTGGCGCTCCTTGTCGTCGGGTGTGCCCATGGTCACCCCACCCGGGAGGCGGGGCCAGGGGCCCGGGGGCCGCTCGGGACGGGACCTTGGTCCCGCTGCTCGTGTCCGGTCTGGAGGCGGCGTGACAGCTTCACCAGACCGTCGACGCCCACCAGCACCGCGCCGGCCCCCAGGGCCATGGCCCAGCCGAGCGTCGAGGGCCACGCGCCGCCGAGGACGTCGGCCACGGGCGGGAACCCGACGAACACCGCCAGGAGCAGCGCCTCCGCGGCCACCGCGCCCAGGAGCAGCCGGTTGGAGGCCAGTGCCAGGCGCCACACCGGGCGGCTGGTGCTGCGGCACGCGAACGAGTTGGCGATCTGGCAGCAGGCGATGGTCGCGAACGCCGTGCCGGAGGCCAGGGCCAGCAGACCGGCCGGCGGCGTCTCACCCCATGCCCAACCTCCGCGGACGAGGATCACGGCGAAGGCGCCCAGCGACAGCATCGCCTCGGTGACCCCCAGGACGAGGAACGCCCGCACCAGCACCCCACGGTCGACCAGGCTCCGGCGACGGGTCCCCTTCATGATCCCCTCGCGGGCCGGCTCGCTGCCGAGGGCGAGCGCGGGCAGCATGTCGGTGCCGATGTCGAGAGCCAGGACCTGAAGGACGCCGATCGCGAGCGGGAAGCTCCCTCCGGTGAGCGCCCACAGCGCGAACGGCGCGAGCTCGGCGACGTTGTCGGTCAGGTGGAAGGTGAGCGACCGTCGTACGTTCATGAAGGTCGCGCGCCCCAGCTGCACGGCCGCGACGATGGTCGCGAAATGGTCGTCGAGCAGCACCAGGTCAGCGGCCTCACGGGCCACGTCGCTGCCCGAGGCTCCCATCGCCACCCCGACGTCGGCCTCGCGCAGCGCCGGGGCGTCGTTGACCCCGTCACCGGTCATGGCCACCACGTGCCCACGCTCACGCAGGACCCGCGCGATCCGGAACTTCGCCGCGGGGGTCGCCCGGGCCACCACCGCACCTCCCGGGTGGTCGAGCGCCTCGGCGAGCTCGGCGTCGTCCTCCGGCAGTGCCGACCCGTCCAGGACGACGCCCTCCGGGTCGAGCAGCCCCACCTGCTCGGCGATCGCCTGTCCGGTGCGGGGGTGGTCACCGGTGATCATCGCGACGCGGATGCCGGCCCGTCGGCAGCTGGTGACCGCCGCGTGGACGTCGGGGCGGGGCGGGTCCTGCAGGGCCAGGAGGCCCAGGAACGCCAGGTCGTGCTCCATCGCCGGGTCGAGGGGGCCGTCCCAGTCGCGGCCGGCGACGGCGACTACGCGGAAGCCCTGGCCGGTCAGGTCGTCGAGGCGCCGGCCCAGGTCGGCGGGTGTGGCCAGGCACCGCGCCAGCACGGCCTCCGGCGCCCCGAGCACGCTGACCCGGCCGTCGACGAGGTGCGAGCTGAGCATCCGGTCGGGGGAGTAGGGCAGGCGCTCGCCGTCGGCTGGGTCCACGACGCCGGCCCTGAGGGCGAGCGCGTGGATGGCCGCCTCCATCGGATCGCCCTCCGCCACCCAGCCTGTCTCGTGGCGGACCGTCCGCCCCGTCACGCACGAGAGCGCCGCGGCGGCCGCGGCAGGGACGGCGCGTACGGCGTCCGGCGTGCCGTCCAACGTGCCTTCGGGCTCGTAGCCGCTGCCGCTGACCGTCACCCGGCCGGCCGGGGTGTCGACGGCGACGACGTTCATGCGGTTCTGGGTCAGGGTGCCGGTCTTGTCCGTGCAGATGTAGGTCGTGGCGCCCAGGGTCTCAACGGCGTCGAGGCGCCGGACCAGCGCGTGCCGGGCCGCCATCAGCTGCGCGCCGCGGGCCAGGGAGAGGGTGACCGTCGGCAGCAGACCCTCGGGCACCAGAGCCACGGTGACGCCCACGCCGAACAGGAACGCCTCGGTGAGGCCGAGCCCCAGCAGGACGGAACCCACCCCCAGGGCCACGCCGGTGCCCGCGGCGACGAAGGCCACGACCCGGACGACGGCGTTCAGCTGGACGGTCAGCGGGCTCGGCGGACGGATGGCGGTCTCGGAGAGGTGCGCGATCGCGGCGAGGGCCGTGCCGGACCCGACGGCCGACACGGTCGCGGCGCCGTCGCCCTCGAGGACGAAGGTGCCGGACATGACCTGCTCGTCCGGGCCGTGCCGCACCGCGGCGCTCTCGCCGGTCAGCATCGACTCGTCCAGGCTCAGCCCGCTGCTCGCGACCACGGTCATGTCGGCGCCGACCCGGTCGCCCGCCTCGAGCAGGACGTGGTCGCCGACCACCAGGTCCGCGACCTCGACCGTCGTCAGGCGGCCGTCGCGCACGACCCGGGCGCGGACCGGGAGGAGGGCACGCAGCTGCTGCGCCGAGCGGTCGGCGCGGAACTCCTGCCAGAAGGCGAAGCCACCGTTGAGCAGGATGATCACGACGATCGCCACGCTGATCGCCGGCATCCCGGCGACCAGCGCCAGCGCCGCCGCCACCCACAGCAGTACGGCGAGGAGGTGGGTGAGCTGGGCAGCGAGCATCCGCAGCGGGTGCGGGCGCGGCGGCTCCGGCATCACGTTGGCGCCGTACCGGTCCCGCGACTGGTCCACCTGCGTGCTCGTCAACCCCGACGCCATCGCGGCTCCCGCCTGCTCGCCTCCCAGTCTCGTCCCGGTGGGGTGCCTGCCTCCTGAGGCGAAGGTCGAGCAGTGCCGGGTCCAAGGTCCCTGTTGCTGGATGGTGTGCAGGGCTTGACTGGCCCCATGGCGTGGATGGAGATCGACGGACATCACCTGCTCGTGCGGTTCAGCCCCGCGGAGCACGTACTCGGCCTGGTGCGCGACCTCGTGGTGCCCCTGTCGTCGGTGGAGTCCGTGGACCTGGTGGGTTCCTGGAGAGAGGTCCGCGGCCTCCGGGTCGGCCTCGACCTGCCCCGGGTGCGCAAGCTCGGCACCTGGTACTCCCGCGGCCACCGGCAGCTGGTCTCGCTGCGGCGCGGGGTACCCGCGCTGAAGGTGTCGCTGCGCGGTGAGAGGTACGACGAGGTGCTGGTCAGCGTGCCCGAGACGGATCTCCTGCACGCCTGCCTGTCGTACCGCCCGTGAGGCGCGCGCGCCGTCGGCCTCAGGGGCGGGTTCCGGACACGACGAGCATCTCGCAGGGTCCGACGAAGCCGTCGGCCCCCTCGAACTGGGTCAGCGCCTCCTCGATCTCGCGCCAGGCCGCCGACCGCTCCGCGTCGGTGACACCGGAGAGCATCTGGTGGAGGGCGCCGAAGGACTCGCGCTCGAAGCGCACGCACTGCGCGGCGTTGGGCAGCCGGATGGGTGACGGGACGGTGGTCACGGTGACGTCGACGAGGCCGGCGGCTTCGTACGCTCTCTCGGCGACCCCCGGCGCACCCAGGCTGAAGGGGCCCGGCAGCCCGGGAGCGGGTGCCGGCAGGCCGGCGACCCGGCGGATGATGCCGACCGGGACCGCGAAGAAGCCGTTGCGGTCCGGCGTGCTGTAGACGACCGCGGAGAGCCGGCCGCCGGGGCGGAGCGTGCGGCAGATCTCGGTCAGGGCACGGTGCTGGTCCGGGAAGTAGATGAGGCCCACCCGGGAGATGGCGGAGTCCTGGCTGCCGTCGGCAACGGCGGACAGGTCCTCCCCGTCGGCCTCGACGGTCTCGACGTTGGCCAGCCCGGCCCGGGCTGCCTCGGCGGCGGCGTACTCCAGGATAGCGGGGGAGATGTCGGTGGCGAGGACCCGACCGGTCGGGCCGACGCGACGGGCCGCAGCGAGGGTCTGGCCGCCGGCGCCGGCGGCGACGTCGAGGACCCGCGACCCGGCGCCGAGGTGGGCATCGTCCAGCATCTGCTCGGTCGCCGCCCCGAGCCAGTCCTCGATGACAGGTCCCCACTCGTGCCAGGCGGGGGCCGCGGACTCCCACTGGGCGCGGGTCGTGGACTTGAAGGCGGAGGGGTCGAAGGTGGTGGTCATGGTGGCTCCTCGGGGAGGTGGACGGACTCCTTCGATGCTCGTCGCGAGACCGGTCGTCGCCTAGGGCGAGAACTGGACCTGGGTGGGACAGTTTCTGGACTCCCACGTCGGGCGGGACCACACTCGGGAGATGAAGGACTACGCCCAGTACTGCCCGGTCGCGCTGGCGAGCTCGGTGATCGCCGAGCGGTGGACGCCGCTGATCGTGCGTGAGCTGGTCCTGGGCGGTCGGCGGTTCAACGAGATCGACCGCGGGCTGCCGGGGATCTCCCGGTCGTTGCTCAAGCAGCGCCTGGACCACCTCGAGCGCAAGGGGGTCGTGACCCGGGTCGAGCTGTCGCACGGGCGTGGCCACGAGTACCAACTGACACCGGCCGGCCGCGACCTCGAGGGTGTGATCATGGCGGTCGGCGAGTGGGCCGTGAAGTGGATGTTCAGCGAGCCGGAGCCGCGGGAGGTCGACCCGGTGACGCTCACCTGGTGGATGTCGCGCCGGATCGTGCTCGACGCCGTACCGGAGCACCGCACGGTGGTCGAGTTCGACTACGGCGGCGACGACCCCACTCGGATCTGGATGGTGATGGAGCGGCGAGAGACCTCCGTCTGCACCGACCCGCCGGGCTTCGAGGTCGACGTGGTGGTCTCCACCGAGCCGGTGGAGCTGATGCGGGTCTTCTCGGGGATCACGACCTACCGCGACGCTCTCGCCAGCGGCACGATCGCCGTCGCCGGGCCCTCGAGCCTCACCCGCGCTCTGCCGCACTGGTTCGCCTGGAGCCCGTTCGCGCCCGCCGTGCGGGA
Organism: Nocardioides szechwanensis; assembly: GCF_900103935.1. Lineage (GTDB taxonomy): Bacteria > Actinomycetota > Actinomycetes > Propionibacteriales > Nocardioidaceae > Nocardioides > Nocardioides szechwanensis. The sequence goes on from NZ_FNIC01000001.1 coordinate 873,773, forward strand.
CCGGCTCGCCGCCGGCCGGCCTGAGCCGAAATGAAGAAAAGGCCCCGTGGAGCCGGAGCCTTCTCAGTGTCCGAGAGGGGACTTGAACCCCTACGCCCTAATACGGGCACTAGCACCTCAAGCTAGCGCGTCTACCAATTCCGCCACCCGGACGAGTGCGGTGGAACAGTAGCAAAGAGAGGGGCTCCGGCTCGCATCGGGGAGGGCCCGGCCGGGTGCTTTGATGGTGGCATGAGCACCGAGACGGACGCCGTGTCCTACGACCCCGCGAGCGAGGTCGTCGACCTGTGCCGCGAGCTGATCCGGATCGACACCACCAACTACGGCGACCAGGAGGGTCCGGGGGAGCGGAAGGCGGCGGAGTACGTCGCCACGCTGCTCGACGAGGTGGGCATCGAGTCGCGGCTCTACGAGTCGACACCGGGCCGGACGTCGCTGGTCGCGCACTGGGGCGGACCCGCCGACGGGAGCGTCCCCGACCGCGGCGCCCTGCTGCTCCACGCGCACCTGGACGTCGTACCGGCGGCGGCGGAGGACTGGCAGGTCCACCCCTTCTCCGGGGAGGTCCAGGACGGCTACGTCTGGGGCCGCGGGGCGGTCGACATGAAGGACTTCGACGCGATGCTGCTCTCCGTCGTGCGCGCCCGCGCCCGGGCCGGCGCCGTGCCCGAGCGACCCGTCGTCCTGGCGTTCACCGCCGACGAGGAGGCCGGCGGCCACCACGGTGCGGAGCAGCTGGTCCAGCAGCACGCCGAGGAGTTCGAGGGCTGCACCGAGGCGGTCGGCGAAGTCGGCGGCTTCAGCACGACCATCCGGGGGCGCCGGCTCTACCTGATCGAGGCGGCCGAGAAGGGCATGGCCTGGATGCGGCTCACCGCCCGCGGCCGGGCCGGCCACGGCTCCATGATCAACTCCGACAACGCGGTCACCGAGCTCGCGGCCGCCGTCGCGCGGATCGGCGCCCACCAGTGGCCGGTGCGGCTCACCCCGACCATGCAGACCCTGCTCGCGGCCGTCGCCGAGCTGGTCGGCACCGAGGCCACGCCGGACAACGCGGAGAGCCTGATCGAGGAGTTCGGGAGCGCGGCCCGGATGCTCGGCGCCGTCATCCGCAACACCACCAACCCGACCATGCTCGGGGCCGGCTACAAGGTCAACGTGATCCCGACGGAGGCCACCGCGCACGTGGATGGGCGGTTCCTGCCGGGCTACGAGGACGAGTTCTTCGCGACCCTGGCCGAGCTGTGCGGCGAGAACGTCACGGTCGACTACGTGTCGAAGCAGCCGCCCTGGGAGATGCCGTACGACGGCGCGCTGGTCGACACCATGACCCGCTCGCTGCTCGCGGAGGACCCCGGCGCCGTCGTGGCGCCGTACACGATGAGCGGCGGCACCGACGCCAAGCACTTCACCAAGCTCGGGATGCGGTCCTACGGCTTCGCGCCGCTGCGGCTCCCGGCGGAGCTCGACTTCACCGCGCTGTTCCACGGGGTCGACGAGCGGGTGCCGGTCGACGCCCTGGAGTTCGGGGCGCGCGTGTTCGACAGGTTCCTTGGCGAGGCCTGAGGCCGGCTCTGCCCCTCACTGCGGGCCGGGGGAACTGCGGTTTGGTCACAAACCGCAGCCCCGGGGGCCGATATTTCTGCGGTTTGTGACCAAACCGCAGAGCCGGACATAGTTCAAGCGGTGCGGACGGCGCGGATGATCTTGCGCCGCAGGATCACGCGACGGGTGCCGTCGGCGGTCATGCGCACCCGGTCGAGCTCCCAGCCGCCGTGCTCGGCGCGCTCGACGAGCAGCCTGGTCACGACGTTGCGGGGGAACTCTCGAGGGAACGTCACCCGGTCGAACTCCCACTCCACCCCACGCCCCGGGGCACGACGGTCGTGCCGGCTCACGCCGGCTCCGACACGTCGTCGAGGGCGGCGATGATCTCGGTCGGGAGCTCCTTGTCCTCGAGGTCGAGCGCTCCACGGAGCTGAGCGGCGGTGCGGGCGCCGACGATGGGCGAGGTCACGCCCGGGCGGTCGCGGACCCAGACCAGCGAGACCTCGAGCGGGGTCCAGCCGAGGCCCTCGGCGGCCCGTGCGACCGCCTCGACGATGCGGCCGCTGCGGTCGTCGAGGTAGGCGCCCACGAAGCCGGAGAAGACGGGAGACGCGCCGCGGGAGTCGGACGGCGTGCCGGTGCGGTACTTGCCGGTGAGGACGCCGCGGCCCAGCGGCGACCAGGGGAGGACCCCGAGACCAAGAGCGTGGGCGGCCGGGAGGACCTCGCGCTCCACGCCGCGGTTGAGCAGGGAGTACTCCACCTGGGTCGACGCCAGCGTCGCCCGTCCGGGCACCGCGCGCTGCCAGGTGGCGGCCTGCGCGGTCTGCCACCCGGTGTAGTTGGAGATCCCGACGTACGACGTCCGCCCCGACGCGACCGCGTGGTCGAGAGCCGTCAGGGTCTCCTCGAGCGGCGTCTCGTCGGACCAGATGTGGACCTGCCACAGGTCGACGTGGTCCACGCCGAGCCGCTTGAGCGAGGCGTCGAGCGCGGTCAGCAGGTTGCCCCGGGACGTGTTGGTGACCCGCTCGCCGGAGCGCCGGGAGATGCCGGCCTTGGTGGCGAGGACGATCTCGTCGCGGGCAACGACATCGCCGATCAGGGTGCCGATCAGGGACTCTGAGTCGCCGTCGGTGTAGCCCGCCGCGGTGTCGACCAGGGTGCCCCCGGCCTCCGCGAACGCGATCAGCTGGTCGCGGGCCTCGTGCTCGTCGGTGTCGCGGCCCCACGTCATGGTGCCCAGGCCGAGGCGCGAGACCTTGAGGCCGGTGTGGCCCAGTGACCGCTGTTGCATGGCGACAAAACTAGTGGGCACACCCTGGGGGCGGCGTGGCGGCTCGCCCGGCACGCCCTAGGCTTCCTGCTCGTGTGGGACTACCTCCAGGCCGTCGTGCTCGGCCTCCTCCAGGGCCTGACGGAGTTCCTGCCGATCTCCAGCAGCGCTCACCTACGGATCTTCCCCGAGCTCTTCGGGTGGGGTGACCCGGGCGCCGCGTTCACCGCGGTGATCCAGATCGGCACCGAGCTCGCCGTCCTCATCTATTTCCGTGAGGACATCTGGCGGATCGGGTCTGCCTGGGTGAAGTCGCTGTTCCGCCCGGAGTACCGCGGTCACCTCGACGCCCGCATGGGGTGGTTCATCATCATCGGCTCGCTGCCGATCGTGGTGCTCGGGATCCTGCTGAAGGACGTCATCGAGCGCGACTTCCGCAACCTGTGGATCATCGGTACGACGCTGATCGTGCTCGGCATCGTCCTCGGCATCGCCGACCGCGTGGGCCGCACGGACAAGAAGATCAAGGAGATCTCGCTGCGCGACGCCGTACTCATGGGGGCGGCGCAGGCCATGGCCCTGATCCCGGGCGTCTCCCGCTCCGGCGCGACCCTGTCGATGGGCCGCTTCCTCGGCTACGACCGCGAGGCCGCCACCCGCTACGCCTTCCTCCTCGCGATCCCCGCGGTCGTCGGCGCCGGGCTCTTCGAGCTCCCCGAGATCTCGGGCGGCGACAACGACTACGGCTGGGGCCCCACCATCGTGGCGACCGTGGTGTCGTTCGCGGTCGGGTACGCCGCCATCGCCTGGCTGCTGCGCTACGTCAGCACCCGCTCCTACACGCCGTTCGTGCTCTACCGCGTCGCCCTCGGCGCCGCCACGCTCATCCTGGTCGCCACCGGCGTCCTCAACGCCTAGGCGCGGCTCCGGGGACCTGCGGTTTGGTCACAAACCGCAGGAAAACGGCCGCCAGAGCTGCGGTTTGTGACCAAACCGCGCGTTCACAGCCAGCCGGACTTCTTGAAGAACACCCACAGCGCCGCCGAGGTCATCACCATCAGCAGCAACGCGAACGGGTAGCCGAGCATCCAGTGCAGCTCGGGCATGTGGTCGAAGTTCATGCCGTAGACGCCCGCGATCAGGGTCGGCGCCGCCACCAGGCCGACTCCGGCGGAGATCTTGCGCATGTCGTCGTTCTGCTGCACCGAGATCCGCGCCAGGTGGGCGTCGAAGGCGGTCGACAGCAACCCGTCGAGGCTGTCGACGATCTCGGAGGCACGGGTGAGGTGGTCGGCCACGTCGCGGAAGAACGGCGCCGCCGCCTCGTCGATCCCGGGCACGAGGCCGGAGGCGAAGCGTCGCATCGGGTCGCGCAGGGGGTGTACGGCGCGGCGTACCTCCGCGATCTCGCGCTTGAGCGTGTAGATCCGCACCGAGTCGTTGGTGCGGGCGGGGGAGAAGACGGACTCCTCGACCTCGTCCACGTCCGCCTCAAGCTCGGCGACCACCTCGGAGTAGGCGTCCACGACGGAGTCACAGACGGCGTAGACGACGGCCGACGGACCGTGGGTCAGGACCTTGGACCGCTGCTCGAGGTACTTGCGGGCGGAGTGCAGCGCCCCGCCCTCCCCGTGCCGGACGGTGATCACGAAGTCGCTGCCGACGAACATGCTGATCTCGCCGGTCTCGACCGCGTCCTCCGCCTCGACGTACCAGAGCGTCTTGAGGATCAGGAAGATGTTGTCGTCGTACCGTTCGAGCTTCGGGCGCTGGTGGGCCTTCACGGCGTCCTCGACCGCCAGGTGGTGCAGCCCGAAGGCCTCGGCCACCCGCTCCAGCTCCGCCTGGCCGGGTTGGTGCAGCCCGACCCACACGAAGTCGCCGGGCGCCTTGGCCTGCGCGCGCAGGGTCGCGTAGTCCTGGGGCCGGCAGTCGACGGCGACCCTCTCGCCGTTGCGGTAGACGGCGCTGTCGACGATCACGGGCTCACGGTAGCCCCACTACAGTCCCCGACATGGCAACTGTGATCCTCGTGCGACACGGCCGCACGAGCGCCAACGCGAGCGGCACCCTCGCCGGGCGTACGCCGGGCGTGAGGCTCGACGACACCGGCACCGACCAGGCACGGCGTACGGCGGAGCGGCTCGCCGCCGTGCCGCTGGCCGCGGTCGTGACCAGCCCGCTCGAGCGCTGCCGCCAGACCGCGAAGATCATCACGTCCGCGCACCCGGCCGCCCCGAGGACGGTGACCGAGCGTGGCATCACTGAGTGCGACTACGGCGAGTGGCAGGGACGCCTGCTCAAGGACCTGGCCAAGGAGAAGCTGTGGGGCGTCGTGCAGACGCAGCCCTCGGCCGCCGCGTTCCCCGGTGGCGAGTCGCTCCAGGCCATGCAGGCCCGCTCGGTGGAGGCCGTACGGCGCCACGACGCCGCACTCGAGGCGGAGCACGGTCCCGGCGCGGTCTGGGTGGCGGTGAGCCACGGCGACATCATCAAGTCGGTCCTGGCGGATGCGCTGGGCATGCACCTCGACCTGTTCCAGCGGCTGTTCGTCGACCCGGCGTCGGTGTCGATCGTGCGCTACACGGGCACCCGTCCCTACGTGCTGGCCTCCAACACCCACGCCGGTGACCTCTCCTGGCTGGCGGCGCCACCGGCCAAGCGGGCCCGCCGCCGCAAGAGCGTCGAGGACGCCCCCGTCGGTGGCGGCGCCGGGCCTTCGGCTCGGTCATAGGGTGGGCGACATGCCTCCGATCACCCACGGTTTCGACCCGCCCGAGCGCTTCGTCGCGGGCACCGTCGGGCCCCCGGGGTCGCGCACGTTCTTCCTGCAGGCCCGGTCCGGGGTCCGGGTCGTCAGCGTGTCCCTGGAGAAGCAGCAGGTCGCCGCCCTCGCCGAGCGGGTCGACGAGCTCCTCGACGAGGTCATGTCCAGCGAGACCGCCTCGGGCGTGATCCCGGCCGTGGCGCCGCTCGGGCTCGAGGACGCGAACCCGCTCGAGCAGCCGATCGAGGAGGAGTTCCGGGCGGGCACGATGACCCTCTCCTGGGACCCCGACGACCAGCGGATCGTGATCGAGGTGTTCCCCTTCACCGAGGCCGCGGTCGTCACCCCAGACCAGGTCGACCAGGACTTCGAGGAGCCCGAGCCGGAGGAGGTCTTCCTGGTCCGGATCGACGCCGGCCACGCGCGGGCCTTCGTGAAGCGAGCCGCGCAGGTGCTCGACGCGGGGCGCCCGAGCTGCCCGTTCTGTGGCAACCCGATCGACCCCGACGGCCACCTCTGCGTGCGCGCCAACGGCTTCCGTCGCCGGGACCCGATCGGCCCATGAGCCAGCCCGACCCCCAGCCCGAGGCTGCACCCGTGCTGGACGGTGACCTGGTGCTGCACGGGCGGATCATGCCCGCCTCCAACGCCACGTTCCTCGGCGAGATCGGCGAGGTCACGGTCGTCTACAAGCCGATCGCGGGGGAGCGGCCCCTGTGGGACTTCCCCGACGGCCACCTGGCCGGCCGTGAGGTCGCGGCGTACCTCGTCTCCCAGGTCACCGGCTGGGACGTCGTGCCACACACCTGGCTGCGGGACGGGCCGCACGGGCCCGGCATGTGCCAGCTGTGGCAGGAGCCCGACGAGGAGCAGGAGGCGGTCACGCTGGTCGAGGAGGGCGAGGTACCCGCAGGGTGGCGCCACGTCTTCGACGGTCTCGACGGCCGCGACGTCGCGGTCTCGCTGATCCACGAGGACACCGCCGCCTTGCGCCGCATGGCTGTGTTCGACGTGGTCGTCAACAACGCCGACCGCAAGGGCGGCCACGTGCTGGCGATGCCCGACGGGCACCGGTACGGCGTGGACCACGGGATCGCGTTCCACCACGAGCACAAGCTCCGGACCGTGCTGTGGGGCTGGCAGGGCGAGCCGTTGCGAGACGACGAGGCGGACGTCGTACGCCGGATCCGAGCCGCGCTGGCGGGCGGTCTCGGGGCGTTGCTGGCCGAGCACCTCACCGACCTGGAGATCGACGCGCTCGACGTGCGCTGCCGCCGGCTGCTCGACGCAGGGCGGCTGCCGCGCTCGAGCGGCGACTGGCCCGCGATCCCGTGGCCGCCCTTCTGAGGAGCGGTGGTTAGGCTGCGGACATGCGAGCCTGGAGTGTCCCAGAGATCCCGAGCCTGCCCGTCGTGGGGCCGCCCGTAGCGCTCCACGACACGTCAACGGGTGCCACGGTCACGACCTCGCCCGAGGGCGCCGCCCGCCTCTACGTCTGCGGGATCACGCCGTACGACGCGACCCACCTGGGCCACGCCGCGACGTACGTCGCCTTCGACCTGCTCAACCGGGCCTGGCGCAGTGCCGGGTACGACGTGACGTTCGTCGAGAACGTCACCGACGTCGACGACCCGCTCCTGGAGCGCGCGACCAAGGTCAACGTCGACTGGGTCGAGCTCGCCGAGCGCGAGACCGAGCTGTTCCGCCACGACATGACCGCGCTGCGCGTCATCCCGCCCGACCACTACGTCGGCGCCGTCGAGTCGATCCCGCTGGCCGTCGAGCTGATCCAGCGTCTCGAGGCCGCCGGTGCGACGTACCGCGTCGAGAGCGACGTCTACTACTCCGTGAGCGCCGACCCGGCGTTCGGTGCGGTGTCCGGCTACGACCGCGACACGATGCTCCGGCTCTTCGCCGAGCGGGGCGGCGACCCCGAGCGCCCCGGCAAGCGCGACCCGCTCGACTGCGTGCTGTGGCGCGGCGAGCGTGAGGGTGAGCCGAGCTGGGAGAGCCCCTTCGGTCCCGGGCGTCCCGGCTGGCACGTCGAGTGCACGGCGATCGCGCAGCGCTACCTCGGCGGCGCGTTCGACGTCCAGGGCGGCGGCTCCGACCTGGTCTTCCCGCACCACGAGATGTGTGCGGGACACGCGCAGGTGGCGGCGCCCGTCCCCTTCGCGCAGGTGTACTCCCACGCCGGCATGGTGGCCTACGACGGCGAGAAGATGTCGAAGTCGCTGGGCAACCTCGTCTTCGTCTCCGCGCTGCGCAACAGCGACGTCGACCCGATGGGCATCCGGCTGGCGCTGCTGCGCCACCACTACCGCTCCGACTGGGAGTGGACCGACGCCGAGCTCTGGGACGCCGTCGACACCGTCGCCACCTGGCGCAAGGCGATCTCCCTCGGCGCCGGTGCCCCTGCCACCCCCGTGGTCGAGGAGGTGCTGGCCGCCCTCGCCGACGATCTCGACGCACCGCGCGCCACCGCCGCCGTCGACGCCTGGGTCGCCGCCACGCTCGGCACCGACGGCCTCGCCGACACCAGTGACCCCGACGCCGCCGTACTCATGCTCGGGGTCCTCGACGCCGCCCTCGGTCTGTCGCTCTGACGCCTGCGCGTCCGACGTGCGGTTTGGTCACAAACCGCAGCTCCGGGGCGCCAGAACCTGCGGTTTGTGACCAAACCGCAGACCCGCGGGCCCGCGACCGTCAGGCCGGACCCTGCTGGCCCTGGCCCTCTTCGTCGCCACGCCGCTTGAGGTAGCGCTCGAACTCCCGGGCGATGGCCTCACCGGACGCTTCCGGCAAGTCGGCGGTGTCGCGGGTCTCCTCGAGGCTGCGCACGTAGTCGGCGATGTCCTCGTCCTCCTCGGCGAGCTCGTCGACGCCGCGCTCCCAGGCGCGGGCGTCCTCGGGCAGGTCGCCGAGGGGGATGCTTACCTCGAGCAGGTCCTCGAGCTGGCCCAGCAGCGCCAGCGTCGCCTTGGGGCACGGGGGCTGCGCGACGTAGTGGGGGACCGCGGCCCAGTAGGACACGGCGGGTACGTCGAGCTTCACGCAGGCGTCCTGGAACACGCCGACGATGCCGGTCGGTCCCTCGTACGTCGACTGCTCCAGCTTGAGCCGGTCGACCAGCTCCGGCTCGGTCGCGGTGCCGGTCACGGGGATCGGCCGGGTGTGGGGGGTGTCGGCGAGGAGCGCGCCGAGGGTGACCACCAGCTCGCCGCCGAGCTCGTCGACGGCTGCCAGCAGCTCGGCACAGAACTGCCGCCACCGCATGCTCGGCTCGATGCCGCGGATCAGGATGATGTCGCGGTCCAGGTCCGGCGGGGAGGCGATCGCGATCTGGGTGCTCGGCCAGGTCAGGCGCCGGTAGCCGTGCTCGTCGGTGCCGACGATCGGGCGGTTGACCTGGAAGTCGTAGAAGTCCTCGGGATCGATGGCCCCCACGACCCGCGCGTTCCACACCTTCATCAGGTGGTCGACCACACCCGAGGCGGCGTCGGCGGCGTCGTTCCAGCCCTCGAAGGCCGCGATGACCAGCGGATCGACCAGCTCCGGCGCGTCCTCGATCTCGATCACGTGGGAAGCCTAGTCGGGGCGACACAGGCCCGCCGGGGAGCCGCCAAGGATTTCGTGGGGCCATTCGCGCGGTGTCACCATTCGGGAAACCCGTCCACTTCGTGGACGTGCTTCCTACGCTGGAAGACCGGCCCGCTCTCTCGGCGGACCGGGCGACCCTGAGAGGAGTCCCGTGTCCAGATCGTCCGACCTGCGACCCGACGCCACCGATGCCCTGACTGCGACCCTGCAGGAGCGGATCATGGTGATCGACGGAGCCATGGGTACGGCGATCCAGCGGGACCGACCCGACGAGGCGGGCTACCGCGGCGAGCGTTTCGCCGACTGGCCCTCCGACCTCCAGGGCAACAACGACCTGCTCACGCTCACCCAGCCCGAGATCATCGCCGACATCCATCGCGAGTACCTCGAGGCCGGCGCCGACATCGTCGAGACCAACACGTTCAACGCCAACGCGATCTCCCTGGGCGACTACGGCATGCAGGAGCTCGCCTACGAGCTCAACTACGAGTCCGCCCGGCTCGCGCGCCGCGAGGTCGACGCGATGAACGAGCGCACCCCCGACCGTCGGCGCTACGTCGCCGGCGCGTTCGGCCCGACCACGCGCACGGCCTCGATCTCGCCCGACGTCAACGACCCGGCCGCGCGCAACGTGAGCTACGACCAGCTGGTCGCCGCCTACATGGAGGCCGGCCGCGGGCTCCTCGAGGGCGGCTCGGACCTGCTGTTCATCGAGACCATCTTCGATACGCTCAACGCCAAGGCTGCGATCTTCGCCGTCGAGACCCTCTTCGAGGAGTACGGCCGCCGCTGGCCGGTCATCGTCTCCGGGACGATCACCGACGCCTCCGGCCGCACCCTCTCCGGTCAGGTCACCGAGGCGTTCTGGGACTCCATCCGCCACGCGCGCCCACTGGCAGTGGGCCTCAACTGCGCCCTTGGTGCCAAGGAGATGCGCCCCTACATCGCCGAGATGGCGCGTCTCGCGGACAGCTTCGTGTCGTGCTACCCCAACGCCGGCCTGCCCAACGCGTTCGGTGAGTACGACGAGGCGCCCGAGGAGACCGCGGCGATCATCGAGGAGTTCGCGGCCAGCGGGTTCGTCAACCTGGTCGGCGGCTGCTGCGGTACCACGCCCGCCCACATCGCCGCGATCGCGCAGGCCGTCGAGGGCAAGCCGCGCCGCGAGCCGGTCGCCGTTCCCCCGGCCATGCGGCTCGCGGGCCTCGAGCCGTTCACGGTCACCGAGGACAGCCTGTTCGTCAACGTCGGCGAGCGCACCAACATCACCGGCTCGGCGAAGTTCCGCAACCTGATCAAGGACGGCAAGTACGACGACGCCCTGGCCGTCGCGCTCCAGCAGGTCGAGAACGGCGCGCAGGTCATCGACGTCAACATGGACGAGGGCATGATCGACGGCGTCGCCGCGATGGACCGCTTCCTCAAGCTGGTCGCCTCCGAACCCGACATCAGCCGGGTGCCGGTCATGGTCGACTCCTCCAAGTGGGAGGTGATCGAGGCCGGGCTCAAGTGCGTCCAGGGCAAGCCGATCGTCAACTCGATCTCCATGAAGGAGGGAGAGGACGCCTTCCGCGCGCAGGCCCGCCTGTGCAAGAAGTACGGCGCCGCTGCGGTCGTCATGGCCTTCGACGAGGACGGCCAGGCCGACAACCTCGAGCGCCGCAAGGCGATCTGCGAGCGCGCCTACCGGATCCTGGTCGACGAGGTGGACTTCCCGCCCGAGGACATCATCTTCGACCCCAACGTGTTCGCGGTCGCCACCGGCATCGAGGAGCACGCGTCGTACGGCCAGGACTTCATCGAGGCCACCCGCTGGATCAAGCACAACCTCCCGGGCGCCAAGGTCTCCGGCGGCATCTCCAACGTGTCGTTCTCCTTCCGCGGCAACAACCCCGTGCGCGAGGCGATCCACGCGGTCTTCCTCTTCCACGCCATCGAGGCCGGACTCGACATGGGCATCGTCAACGCCGGCGCCCTCGTGGTCTACGACCAGGTCGAGCCCGAGCTGCGCGAGCGGATCGAGGACGTCATCCTCAACCGCCGTCCCGACGCCGCCGAGCGGCTGCTGGAGATCGCCGAGGCCCACAACCTCGCCGGCGAGAAGGTCGAGGAGACGCTCGAGGAGTGGCGTTCGCTGCCGGTCGGGGAGCGGATCACGCACGCCCTGGTCAAGGGCATCGACGCCTACGCCGAGTCCGACACCGAGGAGCTGCGCGCCGAGATCGCGGAGCGCGGAGGCCGCCCGATCGAGGTCATCGAGGGACCGCTGATGGACGGCATGAACGTCGTCGGCGACCTGTTCGGGGCCGGCAAGATGTTCCTGCCCCAGGTCGTGAAGTCGGCCCGCGTGATGAAGAAGGCCGTCGCCTACCTGATCCCGTTCATCGAGCAGGAAAAGCTCGACAACCCCGAGTACGCCACCGCCAAGGACACCAACGGCACGATCGTGATGGCGACCGTCAAGGGCGACGTCCACGACATCGGCAAGAACATCGTCGGCGTCGTGCTGCAGTGCAACAACTTCGAGGTCATCGACCTCGGGGTGATGGTGCCCGCCCAGAAGATCCTCGACACCGCCCGCGAGGTCGGCGCCGACGCGATCGGCCTGTCCGGCCTGATCACGCCGTCCCTCGACGAGATGGTCAACGTGGCTGCGGAGATGCAGCGCCAGGACTTCACGATCCCGCTGATGATCGGTGGCGCCACCACCTCGCGCGCCCACACCGCGGTCAAGGTCGACGGCAAGTACGACGGCCCGGTGGTGTGGGTGAAGGACGCCTCGCGCTCGGTCCCGACGCTGGCGGCCCTGCTCAGCGACGCACAGCGCCCCAAGCTGATGGCCGACGTCAAGGAGGACTACGACGCCCTGCGCCGGCGGCACGCCACCAAGCACGACCGGCCGATGGTCTCCCTGGAGAAGGCGCGCGCCAACCGGACGCCTGTCGAGTGGGACGGCTACCAGCCGCCGGCACCGCAGCAGCCCGGCATCCAGGTGCTCGAGGGCTACGACCTCGCCGAGCTGCGCGACTACATCGACTGGCAGCCGTTCTTCAACGCCTGGGAGATGAAGGGCAAGTTCCCCGACATCCTCAACAACCCGGCGACGGGGGAGACCGCACGAGCGCTCTACGACGACGCCCAGAAGATGCTCGACCGCGTCATCGACGAGAAGTGGCTGACCGCCAACGCAGTTTTCGGGCTCTTCCCGGCCAACGCCGCGGGCGACGACATCGAGGTCTACACCGACGACTCGCGCTCCGAGGTGCTCACACGGCTCCACAACCTGCGCCAGCAGGGCGACCATCGCGACGGGGTCCCCAACCGGTCCCTCGGCGACTTCGTGGCGCCCGCGGAGACCGGTCTGCCCGACCATGTCGGCGCGTTCGCGGTCACGGCCGGCCTCGGCATCACCGACCGCATCCAGGCGTTCAAGGCCGAGCAGGACGACTACTCGGCGATCCTGCTCGAGTCGCTCGCCGACCGGCTTGCCGAGGCGTTCGCCGAGCGGCTCCACGAGCGGGTGCGCAAGGAATTCTGGGGCCACGCCCCCGACGAGAGCCTCGACAACGAGTCGCTGATCTCGGAGAAGTACGAAGGCATCCGTCCCGCCCCCGGCTACCCCGCCTGTCCCGAGCACACCGAGAAGGTGACGCTCTGGGAGCTGCTCGACGTCAAGGCCAACACCGGCATCGAGCTCACCGAGGGCATGGCCATGTGGCCCGGCGCCGCGGTGTCGGGCTGGTACTTCTCGCACCCGCAGTCGCAGTACTTCGTGGTCGGCCGGCTCGGCCGCGACCAGGTGGCCGACTACGCCGAGCGCAAGGGCTGGACGGTCGCTCAGGCCGAACGCTGGCTCTCGTCCAACCTGGGCTACGACCCTGAAGACTGAGGCGGTGCCGCCAGCGGCCGTCCTCTGGGACATGGACGGCACGCTGGTCGACACCGAGCCCTACTGGATCGAGGTCGAGTACGAGCTCGCGGACGAGTACGGCGGCAGCTGGAGCCGTGAGCACGCCCTCCAGTTGGTGGGCAACGACCTGCTCTCCTCGGGCGTCTACATCCGTGAGCACATGGGCATCGACCTGCCGCCCGAGGAGATCGTCGAGCGGCTGCTCGACGGCGTGGTGGCCCGGGTCGAGCGCGAGGTGCCGTGGTGTCCGGGTGCCCGCGAGCTGCTGGTCGCGCTCCGCGAGGCGGAGGTGCCCCTGGCACTCGTGACGATGTCCTACGCCCGCTTCGTCGCCCCGATCCTCCATCACCTGCCCCCCAAGACCTTCTCGGTGATCGTGACCGGTGACCAGGTGACCAACGGCAAGCCCCATCCCGAGCCCTACCTGACCGCCGCCGCGGCGCTGGGAGTCGAGCCCCAGGAGTGCGTGGCCATCGAGGACTCCAACACCGGGACCATCTCGGCCGAGTCGGCCGGGTGCCGGGTGCTCGTCGTACCGAACCACGTCACCGTCGAGCCCGTCCCCGGGCGTCACTTCCGCGACTCCCTGGTCGGGCTGACCGTCGGCGACCTGGCATACTTGCCGTTCGCCAAGTAGTCCGGGGCGAGACCGCCCGGGGCCGAGCCAGAGGTAGTAGTACCACCGGACAATGGCGTGTCACCCCGCCTCGGTAAAGACTTAGGTCACTCCGGAGGGCGGCCACCCTCCGTTGGTATCTGAAGGAGCAAGTCAACATGTCGCCCCGGTCCCTCCTCGTCGTCACGCTCAGCTCGGTGCTGGGTGCAGCGGCGCTTGCTACTGCCCCGTTTGCAGTTGCAAGTGACGACGATGGTGTGGCCCGGGGCGCATGCTCCGACACCAGCACCAAGCGGCTGCGCGTCGTGCTCAACGACGAGGGACGTCTCGACGTCATCGGCGTCGTCTGGAGCAACGACGACGACCTCTGGGACTGGCGGATGCTGCACGACGGAGACGTCTCGTTCAGGGGTGAGATCCGCGCCGACGGCGACTCCGACCGCTCCTTCCGGATCAAGCGCACGATGCTGGACTTCCCCGGCACCGACATCATCGCCTTCAAGGCCGAGAACCAGCGCACCGGCGAGACCTGCTTCGTCAAGGTCGACGACTTCTGATCGCCTCCCTGCTGCGCAGCCCGGTGGCGCGCTTCCTCGCGATCGGCGCCGTCACGCTGGTCGTGCTCGTCGTTGCCACCAACCTGCTGGCCGGCCAGGCCGCTGACCGTGAGGCGCTGGCGGAGGCACGGACCATCAACGAGGTGCTCGCGGAGTCGGTCGCCGGCCCTCTCCTGAGGGAGAAGCTCGTCCTCGGCAACCCAGCGGCGATCGACGCGTTCAACCGACGTGCCGTCGACCAGTTCGACGTCCAGGTCCTCTCCCAGGTCAACCTCTGGTCGAGCGAACGCCTCGTCTACTCCGACAACCCCGTGTTCGCCGGGCAGGAGTTCGAGCTGGGGCAGGAACGGCAGGACGTGCTGGAGAACGGGGGCACCGGCCAGGTCTACACAGACGAGACCGCGCAGACCCTCCTCACGGAGGATGCCGACGGGACGGTGCAGATCTTCACCCGCATCGAGACCCCTCGAGGCACGCCGTTGCTCTTCGAGGGCTACTACTCCCTCGAGGACATCGAGGAGCGGCGCGCACAGATCTACCGCCCGTTCATGTGGATCATCGTCGGCGCGCTGGTCCTGCTCCTGGTCCTGGTCACCCCGATCCTGCGGGTCCTCACCAAGCAGGTGACCAGCGCGGCCAAGGAGCGCGAGCGCCTGCTGCGCGCCGGCCTCGAGGCCTCCGACGCCGAACGCCGTCGGATCGCGCGCGACCTGCACGACGGCGTCGTCCAGGACCTCGCCGGTACGTCGTTCTCGATCGCGGCCGCGGCCCGCGAGCCGGAGCTGGCCGACGGCGTCCGCGCGTCCCTTCACGCTGCCAACCAGGCGATCCGCGACACCCTCAAGTCCCTGCGTGCGCTCCTTGCCGAGATCCACCCGCCCGAGATCCAGGCCGACGGCCTC
The DNA here is from genome assembly GCF_900103935.1 of Nocardioides szechwanensis. Taxonomy (GTDB): domain Bacteria; phylum Actinomycetota; class Actinomycetes; order Propionibacteriales; family Nocardioidaceae; genus Nocardioides; species Nocardioides szechwanensis. The sequence continues at coordinate 888,949 of NZ_FNIC01000001.1, forward strand.
GCGTCGTCGCTCGCCGACCTGATCGCCCCCGCCGGCGCGCTCGGGATCCAGGCCTCGGTCAGCGTCGAGGGGGCGGAGACCGCCACCGACACCCAGGCCGCGCTGGTCTGGCGGGTCGCGCAGGAGGCCGTGCGCAACGCTCTGCGCCACGCCCACCCCTCCACGATCGCAGTCACCGTGCGCAGCGACGGCAAGAAGCTGGTCCTCGAGGTGGTCGACGACGGCGTCGGCTTCGCCGCCGACGCAGCGCCCGCCGCCGACCGCTACGGTCTGCGTGGCATGAGCTCGCTGGTTCGCGACAGCGGCGGCCGGCTCGAGGTCCGTTCCTCCGCCGGTGAGGGAACCGCAGTGCGACTGGAGGTGGGCGTCGATGCCTGAGGAGACCGAGACCCCCGCCGGTGCGCCGATCAAGGTGGTGCTCGTCGACGACCACGCGGTCATCCGGATGGGGCTCGCCCAGCTCCTCGCCGCCGTCAGCGACATCGAGGTCGTCGGCGAGGCGGCCAACGGCGAGGAGGCGATCGCGGTCGTCGAGGCCACGCGCCCCGACGTCGTCCTCATGGACCTGCAGATGCCCGGCATGGACGGCGTCACCGCCACCCGCCGGATTGTCGACGCCGGGCTGGCCGACGTACTCGTGCTGACGTCGTTCTCAGACAACGAGCGCATCGTCGGTGCCCTCGACGCCGGCGCCGTGGGCTACCTCCTCAAGGACGCCGACCCCGACGACGTCCTCGACGGCATCCGGGCGGTGAGCCGTGGGGAGTCACCCATCCACCCCCGGGCCGCACGTGCCCTGATCGGCACCCGCGCCGGGTCGACCAACGTCCAGCTGACCGCGCGCGAGGCGGAGGTGCTCGGGCTGGTCAAGGACGGGCTCGCCAACAAGCAGATCGCCCGCCGCCTGGGCATCAGCGAGCGCACCGTCAAGGCGCACCTGACCTCTGCCTTCGCCCGGATCGGGGTGGCCGACCGGACCCAGGCCGCGCTGTGGGTGGAGCGCCACGGCCTCTGACCCCTCAGGTCGACGCCGCGGTTGCGGTGGGCTCGGGCAGGGGCGGCGGCGTGCCGCCCCACTCGGGGCAGATCGCCTGGTGGGCGCACCAGTCGCACAGACGACTGCGGCGGGCCTGCCAGTCGCCCGTGTCCTGGGCGTGCCGGATGGCCGCCCAGATAGCCTCGACCTTGCGCTCGGTGCCGAGCAGGTCCTGCTCGTCGGGGACGTAGCGCACGATCTCGCCGTTGCCGAGGTAGACCAGCTGCAGCATCGCCGGAACGACGCCGCGAGTGCGCCAGATGACGAGCGCGTAGAACTTCATCTGGAACAGCGCCTTCGCCTCGAACCCGGCGGCGGGGGAGCGTCCGGTCTTGTAGTCGACCACCCGGATGGCGCCGTCGGGCGCCACATCGATGCGGTCGACGAACCCGCGCAGCAGCAGCTTGGAGTCGAGCAGCGTCTCGACGTAGAGCTCGCGCTCTGCGGGCTCGAGGCGCCGCGGGTCCTCGAGGGTGAAGTAGCGGTCGAGCACCGAACGGCACGACGTGAGCCAGGCCGCCACGTCGGGCCCCTCGGACCCGAACATCTCGGCCACGGCGGGCTCGGCGTCGAGCAGCTCGTGCCAGGCGGGCACGAGGAGGTCTCGGGCCCGGTCGGGCGTGCGGTCGCCGGCCGGGAGGTCGAAGAGGTTCTCGAGGACGCGGTGGACGACCGTGCCGCGCACGGCGTCGGGGGAGTGGGGCTCGGGGATCCGGTCGACGGTGCGGTAGCGGAAAAGCAGCGGGCAGGTCAGGAAGTCGCCGGCCCGGCTCGGCGACAGCGCGCCCAGCACGTCGACCCCGTCGACGGGGGTCGAGACCCGCTCCGCGGGCGAGCCGGGAGCGGCGCTCGCGTCCTGGACGGTCATGTCAGCCTCACACCAGCGACCCTAGGCGACCGCACCGACAGGGGGCATCGGATAGATTCGACGCGTGTCTGACCCCGCCCCACGCCCTGCTCCCCGCCCGCCGGGGACCTTCAAGCTGGGCACCATCGCGGGCAGCGACGTCCTCGTCTCCTCCTCGTGGTTCCTGATCGCCGGCCTCATCGCCGTGGTGATGGCGCCCCGCGTAGAGCAGGTGCAGCCCGACCTGGGTGCCTGGAAGTACGTCGCCGGGCTGGCGTTCGCGGTCATCCTCTACGGCTCGGTGCTGCTCCACGAGGCGTCGCACGCCGTCATGGCCCGCCGCTACGGGTTCCCGGTCCGCTCGATCACGCTGCACTTCCTGGGTGGCATGACGGCGATCGAGGGCGAGTCGCGCACCCCGAGGCAGGAGTTCTGGATCGCCGTGGTCGGCCCGCTGACCTCGCTCGCCGTGGGCGCGGTCGGCGTCGGGCTGTGGTTCGTGACCCCGGACGGGCTGCTCCTGATGGCCGTCGAGGGGCTGGCCGGCGCCAACCTGCTGGTCGGCGTCCTCAACCTCGTGCCCGGGCTGCCGCTCGACGGCGGCCGGGTCCTCAAGGCCGCCGTGTGGCGGGTGACCGGCAACGCCCACCGCGGCACCATCGCCGCCGGGTGGGGTGGCCGGGTGACTGCGGGAGCGGTGCTGCTGTGGCCGATCGCGCAGGAGGCGCTCTTCGACACCCCGCCCGACGTGTTCGACTACGTCCTGTCGGTGGTGATCGCGATGTTCCTGTGGACCGGCGCCACCTCCGCCATGGCGTCGGCGCGCATCCGCTCGCGGCTCCCCGACCTGCACGCCCGTGACCTGGCCCGTCGTACCCTCGCGGTCCCCGACGACCTGCCGCTCTCCGAGGCCGTACGACGTGCGCAGGACGCCAAGGCGGGCAGCATCGTCACGGTCACCAGCACCGGACGGCCGGTCGGCGTCGTCAACGAGGCGGCCCTGCTGGCCACGCCCGAGGACCGGCGGCCCTGGGTCGCGGTCTCGAGCGTTGCCCGCACCCTCGGGGAGGGCTTGAGCCTGCCCGCCACGATCACCGGCGAGGAGCTGATCCTCGCGATCAGCCGCACCCCCGCAGCCGAGTACGTCCTGGTCGAGGAGGACGGAAGCGTCTACGGCGTCCTGTCCACCGCCGACGTCGACCGCGCGTTTCGCCAGTGACCGACCGGCGCCAGTAGGGTTCCGCGGTGTCCACGACTCACCCCACCGGCGGCGACGTACCCCCTGAAGCCTGGTCCGGCGTCCACCGCGGCCCGCTGCGCGCCGGCGAGTGGGTCCGCCTGGTCGACGGCAAGGGACGCAAGCACAACATCTGCCTCGAGCCCGGCAAGACGTTCCACACCAACCGGGGCGGCATGTCGCACGATGACCTGATCGGTCGCGAGGAGGGCTTCACCGTCACCTCGACGTCGGGTGGTGAGTACCTCGTCTTCCGCCCGCTGCTCTCCGAGTTCGTGGTGTCGATGCCCCGCGGTGCCGCGGTGGTCTACCCCAAGGACGCCGCGCAGATCGTGGCCATGGCCGACATCTTCCCCGGGGCCGACGTCGTGGAGGCCGGGGTCGGCTCGGGCGCGCTCACCTGCTCGCTGCTGCGTGCGGTGGGGCCGCACGGGAAGCTGACGTCGTACGAGCGACGCGAGGAGTTCGCCGACGTCGCCCGCCGCAACGTCACGCAGTTCTTCGGTGCCCCGGAGGGCGAGACCCACCCGGCGTGGTCCCTGCGCCTCGGCGACCTCGCCGAGGAGCTCCCGGCCTCCGGCGAGCGCTACGACCGCGTGATCCTGGACATGCTGGCCCCGTGGGAGTGCCTCGACGCCACCGCCGACGCGCTCCGTCCCGGCGGCATCGTGTGCGCCTACGTCGCCACCACGACCCAGCTGTCGCGCTTCATGGAGACCGTCCGCCTGCACGGCGGGTTCACCGAGCCCCAAGCCTGGGAGTCGCTGGTGCGCGACTGGCACGTCGAGGGCCTCGCCGTACGCCCCGGTCACAAGATGATCGGCCACACCGCGTTCCTGGTCACCGCCCGCCGGATGGCCCCGGGGCAGGTGGCGCCGCTCAAGCGCCGCCGGCCGGCACCGGGGGCCTACGGGCCCGACTACACGGGGCCACGGGCGCCCGAGGCTGTCGACGAGCCCGAGACGTCGGAATGAAGCCGTTCCTGCTCCTGTCGATCCGCGCCGAACCGGCCGCGGTGGGCGAGGAGTACGACGCGTTCTGCCGCTTCCTGGGCGTCGCGCCCTCCGACCTGCACGCCCGGCAGCTCGCGGCCGAGCCACTGGGTGAGCTGTCGCTCGACGACTGGTCCGGCATCCTCCTCGGCGGCGGAGCCTTCACCGTCTCGGACCCGGAGGAGACCAAGACCGACGCCCAGCGGCGCACCGAGGACGACCTCGCGGTCCTGCTCGACCAGGTCGTCGCCGCCGACTTCCCGTTCCTCGGCGCCTGCTACGGCATCGGCACGCTCGGCACCCACCAAGGCGGCCTCGTCGACACGGCGTACCCCGAGCCCGTGGGGCCGCTGTGGATCACGGTCACCGACCAGGGCGCCAAGGACCCGCTGTTCGCCGGCGTGCCACCGAGGTTCGCGGCGTACGGCGGCCACAAGGAGGCGCTCTCGCAGCTCCCCGGACACGCCACCCTGCTGGCCACCTCCGAGGCATGCCCGGTGCAGGCGTTCCGGGTCGGGGAGAACGTCTACGCGACCCAGTTCCACCCCGAGCTCGACCTGCCCGGCGTCCGCACCCGGATCGACGTCTACTCCACCTACGGCTACTTCGACCCCAGCAAGGCCGAGACGCTCAAGGACCAGGCCGGCCAGGTCGCCGTCGACCACCCCATGGCCCTCCTCGCCAACTTCGCGCGCCGCTACGCCCGCTGACCCTCCGGGCATGCGGCTGGCCCGGCGGCCTGGTGGAGGGCAGTAATCGGGCCGGTCCCAAATCGTGACCAAGACCGCGGGTCATCCCCTTCCGTAGCGGGTCGGCACGGGTAGGGTCGCAAGAACAGGAGGTGGGCCTCATGTCGACGTCAGACGGTCGATCCAGCGGGAGCAGTCGCAACCCGGACGAGCTCGAGAGCCAGGTGCGCTTTCTCGAGTCCGAGGTGTCCGACCTGCGCCGCCGTCTCAGTGACGCCCCCGGGCAGTCCCGGGGCGTGGAGCTACGGCTGGCCGACGCCCAGCGCTCGCTGGCGGCCGTCACGTCCCAGAACGAACGCCTCGCCGAGACCCTGCGCGAGGCCCGCGACCAGATCATGAAGCTCAAGGAGGAGGTCGACCGGCTGGCCCAGCCGCCCGCCGGTTTCGGCACCTTCCTGGCGCGCAACGACGACGACTCGGTCGACGTCTTCACCGGTGGGCGCAAGCTGCGGGTCAACGTCAGTCCGGCCGTTGACGCCACCGCGCTGCAGCGCGGCCAGGAGGTCATGCTCAACGAGGCCCTCAACGTCGTCGCCGCCTTCGACTTCGAGGAAGTCGGCGAGGTCGTGATGTTCAAGGAGATGCTCGCCGATGGCGCGCGGGCCCTGGTCATCGCCAACGCCGACGAGGAGCGCGTCGTACGCCTCGCCGAGCCCTTGCACCACGAGACCATCCGCGCCGGCGACTCCCTGCTGCTCGACTCCCGGGCCGGCTACGTCTACGAGAAGGTGCCCAAGTCCGAGGTCGAGGAGCTCGTCCTCGAAGAGGTGCCGGACATCGACTACAGCGACATCGGTGGTCTCTTCGGCCAGATCGAGCAGATCCGCGACGCGGTCGAGCTGCCCTACCTGCACCCCGAGCTGTTCCTGGAGCACGAGCTCAAGCCGCCCAAGGGCGTGCTGCTCTACGGACCTCCCGGCTGCGGCAAGACGCTGATCGCCAAGGCCGTGGCCAACTCGCTGGCCAAGAAGGTCGCCGCGAAGACGGGCCAGGAGGGGAAGTCGTACTTCCTCAACATCAAAGGCCCCGAGCTGCTCAACAAGTACGTCGGCGAGACCGAGCGCCACATCCGCCTGGTCTTCCAGCGGGCCCGCGAGAAGGCCAGCGAGGGCACGCCGGTCATCGTGTTCTTCGACGAGATGGACTCGCTCTTCCGCACCCGCGGCTCCGGCGTCTCCTCCGACGTCGAGAACACCATCGTCCCGCAGCTCCTCAGCGAGATCGATGGCGTCGAGCTGCTTGAGAATGTCCTGGTCATCGGCGCTTCCAACCGCGAGGACATGATCGACCCCGCGATCCTGCGCCCCGGACGACTCGACGTGAAGATCAAGATCGAGCGACCCGACGCGGAGTCGGCACGCGACATCTTCAGCAAGTACCTCACCCCCAGCCTGCCGCTGCACGCCGACGACCTCGGCGAGTTCGGTGGCGACCGCGACGCCTGCGTGGCCGGGATGATCCGCGCCACCGTCGAGCGCATGTACACCGAGACCGAGGAGAACCGCTTCCTCGAGGTGACCTACGCCAACGGCGACAAGGAGGTCCTGTACTTCAAGGACTTCAACTCCGGCGCCATGATCCAGAACATCGTCGACCGGGCCAAGAAGATGGCGATCAAGGACCTCCTCGACCACCAGCAGCGCGGCCTGCGCGTCTCGCACCTGCTCCAGGCGTGCGTCGACGAGTTCAAGGAGAACGAGGACCTGCCCAACACCACCAACCCCGACGACTGGGCGCGCATCTCCGGCAAGAAGGGCGAGCGGATCGTCTTCATCCGCACGCTCATCACCGGCAAGCAGGGCACCGAGCCCGGCCGCTCCATCGACACCGTCGCCAACACGGGTCAGTACCTCTAGGTTCCACGCTGCCCCGCCTGCAGCCGGCATCCTCGGCTGCAGGCGCTTGGGCCTGCGGTTTGGTCACAAACCGCACGTTCCCGGCGCCCTGCGCTGCGGTTTGTGACCAAACCGCGCGCCGCTCAGGCGGTCGCCCGCCCCAGGTAGCCGAACGTCCACGGGCGCGAGACCCGCGGCCCGGGCAGGTACTCCGAGCGCAGCTCGACGATCTCCAGCCCCGCTCCGCGGACGAGCGCCGGGATGTCGCGCGACAGGTGGCACCCGCCGGCCAGGCGCCGCTGCACCGGCTCGAGCCGGTGCTGCCACACGACGACGCCGGGGTCCGGCGCCAGACCGTGCTCGACGAAGTGCAGCGCGCCACCCGTCCGCAGCACCCGTCGTACCTCGGCGAGTGCCCGAGCCACGTCCGGGATCGTGCACAACGTGAACGTCGACAAGACGGCGTCGTATGACGCGTCATCGGCCTCGAGGCGCTGTCCGTCGAGTCCGACCCGGACCACCGGCACGCGGCTGGCGGCCCGTCGGCTCTCGGAGAGCCGCCACGCGAGGTCGGAGGGCTCCACGGCGCTGATCGTCGACACCGCGGCGGGGTAGTACCGGGCGTTGAGACCGCTGCCGTACCCCAGCTCGAGGACTTCGCCGTGCAGCCCGGCGCAGACGGCGGCGCGCAGCTCGCCGATCTCGGGGGACCGCAGCGAGCGATCCACGAGCCGCGGGACGACCCGCTCCTCCCACAGACCCATCAGAGTACCGCGCGCCGGAGACCGCCCGCAGACAGCCGCGTGCTAGGCAGGGGAGGTCGCTCGCCCGGAGCGACGCGAAACCCGGGAGTTCCCATGATCAAGATCATCCTCATCATCCTCGTCGTCCTCGTGATCCTGTACGTCGCTCGCATGGTGCTGAGCAAGCGCTGACCGTCGTCGCCTGTGGTCCGCGTACCCTCGTGCCATGAGCGTACGACGGGTCATGGGGGCCGAGGTCGAGTACGGCATCTCGGTCCAAGGTCAGCCACTGGCCAACCCCATGGTGGCGTCGTCGCAGGTGGTCAACGCCTACGCGTCGGCCACGGTGCGGGCGCGGCGCGCCCGGTGGGACTTCGAAGAGGAGTCGCCGCTGCGCGACGCCCGCGGTTTCGACATGTCGCGGCAGGTGGCCGACCCCAGCCAGCTGACCGACGAGGACATGGGACTCGCCAACGTCATCCTCACCAACGGCGCGCGCCTCTACGTCGACCACGCCCACCCCGAGTACTCCAGCCCCGAGGTCACCAACCCCCTCGACATCGTCCTGTGGGACAAGGCGGGGGAGCAGGTGATGCTCGACGCGCAGCGCCGGGCCGGACAGCTGCCCAACGGGGCCGTGATCACGCTCTACAAGAACAACACGGACAACAAGGGCGCCTCCTACGGCGCCCACGAGAACTACCTCATGCGTCGCTCCACGCCGTTCGCCGACATCGTGCGCCACCTGACGCCGTTCTTCGTCAGCCGCCAGGTCGTGTGCGGCGCCGGCCGGGTCGGGATCGGCCAGGACGGCCGCGAGCACGGGTTCCAGATCAGCCAGCGCGCCGACTTCTTCGAGGTCGAGGTCGGCCTGGAGACCACCCTCAAGCGCCCGATCATCAACACCCGCGACGAGCCGCACGCTGACCCGGAGAAGTACCGCCGCCTCCACGTCATCATCGGCGACGCCAACCTCTCCGAGGTCTCGACCTACCTCAAGGTCGGGACCACGGCACTGGTGCTCGCGATGATCGAGGACCGCTTCATCGGCCCCGACCTCACCGTCGACGGCGCCGTCTCCGCGCTGCGAGCGGTGTCCCACGACCCCACGCTCAAGCAGACGTTCACGCTCACCGACGGGCGCACGCTGACCGCCGTACAGCTGCAGCTCGAGTACCTCGACCTCGCCAAGAAGTACGTCGAGGACCGTCTCGGCGCCGACGCCGACGCCCAGACCGTGGATGTGCTCCAGCGCTGGGAGTCCGTGCTCGACCGGCTCGAGCGCGACCCGATGCTGTGCGCCACCGAGCTCGACTGGGTCGCCAAGCTCAAGCTGCTCGAGCAGTACCGACACCGCGACGGCCTCGACTGGAGCGACGCAAAGCTGCAGCTCATCGACCTCCAGTACTCCGACATCCGTCCCGACAAGGGCCTCTACAACCGGCTCGTCGCCTCGGGTCGGATGGAGCGTCTGCTCGACGACGGCGCCGTCGAGCGCGCCATGCACGACCCGCCGGAGGACACCCGCGCCTACTTCCGGGGCCGCTGTCTCGAGAAGTACGCCGAGCACGTCGCCGCCGCCTCCTGGGACTCGGTGATCTTCGACCTCCCCGGGCGCGAGTCACTCCAGCGGGTTCCCACCATCGACCCCCTCCGGGGCAGCAAAGCTCACGTCGGTGACCTCCTCGACCGCTGCGACACCGCCGAGCAGCTGTTCACCGCCCTCACCCGCTGACCCGGCCGGGTCGCGGTTTGGTCACAAACCGCAGACCTCGGCGCTCTCGACCCGCGGTTTGTGACCAAAGCACCATCCGCTTCGCGCGACTGGATAGGGTCGAGACATGGCCCAAGAGCAGAAGCAGCCGCGCAAGTCGTCGGAGACTGACGAGGCGACCGAGGTCGCCACCGAGAGCGACGTCGCCGAGCGCAGGGAAGCCCTCGACGACGACGTCGACGCCATCCTCGACGAGATCGACGAGGTGCTCGAGTCCAACGCCGAGGACTTCGTGAAGTCGTTCATCCAGAAGGGTGGCCAGTGAACGACCCCCGCCTCCCGGCGTCGTACCTCCAGCCCGGCGTGTCGTCGTTCAGCGACTTCCTCGCCGCCCAGGCCCCGGAGCTCCTGCCCAACCGGCGTGCGCTGCCGCAGGGTCAGGCCGGCGACCTCGCACCGCACGGGACGACGATCGTCGCCGCGACGTTCCCCGGCGGCGTGGTCATGGCCGGCGACCGGCGCGCCACGATGGGCAACATCATCGCCCAGCGCGACATCGAGAAGGTGTTCCCCGCCGACGAGTACTCCGTGGTCGGCATCGCCGGTGCAGCCGGCCTGGCCGTCGAGATGGTGCGGCTCTTCCAGACCGAGCTCGAGCACTACGAGAAGATCGAGGGCACCACGCTCTCCATGGACGGCAAGGCCAACCGGCTCGCGGCTCTCATCCGCGCCAACCTCGGCATGGCGATGCAGGGCCTCGCCGTCGTACCTCTCTTCGCCGGCTACGACCTCCGCCAGGGCCACGGCCGCATCTTCAGCTACGACGTGACCGGCGGACGCTACGAGGAGCAGGCCTTCTTCTCCGTCGGCTCCGGGTCGCTGTTCGCGAAGGGGTCGCTCAAGAAGCTCTACCGCGAGGACCTAGACGAGACCGAGTGCGCGACGGCCGTCGTCCAGGCGCTGTACGACGCCGCCGACGACGACTCCGCGACCGGTGGACCCGACATGACCCGCCGGATCTTTCCCGTGGTCCGCGTGATCACGGCCGACGGCGGGCGCCGTCTCCACGACGAGGAGGTCGCAGAGATCGCCGACCGAATCCTTGGTGGCCGGATGATCCGACCCGACGGACCGCTCGCGCCCCTCACCGGCCCCTCGACGACGGGAGACGCCCGATGAGCATGCCGTTCTACGTCTCGCCCGAGCAGCTGATGAAGGACCGGGCCGACTTCGCACGCAAGGGCATCGCCCGAGGCCGCTCCGTGGTGACAGTTCAGTACGCCGAGGGCATCCTCTTCGCCTCCGAGAACCCCTCGCAGGCGCTGCACAAGGTCTCGGAGATCTACGACCGGATCGCCTTCGCGGCGGTGGGTCGCTACAACGAGTTCGAGAACCTCCGGATCGCCGGCGTGCGCCTCGCCGACATGCGCGGCTACGCCTACGACCGCCGCGACGTCACGGGCCGGGGGCTCGCCAACGCCTACGCACAGACCCTGGGCACGATCTTCTCCAGCGGCGGTGAGAAGCCCTACGAGGTCGAGCTGTTCGTGGCCGAGGTCAGCGACTCCGCTGCCGACGACCAGATCTACCGGCTGACGTACGACGGTCAGGTCGCCGACGAGCAGGGCTTCGCCGTGATGGGCGGCGCGTCCGACGTGGTCGCGAGCTACATCGAGGAGCGCTACTCCGAGGGCGCCTCGCTGGAGAGCGTGGTCCGGCTCGCCGTCGCCGCGCTCGGACACTCTTCCGACGCCGACCGGGTGATCGACGTCGACCACCTCGAGGTGGCGATCCTCGACCGGACGCGCAGCCAGCCCCGGAAGTTCAGCCGGGTGAGCCCCGCCCGTCTCAGCGCCCTCCTGGGAGAACGCGGCCCGTCGACCCCCGACGAGCTGGCTCCCGAGGACACCCAGGCCGGTGGAGCCCCCAGCGACGGGACCCCCGACGACCCCGCCGACCCGACGGACCAGGCCAGCGGCCACGTCGCCCCGCTCGAGGACCCCGTCACCGGCGAGCCCAACGGCGGCGGCCCCGCCACGGATTCCGGACCGCCCTCGGGCCAGGAGCCTCCGGTCGCGCCGCCGCCTTCCGGTCCCACCGGTCCGGCTCTGTAGCCCACGACTAGGGGATCTCGACTGCGGCCCGACGGCCCGCGGTTTGGTCTCAGTCCGCAGCCAAAGCCCGCTCCTGCCTGCGGTTTGTGACCAAACCGCGGCAGCCGCGACCCGGGGCACGCTGCTTCGCCGCGGTGATCCACAGCCGCGTGCGAGCCGAGTTTGCGTAGGAGCAGTTCGGACCAGGCTGAGTGTCATGACCAGCTCAACCGGTGCGCGGCAGGGGAGGGATCCCCAGGAGCCCGGGATCCCGAACCCGGTCGGCGCGATCCTCGGCGAGGTCCGCACGGTGGGCCATCGCCGGGTCAGCTTCGGGCTCTACCGGCCGCTCACGGACGGGACTGAGTTCGAGGAGCTCATTCGCGACCTCCATGCGCTGCGACTCGTGATGCCCCCGGACGCGGCCTTCACCCATCTCACCGCCGCCCTGCTGCGCGGCTGGCAGGTGTCGAAGCTGCCTGCCAACCTCCCGGTCTTCGCCGCCGTGCACTCAGGCACGAGGCGTCCCCGGCGCCCCGGCCTGCTCTTCTCCCGGCTGGTCGGCGACCGCCCGGCGGAGATGCGCCACGGCCTGCCTGGAGAACCGGCCGAGGAGATCCTGCTGCGCGTCGCCCGCGACCTGGGGGTGATGGACCTGGTGATCATGATCGACTCGGCGCTGCAGCTGGGTGACATCGACGTGGAGCGGATGGACCGGTTGCTGGCCAGCCGACGGCCCGGGGTGAGGGCGCTGCGCGCGGCGTGGCAGGCCTCGGACGGCCGGGCCGAGAGTGGTGGCGAGAGCGTGCTGCGGATGTTTCACGACGCCCTCGACATCGCGGTCGAACCGCAGGCAGTCCTCAGAGACGACACCGGACGCCGCGTAGGGCGGGCGGACCTGCTCGTCATCGGGACCCGCGAGGTCCACGAGTACGACGGCGCCCACCATCGTGACGGCAGGCAGGACCAGGTCGACCTGAGGCGGGAACGTGGTCTCGGCACGTCGTACCGGCGACGAGGCTTCACCCTCGACGACCTGCTCAACCAGCCCGCGACCGTGATGCACGAGCTCGACCGGGTCCTGGGCCGACGGCACGAGCCGGCGCGGCTTCGCAGATGGCGTGCGCTGATCGCCGGCTCGATGTACTCGGACGCCGCTCGGCAGCGGCTCGTGAACCGGTGGCAGAGGGCCGTCGGCGTGGTGGACTGGCGCTCCGCCGCCTGACCGCCACCAGGTCCGTGCGCGGTTTGGGACCAAACCGCAACTGAGACGCCCGACGAATGAGCGGACTCCTGAGCAGGCGCACCGTAGGGTTTGCCTCGTGGACCGGCGGATCTTCGGCATCGAGAACGAGTACGGCGTCACGTGCACGTTCAAGGGCCAGCGACGGCTGAGCCCGGACGAGGTCGCGCGCTACCTGTTCCGCAAGGTCGTCAGCTGGGGCCGCTCCAGCAACGTGTTCCTGCGCAACGGGGCCCGCCTCTACCTCGACGTCGGCAGCCACCCCGAGTACGCCACTCCGGAGTGCGACGACATCGCCGAGCTGGTCACCCACGACAAGGCCGGCGAGCGGGTGCTGGAGGGCCTGCTCCTCGACGCCGAGCAGCGCCTGCACGACGAAGGCATCCAGGGCGAGATCTACCTGTTCAAGAACAACACCGACTCCGCCGGCAACTCCTACGGCTGCCACGAGAACTACCTGGTCGGGCGTGCCGGTGAGTTCAGCAGGCTCGCCGACATCCTCATCCCGTTCCTGGTGACGCGGCAGATCGTGGTGGGGGCCGGCAAGATCACGCAGACGCCGCGCGGTGCGTCGTACTCCGTCTCCCAACGTGCCGAGCACATCTGGGAGGGCGTCAGCAGCGCGACCACCCGCAGCCGCCCGATCATCAACACCCGTGATGAGCCGCACGCGGACGCGGAGAAGTACCGCCGCCTGCACGTCATCGTCGGCGACTCGAACATGAGCGAGACCACGACGATGCTGAAGGTCGCGAGCTGCGACCTGGTGCTGCGGATGATCGAGGAGGGGGTGGTGATGCGTGACCTCACCATGGAGAACCCCATCCGCGCGATCCGCGAGATCTCCCACGACGTCACCGGTCGCCGCAAGGTGCGGCTGGCCAACGGTCGCGAGGCCAGTGCTCTCGAGATCCAGGGGGAGTACCTCGGCAAGGCGCGTGACTTCGTCGACCGGCGCCAGATCAGTACGCCGCTGATCGAGCGCGCCCTGGACCTGTGGGAGCGGGGCCTGAAGGCGGTCGAGTCCGACGACCTGGGGCTGGTCGACCGTGAGATCGACTGGGTCATCAAGTGGAAGCTGATCGACCGCTACCGCGCCAAGCACGGGCTGCCCCTGGGGCACGCCCGGATCGCCCAGCTCGACCTGGCCTACCACGACATCCACCGCGGTCGTGGCCTCTACTACCTGCTCGAGAAGCGCGGTGCGGTCGCACGGGTCACGACCGACCTGAAGATCTTCGAGGCGAAGTCGGTGCCGCCGCAGACCACCCGCGCCCGGCTGCGCGGCGAGTTCATCCGTAAGGCGCAGGAACGGCGCCGGGACTTCACGGTCGACTGGGTGCACCTCAAGCTCAACGACCAGGCCCAGCGCACCGTGCTGTGCAAGGACCCGTTCCGGGCGTACGACGAGCGCGTCCAGCGGCTCATCGACGGGATGTAGGTGCCGGTCAGACGCGGTTTGGTCACAAACCGCATGCGAATGCGCCCCGGGCCTGCGGTTTGTGACCAAACCGCGGCCCGGAGGGCCGTGGGATTCTCTCAGCCGCGGCTTGTAGGGTGACGGCGCCGTTGACGCTCCGCTCCCGAAGGTGAAACCCGTGCTGCTCCGTCGTGCCGCGACTCTGACTCTGTCCGCCCTCCTCCTGACCTCGCTCACCGCCTGCGGCGACGACGCGGGCGAGGGGGCTGAAGGCGCGGAGCGTCTCGACAGCGTCACCATCGAGGGCGAGGTTGGCAGCGCTCCCAAGGTGACCTGGGAGGACCAGATGTCGGCCGACGAGGTCGAGGTCGAGACTCTCATCGAGGGCGACGGGGCCGACGTCGCCGAGGGGGACGTGCTCAGCATCCACTACTGGATCGGCAACGGGTTCACCGAGCGGAAGTCCTACAGCTCCTACGACGAGGGCGGGGCCCCGGAGCAGATCACGGTCGACGACCAGCTGACGCCGGTGTTCGCCGAGGCGTTCGACGACGCCAAGATCGGCTCCCGGGTCGCCGTCACCGCCTCCGCGGAGGAGGCGTTCGGCCAGGCGGGCAACACCCAGCTCGGGATCGCCCCCAAGGACACCGTGCTCGTCATCATCGACGTGATCGAGGAGTACGTCCCGCCGGCGCCGGTCGAGACCCCCGCGTCGAAGCTCCCGGACCCGGTCTTCGAGAAGGGTGAGCCGGTCCGGTTCGACTTCAAGGGGATCGCCAAGCCGAAGCCCGACGGTGAGCTGCTGCGCAGCGTCCTCAAGGAGGGCACCGGCAAGCTGGTCACGACCGAGATGACGGTCACCGCCAACTACCTCGGCCAGGTGTACGGCGCCGACGGGCCGTTCGACGAGAGCTACTCCAAGCAGCCCGTCCCGTTCGCGCTCACCGGTGTCGTCGGCGGCTGGACCTACGGCCTGTCGGGCCTCAAGGTGGGCACCCGCGTGCTGCTGCAGATTCCGCCGGACCTGGGCTACGGCGCCCAGGACAAGGAGAACATCCCGCCCAACAGCACCCTCTACTTCATCGTGGACATCATCTCGGCGAAGTAGCCCGCACGACGACCACCACCAGTCGCGACCAGCCACAGCAGGCCAGGAGGGAGAGCAGCATGAACGTGCGCAAGAGCGAACGGCTGCTCAACCTGCTGATCATGCTGCTCGTGCAGCGGCACTTCGTGCCGAAGGAGCGCATCCGCGCCCTGCTGTACGCCGACTCGTCCACCGACGCCTTCGAGAAGATGTTCGAGCGTGACAAGGAGGAGCTGCGCAGCCTCGGGGTCCCGATCGAGGTGGGGCAGATGGACGCCTACTTCGACGACGAGCCGGGCTACCGGATCCGCCCTGACGAGTTCGCCCTGCCCGACATCGACCTCGAGCCGGACGAGGCGGCGATCATCGGCCTGGCCACGAAGGTCTGGGAGCACGCCCGGCTCGCCGAGGCCACGACCGACGTCGTCCGCAAGCTCACCGCGCTCGGCGTACCAGTCGACGTCTCCGCCCTCGACATCGTCCAGCCCCGGCTGAGCGCCGACGAGCCGGCGTTCGACGTCTTCTTCGAGGCCGTCCAGGAGCGCAGCGCGGTGGAGTTCGACTACGTCCGCTCCGGGCAGAGCGAGGTCACCAGCCGCCGCCTGCACCCGTGGGGCGTCGCGCGCTACTCCGGTCGCTGGTACGTCGTCGGCCACGACCTCGAGCGTGACGCCGAGCGAGTCTTCCGCCTGTCCCGGGTCCAGGGCCCCGCCCGCAAGGTCGGCCAGCCCGGTGCGTACGACGTACCGCCCGGCACCGACGTGAGCGAGGTCGCCCGACGGCTGGCCCCCGCGCCGATCTCCGAGCGCGCCGTCGTCCTGGCCCGCGCGGGCACCGGGCTGCCCCTGCGGCGCCAGGCCGCCGAGATCACCCCCTCCGTGGTCGGCCCCGACGACCGCACCGCATGGGACCGTTTGGTCACAAACCGCAGCTCCACCGGGCTCGCGGACGAGCTCCTGGGCTACGGGGCGGACGTCTACGTCGAGGAGCCGGCCAGCCTGCGTGCGGCGGTGATCGAGCGCCTCAGCGCCGTCGCCCGGCCCACTGGCGAAGAGTCCGGGGGAGCGGCATGAGTCCGGCACCGACGGGCGCGAAAGACCAGGTGGCCCGCCTGCTGACGCTGGTGCCGTTCCTGCACACCCACGGCCACGTCCGCATCGACGAGGCGGCGCGGGCCCTGGGCGTCGACGAGGAGCAGCTGGTCAAGGACCTGATGGTGCTGCTCATGTGCGGGCTGCCCGGCGGCTTCCCCGACGACCTCATCGACGTCGACCTCGACGCCCTGGAGGCCGGGGTCATCCGGGTGTCCAACGCCGACTACCTCGCCCGCCCGCTGCGGCTGACCCCCACCGAGGCGTCGGCGATCATCGTGGCGCTGCGGGCCCTGCGCAACGGCGCCAAGGACGACACCCGCGAAGTCGTCGACCGGGCGCTGTCCAAGCTCGAGGCCGCGGCTGCCGAGGGTTCGGCGGCCACCCAGATCGACCCCGGCCTCAACGCCGCCGACGCCGACCAGGCGCTGCTCGCCGTACGCCTGCGCGGGGCCGTCGAGAGCCGGCGCCAGGTCCGGCTGACCTACTACGTGCCGGCCCGCGACGAGGAGTCGGTGCGCGTCGTCGACCCGCACGGCCTGATCACCCACCGCGGCCTGACCTACCTCGACGCCTGGTGCCACAGCGCCGAGGCGCCGCGGCTCTTCCGCCTCGACCGGGTCGCCGAGGCCGAGGTCCTCGACACCCCGGTCTCTGCCCCGGACACCGCCCCGCGCGACCTCGGCGACGGCCTGTTCACCGCCTCCTCCGACACCACGCCCGTCACGCTGCGCCTGCAGCGCCCGGCGCACTGGGTCACGGAGTACTACCCCGTCGACGACATCCGGCCACGGGAGGACGGTTCCCTCGAGGTCGACCTGCAGGTCGCCGACGAGCGCTGGCTGACCCGGCTGCTGCTCCGCCTCGCGCCATACGCCGAGGTCGTGGCGCCGGCGTCGTACGGCGACGCGTTCACAGCGGCCGCACAGGACGCCCTGGCGCTCTACCGATGACCCACGGCGTACGATTGACGACGCAACGACACCCACAGATGAGGTCCCGATGATCAACCCCATGATTGGCATGCCGCAGGGCGCCGAGTGGCTCATTATCCTGGCCATCGTCATCCTCGTGTTCGGTGCTGCGAAGCTCCCCGACCTGGCCCGCGGCACCGGCCAGGCGCTGCGGATCTTCAAGGCCGAGACCAAGGGCCTCAAGGACGACGACGAGGCAGACAAGGACTCGCCGGCCGTCCCGCCCCCGGCGATCCCGACCGCGGCCGAGGACCTGCCCACCACGGCCAACCCCGAGACGGACCGTCAGACCGACACCCGCAACGGCTGACCTCCGGCCGGGCTGAGAACATCTGCGAGTGTCCATCTCTGGCGTCGTCCAGCTCTTCGTTGGCAAGCCGGTCCACCCGGTCGGTGCTGACGGCCGGATGGCCCTGTCGGACCACCTGCGAGAGCTGCGCGCCCGGATCCTGAAGATAGCCCTGGTCGTCATCACCGGGCTGATCGTCTCGCTGGTCTTCTTCGACCAGCTCTTCGACCTCGTCTACGGGCCCTACGAGCAGGCCCAGGAGTCGCTGCCCGACGGCAGCACCGAGGCGACCACGGCCGGCGCCGCCGGGGGCTTCCTGCTCTACCTCAAGCTCTGCGGACTTGCCTCAGTCGTCGCCACCAGCCCCGTCTGGCTCTACCAGATCTGGGCGTTCATCCTCCCCGGCCTGCACGCACAGGAGCGGCGCTGGTCGCGGATCTTCGTGGCGATCGCCGGCCCCCTGTTCCTGAGCGGCGTCCTGCTCGGCTACGTCACGCTGCCCAAGGGCCTCGAGGTCCTGATCGGGTTCACGCCCGAGGGCCTGACCAACCTGGTCGAGTTCAACGAGTACCTCACGTTCTTCAGCCGCACCCTGCTGGTCTTCGGGATCGCCTTCGAGATCCCGCTGTTCGTCGTCCTGCTCAACCTCGCCGGCGTGGTCTCCGGCAAGGCGCTCGGGGCACACCGGCCGTGGATCATCGTCGGCGTCTTCGTCTTCGCCGCAGTCGCGACCCCGTCGGCCGACCCGTTCACGATGACGTTCATGGCGGTCCCGATGGTCGTGCTGTTCCTGATCTCCGAGCAGATCGCGCGCTACAACGACCGCCGCCGCGCCAAGAGGAGCAAGTTCGCCGGCCTCTCGCCCGACGAGGCGTCCCCCCTGTGACGGCGACCGTGAGCCCGACCGACGTCGACCCCTTCGACCTGCCCGACTGGCTGGGGGAGTCCGAGGTGACCTGGTCCGCCGACACCGGCCTGCGCACCGGACACCTGGTCCCCGGGCGCCTCACCGGCCCCTCCGACGAGGACGCGGTCGCGTGCGACCTCCTGGCGGTCGACGAGGCCTACCCCGCACCGGTGACCGACAGCGCGCTGCGCTCGCGCGCGCACCAGTCCTGGCAGCACGGACAGATCCTGCTGGCGGCGTACGACGGCCGCCTGACGCTGCTGGTGCCGGGCACCGGCTTCGACGCCGACCGCGTCCTCGTCGCGCTCGAGCGGCTCGCCAGGGCCGTGGGCGCGGCGCCCGCCAGCTACGCCGCGCACCTGCGCCTCGGCCGTTAGCCCGATGCGTCGGCACGATCCGCTGGGGTCCGTGCCCTAGGGTCGAGCACGTGCCCGGCACTACCCGCGAGATCGCGCTCCTTACGAACCCGACGTCCGGCAAGGGCAAGGGCGCCCGCGTGAGCGCCGCCGCGCTGGCCCACCTGCGGGCCGCGGGGCTCACGGTGCGCGCACTCCAGGGACGGGACGCCGACGAGGCGCTCGACCTGGCCCGGCAGTCCGTCAGTGACGGGGTCGACGCGCTCGTGGTGTGCGGGGGCGACGGGATGGTCAACCTCGGTATCCAGGCGGTCGCGACCACCAGTACCCCGTTGGGGATCATCCCGGCCGGCTCCGGCGACGACGTCGCCCGCTACTTCGACATCCCGCGCCACCATCCTCTCGTCGCCGCCGACCGTGTCGTGGCCGGCGCCACCCGCACCATCGACCTGGCCCGGTGCCACGGCCGCTACTTCGCCACCGTGATGGCGGCCGGCTTCGACGCGATCGTCAACGAGCGCGCCAACCGGATGCGCTGGCCCAAGGGGCAGATGCGCTACAACATCGCGACCCTGCTCGAGCTGCGTACCTTCGAGCCCCTGCCCTACACCCTCGACCTCGACGGGACCACGCTGCAGCTGCCCGCGATGCTGGTCGCCATCGGCAACGGGCACTCGTTCGGCGGGGGCCTGCGGATCACCGAGGGCGCCAAGCTGGACGACGACCTGCTCGACATCGTGATCATCAAGCCGATGAGCAAGCTCGACCTGGTGCGCACGTATCCCAAGCTGTTCAAGGGCACCCACACGACACATCCGCAGTACGAGCACCACCTGGCCCGCAAGGTCACCGTCGCCGCCCCCGGGATCGTGGCGTACGCCGACGGGGAGCGGTTCGGACCGCTGCCGCTCACCATCGAGAGCGTCCCCGGCGCGCTGAGGGTGCTGTCATGACCTCGGCAGCAGAGCGGTACGCCGACTACCGCAAGGACCGCGGCCACCCGGTCCTGCGCGACTTCGCCGCCCACTACGACTTCCCGCTCGACGACTTCCAGGTGCGGGCCTGCCGCGAGATCGAGGACGGGCGCGGCGTCCTCGTCGCCGCTCCCACCGGGTCGGGCAAGACGATCGTCGGGGAGTTCGCCGTACACCTGGCCCTCCAGACCGGCCGCAAGGCGTTCTACACGACCCCGATCAAGGCCCTGTCCAACCAGAAGTACCACGACCTCGTCACCCGCTACGGCGCCGACCAGGTGGGCCTGCTGACCGGTGACAACTCGGTCAACGGCGAGGCGCCGATCGTCGTGATGACGACCGAGGTGCTGCGCAACATGCTGTACGCCGGGTCGCGCACGTTGCTGGGCCTCGGCTTCGTGGTGATGGACGAGGTGCACTACCTCGCCGACCGCTCGCGTGGCGCCGTGTGGGAGGAGGTGATCATCCACCTGCCGGAGTCGGTGGCGCTGGTCTCCCTCTCGGCCACGGTGTCCAACGCCGAGGAGTTCGGCGACTGGCTGGCCACCGTGCGCGGCGAGACCGCCACGATCGTCGAGGAGCGGCGCCCGGTGCCGCTCTACCAGCACGTCATGGTCGGCCGGCGGCTGCTCGACCTGTTCGCGTCCTCCGACGTCGACGCGGCCGCGGGCTTCGTCAAGGAGGGTGCGCCCGTCAACGACGAGCTCACCCGGATCGCCCGCGACGACTGGGCGTCGTCTCGGATGAAGGACCGGCGTAACCCGAAGGGCCGCGGCAAGACCCCCCGCAGCAGCGGCGCCCGCGACGTCGGCAACGGCCGCCGGGTGTGGATCCCGAGCCGCTCCGACGTGATCGACCGGCTGGACCGCGAGGGGCTGCTGCCGGCGATCGTGTTCATCTTCAGTCGGGTCGGCTGCGACGCGGCGGTGACGCAGTGCCTCAACGCCGGCGTGCGGCTCACCTCCGCCCAGGAGCGCGACGAGATCTTCGCGTTCGTCGAGGCCAGCTGCCGCGACCTGCCCGAGGACGACCTGCATGTCCTGGGCTACCACGACTTCCTCGACGGCCTCACCCGTGGCATCGCCGCGCACCACGCCGGGATGCTGCCCGCGTTCAAGCAGTGCGTGGAGGAGCTCTACGTGCGCGGCCTGTGCAAGGTCGTGTTCGCCACCGAGACGCTGGCCCTGGGCATCAACATGCCCGCGCGGACCGTCGTGATCGAGAAGCTCTCCAAGTGGAACGGCGAGACCCACGCCGACATCACGCCGGGGGAGTACACCCAGCTCACCGGCCGCGCCGGCCGCCGCGGGCTCGACGTCGAGGGGCACGGTGTCGTGCTGTGGCAGCCAGGCATGAACCCCCGCGAGGTGGCCGGCCTCGCCTCCACGCGCACCTACCCGCTGCGTTCGTCGTTCCGACCGTCGTACAACATGGCGGTCAACCTCGTGCACCAGTTCGGCCGCGAGCGGTCGCGCAAGCTGCTCGAGCAGTCGTTCGCGCAGTTCCAGGCCGACAAGGCCGTCGTGGGGCTGGCGCGGCAGCTGCGCAAGAGCGAGGACGCGCTCGACGGATACGTCGAGGCGGCGACGTGTCACCTCGGCGACTTCATGGAGTACGCCGGGCTGCGGCGCGCGATCAGCGACGCCGAGAAGGGCGCCAGCAAGGCCCGCCGGGCCGACCGGCGCGACGAGGCGCTCGCCTCGCTCGCCGAGCTCAAGGTGGGCGACGTGATCCAGGTGCCGGCCGGCAAGTTCGCCGGTTTCGCCGTCGTGGTCGACCCGGGCTACTCGCCGGAGGGGCCCCGGCCGTACGTCGTGACCGCCGACCGGCAGGCGCGGCGGCTCGCGATGCTCGACTTCCCGTCGCCGGTGGTGTCGCTCGCGCGGCTGAAGGTGCCCAAGTCGTTCAACGCCCGCAACCCCCAGATGCGGCGCGACCTGGCCCAGGCGCTGCGCTCGCGCACCCACGACCTCACCCCGCCGCCACCGTCCGCGACCGGACGGCGGTCCGGGGCCGGGCTGCCGCCCGCGCTGGAGGAGGAGATCGGGGTGCTGCGCGCCGAGCTCAAGGCGCACCCCTGCCACGGCTGCCCCGACCGCGAGGAGCACGCGCGGTGGGCCGACCGGTGGTTCAAGCTGCACCGTGACGCCGCCACGCTCAAGCGCCGCGTCGAGCAGCGCACCAACACGGTGGCCCGGCAGTTCGACCGCGTGTGCGACGTACTGACCGCCCTGGACTACCTCGAGGGCGACGACATCACGCCGCGCGGGCGGCACCTGATGCGGATCTACTCCGACATGGACCTCGTCGCGGCCGAGTGCCTGCGCCGCGGGCTCTGGGACGACCTGTCGCCGTCTGCGCTGGCCGCCGTGCTCTCGACCCTCGTCTTCGAGGCGCGCCGCCCCGACGACGCCAGCGCCCCCCGGCTCCCGGGCGGACCGGTCAAGCCCGTCGTCGCGGAGATGGTGCGCCTCTGGGCCGAGCTCGACGGCCTCGAGCGCGCCCACCACCTCGACTTCCTGCGCCAGCCCGACCTCGGGTTCGCGTGGATCGCCTACCGCTGGGCCGAGGGCGACGACCTCGACGAGGTGCTCGGCGGCCCCGACAGCATGGGCCTGGCCGCCGGCGACTTCGTACGCTGGATGAAGCAGCTGCTCGACCTCGCCGGCCAGGTAGCTGACGCCGCCGGCGACTCGCCCCTGCGCGCCACCGCCCGTGACGTCGTACAGCGTCTGCGCCGTGGCGTCGTCGCCTACTCCGCGCTGGGGGAGTGAGGCTGGCGGCTCCTGGGAGCCGCGGTTTGGTCACAAACCGCAGCCCGGGAGGCCGAAAACGTGCGGTCTGTGACCAAACGGCGACTCTGGTGAGCTGCCGCTCCGCGCGGGACTCGCATCCGGGGGCATGCGGTTTGGTCACAAACCGCATGAAATCGGGCCGCAGACATGTTGTCTGTGACCAAACGACGGGTCGACGACCCGCCCAGGGGAGCCGGGTCAGTCCGTGAGGGCGGCGAGTGCCTCGTGGACGGGGGTGGTGCCGTTGACGAGGTTCCACTGGTGCCCCACGGAGGCGTCGTGGTCGAGTACGGCGGCAACTACGGCGGCGACATCCGCGCGGGTGACGTCGCCGCGGGGCACGCCGTCGCCGAGGGAGACCAGGCCGGTGGCGGGCTCGTCGGTGAGGCGACCGGGGCGCAGGATGGTCCAGGCCAGGCCGCTGTCCCGCAGCGCGCGGTCGGCGTCGCGTTTCGCCGCGACGTACGCCGCCCACACCTCGCTCGTACCGTCGGGGACCGCGTTGTCGACGTCGATCGCGGAGATCTGGACGAAGCGGTCGATGCCCGCCAGCCGGGCGCCCTCGATGGACTTCAGTGAGCCCTCGAGATCGACCGTTCGCTTGCGCGTGATGTTGCCGTCCGGTCCGCCGCCGGCGGCGAAGACGACCGCCGTACAGCCTTCGAACGCCGCGGCGAAGGCGTCGGGGCCCTCCCGCTCGATGTCGAGGAGCCGCACCTCGGCGCCCCGGCCCTCCAAGTCGGCCCGGTAGGCCGCGTTGCGCACGAGCGCGACCGGGTTGTGCTCGGAGCGGCGCAGGTCGTGCAGCAGGTGGCGGGCCACGGCTCCGTGGCCCCCGACGATGGCGATGTGGGACATGCCGTCCACCGTACGGCGCCTCGCTAGCCGGCCAGGACGGCCCGCAGCCGCTGTGCCGGGCTCTCGAGCCCGAAGCGCTCGGCCAGCGCCGCGACCCGGGCGGGGTCGGCAGGCGAGGAGGGGAGCGCCAGGTCGTTGCGGTCCAGGTCGATGTCGCGGGCCACCGCGACCACCATCGGGGCAACCTCGAGGTAGTCGGCGGCGGCCTTGATCTTGCCGCGCGGGCCCGGCCCGAGCTCGGCCTCCGGGTCGTGCGCGGCGGCGATGATGCCGTCCATGTCGCCGAACCGGCCCAGCAAGGTGGCGGCGGTCTTCTCGCCCACCCCCGGTACGCCGGGGAGCCCGTCGGAGGCGTCCCCACGCAGCGTGGCGAAGTCGGCGTACTGCCGGGCGTCGATGCCGTACTTCGCCCGCACCCAGTCATTGGTCACGCGCTCGTGGTTGCCGACGCCGCGGGCGATGTAGAGCACGCGCACGTCCGTCGCGTCGTCGACGAGCTGGAAGAGGTCGCGGTCGCCGGTGACGATGTCGACCGGCTGGCCGGCGCCGGTGGCCAGCGTCCCGATGACGTCGTCGGCCTCGTACCCATCAGCGCCGATGACACGGATCCCGAAGGCCTCGAGCACCTCGAGGATGATCGGGACCTGGACCTGCAGCGGGTCGGGCACCTCCTCCACGTCGGGTGCGACCTCCACCTCGGCGACCACCCGGTGCGCCTTGTACGTCGGCAGCAGGTCGACGCGCCACTGCGGGCGCCAGTCGTTGTCCCAGCAGCAGACGAGGTCGGTGGGGCGGTACTGCTCCACGAGGCGGGAGATGAAGTCGAGCAGCCCGCGCACGGCGTTGACCGGCGTACCGTCCGGAGCGAGGATCTCGGGCACCCCGAAGAACGCCCGGAAGTACATGGACGCGGTGTCGAGCAGCATCAGGCGGCCGGGGGAGCTGTCGGTCTGCGGGCTGGTCACGCTCGGCATCCTGCCACGCGTCTGGGTCTAGTCTGTGCGCGTGGCGACGTCAGATCTCGAGGCAACCGACCGCAAGATCCTCGAGCTGCTGGCCCGGGACGGGCGGATGTCCTTCACCGACCTGGGCAAGGCGACCGGCCTGTCGACCTCGGCGGTGCACCAGCGGGTCAAGCGGCTGGAGCAACGTTCGCTGATCCTGGGCTACGGCGCCACGATCAACCACGACGAGATCGGGCTGCCGCTCACGGCGTTCATCTCGATCCGTCCGATCGACCCGTCACAGCCTGACGACTCACCTGAGCGGCTGCGGCACATCCCCGAGATCGAGTCGTGCTGGTCCGTGGCCGGCGAGGAGTCCTACATCCTCAAGATCCGGGTGCCCACGCCGACCAGCCTCGAAGACCTGCTCGCGCGCATCCGCGCCGCCGCCAACGTCTCCACGCGCACCACGATCGTGCTGTCCACGCCGTACGAAGGTCGCCCGGTCACCTGACCGCGGCCGCCGGCGGCTGCGGTTTGGTCACAAACCGCAGGTCCAGGGGCCTGCGGTGCGTTGTTTGGTCACAAACCGCAGGTCCGAGGGCCTGCGACGTGCTGGGTCAGTAGGCCTGGAGCGCGGCCATCCGGCGGGAGGCCTCGGCGACCTCGGCCGCCTTGAGGGCGGAGGAGTCGAGGTCGGCGTGCTCGGCCCACCAGGCCTGGCCCTCGGCGGGGAGGGTGTGGATGGGGTCGTAGTACTCGTAGGTCCGGGACAGGGCGTCCTCCGAGGTCGCCTCGATCGAGGTCCGGTAGTTCTTGGTCCAGTGCGAGATGCCGCGCACCTCGTCGTACGACGCCAGCTGGTGCACCCAGCGCTTGCCGACGAACGGGACGTCGCACACGATCCGCGGGGTCGCGAAGCCCGGCAAGTAGCCCATGATGTGGTGCTGCAGCCGCTGGGCGTCAGCGACCGAGACCCGCCAGTGCTCCGAGTACGGGATCATGTCGCACATGTAGAAGTAGTAGGGCATGATCTGCGCGCCGTCGAGCAGGCGGAAGCACAGGTCGAGCAGGACGTGCGGGTCGGCGTTGACGCCGTTGAGCAGGACGCCCTGGTTGCGTACGTCGCGCACGCCGGCCTCGAGCATCGCCCGCGACGCCTCGGCCACCAGCGGGGTGATCGAGTTGGCGTGGTTGGCGTGCGTGTGGATCGCGATCGACACACCGCGAGCGCGCGCCACCGAGGCCACCCGGGTCATGCCCTCGCGGACGTCGGGCTGGAGCCAGTGCTGGGGGAGACCCACCAGCGCCTTGGTGGCGAGCCGGATGTCGCGGATGTTGTCGATCTCGAGCAGGCGCGTGAGGAAGTCCTCGAGGCGGGGCCACGGCATGTTGGCGACGTCGCCGCCGGAGACCACGACGTCGCGCACGGACGGCGTACGGCGCAGGTAGTCCATCATCGAGTCGAGCCGGTCGGCCGGCTTGGCGGTGAACTTGAGCTTGTCGATGACGGCCGTCGAGTTGCCGACGAGGTCCATCCGGGTGCAGTGGCCGCAGTACTGCGGGCAGGTCGGCAGCAGCTCGGCCAGCACCTTGGTGGGGTAGCGGTGGGTGAGACCCTCGGCGACCCACATGTCGTGCTCGTGGAGCGAGTCGCGGGTGGCGTGCGGGTGCGAGGACCAGTCGGTACGACGGTCCGAGAACACCGGGATCATGTAGTGGCGCACCGGGTCGGCGTAGAGCGCCTCGGTCAGCGAGCCGGGACCGCCGGGCACGACGCCCGGGAGCATGGTGTTCATCATCTGCGGCGGCACGAGCATCGACATGGTGGCCCGCTCGGCCTGGTCGCGCTCGAGGTCGGCGTAGAACCGCTCGTCGACGAGGTCGCCCATCAGCTCGCGCAGCTGGCGGACGTTCTTGACGCAGTGAGCGCGCTGCCACTGCACCGAGGCCCACTCCATCGGCGTCACCTCACGCCAGCCCGGGAACCGGGTCCAGTCGGGCTCGACGAGCTCCACCCGCCGGTACGGGTAGGGCTGACCGGTCACCAGGTCGATGGACGTCTCGATGCTCATGGTCGCTCCTGCGGGCGGAAGTAGGAGTGGCGGTAGGGCCGTGGGTGTCAGAGAGGCGGCGCGTCGGTTGTACGGCGACGAACCGCTCTGCCAGACTAGGCGGAGATCGTCCGGTGTGCACATCAACGCGCCGGATGATCTCCTGTTAGAAGTATGTGCCAACCGGAGGACTCTCTGCAATGACTCGTCGCAACGGCGATCCGACCGGTCTACACCGCGTCCTCGACGACGCCGTCGTGCTGCCGCAGGCGGCCGAGCGTCTCGACACCCGCCGCGAGCTGTGGCCCGACGAGGTGCGCATCCGCGTGGAGCGCCTCAACCTCGATGCCGCCTCCTTCCGCCAGCTCGAGCGCAAGCACGGGGGAGACCGCGACGCGATCAGGGCCGAGGTGGTCGCCATCGTCGCGGCGCGCGGCAAGATGCAAAACCCCGAGACCGGCTCCGGCGGCATGCTGGTCGGCGTGGTCGAGGAGGTCGGCCCCGACTCCCCGCTCGGCCTCACGGTGGGCGACCGGGTCACCACCCTGGTCTCGCTGACCCTGACCCCGCTGGTGATCGAGGACGGCCTCGACGACTGGGACGGTCGCGACGAGCAGGTCCCCTGCCGTGGGTACGCCGTCCTGTTCGGCCGCTCCATCGCGGCGGTCATCCCCGACGACCTGCCCGCCGAGGTGAGCCTGTCGGTGATGGACGTGTGTGGGGCGCCCGCGCTGACCCACCGCGTCGTGAGCGGCTACGACCGGCCGACGGTGGCCGTGATCGGTGGCGGCGGCAAGTCCGGCTCGCTCAGCCTCGCGGCTGCGCGCCGGGCCGGCGCCCGCCGCCTGATCGGGATCGTGCCCCACGAGGAGGAGGCAGCTCGGCTGCGAGCCGCCGGGCTGGCCGACGAGGTCGTGGTGGCCGACGCCCGCGACCCGATCGCGCTGCGCGACGCCGTCGAGAAGGCCGGTGGCCCCGCCGACGTCACCGTCGTCTGCGTCGACGTACCCGGCTGCGAGGGCGGCGCGATCCTGTCCACCGCCGACCGCGGCACGGTCGTCTTCTTCTCCATGGCCACGTCGTTCTCCGCGGCCGCGCTCGGCGCCGAGGGACTGGCGGCCGACGTCACCATGCTGGTCGGCAACGGCTACGTCCCCGGCCACGCCGACCTCGCGCTGCAGCTGCTGCGCGAGCACGACGGCGTACGCGCCCTGTTCGAGAGCAGGCTCGGATGAGCACCACCGGCCGCACCTCCAAGCGCCGCACCAAGCTCGACCTCGACCCGGCCACCGTCCGCAAGGCGCGCGCGCTGGCCAAGAAGGCCGGGCGCCCGATCGTCAAGCTCGCCGAGCAGCACACGACGGTGGCCGTCGAGCGCGCCACGCTGCGCCTGGCCGGCCTCGAGGGCGCCGACGCCGAGGGCACCCCCTGGGTCAACCGGCTGATGGACGTGGTCCGCGCCGACACCGGGCTCGAGCACGGCGTCGCCCTGCCGGTCTGGGACGCACTCGTGCGCGGCGAGGCCGAAGACCTGTCGTCCCTGGCCCAGAAGGCCTCGGCCGGCTCCGTGACGTTCCGCCTCCCCGAGGGCAAGGACGCCGTCCGCGCCCGCACCGCCTCCCGCAAGCAGGTCGCGCGCGGCATCAAGCGGATCGACCAGCGCCGGGTCGAGCGCGACCGCCTGATCAAGCGCCAGGGCGACGCGCCCCGCAAGCCCTGGATCTACCTGATCGTCGCCACCGGCGACATCTACGAGGACATCCCGCAGGCCCAGCAGGCCGCCCGCGAGGGCGCCGACGTGATCGCGGTGATCCGTTCCACCGGGCAGAGCCTGCTCGACTATGTGCCCGAGGGCGCCACCCGCGAGGGCTTCGCCGGCACCTACGCCACCCAGGAGAACTTCCGGCTGATGCGGGCCGCGCTCGACGAGTCGGGCAAGGAGCTGGGCCGCTACATCCGGCTCACCAACTACGCCTCCGGCCTCTGCATGCCCGAGATCGCGGCCCTCGCCGGGCTCGAGCGCCTCGACATGATGCTGAACGACTCGATGTACGGGATCCTCTTCCGCGACATCAACCCGGTGCGCACCTTCGTCGACCAGCGCTTCAGCCGCCAGGTCCACGCCCGGGCCGGGATCATCATCAACACCGGTGAGGACAACTACCTCACCACCGCCGACGCCATCGAGGCCGCCCACACGGTCACCACCAGCCAGCTCCTCAACGAGTACTTCGCCAAGGAGGCCGGCCTCGAGGACTGGCAGCTCGGCCTGGGCCACGCCTTCGAGATCGACCCCGAGGTGCCCGACTCGTTCCGGATGGAGCTGGCCCACGCGCTGCTCGCCCGCGAGCTGTTCCCCGACGCGCCCCTCAAGTGGATGCCCCCGACCCGGCACATGACCGGCGACGTCTTCCGCGGCTACCTCCTCGACGGCTTCTTCAACCTGGTCGGGGCGCTCACCGGCCAGGGCATCCTGCTGGTCGGGATGATGACAGAGGCGGTCGTGACGCCGTGGATCTCCGACCGCGACCTCGCGCTCCAGAACGTCCGCTACGTCATGAACGCCGCCGGCAACCTCCACGAGGACTTCCGCCCGGAGCCCGACGGCTTCATCGCCAACCGCGCCCGCCAGGTGCTGGGGGAGTCGATCGACCTGCTCGACCGGATCCTCGAGCATGACAACGGCCTCCTGGACGCGATCGCCGACGGCACCTTCGGCCTGATGAAGCGCCCCGCCGACCGGGGCCGAGGCCTCGACGGCGTGGCCAAGAAGTCCAGCGTCTACTACAACCCCGCGTCCGAGATCCTGGAGGAGCCCTTCGAGACGGTTGCTTCGCAACCTCCTCAGGAACCGAAGCGCGAAAAGAAGAGGAGAACGCTTTGACCACCGCTCCGGAGCCGCACATCGTCCGCCCCTACGGCGACACCACCGGCGACGGCATGGTGCAGATCAGCTTCACGCTGCCGATCTCGTCGCTGGGCGACCAGGCGAAGCTCGCCGAGGGCGCCGCCGCCCAGCTGGCCAACAAGATGGGCATGGACCCCGCGCTGGTCGTGCACGCCAAGCCGATGGGCCCCGACTTCACGTTCTTCGTGGTCTACGGCCGGGTCCACCACCTGGTCGACACCAGCAAGGTGGTGGTCGTGGAGCGCGACTACCCGCTGCTGACCCCCAAGGAGGCCAACGCCTCGATCAAGCGCGCGCTGCGCCGCCGCCTGACCGTGGTCGGCGCGTGCATCGGCACCGACGCCCACACGGTCGGCATCGACGCGATCCTCAACATCAAGGGGTTCGCGGGGGAGAAGGGGCTGGAGTACTACCGCGAGCTGAAGGTGGTCAACCTCGGCGCCCAGGTCTCCGTGCCGCAGCTCGTCGAGCGCGCCCGCGAGGAGAAGGCCGACGCCGTGCTCGTCTCCCAGGTCGTCACCCAGCGCGACGCCCACCTGCTCAACACCCGCGAGATGTCCGCGGCGTTCCGCGAGTCCTACCCCACCGACCGGCGCCCGCTGCTGATCGTCGGCGGCCCCCGCTTCGACGAGTCCATGGCCGAGGAGCTCGGCGTCGACCGCGTGTTCTCCCGGGGTACGACGCCGGGCGAGGTGGCGTCGTACCTTGTGCACCGCTTGACCACCCAACGGAAGGCGTCCTGATGGCAGCCGAGGTCGGGACCCGCGTGGTCCACCGCCGCTACGTCCCCTACTCCCACGCCCACTACGCCGGCAACCTCGTCGACGGGGCCTACAGCCTCGGGCTGTTCGGTGACGTCGCCACCGAGATGTGCATCCTCAGCGACGGCGACGAGGGGCTGTTCGCGTCCTACTCCGACGTCCAGTTCCTGGCCCCGGTGCGGGCCGGCGACGTCGTGGAGGTCACCTGCGAGCTGACCCGCGTCGGCACCAGGTCGCGGGTCCTGGAGCTCGCGGTGCTCGTCGTCGCGCGCGGTGCGGCCACTCCCCAGCAGCCCGGCGCGGCGACCTTCCTGGCGCAGCCGCTGGTCGCCACGACTGCCACCGGTACGGTCGTCGTCCCCTGATCCGGCGTGCCGCGACGCGACACGCCGTCGGGCCCGGAAATAGTGTGAACTTTTGCGGAACGCAGAGCATCGCGCTGACCTGCGCGTTCACGCATTTGCGCAGGTCAGTGGCCGGTTGACACCCGGCGCGAAGAGACGAAACTGTACGCCGTCCGCTCACGCAGATCGTGGCCGGCGAACCGACGTCCGAGTGACCGGGTCGGAGGGTGAAGGCGCCACTCACCTGTCCGACGTGGTTCGCGGAGGTCGGTCCGCTCCCGCGAGAGCGGACCCGGAAAGGCCCCCAGCCCCCTAGAGAACTTCCTGGCCTCGGCAGCCAGTCGTTTCCCGGGATGGCCGAAGGAGCCCGGGGCCTTTCCGGACCTGCCACCAGCGCCAGGGCAGTGACCTGCCCGCCGACCCGGTAGTTTTCACCGTGTGCTGCTGCGGACCTTCCTCGCGCTGGCCGCAGGCCTGACTCTGTCCCTCGCCTTCGAGCCGGTGGCTCTGCCATGGATCGTGCCGTTCGCCGTCGGCGCCCTGTTCCTCACGACCCGCGGACTGCGGGCCCGCTCCGGCTGGCTGCCCGGTCTCGCGTTCGGCGTCGGCTTCTACTTCACCCACATCTACTGGATGCGCGAGTCCATCGGCCTCGACGCCTGGCTGGCGCTGGCGGGGATCGAGGCGCTGTTCTACGGCGTGCTCGGCTCGGTGACCGCGGCCCTGCACCGGCGCCGCCTGTGGCCGGCCTGGCTCGCTGCCGCCTGGGTGGCCGTGGAGGTGCTCCGCAGCGGCTGGCCGTTCAGCGGGATGCCCTGGGGCCGGCTGTCGTTCGCGGTCGTCGACACCCCGCTCGCCCCCGCCCTGCCCTACGTCGGGTCGGTCGGCGTCAGCCTGCTGCTCGCCGCGATGGGGGCACTGCTCGCCTGGGTCGTGGTCGCCCGCGACCGCGAGCGCCTGGTGGCCGGTGCGGTGACCGTCGGGCTCGTGGCGCTGGCGCTGCTGCCGGCCCTGGCGCCGTACGAGCTCGAGCAGACGGGGACCGCCACGGTCGCTGTCGTGCAGGGCAACGTGCCCGGCCCGGGCAACGACATCCTCTACGACTTCCAGCAGGTCACCCAGAACCACGTCGACGCGACCGTCGACCTGGCCGCGGCCGTCGGCGCGGGCAGCCAGCCGCAACCCGACTTCGTGCTGTGGCCGGAGAACTCGACGGCCAGCGACCCGTTCCGCGACGAGACCGTCAACGCCGGGATCCGCGAGGCCTCGGCCGCGATCGGGGTCCCCATCCTGGTGGGAGCGATGGTCGACTCCGGGCCTGACCACGTGCTCAACCAGGGCATCGTCTGGGACCCCGTGACCGGCGCCGGTGACCGCTACACCAAGCGCCACCCCGTGCCCTACGGCGAGTACATCCCGCTGCGGCGCTACCTCACGGGCACCTTCGGCAAGCTCGCGCTGGTCCCGCGCGACATGCTGAGCGGCACCCGGAAGACGCCGTTGCAGGTGGCGGGGATCAGCGTCGCCGACTCGATCTGCTTCGACATCGCCTACGACGACGGCATCTTCGACCAGGTCACCCGGGGTGCCGAGCTGCTGACCGTGCAGACGAGCAACGCCAGCTTCATCTTCACCGACCAGATCGACCAGCAGTTCGCGATCACCCGGCTCCGGGCGATCGAGACCGGGCGCTGGCTGGCCGTCGCGTCGCCCAACGGCGTCTCGGGCGTGATCGCGCCCGACGGCGAGGTGGTGGCCGTCGCCGACCCGCGCACCACGACCGTGCTCGTGGAGGAGGTGGGCCTGGCCACCGCGGTGACCCCGGGGGTCCGCCTGGGCGCCTGGCCGGGGCGAGTGTGCACCGTCCTGACGCTTGTCGGACTGCTGCTGGGCGCGCTCCCGTATCGTCGGAGGAGCACCCTGCCGGAGCCCGAACCCGCCCCGACCGACACGACCCACGACAAGGTTCTCTCATGAGCATCGACGCGCTCGGACGCATTGTGGTCGTCGTGCCGACCTACAACGAGGCCGACAACCTCGCCTGGATCGTGGAGCGCCTGCGCGTCGCCGAGCCGCAGGTCGACGTGCTCGTGGTGGACGACGGCTCTCCCGACGGCACCGGGGAGATCGCCGACCGGATCGCCGCGGCGGACCCGCAGGTGCAGGTACTGCACCGCCGGGCCAAGGAGGGCCTGGGTGCGGCCTACATCGCAGGCTTCCGGTGGGCGCTCGCCGAGGGGTACGACGTGATCGGCGAGATGGACGCCGACGGGTCGCACCAGCCCGAAGAGCTGCACCGTCTCCTCGACGCGCTGGGCGAGGCCGACCTGGTGATCGGGTCGCGCTGGATCACCGGTGGGTCGGTGGTCAACTGGCCCAGGTCGCGTGAGCTGCTCTCCCGAGGAGGCAACCTCTACGTCCGCGTGCTGCTCGGCATCGGCGTCCGGGACGCCACCGCCGGCTACCGGCTCTTCCGGCGCAGCACCCTGGAGAAGATCGACCTCGACCAGGTGCGCTCCACCGGCTACGTCTTCCAGAGCGACCTCGCCTACCGCACCCTGTGCGCCGGGCTGACCGTGCGGGAGGTGCCGATCGAGTTCGTCGAGCGGGTGCGTGGCGCGTCCAAGATGACGCCCGACATCGCCACCGAGTCGCTCAAGCACATCACCTGGTGGGGCGTGAAGGAGCGCCGCGACCAGGTACGCCGTGCCTGGCGGCGCGGGCGGGGCGGCCCACGAGGGGTCCGGCGATGAGCCCCCGTCGGCGCGGACGCCTGGGCTGGCTGCTCGTCGTCGCGCTGATCGTCGTACCGCTGCTGGAGATCTACGTCCTGATCCAGGTCGGCCAGGTGATCGGCGCGTGGTGGACGATCCTGCTGCTCGTCGTCGACAGCATCATCGGCAGCTGGCTGATCAGGCGTGAGGGCGGCCGGGCGTGGCGCGCGCTGACCACCGCGATCAACAGCGGCCGGATGCCGGCGCGCGAGCTCGCCGACGGGGCGCTGATCCTGGTTGGCGGCACCCTGATGCTCAGCCCGGGCTTCGTCACCGACGCGTTCGGCATCCTGTTGATCCTGCCGGTCACCCGACCCGCCTTCCGGCGGTTGCTGACCGGCTTCGTCACCCGCCGCGTCGTCGTCGCCACCCTCGGCGAGACCGGGCGCGGCCCGGGTGCCGGCCCGCAAGGGCCCGTGGTCCGCGGCGACGTCGTGGAGGACCCGTCGGCCGGGTCGTGAAATGCGACTCGCCCCGACCCGGCGTACCGGATCGGGGCGAGCAAGCCTGACAGGCCTCAGGCAGTGGCCTTGCGCTTCTTGGTGGCCCGGTGCAGGTGCGCCGGACCGATCTCGCCGCCACGCAGCAGCTCGAGACGCTCCTTGAGGATGTCTTCGAGCTCCTTCTCGGAGCGGCGCTCCAGCAGCATGTCCCAGTGGGTGCGGGCCGGCTTCTCGGCCTTCACCACCTTCTCGATGCCGTCGGTGCTCAGGCCCTCCGCGCCACAGCGCGGGCACTCCCAGATCGCCGGTACGTCGGCCTCGACCGACATGGTGATCTCGAAGACGTGGCCCTGTGGACACCGGTATCCGACCTGCTGACGAGCCGCGAACTCGATCCCGCGCTCGTCCTCGAAGCTCTGGCCTCCGAGTCGTGCGCCGCGCAATGTGCGCTCAGCCATGAGGCACCTCCAAACGTCTTGTTGCCCCGTGAAAACCTTCTCCGAGGTCAAGTACCCATCTGGCGCCCCGGTGAAAACCCTCCGGCGCGCGACGGCACGTGACCTTCGCTTCTTTCAACGTTAGCGAGGCGGGCAAAGATTCCGGCAATTGCGGGACAAACCCCCGGTATGTCGCTAGTCGCGGGTGCGGCAGGTCACACCCGGGTCACACGACCTGGGGGACCTGGTTGCCGGCCTCGCGGATGCCGCGCTGCGGGTCGACCCTGTAGAGCAGGGCGCCACCGACGACGAAGAAGATGATCAGGGCGAAGATGGCCGGTCGGTAGGAGTCGGTGAGCTGGTGGACCACACCGAAGACCAGGGTGCCCAGCCAGCTCGTGCCGCGCTCGCAGGCCTGGTAGAGCGAGAAGTACTCCGCCTCGCGTCCCCGGGGGATGAGCTGGCTGAAGAACGAGCGCGACAGAGCCTGGGTGCCGCCGAGCACGAGACCGATGCCGACGGCCAGGCCGAGGAACATGCCGACGTTCTTCTCCGGGATGAAGTAGCCGACCGTGACGATGACCATCCACACGACCAGGCCACCGAGGATCACCTTGCGGCTGCCGCGCTTGGCGGCGAGCTTGCCGAACAGCAGGGCCCCGAAGAACGCGACGAACTGCACCAGCAGGATCGTGGCGATCAGCACCGAGGTGCTGAACCCGAGCTCCTTCTCGCCGTAGATCGACGCCGACGCGATGACCGTCTGGATGCCGTCGTTGTAGAAGAGGTAGCCGAGCAGGAAGGTCAGCGTCATCGGGTAGTTGCGCATGTCCTTGAGCGTCGCGCCGAGCTGGCCGAAGCTCTGGCGGACCAGCCCGCCGGGCTCGCGCTCGACCGCGACCGGCTCTCGGTTGCGGATGCCGCGGTAGGGGATGAACGTGAACGCCGCCCACCACACTGCCGCGGAGACCATGCTCACCCGCACCGCCATACCGGTGCTCATGCCCAGCTCCTCGTGGAAGGTGACCACGGCGAGGTTGACCGCCAGGAGCAGGCCGCCGCCGAGGTAGCCCATCGCCCAACCGCGCGAGGAGACCCGGTCGCGCTCGTCGGGCTCGGCGATCTCGCACAGGATCGCGTCGTAGACCACCAGCGACGAGCCGAGACAGATGTTGGCGATGAAGAGGAGCAGCACGCCGAGCTGCCAGTTGTCGCCGGTCACGAAGAACATGCAGGCCGCGGCCGCGCTGCCGACCCACGCGAAGCCGGCCATGATGTTCTTCTTCTTCGCCGAGCGGTCGGCCATCGCGCCGACGATCGGCAGCACGAGCGCGGAGAAGATGGTGGCGACGGTGACGACGTAGAACACCAGCGAGCCGGGGGAGATCCCGAGGCCGAGGACCTGGAGGTTCTCACTGCACTTGAGGCCCTTGTCCTCGTCGGTGACGAAGCCGCAGGCGGCCTTCTCGGCGATCGAGGTGAGGTACGGCGCGAACAGCACCGTCGCGATCGTGGTGACGTAGGCGCTGTTGGCCCAGTCGTACCAGTACCAGGCCTTCTGCTCCTTGGCCCGGTTGAGCGGTCCGAGATCGGCAACTGACTGCGTCGTCATGCGGTCTCCCTCCATTGGCCGCGCTCCTCGAGCACGGCCTTGAGCACATCGGTGCGGTCAGTGAACAGCCCGTCGACGCCACGGTCGAGGAGCTCCCTCATCTCGCTGGGGGTGTCGACTGTCCAGACATGGACGTGCCGGCCGACCGCGTGGGCACGGCGTACGAGCCCCCGTGTTGCGATGACCCACCGGCGGCGCCGGTGGGGGATCTGGAGGGCCGCGACCCGGCCCCGGGTGAGCCAGTTGGCCAGGTGGCCGCTCGGCAGGACACGGAAGGCGACCACCTCGACGGGGTGCGCCGAGGTCGGGACCCGCCCGTGCGTCAGCCGGCGGAACTCGGCGAGACGGCGGCGCGAGAAGGAGCCGACCAGGACGCGGTCGTGGGCGTCGCGAGCGGTGATGAAGTCGACGAGGGCCGGCACCGCGCCGTCGGACTTGAGGTCGATGTTGAACCGCGCGTCGGGGAACTCGTCGAAGAGCGTGGCCAGCGTGGGCACCTGCTCCCGGCCGCCGATCAGGGCGGTGCGCACGTCGGCGAACGTCGTCTCGGCGAGCGCGCCGACCTGGTCGGTGACCCGGTCGAGCACGTCGTCGTGGAACGCGAGCAGGACGCCGTCGCGGGTGACGTGGACGTCGGTCTCGAGGTAGTCGTAGCCGAGCGCCACCGCGTGCTTGAAGGCCGCCACGGTGTTCTCCAGGCCCTCGATCTCGGGGTGGTAGACCCCGCCGCGGTGGGCGAACGCGAGCACCGAACCGGGTTGCCGGAGCACCTCGTCGAGGTAGGCGAACCCGGTGGTCGGCGACGTCACGGATGCAGTATTCACCTACGCGGGGCCATTTCGGGGGGACTGGCGAGACTCAGAGCCAGGAGTCGGCGTCGGCCTCGCCGAGCAGCACGCCCAGGGCGGCGACCCAGCGGCGTACGAGCAGCTCGTGCGCGGCCCGGTCGTGGTGGAGCAGCCCGGTCATCGTGGCGCCGGTGAGCAGGTCGATCGTGAACTGCACCAGCGTCGGCACCCGGGGGTCGTCGGTGCCGACGACGTCGGTGACGGCGCGGTGCACCGACTCGAAGACGACCCGCTCCACGGGCACCAGTGCGTCGCGCAGGTCGGGGTCGGTGCGGGCGGCGACCCAGAGCTCGAGGACCACGAGGAACACGGGGCTCTCCAGGTCGCTGCGCACGATCGCGACGGCCTCTGGCCACCCTCCCGACGCCGGTTGCGCGAGCACGCCGAGGCGGCGCGCGGCGACGTCCTCGACGACGCCCAGCATCAGGGACGCCCGCGTCGGGAAGTGGTGCAACAGAGTGCCGCGGGCCAGGCCCGCGCGCTGCTGGACCTCCGCGATCGTGGTCGCGGCGCACCCGCGGTCCAGGACGGACTCGAAGGTGGCGTCGAGCAGTCGGGCCCGGGTCGCGGCGGTCCGCTCGCCCTGCGTCCGTCGGCCCTGCGTACGGCGGACGGGAGCGGTGGGCATGTGTCCACGGTAGGGGACGGGTAGGGCACAATGGAAGAAACAGTCCAAACGTACGGAAAGTGTGTCGATGACCCGGAGCACCCCTCTCAGCAACCTGCGTCGCGGCCTGCGCCAGGGCGCCGCCCTGGCGTCCGTGGCCGGCCGCGCCGCCCGCAGCCCCGAGCTCCGGCGCAGCCTGCTCGGCCAGGTCAG
This sequence comes from Nocardioides szechwanensis, assembly GCF_900103935.1. GTDB lineage: Bacteria > Actinomycetota > Actinomycetes > Propionibacteriales > Nocardioidaceae > Nocardioides > Nocardioides szechwanensis. Next base: position 926,134 of record NZ_FNIC01000001.1, read on the forward strand.
CGGCCGCGGGGGAGTGGGCGGCCAGGTCGTGGTGGGGGAGGAGCTGCCGGCTCCGGACGGGGTCACGGACTTCCCCCGGCACGTCCACGCCCAGCAGGACTGCACCGCGGCGCCCGACGAGGTGGTGGCGCGGCTGCACGACCTCGGCCAGGTCGCGGACTGGCTGACCATCCACTCGAGCTGGCGCGGTGAGGTCCCGGCGACCCTGTCGGTCGGCGACAGCTTCGCGCAGCAGATCCTGCTCATGGACATCCCGGCCGAGGCGCGCTGGACGGTCACCGCGGCCGGCGAGGCGGGCTTCGCCCTGCGGGGCACCGGGCCGATGGGGATCACCCTCGGCCTGTGGGCCACGGTGTCCGGCCACGGCACCGGGTCGACGGTCCGCCTGGACGCCGCGCTCGACGGGGCTCCCGTGCGCGGACCGATCGGGTCGACCGCCGTACGCAGCCTGGAGCGGGCGCTGCACGACTCGCTGACGGCCCTGACGTCGTCCCTCTCGGGCGCGACGTCGCCCCGGCTGCGACTGTCGGCGGCACGGGTGCTGCACGTCGCCACCGGGCGCGAGCTCGACCCGTCGACGCCGGTGGTGGTCGGGGTCGGACAGGTCGTGCAGCGCGAGCCCGACGCCGGCCGCGACCCCGTGGCCCTGTCGGCCGCGGCTCTGCGCGCGGCGCTGGCCGACAGCGGGGCCACGACAGACCTGCTGGCGGCCGCCGACCTGGTGTACGCCGTACCCAGCGCGTCCTGGACCTACGGCGACCAGGCCGCGCTCGTCGCCGACGAGGTCGGTGCGCGCCCGGAGGAGACCGTGCAGTCCAGCCCGTACGGCGGCGACGGCGGCCAGCTCGTCGTCAACGACGCCGCGCAGGAGGTCGTCGAGGGGCGCGCGCAGGTGGTGCTGCTCAGCGGCGCCGAGGCGGGCTCGACGCTCGCGTGGGCGCAGCGCACCGGCGTGACGCTCGACTGGCCGCGGCAGCCCGACGGCGACGCGCCTACTCGTCTGATCGGAGTGGATCGTCGGCCGAACAACGAGGCGGAGACCGGGGTCGGGCTGGGGGCTCCGATCTACACCTACGCGCTGATGGAGTCGGCAGTCCGCGGGCGTCTCGGCCGCGCACCCGCCGAGCACCGTACGGCGATCGCGCGGCTGTGGTCGCGCTTCTCCGAGGTGGCCGGCGGCAACCCCTTCGCGTGGTCGCCCTCGGCCGTCGACGCCGACGCCATCGCCACCGCGACCCCGGACAACCGCGCCGTGTCGGAGCCCTACACGAAGCTGATGTGCGCCAACCTCCAGGTCGACCTGGCCGCCGGCGTGATCGTCACCAGCGTCGCCGCGGCCGAGGCGGCCGGCGTGCCCCAGGACCGGTGGGTGTTCGTGCACGCCGGCGCGTCCGGGCACGACGAGTGGTTCGTCTCCGAGCGCGCCGACCTCTCCCGCTCGCCCGCCATCGCAGCGCTCGGTGAGGCCGCGCTGGAGCACGCCGGGGTCGGCATCGACGACGTCGCCCACGTCGACCTCTACGCCTGCTTCCCGTCCGCCGTCGAGATCGGCGCCGACGCGCTGGGCCTCCCGGTCGACGACGAGTCGCGGCCGCTGACCGTGACCGGCGGGCTCACCTTCGCCGGCGGCCCGGGCAACAACTACGGCACGCACGCGCTCGCGTCCTTGGTGCCGGTGCTGCGCGGCGACCCGAGCAGCCGTGGACTGTGCACGTCACTGGGCTGGTACGCGACCAAGCACGCGCTCGGCATCTACTCCGCCACCCCGCCGGCGCGCGCCTACGAGCACCTGCGGCCGGTTGTACCGCACCCGCCGCGGCGGCCGGTCGGCACGTCGTACGACGGGGTGGCGGTGGTCGAGGCCTACACGGTCCCCTACGACCGCGACGGCTCGCCCGAGGCGGGCGTGCTCAGCCTGCTGACGCCGTCGGGATCGCGGGTGCTCGTGAGGACGACGGACCCGGAGGTGGTCGCCGTGCTCGTGGACGGCGACGCGCTCGGCTGCGAGGTGCTGGTCGACGGCGAGGCGGTCTCGCTGACCGGCGTGCGCGGGTCGCACCTGCCGGCACCGCCGCGGCCACCGGTGCGCACCGAGCGGCACGACGCCGTACTGCTGATCACCCTCGACCGCCCGGAGGTGCGCAACGCGATCGACGCCCGCACGGCCGAGGAGCTCGAGCGGGCGGTGGACGCGGCGGAGGCGGACCCGCGGGTGCGGGCGATCGTGCTGACCGGCGCCGGCGACACGTTCTGTGCGGGCATGGACCTCAAGGCCGCCGCACGCGGGGAGCTGCCGCTGACTCCAGGCCGGGGCCCGCTGGGGCTGACCGGGCGGCCGCCGACGAAGCCGCTGGTCGTGGCGATCGAGGGCAGCGCCCTGGCCGGCGGCTGCGAGCTCGCGCTGGCGGCCGACCTGATCGTGGCGGCGGAGGACGCGGAGCTGGGGATCCCCGAGGTACGGCGTGGTCTCGCCGCCGCGGCCGGTGGCGTGCTGCGGCTGCGCGAACGGCTGCCCCGCAACATCGCCATGGAGCTGGCGCTGCTGGGTGCCCCGATGGGGGCGGCCCGACTGGCCGAGCTCGGTCTCGTGAACCGGGTCACGCCGCGCGGTCAGGCCCTGGCGGTGGCGCTGAGCCTGGCCGCGGAGATCGCTGCGAACGCACCGCTGAGCGTGGCCGTCGGCAAGCGGATCGTCGACGAGTCGCCGTCGTGGGACGCGGACGAGGCGTTCGACCGGCAGACCGAGCTCGCGTCGCCGGTGATCCTCTCCGACGACGCCCGCGAGGGGGTCGCGGCGTTCGCCGAGCGGCGTACCCCCGTCTGGACCGGTCGCTGACGTGACGAGCCGGTGAGGAGGGTCTCGGCGCGCGTGCCGACCGGGGCCGGGCGACGGGACTAACGTCGGGGGATGGAGACCTACAGCTGTCCTCGCTGCGGAGTGGCCATGGTGTCGCGCTCGCTCGGCGACGGGGAGGTGGCCCAGTGCCCCGACGGGCATGGCGTCTTCCTCTCCCGCGCCGACCTCGGGACGATGATCGAGTCCGAGCTCGACTGGCACCGCCACGCCGGCCAGCACACCGCCCCGCTGCCCCGCATCACCGCCGACATGGTCGAAGCACCCCCCTCCGCCAGGGCCCCCGCCCGCGCCTGGGTCGAGACGCTCTTCAGCTGAGTGCGCGGCCGTTCGGCACGCGGTTTGGTCACAAACCGCAGGTTCTGGGCGCCGAAACGTGCGGTTTGTGACCAAACCGCGCATCCGCTCCCGCGCGGGGCGAACGAACCAGCCAGGCCCGCGGGACCCGTTGTTTGGTCACAAACCTCACGTCGGGGGCGCGATTCTCTGCGGTTTGTGACCAAACCGCAGGTCCGCAGGACCTCCGGACCCCCCGGACGACTCAGATGTCGCGGAACGTCTCGATGGAGGCACCGAGCTCGTTGAGGCGTTCGGCGAGGTCTTCGTAGCCGCGGTGGATGACGTAGGTGCCCCGCAGGACGGACGTCCCGCGGCAGGCGAGCATCGCGAGCAGGATGACGACGGCGGGGCGCAGGGCCGGGGGACACATGAGCTCGGCGCCAGTCCAGTGGGTGGGTCCCTCGATCATCACGCGGTGCGGGTCGAGCAGCTTGACGTGACCGCCCAGCTTGTTGAGGTCGGTGAGGTAGATGGCGCGGTTGTCGTAGACCCAGTCGTGGAGGTACGTCTGGCCGTCGGCCACCGCGGCGATCACCGCGAAGAACGGCAGGTTGTCGATGTTGAGGCCGGGGAACGGCATCGGGTGGATCTTGTCGAGCGGCGCATGCAGGTCGGACGGCCGCGTGGTGAGGTCGACGAGACGGGTGTTGCCGTTGGCGGCGACGTACTCGTCGGTGCGGTCGTAGTTGAGGCCCATCTCCTCGAGCAGCGCGAGCTCGATCTCGAGGAACTCGATCGGCACCCGGCGGATCGTGATCGACGACTTCGTGACGATCGCGGCGGCGAGCAGCGACATCGCCTCGATCGGGTCCTCGCTGGGGGAGTAGTCGACGTCGACGTTGATCTCGGCCAGGCCGCTGACGGTCAGGGTGGTGGTGCCGATGCCCTGGACCTCGACACCGAGGCGCTGGAGGTAGAAGCAGAGGTCCTGGACCATGTAGTTGGACGACGCGTTGCGGATGATCGTCGTACCGGGGTGCAGGGCGGCCGCCATCAGGGCGTTCTCGGTGACGGTGTCGCCGCGCTCGGTGAGCACGATCGGCCGGACCGGCTCGATCGCCCGGTTGACCTGTGCGTGGTAGGACCCCTCGGTCGCCTTGACCTCGAGGCCGAACGGGCGCAGTGCGGACATGTGCGGCTCGACCGTGCGGGTGCCGAGGTTGCAGCCACCGGCGTAGGGCAGGTCGAAGGTGTCGAGGCGGTGCAGCAGCGGGCCGAGGAACATGATCACCGAGCGGGTACGGCGGGCGGCGTCCTCGTCCATGTGGGTGAGGTCGAGCTCCTTGGGCGGGATGATCTCGAGGTCGTTCTCGTCGTTGAGCCACTTGGTCTGCACACCGAGGCTGTTGAGCACCTCGAGCAGCCGGTTGACCTCTTCGATGCGGGCGACCTTGCGCAGCGTGGTGCGGCCGCGGTTGAGCAGGGAGGCGCAGAGCAGCGCGACGCCGGCGTTCTTGGAGGTCTTGACGTCGATGCTGCCCGACAGCGTCGTCGGGCCGGTGACCCGCAGGTGCGTGGGGCCGGCGCCGAGCGCCACGATCTCGGAGTCGAGGGCCTCGCCGATACGCGCCAGCATCTCGAGGGAGAGGTTCTGGTGCCCCTTCTCGATGCGGTTGATCGCGCTCTGACTGGTCCCGAGGAGGGTGGCGAGCTGGTGCTGGGTGAGTCCGCGGTGCTTGCGCGCGTCGCGGATCAGGTGCCCGATCCGACCTTTGAAGTCCGTAGCCATATCTTCACGGTAACTCACATATGAGATAGCGCAAACATGCGCGCCGCGGGGTCGGAACCAGGGGAGTGCAAGGATGCTGGTCATGCGTGCCACGACTCTCCATGCGCCCGGCGACATCCGCGTCACCGAGGTGCCGGACCCCACCCTCGGTGCCCCCACTGACGCGATCATCAAGGTGACGGCGGGCTGCATCTGCGGCTCCGACCTGTGGCCCTACCGCGGCGAGAACCCGATCACCGCCGGCAACACGATCGGCCACGAGTGCATCGGCATCGTCGAGGAGGTCGGCTCCGAGGTGACGTCCTTCGCGCCCGGCGACTTCGTGATCGTGCCGTTCTGCCACTGCGACAACACCTGCGCCCACTGCCGCGCCGGCGTGCAGTCGGCCTGCGTCAACCTGGGCATGACCCAGAGCGGCCAGGGCGAGTACGCCCTCGTGGGCCAGGCCGAGGGCAGCCTGGTCAAGCTCGACGGCCGGCCCGACGCGTCGCTGGTGCCGTCCCTGCTGGCCCTCTCCGACGTGATGCCCACCGGGTGGCACGCCGCGGTCGCTGCGGGAGTGCCCGAGGGCGGCACGGTCGTCGTCGTCGGGGATGGCGCGGTCGGCCTGTGCGGCGTACTCGCCGCCTCCGTCATGGGGGCCGAGAAGGTGATCGTGATGTCGCGCCACGAGTCGCGCCAGAAGATCGCCACCGAGTTCGGCGCCACCCACATCGTCGCTGCCCGCGGCAAGGAGGGCGCCGCCGAGGTCAAGGAGCTGACGGACGGCATCGGTGCCGACGCCGTGCTCGAGTGCGTCGGCACCGACCAGTCCATGGGTACGGCGTTCGCGGTCGCCCGCCCCGGTTCGACGGTGGGCTTCGTCGGCGTTCCGCACGGCGTCGAGCCGCCGCTGGGGCGGATGTTCCAGAAGAACGTCGGGCTGCGCGGCGGCATGGCTCCGGTCCGGCGCTACCTGCCCGAGCTGCTGGACCTCGTCGTCTCCGGCCGGATCAACCCCGGGCTGGTCTTCGACTCCACGCTGCCGCTGGACCAGGTCGCCGAGGGCTACCGCGCCATGGACGAGCGGCGCTCGATCAAGGTCATGCTCGACCTCGAGGCCTGAGCGCCGTCAGGCGGTCAGACCTGCGCAAGCGCCCGCACCGGCACGCCGGCGGGCGTGCAGTCGCAGGCGTCGGAGCAGGCCAGGAAGGTGTGCATCGCGTGGCCGCAGTGGCCGCACGGCATGTCGTGACTGAGCTGGTGACCGCTGGTCTGCGCGGTGTCCCACATTGGTTGCCCCCGAAGGTCGATTCATTCGAAGGTAAAGCGAAATGGCGGGCCCGGGGTGGCAACCACGCGCATCTAGTCCGAAAGGACTAGGCAAAATGGCCTACCGGGGGCCAGTTGCGGGCACGACCGACACGTTTCACGCTTCCGGATCGTCTACCCGCTAGGAACACCGACAGAGGGAGAGCAGATGAGCCACGCCGCCGACAGCCACGACCTGATCCGGGTGCAGGGCGCGCGCGTCAACAACCTGCGGGACATCAGCGTCGAGATCCCGAAACGACGGCTGACGGTATTCACGGGCGTCTCCGGCTCCGGCAAGAGCTCGCTGGTGTTCTCCACGATCGCCGCGGAGTCGCAGCGGATGATCAACGAGACCTACAGCGCCTTCGTGCAGGGCTTCATGCCGTCGCTGTCGCGCCCGGAGGTCGACCTGCTCGAGGGCCTGACGACGGCGATTATCGTCGACCAGGAGCGGATGGGCGCCAACCCCCGCTCGACGGTCGGCACCGTCACCGACGCCAACGCGATGCTGCGGATCCTCTTCAGCCGCCTCGGCACGCCGTACGTCGGTCCGCCGACGGCGTACTCCTTCAACGTCCCGACCCGCAGGGCCAGCGGCGTCATGACGACCGACAAGGGCAGCCACGTCGAGAAGAAGGCCGTCAAGGACGCCGTCTACCTCGGCGGCATGTGCCCGCGCTGCGAGGGCATGGGCAACGTCAACGACATCGACCTCACCGCGCTGTACGACGACACGAAGTCGCTCAGCGAGGGCGCGCTGACGATCCCCGGCTACTCGATGGACGGGTGGTACGGCCGGCTCTTCGAGGGCGTCGGCCTGCCGATGGACAAGCCGATCTCGAAGTTCAGCAAGTTGCAGCTCGACACGATGCTCTACGCCGAGCCGACCAAGATCAAGGTCGAGGGCATCAACCTCACCTTCGACGGGATCATCCCCAAGATCCAGAAGTCGATGCTGTCCAAGGACCCCGAGGCGATGCAGCCGCACGTACGCCGTTTCGTCGAGCGCGCCGTCACGTTCCAGACCTGCCCCGACTGTGACGGGACCCGGCTGACCAAGGAGGCGCTCTCGTCGAAGGTCAACGGCAGGAACATCGCCGAGCTGTGCCAGATGCAGATCAGCGACCTGGCCGGGTGGGTGCGGGGGCTCGAGGAGCCGTCGGTCGCGCCGCTGCTCAAGGGGCTGCGGCACCTGCTCGAATCGTTCGCCGAGATCGGGCTGGGCTACCTCTCGCTCGACCGGCCCGCCGGCACGCTGTCCGGGGGAGAGGCGCAGCGCACCAAGATGATTCGCCACCTCGGCTCGGCGCTCACGGACGTCACCTACGTCTTCGACGAGCCGACGATCGGCCTGCACCCGCACGACATCGAGCGGATGAACGGACTGCTGCTCCAGCTGCGCGACAAGGGCAACACCGTCCTCGTGGTCGAGCACAAGCCCGAGACCATCGCGATCGCCGACCACGTCGTTGACCTCGGTCCGGGCGCGGGCAGCGGCGGTGGCAGGGTCTGCTTCGAGGGGACCGTCAACGGGCTGCGGGGGAGTGGCACCGTCACCGGCAAGCACCTCGACGACCGGGCCACGCTCAAGGCGGCCGTGCGCGAGGCCACCACCACCATGGAGGTCCGCGGCGCGTCCACGCACAACCTGCGCGACGTCGACGTCGACATCCCGCTCGGGGTGCTGTGCGTGGTCACCGGCGTGGCCGGCTCCGGCAAGAGCTCGCTGATCCACGGCTCGGTCGCCGACCGCGACGGCGTGCTGGTCATCGACCAGGGCGCGATCAAGGGCTCGCGGCGGAGCAACCCGGCGACGTACACGGGTCTTCTCGAGCCGATCCGCAAGGCGTTCGCCAAGGCCAACGGCGTGAAGCCTGCCCTCTTCAGCTCCAACTCCGAGGGCGCCTGCCCGACCTGCAACGGCGCGGGGGTGATCTTCACCGAGCTGGGGGTCATGGCGACGGTCGAGTCACCGTGCGAGGAGTGCGAGGGGCGGCGGTTCCAGGCGGCCGTGCTGGCGTACACCCTGGGCGAGAAGAACATCGCCGAGGTGCTCGCGATGTCGGTCACCGAGGCCGAGGACTTCTTCGCCGAGGGCGAGGCCAAGACCCCGGCGGCGCACAAGGTGCTGGAGCGGCTCGAGGACGTCGGGCTCGGCTACCTCAGCCTGGGGCAGCCGCTGACCACGCTCTCCGGCGGCGAGCGGCAGCGGCTCAAGCTGGCGGCGCAGATGGCCGAGAAGGGCGACATCTACGTCCTCGACGAGCCGACCACGGGCCTTCACCTCGCCGACGTCGCCAACCTGCTCGGCCTGCTCGACCGGCTCGTCGACTCCGGCAAGTCCGTGATCGTCATCGAGCACCACCAGGCCGTGATGGCGCACGCCGACTGGCTGATCGACCTCGGCCCTGGCGCCGGGCACGACGGCGGCCTCGTGGTCTTCGAGGGCACGCCCGCAGCACTCGTCGCCGACCGCAAGACGCTCACCGGCGAGCACCTGGCGGCGTACGTCGGCGGCTAGGGACGGGTCCAGGCGAGAGCCGCCCGCGGCTAGGGTCCGGTCGTGCGTACTCACCCCCTGTGGAACCCCTACGACCCGCCGACCCAGGAGCAGATCGACGCGGCCCGGGCCGCGCTGGGCGTCTGGACGCCGTCCCCGGTGGAGGTCGTCGCTCCCGACCCGGGCTGGCCCACGGCGTACGACGCGGTGCGCGACCAGGTCGTCGCGGCACTGGGGGAGCGGGTGCTCTCGCTCGAGCACGTCGGCTCGACGTCCGTGCCCGGCCTGTGGGCCAAGCCGATGATCGACGTGGACCTCACGGTCGCCGACTCGGGCGACGAGGGCGCCTGGCTCCCCGACCTCGAGGCGGCGGGCTTCGAGCTGAGGGTGCGCGAGCCGGACTGGGAGCAGCACCGTTGCCTGCGGGGCAGAGGGCCGACCTGCAACCTGCACGTCTTCTCGCCGGGCGCGCGCGAGCCGCGGCGGCACCGGATGTTCCGCGACTGGCTGCGAACCCACCCCGAGGACCGCGAACTGTACGCCGAGGTGAAGCGCGCGGTCGCTGCCCTCGGGTTCACCGACCAGATGCTCTACAACAACGAGAAGGCCTGGGTCGTCTACGACCTGTACGAGAAGATCTTCGCCGCCGACCCCGAGCACGAGCACGACCCGCACCCTCGGCGTACGGGCTAGGTCGCTAGGGCCGACAGCCGACGCCCGACTGGGCCTGCGCCTGGGTCATCCGGAGCTCACGAGCCGGCAGGAGTACGTCGACCTCCGTCGCGCCCACGCCCTCGTACTCGACCTCCACGTCGTAGGACGCCACCGCCGCCAGCACGCTCTCGGTCGGGGTGGCCAGCGCCGACTCCAGCGCCGCGACCATGCTGTCGCCTTCGATGCGCCAGCCCACGACCTCGCCCGCGACCAGCCTGAACTCCGCGGCGACCAGAGCGTCGAGCGGGGTGTCGCGCAGCGCCCGGACGAGGCCGGAGCCGAACAGCGGAGCGGCGTCCGTCAACGGCACGGTGCCGACGACGACCTCGGGGTCGGTGGGGTCCACGCGGGTCGCTCGTGCGTGTGAGAGCGCGACGACGTTCGCAGGCAGGCTGGAGGCACCGTTGGCAAGCGCGACGCCCGACGCATTGGCCAGCGCCAGGGCGTCGAAGCGCATCCAGCAGGTCCGGAGCTCGGGCCCCCAGGCGGGGCTGTTCAGGTAGGTGGCGCCCTGGCTCCCCAGGAAGCGGACCTCGACGGGCTCCACATCGCCCTCGTCGGCAGCGAAGACCTGCGTGGCGTCGGACGAGCGGGTCGACAGCCGATAGACGCCGGTCAGCGTGAGCGTGCCGACGCCGGGGATCACCGACGTCTGCGTGAACGAGCCGGTGTCCGCGTCCTCCCAGCGCGCCAGCGCGTCGCGCAGCCGCGACCGCGCATCCACCGGCGGCTCGTCGGAAGGCCGGGGGGAGGGTTCTGGCGTCGCCGTCGTGGTCTCCTGAGGGGAGCCACCGGGCTCCTCGGACGAGGGTTGGTGCGTCGCGCCCCAGACGGCGACCCCGACCGCCAGCAGACCCGCCGCCACAGCCAGGACCACGGTCGCCGGGAGGCGCGGCTTGGAGCGCTCCGTGGGCATGCACCAGACGCTATCCCCTCGCGCACGCGGCGTCAGCGCGCGGCCAGCACGCAGAACTCGTTGCCGTCGGGATCGGCCATCACAACCCAGCTGACATCTCCCTGGCCGAGGTCGATGCGCGACGCCCCGAGGGTGACGAGTCGCTCGACCACCGCCTCCTGGTCGCCGCCGGCCGGGGGAGCAAGGTCGACGTGCAACCGGTTCTTGCCGGGCTTCGGATTCACCGGGGGGCCGCCCCACGTGATCTTCGGACCGCCGAGCGGTGACCGGATCGCGGTCTCCTGGTCCTGGTCCCAGACCAGCGGCCACTCGAGCGCCTCGCTCCAGAAGTACCCGACCTCCTGAGTGCCGTCACTGGAGAGCGCCCCGATGAACCCGCATTCAGCCAGGAAGCTGTTGCCCGGCTCGATCACGTCGAACTCGTTGCCCTCGGGGTCGGCGAGCACCACGTGCTCTGCGTCGGGGCCCTGCCCGATATCGAGGCGCCGGGCGCCCAGCCGCAGCGCCCTCTCCACCTTCTCCGCCTGGTCGTCCAAGGACGTGCTGGTCAGGTCGAAGTGCATCTGGTTCGGGACTACCTTCGGCTCCTGCGACGGCAGGAACCGGATCCGGAACCCGGTGTCGTCGTTCGGCAGCAGCGCGATGCCATCGGGGTCGTCTGCCGGCTCCCAGCCGAGCATCCCGGCCCAGAACCGTGCGAGAGCCCACGGGTCGTGCGCGTCGAAGCAGACGGCGTGCAGTTGAGGAGTCATCCCGTGCGACGCTAGGTCGGTCCCCCTGGGTCCGCAACGCGGTTTCCGTGGGCCGCTCGTAGAGGCGCGGGGAACCCACCCTTGAGCGAGAATGCCCAATATGCGAAGCCAGGCGCACCGCGACCTCCAGACCGTCACCATCGCGACAGCCCTGGCCATCTTCGGCGGGACCCTGGCCGTGGGCGCCCTCGTCGACGCGATCGCCGACCTGACGGGACTCGCGTCCACGGTGTTCGCTGTCGGGACGCTGGTGCTGGCAACCGTGCTTGGGCTGGTGTACCTCACCCGTCACCGCAGGTCCTAGGAGGAAGTCCCCAGACCCGGACATCCGAACCGGGTTCTAGATCGCCGATAACTGACATTATGTCAACTCTTGTAGATAGAGCCCTGGGGAGTACTTCTCTTCACTCTCGAGCCCCCTGCCCTTTCATGAGAAGAGATCGTCGGTCCGAAGCGCGAACGCGTTGACGATCGCGGCCGCGAGCTCGCGCTCCTGGCGCTCGAGGAGGAAGCCAACGTGACGGCCCAGTGACGCCTTGTCGATGGTGATGATGTGGTCGCAGCTGACCACGCTCGGGCCGTCCAGGCCGTTGTCGGCGCCCACCGGCACCTCCGTGCTCAGGCCTTTGACGGTCGAGGTGATCGGGGCCACGGTGACGCGGCGCATGGCGCCCCGCACCGGCTCGCGGGTCAGGACCACCACGGGACGAGCCTTGTCGAGATGAGCGATGTGGATGTCGCGCATCAGTCGTCGATCGACGCATGGGCCACGAGACCGTCAAGGTCGTCGTAGTCCCCCGACTCCTCCAGGATCCGCGCGTCCTGCTCACCCCGCAGCTGCTGCCGGTACAGCGTCAACGCGCGCGCTACGACGGCGGCGCGCGAGCCGGCACCCTCGGCGACGAGACCGTCGACGTACCCGACCAGCTCGTCGGGCAGGCGCACGGCGATCTGAAGTGTCATACCACAATGGTAGCACTTTGGGATTCAGGCAAGCAGTCCCCACGCGATGCCCGCCAGGGTGCAGACGCCGAGGGTGCGCAGGACGCCCCAGCGCAGCCGGAAGATCAGCAGGCAGCCGAGAGCGGTGATCGCGACCGCCGACCACTGCAGCGAGTCGAGGAGGGGGACGTCGAGGTCGAGCGGTCCTGCGGTGACCCGCTCGGTCTCGTCGAAGAGCGTGTGGACCGCGAAGTAGACCGCCAGGCTGGCGATCACGCCGACCACGCTGGCCGTGATCCCGGTGAGGGCGGCAGAGAGCGAGCGGTTGCCGCGGAGCCGCTCGACGTACGGCGCCCCCAGCAGGATGAACAGGAAGCACGGCACGAAGGTGACCCACGTCGTGAGCAGTGCGGCCAGGACCGCGGCGACCCAGGGGTCCAGGCCGCCCGGGTCACGGTAGGCGCCGACGAAGGCCACGAACTGCACGACCATGATCAGCGGCCCGGGCGTGGTTTCGGCCAGGGCGAGCCCGCGCACCATCTCCCCCGGGGCCAGCCACCCGTAGACGTCGACCGCCTGCTGGGCGACGTAGGCCAGGACGGCGTACGCACCGCCGAACGTCACCACGGCCGCGCCGGAGAAGAACAGACCCTGGTCGACGAACACGCTGTCGCGACCGGCCAGGACCGCGAAGGCCGCTACCGGCGCCAGCCACAGCGTCAGCCCGATCGCGAGGATCGTGGCCGACCGGCGCCCTGAGGGACGCTCGGTGTGGAGCGCGTCGTCGCTGATCAGCGGCGCCGGCCCCGCGTCGGCCGTCGGCGGCCGCGGCACCGTGAGGCCGGGTACGGCGCGTCCGAGCAGCCAGCCCGCCACCGCACCCGCCAGGACCACCAGCGGGAACGGCACCCCGAACAGCGTGAGCGCACAGAAGGCCACCACCGCGAAGACCACCAGCGCCGGGTGGGTGAGGCCCTTCGTGCCCAGCCGCACCACGGCCTGGAGCACGATCGCGATCACCGCCGGCGCGAGGCCCAGGAAGACCGCGTCGACGAACGACGTGTCCCCGTAGGCGACGTAGATCCCGGACAGGGCCAGCAGGGCCACGACTCCCGGGAGGACGAACAGGATCCCCGCGACCAGCGCTCCCCTGACCCCGTTGAGCAGCCACCCGACGTACGTCGCCAGCTGCTGCGCCTCGGGGCCGGGCAGCAACGTGCAGTAGGACAGCGCGAACAGGAAGCGTTGCTCCCCGATCCAGCGTCGCTCGTCCACCAGCGTCCGGTGCATGACGGCGATCTGGCCCGCCGGTCCCCCGAACGTCTGCAGCGAGATGGCGAACCAGGCCTTGGTGGCCTCGCGCAGCGGCACGACATCGCGGGGTCGCTCGGTGGGCCCACTGGCTGGCATGCCGAGAACGCTAGGGCCTCACAGCTCCTGCAGGCGCGGCAGGACCTGCTCGCAGACCTCGGTGGTCCAGGCGACCGGGTCGTCGGCCAGCGGCACCAGGGTGACCAGGGTGATCCCGAGCGCGGCGTACTCCGCCATGGACCGGAGGAACTCGTCGCGCTCCCCGATCGGGTCGGCCATCAGGATCATCGACTTCTCGATCGAGTCGTAGTCGCGACCGACGTCGTGGCAGTGGCCGCGCAGCACGTCCAGCTTGTGGCGCATCACGTCGGGGGCGACGCCGAAGATGTTGCACGCCGCGGCGTACTGGGCGACGAAGCGCAGGGTCTTCTTCTCCCCCGCTCCCCCGACCAGGATCGGGACCTGCGGCTGCTGGACGGGCGGGGGCACGCAGACCGTCTCGGCGAGCTGGAAGTGCTTGCCGTCGTAGGGCCCGTCGTTGTCGCTCCACATCTGCTGGCAGATCTGGAGCGTCTCCTCGAGGCGCTCGAAGCGCTCCTTCGTGGGAGGGAACGGTACGCCGAGCCCGGCGTGCTCGCGCTCGTACCAGGCCGCCCCGATGCCGAGCATCGCCCGGCCCTGCGACAGGCGGTCAAGGGTCGTGACGGTCTTGGCGAGGAGCCCCGGGTGGCGGTACGTCGCACCGGTCACGAGCAGGCTCAGCCGGATCCGGTCGGTCACGCCGGCCAGGTAGCCCAGCGTCGTGTAGCCCTCGAGCATCGGCTCGGCCGGTCCCCCCATCTCCTCCATCTGGAACCAGTGGTCCATGACGGTGAAGAGCGACGCGCCTCCCCCGTCGGCAGCCCGGGCGGTCTCGGTGAGGCGCTCCTCGAGGCGGTGCTGCCAGTCGGGGTGGGTGAAGTTCGCGTAGTGCACTCCCAGCTCCATGCCGCGAGCGTAGCCAGGAGAGCCAGACAGGCCAGCCGTTGCTGCCTGCCGGCACCACTCCCCTACGATCGACCGCATGTTGAAGCGACCCCTCGCCGCCGCCGCGGCACTCGTGCTCCTGGCCGGCCTCTCCGCGTGCAGCGACGACGACGAGCCCACCTCGGCCCGCGACACCTCGGACCAGAGCTCCGAGCAGCCCACCAACCCCGACGGCGCCGACTGCGTCTACGAGGAGGACGGCGCCCCCGCGGCCAAGGAGGTCGACCTCCCGGCCGACCAGGCGGCGTACGACGGAGAGGTCGCCATGACCATCTCCCTCTCCGCCGGTGACGTCGACGTCACCCTCGACGCGGGCGCGGCCCCGTGCACGGTCAACTCCTTCACGTCGCTCGCGGCGCAGGGCTACTTCGACGACACCGTGTGCCACCGGCTCACGACCGGTCCCTTCCTCCAGGTCCTGCAGTGCGGCGACCCGAGCGCCTCCGGCTCCGGTGGCCCCGGATACAGCTTCGCCGACGAGCTCACCGGTGACGAGACCTACGGCGCCGGCACGCTGGCCATGGCCAACGCCGGCCCCGACACCAACGGCTCGCAGTTCTTCATCGTCTACGGCGACTCGCAGCTCGACCCCGCCTACACCGTCTTCGGCTCCGTCGACCCCGCCACGCTCGGCGTGGTCCAGGACATCGCCGACGAGGGCGTCGAGGGTGGCTACGAGGACGGGCCTCCGGCCTCCCCCGTCACGATCGAGGGGATGACCGTCAACTAACGCGGCGCTGGGTGGCGTCAGGCCAGCGGGAACGAGACCCCGCTGAGCTTCTCGGACGCCACCCACAGCGCCTTGGCGAGCTCGGGATCGCTGGCGCTGCTGCTGCGGCCGACCGGGACCGGCCAGCCGCTCATCTCGCGCAGCCGGTGCGGGCCGACGTAGGTGTTGCCCGGGACGTCCATGGTCGCGGCGAACAGCGTCGGCAGGGCGCCCTTCCACGCCGGCATCCCCACCAGGCCGTGGCCCCACGAGCCGATCCACGTCTTGAGGGCGTTGCCGGTGTTGCCGGTGATCGCCGTGACGGTGGAGCCGGGGTGGCCGCCGGTGACCCGCAGGCTCGAGCCCACCGCAGTCAGGCGGCGCTGCAGCTCGGCCAGGAACAGCATGTTGGCCAGCTTGGACTGCGCGTAGGCGCCGTAGGGCGAGTAGCCGCGGCGCTTCCAGTCGAGGTCGTCGAGGTCGAGCACCCCGGAGCGGTGTGACTGCGAGCCCACCACCACGACCCGGTCGGTGAGGCGCGGCAGCAGCAGGTTGGTGAGCGCGTAGTGCCCGAGGTGGTTGGTCGCGAAGTGCAGCTCGATGCCGTCGGCGCTCTGTCCTTCGGGCACCCCGAGGATGCCGGCATTGTTGACGAGTACGTCGACGTCCCCGACGTCGGCGGCGAAGGCGCGCACCGACGACAGGTCGGACACGTCGAGGGTCCGGACCTCGACCGAGCCCGGCATCTGGGCGGCGGCCTCCTCACCCTTGGTGGCGTTGCGCACCGCCAGGACGACGTGGGCACCGCGGCCGGCGAGCGCCTTCGCGGTCTCGAACCCGATCCCGCTGTTGGCCCCGGTGACCACGAACCGGCGCCCGTCCTGGCGCGGGATCTCGGTCCACGGAGCGACCTTGGGGCCAGCCATCAGTCGTGGGCCTCGGCGACGGCGTACTCCACCGGCTCGCCGAGAGCCACGGTGCGCGACACCGTGCAGATCCGGTCGTGCGTCTGCTCGATGGCACGCGGCAGGAACTCGCGGGCGCGGTCGCCGTCGGCACCCTCGGGGAAGGTCACGTCGAAGGTGACCTTGAGACCCACCAGGTGGTTGCCGCCCTCGTCGTGGACCTTGTGGCCCTCGGCGGTGAGGTGGAACGACGTGGGCTCGGCGCGACGGCTGGTGAGCTCGTCGACGGTGACCCCGGCGCACCCGGCGAGGGCAGCCAGCAGCAGCTCGACGGGCGTGAAGTCGGGGTCGTCTCCCCCGCTGCCCATCGGCACCAGTCCCCCGCGCGCGTTGGTGGCCTTGTAGCGCCCCTCGCCGATGCGCACGAGGTCGATCCCGCGCCAGGTGTCGGGCTGGTGCTCCGAACTGGGCGCCGGGGTGCTGTCGGGACTGCCCAGGGCAGTGCTTTCGGGGGTACCAGCAGGGTGCTCGTGCGTCATGGCGCACAGCCTGCCAGACCCGCCCGGCGACGGCCCGGGAGCCTGAACCGGGTCAGCGGGTGCGGTGGCTCCGCACGGCGTTGCGCCGCTGCTTGCGAGCCTCGCGGAGAGCCAGCTCGACGTTACGGAGCAGCGCGTGTTCCTGGTCGGCGTGGACCCGTCCTTGGACGATTCCTCGGGCCAGGTGCAGCTCCGTCGTCATGGTGTCTCATCCTCTCGACCCGGTCTTCCGGGTCATGCTCGGTGTAATGCCTTCTGTCACCTTTGCGACTCTTACATCGTAGCCGCCCGCCCAGGCCGGATCCGCATCAGCGACGACGTGATGTCGCACACCCTCCGGGGGCCGTTTCGAGGCCCTGACAGGATCGTTCCCATGCCCTCGACAACCCGCCAGATCCACTTGTCCGCCCGTCCGTCCGGCCTGCCCGGACCCGAGCACTTCGTCACCCACGAGGTCGAGCTCGCGGACCCGGCGCCCGGCGAGGTGCTGGTCCGCAACACGGTGCTGTCGGTCGACCCCTACATGCGCGGCCGGATGAACGACGTGAAGTCCTACGTCCCCCCGTTCGAGCTGAACGCGCCCCTCGAGGGTGGGGCGGTGGGCGTCGTCGAACGCTCCGCCTCGGACGACCTCCAGCCCGGCGACACCGTGCTCCACATGGCGGGCTGGCGCGAGCACGCCGTACTCCCCGCCAAGCACGCGCGGAAGCTCGACGTGTCCCAGGTGCCGGCCAGCGCCTACCTCGGGGTCCTCGGCATGCCCGGCCTCACGGCGTACGTCGGGCTCACCCGGATCGCCGAGGTCCACGAGGGCGACACGGTCTTCGTCTCCGGCGCGGCCGGCGCCGTCGGGTCGCTCGCCGGGCAGATCGCGCGCAAGCTCGGCGCCGCGAAGGTCATCGGGTCGGCCGGGTCCCCGCAGAAGGTGGCGTGGCTCGTCGACGAGCTCGGGTACGACGCCGCGTTCGACTATCACGACGGGCCGGTCGCCAAGCAGCTCGCACCCCACGGCCCGGTCGACGTCTACTTCGACAACGTCGGCGGCGACCACCTCGAGGGGGCGCTGTTCCACATGGCCGACTTCGGCCGGATCGCCGCGTGCGGGGCGATCGCGGACTACAACGCCGAGGCGCCGGTGCCCGGCCCCCGCAACCTGATGATGCTGATCTCCAAGAAGCTGACGCTGCGCGGGTTCGTGGTCAGCGACCACGGCAAGGCCGCGCCCGACTTCTACCGCGACGCGGGTGCCTGGCTGGCCGCCGGCGAGCTGAAGTTCCGCGAGACGTACTTCGAGGGCCTCGACCAGATGGTCGACGCGTTCCGCGGGCTCTACTCCGGCGCCAACACCGGCAAGATGCTGGTGCGTCTCTGAGTCGCCGCGGCTCGTGGTGGATGCGGTTTGGTCACAAACCGCAGCTCCACGAGTCCCGGGACTGCGGTTTGTGACCAAACCGCGTTCATCTCGGGCGCGGACGTGCGGTTTGTGACCAGACCACACGTCCGCGGAGCGACAGGTCAGGTGGACAGGCAGGCGGCGGGGAGGTCGAACCACCGCAGGTGCTCGAAGTCGGCGCTGACGTTGCCGGGGTGGGCGGAGAGGTCGGGGCCGACGGCGGCGCTGAGGATCTCGGCGCCCTCGCGGAGGTGGTCGACGAGCAGCTCCACTCCCCCGGTGGCCGAGTTGGTCGGCATGGACGCCACACCACCGGCGTACGACACGTCGAACAGCGACAGCGGCGGGGTGACGACGCCGTCACGGTGGCGCCAGTGGCCGGTGACCGGGTCGAAGCGGTAGTCGCCCAGCAGCCGCCAGCCGTCGCGCGCCACCAGCTGCACCGCCGCCACGACGTAGTCGGCGACGGCGTCGGAGACGAAGTAGTTGAAGTTGACCCGCACCCAGCCGGGCTTGATGCCCTCGCACCCGCCCGCGATCTCGCGCTCGAACTCGTGGGAGCGCTCGAGGTCGATGCCGAGGAGACGGTGCCCGTAGGGCCCGGCGCAGGAGCAGCCACCGCGCGACTGGATCCCGAAGAGGTCGTTGAGCAGCGCCACCACGTAGTTGTGGTGCAGGTAGCGCCCCGACGGCGAGCGCAGGATGAACGAGACGATGGAGAGCCGGTGGGCGTCGAGGTTGCCGAGCAGCTCGATGGCCGGGTCGTCCTTCCAGGCGCCGATGGCGCGCTCGAGGTGGCGGTCCTCCTGGCACCGGATCGTCTCGGTGCCGACCGCCTCCTTGAGCTGGAAGACCAGTCCCGCACGCACGGACTCGATGATCGCCGGCGTGCCGCCCTCCTCGCGGTGGGCGGGGTCGGTGAAGTAGCGGTGGTCGTCGTCGTTGACGTAGAGCACGGTGCCGCCGCCGGGCACGTCCGGCACCCGGTTGCTGAACAGCTCGCGCCGCGCGACCAGCACCCCGGGCGTCGACGGGCCGCCGATGAACTTGTGCGGCGACAGGAAGATCGCGTCCTTGTAGGACAACGGCCGTGAGGCGTCGACCGGGCCCATCTCGATGTCGATGTACGGAGCCGCCGCGGCGAAGTCCCAGAAGCTCAGCGCCCCGTGCTCGTGGAGCAGGGTGGCGATGCCGGCGGTGTCGGAGAGGATCCCCGTGACGTTGGAGGCTGCGGAGAACGAGCCCACCTTGAGCGGCCGTTCGGCGTACTTCTCGAGCTGCGTGCGCAGGTCGTCCTGGTCCACTCCCCCGTCGGCGTCCTGGTGGATCACCACGACGTCGGCGATGGACTCGCGCCACGGGATCTCGTTGGAGTGGTGCTCGTAGGGCCCGAGGAAGACCACCGGCCGCTCGGACGGCGCGATGTGCTCGCTCAGGTGGTAGGTGTCCTCGAGGGCCGAGGGCAGCCGCAGCCCGAGGATCCCGATCAGCTTGGCGATCGCCCCGGTGCAGCCGGAGCCCGCGAAGACCACGACGGTGTCGTCGTCGCCGCCGACGGCGTCGTGGATGATCTTGCGCGCGTCCTCACGCAGCCGGGTGGTCTGAAGCCCCGTGCCGCTGGACTCGGTGTGGGTGTTGGCGTAGCCGGGCAGCACCTGCTCGCGGATGAAGTCCTCGATGAACGTCAGCGCCCGTCCGGACGCCGTGTAGTCGGCGTAGGTCACCCGCCGCAGGCCGTAGGGCGTCTGCATGAGGTGGTCCTCCCCGATGACCGACTCGCGGATCAGCCGCAGCAGCGACTGCTTCTCGACGTCGGGCACCGGGGAGGACATGCCCCCACGATAGGCCCCTGGGCGGTGCCGCTAGGAGACGATCACCCGCACCCGGCGGCCGCCGGTGACCACGAGGTCGAACGGTCCGAGCACCTGGCTCTTCGTGACCTCCGTGTTGCGACCGAAGAGGCCGAGGTCGACCTGGACCTGGTCGTTGCGGACCATCTTGTCGATGCCGGCCAGGATCTTGCTGAGGGAGTTCTGGTACGCCGCCTCGGAGTAGAGCTCGTTGCCTCCGATGAACGACAGCGAGCCCTTCGTGCCCTGCGCCCGCTTGGGCACGGTGAAGGACGTCGTGACCGTCTCGACTCCCGAGGGGCCACGGAGCAGCGAGCGCAGGATCAGCTTGCCGCCCGCCTTGACCAGCGCCGGGTCCTTCTTGCCGAGCGTGACCCACGCACCCTGGCGGTACTGCTGGACCGCCCCGACCGTGTACCGGTCGGTCGAGTCGGTCACCACGGCGTTCGAGGTGACCTCCTCGATGGTGACGCCGGGGATCTGGCTCATCCCGTAGACGAGGTCCGGCAGCTCGTAGCTGGCCTCGAAGGTGACGTCGTACAGCGACGTGTAGCGGTCACTGAACTCGGCTGTGAAGGGGACCCCACCGGCATCGGTGCCGCGGATGGTCCAGCTCTGCGTCTCGGTGCCCCGGATGATCCCGTCGATGACGCGGTCGTGGTTGCCGATCAGCTGGTAGAACGTGACCTCGGCGGCCGCCATCGGCACCGTCACGTGGGAGGTGCCCTCACGTGACCGGTCGCCGTGGGTGACGTCGGAGGTCACCGTCAAGGAGTCGGGAAGCGCGCCGTACGAACCGGTGATCCCGGTCAGGTGGTCGTCGGTGATGGTGCCGACCGGCGCACCCAGGTTGGCGACCTTGAACGGCGCGCCCAGCGAGTCCGCCTGGACGTAGATGGCGTCGGCGGGGTGCATGGACATGGTCGAGTCGCCGGAGAAGACCATCGGGTGACCGAAGCCCACGACCCGTCCGTCGCACACCTGCGTGGCCGTGCCGACGCCGGCGGAGGTGATGTCGCCGTAGGACTGCGAGGCGGCGATGTTGCCGCCCGCGACGATGTCTTCGGCGGTCGGTGCGCCGGCCACGCCCGCCTCGCCGACGACGTAGGTCTGCGGGGAGACGTAGGGGCGGCGGTCCTTGAGCGAGCTGAGCCGCTGGGCGCTGAGTCCCGAGACGCCGAGCGGCATCGGGAGCTGGCGCAGGCCCTGCGAGGCCTGGGCCGTCGTCGCGTCGGAGTGAGCGGCGATCCGCTGCGCCATCGTCTTGCCGACCTCGACCCGTCCGGGCCGGCCGGCCGCGGTGGCGAGGTAGTCGTCCATGTCCTCGAAGGGCGTGATGCCCGCGATCGGGGACGGCCCGTAGGCGAGGCCGTAGGCGACGGCGCCGATGAGCCGCCCGTCGGTGGCGTCGTATACGGGCGAGCCGGACATGCCCTGCCAGATGCCCTTGGCGTCCTGGATGGCGGGCGAGTCGAGCTCCATGATGATCATGTCGAGCCCGGGCGCGATCCCGCTCTCGAGCACGCCGAGCACCTCGCCGCTGAACGGCTCGGGGGTGACCCCCGAGTCGACGGTGAGCCCCTCGACGAGCTGGCCCTTCGTGACGCCGGCCAGCGGGAAGGTGTCGGTGCAGTCGCCCGCGGGCTCGGCCGAGCCGGCCGGGCCCGATGTGAGGGCGACCGCCCCGAGGAGCAGCCCCATCGCCGAGGTGAGAGTGGCCAGGGTCCTGCTCCTGCGACGGAGCCCCCGGCGGCGAAGCATGGTGTGTGTCATGTACGGACCTTCCTCCCGAGACCGAGCGTGCGGCGCGCGCTCCTGGTGGTACGACGTCGTGAGCACGCGTTTGGTTGCCCGCTGGTTGCCCGCTTGGTGTCCGGCTCGTTGACCGGGCGAGACATAGGGTGTGCTGATGACGAGTCCCACCCAGAGTCTGCAGCACACCGAGGCCCAGGACCGGTTCTTTCGGCTGCACGTCGACTCCTACGACGTACGCCTTGACCTGGCCTCCGACGAGGCGACGTTCGGGTCGGTCACGACGCTCCGGTTCACCAGCCAGGGCGGGCCGACCTTCGTCGACCTGAAGCCGCTCCGGGTCCACTCGATCACGCTGAACGGCCGGCCCGTCGACGCCGAGCTGCTCGACCGCGGCCGCCTGCCGCTCGAGACCGAGGCGGGTGCCAACGAGCTCGTCGTGGACGCCGTGATGCGCTTCCGCAACGACGGCGAGGGCCTGCACCGCAGCGTCGACCCCGCCGACGGGCGCCACTACGTCTACGGCATGAGCTTCATGGACGCCGCGCCCAGCATCTTCGCGTGCTTCGACCAGCCGGACCTCAAGGCGCCCTACACCTTCCACGTGCGCGCGCCCGAGGACTGGGTGGTGATCGGCAACAGCCCGGCTACCAACCCGGAGCCGGGGGTGTGGGAGCTGGCGACGACCCAGCCGCTGTCGACGTACTTCGTCACCCTGGTCGCCGGGCCCTACCACCTGGTCCGCGACGAGCACGACGGGATCCCGCTCGGCCTGAGCTCGCGGGCCAGCATCGCGCGCGACCTCGACAAGGACGCCGACGAGATCCTCACGATGACCCGGCAGTGCTTCGACGAGTTCCACCGGCTCTTTGGCATCCGCTACCCGTTCGGCGACTACCACCAGGCGTTCGTGCCCGAGTTCAACGCCGGCGCGATGGAGAACCCCGGCTGCGTGACGTTCCGCGACCCGCTGATCTTCAGCTCCCGGGTCACCCGGGGTGCCCGTGTCCTGCGCGCGACCACCATCGCCCACGAGATGGCGCACCAGTGGTTCGGCAACATCGTCACCCCGAAGTGGTGGGACGACCTGTGGCTCAACGAGTCCTTCGCGGAATACCTGGGCAACCGGGTCACCGCCGACGTCACGGAGTACGGCGACACGTGGACGCACCAGGCCTACGACCGGCGCCTGTGGGGCCTGACCGCCGACCAGCGCCCGACCACCCACCCGGTGGCGAGCAACGGCGCGTTCGACGCGGTCGCGGCGCTGCAGGACTTCGACGGCATCTCCTACGCCAAGGGCTCGACCATCCTCAAGCAGCTCAACGCGCGGCTCGGCGACGAGGTGTTCTTCGCAGGCGTGATCGACCACTTCACGGCCCACCGCTTCGGCAACGCCACGATGGCGGACCTGTTCGGCAGCTGGGAGAAGGCCGGCGCCCCCGACCTCTCCGACTTCACGTCCAGCTGGCTGCGCACCGCCGGCCCCGACACAGTGGTCCTCGACCGCGACGCCGGCCTGCTCCGCCGTACGCCGCCGGCCGAGCACCCGGCCGACCGCACGCACGTGCTCCGCGTCGCCACCGCGGTGGACGGCACGTGGCGCACCACCGCGGTGACCCTCGACGGCCCCGAGACGCCGTTCGACGCGGGCGGGTCGGCCGTCGTCGTCGACCCCTACGAGGACAGCTGGGGCATCTTCCCGCCCGACCAGGCCACCGTCGACGCGCTCAAGGAGCTGCTGCCGTCGGTCACCGACGACGCGCTGCTCGCCGCGATCTGGAACTCCGTGCGCAGCGGCTTCCACAACGCCCTGCTCTCACCCGTCGACGTGGTCGACCTGCTCGAGGTCCGGTTGCCGATCGAGGACACCGAGCTCACCAAGCGCCACACGCTGCCGTGGGTGCTGTCCGCGGTGCTCCCCATTGCACCCGAGGGGTCGCTCGAGCGGGTGCACCGCGCCGCCCTCACGCGGCTGGACTCCTCGCCCGAGGGGTCCGAGCTCCAGCTCGCCGCGTTCCGTACGGCGATCGGCACCAGCACCGACCCCGCCCGGCTGGAGAGCTGGCTCACGGGCGAGCTCCCGCTCGGCCTCGAGCGCGACCTCGAGCTGCGGTGGCGGGTGCTGGTCCGCCTGGCGACGCTGGGGGCGACCGACGCGTCAGCCCTCGACGCCGCGCTCGCCGAGGAGCCCACGGCGATCTCGCGGGTCGAGCACACCCGGGCCCGGGTGTCGCTGCCGACGGCCGAGGCCAAGGAGTTCGCGTGGGCCCGGTTCACCGGCGAGGTCGACGTACCCAACTACGAGCTCGTCGCGGCCGGTGAAGGCATGTGGCGGGGCGGGCAGGAGCACCTGACCGCGCCGTACGTCGCGCGCTACTTCGACGAGCTGCCCGCGACGGTGCGCGTGCGCAGCGGGTGGGTCCTGGCCGACGCGGCCGAGGCGTTCTTCCCGTTGCCCGCCCTCGACGACGACACGCTGGCCCGGGCGCGGGCGCTCACCGAGCTGCCCGGCCTCGACCTGTCGATGCGCCGCCGGGTGCTCGACCAGGCCGACGAGCTGGCCCGCCGGCTTGCCGTGCGCGCCGCCTATCCCGTGGCGTGAGCATGGAGTCGCGAGAGCGCCGGCCAGGCCCCTCGGTGCGGACCCGGATCGAGGAGGTCACCGGCGAGGGCGTCTCGGGCCGCGAGGACCGGCTCGCCACCGAGGAGCCGCTCGAGATCCGGCTCGCCTGGCCGGGCTCGGCCGCGCGCCGGGTGTGGGTCACGATGCGCACGCCCGGCCACGACTTCGAGCTGGCGGCGGGCTGGCTGCTGCACGAGGGCGTCGCCGGCGTGGGCCAGGTGGCGGGAGTCGCCTACTGCACCGACGAGGACCTCACGCCCGAGCAGGAGCTCAACGTCGTCACCGTCACCCTCGACGGCCCGCCGATGGGCGACCCCGGCCACCGCCACGTCGCCCAGTCGTCCGGCTCGTCGGCGTGCGGGGTCTGCGGCAAGGACAGCATCGCCGAGGCGCTCACCGTCCGGCACGGGCAGCGCTGGGCCGGCCCGGCGCCCGACCCCGGCGTCGTACGACGGCTGCCGGGGCTGCTGCGCGACCAGCAACCGCTCTTCGCGCGCACCGGCGGGGTCCACGCGGCCGGTCTCTTCACCGCCGACGGCGACGCCCTCGTCGTACGCGAGGACGTCGGGCGCCACAACGCCGTCGACAAGGTCACCGGCGCCCGGCTCCTGGCCGGCGCCTCACCCGCCGAGGCCTGCCTGGTGGTGAGCGGACGAGCCGGCTTCGAGCTCGTGCAGAAGGCGGTCGCGACCGGGGTCGGCACCCTGGTGGCCGTCGGCGCGCCGACCAGCCTCGCCGCGGGCCTCGCCTCGCGGGCCGGGCTGGGCCTCTACGGCTTCACCACCGAGGACCGGACGGTGCGCTACAGCGGGTGATCCCGGCCCCAGCCGGCCGGGCCCCGGCGTGGGTACGCCGACCTGTCGGCGCCGCCGCCTAGGTTCGGGACGTGCGCATCCTCCACACCTCCGACTGGCACCTGGGCCGGTCCTTCCACCGTGAGGGGATGCTCGCGCACCAAGCCGTCTACCTCGACCACCTGCTGGAGGTCGTGGAGTCCGAGCGGGTCGACCTGGTGGTGGTCGCCGGCGACATCTACGACCGGGCGCTCCCCCACGTCGACGCGGTGCTGCTCGCCGACGACGCGCTGGTGCGGCTCGCGGCGTCGCGTGCTGACGTCGTACTCACCAGCGGCAACCACGACTCCGCCCGGCGGCTCGGCTTCAGCTCCCGGCTGATCGACGCCGCCGGCGTCCACATCCGCACCGACTCCGCCACGTGCGGCGTGCCCGTGCTGGTCGGCGACGACGACGGCCCGGTCGCGGTCTACGGCCTGCCCTACCTCGACCCCACCGCGCTGGTCGAGCCGTGGGGGCTGTCCGCGCGCTCCCACGAGGCCGCGCTCACCCACGCGATGGGCCGGGTGCGCAGCGACCTGGCCCGACAGCCGGCGGGCACCCGGTCTGTGGTGCTGGCCCACGCGTTCGTGGCCGGCGCCGAGCCCAGCGACTCGGAGCGCGACATCTCCGTCGGCGGCGTCTCGCTGGTGCCGACCAGCGTGTTCGACGGCGTCGACTACACCGCGCTGGGTCACCTCCACGGCGCCCACGTGCTGCGCGAGCAGGTGCGCTACAGCGGCTCGCCGCTCGCCTACTCCTTCTCCGAGGCCGCCCACCGCAAGGGCTCGTGGCTGGTTGAGCTCGACGGGCGTGGCTTCGCGGGCGCCCACTTCCTCGAGGCGCCGGTGCCGCGGCGGGTCAGCCGGCTGCGCGGCACCCTCGAGTCGCTGCTGTCCGACCCCGCACTGGCCGCCCACGAGCAGTCGTGGGTGGAGGCGACCCTCACCGACCCGGCCCGGCCGAGCCGGGCGATGGAGCGGCTGCGGCGACGCTTCCCGCACACCCTGGTGCTGCACTTCGAGTCGACCGCTCCGCGGATCGGGGCGCTGCCAGCGCTGGCGACCCACGCCCGCACCGACCGCGACATCGCGCTGGAGTTCATGACCGACCTGCGGGGAGGCCCTCCCGACGACGCCGAGGCGGCGCTGCTGGTCCAGGCGGTCGACGAGTGCTGCGACGACACCGACGTCGAATCGTTGCTCTCGCACGAGCCCGACGACGGCGACCCGGAGGGGCTGTTCTGATGCGGCTCCATCACCTGCGCGCCACCGCGTTCGGCCCGTTCGCCGGCACCGTCGAGGTCGACTTCGACGAGCTCTCGGAGGCCGGGCTCTTCCTGCTGTCCGGAGCCACCGGAGCCGGCAAGACCAGCGTGCTCGACGCCGTCTGCTTCGCGCTCTACGGCGACGTGCCCGGCGACCGCAACGCCGCCCGGCGACTGCGCTGCGACCAGGCCGCGCCCGGCCTCGCCCCCGCGGTGACGCTGGAGGCGACCCTGGCTGGACGCCGCTGGCGCATCGAGCGTTCGCCCGCGTGGGAGCGGCCCAAGAAGCGCGGCACCGGCACCACCACCGAGCAGGCGCGGGTCGCCCTCTTCGAGCGCGTCGACGGCGAGTGGCGCCACCTGTCGAGCCGCCTCGACGAGACCGGACACCTCGTCAGCCACGTCGTCGGCATGAACGTCGCCCAGTTCACGCAGGTCGCGATGCTGCCGCAAGGGCGCTTCCAGGCGTTCCTGCGGGCCCGCTCCGAGGAGCGTCACGCGGTGCTCCAGCAGCTCTTCCGCACCGGACGCTTCGCCGACGTCGAGCGGTGGCTGCGCGAGCGGCGGGTCCGGCTCGGGCGCGACTGCGAGCTGGCCCACCAGGAGGTGGCCGACCTGGTCAGCCGGGTCAGCGAGGCGGCCGCCGAGCCGCTGCCCGCCGACTGGGACGTGCGCGACCTCACCGAGCCCGCCGACGACGGCGCCCTGGCCCAGTGGGCCGACGCCGTCCCAGACCGGGCGCAGGCCGAGCACCTGCTCGCGCTCACCGAGGCCGACGCGGCCCAGGCGGCCGAGGTCGCCGCCCGAGAGGCGGCCGATGCGGCCCGCGACATCCACCAGCGGCTCTCGCGCTACCGCGACGCAGTGGCCGAGCGGGAGCGGCTCACGGCTGCCGCCGCCCGGGTCGAGCGCGACCGGCGCCAGCTCGCGGCCGCCCGCAGCGCCGCTGCCGTCGTACCTCTCCTGCGGCTGACGCAGGAGGCCGCCGCCCAGCGCGACGAGCTCACCGCGACGGTCGCGACGCTCGACGCCACCGACCGCGACCAGCTCGCCGAGCAGGTGCAGCGCGCCGTGGAGGAGGCTGCGGCGGTCCGGGCCCTGCGGCCCGACGCCGCCCGCGTGACCGCCCTGTCCCGGGAGGTGGCCGGGCTCGAGACACGCGCGGTCGAGATCAGCCGCGCGAGCGCCGAGGTCGGCGTGCTCACGCGCCTGGCCGAGATCGAGGCCCGTCTCGCGCAGCACGACGAGCTGGCCACGGTCGCCGCCTCGCTGGTGGTCGCCCGCGAGGAGTGGCACGACGCCAAGGAGACGGCGCTCGCGCTGCAGGAGCAGCTGCTGTCCGTGCGCGAGGCCCGGCTGGACAGCATGGCCGGCGAGATCGCGTGCGCGCTGGCGGTGGGCGCCTGCTGCCCGGTCTGCGGGTCCGCCGACCACCCCCACAAGGCGGCTCCCCTGCCGGGCGCCCCCGACGCCGCGGTCGAGAAGGCTGCACTCCGGGCGGTCGACGACGCCAAGGCCACCGAGCACCTGCGTGACGTCGAGGTGCGCGACCTCGCGACCCGGCGCGACGCCCTTCGGGCGCTGGTCGGCGACGAGTCGGTGACCGAGCTGCACGGCCGGCGCGAGGCCGCCCGGGCCGAGCTCGCCACGCTGGGTGTCCGGGCGTCCCGCTCCGGTCCCGATCTGGAGGAGCGGCGGCGCCGCCTGGAGCGCGAGGCCGCCGAGACCACTGCCCGGCTCGACGCCCTCGAGGCCGAGTGCCAGCGGCTGCGGGCGACCGTCGACGCCGCGCTGAGCGACAGCGGGTTCGACGACCTCGAGAGCCTGCTGTCCGCACGGGTCGAGGCGGCCGAGACCGGACGTCTCGCCCTGGCCGCGCTCGACGCCCTGGTCAACGCCGAAGCGGCCTACGCCGACGCCGTCCGGGCCCTCACCACGTCGGCGCTCGAGGCCGGGTTCGCCTCGCCCGAGGCTGCTGCCGGAGCCGTCCTGGACCCGCAGGCACTGGGTCGGCTCGATGCCGCCGTCATCACCCACGACCAGCGCGTGGCAGCCGTCGACGAGGTGCTCCGCGCCCCCGGCGTCGACGAGCTCGCCGACGTCGACCTGCCCGACCTCGCACCGCTCGCCGCGGCCCACGCCGACTGCCTGTCCCGGCTCGCGCGCAGCCGCGGGCGCCTCGACCAGCTGTCGCGCCGGCTGACCCGGCTCGGCGGGCTGCGCACCGACCTCCATCGCTCCCTGGCGCAGTGGGAGCCGCTGCGCGCCGACCACGAGCTCACCTGTCGTCTGGCGTCGTTCGTGGAGGGCAAGGCGCCCGACAACCGGCTCCGGATGCGGCTCTCGGCCTACGTCCTC
This sequence comes from Nocardioides szechwanensis, assembly GCF_900103935.1. Classification (GTDB taxonomy): domain Bacteria; phylum Actinomycetota; class Actinomycetes; order Propionibacteriales; family Nocardioidaceae; genus Nocardioides; species Nocardioides szechwanensis. The sequence continues at coordinate 954,742 of NZ_FNIC01000001.1, forward strand.
GCCTACCGGCTCGGGCAGGTGGTGGCCGCCGCCAACGAGCGGCTCGCGGGGATGAGCGACCAGCGCTACTCCCTGGTCCACACCGGCGACCGCGGTGCGGGCGAGACCCGCGGCGGCCTCAGCCTGCTTGTGCGCGACGACTGGTCCGGCGAGACCCGCGACCCCGCCACCCTCTCGGGCGGCGAGACCTTCGTCGTCTCGCTGGCGCTGGCCCTCGGGCTCGCCGACGTGATCACCCAGGAGGTGGGCGGCGCCGCGCTCGACACGCTGTTCGTCGACGAGGGGTTCGGCTCGCTCGACGCCGACACGCTCGACGACGTCATGGACACCCTCGACTCCCTGCGCGACGGCGGCCGCGTGGTCGGCGTGGTCAGCCACGTCGCCGAGCTGCGCGACCGGATCCCGACCCAGCTCGTGGTCGCCAAGTCGCGCCAGGGCTCGACCCTGTCCCTCCGCCGCTGAACACCCGCGCGGCTCCCCTCGGATAGGTTCGCTCCATGAGTGCGCAGCTCGACCAGACCTTCACCTCACTCCCCTACCGCAGCCTGGGCGGCGCCGCCCTGAGCCGGGCTCGCGAGCTGGGCGTGACCCATGCCGACTTCCGCTTCGAGCGGGTGCGCTACCAACGGCTGGGGGTGCGCGACGGGGTGCTGCAGGGTGCCAGCGACACCGAGGACCTCGGCTTCGCGGTGAGGGTGATCCACCACGGCGCCTGGGGCTTCGCCTCGGGGGTCGACCTCACGCCCGAGGAGGCCGCCCGAGTCGCCGAGACCGCCGTGGCGGTCGCCCTGGTCGCCGCCGAGATGACCAGTACGCCGGTCGAGGTCGCCGCCGAGCCGGTCTACGACGACGTCACCTGGGTCTCCTCCTACCTCGTCAACCCGCTCGACGTCCCCGTCGCCGAGAAGGCCGCCCTCCTCATCGACTGGACCGACCGGCTCCGCACCGGCGCGGCGGTCGACCACGCTTCGGCGTACCTCCTCCAGGTCCAGGAGAACAAGTACTACGCCGACCTCCTCGGCACCCGCACCACCCAGCAGCGGGTGCGGCTCCAGCCCGGCTTCGAGGCCATGGGCGCCGGCGCCGACACGTTCGACTCCATGTCGTCGATCGCGCCACCGGTCGGCCGCGGCTGGGAGTACCTCACCGACGGCAGCTACGACTGGGACGAGGAGATCGAGCAGGTCCCCGAGCTCCTCGCCCAGAAGCTGAAGGCCCCCAGCGTCGAGGCCGGCAGCTACGACCTCGTGATCCACCCCTCCAACCTGTGGCTGACCATCCACGAGTCGATCGGCCACGCCACCGAGCTCGACCGGGCCCTGGGCTACGAGGCCAACTACGCCGGGACGTCGTTCGCCACCATCGACCAGCTCAACCGGCTCCAGTACGGCTCGGCGATCATGAACGTCACCGGCGACCGCACCGTCGAGCACGGCCTCTCCACCATCGGGTACGACGACGAGGGCGTGCAGACCCAGACCTGGGACATCGTCAAGGACGGCGTGCTGGTCGGCTACCAGCTCGACCGGCAGATGGGCCGGATGCACCCGGAGCTCAACCCCACCGGCGACGGCACCGGACGCTCCAACGGGTGCGCCTACGCCGACTCGCCGGGCCACATCCCGATCCAGCGGATGGCCAACGTGTCCCTGCAGCCGGCACCCGACGGGCCGTCGACCGAGGAGCTGATCGGCCGCGTCGAACGCGGGCTCTACGTCGTCGGCGACAAGTCGTGGAGCATCGACATGCAGCGCTTCAACTTCCAGTTCACCGGCCAGCGGTTCTACACGATCACCGACGGGCAGCTCGTCGGCCAGGTCCGCGACATCGCCTACCAGGCCACGACCACCGACTTCTGGGGCTCGATGGAAGCCGTCGGCGGACCGCAGACCTGGGAGCTCGGCGGTGCCTTCAACTGCGGCAAGGCCCAGCCCGGGCAGGTGGCGGCGGTCAGCCATGGGTGCCCGACCTCGCTGTTCCGCGGCGTCCGGATCCTCAACACCAACGACGAGGCAGGCCACTGATGTCCACCACCACCCCGCAGTCGCTCGTCGACCAGGCGGTCGCGGTCTCGACGTCCGACGACTGCGTCGTGATCGTCCACGACACCACCAGCGCCAACCTGCGCTGGGCCAACAACACGCTGACCACCAACGGTGTCATGCACGGCATCTCGGTCACCGTGATCTCCTTCGTCCGCACGTCGGAGGGCGTGGCGACCGGCTCGGTCAGCGGGAGCGCCAGCACCCAGGCCCAGGTCACCGCCCTGGTCCAGGCTGCCGACGCCGCCGCCCGGCTGTCCTCCCCCGCCGAGGACGCCAACGAGCTCGTCCGCGACCGGGTCTCCCCCGACTGGGACGAGTCGGCGGTGCCGACCGACATCCATGTGTACGACGCCTTCGCCCCCGCGCTCGGTGAGGCCTTCGGACGCGCGTCGGCCGCCGACCGGGTCCTCTACGGCTTCGTCAACCACGAGGTCTCGACGACCTACCTCGGCTCGACGACCGGGCTCCGGCTGCGCCACGTCCAGCCCACCGGCCACTACGCCTGCACCGGCAAGACCGTCGACCTCCGCGAGAGCGCCTGGGTCGGCGGGGCCACCCGCGACTTCGCCGACGTCGACGCCCTGGCCCTCGACGCCGAGCTCGCCCAGCGTCTCGCCTGGGGCAGCCGCCGCGTCGACCTGCCGGCCGGCCGCTACGACACGATCCTGCCGCCCACTGCGGTGGCGGACCTGATGATCGACGCCTACTGGTACGCCGGCGCGCGGGTCGCCTGGGAGGGCCAGTCGGTCTACAGCCAGCGCGGTGTCGGCACCCGGATCGGCGAGACGATCACCGCCCCCGGCGTCCACCTCTTCTCCGACCCGGCGTACGACGGTCTGGAGTGCGCGCCCTTCGTGCTCGCCTCGTCCTCCGACAACGAGTCCTCGGTCTTCGACAATGGGCTGCCGCTCGCCCGTACCGACTGGATCCGCGACGGAGAGCTCACGTCGCTGCTCCAGACCCGCCACTCGGCGGCGATGACCAGCCAGCCGGTCACCCCCGCGGTCGACAACCTGGTGCTGGCCGTCGACTCGGGCACCGGGTCGATCGAGGACCTCGTCTCCGGGACCGAGCGCGGCCTGCTGCTGACCTGCCTCTGGTACATCCGCGAGGTCGACCCGCAGAGCCTGCTCCTGACCGGGCTGACCCGCGACGGCGTCTACCTCGTCGAGAACGGCGAGATCATCGGCTCGGTCAACAACTTCCGGTTCAACGAGAGCCCGGTCGACCTGCTGCGCCGCTTCTCGCACGCGTCCGCGACCGTCCCGAGCTTCAGCCGCGAGTGGGGCGACGACTACTTCTCCCGCACCGCCACCCCGGCCCTGCGGGTGCCCGACTTCAACATGTCGAGCGTGTCCCAGGCGATGTGACCCGGGCGTTGTGACCTGCCGGTATGGACAGGCCGACCCCGGCTGCAACCCTGCGCCGGCGAACGGCGTCTTTGGTTCTGACAACCCACGAGAACCAGGAGAGCACCACCATGCGCACCACCCCCGCGTTCGCCGCCCTCGCGGCAACCACGGCCCTGATCGGGCTCGGCACCACCACCGCCGAGGCCCGGGTCGACAACCCCCGCGCCGAGGTCGTCAAGGAGAAGGGCATCGTCCTCGAGTGCACCGGCAAGGCCGACGGCCTCGCGGCGTACGTCAACCTCTACGAGAACGACACCTACTCCAACTACGTCCAGGTCATCCTCGCCGACGACCCCGAGCTGGCGAACTCCCGTGAGCCGGCCGACATCCTCGACGCGGGCCAGGTCCGCACCGGGGTGCGCATCGCCGGCAAGCAGGCTCGGGTCCGCGGCACGGCCACCAGGGTCGGACCGAAGAAGCACGTGCACGAGGAGTACGACGACGCCGGCCAGCACATCGTGGCCGACGGCTTCCACCGCCGCCTCGCCTACGACCTGGTGCTGCGCTACGACGGCATCACCGTCCCGCTCGAGTGCGCCCCGGCGTTCTACTACAGCCTCAACGTCACCAAGACCGACACCACCGGCGAGTGAGCTGCAGCGGCTTCGCCTCTGCGGTTTGGTCACAAACCGCATGCCCACGGTCACCCCGGGATCGGCGCCTGGGGGTCGTACGGCGTGCGCGTGTAGACGAACGTCGCGCACTCGAGGTGTGAGACCGAGCCGTCGGCACGCCGTACGACGTCCAGGGACTCGCCGCGGTGGTAGCCCCACGTGCCGACGATGCGGTCGTCGACCAGCTCGAAGACGTCGGTGCGCTCGGCCAGCGCCAGGCTGCGCTGGTGCAGCGTCTCGTTGTGCCAGCGCAGCTCGAGTGCGCTGTTGCCCCAGAACCACAGGCCCAGCAGCGGAGCCACGGCCTGGGGCACGCGGTCGGTCGGCACCCACGGCTCGACCGCGGGCACGGGTACGTCACCCAGCAGCAGCCCGGGCACGGCATCGGTGTCGAGTCCGGTGGTCGAACTGGACAGCACAACCGTGCCGTCACCGGTCACCGGGTCGACGAAGAGGCCCGCCTGGAAGCCCGGCATGGAGCCGGGATGCCCCACCAGGCGACGACCGGAAAGGTCGAGGAGCCAGAGCCCGAGACCGTACGTCGCGCTGGTCGGTCGCTCCACCTCCCGGAGCGTCGCGTCGGCCAGCACGTCGGCGTGACCCTCGGTGAGGAACCGCGCGAACCGCGCGAGGTCGCCGACGGTGCTCCACAGCTGGCCGGCCGGAGCCATCGCCACGGTGTCCTGGTGCGGCTCCCGGGTCAGGGTGCCGGCGAAGTGGTCGACGCTCCAGCCCTGGGCGGCCGGCGCGTCGTCGCCGTACGCCGTGTCGTCCATGCCGAGCGGCGCGAGGACCCGGCCCGACACGACGTCCCACCAGGACTCGCCGCGCAGCCGGGCCACCGCCTCGCCCAGCAGCGCGAAGCCGAGGTTGCTGTAGTGGAACTCCCCGGGGCCCCCGACCGCGCGGGAGCCGTCGTTGGCCGCGACCAGGGTCGCGAAGTCGACGCCCGGCGACCGCTCCCACCACGACCCGACCGGCTCGCTCTGCATGCCCGCCGTGTGCGCCAGAAGCTGGCGCACCGTCGCCGCGGCGTACCCGGTCTCCGGCACGAACCGGCCGATCGGGTCGTCGAGCGAGAGCAGCCCCTCGTCACGCAGCTGCAGCACCGCGACGGCGGTGACCGTCTTGGTGATCGAGCCGATCCGGTAGCGGTCGTCGAGCGACCCGCCGACGGTTCCGGTCCAGACGAGCGAGCCACCGCGCAGCACCCCAGCGACGACCGACGGCAACCGGCCCTGCGCCTGGAGGGACGCCAGCACGGCGTCACAGCGAGCGGCGTCGACCCTCGGGTCGCTCACTCGGCGAAGGCCTCCGGCGGCGGGCAGGCGCAGACGAGGTGCCGGTCGCCGTACGCCTGGTCGATCCGGGCGACCGGCGGCCAGTACTTGTCGGGGTCGATCCCGGTCGGGAAGACGGCGAGCTCACGCGAGTAGGAACGGTCCCACTCACCCACGAGCGCGCGCGAGGTGTGCGGGGCGCCGCGCAGCGGCGAGTCCTCCGGGGTCCACTCCCCCGCGCCGACGCGGTCGATCTCGGCCTTGATCGCGATCATCGCGTCGCAGAACCGGTCGATCTCGGCCAGGTCCTCGGACTCGGTCGGCTCGACCATCAGCGTGCCCGCCACCGGGAACGACATCGTCGGCGCGTGGAAGCCGTAGTCGACCAGGCGCTTGGCCACGTCGTCGACGCTCACGCCGGTCTGCTTGGTGAGGCCCCGGACGTCGAGGATGCACTCGTGCGCCACCAGCCCGCTGTGGCCGCGGTAGAGCACCGGGTAGTGCTCCGCGAGCCGCGCCGCGACGTAGTTGGCCGACAGCACCGCGCTGGCGGTCGCGCGGGTCAGGCCCGCCGCCCCCATCAGCCGGATGTAGGCCCACGAGATCGGCAGGATGCCCGCCGAGCCGTACGGCGCCGCGCTGACCGGGCCGATGCCCTCACGCTTGGCCGGCTCGGGGTGCATCGGGTGCGACGGGAGGTACGGCGCCAGGTGGGCGCGCACCGCAACCGGGCCGACGCCCGGGCCGCCGCCACCGTGCGGGATGCAGAACGTCTTGTGCAGGTTGAGGTGCGACACGTCGCCACCGAACTCGCCGGGCTTGGCGTAGCCGAGCAGCGCGTTGAGGTTGGCGCCGTCGACGTAGACCTGGCCGCCGTGGGCATGCACGATCTCGCACAGCTCGGTGATCGTGTCCTCGTAGGCACCGTGCGTCGACGGGTAGGTCACCATGATCGCGGCGAGGTCGTCGGCGTGCTTCTCGCAGTGCGCGCGCAGGTCGTCGAGGTCGACGGTGCCGTCGTCGGCGGCCTTCACGACCACCACCCGCATCCCCGCCATCACCGCGGAGGCCGCGTTGGTGCCGTGAGCCGACGACGGGATCAGGCAGACGTCGCGGACCGGGGCCTCGGCGTCGGCGTCGCGGTTGGCTGCCCGGTTGGCAGCGTGGTAGCCGCGGATGGCGAGCAGCCCGGCCAGCTCACCCTGGGAGCCGGCGTTGGGCTGGATCGAGACCCGGTCGTAGCCGGTCACCTCGGCCAGCCAGCCCTCGAGCTCGTCGACCAGCGTGCGGTAGCCCTGCGCGTCCTCAGCCGGCACGAACGGGTGCAGGTCGGCGAAGCCGGGCAGCGAGATCGGCTCCATCTCCGCGGTCGCGTTGAGCTTCATGGTGCAGGAGCCGAGCGGGATCATGCCCCGGTCGAGCGCGTAGTCGCGTGCCGAGAGCCGACGCAGGTAGCGCAGCATCTGGGTCTCGCTGTGGTGGGCGGAGAAGACCTCGTGGGTGAGGTACGGCGTGGTGCGGCGTAGCGGCTCGGGCAGCGCGTCGCCGGCGGTCTGGTCGACGATGTCGAGGTCGGTGCTCACACCGAAGGCGCGGAGCAGCCCGGTCAGCGTCGAGCCGGTGGTGCACTCCGAGGTGGTGATCCCCAGGGTGTCGGCGTCGACGAGCCGGATCTGGATGCCCATCTGGTGGGCTGCCTGCTGGACGTCGGCGGCGCGCCCCGGCACGGAGACGCTGAGCGTGTCGAAGAACTCCGGATGGGCGATCTCGATCCCCGCGCCGCGCAGCGCCTGCGCCAGCACCGCGGCGTACCGGTGGGTGCGGGTCGCGATCGCCCGCAGGCCCTCGGGCCCGTGGTAGACGGCGTACATCGAGGCGACGACCGCCAGCAGCACCTGGGCGGTACAGATGTTGGAGGTCGCCTTGTCGCGACGGATGTGCTGCTCGCGGGTCTGCAGCGCGAGCCGGTAGGCCGGGCGCCCCTCCGAGTCGACGGAGACTCCGACCAGCCGACCCGGCAGGTGCCGCTCGAGCCCGACCGCGACCGCCATGTAGCCGGCGTGCGGGCCGCCGTAGAACAGGGGTACGCCGAAGCGCTGCGAGGACCCGACCACGACGTCGGCGCCCATCTCGCCCGGCGACTCGAGCAGGGTCAGCGCGAGGAGGTCGGCGGCGACCACGGCGAGGGCGTTGCGCTCGTGGGCGGCCTCGATCAGCGGCCGCGGGTCGAGGATCCGGCCGGAGGCGCCGGGGTACTGCACCAGCACCCCGCAGAGCTCGCCGTCGGGCAGCCCGGCCGTGAGGTCGGCCACGACGATGTCGATGCCCATCGCGTCGGCGCGGGTCCGGATGACGTCGATGGTCTGGGGCAAGGCGTCCGCGTCGACCACGAACGGCCCGCTCCCCTTGCGGTTGCCGCGGCGGACGAGCGTGATCGCCTCGGCGGCCGCCGTGCCTTCGTCGAGCAGGCTGGCGTTGGCGGTCGGGAGCCCGGTGAGGTCGCCGATGACGGTCTGGAAGTTGAGGAGCGCCTCGAGGCGGCCCTGGGAGATCTCGGGCTGGTACGGCGTGTAGGCGGTGTACCAGCTCGGGTCCTCGAGCACGTTGCGTCGTACGACGGGCGGGGTGATCGTGGCGTGGTAGCCCAGCCCGATCATCGCCTCACCGGGCCGGTTGGACGCCGCGATCGCGCGCAGTGCCTTCGCGGCCGCCTCCTCGGTCAGGGCGGTGGGCAGGTCGAGGTCAGCAGCCGAACGGATGCCACCGGGCACCGCGGCTTCCATCAGCTCCTCGAGCGAGCCGTAACCGAGACGCTCGAGCATCGCCCGCTCGTCGGCGGGCCGCAGCCCGATGTGGCGGTCGACGAACGGCAGCGCACCGTCCAGGTCGGTGAGACTCGGGTGATCTGACACGGAGGACTCCTGGGGACAGCGGGTCGAGGTCGATGAAACCCATCGCCCTCCCCCTCTGTCGGACCGACGTTGGCCCTTCAGAGTTGCCTGCTCCGCACGGTCCTGGCGCCTGAGAGGTTCCGGGGAGGAATTGCCCCTTCGGCGCTTCGTTCCCGACGGCCCGGGTGGTGCCTGTGTCGTGCTGGGCCGGCGAGCGAAGACTCTCCCGTGCGGGATCAGTCAGCATCGCCACCCTACCCCGCCACCGCCCCCTCGCCCACGTTGTCCGGGCGTGCTGCCGGCCCGCGGTTTGGTCACAAACCGCAGCTCCCGGCGGCTCAGGCATGCGGTTTGTGACCAAACAACAGGTCTCCGGGCAGCTCCTCTGCGGAATGTGACCACACAGCACACCCCGTCATTCGGTACGCCGTTTGGTCACAGACCGCAGGTCCCGGGCCCTCAGACCTGCGGTTTGTGACCAAACCGCACGTCCCCGGACGTGCGACAAGGCCGCAAATGACGACAGACCCGCCACCACGAGGGTGACGAGTCCGCCGGAGAACGTGCGTGACCGAGAGAGGTGGAGCGTCAGCCGGTCTGGCGGGCGGCGCGGCGAGCGGCGAGCTCGTCGCTGGCCGACGTGGCCGAGGTGGAGCTGTCGTCGGAGGCACGCTCGGAGGGCAGCGCGGCGAGCGTGCCCTCGATCTCGCGCCAGACGCCGCCGATGGCGATGCCGAAGACGCCCTGGCCGCCCTGGAGCAGGTCGATGACCTCGTCGTTGCTGGTGCACTCGTAGACCGAGGCGCCGTCGCTCATGAGGGTGACGCGGGTCAGGTCGTCGGTGCCGCGCTCGCGGAGGTGGGAGACGGCGGTGCGGATCTGCTGCAGCGAGATGCCGGCGTCCAGCAGTCGCTTGATGACCTTGAGGATCAGGATGTCGCGGAAGGAGTAGAGCCGCTGCGACCCGGAGCCGGTGGCACCGCGCACGGTGGGCTCGATCAGCCCGGTGCGGGCCCAGTAGTCCAGCTGGCGGTAGGTGATGCCGGCGGCGTTGCACGCCGTGGGACCGCGGTAACCGAGGTCGCTGGGCAGAGGCGAGACGTCGTCGGTGAAGAGGAGACCCTGTTCCTCCGCCGCCTCGACGGCTTCGACGGTCTCGGTGCTCGTGCCGGCTTCCGGCTTGTGCTCGTTCACACGGTCCTCCGTGGGTCTACTTCGTTGGATCCGTAGCTCCGGGGAAGGTGGGCCGGCGGCCGGGAGGCCGCAACCACAGTGGTGGAGTTACAACGAAGACACTTCAAGGTAGGCCCGATTGTGGGGACCGTCAAAGACGCCAGCGGCGTGTCGCAACCCTCAACTTCAACTTGAGGGTGAGGGTTTGCCCACCCGCACCTATGGGCTACAGCGACTCGAAGTCCTCGGGCGTGACCTGGTCGAGGAACTCGCGGAACTTCTCGACCTCGTCCTCCTGCTCCGCGGGTACGGCGAGACCGGCCTCGTCGAGCACCGCCTCGGCGCACAGGATCTTGGTGCCGGTGCGCAGGGCCAGGGCGATCGAGTCCGACGGTCGCGCGCTGACCTCGGCGCCGGAGTCGAAGACGAGCGTCGCGAAGAAGACACCGTCCTTGACGTCGGTGATGCGCACCTCGGTGAGCTCGTTGCCGGTCGCCTCGAGGACGTTCTTCATCAGGTCGTGCGTCAGCGGTCGCGGGGGTACGACGCCCTGCTGGGCGAAGGCGATCGCGGTGGCCTCGACGGCCCCGATCCAGATCGGGAGGTATCGCTCCCCCGAGATCTCGCGCAGCAGCACGATCGGCTGGTTCGAGGGCATCTCGACCCGGACTCCCATGACATCTACCTCGCGCACGACGCCACCCTACTCCGCACCCGAAGGGCTCAGCCGGACCGCAGACCGGCCTTGACCAGAGTCGCGTGGAGCCGCACGGAGAGGGCCGCGATCTCGGACACCGCGTCGTCGGCGCGGGCCCGCGCCGAGGCGTCGCGACCGCGCTTGAGGGGCGCGACGACCTGCTCGACCAGGCCGATCTCGCGGTCCGCGGAGGTCTTGAAGGCGCGCAGGTGGCGCGGCTCGAAGCCGAAGTCGGCCAGCTCCCGCGCGGTCTGCGCGATCACCAGGGCGTCGGTGTCGAAGTGGCCGGTGCCGGGCCGCGCGGTGACCAGGCCGTACTGCTCGAGCTGCTGGAGCAGCTCCTCGGAGATGCCGGCGATCTTGACCAGCTCGCGGCGCGACAGCCTGAGATTGTCGCGACGTGTGAAGGACTCGGCGCTGGGCAGGCCGTCGGCGGCGAGGGCCACCTGCGGCACGGTCGGTACGACGGCGTCAATCGGCGGCGGCTCCAGGCCACGGTCGATCGCGTCGAGGTGCTCGCCGATCACCTTGAGCGGGAGGTAGTGGTCGCGCTGCATCCGCAGCACGTAGCGCAGCCGCTCGACGTCGTCCTGGGAGAACTTCCGGTAGCCCGACGGGGTGCGCTCGGGCTTGATCAGCCCCTTGTCCTCGAGGAAGCGGATCTTGGGGATGGTGATCCCGGGGTAGTCGGCCCGCAGCTGGTCGAGGACCTGCCCGATGTTCATGCGCGCCCGGGAGCCACCGGCCGCGCTCCCCGGCATCGTCGAGCCGGCCACGCTCAGTGGCTCTCGTGTCCGGAGAAGAACACCAGGCGGTACTTGCCGATCTGGACCTCGTCGCTGTCCTGCAGCTGCACCTTCTCGATGCGGTCCCGGTTGACGTAGGTGCCGTTGAGGCTCCCGACGTCGCTGACGGTGAACGTGTCGCCGGTGCGGTTGAAGACCGCGTGCTGGCGCGAGACGGTCACGTCGTCGAGGAAGATCTCGCTGTCAGGGTGGCGCCCCGCGTGGGTCACGTCGGCGTCGAGCAGGAAGCGGCTGCCCGCACCCGGGCCCTTCTGTACGACGAGCAGCGCGTGGCCGCTGGGCAGGGCGTCGACCGCGGCGGCGTCGACCGGGTTGAGCTGGCGGTCGGAGGTCTCGACACGGTCGCCGACGCCGCCGGTCTGGCCGATCTGAATCGTCGCGGTCGCCTCACCGACGGACTCGAACGACCCCGTCGCGGGGTCGGACGCGGGCGCCTCGGCGCTCACGAGCCGGTTGCCGCACTGCGCGCAGAAGCGCGCGTCGTCCGGGTTCTGTCTGCCACACGAGGTGCAGAACGGCATCGAATCATCCTCCGGTCGGGTCGATCGCCGACCACAGAACCCTCAAGGCAGGGTTGAGGTTGACGGTTGCTCCGAACCTATCAGCCGCGCGTGCCTGATCAAGGGGCAACCGCGGGGAAGAGCGGAAGAACGGACGCGCTCAGCCCTCGAGGGTGGCGACGTAGGCGTCGGCCTCGAGCAGGTCGTCGAGCTGGGTGGGGTCCGAGGGGACGACCTCGAAGAGCCACCCGCCGCCGTAGGGGTCGTTGTTGACCAGCTCGGGGGTCGCGTCGAGGGTCTCGTTGCGGGCGACCACCTCACCGGAGACGGGGGCGTAGATGTCGCTGACCGACTTGGTCGACTCCAGCTCGCCGCAGGTGGCCGCTGCCTCGACCGTGTCGCCCACCTCGGGCAGCGACACGTAGACGATGTCACCGAGGGCGTCCTGGGCGTAGTCGGTGATGCCGACCCGGACCGAGCCCTCGTGCTCGCCGGGCAGGCGCAGCCACTCGTGCTCAACGGTGTACTTCAGGTCATCGGGGTACACAGCGGATCTCCTCCGGTCGTCCAAGCCTTGGCGTCGAGCAGGCTACTGCCCGGGGTCGGCCTCGGCGTACTCAGGTTGCACGGGATCGCGCACCGACTCGATGTCGAGGGAGCTGAGCTGCTGCACCTCGACCTCGGCGCCGTCGCGCTTGAGCTTGGCCCTCGGGCCCAGGGCGAACTCGAGCGCGCCCGCCAGCACCTCGGGGTCGCCGATCACGTCGATGACGTAGGGCGACTGGACCTCGACGCCGTCGATCTCCAGCCCGCCCACGATGTCGGTGAACGAGCTCTGCGCGATGATCCGCACCTCGCCGTTGAACTGGATGGCCTCGGCGCCGACGGTGCGCAGCTCCTGGATGGTGTCGATCATCGACCCCACCTCGACCTCGCCGGTCTCCTCGGTGATGGTGACCCGGATGCCCGGGCCGGTCACGGGGACCAGCCCGGCCAGGATGCTGAGGGTGTCGACCTCGCTCTGGGCCTGCTCGAGGGCGGCCTGGCGGCGGCTGGTGTCGGACTGCAGGTCGTCGCGGGTGTCCTGGAGCCGCGCGATCTCCGCCTCGGCCCGCTGGGTCGTTCCGGCGAGCCCGTTGAGGACGTCGATCAGGTCCTGCTGGCGCAGCGCGGCGTAGGTGTCGTCCACCTGGGTCGTACGCACCTGGGTCACCGCCGCGAACCCCACGATGGCGAGCAGCAGACCCACCACGACCTGGCGCCGGGTCGGCTGGAGCAGCGCGCGCCACAGTCGCTCCCGTCCGCTGGGCAGCTCCTGCGGACCGTCGGCCGGCTCACGCATGGAACAGGTGCCGGCGGATGGCGGCGACGTTGGAGAAGATCCGGATCCCGAGCACGACGATGACGCCGGTGGAGAGCTGGCCGCCGACGCCGAGCTTGTCGCCGACGTAGACGATGCCGGCCGCGATGACGACGTTGCTCACGAACGACACGACGAAGACCTTGTCGTCGAAGATGCCGTCGAGGTAGGCACGCATGCCGCCGAAGACGGCGTCGAGGGCGGCCACGACCGCGATCGGCAGATAGGGCTCCAGCCCGAGCGGTACGTCCGGCTTGAGGAACACACCGAGCAGCACGCCCAGGGCGAGGCCGAGTACGGCGATCACGGCTGCACCTCCTCGGACTGGCCCGGTTTCCCATCCTGCGAGCTGCCCTGGTCCGCCCAGCGCAGGACACGCATGGCGAGGGGAGCCTGTGGAAGGGAGAGCTCGTCCTCATTCTGCATGTCGAACTTGAAGCCGTAGCGCTGGGACAGGTCATTGAACGCCAGACCGCTGCTGGTGTCGAAGAAGTTGGCCTGCAGGCTGAGCGGGTCACCGATGACCAGGACGGTGTAGGGCGAGGCGATCCCGACGCCGTTGACCTCGATCGCCACCCCGGACACCCGGATCGCGCTCATCGCCGTGAGCCGGTGCCCGTTGACGGAGACCGCCTCCGCCCCGGCCGCCCACAGTCCGTCGACCAGCAGCGCGAGGTCCTCGTCCTTGACCGCGCCGTCGGGGGTGCCGGTCGCCTCGTCGGTCACCGTCACCCGGATGCCCTCGCCGCGCACGGCCACGAAGCCGGTCCTGACCTGGAGCCGACGCAGCCGCGCGGTCACCGCCTGCTGCTGCTCGCCGAGCTCGAGGGCCCGCTGCTCGCCGTCGGCGTTGACCTCGCGAAGGTCGGCGATCTGCTCCTGGAGCCGGCCCACCCGGTCGCTCTCGCCGTCGATGCGTGCCAGCAGGCTCGCCCGCCCCTCGTCGGCGACGGAAGCGTTCTGCTGGGTCTGCACCGCCGCGGTGGAGGCCATGATCCCGAACACCGCGACGGCGACCGCGGCGACGCGGCGCGGATGACCACCGCCACGCCGTACGTCGGCGTGCGTCCCGGTCGCTGCGGCTCGCTGCGCTCGGCGTTCTGCCGCGAAGAGGTAGTCCTCGTCGAGGGACTGCCGCTGGACCCGGTCCAGCAGCGGCAGGATGACCCGAGGCGGGAGGTCGTCGCGCTCAGGCATCGCGGACCGCCGGTCGGCGCTCGGTCGTCAGCAGCAGCTTGCGCACCTGCCAGGCGTAGAGGAGACCGGCCCACCAGTAGAGCCCGATGCCCCAGAACGCGAACGCCCACCCGAAGACCCGGGCCAGCAGCGCGACGGTGCCCTCGCCGTCGCCGAGCAGCAGGAGCGGGAACGCGTAGAGCAGGTTGAAGGTCGCGGCCTTGCCGAGGAAGTGCACCGGCAGCGCGCTGTAGCCGCGAGTGCGCAACAGCGGCACGAGGCCCCACATGAGCGCGTCGCGCAGCGGCAGCGAGATCGCCATCCACCACGGGATCACGTCGCGCAGCGCGAGGCCGACGACCACGGCGAGGATGTAGAGGCGGTCGGCGACCGGGTCGAGGATCTGGCCCACGACCGACTGCTGGTCGAGCTTGCGCGCCAGCCAGCCGTCGAGGAAGTCGGTGAAGCCCGAGATCATCAGCAGGGCCAGCGCCCAGCCGTCCTCCTCGGGGCCCAGCACCAGCCAGAGGAACACCGGCACGCCCGCCAGCCGCAGTGCGCTGAGCAGGTTGGGGATCGTCCAGACGCGGTCACTGCGCGTCGAGTCGTCCACCACTGATGCCTGCTTCTCGGGAGGGTTGCACTGCTGGCCTTGCCGGGGACACCTTAGCCGCCGATGTGGCCCGTTCCGGGGAGGGTCGCGGCCCCCGTCAGTCCGTCTGCGCGCCCGCCTCGCCGTGGTGGTTCTCGTGGTGGGCGGCGTCGCGGATCTCCCCCACCAGCTCCTCGATGACGTCCTCGAGCGTCGCCAGCCCCAGGGTCGTCCCCTCGGCGTCGACGACGCGGGCCATGTGGGCGCCGCGGCGCTGCAGGGTCTCCAGTGCGTCCTGGAGCTCGTCGTCGGCGGTCACCGGGGCGAACGGCCGGATCCACTTGTCCTCGATCGGCTCCTCGCGCCGGCTCTCGTCGGGCTCCAACACGTCCTTGATGTGGAGGTAGCCGATCAGCTCCCCGGTCTCGGTGGCCACCGGGAAGCGGCTGAAGCCGGTCGCCGCGCAGACGGCCTCGACCTCGGCCGGAGTGGACCCGCGGAGCACGGTAGCCAGGGTCCCGGGGCGCATGACCACGGAGGCCACCGTCTTCTCGGAGAACCCGAGCGCGCCCGACAGCCGGTCGTACTCGTCCTTGGCCAGCAGCCCTTCGCCGCGCGACTCCTCCACCAGGGCGGCGACCTCCTCACGCGTGAACGTCGAGGAGACCTCGTCCCGCCGCTCGACGTGGACCAGCTTCAGCGTGCCGTTGGCGATCGCGTTGAGGCCGACGATCACCGGGTGCAGGATCGTCACGATCCCGACGAGCGGCGGCCCCAGCACCAGCGCGGCGCGGTCGGGCCCGGCGAGGGCGATGTTCTTGGGGACCATCTCCCCCAGCACGACGTGCAGGAAGACGACGATGCCGAGCGCGACTACGAACGCGACGGGGTGGAGCGCCTGGTCGGGCACGCCGACGGCGTGGAAGAGCGGCTCGAGCAGGTGCGCGACGGCCGGCTCACCGATCGCGCCGAGACCCAGTGAGCAGATGGTGATGCCGAGCTGGGCGCCGGCCATCATCAAGGAGATGTCCTCCATGGCGCGCAGCGTGGTGCGCGCCATCCGCGAGCCCGCCTGGGCGCGCGGCTCGATCTGGGAGCGGCGCGCGGAGATGAGGGCGAACTCGGCACCGACGAAGAACGCGTTGGCGGCCAGCAGGAAGACGGCGAGCAGGATCGAAGCGGTGTCGCTCACGGCTGCTCCTCCCCGTCCAGGAGACGCAGGGCCAGGCGGTCGACGCGCAGGCCGTCCATGTGCTCGACGGTGAGTACCGCGAGCTGCTCGCGCGGCTCGTCGGAGTCGCGCGGGTCGGGCACGGGCACCTCGGCGATGTCACCGGTCTCCGGCACCCGCCCGATCACCTTGAGCACCAGCCCGGCGATGGTGTCGTAGTCCTCGTCCTCGGGCAGCTGGATGCCGGTGACGTCCTCGACCTCGTCGGGCCGCAGCAGCCCGGAGAGGGACCAGCTGCCGTCGCGGCGCTGGCGCGCCTGCGCTCCCAGCCGGTCGTGCTCGTCGGCGATGTCGCCCACGATCTCCTCGATGACGTCCTCGAGGGTGACGATGCCGGCGTGGCCGCCGTACTCGTCGAGCACGACCGCGAGCTGGAAGCCGTCCTTGCGCAGCAGCGCCATCAGGGGGTCGAGGCGCAGGGAGTCCGGTACGACGATCGGCCGGACCATGAGGTGCTTGACCTTGGTCGTGGCCCGCTCCTGCAGCGGCAGCGCCACGGCGTGCTTGACGTGGACGGTGCCGACGACGGTGTCGTTGCTGTCGAGCACAGGAAATCGTGAGTGCCCGGTCTGGCGCGCCAGGTCGATCACGGCGCTGGCGCGGTCGTTGACCTCGAGGCTGTGGGTGCGCACGCGCGGGGTCATGATCTCGCCGGCGGTGCGGGACCCGAACTCCACCGAGCGCTCCATCAGCTCGGCGGTGTCGGCATCGAGGGTGCCGATGTGGGCCGACCGCTGGATCAGTGACGCCAGCTCGGTCGAGCTGCGGGCAGATCGCAGCTCCTCCTGCGGCTCCATGCCCAGGCGCCGGACTATGGCGTTGGCCGAGCCGTTGAGGAACCGGATCGGGAAGTGGTTGACCGCGGTCCACCAGCGCATCGGCAGCTGGGTCGCCCGGGCGGTCGCCATGGGTCGCGCGATCGCGAGGTTCTTGGGGACCAGCTCGCCGAAGATCATCGTCAGCACGGTGCCGAAGGTGAGCCCGACCGCGATGGCCAGCGGCTTGACGGCCCCGTCGGGCACGCCCGCGGACGCCAGTGGTCCGTCGATCAGGTCGGCGATCGCCGGTTCGGCCAGGAAGCCGATGCCGAGGTTCGTGACCGTGATCCCGACCTGGGCGCCCGACAACTGGGTCGACAGCGACCGCAGGCCGGTCAACACCCCCTGGGCGGAGACATCGCCCTCGGCCGCGGCACGCTCGACCTGCAGCTTGTCGACGGTCACGAAGGCGAACTCAGCGGCCACGAAGATGCCGCACATCACGACCAGCAGCAACGCGATCGCGAGCAGGAGCCAGGGGGTCACGAGAGCTCTCCGCGATGGGAGAGCGGGCTACTTTGAGAGCCGTCCATGGGCGGAGCTCAGGGTCCTTGTCGTCGAGGGCCGGGAAGCGGCCCATGCTAGCGAACGGGGTGGCGGGGAGCCGCTTCCGCGTAGTCCGAACGGGCCATCTTCGCGGCCGATCCGACCACGCACACGTTTTCGCACGTAGCCTGCCCGGGTGCGCGTCTCGGTCGCGCCGTCCCCCAGGAGTCTCGATGTCTCGGTCACCCGCCGCCGCATCCCGCCGCGCGGTCCTCGGCAGCGGCGGCGCGCTCGGTGCTGCCGGTGCGCTCGGCGTCGTGAGCGCCGCCCCGGCGCACGCCGCGGCGTACCCTCCGGCGCACTACAAGGGCGGCGCGCTGCTCTCAGCTCCCAACCGGCACCTGGTCAGCCGCTTCTCCTACGGCATCACCCCCGCGCTGACCGCGACCGTCAAGCGACAGGGCGGCGCCCGCAAGTGGTTCGAGCGACAGCTGGCGCCCGCCGCGATCGCAGACACCGGCGCCGACGCGCTGCGGGCCTGGTGGTCCGGGCTCGACCGCACGGCGCAGGAGCTCTGGACCCGGCAGGTCGACGAGATCGAGGGCGGCTGGGAGGTGATGGCCGACTACCAGTGCTGGGCGCTGGCGCGGCGGATGACCAGCCAGCGCCAGGTGCTCGAACTGATGACCGACTTCTGGGAGAACCACCTCAACGTGCCGGTCAGCGGCGACGCGCAGTTCACCCACCGCGTCTCCTACGGCGACACGGTCCGCCGGCACGCGCTCGGCCGCTTCGAGGACCTCCTCCACGCCGCGATCACGCACCCGGCGATGCTGATCTACCTCAATCAGGCCGTCTCCACGAAGCGGCACCCCAACGAGAACCTCGGCCGGGAGCTCCTCGAGCTCCACACCGTCGGGCGTGGCAGCTACGGCGAGCCGGACGTCAAGGGCTCGGCGCGCATCCTCACCGGCTGGATGGTCGACCTGTGGGACACCTGGGAGCCGTCGTACGACGTCAGCTCGCACTGGACCGGCCCGGTCACGGTGATGGGCTTCAGCGACGCCAACGCCTCAGGTGACGGCCGCGCCCTGACCCGCCGCTACCTCACCTACCTCGCCCGGCACCCGGCCACCGCCCAGCGGATCGCGCGCAAGCTGGCGCGCAAGTTCGTGCGCGACGACCCGCCCCAGTCGCTGGTCGACCAGCTGGCCCGCGTCTACCTCGCCCATGACACCGCCATCACGCCGGTCCTGCGCGCGCTCGTCGCGTCGTCGGCGTTCGCCGGCGCGGCCAGCCTCAAGGTGAAGGACCCCGGTGAGGACGTCGTGGCCACCTACCGTGCGCTGCAGGCGCGTCTGCAACGCCCGCCCGAGAGCGAGACCGGCGACGAGTACGCCGCCAACGCGATGCTGTGGCAGACCTCCAACCTGGGGGCGCTCCCCCTCGCCTGGCCCCGGCCCGACGGTCAGCCTGTCGACAACGACTCGTGGTCGTCGCCCTCACGGATGATCGCGTCGATGGACCTGCACTACGTGATGGCCGGCGGCTGGTGGCCCGACGTCGGCATCACCTACCGCGCGCCCGCCAAGTGGCTGCCGCAGCCGTCGATCCGCTTCGACGTCCTCGTCGACCACCTGTCCCAGCAGCTCCTCGGGCGGCGCTCCACCTCGACCCTGCTCAAGGCCTGCTGCGAGGCCGTCGCCCTGACCCCGGGCTCGCGGATCACCGCCGACCACGGGCTCGTGAAGTGGGACTTCTCCCGGCTACTCACGACCTTCCTCGACTCCCCTGCCTTCCTGACGCGGTGACTGCGATGTCCTCCTCTCCCTCCACCCCTCGCCCGGACGCGGCCTGCTGCGACGAGTTCCGCGCCGTCTCCCGGCGCGGGCTGTTCACCGGAGCGATCGCCGTCGCCGGCGCCACCACGATCGTCGGCTCCGCCGTCGTCACCGCCGCCCCGGCCATGGCCGCGTCGGCGAGCTCGGTCCTGGTGGTGCTGTCGCTGCGCGGCGCCGCCGACGGTCTGTCGCTGGTGGTCCCGCACGGCGACCCGGTCTACTACCAGGCCCGGCCCCGGATCGCGATCGCCAAGGACCAGCTGCTGGCCGCCGACGCGATGTTCGGCCTGCACCCCAAGCTCGAGCCGCTGCTGCCGCTGTGGAACGCCGGCAAGCTGGCGGCGGTGCACGCGACCGGCCTGCCGGCGCCCAACCGCTCCCACTTCGCCGCCATGGAGGAGGTCGAGGACGCCAACCCCGGGTCGACCACCCGCCAGGGCTGGCTCAACCGCCTGATCGGCGCCGACACCCGCACCTCACCGTTGCAGGGCTTCAGCATCGGCGGCGGCGTCGTACCCGGCTCGCTGTTCGGTGACGAGCCGGTGATGTCAGCCGGCTCGGTCCAGGACGTGCGCATCTCCGGTGACGACAAGTGGGCCGTCAAGGACGGTCGCAAGCGCTCGCTGCACACCATGTGGGACGCCGTCCCCGGTCCGCTCGGCAAGGCGATGCGGTCGACGTTCGGCGCACTCAACGACTTCCAGCCGGTCAAGTCCGCGGCCGACAACAGCACCGCCTATCCCGACACCGACCTCGGCCATTCGCTCGCCACGGTCGCGCGGATCGTGCGCGGCGACGTCGGCGTCGAGGTGCTCACGGTCGACCAGGGCGACTGGGACATGCACAGCGACCTCGGCACCCTCGCCTGGGGCCAGATGCGCCAGAACGCCGACGACCTGGCGCGGTCGGTCGCGGCCTTCATGGCCGACCTCGGCACCCAGACGTCCAAGGTGACCCTGGTCGTGCTCAGCGAGTTCGGCCGGCGCACCGTGGAGAACGCCAACTACGGACTGGACCACGGTTTCGGCAACGCGATGCTCGTCGCGGGCGCCGGGGTCAAGGGCGGCAAGGTCTACGCCAACTGGCCCGGGCTCACCCTCGACGACGACGCCGACCTGCTCGTCACCACCGACTACCGCAGCGTCCTCGCCGAGATCGTCTCCTCCCGCTTCGGCGCCTCGACCGCTACGGTCTTCCCGGGCTTCACCCCGTCGCCCCTGGGATTCATGACGACGTGAACCGACTTCGTCGGTCCATTGGGAGTTGTGGAGTGACTTCGTCCCTCCATTGGGAGTACTCGCTTCGCTCGCACTCCCTTACGACTTAAGGAGATTCTTGTGGCCGTACGTGTCATCCAGTGGGCCACGGGAGGGGTGGGGCGGGCGGCGATCGAGGGCATCCTGCTGCACCCCGAGCTCGAGCTGGTGGGTTGCTACGTCCACTCGGAGGCCAAGCACGGCGTCGACGTCGGCGAGATCATCGGGACCGGACCGGTCGGGGTGCTGGCCACCACCGACGTCGAGGAGATCCTCGCGCTGGACGCCGACTGCGTCGTCTACACGCCGTTGGTCGGCGACGCCGGCGAGGTGACCGCCCTGCTGCGCTCGGGCAAGAACGTCGTCACGCCCGTGGGCTGGATCTACCCCGGCGAGCGGCAGCGCGCCCTGCTGGAGGAGGCCTGCCAGGCCGGGGGCGTCAGCATGCACGGCACCGGCGTCAACCCCGGCGGCGTACCCGACCTGCATCCGCTGATGTTCTCCTCGCTGACGTCGGGGGTCACCTACGTCCGCGGTGAGGAGTTCTCCGACATCCGGACCTACAACGCGCCCGACGTCGTGCGCCACGTCATGTGCTTCGGCGGCACCCCCGACGAGGCGCGGTCGGGGCCGATGCTGGAGCTGCTCTCGGCCGGCTTCGTGCGCTCGGTGCGGATGTGCCTCGACGTGCTCGGCTTCTCCCCCGACGCAGAGATCCGCTCCACCCTCGACCTCGCGGTCGCCACCCAGCCGATCGACTCCCCCATCGGCGTGATCGAGGAGGGCCGCGTCGCCGGGCAGCGCTTCGCGTGGGAGGCCGTGGTGCGCGACCAGGTCGTCGTACGCGCCGCCGTCACCTGGCTCATGGGCGAGGAGCACCTCGAGCCCGCCTGGGACTTCGGCCCCGAGGGCGAGCGCTTCGAGGTCGAGGTGCGCGGCGACCCGGACACCTTCGTCACCATCAAGGGCTGGCAGCCCGACACCGTCGCCGAGGGCCTCGTCCGCAACCCCGGGATCGTGGTCACGGCCATGCACTGCGTCAACTCGGTCCCCTACGTCGTCGCCGCTCCCCCGGGCGTCCGCACCTACGTCGACCTGCCGCTCGTCGCCGGCCGCGCGCACCCCGACCTCGCCTAGCTGTGGACAGCTCCGGGAAAGTACGGAACGCAATCGACCTGTTCCGGCCCGATCCGGGTCGATAACGTTCCGTACTTTCCGGGCGGTGGGTGGTAGGTCGCCGCGCGGATCTGCTGGAAGTTGCGTCCGCCGCGGCGGAACGCGTGGGCGACGGCAGCGGGCAGGAGGTGCTCGTCCCAGGGTTCGGGGTCCCAGGCGCACGGCCTCACGTTGACCAGGTCGAGGGATGCCGCCTCGCTGCTGCCGTCGTACGACCAGGGGCCGGTGAGCCAGCCCCGGTGGAACGGACCGGCCGGGACGCGGGTCCAGACCTGGGCCCCGTCGGGTACCGCGGCGAACCGCTGCAGACGGCGCGCAACGCGCTCGCCGTACGCCACCTCGGTTTCGGCGAGTGCCTCCTCGAGGCTGCGTGGTGCGCGGCCGAGTCGGCCCCCGACGCCACAGACACCAAGACTCAGCGCGCGGTCGACTCCGCGGTCATGGTCGACGTCGCCGCGTCGGGATCGGAGAGGGCGCGGTAGACGCCTAGGTCGTCCATGACTCGACCTTACGAGCCTGTGGATGCGGCGCCGCGTGACAGAAACTAGAACCTGTTATAGACATGCCCTGTGGTCGCCTCCAACGAAGACATCCGTACGACGGTCCAGCGCTACCTCGACCTCGTGGCAGGGGGGACGGCCGCGGAGATCGTGGCCCTCTACGCGCCCGACGCGAAGCTCGAGGACCCGGTCGGCAGTGACGTCCTGGTGGGTCACGACGCGATCCGCGCCTTCTACGAGAGCTTCGAGGCGCTGAAGAAGAAGACCAACCTGGTCACCCTGCGCACGTGCGCCGGCCACGCGGCCTTCCACTTCGAGATCGTCACCGAGGCCGGTGACATGAAGTACCGGATGGCGCCGCTCGAGGTGATGACCTTCGGAGACGACGGCCTGATCACGAGCATGCGTGCGTTCTGGTCCGACCAGGACCTCGTCGTCGAGGCGTGAGCGCCGCCGACGTCCGGCCCCTCACCGCCGACGACCTCGATTGGGTCGTCGAGGTCACCCGCCAGCGTCGTGAGCGGCTGGTCACGCACGCACCGCGCTTCTGGCGTCCGGCGGCCGACGCCACCGAGCGGCACCGGGCGTTCCTGGCGCACATGGTCGCCGACGAGGACACTCTGACGCTGCGGACCGAGCACGGCTACCTGATCGCGGTCGAGCGGGCCGGGCGGCTCGTGGTCGACGACATGGTGGTCGACCCGCCGGAGCACTGGGCGACCGAGGGGCTCCGCCTGCTGGAGCGGGCCGGCTCCACGGGGCGGCTCCGGTTCGTCGTACCGGCTGCCGAGCGTGAGCGGATGGACGCCGCCCTCGACCTCGGGCTCGAGCCGGCCGAGGTGTGGTGGCACCGCGACCTCGAGCCGCCGACCGGTCTCAACGTCGTGTCCGAGGACCCCTCGATGTCGGTCGACGGAGCCGCCGGACAGCTGGTGCCGGCGCCACCCGTCTACGACCCCGGCGGGCCGGTCCTGCTCGTCACCTCGGTCGAGTCGGCCGACGCCCTCACCCGCATCCAGCAGTCCGCCGCCCGGCGGGGCGCGACCGTGGCGGTGGTGACCCAGGACCCCGCCGACACCGCGACCGCGGCACTGCTCGCGGACTCCGGGTTCGTCGTGACGACGTACTTCTTCGCCGCGCCCGCCTGAGCGAGAACCCGGTCAGTCGGGCGTCTGCGTCGAGTCGTGCCGGGTCTCCTCGGGGGCGTTGGTGCGCTCGTCGGACTCCGCGAGGATCGCCTCGGCCTGCGCGTGCGGGTCGTCGCTGCCCGCCTCCAGCTCCTCGGGGAGCAGCTCGGCGCGGGTGTCGATGCGGGACTCTTCTGCGGACGGCTCACTCATGGGGCGAAACCTACTCGGCCCCACCAGGACCCGGCCCGTCGAGCCGCCGCAGCAGCTCGCCGATCTCCGCCGAGGTCACCCCGCCGTCGAGCGCCTCGCGCAGGTGGGTCTCGAGGGCGCCCAGCGCACGGCTGTGCCCGTCCCGGGTGGGGACGTCTTCCTCCCCGAGCACGTGACCGCGCACCAGGCGGGCCACGTCCTGCGCCCCGCTCGCGGTGAGCACCGGCACGGCGACCTCGGCGAGCCGGTCACGTACGTCGTACGCGGCCGGGCCTCCTTCCGGCGCCGCATCCGGCGCACACGCGTCGGTGTCGACCAGGACGGCGTCACGCACGCGGCCCGGCGCGTCGAGCATGAGCTGGAGGCCGACCGCACCGCCCACACCGATCCCCGCGTAGGAGAACGAGCCACCCACCTCGTCGCGGTGCAGGAGGATCTCGTCGACCACCTCCAGCACGGCGGCAGCGAGCTCGGCGAGGGTGTACGGCCCCTCCGGAAGCGACCGGTTGTGCCCGTGCCCCGGCAGGTCCCATGCGACCACGTCGAACGCGTCGGTCAGTCCCCCGGCGGTCGCCGCCCACGCGGCCGTGCCCGCCGAGCCCAGCGGCGGGCCCAGCACCAGCAGCGGCAGCTCGGCGCGGCGCTGCGCACCGGTCAGCCGGACGGCGGTGACAGCAAAGTTCTGGGACACGCGGTGACCGTACGACGGGACGTGTCCGGTCCTACCCCGGAGGGGTGATTTCGCCGGTCAATCGCCTCCGCTGCGGCGTCCCTCTGACAGGATGGGAGGCCAAGCGGTATCCAGAGCCGCGCTCGCCGTACCCCTGGTAACGCCCAGGACCCCGAGAGGTGCAGCATGCAAGGCCCGTCGACCCCGGCCACTGGATGGCCGCGTGCCGCTCTCGCTGCGGTCGTCGTGGTGACCGCGGCGCTGCTGGTCGTCCACGCGTGGCACCCGGGCGGCGCGTTCGGAGACGGCACCTACCTGGTCGGGGTCTGGTTCGGCGTCCTCGTCGCCGGCCTGGGCACCTGGCGGGCGGCGCCGGGCCACCGGCTGGTTCCGGGGCTGATCACGGCCGGCCTTGCCTCCTCGGCGGTCGGCGACCTCACCTGGCAGGGCTACGTCTGGAGTGGGGCGGACGCCAACGTGTCCGCCGCGGACCTCGCCTACTTCGCCAGCTACCTCGGCCTGGGTGCGGCGATCGTGGTGATCACCTTCGGCCGCAACGGCGCGGCCGACCGGCGCCTCGACACCGACGCGATCCTCGACGGTCTCACCATCATCACCGTCAGCGTGCTGCTCTTCTGGAGCGTCTCGATCAGTGCCATCGTCGCCGACGAAAGTGTGTCCGGGTTCACGCGTGCGGTCTGGGCGTCCTACCCGGTCGCCGACGCGGTGCTCCTGGCCCTTGTCGTCCGAGCACTGGCGACCCGGTGGGCACTTGAGGCCATCGGCATCCCCTTCGTGCTGGGGGTCGGCTGCTGGCTGGCGTCCGACGTCGGCTACCTCATCTACACCGAGGAGGACACGCTGTACGCCGTCCTGGACCTCGGATGGATGCTCGGCGGGACCCTGATGGGCCTCTCCGCCTGGCGCCGACCGCCACGCGCGAAGATCGAGGTCAAGGACGCCGCGGAGACCGAGCACGAGCTGTGGAAGCTCGGGATCGCGATCGTGCCGCTGATGGTGCCGCCGCTGCTCGAGCTCTACAGCGACCTCCGCGGCAACGACATCAGCCCCTACATGTCGGTCATTGGCATGGCGATCCTGCTGCTCCTCGCGTTCGCGCGCACGTCCCGTCTGCTCGGCTCAGAGCGCCGGGCGCGAGCCCTGGCCCGCAAGAGCCGGCGGCACTACGCCCGGCTTGCCGACAACAGCTCCGACGCGGTCATCGTCGTCGACGCCGAGGGCAGGATGCTGCGCTCGTCGCCGCACCTGGCGCCGCTGCTGGGCGTCACCCACGTCAACAACACCGTCGACTGGACCAGGCACCTCTCGACGGAGCAGACCGAGACCCTCGCCACCATGTTCGGCCAGGCCATGGCGGCGCCAGGCGAGGCCTTCACCACCGAGGCCATGATCGACCCCGGCGACGGCGACCAGCGCTGGGTGAGCGTGCGCATGGTCAACCTGCTCCACGACCCCGACGTCGAGGGCATCATCGTGTCGCTGGCCGACATCACTCCGCGCAAGGAGGTCGAGCTGGAGCTCGCCGGGGCCCGCGACGCCGCGCTCGACGGCTCGCGCGCCAAGTCGGCGTTCCTCGCGACGATGAGCCACGAGATCCGCACGCCGATGAACGGCGTCATCGGCCTGACCGGCCTGCTCCTGACCACCGAGCTCGACGACCGGCAGCGCCAGTACGCCGAGGGCGTGCGCGGCGCGGGCGAGTCCCTGCTGTCGCTGATCAACGACATCCTCGACTTCTCCAAGGTCGAGGCCGGCAAGCTCCAGCTCGAGTCCCTCGACTTCAACCTCGTCCAGGTCGTGGAGGAGGCCGCGGAGCTGGTCGCCGAGTCCGCGCGCACCAAGGACCTCGAGCTGCTCGCCTACTGCTCCCCCGAGCTGCCCACCAACCTGCGCGGCGACCCGTCCCGGATCCGCCAGGTGCTGCTCAACCTGGCCGCCAACGCGGTCAAGTTCACCGCCGAGGGCGAGGTGGTCGTCCGAGCCCAGCTCGAGGACGCCTCCAGCGGCTCGGTCGTGGTCAGGTTCGAGGTCACCGACACCGGAGTCGGCATTCCCGTCGAGGACCAGGAGCGGCTCTTCGAGCCGTTCTCGCAGGCCGACTCCACCACCACCCGCAAGTACGGCGGCACGGGCCTCGGCCTGGCGATCTGTCGCCAGCTCGTCGACGCCATGAGCGGCACGCTCGGTGTCCGCAGCGAACCCAGGGGCGGCAGCACGTTCTGGTTCACCCTGCCCCTCGAGCTCGCCCACGACCCCAGCGCCCTGCCCGCGCCGCAGTCCGGCGACCTCGCCGGCCTCCGGGTCCTCGTGGTCGACGACAACCAGACCAACCGGCTCATCCTCACCGACCAGCTCGGCGCCTGGGGCATGCTTCCCGACGCCGTCGAGGACGGGGCGACCGCGCTGCGCCGGCTCACCGAGGCACGCGACGACGAGGCGGCGTACGACCTCGTGGTGCTGGACCTGTGCATGCCCGGCATGGACGGGCTCGAGCTCGCGCGCCGGATCTCCGGGTCCCCCGGCCCCCACCCCGGCATGGTGGTCCTGACCTCCGGGGCCGACGTCACGGCGGACGACGCGGCCCGGGTCGGGATCCGCGGCCGGCTCACCAAACCGGTGCACCTCTCGCGGCTCGCCTCGGCCCTCGAGCATGCCGTGAGCGCGAGCCGGCACCCGGACCCCGTGCCGGCCCCCGCGGCGGCACCGCTCGGTGGTCGCGGGCACATCCTGGTCGTCGAGGACAGCTTCACCAACCAGCTGGTCGCGGTGGGCATCCTCGAGCACCTCGGCTACAGCACCGAGGTCGCCGCCAACGGCATCGAGGCCCTGGCCGCGATGGCGCGCACCGACTTCGGCGCCGTGCTGATGGACTGCCAGATGCCCGAGATGGACGGCTACGAAGCCACCGCGGAGATCCGCCGACGCGAGGGCGCCGACCGGCACACTCCGGTGATCGCGATGACGGCCAGCGTCACGGCCGGTGACCGCGAGCGCTGCCTGGCCGCCGGCATGGACGACTACGTACCGAAGCCGGTGCACCCCGACGACCTCGTCATCGCGCTCAACCGCTGGCTCCCCGCCCGCCTCAACTGAGAGCCTGGCCCGACACGCCACACTGGGCGTGTGGCCCGCGACTACGGCGGGTACCGCACCAGGGATCGCACAGCCACACCTACACAGGAGGACCAATGACGACCACCCCTGAAGAGCCTCTCGGCGACGACGACATGACCACCGCCCCCGCCGGCGACCCGACTCCGCCGGGAGATGCCGACGGCACCGACTCCGACGGCACCGACGGCGACGCGACCGACACCACCGACGGCGACGCCAGCGACGCCACGGACACCACGGACGGCGACGCGTCCTGACCGTGCCCGGCTCCGCGCTCGACCTGCTCACCGGTGACGCCCAGACCTTCGTCTCGAAGGTCTGGGCGTCCCGGGTGCACCTGCACCGCACCGATCCCGAGCGGTTGGTCGACCTGCTCTCGCTCGACGACGCCGACGCGCTGCTGACCTCGTCGGCGATCCGTACGCCGTCGGTCCGCGTCGCCCGTGACGGCGCCGTGCTGCCGGAGTCGGCCTACACCCGCGGCGCCACCCTGGCGGGCAAGCCGCTGACCGGGCTGGTCGACGCCCGCAAGGCGCTCGCGCTGTTCGACGAGGGCGCCACGATCGTCTTCCAGGGTCTCCACCGCTACTGGCCGCCCCTGACCCGCCTGGTCGCCGAGCTCGAGCTGGAGCTGGGCCATCCGTGCCAGGCCAACGCCTACCTCACCCCGCGGGGGGCCCAGGGCTTCGCCGTGCACTCCGACTCCCACGACGTCTTCGTCTTCCAGACCGCCGGCTCCAAGCTCTGGGAGGTGCATGGCGCCGACGGTGCCGAGGACGTGCTGCTCGAGCCCGGCCTCTCCATGTACCTGCCGACCGGCACTCCTCATGCCGCGCGGGCGCAGGAGACCGTGTCGCTCCACGTGACCATCGGGATCAACCAGCTCACCTGGCGCGGACTGGTCGAGCGCACCGTGGCCGACGTGCTCGCCGGGGTCCCCGACGAGCACCTCCCGGCCGGCTACCTCGACGACCCCGCGGCTCTGGCCGAGCAGCTGGAGCGCCGCGTCGGACTCCTGGCCGACCAGCTCCGCGACCTCGACGCCACCGCCGCGGTCACCACGGAGGTACGCCGCTTCCTCACGACCCGCCCGCCGCGACTCGCCGGCGGGCTACGCGACGTGCTCGCCGCCGGCGACCTCGACGACACCACCCGCCTGCGCCGCCGCGCCGGCCACCCGTGCGTGTTGGTCGCCCGCGGCGACCGGATCGACGTACTGCTGGGCGACCGGACGCTCGACGTCCCCGGCTGGCTGGCCCCCGCCCTCGAGGAGCTGCGGTCGCGCCGCGTGCTGTGCCCGGCCGCCCTCGCGGACCACCTCGACCCGCTGAGCCGGCTGGTGCTCTGCCGCCGGCTGGTGCGTGAGGGCCTCCTCGAGATCGTGTCGTGACCTCCCGCGACCCGGCCTTCCGGTGCGCGGGCGCCAGTGCGCTGCGCGACGACCCGCTGGCCGGCACCGCCTCCACGGTGCGCGCGTTCCTGCTGGTCGAGCACACCGGCTCCTGGGGGTCCTCCGCGCTGCGCGACGCGCGGCTCCCCGACGGGCTGGGGCCGGCGCTGGTCCGCCTCGCCGCCGCTGCGAAGGTCCGTCCTCTGCTCGTACGACGGCCCGACCGGCGCCGGCACCAGGACGGCCTGCGGGTCTTCGCGGCCTGGGCCCACCCGGCGCGGCCCTGGCTCGAGAGCACCGTGCTCGCCGACCCCCACACATTGCTCGACCTCGACCTCGCGGCGTTGGGAGCCGGGCGCTCCCCCGGCCTCACGCCGTACGACGGCACCCTGCTGTGCGTGTGCACCCACGGCCGCCACGACGCCTGCTGCGCCGAGCGCGGCCGTCCGGTCGCGGCGGCCCTGGCCCGGGCCTACCCCGAGGAGACCTGGGAGGTCTCCCACATCGGCGGCGACCGGTTCGCGGGCAACGCGCTCGTCCTGCCTGACGGCCTCTACTACGGGCGGCTGGACGCCGTGTCGGCGCTCGGCGTCGCTCGCGGCCACGCCGCCGGCGAGCTCGACCTCGACCACCTGCGCGGCCGCTCGGGCTTCGCGATGCCGGTGCAGGCCGCCGAGCTGGCACTGCGCCGGCAGCTGGCCGAGACCCGCAACGACGCGGTGCGCCTGGTGTCGCGGGCCGTCGACGGCGACGTGACGGTGGTGGTCTTCGCCGTGGCCGCCGCCGAGTGGGAGGTCACCGTGCACACCACCCTCGGCGACGACCTGGTGCAGCTGACCTGCCAGGCGATCCGCGACAACCCGGTCCCCCACCACGAGGTGACCGGCATCCGGCGCCGGTGAG
Source organism: Nocardioides szechwanensis (assembly GCF_900103935.1). GTDB lineage: Bacteria > Actinomycetota > Actinomycetes > Propionibacteriales > Nocardioidaceae > Nocardioides > Nocardioides szechwanensis. The sequence continues at coordinate 984,034 of NZ_FNIC01000001.1, forward strand.
TCAGATCGTCTGACTCAGAACCGGTCGGCGCGGCGCAGGGAGCGCGGGCGGCCGTCGGGGTCGTGCATGAGCAGGTAGGGCACGAGCGCCAGGCCCCGGGCGATCCGGCCCATCTCGGGTGCCTCGAGCCGGCGCAGGCGCCCCTGGGGCTTGGGCCCGACCTGCCCGCCGTCGTACCAGCCGTCGAGGGTGGCCGCGCTCCGCTCGAACGCGGCGTACATGTCGACCGGGTCGACGCAGTCGTCCATCGCGGCGTCGTCGGCGCGGTCGAGGTGCTCGCGGGCGAGGCGGAGCCGCAGGTTGCGGGCGTAGGCGTGCGGGTCGTCGGGGTCGGTGTCGACGACAACCGCGGACAGCTCCGAGTCATGGGTCCAGGACCGGCGGTTGAAGTTGTCGGAGCCGACCGTGGCCCAGGTGTCGTCGATGAGGCAGCACTTGGCGTGCACGTAGATCGGGGTGCCCGCCCGGTTCTCGATGCCGTACGCCGCAACGCGGTCCGGCGCCACCTCCATCATCTCCAGCATCGCGCGGCGGCGCCCGAGCAGCTCGGGCACCCGGGAGGCGCCGTCGAGGTCCGGGTGGAGCGGGAGGACCGCCAGCACGTGGAGGTCCTGGTGCTCCTTGAGCGCCTGGACGAACGCGTTGCCGATGTGGTGGCCCCAGAGGTACTGGTCCTCGATGTAGACCAGCCGCCGCGCCTGCTTCAGCGCCTTGGTGTAGCCACGCGCGACGCTGCGCTCGCCTCCCTGGGCGAACGGGTAGTCGCGGTTGAGCCGGAGGTCGGGGTAGGTGCGCAGCAGCTGGACGATGTGGGTGCCGTTTTCGACCGGCGGCGGAGGCGGTGCCTGCTCGGGCAGCGGGTCGGGACTGAGGTCCAGGCCGAGGATGCGGTCGCGGACCCAGAAGAACGGGCTGCGGCTCAGCGGGGTGGGGTCCTCCCACCGCTCGCGGAAGACGGTCTCCACGTCGTGCACCGCGGGCCCGCTGATCGCGGCCTGGATGTCGTGCCAGGGCGGGGTCTCGCCGTACTCGTCGGCCATGGTGTCGAGCGCCTGCGGGTCGCCGTGGTGGTCGGCGTCGTCGCGGCGGGAGTGGCACAGGTCGATCCCACCGACGTACGCCACGTCTCGGGTGGGGTCGTCGCGGTGGCGGATGACCAGCAGCTTCTGGTGGTGCGAGCCGCCATGGCGCACCCGCATGTCGAGCAGCGCCTCGGCGCCGCGCTTCTGTAGGTGCTCGCCGAGGCGGAGGTTCTCGCCGGCGGTGAAGCCGAACAGGTTGCTGTGCGAGCGCCACACCAGGCCGCGGACGTCGACGCCGCGCTCGTCGGCGCGGCCGAGCACCTCCGCGACCTCGCTGCCGGGCTCGCCGGTCAGGCGCTCGTCGGCGTCGCCCTGCCAGTCGGTGAAGAACACCAGGTCGCCCTCGACCGTGGCCTCGAGGCGCTCGAAGAGCTCGGCGAAGTACGTCGCTCCGTGCACGAGCGGGCGGACCAGGTTGCCCTGCGACCACGCCTGCTCACCGGGGTGCTGGGCGTCGAGCCGGGTACTGGCGTTTCCGCGCTCGGACTTGCTGAGCAACCAGTCCGGCGGCCGGGGGATCCTCGAGCTCGCCACCGGGACACCATGCCACGCCCGATGGGTACCGGCACGCATGACACCACGCACCGTCGGCGTCGAGGAGGAGCTGCTCCTCGTCGACCCGGCCACCCGCGCCGCCTCCCCGCGCTCCCAGCAGGTCCTCAAGCAGCTGCGCGAGCACGGCTCCGCACCCCGGGTCTCCAGTGACGAGCTCGACCAGGAGCTGTTCCGGCACCAGCTCGAGACGCGGACCGACCCCGCCACGGACCTCACCGACACCCTCGCGCAGCTGCGAGCCGCCCGTCGTACGGCCGGCGAGGCAGCCGCCGAGGTGGGCCTTGCCGTCGTCGCCACCGGGGTCTCGCCGACCCGCCTGGCCGAGCCCGAGGTGACCCGCAACGACCGCTACCAGGACATGGTGCAGACGTTCGGGGAGATCGCGCGGTCCGGCGGCACCTGCGGCATGCACGTGCACGTCGCCATCGGCTCCGACGAGGAGGGTGTCGCCGTGCTCGACCGGATCGCGCCCTGGCTGCCGCTCCTGCTCGCCATCAGCGCCAACTCCCCCATCGCCAACGGCCGCGACACGACGTACGCGTCGTGGCGCGCCCGGCTCTGGGCCACCTGGCCGAGCGCCGGACCGACCGAGGCGTTCGGCTCGGTGGAGGGCTACCGCGAGGTGTGCGAGTCCCTGATCGCCTCCGGCGCCGCCCGGGACCCCGGGATGCTCTACTTCGACGCCCGCCTGGCCGTCGAGCACCCGACCGTGGAGGTGCGCGTCTCCGACGTGTGCACCGACCCCGAGGACGGCGTGCTGATCGCGGCGCTCGCGCGGGCGCTGGTCGAGCACTCCGCGCGCCGCTGGGCCGACGGCGCGGCGCTCGACCCCTGGCGCTCGGAGCTGCTGCGCGCCGCCCACTGGCGGGCCGCCCGCTACGGCCTGGCCGGCACCCTCATGCACCCCCTCGATCGCCACCTCGTCAAGGCCGCCGACGTCCTGCGGGACACCGTCGCGCTCCTCGCCGACGTACTGGTCGACCACGGCGACGCCGACCTCGTGGCCGACGGCATCGAGCGGGTCCTCCAGGGCCAGGGCTCGTCGCGCCAACGCACCGCCTTCGAACGCACCGGCACCGTCGACGGTGTCGTCGACGACCTCGTCCGCCGCACCCAGCTCACCTGGCAGTAACGCGGCCAGTTGCGACCACGGAAAGCCGGTGACGGGCGGGCGGACTGGCAGTAGCGTCACGCCATGTCCTACCCACCACCGGTCTACCTCGGCGAGGGCGGCGAGGTCACCGCCCGGTTCCGGGCCGTCGACACTCCCCCGGACCTGCCCCGCCCGGGCGGCGCTGCCCACTACCTCGCGACCGGGGCCACCACGGCCGGCCGGTTCGGGCTCTACCGGTGGGACATGGGCGCCGAGCCCGGCGGCGCGCAGCCGCACTTCCACCGCACCATCAGCGAGTCGTTCTTCGTCCTGTCCGGCGCCATCCAGCTGTACGACGGCAGCGCGTGGCGCGAGTCCGGGCCGGGTGACTTCGCCTACGTGCCCGAGGGCGGGGTGCACGGGTTCCGCAACGAGTCCGGCGCGCCGGCCTCGCTGCTGATCCTGTTCGCGCCCGGCGCCCCTCGTGAGGCGTACTTCGAGGGGCTCGTGGAGATGGCCGAGGGCCGGGGGGCGCCGAGCCACGAGGAGCTGGTGGCGTTCCTCGAGGAGCACGACAACATCTACATCTAGCCCCACAGACGCCACGAGGGCCGGTCCACCCCCCTCACGTGGACCGACCCTTCGTGCCTCGCGGGCCCTCACCGCCGGTGGGGGCCCGCGAGTATCAGCGGACGCGCACCGAGAACGCGCGGGTGATGTCGCCGGTGACCGACTCGGAGCCGGGCAGCACCAGGCGGTAGCTGAAGGTGCCCTTGCGGGTCTCCTTCGGGAACGTGACCCGCGTGGTGCCGGCGGTGACGGCCTGCGAGGCGACGTTGGTCCAGGTGCCGCCGCGCAGCTTCTGCAGGGTCAGCGTCTCCAGGCCGGGCTGCGAGACCGCGACCACGTCGGCGGCGACGGCGCGGCCCCGGGTGACGGTGGCGGCGGCGGTGCGGAAGCCGTCGATGTCGGTGACGGCGAGCGGCACGTCGTAGGTCTCCGGGTCGCCGTCGGCGTTGATCCGGCACTCGATCGGCGACTCGATCGGCGCGTTGTGGAAGCTCTCACCGAAGTGGTAGTTGCTGCCGCCGACCTGCACCCAGACCACGGAGTAGTCCGTGACCCCGGCCGGCCACTGGGCGTGCTGGCTGTAGGTGAAGCCACGCGTGCCGGACCAGGTGCCGTCGTTGTTGTGGTAGTTCAGGGTCACGTCGCCGCCCGCGGTGCGGACCCGGATGTTGACGTCGTTGGACTGGCCGTCGGGGATGTTGGACGGGTAGGCGACCGTGAGCGCGTCGCAGGACGGGGCGGCGTACTTCCAGTTCCAGTCGAAGCCGCCGTTGCCGTCGGTGGCCGGCGGGTTCTCCGTGCCCTCAGGGTCCTCAGTGGGGTCCTCGGTGGGGTCCTCGGTCGGGTCCTCGGTCGGGTCCTCGGTCGGGTCCTCGGTCGGGTCCTCGGTCGGGTCCTCGGTCGGGTCCTCGGTCGGGTCCTCAGTCGGGTCCTCGGTGGGGTCCTCGTCGCCCGGCGTGGTCGCCTTGGCGTAGCTGAGCGAGTAGTGCGAGACAGCCTTGCCGGACGGGTGCCGGATCACCAGGACGGTGGCGCTCTCCTCGAGCTTCACGTCCACAGGTCCGTCGCCGTGCTTCGCGCTGCCGGCCTTGACGCAGTAGCCGGTGATCACGAGGCCCTCAGGAGCCTGGACGGTGACCGTCTGCGGGTCGCCCTTCGTGTCGATCTTGCCGGAGTCCAGGCCCAGGCAGACCTGGCCGTCGTTGCCGTCGTTGCCGGCGTTCGCCGCGTTGGTCGACAGCACGAGCACGGGCAGCGCCAGCAGGGCGGCCGTGGCGGCGAGGGTGGTGATGCGGCGCATGAGGTTCTCGTCTCAGGAGGGCTGATCGGGCTGTTGACCTGACCCTGACAGCCGAAACGCACCTCAAGTAGCGATCAGGCCCAACCTTGCAGACCCCCACGCCCAACCTTGAGGTTTCCTTGAGACAAGGGCCCGAAGCGGCCCTCAGCAGGACGAGAGGAGCGCGCTGGCATCGCGCCGGTTGCCCGGCGAGCTCGCCTCGCGCATCAGCGCCTGGGCGGTGGCCTGGTTGGTGCTCGCGTCGATCACCAGGAGCCGCAGCCGGGTGCCGCCGCCGAGGCTGAGGACGACGACGTGGACGTCGTCCCCGGGGAACCGGCCGATGTTGACCTGGCCGCGCTTGGCGACCACGTGCGCGCCGGTGCGGTCCCAGTCGGGAGGCGAGACCAGGAGCCGGGAGATCCGGCCCCGGTCGGCGGGGAACCCGTCGACGAGGATGGGAGCCTCGCGCTGGAGGTCACGCGAGCGTGGCCACCAGGCCCCGTCCAGCGGACCGGAGTAGAACGCCTCGGCGAGGGCCAGGCGGGGCGGCTCGGGCTCGTCGGTGGCGGTGGGCGCAACTGCGGGTGACGCCGTCATGCGGACCGCCTTCCTGATGCCGGGGCCGGCCCGTGATGGGCCCGTCCACCGGCGAGGTCACCGTCAGCCTAAGCCCTCGAAGCCAGTGCCTCGTCCGGTTCGCCGTACGATTCGCCGGTGACCAGCGGCATCGACCCCGAGGACCTCGAGACCACGGTCCGGGTGCTGAACCGCCTGCACGAGCTGCCCGACGACCATCCGGACCTCCGCACGGTCAAGCACGCCGCCTCCCACATGTACAAGGCGCTGAAGCACGAGCGCCGCGCGCGCAAGCGGGCCGCCGAGCTCGCCGCCGACCGGGCGGTCACCGAGCTGACGGCCACGGGCTCGCCGATGCGGATCGACGACGAGACCGAGGGCATCCCGCTCGTCTCGAGCGCCGCGGGCGCCTTCGCGGGCGAGCTGATCAACCCGCGCGGCTGCTACATCTGCAAGAACGACTACACCCTGGTCGACGCGTTCTACCACTGGCTGTGCCCCGAGTGCGCCGCCCTGTCCCACGCCAAGCGCGACCAGCGCACCGACCTCACCGGCCGGCGCGCGCTGCTCACCGGCGGTCGGGCCAAGATCGGCATGTACATCGCCCTGAGGCTGCTGCGCGACGGCGCCACCACCACGATCACGACCCGCTTCCCCAAGGACGCCGTACGCCGGTTCGCGGCGATGCCCGACGCCGCCGACTGGATCGACCGGCTCACCGTGGTCGGCATCGACCTGCGCGACCCCACCCAGGTCATCTCGCTCACCGAGGAGGTCGCCGCGGCGGGTCCGCTCGACATCCTCATCAACAACGCCTGCCAGACCGTGCGCCGCTCCCCCGGCTCCTACGGGCCCCTCGTCGACGGCGAGTTGGCGCCGCTGCCCACCGACCTCGCGCTGCCCGAGATGGTCACGTTCGACCGGATCTCCGAGCTGCACCCCGCCTCCATCGCCGGCACCCTGCGCGAGCATCCGGTGGCCCACCACCTCGGCGAGTCGCCGGCGTCGATGACCGCCCTCGCGCTGAGCGCCGGCAACGCCTCCCTGGAGGCCCACCTGGCCGGAACGGCGGTCGACGCCGGCGGCCTCCTGCCGGACCTCCAGCGGGTCAACTCGTGGACCCAGAAGGTCGAGGACGTCGACCCCCTCGAGCTCCTCGAGGTGCAGCTGTGCAACTCGATCGCGCCGTTCCTGCTGATCTCCCGCCTGCGGCCCGCGATGCGGGCCTCGGCCGCCCGCCGCCGCTACGTCGTCAACGTCTCGGCCATGGAGGGGCAGTTCTCCCGCCGCTACAAGGGCGCCGGGCACCCGCACACCAACATGGCCAAGGCCGCGCTGAACATGCTCACCCGCACGAGCGCGGAGGAGATGTTCGAGACCGACCGGATCCTGATGACCGCGGTCGACACCGGGTGGATCACCGACGAGCGACCCCACCAGGACAAGCTCCGGATCGCCGCCGAGGGATGGCACGCGCCGCTCGACCTGGTGGACGGCGCGGCCCGGGTCTACGACCCGATCGTCCTCGGCGAACACGGCGAGGACCTGTACGGATGCTTCGTCAAGGACTACCGTCCCAGTCCCTGGTGAGGGAGTTCGGGGCACCCGGGCCTAGAGTGGGAGGTGTGCCCGACTTCCATGCTGTGACCCGTGACCACGTCCTGAGTGCCATCGCCGAGTGCGACGAGCGAGGGGCTGACAGCTTCCAGCGGGCCTACGGCTTCGGAAAGACCCACGACTACCTCCTGTGGCACGACGGCAAGAGCTACGACTCGAAGGCGATCCTGGGCGTGGCCTACAAGTACGCCACCGGCACCGCCGCCTCCCGGGCCCGCTTCGCCGCGGAGAAGGAGGGCGTCGCCAACCTGCTGCGCCACCTCGAGTTCGACGTCACGTTCGTCGACGCGACCGGCCTGGCCGACCAGCCCGCCACCGGTGAGTGGCGCGAGGCCGCCGACCTGCCGCTCGACGAGTCGCGCGACGCCTGGGCCGAGGCCGCCCGCGGCGGGCTGATCGAGACCGCCGGCCAGTACCACGCCGTGGTGACGACCAAGGAGCTCGCGACCCTGGCCCAGAACCGCACCGGCATCCGCACCAAGCAGCTCACGCACTACTGGATCGGCGACGTGCTGACCCGCGTCGCCGCCGAGTGCGCGCGCCGTGACGAACCTCTGCTCTCCTCGCTGTGCGTCACCACCGACGGCAGCGTCGGTGCGTCGTACGCCCCGGCCGTCCTCGCCGCGACCGGCGAGGTCCCCGCCGACGCCGACGACCACGCCGCCCAGGAGCGCCTGCGCTGCTACCGCCACTTCGGTGCCGACCTGCCTGAGGGTGGTGGCGTCGCCGCCCTGACCCCCAAGCTGGCCGCGACCCGGGGCCGCGAGCGCAAGATCCGCGCGCAGGAGAAGGTCCACGCGCACTGCCCGATCTGCAACCTGCAGCTGCCGGCCACCGGCATCTGCGACGACTGCAACTGACGCTCCGCAGTTCGCACGCGTGACCGATCCGGCCCGGGTAAGTTGAGCAGTCATGCCCCCTCTCGGTGACCGATCCGCAGCCGCGCGCCCTCGTCAGGCCGTGCGGCTGCTGCTGCTCGCCCTGGCCCTGGCCGTGCTCGCGACCCTCACCGCACCCGCGTCGCTGGCCCAGGCCCGGGTCGACCCGTCGACCGACTATCCCCGGCTGCCACCGCGCTGCGAGGGTGACCTCCACAAGATCCCGACCAAGCCGGGAGTCTGCTTCGTCACCGAGTTCCGCAAGGCCCGGCCGACGGTCGTGATCTGGGGCGACTCCCACGCCTGGCAGTACGTCCCGGCGCTCCAGGCGGCCGCCAAGGCCCGCCGCGCCAACCTGGTCGGCTTCTTCATGGGCGGCTGCCCGCCGGTGAAGGTGCCGCTGCAGGCGCCCCCGGGCGGCTACGCGTCGATCTGCGAGAAGCACAACGCGATGGCGATGAAGTTCGTCAAGAAGCTGGAGGCGGGTCCGCAGGACGTCCGGGTCGTGCTCGGATCCAGCTGGGCCGGCTACCGCCGGGCCGACCGTGAGATCAAGGCCGGGGCGGGCGAGGCCTACTACGGCTACAACGACTGGGTGAAGCAGATGGTCGCGCTCTTCATGCGCAGCGCCGGACCGCTCTTCCCCGCGCTGGGGAAGGTCGGGGTCGACGTCGACGTGATCGGGCAGACGGCCACCGTGCCGCGCAGCCTCGCCCCGTGCGCGACCGGTGAGGACCCCTACACCTGCGACCTGCGCCGCAACAGCGCGATCTACGACGAGTACAAGACCCGCAAGTGGCTGCGCGGGCTGATGAAGGAGCTGGCCGGCAAGCCCCGGCTGATCGAGGTCAACGACGCCTTCTGCGACGACTACGTCTGCCACGGCATGGTCGACGACGTCTACACGTTCTACGACGACCTGCACCTCAGCGCCACCAAGGTGCGCCAGCTCCGGCCCTACTTCCGCGACACCTTCCGCGCGCTGCGCTGAGCTGAGCCTGGAACCACCGATGGGCGGCGGCGCGTAGCAGCCGGAGATCGGTGGATCCAGGCCGAGCCCGGATCCGGGCTCAGCCGGCCGGGACGGACCACTCGACGGTGGTCCCCAGGCCCGGTGCCGACTCGACCAGGCACTGACCGCCAAGGCGGTCGGCGCGCTGACGCATGTTCGACATGCCGCTCTCGAGGGCGCCCTCGGGCACGCCGCGCCCGTTGTCGCGCACCAGCAGCCGGATGTCGTCGGAGACGCTGAGCACCACCTCGACGGCGGTCGACTCGGCGTGCCGTGCCGCGTTGGAGAGGGCCTCCCCCAGGACGGCGAGGACGTCCGGCACCACCTCCGGCCGGATCCGTGTGCGCACCGGCCCGACGAAGCGCAGCGTGGGCCGGAACTTCAGGGTCGTCGCGGCCCGCTCCACGATCCGGGTCACCTCGGCCTGGACGTCGGCGGCGTCGTCCATGGAGCCCAGGGCGAAGATCGAGCGACGGATGTCGCGGATCGTGGCGTCGATGTCGTCGACGGCGGTGCTCAGCCGCTGGGCCACCTCGGGACGGTCGATCTGGCGCGACACGCTCTCGAGGCCCAGCCCGATGGCGAACAGCCGTTGGATCACGAGGTCATGGAGGTCGCGCCCGATCCGGTCGCGGTCCTCGAACAGCAGCAGCCGCTGCGCGTCCTCGCGGCCGGCCGCGACCTGGAGGGCGAGCGCGGCCTGCTCGGCGAAGCTCGACGGCAGGGCCAGGTCGAGGGCGTGGACGGCAGACACCCGCTCGGGGGCCCAGGCGAACACGAGGGCGCCCTCGACACCCTCGGCGCTCTTCAGGGGTACGGCGATCGCGGGGCCCACCCGCGGCCAGCCCAGCGCCGAGGCCACGTCGGCGGCCCGCGGGTCGGTCGTGATGTCGTCGACCATGACGGGGAAGCCGGTCTGGACGACCTCGCTGGCGAGCGAGCGCTCCATCGGCTGAGCGGCCATGGCCGCGAGGTGGGTCGTCGTCCCGGCCACGGCCTGCAAGGTAAGGCTGTCGGCGTCGATCCCCGAGGCGACCCAGACGAGGTCGGCACCGGAGACCTTGCGGGCCCGGTCAGCGATGACGTGCAGGGCCTCGACGCCCGGGGCCGACGCGAACACCAGGCCGGCGATGTCGGCGGTGGCGCTGAGCCACCGCTGACGCTCGGTGGCCTCCTCGTGCAGCCGGGCATTCTCGATGGCGACACCGGCGGCCGCGGCCAGGGCGACGACGATCTTCTCGTCCTGCTCGGTGAAGTCACCGCCACCGAGCTTCTCGGTCAGGTAGAGGTTGCCGAAGACGTTGTTGCGGATGCGCACCGGCACCCCGAGGAACGAGCTCATCGGCGGGTGGTGCGCCGGGAAGCCGTAGGACTCGGGGTGCTCGGCGATGTCGTGCAGCCGCAGCGGCTCCGGCCGGTCGATGATCAGGCCGAGCAGACCGTGCCCGGTGGGCAGCTCACCGATCTCCTCGATCACCTCCTGCGCGATCCCGTGGGTGACGAACAGGCGCAGCCGCTTGTCGGGGCCCTCGCCCAGCACGCCGAGAGCGGCGTAGGAGGCGCCGGCCAGGTCGGCGGCGATGGTCACGATCCGGGCCAGCAGCGCGTCCAGCGTCAGGCCGGCGGCCATGGTGACGACGGCGTCGAGGAGCAGCTGCCAGCGAGCCTGCTCGTCCAGCACCCCGTGGACCCGGTTCAGGACCTCGCGCAGCAGGTCGTCGAAACCGGTGTCACCGAGCGCCGATCTGGTCTCGGGTCCCTCGTCGGGGTCCAGGCTGGAGGCGGCGCCACTGCCCTCGGTCATGCCATGACCGTAGCGCCTGCAGGGTGCCGGGGCCCGCTCAGGGCTGCTGGTGCTTGGTCGCGAAGATCGCGGCCTGCGTGCGGCTGCTGAGACCGAGCTTGGCCAGCATCGAGGAGACGTAGTTCTTCACCGTCTTCTCCGCCAGGAACAGGGTGGTGCCGATCTGACGGTTGGTCATGCCCTCGCCGATGAGCTCGAGGATCCGCTGCTCCTGCGGGGTCAGCTGCTCGAGCGACGGGTCGACCTTGGGCCCGGAGCGCACCCGCTCGAGGACCTGGGCCGTGACCGCGGGGTCGAGCATCGACTGCCCCGCCGCGACCCGGCGTACAGTGTCGATCAGGTCGTTGCCGCGGACCTGCTTGAGTACGTAGCCGGACGCGCCGGCCATGATCGCGGCGAACAGCGCCTCGTCGTCGTCGTACGACGTGAGGATCAGCGCGTTGATCGACGGGTCGATCGAGCGCACCTCGCGACACACGTCGATGCCCGTGCCGTCGGGGAGACGGCCGTCGAGGATGGCGACGTCGGGACGCAGCGCCGGGATCCGGCGGATGGCTTCCTCGGCCGACCCGGACTCCCCCACGACCTCGATGTCGCCCTCGTTCTCGAGGAGCTCCCTGATCCCACGCCGCACGATCTCGTGGTCGTCAAGGAGGAAGACCTTGATGGTCTGCGGCTCGGGTGCGTCATCCGTCATGGCACCACTCTAGTTCTTACCGGTGCGCGGGCCGTGCCACCCGTTGGGTCAACTCGGTCCCGAGGACCCCCCGCCGGCGGGACCTTCGTCCCTGTGCGGTGCCGGTGTGACCACCGACTCTTGAGCGAGACGCTGACGGGCCGGCACTGGTCGCCGGGCGAACCGCGCAGACGAGGATCGATGATGAACACCAGCTCGACGGCCCACGAGCAGCCCGGCGACGTGCCGGGGCTGCGGATCGTCGAGCTCGCCTGCGGCGCCCCGAGCGTTCACAACACCCAGCCCTGGCTGTGGCGCATCGACGGGATGCGGATCGAGCTGTACGCCGACTTCTCGCGCCAGCTTGAGGTGGCCGACCCCTCGGGGCGCAACCTGGTCATGAGCTGCGGTGCCGCGCTCCACCACGCCCGCGTGGCCGCGGCCGCCCTCGGCTACCCCGCCGAGGTGGAGTACCCGACCGATCCGGCCGATCCCAGCCACCTGGCCACCCTCCGCCTGACCCAGCGGCCGCGGACCCCGCGCGCGGTCGAGGACCTCGCGGCCCTCGGGCAGCGCAGCACCGACCGGCGGCGCTTCACGTCGTGGCCGGTCCCCGAGCAGCGGCTGGCCCAGCTAGCGGCGTCCGTGGACGTCCCCGGGGTCCAGGTGGTGCCCCTGGTCGACGTGACCTCACGCTTCCGGGTCGAGCTGCTGGTCAACCGCGCGCTGGACCAGCAGGCCGCCGACGAGCGCTACGCCGAGGAGCACCAGCGGTGGATCGACCGCAGCCAGGTCGACGGGGTCCCCTCGGCGGCGGTCCCGGACCTGTCCGGACATCCGCACAGCCAGCCCTCGCGCTTCGGCCCCGGCGAGACGTCGTACGAGGCGCGCGAACTCGTGGAGAACACCGACGGGCTGCTGGTCATCTGCACCGACACCGACGACCAACGCTCGTGGCTGCTGGCGGGCGAGGCGCTGAGCCAGATGTGGCTGGCCGCCACCGTCGACGGGCTGAGCGTCGTCCCCTTGAGCCAGGTCATCGAGCTGCCGTCCACGCGTGAGTCGCTGCGGCTCGAGGTCCTCGGCGGCCTGACCCGGCCCCAGATCATCACCCGGATCGGCTGGCAGGAGATCGGCCGCAGCGAGCTGCCCCGCACTCCCCGACGACCGGTCGAGGAGGTCCTGCTCCCGTGATCACCGCCTGGCCGTCCGAGCCCCTTCCTCTCCTGGAAGGGCGACGACCGCCCCATGCCGACGCGCCCCTGGTGGAGGTGGACCTCAGAACCGTCAGCCACCTGTGACTCTCACCACCTGGAGTCCCGGCCCGTCGGGACCTTGGTCCCGACCCGAGGGGACTCCTGGCGGTGACCGCTACCCCCCGACCGTTCCTAGCCTTGACCCGCCCGCTCCCCAGCCCAGCAGGAGAATCCCGTGGACCTGGACACCCTGGACATCGCCCGGTGGCAGTTCGCCATCACGACCGTCTACCACTTCCTCTTCGTTCCCATCACCATCGGGCTCTCGGCGATCATCGCGGGCTACGAGACGGCTTGGGTACGCACCCGCAACCCACGCTGGCTGCGGCTCACGAAGTTCTTCGGCAAGCTGTTCCTGATCAACTTCGCGATCGGGGTCGTGACCGGCATCGTGCAGGAGTTCCAGTTCGGCATGAACTGGAGCGACTACTCGCGCTTCGTGGGAGACGTCTTCGGCGCCCCGCTGGCGATCGAGGGGCTGCTGGCGTTCTTCTTGGAGTCGACGTTCCTGGGGCTGTGGATCTTCGGCTGGGACCGGCTGCCGGCCAAGCTGCACGCCGCCTGCATCTGGCTGGTGCACATCGGCACCCTCTTCTCGGCCTACTTCATCCTGGCCGCCAACTCGTTCATGCAGAACCCGGTCGGCTTCATCTACAACCCCGACACCGGCCGTGCCGAGATGAACGACTTCGCCGCGGTGATGTTCAACAAGGTCCAGCTGGTGACGTTCCCGCACACGGTCTTCGCCGCCTACATGACCGGCGCGGCCTTCGTGGTGGGTGTGGCGTTCTGGCAGCTGCGTAGGGCCCGCGATGACGAGGACCGCGGGATGTACCGCTCCGCCGTCCGCTCCTCCGCGTGGATCGTGCTCGTCGCCGGTCTGGCCGTGACTGTCTCCGGCGACTTCCAGGGCAAGGTGATGACCGAGGTCCAGCCGATGAAGATGGCGGCCGCCGAGGCGCTCTACGACACCGAGCAACCGGCGCCCTTCTCGCTGTTCGAGGTGGGCTCGCTGGACGGCAAGACCGAGAAGTTCTCGATCGAGGTCCCCAAGCTGCTGTCCTTCCTGGCGACCGGCACGTTCGACGGCGAGGTCGTCGGCATCAACGACCTGCGCGAGCAGTACCTGGAGGAGTACGGCTCCGACCCGGGCGCCGAGTACTACTCGGAGGGTGACTACACGCCGTACATCCCACTCACCTACTGGAGCTTCCGGCTGATGATGGGCCTCGGCCTCCTGGGCGCCGCGGTCGCCGGCTGGATCCTGTGGGCCACGAGGGCCGGCCGCACGCCCGGCGGGAAGTGGCTGCTGCGTGCGGCGGTCGCGCTCCCACTGATGCCGCTGTTCGCCAACTCGTTCGGCTGGATCTTCACCGAGATGGGCCGCCAACCCTGGGCCGTCTTCGGGCTCATGACGACCGCGCGCTCCGTCTCACCGAGCGTCTCGCCCGGCGAGGCCCTCACTTCGTTGGTCGTCCTGACGCTGCTGTACGGCGTCCTGGCGGTGGTCGAGATCAAGCTCCTGCTGGCCTACGCCGCCCGCGGCGCGGAGAAGATCGACGACGACGACCTGCCCCCGGAGCGCCCCGACAGCGACTCCGACCGCCCCCTCGCCTTCGCCTACTGAGACCCGGAGACAGTCATGGAGCTCACCACCGTCTGGTTCATCCTGATCGCCGTCCTGTGGGTCGGGTACTTCGTCCTCGAAGGCTTCGACTTCGGCGTCGGCATGCTGCTGCCCGTGATCGGCCGCGAGGAGAACGAGCGTCGCGTCCTGATCAACACCATCGGTCCCGTGTGGGACGGCAACGAGGTGTGGGTCCTCGTCGCCGGCGGTGCGACGTTCGCGGCGTTCCCCGAGTGGTACGCCACGTTGTTCAGCGGGTTCTACCTCCCGCTGCTGCTGATCCTGGTCGCCCTGATCGTGCGCGGGCTCGCCTTCGAGTACCGCGCCAAGCGCGACGAGGCCCAGTGGCGTGCCCGCTGGGACCTGGCGATCGTGATCGGCTCCGCGGTGCCGGCACTGCTGTGGGGCGTGGCGTTCGCCAACATCCTGCGCGGGGTGCCGATCGACGCCGACATGGAGTACGCCGGCGGCTTCTTCAACCTGCTCAACCCCTACGCCCTGCTCGGCGGGCTGACCACGCTGCTGCTGTTCCTGACCCACGGCGCCGTGTTCATCTCGCTGAAGACCGACGGCCGGGTCCGCGAGCACGCCCGGGAGCTGGCCCTCAAGATCGGTGTCGCCGCAGCGGCAGTCACCGTGGTCTTCCTCGGGTGGACGCAGATCGACACGGGCACGGTGGGCTCCGCGGTGGCGTTCGCCGTGGCCGCCGTCGCCCTGGTCGGCGGGCTGCTCGCCGTGCTCGCCGGCCGGGAGGGCTGGGCCTTCATCGGCACGTTCGTGGCGATCGGGCTGGGGGTGGCCGGCCTGTTCCTCGCGCTGTTCCCCGACGTGATGCCCACGACCCTGGCCGACGGCACCGGCCTCACCACGGCCAACGCAGCCGCGACCGACTACACGCTCAAGATCATGACCGTCGTCGCGGTCATCTTCACGCCGGTCGTGCTGGCCTACCAGGCCTGGACCTACTGGGTCTTCCGGCGCCGGATCTCCGTCGACCACATCCCGGCACCGCTGCCCACGCCCACGCGTCGGTGAGCCGCGGATGAGACCGACGGACCCACGACTCCGACCCCACCTGGCCCCGGCGCGCCTCCCGCTCGCCGGGGTCATGGTGGCCGGGGTCGCCGGTGCCGTCCTGGTCGTCGCACAAGCGTGGTTCGTCACGGGCCTGGTCGTCGCCACGGTCCGTGACGAGCCGCTCGGTCGCTGGGCGGTGGGCGTGGTGCTCGTCTTCGCCGCCCGCGCCGGGATCTCCTGGGTCACCGACGTGCTGGCGGCCCGGGCCGCCGCCCTGGTCGGCAACCACCTGCGCCGCACCGTGGTCGGGGCGGTCCTGCGCCGCCCCCTCGCCGGCCCGGCCGTCTCCAGCGGAGAGCTGTCGGTGCTGGCCACGCGCGGCGTGGCCGCCGCCGAGCCCTACCTCACCCGCTACCTGCCGGCGGCCGTGCTCGCGGGGATCCTGCCGCTCCTCACGCTCGCCGTGATCGCCACCCAGGACCTGTGGAGCGCCGTGATCGTCGCGTGCACGCTCCCCCTGATCCCCGTCTTCGGTGCCCTGGTCGGCCTCGCCACCCGCGACCGCGCCCAGGAGCAGTGGGCGGCGATGGCCGCCCTGTCCGGGCACTTCCTCGACGTGGTCAGGGGCCTGCCCACCCTGGTCGCCCACCGGCGCGCCCGCGCCCAGTCGCGCCGGATCGCCGAGGTCACCGACCGCTACCGACGCGCCTCCCAGGCCACGCTGCGCCTGGCGTTCGCCTCCTCGGCCGTGCTCGAGCTCGTCGCCACGCTCAGCGTGGCCCTGGTCGCGGTGGTGATCGGCGTCCGGCTCGCCGAGGGCCACGTCGGCCTCACGACCGCCCTGTTCGTGCTGCTCCTCGCGCCCGAGGCCTACTGGCCGCTGCGCCGGGTGGGGGCCGAGTTCCACGCCGCCGCCGAGGGGGTCGCGACCTTCGAGGCGGTGCAGGAGCTCCTCGATGCCGCGCCGTACGACGACCAGGCCGCGCCACCGTTCGGGGCCGGCGACCTCGTGGTCGCCGACCTGACCGTGACCTACCCGGGGCGCCTCGCCCCGGCGGTGGAGCACCTCACCGCCGTCGTTCCGGCGCGCGGCGTCACGGTCGTCACCGGACCGTCCGGCTGCGGGAAGTCCACGCTGCTCTCGGCCGTCGCCGGCCTGCTCCCGGCCACCGACGGCTCGGTCACCGTCGACGGGCGCCCGTGCTCGGGGGCCGCGTGGCAGTCGCAGGTGGCCTGGCTCCCCCAGCGGCCCGTCTTCCTCGCCGCGAGCGTCGCGGACAACCTGCGGCTGGCGCGCCCCGACGCCACCGACGACGAGCTGTGGGCGGCCCTCGACCAGGTGGCCCTGGCCGAGCGGGTCCGCCACCTGCCCGGCGGGCTCCTCGCCGGCGTCACCGAGGACGGCACCGCGCTGTCCGCCGGCGAGCGGGCCCGCCTGGCCCTGGCCCGCGTGGTGCTGTCCCGCCGCCCGTGGACCCTGCTCGACGAGCCGACCGCCCACCTCGACGAGCTCACCGAACGGATCATCGCCGACACCATCGTCGAGCTCGGGCGCACCGGCGCCGTCGTGGTCGTCGCCCACCGGCCCGCTCTCGTCGCGCTCGCCGACCACGTGCTCGCGCTCACCGCCGCCGCGCGGCCCGTCGTACCTCTGGCCGTCGGTGCGGGTGTGGCCGCGCCGGCGCCGGGACGTCTCGAGCTGCCGTCGGAGGCCGAGCCCGGCGACCCTCCTCCGTCCCTGTGGTCGAGCATCGTGCTCGGCTCGCTGGCCTCGAGCTCCGGCGTCGCCCTCACCGCCACCGCGGGTTGGCTGATCGTCCAGGCCTCCACCCGGCCGCCGGTGCTGACCCTGATGGTGGCCATCGTGGGCGTCCGGCTCTTCGGCCTGGCCCGGCCGGTGCTGCGCTACGCCGAGCGGCTGCGATCACACGACATGGCCCTGCGGATGCTCGCCGAGCGGCGGGTGCAGGTCTACGACGCCGTCGTCCCGCTCACTCCGGGCCGGCTCGGTCGACGCCGCGGCGACGTGCTCGCCTCGATCGTCGACGACGTCGACAGCGTGGTCGACCGCGAGCTGCGGGTGCGGCTCCCCGTGCTCGGCTACCTCGGGGTGGTCGCGGTCTCGACCGCCGTCGCGACGCTGCTGCTGCCCTGGGCCGGCCTGGTCGTCGCCGGCATCGCCCTGGTCGGCACCGGCACCGGCTTCCTGCTCGCGCGCCTCGGGGCGGGACGGCGCGAGCGGGTCGGGGTGTCCCTGCGGGCGGAGCTCTCCGCCGCGGTCGTCGAGGTCACGCAGGTGGCTCCCGAGCTCGTGATGTGGCAGGCCGAGGAGGCCGCCGGCCGCCGGGTCGCCGCCGTCGGCAGGCGGCTCACCGGTGCCGGGGTGCGCGCCAGCCGCTGGCTGGGTGCCGCGCGCGGCGTCGTACTCCTGTCCTCGGGGGTCGGAGTGGCGACCATGGCGTGGCTGGTCTCGCCCGGGGTCAGCGACGGCCGTCTCTCGGCCCCCATGGCCGCGCTCCTGGTGCTGGTCCCGCTCGCGCTGGCCGAGGCCGCCACGGTCGTGGTCGACGGTGGCGCCCTGTCCGCGCGCACCGACGCGGCCGCCGCCCGGCTGCACCGTCTCGAGCGCCAGTCCCCCGCTGTGCGCGACATCGTCGGCCGCCCGCTGCCCGCGTCGTCGGCCATGGGCCTGGACGAGGTGTCCGCGGGGTGGGAGCGCGACCGTCCCTGCCTCGACGGGCTCTCCTTCGAGCTCGGGCTCGGCGCGCGGGTCGCGGTCGTCGGCCGGTCCGGCTCCGGCAAGAGCACCCTCGCCGCGCTGATGCTGCGGTTCCTCGACCCCCTCACCGGAACAGTCACCATGGGCGGCACCCGGCTCGACAACCTCGCGCTGGACGACGTACGGCGTCGGGTCGGCCTGGTCGACGACGACCCCCATGTCTTCGCATCGACGCTGGTCGAGAACGTCCGGCTGGCGCGGCCGTCCGCCACCGACGACGACGTCGAGGTCGCGCTCCGACGGGCGCGGCTCGGCCCCTGGCTCGACTCGCTGCCCGAGGGGCTGCACACGTGGCTCGGTGACGGTCACGCGCAGGTCTCGGGCGGCGAGCGCGCGCGGCTGGCGATCGCGCGGTCGGTCCTGGCCGACCAGCCGGTGCTGGTGCTTGACGAGCCGACGGCCCACCTCGACCACGCCACCGCCGTCGAGCTCGCCCACGAGATCCTCGACGCGCCCGGCGGCCGCAGCGTCCTGTGGATCACCCACGAGCCGGTCGGGCTCGACCTCGTCGACCGCACGATCGACCTCGACGGGACGTCCCCCGCCTCCTCGCGGGTCCGCCGCTAGACCGCGGCGCCCTGGGCCGAAGGGGTCCTAGGTCCCTCGGGGCCGGGTCCTCGGCCCGTTCTGTGGACGGGCCCGACGAGACAGGCTCGATGCATGGACACCACCAACGCGCACCCCGCGGGCGCCGTCGTCGTCGGCATCGACGGTTCCGACCACTCCGAACGCGCCGTCGACTGGGCAGCCGTGCAGGCCCACCAGGAGGGACGGCCGCTGGTGCTGGCACACGGAACCGGAACCCTCGGCCGCGGTCCCACGGCCGGGACCGCCTACCTCCTCGAGGCCGACCCGCACGCCGGTCGGGTGCTCCACGAGCTCAGCGTCGCCGGCCACGAGCTGGTCGAGCAGGCCGCCGCCCGGGTCACCGAACGGTTCCCCGAGCTGAGCGTCCACAGCGTCGTCCGTACCGCGCACCCCCGCCAGGTCCTCCTCGAGCTGTCGCGCGACGCGGCACTGCTGGTCGTGGGCTCGCGCGGTCACGGGCCCCTGCGCAGCGTCCTGCTGGGCTCGGTGAGTGTCGGGCTGGCGCGTGAGGCGTCCTGTCCCGTCGTGGTGATCCGGCCCCACAACCAGGGCCTGGTCCGCCAGGGCGTCCTCGTCGGCGTCGACGGCACTGCCGACTCGACCCCGGTCCTGGAGTTCGCCTACCGGTACGCCTCCACGCACGACCTGCCCCTGACCGTGCTCTACAGCGTCTGGGACCTGATCGCGACCACGGGCGACAGCCTGGGCGACGAGGGCACCGACCCCGGCGTCGACGACGCACGGATCCGGCTGGCCGAGTCTGTCAGCGGGTTCGGCGAGCGCTACCCCGATGTCCACGTCCGCCAGACCGTCACCCGGGGCCTGCCCACCGCGGCCCTGACCACGGCCGCCGAGCGGATGGACCTCGTCGTCGTCGGCCGGCACCACCGCAGCGGGCTCGGCAACGTGCTCCTCGGCTCGGTCGCGGCCAACGTGGTCGAGCACGCGAGCTGTGTCGTCGCCGTCGTCCCCGTCGAGACCGTTTTCGCTCGCACCAACGGGTCAGCCGTCGGCTGACTCCTCGTGTTCTTGGTGCGCCGACTGCACCGACACCACCGACCCGCCTCCCTCGTCCCCCGGGAGTGGCGGGTCGGTGGCGTTCCGGGGGACCGCCGTTTGGTCACAAACAACAGCTTTTCGGCCCCGGGGCCTGCGGTTTGTGACCAAACCGCAGGTGCGCTGCGCCTCCGGCGTCGCGGGTTCAGCGCGATCCGGCCGGGTCAGCGGGAGGCAAGCACCTGCTCGCGCAGGATGTCGGCGTGCCCGCAGTGCTGGGCGATCTCGCGCAGCATGTGCAGGTAGACCCACCGCAGGGGCAGCCGGCCACGACGGTTGCCGGTGACGACGCCGTCGATGTCCAGCGTCGCCGCGGCCGCGCGGGACGCGTCGCACGCCTCGGCGTACGACGCCCGGATCGACTCGATGGTGTCGTCCGGCGCCAGGGTGAAGGACTCGTCCACGGTCGTGGGGATGCCGATCTCCGCGCGGGAGCGACCGGTGACGGCCTCGTCGAACCACACGCGCTCCACGAACGTCACGTGCTTGACCAGGCCCAGCAGGGTGGTCAGCGACGGCACCAGTTGGCGGCGGGACTCCTCCTCGGTCAGCCCCTCGAGGCTGTCGTACATCGCCTTGCGGTGCTGGTCCAGGAACTCCTCGAGCTGGTCGTGCAGCGCCCTGGCGGAGGTGGCGTCGTGGTCGTGGGTCACACGTTCAACCTACCGAGGGCGCGGCCGGCCGGGCCGGGAGGTTCCGGTCCTTTCGCTGTCGTTCTGGGGAGTTGCAACGGCCCGGAACGACACGGATCTCAGCATCTGCTGAGATCCGTGGGACTACCGAGGCGACTGGAGCAGCGCGCCACCATGCCCGGGCAGCGACAGCCGCCCACCGGAGAGAGCGGCGCCGGACTCGGTCATGAACAGCAGCTCACCGGGGCGTACGTCGAGCTCCACCGGGGAGTCGCCGAGGTTGACCGCGACGGTGACCGAGCCCCGCTCCATCACGAAGGTCCGGGCGGACTCGTCGACGCGGCACGACGTACGCAGGAACGACGGGTCCGTCAGCTCGGGCAGGGACCGGCGGAGCTCGGCGAGACGGCGGTAGACCGCGAGGATCCGGGCGTGCCGGCCCGAACCCAGCTCGGACCAGTCGAGCTTGGAGCGGCGGAACGTCTCGGGGTCCTGGGGGTCGGGGACGACCGCGGGGTCCCAGCCCATCCTCTCGAACTCCGCGATCCGGCCCTCGGCCGTCGCCCTGCCGAGCTCGGGCTCGGGGTGCGAGGTGAAGAACTGGAACGGCTCCGAGGCCGCCCACTCCTCGCCCTGGAAGAGCATCGGGGTGAAGGGCGAGGCCAGGGTCAGCAGCGCGGCGCAGGCGAGCTGGTCGTCGTCGAGGTGCTCGGTGATCCGGTCACCGGTCGCGCGGTTGCCGATCTGGTCGTGGTTCTGGCTACAGACGACCAGGCGCCAGGTGGGCATGGCGGCGGTGTCGATCGGTACGCCGTGGTCGCGCTCGCGGAAGGACGAGAACGTGCCGTCGTGGAAGAAGCCGCGCTCCATCACCTTGGCCAGCGCCGTGATCGGCTCGAAGTCGGCGTAGTAGCCCTCGGTCTCCCGGGTCAGCGCGACGTGCACGGCGTGGTGGAAGTCGTCGCTCCACTGGGCGTCGAGGCCGTAGCCGCCGGCCTCACGCGGGGTGACCAGCCGCGGGTCGTTGAGGTCGGACTCCGCGATCAGGGTGAGCGGGCGCCGCTGGTGGGCGGAGTACGCCGCCACCTCGATCGCCATCTCCTCCAGCAGGTGCACCGGGGAGCCGTCCGACAGGGCGTGCACGGCGTCGAGCCGGAGCCCGTCGACGTGGTAGTCGTTCAGCCACAGCCGCACGTTGTCGAGGATGTAGCGGCGTACCTCCGCCGAGCCCTCCTCGTCGAGGTTGATGAGGTCGCCCCACGTGTTGGCGCCCGACTTGAGGTACGGCCCGAACAGCGGCAGGTAGTTGCCCGACGGCCCGAGGTGGTTGTGGACGACGTCCTGGATCACGCCGAGCCCGGCCGCGTGGCAGCCGTCGACGAAGCGCTGGTAACCCTCCGGACCGCCGTACTCCTCGGTGACCGCGGACCACAACACCCCGTCGTAGCCCCAGTTGTGGGTGCCGTTGACGGCGTTGACCGGCATCACCTCGACGAAGTCGACGCCGATCGAGCGCAGGTGGTCGAGCCGCCCCAGCGCCGCGTCGAAGGTGCCCTCGGGCGTGAACGTCCCGACGTGGAGCTCGTAGATCACCGAGCCGGCGAGCTGCCGCCCGGTCCACCCCTCATCGGTCCAGGAGAACGACGCCGGGTCGTAGGTCCGCGAGCGTTCGTGCACCCCGTGGGGCTGGCGCAGCGAGCGCGGGTCGGGCCGCGGGGTCTCATCGTCGTCGAGCAGGAAGCCGTAGTCGACCTCGCCGTCCGGCACCGGGCCGGCGGGCGTCCACCAGCCATCCGCACCCCGGCTCATCGAGACCACCTGGTCGGCGACCGAGAGCCGCACCCGCGCCGGGCGCGGCGCCCACACGTCGAAGCGTCCCCCAGTCAGTCGCGGGGTCCTGGGCCGCGTCATGAGTCCTCCTTCACCAGCAGCGCGACCGGCAGGTCGCGCAGCACGTCGGCCACCTCGGCCGAGACGGACCGCCCGGTCAGCGAGTCGCGCCACCGGCCGTCGGGGAGCGCCAGCGTGGTGTCGCCCCAGCCGCCGCGCGCGGCGAGACCGACCGGCAGCCGGGTGACGACGGTGACCGCTCCCCCACGGTCGAAGGCCAGCACGTGGTCGGCCGCCTCGCCCGACGCCGTCACGGGTGAGTACGACGTGAACAGCTCGGGCCGGTCGCGGCGCAGGGTCAGCGCGCGGGTCGTGACGAGCAGCTTGTCGACGCCCAGGTCGTCGAGCGCGACCGAGGCCGCGGGCGCGCTCTCGTCGAGCCCGGCGAGCAGCGAGGCGCGGGCGTCGAGATCCACCGCGCGCCGGTTGTCGGGGTCGACCAGGCTCTGCTCCCACAGCTCGCTGCCCTGGTAGACGTCGGGCACGCCCGGCATCGTGATCGCCAGGAGCTTGGCTGCCAGCGAGTTGACCCAGCCCGGTGCGACGACGCGGTCGAGCAGCCCGTCGAGGACCTTGCCGACTTGGGCGTTGTCGAACGCCGCGTCGACCATCGCGTGCACGGCGGCCTCGTAGTCGGCGTTGGGCTCGGTCCACAGCGTGCGGTCACCGGCCTCGCGCATGGCCTTCTCGGCATAGGCGTGCAGCCGCTCGCGCGACGCGGGCCACGAGCCCAGCACGGCCTGCCAGAGCAGGGAGGCGAAGCCGGGGTCGGGCGCGGGCACCAGCTCGAGCAGCTGGGACAGCGACTCCTCCCAGACCTCGGGCAGCTCCGAGAGCACCGTGATCCTGGCCCGCACGTCCTCGCCGCGCTTGGTGTCGTGGGTCGAGAGCGTGGTCATCGCGTCGGGCCAGGTGCCCTGTCGCGTGGCCATCCGGTCGTGCCACACGTCGACGCCGACGCAGAACACGCCCGGGTCGCCACCGACCTCGTTGAGCGAGGTGAGACGAGAGTAGCGGTAGAACGCGGTGTCCTCGACGCCCTTGGCCATGACCATCCCGCTGGTCTGCTGGAAGCGCAGCGCGGCCTCGGCCGTCGGGTCGCCCAGCACCGGCTCCAGCGCATCGAGTACGACGGTCAGGTCCGGCCGGGAGCGGCGCGCGGCGGCGAACGCCGCGTCCAGGTGCTCCCGCTCGTCGGGCAGGTAGGAGCGGTAGACCGGGAAGCAGGCGAGCAGCTCGGCCACGGCGTCCTCGAGCGCGGCGACGCCGACGCCCTCCACCGAGGCCGGCAGCTCCCGCACGATCCGGCGTACCTCGGAGTTCAGGATGCCGTCGGCGATCATCCGCTTGGTGCCGCGGATGAGCGCGTGCCAGTCGACCTCGCTCCCCCGGAGCCGGGCCTCGAGATCGTCGAGCGGACCGCGCGCGGCGGGGTCGGTCAGGACCCGGTCGACGAGCGCGAGCGCGTCGTAGCCCGTGGTGCCGGCGGTGGCCCACGACGTCGGCAGGTCCTCGCCCTCCTCGAGGATCTTCTCGACGAGGACGTAGGCGCCACCGGTGATCCCGGCGAGGTCGTCGAGATAGCCGCGTGGGTCGCGCAGGCCGTCGGGGTGGTCGACACGCAGCCCGTCGACCAGGCCCTCGTCGAACCAGCGCCGGATCTCGACGTGGCTGGCGTCGAAGACCTCGCGGTCCTCGACCCGGATCGCGGCCAGGGTATTGACGGCGAAGAAGCGCCGGTAGTTGAGCTCGGAGTCCGCAGCCCGCCACGACACCAGCTCGTAGTGCTGCTCGTCGTGGCTGCTCGTCCCGGGCGCCAGCGGGAAGCGGTGGTCGTGGTAGCGCACCTCGCCCTCAGCCACCTGGATCGACCCCTCGTCACCGTCGCCGATGACCGGGATCCGCAGCCGCGCGTTGCCGAAGTCCCAGTCGACGTCGAAGTATGACGCGTAGGCCGACTCGCGGCCGTGGGTCAGCAGGTCCCACCACCAGGCGTTGATCTTCGGGCTCGCGACCCCGACGTGGTTGGGGACGATGTCGACCAGCACCCCCAGCCCGAGCCGGCGCGCCTCGGCCGAGAGCGCCGCGAGCCCCTCGGGGCCGCCTCGCTCCGGGTCGATGGTGTCGTGCGCGACGACGTCGTAGCCGTGCGTGCTGCCGGGCTCCGCCACCAGGATCGGTGACAGGTAGACCCAGTCGACGCCCAGGTCGTGCAGGTAGGGCAGGCGCCGCGCGGCCTCGAACAGGTCGAAGTCGGCGGTGATCTGCAGACGGTAGGTGTTGTGGGGGGCCCGAGCCGGCATGCCCTCAGCCCCGGTCGGACTGCGCGGCCAAGGAGGCGGCCACGGAGTGGTCGGGCTCGGCCTCGGGCTCGGCGTACTCCCGGAGCACGACGAGGCTGCGGTGCTCGAGCTGGAGCGTGGCACCCGCGGCGTACGGCGTCTTCTCGTCGACGTGGCCGGCGGTGTCGATCACGACGTCCCATGCCGCGGCGTACTCCTCGGGCGGCAAGGTCACCTGCACCTGGCCGTCGGCGTTGAAGTAGAGCAGGAAGTGGTCGTCGATGATCTCGCCGCCACGGGAGTCCTTGCCCGCGATGCCGTGCCCGTTGAGGTACATGCCGATCGCCTCGGAGCCGTCGTTCCAGTCGTGCTCCTCCATCGGACGCCCGTCGAGGTGCAGCCAGACGATGTCGTTGAGCCGGTCTCCCTCGCCGCCGGGGACCTCGGTGCGCACGGTGCTGCCGGTGAAGAACCGCTTGCGGCGGAACGTCGGGTGGTCCATGCGCAGCTTGATCAGGGTCGCGGTGAACTCGACCAGCGGCTTGTCCGCGTCGTCCCAGTGCATCCAGGCGATCTCGGAGTCCTGGGCGTAGGTGTTGTTGTTGCCGTTCTGGGTGCGACCCATCTCGTCACCGTGCAGCAGCATCGGCACGCCCTGGCTCAGCAGCAGCGTGGCCAGCAGGTTGCGCTGCTCCCGGGCGCGGAACGCCCGGATCTCGGGGTCGTCGGTAGGACCCTCGACGCCGTGGTTCCACGAGCGGTTGTGGTTCTCGCCGTCGTTGTTGTCCTCGCCGTTGGCCTCGTTGTGCTTCTCGTTGTAGGAGACGAGGTCGGCCAGGGTGAAGCCGTCGTGGGCGGTGACGAAGTTGATGCTCGCCACCGGCCGCCGGCCGGAGTGCTCGTAGAGGTCGGCCGAGCCGGCCAGGCGCGACGCGAACTCGCCGAGCGAGGGCTCGCCGCGCCAGAAGTCGCGGACGACGTCACGGTAGGCGCCGTTCCACTCGGTCCACTGCGGCGGGAAGCCACCCACCTGGTAGCCGCCGGGGCCGACGTCCCACGGCTCGGCGATCAGCTTGACCTGGCTGACGACGGGGTCCTGCTGCACGAGCTCGAAGAACGTCGCGAGCCGGTCGACGTCGTAGAACTCCCGCGCCAGCGCGGAGGCCAGGTCGAAGCGGAAGCCGTCGACGTGCATCTCGGTGACCCAGTAGCGCAGCGAGTCCATGATCAGCTGGAGCGAGTGCGGGTGCCGGACGTTGAGGCTGTTGCCGGTGCCGGTGTAGTCCATGTAGTACTTCTCGTCGTCCTCGACGAGGCGGTAGTACGCCGGGTTGTCGATGCCCTTGAAGCTCAGCGTCGGGCCCAGGTGGTTGCCCTCGGCGGTGTGGTTGTAGACCACGTCGAGGATGACCTCGATGCCGGCGGCGTGCATCGCCTTGACCATCGACTTGAACTCCTGCACCTGCTGGCCGACCTGGCCGGTGCTGGCGTACTCGGAGTGCGGCGCGAAGAACCCGATCGTGTTGTAGCCCCAGTAGTTGCGCAGTCCCTTGTCGAGCAGGGTGCTGTCCTGGATGAACTGGTGGACCGGCATCAGCTCGAGCGTGGTGATGCCCAGCTTCTTGAGGTGCTCGGTGATCGCCGGGTGCGCGAGCCCCGCGTAGGTGCCTCGGATGTCCTCGGGCAGGTCCGGGTGGAGCTGGGTCATGCCCTTGACGTGCGCCTCGTAGATCACGCTCTCGTCGTAGGGGTAGTTGAGGCGACGGTCGCCCTCCCAGTCGAAGAACGGGTTGATCACCACGCCGAAGGTCATGTGCGGGGCGGAGTCGTCGTCGTTGCGCGAGTCGGGGTCGCCGAAGTTGTAGCCGAACAGGCTCTGGTCCCAGTCGATCTCGCGGGTGGTCGCCTTGGCGTAGGGGTCCAGCAGCAGCTTGTTGGGGTTGCAGCGCATGCCGTTCTCGGGGTCCCACGGGCCGTGCACGCGGTAGCCGTAGCGCTGTCCGGGCTGCACCTGCGGCAGGTAGCAGTGCCAGACGTAGGCGTCGACCTCGCTGACCTCCACCCGGGTCTCGGCGCCGTCCTCCTCGAAGAGGCAGAGCTCCACCCGCTCGGCGACCTCGCTGAACAGCGCGAAGTTGGTGCCGCTGCCGTCGTACGTCGCCCCCAGCGGGTAGGCGTGGCCAGGCCAGGACTCGTGCACGGTTCCTCCGGGTGATGGGTGTTGCTGAATTGGTTCGTGGCGCGCTTCGCCGAATTGGATCGCTCCAATCATGCCCGGTACCCGGGCATCACGAACCTATCCGCACCGACGGGGTGATCCCGTTCACGGGTCAGCCGGGGGGGCGCAACCGGCGCGGGACGCCTGCGTCGGTGCGCTCGGAGCCGGCCAGGCGCACCTTCACGTCGACCAGGACCGCGCCGGCCGGCCCGACCACCACGGGGTTGAGGTCGAGCTCGGCGACCTCAGGAACGTCGAGCGCCAGCTGTCCCAGCGAGACGACCAGCGCCTCGAGGGCCGCCACGTCACCGGGCTCGGTGTCGCGGTAGCCCTCGAGGAGCGGCCAGATCCGCAGCGAGCGGATCACCCGGGCCGCGTCTCGGGGGCTCACGGGTGGCAGCAGGAACGTGCGGTCGTCCCACACGTCGGTGGCGACCCCGCCGGCGGCCACCATCACCAGCGGCCCGAAGCCTGGGTCGCGCACGATGCCCAGCGCCAGCTCCACCCCGGCGGCCATCGGCTGCACCAGCACCGGCACCGGTGACCGGTGCAGCTCGTCCTGGAAGCCACGCACCGCTCGCTTCACCTCGGCGGCCGTCCGCAGCCCGATGCGGACCAGTCCGCGGTCGCTCTTGTGCACGATCTCGGGGTCGGCGACCTTCACCGCGACCGGGAACCCGATCCGGGTCGCCAACCGACCGGCGGCGGTCGCGTCGGCGGCGATGTCGCCGTCCGGCGCCAGCCCGTACGGCGTCAGCAGTGCGGCGGCGTCGGGGGCGGGGAGCCAGCCGCCGGTGTCCGACGACTCCGCCAGCGCCCGCGCGGCGCGGCTGGTGACCTCGGCCCGGTCCTCGTCGGTCGGCGGCACCTCGTCGCGCGGCTCGGCCAGCCAGGCGGCGTACTTGACCACATTGCCGATGGCGCTGGCGGCGAACTCGAGCGAGGCAAGCACGGTGATCCCCGGGTGGGTGCCCGGGTCGGCGGCCATGCCGCCCATGGGCACGAGCACCACCGGCGGCTCGGGCCGTCGCGCCCGTGCGGCCACGAGTGCCTCGAGCATCAGTTCGGGGTCGGAGACGCTGGTCGCGACCAGGGGCACCAACAGCATGTCGACCTCGCCGGAGGTGAGCACCAGGTCGACGGTCGCGGCCAGGTCGTTGGCGGTCGAGCCCGCTCCGAGGTCCACGGGGTTGCTGGTGCCGAGCGTGGCGGACACGTGCGCGCCCAGCTGGGCCCGCAGCTCCGGTGAGAACTCCGGCACCAGCAGTCCGCTGGCGTCGAGGGCGTCGGCGGCGAGCACTCCCACGCCGCCGGCGTTGCTGATGATGCCGACGCGGGCGCCCACGGGCAGCGGCTGCTCGGCGAGGAGCAGCGCGGTCTGCGCGAGGTCCTCGGCGCTGCGGCAGGCGATCACGCCGGACTGGGCGAACAGCGCGTCGACCCCGGCCTTGGGCGTCGCGGCGGCCGCGGTGTGCGAGCTGCCCGCGCGCACGCCCCCGGCGGACCTGCCGCCCACGACGCCGAGCAGCGGCTTGCGCTCGGAGAAGGTGCGGGCCATCCGCGCGAACTTGGGGGCGTTGCCGAAGGACTCGAGGTAGAGCGCCGCCGCGGTCACGCGATCGTCGTCCACCCACGCGGCCAGCAGGTCATTGCCCGAGACGTCGGTCTTGTTGCCCAGCGAGATGAACGAGCCGATCCCCAGCCCCCACTTGGTGGCGACGTCGAGCAGCGCGATGCCGACTCCCCCGGACTGCGACGCCACGGCCAGCCCGCCGGTCGGCGGCGACGCCCGGGTGAACGTCGCGTTGAGCCGGATCTCGGGGTCGTTGACCATCACGCCGAGACAGTTGGGCCCGATCACCCGGATGCTGTGGGCGCGGGCCAGGCGCGCGATGCTGCGCTGGATCCGGGCGCCCTCCTCCCCCATCTCGCCGAGGCCGGAGGTGACGACCACCAGGCTGGAGACCCCGGCCACGACGGCGTCCTCCGCGACCGACAGCACCTGCTCGGGCGGCACCGCCACGACGGCGATGTCCACGTGCTCGGGCACGTCGGCCAGGCTCGGATAGGCCGGCACGCCCTCGATGTCGCCGGCCTGCGGGTGGACGGCGTACACCGTGCCGGTGAAGCCGCCCGCGCGGATCGAGCCGAGCACGGCGTGGCCGACACCGGTGGCGTCGCGGCGCGCGCCCACCACGGCAACGCAGCGGGGGGTGAGCAGCGGGTGGAGCGAGCGGGCCTCGGCCTTGCGCTCGCGCTGGTCGGCGGCCGCGACCGCCGCGGACGACGCGCTCGTCGACATCACGAGGTCGGTGATGCCCTCGCTCGACGAGCGGGTGAGCGTGAAGCCGGCGTCGACGAACACGCCGAGCATGGCCCGGTTGCCCGAGAGCACCTCCGCGGTGAACCTCCGGATCCCGTGGTCGCGCGCACGCGCCGCCAGGTGCTCAAGCAGCAGGCTGCCCAAGCCGAGCCCGTGCAGGTCGTCGGCCACCAGGAACGCCACCTCGGCGCTCGTCGGGTCGCCCTCGGGGGTCGCCTCCGCGGTGGCGACAGCGACCAGCCGACCGCCCAGGGTGGCCACCAGGCACTCGACCGGGGCGCGGTCGTCGGTGAACATCCGGGCGACGTAGTCGTGGCCCGCGGTCCGGCTGGGCGCGAAGAAGCGGAAGCGGATGCTGTCGTCGGAGGCGTGCTCGTGCAGCTCGTCGAGGCCCGCACGGTCCTCGGGCAGCAGGCCGCGGATCACCGCGATCGAGCCGTCGGCCAGCAGCACGTCGGCTGCGGGACGGCTGGGGTGGTAGCGCTCGGGCTTCTGGTCGGGCGTCGGGGCACGCGTGTGGGCAGCGCTCACGTGTCGAGCCGGCGCTGGTAGGGCATCTCGGCCTTCGGGTCCCAGCCCCGGCCGAGCTTGCGGCCGGTCACCTCGGTCCAGGCGATCCGCAGGAACAGCGGGCGGTTGCCGCTGGCCCACGGCTGCGGCGGGCAGGAGGACTCGATCCGCTCCAGCTCCTCGGGGTCGGTCACGGCCTCGGCGCGGCCTCGCGCCAGGACGCTCCAGCCGTGGTGCTGGTCCTGGTCGAGCTGGTCGACCTCGAACGCGACCACGGCGTCGCGCCCGTGCCGGCCCAGCACGCTGTACGGCGTCGTGCGCAGCACCACCGCGTCGTCGACGACCGAGTAGTTGACGGGCACGATGTAGGGGCCGTCGGGCGTCGTCACGGCGACCCGGCCGACCACGCCGAGACGGAGCAGCGACTCCGACTCCTCACGGGACAGTTCGATGGGCTCCAGCACGGGACTCTCCTCTGGTGTGACCTACAGAGTCGGTCGAGGCGCTCCGGCTCAGTAGGGCCGTTGGTCCCTGGTCGTCAGGAGCCTTCATCCCGCCTGTGACCGGGCCGACGACCACCCGAGACCGCGCGTCGCACCGTCTGCGCCGCCACCGAGAGTGTGCCACCGAGGTAGGTGCCGGGGACACCCGTGCGGGCGTCGGGGAACCAGAACGCGTTGCCCGCGTAGAAGACGGGGCAGCCGGCCCCGGCCACCCCCTGGAGGCTGCCGACTGCGGCCCGACGATGGGTCGGGAGGTGGGACACGACGACGACCGCAGCCGCGTCCGTGGCGGCCAGCGCGGTCGCGAGCGTGCGCTCGGGCGTGCGGGCACCGAGCATCCGGCAGCCGATGCCGTCGTACGCCAGGAGCGCCGCGATCGCCTCCAGCCCTAGGGTGTGGTGGTCGCGCGGGCCGCACGCGAGCAGGACCGTGCCCGGGACCGTCGGTGCCGGGGCGAGCGTGGTGATGCGCGCCAGCCAGCCGCGGACGGCCTCGGAGGTGAGGTGCTCCTGGCCGACGTCGCAGCGGCCCTCCTGCCAGAGGTCGCCGATCCGGCGCAGCGCCGGCATCAGCACGTCGTCCACCGTCGCGGCCAGGCCGAGCCGCTCGAACGCGTCGTCGAGGACCGCGCGTACGCCGGGCGGGTCCAGCAGCTCCGACGCCTCCAGGAAGCGGACGACCCAGTCGTGAGCGGGCCGGTCGGTGTCGAGCAGCGCCCGCACGGCGCGGGCCGCGGCGGAGGCCTTGGAGCCCCGGGCCACCTCGTCCCGCATCAGCCGGAGCTGCTCGAGCGCCTCGGGCGAGTAGCGGCGGTGGCCGCCGGTACTACGGGGCGTGGTGGGCATACCGTAGCGGCGCTCCCAGGAGCGCAGGGTCGGCGAGGGCACGCCGAGAAGCTGGCTGGCCTCCTGGATCGCCATCCCCGCGTCGCGGCCCTCGTCGGTCATCTGCCGATTCTCCCTGCCACAGGGCCGTTGTGCACGCTCGCCATAGAACTGCATAAGTTTGCCGCTGTCGGCGGGCGGTCGCAGCCCGCACTCTGGTCCTGTGCCCCACTGCCCCGGCTTCGTCTCCGCCCTCGTCCTGCGCTGCGCTCGCGACGACCGGGCCGCGCTCGGCACGCTCTTCGACCTGCTCCACGCACCCGTTGCCGCGATGGTGGGCGGGTCCGGCATAGAGCGCGACGACCTGGTGGCCGAGGTGTTCCAAGAGGTGTGGGCCAACGCCAACCACTTCCGCCGTGGCGACGACCCGGTCGCCTGGGTGCTCGGCCTGGCTCGGCAGACGGGCGCTCGTGCGCCGGCCGCGATAGCGGTCTGACGGCGGTCCGCACGTAGGCACCGCCTCCGCCCGGCTAGGGACGGAGACGGCGGTACGACCCGCGGTGCGGAGTGATGCTTCACCCGACCTGGTGCTGAGTCGAGTTCGTTCGGTACCCCGGTGCCGCACGTCCATGCGGGTTCAGTCGGGCGTCTCGGTGGGTGGCGCGCCCCGGTGCTCGTCGGGCTCGTCGAGGAGCGTCCCCAGGTCGCCCATCACCCGGCGATGGAGAGCCTCGACCGTCGCGGCAATCGACTCGCCAGGGGGCTCGGGGGGCTCGGTGCCGACCGGCTCCGGGGCATAACTCATGGGGCGTCCTCTCTCGCGGCCGGCGCCCCATGCGTCCTGTGTGGCCGTGGTCTTCGGTGACCCGTGGCCGGTGCCCAGGGCGGCCTCGACCCAAACCCCTCAGTCGGCGAACGCGACCCCTCCGCCGAAGGAGTCGGAGACCAGCGCGGCGTCGAGCACGCGGTACGGCGCCGCCGAGGCCTGGGCGCGCAGGCGGAGCGCGGCCAGGGGCAGTGGCCCGGTCGACGCCAGCACCATCAGGTTGCCGTCACGGCGGCCGCGCAGCGTGGCCGGCTCCGCGCCCATGGCGAGCTGGGCGAACGACTCCCGCAGGCCCGCCAGCACCCGGCGGGTGTGCGCGAACGGCGCCCGGTCGGAGAGGTTGAGCAGGAACGTCCCGGCACCGAGCACCCGGGCCACGTCCTGGAAGTGCTCGCGGGTGAGGAGGTCGGCCGGCACCAGCCCGTCGTCGTACGCGTCGAGGACGAGGAGGTCGGCCTGCCCGTCGCGCAGCGCCGCGACCCCGGAGCGGCCGTCGACCGGCCGCACCTTGATCCCGCTGCGGCGCGGCAGCGGCAGCTCGGCGCGCACCAGCTCGGTGACCTCGGCGTCCGGCTCGAGCACGATCTGTGGCGACGACGGGCGGGTGGCCGCGACGTAGCGCGCCAGGGTCATGCCCGCTCCCCCGACATGGACGACCCGCAGCGGAGCCCCCGGCTCCCCCACCGCGTCGACGACGTCGCCCATCCGGCGTACGTAGTCGAAGGCGAGGTACGTCGGGTCGTCGAGGTCGACGTGCGACTGGTCGCGCCCGTCGTGGCGCAGCACGAACCCCCCGGCCCGCTCCGTCGCCACGATCTCCCACATGCGGCGACCCTCGCACACTCAGTCGTGGCGGGCCTTCCGGCGCTCCTCGGCCTCGCGCCAGCGTCGGCGCTGGTCGTCGTCCTGCAGCACCAGGGGCGGCACCGGGATCGGTCGGCGGTCCTCGTCGAGGGCGACCATCGTGAAGTAGCAGGTGTTGCAGTGCCGGATCCGTTGCTGGCGGATGTCCTCCGCGGACACCCGGATGCCGACCTCCAAGGAGGTACGGCCGGTGTAGTTGACCGAGGCCTCGAAGGTCACCAGCTCCCCGATGTGGATCGGCTCGCGGAACATCACCTGGTCGACCGAGAGGGTGACGACGTACTGCGAGGTGTACCTGCTGGCGCAGGTGAAGGCGACGTGGTCGAGCAGCTTGAGGATGCTGCCGCCGTGGACGTCGCCCGAGAAGTTGGCCATGTCCGGCGTCATCAGGACGGTCATCGACAGGCTGTGCCGGTCACCGGGGGCGGGTGCTGCTTCCTCTGCCATGGCGGGAAGCTACTCCACGACCGCCATGCTGACCCCGAGCCCGACCATCATCGTGCCGCCGGCCGCACCCAGCGCGTCGAGCCGCTCCGGCCGCCCGCCGAACCAGTCGCGCGCCTTGCCCGCCGCCAGTGCCCACAGGCTGTCGGAGGTCACGCACATCGCACCGAACACGGCGCCGAGCATCATGATCTGGGCGCTGGCGTGGCCGTCGGCGTCGTTGACGAAGTGCGGCAGGAACGCCAGGAAGAACACGATGGTCTTCGGGTTTGTCAGCCCCACGAAGAACCCCACGCGCAGGCTCTTGCGGGCCGACGCCGCTCGCATGGTGATCGCCCCGGGCTCGTCCATCGCGCCGAGCACCGCGCGGGCGTCGGCGCGGTGACGGATCGCCTGCACCCCCAGCCACACGACGTAGGCCGCCCCCACCAGCTTGATCGCCGTGTACGCCGTGGCGCTCGCCGCCACCACCGCCCCCAGCCCCAGCGCGATCGCCACGATCTGCGCCACGATGCCGAGCGCGTTGCCGACCACCGACAGCAGGGCGTCGCGTCGGCCGACGGTCAGCGCCCGCCCGATCGTGAACAGCAGGCTCGGCCCGGGCACCTGGATGAACAGCGCGCTCGCCACGACGAACGCGAGCCACTGGCTGGCGGTCGGCGACGGCAGGTCCATGTCAGGAGTATGGCCGAGCTCAGCCGTCCCCCGCGACGAGGATGTACCGCGCGGGCCACAGTCCCGAACGATCAGCCCCGGAGCCACTTCCGAAGCCCACCGTCGGGCAGGCCGGCGAGGACGGCCGGGTACGCCGCCACGATGGCGTCGGCGCGTGCCTCCTCGAGCGCGTGGAGTCGACCGAACGTGAACGTGTCCTCCCCCGCCTCCTGGGCGTGGGCCGCGATGTCGAGCAGCACCGAGCGTGTGACGACCGTGTCCTGGTGCTCCCCCAGCAGCTCCTGGAGCGCCTCGGCGAGACCGGCGAGGCGCGCGGCCGGCTCCCCGAGCACGGGCGCGGCCGACTCGGCGGCGTACCGCAGCCGCTTGGCAGCCTTCCGCACCTGGTGCAGGTGGTGCTCCTTGAGGGCCGGATCGTCGGTGCGCTCCCAGACCCGGTGCCGCCGGTGGACCCGCGCCAGGTCGGAGCGGAGCAGCTTCGGCAGCAGCGTGCGCGCTGGCCGGGCGGCCGACTCGTCGAACGGCGGAGAGTCCACGAGCACTCCCAGGTCCGACAACAGCCGGGCGTAGCGCTCGCCTCCGAGGGCCACCTGCGCCGCCGCCCGCCCGTCCCGGGCCCACGCACCCAGCTCGGTGTCGATCCGCTGGGACACGGGTCCACGCACCAGCGCGGCGGGCTCCTGGCGGAGGATCCCGTCCAGCCTCGCCTGCAGCACCTGGGCGTCGCGCGCCGGCGCCAGGACGCCTCCGAGCCAGCGCAGCTCGTCGGTCAGCGCCGCCGGGGTGTCACCGGCCAGCACGGGCCGGTACGCCGCCAGCGCGGAACGCATCCGACGGGCGGCGACCCGCATCTGGTGGACGCTCTCCTGCTCGCCGGACCTCAGCAGCGCGTCCTGCTCGAGGAGCCGGTTGCGGTGCTGGCCGAGGTAGTCGACGAACACCGATCCGGTCGGCTGCTCCAGGGTCACAGCGACCATCGTGACACGTGGCTATGCTCCCGAACGTGTTCACCCGACGCAGCGACGGGATCTACCTGGGCAAGGTCCAGGCCATGCGCCGCATCGTCCCCTACCTGATGCCCACCCGCACCGAGGCGACGGTCTACTACGAGCAGCACCTCCAGGTCGGGGACCTGCTGGCGTGGCTCGAGGACACCAACGCGGGGCGCCCGCCGGCCGAGCACGTCACGCTGTTCCACGTCTTCCTGACCGCGCTGGCGCGCACGCTCAAGCTCCGGCCGGAGGTCAACCGGTTCATCGCGGGCCGGCGGACCTACCAGCACACCGAGATCAGCATCTCCTTCATCGTGAAGACCGCGATGCGCGACGACGCGCCGGAGACCCAGGCGCGGCTGGTCTTCACCGGCGACGAGACGGTCGCGCAGGTCCGCGACGTCGTCACC
Source organism: Nocardioides szechwanensis (assembly GCF_900103935.1). GTDB lineage: Bacteria > Actinomycetota > Actinomycetes > Propionibacteriales > Nocardioidaceae > Nocardioides > Nocardioides szechwanensis. The sequence goes on from NZ_FNIC01000001.1 coordinate 1,018,895, forward strand.
GCCGCCGTGTCGCACGGGCGCGGGTCCGAGCAGGGCGACGACGACAGGCTCGTCGACTTCTTCGCCTCGTGGCCGCGCCCGGTCCTGGGACTGATCAGCCGAGCGATCACCTCGCTCGACTACCACAACGCCCTGCCCGGCCCCCTGCGCGACGCGATCCCCCTCTACACCAGCGTCTACCTGGTCAACACCGGCTCGATCGGCATCGACGCGCCCTTCCACCACCTCTTCGAGTACGGCTCGGCCAGCGTGTTCGTGGCCATCGGCCGGGTCGCCAAGGAGCCCGTGATCGACGAGCACGACCAGGTGGTCGCGAAGGACCGGGTCACCACCCGCTTCACGTTGGACGAGCGCGCGTCCGACGGCTTCTACTTCGCGCGTACGGCGGAGGTGTTCCGCCGCCTGGTCGAGGAGCCGGAGCTGCTGGCGACCGCCGACGTCACCGCCGAGCAGATCCTGGGCGGCTGGCCGCACCGGAGCTGACGCACACCGGCCAACTCAGAGGTGATCGGGCACGAACAGTGCGTCCGGGTCCCGGCGGACCGGCATCGCACCGACGCCCACGCGCGTCAGCTGGGCCGCGGCGGTCACGATCCGCCGGCGCCGGCGCGTGGACATCGCCTCCCATGCACCCGGCCGGCGGTGGTCGAGGAGCTGCCGGCTGCCCGCCTCGGCGGCCTCGTCGTACTCCGCCTGGGTGAACTCCGGACGCGCATCCACCGTCGGCCGCTCCGGCAGCGCGGTCAGCACCGGGAGCACGATCTCGCCCGCGGCGACCTTGCGCGGGTAGCGCTCCGCCATGGTCAGGGCGTCGTACGCCGCGTCGACGTCGCCGCGCCGCCAGGGCGGGCGGGTCACGGCGAACAGCCGGCGAGCCACGGCGTCGACCGCCACCGTCATCTCGTGCTCGGTGAACCTCATGGGCACCCATGATGGCGCACCCCGGGTCCTAGTGCCCCTGCCGCAGCGGGTCCTAGTGCCCTTCCGGCGGAGTTGCCCAGGCGTGAGGATCGGAGGGAGGGCACGGCCGGATCCGACGGTCAGCGCCGGTTCGGGGACCGTGCCGAGAAGGCGATTCACATGACGGTCCTGATGACAGGGTTCCCGGGGTTCCTCGGGTCCGCACTCCTCCCGCGCCTCCTGGCCCGGCGTGAGCACGTCCGGGCGGTCTGCCTGGTCCAGCCGGAGCACCGCGCACTGGCAGAGACCCGCGTCCTCGAGCTGGAGAACGACCATCCCCACCTGCGCGGGCGCATCGACCTGGTCGACGGCGACATCACCGCCCCCGACCTGGGCATCGACCCCGCGGAGCTCGCGGGCCTCGACGGCGTCACCGAGGTGTGGCACCTGGCGGCCGTCTACGACCTCGCGGTCGACCCCGAGCTGGCTCGCCGGGTCAACGTCGACGGGACCCAGCAGGTACTGGACTTCTGCCGCTCCCGGGCCCACCTGGGCCGGCTGCACTACGTCAGCACCTGCTACGTCAGCGGCCGCTACGAGGGCACCTTCACCGAGGACGGCCTCGACGAGGACCAGGAGTTCCGCAACCACTACGAGTCGACGAAGTACGACGCCGAGGTACTGGTCCGCGCGGCGATGGCCGAGGGCCTGCCGGCGACGATCTATCGCCCCGGGATCGTGGTCGGCGACTCCGAGACCGGTGAGACCCAGAAGTACGACGGCCCCTACTTCCTCGCGGAGTTCCTGCGCCGGCAACTGTCCGTCGCCGTGGTGCCGGCGGTCGGTGCCGCCGACGAGGTCAAGGTGTGCCTGGTCCCCCGCGACTTCGTCGTGGACGCCATGGACCAGCTCTCCGTCCTCCCCGCGTCGCTCGGCAAGACCTACGCCCTCACCGACCCCAACCCGCCGACCGTGCGCAGGCTGGTCGAGACGTTCGCCCACCACCTGGGCAAGCGGGTCCTGTGGGTCCGGCTGCCACTGGGCCTGACCCGGGCCGCCGTGGGCTCCGTGCCGGGCATGGAGCGACTGCTCGGGCTGCCGGCCGAGGCCCTCGACTACTTCGCCTCGCCGACGACGTACTCCACGACCAACACGACGACCGACCTCGCCGGCACCGGCGTCGCCTGCCCGTCGTTCGACGCCTACGCCGGAACGCTCCTGGACTTCATGGGAGCCCACCCCGAGTACGACTCCAAGGCCATGGTGTGAGCCCGCGACGCAAGGCCCAGCCGCCGGTGCAGCCTCCCCTGGTCATCGTCGAGGTCAGCCTCGCGGCCGCGGACCGCGACTGCGACGAACAGATCAGCTTCCTCCACCGCGACATCCGCTTCGTGCGCATCGGCACCAACGGTGACGTGCGCGCCGCGAAGACCCTGGTGCGGGAGTGGACGGCCACGGCCGACGCGATCGCGGTCACGGGGATCCGGGAGGCGCGGGCCGCCGGGCTGTACGACGGTGAGCTGGAGGCCGTCGAACGCGTCATGCGCGCCACGACCGACGTCCCGGTCACCGACGGTCACGGGCTCCGCGACGTCCTCCAGGAGTGGGCGATCCGGCACGTCCAAACCGAGATGCCCGGGTTCTTCAACAACGCGCGCACGGTCGTCCTCGGCGGGCTGAACCACGCGCGGACCGCCCGGGTGCTGCGTGAGTTCACCGACAACCTGGAGTTCGCCGACCCGCTGCTGCGCCTGGACCTTCCCGGCCGGATCAACGGCAACCCACTCCTCGAGATCGCGGCCAACGCCACCCTGTGGCCGGTACGACGGATGCCCGGCGTGGTGCGCGCGCAGATCCGAGCCCCGGGCCAGCGGCTCAGCAACGCCCTGACCCGCAGGGCCGCGCGCGACTGCGACGTCGTCGTGGCGACGTATGACGAGCTGGTCGCCTTCGGCCTCGAGGAGCTGGCCGGCAAGACCGTCGTCACTTCGACGATCTCCGAGGAGCGGCTCGCCGAGCTGGCCGCGCGGGGCGTCGACATGGTGCTCGACGCCACTCCCCAGCCCTTCCCGGTCACCGTCTCGGAGGCCGTGCTCGAGGCGATGATGATGGCCATCGTCTCCGACGGCGGGCGGCTGACCAACGACGACCTGCTCGACATGATCGTCTCGGCCGGCATGGAGCCGCGCCTGCTCTACCCGCACGGACCCAAGCGCAAGAGCAGGTTCGCGTTCGTCATTCACCCGCTGTCGCAGGAGTTCTTCGGGCGGGTCGAGCCGCTGGGCACGATCAGCAAGGTCGCGCCCCCGGTGGTGATGGACGTCGTGGAGAAGGTGGCGGCCTACTACCCGCCGTTCGTCTACAGCCACGTCACCGGCATCACGTCACCCACCGGGGCGGAGGCCGAGGGCTGGCTGATCTCGGTCGGCGGCACCCCGCGGGAGCTGATGGCGCACAGCCCGGAGTTCACCTACGCCCGGCTGCTGGACGCGGCCGACATCGCCAAGAAGCTCGGGGCGCAGGTGATGGGCCTCGGCGCCTTCACGAAGGTCGTCGGCGACGCCGGGGTCACCGTGGCCAAGCAGGCGTCGCTGCCGATCACCACGGGCAACAGCTACAGCGCGTCCGGCGCCCTGTGGGCGGCCCACGAAGCGGTCAACCAGCTCGGGCTCGCCGAGGTCGACGAGCACGGGCGGATCAAGGGCAAGACGATGGTCGTCGGCGCCACCGGCGCGATCGGCTCGGTCTGCGCCCGGCTGCTCGCGCTCGCCAGCGACGAGCTGTGGCTGGTGTCGCCCGAGACCGCCAAGCTGCTGGCGCTCAAGCACGAGATCGAGCGCGACAACCCACGCGCGGAGATCCACGTCGCCGCCACGCCCAGCGGTCACCTCCAGCACATGGACGTGATCGTCACGGCCACGTCGGGCGCCGGCAAGCGGGTCCTCGACATCATGGACGTGAAGCCCGGCTGCGTGATCACCGACGTGGCGCGGCCGCTGGACCTCTCGGCAGCCGACGTGGCCAAGCGGCCCGACGTACTCGTGGTGGAGTCGGGCGAGATCGAGCTCCCCGGCGACGTCAGGATGAAGGACATCGGTCTTCCGCCCGGCGTCGTCTACGCGTGCATGGCCGAGACCATCGCGCTCGCCCTCGAGGGTCGCTACGAGACGTTCACGGTCGGGCGCAACATCGAGTGGGCGAAGGTCAAGGAGATCTACCGGCTCGGCCTCAAGCACGGCATGAAGCTCGCCACGATCTCCGGCGTCAACGGGGTCTTCACCCCCGAGGACGTCGACCGGGTCCGCGAGCTCGCGCTGGAGCGGCGGGCGGTCGGCGTCTGAGGGCGAGGTCGCTCACCTCGCCAGCGCCGCCACCTCGTCCAGCCCCTCCTGCAGGCAGGCCTGCAGGACGTCGGTGTCTCTCACGGCCCGCTCGTCGACGTTGACCCCGATGCACGCCTGGTCGACGTGCGCGAGGAGCGTCGCCGCGACCGCCACCCCCGGCAGCGAGCCGAAGGGATAGATGCCCTCCACCCTGGCCCCGGCCATGTAAGTCGCCCGCGTCGGCCCTTGCATGGTCGACGCCGAGGCGTCCGCGGTCACGCCGAGCCCCAGGACGGCGGCGCCCACATCGGCCGGCAACAGGCCCACGACCGGAGCAAAGGCGCGTACGGCGTCCAGCGCGCGCTCGGTGTGCAGCGACAGCAGCTCGCCCCGCACGGCGGCGATCCGGTCGGCGGGGTCCTCGATCCCGGAGGGCGCCGCGATCATCGCTCCCGCGAAGCGCAGCCCCCCCATCGGGTCCTCGGCCCGGTCGAGCGAGACGCGGAGCCGGACCGGCACCTGCTCGAGGTCGACCCCGTGGACAGCGTGGTAGCGGTGGAGGCCGCCGGCCAGCGCCGCGACGAACGCGTCGTGCAGGGTCCCGCCGCCGACCCGACCCGCGGCCCGCAGCTCGGACAGCGAGCACGAGAGGGCCAGGAACCGCCACGAGCGGCCGTCCCGGTCGGCCAGCAGCGGCGAGTTGGGAGCCGGCGGCGCGGCGGCCAGGCGCCGTACGGAGGCGCCGTACCGCAGGGTCTCGGCGAGCACCGTCTGCGGGCGCAGGGCCGCGGACAGCCCGGCCCGCAGTCCCTGGAGGGCCCGCACGGGAGCGGCGGCCAGACCGTCACGCAGACCGTCCCGGGCCAGCTGGAGGGCGTCGGTCGTGGGCTGCTCCTCGTCCAGTGCCACGACCGGCTTGTCGGGGGTGTGCTGCCGCGTGTGGGACTGGAGCAGCGACAGGAGCTGGACGGTGCCCGCGCTGTCGGTGAGGGCGTGGTGGATCTTGAGGACGTGCGCCGCACCTCCCCCGTCGAGCCCGGTGACCAGCACGCCCTCCCACAGCGGGCGGGAGCGGTCGAAGGGGCGGAGCGCGAGCTCGCGTGCGACCTCGAGGACGTCGTCGATCGAGCCACTGCCCCCGACCGGCCGGCGTCGGAGGTGGTAGTCGAGCGAGAAGTGCGCGTCATCGACCCAGACGGGTGCCGTGGTCGGGAGCGCGGGGTCGAGGACCCGCTGCCGCAGCCGCCGCACCAGCGACGTACCCCACTCGTGCGCGTTGCGGAACCGCTCCCAGTCGGGCTCGCGGTCGAGCAGGATCACGGTGCACGACGTGGCCGAGCGCGCGGGGTGGCGCTCCGAGCGCCACATCATGGTCTCGAGCGGGTCCAGGACCGGCCGGCGGGACCAGGCGGCCGCGGCCGCCCAGCGCTCGAGGTCGGAGACCTCCTCGGTGTCGGCCATCAGTCGTCCTCCTCCGGCCACCGGGCCAGGGTCTCGGCGAAGCGCTCGTGCAGAGCGGCGACCTTGTCGTTCATGTTGTCCAGGGTCCAGTCGGTCTCGGGCTCGAGGACGCAGACGTCGACAACGCCGGCGTTGACGACCTTCGACCGGCGCCACATCAGCTCACCGGTGTTGCGCAGCACGACCGGGACGATCGGTACGCCGGACTGCACCGCGAGGTGGAACGCGCCCTTGCGGAACGGGCCGAGCACCGGGGTCGAAGACCGGGTGCCCTCCGGGAAGATCAGCAGCGACGTACCCCCACGGATGCGGTCCACGAGCGCGTCGAGGGCCTCACGTGCCTGGGCCGAGTCGCCCCGGTCCACGAAGGCCGGGGCGATGAGCAGCGACCCGAGCATCGCCCGCGGGTCGTGCCGGGCCTCCTTCTTGGCGACGACCGTGAAGTCCTCCTTGAGCAGCGAGCCCATGACCAGTACGTCGAGAGCGCTCTGGTGGTTGACGACGAAGACGGCCGGCCGGTGCGACCAGAGCCGGTCGGCGTTGCGCACGTCGAGCTCGACCCCGGTGAGCGCGAGTGGCAGCGCGCTGCCCAGCTTGATCGCGGTGTTGCGGCCGCGCCGCCCGTCGCGGGTGAGCAGCCCGACCGCGAGGCCGGCCGTGGCGCCGACGTTCATCCCGCCGAGCGCCGCCACCGTCCGGCCCAGTGACACCAGGGACGGGGTGACCGGGTCCCGCAGGTCGAGGACGGTCCAGCCGAGTCGCTGGGCGGCCATCCGCAGGCCGCGGTGCGGGTTGAGGGCGACCGGATGCCCGACGCTGGAGAGGAACGCCACGTCCTCGTAGCCGTTGCCGTAGGCGTGCGAGTCGCCGAGCACCACCTCGTGCTCCCGTGCGAACGCCCTGACCCCGGACGCCTTGTGACGGCCCCAGAGCATCGAGCCGACCGGCTGGCCGGTCAGCACGCCGTCCTCCACCTCGAGCCGCGTGCACACCAGGTGCTCGATGCCGAGGTCCCGGGCGATCGGCGCGATCTGGTACGACGTGGCCGCCGACGCCACGGCGACCGTGTGGCCCTTGCGCTGGTGGGCGCGGACGAGTGCCCGCGCCTCGGGCCGGATGGTGCCGGCGATCTTCTGCAGGAACAGGCGCTCCCCCAGGTCGGAGAACATCTCCTCGCTGACACCACGCAGGGCCGTGAACGCCACGTCGGCCACCCGCGTGGGGTCACCGCCGAGGATCTCACCGTCGACGGCGGTGACGACGGTGCGGACGAACTCGAGCGCCGAGACCTCGCCCTTGCGCAGCCGGTCGCCGTAGAACGTCGCCGCCGTGTAGCCCGCGACGAGGGTGCCGTCGAGGTCGAAGAACGCCCCGACCTGCGGCCCGCTCGGCCCCGCCTCGATCGCCTCGATGGCCTGCCGGACCGCCGGGGACAGACCGCTCACCGCGCCACCTTCGAGGGATCGGGCACCGCGACGTGGGGCTGCGCGGCGACGGCGAGATCGGCGATCACCGCCACCCGACGCAGCGAGTCCTGGATCTCGGCGAGGAACGCCTCCCGCCGTGTGGCCAGCTCCGGCCCCGGCTCGAGCAGCCCACGGTGCCGGGCCAGCGCCAACGCCGTGCGGTAGAGCTCCAGGGAGACCGACTCGGCCGAGCCGACCTTGCGCTGGAGCTGCCACTGCTGCCCGACCGCCAGGGCGTCGGCGAGCAGGGACTCGTCGTCGATCTGCGCGTCGCCCTGCTCGGCGAGCCGGTCGGCGAGCACGAGGTAGGCATCCAGGAACGGGCGCAGGACCAGATGGGCGAGGTGCGGCCGGGCCCGAGCCAGCAGGTCCGCCGCCCGCTCGGAGGTCAGGTCGAGCAGGTCCTCCCCGGCCAGGATCCGCAGCTCGGTGCGCAGCTCCTGCTCGAACTGGGCGCGCGCGGGGAAGAAGAACTCGAACTTGAGCAGGTCGCGGATCCGCTTGGCCTCGTCCCAGCCCACCTGCGCCGTCCCGCCGGGCGGCAGCTCGGCGTCGGCGTCGAGCTCGGCCACCGTCAGCAGGGCGAGCTCCCCGATGGCGCGGTCCACGAGGATGTGGATGACGGTGTTGCGGTAGAAGGCGGCCACGAGGTGCTGGTCCTCGAGGATGGTCCACACCGGCTCGGTGCCGCCGTCGTGCTGGCGGAGCACGCCGCTGACGGACAGCTCCTGCAGCGCCCGACGTACCGTCGCCCGGTCCTGGAGGTTGGCGGCGCCGGCGACCGGCCACTCCCGTTCGTCGATGTAGACGGCCAACGGCTCCACCGTGGCCAGGACCTCGTCCATCGTGAGCGCCCGGTCGGCACCGAGCAGGGCGAGCGACACGATCGCCGTGACGGTCACGGGCGTGGCGCGGTTGAGCCGGTGGGAGATGTCGAGCGCGACCCGCTCGATCGCCTGCTGCGAGGTGAGCCCGTCGGCGTGCAGCTCGTCGAGCCGCTCCCGTAGCGAGAACGGCTCGCCCACAGTGAGGTAGGCCCGGCCCATCCGGTTGCGCTGGAGCCGCGCGAAGCTGAACACGAAGCGGAGGTCCTCGGGCCGCTTGCGCGCACCGCGGGCCTCGGCCGTCATGCCGGCGACCTCGTGCAGCTGGTCGTAGACGATCGAGATAGGTACCACCTGGGCGTCGGGCGAGCCCGGACCCTCCACGGCGTCGACGAGGTACTTCAGGATCCCGTGCACCGGGGGCCGGAGCTTGCCGGTACGGGTGCGTCCGCCCTCGATGGACCACGCGAGGTTGCTGCGGTTGGCGACCAGCTGCCGGATGTAGGAGCGCAGGGTCAGCCGGTAAACCGGCAGGTCCGTGGTCTTGCGGCGGATGAAGATCATGCCGGTCCGGCTGGCCAGGGCACCGAACACCGGCAGGTTGAGGTTGGCGCCACCGAACACGAACGTCGGGCTGAACCGGCGCGCCCCCAGCACGTTCGGGATGACGAAGCCGTCGAGGTAGGAGCGGTGGCTGAAGGCCAGGCCCAGGCTGTGCTGGCGGTCGAGCTGTCGCAGCCGCTGGATCTGCTCCTCGTCGACCACGATGTCGTAGGCGCGCATGAACCACGCCCCGAGCCTGGCCCACTGCTCGGTGATCCGGTCACCGTGCTCGGCGGCCATCTCGTCGAGGTAGGACGTCGCCTCCGCCCGCACCGCCGCGACGTCGCTGCCCTGCGCCTCGGCCATCGTGGCGAGCTCGCGCGCGAAGGCCTCGTCCTCCAGAAGCTCCACGGCCTCGCGCGGGAGGCCGCTGCCGGGCCGCAGTCGTTCGGCTGCCCTGGCGACCAGTCCCCGGGCCTGGTGGCTGATCCCTGTCATGTGGCCCTCTTCGGAGTGGTCGTCTTCTTGGTCGCCTTCTTGGCCGTCGTCCTCTTGGCCGTCGTCCTCTTGGCCGGCTTGCTCCGCGCGGCGTACGCCGCCTCCAGCTCCGCCAGCGCCTCGCCGGTGTGGACCGCGAGCTTCTGGAGGTGCGGGACGGAGTCACGGTCGCCGATGAACCCGAAGTTGAGGGTGTCGGCGTAGGACTCGAGGGTGATGTTGAGGGCCATGCCGTGGATCGGGATGGACATCGGGTAGATCGCCTCGAGCCGCGAGCCGTTGAGGTAGAGCACCTCGCGCGGTCCCGGCACGTTGGAGAGGCAGACGTTGAAGGCCACGGGGAACGGGTTCCGGACGCCTGCCATGGCGCTGAGGACCTGCGGCCCCTGCGGAGCCAGCATGTAGCCCGACCAGGCGAGCGCGGCGAGCTGGCTCATCCCCGACATCGAGGCCTTCGCCTTCTCCGTCGACTCGATGACCGCCCGCAGGCGCGCGATCGGCTCGGCGTGGTCGGTGCCCATCGTGGCGAGCGTGGCCCCGACCTTGTTGCCACCGCCCTCGTCGTCCGCGCCGCGGAGGCTGACCGGCATGAAAGCGATCAGCGGCTTGGTCGGCAGGGCGTCGAGCTCGGTGAGGTAGGCCCGGAGCCCGCCTCCGCAGATCGCCATCACCACGTCGTTCACGGTGCCGCCGGACTGGCGGGACAGGGCGCGCAGGCGCTCCATGTCGTACTGCTGCGTGGCGAACCGGCGGTTCCGACCGGTGCGGCCGTTGAGGATGGTGTGCGGCGCGCTGAAGCTGTCGACGACTGCCGGGTCCTTGAGCCGGTCGGTCTGGAGCTTCACCACGGCACGCGTGACGTCGTTGCCCATGCCGACCACGGCACCCACGCCCTTGGCGACCCCGGTGACGGGCGCGCTCAGCCGGTCGCGCAACGAGAGCGCCTCCCGTTGGTGGCGGGGGCGCTTGGTGGGGGGCAGGCTGAAGAAGAAGGGCATGTCGCGCTTCTCCGGGTCCTTGGACAGCATCCGTCCCTGGAGCTTGACCCCGGTGAAGCCGTCGACGAGCGCGTGGTGGACCTTCGTGTAGATCGCGAACCGGCCGCCCTCGAGGCCCTCGATGATGTGCATCTCCCACGGCGGCCGGGAGAAGTCGATCTGGTGGCTGTGCAGCCGCGAGACGAGGACGCCGAGCTCCCGCTCGTCCCCCGGGCTGGCCAGCGCCGAGCGGCGCACGTGGTAGTCGATGTCGAAGCCCTCGTCCTGGACCCACGACTGGAGGGGATGCATCAGCAGCTGGGGGTGCGAGAGCTTGAGGTTCCACGGCGCCTCGACCGGGGCCTCGCGCAGGTGGGCGGTCAGGTCACGCAGGTACGACGGTCCGGCGCCGGCCGGCGGGGTGAACGGCATCAGCGACGCCACGTGGAACATCGTCTCGGGCGTCTCTCCCCACAGGAACATGGCGTCCTGGGCCGGCACCCTCCGACTGCGCGTCATGACCGGGAACCTACTCCGCCGCGCAATCCTCCGGGCCGGGGCGAAGCTCAGGGACCTTTGCCCCTGTGTCGCGGAGGCCCTCCGGATGTGTCCTGGAGGTAGCCCTGACAGACGTGGAGGAGCTCGCGAAAGGAGTCGTGTCATGCAAGCACGCGTGGGAGACCGGATCGTGATCCGGAGCCAGCACCTGGGCCAGGCGGTCCGCGACGCGGAGGTCCTCGAGGTGAACCACCCCGACGGCTCGCCGCCGTACGTCGTCCGGTGGTCCGACACCGGGCACGAGGCCCTGTTCTTCCCGGGCGCCGACGCCTACATCGACCATCCCGAGCAGCGGACGCCTCCGGCCGGGAAATGAGCGACACCAAGGGCAACAACGCAACCGCCGGCGGAGGGGCGATCTACGGACTCGGGATCTTGGGCGCCTGGGTCTACTTCTGGCAGCAGGCCGACGGGTTCTGGTGGTACGTCCTCGCCATCCTGGAGGGCCTGGTCTGGCCCGCGTTCCTGGTCTACGAGGGGTTGGGCGCCCTGAGGTGACGAGACGGAGACCCTGACGCTGGGTTCAGGCGTCGCCCGCGACGTCGCGTCCGTCCACCGTGTGCGGGTTCTCGTCGATCGCGGCGACGGCCGGTGTGGGCTCAGGGACCACGCCCGGGGGCCTGCGGTCCAGGTGGACACCGGCGATCATGCAGCGCACCGAGCCGCCGGCGAGCTCGATCGTGGGGATGTCGACGTCGACCAGGGTGCACGACTGCTCGATCACGGCGACCTGGTCGGGGCGCAGGCTCCGGCGCGCCCGTGACGACATCGCCATGACGTAGCTGCGGCGCCCGTCCGGCGTACGACCGCAGAGCTCGACCGCGTTGCCGGCGAACTCACGGATCTGCTCCTCGGTGAGCTCGACGACCTGACGCCCGTTGACCGAGAGGCGCTCGCGGACCTGCTCGCGACGCGCCAGGTCAGGGATCATCTCGAGCGCGATCATCGCGACGTCGGTGCCGATGCAGGCGATCACGTTGGTGTGGTAGACCGGCACGCCCCCGGCGTCGACGGCGTCGAAGGCCATCGGCTCGTAGCCGAAGTCGGTGCAGAACCGCTCGAGGACGTGGGTGTCGGCGCGGTGGCTCACCGCGGTGTAGGCGACCCGCGAGACGTGGTCGAGGACCATCGCGCCGGTGCCTTCGAGGAAGATGCCGTCGGGCTCGAGGCCCGAGTAGTCGACGATGGTCTGCACCCGGTAGCTGGACTTGAGCATCTCCAGTACGTCGGCGCGCCGCTCGTGGCGGCGGTTGGAGGCGTACATCGGGTAGACCGCGACCATCCCGCCCGCGTGGGTGGAGAGCCAGTTGTTGGGGAACACGCTGTCGGGCCGCGTGTGGTCCTGGTCGTCGAACACGTGGACGCGTACGCCGGCCTCGCGCAGCGCCTCGGCCAGCGCGTCCATCTCGGCCAGCGCCTTGGCCGCCGTCGCCTGCTCGGACTGCCCCGCCGGCGTCCGGGCCTGGAACGCGTTGTCGGCGGCGGTCGCGGGGTTGGGGACGAACCGCTCGGCGCGGACCAAGATGACAGCGGACGGGGCCTGGGCACTCACGGGTCGAACCTAGACGACCGCCGGCCGGTCCCGGACGGCGCTGGGCTCGTAGGGTGGGGCACACCTCATGCCACCCCCTGGACCGCCCACCGACCCGCCGCGTCTGCTGCTCGCGGTCGACGCGCCGTCCCTGCTGCACCGCAACCACCACGCCCGGGCGGACTCAGCCCTCCACGACCACGGCGGCCGCCCGGCGTGGGCGCTGCACGGGATGCTGCGCCAGATCCTGGAGGTCGTCGACCAGTTCGCCCCTGACGCCGTCGTCTTCGGGCTCGACGACCGCGTCGCGTCCGTGCGCACGGAGACCTACCCGGCGTACAAGGCGGGACGCCGCGAGAAGGACCCGGCGCTGGTCGACCAGCTGGAGCGCGCCGGCGCCCTCCTCGACGCCCTCGGCCTGCAGACCGTCACCCCCGCCGGGCTGGAGGCGGACGACGTCAGCGCGTCGGCCGCCGCCTGGGCGGAGCGCTCGGGATGGAACTGCGTGATCGTCACCTCCGACCGCGACTCGTTCGCCCACATCAGCGCCCGGACCCAGGTGCTGCGCCTGATCGCCGGCGGGATCGCCGGCTCCCCCCTGCTCAACCCCGCCCGGCTCCACACCCTCTACGGCATCCCCGCCGAGCACTACCTCGAGTACGCCGCCCTGCGCGGCGACGTCAGCGACAACCTGCCGGGAGTGCCGGGGATCGGCGAGAAGTCCGCACCGGTGCTGCTCTCCCAGATGGGCTCGATGCAGGCGGTCTGGGCCGACATCGACCACTGCGACGGCGCCACCCTGGTGGCCGCCCTCGACTCCTACTGCGACGAGACCGGCGTACGCCGGATCGGTGCCGGGCTGCTCAAGAAGCTCACCGCTGCCGGCGCCCGGGAGCGCTACGAGTTCAACCACTCGATCATGTCGGGGCGCACCGACCTCGACCTCGGTCTGACTCCCGACGTGCCTGGCTCCCCCGGCCTCCTGCCGCTGCACCCCGACCGGGTGTCGCGGGTGGTCGGCCACCTGGGCGTCCCCTCGACCACCCAGCTGGCCCTGCGCGTCCTCACGGAGCCACCGGCCTCTGCGCGCGACTAGTAGGCCCAGGTGGCCGTTGCATGCCGCGCGGCGGGCGGTCAGGCGATGTCCCGGCGACGGGTCGCGTCGACCGACACCAGAAGGGCGCCCGCCGCATAGACGCACAGCAGCAGCGCCGCCGGCCAGACGTCCTGCAGCACACCCTCTCGGTTCAGTCCGGTGATCCCCTGCGCGAGCGCACCGGGGACGAAGCGGTGGGCGTCCGGGAGCTCGACGAGCACGTTCTCGATGAACAGCAGCCAGATGAACAGCGCCACGAAGGTGGGCACCTGGGCCCGGATGATGGCCCCGACGGCGAGGCCGATGACCCCGAGGAGCCCACCTGCGATTGCGCCGCCGGCCAGGAGCTCGACGTAGTCGCCGGCGGTCGGGGTCGATGCCAGGCCCCGGATCGACAGCGTGACCTGGGCAGCGACGGACGCGGTCACGACCGAGACGATCACCGCGAGGGCGCCGGTGCCGGCCGAGACCAGGGCTTTGGCCGCGATGACCCTGGCCCGCCGCGGGGTGGCCAGCACGGTGGGGCGGATCGTGCCGGTCCGGAACTCGGCGGTGATCGAGAGAGCGCCGATCAGGGCCGCGAAGAGGCCGCCGAGGCTGATGCCGATGTCTGTGAGCAGCTCCCGCTGACCGTCGCCGGCGGCGAGCCGTTCGTCGGGGAGCGCGTAGGTGTGGACGACGATGGCGAGTACGACCAGCCCAGCGAGGGCAGCGAGCAGGCCGACAATGGTCGTGGTCGTCGTGACCTTGGCCGTCTCGCTGCGCAGCTGGCGGATCACAGCGCCACCGCCTGAGTGATCGCCAAGTAGGTCTGCTCGAGAGATCCGCCGTCCCGGGCGATCTCGGTCATCGACTGGTCAGCGAGGAGCCTCCCCTGGTTGATGATGAGCACCCGGTCGACCGACTGCTCGACCTCGGCGAGCACGTGGCTGGAGACCAGGACGGCGCCGCCCCCGTCGGCGAACCGGCGGAGGAACGCGCGGAGCCAGTGAACCCCAGCGGGATCAAGACCGTTGATCGGCTCGTCGAGGATCAGCAGCTTCGGGTCGCCCAGGAGGGCCGTCGCCAACCCGAGACGTTGCCGCATGCCAAGGGAGTAGCCGCCGACCTTGCGGTCCGCGACCGCGCTGAGGTCGACGAGCTCGAGAACCTCCGCGACCCGGTGCTCGTCGATCCCCGACGACAGGGCGAGCACTCGCACGTGGTTGCGGCCGGTCCGGTTGGGGTGGAAGTCGGCAAACTCGAGCACCGCACCGACCGAGCGGGTCGGCTCGTCCAGGTCGGCGTACCGACGACCGAAGACACGTGCCGTGCCGCTGGTCGGGGCCGCGAGGCCGAGCAGGAGCCGGAGGGTGGTCGACTTGCCGGCACCGTTCGGGCCGAGGAACCCGGCGATCTCCCCGCCGTGCAGGGCGAAGCTCAGGTGGTCGACGGCCGGGACGCCGCCGAAGCTCTTGGTCAGGCCCTCGACCTCGGCGACCGGGGCGCTCATGACTTCCCTCTGCGGAGGAGGTAGATGGCCAGGCCGATGCCGACGACGACGGCGAGGATGGCGAGATGGACGAGTTGCTGGGAGTCGGCGCTCGGCGCCGAGGTGGTCATCACGCTTCGAGGCTAGGAGCGGCGGGCACCGGCCCGAAACGCCCGCGCGACGGATCCTTGGGGTCCACGCCGTGTGGATAGATGTCCCCCGCACGGGGGATTGGTGGCCGTCGCCCGAGGGCTAGGCTCGCTCGGTGTCAGCAATGACGATCGAGCGCGGATACACCGTGCGACAGGGCAGCTTCGTCGGGGCACGTCGGCTCGGGCTCGACGCCCTGCTCGCCGTCGGTTGCTTCACCGCCTGGCTTCCGCTGCTGGCTCAGCAGCGGAGCCCCGACCTCACCGACGTCCTCCTCCTGGGCGCTGCGACAGCGCCGCTCGCGGTCTGGCGCCTGGCCCCGCTGACCGTGTTCGTCGTCACCGCGGTCCCGGCTGTCGCCCTCGCTTGGCGCGGAGAGGTGCTCTGGCCACCCCTCGGTCCCTGCCTGGCTCTCTACCTGCTCGCCGCGAGCCGAGAGGGCAAGAGTCGCTGGAACGTGCGCCTCATCGCGGCGGTGGTCGGGCTGCTCGTCATCTACCTCGGCGTGGTCGTGGCCGGCTCGCGTTCGGTGTCGACCGACCTCGGTCACGCCCTGCTCGCTGGCGCGGTGGCCTGGTTCGCGGGCGAACGGACCCGGCTTCGTCGTCAAGAGCTCCTGGACCTGCACGACCGGATGCGGCGCTCGGAGGACTCTGCCGAACGAGAGCTGCAGCTGGCCGTGGCCGAGGAGCGCACCCAGATCGCCCGGGACCTGCATGACTCGGTCGGCCACGCCCTCACGTTGATCACCGTCCGCGCCGGCGCCGCCCGGCTACGGCGGGACCCGGATGCAGCAATCACCGCCCTGACCGACATCGAGACGATCGCCCGGGACACCACCGCTGACATCGAGCAGATCGTCAGCCCGCTTCGAGGCTCCATCAGCGCAGACCATGCCCCGGTGGGCCTGGCTTCCGTCGAGACGCTCGTCGCCCAGTTCCGGGCAGCCGGCCACGAGGTGGCCCTCACGCAGCCAGAGGAGGTCACCGGACTCAGCGTGAGCGCGGACCAGGGTGCGTTCCGGATCATCCAGGAGTCGCTGACCAACGCCGCCCGCCACGGCAGCGGCCCGACAACCCTGTCCATCGGGACAAGTGAAAGCGCCCTGCTGGTCACCATCACCAACCCCGTCGCCGAACCCAACAAGGCAGCGGACAACGGACGGCACGGCGTCACCGGCATGCGCGAGCGAGCCAGGCTCCTGGGAGGCTCCCTGGTCGCCGAGGAGGCCGAAGGCGAGTTCCGGGTCGAGCTACGCCTCCCCCGTCAGGATGCACAGCCGTGAGTCAGGTGCGGGTGCTTCTCGTCGACGACGACCACCTGATGCGGGCCGGGCTCGCGGGGCTTCTCACCATCGATCCCTCCCTCGAGGTGGTCGCTCAGGCGGCGACGGGCGCGGAGGCGATCGTCCTCACGCGGCGGTACCGGCCGGACGTCGTACTCATGGACGTGCAGATGCCGGGCCTCGACGGCATCGCCGCGACCCAGCAGCTCGTGGCGGAGATCCCCGAGGTGCGCGTCCTGATCCTGACCACCTTCGAGCTCGACGACTACGTCTTCGGGGCGCTCCGGGCAGGTGCGTCCGGCTTCGTGCTCAAGCGCACCAGGCCGGAGGACCTCATCGCCGCCGTGCACACGGTCGCAGACGGCGAGGCGCTGCTCTCACCCTCGGTGACCCGGCGAGTGATCGACCGCATGGCCCAACAACCGATGCCCCGGCTGAGCGGGACCAGCGTCCTGGAGACACTCACGCCCCGAGAGCGCGAGGTGCTGGGTTACCTCGCCCAGGGTCTCTCGAACCGCGAGATCGCGGACGCCCTGGTGGTCGAGGAATCCACCGTCCGCACCCACGTCAAGCACGTCCTGAACAAGCTCGGCCTGCGCGATCGGATCCAAGCCGTGATCTTCTCCTACGAGAACGGCATCAACGAACCGCGACAGTGAAGCCTATCTGGACGGCGGCGAGGAACCGGTTGGGATTGCGGGCCACCGCCGCGACGTGGGCGCCGCGGCTGCTCTGGCGTTCCATGGCGGTGAGATGACTCTCCCGAAAGGAGATGAGCGCGATCTCGGTGGCAGCGAAGACACCGCCGAAGAGGACGAAGAGCCCCACCAGGCCGAAGTTCGAGAAGGTCTGGGTGTCCATCAGGCCGGTTCAACCCCGGTCGTTTCCATGGGCGAACGGCGGCACCTTTGAGCGTCGTCCATGCGCCATAGCCTAGGCGGGACCTGGTGTTAGCCCTGAACGCGCATCGGTCAACGGAGCGCGAATCCGAGCCACGACCCCAGCACGAGGGTGCTGACGAGCAGCTCGATGCGTCGAGCCCAGGTCTTCGGATACAGCCGGCCCTCGAAGTAGTGCGCGACGAAGCCTTCGTCGTGCAGGCCTTCGCGGCCCGCTCCCACCCGACCCCAGTTCTCGACGATGGAGAGCGGGCATCTGGGCCGCCAGATAGCCATCCGGGCACCCCAGAGTGCGGAGGCGAGGTGGGGTAACACGACCCACGGCAACACCCAGGCAAGGAAGCCACCGAGCACCGCGAACGCGACGAACAGAATGTGCAACGTCCAGGCGAAAGCGGCGACGAGACGATGCACAGTGAAAGTCTAGGCTGGGGTCGAGCGGTGACCGGCAGCCGCCTCGGGTCCGCCGTGGCCTGCAGCGGCTCCAGCGTGGCGTCTGTGACGTCGGCCGTGACATCGACGAGAAGGGCCCTCACCGCTGAGCACGAGCCGGGTCAGTCCGGCGCCGCCGGGCCACCCTGGTGCACGTCCAGGTGCAGCCGGCGGCTGACCAGCTCGACCGCCGGCCCGAGCAGGAAGATGACCGCGAGGGTGCCCACCCCGATGGTGGCTCCGAGCAACCAGCCGATCACCGCTCCCCCGCCCTGGACGGCGCTGTAGCTCCAGCGGAACGGGACCGGCGGGTCCCACGCCAGCGCGGCGCCTTCCGCGGGCCCGGCACCGGTGTGGCTGCCGAGGTACATCGCGATGCCGACAGCCAGCACCGGGAACGCCGCCACGAGCAGCAGCGCGCGCAGGGCCAGCTCGTCGGGGGTGCTCAGCAGGTCGAGGCACACGGACACGGTGATCCCCACGAGCACCACCTGGACCACGGTGCCGGGGCCGGGACGGACCCCCCGGGCGGCCGCCAGCAGCACCAGCGCGGCGCCCACCAGCAGGTTCACGACCGCGAAGGACAGGCCGCTGCGCAGCGAGATCCCGTTCACCAGCGTGGAGTAACCGTCGGAGCCGAGGTCGGCCAGGAGCAGCAGCGAGACGCCGACGCCGAGCACCACGCAGCCGGCCAGCAGGAGCAGGAACTGGCGTCCGGAGGGCATCACGACGGCCAGTGTCCTCGGAGCCCGGGTCAACGGCCGTAGTGGTACCGACAGGCCGCGATCCGGACCTCGGTGTCGGTCACCTTGTAGACCAGCCGATGCTCGTCGGTGATGCGGCGCGACCAGTAGCCGGCGAAGTCGTGCTTGAGCGGCTCAGGCTTGCCGATCCCCTCGTTGCCGTTGCGCACGACATCGCTGATGAGCAGGTTGCTGCGCTTGAGGACCTTGCGGTCCTGGGTCTGCCACCACAGGCAGTCCTCCCAGGCGTTGCGGTCCCACACCAGCCGCATCGTCAGTCGTCGTCCGCGAGGTCATGGGCTTCGCCGGCACCCTCCTCGAGACGCTCCATGGCGTCGAGCAGACGGCGAGCGTTGGTCGGCGACCGCATCAGGTAGGCGGTCTCGCGCAGCGACTCGAAGTCTTCTAGCGACACGATCACCACCGAGGGGTGACCGGCGCGCGTGATCACGACCTCTTCCCGGTCGTTGACGACATCGTCGAGCACCTGGGCGTAGCGCGCCCGGGACTCGGTGTAGCTCAGCGTCTTCATCATCGCATCCTTTCCGTACAGGAAACTGTACAGGACTTCGAATGCCGAGTGACCGAAATGAATCACACCCGGACCTACATCCGCCGGTCCGGGTGTCGTCGACGTCTTGGGACGTCAGGTCGGTCGGGCTGACGGTGTGCTGGTTCAGGACATAGGCAAGGGATGTCTCAAGACATAGGCAACACGTTGTCTGAAGAGATCGCGGAGGATCTCGGCTCCGGGATGCTCGGTCGTGTCGAGAGCCAGACTGGTCATCACCGCCATCAGCACCCAGGGTCTGAGTGAGGCCGAAGCCGCCAGGACCTACGGGGTCTCACAGGGCTGGGTCAGCCGTCCGTTGGCCCGCTACCGGGCCGAGGGCGAGGCCGCGTTCGAACCCAGATCACGCCGACCCACGACCTGCACATCTCCCGCTCGACGATCAGCCGTCACCTGACCAGGGCCGGACTGGTCACCTGCTGGTCCAGGGCCTACACATCACCGTGGTCAACGCCATCACCGGCGAACGGCTGCGCGAGCTGATCCTCAACCCGAACACCCAAAGGACCCACCAGAAGAACCCCAAAATGAACAACACCCGAACCTGCTTTCGCAGGTCCGGGTGTCGCCGATGTCTTGAGACATCACACGGTCGGGCTGACAGGATTTGAACCTGCGACCCCTTGACCCCCAGGCGTCGGCCGCGGGTTTCTGGGGGTCCGTGATCGTCCGTTTCACGCTCAACCACGGGGTTCTGGACGATGGCAGATTT
Organism: Nocardioides szechwanensis; assembly: GCF_900103935.1. Taxonomy (GTDB): domain Bacteria; phylum Actinomycetota; class Actinomycetes; order Propionibacteriales; family Nocardioidaceae; genus Nocardioides; species Nocardioides szechwanensis. The sequence continues at coordinate 1,038,335 of NZ_FNIC01000001.1, forward strand.
CGGCGGACGAGAGCAAATGGTGTGCGAAAATGGTGTGCAAACCGACAGGCCCCGAACTGTCCAATGAACGCTCCTCTTCCGGTTGCCACGCTTGCTCCTGACGGTGTCCGCTCATAGCTGCGATCCGGCCGACGCGTAGAGCGTCCCTGAGGCGGCGGAAGGGACGCGGGTTGCCAGTAGGTCCTAGGGTCACGACCGTGACGAACACCAACTGGTCAGATTGGCACGACGCCTACGCGAGGCCGGACTCCGGACTGGCCGACCGGCTCACCGCCGTACGCGCCCAGATCAGCCGCCGCCTTGACGCGACCGCTCCGGACCCGGTGCGCGTAGTCAGCGCCTGCTCTGGCGACGGTCGCGACCTACTCGGCGTTCTGGATCGACGTTCGGACGCTGACCGGGTCACTGCCCTCCTGGTCGAATACGACTCTGAGTTGGCCTCCCGCGCCCGAGCAGCCGCCAAGACCCTGTCCGCGCGGGTCGAGGTGCGACAAGCCGACGCGGCGCAGAGCGACGTCTACGCGGACGCGGTTCCGGCCGACCTCGTGCTGCTCTGCGGGATCTTCGGCAACATCAGCGACGCCGACGTCCGCACCACTATCGACGCAGCCCCTCAGCTATGCGCGCCCGCAGCAGAGGTGATCTGGACGCGCCACCGCGGCGATCCCGACCTCACCCCGTCCATCAGGGAATGGTTCGCCGGCGCCGGCTTCGAGGAGGTCGCGTTCGTCGCCCCCGACGCAGACGACTGGTCAGTGGGCGTCCACCGCCTCGCCTCCGACCCCCGTCCCCTGGATCCCGGGCGGCAATGGTTCACGTTCTTCCGGTGACCGCGACTCGCACCTTGCCTACCTCAGGGTTCCGGACGCGACACTAACGCGGCGGTTTGCCACAGTACGACTAACGTCGGTTTGGCCATCCCGCGCGGTTGAATGCATGGGCGGAGAAGCAGAACGTCACCGATCGGCACGTGCCTGCTTCCTTCGGGCGTTTGCTGCGTACACTCGGGCGCCCTTCATGCACAGCTGGGCCATCTGCGTGCTGATGTTGAAGTGCTCGGCGACGGTCGCGTTGTCGGCGTCTTTGAAGGCGAGCTTGCGGGCGGCCTGTTCGGGCACGAGGAGTGCGCTCGAGAGGAACTGAGCTTGCTTTTCGACCGTGGGGCTGAACACGCGGTCGTGCTCCTGTGTCAGGAGCGTCTCGGGGAACGCGTGTTCCAAGAGGTGGTGGCTCAATTCGTGGGCGATCGTGGATCGTCGGCGGACGTGTTCGTGCGCGTCGTTCTCGAGGATGAGGCGCGCCGGCCCGATCGGGACGATGGCTGCAGACCATGCCTTCTTCCGGGTGACGAGGAAGTGTTGGATAGTCGCGCGGGCGCAGCCGGATTCCTCAAGTTCGGAGATCGGGTAGACGGGGATCCCGTGCGCTTCGGCGAGGGCGTACGGGTCGAGTGGGTCCATGGGGCCCAAGCCAAGGTCGTGGCGTTCCTGCGCCGCGACCTCGGCCATCGCCTTCTGGGTCCACTTCTGGTTCATCGCTCCCGGGCCGGCCTGTCGTTGTGGAAGCGGCGGACGGCGGAGGAGATGAGTTCCTCGAGGTGGTCGACGTCTTGCGGTTTGAGGTCCTTGCGCGCGCGCAGGAGCGGGGCGAGGCTCGCGACGAGGTCTGGCTCCTCGCGCTCTTCTTGATTCTCGGACTTGATGAAGTTCTCGGCCGCGATGTTGAGCCAGGTGACCATGCTGGTAAACGCGGTCGCGTCGGGCGTGTAGCCGTTGGCGAGGCGAGACAGGGTGGACGGGCTCAGGTCAAGAACCCCGGCGAGCTGACGCCAGGACAGCTCTTTTGAGTTTCGTGCTGCGTCGAGGGCGGCGTGCAGGCTCGCAACGTCTATGGACGTGGACGCCATGGGTCTCCGTTCAGAAATGTTTGACAAGTCAAACAGTGTTGCTGGTATCGTTCAGGATGGGAGGTGTTTGAATAATCGAACACCGTATCGTACATCTAACCATTGGAGGGTCATCATGACCAGCACCACGGCCGAGGCCACCGCAAAGAAGAACCCGAAGACCGTCGAGGTCACGTTCAACACCATCACAATCTCGATGCCGAAGGGAGAGCACACCGGCGCCGAGATCAAGCAGTTCGCCATCGATCAGCGCATCGACATCAAGCCGGACTTCGTCCTGGCGGTCAAGCACGGGCACCGGTTCGAGAACGTCGCCGACGCGGACATCGTGAAGGTCCACGCGAACCTGGAGTTCAGCGCTGTCGCCGGAGACGACAACTCGTGACCGGCAGCGACGAGACCACCTCGGTGGCGACCTTGGAAGGGGTCGCCACCGACGTGGTCGCAGCGGTCGAGGAGTTGCGCGAGCAGTTCCTCGGACACCCCATGGCGGTCACGCCGGACGGTGCCGGTGGCGTCAGCGTGATCGTCGACGGCGTTACGCCTGGCAGCCCGTACGTCGAGAGCACGACGTGGCTCGGTTTCCAGGTTGTCTCGGCCTACCCCGACGCCGACGTGTACCCGCACTTCACCGGCAGGCTGCAGCGGGTCGACGGCCGGCCTCATGGCGAGGGGTTCGCCGAGTTGGACTGGCAGGGCCGCTCTGCGCTGCAGCTCTCGCGCCGCTCGAACAACTGGAACCGGCAGACCGACACCGCGGCTCTGAAGGCGATGAAGGTGATCACGTGGCTCGGGTCCCGCTGAACCCGCCGCGCCACGGCTGGAGCCTCGTCGTTCGTCCCCGGGACTGGGCGAGTCTGACCCAGCACCTGTTCGGCCGCCGCGGCGAGCACGGCGCGGTTCTCCTGGCCGAAGAGACGGACGGTTCGCGGGGTAAGCGGCTCCTTGTGCGTCACGTCATCCTCGCTGAGGAGGGCGTCGACTACGTCCCGGGCACGACCGGCTACCGGGCGCTCAGTGCGGACTTCGTCCGCGACTGCGCGATGCTCGCGGCCGCCCAGGGCCTGATCTACGTCGCGGTGCACAACCACGGCGGCTGGGACAAGGTCGGCTTCTCCCGTATCGACATGGCCAGCCACGAGCGCGGCTACCCGACTCTGGTGCAGCTCACCGGCCGACCAGTCGTCGGCCTGGTCCTCTCGCGCACAGCAGCGGCCGGCGACATCTGGCTCCCCGACGGCACGCGCACCCACCTGAGCGAGCTCGTCGTCCCCGGTCGCAACCTCGTTCGCCTTCGTTCGACGCCCACAACTCCGGTCGATCCGGAGGACGGCGGCCGCTGGGATCGGCAGGCGCGGGTCTACGGAGACCTCGGCCAGGCCGTGCTGTCCCAGATGCGGGTCGCGATCGTCGGGCTCGGCGGCGCCGGCAGCATTGTCTGCGAACTCCTGGCCCGTCTCGGCGTCGGCCAACTCGTACTCATCGACTCACAGACCGCGACCTTGGACAACCTGCCCCGGCTGGTCGCCGCGGAGCCCGACGACATCGGCTTGCACAAGACCGCCCTCGGCGCACGCAACGCGCGGCGTGCCCACCCCGACATCACCATCACGGAACTCCGCCACGACGTGCAGGACCCCCGCTGTATCGAGGCGCTGGGCGGCTGTGACTTCATCTTCCTCGCCGCCGACTCGAATGCTGCCCGGCACTTGGTCAACCAGACGATCGAGACTCTTCTGATTCCCGGCTTCCAGGTCGGCGTGAAGGTCCCGGTCACGAAGGACGGCACCGTAGGCCGCATCCACGCCGCCGTCCGACCTCTGGTTCCCGGACAGGGATGCCTGTGGTGCAACCAGCTGATCAACCCGACTGAGCTCGCCATCGAGATGTCCCCGACCGCGGTTCGCGAGGCTGCCCGCTACGTCGACGACGTGCCGGCGGCTAGCGTCATCGCGTTGAACGCCGTCGCTGTGGTCGACGCGGTGAACCAGTTCATGATGTCGACGACCGGCCTCCTCGAGGACGACGGGAATCTGGTGCCGTACACCATCACGTTTCCGCGTGAGTCCCGCGTTGAGTACCACTCCCCGCGGCGTGACCCCGAGTGCCCGCGGTGCGGAGACATCCGCTGCCCGTGACGTAGATCCTCTGGTTACGAAGCTCGTTCAGAGCCAGAGAGGTCGTCGGCGGAGCCACACGATAGACACGAGCGGCGCCTAGCGGTGACGCCGGGCGTCGTGTTCGGCCGTTTCGTCCTCGCGACGAGCGTCAGCCTTATAGGACTTGGCGAGGTCCTCGAGCAGCTTTCCGGTGCGGGGCCAACGGTTGCGGACCTTCTCGGCGTCCTCGAGGTGCTTGTCTGCGAGGGTTCGTTCTTGCTGCCCGCCGGCGTAGATCGCCCGGCCGTGCACGCCGCGCTGGTTGAGGCGGTTGATGAGCAGCCCGGTCTCGAGGTCGTCGCTCTGTTCCTTCTCGATGACGTTCCGGACGGCCTGGCACGGCCAAATGCCGTCGCCATCGTCGACGACCGGCGCGGCGAGCGCTTCGCCGATGACGGTCGATGCGAACTGCGCCCGGTTGGCTTCGGTGAGGAGCGCGCGGACCTGGTCAACCCAGGCCTGAATCTCCTCAGTCGTGGGTGTCTTTCCGGGTTCCGTGGTCCCGGGCAGGGGTCCATGCCAGCCGTGCAGGAGGCTCCACGCGGCGCTGCTGAATCGGAACTCCTCGTCAGTCATGCCGGAGGTCTCGGTGCCGGCGACGGCTGCTTCGACATCGGTGTCGGGCTCGGTGTCGGGCTTGTAGACACTCGTCACGGCGGTGACGAACTGCTCGGGCTTGCGGGCCAGCTCCCGATGCAGCGCACGCGGCGTGCGTTCGTGCTCGAGGACGGGCAGGTAGTAGAACTCGAGATACGCGAGGGTCTCATCATCGGTGCCGAGCTTCTCGAGACGGTCGAGGAGCATCCCGACGGTGTAGCTGAGCTGGTGGTAGTCGGTGGGCGCGGCCTCGTTGATGTTCTCCAGATCGGCGGTGAGGACCTTGATGATGAGGTCAGCCGAGGGCGACGGTTCTCCGCGGACCGTGGCGGCGGCCATCGCACTGAATGGTCGCCCGGCGCCGAGGAGTCCTCTGCAGACCTGCTCGACGACGGCGTTGTCGATGCGGTAGGGGTTCACGCCCTTCCAGAACAAGGCCTGCTGGTCGTCGTCGAGGTTGACGACGAGGTCGAGGACTGCAGCGGTGGTCTGCACGGTGCGCAGGAGAACGGCGCCCTGGTTCGGCCGCTTGGCGACATGGTCGGTCAACCACGCGAAGTCCTCGGCGCGTCGGCTCGCGTACCCCCACGCGACGATGGCGGCTGCTCCGCTGACGTTGCTGCCATCTCCGAGGAGGTCGAGGACCTCCTCGGTGAACTCGTTGGTCTCTGCGTCGTGGACGGCGAGTGCCACGCCAACGTACCCGGGCACCTCGACCTTCGAGGCGAGCTCGACGACTGCGTCAAGGCCGCCAGCATCCAGCACCGATTTGATGACCTCGACTCGCCGCTCGGCGACGGGCTTCTGCGTGTTCTCCGGGTCGTCGTCCTTGTCGCGGTACTCGTCGAGGTCGGAGTTCCAGCCGAACATGGCCTCGTCCTCGCCTGCGGTGAGGTCGAATCCGTGAGCTTCGAGGAACTTGGTGATGGCGTCCAAGTCGTCTTCCTGCATGGCCCAGCCGGTGTCGCTGTACCGGCGGTGGTGGTCGGCGTCCTTGGCGAGCTTGTCGAGCACCTGGTCCCGGTAGTCCTCGGCGAGCTCTTCCCAGCGGGCGGCGAGGGCGTCGAGGACGCGGACGAGGTCGGCAGAGGAGAACCGGCTGACGAGCCGGGCGGCCGTGGCCAGGCCGTCGGTGCCCGGCTGGTTGAGCAGTCGCGTGCAGATCCCGGTCAGCGACTCCTGGTACTCGGCGCTGGTGGCCTGGTACCGGTCGGTGGGCCAGTCGCGGTACCGCGGGCCGGAGGGGATGACGCCGCCGCCGCGGTTCTCGACCAGGGTGTGCAGGAGGCTGGTGGCGTGCTCGGGCACGGTTGTGATGACGGCGTCGAGGATGTCCATGCGGTTAGCTTCGTTGATGGCGCCGTCGGGACGGATGGGGTCGAGGGCGGAGGCCAGTGAGGCGGCGGGCCGGTTGGAGAGCTTGCCTCCGGGGTCGAGCACGGCCAGGCGGGCAAGGATGATGGCAACCCGGGCTACGTGGGCGGGGGAGAACGCCAGCGTCTCGAGCGCCCACAGCAGGGACGAGTGCGCACTGAGGGTGTTCAGGGAGTCGCTCTTCTCGAGGAACATCGCCATGACCGTGGGCTTCTTGGCACGTAGCGACGTCTCGAGTGCGTGGAGGAACGCGTCGGGAGACGCTTCGGCGAGGAGCTGGAGCTGTCCGGTGAGGGTGAGCCAGCGGACTTCGTCAGCGTTCTCGAGGAGGTCGCGCACGATCTGGGTGGCGAGCTCCTGACCGGTGCGGCCGCCGGCTACGGGGTGGTCTCCGGCGTGGGCGCCGAGCATGGCGAGGGTGGTGCTGAGGCCGCGCTGGAGCGCGTTGGAGTACCGGCGCTTCGGCCGGTCGTCGTTGAGGCCTCGGAGGAAGCGTTCTTGGAACGTTAGGTTAGCGTCGGGGTCGATCTCAGTGAGTGCGTCGGTGATGACGTCGGTGAAGGTCTTGATGTCGTCGGGGGTCATGAGATGACTGATGGCGTCCCACGCATCGACGATGTCGACGAAATCCCAGTGGTTGCCGACGGCATCGAGCGGCGGGTCTTCGCCGGCGGCGAGCTGGGTGACGGTCTTGGTGAGGTCGGGCCAGTCGGCGGCCCGGGTGAGGGCGAGGAGAACCTCGCGGTCGCCTTCCTTGCTGGCGTCCCACGCGCCTGCGAGCAGCGCGGACGCGAGGAGCGGGGCGTCAGACCCCGTGCACCACGTCGGCGTCTGGTGGCCGTACCGGCTGAGGCGTCGGCGCAGGGAGCGGAGGTTCCGGCGGGTTGCGAGCGCGTACTCGTGCGACTTCGAGAAGTCGATGCCGGTAGCTCGCCAGCCGGTCGAGGCGCTGTGCGGGTCGATCGTCTGGAGCCGGCCGGTTTCGTGGGCCGTGCGTGCGGTCTTGGGGAGGATGACGTGGTGGCCGGCCTCGAGTGCCTCGCTGACGGAGTCCGGCATGAACGTGGGGATGAGGATGTGCGGCGTGTGATGAGCGCTCCATCGACGCCACCCGTCTTCATCATTGATGACGACGGACCGCTCGCGCAGTGCCTCGAGGTGTTCGGGCTGTCGGATGTCGGGGTCGGGATCTTCGTCGGTCTCCGCGGTCGTGTCCTCGGGGAGCGGCTCCGGCCCGAGCCGGAGGGCTGCGGCGGTGAACGCGATGGCCTCTTCGAGGCTGGACGCGGCGATTATGGTGGCGTCCTTGACGGGTGTGTCGAGGGTGTCGAGGAGGCTGATGACGTCCTCGCGACGCCCCGCGGTCAGGACGGCATCCGGGGTCGCGGGCATGGTCTGCTTGGACCAGCGGTCGAACCACGTGTCGAGGGCTGTGTCGCCGAGGGACCCCCTGCGGAGGTGCTCGCGGAGCCATCCTTCGGCGTTGGGGCACTCGTCGAGCCAGTTAGTGAGCTCGTCGGCGGTGAGGACGACGATGTCCTTCCACTCGTCGCCCCGGTCCTTCATGTCCTTGACCCACTTGTCGCCCTTGCTCCACTTGCGGTTGGTGACTGCGACGTAAGTGGTGGTGCGGCGCACTTCGACGGGCGTGTCCTTGGTGCGCTTTTCGTAGTCGCTGATGGCCTTGGCACGCTGGCCCTGCTCAGTGCCGATCTCCCAGACTGAGTCACCGTCCGGCACGTAGGGGTGGCCGCTTCCGGAGATGGACACGATGCCGTCGAGTCCAGACAGAGCCACGCCCTCGGCGGCCGGCATCCGAATCCAGTCGGGGCGCACCGTCTCCATGATGAGTCGTCGCACGAGGGTGGGCAGGTGTCCTTCGGAGTCGCGTCGGCGCGACCATTCGTCCAGGTCTCCGCTGGTGAGGTGGACACTCATCTCGTCACTCCCGTTGTGACTGGTACGTCAGATGTTGCTCCTGCAGGACATCCTCGCGTATTGGTGCGGCGGGTAGAGAAGTGACTCCGGCGGGCTGAGGTCTGTGGCGTGTGCCCGACGATGGACAGAGCCCCGCGGGGTGGTGGGCTTTGAGGTGGTCCTCGGTGCCCTACTCGCCGCTGTTGATGGCGGCGTGATCTCCAGTATCCATGGTGGTGTGGAGCAGCGCCATGGACTCTTCTGAGAGGTAGCGGCGGTCGCCGGCGATCCATTCGTCGTGCATGTCGATCAGGACCGCGCCGACGAGCCGGATCACGGCGGCGGCGTTGGGGAAGATCCCCACGACCCGGGAACGACGCTTGATCTCCTTGTTGACCCGCTCGAGCGGGTTGGTCGACCAGATCTTGCGCCAGTGAGCCTTGGGGAAGGCGGTGAACGCGAGGACCTCGGCCTTCGCCTCGTCCATCAGCGGCCCGACCTTCGGGAACGACGTCGCGAGTTGGTCGCGGACCTCGTCCCACGCCTTGCTGACGGCCTCGGGGTCGGGCTGGGCGAAGATCGTGCGGAACACCGCGGCGACCATGTCGGCGTGGGACTTGGGCACGTGCGCGAGCAGGTTGCGGGCGAAGTGGACCCGACACCGCTGGTGCGCGGAGCCCTGAAAGGACCGCTTCAGCGCCTTCACGAGCCCGGAGTGCTGATCGGAGATGACCAGCTGAACACCGCTCAGGCCGCGCTGTTTGAGGCTGAGCAGAAAGCTGCGCCAGAACGTCTCGTCCTCGCTGTCCCCGACATCGAGCCCGAGGACCTCCCGCGAGCCGTCAGCGGCGATCCCAGTCGCGACCACGACGGCCATCGAGACCACTTGGCCGCCCTTGCCGGGCTTGTTGCGCACATGCAGGTAGGTCGCGTCGAGGTAGATGTAGGGAAACGCGATGTGGTCCAGGGGTCGGGTGCGGAACGCGCCGACCGACTCATCGAGCTGCTCACAGATCCGAGAGACCTCGGACTTGCTGATCCCGGAGTCTGCGCCGAGCGCGACGACCAGGTCGTCCACGCTGCGCGTGGAGATGCCGTGGACGTAGGCCTCCATCACGACCGCGTAGAGCGCCTGGTCGATGCGACGACGCGGTTCCAAGATGGAGGGGAAGAACGAGCCCTTGCGGAGCTTGGGGATGCGTAGCTGCACATCGCCGGCCTTGGTCGCCAGCAGCTTGGGACGGGTGCCGTTGCGTTCGGTGAGACGGTCCTCGGTGCGTTCGTAGCGCTCTGCGCCGATCACGCCCGCGGCTTCGAACTCGACGAGCTCCTGGAGCACGGTGCGGACAGACTCGCGGATCATGTCGACGCCCTCGCCGGTGCGGAACGCCTCGAGGAGCTCGGACAGGGCAGACTGGGACAAGGCCATCGGTGGGTCTCCTTCAGTGCGTGACTTGGTCGTTTCACACCGAAGATCCCGCCGATGGCCGCCTACTTCACGCCACCACGCCGGTCCTCAAACCCCACCACTCCAGGGGACTCTCCTCGACGATGGGCGCTGAGGCTCGGGTTGCCCCAATCTGCACCACGGCCGAGCGGGCCAGGATGTGATTGAGCCTGCCCGGATCGTGGCCACTCGGCGTGCCATCTGCGTCATTCTGGGCCGGTAGGACGCACCTTCCGGGGTGCGCGGCCGCCCAGCTCGGCGACAACTGCGTTCAGTAGGTCACGGACTCGACGTGAGGAGCGGTAGGAGATGCCACGGCCGGCCGGGTACGGCACACCCCGTGGCAGTCAGGACATCGGCGCCGGATCTTCTCGCTCGAACTGTCGACGCAGGCGATTCCCCTCCGTCCGGCTCACCTCTCCCCCACACCGTTCGAGCGCGCGCTCCATCTGAAGGCCATAGTCGCGAGTCAGCCTGGACAGCAGCTCACCAGCGCGACGCTCCGTGCGCTGGATGGTGGCGTCGCGGGTGCGGAGCGCGATCTCGACCTGCTCTCCGAGGTCGTTGACCTCGCGGCTCCGTCGCAGGATCTCGTTGGTGCGGTTCTCGCTTGCAGCTCGGCGCGCCAACTGTCGCCGCACCGAGTGGCTGGCCGTCGCCCTCACCCGGCCATGGGTAGGGACTCGACGTAGGCGACCAGGTCCTCGTGGCGGACCAGCCGGGTGCGGTCGATGTGGACCGAGGGGAGCGTGCCGGACCTCAGCAGTTCGTAGACCTTCGAGCGGCTGATGTTCAGGAACGCGACGACCTCCGGGATGCGGTAGAGCAGCTTGTGGTTCATGGTTTCCTCCAGTCGGGTTCTGTTCACCTATGGAGGCCGAGGAGGTCTCGGCGATCACAGCGACGGAACTTTCGGGGGGACGCTGCGTCGGCAGGAGCTGCGTTCCCCCCGCGTCCCCCCTCTGCGACCTGCGACGACGCGGCCTCAGGCGCCAAGAGAATTCCTCAGACCTGTGCCGGCCTAGAACACCTCGTCAGGGTCGAAGCCCCCGCGACGAACCGACGGGATCCGAGCGAGCCTGACGCCACGCTTCACTACCTACTGCTCTGCTGCAGCGATCCGCCCTGCAACGACGTGCAGCGAGCAACCGACACAGAGCCACACCTGCCGAGGTCCTCAACCCCTACTGCCGAGAATGAGGACGAATCCGTGCCTTCGCCATGACACACACACCTGGTGCATTCTCGGAGTCTTTTCGTCCGTACGTAATTGTCGTAGGGTCGGTGGCATGGTCGACGAACGCACGTGCCCGCGCTGCGGACAGCCGTTCTACGTGCCCTCCACACCGCGGCGGGGGCGGCCCCAGCAGTGGTGCTCCCAGGCCTGCCGCCGGGCTGGCTACGAGGAGCGTCGGGCAGCCAAGAACGGCGCTATCGCAATCGAGTACGTCGAGAAGCCGGCGCCCACGATCACCCTCGACGAACACGTCGCCGCCGTCCTGGACTCCCCCGCTGCCTGCCGCAACGTGCTTCGCCAGCTCCGCGCACGCCACGGGAACGGAGAGCTCAAAGACGCGAAGTGGAGCAGCGTGAGCGATGAGCTCGAGCGGCTCGGCAACCCGCCGGATCGGCGACCCGACGACTGGTTCAGAGGCTCGCGTTAGTCGGTGCCTCACTCAGAGGACGCCGCTCACGAGTCATTCAGTAGCCCAGCCAGCACAGCTGTCAGCTCCGGTACTCGGGTGGAGGCGACCTCCCAGACCAACGCGTCGTCGATCTGCGCATAGCCGTGCACCAGGACGTTGCGGAAGGCGACGATCCGGGCGAGATCCGGCACCCGATCCGCGGTGCCTGGATCGACCTTGCTGAGCCGATTGAGCGCCTCGCCGATGATCTGGAACTGTCGTTCGACCGCCGAGCGGAGCATGACGTCTTGTTGGTAGTCGTCCCAGCTCCGACCCGCCACGAACTCGAGGACGCGACCTGCTGCTCGTCTGGCGTCCCAGATCAGCGCCGGCGCCTCAGGCTGCATACAGCTCTCGACTGGTGCTGGCGACCGACTCCGCGAAGTACGGGTTCTCCAGGGCGGCCGCCGAGACGAGGTCGACCGGGCGCCCGAAGAGAGCCTCAAGGTCCTCCTTGAGGCCGAAGTAGGCATCGAAGCGACTCACGGGTGCGTCGTCGAACTCGACCAGGAAGTCGATGTCGCTGGTCGCCTCGTCGAAGTGATCCGTACCGGCCGAGCCGAACAGCAGGAGACGCCGCACGGCGTACTTGCGACAGAGCGCCTCGATCGCGCGGCGATCAATTACCAGCGGTCCCGCCATGGCTGCCTCCTGACTCATCGTCGAGCGTTCGCCGACAGTCTCCCACCGATGAGCCGCGAAGGAAGCGACTGCTTGTCCACAGCTCGTCGGCAATCGGCTTCGCCGAGGTCAACGGGTCATACGCTGGGTCCATGGCCACGCCGACTCGACGCGCTAACGGCGAAGGATCTCGACCTGTGCAGCGCAAGGACGGTCGCTGGCAGATCCTGATCCGCCATACCGACACGGACGGCGTCCGCAAGCGAGTGACGGTCACCGGAAAGACCGCCAAGGAGACCCGCCAGAAGGCCGAGGAGGTCCGGGCCAGGTTGAAGAAGGAGCTTCCGGCCCGTGACACCCGCCAACTGGTCGACCAGTACGCCGAGACCTGGATCAAGACCACGCTGGCGAACTCGGACCGCAAGACAAGCACGAAGACGATGTACGCCGCCGTCGCCCGACACCACATCATCGGCAGCCAGCTCGGCGCGACGCCGATGCACCGGGTGCGGCCGAGCGCGGTCGACGGGTGGTTGGCCGAGCTCCGCCGCAAAGGGCTCAGCGACTCCACAAGGCGCAACGCCTACACGATCCTGCGCGCCGTCTTCGACGCCGCCGTCAAGGACCGCGAGCTTGCCGACAACCCCGTGGCCGCGATCACCCGCCCGCGAGTCGAGGTCAAGGAAGCGGAGTACCTCACGCCCGAGCAGGTCAAGCTCCTTCTCGAGGCTGCCCACGACACCCGCTACCGACTCCTGTTCGAGCTCCTCGTCAACACCGGCCTCCGCCGCGGCGAGGCGCTTGCGCTCAAGTGGCGCAACCACGTCAAGGAGGACAGCGGCTGGCTCAAGATCCGCGGCACCTTGACCCGGGAGGACGGCGAGCTGGTCACGACGAGCACGAAGACGGCGAAGTCCCGACGCGAGGTGCCCATCACCGACCGCACGGCCGAGATCCTCCAGCAGCTCCGTACGCGCCAGGCAGCCGAGCGCGACCGGGCCGGCTCGCAGTGGAAGGAAACCGGCTACGTCTTCACCACCGCCTTCGGCGAGCCATGCGACCCCCGCAACGCGCTCCGGGCGCTCAAGGTGGCCGCCGACCAGGCCGGCCTGCCCAGCATCGGCCTCCACACCCTCCGACACTCCGCCGCCAGCACCATGCTCGCCAACGGCGTCCCACTCAAGGTGGTCTCGGAGATCCTGGGACACTCCTCGATCAGCATCACCGGCGACATCTACGGACACGTCTCCCCCGACATCAGCGTCTCCGCGATGCAGGTGCTCAGCGATGCCTTGCGATGAGCCCGGCGCAATCTCCGCGTCCGCCACCGGTGGTGGCCAGGACCTAAGCAGGCGGGGCGCCCTCCGCGCCCCGGGACTCGCCCCGCTGCCCACCCGCGTCTTTGGCGGTAGGACACACCTCCGAGGTAGACCCGTCCTGGCCGCTGACAGGTAGCCAGCACCCCCGATCGACGGCATCACCTCCTCAGATGCGACCGCAGTCCCCGGTCACGTCCTCGACCGTGGACCACAGCCCCGTCGGTCGCTGAGAAAGGTGTGCGGAAAAGGTGTGCAGCCGGCGCCTGGCAAGGCGAGAGGCCGCCTCCCTCACCCGGGAAACGGCCTCTGACCTGCATCTTCATTCGGTCGGGCTGACAGGATTTGAACCTGCGACCCCTTGACCCCCAGTCAAGTGCGCTACCAAGCTGCGCCACAGCCCGAATCTCCCGGCCGAATCACGCGTTGGCCGAGCGCGTGAACACTACAACAGCGGCCGGGTCACGACGGAATCGGGCTCACTTCACGGCCATGCTGTCGTTGCTCACCTTCAGCGACGACGTGTCGACGGCCACGAAGGCGGAGGCCGGGATGGTCTTGAGGTCCTCGATCAGCTGCTCGGGCCACTTGGCGTGCTGCTCGCCCTGGAAAAACCACGGCGAGCCGTTGTCGGCGAGCACCAGGCCGTAGGTCTTCATCGCCTGCACGACGCGCTGTGCGTACGGCGAGAGTCCGGCCGCCGACCAGCCCGCCTTGAGCCGGAACCGAGCCCCCATCGGCGGGTAGCTCAGGCTGGCCTTGGACCCGGCGTCGTGGCGGGCGGGCCACAGGTGGTGCTTGCTGGTGACGTCGGTGGTGAACCGGATGGCGTGGTCGATCTTGTCGTCACGGACCTCGTTCCAGCGCAGCAGGCCCGGCAGGATCGGCAGGCCGGCGGCGTCGGCGGAGGTCCAGCCGTCGGGGCGCAGCTTGTTGCTCGTCAGCGACCACACGGCGCCGGAGCCGGCCCGCCACCTCCCATTGCGCACGGAGGTGTCATAGGTCTCGTAGAGCTTGCAGCGACCCTTGTCGACGACGATCGCGTGCTGGTCGCCGCCGGAGTCGCGGCCGCCCTCGATCCGGGTGTCCGGGCCGAGCGGGTAGCGCACCTTGTCGGACTCGTCGGGGTAGTAGAACGACACCGACACCTTGCGATGCGACGACTTCACGACCGTGACCGGGATGCCGTAGTTGGGCCCGTCGCCGTAGGATGGTCCGAAGTCGGGGTGCAGGTCGACCCCGGTCGACATGTGCGAGAGCCAGGAGCGGCTGCGCTGGTGCACCGGCAGACCGCTCACGTCGGCGCGCCACCAGCTGTTGGCGGGGAACTCCGAGCAGGAGGTGCCCGCAATGGGCTTCTCGACCTCGGCCGCGGCGGGTGACCCGAGCGACGTACGTGTGCCTTCGGCGCCGACCATCGGCGCCAGGACCGCGAGCACTACCGAGCCGAGGGTGAGCGCCAACAACGTCCGCATCCGGCCAGGGTAGGCGCGGCTACCGTTTGCGCTTCTCCCGCGGTCGCTGCTGCAGGATGATCGGGGTCCCCGCGAAGCCGAACTCCTCGCGCAGGCGACGCTCGATGAACCGCTCGTAGCCCGCGTCGAGCTTGCCGCTCGTGAACAGGACGAACATCGGCGGCGCCGTGGAGGCCTGGGTCCCGAACAGGATCTTGGGCTGCTTGCCGCTGCGCACCGGGTGGGGGTGCTCGGCGACCAGCCGGCCCAGGAACGCGTTGAGCGTGCCGGTGCCGATCCGGGTCTCCCAGCCCTCGAGGGCCTTGTCGATGGCCGGCACCAGCCGGTCGACGTGCCAGCCGGTGCGCGCGGTGATGTTGATCCGCGGTGCCCACTGCACCTGCACCAGGTCGCGCTCGATCTCGCGCTCGAGGTAGTAGCGGCGCTCCTCGTCGACCAGGTCCCACTTGTTGAAGGCGATGACGAGCGCGCGGCCGGCCTCGCGGATGGTCTGGATGATCCGGATGTCCTGCTCCGACAGCGTCTCGCCGCCGTCGACGACCAGCACGGCCACCTCGGCACGGTCGATCGCGGTCGTCGTGCGTAGCGAGGCGTAGTACTCGTGGCCCGAGGCCTCCTTGACCCGCTTGCGGATGCCCGCGGTGTCGATGAAGCGCCACTGCTTCCCGCCCAGCTCGATCAGCTCGTCGACGGGGTCGACGGTGGTGCCGGCGACGTTGTCGACGACGACCCGCTCCTCCCCCGCCAGCCGGTTGAGCAGCGAGGACTTGCCGACGTTGGGCTTGCCGACGATCGCGATCCGGCGCGGGCCGCCGATGCCCTTGTCGCGGTCGGGCGGGGGCTCAGGAAGCGCGGCAAGCACGGCGTCGAGCATGTCGCCCGAGCCGCGGCCGTGCAGCGCGGAGACCGGCCAGGGCTCGCCCAGGCCGAGGTTCCAGAGGCCGAAGGCCTCGGCCTCGGTGCGCTGGTCGTCGACCTTGTTGGCCACGAGCACGACCGGCTTACCGGACGCGCGCAGGATCTTGACGACGGCCTCGTCGTGGTCGGTGATCCCGACGGTCGCGTCGACCACGAACAGCACCGCGTCGGCCAGGCCGACGGCGATCTCGGCCTGGGCACGGATCGCCTCGGCGAGACCGCGGGCGTCGGGGTCCCAACCGCCGGTGTCGACGACGGTGAAGGCGCGGCCGTTCCAGTGGGCGTCGTACGACACCCGGTCCCGGGTCACCCCGGGCACGTCCTCGACGACCGCCTCGCGGCGGCCGATGATCCGGTTGACCAGCGTGGACTTGCCGACGTTGGGACGCCCCACCACCGCCAGGACGGGTACGGGACCGTCCTCTGTCGTCTCGTCGGGCTCCAGCGTCTCGCTCACGTCGTCGTTCCTGTCACGCCACCGGAAGGGTCGGGCTCCTGCTCCCCTGACGGGAGGGGTCCCGGGAGGCTCCGGCCGGTGGTCACCAGCGCCTCACGAAGATCGTCGAGCATGCGGTCGCGCAGTCGCAACGACGCGCTCTCCACGTCGCCGCGGCGGCGTGGCCACGGCTGCTGCTCCAGTGTGAAGGGTCGCCCGAAGACGAGCTCAATCCTCGCGCCCCTGTTCGGGAGCGAACCGGTGTGCCCGCCCGGCTCCCGCGTGCCGATCATGATCACCGGGACGACCGGCGCGCCGGTCACCAGCGCGAAGTACGCCGCGCCGCGGTGGAAGCGCTCGAGCTCGCCCGCACCGCGGTGGCCCTCGGGGAAGATCCCGACGACGCCGCCGTCGCGGAGCACGCGCAGGCCCTGCTTGACCGCCTGCGGGTCGGCGACGTAGCGGTCCAGCGGGATCTGGCCCGAGTAGTGCAAGAAGCGGCCCAGCCGGCCGCGGAACATCTCGATCTTGGTCAGCGCGTGGACCGGGCGCGGCGCGAAGATCGCGAGCAGCGGACCGTCGATGACCCCGATGTGGTTGGCGGCGAGGATCACCGGCCCGGTGGCCGGCACCTGCTCGGCGCCGTGGACGCGTACGTCGTACCGGCGCCGGAAGAGCCAGCGTGCGAACGGCCGGAGCTTCTCGAGCATGAACCGCGGCGGGTGCGGCGTGGCATCGGTGCGGGGCAGCTCGATGTCGACCCTCACGTCGCCACCCGGACGAGCCCGACGACCTGCTCGATGACCTCCTCGAGGGAGTACGGCGTGGTGTCGATGTGGACGGCGCCGTCTGCCATCACGAGCGGTGCGGTGGCGCGCCCGGAGTCGATCCGGTCACGATCCAGGAGGACCTGGTGGGTGGCGCTCACGTCGGTGCCGCCCTCTTCGGCGGCACGGCGCCGCGCGCGGGCCTCGACGTCGGCGGTGAGGTAGAGCTTGACCTCGGCCTGGGGCCACACCACCGAGCCGATGTCGCGGCCTTCGACCACGATGCCGCCGTCGGCGATGATCTCGCGCTGCAGCTCGAGCAGCCGGGTGCGGACCTCCGGCACCGTGCTCACGGGCGACACGGAGCGGGTCACCTCGTCGCTGCGGATCGCGACCGAGACGTCGACGCCGTCGACCTCGATGGTCGGGCCGTTCGGGTCGGTGCCGGACTCGATCGCGGGCTTGCCGGCGCAGGCGGCGACGGCCTCGGCGTCGTGGATGTCGACGCCCTCACGCAGCATCCACCAGGTCATCGCGCGGAACTGGGCGCCGGTGTCGAGGTAGCGCAGACCCAGGCGGGCGGCGACGCCGCGGCAGGTGCTCGACTTCCCCGAGCCCGAGGTGCCGTCGACGGCCACCACGACGCGGCTCTCGGGGCTCTGGTCAGGGCTCTTCACGGGGGTTGAGCCTACCGGTGAGTCACCCATCCCTTCGATTCGAGAGAGGTCAGCAGGTGCTCCGCGCGGTCCTCGTCGACGGTCAGCTCGACCAGGCCGACAGGGCGCCCGGGGTCGTGGTCGATCCGGACGTCCTCGATGTTGACCTCGCTGGCCCCGGCGTCGGCGAACAGCCGGGCCAGCTCGCCCGGGTGGTCGGGCACGGCGACGAAGACGGTGCCGGTCGGGCGCGTGGGGCCGCCGTGCTTTCCGGGGATGGCCCGGGTGCCGCTCACGCCCTCGCTCAGCACCGCCTCGACGCCGGCCCGGTCTCCCCCGGCCAGCGCCTCGATCACGGCGTCCAGCCGCTCGCGTACGCCGGTCAGCAGTGCGCCCACCGCGTGTGCGTTGGCGGCCACGATCTGGCCGTAGAGCGCGGGGTCGCCCGCGGCCACCCGGGTCACGTCGCGCACGCCCTGCCCCGAGAGCGCCAGGTGGTCGGCCGGGGCGTCGGCCAGCGCGCCGGCGGCGAGTGCGGCCAGCAGGTGCGGCAGGTGGGAGGTGCGGGCGACGGCCAGGTCATGCTCGTCGGGGGTCAGCCGGACCGGCACCGCGCCACAGAGCAGCGCGAGGGCCTCGACCAGCGCGACCGCCTCGGGCGTGGAGCCGGGGTGCGGGGTCACGGCCCACGGGCGGCCGTCGAACAGCGCGGAGCTGGCCGCCAGCGGCCCGGAGCGCTCGCTGCCGGCCATCGGGTGGCCACCGACGTAGCGCTCGACACCCGGCACCCCGGCCACTGCCGCGAGCGGCCCGACCTTGACGCTGCCGACATCGGTCACCACGGCGCCACCGGCCAGCGCACGGGCGATCTGCGCGCCCAGGTGGTCAGGGGGTACGGCGACCACGACCAGCTGCGGCCGGTCGTCCGGGGTCGTGGCGCGGCCGGCGCCCAGCCCGGAGGCGGTGCGCAGGTGGTCGTCGGAGGAGTCGGTGAGCAGCACCTCGAGGCCGGCCCGGCGGCAGGCGAGCGCGATCGACGTACCGATCAGCCCGGCGCCGACGATCTCGACCGGCCCGACCAACGAGCCGGGCAGAGCGTCACTCATCCGGCACGGACCGGACCCGGGTCAGGTCGCTGCGCAGCGCGGCCGCCCCATGGAGGTAGACGTGGGTGATGTCGGCTCGCGGGAGCTCGGTCTCGATGTGCGCCATCATCCGCACGACCCGCGGCATCGAGCCCGCGATCTCGAGCTCGCGCGCACAGATCAGCGGCACGTCCCCGAAGCCGAGCTGGCGGGCGGCGTACGCCGGGAACTCCGAGACCAGGTCGCTGGTGGCGGTGAAGATCACCGAGATGAAGTCGTCGACCTCGAGGCCGTTGGACGTCATCACGTCGGTGACCATCTCCGCGACCCGCTCGAGCATGTGCTCACGCTCATCGGTGTCGAGCTGGGTGGCTCCGCGTACGGCTCTGACTGGCACGCGGTGATGTTATCGGGGCTGGTAGCTCCCGAAGGACCAGTGGTTGCCCTCTGGATCGGCGACGCTGCCGCCGCGACCGCCGTAGTCCTGGTCCACCATCGGCCGCAGGACCGTCGCACCCGCCGCCACGGCCCGCTCGAAGACTGCGTCCGGGTCGTCGGTGACGAGGTACGCCGCCGAGCCGCCGGGGTTGTCGACGGCGCCGTCCGGACGGCGCGAGCCGAACATGATCCCGCCGCCTCCGGGCCACAGCCACTCGGCGTGCTCCACCACCGTGGGGTCCTGCTCGGAGCGGTAGGTCGCATGCTCGGTGAACCCGATCGCGGCCAGCCAGCCGATCATCGTGTCCTCGTCGCGGAAGGTCATCGTCTGCCAGTGCCGGACGTCTGCTGCGCTGCTCGGTGAGGTCATGCCCCACCCTCACCCGGCGAATACGCCGCCGGCTTGGACGTCTGGGAACTCCTCGCGCAGCCACGTGGTCGGCGGGCAGCCCGCGAGGTCGCGCCACTCCCGGGCCAGGTGCGCTTGGTCGGCGTACCCGCAGACGGCCGCGACCTCCGCGAGGGTGCCGCCGCGACGGGCGGCGGCGAGCACGTGTTCGCGGCTGGTCTCGAAGCGGGCGACCCGCTGGTACTCCTTCGGGCTGAGCCCGGTCTCGGCGACCACGAGGTTGCGCAGGTGCCGGCGGCTGTAGCCGACGTCGTCGGCCACCTCGGCCACCGCCGCTCCGCGAGCGAGCCGGGCGAGCGCCCGGCCCACCTCCGCCCGGGCCCCGGAGGCGTCGCGGGCGGAGAGCGCCGAGGTGAGGGCGCGGAGCAGCACCGCGGTGCGTGCCGGCCAGGAAGACTCGTCGTGCACCTGCTCGGGCAGGTGCCGCAGGTCGGGAGCGAGGTCGTCAAGCTCGAGCAGCTCCCCCGCGATCGCGGCGGCCGGCAGCCCGAACAGCGCCCGGGCGCCCGCCGTGGTCAGCGCCAGGAAGAACCCCTCCTGGTGTCCGTCGTGGCGGATCTCGGCCGGAGCGGCGTGCAGCCCCGCGACGCTGGACCACGCTGAGCGCCGGGAGACCGGGTCACCGCTCCACGCCACGTCGAGCTTCGCCCCGATCGGCAGCACGAACGTCAGCGACGTGCCCGGCAGGCCTCGATGCACCCCGGCCGGCCCGACCACGTCGTACGCCGCCAGCCAGGCGACGTACGGCCGCAACGCGGCGGGTACGGCCTCACTCATCCCCCGACGGTACGCCGCCTCAGCTGAGTATGAAGTTCCGTTAGCCGTGGCCCCGGATACACGCCACCATCCACCATCCGTGCGAGCGGGTGGCCCACGGCAATGTCAGCGTCCATCTTGACTGATGAGGGGTCTAGACCAGGTGAAGACCTAACCGAAAATGGTAACGCGTTCTGGTTTCAGGCGTTGGGTCGACACGAGCGGGACGCATCCCCAGCGTCGCTGCGTCGAGAAGTGGTAATCGTGCTGGAGTCCGGCATCTTGAGGGTCGTGGTGGCAGTGCTGGTAGGGGGTGCCGCGATGGCGGGCTCGAATGGCGCAGCTGCGAGCCCAGGGAACCTGGGTCCCTGTACTGCGGCTGAACGCACCCTCGGACTAGGGGACATGCTCGGGCTGGAGTCGTTGTACTGATGACTTGGGCAGGCAGCAGGCGGAGAACAGTGCTCAGCGCTTGGCAGATGGCGCGGGGAGGGAGCGTCATCGCCGCCGCGGCGCTGTCGGTAGCGGTGTGTGCCGTGCCCGCTCCCGCCGACGTTCCGTCTATGCAATCGCCGGCGGCTGCGAGCACAATCGTCCGGACGACGCCGTGCGAGTCCGGCGGAACGATCACGACTACGATCCGCCGCACCAGCGGACGGGTCAGCGTCCACTTCGAGTTGTCGGGTGCGTTGCCACTGGAGCGATACGGATTCGGTGTGGAATGGGTGGCGAAGCCGCCGCGGAAGGTCGGCCAGCCCGGCTCCTACGACGGGGCAACCACCACGGACTTGGTCGGGTCCGCTGACTTCGCAGGCTTCGCCGCACCCGTTAAGTCCAGGGTCAGCTATAGATTCGTGGCCCAAAGTTCAACGAACCAGTGCTTCGCTAGAGGGGTCATCAGGCCTAGATAGGCAATTGGCTCAGAGTTGCGCGTTGTCGAGCAGCTCGCCCAGCTCGTCGAGGGTGAGGTCGCGCAGGGCGCCGGACTTCAGCGAGCCGAGCTGGACCGGGCCGATCGCGGTGCGGGTGAGCTTGCGCACGGGATGGCCGACGTGGTCGAGCAGGCGGCGCACGATCCGGTTGCGCCCCTCGTGGATGACCAGCTCGACGATCGACTTGTCCCGCGAGGCGGTGACGACCTTCGCCTGCGAGACCGTCACCGGGCCGTCGTCGAGCGTCACGCCCGCGAGCAGCTGCTTGACGGTGGCCTTGGAAACCTCGCCGTCGACCTCGGCGACGTACGTCTTGTCGACCTCGTACGACGGGTGCGCCATGCGCTGCGCGAAGTCACCGTCGTTGGTGAGCAGCAACAGACCGGAGGTGTCGGTGTCGAGCCGCCCGACGTGGAAGAGCCGCTCAGGCCGGTGCGACACGACGTCGGTGATGGTGCGGCGCCCCTCGGGGTCGGACATCGTCGAGACCACGCCGGTCGGCTTGTTGAGCACGAGATAGACGAGGTCCGACAGCGGCGGCAGGCGTTTGCCGGAGACCCGGATCACCGCGGTGCGCGGGTCGACCTTGGTGCCGAGGCGGGTGACGACCTCGCCGTCGACGACGACCTCGCCCTCGAGCATCAGCTCCTCGCACTTGCGCCGCGACGCGACGCCCGACTGGGCCAGCAGCTTCTGGAGCCGGATCAGCCCGTCGTCGTCGGTGGCGACCTCGCGGCTCATGACTCCGTCGGTTCGCCGGCGGGCTCCGGGGCCACTTCGTCGGCCGTGGCGTGCCCTCCCGCCGGGCCCTCGTGCACGGACTCGGTGGCCGCCATCTCGGCCAGCTCGTCCTCGAGGTCGTCGAGGTCGGGCAGGTAGGGCGCGAGCTCGGGCAGGTCCTCGACGGAGCCGACCCCGATCCGCTCGAGGAAGTAGTTGGTCGTCCGGAACAGGTTGGCGCCGGTCTCACCGTCCTGCCCGGCCTCCTCGACCAGACCGCGCGAGATCAGGGTGCGCATGACGCCGTCGACGTTGACGCCGCGGATCGCCGAGACCCGGGCCCGCGAGACCGGCTGCTTGTAGGCCACGACGGCCAGGGTCTCCAGCGCCGCGTGCGTCAGCCGCGCCTGCTGGCCCTCCAGCACGAACGCCTCGACGACCGCGGCGTACTCGTCACGGGAGTAGAACCGCCAGCCACCCGCCACGTTGCGCAGCTCGAAGCCGCGCCCTTGGGCGGTGTAGTCGGCCGCGAGCTCGTGCAGCGCGGCCGAGACCTCCTCGGCGGGGTAGCCCACGGCCGTGGCCAGGCTGACGTCGTCGAGCGGCTGGTCGGTGACCATCAGCACCGCCTCGAGCGAGGGCCGCAGCTCGGCGACGGGGACGGCGAGCTGCTCGTCGCTGAGGTCGCCGCCGGCCACGGTGTCGACGGTGTCGGTCTCAGTCATCTGGTGTCTCCTCGGCGTCGGGCGGTGGCCCGTCGAACTCGTCGGTGATCTCGATCTCGTTGTCGTCGCTGCCGGTCCAGCGGATGGTCAGCTCGCCCAGTGCGGTCACCTGCTCGAACGCCACCGCACCCTCGCGGAACAGCTCGAGCAGGGACAGGAAGCGGGCCACCGTGGTGAGCCGGTCGGGCGAGTCGCCGCACAGGGCGCGGAAGGTCATCGTTCCGGTACGCCGCAGTCGCTCGACGACCAGCACCGCCTGCTCGCGCACGCTGACCTTGGCCGCGTGGATGTGCTGGAGCGACACCTCGAGGACCGGCTTGGGCTCCAGGGCCTTCGCCGCGAGCTCCGCGAACTGCTCGAGCCCCAGCCCGATCAGCACCTCGGGCAGCAGCGTCGCGTAGCGCTCCTCGAGCCCCACGGCGCGCGGGTAGCGGTGCGCCTCGTCGGCCAGCCGCGTCTCCAGGTACCCCGCCACCTGCTTGAAGGCCTTGTACTGCATCAGCCGCGCGAACAGCAGGTCGCGCGCCTCCAGCAGGGCGAGGTCCTCCTCGTCCTCGACGTCGCCCTGGGGCAGCAGTCGGGCCGCCTTGAGGTCGAGCAGGGTCGAGGCGACCAGCAGGAACGACGTGGTCTGCTCGAGGTCCCAGACGGGTCCCCCGGCCTTGACGTGCGCGATGAACTCGTCGGTGACCTTCGAGAGCGCGACCTCGGTGATGTCGAGCTTGTGCTTGGAGATCAGGCTCAGCAGCAGGTCGAACGGACCCTCGAAGTTGTCGAGCCGCAGCTCGAAGCCCGGGGTGGTCTCACCCGCCTCGCTCGAGATGGCGAGCGCGGTCATTCCTGGGTCAGCCGGCGGACCAGCACGCTGTCGTCGCCGTTGGCGTCGAAGTCGGCCAGGACCAGCGCGACGGCCTCACGCACCAGCCGGCCGCGGTCGACGGCGAGGCCGTGCGCGCTGCGCAGCGACAGCCGGGCGTGCTCGATGTGGAGCAGCTCGTCGGAGGTGACGTAGACGGTCATCTTCTCGTCGTGACGGACCCGGCCACTGGGCACCAGCGGGGTGGCGGCCTCCGGCTCGGGGGCCGCCGGCTCCGGGGCGTCCGGGACCGCGTGGACGGCGGTGGGCCGGAACAGGTCGTCGGCCGTGGGGAGGCTCACGCGTCGTGCCACCGGGCGAGCACCTCCTTGGACAGCTGGCGGTAGGACTCGGCGCCACCCGAGGCCGTGGCGTACGACGTGATCGGCTCGCCGGCGACGGTCGCGTCGGAGAACTTCACGGTCCGGCGGATGACGGTGTGGAAGACCTTGTCGCCCCAGGCCTGCACCAGGCGGTCCATGACCTCGCGGGAGTGGAGGGTGCGGCCGTCGAACATGGTGCCGAGCACCCCGTCGATCTCCAGGCGCGGGTTGAGCCGCTCGCGCACCTTGTCGATCGTGGTCTTGAGCAGCGCAACGCCACGCAGCGCGAAGTACTCGCACTCGAGCGGCACGATCACGCCGTGGGAGGCGGTCAGCGCGTTGACGGTGAGCAGCCCGAGCGAGGGCTGGC
Organism: Nocardioides szechwanensis; assembly: GCF_900103935.1. Lineage (GTDB taxonomy): Bacteria > Actinomycetota > Actinomycetes > Propionibacteriales > Nocardioidaceae > Nocardioides > Nocardioides szechwanensis. Next base: position 1,062,223 of record NZ_FNIC01000001.1, read on the forward strand.
AGTCGATCAGGATGACGTCGTACTTCTCCAGCGCCGGCGCCAGCACCCGCTGCAGGGTCTGCTCACGGGCCACCTCGTGCACCAGCTGCACCTCGGCGGCGGACAGGTCGATGTTGGAGGGCAGCAGGTCCATGCCGGGGACGCCGGACGGTACGACGACGTCGTCGAGCGTCACGTCGCGCTGCATGAGCAGGTTGTAGATCGTCAGGTCCATCTCGTGCGGGTTGAGGCCGAGGCCGACCGACAGCGAGCCCTGGGGGTCGAAGTCGACCAGCAGCACCTTGCGGCCGTACTCCGCGAGGGAGGCGCCCAGGTTGATGGTGGTCGTGGTCTTGCCGACGCCACCCTTCTGGTTGCACATCGAGATCACGCGGGCGTGGCCGTGCTGGGTCAGCGGCGTCGGCTCGGGGAAGACCGGCATCGGGCGGCCGGTGGGGCCGTTGGCCACCGGCGCGGCCACGAGGCCGTCGTCGGTGAGGAGCTGGGTGGCCACCTGGGGAGCGGTGGAGGGCGCCTCGTTGCTGGAGGCGACCTCGGGGACTCCCTCGCGGTGCGGACGTTCGAAGGGCAGGGGGTCAGACACGACGTGCTCATTTCCGAGTGGCGGGGAAGGGGTGTGCGTCCTCGGCGGCATGTCGGGGGCACTGCTGCCTGAGATTCCGGGGAACATCCCGCTGTTGCTCATGTGCCACTCCTCATCCGGTCGGGGGGACTGCACCCCCATCACACAATGTCGACACAGCGACATTGCGGCGACTCGCCGCGGACTCTAGGTCCGGTCCGGATCTCCCACCAACACAACGCCGCAATCCCACAGGCACTCGGCAAATCTGTTGAGGAACTGTGCACTCGCTCCCGCCTGAACTGCACAGGCACCCCCTCCCCTGTGCACTTACCTGTGGAGGAGCCTCTGCTCCGCGAGTCGGCGCTTGTGCACGACGTTGGCGCCGACTCGGGCGTCGTACGGCGTGCACTGGCGCCGACTCGCGGGAGTCAGTCACCTGGTGGATGCCACACTTGCCGCGTGCGCCGTCGAGTGGTCAGGGTCGCCCTCGTGGAGGTGCTGGTCGCGCTGCTCGGGCTGCTGCTGGTGGTGGGGACCATGGTGATCGATGACGACCCGTCCGCTACCGACGGCGGCCCCGACGCCACGTCGACCCCGAGCGGGACGTCCTCGAGCACCCCCTCGACCACCTCGCCGACCTCCACTCCGAGCGACTCCCCCAGCGCCACACTCACGCCCACCCCCGACTGCGAGCCGGACCTCGCCCTGGTCGACCCGGACGCCACCCCCGAGGCTCGGTGCCTGGCCCAGACCCTCGACGAGTGGCGGCGTACGGGCGTCATGGGCGTCGGCCAGCAGCTCAACGTCTCCACCTCCGACTACCTCGCCCCGCTGCGCCGGCTCGAGCCGCAGCGGGTTGCGCTGGTCGGCTTCGACCTCGAGGAGCTCGCCAAGGCCGACACCTTCGGCTTCGAGCACCCGCCGGTCGAGAAGCTCCTGGAGCTCGCCGCGGACGGCGTCGTCCTCACCGCCTCGTGGCATACCGCCAACCCCGCCACCGGCAAGGACTCCTTCGACGTCAGCTGGCGCGACCTCGACGCCCTGCTGGACCCCGAGACCCCGCAGGCCGAGGCGTTCTGGTCCGACTACGACGCCAAGCTCGACCTGCTGCGGCGCCTTCAGACCGGCGAGGACGGCCGGTTCCAGCCGGCCGCGGTGCTGTTCCGCCCGCTGCACGAGGCCAACGGCGACTGGTTCTGGTGGAGCGCCCCCGACCCGGCCACCTACCGGGCGCTGTGGGCCGAGATGCAGGACCACGCCGCCGAGGCCGGCGTGCACAACATCGTGTGGGGCTGGTCGGCCAACGCCCGCACCCACGACGAGATCATCGACCCGATGACGCTGGTGCCCGAGCTGGTGGACCTCGTCGGCCTCGACTCCTACGACCCCGTGACCGACGACGGGCCGCCGGGGCTCGACCTCACCGGCCTCGCCGAGCTCGCCGCCGCCCACCCCCGCGCGGCGATCGCCGAGACCGGTCCGCACGGAAGCAAGGACGGCGCCTGGGACCCGCGGGTGATCGCCGAGTCGGCGCTGGCCGCCGGCCTGCGACCGACGTACGCGCTGCTGTGGTTCGACGACGGCAACGGCAAGGACGGCTTCACCGGGCGCAAGCAGATCGCGTCGCTGCGGGGCGGCCGCGCCTGGCTGGCGACCTGCCCCGACGGCCTGTGTCCGCTTTCTTGAGCCAAACCTGAGGTCCGGCTGCGACACTGGCCGCGTGCGTCATGTCGCGGCCTGGGGGGCCTTGTGGGCAGGGCTGCTGGCGGGAGCACTCCTCCCGACTCCGGTCGCTGCGGACGTCGCCGACCCCACCACCAGCCACGCCCGCCAGGGCACGGCGGTCAAGACGTCGGTCTCGCTGCGGCTCGCGCCGCCCGTCATCACGTTCGACCCCGTCGACTCGAGCAGCGACCCGACCGGCCTGGTCGCGACGATCGCGCCCGTGCGCAAGGACGCCAAGCTGACCTTCCAGGAGTACGTCGGGTCGGTCTGGACCACGATCCGCACCGCCCGCACCGACGCCACGGGACGCTTCTTCGTGCCGCTGACGGTCACCTCCACGGCGACCCGCACGTTCCGCGTTGTGCACCCCCAGCATGGCCGCTTCCGGAGCTCGGCGTCGACGGCGACCAAGCTCTACGTGCGCACCACCTCACAGTGCAGCCCGGTCACCCCGCTCGTCGATGCCTCCCCCACCGGCGAGGCCTTCTGCCTGGCCACGCGGCTCGACCGCTGGCGCGCCGTCGGCCTGATGGGCGTCGGCCAGCAGCTCAACGTCTCGAGCCAGTCCTTCCTCGACCCGATCCGCCCACTGGGCGCTGCCGCGATCCGGACGTCGCTGATCGGTTTCGACCTCGAGGAGCTGGCCATGGCCCGCGACTACGAGTTCCCGTTCGCGGACCAGGTAGTCGCCGGGCTCCTCGAGCTCGCCCACGGCGGCGCGGTCCTCACCGCGTCCTGGCACGCCCGCAACCCGTTCACTGGTGGCCCGTTCACCGACACCCGCCGCGGCGACCTCAGCAGCCTGCTCAACGAGTCCACACCGGCGGGCGCGGCCTTCTGGGCCGACTTCGACGACAAGATGTCGCTGCTCCGGCGCTTCCAGGAGGGCGACGCCGAGGGCGACGGAGGCGGCGTCGGGACCCGTCGTACGGCGGTCGTCTTCCGCCCGCTCCACGAGGCCAACGGCGGCTTCTTCTGGTGGGGCAAGCCCAACCCCGCGGTCTACCGGCAGCTCTGGACGCTGATGCAGGCGCGCGCCGCCGCCGCGGGCGTCCACAACATCCTCTGGGCCTACTCGTTCAACCTCGACACGAGCAGCACCACCGAACCGAGGGCGCTGCTGCCCCACAAGGTCGACGTCGGCGGGCTCGACAGCTACGACCCCGAGTACGGCGCCGCCAACGCCGCCGACGCGTTCCGGATCGAGGGCTACAAGCCGGTGGCCCAGGGCGGCGTACCCCGGATGGCGATCACCGAGGCCGGCCCCCACGGCAGCCGCGACGGCACCTGGAACCCCGCCGTCATCTCCCGCACGATCCGCAGCACCGGCATCACCCCGCTGTGGACCATGCTCTGGTTCGACGACGGCAAACCGACCTCCGTCAACGACCCCTCCGGCTACAAGCAGCTCACCTCCCTCACCGGCGGCCGCTCCTGGCTCTCCAGCTGTTTCAACGCCCTCTGCTACCTCCGCTGAGCGCGGCTTCTCCGGAAAGTACGGAACGTTTTCGACCCCATCCGGGCGAGTTCACGTCGAAAGCGTTCCGTACTTTCCCGGGATCGGGTCAGGAGTAGTCGGCCCACAGACGGCGCTGGACGCCGTCCACGGTGAGCGAGCCGCCGTACGGGAGGATCCACTGGGGGCGGGTGTGGCCGAACGGCACGCCGACCAACACGACTGCGTCGGGGTTGTAGGCGCGGACGGTCTCGATCGCCACGTCACGCTGCTCTGCGCGACGTGCCGCTCGTTCCTCGGCGCTCGGCCGGACCGTGAAGTCGGACGTCGGCGGGCGCGCGACCACGACCGCGTCAACCGCGGACAGCAGTCCCCGCTCGCCCAGGGACCGCACGATCCAGCCGAACTCGGTCGCCGGGATCAGCTCCTCGGAGCTCTCCAACAGGAGCACCCCACCGTCGAGGACCGAGGGGTCGCTCGGGAACCGGCCCGCGGTCAGGATCCACTGCACGACCTCGATGCAGCCTCCCCAGGTCGCCCCGGTCACCGACCGCTCCGGCCCGGCCCAGGTCCAGGGCTCGGTGGGCTCCCGCTCCCCGTAGCTGGTGAGGGCCGCAGGGTCCTCCCAGTCCAGTCCGACGTCCTCCGACTCCCCGGGCTCGGTGACCTCGAGCCGCTCCCCTGTCAGGAGGGCGGCCCGCAGCGACCGGGCGTGCACCTCGTCGACCGCTGGTCCCGGCCCGAGCTGGACCTGCGTCGAACCGCCGTAGAAGCCGGCCACGCCCTGGGTCCACAGCCAGCTCAGGAGGTTGGTGTTGTCGCTGTAGCCGACGAAGGGCTTGGGGTCGGCACGCACCAACGCAGGGTCGAGGTGCGGCACCACGTTGATCTGGTCCTCACCCCCGATCGTCGCCAGCACCGCTCGGATCTCAGGGTCACCGAACGCAGCATTGAGGTCGGCTGCGCGGTCGGCAGCGGAGGCGCCGAGCCGCCGCGTCGTGGGGTACTCCACCGGCACCAGCCCGGTCAGGTCGGCCAGCCGACGCATGGCCTGCTCGTGGACCTCCGGGGCGACACCGGGGGCAGCGAACGACGGTGAGAGTACGGCGACCTTGTCCCCCGGCGAAGCCTTCGACGGCGGCGTCACGAGTCCCCCAGGCAGCGCATCGCGGTGGTGGTGGTGAGCGCGAGCTCACCGAGCTCGTCGGAGAGGTCGAGGTCGACGACGGCCTCGATCACCCAGTCGTGGTTGCCCTCGGGGTCGTGGATGGTCTGGCGGACCTCCCACCGGCGGCCGGTGCGTGAGACGGACAGCAGGTCGGGGCCGCGCGCGTCGGGGCCGAGGTCGATGCTGTCGTGCTCGGCGTAGTACTCCTCGATCGCGCCGTCCCACACCGAGCGGGTCACCAGCACCTCGGCCGGCGGCTCGGTCCGGTCGGCCGCGGCGCGCTCCAGCGCCATCAGGCCGTCGAGGTCGTCGCGCGCCACCAGCTCGACCCGGCGGAACATCGCGTTGCGGATCATGATCAGGAACGGCCGCTCCTGCGCCGAGATCGGCCGGTTCATCGGCGGCGGCGCGCCCTCGGCCACCGTGCGCGACACGTGCTCGGGGTCCGACAGCGCCTCCCACTCGTCGAGCAGCGACGAGTCGGTCTGCCGCACGGTCTCGCCCAGCCACTCGACCAGGTCCTCCAGCTCGGGCGTCCGGTGCGCGTCGGGCACGGTCTGGCGCAGCGTGCGGTAGGCGTCGGTGAGGTAGCGCAGCACCAACCCCTCCGAGCGCGCCAGCTCGTAGCGGCTGACGAACTCCGTGAAGCTCATCCCCTGCTCGTACATCTCGCGCACGATCGTCTTGGGGCTCAGCGCGTCCTCACGCAGCCACGGGTGCCGCTGGCGATAGATCTCGTACGTCGCCTCCAGGACCTCGGCGAGTGGCTGGGGCCAGGTGATGGCGTCGAGCAGCAGCATCCGCTCGTCGTACTCGAGCCCGTCGGCCTTCATCTCGGCGATCGCCTCGCCGCGCGCCCGCCGCTGCTGCGCGAACAGGATCTGCCGCGGCCCCTCGAGCACCGCCTCGATCACGGACACGATGTCGAGGGTGTAGGTCTCGCTCTCGGGGTCGAGCACGTCGAGGGCGGCCAGCGCGAAGTGCGCCAGCGGCTGGTTGAGCGCGAAGTCCATCGGCAGGTCGACGGTCAGCACATAGCGCCGCCCGAACTCGTCGGGAACGTCTCGCCGGGTCACCGTGCCGGAGTGCACCAGGCTGCGGACCAGCCGCAGCGCCCGGCGGGTCAGCCGCAGCTGGCTGCGCCGGTCCTCGTGGTTGTCCTGGAGCAGCCGCCGCAGCACCGGGAACGCGTCCTCCTCGCGGGCCAGGACGTTGATCACCATCGCGTTGTCGACCTTCATCCGCGACTGCAACCTCTCGGAGGTGCCGTGCACGAGCTTGTCGAAGGTCTGCTCGGTCCACACCACACTGCCCTCGGGCGGCTTGCGCAGCTGCGCCTTCGAGCGCCGCTTCGCCAGCTTCTCGGCGCTCAGGGCGGAGTTCTTGGCGTCGGCCTTGGCCTTGGCCTTCTCGTTCTCGATCACGTGCTCCGGAGCCTGTACGACGACGTACCCCGCCGTGTCGAAGCCCGCACGGCCGGCGCGTCCGGCGATCTGGAGGAACTCCCGCGTGCGCAGCACCCGCTGCCGGCTGCCGTCGAACTTCGCCAGCCCGCTGAACAGCACCGTGCGGATCGGCACGTTGATGCCGACGCCGAGCGTGTCGGTGCCGCAGATGACGGTCAGCAGCCCGGCCTGCGCGAGCTGCTCGACCAGGCGCCGGTAGCGCGGCAGCATTCCGGCGTGGTGCACGCCGATGCCGCGCCGCACCATCTTCGACAGCGTCTTGCCGAAGCCAGAGCCGAAGCGGAACGCCCCGATCTTGTCGGTGATCGCGTCCTTCTCGGCCTGGGTCAGCTTGCCGATCGCCGAGCTCGGCGACAGCAGGCTGGTGGCGTGCTCGACCGCGTCCTTCTGCGTGAAGTGCACGACGTAGACCGGCGCCTGCTTGGTCTGCACCAGCTCGTCGAGGGTCTCGTCGAGCACGGTCAGCGACCACGAGAAGGCCAGCGGCACCGGGCGTTCGGCGTCGGCGACGATCGCGGTCTCGCGACCGTTGCGGCGGGTCAGGTCCTCGGCGATGTCGGTGACGTCGCCGAGGGTGGCCGACATCAGCAGGAACTGCGCCTGCGGGAGCTCGATCAGCGGGACCTGCCAGGCCCAGCCGCGGTCGGGCTCGGCGTAGAAGTGGAACTCGTCCATCACGACCAGCCCCACGTCGGCGGTCGCGCCCTCGCGCAGGGCGATGTTGGCGAGCACCTCGGCGGTGCAGCAGATGATCGGGGCCTCGGCGTTGACCGTGGCGTCGCCGGTCAGCATCCCGACGTTCTCCGCACCGAAGACCGCGCACAGCGCGAAGAACTTCTCGCTCACCAGCGCCTTGATCGGTGCGGTGTAGAAGCTCACCCGGTCGTCGGCCATGGCGGCCATGTGGGCGCCGATGGCGACCAGCGACTTCCCCGACCCGGTCGGTGTGGCCAGGATGACGTTGCTGCCGCCGAGCAGCTCGATGACCGCCTCGTCCTGGTGCGGGTAGAGCTCGAGCCCCTCGCCGAGGGCCCACTCCACGATCTCGTCGTAGACCTTGTCGGGGTCGATCATCCGCGGGCCCTGGGGTGAGCGGTGGCGAAGACCTCGCGCAGGTTGTCGACCGTCACCAGGGTGTAGATCTGGGTCGTGGTGACGGACGCGTGCCCGAGCAGCTCCTGGACGACGCGTACGTCGGCACCCCCGTCGAGCAGGTGCGTGGCGAAGGAGTGGCGCAGCGTGTGCGGCGAGACGTCACGGTCGACCCCGGCCCGGTCGGCGGCCTTGGTCAGCACCGTCCACGCGGACTGCCGTGACAGCCGCCCGCCACGGGCGTTGAGGAACAGTGCCCCACCGATCGCCTTCGACCCGGCGGCGACCAGCTCCGGGCGCGCACGCACGACGTACGCCGCGAGGGCCTCGCGCGCGTAGGAGCCCAGCGGGACCAGCCGTTCCTTGCTGCCCTTGCCGCGCAGCAGGACGGTGCCGTCGACCTCGTCGATGTCGTCGACGTCGAGCCCGACCGCCTCGGAGATCCGAGCACCGGTGCCGTAGAGGACCTCCAGCAGCGCCCGGTCGCGCAGCGCGAGCGTGGTGCCGGGGGCGCCGGCCGCCTCGAGGATCGCCTCGACGTCGGACAGCGGCAGCGCCTTGGGCAGCCGCTTCGCCGGCGTGGGTGGCTTCACGCCACCGGCCGGGTCGACCTGGGCCAACCCGTCGGCCACCGCGAACTTGTGGAAGCCGCGCACCGCCACCACGGTGCGGGCCGCCGAGGTCGCGCTCAGCGGCTGGTGGTCGGCGTCGCCCTCGCGCAGTCGCATCAGGAACCCACTCACCGTCGCCTCGTCGATGCTGTCCAGCTCTTCCACGCCAGCCGCTTCCAGGTGGGCGCGGTAGCGCCGCAGGTCGCGTCGGTAGGACGTGAGGGTGTTGGTCGCCAGCCCCTTCTCGACCGACAGGTGCTCGAGATAGGTGCGGATCGCTCGATCGATGGACCCCGGAGATGTGGTACTCAGGCGATCACGTCGTCCAGGGCCACGGACTCGATGCCGACGGCCTCACCCACCGGCGCGTTGGTGAGCTGCCCGGCATGCGTGTTGAGCCCGAGCGCGAGGCTGTGGTCGGAGCGGCAGGCGTCCTGCCAGCCCTTGTCTGCCAGCTTCACGGTGTAGGGCAGGGTCGCGTTGGTCAGCGCGTAGGTCGACGTGTTGGGCACCGCACCCGGCATGTTGGCCACGCAGTAGAACGTCGAGTTGTGCACCTGGTACGTCGGGTCGTCGTGTGTCGTCGCGTGGGTGTCCTCGAAGCAACCGCCCTGGTCGACCGCGATGTCGACCAGCACCGAGCCGGGCTTCATCCGCGAGACCAGGTCGTTGGAGACCAGCTTGGGAGCCGCGGCGCCGGGGATCAGCACCGCGCCGATCACCATGTCGGCCTCCATCACCTGCTGCTCGACGGCGAGCTTGGACGACGCCAGCCCGTGCACCCGGTTGTTGTAGCGCCAGAACGACATCCGCAGCTTGTCCAGGTCGGTGTCGAGCAGCGTCACGTCGGCGCCCATGCCGAGGGCGATGTTGGCGGCGTTCTGGCCGGACACACCGGCCCCGATGATCACGACCTTCGCGTTGGCCACACCGCCGACCCCGCCCATCAGCACGCCGCGGCCACCCTGGGCCTTGAGCAGGCTGTGCGCCCCCACCTGGGGCGCCAGGCAGCCGGCGACCTCGGACATCGGGTAGAGCAGCGGCAGTCCGCCCGAGGGCAGCTGCACGGTCTCGTAGGCGATGCCGGTGACCTTGCTCCTCAGGAGCTCCTCGGTCAGCGGCTTGTCGGCCGCGAGGTGGAGATAGGTGAAGAGGGTCAGGCCCTCACGCAGGCGGTGGTACTCCTCGGCGACCGGCTCCTTGACCTTCAGCACCAGGTCAGCCGAGCCCCACACGTCGTCGGCGGAGTCGATGATCCGCGCACCCGCCGCGACATACTCCGCGTCGTCGATGGACGAGCCCACGCCCGCCCCCGCCTGCACGAACACCTCGTGACCGTGAGCGGTCAGCTCATGGACGCCCACCGGGGTGATCGCCACCCGGTACTCGTGGTTCTTGACCTCTTTCGGAACGCCGACCTTCACCTAGAGCTCCTCCCTGGGCCGCGAGTCTGCGGCCACCACGCGACACTATCGCCCGACCAGCCCCTGGGCGTGCGCGACGAGCACGGCAACCACGAGCGGCGCGTCGGTCACCCTGCCGGAGACGGCCGCGTCGTAGAGCTCGGAGTACGGCGCCCAGAAGACCTCCATCTCCGCCTCCTCGTGCCGGGGGTCGAAGTCACGGTCCACCTCGGTCAGCCCGCGGGCGAGGAAGTAGTGGATCAGCTCGGCGGAGATGCCCGGCGAGGAGTACGCCGAGGTGAGCGCCACCCACTCGGTCGCCTCGAGCCCGGCCTCCTCGCGCAGCTCGCGGCGGGCCACATCGAGCGGCGCCTCGTCCTCGCCGTCGAGCAGGCCGGCGGGCAGCTCCACGAACCGGCGCGCGGCCGGATGGCGGTACTGCCGCAGGCAGAGCACCTGCTCGTCCTCGTCGACGGCCAGGACAACGACGGCGCCGGGATGCTCGAGCACCAACCGGGCGAACGTCTCCCCGCCCTGCGGCGCGCGGATCTCGTCTCGGCGCAGCGCCATCACCCAGTGGTCGCGGTAGAGGTCCTCGGTGCCGATGAGCGGCCAGGACTCGGGCTCATCGTGGAGTGACTTCGTCACTCCATTGGGAGTAATCGCTGCGCTCGTACGTCCCGCCTCATCAGGCTCTGTCATTCCACGGGCTCGCGGCGCAGGCCGCTCTCGTCGATCGGGAACCGCAGCTCGCGCTGACGCTCGATCGCGGCACCCACGAGCCCGGCGAACAGCGGGTGCGGGCGGGTCGGGCGCGACCGCAGCTCGGGGTGGGCCTGGGTCGAGACGTAGTAGGGGTGGACGTCGGCCGGCAGCTCGACGAACTCGACCAGGCCGAGCTCGGTGTTGGTGCCGGAGAAGACCAGCCCGGCCTCCGACAGCTGGTCGCGGTAGGCGTTGTTGACCTCGTAGCGGTGGCGGTGGCGCTCCTGGATCGACGCCTCACCGTAGGCCGCGCGGACGACGGTGCCCTCGACCAGCTCGGCCGGGTAGAGGCCCAGACGCATGGTGCCGCCCAGGTCGCCGGCGCCGGAGACGATGGACTTCTGCTCCTCCATCGTGGCGATCACCGGCTCGGGGCAGTCGGGGTCGAACTCGGTGGACGCGGCCTTGGAGAGCCCGGCCACGGAGCGGGCGTACTCGATGACCATGCACTGCAGGCCGAGACACAGGCCGAGCGTCGGGATCTTGTTGATGCGGGCGTAGGTGAGGGCGCCCAGCTTGCCCTCGATGCCGCGCACGCCGAACCCGCCGGGGACGCAGACCGCATCGACGTCGTGCAGGTGCTTGTGGGCGCCGGCCGGGGTCTCGCACTCGTCGGACGCGATCCAGCGCAGGTGGACCTTGGCCTCATGGGCGAAGCCGCCGGCGCGCAGCGCCTCGGCGACCGACAGGTAGGCGTCGGGCAGGTCGATGTACTTGCCGACCAGCGCCACCGTGACGTCCTCGACCGGGTGGTGCACCCGGCGCAGCAGGTCGTCCCACAGCGTCCAGTCGACGTCGCGGAACGGCAGGTCGAGGCGGCGTACGACGTAGGCGTCGAGGCCCTCGCGGTGCAGGACCTTGGGGATGTCGTAAATCGACGGCGCGTCGGCGGCCGTCACCACGGCCTCCTCGTCGACGTCGCACATCATCGAGATCTTCTTCTTGATCGACGAGGGCAGCTCGCGGTCGGCGCGGCACACGATGGCGTCGGGCTGGATGCCGACCTGGCGCAGCGCGGCGACGGAGTGCTGGGTCGGCTTGGTCTTCAGCTCGCCGGAGGGGCCGATGTAGGGCACCAGGGAGACGTGGAGGAAGAAGCAGTTGTCGCGTCCGATGTCGTGGCGGACCTGGCGGGCGGCCTCGAGGAACGGCAGCGACTCGATGTCGCCAACGGTGCCGCCGACCTCGGTGATGACCACGTCGAAGGCGTCGTCGCCGGTGCCCTGGCCCATGGCGAGGACGCGTTCCTTGATCTCGTTGGTGATGTGCGGGATCACCTGGACGGTGTCGCCGAGGTAGTCACCGCGGCGCTCCTTGGCGATCACGCTGCTGTAGACCTGGCCCGTGGTCACGTTGGCGATCTGGTTGAGATCGGTGTCGAGGAACCTCTCGTAGTGACCGATGTCGAGGTCGGTCTCGGCGCCGTCGTTGGTCACGAAGACCTCACCGTGCTGGAACGGGTTCATCGTCCCGGGGTCGACGTTGAGGTACGGGTCGAGCTTCTGCATGGTGACGCGCAGACCACGCGAGCGCAGCAGGCGACCGAGGCTCGAAGCCGTGAGGCCCTTGCCCAGCGAGGAGGCGACGCCTCCGGTGACGAATATGTGCTTGGTCTGCGCGGGGCTCTTCACGGATGACCAGGCTATCCCAGAACTGGCGAACTAGCTGCGTCCACGCGCCGACTGGGCAACCTCGAGCAGCTCGCGAGCGTGCGCGAGGGCGGTGTCGGAGTCGGACAGGCCGGCCAGCATCCGCGACAGCTCGCGCTCGCGGGACGCGTCGTCGAGCACCGTGAGACCGGAGCTGGTGACCGTGCCGTCACTGGACTTCTCGACCACGACGTGACGGTCGGCGTAGGCCGCGACCTGCGGCAGGTGGGTCACGACCAGCACCTGGGCGGTCCGCGCCAGCTCGGCGAGCCGGCGGCCCACCTCGACCGCCGCGGCGCCGCCGACGCCGGCGTCGACCTCGTCGAAGACGAACGTCGGGACCGGGCTGGTGCCGGCCAGCGAGACCTCGACCGCGAGCATCACGCGGGAGAGCTCGCCACCGGAGGCGCCCTTGGCGAGCGGCCGGGGCTCGGAGCCGGTGTTGGCGGCCAGCAGCAGCTCGACGTCGTCGACGCCGTGGGCGGCGTAGCGCACCCAGCGGCCGGCCACCGACAGCGCAGCCCGGCGGCCCTCGCTCGGCTCGCTTTCGGTCTGCGTCACGTCGACGGAGAGCCGGGCGTGCGGCATCGCGAGCAGCGTGAGCTCCTCGCTCACCTGGGTGCCCAGCCGCTCGGCGGCCTCGTGCCGGGCGGCCGACAGCGCGGTGGCCTGCGCGGTGAGCTGGTCGCGCAGCTCGAGGCGCCGGGCGCGGAGCTGCTCGATCCGCTCGTCGGTGGAGTCGAGCTCGAGCAGCCGCCGCGACGACTGCTCCGCCCAGGCGAGCACGTCGTCGATGGTGTCGCCGTACTTGCGGGTCAGGGCGGTCAGGGCGGCGCGCCGCTCGGAGACCGCGCCCAGGCGGGCCGGGTCGGTCTCGATGCGTGACGCGTAGGAGGCGACGTCGGCGGCCACGTCGGAGAGCAGGTAGGTGATCTCGGCGAGCCGGTCGGCCAGCTCGCCGGCCTCGGCGTCGTGGTCGCGTACGCCGTCGAGCGCGGTGCGCGCCGCCGCCGTGGTGGCGAGCGCGTCGACCGCCTCCTGCTCGCTGCTGAGAGCCTCGCGGGCCAGCTCGGCGGCACCGCGCAGGGTGTCGGAGAAGCCGAGCCTGGCCTCCTCCGAGGCCAGGGACAGGTCCTCGCCCGGCTCGGGCGAGACCGCTTCCACCTCGCCGAGGCCGAAGCGGAGCAGGTCGGCCTCGCGGGCGCGGTCACGTGCGGTGGCCACCACGTCGACCAGCTCGGCCTCGACGGTCTCGAGCTGCTCGTGGGTGGCGGTGTAGCCGGCGAGGAGCGCCGCTACGGGCTCGCCGCCGAACCGGTCGAGCGCCTCGCGCTGGGCGCGGGCCTGGAGCAGTCGGTGCTGGTCGGACTGCCCGTGCACGGCCACCAGCGGCTGGGCGATCTCGGCCAGGGTCGCCACCGGCACGGAGGCGCCGCCCACGAAGGCCCGCGAGCGACCCTCGGCGGAGATGCTGCGCGCGACCACGAGGCGGTCGTCCTCGACGACTCCCCCGGCCTCCTCGACCTGGTCGGCCAGTCCGGGCAGGTCGCCGACGGAGACCACGCCCTCGACCCGGGCGAGCTTGGCCCCGGAGCGTACGGCGCCGCTGTCGGCGCGGCCGCCGAGCAGCAGGCCCAGCGCGGTCACGATCATGGTCTTGCCGGCGCCGGTCTCACCGGTGATCACGGTCAGGCCGGGCCCGAGCTCGAGGGTGGAGGACTCGATCACGCCCAGCGAGGTGATCCGGAGCTCCTCGATCATGCGTCGTCCCCGCGGCGGCGACGCTCGGCGGAGCCGCGCCAGCCTTCGACCGGCAGGTCGAACTTCGCCACCAGCCGGTCGGTGAACGGGGCCTCGTGGAGCCGCACCAGCCGCACCGGCTGGTCGCCACGGCGTACTTCGATCCGGGCGCCGGGCGGCAGGTCGACCGTGCGCCGACCGTCGCACCAGAGCACGCCGGCACCCTCGGTGCGGGCCAGCACCTCGATCGCGATCACGGAGGTGGGCGCGACCACCATCGGACGGGCGAACAGGGCGTGGGCGCTCAGGGGCACGATGCACATCGCCTCGACACCCGGCCAGACGATCGGTCCGCCGGCGCTGAAGTTGTAGGCGGTGGAGCCGGTGGGGGTCGCGCAGACGACGCCGTCACAGCCCCAGCGCGAGAGCGGGCGGCCGTCGATCTCGAGCACGACCTCGAGCATCCGCTGCCGGGCGGCCTTCTCCACGCTGGCCTCGTTGACCGCGAAGGTCGTGTTGACCACCTCGCCGTCGCGGTAGACCCGGACGTCGAGGGTGAGCCGGTCCTCGGTCGTGTAGCGGCGCTGGATGATCGCCTCGAGCGTCGACTCGACGTCGTCGACCTCGGCCTCCGCGAGGAACCCGACGTGACCGAGGTTGACCCCGAGCACCGGGGTCAGGCTGCCGTGGGTGAGCTCGACCGCGCGCAGGATGGAGCCGTCACCGCCGATCACCAAGGTGAGCTCGCAGTCGCGGCTGGCGTCGGTCTCGGACTCGGTGAGCTCGATCGGGGGGTCGTAGTCGTCCGGGGAGATCTCGAGGTCGGCGGCCTCCGCGGCGAGCAGCCGGACCACGATGCCGTGGCGGGTCAGCCCCTTGCAGAACGAGCGCGCGACGTCGCGGGCCTCGTCGCGCCCCGTGTGGGCGAGCACGAGCACACGGCGCACGGTCGGGTCCTGGCTCACGGGTCCACCCTCTCACCCGCGACCCCCAGGGCCGCGGCGTCCCGCACGCACCGGTGGATGTCGTCCTCGGTGAGCGTGGCCGGACCGTGGCGCAGCCACAGGAAGAACTCCACGTTGCCCGAGGGGCCCGGCAGTGGGCTGGTGGCGACCTGGCGGGCTCCCCAGCCGCGCGTGGCAGCCGCGTCGGCCACCCCGATCACGGCCTCGGCCCGCAGGTCCAGGTCGCGTACGACGCCGCCCTTGGGGATGCGCTCCTTGCCGACCTCGAACTGCGGCTTGACCATCAGCGCCAGGTCGCCGTCCTCGCGGGTCACCCCGATGAGCGCGTCGAGCACCAGCGGCAGGGAGATGAAGGACAGGTCGCCGACGACGACGTCGACGGGTCCTCCGATCAGCTCCGGGGTCAGCTCGCGCACGTTGGTGCGGTCGTGGACCACGACGCGCTCGTCGTTCTGGAGCCGCCAGACGAGCTGCCCGTAGCCCACGTCGACCGCGACCACCTGCGCCGCCCCGGCACGCAGGAGCACGTCGGTGAAGCCACCGGTGGACGCGCCGGCGTCGAGGCAGCGCCGGCCGGCCACCTCGAGCCCGAGCGGCCCGAACACCGCGAGCGCGCCCGCCAGCTTGTGGCCGCCGCGTGAGGCGTAGTCGGGGCGGTCCGGGTCGTCGATCACGACGATGGCGACGTCGGTGGTCACCCCGGTCGCCGGCTTGGACGCGACCGCGCCCGAGACCTTGACCCGCTGCCCCGCGATCAGCTCGCTCGCGTGGTCGCGCGAACGAGCGAGGCCCCGGCGCACCAGCTCGGCGTCGAGGCGCAGGCGGCGCGGTGGCATCCGGCGTACCTCAGGCCTGGTCGGGTGGACCGTCGGTCGGAGCAGCGTCCAGCGCCCGGCGCAGCTCGTCGTGCGCCTGCTCGAACGCGGCGACATGCTCCTCCACCGGGAGACCCTCGAGTCCCTCGATCGAGGCGATCACCGAGTCGACGCGGTCGTCCCCGGTGCGCACCCGCTCCATGTCTGCCACGACGTCGCCCTCGTCCATCGGCTCCTGCGTCATGCTCCGAGGCTACCGGGCCTCGGCCGCGCGGCCCGTGAGGGGCGGGGCGAGGTGCGAGGTGTCGGGGACGTCGCCGCCTCCGTCCACGTGGGCCCACGCCGCGCAGGCGACGACCGCCCACCAGTCGTCGGCTCCCCCGTCACCCGCGACCTCGAGCTTCGCCTCCGTCACCTCGGCCCGCCAGCCGCCCAGCTCCCAGCCGGAGCCGTCCTCGGCCGGCACCTCGTGGGAGCGCAGCAGGCCGCCCAGGTCGGCGGCGACGAAGGTCGGACGCTCCGCCGGCGTCGCGGCGACCAGCTCGGGCAGACCGGTCACCCCGGTCAGCACCAGCAGCGAGTCGATGCCGGCGGTGCGGGCGCCCTCGATGTCGGTGTCGAGCCGGTCGCCCACCATGAGCGGCCGCTCGCCCCCGGCCCGGCGAACGGTCTCGTCGAGCAGCGGCCGCTGCGGCTTGCCGGCGACCACCGGATCCACGCCGGTGAAGCGCGACAGCGTCTCCACGAGCACGCCGTGCCCCGGCGCGACCCCGTAGGACGTCGGGATCGTGTAGTCGGAGTTGCTGGCGACCCACCACAGACCGGCCCGCACGCGTACGGCCGCCCGCATGATGTCGCGCCACAGCACCTCGGGGCCGTAGCCCGTCACCAGCGCCTCGGCCTCCTCCTCGACCGACACCGCGACCAGGCCGACCTCCGCGAGCGCCTCCGCCAGACCGACAGCACCCAGCAGCACCACCCGGGCGCCCTCGCCCAGCCGCTCCACCAGCACCCGGGCCGCCGCCTGCGCCGAGGTAACCACGTCGCCGGCGTCCGCCTGGACGCCGAGCTCGCGCAGGTGGGTCGCGACCGCCTCCGGGGTGCGGGCCGCGTTGTTGGTGACGAACGCCAGCCGCATCCCGCTCTCGCGCACCCGGTCGAGGTGCTCGGCTGCTCCCGGCACGGCGTCGGGCCCGATGTAGACGACCCCGTCGAGGTCCAGCATCGCGAGGTCGTAGGCGGAGCACAGGGCGTCCTGGGACACGCCGAGCATGCGGCCTCCTGGGGCAGGTGGGTTGGTCCCGGCACCCTACGATGCCGAGGTGGAGTCCAGTGCCGTCGTCACCCCGCCGTACGTCGGCGGCCCGCTGCGCCTGCTCCCCTTCCGAGCCCTGATGCTCGCGCCCTCGCGGGTCGGCGACCCCGCGTCGGCGCGTGCGTTCGCCCGCCCCTACAAGGACGTGGCGGCCCGCCTGACCCGGTGGCAGCGCCAGGGGCGGATCAGCCAGGACCCCGAGCCCGCGCTCTACCTGCACGAGTACACCGCGGGCGGCATCACCATCCGCGGTCTTGTGGGCCTCCTCGACGTCTCGCGCGGCGCCACCCGCGCGGAGGAGCGGGCGATCCTGCCGCACGAAGGGATCTACCCGGCCCAGGCCGACGACCTGGCCGACCGGATGGCCGAGATGCAGCTCAACCCGGCCCCGATCCTGCTGGTCCACCACGGTCCGGCACCGCTGCGGGCGATGCTCGCCGGGGTGCAGGAGCGCACCCCCGAGCACGAGTTCACCGACCGCACCGGCCAGCGGCACCGGATCTGGGCGATCCGCGACCCCAGCGAACTCGCCGCGGTCGCGTCGGGCCTGGCTGACGAGAAGGCGCTCATCGCCGACGGGCACCACCGCTACGCCGCTTACCTGCGCCTGCACAAGCGAGCGCCCGGGGGCCCGTCGGACTACGGGCTCGCGATGCTGGTCGACCAGGAGGACACCCCGTTGTTCCTGGGCGCCATCCACCGGGTGCTCGGCGGCACCTCCCTCGACGACGTGTGCTCGGCCGCTCATGACGTCGGCATCGGCGTGCACGAGGCCACCGAGGACGAGGCCGTCGCCGCGCTGGGACCCGACCACCTCGCGGCCACCGACGGAGACCGCTGGGCCGTGCTGACCATCTCCGTGCCTCCGGACCGCACCGCCGTCCAGCTCCTGCACGAGCAGCTGGTGCCGGCGCTTCCGCACGGCCCGCGGCGCACGACGTACCACCACACGGTCGAGGAGGCGCTCAGCCACGCCAGCCCCGGCGCCGCCGTGGCGGTGCTCATGCCGGCTCCGCTGGTCGACCGCGTCCTGCGGATCGTGCGCGACGACCGCCTGCTTCCCGAAAAGGCGACGTCGTTCCAGCCCAAGCCGAGCCTCGGGGTGCTCATCCGCTCGATGCGCGACGGATGACCCTGCCAGTCACTGCCTCCACCTCTACGCGGGACGCCACGGCCCCACCGGCCCGGTAGAACCGCCGGCGCAGGGAGCCCGCCACCTCCACCACGTCGCCGGCCCGCCAGGAGCGCACCGAGCGCTTGAGCCGGCCGGACCACACGATGCACTCGAGCGCGTCGACCGGTGGCCGCGGTCGCTCTCGCGTCGCCTCACGCGGCACCACCACCCGGAACATCCAGATGGTGTCGCCGCTGGGCAGCTCCCTCATCTCCGGCTCCTGGGACACCCGCCCCACGAGGCGTACCTCGTTGACGGCCTCGAGCTCGTCATTCTTCTCTGTCGTCTGCGCTGACATGCGCATCACCTCCGCCGCGAACCTCGCAGCGGGCTCCGACACCATTAGGCTCTGGGCGTGACGCCTGTGGAAAGCCGCGCACCACCGCGGCCTGTGGACGCCTACTGGCCAGAACTCCGCATTCGGAGATCTCGGAAATGGGCGCAAATGAAAGCAGGGCCACCAACGAATTGGTGGCCCTGCTAAAGAATTGTCCGGCGGCGTCCTACTCTCCCACAGCCTCTCGGTTGCAGTACCATTGGCGCTGTCAGGCTTAACTTCCGGGTTCGGGATGGGACCGGGTGT
>NZ_FNIC01000005.1 GCF_900103935.1 Nocardioides szechwanensis
GCGCCCGCGCACCCGCCCGGTTGCGGTGCTCGGCGACAAGGCCTACTCCTCCCGCGCGATCCGCACTGAACTGCGATCACGACGAGTCCGAGCGGTTATCCCGCAGCCCTCGGACCAGATCGCCCACCGCAAGCGTCGCGGATCGGCCGGCGGCCGACCGCCAGCATTCGACGCCGCGACCTACAAAGGGCGCAACGTGATCGAGCGATCCTTCAACGACCACAAGCAGTGGCGCGGTCTGGCTACCCGCTACGACAAACTCGCCGTGGTCTACCGCGGAGGCGTAGTCCTACGCGCCATCACCATCTGGCTTCGCGAATAGGGAGACACGCCCTAGCTGCCGACGACCAGGGCGGTCGCGATGGCGGCGATGCCCTCGCCGCGGCCGGTGAGGCCCAGCCCGTCGGTGGTGGTCGCGGAGACGGACACCGGCGCGCCCACGGCGGCTCCCAGGGCGGCCTCGGCCTCGGCGCGGCGGGGGCCCAGCCGGGGCCGGTTGCCGATCACCTGGACCGCGACGTTGCCGATCTCGAACCCCGCGTCGCGCACGCGCCGGGCGGTCTCGGCCAGCAGCGCCGCACCGGAGGCGCCGGCCCAGGCCGGGTCCGACGTACCGAAGTTGGAGCCGAGGTCGCCGAGCCCCGCCGCGGACAGCAGCGCGTCGCACGCGGCGTGCGCGGCGACGTCGGCGTCGGAGTGTCCCTCGAGCCCCTCCGGCTCGTCGGGCCAGGCGAGGCCGGCGAGGTGGAGGGGGACTCCGGGGACGAGGCGGTGGACGTCCGTGCCGATGCCGATCCGGGTGTGTTGCACATGTTGATGATGCCTGAGACACAATCGACGGTGTGAAGACGACTCGCGGGGCCTGGGCCCTCGCCGGCGTGCTGGCCGGCGCGGCGGGTCTGGCGACGAGCTACGTCACCGCCAACGTGCTCTCGATCCGACAGTCGCCGGTCGTCGCGATCGCCGAGGACATCATCCGGCTCACGCCGGGCGATGTGGCGGAGACGGCGATCGACGTCCTCGGCCACGCGGACAAGCCCGTCCTGATCGCCGGGATCATGGTCTTCCTGGTGCTGATGTTCGCAGTGGTCGGGCTGCTCGCCCGGCGCACCTGGTGGGCACCGACGCTGGTCTTCCTCGCGCTGGCGCTGGTCGGCGGCCTGGCCGTGCTGCTGCCGAAGGGGAGCGGCAACGCCACCGACGCACTTCCGGTCGCGGTCGGGTTCGTGACCTGGCTCATCGGCCTGTCCGTCCTGGTGGCGCCGCTGCGCAAGGCGGAGGACGCCGGGGCCGCGTCCGACGACCCGGCGTACGACGGTGACGACGCGACGCGGCGTGGGTTCCTGATCGGCGCGGGTGTCATGGCCGGCTCGATCGGCGTCCTGACGGTGGTGGGCCGGTTGGTCGGTGCCGGCCGCCGCGAGGTCGAGCGCCTGCGCAACTTGCTGCGGCTCACGGGCGTGACCCAGCCGGAGCTGCCCCCGGGCGCGCTGGTGGGCGTCGACGACGTCACGCCGTGGATGACCAAGGCCGACGACTTCTACCGGATCGACACGACCATCGCGACGCCGGTGATCGACCCGACCGAGTGGTCGCTGCGCATCCACGGGATGGTCGACCGCGAGGTCGTGATCACCTTCGACGAGCTCAACGAGCTCGAGAAGACTGAGGCCTGGGTGACCCTCAACTGTGTCTCCAACCCCGTCGGGGGCAACCTGATCGGCAACGCGTGGTGGAGCGGAGTGCGGGTGGCGACGCTGCTCGAGCGCGTCGGAGTGCAGGCGGGGGCCGAAGCCGTGCTGCAGACCTCCGACGACGGTTGGACCTGTGTCACCCCGCTCGAGGTGCTCACCGACGACCGCAACGCGATGCTCGCAGTCGCCATGAACGGCGATCCGCTGCCGATCGAGCACGGCTTCCCGGTGCGCACCCTGGTGCCGGGCCTCTACGGCTACGTGTCGGCCACCAAGTGGGTCGTCGACTTCGAGGTGACCCGCTTTGCCGACGCGCAGGGCTACTGGACGCCCAAGGGCTGGGGCGAGCGCGGACCGGTGAAGATGTCGTCCCGCATCGATGTGCCCGGCTCCGGTGACTCCGTCGACGCCGGCGAGGTCGTCTTCGCGGGCATCGCCTGGGCACAGCACACCGGCATCGCCACGGTCGAGGTCGCGATCGACGGCGGCGCCTGGCAGGAGGGCGTGGTCGCCCACCCCGGCACCGACGACACCTGGGTCCAGTGGCGGGCCGTGGCCGACGTCGAGCCCGGCGACCACGTCGTGCGGGTGCGCGCCACCGACAAGGACGGCCTCGTGCAGACCGGGACCGTGGCCGACGTGCTCCCCGACGGCGCGACCGGTTGGCACGGCATCGACTTCTCGGCGTCCTCGTGACTGCCGACTTCGCCGGCCGCCCCGGCGGGGCCCTGGTCGTCGGCGGCAGCGGCGGGCTCGGCCTGGCGATCGCGGCGATGCTCGCCGAGCGAGGCTCCGCGGTCGCGGTCACCTACCGCACCCGGCGGCCCGACGGCGACCACCCGGCGTACGAGCTGGACCTGGGTGACCATGCCGCGGGCGCCGGCGTCGTCGAGCGCGCCGTGGCCGACCTCGGTGGTCTCCACACGCTCGTCTACGCCGCCGGGCCGCACGTGCCGATGGTCCACCTGTCCGCGGTCGAACCGGCGGCGATGGCCACCCAGCTGGCGGCCGACGCGGCGGGCTTCTTCTCCGTCGTGCAACCGGCCCTGCCCCACCTGCGCGCCACGTCCGGTTCCGTGGTCGCGGTGACCACGGCGGCGACCAGCCGCTTCCCGGTGCGCGACGGGCTCTCGTCCGCGCCCAAGGCCGCCGTCGAGGCGCTCGCGCGGGGGCTGGCCGTGGAGGAGGGCCGTTTCGGCGTGCGCGTGAACTGTGTCGGTCCCGGCATGCTCACCGACGGGATGGCCGAGCGGCTGATCTCCTCCGGTGAGCTCTCCGACGAGGCGCTCGCCATCACCCGGCGCAACATCCCGCTGCGCCGTTTCGGGACCGCGGCCGACATCGCCGAGGCCGTCTGCTTCCTCGCCTCCGACCGCGCCGGCTTCGTCAGCGGCCAGAAGCTCGACGTCGACGGCGGCTACTCGGTCTAGCCGAACGACCCAGCACTCACCGGGTCACGCCGCCATCGCGGTGACGGGAGACACCCCGAAGGGTGGGTTGGTGGCGCCGCCTGGGGGTACCCGTAGTCATAGTCACCGCGTCTGCGGTGAATCGTGCTTTATGGGGGGAACAATGAAAATCGTCCTGGCTACAGCCATGTCCATCGTCGCTCTGGCGATGACCTGGATCGGCGCATCGCCGGCCAGTGCCCACACGCCGACCTTCCGCGCGGACTGCGCGGGCGTCCAGGTCCAGGCCACGTCGTACGACGCCGGCCAGGCGAACAAGTGGACCGTCACCATCGACGGAGTGACGCAGAGCGGCACCTTCGGGTCGTCGTTCAGCCAGACCTTCCCGGTGCCGCAGAACGGCGCCACCACCTCGTGGTCGGCCTCCGTCGTCGGCTTCGACGGCAACTACCAGGGCCAGGACTCCGGCACCGTCGGCCCGTGCGGCACCGTGACGCCGCCGCCGCCGACCGACGTCTGCGTGGACCTGCCCGGTGACCAGCCGACCGGTACGTCCTGCACCCCGCCGCCGGACGTGGTCCGTGCGGACAGCAAGAACCTTGAGGGCTGCGACGTCGTGCTCGACGGCACCACCTACGGCGCCGGCTCGCTCACCTACGACGAGCAGTACACCGACACGTTCGTCTTCAACACCACCACGAACACGTGGGACGTCGTGACCGACACCACCGCCACGATCACCAACACCGAGTTCACCCCGTGGTCGGTCCAGGAGCAGGTGGCCAACGGCTGCACCGAGCCGTCCACCCAGCCGCCGGCGATCCAGACCTCGGAGTCGACGAACGACGTCGTGTGTGGTCAGGACGTGGTCGTGACGACCACCGTCGCGACCACGACGCCGTACGTCTACGACGCCCAGACCAACGAGTGGGTGCTCGGCGAGCCGCAGGTGAACACCACGACCTCCGAGTCGCCGGTGACGCCTGAGCAGTGCGAGACCGACACCGGTGTCTCTCCCGAGACCGAGGAGAACACCGTGGTCGTCACCAACGTCGTCACGAACGGTGTGCCGACGAAGACCACGACCCCGCAGGTCCCGAGCTTCGTCGACGCCGGCCTCACCGGCTCGGACACCGCGACCCCGGTGCTGAGCGCCTCGGCCGCGACGGTCGCTGCCGCGCCTTCCGGCAACAGCAGCCCGATGTCGGGCCTGCTGCTGCTGACGGGTGCCGCCCTGGTCCTCGTCGGTGGCCTCAACCCCCGTCGGAGCTGACCCACCCGCACCACCCACCACTGCCGGTCGTTCCCCTCGGGGGGACGGCCGGCAGTGCTGTTACCGAAGCGGACCGGTCACCAGTTGGGGTGGGAGGTGTCCGGGACGGGGTGGGCGGGGTCGGTGATGACGTAGACGGTGCCGCCGGTGGTGGGGAGCCAGGCGTTCTCGAGCTCGCCGCGGTCATAGGTACGGCGGACGCCGGAGCGCTGGGCGGCGGCGGGGTCGTTGACGACCACGTCGCCGGACTCGGTGAAGCCGACGATCACCAGCAGGTGGCCGTCGGACGAGGAGATCGGGGCGCCGGTCAGCTCGCCTCGACCGAAGGCGATCGACGCCACGAGCGGGATGCCGGCGGCGATGAAGAGCTCTGCCTCCTTCAGCGAGCGCAGCCGCGTCACGAACGCGGAGCCGGCCAGGGGAGCGGCGTAGGCGGTGTTGAACGGCCAGTTGCCGGTGCCGTCGTACGACGAGTCGTAGGTCATCCGCGCGGCGTGATCGACCCACGGGTCCGGGTGGCCGGCCGGGACGTAGGAGTACGTGGACGGCTCGGGGAGCGCGTCGTAGTAGGCCAGCACCATCGACGCCGAGGTCGGCGAGCACCAGGCCTCGCCGCCGGCGCCCCACTGCGGATAGTGGCCCTCGTGGATCATCTGGGAGTAGCGCGGCACGTCGAGGACGGTCCCGAGCGCGACGCCGGGGGCCGACGCGGTGACGCCGCCGGTCGGCAGGCGTGAGGCCACCGCACCGACGGTGTCGAGGGTCGGGGTCGGCTTGCCGGGCCGGCGCATCAGGGAGACCCGCAGCTGCCACGACGTGAGACCGGCCGTGCCGTTGCTTCGCCAGGTGTCGACCGCGACCTTGGCAAGGTCGTCCTCCTGGCCGGACACGGTCTGGCGGCGGGTGTACCGGTCGCCCGAGGTCCAGCGCCCGAGCACGTCGTACGACGAGGTCGTGCCGGCGGCGGTGCGCCCGCGGACCTCGACCTCCACCCAGCTGTCTCCCGGGGTGGTCGCCTCCCACGACGCGACCAGCTCGGTGAGCCCGAAGCCGGGCTCGGTCCACGGAGAGACCCAGCGGCCGACCTCGTAGCTGCGGCCCGCGTAGGTGCGGCGACCCTTCGGCGCCTGCACGATGCCGAGCCGTCCCTTGACCACCCGGGTGCCGGACAGGGTGCCGGTGAGGAACTGCGGGCCGGTGTCCCACTGGGAGTAGGCGATCCGGCGCGGGGAGGCCGCCTTCTCGGCTGCCTTCTCGGTGGCCGTGGAGGCCGCTGAGACCGGGGAGACCGGCGCGAGAGCGACCGCCGCGAGGGCGGCGGTGAGCAGAGAGGCAAGCAACCGGGGCATCGCTCCACGATAGGTCACACCAGTAACATCAGTCACACGCTCGCTCGATGCGAGCCGAAACCGCCTCCCCTCCTAGACTTGGCAGGTGACGTTCAGGCTCTATGACACCGCGACCCGCGAGGTCCGTGACTTCGCCCCCCTCGAGGAGGGGAAGGCGGGTCTCTACCTGTGTGGGCTCACCGTGCAGTCCGAGCCGCACGTCGGGCACGTCCGCTCCGGGGTCAACTTCGACGTCCTCCAGCGCTGGCTGCGCCACCTCGGCTACGACGTCACGTTCATCCGCAACGTCACCGACATCGACGACAAGATCCTCACCAAGGCCGCCGGTCAGGGCCGCCCCTGGTACAACCTCGCCTACGAGATGCACCGCGAGCTCGACCGCGCCTACGACGCCCTCAACGTCGCGCCGCCGACCTACGAGCCGGCCGCGACCGGGCACATCCCCGAGATGGTCGAGCTGATCACCGAGCTGATCGCCCGTGACCACGCCTACGCCGCGGCCGACGGGTCGGGTGACGTCTACTTCGACGTGCAGTCCTGGCCGTCCTACGGCGAGCTGACCCGCCAGGGCATCGACGACATGGAGGCCGCGGAGGACGCCGACCCGCGCGGCAAGCGCGACCCCCGCGACTTCGCCTTGTGGAAGGGATGGAAGAAGGAGTCGGAGCCCGAGACCGCCGCCTGGCCCAGCCCATGGGGTAGAGGGCGTCCCGGGTGGCACATCGAGTGCTCGGCGATGGCCGGCAAGTACCTCGGCCCGGCCTTCGACATCCATGGCGGCGGCGTCGACCTGCGCTTCCCGCACCACGAGAACGAGCAGGCCCAGTCCCGCGCGGCCGGCCGACCGTTCGCGTCGTACTGGATGCACAACGCCTGGATCACCACCGCTGGCGAGAAGATGAGCAAGTCGCTCGGCAACTCGCTTACCATCCCTGCGGTGCTGAAGAACTACCGCGGCATCGAGCTGCGCTTCTACCTGCTGATGGCCCACTACCGCTCCCACGTCGAGTTCAGCTTCGAGGCGCTCGACGAGGCAGCGGTGGGGCTGCGGCGGATCGAGCACTTCCTCGACCGGGCGCCGGCGGCCGAAACCGGCGACCTGCCGGCCGACTTCGTCGCGGCGATGAACGACGACCTCGGCACCCCCGCCGCGATCGCGGTCCTGTACGACGCCGTCCGCGAGGGCAACCGGCTGCTCGCCGCCGGTGAGGACGCCACGCCCCACGTGGCCCGGGTGCTGGCGATGCTCGACGTGCTCGGGCTGCACCCCGACGACAGTGCGTGGGCGACCGGTGGCGGCGACGACGCCAAGCTGACGGCGGCCGTGGACGCGCTCGTCGCCGGGCTGCTCGAACAACGGGCCCAGGCCCGGGCTGACAAGGACTTCGCGCGCGCGGACGCCATCCGCGACCAGATCAAGACGGCGGGGATCGAGATCGAAGACACCCCCTCCGGGGCAAGGTGGACCCTCTGATGGCAGGCAATTCGCAACGCAAGGGCGCGATCCGCAAGACGAGCAAGAAGCCGGCCGCCGGCTCCGGCGGGAGGGTCAAGCGCGGTCTCGAGGGCAAGGGCCCGACCCCGAAGGCGGTCGAGCGGCCCTACCACAGGGCCTACAAAACCGATCAGAAGCCGAAGTCACAGCGCTCCGGCGGCGCCCGCCCGCGCCGCAAGGGCACCGACGTCGAATGGATCGCCGGGCGCAACTCCGTGGTCGAGGCGCTGCGTGAGGGCGTCCCGATCACGGGCCTCTACGTCGCCGAGGGCGCCGAGCGCGACGGCCGGCTGCGCGAGGCGTTCAAGCTCGCCGCCGACAAGGGCCTCAACATCTCCGAGGTCAGCAAGGGCGAGCTCGACCGGCACACCTCCGGCGCGGTCCACCAGGGCCTCGCCGCCCGGATCCCGCCCTACGAGTACGCCCACCCGGACGACCTGCTCGACATCGCCGCGGCCAACGTCGAGAAGCCGCTGATCGTGGCTCTCGACTCCGTCACCGACCCGCGCAACCTCGGCGCGGTCATCCGCAGCGCGGCCGGCTTCGGCGCGCACGGCGTGGTCATCCCCGAGCGTCGCGCGGCCGGCATGACCGCCTCGGCGTGGAAGAGCAGCGCCGGCGCCGCGGCCCGGATCCCGGTCGCCCAGACCGTCAACCTGGTCCGCCAGCTCAAGTCCTTCCAGGACGCCGGCTGCATGGTGGTCGGCTTGGCCGCCGACGGTGACGTCGCGCTGCCCGACCTCGACCTGGCCGACGGGCCCCTGGTCCTGGTCGTCGGGTCCGAGGGCGACGGGCTCTCGCGCCTGGTCGCCGAGACCTGCGACCAGCTGGTGTCGATCCCGATGGCCAACAACGTCGAGTCGCTCAACGCCGGTGTCGCCGCGTCGGTGGCCCTCTACTCCATCGCGCAGGCGCGGGCCTGAGCGTGCCCCCCGAGGCCGTCGAGGACCAGGCCGTGCCCGGCCCGCCTCGGCGGTCCTGGCGGCCGGTGACGCGTGGGGCGATCGGCCTGGCCCACTTCGGCGCCTGGCTGACGCTGACCCTGTTCGTCGCGGCGCTGCTGTTCGTGCAGAGCAGCCGCACGACCACGTTGGCCAGCCACGACGCGGTCATCCGGCCCGACCTCAGCGGGCGGGTGGTTCTGCACACCGGCCCCGTGCTCCCGGACTTCCGGGTGGAGTCCGGGACCTGGATCGGTGCCGACATCCGCCTCGGCAAGACCGACGTGGCCTCCACCGAGGCGCTGGTCGAGCGCTACGCCTACATCGCCAGCCAACCCGACGGGCAGATCCAGAAGGTGCGGGACGCCCTGGTCTCGATGGCGGTCGACGCGTTGGTACGGGGCGCGATCCTCGCCCTGGTCCCGGTGTTGGTCTGGGCGCTGGTCGGTGCGACCCGGCGTCGTCAGCTGCTGCGCAACGCCCGCAGCCGGCAGGGCGTGCTGGCGTTCCTGATCGTGCTGCTGATGGTCATCGGGCTCTGGGAGCCCTGGGCGCCCGAGGAGGAGCGGGTCGAGGACGCCACCGACTGGATGGCCCTGGCGGAGTTCCTGGGGCCACAAGTAGCGCTGCCCGAAGCACTGGAGAGGGTCGAGGTGCGCGGCGACGCCACCACTGTCGAGACCCGCCGGATCATCGAGAGCGCGGTCGGCTCCTACGCGAAGAGCGAGGAGTTCTACGCGGAGGCGGCCACCGCGGCCGCCGAGCTCGGGCTGCGCGAGCCCGAGGGGGGCGAGACGGTCGTCGTGCTCGTCTCCGACCGCCACGACAACATCGGCATGGACGCCGTGGCCCGCGCGATCGCGGACCGGGGCGGCGCCACCGAGGTCTTCGACGCCGGCGACGACACCTCCAGCGGCAAGACCTGGGAGGCGTTCTCCCTCGACTCGCTGACCGCCGCCTTCGACGACTTCGACGGCCGCTGGGTCGCCACCGGCAACCACGACCACGGCGACTTCGTCGGCAGCTACCTCGACGAGCGGGGGTGGACGGTCCTGGACGGCGAGATCGTCGACGGGCCTGACGGCAGCCGGCTGCTCGGGGCGCGCGACCCGCGCACCAGCGGCCTGGGCGCGTGGCGCGACGAGGTGGGACTGAGCTTCGAGGAGGTCCGCCAGCGCCTGGCTGACGAGGCGTGCGCGGCCGATGCCGACGGCGAACGGGTCGCGACCGTTCTGGTCCACGACGCCGACCTCGGCACGGAGGCACTGCGCCGCGGCTGCGTCGACCTGGTGCTCGGCGGCCACCTTCACCTCCAGGAGGGCCCCACACCGGTGACCGGCGTCAACGGCGAGACCGGCTACGTCTTCACCACCGGGACGACCGGCGGGGCGGCGTACGCCATCGCGATCGGCAGCAAGGTCAGGCGCCCGGCCCAGGTCACCCTCGTGACGTACGCCGACGGACGGCCGGTCGGGGTGCAGGGGGTCGTGCTGCTCTCCAACGGCACGTTTGAGGTTGCCGACTTCCTCACCCTGGATTACGGCTCCTGAAGGGCCTCCGGGGTATTAGTGTTACCGCATGGAAACCACCCCGCAGCGCCTCATCGAGGCGGCAACGCAGGGCTTCGCCGAACACGGCATCTCGACCGCGTCCCTGGTCGAGATCACGCGTCAGGCAGGCCAGCGCAACCGGGGGGCCGTCCACTACCACTTCGGTGGCCGTGAGGGACTCCTCGTCGCCGTGCTCGCGCAGCATGCCGGCTTTCTCGGCCAACGCGAGCGCGAGCTGCTCGCGATCGCCCAGCAGCGACCGGATGACGACCTCGCCTCGGTGGTCGAGGCGATCGTGCGCCCGACCGTCGAGCTGGTCGAGCAGAGCACCAGCGGCAGCAACTACCTGGTGATCCTGGCCGAGCTCTTCGAGCGGGACCCGTCGTCCTACTCCCCGGAGATCGAGGCCGTGCTGGCCCGCACCGGCGGCTACGAGGTCTACGCGCTGCTCCGCGAGCGGATGCCGGCGATGGACGACGAGCTGCGCGCCGAACGGTTCGCGCTGATGACTTTCTTCGTCCTGGGCTCGGTGGCCCGCCGGGTCCGCACCG
Organism: Nocardioides szechwanensis; assembly: GCF_900103935.1. Lineage (GTDB taxonomy): Bacteria > Actinomycetota > Actinomycetes > Propionibacteriales > Nocardioidaceae > Nocardioides > Nocardioides szechwanensis. Next base: position 10,263 of record NZ_FNIC01000005.1, read on the forward strand.
CGGGCAGTGACGGACGCGCCCAGCTGGGGACGGCCTGCTTCGTGGACAACCTCGTGGCGATGGCCTCCGCGATGCTGACCGCGCCGACCGTCCGCGCGTAGCCCCGGTCCTCCGGTCATAGGGTGGGCGGCGTGCCGACCACCGTTGACCGACTGCTGCCCGACGAGGATGCCGAGGCGCTGCTCGAGCTGACCCGTGACATCGCCACCCGCGAGCTCGCCCCGAGCGTGGACGCGATGGAGGAGCGGGCGGAGTTCCCGGCCGACGCCTACCGGCTGCTGGGCCGCTCCGGGCTGCTGAGCCTGCCGTTCGCCGAGGAGCACGGCGGCGGCGCCCAGCCCTACGAGGTCTACCTCCAGGTGATCGAGGAGATCGCCACCGCCTGGCCCAGTGTCGGGGTGGGCGCGAGTGTCCACTCGCTGACCGCCACCGTGGTGGCCAACAACGCCTCCGACGAGCAGTGCGCGACCTGGCTGCCGCGGATGCTGGCCGGCGACTGGCTCGGCGCCTACTGCCTCTCCGAGCCGCAGGCCGGCTCCGACGTCAGCGCCATCGCCACCAAGGCCGTGCTCGACCCGGGCACCGACGAGTACGTCGTGACCGGGACCAAGCAGTGGATCAGCAACGGCTCGTGCGCCGACTACTACATCCTGTTCGCCCGCACCGGCGAGGACCCCAAGCGCGGCCTGTCCGCGTTCATCGTCCCCGCCGACACCGCGGGCATGTCGTTCGGCGCACCCGAGAAGAAGCTGGGCCTGCACTGCGACGTGACCACGCAGGTCATCTTCGACGGCGCCCGGATCCCCGCCGCCCACCGGATCGGGGCGGAGGGGGCCGGGATGAAGGTGGCGCTCTCGGCGCTCGACGCCGGCCGGCTCGGCATCGCCGCGGTGGCGACCGGGATCGCCCAGGCCGCGCTCGCGCACGCAGTGGCCTACGCGTCCGAGCGGCGCCAGTTCGGCCGCACGATCGGGGAGTTCCAGGGGATGCAGTTCCTCCTGGCCGACATGGCCGCCGACACCGAGCGCGCACGTGCGTCGTACCTCCACGCCGCCCGGCTCAAGGACGCCGGCCGGCCCTACTCGCGGCAGGCGAGCATCGCCAAGCTGACCGCCAGCGACGCCGCGATGCGGGTGACCACCGACGCGATCCAGGTCTTCGGTGGCAACGGCTACACGCGTGACTACCCGGTCGAGCGGCTCTTCCGCGACGCCAAGGTGACCCAGATCTTCGAGGGCACCAACCAGATCCAGCGCATGGTCATCGGGCGCGACCTTCTGCGCTGAGCCTGGTTCGGCCGCCGCATCTCAGTCGGTGGTCAGAGTCTCACTCGGCGGTACGGCCACTTTGTGGCTGGCGTCACCTTTGGGGCACGGTCTCGTTACGAAACTGATACCGGTTCTAGTTCTACCCCCCATTGGAGCGTCACCGTGCCCCCAGTCCGGCGTACCCCCCTCGCCATCGCAGCAGGCGTCCTCGCCATCACCATGCTCCTCGCGGCCTGCGGATCGCAGCTCGAGCCCAGCTCGATGACCGACGCCAACGGGCAGCCACTCGCCGAAGGTGAGGTGCCCGGCCAGGTCGTCGACCCCGGCGGCACAACCGGTGGCACGACCGGTGGCACGACCGGCGGGACCACGGGTGGCACGACCGGCGGTACGACGGGTGGCACGACCGGCGGGACCACCGGAGCCGAGCAGCCCCCCACCGGTGGAGAGACCGCGCCCCCGGTCCCGGAGGGCCAGAAGGGCTCCTGCGACGGGTTCAAGAACACCACCGGCGTCACCGACGACACGATCACGATCGGCAACGCCTCCGACGTCTCCGGGCCGGTCCCGGGCCTGTTCGAGTCCAGCCAGGACGCCACCAAGGCGTTCGTCGCCTACTTCAACGCGTCCGTCCCGGACGGCATCTGCGGGCGCAAGCTGGTCCTCAAGACCTACGACAGCCGCACCGACGCCTCTGCCGACCAGCAGGCCTACACCGCCGCGTGTGACGAGGTGTTCGCGATGGTCGGCTCCATGTCTGCCTTCGACTCCGGCGGCGCGCCCACCGCACAGGACTGCGGGCTGCCCGACCTGCGCTCGGCCGCGGTCACCAACGAGCGCAACGCCTGCTCGACCTGCTTCGGGGCACAGTCGACGCTGACCGGCCAGGTCCAGAACGCTGTGGCCGACTTCGTGCTGAAGAACTACGGCGAGGCCGGGCAGCACGCCGGGTTCCTCTACATCAACGCCGGCGCCGCCGCGCAGAACGCGGTCAAGCAGGCCTCTGCGTGGGAGAAGCGCGGCATGAACTTCGACTACGTCAAGGGGATCGACATCTCGGAGTTCAACTACGCGCCCTACGTCCAATCGCTGAAGGACGAAGGCATCGAGGTCGTCTTCTGGACCGGCGCCTACCAGCAGTCGGTCCGCCTGCGGCAGGCGATGGACCAGCAGGGCTACGAGCCCAAGCTCTACCTGCGTGACCCCACCGACTACACGCCCGAGTACGTCGAGTCCGGCGGCGACGCCGTCGACGGCACCGTCATCTTCACCAACTTCGTCCCCTTCGAGGAGGCGAGCTCCAACCCCGAGATGACCAACTACCTGGCCTACCTCAACCAGGTGAAGCCCGGTGCGGACCCCGGCTTCTTCGGCGTCTTCTCCTGGTCGGCGGCCCGGCTCTTCGTCGAGCTCGCCACCCAGCTCGGGGGCAAGCTGTCGCGGGCCACCCTGATCGACGCGATCAAGAAGACCGACAACTGGACCTCCGAGGGGATGCACGCGCCCCAGCACGTGGGGCCGAAGCAGACCGGTGAGTGCTGGCGCTTCATCCAGCTCAACGACGGCCGCTGGAGCCCGGTGGACGGTCAGAAGAAGTACCTGTGCTCGGGGCTCACCAACGGGTGACCAGACCACTCGTGGGCGGGTGGGTGACGACCGTCACCTCGGGTGCCCACAGTCGTTGATCTGCTACGCGTTCTAGTTCAGTGGAGGAAGCAATGGTTCGGCTGAGACGAGGCCCCGTCGCCGGGGTTGCCGGGGCTCGCGCCCTGGCCGCGTTCGCCCTCGTGGCGACGCTGGCGGCGTGCGGCTCCCAGCTCGATCCCGAGCAGGTCTCCGCGGTCGACGGGGGTGTCGCCCCCGGCGCCGCCGCTCCTGGGGCCGACGGGAGCGTCCCTGGCGGGACCGTCCCGGGCACCGACTCCGGCGTCCCGGGCACCGACTCCGGCGTACCGGGCACCGGCACCGACACCGGGTCCGGGTCCGACACCGGCGCCGCGCCCGGCGCCCCGGGTGCGGAGGGGACCGGCACCGAGGAGAACGCGCCCGACGGCGGTGCCCCGGCCGCCAGCTGCGACGGGTTCAAGAACGCCACCGGCATCACCGACGACAAGATCACCCTCGCCAACGTCTCCGACATCTCCGGCCCGGTGCCCGGGATCTTCGAGTCCGCCCAGCAGGCGACCCGCGCGTTCGCGGCGTACTTCAACTCGACCGAGACCATCTGCGGCCGCACGCTCGACGTGCTGCTCCTCGACAGTCGCGCCGACGCGGGTGCCGACCAGCAGGCCTACAACCGGGCCTGTGACGAGTCGTTCGCCGCCGTCGGCTCCCAGTCGGCCTTCGACTACGGCGGTGCCGCGGCCGCGCAGGACTGCGGGCTGCCCGACCTGCGTGCCTACTCCCTGTCGACCGAGCGAACCAACTGCACGACCTGCTACGCCGCCTACGGCGTACGCCCGGGCCAGGTGCCCAACGCGATGCCGCAGTTCTGGCTGAAGAAGGAGCCGGAGGCCGTCAAGCACGTCGGCATGCTCTACGTGAACGCCGGTGCCGCCCCCGAGAACGCCGAGGCGTTCCAGAAGGCCTGGACGGCCAACGGCTGGAACATCGACTACTTCAAGAGCATCGACGTCTCGGAGTTCAACTTCGCGCCCTACGTCCAGCAGATGAAGGACGCCGGCATCCAGTTCGTCAATTACACCGGGCCCTACCAGTTCACGGTCAAGCTCCAGCAGGCCATGGCCCAGCAGGGCTTCGAGCCCAAGGTGTTCCTCCAGGACGCCACGATCTACGACGAGCGCTACGTCGAGGAGGCCGGCGACGTCGGCGAGGGCTCGTACGTCTACTCGCAGACCAACCTCTTCGACGACTTCTCCATCGCGGAGATGAAGCTCTACCGCGCCTGGCTCGACCAGGTCGCCCCCGGCGCCACCCCCAACATCTACGGCGTCTACGCCTGGTCGGCCACCCGCCTCTTCGTCGAGGAGGCGGTCAAGCTCGGCGGCAAGCTCGACCGCAAGACGCTGCTGGCGGCGCTTGCGAAGGTCCGTGACTGGACCGCCAACGGCATGCACGTCCCTCAGGACGTCGGTGCCAAGACGACCGCCAACTGCGCGTCGATCATCCAGCTCAACGGTGGGAAGTGGTCCAAGGTGTCTTCTGGCGAGTTCCTGTGCGGCTCCATGTCGAACGTGGGGGGCTGACATGAGCTCCTTCGTCTCGTTCACGATCTTCGGCCTGGTCTCCGGCGCCGCCTACGCCATCGCGGCGAGCGGCCTGGTCCTGACCTACACGACCACGCGCGTCTTCAACATCGCGCACGGCGCGTTCGGCATGGTGATGGCGTTCGTCTACTGGGACTTCGTCACCCGGCAGGGCTTTCCCACGTGGGTGTCGTTGGCGCTGGTGCTCCTGGTGGTGGCCCCGGCGACGGGGTGGCTCGTGGCTCGGTTCGTCACCAAGGGTCTCGGTGAGGGGCCCGTGTCGGTCGCGCTGGTCGTGACGGTGGGTCTGTTCGTCGGGCTGATCGGCCTGGCTCAGCAGCTGTGGCCGCCGGCCGCGCGCTACGTCGCGCCCTTCTGGCCGGAGAAGAGCTTCCAGATCGGCGAGACCTTCATCACCGGCCACCAGGTCATCACGATCCTGTGCTCGGTCGTGGTCGCGGTGCTGCTCTACCTGCTGCTCAACCGCACCCGGATCGGGACGGCGATGCGGGCCAGCGTCGACAACCCCGAGCTGCTCAAGCTGTTCGGCGGCCGCCCCGAGCGGGTCGCCTCCCTCTCGTGGGCGATCGGCATCTCGCTGGCCGCGCTGGCCGGCGTGCTCCTGGTCTCCGTCGTCGGTCTCGACTACTACGCGCTCACGCTGCTGGTCATCAACGCCTACGCCGCCGCCATGCTCGGTCGCCTCAAGAGCCTGCCGCTGACGTTCGCCGGCGCCATGGCCCTGGGACTGCTGACGTCGTACGCCTCGGCGTACCTGCCGACCGAGGGGCTGCTCAACAGCGTCCGCAACGTCGTGCCCGCGCTGTTCCTCTTCGCCGTGATCGTCCTGATGCCCCAGGCCCAGCTGCGGATCGGGCAGGTCAAGGGCATCGTGTCCGCGCCGCTGCCGTCGCTGACCAAGTGCCTCGGCTGGGCCGGCGCGCTGCTGGCGTTCGTGGCCCTGCTCGCCGGGTGGCGCAGCGAGGCCGACCTGCTGCTGGTCGGGACCGCCGCGACGTACGCGATCGTGATGCTCTCGCTGGTGCTGCTCACCGGCTACGGCGGGCATGTGTCCTTGGCGCAGCTCACCTTCGCCGGGGTCGGCGCGCTGGCCTACGCCAAGCTCGAGCAGCCCAACCTCTACGGCCTGCTGCTGTCCGCGCTGATCGCCGCCGGAGTGGGTGCCCTGGTGGCGCTGCCAGTGCTGCGGCTGACCGGGCTCTACCTCGCCCTCTCGACGCTCGCCTTCGCCTCGATCATGGACAAGATGATCTTCCAGGCCGACTTCGCGTTCGGCTTCAACGGCACTCTGCCGGCGGGGCGCCTGGGCATCCTGGGCCTGTCGATCGAGTCCACCGGGGCCTACGTCTTCACGATGGCCGTGTTCCTGGTGCTGGTGGCCTTCGGGCTGCTGCTGCTGCGCCGTGGGGTGATCGGGCGGATGTTGATCGCGATGCGCGACAGCCCGGCCGCGTGCGGCACGCTCGGCCTGGACATCCGGTGGTTCCGGGTTGGCCTGTTCGGGATGTCAGCCGGTATCGCCGGTCTCGCGGGCGCGCTGTTCGCCGGGCTCCGGGGCACCATCGGCAGCGCCGACTTCCAGTCCTTCAACAGCCTGCCGCTGCTGCTGCTCGCGGTCGTCTTCGGTGTCACCTCGGTGACCGGGGCGGTCCTCGGCGGCACCGGCCTGATGTTGCTGCCCGTGCTCTCGAGCGGCGACCCGCAGCTCGGCGGGCTCCTCTTCGCGATCATCGGGTTCGGAGCCGTCTTCGCCGGCCGCGACCCCAACGGCCTGGCCAACCTGCTCTTCCGGCTCGGCCGGATGGGCGAGAGCCGGCTGGGCTCGCAGATCCGGGCCAAGCTGCCGGTCCTGCCGGGCCGCGGCGAGCCGGACCCAGATCAAGGACCGGTCGACGACGGGTCGGTCGAGGTCGCGCTGTTGGACAACGGCTCAGCCGTTGGGCCAGTCGATGGGCCGGTCGAGCCCGTGAGGGAGGTGGGTGCGCATGTCGCTACTCGAGGTTGACGACGTCGTGGTGCAGTTCGGTGGAGTCACCGCTGTCAACCACGCGAGCTTCACCGCCGAGGCGGGCCGGATCACCGGTCTGATCGGACCCAACGGTGCCGGAAAGACCACCTGCTTCAACGTCATCAGCGGCCTGCAGAAGCCCACCGAGGGCAAGGTCCGCTTCGACGGCAAGACGGTCAACTCCACGCCGGTCCACCGCCGCTCCAAGCGCGGCATGGCCCGGACGTTCCAGCGGCTCGAGGCCTTCGGGTCGCTGACCGTGCGCGACAACGTGCGCGTCGCCCTCGACATCCACCGCGGCCTGGCGGGCCTCGTCAAGCCCGGCAGGGCCGACATCGACGCCCTGCTCGAGCGGGTCGGCATCGCCGGCTACGCCCAGGAGCGTGCCGACTCGATCCCCACGGGCACGGCCCGGCTGCTCGAGCTGGCCCGGTGCCTGGCCGGCGACCCCAAGCTGCTGCTGCTCGACGAGCCGTCGTCCGGGCTTGACGAGACCGAGACCGACAGCTTCGGCGACCTCCTCAAGGACCTCGCCGCGGAGGGGCGCGGCGTGCTCATGGTCGAGCACGACATGGACCTCGTGATGGCGGTCTGCGATGTCATCCACGTCCTCGACTTCGGCCAGGTGATCGCCTCGGGCCTGCCCACCGCGATCCGCTCCGACCCGTTGGTGCAGAAGGCTTACCTCGGCTACTCCGACGTGGAGGAAAGTGAAATGTCCGACGAGACGCGTCATGACCTGCCCGCGGTCGACGTCACCACAGAGATCCCGGTCGTCGCCGGGGCAGTAGGCACGAGGGAGGCCGGACGATGAGTGTTCCGATCCTCGAGGTCGTCGACCTCCACGCGGCCTACGGCCGGATCGAGGTCCTGCGTGGCGTCGACCTCGCCGTACCCAAGGGCGCGGTGATGGCCCTGCTGGGCCCCAACGGCGCCGGCAAGTCGACCCTGGTCAAGGTGATCAGCGGCCAGAAGAAGGCGACCGACGGCGACATCCACCTCGGTGGCGTCAACGTGCGCAACGCCGCCCCCGAGGAGCTCGCCCGGATCGGGCTGTGCACGGTGCCCGAGGGCCGCTCGGTGTTCCCCAACCTCACGGTCCAGGAGAACCTCACCCTCATGTCGTACGCCGGCGTGCCGGCCGAGGCGGTCCTGGAGACGGCCTTCACCTACTTCCCGCGCCTGCTCGAGCGTCGCTCGCAGCTGGCCGGGACGATGTCGGGCGGCGAGCAGCAGATGCTCGCCATGTCGCGGGCGCTCGCCTCCGACCCGGCGCTGCTCCTGCTCGACGAGCTCTCGATGGGGCTCGCCCCGCTGATCGTGGACGAGCTCTACGACACCGTCGCCCAGATCGCGTCGAGCGGTGTCTCGATCCTGTGCATCGAACAGTTCGCCCGCACCGCCCTCCGTGTGTCCGACTACGCAGCCGTCATGTCCGGCGGACGCGTGGTGGCCTCCGGGGAGCCCGACGAAATCATGGAAACCATGTCCGACGTCATCCTCGGAGGTGCCGCATGAAGCGGCGTTCGCTCACTCTCGCCCTGCCCCTCGTCTCCGCCGCGCTGGTCGGGGCGACGCTGCCCCTCGGTGGCGGCAGCGCCGCCGCTGCATCCGCCGAGGACCCCGCGTTCAGCGGGTTCGCCGCCGAGGTGTGGGGATCCCCGATCGAGATCGAGCTCTACGAGCCGACCATCCCGATCCCGTCGACCCCGCAGGCGGAGTTCCTGCTGGGCTACAGCCACGTCGAGGCCGACTCCGGCAGCGCGAGCGGCCGGTCCAGCTGGATCTGGCCGGGCGACTCGCTGGGCGAGGGCGCGAAGACGGTCTTCGAGAACCTCGGCCTGCCGGCCGAGATCTCCGGCCCGATCGCGGCCCAGGGCTACCCGATCCAGGTCAACTCCAACTACCCGTCCGGCCCCGAGACGGAGATGGACGAGCCGTTCCCCGGCACGATCCAGCGCACCGGCGCCGACGAGGGCAAGGTCTACGCCACCACGGCGTACTCCACCGACTGCGAGACCCAGGGCGACGACGCCGAGGGCGGCGGCGGCGAGGGCGGCGGCACTCCCGGCCTCCCCGAGCTCCCGGTGCCGCTGCTCGGGTCGCTGACGTCGAGCCTGACCGGCACCTCGTCCACCTCCTCCGAGCCCGCCGCGGCGGCGGGGACCGAGGAGCAGGCCGCAGCCGAGGAGGAGACTCCCTGCCCGATCCCGGCCGCGCTGGCCGCGGTCGTCGACATCGGCGGCTACAGCTCCAACAGCAGCATCGTCAACACCGACTCCCTCGTCGAGGGCGTCAACCGCGCCGCGGTCAGCGAGGTCAGCCTGCTCGGCGGCATCGTCAAGATCGGCAACGTGCGGGCCGAGGCCGTGGCCCGGAGCAACGGCAAGAAGGGCAGCGCCGAGGGGGTCGCCGACTACGGCGTGGTCACCATCGCCGGCCAGAAGTTCCGCTTCGGTCCCGACGGGTTCGAGGGTGGCGGCCAGAACGCCGAGATCCCCGGCCTGCCCGACGAGCCGAAGGCCGCGCTCGCAGAGCTCGGCATCACCTTCTCGACACCCAAACCGGTCTACGAGTTCGAGGGCGACAGCGCTCACAGCCGTGTGGTCGGCCTGACGGTCGAGATCGACCTCAAGACCGTCAACAAGGTCCTCACCCAGCTGCCGCTCAACGACATCTTCATCGAGCTGCCCGACGACCTCGGCCCCCTCAAGAGCGCCCTGCTGTCGGCCGCCAACCTGTCCTCGCGGGTCAAGGTCAACCTGGCGGTCGCCGACGGCACCGTCGACACGGTCCAGGGCATCGACGTACCGACCCCGACCACCGAGCCGGAGCCGGAGCCCGAGGGCGAGGGCGGCGCCGCCGGCGGCAACACCGGTGGCAGCACGGGCGGCGTCTCCGCCCCGCCGGCCTCCAGCACCCCGACCGTGCCGGGCGCCGACAGCGCGCCGGTCGCCGGTGAGCTGCCGGTCGACGCGGCCCTCACCTCCGGACTGCCCAAGCTGTTCTCCATCCCGGGGCTGCTCCTGATGGCCGGCCTCGCCGGTGCTGTCCTCGCCGGCAGCTACATGCGTCGCATCGGCGCGCTCGCCCTCGGCGGCGGCGGTGCCTGTTCCCACGGCCTCGACAGCGGCCTGCCCGACCTCCGAAAGGCATGACCACCATGAGCACCACGACCACCCCCGCCAGCGGCGCCCGCACGGGCAGCCTCAACGCCGGAGCGCTCCCGCGCGCCGGGACCCGCAGTGGCTCGGGCGCCGCCCCCCTGAAGAACAACTACTCCCAGCTGCTCCAGCTGGTGCTGTTCTGGATGGGCGCGATCCTGATGCCCACGGGCATCATCGTGATCCTGCTCGGCTACTACGGAGTGGCCAACGCGGTCTTCGACTTCGACCGTGAGGCCTACGCCTACTCCGGTGGTTTCCTCGGTCTGGCGCTGACGTTCTGCGGCGGGTTCCTGTACTTCGGGGCCTGGCTGGCGCGGATCGCCGACGACAACCGGGCGGCGTCCAAGCGCCTCGCCGACACCCTGCTGGTCCTCGCCGACGTGACCTCGCGCTCGGCGGCGCTCAGCGAGAAGGGCGTCGACACCTCGGCGCTGCCCGTCGTCGCCGGCAACGGCACCACCATCCACCGCCGCGACTGCGCCCTGATCGCCCACCGCGAGGACCTGGCCCCCGCCGGCGACAACCCCAACCTCACCGCCTGCCGCGTCTGCAAGCCGTGAGCTGACTTCGTCAACGGTGATTTTGGTCAGTTTCGGGCGGGTCAACTCGGAGGAGTGGTGAGGGCCTCGTCGGGGCGGCTGGGGAGGACGTTGGCGATGTAGTCGCGGGCGGTGTCGAAGATGTTGACCTCGTGGCCGGCACGCTCGGAGAGGTACCACCGGTGCACCAGCACCTCGTGGAAGAACTCCGCGGGCGGGAGCTTGCCCCGCTGGTCGGCCGGGATCATCGCGACCAGCGGCTCCCAGATCCGGGTGAGCCAGCGGTTGGCGACCAGGGTCTTGTCCTCGCGGCCGAGGTCGTAGTGGGCGGTGAACGACGCGATGTCGTTGAGCAGTCGCCGGGCCTGGCCGTCCTCGGCGTTGATCCCCGTGAGCGCCTGGAGCTCGCGGCAGTGGTGGCCGAGCTCGACCACCTTGGGCTGGATCCGGACCTGGTCGCCGCCGAGGTCGGTGACGATGTCGAGCTCGTCGACGTCGAAGCCGAGCTCGTTGAGGCGCTCGATGCGCTGCTCGATGCGCCACATCTCCTCGGCCGAGAACTCCTCGACGTCGGTCAGCTCGGCCCAGAGGGCGTCGTACCGCTCGCTGATCGAGCGGGCGATCTCCAGGGCGTGGGCGTGCTCGTCGAGCGACCCGCTGGCCTGGAGGTCGAGCAGCTCGGCGAAGACGTTCTCGGTGGCGATCGTGAGGTCGTACTCGCGCATCTGCGGTGACAGGCTGCTGCGCAGCTCGCCGGTCTCGGCGTCGACGAGGTAGGCAGCGAAGCCGCCGGCGTTGCGGCGGAACAGCACGTTGGAGAGCGAGACGTCGCCCCAGAAGAAGTTCTCCAGGTGCAGCCGCACCAGCAGGACCACCAGGGCGTCGATCAGCGACGGCACGTTGTCGGCGTCGAGACCGTGGGCGAAGAGGCTGCGGTAGGGCAGCGAGAACTGCAGGTGCTCGGTCAGCAGCGCCGCAGGGAGCTCCTCTCCCGCGGCGTCGACCCGGCCGGTGACCACCCCCTGGGACACGACGGCGGGGAGCCCTAGCCGCTGGAGGTCGCGGAGCAGGCGGTACTCACGGAACGCGATCTCGTCGACGGTCTCCTTGACGGCGTAGGTGCGCGGGCCGAGGCGCACGATCCGTACGACGTGCCGGGACAGGCCGCGCGGCAGCGGCACGACGTAGTCGTCGGTCCAGTCCTCGAGCGGGGTCGACCACGGCAGGCTCAGCAGCGCGGGGTCGGGCCGGTTGGCCACGAAGTGGAGCGCCATCGGGCCAACCTAGACCCGATAGATGGTCAGACCGAGGTGTCCGGCCGCCTGCGGGCCGACCGGATCGGCCTCGGTGGAGACGACCACCTCGCCGAGCTCGACCGGCAGGTCGATGGCCGGACCGGGGGCGCGCCGCGCGCAGACGAGCACCGACCCGTCGGGGTGCTCGCGCAGGAACACCATCGTGTCGTCGTCGACATGGGCCCAGCGCAGGCCGCCGCGGCGCAGCGCGACGTGCTCGGCGCGCGCCCGCGCGAGTGCGCCGTACGTCGCGAGCGTGGTGTGGTCCCAGGTGTCGGGGTGGTGCCAGGGCATCGGGCGGCGGGAGTCCTCGCCGGCCACGCCCTGGAGCCCGATCTCGTCGCCGGCGAAGATCATCGGCACGCCCGGCAGCGTGAACTGCAGGCCGACCGCCAGCCGGTGGGTCGCGGGGTCGCCGACGACGGTGCGGATGCGGGCGCTGTCGTGGGAGCCGAGCACGTTCCAGGACGTGGTGCTGGCGCGCCAGCCGTAGCGAGCCAGCCACTCGCGGAGCGAGCGCTGCACCTGCGGCCCGGGACGGCGCGGCACGGGCACGGGCCGGCCGAACGGCCGGGCGGGGGAGTCGGGGTCGCGCAGCCACGACCAGACCGGCCAGGCGAAGCCGGAGTAGTTCATGGTCCCGTGCCACCCGTCGCCGTCGAGGTCACCCGACGCGTCGTGGTTGTGCTCGCCGATCACCAGCCCGTCGGGGCGCTCGGCGGCGACCGTGCGGCGTACGTCCTGGGCGACGGCGCGGTTGACGTCGACGGCGCCGAGCCGGCCGGTCATGTTGGCGACGTCGATGCGCCACCCGTCGACGGCGTACGGCGGCCGGAGCCAGCGGGCGACGACGCTGTCGGGCCCGCTCACCATCGCCCGGCGCGCGCCGGGCTCGTCGAGGTTGAGCTTGGGCAGGCTGCGCCAGCCCATCCAGCACTCGTAGCTGCCGTCGGCGGCGAAGTGGTACCAGGTACGTCGGTCCGACGCCGGGTCGGCGGCGTCGAGGAACCACTCGTGGGTGTCGCCCGTGTGGTTGGTGGTGAGGTCGCCGAGGATCCGCCAGCCGCGGTCGTGGACGGCGGTGCTGAGCCGGGCGTAGGCCTCGTCGCCGCCGAGCACGGGGTCGACACCCTCGAAGGTGGAGGCGTTGTAGCGGTGGTTGCTCTCGCCGGGGAAGACGGGCGTCGTGTAGAGCACCGTGGCGCCGACCGCGGCCACGTGGTCGAGGTGCTCGACGACGCCGTCGAGGTCGCCGCCGTAGAGCTGGGTCGCGGTGCGCGGGTCGTCGAGCTCGAACACGACCTCGTCGTCCCACGTCGCAGCAACCGCCCACGTCGGAGTCGGCCGCTCGTCGGCGCGCGCGGAGCGGGCGAAGCGGTCGGGGAAGACCTGGTAGACGACTGCGTCGCGTCCCCAGTCGGGCGGCGGGTCGTGGGAGGAGACCGTGAAGTCGAACGTGTCCGGGGGGTCGTGGTCGACCACCCCGGCCGCGGTGAGCCAGCGCTGGCCGCCGGGCCCGGACAGCAGGAAGCGGTAGTGGGTGACGGGGTTGTGTGCCAGCACCTCGCCGGACCACCAGACCGTGTCGTCCGCGGTCTCCTCGACCGCGCACTCGTGGAAGACCGGTTCGGCGTCGTACGTCGTGCGCACCCAGACCCGCTCGACCGGGTCGTCGGAGGAGGTGCGCAGTCGTAGCCGGACGCGGCCGCCGGGCGCCGGGTGGTCGTCGCTCACGTAGAGGGGGGAGCCGTCGTGGTGCGGCTCGTGCAGGAGGCTCACCGTCGTCACGGCTCCAGGAGGACGGCGCCGGTGCCGCGCCCGGCGGCCTCGTCGCCGGGGTTGTTGAGGGCGCACGAGCGCAGGCTCAGGCAGCCGCAGCCGATGCACCCGTCGAGGCGCTCGCGCAGCAGCTCGATCCGCCGGATCTGCTCGTCGAGCCGGGGGCGCCAGGCCAGGCTGATGCGGTGCCAGTCGGACTTCGTCGGCACCCGGCCGTCGGGCAGGGTGGCGAGCGCGTCGGAGATCTCGTCGAGGGTCAGCCCGACCCGCTGCGCGGTCCGGATGAACGCCACCCGCCGCAGCTCCGCCTGCGCGTAGCGTCGCTGGTTGCCCGTCGTACGCCGGGAGTGCACCAGCCCCCGAGACTCGTAGAACCGGATCGCGCTCGGCGCCACCCCGGACCTCTCCGCGAGTTGTCCCACCGTCAGCTCCGCCACCCGCCCCACCCTGCCCGGACCTCAACTCGACTTCAACTCGGCGGATATCTAGAACGTGTTCTAGTTCGCTGGTAGGGTCCGCGGCATGAGTGAGACTCCCGCCCCGAGCCAGCGTGTCGTCGTCATCACGGGAGCGGCGTCGGGCATCGGCTTCGCCACCGCGGAGCTGTTCCGCGACGCTGGCGACCTCGTGTTCGGGCTCGACATCCAGCCGACCGTGCCCGACGACGTCACCTACGTCGAGTGCAACGTCGGCGACCGCGCCTCGGTCGACGCGGCGATCGCGGTCTGCGCCGCGCACGGACGCATCGACGTGCTCGCCAACGTGGCCGGCATCGTGCAGTTCGGGCGGTTCGAGCAGATCAGCGACGCTGAGTGGGACCGCGTGCACGCGGTCGACCTCAAGGGCCCGTTCATGATGATGCAGGCGGCCATGCCCTACCTGAAGGCGTGCCGCGGCAACATCGTCAACGTCTCGTCGGTGGCCGGCAACGTCGCCCAGCCCTACGCCACGGCGTACGCCGCCGCCAAGGGCGGGCTGACCATGCTCACCAAGGCGCTCGCGCTCGAGCTCTCGCCGGACAACATCCGGGTCAACGCGATCTGCCCCGGCACCGTCGACACCCCGATCGTGTCGCACGTGGCGAGCATCTTCCCCGACGACCTGGACCCGCGGGTGGCCGACCGGCTGATGATGATGCTGCCCGGCCGGGCCATCGCCCCCGCCGAGATCGGCTCCGCGATCGTCTACCTCGCTTCGAAGGACGCCCGGATGATCACCGGCGCGATCCTCGCCTTCGACGGCGGCATGAGCTAGCTCGCCTCGCGAGCGGCGAGCTGGTCCTCGAGGTACGCCGGGCGGGCCACCGCGAGCCCGACGACCAGCAGCGGCACCGTGAGCGCGGCCATCGCGAGCAGCGGCAGGTCCCAGCCGCCCGACAGGTCGTGGAGCAGGCCGAACCCGAACGGCCCGACGGCCGCCAGCAGGTAGCCCGTCGACTGGGTGAAGCCGGACAGCGCCGCGGTGCCGGCCGGGGTGCGGGTCCGGAGGTTGATCTGGGTGAGCACCAGCGGGAACGCGCAGGTGCCGATTCCCAGCAGCACCGCCCAGAGCACAGCGGCGTCCTCGGGTGCGGCGATCATCCCGGCGTAGCCCAGCGGGTAGCAGCCGATCACCGCCCAGACCAACGGGCGCTGGTCGTGCATCCGGGAGGCCAGCGACGGGACCACGAACGACAGCGGGATGCTCACGCCGGTCACCACGCCGAGCAGGGCGCCGGCCTCACCCGGCGAGAAGCCCGAGTCGCGGAAGATCGCCGCGAACCAGCCGAAGATCGCGTAGGCCTGCATCGACTGGAGCCCGAAGAACAGCGCCATCAGTACGCCGATCCGCGTGCGCGCCACCGCACGCAGCGAGATGGGGGCATGTCCCTCGCGGTCGGGGTCGGCGTGCGGCCGGTCGTGCCGGAGGAGGGCCAGCCACGGGAGAGCGGCGATCGCCGCGGTGATCGCCCAGACGGCCAGGCCGTCCCGCCAGTCGCCGAGCGCGTCGCTGATCGGCACGGTGGTCACCGAGGCCGCGGTCAGGCCGATCGCCAGCGCGGTGGAGTAGAGCGCGGTGAGCAGACCGATCCGGTCCGGGAAGTGCGCCTTGACCAGCGAGGGCAGCAGGACGTTGGCGGTCGCCATCCCGGCCAGCGCCAGCAGTGACAGCGCCAGGAACGGCACCACCGAGTCGACCCGGCTGCGGCCGTAGAGGCCGACCACCACGCCGACCAGCGCGAGCAGGGTGAGGCGGTGCGAACCGACCAGGGCGGCGATCCGCGGGGACAGTGCGCCGAAGACCGCGAACGCCACGACCGGCAGGGCCGTCAGGACGCCCGCCTCGGTGCCGGTCATGCCCAGTCCGTCGCGGATCTCGGCGAGCACCGGCCCCACGCTGACCGCGGCGGGTCGCAGGTTGAACGCCAGCACCACGATGCCGACCAGGACCAGGATCCGCGCGGCCCGGCTCTCGTCCGGGGCGTCGGCAGCGGGTGCGTCGGTCACCGGCCGAGTGTGCCAAAGGGTCCGGCGGCCGCGACGACAGGGTCGTGTGCCCCAGAGTGCGCCCGAGCGCTCCCTCGGGCACACGACCCGTACGGGGGCAACTAGCATGTGCGGGCACCTCTGCGGGTGCGTGCCGCGTTAGCTCAGATGGCAGAGCGTCGCTCTTGTAAAGCGAATGTCGAGAGTTCGATTCTCTCACGCGGCTCTGCGGGTGCCCGGTCAGCGCAGCGTGCGCACCTCGAACCGCTCCGGCGGCTCGGCGATCGCGTCCTGGGCGGCGACCAGCTGGATCTCGCGGGTGCCCGCGGCCAGGGTGGCCTCGAGGATCGCAAAGACCGACGACGTGGTGCGGCCCAGGGCGACCGCCGGCGAGCCGGTGGTGCGCAGGTGGGCGAGGTAGAGCGCGGCGGTGACGTCGCCGCAGCCGTTGGGCGTGATCGGCAGCAGCGGGGTGGTGACCGCCCACGCGCCCTCGTCGGAGACGGCGACCACGTCGAGGGTGTCGGGCGCGGAGCCGGTGTGCAGCACGCTGGTCACGAGTACGTCGCGTGGTCCCTGCGCGCGCACGGCGTCCACCGCGGCCAGCACCTCGTCGAGGGTGCCCGTGGTGACGGTGGTCGTGCCGGCGAGGAAGTCGAGCTCGAAGTGGTTGGGCGTGATGATGTCGGCGGCCGGGACGACCGTGTCGCGCAGGAACTCCGGGATGCCGGGGCGCACGAACATCCCGCGGCCGATGTCGCCCATGACCGGGTCGCAGCAGTAGACCGCGTCGGGGTTGGCCGCCTTGACGGTCGCGACCGCGTCGAGGATCACGGCGCCCATCGCGGGGTCGCCCTGGTAGCCGGACAGCACCGCGTCGACCTGGCCGAGCACGCCCCGGTCGCCGATCCCGGCGATCACCTCGGCCACGTCGTCCGGCGCGAGCAGCGGGCCGCGCCACGCGCCGTACCCGGTGTGGTTGGAGAAGTGCACGGTGATCACCGGCCACACCTCGTGGCCCAGCCGCTGGAGGGGGAAGACGGCGGCGGAGTTGCCGACGTGCCCGTAGGCCACGGAGGACTGGATCGAGAGGATCTGCACGAGGTGATCCTCCTGTGGGAGGCCTGTACGGGGCAAACTAGAACGCGTTACAGTTATGACCGGCATCACCCCGACCAGACGAGGAACTCTGAACTATGGCCAAGGCTGCCCCCCAACTGAACGAAGCCGACTACGTGGTCGTCGGATCTGGCAGCTCCGGCGCCGCCATCGCCGGTCGCCTGGCCCAGTCAGGGGCCAGCGTGATCGTGCTCGAGGCGGGCAAGAGCGACGAGCAGTACCTCGTGAAGAAGCCGGGGATGATCGGCCCGATGCACTCCGTGCCGCAGATCAAGGCGCGCGTCGACTGGGGCTTCTACTCCACGCCGCAGAAGCACCTGCTCGACCGCAAGATGCCGGTCCCGCGCGGCAAGGTCGTCGGCGGCTCCAGCTCCATCAACGGCATGGTCTACGTGCGCGGCAACCGCGCCAACTACGACTCCTGGGCCGCCGAGGGCAACACCGGCTGGTCGGCCGACGAGGTCAACGAGTCCTACAAGCGCATGGAGGACTTCGAGGGCGGCGCCAACCAGTACCGCGGCTCCGGCGGGCCGATCAAGATCACCCGCAACAAGGCCCCGCAGGAGGGCTCGCTCCAGTTCATCCAGGCCACCGCCGACACCCTCGGCGTGAAGATCCTCGACGACTACAACGCGGAGTCGCAGGAGGGCGTCAGCCGGATGCAGCAGAACGCCGCTGACGGCCTGCGCTACAGCGCCTCGCGCGGCTACATCCACCACCTCGACGTGCCGACGCTGCAGCTGCAGTCCGAGGTGCTCGTCACCAAGGTCAACATCGAGAACGGCCGGGCGACCGGCGTCGAGGTCACCGACAAGGACGGCTCCCGGCGCACCGTGCGCGCCGGCAAGGAGGTCATCCTCTCCGCGGGCTTCGTCGGCTCGGCCCAGCTCCTGATGCTGTCGGGCGTCGGCCACGCGCAGCACCTCAACGACCACGGCATCAAGGTCCTCGCCGACCTGCCGGTGGGCGACAACCTGCACGACCACATGTTCCACGCGCTGACCTTCCACACTACGACGTCGAAGATGCGCGGCAACGCGTTCTTCTTCGCCAAGGGCGTGGCCAAGGAGGCGCTGCGGCCCGGCAAGACGTTCCTGGCCAACTCGGTGTTCGAGGCGGTCGCGTTCCTGCGTACGTCGCAGGCGACCGACGTACCCGACCTCCAGCTGCACCTGCTCCCGTGGTCCTACGTCTCGCCCAACCAGGACGAGCCGATCCAGCACAAGGTCGACCCGCGTACGTCGATCACGTTGCTGTCGACGCTGATCTACCCCAAGAGCCGCGGCACGCTGCGCCTCGCGTCGTCCGACCCGAAGGCCGCGCCGCTGATCGACTTCCAGTACCTCGCGGACCCGTCCGACCTCGAGGTGCTCGCCGAGGGCTCCGAGATGGTCCGCGAGATCATGGGCGGGGCCGCCTTCGGCGGTGCCGTGAAGGAGGAGCTGCACCCCGGCAAGAACCTCCAGGGGCAGGCGCTGCGCGACGCGATCCTCAACCGCGCCACGTCGGTCTACCACGGCGTCGGCACCTGCCGGATGGGCGTCGACGACCTCGCGGTCGTCGGCCCGGACCTCAAGGTCCGCGGCATCGAGGGGCTGCGCGTGTGTGACGCCTCGATCATGCCGTCGATCACCGGCGGCAACACCAACGCGCCCGCGATCATGATCGGCGAGCGCGGCGCCGACATCGTCCTCGGCCACACTCTCTAAGGGATATCGACTCATGACCCTCCAGCGGCCCGCGTCGATCACCGACGCCTTCCTCCAGAAGCTCGTCTCCCGGGTGCCCTCGACCAGCGGTGGCACGTGGAAGCTGACCGAGGTCTACTCCGGCGAGGTGCTCGTCGAGCTGCCGCAGTCGACCCCGGCCGACATCGAGCAGGCCTTCGCCTCGGCACGCAAGGCGCAGCACGAGTGGGCGAAGTGGCCGCTGTCCAAGCGGCTGGCGGTGTTCAAGCGCGCGCACAAGCTCTTCCTCGACAACGCGGTCACCACGACCGACCTGATCCAGGTCGAGAGCGGCAAGAACCGGCGGATGGCGATCGAGGAGAGCTGCGACCCGCCCATGGTGATGAGCCACTACATCAAGCGGGCGCCCAAGCTGCTGGCGTCGACCAAGCGCGGCGGGCCGGTCCCGTTCCTGACGACCTCCACCGAGATCCGCCAGCCCAAGGGCGTCGTCGGCGTGATCGCGCCGTGGAACTTCCCCTTCGCCACCGGCATGTCCGACGCGATCACCGCGCTGATCGCCGGCAACGGCGTCGTGCTCAAGCCCGACAACAAGACCGCGCTGTCGCCCCTCTACGGCATCTCGATGCTCGAGGAGGCGGGGCTGCCCAAGGGCCTCTTCCAGGTCGTCTGCGGCGAGGGCCCGGACGTCGGCCCGACCCTGATCGACAACGCCAACTACGTGATGTTCACCGGCTCCACGGCCACCGGTCGGGTGATCGGCGAGCGCGCCGGCCGCAACCTGATCGGCTGCTGCCTCGAGCTCGGCGGCAAGAACCCGATGATCGTCCTCGACGACGCCAACATGGACGAGACCGTCCAGGGCGCCGTGTTCGGGGTCTTCGGCAACACCGGCCAGATCTGCATGCACATCGAGCGGATCTACCTGCCCGAGTCGCGCTACGACGAGTTCAAGACCAAGTTCGTCGCCGCCGCCGAGGCGCTCAAGGTCGGGGCGTCGTACGACTTCGGCCCCGAGATGGGCTCGCTGGTCTCGCCCGACCACAAGGACCGCGTGCAGTCGCACGTCGAGGACGCCGTTGCCAAGGGCGCCACGGTCGTCACCGGCGGCAAGGCCCGCCCGGACCTCGGCCCGGCGTTCTTCGAGCCGACCATCCTCGAGGGCGTCACCAAGGACATGCTCGCCGGCGCGACCGAGACCTTCGGTCCCGTCGTCGCGCTGCACCGCTACTCCACCGTCGACGAGGCGGTCGCCCTGGCCAACGACACGGAGTACGGCCTCAACGCCTCGGTGTGGGGCGCCGACCTCAGCCGGGCGGAGTCCGTGGCGCGGCGCATCGAGTCGGGCAACGTCAACATCAACGACATCCTGGCCACGGCGTTCGCGTCGAAGGGCACGCCGTCCGGTGGCGTCAAGCAGTCCGGCGTCGGCGCGCGGCACGGCGACCAGGGCCTGACCAAGTACACCGACGTGCAGAACCTCGCCGTGCTCAAGAAGCAGGTCATGGGTGCCCGGCCCGGCCAGGACTACGACGCCTATGTGAAGGGGATGCTCTCGGGGCTGCGGATGATGCGCAAGACGCGCATCCGCTGACGCCGTACGGCGTGGCCCTGTCGCCGGCGCTCGATTGCGGGTACCTGTAGGGCATGAAGCTCACTCGGGTCGCCGCCCTCGGCGCTGCCGCGCTCGGCGCGGTGGCCGCACACGACCTCACCCAGCGCAAGCACGCCATCCTGCGCACCTTCCCGGTCATCGGGCACCTGCGCTTCCAGCTGGAGCGCTTCGGGCCCGAGCTGCGCCAGTACATCGTCACCTCGAACGACGAGGAGCGGCCGTTCAGCCGGGACCAGCGGCGCTGGGTCTACGCCTCCTCGAAGCTGGAGAACTCCTACTTCGGGTTCGGCACCGACAACGACGTCGAGAACGTCGTCGGCTACCCGATCATCAAGCACCGGACCTTCACCGGCCCCGGCGCCGCCACCGGTCGGCACGCCGACGAGGGGGTGCCGCTGCCCGCGGCCAAGGTGGTCGGCGCCGCGCGCGGCCGGGCCCAGGCGTTCCGGCCGCCGTCGGCGGTCAACATCTCCGGCATGAGCTTCGGGGCGCTGTCGGCCAACGCGATCGAGGCGCTCAACCGGGGCGCCGGGCTGGCCGGCTGCCTGCAGAACACCGGTGAGGGCGGGCTCTCGTCGTACCACCGCAGCGGTGGGGACCTGGTGTTCCAGATCGGTACGTCGTACTTCGGCTGCCGCGACGACCAGGGCCGGTTCGACCTCGCGCGGCTCAAGGACCTGGTGGCGGGTGCGCCCGTGCGGGCGTTGGAGATCAAGCTGTCCCAGGGAGCGAAGCCGGGGCTCGGCGGCATGCTCCCCGCGGCCAAGGTGAGCGAGGAGATCGCCGAGATCCGCGGGATCAAGGCCGGCGTCGACTGCGCCTCGCCCAGCCGTCACCAGGTCTTCGACGGCGTCGACTCGATGCTCGACTTCGTCGAGCTGCTCGCCGCCGAGACCGGGCTGCCGGTCGGCATCAAGTCCGCGGTCGGCAACCTGGACTTCTGGGACCACCTGGTCGAGCAGATGGTCGGGGGCCAGCGCGGCGTGGACTTCGTCAACATCGACGGCGGCGAAGGTGGCACGGGTGCGGCCCCCATGGTGTTCGCCGACTCGGTGGCCTACCCGTTCCGGGTGGCGTTCAGCGAGGTCTACCGCCGCTTCGCCGCGGCCGGCCTGACCGACGACGTGACGTTCGTCGGCGGCGGCAAGCTCGGGCTCCCGGAGAGCGCCACCGTCGCGTTCGCGCTCGGCGCCGACCTGATCCAGGTCGGGCGCGAGGCGATGCTCGCGATCGGCTGCATCCAGGCCCAGAAGTGCCACACCGACCACTGCCCGACCGGCGTGGCCACGCAGAACGCGTGGCTGCAGCGTGGCCTCGACCCGACGCTCAAGTCGGTGCGCACCGCCAACTACGTCACCTCGCTGCGGCGCGACCTGATCAAGGTGAGCGAGGCCGTGGGGGTCGTCCACCCCGGGCTGATCGGCCCCGAGGACGTCGACCTGCTCGACGGCACCCGCTCGCGGGTGTCGCTGCGCGAGCTCTACGGCTACGAGCCGGGCTGGGGCGAGCTCGGGCCGCGGCTCCAGGACGACGTACGAGCGCTGATGACGGTGCCCGAAAATATGGGCGCTGGCAGCATGGGCGCATGAGCGAGATGGAGTACCGGGCGCTGGGCGACTCGGGCCTGATGGTCAGCACCGTGGGGATCGGCTGCAACGCGTTGAGCCGCCGGGTCGACGCCGCCGGCGTGAGCGAGATCCTCGCCGCCGCCCGCGACGTCGGCGTGACCCTGCTCGACACCGCCGACGCCTACGGCGACCCGCCGGGGGGCAGCGAGGCCCTGCTGGGCGAGGCGCTCGAGGGCCAGCGTGAGCACTTCGTGCTGGCCACCAAGTTCGGCATGGGCATGCGCGGTGAGTACGGCGACGACCACGGCGTACGCGCGTCCCGGCGCTACGTACGCCGTGCCGTCGAGGGGTCGCTGCGGCGGCTCCGGGTCGATCACATCGACCTCTACCAGCTCCACGTGCCGGACGACGTGACGCCGATCGAGGAGACCCTGTCGGTGCTGACCGACCTGGTCCACGAGGGCAAGATCGGCTACCTCGGCTGCTCCAACTTCGACGCCTGGCAGATCGCCGACGCCGACTGGACGGCCCGGACCGCCGGCCTCGAGCGGTTCGTGTCGGTGCAGAACCGCTACTCGCTGCTCGACCGGAGCATCGAGGAGGAGGTCGCGCCCGCGTGCGACCACTACGGGCTCGGCATCCTGCCGTTCTTCCCGCTGGAGTACGGCCTGCTCACCGGCAAGTACCGCCGCGGCGAGGCCGCTCCCGCCGGCTCCCGCGCGGCGCTCGACCCGTCGCGTGCGCAGTGGCTGGCCGGCGCCGACTGGGACCGGATCGAGGCGGTCGAGGCCTACGCCCGCGACCGCGACCTGTCGGTGCTCGACGTGGCGATCGCGGGCCTGGCCGCCCAGCCGTGCGTGTCGTCGGTGATCTCCGGCGCCACGTCAGGTGCACAGATGCGTGCCAACGCCCGCGCCCTGCGCTGGTCGCCCACCGAGGAGGACCTCGTCGAGCTGGATAAGGTCACCGGGGCCTGACGGCCTGACGGCTTGGCGGCTTGGCGGCTTGGCGGCGGATTTCAGCAGATGCTGAGATCGCCGTCGTTCCGGGCAGTTGCAACTCGCCAGAACGACGGCGAAAGGTCCGGATCCTCCGCTTAGGCCACTTGGAGGCTGCGCTTCGACAACCCCATCCAGAAGCCGTCGATCACTTGCAGCCCTGGCTCGTCGGGGGTGGTCGCGGCGCCGAGGGTGACGAACAGCGGCGTGTAGTGCTCGACAGTGGGGTGGGCGTACGGCATGCCGGGGGCCTCGGCGCGGTAGTTGGCCAGGGCGTCGACGTCACCGCGGGCCAGCGCCTCGCCGGCCCAGGCGTCGAAGTCCTTGGACCAGCCGGGAGCGGCCGCCTCGATCCGGAACTCCTTGAGGTACGGCAGCCCGTGGGTGAGGAAGCCGCTGCCGATGATCAGCACGCCCTCGTCACGCAGCGGGCGCAGCCGCTCGCCGAGCTTGAGCAGGCGGGCGGGGTCCGACGTGGGGAGCGACATCTGGAGCACGGGGATGTCGCCGTCGGGGTACATGATGCGAAGCGGCACCCAGGCGCCGTGGTCGAGCCCGCGCGAGGAGTGCTGGTGCACCGGCTCGGACGCCGGCATCATCGCGGCTACGCGCTGGGCGAGCGCCGTGGCGTCAGGGGTCTCGTAGGTCATCCGGTAGTACTTCGGGTCGAAGCCGCCGAAGTCGTAGACCAGGGGCGCGCCGTTGGCGCTGAGGCTCACGGGGGCCGACTCCCAGTGGGCGCTGACGATCAGGATCGCCTTGGGGCGTGGGAGGTCCTTCGCCCAGGCGGCGAGCTGGCCGGACCAGATGGGGTCGTCGAGGAGCGGGGGAGCGCCGTGGCCGATGTAGAGCGCCGGCATCCGTGAGTTGTCCATGTCCACCTCAATAGTTGTTGCTTCAACTTTATTCCAGTGGGAGGCTCCAGTCCAGCTCTTCCCCGCCCTGGTCGGTCAGCAGCCGGTTGACGCGGCTGAACGGGCGGGAGCCGAAGAAGCCCCGGCTCGCCGAGAGCGGCGACGGGTGCACCGACTCCACCCACGGCACGGGGGTCAGCAGCGGCTTGAGCGACTGCGCGTCCCGGCCCCAGAGGATCGCCGCGCACGGGCCGCCGCGCCGCGCCAGCGCCCGGATCGCGCACTCGGTGACCTCCTCCCAGCCGCGGCCGCGGTGCGATGCGGACTCGCCGGGGCGCACGGTGAGCACCCGGTTGAGCAGCATCACCCCGCGGTCCGACCAGGCGGTGAGGTCGCCGTGTGCGGGCGCGACGACGCCGACGTCGGTGGCGAGCTCGCGGTAGATGTTGGCCAGGCTGCGCGGCACCGGTCGCACGTGACCCTCCACGGCGAAGCTCAGCCCGATCGGGTGGCCCGGCGTGGGGTAGGGGTCCTGGCCCACGACCAGCACCCGCACGCTCGCGAGCGGCCTGGAAAAGGCGCGGAACACGTGCTCACCGGCCGGCAGGTAGTCGCGCCCGGCGGCCAGCTCCTCGCGCAAGAACGCGCCCATCCGAGCGATCCGCTCGTCGACCGGTGCCAGGGCCTCGGCCCAGTCCGGCGCCATCAGCCCCTTGTCGACCAGCCCCGCGAGCGCACTCATGGGGCCATTGTCGACGACGACGCGTCAGCGCAGGGGGAACGTCGCCTTCTTGGGCAGGTACGGCGGCCGTCCCCGCTCGCCGACCTCGACCGCTAGGACCGCCTGGTGGCTGGCGTCGCCCTGGACCGCTGACTGGTTGGCGACGAGCACCTTGGTGCCGCTGAAGGTGGCGCTGCACGGGGTGTCGAACGGGATCGGGGAGCCGTTCTCGCCGGTGAACGGCGTGTCCGGGAAGCGGTCGAGCTCGGTGCCGGTCGCGGACAGCTCGACCAGCTGGGCGGTGAGTCCCGCCATCGCGATGTAGACGTGGCCGGACCGGCCGATCCCGAAGCCGTCGGGTAGCTCGCCTGGGCCCGAGGTCCACAGCGTCGACAGGGCGCCCGCGCGGCCGCCCTCGCGGGTGGTCAGCCGGAAGAGGTGCCCGTTGCTGGGCAGCGAGCCTCCGGAGGCAGAGGTCTGCTGGCTGATCAGGAAGTCGCGGCGGCCCGGGCGGTAGACGATGCCGGTGGTGCCGAACTCCACGCCGTCGAGGGCGGTGGAGTCGAACCAGCGGGTGACCTTGCCGCGCCGCGAGATCTTCCAGATCACGCCGTCGGAGTAGTCGGTCACGTAGAGCGCGTTCTGCGGGCCCCAGGTGGCGTAGTTGGGCACCCCGCCGCCGGGGATCTTCGCGATCCGGCGGAACTTGCCGGTCTTCGGGTTGAGGGTCATCACCGACGAGCGCGAGGTCTCGAGCAGGATCAGCCGCCCGTCGCGGGTCTGGTTGGCGACCTGCACGCCGTGGTCGGCCGCGAGGTCCTGGTGCGGCACCGGCCACGAGCGCAGGAGCATCCCGCCGGCGGTCCATTCGAAGACGCGCGAGGCCTGCGTGCTGTCCTTGGCGATGTAGGTGCCGGCGTAGACCCGGCCGTTGCGTTGCTTGTGCACGTAGGCGGGGTAGCCGGGGGAGGGCACCTTCGCGAAGACCGTGGTCTTCCACTTGGGGGGCGCGCCCTCGGCCACCGGCGCGGGCCCAGCCAGGAGGCCGGCGCCGAGCACGCCGCAGGACAGTGCGGTCAGGAGGCGCCTCACATCTTCTCCAGGACCTCGGTCGCGGCACGCTTGCCGGAGCGGACGGCGCCGTCCATGTAGCCCGACCAGTACGTCGACGTCTCGGTGCCGGCCCAGTGGACCCGCCCGAACGGCTTGCGGATGGCCGAGCCGAACTGCAGCAGCGTGCCGGGCGCGTGGATGGCCGTGGGGCCGCCGCCGGTCCAGCGCTCGCGGGTCCAGTCGTGCTCGACGTAGTCGATCGGCCGCAGCGCCTGGGGGCCGAACATCTCGGCGAAGCCCTCGAGGACGTGCTTGCGGCGCGCGGCCTTCGACATGACGCCGTACTTGCGCCAGGTCGAGCCGCCGACGAATGCGAGCAGCACTCCGGGCCCGCCGGACTTGGGGGTGTTGTCGAACACGGCGCGGGCCGCGCCCGCGTCGTTGAGGCCGAAGCCGTTGAGGCCGTCGGCGCGCCAGAACGGCGTGCGGTAGATGGCGTCGCACTTCATCAGCTGGCCCATGTCCAGGTGGCGCAGCAGCTGCAGCCGTCGGGTGGGCAGCTTGGGGAACCAGTCGATGCCGAGCACCATCGGCGGCGGTGCCGCGACGATCACGCGGCGGGCGACGACCTTGCCGCGCCCGGTGTGTACGACGACGCGGTGGTCGCGCTGCTCGATCCGGTCGACCGGCGCGGCCAGGGCCACGATGTCGCCCAGCCTGCGGGCGAGCCGCAGCGGGATCAGCTGCGAGCCGCCGACGAAGCGCCGCTCCTGGGCGCCGTTGGCGGTGTCGGAGTTGCGGGCGAAGGTGCCGACGTTGCGCTCGTTGCCGGAGCACGCGACGTACCAGAGCACGTAGAGGAAGGAGAGCTCGTCGGGGTCGGCCCCGAAGCCCGGCTGGGTCCAGCTCTTGATCAGGTTGGTGACGCCGGCGGCGTTGGCTGCGTTGCGCCGGATGAACTCGCCGAGCGTCATCGCGTCCCACTCGGCCGCGCTGGGGTGGGCCCAGGGGGCGTCGACGTTGATCTCGGCGGCGTACTGGTCGATGCGCGCCAGCAGCACCGCGGCGTCCGGGAGGATCGTCGGGTCGGGCGGGACGGTGCCGGTGTACTCCATGCGCCCGGTGGTGGAGGAGATGTAGACGCTGTTGCCGGTGTTGTACTCCAGGAACGTCGGCACCTTGAGCTCGCGGGCCAGGGCGAGGATGTGGTCCTGGGTGGGGCCGACGAACGCGCCGCCGGACTCGATCGTCTCGCCGCCGTCGAGCCGGTGGTTGAGCACCCGCCCGCCGACGCGGTGCCGGGCCTCGACCAGCAGCACCGACCTGCCCGCCCGGGCGACCTTGCGCGCCGCCACCAGGCCGGCGATGCCGGCACCCACGACGACGACGTCGACCTGACGGGGGAGGTCACCCTGCAGACCCTGCGGCCCACCGGTCCCGGGTGCGGCCAGCGCGGTCTCGGTGAGGCCGGCGAAGGCGCCGGTGCCCAGCGCGGCACCGCCCAGCGCGGTGCCGCCAAGCACGCCGCGGCGGGTGAGCGAGAGGTCGTTCATCTGGGCTCCTCGAGGTGGACAGCAGGGGTCGAGATGGGTCAAACCTGAACATGTGTCATCTTCGGTTTCTTACCCTACACTCCTCAGCATGGCATCGGAACGGGCTGAGGCGGCCGTCACTGCACGGCGCCGCATCCCCACCCAGGCACGCTCGCGACGCAAGGTCGAGCACATCCTCGACACCGCCGCCCGGCTGGTCGTCGAGCGCGGCGTCGAGTCGCTGACCACGCGCGACATCGCCCTGGCGTCCGGCGTGCCCGTCGCCTCGCTCTACCAGTACTTCGCCGACAAGGAGGGCGTGCTCCTCGCCCTCGCCGAGCGGGATATGGCCGAGATGGACGCCCAGGTCGTCACCGACCTCGGCTCGCTGCGCGTGCTCACGCTCGAGGGCCTGGTGCGCACCACCATGGAGGCGTTCGTGTCCGTCTACCACCGCCGCCGTGCGTTCGTGGAGATCTACCTGCGCGGTCGCAGCAACGCCGCCGTGCACCAGTTCGGCCGCGAGCACAACGCGCGGGTGGCCCAGATGCTGCGCGACTTCGCGATCGAGCAGGGCCTCGCCCAGCCGACGATGCCGCAGGCCAGCGCGACGCTCGCCGTCGAGATCGGCGACCGCGTCTTCCAGCTGGCCTACGAGCACGACGACGACGGCGACCGTGAGCTGGTCGAGGAGGGGATCACCCTGGTGACGGCCTACCTCGAGCGCTACGCCACGCCCGAGGGGATCGCGGGGATCGCCCGATGAGCTCCCAGGACCTGGCGCTGCGCGAGCAGGTCGCGGCCGCGTCCCGGCGCCTGGCCGAGGCCGGCCTGCTGGTCGGTACGGCGGGCAACGTCAGCGCCCGCGCCGGCGACCGGGTCGCCGTGACCGCCACCGGCGTCGTGCTCGGCGACTGCGGCCCGGCCGACGTCACGGTCGTCTCGCTGTCGGGCGAGGTGCTCGAGGGCGAGCTGCTGCCCACCTCCGAGATCGACCTCCACCTCGGCCTCTACGCTGCGGGCACCGATGGCGGCACCGCTGCCGTCGTACACACGCATGCGCCGTACTCCACCGCGGTGGCCTGCGTGCTGGACGAGCTCCCGGTGCTGCACTACCAGCAGCTGGCGCTGGGCGGAGCGGTGCGCGTTGCACCGTACGCGACCTTCGGCAGCCCGGAGCTGGCCGCCCAGGTCGGCGCCGCGCTCGAGGGACGACAGGCGGCGCTGATGGCCAACCACGGCTCGGTCGCGGTCGGCTCGACCCTCGACCAGGCCGTCGAGCACGCGCTGCTGCTCGAGTGGCTCGCGACGCTCCACCACCGCGCGAGCGCCCTCGGCACGCCGCGCGTCCTCACCGACGACGAGCAGCTCGCCGTGATCACCGCGGCCATCGCCCGCAGCTACGGCACCACGCAACCGTCCGGCCAACCCGTCCAGCCAGGAGAACAGCCATGAAGATCGCCACCGTCGGCGTCCACGTCCTCGACACCCACGTGATCGGCATCGAGTCGATCCCCGCGAGCTCCGACGGGCAGCTCGTCGAGACAATCCGCTTCTCGCCGGCAGGTACGGCGGGCGGCACGGCGGTGGTCCTCTCGCGGCTCGGCGCCGAGGTGCTCAGCTTCGGCGCGGTCGGGACTGACCCGGTCGGCGACTCGCTGCTCGCGCTGCTCGCGCGCGAGGGGGTCGACACCTCGGGACTGGTGCGCAAGCCCGACCACCAGACCTCGTCGTCGGTGATCCCCGTGCGACCCAACGGCGACCGGCCCGCGTGGCACTGCATCGGCGCCAACGGTGCCTTCACCCTCGACGACCTCGACCTGGCGACGCTGGAGGGGATCACCCACCTGCACCTCGGCGGACCGGAGTTCCTCGGGGGCGAGGCCGCCGGACAGCTGCTCGCCCACGCGCGCTCGATCGGTGCGACCACGTCGCTCGACATCCTTGCCCCGGGCGACCCGGACATGCTCGCGTGGATCGCCGACGCCCTGCCCCACACCGACTACCTGCTGCCCAACGACGAGCAGGTGCTCGGCTTCACCGGCGCGACCGACCTGGCCGAGGGTGCCCGCGCCCTGGTCGCGGCTGGTGCCGGCTGCGTCGCCGTGACCCAGGGCGCCAAGGGTGCGCTCGTGGTGACCGCCGACGCGGTGGCCGAGGTGGCGGCGTACCCGATCGACCCGGACAAGCTCGTCGACACCACCGGCTGCGGCGACGCGTTCTCGGCCGGCTTCCTGCGGGGGCTGTCGCTGGGCCGCGACACCACCGAGGCGGCGCGGCTCGGCTGCGCGACCGCGGCCCAGGTGGCCCAGGGCCTCGGCACCGACGCGGGCAGCTACTCGCTCGAGTCGGTGGAGGCGTTCGCGGCCGGCTGACCTGGGTACCGTCGGGCCATGGCCACTACCGAAGTCACCGACAACACCGAGCTCCACCGCTTCGAGATCACCGCGGACGGCGAGCCCGCCGGCTACGCGGAGTACGTCCTGACCGACGGGCGGATCGAGTTCACCCACACCGTGGTCGACGACGCCTTCGAAGGCAAGGGCATCGGCGGCACGCTGGTGAAGGAGGCCCTCCACCAGGCGCGCGAGCGCGGGCTGAAGGTCACGCCGACGTGTGAGTTCGTGAAGTCCTACATCGAGCGGCACCCCGACTACGCCGACCTGCTCGGCTGATCAGACGCGCACCGGCCGGAACAGCCGGTCGAGATAGGCCACCAGCAGCGCCTCGCGCAGGGCCGGGCCGGACGCGTTCAGCAGCACGTTGATCTGCGCCATCCGCTTGGGCAGGGTCGCCACGCCGGTGTCGCCGGCCAGCCCCGCGGCCTGGAGCAGCGCATCGAAGTCCGCGTCGGTGAGCTTCTCGGGCCGCAGCGAGCGCAGGATCTTGAGGATGTTGCGGTCGACCTCGACCGGGCCCACTTCCTGGGCCGCGGCGACCGACTCGCCGAGGGCCTCCAGGCACTCGTCGACCAGCGGCAGGGTGGCCGCCGAGACCGAGAGGTGCAGCGTCGGGGGGTGCCCGTGCCAGGTCATCTGGGGCTGCACGTACCACCCCCGCTCGGCCATCTCGTCTGCGATCGTGAAGACGTCGCAGGTGTCGTCGGCCACCAGCGCGACCAGGCTCGAGTCGGGGCGTACGGCGAGGTCGACGCCCTCGATCTTGTCCACCCCCGCCACGATCAGGTCCACGGCCCCGAGGCAGGACCGGGCGAGGTCGAGGTAGCCCTCGTGGCCGATCGACTGGACCGTCAACCAGGCCCCGGCGAGCGGTCCGCCCGGCTTGGTGGACTGCATGGTCGTGTTGACCATCGTGTAGCCGGGCCAGGCGGCCGAGGCGAAGTAGGTCGGCTTGCGGTCCGCGGGCGTGCGGTGGAGCAGGATCGACGCACCCTTGGGCGTGTAGCCGTACTTGTGCAGGTCGACCGAGATCGACGTGACCCCCGGGACCGAGAAGTTCCAGGCCGGCTTCACCCGACCGATCCGCTCGGCGTACGCCAGGATCCAGCCGCCGATGCAGGCGTCCACGTGCAGCGGGACCCCCTTGGCCAGTGCGGCGGCCCCGAGCCAGGCGATGGGGTCGACGACGCCGTGTGCGTACGACGGCGCGGAGGCCACCGCGAGCACGGTGTCTGCGCTCATCGCGTGCGCCATCGCGCCGACCTCGGCGCGGAACTCCTGGTCGACGGGCACGAGGACCGGCTCGACGCCGAAGTAGGCGGCGGCCTTGAGGAAGGACGCGTGGGCGGTCGCGGGCAGCACCATCGTCGGCTTGCGGATGTGGGGCCGCGCGTCGCGGGCACCCTGCACGGCCAGCATGATCGACTCCGTGCCGCCGGAGGTCACGGTGCCGACCGCCGTCGGCGGCGCCTCCACGAGGTCGCACGCGAAGCCGACCAGCTCGTTCTCCATGATGAGCATGCTGGGGAACGCGGAGGGGTCGAGACCGTTGGTGCCGGCGTACATCGCCACCGCCTCGGCGGCCAGCCGGTCGACCTCCTCGAGGCCGGAGTCGAAGACGTAGGCGAGCGTGCGGCCGCCGTGGGTCGGCCGGTCCTGCGCCTGCAGCTCCTGCAGTCGTGAGAGTGCGCCGCTCATCCGCCCTCTCCCCGTCCTGGCTACCCGGTCCCCTCCGGCGAGGCTTCAGTGTAAGCAGCCTCGACCCGCCGGGGGCCGTCTCTTCGGGCAGGACGCCTAGTCCGTACGGGCTACCCGCCGGCGGCGCTCCTGCGAGCTGTTCAGCTGTAGCCGACCAGCACCGGGGTGGCCTCGACGACCTCGAGCGCGACTGCGTCGCCGGGGATCGTGACGGTGCCGGGCACTGGTCGCCACGCACCGCCGTTGACGCGGAACTCGGCGGAGTAGGTCGTGTCCACCGCCGGCCCGACCTGCCCCTTGGCGGTGTAGTTGTGGGTGATCTCGAGGTCGGGGTACGGCGACCCGGCCGACTCGGTGGCAGTGCTCGCTCCGTCGCCGAAGTGCCACTCGTAGCTGCTGGGCCAGATCCTCAGGTCGACCTGTTGGCCGAACAAGCGGATGGTGCGGTCGAGGGGTGCTGTCTCGGTGTAGAAGTTCGTGTCGAAGTTGACCAGCGTGCGGCCGTTGGGAGGCTGCACGATCAGCTCGGAGGGCGGGAGGGGGGTTCGTCGAATGGCCGCCAAGATCATGCCCGGAGTGATCTCCGTTGGGGGTTGCTCCTCGTCACAGAACTCCGTGGGGTCGAGGCCCACCTGTATGGCGTAGCCGATACAGGCTGCCCCGCCCAACGGAGTATGGAACTCGGCAGGTTCTGCATCGTCTGGCCCTTGCTCGCTGGCGCCCGTGCAGACGAGCTGCATCTCGGTGACGACGTCACCGTTGATCGTTGAGGTGACGGTCACGAAGTCGCATCCTCGTGCCATCGCTGCTGGTGATGAGAGGAACGCGAGAGAGGTGGCAGCCAAGAGCGTGGCCATGAGCAGTCTCATCTTGCGAACCCGATCAATGCGATGCGCCACTGGTCGTTCGACCTCGTCAGCTCGAAGATTCCGATTCGCTTCTCTGAGGGGTAGACCACGGGATCCGCTGTCGGGGAGTGGAAGGTACGGCCGCCGCCCAGCTCTAGTCCGGCAACCACCTCGACTTTTGCGGCGTCCTCACTCGTCACCTTGGTGCGCACCACGCGCCACCCCTTGGTCTCGTAGTGGCCGCCCCTCTCGTACGTCTTCTCGATCGGATCGATCAGATCCGAGCACGACTGGCACTCCGGCGCGCTCAGCGCGCGCACCGGAGCAACATCTCCGTCCGACATCGCCAGGTTCCGTGCTTGAACCCAGGCCTTGACCGTCTCCACTGGGCCCAGCGGCGCGACCGTCGGCGTGGGGTCGGGAGTCGGACTGGTCGTCGTGGTGGTGCTCGTCGAGGGAGTGGGGTCGACGTGGGGTTCGCGGTCGTCGTCGGAGCAGCCGACAAGGACGAGGGTGAGGGCCGCGAGTAGTGCGGCGAACCGAACCTGGATCAACGCTGGTCCTTCCCGAGATGCTGCACGCCCAGACCGAGGCGATGAGGAGAAAGTACCCCTCCCCGGCCCGGACCGGAAGCCGGAAGAATCCGCCTGTGGAGACAGATTGAGGGGTAGACCCATCTCCATGTCAGCAGTATAATCGAAAACATGTTCGAGACGCTCACGACCCTCGCGACCCAGGAGACCCGGCCCGACCCGGCCGCGTTCTGGGTCGAGCTCGTCGGTGACATCGACGGCGCAGGCCTCGACGAGCAGGAGCTGGTCGACCAGCTCGAGGCGATGGAGCGCCTCACCTGCGCCGCGGCCGCGGCCAAGGCACGCCTGACCGCCGATCTGCACGCCCGTCGCCTCGTCCGTGAGGCCCGGGCCGGGGTGCCGGCGCAGCGTCGGGGTCGGGCGGTGGCCCACGAGGTCGCCCTGGCCCGCCACGAGTCACCCCACGAAGGACGCCAGCACACCGCCCTCGCGTTAGCGCTGGTCCACGACCTGCCCGAGACCCTGGCCGCGCTCGGCCGGGGCGAGATCAACGAGTACCGAGCGCAGATCCTGGCCCGCGAGTCCGCCGACCTGTGCCGCGCCGACCGAGGTCTCCTCGACGCGACCCTCGGACCCCGCCTGGGTGGGATGGGCAACCGTGAGGTCATGGTGTCCGCCCGCCGGCTGGCCTACCAGCTCGACACCGCCGCCGCCGAGCACCGCGCAGCACGGGCCCGGACCCGGCGTCGGGTCACCGCACGCGGCCTGCCGGACTCGATGGCCCGGATCAGCGCCGAGGTGCTCGCCGAGGACGCCGTGGTCGCGATGGACTGCCTCCGGGAGTACGCCGACCTGCGGCGCGCGATCGGCGACGACCGCACCCGCGACCAGATCATCGCCGACGAGCTCGTCGCCCGGCTCTGCCGCCCGGCCCTCGCCGGCACCCGCGGGGTCGAGGTCCAGCTCGTGATGAACGCCGACATGCTCCTCGACGACGACACCACCCCCGCCCACCTCGTGGGCCACGGCCCGATCCCCGCCGGGATCGCCAGGAAGCTCCTGGCCGACGCCGACGGCAAGGTGCTGATCCGGCGCCTGTACGCCCACCCCGACGACAACTCACTGGTCGCGATGGACTCCAAGGGCATTCTCTTCCCCCGCGCGTTGCGACGCCTGCTGTTCGCCCGCGACGGCAAGACCTGCCGTACGCCGTGGTGTGACGCCCCCGCCCGCCACGGCGACCACGTCACACCCCGCCACCGGGGCGGCCGTAGCACCCTCGATGGCGGCCAAGGGCTGTGCGAGGCCTGCAACTACGCCAAGGAAGCCCCCGGGTGGCGACATCACACCCAGAGCCAGTGGCCCCAGCGCCACACCGTGCAGATCACCACCCCCACCGGACACACCCACCAGTCCCAGGCACCACCCCTGCCCGTGCGCCCGAACACCCGGGTCCTGACCTGCGAGATCTACCGCCCGATGCCGCAGCTCGACCTCGCCAGCTAGCTCAACCACCCGCGGGCACGAACGGCACAAGGAAGTCGCGGTCGAGCTGCGCGCCCGAGGTGACGGGGTAGGTCCCGGTGACCGGGACGAAGAAGCCGTTGGGTCCGGCGTACGGCGTGCCCCGGTCTGCCCAGAACCCGACCAGCTCGCACCAGTACGTGCCGGTGTGGAGCTCGTCGACGACGATGTACCCGCCGTCCTCTATCCGCTCGCTGCCGCCGTCGTGGTCGCCGTTGCAGTCGAGGGTGTCGGCGATGACCCGCGTCCACGGCCAGGGCTGGCCGGTGGCCGGGTTGACGAGCTGCCCGCGGATCGACGCCTCGGGCGTCGGGGTGCTGAGGTCGACGGTGGTGTTGCCCTCGCCGACGAGCCTGGTGACGGTCTCGTCGGGCCGGTCGTCGTTCGGCGACAGGTAGACGCGGTAGCGGCCCGTGGGGAGGGCGCCGAACACGACCTTGCCGGACGCAGGGACGGTCTTGGTGCGCTCGGCGGCGGCGTACTCGCGCAGGCTCGAGCTAGCGTCGCCCGGGAACAGCGCGGTGGCGAAGACCTGCGCGCCGGGCGGGGCCGTGACGGTGACCTGGCCGGGTCCCTTGCGCGGGGAGAGCGTGACCTGTGCCGTGTGCCCCGCCCGGACCTGGACGTGCTTCCAGTCAGTCCGGTCGTTCCCGCTCGAGGTGACCCAGTGCATCGCGACGATGTAGGTCCCGGGGGCGAGCCCGGCAACGGCAGGCCGCTGCTGGCGGAGCGGGAGGTTTCCGACGAGCTCGCCCTGTGTGGTCAGCAGGGCGGCGCGCCGGTCGGTCGTGCCGTCCGGCTCCTGGCTGAAGGTCACGCGCACGGCGCCGCGCTGGCCGCTGGGGGTGATGAGGTTGACGGTCCTGGTCTGGCCGGCGGCGAGGCGGAACTCGGCCAGCCGGTGGGGGGTCCCCGTCACCAGGGTGTGGTTTCCGCCGGTGAGCAGGGCCGCGCCGATCCGCAGCCGCCAGGGGGTGGAGGAGAGGGGCAGCCCGGTGAAGGAGTAGCGCCCGTCGGTCCCGGTCCTGGTGGTGCGGACGACTCCGGTGGGGGAGGTGTCGTCGGCGCCCGTGAGGGTGACCGGGGCGTTGCGGACGGGCCGTCCGTTGACGACCACCCGGCCCGCGACCGCGGGCTGGCGCTTGGAGATCACGGTCCCGACCCTCTCTCCAGGGCCGACTGTGACGTACGTCCGCTGCCCGAACGCCTCGACCAGGTGCCTGCCCGGAGCCATCCCGCGGTAGACCAGCCGGCTCCGGGTGTAAGGCCGCATCACCGACGACACCGCGACCAGGCGCTGGTAGGAGAACTCGAGCCCGTTGGTCACCTTGACCACCACCACGCCCGGCTTGGTCAGCTGGATGTCACCCAGGGCCACCGCGGGCGCGGAGTCGTCGGTCTCGAAGTAGGTGGTCAGCGCGGGCAGGGAGGGCTCCCGGTCGTCCGGACCGACGTACAGCTTGACGAAGTGGAGGTTCTGCGGCGGGAAGAGGCAGGGGTCGTCGGCCAGGTCCTGGCAGATCTGGATCACGAACCTGGCGGGGCGTTGGGCGCCCGAGAACGAGAACGTGCCGTCGGGGGCCGAGGTCGTCGACACCTCCGTCGAGCCGGTGGACATGTCCATCAGTCGCACCAGACCGCCGGCCTGAGGGGACCCGTCGGGAGCGACCAGACGCCCGGACACTCCGCCGGGGTCCAGCGCGGATGCCAGCGCGTGGGCCGGGCCCGACAGCCCAGCGAGCAGGAGCACCCCCGTGAGGAGGGCGACAAGCCGTCGAATGGTCATACCCGTCCGACGTCGCATCGCGGGGATTAGTTCGCGGTCGGTCTGGAGAGCCGGTCGAGGAAGGCGACCATGACCGCCTCGCGCAGCGGCGGGGACGCGACGTCGAGCAGCGCGTTGACCTCGGCCATCCGGGTCGGCAGCGCCAGACCCCCGCCTTCGACAGCGTCGCCGCCGACGAGTCCCGCCGCGACGAGCAGCCCGTCGAAGTCGTCGTCGGAGATCGAGGCGGGGTCGAGGGCTGCGACGTACGCCGCGACCCCGGGGTCGACTTGCACCGGACCCGCCGCACGGGCCGCGCGCACCGAGTCGGCGAGTGCCTCGAGGAACTCGTCGACGTGCGGCAGCGTGGCGGCACTGACCGAGAGGTGCAGGTTGGCGGGCAGGCCTTGGTAGCTGAGCTGTGGCTGGACGTACCAGTCCCGCGTGCCCATCTCGTCGCACACCGTGAAGGGGTCGCAGGTGTCATCCGTCGTCAGCGCCACGAGCGTGGAGTCGGGCGTCGCCAGCAGGTGGAGGCCGTCGATGCCGGCGATGCCGCCGGCGATCCGCTCGGTGGCCTCGAACACCTCGAGCGCCAGCTTCTCGTAGCCCTCGTCGCCCAGCGTCTGCACGACCGCCCAGGCGCCGGCGGTGGGGCCGCCCGAGCGGGTGGACTGCATCGTGGAGTTGAGCATCGTGTAGCCCGGCCACGCGGCGGAGGCGAAGAACTGCGGCTTGCGCAGCGCCGGTGTGCGGTGCAGCAGCAGCGAGGAGCCCTTGGGTGCGTAGCCGTACTTGTGCAGGTCGACCGACACCGACGTGACGCCGTCGACCGCGAACGTCCACGGCGGCACCGCGCGGCCCAGCCGGGCGGCGTAGGGGAGCACCCAACCCCCGATGCAGGCGTCGACGTGACAGCGGACGCCCCGGGCGGCAGCAGCCGCGGCGATCTCCGTGACGGGGTCGACCACGCCGTGCGCGTACGACGGCGCGCTGGCCACGACGAGCACGGTGGTGTCGTCGATGGCGGCCGCCATCGCGGCCGGGTCGGCGCGGAGGTCGGGCCCGCACGGCACGACCACGGCGCGCACGCCGAAGTAGTGCGCGGCCTTGTGGAAGGCGGAGTGCGCGGACGAGGGGATCACCATCGTGGCCCCCCGACGGGAGAGCGTGATCTCCGGGTGGGCGTCCCGCGCGGTCTGGACGGCGAGCAGCACCGACTCGGTGCCGCCCGAGGTCACCGAGCCCACGACGGTGTCCGGCGCGTCGAGCAGCCGTGCGGCGAACGCGACCAGGTCGTTCTCCATCTGGAGCAGGCTCGGGAAGGCGGTCGGGTCGAGCCCGTTGGAGCCGGCGAACGCCGCGACCGCGTCGCGGCCGACCTGGTCGACCTCGGCGAGACCGGAGTCGTAGACGTAGGCCAGGGTGCGGCCGCCGTGCACGGGTACGTCGCCCTGGCGCATCACGGCGAGGCGGGCGAGGACGTCAGTGGCGCGGGTCATGCGTCGACCTCCGAGGCGTCGAGGGAGTAGCGGCTCAGCCACCACAGGCTGAGCAAGGTGAGGGCGGCCGGGAGCACGGAGAAGCCGAGCACGATGGCGGTGAGCGCGGAGTCCGGCTGCGCGATGTCGCCGTCGGTGCTCGACCGGTAGTCGCCGAGGGCGAGCACGAGCGCGAAGACGCCGGGGCCGAGCGCCAGGCCGAGCGTCTCCCCGGCCGTCCAGACCCCGGTGTAGACGCCGGCCCGGTTGGTCCCCGTACGTCGTGCGTCGACGGCCGCCGCGTCGGGGAGCATCGCCATCGGGAACACCTGGCAGCCGGCGTACCCGACCCCCACGAGGCCGGTGGCGAGGAAGACGACGGCCGAGGGCGCCGACTGGGCGACGACCGCGAGCGCGGCGCCGCCGGCGAGGAACAGCGAGGAGTAGACGTAGCCGCGCTTCTTGCCGATCCGCTCACCGATCGCCGACCAGGCCGGGGTCAGCAGCAGCGCCGGACCCACGAAACAGACGAACAGGATGGTCGCTGCGCCCTCGCTGTCGAGCACGTCCTCGGCCAGGTAGGCGACGCCGGCCAGCATGCAGCCGGTCGCGAGCGCCTGGATCACGAACGTCGTCAGCAGGTTCCGGAAGTCCTTCGCGGTGGCCACGATCCGCAGCTGGTCACGCAGCGAGCCGGGACCGGCCGCGACGGCACCCACCGGCGCGTGCCGGGTGCCGAGGTAGGAGCCGACGACCCCGGTGGCGATGATCAGCGCCATCACGACGCCCATCACGCGGTAGCCGTCACGGCCGCCGACCGCGTCGCGGATCACCGGCGCGGTCGCGCCCGCGAGCATGATCGTGAAGGCCAGGATCGCGACCCGCCACGTCATCAGCCGGGTGCGCTCGTCGTACGACGAGGTCATCTCGGCCGGCATCGCGACGTAGGGCACCTGGAAGAACGCGTAGGCCGTGGCGCAGGCCAGGAACGCCACCAGCACCCAGGCTGCCTCGGCCACCCTGGACCCCATCTCGGGCGCGGCGAAGATCAGCGCGAACGCCACCGACAGCGTGAGCCCGGCGCGTAGCAGCCAGGGCCGGCGCGGGCCGCGCTCGTCGACGGTCCGGTCGCTGATCCGGCCGGCGATCGGGTTGAGGATCACGTCCCAGGCCTTCGGCAGGAACACGATGAAGCCGGCCACGATCGCGGCGATCCCGAGGCTGTCGGTGAGGTAGGGCAGCAGCATCAGGCCGGGCACGGTGCCGAAGGCCCCGGTGGCGACCGATCCCGAGCCGTAGCCGATGCGGACGCTGCGGGGCAGGGCGGCGGTCGTTGCCACGGGTGCGGACATGACCCGCACCCTAAGCCTGAACCGCCGCCCCGGTGGTCGGATCAGGCGGTCAGATCCCGCAGGTGGGGGCGCTCCACGAGCGACCCGCGCGGATGTCGACGTGCACGTGGTCGTCGTGGTCGGGGTAGCCCGGCCCGTAGATGCCGCCGAAGCCCGCGTAGCGCGCGTTGCCGGCGATCGTGCACAGGCTGACCGACGAGCCGACCAGGTCGAGTGCGGTGCCGTAGGTGTGCTGCCCGGTCCCGCTGCCGCCGACCGACCGGTCGCACGCCTGCGAGCGGAAGCCCGAGGTGACGGTCAGCGGCTGGTCGCCCAGCCGGTGCCGCAGCGCCTCGGCCCGCCACATGGCGCGCAGCAGGTTCTGCTGGACGGTCGCCGCGCTCACCGAGCCGCCGCTGTAGCCGCCGGCTCCGCACCCACCGTCGACCTCGGCGTACGAGAAGTGGAGTGGCGTGCAGTCGGCGTCCTGGAGCTCATAGATCTTGGCGTAGG
Organism: Nocardioides szechwanensis; assembly: GCF_900103935.1. Taxonomy (GTDB): domain Bacteria; phylum Actinomycetota; class Actinomycetes; order Propionibacteriales; family Nocardioidaceae; genus Nocardioides; species Nocardioides szechwanensis. The sequence goes on from NZ_FNIC01000005.1 coordinate 49,251, forward strand.
TCGCGGCGCCGGCGACGCCGTCGGCGCTCAGGCCGTACGCCGCCTGGAAGCCGCGCACCGCCTCGGCCGTCTGGGCGCCGTAGCTGCCGTCGATGGCGATGTTGACGCCGTACCCGGCCCAACCGGCCACACGGACCTGGAGCTGGGCGACGTCGTCGCCGGTGGCTCCGGAGCTGAGCGTCCGGGTCCACGAGTAGCACTCGTCGGCATGGGCGGGAGCGGTGGTGGCCGTGGTGAGTGCCACGAGGCTGGTCAGGGTGACCAGCGCCGCCACGAGAGAGGCACGCATCCGAGACATGGAGATTCCTTCCGTCGGAGACTGCTGACCCTCAGCCCCTGCCCCGAGCCCGGTGGACCAAACCCGGAGGGTTACTGCGACGGTGCTGTTGCGCCGGCTACTTGGAGAGGGCGCGCGACGCGGCGGACCCGTGCTTGCGGCGCTTGCGGGTGCCGATCGTGGGCAGTGTCGACGGCGGGGGCGGGGCGACGACCGGGTCGCTCGACCAACGGGTGATCCATTCGTCCAGCGCGCGCCAGGTGGTGGCGCGGGCGCCGCGGCCGGTGAGCATGCCGAGGTGGCCGCCCGGCACGATCTCGAACTGGACCTCGGCGGACCCGGTGAGCAGCGGGACCAGCGCCTTGACCGCCGGCACCGGTGCGATCCCGTCGGTGGCGCCGGCGAAGACCAGCACGGGTACGGTGATGTCGGCGACGGAGATGGTGCGGTCGTCGAGCTCGAGGGAGCCGCCGACGAGTGCGTTGCCCTTCACGAACCGGTGGTAGAGCTGGCCGAAGGTCCGGCCGGGGTAGGCGACCATGCCGGCGGTGAACCGGTCGACCGCCTCGAGCTGGGCCAGGAAGTCGGTGTCGTCGAGGTGGGCCGCGACGGCCAGCGGCTTGGTCACGAGCTTCTGGAACGACGAGAGCTGGAAGGCCCACCGCACCAGCGGCTGCGGCACGCCGCCGAGGGCCTGGTAGGCGCGGGTGACCAGCCCGCGGCCCTCGGAGAGGTTGAGCAGCGGGCGGATCGGCGCGACCAGCGGCACCAGGCTGACGTCGAACGGCGAGCCCACCACGCTCAGGGACGCGACCGGAAGGTCGGCGTCGGCGGCAGTGGCCAGCAGCGAGAAGATGCCGCCCAGGCTCCACCCGATGACGTGCACCGGACGCCCGCCGGCGTGCGCTGACACCTCACGGATCGCGGTCGGGACCACCTCGTCGATCCAGTGCTCCATGCCGAGGTTGCGGTCCTTGAACGACACCTGCCCGTACTCCACGAGGTACGTCGGTCGCCCCTCGCGCACGAAGTGCTCGACCAGCGAGCAGTCGCGGCGCAGGTCGTAGCAGGTGGCGGGCGCTGCGAGCGGCGTCACGAGGAGTACCGGGTCGCCCTGCTCGACCACCTTGGCCGCCGGCCGGTAGTGGTAGACCTCGCGCAGCATCCCCTCGTCGATCAGGGTCCGTGGCATCGGCCGGAGGTCGGCCAGCCCGCCGTAGAGCACCTTGTGGGCGACGTTGCTGGCGGCCGAGACGACCTGATCGGGTTTGGGGATCAGATCCATGAGATGAAACGTACCCCTCCGTTCAGGGGGCAGCCGTGCGGATCAGCCACCGGTGCTGGTCCGGCAGCGGCACGAAGCCGAAGGGGGCGTAGAGGGAGTGGGCGTCCTCGGTGGCCAGCAGCGTGCGCCGGACCCCGAAGTCGGTGAGTGCCGCGTCGACCGCGGCGACCAGCGCCTTGCCGACCCCCTGCCCGCGCGCCGTGGGATCGACGTACACGTCGCAGAGCCAGGCGAACAGCGCGCCGTCGGTGACCACGCGGGCGTAGCCGACCTGCCGGCCGTCGGCGTAGGCGCCGAAGTTGAGCGACGCGGCGATGGCGCGGTCCATCACGTCGCGGGGCCGGCCGAGGGCCCAGTAGGCGTCCTCGGAGAGCCAGCGGTGCACCAGCTCGGCGTCGAGACGGTCGACGTCGGTGGAGACCTCGACGGTCATGACGGCTTGGCGGGCCGGACGGGCTTGGCGTGGGTGTTGTCGACGTGCGACAGCTCGGTCATGAAGCTGTCGGCCCAGGCGGCCACGTCGTGCTGGCGGATCGTCTTGCGCATCGCCTTCATCCGGCGGGTGAGCTCGCGCGGGTCGGCGTGGTAGGCCTCGAGCATCGAGGCCTTCATGGCGTTGATGTCGTAGGGGTTGACCAGCCAGGCCTGGCGCAGCTCGTCGGCCGCGCCGGCGAACTCCGAGAGCACCAGGGCGCCGTCGTTCTCGAAGCGGCAGGCGACGTACTCCTTGGCGACGAGGTTCATGCCGTCGCGGTAGGGAGTGACGACCATGACGTCGGCGGCGCGGTAGAGCGCGGCCATCTCCTCGCGGGGGTAGGACGAGTGCAGGTAGCTGATCGCCGGGCGCCCGATCCGGCCGAGGTCGCCGTTGATCCGGCCGACCAGGCGGTCGATCTCGTCGCGCAGGATCTTGTACGCCTCGACCTCCTCGCGCGACGGCACCGCGACCTGCACGAAGACGGCGTCCTCGACGTCGAGGTGGCCGTCGGCGATCAGCTCGCTGAAGGCGCGCAGCCGCGCGTAGATGCCCTTGGTGTAGTCGAGCCGGTCGATGCCGAGGAAGATCCGGCGCGGGTTGCCGAGCGCCTCGCGGATCGTCTTGGACCGGGTGGCGACGGCGTCGGACTGGGCGAGCTCCTCGAAGCCCCGGGCGTCGATCGAGATCGGGAACGCCGCCGCGCGGACGGTGCGGCCGTCGGGGAGGTAGACGAGGTCGCGGTGCGTCTTGTGGCCGACCCGCTGGCGGACCAGGCGCACGAAGTTGGCCGCGCCGCCGGGCAGCTGGAAGCCGACCAGGTCCGCGCCGAGCAGGCCCTCGAGGAGCTGGCGGCGCCACGGCAGCTGCTGGAACAGCTCGGCCGGCGGGAACGGGATGTGGAGGTAGAAGCCGATCCGCAGGTCGGGCCGCAGCTCGCGCAGCATCTGCGGCACCAGCTGGAGCTGGTAGTCGTGCACCCACACCGTCGCGCCCTTGGCAGCGAGCCCGGCGGCCTTCTCGGCGAAGCGCTGGTTGACCGAGACGTAGGAGTCCCACCACTCGCGGTGGAACTCCGGCTTGGCCACGAGGTCGTGGTAGAGCGGCCAGACGGTGCCGTTGGCGAAGCCCTCGTAGAAGTTCTCGACCTCGTCGGCCGACATGGTCATCGGTACGAGGTTCATGCCGTCGAACTCGAACGGCTCCAGGTCGGTCTCGGTGCCGCCCGGCCAGCCGATCCAGGTGCCGGCATTGGCGCGCATGACCGGCTCGATCGCCGTCACCAGCCCGCCGGGGGAGCCGCGCCAGCCGGGCGTGCCGTCGCTCAGCTGCACACGGTCGACCGGGAGCCGGTTGGCGACGATCACGAGGTTGGCGGGCACAGGGCAACCCTAGTTACTCCCGGGCCGGACCGTATGGCCGGACCGTGTGGCTGGCCCGACCAGGAGTGTCGGGCTGGCAGGATCGTGCTGCCGGCCCTCGCCGCGCACCCTGGAGACATGACTGAGACCCCGCCCGCCGGCGTGCACCGGGTGCTGCTCGACAGCAGCTACGCGTCGACCGCGTTCGTGATCGCGCTGCCGGCGTTCGTCCTCGTCGTCGTGGTGCTCGCCGTGGGGCTCGGGCTGTCGGTGATCGTCGGGGGCGTGGTGCTGCTGACGCTCGGGACGCTCGTCGCCCGCGGCTTCGCGGGGCTCGAGCGGGTGCGGCTGCGGAGCCTGCAGGGGCGGGCGGCGCCCACGCCGGAGTACCTGCGCGCGCCCCACGACGCGGGCCTCTGGACCCGGATGGTCACGCCGCTGCGGGACCCGCAGTCCTGGCTCGACGTCCTCTGGGCCGTCGTCGGCCTGGTCACCGCGGTCCTCGCGTTCGCGCTCACGGTCGCGTGGTGGGGCGCCCTCCTGATCGGTCTGACGTACTGGTTCTGGCAGCGGTTCATCCCCTACGACCCCGACGACAACGTCACGGTCGCGTCCCTGATCGGGCTGGGCGAGGGCCGAGGGGCCGAGAGCGTGCTGATGCTCGGGATCGGGGTCTTCGCGCTGGTCACGCTCCCGTTCGCGATGCGGCTCGCCGCGGTCTGCCACGCGAGCCTGGCCGACGTGCTGCTCACGACGCGGGCCGAGCTCCAGGGGGAGGTGCGCCGCATGGCCGGCAGCCGCGAGGCCGCCCACCTGGCCGAGGCCGACTCGCTGCGGCGGCTGGAGCGCGACATCCACGACGGCCCCCAGCAGCGGCTGGTCCGGCTGACCATGGACCTCGGCCGGGCACGCAAGCAGCTCGCCGACGACCCCGAGCGCGCCGCCGAGACCATCGACGCCGCCCTCACCCAGGCCCGCGACACCGTCGACGAGCTCCGAGCGCTATCGCGCGGGATCGCCCCGCCGCTGCTGGTCGACCGCGGTCTCGCGGTGGCCCTCAGCGAGCTGCTCGCGCGCAGCGTGGTCCCGGTGGAGAGCGCGGTCGACATCCCGTACGCGTTCGCTCCCCAGGTCGAGACGGCCGTCTACTTCGTCGTCTCGGAGGCGCTCACCAACGTGGCCAAGCACAGCGGCGCCACCCGCGTCGACGTGACGGTGCGCGGCCTCGGCGACCACGTCGAGGTCCGGGTGCACGACGACGGCGTCGGCGGCGCCCACGCGGCCAAGGGCAACGGCCTGGCCGGCCTCGAGCAGCGCCTGGCCGGCGTGGAGGGCAGCTTCGAGGTCACCTCCCCGCCGGGTGGCCCGACCGAGGTGCGCGCGGACATCCCCACGGTGCGTGGATGATCGACCCGTGAGGCCCCTGCGGATCGTGATCGCCGACGACTCGGTGCTACTGCGCGAGGGTCTGCAGCTGCTCCTGGCCGAGGCCGGCCACGAGGTCGTCGCGTCGGTCGGGGACGGACCCTCCATGGTGGAGGCGGTGCTCGCCCACCGGCCCGACGTGGCCGTGGTCGACGTACGGATGCCGCCGAGCCACACCGACGAAGGGCTGCGCGCCGCCGTGGAGGTACGACGGGCCTGGCCGGGGGCGCGGCTCATGGTGCTGTCGCAGTACGTCGAGGTGTCCTACGCCGACGACCTGCTCACCACCGGAGACGGCGGGATCGGCTACCTGCTCAAGGACCGCGTCAGCGACATCGACGACTTCCTCGCCTCGCTGGCCTCGGTGGCGCAGGGGGGCACGGTGCTCGACCCGCAGGTCGTGCGGCAGCTGATGGGGCGCCGGCGCGACCCGGTCGACGTCCTGACCCCGCGCGAGCGCGAGGTCCTGGGACTGATGGCCGAGGGCCGCTCCAACGCCGCGATCGCCGGCGCGCTCACCGTCACGCTGGGCGCGGTCGAGAAGCACACCCAGCGGATCTTCGCCAAGCTCGGGCTGCTGCCCGACGACGCCGCGCACCGCCGGGTCCAGGCCGTGCTCCGCTACCTGCGGTCCTGACCCGGTCTGACTGGCGGGCCGGGGGTTGTGGGCTGGTCGGTTGGGAGGTTCTGGGGGTTTCGCCGCCGTTCTGGGGAGTCGCAACGCCCCGGAACGACGGGGATCTCAGCATCTGCTGAAATCCGTGGGGCTGCTGGGACGACCGCTACCCGTCGGCGGCGTAGCGCACGCCGATCTGGCGCCGCAGGTCGTCCATCTGGCGCATCAGCAGCAGCGTGTGGTCGAGGGGGACCAGGGGGCTCTCGCGGAGGCCGGCGTGCAGGCAGCGGGCGACCTCGAGGATCTCGTTGCCGTAGCCGAGCCCGACCACGGGCCCGTCGCCCTCGATCCGCTCGGGCTCGCCGCCGACCGGCGTGAAGAACGCGTGCGTGGGGTGGTGGAACTGCTGCGGCACGTGCACGCGGCCCAGGTCGGTCGCGATCGAGGCCTCCCGCGACGACCATGAGGTCATCGAGGCGACCATGGTCGCCAGCGCGCCGCCGGCGTACTTCCCCGTGATGGCGACGTCGAGGTCCACCCCGGCCTCGGAGAGGGTCGCGGCGGCGGTCAGCTCCTCGGCCGGGCCGAGCATCAGGTGCGCGAACGTGAGCGGGTAGATCCCCATGTCGAGCAGCGCTCCGCCGCCGAGGTCGGGGTTGAACATCCGGTCGTCCGGACCCGCGTCGACCCGGAAGCCGAGCTCGGCGTGGACCTGGCGGGGGACGCCGAAGCGGCCGGCCCGCACGTCCTCCGCGAGCCGCAGGATCACCGGGTTGCAGGCCATCCACATGGCCTCCATCAGGAAGCGGTCGTGCTGCCGGGCGAGCCGGACCATCTCCTCGGCCTCGGCGACGTTGAGCGCCAGCGGCTTCTCGCACAGCACGTGCTTGCCCGCCTCGAACGCCAGCCGGGCGTTGTCGAGGTGGAGGGCGTGGGGGGTAGCGACGTAGATGACGTCGACGTCCGGGTCGGCCACCAGCTCCTCGTACGAGCCGTACGCCGCGGCGGCGCCGTGGCGGTCCCCGAAGGCCTGCGCCGACTCGAGCCGGCGCGAGCCGACGGCGGCCAGCTCGTTGCCCGGCGTCACCGCCAGGTCCTCGGCGAAGGTGTGGGCGATCTTGCCGGTCGCGAGGATGCCCCAACGGGTCACGTCAGCCATGCCTCGGACCCTATTCCCAGCACTTGCGCGAGGCGAATGACATCGATGTGGTTCGTCACCTACAGTGGTGCCTGGAATCAGCACGTCGTCACGCACATATCGCACGGGAGACAGCGCATGGACGCCGCGAACGCCTTCAACGGCCACCCGGCCGGGGCCCCGCAGACCCTGAGCGACCGCGACCGCGAGATCCTCGAGTTCGAGCGGCAGTGGTGGAAGTTCGCCGGTGCCAAGGAGACCGCGGTCCGCGAGAAGTTCGACATGAGCTCCACGCGCTACTACCAGGTCCTCAACGCGCTGATCGACCGTCCCGAGGCCCTCGAGGCCGACCCCCTGCTCGTCCGTCGGCTCCGCCGGCTGCGCTCGCAGCGCCAGCGTCAGCGCTCCGCGCGCCGCCTGGGCTTCGAGGTCTGACCGTGCGCTCCGGACGCCTCGACGAGCGCGGTGTGGTGCTGCCGTCGCCGGTCGTGATGCTCAGCGTCGTCGCCGTCGCGATGGCGAGCGTGGCGTTCGTGGCCACCCGCGGGGGAGAGCCCACCGAGCGCGAGGTGGTCACCCCGACCGCCCAGACGCAGCCGTCGGCCACCCCGACCCCGACCGACAAGCCCAGCAAGCCGACGCCCCCGCCGATCAAGCGCGGCAAGACCTACGTCGAGGTCTACAACAACTCCGGCATCACCGGTCTGGCCGGTCGCGTGGCCACCCGCGCCACCGAGGCCGGCTGGAAGGTCGTCGGCACCGACAACTGGTACGGCTCCGTGCCGACCTCCACCGTCTACTACCCCAAGCGGCTCAAGGCCGAGGCCGAGCTCCTGGCGCTCGACCTGGGCATCGAGCGCACTGCCCGGGCCGTCGACCCGATGCGGCTCGACCGGCTCACCGTCGTCCTCACCGGCGAGCTGCGCTAGAAGTCCCTCCGGACCTGGATCCGCAGCTGGCTGGTGTCGCCGGTGGCCTCGAAGAACATGTCGAACCCGTCGACCACGAGGTGGTCGCAGACGGAGTCGGGTGCGCAGCCCTCGGCGGCCTCGCTGACGACCGGGCTCAGGGCCAGCACCCGGGTGGCCGCCGCCAGTGCCTTCGGGGTCGGCGCGGTCACGACGACCTCCACCTGGTCGCCGCGTACGACGGTGCCGTCGCGACCCGGCGGTCGGCAGTCGACGGTGAGCTCCTCGAGGCAGGTCCAGCCGGCGCGCGTCAGGCCGCGGTTGAGCAGGTCGACCTCGAGCTGCCTCAGGTAGGGCATGCCCTGACCCAGGGCGATCCCGGTGCTGGTGCCGGGGGCGCACGGCTGGAGCCGGACCCCGTCGAGGGTGGGGATCTCCGTCAGCAGGTCGGGGGAGCCCACCTCGCCGAGGAACGCGTCCGACACGGCGGTCACGACCCGCTCCTCCGGTCCGCAGTAGGCCAGCCGGGTGACAGTTGCGCCGTCGGGGGTGCTGGAGAGGCGCACGGTGTCGTCGGCCGCCTCGGGGTAGGCGCCGGGCCGCGTGCACGCGACATGCCGGTCGGTCTCGGGGACCGCGTCGCGGCAGGTGAAGCCGAGGTCCTCGACCTCCGCCACGAACGCGTCGCGCTCCTCACCGGTCAGGGTGACGGTGGTCGGCTCGTCAGGTCGCTCGGGCTCGTCGTCGGAGGTGCAGCCGGCGGTGAACGCGAGCGCGGCAAGGCAGAGCAGGGCCGGCAGGGTGCGCATGGCCTGGATCCTGCCGCATGGGCCACCCGCGCAAACCCCGCACCGGACATGGTTGGGTTGGCGTGTGGAGTTCACCTCGGCGGCAGGCGAGCAGAAGTACGCCGCACTCGTGCGTGTGGCGGCCGAGACCATCGTCGGGCTCGACTTCGACGGCACGCTGTCGCCGATCGTGGACGACCCGGCGGCGGCGCACATCCACCCCGACGCGGGTGAGGTCCTGCTCGAGCTGGCGTCCCAGGTCGCCGCGATCGCCGTCATCACCGGTCGCCCGGCGCGCGCGGCCCTCGACCTCGGCGGTCTCGAGGAGGTCGGCAACGCGATCGGCGACGCCGGCAAGGAGCTCTACCTCTTCGGCCAGTACGGCAACGAGCGCTGGAGCTCGACCAACCGCCGGGTCATCGGCCCCCGGCCGCCCGTGGGGCTCGCGAGCTTCGAGCGTGAGCTGCCGCGGCTGCTGCGCCGCCTCGACGCCGCCGCCGCCCACGTCGAGGACAAGGTGCTCTCGGTCGCGATCCACACGCGTCGCCTGCCCGACCCCGAGGCCGCGTTCGCGCGGCTGCTGCCCGAGCTGGAGTCGCTGGCGGCGCGCCACGATCTGGTGGTCGAGCCCGGGCGCAACGTGGTCGAGGTGCGTTCGGCCGGAGTCCACAAGGGCCTGGTCGTCGAACGCCTGGTCGAGGACCTGCACGCCGGCGGCTTCCTCTTCGCCGGCGACGACCTCGGTGACCTCGAAGCCTTCGACGCGGTCGACGCGCTGGCCAAGGACGGACTGCCCACGCTGCTGGTCTGCTCGGCCTCCGACGAGGAGAGCGCCCTGGTCGCGCGCGCCGACGTCGTCGTCCACGGCCCGGAGGGCGTGCTCGCCCTGCTGCGCCAGCTCGCCGCCGACGCCCGCGACCTGCGCGCCTAGCGCTTGACGGTCACCGTGTCCTGGGCACGAGAACCGCTGACCGTGGTGCGCAGGTCCGGGCGCGGCGTGAAGACCGCCCGGTAGGTGTGCCGGCCCGGGGTGGTCTTGATGACGTCGTGCCCGACCCGACCCGCGGGCAGGTACTTGAACACCGCGACGACCTTGTTGGTGGCGGTGTCCCTGACGGTGATCGTGCCGGTGGACTTCTTGGGGTAGTAGACGCCGGTGAAGGTCTCGACCAGGACCTCGCCTCGCTTGGTCGAGGACAGGTAGAGGAAGGTCATGCTCACGTGCTTCTTCTTGGACAGTACGGCGGTCGCCCGGTCGGACGAGCCGGCCCAGGTCGGGCCGGCCGCGAGGGTGGCGGTCACGTCGTAGCTGCCCATGGCCAGGCCCCCGACGTCGACGACCGCCTCGTAGGCGGGTCTCCTGCCGCTCCAGCCGTCGAGCCCGATGAACCTCCCCCGCTCCCCGACCACGGGGGGATGCCCGGCGATCTCGAAGAGCACCTGGTCCTGGTCCTCCACACCGTCGACGACGGCGGAGAGCCGCAGGACCCCGCCGCCGAGGTCCTCGGTGCTGAGCACGATCTCGGTGGGGTGGCCAGCCACCACGGCTGTGCCCGCGCCCTCGGACGGTGCCCACAGCTCGGGGATCGAGGGCACGTACGTGACCCTCCACGTGGTCTCGCCCGAGGTCGGGACCCCCCACTCGAAGACGGCGCTGCCGTCCGAGACGGAGTGGTCGAGCAGCCAGTTGCCCTGCGCGTCGTACACCTGGAGCATCCCGGACGGCGCCGAGCCGTCGGCCGCGGTGACCGTGACCTCGACGTGGGCGGCCATCGGGCGGGGCGCCGTCATCGCGACGGACGTGGTGGTGACGACCGGGTCGGGGGCGGCCGAGGCGGCGGCCGAGGTGGCGGTCGCGAACCCGAGCATGCCGACGAAGAGCAGCAGCGCGGCGGTGAGGGCGGTGACGCGGGTGCGGGTGGTCGACATGGCGTCCTTCGAGACGGGCGGGACCGGAGCTGGACAGGCGACGGCCGTGATCCTCGCCCCCGCGGCCCCAGTAGAACCCGCGCCGACGATCCGCGTGGGGGTTTTGGGGACAATGGTGGCGACGCACCAGCAGCCGACGGCCGGGACGTAGTCTCCGGGCCATGTCACCGGCCCTCCTGAGCGCCTGGGCCCGGTTGGCTCTCGGGCTCGGATGGGTCGCGTTGCTGGTGCTCACGTTCGGGTTCGGTGAGCGGGAGTCGTCCCTGGCGGAGCTCGAGGACGCCGTGCGCGCGGGCGAGGTGAGCGACATCGTCGTGTCCGGGGGTCTCAGTGCCCGCGGTCGAGGGATGGCGACCGTCGAGCTCCACTGGCGTGAGGGGATCACGCGCTACTCGGCCACGGTCATCGAGGCGCGTCCTCGGAGGTCGGCGCCCCCTCCGCAGCGGCTCGACGGGGCCGACGTCGTGGTCGGCGACGTGGAAGATCGGCTGGCCAGGATGCAGCCCGGTCTGACGTTCCACCGTGAGGACTACGACCCACCTGGGGTGTCCACGAGCCTGCTGGGTACGCCGGTGCACGACGGGGCGGCGATGGCGCTGCTCGGGCTGTGGGGGAGCACCGTGCTGCTCCTGGTGCTCTCCCCGCAACCGTGGCGCGCGACGCGCTGGGCGTGGTTCTGGCTCATGTGGGTGCCGGTCCCCCTGGGGCAGCTGGCTTACCTGCTCCTGTCCGGACCGGCGCCGGGCATGTCGCCGCCGCGCGAGGGGAAGCGACTCACCGGTGGCCAGGGCTTCCTGCTGGCCATTGCCGCCGGGCTCGCGGCCAACCTGATGATCGCGGTCCTGCGAGGCTGACTCGGGTCACGCATGGTGTTCGCCCAAGACGAACACCGGAACACCCGCCGCTGCGCCCGGCGTTGAGCCGACATGTCCCTGGCCCGTCTTCCTGTTCTCTTCCTCACCGACCTCGTCGTGCTGCCCGGCATGGTCGTGCCCGTCGAGCTCGACGAGGCCGCCCAGGCCGCCGTCGACGCCGCGCGCGCCGGCAGCGACAACCAGCTCCTCGTCGCCCCGCGGCTCGAGGACCGCTACGCGTCGTACGGCGTGGTGGCGACCGTCGAGCGGGTCGGCAAGCTCGCCGGTGGCGCACCGGCCGCGGTGCTGCGCGCGGAGACGCGCGCCCGGATCGGCAACGGCGTCACCGGGCCCGGAGCCGCCCTGTGGGTGGAGGTCGAGACCGTCGACGAGGCGGTGAGCGACCACGCCCGTGAGCTCGCCGAGGACTACCGGCGCCTGGTGGTCGCCGTGCTCCAGCGCCGCGAGGCGTGGCAGGTCATCGACTCCGTCAACCGGCTCACCGACCCCAGCGAGCTGGCCGACGCGGCCGGCTACGCGTCGTACCTCTCGCCCGAGCAGAAGCGTGAGCTCCTCGAGACGCCCGACGTCGAGCAGCGGCTCGAGACGCTGGTCGCCTGGACCCGCGACCACCTCGCCGAGGCCGAGATCGCCGACAAGATCGGCACCGAGGTCCGCGAGGGAATGGAGAAGACCCAGCGTGAGTACCTGCTGCGCCAGCAGCTCGCCGCGATCCGCAAGGAGCTGGGAGAGGGTGAACCTGAGGGCGCCGACGACTACCGCGGCCGGGTCGAGGCCCTGATCGAGTGGGGCGTGCCCGACGCTGTGGGCCAGGCACTGCTGCGCGAGGTCGACAAGCTCGAGCGCTCCAGCGACCAGAGCCCCGAGACCCCCTGGATCCGCACCTGGCTCGACACGGTGCTCGACCTGCCGTGGGCCGTGCGCACCGACGACTCGACCGACGTCGTCGCCGCCCGGGCGGTCCTCGACGCCGACCACCACGGGCTGGACGAGGTCAAGGAACGGATCGTGGAGTACCTCGCGGTCCGCGCCCGGCGTGCCTCGCGCGGCCTCGATGTCGTGGGCGGCCGCGGCTCCGGTGCCGTGATCCTGCTGGCCGGCCCTCCGGGGGTCGGCAAGACCTCGCTCGGGGAGTCGGTCGCGCACGCGCTCGGCCGCAAGTTCGTCCGGGTCGCGCTCGGCGGCATCCGCGACGAGGCCGAGATCCGCGGCCACCGCCGGACGTACGTCGGAGCCCTGCCGGGCCGCATCGTGCGCGCGGTCAAGGAGGCCGGGTCGATGAACCCGGTCGTGCTGCTCGACGAGGTCGACAAGGTCGGCGCCGACTACCGCGGCGACCCGGCCGCGGCGCTCCTCGAGGTGCTCGACCCGGCGCAGAACCACACGTTCCGCGACCACTACCTCGAGCTCGACCTCGACCTGTCCGACGTGCTGTTCATCGCCACCGCCAACGTGGTCGAGCAGATCCCGAGCGCGCTGCTCGACCGGATGGAGCTGGTGACCCTCGACGGCTACACCGAGGACGACAAGGTCGCCATCGCCCGCGACTTCCTGCTCCCGCGCCAGCTGGAGCGGGCCGCGCTGACGCCCGACGAGGTCACGGTGACCGACGACGCCCTGCGCGAGCTCGCGGCGCGGTACACCCGCGAGGCCGGCGTCCGGCAGATGGAGCGGCTGCTCGCCAAGGCGCTGCGCAAGGCGGCGACCCGGCTGGCCACCACGGACGCCACGACGGTCACGGTCGACACCCCCGGCCTCAAGGACCTGGTCGGCCGCCCGCGGTTCACCCCCGAGGCGCACGAGCGCACCTCGGTGCCGGGCGTGGCCACCGGCCTCGCCGTCACCGGCCTCGGCGGCGACGTGCTGTTCATCGAGGCCTCCGCCTCCGACGGGAAGGCAGGGCTGACGCTGACCGGTCAGCTCGGCGAGGTGATGAAGGAGTCGGCGCAGATCGCGCTGTCCTTCGTCCGCGCGCACGCCGACCAGCTGGGCGTGGACCCGGCGTTCTTCGACCAGGCGATCCACGTGCACGTGCCGGCGGGCGCCGTACCCAAGGACGGGCCGTCCGCGGGCATCACCATGGTCACCGCCCTGGCCTCGCTGGCCACCGGTCGTCCGGTGCGCGGCGACGTGGGCATGACCGGCGAGGTCACGCTCAACGGCCGGGTGCTGCCGATCGGGGGGCTCAAGCAGAAGCTGCTCGCGGCCCAGCGCGCCGGGCTCACCGACGTGTTCGTGCCGCTGCGCAACGAGCCGGATCTCGACGACGTACCGGCGGACGTGCTCGAGGCAGTCACGGTGCACCCCGTCGCCGACGTCCTCGACGTCGTGGCGGGGGCCCTGGAGCCGCTCGCCCAGGGCGCCGCGGGCGCCGCTGCCTGAGTCCGTATGGCGGACACGATGTGCACATCGTGAGACGGGCCCCGTACTGTTTCCACCAGCTCATCAAGAGGGACTGAGGGTACGGCCCAGTGAAGTCCCGGCAACCGCCGCGTGCCCCCTGCCATTGGCAGTCGCGGAAACGGTGCTAATTCCGTCCCGGTGCGAGGTACGCGCCGGGGAAGATGAGAAGGAGGACTCATGAGCACTGTCGTCGCCGAGAAGGTCGACCTCACCCCCACCACCGCCGGCCCCGCGATCCGCGAAGGTGCCTTCGGCAACGCGCGGGCGCTGGCCTGCCGCGAGTGCGGCCACGAGATCGAGCTGGGCCCCCACTACGCGTGCTCGGAGTGCTTCGGCCCGCTCGAGATCGCCTACGACTTCCCGGTCGTCACGCGTGAGGAGATCGAGGCCGGTCCCCGCAACATCTGGCGCTACAAGGCGCTGCTGCCGGTGCCGACCGACATCGAGCAGAGCCCCAACATGGAGCCCGGGTTCACCCGGCTTCTCAAGGCGGGCAACCTCGGCCGCGAGCTCGGCATCGACAACCTGTGGGTCAAGGACGACAGCACCAACCCCACCAACTCCTTCAAGGACCGGGTCGTCGCCTGCGCGCTGAGCGCCGCGACCGAGTTCCACTCGAAGGTCTTCGCGTGTCCGTCCACCGGCAACCTGGCCAACGCGGTGGCCGCGGCCGGCGCCCGCGCCGGCATCAAGACCGTGGTGTTCATCCCCAGCAACCTCGAGACGCCCAAGCAGGTCAACTCGGCGGTCTTCACCGAGTCGCTGGTCGCCGTCAACGGCAACTACGACGACGTCAACAAGCTGGCCTCCGAGATCGCCGGCGAGGAGGAGGGCTGGGCGTTCGTCAACGTCAACGTCCGTCCCTACTACGCCGAGGGCTCCAAGACGCTGGGCTACGAGATCGCCGAGCAGCTCGGCTGGCGGCTGCCCGACCAGATCGTCATCCCGGTCGCGTCCGGCTCGCAGCTGACCAAGGTGCACAAGGCGTTCCAGGAGCTGATCAAGCTCGGCCTGGTCGAGGACAAGCCCTACAAGGTCTTCGGTGCGCAGGCCGAGGGCTGCTCGCCGGTGTCCGCCGCCTACAAGACCGGCACCGACGCGATCCGTCCGGTCAAGCCCGACACGATCGCCAAGAGCCTCGCGATCGGCAACCCGGCCGACGGCATCTACGTGCTCGACATCTGCCGCCAGACCGGCGGCGCTGTCGAGGACATCACCGACGACGAGGTCCGCGCCGGCATCGTCCTGCTGGCCCGCACCGAGGGCATCTTCACCGAGACCGCCGGCGGCACCACGGTCGGCGTCCTGAAGAAGCTCGTCGAGACCGGCCAGCTCGACACCACGCTCGAGACCGTCGTCATCAACACCGGTCACGGCCTCAAGACGCTGGACGCGATCGCCGGTCAGGTGGGGCCCGCGGCCACCATCGACCCGTCGTACGCCGCCTTCCGCGCCACCGGCCTGGCCTGACCCCGCAACCCACGCAAGCCGTCGAGAAGAGGAACCACCCGTGAGCGTCTCCGTCCGCGTCCCCACCATCCTGCGCACCTACACCGGCGGCGAGTCCGAGGTCACCGCGTCCGGGTCGACCCTGTCCGAGGTGCTGGACGACCTGGACTCGAGCTACGCCGGCATCAAGGCGCGGATCCTCGACGACAACGGTGCCCTGCGCCGCTTCGTCAACGTCTACGTCGGCAACGACGACGTGCGCTTCCTGGACGACCTCGCGACGCCCACGCCCGACGGCACCCAGATCTCCGTGATCCCGGCCGTCGCCGGAGGCTGCTGACCGTTGGCCCGCGGTCGCCCGCCGGTACTGTGCTCCGAGCCCGACCCGGACCCAGAGGAGCACGTGTGACCACCAGCCCCGCCGTCGACCTGTATCTCGACGTGATGGCCAAGATGCTGACCCGCTACGGGTTCGAGGGTCGCAACGTGACCGTCAAGCTGCCGTCCCGCTCCTACGAGTCCTACCTGTGGGACCTCACCCGGGGCGCGATGAAGGGCCGCGACATCCGGATGGTCGAGGCGGCTGAGTTCGACCGCGAGGCCCGCGAGGTCGGCCGCGACTGGCCCGCCGACGCCGAGACGATGATCGGCCTCAAGCGGCTGGCCAACGTGCGGGCCTGCGTCGGGAGCGTGATCGCCGACGGCGTGCCCGGCGACCTGATCGAGACCGGCGCCTGGCGCGGCGGCTCCACCATCTACATGCGCGCGATCCTCAAGGCTCACGGCGACACCGACCGCACCGTGTGGGTGGCCGACTCCTTCCAGGGCCTGCCGGAGTACGACGGTCGCTACGAGGCCGACGCCGGGGACCAGCACCACACCCGCGACGAGCTCGCGATCTCGGTCGAGAGCGTCGAGGAGAACTTCCGCCGCTACGACCTGCTCGACGACCAGGTCAAGTTCCTCGTGGGTTGGTTCAGCGACACCCTGCCGACCGCGCCGATCGAGCGGCTCGCGGTGCTGCGCCTCGACGGGGACATGTACTCCTCGACGATGGACGCGCTCGACGCCCTCTACGACAAGGTCTCGCCCGGCGGCTACGTGATCGTCGACGACTACGGCGCGGTGCGCGCGTGCGCGCAGGCGATCCACGACTTCCGCGACGCACGGGGCATCACCGACCCGATCGAGGAGATCGACTGGGCCGGCGTGTTCTGGAGGAAGTCGTGAGCGAGAGCAGCGAGGGCTACGTCCGGCTCGAGCAGGAGCTGCGGGTCTCGCGGCGCTGGGGGCAGCGAGCCGTCAAGGAGATGCACGCGGTCATGCTGAAGGACCTGCGGGCCGCCGAGGGACGCGCGCGCCGCGCGGAACGACGTACGGAAGAGGCGCGCAAGCGCGCCAAGCGGGCCGAGCAGCGCGCCACCCGCGCCGAGCGCGAGCTGGCCGAGCTGCGGCAGAGCGCGACCTGGCGGGCCGGGCGGGCCCTGCTCGCCGTCCCGTCGCGGCTCAAGCGGCGCTCCTAGCGCTGACGTCCGCGTCTCGCCACAATTGGCGCTGACGTCCGAAAACGGGGGACCAATGACGACCGCACCACAGGTACTGCTGGTGACCGACCGCGAGCACGAAGAAGGCGAGCCCGGCCACGAGGTGCTCGACGAGGCGCTGGCCGAGCGGGGGATCCCGAGCCGCTGGGCGGTGTGGGACGACCCGTTCGTCGACTGGAGCGAGCCCAAGATCGTGGCCGTCCGCTCGACCTGGGACTACGACACCCGGCTCCCCGACTTCCTCGGCTGGGCGGGCTCGATCGGGCCGAGCCTGCTGCACGGGGTCGAGGTCTTCCGCTGGAACACCGACAAGTCCTACCTGCTGGACCTCGTCCAGCTCAGCAACGTGCCGGTGGTGCCGACCACGCTGGCCGACAACCTGGTCAACCTGCGCGCCGCGATCGGCCGGGTCCGTCCGGCGGTGGTCAAGCCGCGGGTGGGTGCGGGTGGCCGCGGCATCGTCGTGGTCTACGACTCCGAGACCTGGCTGCCGGTCGACAAGGGCCCGTGGGTGGTCCAGCCGCTGGTCGAGTCGGTCATGACCGACGGCGAGGAGTCGGTGTTCGTGATCAACGGCCACCCGGTCAGCCAGCTGCGCAAGGTGGCCGGCTCGCAGGACTTCCGCGTGCACGAGGAGTACGGCGGCACGTCGTACAACACCCCGCTCATGCACGACACCGCCCTGCTCGCCGCCGAGGCGGTGGCCGCCACGACCGAGATCCTGGGCTGCGAGATCGTCTACGCCCGCGTCGACATGATGCGGCTCGAGGGCCGGCTCGTCGTGAGCGAGGTCGAGGTTACCGAGCCCGGTCTCTACCTCGACCTGATGCCCGAGAACGCCGCACTCTTCGCCGACGCCATCGCCGCCCGCCTCTAGGTCTGCCGGGATAGTCCCCAACCCCAGGGCGACTAAGAGGGCTCTCATTCGCTCTGGTGTTAGGGACTATCCCGACGACGGGCTCCCTGGTGACTGACCGCACCCTCCAACCTTTCGGGCCGGCCGGGCGTTTGATGGGGTGCGGGGCCGACCCGAGCGGGGCGACCGGAGGGAGGGGCGGTGGACGAGCGAGAGACGTTCACGCGCTGGGCGGGCGAGCGGCAGCTCGCGCTGCTGCGGACCGCCGTACTCCTCACCGGCGACCACCACCGGGCCGAGGACCTCGTGCAGGACGCGCTCACCAAGGTGGCGGTGCGCTGGCGCCGGCTGCGTGACGGCAACCCGGAGGCGTACGCGCGGCAGGTGATCGTGCGCGGCAACATCTCGTGGTGGCGCAAGCATCGCCGCGAGCAGGTCGCGGAGGTGCCCGACCGCACCGACGTCACGGACGGGTACGGCGTCGCCGACACCCGCCGCCTGCTCAACGACGCACTCGCCGCCCTCACCCCGCGGCAGCGCGCGGTGGTCGTCCTGCGCTACTACGACGACCTGTCCGAGCGCGACACCGCCGACGTGCTCGGCGTCAGCGTCGGAACCGTCAAGAGCCAGACCCACCTGTCCCTGCGCCGGCTGCGCGAGGCCGCGCCCGAGCTCGCCGACCTGCTCCAGGAGCTGTGATGACCACCGAGAAGCTGCGCGACCTGCTGCACGAGCAGGTCTCCGACGTGACCATGACCGACCTGTCCGTCACCGCCTGGCGTGACGGCCAGCGGATCCGGCGGCGCCGCAGCGTCGCCGTGGTGGGAGGTACGGCGGCAGCGGCCCTGGCCGTGACCGCCGGGGTCAACATGCTGCGTGAAGACCCCGACCGCTCCTCGTCCGAAACCCTCACTTCAAGCCCGACTCCTGAGATAGACCCCTTCCACGAACAGCCGATCTTGACGGAGCCCGACGGGAAGTACGCCGGGGTGCCGCTCTGGGTGGCCCCGCGGGTGGCCGAGGAGGCCGCGCTGCCCGTCCTCGAGGGCACCGGCCTGCCCGCCGAGATCGACCTGTCGCCCGGAGCGCCCCCGGCGGTCGGGATCGGACGGGCCGTGGCCGTCCTCGGGGTCTGGCCCGACGGTGACCTCTCGCGCGTCGTCGCGGTCGGGGCGGACGGAGGCTCCTACTCCGTCGAGATCGACGGCAGGGTCGGTCACCTCACCGACGAGCAGGGCAACGTGATCTCCTCGCTCACGTGGGATGGCCTCTCGCCGCGGGGTCGCCGGGTGTTCTTCGTCCAGGAACGCTCGCTGGAGGTCTACGACTTCCAGAGCGGCGAGTGGACCAGTATCGCGACCCCGCCGTGGCTGGCCGAGGGCGCCCGCTGGATCACCGACACCGAGATCTGGGTGCCCGAGCGGCTCGGCGAGACCGGCAGCGGCACGTCGTACTACGTCGACGGGGGCGATCCCGTCGTCTCGATGGTCCGCTGGCTGGGCATGAGCTGGCCGGGAAGCGACTCGAGCGAGGCGTTCGGGCCGCTGAAGTCGACCTCCGACGGCCTGGCCCAGAGCCACTTCCTCTCCGACGGGACCGACGCCGTGGTCGCGGTGGTCGCCGACAAGCCGAGCGTGCTCGGCTTCGACGGTCTCGACGAGCGGTGGAAGGGCTGCTGCCCGGTGGTGGGCTGGTCGGACGCCGGCACCGTGCTCTTCGAGTCCCGGACCGCCGACGCCCGGGTGCTGGCCTGGCGCGTGGGCAGCCACGACGTACGTCGGGTCTCGACCATCGTGGGCTGGGTCCCGGGCGAGGAGTCCTTCGTCGCCTCGTGGTCGCTTCCCGAGGCCTGAGCACTGTTTGCACTCGCCTTGCCCGAGTGCTAAACATGAGGCTGGCACTCTCGTCAGGAGAGTGACAACATCCCCGGTCCGGGGAGCTGAGGTCCGAAGCGTCGGTGAGAAGGGTTCGCCGAGTCAGCCTGACCGTCCGTCGCGGGCAGCGCACCCGGACCGTCCACAGTTCTGAATGCGAAGGATCGCAGCCGTTATGTCGAAGCTGATCGCTTTCAACGAGGAGGCCCGGCGCGGCCTCGAGCGTGGCATGAACACGCTCGCAGACGCCGTCAAGGTCACCCTCGGTCCCAAGGGCCGCAACGTCGTGCTCGAGAAGAAGTGGGGTGCTCCCACCATCACCAACGACGGTGTGAGCATCGCCAAGGAGATCGAGCTGGAGGACCCGTTCGAGAAGATCGGGGCCGAGCTCGTCAAGGAGGTCGCCAAGAAGACCGACGACGTCGCCGGTGACGGTACGACGACGGCGACCGTCCTGGCCCAGGCAATGGTCCGCGAGGGCCTGCGCAACGTCGCCGCCGGTGCCAACCCGATGGGCCTCAAGCGGGGCATCGAGGCAGCCGTCGAGGCCGTCTCCGAGCAGCTCTCCAGCATGGCCGTCGAGATCGAGACGAAGGCGCAGATCGCGTCGACCGCCTCGATCTCCGCCGCTGACCCCGTCGTCGGCGAGATCATCGCCGAGGCGATGGACAAGGTCGGCAAGGAAGGCGTCATCACGGTCGAGGAGTCGAACACGTTCGGCCTCGACCTCGAGCTGACCGAGGGCATGCGGTTCGACAAGGGCTACATCTCGGCCTACTTCGTCACCGACCCCGAGCGCATGGAGACCGTGCTCGAGGACCCCTACATCCTCATCGCCAACCAGAAGATCTCCAGCGTCAAGGACCTGCTGCCGCTCCTCGAGAAGGTCATGCAGTCCGGCAAGCCGCTGCTGATCCTGTCCGAGGACGTCGACGGTGAGGCCCTGTCCACGCTGGTCGTCAACAAGATCCGTGGCACGTTCAAGTCCGTCGCCGTCAAGGCGCCGGGCTTCGGCGACCGCCGCAAGGCCATGCTCCAGGACATCGCGATCCTGACCGGCGGCCAGGTCATCTCGGAGGAGGTCGGCCTCAAGCTCGAGTCGACCGGCATCGAGCTGCTCGGCCAGGCCCGCAAGGTCGTCATCACCAAGGACGAGACCACCATCGTCGAGGGTGCCGGTGACGCCGACCAGATCGCCGGTCGCGTCAACCAGATCCGCGCCGAGATCGAGAAGTCGGACTCCGACTACGACCGCGAGAAGCTGCAGGAGCGCCTGGCCAAGCTGGCCGGCGGTGTTGCGGTGATCAAGGTCGGCGCGGCCACCGAGGTCGAGCTCAAGGAGCGCAAGCACCGCATCGAGGACGCCGTTCGCAACGCGAAGGCGGCCGTCGAGGAGGGCATCGTCGCCGGCGGCGGCGTGGCGCTCGTGCAGGCTGCTGTCGTCGCTTTCGACAAGCTCGACCTGACGGGCGACGAGGCGACTGGTGCCAACATCGTGCGCGTCGCGACCGAGGCCCCGCTCAAGCAGATCGCGATCAACGCCGGCCTCGAGGGCGGCGTCGTGGCGGAGAAGGTGCGCAACCTGCCCTCGGGCCAGGGTCTCAACGCGGCCACCGGCGAGTACGTCGACATGATCGCCGAGGGCATCATCGACCCGGCGAAGGTCACGCGCTCCGCCCTGCAGAACGCCGCCTCCATCGCGGCGCTGTTCCTCACCACCGAGGCCGTCGTGGCCGACAAGCCGGAGAAGGCGGCGCCCATGGGCGGCGACCCGTCCGGTGGCATGGGTGGCATGGACTTCTGAGCACCACAGCACCACAGCACCACAGGAAAGCCCCCGGTCTCCGACCGGGGGCTTCTCCCTTTGCGCGTGAGGCAGTGCCCTCCCCAGCCCGCGGCGCCCCGCCCGCCCTACCGAACGACGGCGAAGATCCCGTGGGCGCCGCGTTCGGCGTCGACCATCACGTGCGAGACGAACGGGTAGCGGCCGGGCTCGTCGAACGTCAGTTCCACGAACCCACCCTGCGACGGCGCGAGTGCCAGGGCCTGGCTGCCGCCGGACGAGCCGGGACGCAGCAGCCACGCCCCTTCGGCGTACGTCGCGTCGAACTGGCCGCCGACGACGTGGAACGACGTGGCCCGGCTCGGGCCGGCGTCGAGCACCCAGATGCGCACCCGCTCGCCCACCCGGGCGGGGAGCGGCTGGTGGTCGTACTGGTTGGCGTAGCCGTTGAAGACCACGTGGTCGGGCGTCTCGGCGTTGACCTTGTCGGCATCGACCTCGCCGCCCTCCGGGCCGAGGTAGAGCTCCGACTGGAGCAGCACGTAGGTCCGGTCCACGGGCGGCAGGCCGGGTGGGTCGATCACGACCGCGCCGAACAGGCCGTTGGCGATGTGCGCGGACATCGGCATCGTCGAGCAGTGGTACATCCAGATCCCGGCCCGGGTGGCCGTGAACCGGTAGACCAGGCGCCCGCCCGGCGGGATCGTGCGCATCACCCGATCGGGTGCGCGCGACCCGGCGTGGAAGTCGATGGAGTGCCCCACGGACGCCTCGTTGACCAGCGTGACCACGAACCGGTCGCCGACCCGGCCGTGAAGGGTGGGGCCGGGCACCGAGCCGTCGAAGGTCCACGACGTCTGGGTGACGCCGGGCGCCACCTCGCGGACGGTGTCCTGCACCGTGATCGTCCGCCGGTGCACCCGGCCGGGAGGTACGGCGGGCAGTCGCGCGTCGTGCGCGACGAACCCGGGGGCGGGGCCGTCGGGGTCCGAACCGTGGTGGTGGCTCCCGTGTACGTCGTCAGCGGCCGGGGAGGCCTCGGGGCCGGGCGTCGCTGACGCGGGCGCCCCGATCGCCCGGATCGTCAGGACCATCCCCATCTGGTGGTGGCCGATCACCGAGCACCAGCCGGCGACGTCACGCCCGACGATCCCGACCTCCATCGTCGTCGAGTCGCCGGGTGCCAGCCGGCCGCTGTCCGTCTCGTCGTCGAGGACCAGGTCGTGCACGTCCTCGTCGTCGGTGTTGGTCAGCTCGATCACCAGGGCGTCGCCGGCGGGCACGTCGACGGTGTCGGGGAAGAAGCGCATGTCGTGCGCCTCGATCTCGACCACGGTGGTGTGGCCGGTCGGGGTCACGCCGGCGGCCACGGGCTCCTCGCGGAAGCTGGCCAGGCCGGCCTGCTCGGTCACGGCTCCGGCGGTCACGGCGACCAGGACGACGGCGAGGGCCAGGGCCGCCTGGCGGGGCCGGTGAGCCGGTCGCGCCGGAGGAGGCTCGGCGCCGCCGCGGACCTTGCGGGAGGCGCGCAGCCCCCGCACGAGCAGCGGCAGGAAGGACGCGAGGGCCACGAGCACCACGGCGGAGGCGAGCACCCGGACCGGGACCGGCACGGGCAGCAGGCACACCAGGAGCCCGGCGTTGGTGGCGACCACGCGGGCCGCGGCGCCGCGGTCCAGCTCGGCGGTGGCGGCGCGCACCGGCGCCGGCCCGCCGCCGAGGGCCACCGGCACCAGGTAGGACAGCGCGCCGAGGAGCAGCTGTGCCCCGAACCCGGCCGCGAGGTAGGGCGTGAGCCAGGTGAAGCGCTCGTCGGCCCGGGCCCACGACCCCGCGGATGCGATGGCCACGACGAGGACGAGCAGGCAGCCGGTGAGCCACAGGGCCGCCGCCCCCACGGAGTACGTCGCGAAGCCGTTCGGCGGGTGCTGGCGGGCGGCGGTGACGAACGGCCGGGCCATCAGGGCCAGTCCGGCCAGGTAGAGCGCGAACCCGGCCGCCGCCAGCAGCCGTACGTCGGCCAGGGCGCCGCCACCGGCGACCAGGACTCCGAGCACGAGGAGCGGGAGCGCCCGGGCCGCGGCGCGCTCGCTGCCGGGTGCCACCCGGGTGCGCAGCATCGTCGGCCAGAGCGTCACCAGGGTGCCGACGGCCGTGATGCCGATCCAGCCCAGCAGGTTGACCGACGCGTGAGCGACCAGGAGCCGCTGGTGCCACGGGTCGGTCTGGACCTTGGCCAGGACGACGCCCACGGTGATGCCGACCGGCAGGAGGGCCGCGGAGGCGACGTAGTAGCGGACGGTCACCGCGAACCGGGCCGGCAGCGCGGCCCGCAGCCGCGCGACCAGGGTGGCGCCGTGCCAGACCACCGCGAGCGCGACCGCCGTACCGCCGGCGATGGTGACGGGCCAGGCCGAGGCCAGCACGCCGGTCACCACGACCACCACGCCGGCGTTGAGCAGCACCAGGCGGCGGTTCTGGCGGCGCCGGTCGTCGGGGTCGTCGGGGCTGTGCAGCAGGGCGTCGGTGAAGTAGCGGCTCCACACCAGGATCGAGTGGGTGGCGGCACCGAGCAGCAGGAGGTGGATGAGCAGCCACCGCGGCGCGGGCACGAACGGGTGGAGGAGGGCGATGGCCACCGTGGCCAGCAGCCAGCCGACGACCGGAAGGTCCCGCATCGGCCAGAAGCCGCGGGGCCGCTCCGGGGTCACGACGCCTCGGCGGCGAGCGGGGGTACGACGAGCCGGCAGGCGCCGGGCTCGGCGAACGGCAGCAGCGTGGTCCCCTCCGTGGGGGCGCCGTGTGCAGAGAGGGCGCCGCGCACGATGCCCAGGTGCACCGCGCAGACGACGTCGGGGTGACGGTGGGCGGCCTCGAGGAGCGGGCAGCGGGTGAGCCGGACGTCGGTGGGCTGGGCCGGAGCCACCTCCGGGGAGAAGCCGAGGTCGTCCAGCAGCGAGACGACCTGCGTGCGCGCGGCCTCGGGTGTCGTCGCCGCGGCACCACGGTCGGTAGCGAGCTGCCGCCCCCACTCCTCGCCGGCGTCGGTGGCCAGCTCGACCGGGGCCGGCGTACGGGCCAGCGACGCGGCGAGGGCGGCCGCCAGGCCGGCGTACTCGGAGGGGCCCGACCCGGTGCCCACCGCTTCGTAGAGCCAGGCCGGCCGGCCCCGCCCGGACGGCTCGGCCCGGTGCTGTCGCACCAGGCCGCGTCGGACGAGCCCGTCGACGTGCTCGCGCACGGTGTTCTCGTGCAGGCCGGTCGCGGTGACGAGCGCGGCCAGCGTGAGTGCCTGGGGCTGGTCACGGAGGCGTTCGAGGATCGCGGCGCGAGACCGCGAGAGGGGCGGCGTGGTGGCGGCGTCCCGGGGTCCCAGGCGACCGCTGGCTCGCGCATTGTTTTCCACGGAGCAAATTGTAGTAAAAAGGAACCGAGGGGGCCAATCGGCCACCACGAGGAGGACGAGATGGACAACCTGACCTTCGCTTCGACCGAAGCCGACGCCCGTGCGGTGGAGGCCGTCGAGGCGCACCATGCCGCGCTCGCCGGCGCCCTGACCGTGCAGGCCACCGCGCTGGCCGACCTGGCCCGGGCCGGACGCGCGGACGACGCCGAGCACGCCCGCACGCAGCTGCTGGCCTGGTGCCGCGACGAGCTGGTGCCGCACGCGCTGGCCGAGGAGGGGTCGCTCTACCGCGCCGCCGCCGAGCAGGCCGAGGCCCGGCTCCTCGTCGAGGCCATGCTGGCGCAGCACCGCGCGATCGTCGGGCTGGTCGACGCGCTCGAAGCCGCTCGGGACGCCGTGTCCGCGGCCGTCGCGGCCGGCGCGCTGCGCTCGCTGTTCGAGGTGCACCTGGCCGCCGAGAACGACCAGATCCTCCCGCTGCTCGTGGCCGCGCCCCACGTCTCGGTGGCCGACCTCCTCGGCGACCTGCACGAGATGGTCGGTGGCAGCGGCGAGGCGGCCCACGCGGAGAGCGCCTGCGGCTGCCACGAGGTGGACCCGGCGGGCTGGCCCGAGCTGGACGCCCGGCTGGTGCCGCACAAGATCCGGCACGCCACGGTCTTCGGCGCGCTGGACGCCGTGGCCCCGGGCGCGAGCCTGGTGCTGCTGGCCCCGCACGACCCGGTGCCGCTGCTCGACCAGCTCCAGGCCCGCGAGCCGGACGCGTTCACGGTCGACTACCTCGCCCGCGGACCCGAGACCTGGCGCCTGCTGATCACCCGGCGGGCCGGCTGAGATGTGCGAGCACTGCGGTTGCCGCGAGGTGGAGTCGATCCGGGAGCTGCGCGACGAGCACGACGCGCTGTCCGGGCAGGCCTTCCACGTGCGCCATGCGCTGGCGTCCGGTGACCGCGGTGCCGCCCGGGTGCTGCTGGACGAGCTGGTGAGCCACCTCGTCCAGCACGTCACCCGGGAGGAGCTCGGCATGTTTGCGGCGCTGCGCACCCAGGGCGAGTTCGCCGACGAGGTCGCGGCGCTCGAGGGGGAGCACCGTGCGATGGACGCCGTCGTCGCGGACCTCGACCTCGACGGCCCCGACTTCGTGGCCCGGGTGACGGCGCTGCTCGACGACCTCGAGGCCCACATCGAGCGCGAGGACCTCGGCATCTTCCCGGTCGCCGTGGTGACGCTCGGCGCCACCGGGTGGGCGACGGTCGAGGCCGCCCACGAGCAGCACCCGACCTTCCTGGCTCCCGACGTCCGGTCCGACGTGTGACACCGTAGGGGCGTGCCCGACGACGCCAGCGCCGCCGAACGCCGAGCCCGCTTCGAGGCGCTCGCGCCCGAGCTCGTCGAGCCGCTGCGGCGGTTCCTGGTACGACGTACCGACCAGGCGACGACCGACGACGTGCTCGCCGAGACCCTGCTCGTGTGCTGGCGGCGCCTGGACGACGTACCGGCCGACGCGGCGCTCCCCTGGGCGTACGGCGTCGCACGCAACTGCCTCGCCAACGCGCAGCGGGGCGCCCGGCGCCAGGAGCGGCTCGCCGTCAAGGTGGCCGTGGTCGACCCGCCGGCCGACCACGTCCCGGGACCCGACGACGGCGACGTCGACGGGCGGCTCGAGGAGGCCCTGTCCCGGCTCACGGAGACCGAGGCCGAGCTGGTCCGGCTGTGGGCGTGGGAGCAGCTCACCCCCGCCGAGATCGCGACCGTCCTGGACATCACGCCCAACGCGGTCAGCATCCGCCTGCATCGGGCCCGCGAGAAGCTGCGTGGCCTGCTGCGAAAGAACGACGCCGCGTCCGGACATGAGGAGACAAGAGAAGGGAGAGCACCGTGACCGACGACGAGCTGCAGCAGTGGCTTCAGGCGCGCGACCCGGCGTCCTCCCTCCCACCGGCCGACCCCACCTGGGTGGCCCGACTCCTGGAGGACACCATGAGCGCCGACCTCGAGACCCACCACACCGAGACCCGCGAGAGCGGCACCCGCAACCGCAGCCCGCTCACCTGGCTGGTGGCCGCGGCCGCGGTGCTGGTCGCCGGGCTGGGGGTCTTCTCGCTGGTCACGGACGACCCGGAGTACCCCAACGTGCCCGCCGCCGGCGACAGCCCGTCGGTCTCGAGCCCGCCCACGGTCACCGAGCTCGCCGCGGCACCGCCGACCAGCGCCAAGTGCATGGTCCCCAACGCCGAGATCCTCTCGCAGGCGGGCATCGCCTTCTCCGGCACGGTCCAGGAGGTCGCCGACGACGTCGTCGTCCTCGCGCCCGACCGCTTCTACACCGGGGAGCCCACCGCGCTCGTGGAGGTCCGCTCCGACCCGGCCATGCTCCAGGCCCTCATCGGTGCCGTCGAGTTCAAGGAGGGCCAGCGCTACCTGGTGAGCGCCACCGACGGCCGGGTCACCGTCTGCGGCTTCAGTGGCCCCTACGCCGAGGACCTCGCCGCCCTCTACACCGCGGCGTTCCCGGGGTGAGCCTCACCGGCCTCCTGCTCGCCGCCGGGGCCGGCAGCCGGTTGGGCACGCCCAAGGCGCTGGTCCACGATGCCGCCGGCTCCTGGCTGACCCGCGCCGCCGAGACCCTGCGCGACGGGGGCTGTGACGACGTGACCGTGGTGCTCGGCGCGGCCGCCGACGAGGCGCTCACCCTGCTCGACGGGCTCGGCGTCGACGTGGTGATCGCCTCCGACTGGGCCGACGGGATGTCGGCGTCCCTGCGCGCCGGGCTGCGCGCGCTGCCGGCCGAGGCCGAGGCCGCGGTCGTCCTCCTGGTCGACCTGCCCGACGTCACCGCCGAGGTCGTACGGCGCGTGGTCGCCGCCGGGGCCGGGCCCGACGCCCTGACGCGGGCGACGTTCGACGGGCGGCCCGGGCACCCGGTGCTGCTGGGCCGTGGTCACTGGGCCGGGGTGACCGCGACCGCCGCGGGCGACCGCGGCGCGCGCGACTACCTCGCCGGGTCCGACGTACTCCTGGTCGAGTGCGGTGACCTCGCCACCGGCGACGATGTCGACGCCTTTCGCGTCGAGTGACGCGGCGGGCCGGCGAATCCGGCCCAGGAACCGTCCCCACCCGTCACTCGACGAGCCAACACGCGGCCAACCGCAGGCTGAGTAGCCTGGCTGGATGGAGCCGACGTCCGCCCCCGAGGTGGCTGCACGCCTGCGCGAGACCGGCTACCTCAGCGACGACGACCTGGCCACGGTGGTGTTCCTGGCGCTGCGCATGCAGCGCCCGCTGCTGCTCGAGGGCGAGCCCGGCACCGGCAAGACCGCGCTGGCCGAGGCGGTGGCCGAGTGTCTGGGGCTGCCGCTGGTGCGGCTGCAGTGCTACGAGGGCATCGACGCCACGCAGGCCCTCTACGACTGGGACTTCCCGCGCCAGATCCTGCACCTGCGCGCGCTGGAGGCCGCGGGAGGTGCCGAGGTCGAGGAGGCCGAGAAGAGCCTGTACGACGAGCGGTTCCTGCTCGCCCGCCCGGTGCTCGCTGCGCTCCAGCAGGCCCCGGCCGTGCTGCTGGTCGACGAGGTCGACCGGGCCGACGACGAGTTCGAGGCGTTCCTGCTGGAGGTGCTGTCGACCTACCAGGTGACGATCCCCGAGCTGGGCACGGTCAAGGCGGCCACGCCGCCGATCGTGGTGCTCACGTCCAACCGCACCCGCGAGCTCCACGACGCGCTCAAGCGGCGCTGCCTCTACCACTGGATCGACCACCCGGGCCTCGACCGTGAGGTCGAGATCCTGCGCTCGCGAGCCCCGGAGGTCTCCGAGCAGCTGGCCCGGCAGGTGGCCACCGTCGTGCAGCAGCTGCGCGACCGCCACGACCTCGAGAAGCCGCCCGGCGTGGCCGAGACGCTCGACTGGGCCCGGGCGCTGCACCACCTCGGCTCGACCGACCTCGACCTCGACTCCGCGTCGCGCACCCTCGGCGCGCTGGTGAAGTACCGCGAGGACACCGAACGGGTCCGGCACGCCCTCGACCAGATGCTGCGCACGTGACCATGAGTGACGCCGACGAGATCCTGGTCGGGTTCGCCCGCGCGCTGCGTGCCGCCGGCGTCCCGGTCACCCAGGACCGCACCCAGTCGTTCGTCGCCGCGGTCGCCGTCGTCGGCGCCGACGACCAGCGCGCCACCTACGCCGCCGGCCGGGCCACCTTGTGCGGGTCGCCCGACGACCTGGCCCGCTACGACCAGGTCTTCACGGCCTGGTTCAACGCCCGCGACGGGTTGCCGCGGCCCCGGCCCGCAGCGCCCTCGGTCCCGTCGTTCTCCGACCTGCCCGCCGACGAGCAGCCGGGCTCCGGCGACGTGCCCGGCGAGACCGTCCGGGCCCGCGCCAGCGCCGCGGAGGTGCTGCGCCACCGCGACGTCGCCACGCTCTCGGCGGCCGAGAAGCACCGGCTCGCGGCGATGTTCGCGACCCTGCGGCCGCGGGCACCGGTCCGACGTACGGCGCGACACCGGGCGTGGCACCGCGGCCGGGTCGACGCCTCGCGCACCCTGCGGGCGAGCCTGCGGCGGATGGGCGAGCCGGCCGACATCGTGTGGCGGCGCCGCGCGGTGAAGCCGCGCCGGATCGTGCTGCTGATCGACGTGTCCGGCTCCATGAACGGCTACGCCGACGCGCTGCTGCGGCTCGCGCACCGGATGTCGCAGGGGCCGGGCGTGGTCGAGACGTTCACCGTCGGGACCCGGCTGACCCACCTCACCCGGGCGCTGCACAACCGCGACGCCGAGCGGGCCCTGGTGGCCGCCGGCGACGCCGTGCCGGACTGGTCGGGCGGCACCCGGCTCGGCGAGACCCTGCGGGTCTTCCTCGACCGCTGGGGCCGCCGCGGGCTGGCCCGGGGGGCCGTGGTCGTGGTGTTCAGCGACGGCTGGGAGCGGGGTGACGCGTCGCTGCTCGGTGAGCAGATGGCCCGGCTCCACCGCATCGCCCACCGCGTCGTGTGGGTCAACCCCCACCGCGGCAAGGACGGCTACGAGCCGGTGCAGCAGGGCGTCCTGGCCGCGCTGCCGCACGTCGACGACTTCGTCGCCGGCCACTCGCTCGCGACGTTCGCCGAGGTCCTGGAGGTGGTCGCCCGTGCGTGACGTCCTCGACCAGCTGCTGCCCCGCTGGGAGGCCGGCGAGGTGGTGGGCGTCGGCACCGTGGTCGCGACGTTCCAATCCGCGCCACGGCCACCGGGCGCCTCGATGCTGGTGACCACCAAGGGCGAAGCCGTCGGTTCGGTGTCCGGCGGCTGCGTCGAGGGCGCGGTCTACGAGCTGGCCGAGACGGTCATGGGCACCGGCACCCCGGTGCTCGAGAGGTACGGCGTCTCCGACGACGACGCGTTCGCCGTCGGCCTCACGTGTGGCGGGATCCTCGACGTCTACGTCGAGAAGGTGTCGCGCGAGACGTTCCCCGAGCTCGGCGACCTGGCCGCCGACATCGGGGCCGGCCGACCGGTGGCGCTCGCGACCGTGATCGAGCACCCCGACCCGTCGTGGCTGGGGCGACGCCTCGTGGTCCGCCTCGAGGCCGGCGACAACGAGGGCAGCCTGGGCAGCGAG
Organism: Nocardioides szechwanensis; assembly: GCF_900103935.1. Taxonomy (GTDB): domain Bacteria; phylum Actinomycetota; class Actinomycetes; order Propionibacteriales; family Nocardioidaceae; genus Nocardioides; species Nocardioides szechwanensis. Next base: position 79,247 of record NZ_FNIC01000005.1, read on the forward strand.
CGGGCCGACGCCGCCGTGCACGACGACGCCCTGGGGCTGCTGGCGGCGGGCCACAACGCGACCCTGACCTACGGCCCCGACGGCGAACGGCGAGGCGAGGGCATGCGGGTCTTCGTCTGGGCGTTCGCGCCCAAGCCGCGGCTGCTGGTCTTCGGCGCGATCGACTTCGCGGCGGCGGTCGCCAAGGTCGGCACCTTCCTCGGCTACCAGGTGACCGTCTGCGACGCCCGTCCAGTCTTCGCCACCAACAGCCGCTTCCCCGACGCCGACGAGGTGGTCGTCGACTGGCCCCACCGCTACCTCGAGGCGGAGCAGGAGGCCGGCCGCATCGACGGCCGCACCGTGCTCACCGTGCTCACCCACGACCCCAAGTTCGACGTACCCCTGCTCGAGGTGGCGCTGCGGCTGCCCGAGGTCGCGTACGTCGGTGCGATGGGCTCGCGGCGCACCCATGACGACCGCCTGGCCCGGCTGCGCGAGGCGGGCCTGACCGCCGACGAGATCGACCGGCTCTCGAGCCCGATCGGGCTCGATCTCGGCGCCCGGACCCCCGAGGAGACCGCGATCAGCATCGCCGCCGAGATCATCGCCGGCCGCTGGGGCGGCAGCGGCGAGCGCCTCGCGATCACGGAGGGCCGCATCCACCGCGACATCGACCACGTCCCATGAGCCGAGCGCCGGCCTGGCTCGGGCTCCCGCTGGCGCTGCTGCTCGTGGTGACCCTGGCCGCGTGCAGCGACGAACGCGACCCGGGCCGGGAGCCGGGTTCCCTCCCGGTCCTGTCGCCGTCGGCTCCGGTGTCGGCCCCGTCGTCCGCCCCGACTCCCGCCCCGCCCGACCCCACCGGGTCGCTGCCGCCGGTGACCCACCGGCGCTCGCTGGCGGCGCTGATGCGTGAGGACTGGCGCGCGAGCCGGATCCGCTACGGCGACGTGATCGAGCAGACCGACACCTACACCCGCTTCGAGGTCACCTACCGCAGCGGACCGGTCACCGTCTCGGGCGTGCTGCTGCGGCCGCGGGGGCGCGGCCCGTTCCCGGGCATCGTGCTCAACCACGGCTACATCGACCCCGCCATCTATGTCACCGGCCAGGGCCTCGCCCGCGAGCAGGTGTGGCTGGCCGAGGCCGGGTTCGCAGTCCTGCACACCGACTACCGCGGCCATGCCGGCTCCGACCCGGCCGGCGACCTGGAGCGCGAGACCCGGCTCGGCTACACGCGCGACGCCGTCAACGCCGTGCTCGCCCTCGAGCGCGAGCCCTACGTCGACGCAGGCCGGATGGCGATGCTCGGGCGGTCGATGGGCGGGGGAGTCACCCTCAACGCCCTCGTCGTCCACCCGGGCCTGGTCGAGGCCGCGGTCACCTACGCGTCGGTCTCGTCGAGCTACCTCGACAACCTGCGCCACTTCACCGTGCCCAACCGGCCCGAGGCGGTGCAGGCCATGTACGCCGAGTTCGGCACGCCCCGCGAGGAGCCGGGCTTCTACCGGGGCCTGTCCTCGCGCACCTACTTCGACCGGATCGACGTACCCGTCCTCATGCACCACGGCACCGACGACGAGTCGTGCCCCTTCCCGTGGGCGCGCGAGACCGAACGGCTGCTGCTGCGCGCCGGTGTTGACGCCCGGCTCGACGTCTACCCGGGGGAGCGCCACTCGTTCGTGCCGCAGTGGCAGGAGTCGATCGAGCGCACCGTCCGCTTCCTGCGGCGGCGCCTGGGCTGAGGTCCGGTGTTAACGTCGCAAGACCCCATCACCAGGAGCCACCATGCACGCCGCGTCCCTCATCGCCCTCGCCGACAGCCAGCTCGCCGCGGCCCGGGAGGCCTCCAGCGGACGCAGCGCGGTCACGGTGTTCGGAGGCCGCGAGCACGACCTGCGCCAGACCCTGATCGCGCTGGCCGAGGGCCACGCGCTCGGCGAGCACGAGTCGCCCGGGGAGGCCACCCTCCAGGTGCTGCAGGGCCGGGTGCGCCTCTCCAGCGCGGAGGAGTCGTGGGAGGGCCAGGCCGGCGACCTGCTCGTGATCCCGCCCGCACGCCACGACCTCGCGGCCGTCGCCGACTCGGTCGTCCTGCTCACGGTCGCCACCCGCGCCAACTGAGCAGGTTCGGGCGCAGTGACGCCCATCACACCCCTGTTAGCGTGGTGACATGCAGCAGGGCGATCTGCAGGAGCGTCACCGCGAGGCGATGCGCGCCTGGACGACGTTCGTCGAGAGCGGCGACCTCGCCGAGCCCGTCGTACGCCCCGAGATCCTGAGCAGCTGGGCCCGCTCCACCGCCGCGATCACCCCCGACGTCGTCGAGGCGCCGCTGGCCGACGAGGACGAGACCGCGTCGATCTGGAAGGACTCCCCGCTCCAGGCGGCGGTCGAGAGCGTCGAGGCCGAGCTGCGCCGTACCGCCGAGGACGGCGACCTGGTGCTCGCTGTCACCGACGCGCAGACCCGGATCCTGTGGACCTACGGCGGCCGCGTGATGCGGCGCAAGGCCGAGACCGTCAACTTCGTGGCCGGCGGCCGCTGGGACGACGAGTCGGTCGGCACCAACGCGCTCGACCTCGCCAACCGGCTGGGTGAGCCGTCGATGGTGTTCAGCGCCGAGCACTACGCCTCGATCGTGCACAACTGGGTGTGCTGGGCCGCGCCGGTCTTCGACCCCGCGACCCGCCGGCAGGTCGGCGTCATCGACCTCTCGACCACCTGGGAGCGCACCCACCCGATCGGCCTCGCCACTGCCCGGGTCATGGCCCGGCTGATCGAGTCGGCGCTGCCACACTCCAGCCAGCACCCCTCGGCCTATGCCGACCTCACCCAGGACCCCGGCCTGGTGATGACGCTGCTCGGCACCGCCGAGGTCCGCTTCGACGGCCAGCGGCTGCTGCTCAACCGCCGCCAGACTGAGATCCTGGCCCTGCTCGCGCTGCACCCCGAGGGGCTCTCGCTCGAGCAGCTCCACGCCCTCGTCTACGGCGACCAGGCGGTGACGTTCTCGACGCTCAAGGCCGAGGTCTCCCACCTGCGGGCGGCGCTGGGTGGCCAGCTCTCCTCGCGCCCCTACAAGCTGCTGATGCCGGTCGCCACCGACGTCGAGCACGTGCTCGCGCTGCTGCGCGCCGGGCAGGTGGCCGATGCCGTCGACGCCTACGGCGGCGACCTCCTGCCCGGCACCAACTCGCCCGCGCTCGGCGACCTCGCCGAGTACGTCGCGGTCGCCCTGCGCGAGGCGCTGCTCGTCGACCCGGTGCCCGACGCGGTCGTGCGCTACAGCGAGCTCGCGCCGTACGACGCCCAGGTCATCGAGGTCTGCCTGGCCCGGCTCGCGGGCGGCACCCACCCCGCCGTACCCCTGCTGAAGGGTCGGCTCGCGGTCGCCCGCCGTTGAGCGGTGGATTTCAGCAGATGCTGAGATCCCCGTCGCTCCGGGGAGTTGCAACCCCCCGGAACGACGGCGAAACCCCCGGAACCTCCCGCGCCGGCGGCCCTCCGGCCCGACCCAACCATCGCCCAACCGCTCCCACCTAGCGTGACCCGCATCACACGGACCACGCTGAGGAGCGCTCCATGACCCGGATCAACCTGACCGTCGACGGATCGAATGTCTCCGACGACGTCGAACCCCGGATGCTGCTGGTGCAGTACCTCCGGGAGAAGCTCGGCAAGACCGGCACCGTCATCGGGTGCGACACCAGCAACTGCGGTGCCTGCACGGTCCACCTCGACGGCGTCAGCGTGAAGTCGTGCAACGTGCTCGCGGTCCAGGCCGACGGCCACGAGGTGACCACGATCGAGGGCCTCGCGCAGGACGGCGAGCTGCACCAGATGCAGAAGTCGTTCCGTGAGTGCCACGGCCTCCAGTGCGGCTTCTGTACGCCGGGGATGATCATGCAGAGCGTCGACCTGCTGAAGAACAACCCGCACCCCTCCGAGGAGGAGATCCGGGTCGGGCTCGAGGGCAACCTGTGCCGGTGCACCGGCTACCACAACATCGTGAAGTCCGTGCAGCACGCGGCGGCCCAGGGCGGTGCCCAGTGACGCTCACCGAGGACGAGATGACCCAGGCCGCGCCCGACGCGACCAAGGAGATCGGCAAGGACCGGCGGCGCAAGGAGGACCAGCGCCTTATCACCGGGCGCACCCGCTGGACCGACAACATCACCCTGCCCGGGATGCTGCACCTCGCGATGGTGCGCAGCCCCTTCGCGCACGCCACCATCACCAACATCGACAAGTCGGCCGCCGAGGCGTCGCCCAACGTCGTACGCGTCATCACCGGCGCGGACGTCGCCGAGGAGCAGGGCGGGCTGCCCAACGCCTGGCCGATCACCCCGGACCAGGTGACCCCCAACCACCCGCCGATCGCCGTCGACCGGGTGGTCTTCGCCGGCGAGATCGTCGCCGTCATCGTGGCCCGTACGCCGGCCGAGGCGCGCGACGCCGCCGAGCTGGTCGACATCGACTACGACGAGCTGCCCGCCGCGCTCGACCTCAAGGAGGCCGCGGAGGACAAGGTGCTGGCCCACCCCGACCTCGGGACCAACAAGTCGGCGTTCTGGAAGTTCGACTCCGCCGAGGCCGGCACCGGCGGCAACGTGGACGAGGCGATCGCCAAGGCCCGCGGCGACGGCATCGTGATCGAGCGGGAGTACCGCCAGCAGCGGCTGATCCCCGCCTTCATGGAGCCGCGCTCCACCGTGGTCGACCCGACCGGCGAGCAGATCACGATGTGGTCGGCGACCCAGATCCCGCACATCCTGAAGTTCCTGCTCGCCGCGGTCACCGGTGTCTCCGAGTCCAAGATCCGCGTGATCGCCCCGGACGTCGGCGGCGGGTTCGGCGGCAAGCTGCAGACGACGCCGGAGGAGTTCATCACCTTCCTGGTCGCGCGCAAGCTCGGCAAGCCGGTGAAGTACACCGAGACCCGCTCCGAGTCGCTGATGGCGGCCCACCACGGGCGCGACCAGTGGCAGAAGCTCACGCTCGCGGCCGAGAAGGACGGCACCGTCACCGGCTTCAAGGTCGAGCTGCTCGCCGACCTCGGCTCGCACGTCTCGCTCGTCGGCGGCGGCGTTCCGGTGCTCGGCGCGTTCATGTTCAACTCGATCTACAAGTTCCCCGCCTACCAGTTCAGCGTGCAGACGGTCCTCACCAACAAGACCTGGACCGACGCCTACCGCGGCGCCGGGCGACCCGAGGCCACGTACGCGATCGAGCGGATCATGGACGAGCTCGCCGCCGAGGTCGGCGTCGACCCGCTCGTGATCCGTGAGCAGAACTGGATCACCCACGAGGAATTCCCGTTCACCTCGGTGGCCGGGCTCGAGTACGACTCCGGCAACTACGAGGCCGCCACCGCGCGCGCCAAGGAGCTCTTCGGGTACGACGAGCTGCGGGCCGAGCAGAAGCGGCGCCGGGAGTCCGGCGACCAGGTCCAGCTGGGGATCGGCGTCTCGACGTTCACCGAGATGTGCGGGCTCGCGCCCTCGCGGGTGCTCGGGTCGCTCGACTACGGCGCCGGCGGCTGGGAGCACGCCAGCGTGCGGATGCTGCCGACCGGCAAGGTCGAGGTGCTCACCGGGACCTCCGCTCACGGCCAGGGCCACGAGACGGCGTTCAGCCAGATCGTCGCCGACCGGCTCGGGGTGGCGTTCGAGGACGTCGAGGTCCTGCACGGCGACACGATGGTCAGCCACAAGGGCCTCGACACCTACGGCTCGCGCTCGCTGGTCGTGGGCGGGGAGGCGATCGTCAAGGCCGCCGACAAGGTGATCGAGAAGGCCAAGCCGATCGCGGCGCACCTGCTCGAGGCGTCTGTCGACGACATCGAGTTCGAGGCCGGGCGCTTCTCGGTGAAGGGCACCGACCAGGGTCTGGCGATGGCGGAGATCGCGTTGGCGACGTTCGCCGCGCACAACCTGCCCGACGGCGTCGAGCCCTCGCTCGACTCCGACGCGACGTTCGACCCCGTCAACTTCAACTACCCCCACGGGACCCACCTCTGCGCGATGGAGGTGGACACCGAGACCGGCCAGGTCAAGATGCGCAAGTACGCCGCCTGCGACGACATCGGCAACATCATCAACCCGCTGATCGTCTCGGGCCAGGTGCACGGAGGGCTCGTGCAGGGCATCGCGCAGGCGCTCTGGGAGGAGGCGGTCCACGACGACGCCGGCACGCTGGTGACCGGGTCGTTCGTCGACTACCTGCTGCCGACGTCGGCCGACACGATCAGCTTCGACCTCGACCACACGACGTCGCCGTCGACCACCAACACGCTCGGCACCAAGGGTGTGGGGGAGGCCGGCACCATCGCCTCGACCCCGGCGGTCGTCAACGCCGTCGTGGACGCCGTACGCCATCTGGGCGTCAACGACGTCCGGATGCCCTGCACGCCCGAACGGGTGTGGAAGGCCATCAACGACGCCAGAGGCGGCGCGCAGGCCGAGACCGTCGGCGCCGCGGCGCCGCACTTCGACGAGTCGACCGGCATGGACGGCACCGTGGACCGCACGACCGGAGGGACCGACTCATGATTCCCGCACAGTTCGACTACCTGGCTCCGACCACGGTCGAGGAGGCCCTCGCGGCGCTCGGCCAGCACGGTGACGACGCGAAGATCCTGGCCGGCGGGCAGAGCCTGCTCCCGGTGCTGCGGATGCGCCTCAACGCGCCCGAGGTCGTGATCGACCTCGGCAGGATCGAGAGCCTGCGTGGCATCCGTGACGACGGTGACGCCATCGTCATCGGGGCGATGACGCAGCACTCCGTGGTCGAGCACGACCCGTTGGTCGCCGAGCACGCCGCGCTGATCTCCAAGGCGGTCGAGCACCTCGCCGACCACCAGATCCGCCACCGCGGCACGTTCGGCGGCGCGCTCGCCCACGCCGACCCGGCCGGCGACCTCGGGGCGCCCGCGCTCGCGCTGGGTGCGCAGTTCGTGATCCAGGGGCCTGGCGGCAGCCGTACGGTCGCGGCCGACGACTTCTTCGTCGACCTCTTCGAGACCGCGATCGGGGAGGACGAGATCCTCACCGAGGTGCGCGTCCCGAAGCACACCGGCTGGGGTGCCTGCTACGAGAAGTTCGTACGCGTCGCCCACCAGTGGCCGATCGTCGCCGTCGCGGCGACGGTGCGGGTCGAGGGCGGCACCATCGCCGAGGCGAAGATCGGGCTGACCAACATGGGCTCCACCCCGCTGCGCGCCCGCGCCGTGGAGTCGGCGCTCGTGGGGCAGCCTGCGACCGAGGACGCCGTACGCGCGGCTGCCGCGCAGGCCGCCGACGGCACCAACCCACCCTCGGACCTCAACGGCGAGGCGGCCTACCGCAAGCACCTGGCCACCGTGCTCGTACGTCGGGCCGTCCTCAACGCCTCGGGAGCCTGACCTCGTGGACCTGACCCATCGCTTCACCGTCCCCACCGGCGTCGAGGAGGCGTGGGCCCACTTCCAGGACATCGAGGGCGTGGCCACCTGCTTCCCGGGAGCTGTCGTCACGTCCGTCGAGGGGGAGACCTTCCACGGCTCGGTCAAGGTCAAGCTGGGGCCGATCGCGCTGGTCTACAACGGCTCGGGGACCTTCGTGGAGAAGGACGAGGCCGCGCACCGGTTCGTGGTCGACGCGAAGGGCAAGGACAAACGCGGCAACGGCACCGCCGGGGCGAAGGTGACGCTGCAGATGACCCCTTCGGTGGCGGGGGACTCGACCGACGTCGAGGTGGTCACCGACCTCGCGATCACGGGCAAGCCCGCGCAGTTCGGTCGCGGCGTGATGCAGGACGTCTCCGACAAGCTGCTCGGGCAGTTCGTCGACTGCATCGAGCAGCGCCTCTCGCCCGACGCGGTCACCGCGGAACCCGTCGCGGAGCCTGCTGCCGAACCGGTGGGGGAGGCTGTCCCCGCGGCCGCCCCACGTCCGGTCGCCGTCGCGGCTCCCGCGCCCCGCGACGACAACGCGCTCGACCTCGGCGCGACGGTGCTGCCCGTGCTGCTCAAGGCCTACTGGAAGCAGGCGCTCGGCGCCGTCGTGGTGCTCCTCGTCCTGCGGCGACTGCTCCGCCGCAGAGGTGCGGGCTAGACCAGATAACCCGCGAGGCGCTCCCGGACGGGCCGTCGTGGCCCTAGGCTCCCGGCATGCGGCGCCTGGTCACGATCATCATCAGCCTGCTCGTCATCGTGGGCATCCTGTGCATCCCCGTCCTCTTCTTCGGCGACTCCGGCAGTGACGACGGGACCTACGAGGAAACCAACATCACGACGTACGTCGCGACGTTCGACGTGGCCTCCAACGGCGACCTCGACGTGGTCGAGACACTCACGGTCAACTTCCCGGGCTCCGGCAAACACGGCATCTTCCGCTTCTGGGACCGCGTCGACCCCAACACCGACGGCGCGCGCCGCACCGTCGAGGACGTCGAGATCGCGCTGGACGGGCGTGAGGTTGAGTTCGAGATGTCCCGCGAGGACGGCGGCCGCATCCAGGTCGCCAAGATCGGGGACCCCGACAGCTTCGTGTCGATCGGCCAGCACACCTACGAGATCAGCTACCACATCGACGGCGTGCTCATCGAGGGCGCAGGCGACGCCCCGACGCAGTTCTACTGGAACCTGACCCCCTCCGGCGAGACGATCGACGAGGCGCGGCTGACGGTCAACCTGCCCGCGGCCGCCGAGGACGTGCGCTGCGGCGTGGGCGTCGGCGACAACCCGGCGCCCTGCGCGGCCATCGAGGGTGACGGCACCCAAACCCTCACCATCACCGCGAGTGACCTGGCCCGCAATACCCCCGTGACCCTCCAGGCAGGGCTCGACATCGCCACGCCGCCGGAGGGCAACGCGCTGCCCTGGGCGCCCAAGTGGGACGTGGTGCTCGGCAACAGCCTGGTGGTGCTCGGCCTCGTCGTCCTGCTGGCCATCGGTGCTGCGGTGCTCGGCATGATCCTGGCCCGCAAGACCTACGAGGCCAACCCGCAGTTCCCGTTGATGTACGCCCCGCCGGACGGGATCGGCCCGGCCCAGGCGAAGTACATCCTCACCGAGTCTATCGACCGCGAGGCCTACGTCGCGACCCTGATGCACGCCGCGGAGAAGGGCGCGATCAACCTGCAGAAGAACGGCGACGCGTGGGTGATCTCCGACAAGGGCGGAGCCGACGGCTGGGCCGGGCTCGACCCGGTGACCACCGGGGTCGCCCACCTGCTCGGCGGTCCCGGCACGTCGTTCACCGCCTCGCCCAAGGACGTGAAGGCCGGCGAGCGTCTCAAGACCGAGATCGCGTCGTTCGAGTCGAGCACCAAGGACTGGGCCAAGAACGAGGGCCACCTGGTCTCGGCCGGGATCGGCGGCCTCGGCGGGCTGATGGTCCTCGGCGCGTTCATCCTCGTGATCGTCATCGCCATCACCAACCCCCTCGACATGTCGCTGTGGGGGCTGATCCCCGGTGCCTTCGCCATCTTCGGCACGCCGATGCTGCGCACCGGCGCCAGCACCCGGCGTACCAAGTCGGGTCGCGACCTCTGGTCGCGCGTCGGCGGTTTCCACCGGGTCATGTCGACCGACTCCAGCATCGAGCGGTTCGACTTCTCCGGTCGCCAGGAGCTCTACACGAAGTACATCCCCTGGGCCGTCGCGCTCGGCGTCGCGGACCAGTGGGCAGCCAAGTACCGCACCGAGATGGGCGCCGAGCCGCCGACGCCGAGCTACTTCGGCCCGGGCTACGCCGGCGCCTACGCCGGCGGGGCGATCGGCTCGATGGTCAGCGACTTCGACTCGACCGTCAGCAGCGCCATCTCGTCGTACCAGGCCACGCAGTCGTCCTCCTCGTCCGGCGGCGGAGGGTTCTCCGGCGGCGGCGGCGGCGGTGGCGGTGGCGTTGGTTCATGGTGAACACTCACAGCGGCGCACCAGCGTCATCTATCCGAAAGAAGGCACGTCAGTGATCTACGTCCTCATCGCCATCGTCGTCGTCGTGCTGATCGTGGGCTTCGTCGTCGTCGGCTTCAACAAGCTGCGCACGACCGACGTGGGCGCGGAGGAGGCGCTGGGCGGCATCGACGTCCAGCTCACCCGACGGGCCGACCTGATCCCCAACCTGGTCGAGACGGTCAAGGGGTACGCCGCCCACGAGAAGGGCGTCTTCGAGGAGGTCACTCGAGCCCGGGCGGGCGTCCAGGCCGCCGCGGCCGGCAACGACGTACCCGCGAAGGCCGCGGCCGACGCAGCCCTCCAGCAGGCGCTCGTCAAGGTCAACGCCGTCGCCGAGGCCTACCCCGACCTCAAGGCCAACACCAACTTCCTCGAGCTCCAGCGCCAGCTGGCCGAGACCGAGAACCAGATCTCCTTCGCGCGCCAGTACTACAACGACGCCGTCGCCACCCTCAACAAGCTGGTGCTCACCATCCCGTGGATGTTCCTCACCGGCATCGCCAACGTTCACAAGCGCGAGTTCTACGACGCGCCCGAGGGCCAGCAGGTCGCGCCGAGCATCGAGTTCTGACCGAGCAGGATCGCGCGAGGCACCGAGCGCGCCCGTGGGCGAGGTCAGGTTGAGCAAGCGCCGCGTGCCGGCTGTAACGCGGGGTCACCCGCTCTAGGGCCCGTCTGCAGGGATGCCGGAGTCAACCGGGCTACTTGTCATGCGAACCTCGTCGGCGCCCTAAGCCAAATTTTGGCTGATCGGGGGGTGGTCCACCTTGGTGGGCCACCCCCCGCTTTCTTCAGTTTGAACCCTAGGGTGCGTCTTCGTGCTGGCGCCTGCGCGTCCGAACCAGGGTCCTGCCCGTAATCCACAGCAGTTCCCCGACGATGATGGCTGCCGCAAACACAAGACCGACGTCGAGATTGTCTAGGGCGGCTGACACCAAGATCGCGACGGCTGCTAAGCCGGCAACCTGCAACACCCTGAGGAGGGGGCCGCGAGTTGCGCCGCCTTGGTTCTCTACCAAGAAGCACCTCCGCTGCCGACGAGGGGGCGCCGTCTGCGGCGCCGACAATGTCCGGACTTCTCGACGAGGTCAGCCTAGGGGCAATCCCCGCATCTGTACTGGCGATATCGCTTGCACCAGCGGTCGATGGGCTTGGCGCCACGACCCGCCGCCGCCTCCTCCGCCTCCGCCGCCACCGCTGCCGCCGGCGCAGCACTGGATATCGAAGTTGCACGCCACAGCCTTCGCACCCCCCTGCGCAACTTGACCGGGTGTCGTTGTATACATGCGGGTGGCGACGCACTTGTTCGAATCTGCGGCTGCGTTGTTGATCGCCGCACGGGCTTTCACGGCGTTGTACGTGATCCATGCAACGCATGTGCCTTCGGCGATCCAGGTGGGGATCTTGGAGCATGCCCAAACGGCGATGGCAGTGACTGTCTCCCCGTCGCTGAGTCGCTCCTTCATTTGCTTGCTGACCCACTTCGTCATAGTCAGTTGGCAGTACCCGCCCCACGGGAAGTCGGCACCGCAGCTGTACTTGAAGTTGGTGCCGTAGGTGTCGGTCGCGTGGGCTGCTGGGGCTGTCATGGCAGTCGTGCCCATAACGACCGCGATCACGGCGGTGAAACTCACGAGGAGTCTTTGAATTCGTTTCATCTGCGCTCCTTCTTATTGAATGGACGCACAGTCTTGCGTGATGCCCAAGACGGCACTTCCTTTTGCTGCCTCAATCTTCTGCAATGCGTATATCTGCATCTGACATACTTTCGGCGACTATTTCGAAAGATTTTCGCGTTTGGGTGTATCCTCCGCACTTTTCCAAGAGCGATTCCTTCTAAACCGTGGAGTAGTGGCAACCAAAGATCACGACTGTTTATCACGCGATTAATCGGACCGACGGTTACGTCTATAAAGGGTTCCGGGACTCGCTCACCGGACAAGTTGTTATGCACGCGGGTCAGGCGCGAGTGACACCACGAAATTCCAGGTATGGACGATTGGCCGATGGAGACGTATCCATTTTGAGACCTGGGTAGGAGTAGCTCGTGTCTTCTAGGTCGCTTGCATAGGCAGCAGCAGCCGCCGCCGCCGCCGACGACGGATATGATGTTTCATGCTCTGCAGCAGTGTCGTGACATCAAGGCGGTTCCGAACGCCGTCGCGACGGCGGAAAGGCGACGACGAGGCGCCAAGGCCGAGATGGTCCGGAAGTCGTTCGGTTCTTCGAAGTCTAGTGCGACGTCGGCGTCCGTCTCCGCGCAGCCTTGGTGCACGGCGACCGTAGACCGACGTACCTATCGACCCCACCCGAGGCCGGCGCCCGCTGGGTGACGATCGGCTCGGCGCCCATAGGCCCGTCGGACTACGAGGGCCGCGATCGTGACGTGTCTGGTCAGCAGGCGGTGCCGCGGTCGACCGAGAGCACGGCGCCGGTGACGGAGGAGGCGGCATCGGAGGCGAGGTAGGCGACGGCGTCGGCGATGTCGCTGGGCGGCATGAAGCCGTACCTGGCGCCCGCGGTCTCCATCAGCAGCCCCCAGTCGAGGTCGGAGTCGGGGTGCTCGGCGGCGGCGTTGGTCGGCAGGTCGGTCTGGACGCCGCCGGGGCAGATGGTGTTGACCCGGATGCCGTCGGCGGCGAGCTCGAGCGCCAGCGACTTCATCAGCAGGATGACGCCGGCCTTCGAGGCGCAGTAGGCGGCTTGGTAGGGCTGGGCTCGCAGGCCGGCGATGGAGGCGATGGTGACGATGTTGCCCTTGCTGGCGCGCAGGTGGGGGAGCGATGCCTGGCTGACCAGCATCGGGCCGGTGAGGTTGACCCCGAGGTGACGCTGCCAGGTGGCGACGTCGAGGTCCTCGAACCTGCGGAACTGGTCGATGCCGGCGACGTTGACGACGATGTCGAGCCCGCCCATCCGCTCGGCCGCTTGCTCGACGGCCGCGCGGACGGAGGTCTCGTCGCTGACGTCGCAGGCCAGGATGTCGTCGGAGGGACTCAGGTCGAGCCCCACGACCACGGCGCCCTCGTGGGTGAGGAGCTCGACCGTGGACTGTCCGACGCCGCCGGCTGCTCCGGTGACCAGTGCGCGCTTGCCTTCAAACCGTGTGCTCACGAAGGGTTCCTGTCGTTCGTGCCCTGGTTGGCCTGGATGCCGTGCAGTTCGCGCACAGAGCGTAGCCATCGCCGGGCACCGGAGACGGCGAGCACTCATCGCGGCCTGAGTGGACGTCACGGGGGCGGCGATCGACTCGTCCTGTCGTTCGCCGATCATGAACCTCGTGGAGAACCAGCAGACCCCGCAGTCGGCCCTGGGGTGAGGCGAAGGTCGTCACGCTCTGCGGCTCGACCAAGTTCGAGGCCGAGTTCGCGGAGGTCAACCAGCGGCTCACGATGGATGGTTGCGTCGTGATCAGCCTCGGAATGTTCGGCCTCCCCGACCTGCCGGACTACGCCTGGGCAGCCGACTCCTCGGACCTGAAGGGGCGGCTCGGCGCCGTGCACTTCCAGAAGATTCGCATGGCTGACGAGGTGTACATCGTGGATCCGGGCGGTTATGTCGGTGCGTCAACCCGTCGGGAGATTGCGTACGCGGAGTCGCTCGGCAAGCCGGTTCGGTACCTGAGTCGCGAGCGTTCGGCTCAAGCGGGGGACGAGTGAGTCAGGCGGGCGATCCGCTCCTCGGCAGGTCAGTGCGCGGAGATGTTGCTGGCACGGAACTGGGTTTCGACGCGCTGCCGCGACCTCGCAGGCTCGGTCGGCGGCGCTTGCTCAATCTCTTCTGAGTCGCTCCTTCGCAAGCTCAGGAGCGTCAGAAGACGTTGAACGGGCGGAACTGGATGGAGATCCGCGGGCCGGCGCTCGCGACCTTGGGTACGGCGTGCTCCCAGGTGCGCTGGCAGCTGCCGCCCATCACGACGAGGTCGCCGTGGCCCATCTCGATGGCGATCGACTCGCCGCCGCCGCGGGGGCGCAGGCACAGCCGGCGCGGGTCGCCGACCGAGACGATGGCCACCATCGTGTCCTGGCTGCTGCCGCGGCCGATGGTGTCGCCGTGCCAGGCGACGCTGTCGCGGCCGTCGCGGTAGTAGCAGCAGCCGGCCGTACGGAAGGGTTCGCCGAGCTCGGGCAGGTAGTGCTCGCTGAGCGCGTCGCGCGCCTCGGTGAGGACGGGATGGGGGAGCTCCTCGCCGATCATGTAGGTGTAGACGAGGCGGGGCACGTCGACGACGCGGTCGTACATCTGGCGGCGCTCGGCACGCCACGGCACGGTCGACACCATCGTGGTGAAGATGTCGTCGGCCTCCGGCGCCCACGAGCGGAGCACGTCGACCCAGGCGCCGTCGGACAGGGGGCGGCGCTCGAGGCCCTCGAAGGACCGGAGCCGCTGCGGCGGGGCCGCGAAGAGCGAGGTCTGGAAGTCCATGCCCCGATCGTACGACGAGTTCGAACAGATGTTCGACACCTTCGCCGTACTTTTGTCGGAGAGGCGGAGCAAGGCGGAGCAACTCAGGGTCGTCTCGGGGTCAAACCCGCTGGCCCCGCTCGTCCGGACAGGACAGGCTAGGGCCATGACCTCTCCCGCGGCCGAGGCCGCCGACGCGAGCGCACCACGCATCCCGGCAGCCCGTGTCCAGAACCTCACCAAGGACTACGGCTCGGGCCAGGCGCTGGTCCGCGCGCTCGACGACGTGACCCTAAACATCTACGCCGGCGAGTTCACCGCCGTCATGGGGCCGAGCGGGTCGGGGAAGTCCACCCTCATGCACCTGTGCGCGGCGCTCGACACCGCGACCAGCGGCACCGTCACCGTCGGTGACCGGAGCCTGAGCCAGCTGGGCGACAAGGAGCTCACCCGGCTGCGTCGCGACGAGATCGGCTTCGTCTTCCAGTCGTTCAACCTGGTGCCGACGCTGACCGCCGAGGAGAACATCCTGCTCCCGCTGTCGATCGCCGGCCGCAAGCCCGACCGCGAGTGGTACGACACCGTGATCGCGACCGTCGAGCTCGGTGACCGGCTCGCCCACAAGCCCAACGAGCTGTCCGGCGGGCAGCAGCAGCGGGTGGCCGTCGCCCGTGCGCTGGTGAGCCGGCCGCGGATCGTGTTCGCCGACGAGCCCACCGGCAACCTCGACTCGCGCTCCGGGGCGGAGGTGCTGACCCTGCTCCAGCAGAGCGTCCACCAGCACGGGCAGACCGTCGTGATGGTCACCCACGACCCGGTGGCCGCCGCCTACACCGACCGCGTGGTCTTCCTGGCCGACGGCCGGGTCGTCGACGAGATGCGTGACCCCGACCGGGATCGGGTCATCGAGAAGATGACGCACATGTCCCCGGAGGCCTGACCGGCATGTGGCGCGCTGCCCTCAAGAGCCTGCTCGGGCGCAAGGTCCGCCTGCTCATGAGCACGTTCGCGATCGTGCTCGGCGTGGCGTTCGTGGCCGGCTCGCTGATCTTCTCGGACACCCTCAGCCGCAGCTTCACCGCGCTGTTCGCGTCCACGGTGGGGGACGTCGTCGTACGCCCCGTCGGCGGCCAGACGGCCTCCGGCACCCTGTCGTCCCTGACGGTCCCGGCCTCCGTCATCAAGGAGCTCGAAGACGTCCCCGGCGTCGCCCGGGTCGACGGCAACGTCAGTGCGTTCGGCGTCTACGTCGTCGGCGAGGACGGCAAGGTCATCGGCGGCCTCGGGCCGCCGGCGCTGGGCGTCAACTACAACGACGCCCCCGCCGCCGGCGGTGAGGGGCTGGAGCTGGTCGAGGGCGAGGCGCCCTCCGGCATCGACGAGATCGCGCTCGACGAGGCCACGGCCGAGAAGGCGGGCTACGAGATCGGCGACACCGTGCCGCTGCTTACGCCCCGCGGCGACAGCAAGCTCTCGCCCACGCTGGTGGGGCTGGCCGGTTTCCCGGACGGTGGCTCGCTCAACGGCGCCACCCTCACGATGTTCGACACCGCGACGGCGCAGGAGCTGTTCCTCGAGGGACGCGACGAGTACAACGACGTCTGGGTGACTGCCGAGGACGGCGTCTCCCAGGAGGAGCTGCGAGATGCCGTCGAGGACCTGCTGCCCGACGGCATCGAGGCGGTCACGGGTGACGAGGCGGCCGACGAGTCGGCCAGCCAGCTGCTCGAGGCGGTCTCGTTCATCACGACTTTCCTCTTGATCTTCGCCGGCATCGCCCTGGTGGTCGGCTCGTTCCTGATCGTCAACACGTTCTCGATCCTGGTCGCCCAGCGCAGCCGTGAGCTGGCGCTGCTGCGGGCCCTGGGCGCGTCCAAGCGGCAGGTGGTCCGGTCGGTCCAGCTCGAGGCGTTCGTGCTCGGCGTGATCGGCGCGACGATCGGTCTGGGGCTGGGAGTCCTGCTGGCGATGGGGCTGCGCGTGCTGTTCGCGCAGTTCGGGCTCGACCTGTCGGGCCAGCCCATGGTCTTCGGGGTACGCACCGTGCTCGCGTCCTACCTCGTCGGCGTCCTCGTGACCATGGCTGCCGCCTGGCTGCCCGCCCGTCGTACCGCCAAGATCTCGCCGGTCCAGGCGATGCGCGACGACATCGCGCTCAGCGAGAGCTCGATGACGACCCGCTTCTGGCGCGGGCTGGCGCTCGCCGTCGTCGGCATGGTCCTGCTCGCAATCGGCCTCGGCGACATCGTCGACGACGTGCCCTACAGCGGCCAGATGATCGGCGCCGGCGTGCTGTTCATCCTGCTCGGCGTGGCGGCGATGAGTCCTGTGATCTCGCGGCCGTTCCTCTCGGCGGCCCGCGCCCTGTTCGCCCGGCTCTTCGGCTCGATGGGCAACCTGGCCGGCCAGAACTCGCTGCGCAACCCACGCCGTACGACGGCCACCGCCTCCGCGCTGATGATCGGGCTGGCCCTGGCCTGCACGATGGCGATCGTCGGCGACTCCGCGAAGGCGTCGGTCGACAAGTCCGTCGAGGAGAGCTTCGTCGGCGACTACGTGGTCAGCAACGTCTTCGGTGGCGAGTTCAACCCCAGCATCGCCGACCAGATGGCGGGCGTCGACGGTGTCGAGGCCGTGCTGCGCCAGCGCTACCAGTTCCAGGACTTCGGCGGCGAGGGCATCTCCGCGATCGACCCGGCGACCGTGGACCTGCTCGAGCTCAAAGTCGTCGACGGCGACCTCGCCGACTTCGAGGACGGCTCCGTCATCGTCCAGGAGTCCTACGCGGAGGAGGAGGGGCTGGACGTCGGTGACCCCGTGGAGGTCGAGGTGCCGACGGGGAAGACCAAGTGGCCGGTCGCGGCCATCTACGAGGACAACCCGATCATCTTCCTGCCGGTCGTGACCACGCTGACCATGATGGAGAAGGCCGGCTACGAGCCGGCCGACAACGCGCTGACCATCTTCGCCGAGCCCGGCGCCGACGACCTCCAGGCGGGGCTCGACGCGGTCGTCGCCGAGCTGCCGATCGTGACGGTCAAGGACCAGGCGGCGTTCGCGAAGGAGCAGCGGGAGCCGATCGACCAGTTCGTGCTGATCATCTTCGCGCTGCTCGGACTGGCGTTGATCATCGCGGTGCTCGGCATCGTCAACACCCTGGCGCTGTCGGTGATCGAGCGCACCCGCGAGGTCGGGCTGCTGCGCGCCATCGGGGTCTCGCGTTCGCAGCTGCGCTGGATGATCACCCTCGAGTCCGTCGTGATCTCCGTGCTGGGCGCCGTTCTGGGCGTCATCCTCGGGATCGCGTTCGGTGTCGTGCTGATGTACGCCGTGCGCGACGAGGGCCTCGAGGTCATCAGCGTTCCGTACGGCCAGCTCGGCGTCTTCCTGGCGCTCTCGGTGCTGATCGGCATGCTCGCGGCCGTCCTCCCGGCCCGCCGTGCGGCGCGGCTCGACGTACTCCAGGCGATCGCCACGGAGTAGCCGCCGCCACGTGCGGGCCCGGGGAGGCAAAAGGCCATGTCGTGGATTCCGGGGACGGGGACCGCAGGGCGCCCTTACCCTTCACACGTGGAAGAAGTGCTCCTCTCGGACGGGCGGACGCTCAAGCACGTTCAGGTTCGCGAATACGTCCGCTCCTTGGTTACGGGTAGTGCGCCCGGTTCTCCCGCTCCGTCGGAGCGGGAGCTGGTGCACCGCTTCGGCGTCGCCCGGATGACCGTGCGCCAGGCGCTCGACGCCCTCGTGGTCGACGGACTGCTCGAGCGGATCCCCGGTCGCGGCACGTTCGTGGCCCGGCCCCGGCAGGCCGTCAGCCGGATCTCCGGCTACACCGAGGAGATGACCCGCCGCGGCCTCCTCTCCGAGTCGCAGACCCTCCTGGCCCGCCGCGAGCAGGCCGGCCCGGGCGTCGCGAGAGCCCTCAACATCTCCGAGGGCGACGCCGTCATCCACTGGCGCCGGCTGCGCCGCGGTGACGGCGTACCCGTCTGCATCGAGGACGCCTACCTCAACGAGGTGCTGCTGCCGGGCTTCCTGCAGAGCGGCATGCCGACCAGCCTGTACGACGCCCTCGACCAGCGCGGCCTGCGGCCCTCCTGGGCCGAGGACTCCATCACCGCCGACCGGCCGACCGCCGAGGAGTCCGGCCTGCTCGAGCTGCCGCCCGGTGGCGTCGTGCTCCGCCAGTCGCGCCGTGCCCTGTGCGGTGACAAGACCGTGGAGGTCTCGCGGTCGGTCTACCGCGCCGACCGCTACACGATGTGGGTCCAGATCGGTTCCTAGCGCTGGTTGAGCTCACCCAGCGCCGCGGCCACCTCGCCGGTCTCCTCGCACACCCACACCGGGTCGGGGCCACCGAGGTCGGGCTGGATGTAGAGCGCGTGCACCGGCCCGTCCTGGCAGGCCAGGCACATCGGCCAGCGCCCGGCCGACTCGAAGAGCGCGTCCTGGACGTCCTGGGCGACCAGCCCGGCGACGTACACCTCGCCCTCCGGCCACTGCTCGGCCCACCACCGGCGCGACGAGCAGGCGTCCTCGAGGACCGACACCGCCTCGGCCGTCGCGAGGTGCCGCGCCAGGAGATCGGCGAGCACGCGCGCTCGCGCCTCCAAGAACAGGGTGTGGTCCACCCCCCCATTGTGCTCGGGCACCAAGGCGCCTCCCTGAGATGGGCGAGTTCGAGGCCTAGTGCCGCGTGTTCGAAGTAGTTGGGTGTTTGGCGTGTTCAGGGTGTGGGCCCTGCAAGGCGGCGGCGCGAAGGCATACCTGGTCGTCTGTTGAGCGTCGCCAACGCAGCGGGGTGCGTGCCTTGGGCGCGCGAAGCGCGCAAGAACTTCGGACACGGGGCACTAGCATCGGCTCATGAGCAGAGGGCTCCTCGAGGTCGCGGTGCGCCACGCGCGCGACGTGCCCGGCTGTGAGCAGGGCGGCGCCGACCGGCTCTCCCTGTCCCTCGAGGGCGACGGTGACGGGCTCTCGCCCGACCTGGCCCTTGCCGCGTCCGTCATCCGCGCCACCGAGCTGCCGGTCCGGGTGATGCTCCGGCTCAACGAGTCGCTGACGACCACCGGCGGTGAGTTCATGCGGCTGATCGGCCTCGCGGAGGAGTACGTCGCTCTCGGCGCGGAGGGTGTCGAGCTCGGCTTCCTCGACGCCGACCTCGAGGTCGACAACGAGACCTGCGTGGCGCTGGCGAAGTCGCTGCCCGGTGTGCCCTGGACCTTCCACCGGGCCATCGACGCGACCCTCGAGCCGGTGCGCGCCTGGCGCCAGGTGGTCGGGCTGCCCGGCCTGACGGCGGTGCGCTCCGGCGGCTCACCCCAGGGCCTCGCGCACGGGTACGACGGCCTGCTGTCGCTCGCCGAGGGCGACCCCGACATCGCCCGGTTGCTCCTGCCGGCGGGCGGGCTGCTCCCCGAGCACGTCCCGTGGCTGCTGCGCGCGGGGGTGGGCCAGCTGCACGTCGACCTCCAGGTCCGGCCCGGCGCCACCTGGCGCAGCTACGTCGACGCCGACTTCGTCCGCTCGTGGCGGTTGATGCTCGACGACGCGGCCGACCGGTCCGCATGATCCTGATCGACCCGCCCAACGTCGAGGGACACGGCCGCATGTGGTCCCACCTCGCGAGCGACGTCTCGTTCGACGAGCTGCACGACTTCGCGCGCGAGCTCGGCATCCCCGACCGCGGCTTCGACCGCGACCACTACGACGTACCTGCCGAGTGGTACGACCAGGTGGTCGCCCTCGGCGCCGAGCCGGTCTCGTCGCGGGAGCTGGTCTCGCGGCTGATCGCCGCCGGGCTGCGGCGGCGTCGCTCGGAGGCGTAGCGCGCGGGCCTCAGTCCCAGAGGCGGCTACGCAGTGCCCAGCGGCTCGAGCCCCGCCAGCTCCGCCTCGACGTTGGCGCGGGCGGGCGCCTCCCAGGTGGCACGCGCGTACGCCGTGTGGAACAGATTGGTCTTGGCCAGCAGGTCGCGGAGCACGGCGACCCGGCCGGTGACGAATAGGTCGTCGGGCACGTGCGCGTAGTCGACCCGCACGGTGGCGACGTACTCCTCGTAGCGCTCGGGGCCGGACGACAGGATCGCGAGGTCGGCGTCGGAGAGCGCGCCGCCGGCCAGGTCGTCGGGCTCGGGGCGGTGGGTCTCGGTGAGCCGCACCAGGCGCGCGACCTCGGCGACGACGGTCCTCTCGACGAGGCCCGGGAGGGCGGCCTCGGCCCAGACGGCAGAGCGTTCCTCGGCGTCGCGCTCACCGTCGTAGACGGCGTCGTGGAACCACGCGGCGAGCCGTACCGGCAGCTGGTCGAAGGAGACCCCGGAGCCGGCGAGCTCGTCGAGCCGCTCCAGGACCTCTGTCAGGTGACGGGTGTCGTGGTAGCCCCGCGCGGGATCGGCGTAGGCGGCGAGGAGCTCGTCGCGCAGGTCGGTGCCGCCGGGCAGGGGCCACGCTCCGAGGAGGTCCACGCGGACCATTAGAGCAAGAACCCGCGTCAGACGCGCGCGCCCGGCAGCTTCATGACGGAGGCGGCACGCACCCGCGGCGCCCACGAGGCGACGCAGGTCGGGGCCAGCCCGACGGCGCCGAGGTCGAGCCGTCGGCCCTCGACGACGCTGACGTCGGCGACGGCGACCCGGGTCACGTGGTGGCGCTCAGGACCGGAGGTGACGACGAGGGTGAGCTCGCGGCTGCTGGGCAGCCCGTGCCCGAGCAGGAAGCGGCCGGCGGCGTCGGTGCGGGTGCGCTCGAGCTCGGTGCCGTCGCCGCCCACGAGGGTGACCACCGCGGCGAGCTGCCCCCGCGCAGAGACCGAGTCGACGACGCGGCCCGTGAGCGTGGCCCCCCGGGCGACCACGACGTCGGCGTACCCGAGATGCTCGGCGGTGACGGCGCCGACCCCGAACGTGCCTCCGAGGCTGCCGTACGACGGCTCGACCACGAGGTCGTAGGGGCCGGGCGTGATCCCGGCGGCGTCGCACCACCCGTCGTGGACGACGGCGGGGTAGCGCTGGTGGGTGTCGAGGTTGACGAAGGTGGCCGTGGCGGTGGGTACGACGCCACCGTCGGGGTGGCGGACGCCGGCCGCGAGGCCGCCGGTCGGGGTGTCGAGGCGGACGACGACGCAGTGGCGGTCGGCGTCGACCGGGACAGGTCGGCCGGACCAGGCACGACGCGCGTCGTGGGCGGTGATGGTCACAGAGCCCGTCGGGATCCCCGCGACGACGAAGCCGCCGAGGGCGTCGGTCCGTACGTCGGCCACGGTGCCGTCCTCGTGGCGCACCTGGACCCGCGCGTAGCGCGCGGGCTCGCCCTCGACCTCGACGAGGCCGGTGACCGCCGCGGGGTGCGACTCGGGTGCTGACATGACCCCGACGCTAGGAAACCCACCCACTGCCAGCGATCTGGCTTGGCGCAAGAAATCCTCAAGAAGTGCGCGCGTTGCGCCCCGGTGCCATCGCCCAGCGGATGGTGCCGGTCGCCAACGTGCCGAGCGCGCGCCCCACGGTCCGCTCCGAGACGGGGAGCCAGGGCAGCCGCAGCGGCCGCCGCGTCCACTGCGGCATCAGGCCGACGCCGGCGGCGACCAGCACGCCGTACGGCGCCCGGGCGGCGAGCGGCAGCGGCGGCTTGAACAGCAGGTAGCGCACCGCCTCGCTGGCCTCGGGGGTGCCGCGGAGCTCGGGCCGGTAGGACTCGAGCGTCTCGGCCAGCTCGGCCTCCGTGGTGGGCGGGTCGACGACACCCAGCCGTCGGGCGATCTCGGCCGTCTGGGCGACGTACTCGTCGCGCCCGGCCTGGTCGAGCGGGTCCTGGCCGTAGACGGTGTGGGCGCGCAGGAAGCTGTCGATCTCGGCGACGTGCACCCACCGGAGCAGGTGCGGGTCGCTGGCGGCGTACGGCGTGCCGTCGGGCATGGTGCCGACTACCCGCTCGTGGATCGAGCGCACGACGTCGACCGCCGTCTGGGCGTCCTCGGCGGTGCCGAACGTGGTGACCGCGAGGAACCGGCTGGTGCGGTTGAGCCGGCCCCACATGTCGCCGCGGTAGCCCGAGTGGTCGGAGACCGCACGCATGGCGGCGGGGTGCAGCGTCTGCAGCAGCAGCGCCCGGATGCCGCCCACGAACATCGACGCGTCACCGTGCACCCGCGCGATCGGGCTGTCGGGCTCGAACCAGCGCGGCCCGGGCCGGCCGTGGATGCGCTTGGCGTGCGCGGCGCCGTCGGGACCCGCCACCCGCAGGAAGATCGCCTCGCCGATCCGGGCGCGGACGTTGCTCACCTTGCTGGTTCCGGGGGCCATCTCCTCATCGTGCCAGCGGTCCCAAGCAACCAGACGGGCCCGAAGGGCGTCCCACAGGGAGACGCAGGGCACTAGGTTGCCTGAGAGGGCGTAGGACGACGACGAGGGAGCACGCAGATGAAGGCACGGATCCGACCGCTGGTGATGGCGCTGACGGCGGCCGCCCTGGTCTTGCCGCTGACCGCCTCGGCCGGGGCCACGGCTCCGTCGAGGGTCACCGCGCCAGGTGCCTCCGCGTCCGTCGAGCCGGCCGCGCAGCGCGGCACGTGGACCGTCGAGCAGACCGGCCCGCAGCGGTACGTCGTGTCGTGGACCTCGCGGGTCCGACTGCCGGTCACCTCCGACCGGCCGCTCATCGTCAGCGCCTCCGTGAGCGTGGCCGGTGGGGCGATCGCCGCCCCCACGGTCTCCGCCGACGGGCGCACCGTCAGCAGCGTGGTGTCCTCCGCCCGGGCGCCGCGGCCCGGCGAGCTGGACGTCGTACTGTCCGGACGGACGCTCGACGACCGCACCAACGACCGCACCGTCACCGGCACGCCGCAACGCACCTCCAGCCTGCCGACCGAGGTCCTGCCCGACGACCCGGGCGCCCCGGGGCCGCACGCCGTGGTGACCAGCGACTACGAGCTCCCCCCGGTCAAGGTGGCCCGGATGGCACAGCCGATCGAGATGGTGGGCCACGTCGTCGAGCCAGACCCGGCCGCCGTGACCGGCCCGCGCCCGCTGGTGCTGCTCATGCACGGGCGCCACCAGTACTGCTACACCGAGGTCAGGGACCCCGACGCCGACCTCTACAGCTGGCCGTGCGTCGCGCCGGCCCTCGAGATCCCGAGCCACCTCGGCTACGACTACATCCAGCGCCGGCTCGCCTCGCAGGGCTACGCCACCGTGTCGATCCGGGTCAACGGCATCAACGCCCAGGACGGACGCGTGCCCGACGCCGGCGCCGGCGCCCGGGCCAGCCTGGTCATCGCCCACCTCCAGCACTGGACCACCATCGCGGCGGCGCACCAGGTCGACCTCGACCAGGTCGTGCTCGTCGGCCACAGCCGCGGCGGCGAGGGCGTCAACCGCGCCGCCATCCGTATCCCCTCCGACGCGCCCTACCGGATCGCCGGACAGGTCCTGCTGGCCCCGACCGACTTCGGCGTCCAGACCGCGCCCTACGTCCCCACCGTGACCGTGCTGCCCTACTGCGACGGCGACGTCAGCGACCTCCAGGGCCAGCAGTTCACCGACGTCGCGCGCGACCTCACCACCGACGACACGTCCCTGAAGAGCTCGGTGCTGGTGATGGGCGCCAACCACAACTACTTCAACAGCGAGTGGACTCCCGGAGTTGCGGCGGCCCCGTCCTCCGACGACTGGTACGGCGCACCCAAGGCGCCGTGCGGCAAGCAGGCGCCCAACCGGCTCCGCGCCTCCGAGCAGCGGGCGGTGGGGCGCACCTTCGTCGCCGGCGCCGTCCGGTTGTTCACCGGTGAGGGCCAGTACCTCCCGCTGTACGACGGCTCCGCGGTCACCGTCACCTCCGTCGGCGACGCCGACGTGCGCAGCCACGCGCTCGGTGGCGGCCGCGAGACGCGCCGCCCGGCGATCGACTCCACGCTGACGCTGCCGCTGGGGGCGGAGGCGCAGCTGTGCACCGGCGTCGTCGGCTTCGAGAACCGCTTCGCCCAGTGCGGGCGGGCCCTCGACAGCGTGGTCGCGCCGCACTGGGCGATGTCCGGTGCGCGGGTGCCGACCCGGCGGTTCTTCGAGATGTCGTGGACGGCGGTCGGCCAGCGGGCCGGCCTGGCCCTCGACGAGCCGCTCGACCTGAGCGCCGGCCGGCTCGAGCTGCGCACGATCGTCGACGCGGCCCGCGGCGACGCACGCCTCGGCGTACGACTGACCGACGCCGACGGGGCCAGCGTCGAGCTGACGCCCGAGGGCGGCGGCCTGGTGCCGGCGCTGCTGCGCGCCGACTTCCTCACCAAGCTGTGGGCGCAGGCGGTGGTCGTGGACCCCTCGGCGGCCGCCGGCATCGACCTCACCCGGATCGCGTCGGTCGAGCTCGTGTCGCGCAACCAGCGCGGCCGGGTGTGGGTCGCCGACGTCTCGCGCGCCCCCGCGGCCCTGGCCGCCGTACCCGACCGCCGGATGCCCACCCTCAGCCTGTCGTCGCTCAAGATCGAGGAGGGCAACGCCCCGGGCACGTTCGTGGCGCGGCTGCCCTACCGCGTCGAGGGTGACGTCTCGCGTCCGATGCGGGTCAGCGTGCTCACCGTCGGTCAGGAGCGCGGCTCCGTGCAGACCTTCACCGTCGACATCCCGGCCGGCCAGACCTCGGGCAGCATCCCGGTGAGCTACTCCGCCGACCAGCGCGACGACTACAGCCCGATCATCACCACGGCCTCGATGTGGGCCACGCGCAACGTGATGACCGACGCCTACGTCGGCGACCTGCGGGTGCTGGACGACGACCCCTTCCCGGCGGTCACGGTGACCCCACGCGCCAAGACGGTGTCTGAGGGCGAGAGCGCCGAGTTCGTGCTGCGGCTCGACCGGGCGGTCGACTACGAGCTCTACGTGCGGGCCAAGGTGGAGATCTCCCCGCAGCCGCTGCGCGCCGGCGACGTACCGACCACGTGGCTGGAGCGCTACGCCCCGACCGACGACCCGGAGGCCACGCTCGCCTCGCTGCGGCCCTACCTCACGGTGCAGGTGCGCTCCGGCGCCAAGCGGGGAGTGCTCAGCATCCCGATCCGGGCCGACGGGGTGGCCGAGGGCCGGGAGTCGCTGCGGCTGGTCTTCATCATGAAGGGCGTGCGGATCACGCGGACGGTCTTCGTGGCCCCGTCGTCGTAGTGCGTCAGTGCTGGAGGCTGATCGTGCCCAGCGGCTTGTCCTGGTTGAGCATGATGTCGAGGTCGCTGATCGTGACCGGCTCGTAGGTCGAGTCATACTTGCTGAACACCACGACCGTCATGCCTGACTGGGCACGCAGGCGTCCGCCGACCAGGAAGCGACCGGTGCTGGGTGTCTCCACCTCGGAGACCAGGGCGCCGGACGCGTCGTACAGACGCACGGCGGCACCCTGCATCGGGGTCGTGCCGTCCTCGCGTACGACGGTGCCGGTGAACGCGCCGCCGCGCTGGGTGAGCCGGAAGCTGCCGAACGCGCCGCGGCCGGACACGACGTAGCCGTTCTTGACCGAACCCGTGCGGCCGAACCAGCGGCCCACGTCGGGGACCACGATCCGGTAGCGGCCGGGGAAGAGGCCGCGGAAGCCGACGGTGCCCTTGCTCAGCTTGGCGGTCCAGAACTGGCCCGTCCGCCGGCTGACCGCGGTGACGTAGGCCGTCCCCTTGAGGGCGGTCCCGCCGGCGTAGACGTCGACGCGTAGCTCTCCGGCCTTGCGGGGCAGGCTGATCTTGACGTTGGCGAAGCCGCCGGCGGCGAGCTTGGGGACGTAGAGGCTCTTGCCGACCCAGACCTTGCGGCGGTCGTAGGTGAAGACCGAGTAGCTGCCGGCCGGAAGCCCCCCGAGGGCGAACTGCCCCTGGTCGTTGGCGACGGTCTCGAAGGACTGCTCGGAGGTGTTGGCGGCCACGACCCGCGCCTTGGCGGCCGGTCGGCCTCCCGCACGGACGGTGCCGGTGATCGCCGCCCCGCGCTTCATCCGGACGTCCTTGACCACGGTGCGGCCCGCCTGGACCTTCACGAAGACATCGCTCGGCGCGAACTTCTTGACGTCGTAGGCCGGACGCTTGTCGACGAACTGGAGGTGGTAGTTGCCCGCCGGCAGCGAGATCGAGTACGTCGAGCCGAAGACGTTGCGGGCCCCGAGGTAGGTCCAGTCGCCCTTGAAGTAGAGCATCTTGAGCCGCATCGGGGAGCCGCCGGTCTTGCCGAAGATGTTGCCCCGGACCTTGCCGGTCTCTGCCGCGGCGGATGCGGCGGGCGCGGCCGGCGCCTCGGGCGTCTGCACCACCAGCATCAGGCAGGCGATGAGCGCGGCGAGCACGGTGGCCACGAGGGAGCGGCGACGGGCGAGGAGGGAAGGCATCAGAGTTCCATCGTAGGTCGGTCTCCGCCAGATCGCGTGGTTTCGGCACTGCCCTTCGGGGCAGGGTCGAGCCATGACCCAGCCCCCGCAGCCCCCCGTCGACCCCAACGCCGGCTGGCTGCAGCTGACCCTCCAGGGCAGTGTCCTCACCAGCAGCGTGGTGCCGCCTACGGTGCGGCTCAACGGCCACCAGGTGCCCACGTCGTACGGGCTGAACACGATCCCGCTCCCGGCCGGCCGGTGGCACGTCGACGTCCACTGCCAGTGGCTGCGGCAGTGCGGGCAGGCGCTGATCGTGGCCGCCGCCATCCTCGGCTAGGACACCGGGCCAGCGGGCAGGTCCTCGGCGTCGATGATCCGGTAGGCGTAGCCCTGCTCCGCGAGGAAGCGCTGCCGGTTCTGGGCGAAGTCCGCGTCGACGGTGTCGCGGCTGACGATCGTGTAGAAGTGCGCCGACTTGCCCTCCGACTTGGGCCGCAGCAGCCGCCCGAGCCGCTGGGCCTCCTCCTGGCGTGAGCCGAACGAGCCGGACACCTGGATCGCCACCTCGGCGGACGGCAGGTCGATCGAGAAGTTGGCGACCTTGCTCACGACGAGCAGCCCGACCTCCCCGGTGCGGAACGCCTCGAAGAGACGCTGGCGCTCCTTGACCGGCGTCTCGCCCTTGATCACCGGTGCGTCGAGGGCGGCGGCGAGCTCGTCGAGCTGCTCGATGTACTGCCCGATCACCAGCGTCGGCTGGCCCGGGTGCTGGGCGACCAGGTCGCGCACGACCTGGATCTTGTGGTGCGTGCACGACGCCAGCCGGTAGCGCTCCTCGGGCTCCGCGGTGGCGTAGACGATCCGCTCGTTGGTCGGCAGCGTGACCCGGACCTCGACACAGTCGGCCGGGGCGATCCAGCCCTGGGCCTCGATGTCCTTCCACGGGGCGTCGTACCGCTTGGGGCCGATCAGCGAGAACACGTCGCCCTCGCGGCCGTCCTCGCGCACCAGCGTCGCGGTCAGGCCGATCCGCCGACGGGCCTGGAGGTTGGCGGTCATCCGGAAGATCGGCGCCGGCAGCAGGTGGACCTCGTCGTACACGATCAGGCCCCAGTCGCGGGCGTCCAGCAGCTCGAGGTGGGAGTAGACGCCCTTCCGACGCGTCGTCATGACCTGGTACGTCGCGATCGTGACGGGCCGGATCTCCTTGACGGCGCCGGAGTACTCGCCGATCTCGTCCTCGGTCAGCGACGTGCGCCGGACCAGCTCGTCCTTCCACTGGCGTGCGCTCACCGTGTTGGTGACCAGGATCAGCGTCGTGGCCTGGGCGTGCGCCATCGCGGCTGCCCCGACCAGCGTCTTGCCGGCGCCGCAGGGGAGGACGACGACGCCGGACCCGCCGTGCCAGAACGACTCGGCCGCATCGCGCTGGTAGTCGCGCAGGTGCCACTCGCTCTCGTCGAGGCTGATCGGGTGGGCCTCGCCGTCGACGTAGCCCGCGAAGTCCTCGGCCGGCCAGCCGAGCTTGAGCAGTGCCTGCTTGAGGTTGCCGCGCTCGGAGGCGTGCACGAGCACGGTGTCGTCGTCGACGCGGTTGCCGAGCATGCCGGCGATCTTCTTGGCGCGCAGCACCTCCTCGAGCACGGGGCGGTCGTTGGAGGCCAGCACCAGCCCGTGGACCGGGTGCTTCTCCAGGCGGAGCCGCCCGTAGCGCGCCATCGTCTCGGCGACGTCGACCAGCAGCGCGTGCGGCACGGCGTACCGGCTGAACGCGAGCAGCGTGTCGATCACCTGCTCGGCGTCGTGTCCCGCGGCGCGGGCGTTCCACAGCCCCAGCGGCGTCAGCCGGTAGGTGTGGATGTGCTCGGGGGACCGCTCCAGCTCCGCGAACGGCGCGATCGCCCTCCGGCACGCCTGTGCCTGCTCGTGGTCGATCTCGAGCAAAAGGGTCTTGTCCGACTGGACGATGAGGGGGCCGTCGTTCACCTCGTGAGTTTACGGGCCGGGGTAGTACGGAACGTTATCGACGCAGATCGCGCCAGATCACGTCGAAAACGTTCCGTACTTTCCGGGAGGAAGAACCTACGCAGACTTGGCGACCGCGCGCTGACGGGCGCGGTAGGCGGCGACGTTGGCGCGCGAGGAGCAGCGGTCGGAGCAGTAGCGGCGCGACTGGTTGGGGGAGGTGTCGACGAAGACGTTGGTGCAGGGGGTCGACTCGCAGACGCCGAGGCGGGTCGGGCCGAGGTCGCACACGAGGGTGGCCAGGCCGAGCAGGGCCTCGCCGATGAGCAGCTCGGCGACCGACGCGGCCTTGGTGGCGACGTGGAGGTGGAGGTCGCCGGGGTCGTGGTCGGAGATCCGGGGCGTGATCGGGTGGCGGACCATCAGCTCGTTGAGGCCCTCGATGACCCCGCGGTGGTCGTCGACCGACGACGCCTCGAACACCGGGCGCAGCTCGCGCTGGAAGCGCCGCAGCTGCTGGCAGTCGCGCTCCGTGCACTGCGAGTGCAGCCATTCGCGGCCCTCGAGGTGGCCTACCAGCGCGTCGACGTCGACCAGCTCCGTGTTGAGGAGACCGGCCGATCGCTCGGCGTACCTGATGAAGTCCACGTCACCAGTCTACGAAGGAACGTCCAACGGTTTGACCGAGGTGATGCGGTGGACAGCGAAGGTGCGTACGTCGTCGGAGCGGTGGTCGCGCGCGGTGAGCTGCCCGCCCTCCACGGAGAGCGGGTCGACGATCCGGTCGGAGGCGCTCCCGTGGTTGTCCACGTAGCTGATCAGGACCGCCCCACCGATCTCGATCGCCTCCCGCAGGGCGGCCAGCGAGCCGCTCGGCGACAGGCTGGCCGAGCCGGCGGGTCGCGAGGCCGCGGCCCGGTCCCCGGCACGTACGGCGGTGATCACCGCCGCCACCCGGGCCGTCTCGTGGGCGCTGGTCGCGGCCGCCCGGCGCACCCGCGGGGTGCGCGCGCGGAGCTGGTCGGGCCGGGTCACGCGCACCGACCCATCGGCCGCCTCGACGACCGGCGCGGCCCCGAGCTCACGCAGCCGGGGGAGCAGCACCTCGATCGGGGTGTCGCTGATCAGCACCGTGGGCGCGAGCCGGCGCAGCCCCAGAGGCCCGACCTTGGGGTGGTGGAGGAGCTCGGTCAGTGCCGTCTCGTCGTCGGAGCGCAGGAACGACTCGGCCTGGCCGACCCGCACCGCCCCGAACGTGCGCACGGTGTCGTCGACGAGGTAGGTCAGCGGCTGCGGCACCGGCGTGCGCGAGACCGTGCCGAGGAACTCGTGCACCTCGGCTGCCGTCCAGCCCACGTCGAGCGCACGTCGTACGGACTGCGGCGTGAAGCGGTAGACCGTCGCGCCACCGCGTGACTCCACGTCGGCGACCAGCTGGAGCTTGCGGGCCAGACCTGTCTCGAGCGGGCCGGGCGCGACCGCGGTGAGGTCGGCCTGCACCAGCACGTGGTCGACCGGCTCGGGCAGCAGCACCCCCAGCGCGTCGCCGGGGTCGTCGCCGGCGAGTAGGAGCCGGCCGTACGACGCCAGAGCGCCGAGGCCGGTGAGGCCGAGCGCCGCGGCCTCGTGGACCGCCCAGGCGGCCTGGTCGGCGCGGGTGCGGGGCCGGCGCGGCCGCAGCCAGGCGAGCCGGGCGACCAGCGACGGCAGCCCGGTGCCGGAGGCGAGCACCTGGCCCGGTGGCAGCTCCGCGAGCACGCGCAGCGTCATCAACCGGGTCTCGGGCATCGAGCGGGAGGTCAGCTCCGGGGTGAGCGCGTTCCACGGCTTGCCCGCCGGGTCGCGGGTGCCGACCAGACCGGGCAGCCGGGGGCTCTCCAGCCACGAGCGGGCCACGAGCGCCCAGCGCTGGGGCAGGTCCTGGGTGGACCAGCCGTCGAAGACGTCGGTCGGCACCCACACCGGGTTGCCGTCGGAGTCGGCGCGCGAGGCCAGCAGCCCCGCCGTCGACGCCGTCTCGATGATCAGCGCCGCGGCCGGCTCGTCGACGTGGAGGAAGGTCGCCGCGGCCTTGAGCTCGCGGACGCCGAGGCCGCCGCTGCGCAGCGCGGAGGGTGGGTGGGTCCCCCAGTGGTCGAGCAGCAGCTCGAGACGCCGGACCAGCTCGAACGCCGCTCCGGCGGCGACCCGGTCGACGAGCGCGGGCTCGCGCGGCGTGGTCGACAGCTCCGGGGGTACGTCGACCGGTGCGGTCGTCGTACGGCCGCCGCGCAGCACCAGGCCGACCTCGCCGGGGAGCACCACCGACCCACCACCGCGTGGCACCAGCAGCCGTCTCGAGAGCAGCTCCTCGGCGGGGTTGGCGGCCTCCTCGGGCAGCACCGTGTGCCGGGCGGCGCTGGTCGTGGCCTGGCCACCCTGCTCGAGGACGTGCTCGAGCAGCGCCCGCGCCGCGGGGGAGAGCTCGGCCAGCCGGCTCGCGACCTGGTCGGGGGTGAGCGGGTCGGCGCTGCGCGGCTGTAGCCCGCTGACGCCGGCGTCAGGCCCCCCGGTCATGCCCTCGGCGACGCCGGTGAGCGGCCGCAGTCCGGCGGTCGACTCCCACACGAGCGCGAGGTCGACGAGACGCTCCAGCGCGGCCTTGACGGCGGCGGTCGTGGCCTGGACTGATGTGCAGAGTTCGGCCGGTGTGGTTTGACCGCTGACCACGAGGGCATCTAGGACACAGAGCTCGAGGCGCGTCAGGCTGTCGAGGGCCCGGACGACCGACGTACGCACAGCAGCTCGCGACGCGAGCTGACCGAAGTCATGAGGGGCGGGAGTGGCCAGATCCGGACGCTCGGACAGCAGGCGTGACAGACGCTCGTCCGGCCAGCTGCGCAGCTGGTCGGCGAGCGACCGGAACCCACTCGTCCTCCCCATCCTTCCCACGCTATCGGCCCGCCCCACACCCGGCGGCCTCGGATGACCGGGGTGGAGCTGCACCACGGTGTCGCCACCGACGTCGGCCTGGTCCGTGAGGTCAACGAGGACGCCTTCCTGGTGGCGCCTCCGGTGTTCGTCGTCGCCGACGGCATGGGCGGCCACGACCGCGGCGACGTCGCCGCCGGGATCGTGGTGGAGGAGTTCGGCCGGCTGGCCGACCAGGGCTACGACCCGGCGCGGGGGGCCGCGGTGATCGCGGAGACCTTCGTCGAGTGCCAGGTCAGGATCGCCGAGTACGACGCCAGCCAGCGCGCCCAGGGAGCCACCGACTTCCACGCCGGCACGACCGCGGTCGTCGCGCTGCTGATCGAGCAGTCTGGGAAGCCGAAGTGGCTGCTCGCCAACCTCGGCGACTCCCGGGTCTACCGCTACAACCACGGCGCGCTGGAGCAGGTCAGCGTCGACCACAGCCTGGTCCAGGAGCTGGTGGAGTCCGGCGCGATCACCCAGTCGGCCGCCGCCGTCCACCCCGAGCGGCACGTGATCACCCGCGCGCTGGGCGGCTCGGGCAGCACCGAGGCCGACTACTTCGTGCTCCCGCTGTCCGCGGCGGAGCGTCTGGTGCTGTGCTCCGACGGGGTCAGCGGCATGATCGACGACCGGCGGATCGAGGAGATCCTGGGCTCCGCGGGCGACCCCCGCGACGCCGCCGACCAGATGGTCGCGGCAGCCGTCGCGGCGGGTGGGCGGGACAACGCCACCGCGGTGGTCGTGGATGTGGTGGGATTGGTCGCCGAGACGCCGTACGACTCCGAGCGCCAGCGGGTGAGTCTCGAGACGAAGTTGGGAGCCCTGCCATGAGCGACGACAGCGTGTGGTCCTACCGGCCCGGCGACTGGTTGGCGATCTTCGGCGCCGCCACGACGCTGCTGCTCCCCGCCAGCGAGAAGGCGCGTGCCGCCCAGCTGTGGGATCTCGTCGACGGCGGCGCCGGCTTCGACCAGACCCTCGACTGGGTGCTCGCGCCGGGCCTCAGCGTGCTGCCGGCGTTCGTGCTGATCGCCACCGACGAGGGACCCACGAAGGTCATCGTGCGCGGCCAGGGCGTGCGCGCCACGCTGACCACCGAGGCCGAGACGGTCGTGCTCGACGGGTCGACGGTCACCACGTGGGTCGAGCGCACGCTCGACCGGGTGACGGCGCTGTCCGTCGAGGTCGGCGACGGGGTCGACGGACCCGACCACCTGATCCGCGGTGGCCTGGTGCGGGTCGCCCGGATCGACCTCCCTCCCTACAGCCCGCCCGTCGAGGAGCAGCCCGAGCCCGTGCTCCCGCCCCTGGACCGGCCGGACGCCGACCCGGTGGACGCCGATCCCGTGGACGATGAGTCTGAGGAGTCCGGCCCTGAGGAGGCCGTCGAGCCGCCCGAGCTGCTCACCGAGCCGATGCCACTGCCTATCTCGGAGCCCAGCCCGGTCTGGGACGACGACGCCGCCACGGTTCCGCCGCCGCCGCCGCCGCCGCCGGCCCCGCCGCTGCCGCCGCCGTACGTGCCGCCGGTGCTGCCTCCCGGTGACCTGGCCGGCGGCGACCACGACGGGATGACCCAGGCGGGTGAGAGCTCCGACGAGTTCGCCCACCCCCAGCCGGGGATCCCGGGCCAGCCTCCGGCGCCCAGCGTCACCCGGCCCGTGGCCAAGCTCGTGATCTCCAGCGGCGAGACCGTCGCTGTCGACCGGGTCGTGCTGATCGGCCGCGCCCCCGAGGCCCGCCGGTTCACCGCGACCGAGCAGCCCCGGCTGGTCACCGTGCCCAGCCCGCTGCACGAGATCTCCTCGACCCACGTCGAGGTCCGCCCGGGCACCGGCGCCGACCACGGCAGCGCTGTCGTGACCGACATGGGCTCGACCAACGGCACCGTCCTGGCCCAGCCCGGCCTCGGCCCCGAGGACCTCAAGCCGGGGATCGCCGTACAGCTGATCCCCGGGGCGGTCATCAACCTGGGCGACGGGGTGACCATCCAGGTCACCAACCCCTGACCACCGTGACGGTGACCCGATGAGTCACGCGCCGACGGACGCCGCGACCTACCCCCCTGCCGAGCTCGACCGGCGCTTCTACGCCTTCGCCGTCGACCGGCTGGTGGCATGGGGCCTCTACGCCGCGGCGTCGTACGCCGCCTGGCGCTACCTGATCGAGCCCGGCGACGTGGGCGCCGGCATCGCGGCCATCGTCGCGACCGTGCTCGTGGTCGGTCTCTGCTTCTCGCTCCTGCTCGGGCTGGTCGGCACCTCCCCGGGCAAGGCGCTGGTCGGCCTGCGGGTCGTCGAGGTGTCCTCCGGCTCGGCCATCGGCGTCGGCCGGGCACTGCTGCGCACGCTGGTCCTGGGGGTGGCCGCGCTGCCGACCTTCGGCCTCGGCGTGGCCACGCTGGCCTGGACCGCGGTGATGGACCGCGGCAAGCAGCGCCGCGGCTGGCACGACTACGTGAGCCACGCGGTCGTGGTCGACGTACGCCCGGCGCCGGTGGTCGACGAGGTCGTCGCGGAGCGCCCGCGCCAGATCGTCAACCTCACCGCGATGCGGCTGGTGCCGGCTCCGGTGGCGGCGCCGCCGTCCACCCCACCGCGCGCCCCTCGCCCGAGCAGCCCGCCGCAGCCCCGGACCGCGCCGGCTCCGTCCGCCCCCGCGCCGGCGCCCGCCGCGCCGCTGCCCCCGCGTCCGACGACGCCGCCCCCCGCGACACCGCCTCCCGTGACGCCGCCTCCCGTGTCCGTGCCGTCCGCCCCTCCGGCGGCGCCGGAGCCCACCCGGGTGCCCAAGCTCGGCCACCCGCTGGTCGCCGCACCCCCACCCGGACCGCGCTGGCGGGTCACGTTCGACACCGGGGAGACGTTCGTGGTCAACGGCCTCGCGCTCGTCGGACGCCGCCCCGAGGCGCGCCCCGGCGAGAGCGTGAGCCACCTGGTCCCGCTGCGGTCGAGCGACATGTCGCTGTCCAAGACCCATGCGCAGTTCCAGGTCACGCCGGCCGGTGCGCTCGTGGTCATGGACCGCGGCTCCACCAACGGGTCGGTCGTGATCCGGCAGGGTGTGTCCAAGGCACTCACCGCGGGCCGTCCGGCCACGCTGCTCGCCGGCGACAAGGTGCGCTTCGGTGACCGACAGATGACAGTGGAGCAGGCATGACCTTCGACTACAGCCGTACCGTCACGACCACCGCACCGCCCGCCGCGGTGTGGGCGCTGTGGTCCGACACCACCACCTGGCCCGACTGGGACCCCGCGGTCCAGCAGGTGAGGCTGGACGGTCCGTTCGCGGAGGGCACCACCGGGACGATGGTGCTCACCGGCCCGATCGAGGTGCCGGTGAGCCTCGAGGTCGTGATCCCCGGCAGCCGCTATCTCGACCAGCTCACCATGGGCGAGCTGGTCATCCGGATCGACCACGTCGTACGCCCCACCGACGACGGCGGCTCCGAGGTCACCGTCAGTACGACGATCGAGGGCCCGGGCGCCGACGACATCGGTCCGATGGTCACCGCCGACGCGCCGGTCGCCATGGAGGCCCTGATCGTCGCCGCCGAGGCGTCCTAACGCTCAGTCCGCGTCGGGCACGTTGTCGAAGACATCGGGCGTCCCGATGAGCTCGGCGCGGCCGAGCGGCCAGACCAGCGCGAACACCTTGCCGACCACGAGGTCGATCGGCACGAACGCGTCGTTGGGGTCGCAGTTGGGGCCGGCGTTGACGCACAGCCGCGCCGAGGAGTCGGCCGACTGGTTGCGGTTGTCGCCCATGACGAAGAGCGAGTCCTCGGGCACCGACTCGACGGTCCAGTCACACGCCGGACCGGGCATCGGCCCGTCGCACTTGGGTTGGGGCTTGATGAAGTCGTCCTCGTCGAGGGCCACGCCGTTGACCGAGATCCGGCCCTCCGCGTCGCAGCACACGATCTCGTCGCCGGGCAGGCCGATCACCCGCTTCACCAGGTGGCCACCGCTCGGGTAGAGCCCGATCTTGGTGAGCACCTTCACCAGCGGGCTCGCGGGCTCGGGGGCGAGCCCGGTGAGCCAGCCGCCCGGGTCCTCGAAGACCACGACGTCACCCCGGTCGGGGGAGCCGCCGAACCAGTAGGACACCTTCTGCACGAGGATCCGGTCGTTCTCGACCAGGCCCGGCTTCATCGACGCCGACGGGATGTAGAACGCCTGCACGAAGAGGGTCTTGATCACCAACGCCAGCAGGATCGCGATGGTCAGCAGCATCACCGTCTCGAGCCACAGGGGGAGCTTGCGCTTCGTGGGCTCCTCGGGAGCGTCTGCGTCGGGCACGGGTGGACACTACGCCGCTCCACGTGGCCCGCGGGGCCAACCCCGCGGCAACGTGAGGCGTCGTACGGTGCGGGGCATGGATGCCGCCGCCACCGGAGAGCTCGAGCCTGCCCTGCTCGAGGAGACCATCGGAGCCAACTTCGCGCGTACGGCGGCCGAGCACGCCGACCGGGAGGCGCTCGTCGAGGTCGCCTCAGGGCGCCGCTGGACGTGGGCGGAGCTCGACCGCGACGTCGACGACCTGGCGCAGGCCCTCATCGCGGCCGGGCTGGAGCCGGGCGACCGGGTCGGCATCTGGGCGCCGAACTGTGCCGAGTGGACGCTGACCCAGTACGCCACCGCGAAGGCCGGCGTGGTGCTGGTCAACATCAACCCGAGCTACCGCACCCACGAGCTCGCCTACGCGGTCAACCAGTCGGGGCTGCGACTGCTGGTCGCTGCCTCCCGCTTCAAGACCAGTGACTACCGCGCCATGGTCGAGGAGACCCGGGACCAGTGCCCGACGCTGGAGACGGTGGTCTACCTCGAGACCGACGACCTGCCCGGCTTCGTCGAGGCCGGCCGGGGTCTCCCGGCCGACGCGCTGCCGCGGCGCATGGCCGGGTTGAGCCCGGACGACCCGATCAACATCCAGTACACCTCCGGCACCACCGGCTTCCCCAAGGGCGCCACCCTGAGTCACCGCAACATCCTCAACAACGGCTACCTCGTGACCGAGCTGATCAACCTCACTCCCGAGGACCGGCTGTGCATCCCGGTGCCCTTCTACCACTGCTTCGGCATGGTCATGGCCAACCTCGGCTGCACGACGCACGGCGCGACCATGGTGATCCCGGCGCCCGGCTTCGACCCCGAGATCACGCTGCGCACGATCGCGGAGGAGCGCTGCACCGGCGTCTACGGCGTCCCGACGATGTTCATCGCCATGCAGAACCACCCGACCTTCGCCGACCACGACCTCTCGTCGCTGCGCACCGGGATCATGGCCGGGTCGATCTGCCCGGTCGAGGTGATGCGGCGCTGCATCGACGACATGCACATGGCCGAGGTCGCCATCGCCTACGGCATGACCGAGACCTCGCCGGTCTCCTGCCAGACCTGCGCCGACGACGACCTGGACCGACGTACGGCGACGATCGGGCGGGTCCACCCGCACGTCGAGATCAAGATCGTGGACCCGGTCACCGGCGAGACCGTCCAGCGCGGGCAGCCGGGGGAGTTCTGTACCCGCGGCTACTCGGTGATGCTCGGCTACTGGCAGGACCCGGAGAAGACCGCCGAGGCGGTCGACGCCGACGGCTGGATGCACACCGGCGACCTCGCCGAGATGCGCGAGGACGGCTACTGCAACATCGTCGGGCGGATCAAGGACATGGTGATCCGCGGCGGCGAGAACATCTACCCGCGCGAGATCGAGGAGTTCCTCTACACCCACCCCGACATCGAGGACGTCCAGGTGATCGGCGTCCCCGACGAGAAGTACGGCGAGGAGCTCTGCGCGTGGATCAAGATGCGCGCCGGCGCCGCGCCGCTGGACGCCGACTCGGTGCGGGCGTTCGCCACCGGCAAGCTCGCGCACTACAAGGTCCCGCGCTACGTGCGGGTCGTCGACGAGTTCCCGATGACGGTGACCGGCAAGATCCGCAAGGTCCAGATGCGTGAGGAGACTGCGCGGGAGCTCGGCCTGGCCTGATCAGCGGACAATGACCGGGACCGTGGTGACGGTGCCCGTGGCGCCGCGCCAGGTCACGAAACCGTCGTCGGGTCGCCGGGAATGCCCGAGCACGCGCACCGTGTAGTTGCCGCTCTCGCCGGGCGCCAGGCGCAGTGCGGCCGGGGTCACGACGACCTGGTGGTGGGCGAACCCGCGGGCCACGGAGGAGAAGTAGAAGCCGCGGCGGCCGACGTTGGTGACCGTGCGGGTCACCTCGCGCACGCCACGGCGTACGACGACGGAGGAGATGTTGAGCTCCTCGAGCCGTCCCTCCCACCACGCGCGGTAGTCGGCGGGGTCGAGCCGGTGCAGGAGCCCCGGTCGGAGGGCCTTCTCGGTCTGCACGAGGCCGGCGCCGGCCCGGGCGACCGACGTGCCGCGCAGGCGGTCGGCGGTGGTGGCCAGGGCGGAGCGGGCGTCGGCCGCCGACCAGTCCCGGCTGCCGAGGAGCACGGCGGCGGCCCCGCTGGTGAAGGCCGTGGCCGCGGACGTCCCGGTCACGAAGTCCCAACGGACGTCGCTCGAGCGCGGCGGCACCGCGCCGAGCACGCCGACGGCCGGCGCGACCAGGTCGGGCTTGACCAGGCGGGCGCTGCCGGCGCCGGACCAGGCCGCCACCGAGCGTCCGTGGGTGGTCATGCCGCCGGGCCGCAGGGAGATCCGGCCGGCCGGGTGGCGGGCCAGCCAGCGCTTGACCGCGACGCCGCCCGCGCGGTCGACGTGGACGGTGGGGACGCGGTGGAAGTCGGCGTCGGTGGAGCCGGGACGCACGTTGGTGAGCACCATGCCGACGCCGTCGGCGAGCGCGACCGCCTCGGACTTGTCGACCCGGCCGACGCCGCCCCGGTCGCAGACCACCACGCGGCCGTCGACCGCCGC
The DNA here is from genome assembly GCF_900103935.1 of Nocardioides szechwanensis. Classification (GTDB taxonomy): domain Bacteria; phylum Actinomycetota; class Actinomycetes; order Propionibacteriales; family Nocardioidaceae; genus Nocardioides; species Nocardioides szechwanensis. The sequence continues at coordinate 117,725 of NZ_FNIC01000005.1, forward strand.
CGCGTCGAGGCTGCCGGGCGTGCAGACGCGGGCCGCACGGACGGTCGCGCCGGGCGCCTTGGCGCGCGCCGCGAGCACCATCCGGGCCGGGCCGACGCCGCGCTCGGAGACCATCGCACCCGGCACGTCCGGAGCACCCGGGAGTACGACGGCGCCACGGCGTTGGGCGCCGAGCGCACCGCCGACGGTGGTCACCCAGGGACTCGGGTGGGCCGAGGCCGCCCCGCCGTTGCCGGCCGCGGCCACCACGGCGATGTCGGCCTCGGCGGCGCCGAGCAGCGCCAGCTCGACGGTGTCGATCCGGGGCGGTCCGCCGACGGCGAGGCTGAGCACGTCGACGCCGTCGCGGGTCGCGGCGTCGACCGCGGTGACGAGGTCGGCGGTCGCGCAGCCGTCGTCGGCGGGGTCGGGGGCGCCCCAGCAGGCCTTGTAGACGGCCAGCCGCGCCTGCGGGGCGACGCCCGAGAAGCGCCCCAGCCGCTGGTCGTGCACGCGCACGTCGACCCCGGCGTTGCCCGCCGCGATCGAGGCCATCTGGGTGCCGTGACCGTCGTCGTCACGAGCCGACAGGCTGCTGGCGGCGCTCACGTCGTCGGCGCCGAACCCCTCGACGTACCAGCGGGCGGCGACCAGCTTGTCGTTGCAGACGGGGGCGTCGTCGCCCCGCTCGCAGCTCCCTGCGAAGCCGGGGGTCCGGCGTCCGAAGTCCGGCGTCCGGGCGAACAGCGGGCCCTCCGGCGAGATCCCCGAGTCGACGATCCCGATCACGACACCGGCACCGCCTCGGTGCTGCCCGGCGGCGCCCGGGCCGGGCGTCCCCGCCGCCCCCGAGGCCAGTGGGCGGACGCTGTTGCGCTCGACGAGCGCCACGGCGGGGTCGTCGGCGAGCTCGGCGGCCTGGTCGGGGGTCAGCAGCACGGCGTAGCCGTTGAGTGCCGTCGTCCAGCGGTAGACCGGTTCGGCCGCCCCGACCCGCGCGAGCGTCCGGTCCTGCGCGGCCCACAGCTGCGTCGGCCCGAGGAGGCTGGGACCGCGGTCCGAGGCGGCCAGGCCGGGACCGCGCAGGGTCACCAGGTGGAGCGCGGCACTGACCGGCGTCCCTTCCGGCGAGGCATCCGGGCCGGCACCCACGGCGCTGCCGGGGGCGGCCAGCACGGCACATGCGAGCGCGACGACACCGGCCAGGCGCGTCGCGCGCTGACCCTGCCGGCGTACTGCTGTGTGCACGGCGTCGTCGTCCTTCCCCCAGTGAGCCGTCCATTCTGTCTCACGAACCCCAGAAGTGTCAGTTGTCGACCGCGTCCTACGCTGGCGGGGTGCCCTCATCCCCGCTCGTCGTCGGCTTCGACCTCGACATGACCCTCATCGACACCGTCCCCGGCTTCGGGGCGGTGCTGGAGGTCCTGGGCGACGAGCTCGGGGTCACCTTCCCGGTGCTGGAGATGACCGCGCAGCTCGGCCCGCCGCTCGAGACGATGCTGTCCGGCCACCTGGACGAGGACGCGATCGGGCCGGCCGGCGACCGGTTCCGCGAGCTCTACCCCGCCCATGCCATCTCCTCGGTGCCGGTCCTCGAGGGGGCGCACGAGGCGATCGCCGCCGTACGACGTCACGGCGGCCGGGTCCTCGTCGTCACCGGCAAGTACCCCCGCAACGCCGAGCTCCACGTCGAGCACCTCGGCCTCGACATCGACCTGCTCGAGGGCTGGGTGTGGGGAGTCGGCAAGGCCGACGTGCTCCGCCGGGAGGGCGCCGCGATCTACGTCGGCGACCACGTCCACGACGTGGAGGGCGCGCTCGCGGCCGGCGTCCTCAGCGTCTCGGTGCTGACCGGCGGCTGCACCCGTGCGGAGCTCGAGGCGGCCGGCACCCACGTGGTGCTCGACGGCCTGGCGGATTTCCCGTCGTGGCTCGACGCCCACATGGCCTAGTGTTCAACGTCGCGCTCGGAACGGCCGGGCGGTCTAGAGAGGTCTGACCGTGCCCACAGGCAAGGTGAAGTGGTTCGACGCCGGCAAGGGGTTCGGCTTCCTGTCCCAGGAGAGCGGCCCCGACGTCTACGTGCACACCGACGCGTTGCCCGAGGGCACCACCACCCTCAAGCCCGGCACCCGAGTCGAGTTCGGCATCGCTCAGGGCCGACGCGGCGACCAGGCCCTCCAGGTGCGGATCCTCGAGGCCCCGGCCTCGGTCTCGCGCAACCAGCAGCACGCCAAGCGGCGCGCGCCCGAGGAGATGGCCCCGATCGTCGAGGACCTGATCGGGCTGCTCGACGGCGTCGGTGAGGCCTACCGTCACGGCCGCCACCCCGACGCCCGCACCGCCAAGCCCGCCGCCAAGCTCCTCCGCGCCCTGGCCGACGAGCTCGAGCTCTGACCCTCGGCTCCAGGAAAGTACGGAACGTTTTCAACCTCGGATAGCCCGTGAGAGGTCGAAAACGTTCCGTACTTTCCCCTCAGAGTGGGGTAGGGTCGGCGATCGGACGGCCACGGCGGGGACGGCTGGCCAGCACGAAGAACGTCCAGGCGGCCAGCACGGCGGCGGCCACGCCGAGTCCGAGGCGGGGGTAGAGCGGCAGGGCGATGCCCACGAAGCCGCCGATCACCCAGGCCAGCTGGAGCGTGGTGTCGCTGCGCGCGAACGCGCTGGCCTGGACCCGCGGCCGGACGCCGGCCTGGATCGTGGCGTCGAGCGACACCTTGGCCAGCGACTGCGCCAGCCCCGCGGTGAGTCCGATCATGGCGAGCGCGATCACGCCGTAGAAGACGCCGGCAAGCAGTACGACGACCGCGTCGGCGAGCAGGGCGGCGACCACCATGATCGCGGGGTTGATCTTCTTCAGCAGCGACGCGCACAGGATGCCGATGGTGTTGCCGAGCCCGGCCCCGCCGATCACGATGCCCAGCAGCAGCTCGGGCGCGTAGTCGCCGATCGGGTTGTCGCGGAACAGGAACGCCATGAACATGGTGAGGAACCCCGAGAGCCAGCGGGGCCCGCAGTTGGCGCGCAGCGCGAAGGAGACGGCCGGGGGGATGCGCGTGCCACGCCGGCCATCGCTGTCGGTGCGCAGGACCATCGACTGCTCACCCGCACTGGAGTCGACCTGCTCGGGCAGCCGGATCGCGGCGACCGTGCCGAGCACGAAGATCAGGAACGCGAACCGCAGCGACCACTCCGCCCCGAAGGTGGCGGCGAGCCCCGCGAACGGCGCCGCGACACCGGCACCCACGACGCCGGACAGCGAGACCCGCCCGTTGGCCTTCACCAGCGTGAGGTCGTCGGGCAGCAGACGGGGTACGGCGGCGGCGCGGGTCACGCCGTACGCCTTGGACGAGACGAGCACCCCGAGCGTGGCGGGGAACAGCCAGACCGAGTCGTTGGCCACGGCGTCGGCGAGCACCCAGCACAGGAAGCCGCGCAGCGCGAAGGTGCCACCCATCGCCCAGCGCCGGCCGTGGCTGAACCGGTCGAGGAACGGGCCGATCAGCGGCGCCACGATCGCGAACGGCAGCATCGTGAGCCCGAGGAACAGGGCGACCTGACCGCGCGCGTCGCTGGTCGCGCCGGCGAAGAAGAGAGTGCCGGCAAGTGAGATGACGACCGCCGCGTCGGCGGCGGCGTTGCATGCGTGCAGCTCGATGAGCCGCGACAGTCCGGACTTGTCGGCACCCTGCGCGTCGGCCGCCCGGCGCGCCTGTCGCACCGTGAAGGACCCGGCACGTCCGGTGACGCGCGCCGCGCCGCGCACCCCGCGGGCGGTCACCTTCGCGCCGGTGCCGAGGCCACGGCCCACCGCACGCGCCCGGTCGCCGGAGCCCGGGCTCGGGGGAGGCTCGGGGGGTGGCGACGTCATGGGCACATCCTGCCCGCTCGCCGGGTGTCCCGGGCCGGACACCCCGGCCCGACCTGACAGCCGCACACCCGATGAGTCATGCTTTGGCCGTGGCCATCATCGTGCGCAGCAAACCCGACCCTGTGGCCGCGGCAGCGGTCGACGAGGCACGCTCCGCGTTGCTCGAGGACGTGGACGCCGCCGACGTCGGCGAGCACCTCGGCTCCCAGGCCGAGGGCGAGCGCGTGGTCACCCATCTGTTCGCGTGCACCCGCAAGGGCTACGTCGGCTGGCGCTGGTCCGTCACCGTGGCCCGCGCGTCGCGCCAGAAGTCGGTGACCGTCGACGAGGTCGTGCTGATCCCGGGCGACGAGGCGATCGTCGCTCCCGAGTGGGTGCCCTACCGCGAGCGGCTCCAGCCGGGCGACCTGTCGCCGGGCGACCTGCTGCCCGTCGCCGACGACGACCCGCGACTGGTGCCGACGTACTCCTTCGGCGACGACCCGCTCGACGCCGACGAGAAGGCCCAGATCCGCGAGGTGGCCAAGGACCTCGGCCTCGGCCGCGTCCGCACGCTCTCGCCCGAGGGCCGCGACGTCGCTGCCGAGCGTTGGTACGACAGCGACGCCGGCCCCGGCTCACCCCTGGCCCAGGCGGCGCCCGACACCTGCTTCACCTGCGGTTTCCTGGTGCGCATCGCCGGTCCGCTGGGGGGCACGTTCGGCGTGTGCGCCAACGGCGACGCCAACGACGACGGCCGCGCGGTCTCGTTCGACCACGGCTGTGGTGCGCACTCCGAGGTCCGCCTCGCGAAGAAGCACGAGCGCGAGCCGATGCCGGAGCACGCGTTCGACACGCTCTCCAGCGACGGCTACGAGCTCATCTGAGCCCTACCGCTGACTCACTCAGCAGCGGCGGCCGCGGCCTCCTGCTCGGTGCCGGCGCCCTCGGTCGACAGGTGGCCGCCCTTGTCCTCGAGGTGCGCCCGGACGAACCAGTGGAACAGCTCGATCTGCTCGGTCTGCCCGATGAACATGTCCTCGGTGACCGGGTCGAGCTCGCCGAGCTCCTTGATCCCGTCGCGGTAGCTCGTGATCACGCCCTGGTAGACGAGGTCGAGCGCGCCGAGGTGCTCCTGGGTGGTGGCCCGGCCGATGGAGTACTCGTCCCAAGTGCGGGCCGCGACCAGCGCGCCCGGCGTACCGACGGGGGAGCCACCGAGGGTCGCGATCCGCTCGGCGAGGTCGTCGGCGAAGCCGCGGACGGCCTCGACCTGGGGGTCGAGCATCTCGTGCACGGCGATGAAGTGCGGGCCGACGACGTTCCAGTGCACGTGCTTGAGGGTGAGGTGCAGGTCGTTGCAGGCGTTGAGCCGGTCCTGGAGGAGCTCCACGACGCGCTTCGCGTCGGACTGGGTCATGCCGGGGACGGTGTAGTGCAGCTTGGTGGTCATGCCCGTGCGGTTACCCGTGCAGGGCATGCCCAAACGGCCTGTCGCCCAGATCGCCGTCATCTCGCGGGGAGGAGTCAGTCGACGGTGGAGGTGTCGGGCGTCTCGGGTGTCTCGGCCTGGAGCTCGGCGCGGAAGGCGCGTCGGCGGCGGCAGTACTCCAGGCCGAACAGGCCGAGCCCGACCCCCGCCAGGCACATCCACAGCCACCAGGTGTTGTCGTCGTCAGCGAGCCGGCCGTAGAACGGCAGCAGCGCGACGAAGCCGAGGAAGAAAACGGCGGTGCCGACCTGCACGGTGCGTACGCCGTCGACGTCGAGCGGCTCCACGTCGGCCAGGAGGTAGGTGCGGTTCCTGAACTCGTGCGCCATCGGCTGGTTGTCGCGGAGCTCCACGCCTCCAGGCTAGTCCCTCCACCGGGGCCGCGGTGCCGCGCCGATCACCCTGATGGGCAAAACCTGGAATACTTAGCATAGGTAATGACTTATGCTAACGATATGCCCACCGTGGAGAAGGTCGCCCGCACCGACGCCGGACTCGCCTCAGTGCTCCGGCTGTCCGTCATGCGCCTACGCCGGCGCCTCGCCAGCGAGCGCCACCCCGACAACGTCCTGAGCATGAACGCGATGGCGGTGCTCGGCGCGCTCTACCGCAACGGCGAGCTCACCGTCGGCGACCTCGCCAAGATCGAGATGGTGCAGCCGCCGAGCATGACCCGCTCCGTCAACTGCCTGGTCGACGGAGGGTTCGCGAGCCGCCGCCCGCACGACACCGACGGCCGCCAGGTCCTGGTGGAGCTGACCGAACGAGGACGCACCACCCTGCTGGCCGACCGCGCCCGGCGCGACGAGTGGCTGACGCAGCGGCTGCGTGACCTCACCCCCGACGAACGTGCCGTGCTCCGCCGCGCGGCCCCGATCCTCGAAAGGCTGGCGTCTGGTTGAGCCCCACCTTCCGCTCCCTGCACAACCCCAACTACCGGCTGTACGCCGTCGGGAACCTGGTGTCCAACGTGGGCACCTGGATGCAGCGCGTCGCGCAGGACTGGCTGGTGCTGCTGCTGACCGCCAACAGCGCGGCGGCGATCGGCATCACCACGGGGCTGCAGTTCCTCCCCTTCCTGCTGCTCTCGCCGGTGGCCGGGCTGGTCGCCGACCGGATCCCCAAGCGCCGGCTCCTGCAGATGACCAACATCGGCATGGCGGTCCCGGCCCTGGTGCTCGGCCTGCTCGCGGTGACCGGCACGGTCCAGATCTGGCACGTCTACGTGCTGGCGCTCGTGCTCGGCGTCGCCTCGGCCTTCGACGCCCCCGCGCGCCAGTCCTTCGTCTCGGAGATCGTCGACCCCGAGGACCTCACCAACGCGGTCGGCCTCAACTCGGCCGGCTTCAACTCCGCGCGCATCCTCGGCCCGGCCATCGCCGGCCTGTCGATCGCGGCGCTCGGCTCCGGCGTGGTCGCGACCGGCTGGGTCATCCTGATCAACAGCCTCACCTACGCCGGCCCGATCCTCGCGCTCGCCCGGCTCGACGGCGCCGCCCTCCACGTCGCCGACCTCGTCAAGCGCGAGGCCGGCCAGATCCGGGCCGGTGTCTCCTACGTCCGGATGCGCCCCGACCTGATGCTGATCCTCGGGATCGTGTTCTTCACCGGCACCTTCGGGCTCAACTTCCAGATGACCTCGGCCCTGATGGCCACACAGGTCTTCGACAAGGGCTCGGCCGAGTACGGCCTGCTCGGCACGTTCATGGCGGTCGGCTCCCTGGCGGGCTCGCTGCTCGCGGCGAGCCGCGAACGGGTGCGGCACCGGCTCGTGGTCGGCGCAGCCGTGATCTTCGGCCTGCTCGAGATCGTCTCCGGCCTCGCGCCGTCGTACCTCGTCTTCGCGCTGCTGTGCCCCCTGCTCGGCATCACGGCGCTCACCATGATCACGAGCGCCAACGCGTTCATGCAGCTCAACACCGACGCGGGGATGCGCGGGCGGGTGATGGCGCTCTACATGATGATCTTCATCGGCGGTACGCCGCTGGGCGCGCCTCTGATCGGGTGGGTCGGCGAGGCTTTCGGGGCGCGCTGGACGCTGATCGCGGGGGGTGCGCTGACGGTCCTTGGCGTGCTGTTCTCGAGCGCGGTCTACCTGTGGTCGAAGGCCCGGGCCGAGGCGGCGGTCTCCGGCGAGCTGGTCCGCGTCTGAGCGTCGCTCGGCCGGCGGTGGCCGCGTTTTGACCCTCACTCGGGCGGCCGGTAATCTCGTTCCTCGTGTCTGGTACGACCAGACCGTTGCGCGTGCCCAAATCCGGGCGCACTCACCACAGGCACACAGATCCAACGTATTTCGCCGTGCTCGGCAAGGCGCCGAGCACTGATAGTCACCAGAAAGGGAACCGCCAGGTGCCCACGATCAACCAGCTGGTCCGCAAGGGCCGCCAGGACAAGGTGTCGAAGAACAAGACGCCTGCCCTGAAGGGTTCGCCCCAGCGCCGCGGTGTCTGCACCCGCGTCTACACGACCACCCCGAAGAAGCCGAACTCCGCTCTGCGCAAGGTCGCCCGCGTGCGCCTGTCCAGTGGCGTCGAGGTCACCGCCTACATCCCGGGTGTCGGTCACAACCTCCAGGAGCACTCCATCGTGCTCGTCCGCGGCGGCCGGGTGAAGGACCTCCCCGGTGTCCGCTACAAGATCATCCGCGGCACGCTCGACACCCAGGGTGTCAAGAACCGCAAGCAGGCGCGCAGCCGTTACGGCGCCAAGAAGGAGAAGAGCTAATGCCCCGCAAGGGTCCCGCCCCCAAGCGGCCGATCGACATCGACCCCGTCTACGGGTCGCAGCTCGTCTCCCAGCTCGTCTCCAAGGTGCTGCAGGACGGCAAGAAGCAGGTTGCTCAGCGCATCGTCTACACCGCGCTCGAGGGCTGCCGCGAGAAGAACGGCACCGACCCCGTCGTCACGCTCAAGCGTGCGATGGACAACGTGAAGCCGTCCATCGAGGTCAAGTCCCGCCGCGTCGGTGGCGCCACCTACCAGGTCCCGATCGAGGTCAAGGGCACGCGTGGCACCACGTTGGCGCTGCGCTGGCTCGTCGGCTACGCCGCCGAGCGTCGTGAGAAGACCATGGCCGAGCGCCTCATGAACGAGATCCTCGACGCCTCCAACGGCCTCGGTGCCGCTGTGAAGAAGCGCGAGGACACGCACAAGATGGCCGAGTCCAACAAGGCCTTCGCTCACTACCGCTGGTGACCAATGCGTGAGGGGTACGCCGTACCCCTCACGCCACCCGCACCCCAACAACTTCCGAGGGACTGAGACTTTCAGTGGCTGTCGACATCACCACCGACCTCAACAAGGTCCGCAACATCGGCATCATGGCGCACATCGATGCCGGCAAGACCACCACCACCGAGCGCATCCTCTTCTACACCGGCATCACCTACAAGATCGGTGAGGTCCACGAGGGCGCGGCCACGATGGACTGGATGGAGCAGGAGCAGGAGCGCGGCATCACGATCACGTCGGCCGCGACGACCTGCTGGTGGAAGGACCACCAGATCAACATCATCGATACCCCGGGCCACGTGGACTTCACGGCCGAGGTCGAGCGCTCGCTGCGTGTCCTCGACGGTGCCGTGGCGGTCTTCGACGGCGTCGCCGGTGTCGAGCCCCAGACCATGACGGTGTGGCGCCAGGCCAACAAGTACTCCGTGCCGCGCATGTGCTTCGTCAACAAGCTCGACCGCACGGGCGCCGACTTCTTCCGCTGCGTCGACATGATGATCGAGCGCCTCAACTCCACGCCGCTCGTGCTGCAGCTGCCGATCGGCGCCGAGGGCGACTTCATCGGTGTCGTCGACCTCGTCGGCATGCGTGCCCTCGTGTGGCGCGGCGAGACCACGATCGGCGAGGACTACGCCGTCGAGGAGATCCCGGCCGAGCTGGCCGAGCAGGCCGCCGAATACCGCGAGAAGCTGCTCGAGACGCTGTCGGACGCCGACGACGTCATCATGGAGAAGTTCCTCGACGAGGGTGAGTTCTCCGTCGAGGAGATCGACGCCGCGATCCGTCGCGCCACCCTGGCCGACAAGATCAACCCGGTGCTGTGCGGCACGGCGTTCAAGAACAAGGGCGTCCAGCCCCTGCTCGACGCCGTCGTCAAGTACCTCCCCTCGCCCCTGGACATCGACTCGATCGTCGGTCACTCCGTCAAGGACGAGACCGTCGAGGTCATCCGGCACCCGTCCGACGACGAGCCGTTCTCCGGCCTGGCCTACAAGATCGCCACCGACCCGCACCTCGGCAAGCTGATCTACGTGCGCGTCTACTCCGGCAAGCTCGCCGCCGGCGCGACCGTGGTCAACTCGGTCAACGGTCGCAAGGAGCGGATCGGCAAGGTCTACCAGATGCACGCCAACAAGCGTGAGGAGATCGCGTCGGTCGGCGCCGGCCAGATCGTGGCCGTCATGGGCCTCAAGGACACCAAGACCGGGCACACCCTGTCCGACCCCCAGAACCAGGTGATCCTCGAGTCGATGACGTTCCCGGCCCCGGTGATCGAGGTCGCGATCGAGCCCAAGACCAAGAGCGACCAGGAGAAGCTGGGCACCGCGATCCAGCGCCTCTCCGACGAGGACCCGACCTTCACGGTCAAGGCCGACGAAGAGACCGGCCAGACCATCATCGCCGGCATGGGCGAGCTCCACCTGGAGATCCTCGTCGACCGGATGAAGCGCGAGTTCCGCGTCGAGGCGACCGTCGGCAAGCCGCAGGTGGCCTACCGCGAGACGCTCCGCAAGGAGGTCGTCAAGCACAGCTACACCCACAAGAAGCAGACCGGTGGGTCCGGCCAGTTCGCGAAGGTCGTCGTCTCGCTCGGCCCCAACATCGACCCCGAGACGGGCGTCGGTGCGGGCTACGAGTTCGTCAACAATGTCAGCGGCGGCCGCGTGCCGAAGGAGTACATCCCTTCGGTCGACGCTGGTGGCCAGGACGCCCTCGAGTTCGGCGTGCTCGCCGGCTACCCGATGGTGGACGTCAAGTTCACCCTCGAGGACGGCGCCTACCACGACGTGGACTCCTCGGAGCTCGCGTTCAAGATCGCCGGCAACCAGGCCTTCAAGGAGGCCGCTCGCATGGCGAAGCCGGTCCTGCTGGAGCCGATGTTCGCGGTCGAGGTGATCACGCCGGAGAGCTTCCTCGGCACGGTCATCGGCGACATCAACAGCCGGCGCGGGCAGATCCGTGCCCAGGAGGAGCGTCACGGCGACATCGTCGTCAACGCCCTCGTGCCGCTCTCCGAGATGTTCGGGTACGTTGGCGACCTGAGGTCCAAGACCTCCGGCCAGGCTTCGTACTCGATGGAGTTCGACTCGTACGCCGAGGTTCCCACGAACATCGCCGACGAGATCATCAAGAAGGTGCGTGGGGAGTAGTCCCACCGGGCCACCGCCACGCAGCACGCACCACAACGTCAAGTACGAGTCAGGTAACAACCACACCAGGAGGAGCCCACAGTGGCTAAGGCGAAGTTCGAGCGGACCAAGCCGCACGTCAACATCGGAACCATCGGTCACATCGACCACGGGAAGACGACGTTGACCGCAGCAATCACGAAGGTGCTGCACGACAAGTACCCGACTCTCAACGCCGCCTCGGCGTTCGACGAGATCGACAAGGCTCCCGAGGAGCGTCAGCGCGGCATCACGATCTCGATCGCGCACGTCGAGTACCAGACCGAGGCGCGCCACTACGCGCACGTCGACTGCCCTGGTCACGCTGACTACATCAAGAACATGATCACCGGCGCGGCCCAGATGGACGGCGCGATCCTCGTGGTCGCCGCCACCGACGGCCCCATGCCGCAGACGCGTGAGCACGTGCTGCTCGCCCGCCAGGTCGGCGTGCCGGCCCTGGTCGTGGCGCTCAACAAGTGCGACATGGTCGACGACGAGGAGCTCATCGAGCTCGTCGAGATGGAGGTGCGCGAGCTCCTCTCCGAGTACGAGTTCGACGGTGACGAGATCCCCGTCGTGCGCGTTGCTGCCTTCCCGGCGCTCCAGGGCGACGAGAAGTGGGGCGAGTCGATCATCGAGCTGATGAACGCTGTCGACGAGTCGATCCCGACCCCCGACCGCGAGACGGACAAGCCGTTCCTCATGCCCGTCGAGGACGTGTTCACGATCACCGGTCGCGGCACGGTCATCACCGGCCGCATCGAGCGGGGCATCGTGAAGGTCAACGAGGAGGTCGAGATCGTCGGCATCCGCGAGGGCGCGATCAAGTCCACCGTCACCGGTGTCGAGATGTTCCGCAAGCTGCTCGACGAGGGCCAGGCCGGTGAGAACGTCGGTCTGCTGCTTCGTGGCACCAAGCGCGAGGACGTCGAGCGCGGCATGGTCGTCATCAAGCCGGGCACCACGACCCCGCACACCAACTTCGAGGCGAACGTCTACATCCTCTCGAAGGAGGAGGGTGGCCGTCACACGCCGTTCTTCAACAACTACCGTCCGCAGTTCTACTTCCGCACCACGGACGTCACCGGCGTCGTCACGCTGCCCGAGGGCACCGAGATGGTCATGCCCGGCGACAACACCGAGATGTCGGTCGAGCTGATCCAGCCGATCGCCATGGACGAGGGCCTGCGCTTCGCCATCCGCGAGGGTGGCCGCACCGTTGGTGCCGGCCGCGTCACCAAGATCACCAAGTGATCTAGCTGAACCTGCTTCACCGTTGACCCGCCCGAAACTTTCGGGCGGGTCAACGTCAATTTGTGTCACTTTCGGGCGGGTCAACGGGGTCGGGGAGGATCGGGGCATGAACGACAGGGCACTGCCGGCGCGACCGCACCTGAAGCTGACCGAGGACGGCCAGCGGATGCGGGAGGTGCTGAGCTACTCGCGCCGGGGGAGCCGGTTCACGCCGAGCCAGCAGGAGGCGTGGGACGCCCACCACGAGGCGTGGGTGATCCCCGACGAGGCGGTCGACGACCCGGGCTTCACGTGGTCGGACTGGTTCGGGCGCGAGGCGCCGCTGGTGGTCGAGATCGGCCCCGGCGTCGGTGAGGCGACCGGCGTGCTCGCGGCGGCGCGACCCGACTGCAACATCGTGGCGTTCGAGGTGTGGCGACCCGGGGTGGCCGCCGGCCTGGCCGAGGTCGCGGCGGCGGGGGCCGACAACGTGCGGTTCTGCGCGGTCGACGCGGCGTGGTCGGTCGAGCACCTGTTCGCGGAGGGGTCGGTCCGCGAGCTGTGGACCTTCTTCCCCGACCCGTGGCCCAAGCAGCGCCACCACAAGCGGCGGCTGGTCACCCCCGAGTTCGCGCGCCTGGTGACGTCGCGTCTCGAGCCGGGCGGCACCTGGCGGCTGGCGACCGACTGGGCGGAGTACGCCGTGCAGATGCGCGCCGTGCTCGACGCCGAGACCGGCCTGGAGGGCGGCCCGGTGGAACGCTGGTCGGAGCGCCCGGTCACCAAGTTCGAGCGCAAGGGCCGGGCGGTCGGTCGCGACATCGTCGACCTCGCCTACCGGCGACCGGTCACTTCCTAGGGGCCTTTTCCAGCAGGGCGATCTCCTCGTCGACGTAGGGATCGACCTCACCGATCGCCACCAGCTCCGCCTTGAGCATCCGCTGGATGGCCAGCGCCTCGACCGTGTGGCCGAGGTTGCGCATCGCCCAGGCCACCATCCAGCGCGCGACCCGGGTCCGGGCCGCGTCGCCCTGCCGCTCCCGTGAGCTGAGGGCGATCTCGAACGACGCGAGGGCGTCGCGCCACTCGCCGGCGTCGGCGTGCGCCATCCCGATGTTGTTGAGCAACGAGGCGTCCCAGTCGCGGGCCCGCGGCTCCCGCGAGCTGCGTGCGATGCGCAGCGCCTCCTCGTGCAGGGCGCCCTGCTCCTCCGGCTCGGCGACCAGCGCCAGCATGTGCAGGGCGTCGATGTGCAGGGCGTCGCTGCCCACCGAGTCGCGTACGGCGGCCTCGAACTCGGGGCGCGCCTTCCCGGGCGACCCGGACGACCGGAGGATCCGGCCGCGCTCGAGGTGCACCCACGCGCCGATCTCGGGGTCGGGGGCCTGGGTGACGTCCAGCAGCGCCAGCCCGTCGTCGTACCGCCCCTGGAGCCCGACGGCACGGGCGAGCTGCGTCATCAGCAGCTGCTGGTCGCGCCGGCCGGCGCCCGGGATCGCGTTGCGGAAGCGGGACTCGGACTTCTTGGGGTCGTCGAAGTCCCACATCTCTGACACATCGAGCATGTGCCCATCTTGCCGCGCTTACCCTGGCGCGGTGACAACGCCCGTCGACAACGCGGCCGGACGACGCGTCATCCACCGTGCCTGGCTGGTCGCGGCGATCACCATGGGAGCCCTGATCGCGGCCGCCGGCTTCCGTTCCTCGACCGGCGCGCTGCTGGAGCCGATCGAGCAGGACTTCGGCTGGTCCCGCGCCACCACCAGTGGCGCGGTCAGCCTCAACCTGGTCATCTACGGCCTCACTGCGCCGTTCGCGGCCGCGCTCATGGAGCGTTTCGGCGTACGCCGAGTCGTCGCCGCGTCGCTCACCCTGGTGTCGGCGGGCAGCGGCCTGACGCTGGTGATGACCGAGTCGTGGCAGCTGTGGCTGCTCTGGGGGTTCGCCGTCGGCGTGGGGACGGGCTCGCTGGCCCTGGTCTTCGGGGCGATCGTGGCCAACCGCTGGTTCGTGCGACACCGCGGTGTGGTGATCGGGGTGTTCTCGGCCGCCAGCTCTACCGGGCAGCTGGTCTTCCTCCCGGCGATCGCCCACCTGGCCGACGGGCCGGGGTGGCGCTGGGCCGCCGGACTGGTCGCGGTGTTCGCGCTCGTGCTGGTGCCGCTGGTGCTCCTGCTGATGCGCGACCACCCCGCAGATGTCGGCACGACCGCCTACGGCGCGGTGCCGGTCGTCGAGCCCGACCCGGCCGCGCTGCCCCCGGCCGCCACCGGACGACCCGAGCCGGCGGCCCGGCTGGCCGTGCGCACCCTGAGGGAGAGCTCGCGCTCGCGGACGTTCTGGATCCTGTTCGTGACGTTCTGGATCTGCGGGTGGTCGACCAACGGGCTGATCGGCACCCACTTCATCCCGGCCGCTCACGACCACGGCATGCCGCAGACGACCAGCGCCTCGCTGCTGGCCCTGATCGGGATCTTCGACATCGTCGGGACCATCGCCAGTGGGTGGCTGACCGACCGCGTCGACAGCCGCTACCTGCTCTTCGCCTACTACCTGCTGCGCGGCCTGTCGCTGCTGACCGTCCCGTGGCTGCTCGCCGCGACGGTCCACCCCAGCCTGTTCGTGTTCATCGTCTTCTACGGCCTCGACTGGGTGGCGACGGTGCCACCCACGGTGGCCCTGTGCCGGGAGCACTTCGGCGTCGAGCGGGCGGGTGTCGTCTTCGGCTGGGTGTTCGCCGCGCACATGGTGGGCGCCGGGGTGGCTGCGAGCTTCGCGGGCTGGGTCCGGCAGGTCGAGGGCGACTACCAGGCGGCCTGGCTGACGGCGGGCGGGCTGTGCCTGGGAGCGGCCGTGCTGTGCCTGATGATCCCGCGACTGGCTCGAGCGCCGCTCAACGCCGGTTCGTCAGCCGCTGCCTGAGCTCGGACTCCCGACGCAGTCGCGCCTGGTCGCGCTCGCGACGTGAGGCGACGACCGCGGCCAGGAAGTCCTCGGCGCTCGTGCCCGGCGGTGGCGCGGGGGCGACGTAGCGGCGTACCTCGTCGGCCAGCCGGCCGCCGATGGTCGTGCGGGACTGCGGGTCGAAGGTGTGGAAGCGCCCCAGGAACTGGCGGACCGCCAGCGCGAGCCCGGTCGGCAGGCTGGTGATGTCGGCCCCACGCGCCCAGGCCGCCAGGTGGGGCGGCATCTGTGAGGGGACGGTGAGCTGGAGCTTGACCCGGTCGCGTACGACGTACGTGCCGGCGGCGTAGTCGCCGAGCCGTTTGCCGCGGCTGCTGACCAGCGCCGAGAAGAAGGCCGGGACGCCGCTGAACGCGTAGATCTCGACGACGCCGATCAGCGACCGCACGAAGGCGTGCTGGAACGTGATCGGGCCGGCGTCGTCGCGCACCGTGCGCAGGCCGAGCGCGAGCTTGCCGAGCGACCGGCCGCGGGTCAGCGTCTCCATCGTGGTCGGGAAGACGAGGAAGACCGTGATCAGCGACCCGACGAGGGCGACGTGGGCCAGGGCCGCGTCGGTCTGGAGCGCGGCGACGAGGTAGAGCATCACCACCGCCATCAGCGCCATCACGGTCACGACCAGGTCGATCAGGCCGGACGCGATGCGGGCGCCCAGGCTGGCCGGCGGCAGGTCGAGCGCGACCGCCTCGCCGGTGACCAGGTCATCGGTGGTGAGGGTCGCGAACTCGTGGGCCATCGCGTCTCATCCTAGGTGGGGGCGCAGGGTCCTCAGGATGTCCGGCCTGTGCGCCAGGAGGGTGGCCAGGTGGGTGGTGGCCGGCCGCACCGTGACGGTCGCCCCCGGGATCCGGGCGCCCAGGGCCCGGCCCTCGGCCGGAGGGGAGGCCTCGTCGAGCTCACCGAACCAGAGGTACGTCGGAGCGCCGACCTCCTCCGGGTCGTGGTCCCAGGGCCGGAAGACGAGCGCCGCGTCGCGCAGGTAGCCCTCGTGGTTGCTCAGCGCCTCCCGGGCCGACGCCGCGAGCTCGTGGTCACTCACCGCCGCCAGGAGGGCCGCGTCGGGGGCGGGCAGGCTCTCGCGCCACCTGGTGGCCAGGGCACGGTCGTCGGGGTCGTCGGGCGCCATGCCCGCGACCCAGCGCTCGAACACGGGACGCGCCGCCTCGATCGCCTCCGCGACCGTCCCCTGGCCGGTGCCGATGCGCCACTGCGTCGCCACCAGCCCCAGCACCGCGACCCGGTCGGGGGTGCCGGGCGGCGCAGGTGACGGCGTAGGAGCCGCCGACGGACATGCCGAGCAGCCCGAACCGCTCCACGCCGAGCAGGTCGGTCACGGCGACCAGGTCGTCGGCGACGCTGCTCTGGCTGGTCTCGTCGGGGTCGGAGCGGCCGTAGCCGGGGCGGTTGACGGCGAGCAGTCTCACGCCGGCCTCGACCGCCGCCTGGTGGCCGGTCATCGCGGCGTGCCGTGTGTCAGGACAGCCATGGGCGAAGACCACGAGCGGGCCCCGCGCGGCGCCGCCCAGCCACACCTGGGCGCGGCGCCCGTCGGGCAGCTCCACCAGCTCGTCCACGGCGCCGACCTCCACAGGCCCAACCTAGAGTGTGCGCGTGGACCTCGACGCCTACGTGCTCGCGCACGCCCACGAGTGGCAGCGCCTGGACCAGCTGGTCCGCAGCCGCCGGCTCAGCGGGGCGGAGAGCGACGAGCTGGTCGAGCGGTACCAGCAGGTTGCCACCCACCTGTCCGTCGTACGCACCTCGGCGCCGGACGCCTCGCTCGTCGCCCACCTCTCGTCGCTGCTCGCGCGCTCCCGCAACCGAGCGGTCGGCACCCGGGTGGGGTCGTGGCGCGGCGTGCAGTCGTTCTTCGTGGAGCGGTTCCCGGCCGCGCTCTACCGGCTTCGCTGGTGGTGGCTGGGCTGCTTCGCCGCCAACGTCGTGGTGACCGCTGTGATGATGTGGTGGCTGCTGGACAACCCGCAGGTGGAGCAGTCACTGCTCTCGCCCTCCGAGGTCGACCAGCTGGTCAACGAGGACTTCGAGGGCTACTACAGCGAGTACGCCGCCAGCCACTTCGCCGCCCAGGTGTGGGTCAACAACGCCTGGGTGGCCGCCCTCTGCATCGCGCTGGGGATCCTGGGGTTCCCGGTGGTGACCCTGCTGTTCCAGAACATCCTCAACCTGGCGGTCATCGGCTCGGTCATGATGCGGCACGACCGGGGGGAGCTGTTCTGGGGGCTGATCCTCCCGCACGGCCTGCTCGAGCTCACGGCCGTGTTCGTGGCCGGCGGCGTCGGGCTGCGGCTCTTCTGGTCGTGGATCGAGCCGCGCGGCCTCACCCGCACCCAGTCGATCGCCCGTGAGGGCCGCACCGCGGCCACGGTCTCGCTCGGCCTGGTCGTCGTGCTGGCCGTCAGCGGCGTGATCGAGGCCTTCGTGACCCCGTCGGGCCTGCCCACCGCTGCCCGCGTCGGCATCGGGATCCTGGCCGAGCTCACGTTCTTCGCCTACGTCTTCGTGCTCGGCCGCAACGCCGTCCACCGAGGATTCACCGGTGACCTCGACGCCACACTGCTGGAGGACCGGGTCGCCACCCAGGCGTGACGCCTCCCGCCCGGGCTCAGCCGGTGGCCGCCATGACGGCAGCTGCGACCGAGAGCACGGCGGCACCCGCGCGCACCCGGTCGACGACCAGCAGCCGGCGGAGAAGACGTGGGTCGGGGCGCCGGAGGCGTCCGTGGATCGGTGCGGCGCCGAGCGCCGTGACGAGCACGCAGGCCGCGGCCGGCGCCACCGCGGCCAGAGCGGCGGGGGCGCGGTCGACGGCGAGCAGCCACGTGCCGGCCCCGACGAGGCCGCCGTAGGACAGCAGGACCAGCGGGACGACCAGGCGGCTGTGCCGCGCGTGGGCGTCGTCCCACGCCGCGGTCGGTGCGCTGACCAGCACGGGGTAGACGAGGAGCGTGACCGTGAGCTGGAAGCCCGCGTGGAGCGCGGCCGCCACCACCATCGCCAACGCCGGGCCGGAGGTCACGCGCCCGAGCCTGTGAGGAGCCGCGAGCGAAGGACGGCCCGGGCGGCGCGACCGCCGCTGACCAGCGCCCCCTGGATGGACGCCGTGTCGCGGTGGTCGCCGCACAGCACGACGCCACTCTCGACCACGATGCGCCGTCTCTCCGTGAACGGCTGCAGCTGGACCGGGAGCGCGTCGGGGACCTCGTAGCGAGCGAGCGAGCGCCAGCGGTGGGGCGAGGCGCCGAAGAGCTCGCCGGCGTGGCGCGACAGCTCGCGCTCGGTGGGCACCGGGCGACCGGGTCCGAGCAGTGCCGAGACCTGGACCAGGTGCTGGCCGCCCGGCGCGTACGACGGCGCAGCGGCGGACACCACCGCGGTGTTGAGCACCGGCCCGGTGGCCCGCCTGCGCCCGTCCACGTGGAGGAGTGCCCGGCCGCTGGGAGCCTCGTCTGCGGCGAACCACTGGGTCACGACACCCTTGAGCTCTCTGCCGGGACCGCCGGTGAGTCGGGCAGCCTCCCGCGCGCCGGTCGCGACCACGAGACGGCGGCAGGTCACCCGCCGACCCGCGACCCACAGCACGTGCCGGCCGTCCTCCCCGCCGATGGTCTCGACCGGACTGAGCAGGCTCACCCGGCCGTGGAGCGACTCGGCGAGCTGCTCCGGGAGGGCCTGCATGCCGGCGGCCGGCAACCCCGGCGTGCCGGCGGCGAACGCGCGAACGAGGAGCAGCGCGTAGGCCGCCGACGTCGACTGGTCGTCCTCCAGCAGCACGCCGGCGAGGAAGCGCCGCACCACCGTCCCGATCGTGCCGTCGACACCGGCGCGGTCCAGCGCCTCGCCTAGGGTCCCGTCGACCCGGTCGGGCAGCCGTGTCGCCAGGCGTCCGCGGCCCACCGACGCCTGCGCCAGCGGCAGCAGCCAGCGGACCACGGCCGCGACCTCGCGCGGACGCGTGGCGGCCGCGCGCAGCGTCGTGGGGGCCAACCGGGGGGCGTGCAGAGGGTGAGCCATCACCTGCAGTCCGTCGTCGAGACGGGCGGCGACCCCAGCCTCGAACGGCTGCAGACCCAAGGCTTCGACGTCCACCAGGCGGCGTACGGCGGGATAGCCGGGGTTGAGCAGCTGGAAGCCGCGGTCGACGAGGAAGTCGTCGACCACGTCGGTGCGGATCCGGCCACCGACGGCGTCGGAGGCCTCGAGCACGCGTACGTCGAGGCCCGCGGCGGCGAGGGTCCGAGCACAGTGGAGCCCGGCCAGGCCGGCTCCCACGACCACCACGTCGTGGTCGGTCACGTCAACGACCGCCGAAGCGGTCGACGTAGGCAACGACGCGGTTGAACATCGACGTCACCGAGGCCAGGTCGGTGACGCCGTCGTTCGGGTCGTCGGCGAGGTCGTAGAGGACCGGGCCCGCCTCGGCAAGACCTGCGTCGGCGGCGATCTGCGCGCAGATACGCGACGCGTCGCGAACCGCGGCAGGGTCGACGGTCCACAGCGACTCGAAGAGCCGGTCCTGGTCGCGCACACCCGACTGGCCGGGGAGCTCCCACGCGGTCAGCGCGACGGGCAGGTCGTTGGCGTCGCACACGACCGCCCACTCCCGACACATCGGGGCGTCCGGTGCCAGCGGCACCAGGATCGGGCCCGGCCCGGTCGAGACGGTGTCGAAGTCCGCGAGCACGAACGCCGACCGCGCGACGCGGTCGAGCTCCGTCCAGCGGTCGCGGGCCGGGGCGTAGCGAGACTCGGTCTGGAAGCTGCCGAACAGGTGGGGCCGGTCGGCCTTGGCACAGAACTCGTCCTCGATCGCCCACGACAGGGCCAGGAGCGTCGACTTGCTCAGCCGGTAGCTGTCGAGGCCGGGGTGCCGCCGTCGCAGCTCGGCATAGACGGACGCCGGGCGCGGGCGGGTGTGCTCGGCCCGTGCGGTGGCCTCGAGGATGGCGACGTCCAGGCGCACGCCGGCGTCGCGACGGCGTACGACGTCGCGCACGGTCTCGACGTCGGCCTCGGTGTAGCGGCGGTGGCCGCTGTCGAGCCGGGTGGGGGTGGGGAAGCCGTGTCGCTGCTCCCACACCCGCAGGGTCGCCGTGCTGACCCCGGTGGCCTCGGCGAGGCCCCCGATGGTGAGGGTGGGACGAGCAGGGCTTGACAAGGTGTTCATGATGTAACTGTAAACCTCAACAAGGTGTTGAGGAAGGGATGAACACAAGGAGATTGTCATGGCACTCAGCACCGGGCAGGACGAGGTGGTCGACTGGACCGACCTCGGGCAACGCATGTGGAGCTTCCTCACGGGACGTGAGGCAGCCATCCACTACAGCTTCGAGGACATGGCGGTTGAGGTGCCGCGCGACACGGGCAGCGACTCGCCCCGGGCGACCTGGAAACTCAACGGCACGTTGACCGTGACGACCACCGAGCACGTTGCCGCGACCGCCCCCCAGGAGGGATGACGTCGTGGCCGTGGTCCACGCCGCGCTCGACCTCGACCTCGAGCGCCCGGGGAGACCGACGGTGCGCACGCGGTTGCGGGGCGCCGGCAACCGCCTGACCCTGGAAGTCGACGACCCCAGTGCGTTCGCCGGTGCCGGCGACGCGGCAGGGGTCCGACGGTTCGCGGAGGCGCTGTCGAGCCAGGGGATCGCGATCCGCGTCGAGCACGGCGGCAGGCACCTCGTCACGCTCGGCGACGTCACCGCCCCGTGGTGGCAGCGGCGCGTGACAGGCACGCGCCGGATCCGCCTCGGCAGCCTGCGCCGGGCCTGGGCGGCCCGGGCCCGGGCGGGCGGCACGACGCCGGTGCTTCCCGACGCCCGCCTGCTCCCGCCGCGGACACTGCTCCCGTTGGTGCCCACCATGCGTCGCGGCCCGCGGCGTCCCGTCACCACGACGCACGACCCCGCGCGCGGAGGCAACCCGAGGCTCGTGCTCGTGCAGGAGCGTCTGGGCCCCGACGACGAGCACCTCGTCCACCGGCTCCACGACGGCATGACCATCGGCTCTCACCCCGGGTGCTCGATCGTGCTCCCGGGCCTGGCGCCGGTGCAGGCCAGGCTGCGCCACGACGAGCGCGACGAGTGGATGGTCGACGCGGTGTCCGGTGTCACCCGCGTGCACGGTGCGGCGGTCGTGTCGCAGATGCTGCGTACCGGGGCCCGCGTCGACGTGGGCGGCCACAGCCTCGTCTTCGCTCGCGACGAACATGCCGACCACGGCCGGCCCTTCGGTGGCCGCATCGGCGGGGAAGCCGGACACCAGATCCCGCAGCCCCCGCGCGACGCCATCGCCTGAGAACGGACCCTAGAGCAGCCCGCTCGCCTTGAGCTGCAGGTAGTGGTCGGCGAGCGCTGGGGGGAGGCGGTCGGCGTCGGCGTCGATGACGTCGACCCCGAGGGTGCGCAGGAGGTCCGCCGTACGACGGCGGCGGGCGAGGACCTGCTCGGCAGCGGCGGCGTCGTAGACCTGGTCGATCGTGGCGCGCTCGGCCGCCAGCCGGTCGAGCGCGGGATCGCGCACCGAGGCCAGGACCACGCGATGGTGACGGGTGAGGGCGGGGAGGACGGTCAGCAGGCCCTCCTCGATGGCGGAGGGCTCCAGCGGCGTGAGCAGCACGACCAGCGCACGCTGGCGTCCCATGCCCTGCACGGCGCCGACCAGCGCGTCCCAGTCGGCCTCGGCGATGACCGGTTCGAGGTCGGCCATCGTGTCCTGGAGCCGGGCGGCGACGTCGCGGGAGCCGGCGGAGCGCACCCGCGCGCGGACCCGCCGGTCGCCGGCCACGAAGTCGATCCGGTCGCCGGCGCGCGCGGCGAGCGCCGCGAGCAGCAGGGCGGCGTCCATCGCCGAGTCGAGCCGGGGCACGTCCTCGACCCGGCCGGCCGACGTGCGTGAGGTGTCGAGGACCAGCACCACACGCCGGTCGCGCTCGGGCTGCCAGGTGCGGACCACGACGTTGCGGTTGCGGGCCGAGGCCCGCCAGTCGATCGACCGTACGTCGTCACCCTGGACGTACTCGCGCAGCGAGTCGAACTCCGTGCCCTGGCCGCGCACGCGCACCGCCGACCGGCCGTCGAGGTCGCGCAGCCGCGCCAGCCGGGAGGGCAGGTGCTTGCGGGACTCGAACGGCGGCAGCGAGCGGACCGACCCATCGATGACGACAGTGCGCTGGCGCGCACCCAGGCCGAGCGGGCCGGGCAGTCGCAGGGTGACTCCGGTGGCCCGGAGGTCGCCGCGGCGGACCGGGAGCAGGGGAGTGCGCAGCGCGGTGCGGTCACCGGGACCGAGGCTGACGCGGTGCCGGTTGTCACTGGCGCCCGCGGTCGGCTGCCACGCGTCGCGGACCAGCGCCCGCACCCGGCGACGCACCAGGTTGGTGGCGACGAGCACCGTCTCGGCCGGGTAGCCCAGGCGCACGGCAGGGGTCGGCCTCCGGGCCAGCCCCAGCGACTCGGGCCGCGGTGCGAGCGCCCAGTCGGCCACCGTGAGGACGGCGACCGCGAGCAGCCACAGGAAGACGGTGCCGAGGCTCGGTCGGAGCACGAGCGGCACGAAGCCCAGCAGCAGGAGCAGGGGCACCCGCCCCGAGATCGCCATCAGCCCGCCGTGACCCGGCTCATCGCGGGACCGGCACCGAGCCGAGCGCGGAGGCCAGCACCTGCCCGACCTCGACCCCCTCGAGCTCGGCCTCGGGTCGCAGCCCGAGCCGGTGCACGAGGGTGGCGTGGGCCAGCGACTTCACGTCGTCGGGGGTCACGAAGTCGCGGCCGACCAGCCAGGCCCACGCCCGCGCGGAGCGGAGGAGCGCGGTGGCACCACGCGGGCTCACGCCGAGGCTTAGCGAGGGCGACTCGCGGGTGGCGCGGGCGATGTCGACGATGTAGCCGACCACCTCGGGCGCGACCTGCACCCGCTTCACGGCGGCCTGGCCGGCCGCGATGTCGGCGGCCCCGGCCACCGCCGTGACGCCCGCACCGGCGACGTCACGGGGGTCGAAGCCGTCGGCGTGGCGGCGCAGGATCTCCAGCTCGGCCTCGCGGGGCGGGATCGGCAGCACCACCTTGATCAGGAACCGGTCCAGCTGCGCCTCCGGGAGCGGGTAGGTGCCTTCGTACTCCACCGGGTTCTGGGTTGCCGCCACCAGGAACGGCCGCGGCAGGGCGCGCGAGACGCCGTCGACCGACACCTGCCCCTCCTCCATGGCCTCGAGCAGCGCCGACTGGGTCTTGGGCGGCGTCCGGTTGATCTCGTCGGCGAGCAGCAGGTTCGTGAAGACCGGCCCCTCGCGGAAGCTCAGCTCGCCCTGGTGGCTGTCGATCACCATCGAGCCGGTGATGTCACCGGGCATCAGGTCGGGAGTGAACTGCACCCGCCGCGTGTCCACCGACAGCGCGGCCGCGAGGGTCCGCACGAGCAGCGTCTTGGCGGTCCCGGGCACACCCTCCATCAGGACGTGGCCGCCGCACAGCAGGGCGACCAGCAGGCCCGAGACCGCGGCATCCTGGCCGACGACGGCCTTCGCCACCTCGGCGCGTACGGCGGCCAGCCGCTCCCTCGCTGCCTGGTCTCCGCTGCTCGTGTCGGGACTGGTCTCGGTCATGTGCGGCGTACCTCTCGGTCGAGCTCGGCCAGGTCGGTGGCCAGAGCGATCAGGGCTGCGTCGGTCGCAGGGGGTGGGGCGTGGGGGCCGATTAGGGCGTCGACGTCGGACTCGGGCCGGCCGACGTGGCGGGCCACGTCGCGGACCAGCGCGGGGTCGTCGGCGGTGCTGCCGAGGCCCAGCCGGTCGGCGGCGCCGGCCCGGGCGGCCCGGCGGAGGGCGTCCGCGGCGTGCGCCCGGTCGCCGGCCTTGCGGTAGAGCCGGCCTCGGCTCTGGGTGGTCTCGATCGCCTTCACGACGACCGGCAGCGGCTCGGAGGAGAGCCGCCCGAGCCGGCGGCCCCGCCACAGCGCCACGCCGACGACGCTGATGCCGAGCAGCCAGACGCCGGGCTCGACGAAGTCCGGCAGCAGCGAGCCGAGGCTGACCCCGTCGTCGCCCACGAGGTCGTCGACCTGCGCGACGTACCAGACGAGGCGCTGGTCCTGCCCGAGCAGCCGCAGCACCACGGCGGCGTTGTCGCCGCGCAGCACCTGGTCGTTGGTCAGGGCGTCACCCGCGCCGAAGACGACGACGCCGTCGCGCTCGACGAGCACGGACTCCCCGAGCTCGTTGGTGAAGCAGCCGGACCCGCCGGGGTAGGACAGGGCGTCGTCCACCTCCAGCTCCAGCCCGTCGTACGTCGGGTCGTCACAGGCCGCGTCGCGCCCGCCGCCCAGCGGGTCGCTCGAGGGGAAGCCGTCGAGCCCGACCTCCGTGGTGACGGCCTGCGGCGGCTCGATGAGCACGAGGCGCGCGTCGCCGGCCTGCTCGAGCAGCCGCGCGACCGTGCTGGCGCCGAGGGACCCGGTGGAGGTCACCACGACCGTCGTACCCGCGCCGATGTCGGCCCGGTCGAGCTCGTCGGCGCCACGGGCGACGATGAGGTCGACCCCCTCGTCGTCCAGGACCCGGGCGACCGCCTGGGCGCCGTCGGCGTCGGGGTTGGCCGGGTCGAGGGGCTCGTAGGTGCGCGGTCCGCCCGCCGACCACACGACCACGGCGACGGCGGCGAGCAGGCCGAGCACGATGACGAGCGTGCTGCGGTGGCGCCGGAGCCCGCCCCCGCGGGCGGCCGCGGTCGGCTCGGCGGCCGGCCATGCCTCGCTCAGCGTGGTCATCGCAGGGCCGCCAGCTCGTCGTCGAGCGCCAGCACGGCGGCGGCCTGCTCGCGGGTGGCCGGCCGGTCGCCGTAGAGGACGGCGTCGAAGAGCCGGGCGCCGTCGTCGACGCGCGACCGCTGGTGGGGGTACTCCGCCGCGAGGACCGCGGCGACCTCGTGGGCGGTGGCCCCCGGGGTGTCGTCGAGCCGGCCGCGCTCGACCTGGCGCACGGCGAGGGCCCGGAACGCGTCGACGAGCGCGTCCTCGTGGCGCCCCTCGGCGAGCGCGGCCAGGGCACGTGCCCGCAGCTGGTCGGCGGTGATCTCCTCGGCGGTCAGGACGCTGCGCCGCTCCTGCGCCGCGCGGGCGGTGCGACGGGCGCGCGTGACCACGAAGACCAGGCCGGCGACGAGCAGCAGCACCACGAGCATCGTGGCGAACGTCTGGAGGGCCGGGGCGTCGCTGGCGCTGCTGACACCCCCGTCGATCCGGCGCTCGAGCCAGTTGCGCAGCCGCTCGAGCAGGTTCTGCTCGTGGTACTCGGGCGACAGCAGCTCGCGCCGCAGCAGCGAGCGGGCCTCGTCACCCGAGGGGTCGAGCGGCGGGTCCAGCCTCACGAGCCGATGATCCCGGCCCGCGTCATCAGCTCGACGTCGTAGGCCTCCTTGCGCATGCGCTGGTCGACGTACTGAAGAGAGGCGACCGCCGAGGTGAACGGCGCGACGAACGCCGCCGAGACGACGGTCGAGAGTGCCTGCGTGAGGACCAGCACCAGGGGCCCGTACTGCGCGTCGACGACCAGCGACAGGACCCCGCCGATGATGCCGAACGGGAAGGCGAGCATCTGCCCGGCGATGCCCGTGACCACCAACGTCAGCAGGGCGATCCCGAGGGTGCGCCAGAAGGCCCGTGACGTGAGCCGGTAGCTGCGGCGGATGGCACCGAAGACCCCCACGGACTCCAGCATCAGCGCGGGCGCGGGGAGGTAGAGCAGCCGGATCCAGACCCACAGCATCAGGGCGACGAACGCGGGGACCGAGACGACCCCGAACAGGACCGCCGCCAGGACGCTGTCGGTCACGACGACGACCAGCACCCAGGCCAGGACGTAGCCCACCGTCGCGACCACGACGACCACCAGCACGAGCACGGCCAGTCCGACCAGGCGCCACCGCCGGCCGCGGGTGGCGGCCCACGCCTCACCGAGCGTCGTACGACGCCCGACCGCGGCCTCCGAGACCACGTGGGCCACGAACGCCGTCACGAACACCAGCGAGACCTGGAGCAGCACCACGCTGGTCAGGGTGCTCCACGAGCCGACCTGGCTGCCCAGGGCGCTGTCGGTCTCGTCGAGGGTCAGGCCGACGGTGAGCGTGAGCAGCGCGGTGACGAGCACCGGGACCGCCATCGTGACCGCGGCGACGAGCACGGCGGCACCGACGGTGGCCTTGGGGTTGAAGCGGATCGTCCGGAACGCCGCGTCGTAGATGTCACCCAGGCCGAGCGGCCGCAGCGGGACGGCGCCGGGCTTGTGCGCGGCGCCGAGCATGCCGGGCGGTGGGTTCCACCCCGGAGATGCCGAGCGCGGTGCCGACGACGGGGGCGGCGGCGGGCCCCACCCGGGCGCCCACTGCGGGGGAGGCGGGGTCGCCGGACCGTCGGCCGGCGCTCCCGGCGGCGGATAGGACTCGTACCCCGACATGACTCCCCTTCGTCATGCTCATCCTGTCAGGTGGGGCGTGGTCCCAAACCTCGGCTCAGCGGCCGCCGACGTGCGACGGCAGCACGCACTCCGCGTCGAGGCCGAGTACCCGGTTGAGCCGCCCGAAGGCGATCCACGAGCCCAGGCACATGGAGAGCTCCACGATCTCGGTGTCGGAGTAGTGCACCTTCATCCGGGTCCAGAAGGAGTCGTCGAGCCCGTGGTGGTCGACGGCGTAGCGCTCGGCGTACTCCGCGGCCAGGCGGGTCCGGTCGTCGAAGTCGGCGGTGGTGCGCCAGCCGGTCACGGCGTCGGGGAAGCTGTCCTCGACCTTGATGCCGTCCTTCTCGGTGCGCCAGTCCTGGCAGAAGAGGCAGCCGTTGATCTGGGCGATGCGCAGCCGCGCCGCCTCGAACTCACGTAGCCCCAACGTCCCGTCCTCGTAGATGCTCATGGCGAACTTCGACGCGGCCGGGCCGATACCGGGCACCATCTCGCCCCACACGTAGAGGATCGGGTCCTTGCCCTCAGGGATGTCGATGATCATGCGAGTGCCTTTCCTGCGGTGCTGGTGGAGGTCCGCCCGAGGCGGCCCGTGGCGGGGGAGAGAGGTACGTCGAGGCCGTCGTAGAGGCCGGGGGAGGCGGCGCGCAGCCAGGGGATCGCGTTGACCAGCCGGTTGGCCGCGGTGGCGTTGCCGCCGGCGGCACGGTTGCCGCCCTCGTCGGTGGCCTCGAGGTTGACCTCGATCCGCGGGCGGCCCTCGATCACCACGCGGTGCGCACCGTCGCCGCCGTCGGCCGGCAGCGGCCAGTCGGGCGCCACGTCGCGGGTGATCCGGGTGACGTGCTCGACCACGATCAGCGGCTCGCCGTCCACGACGCCCTGCACCTCGAAGCGCAGCGCTCCCTGGGTGCCCGCGGCGAAGAGCCCCATCCCGTTGGTGACGTCGACGTCGAGAGGACGGCGCTCGAGGGTCTCGCGGATCTCGTCGAGCTCCACCCCGAGGGCGCGTGCGACCAGGCGCACCTGCCCGCCCCAGACCATCGTCGGGACGCCCGGGGCGACCATCGGCGGCTCGTAGTCCATGGGCTCGCCCATGCCGACCAGGAAGCGCACCGAGTCAGGCGCGTCGTACGTCGAGTAGTCGAAGATCTCCTGGCAGCGGACCTGGTCGACGGTGCCGGCCAGCGAGCTGACCAGCACCGGCAGCAGGTCGTTGCCCCAGCCCGGGTCGATGCCGCTGACGAACAGCGCCGAGCCCCCTTCCTTCGCGGCCGCGAGCAGCGGGTCGCGCAGCTCGGCGGGAGCGCTGCGCGGGTCGTAGAGGGCGTAGATCGCGGGCGTGACGACCGCCGCCCCCGCCCGCAGCGCCCGGGCGACGTCGTCCGCGGCGGCGTCCGGCCGGATGTCTCCCGAGGCCATGTAGGCCACCGCGTCCGCTCCGGCGAGGGCGGTGTCCACGTCATCGGTCGCGAGTACGCCGAGTGGTCGCCCGAGGTCGGCCAGCTCGCCGGCGTCGCGTCCCACCTTGCCGGGGTTGGCCACCACGACCCCGGCGAGCGTCAGCCGGGGGTGTGCGTCGACCGCGCGGATGCTGGCGCGGCCCATGTTGCCGGTCCCCCAGACGACTACTCGGAGCGCCGCGCCCGCCGTAAAGTAGAACGTGTTCTCGTCGCTCATGCGGCGAGGTTAGTCCGATTTGGCGTGCTGCGGGAGATCTGCCAAGATAGTCCGGTTGCTCCGGCGGGTTGCCGGGGTGCGGCATATCTTGACTACTGAATCGCGTCTCCCCGCACAGCGTGCGGTGTTTTGCCTCGGAGTCAGGCCTCTGGCCGCACCGAACCAGGAGACCCGATCAGCCTGACGAACCGTCAGGCGCCACAACAACCAGGATCCACCCGGTCTTGTGTTGCGAGGAAATCTCGCGACACGCCCGACCGCGGGGGTGGGCGGTGCGGGTGGTGAGCAGCAGGGCGGGACCGACTCAAACCCGAGGACGTTCCGGACAGGTAGTGGACCAGAAGAAGCGAGAGAGACCTATGGCGGGACAGAAGATCCGCATCAGGCTCAAGGCCTATGACCACGAGGTGATCGACACCTCGGCGCGCAAGATCGTGGACACCGTCACCCGTACGGGTGCGAAGGTCGCCGGCCCCGTGCCGCTGCCGACCGAGAAGAACGTCTACTGCGTCATCCGCTCGCCGCACAAGTACAAGGACTCGCGCGAGCACTTCGAGATGCGCACCCACAAACGACTGATCGACATCATCGACCCCACGCCGAAGACCGTCGACTCCCTGATGCGTCTCGACCTGCCGGCCGGTGTCGACATCGAGATCAAGCTCTGAGGTCGAGGAATCAAGCCATGACTGTTGAGAAGAACGTGAAGGGCCTGCTGGGCACCAAGCTCGGCATGACCCAGCTCTGGGACGAGAACAACCGCATCGTCCCCGTCACCGTGATCGCGGCGGCCACCAACGTGGTCACCCAGGTCCGCCACCCCGAGACCGATGGCTACAACGCCATCCAGGTCGGGTTCGGCGAGATCGAGGGCCGCAAGATCACCAAGCCGCAGGCGGGTCACTTCGCCAAGGCCGGCACCACCCCGCGCCGCCACGTGGTCGAGATCCGCACCTCCGACGCCGCGTCCTACGCCGTCGGCCAGGAGCTGCCGGTCGACACGTTCGAGGCCGGTGAGGTCATCGACGTGACCGGCACCAGCAAGGGCAAGGGCTTCGCCGGTGTCATGAAGCGTCACGGCTTCCACGGCGTCGGCGCCTCCCACGGTGCCCACAAGAACCACCGCAAGCCCGGGTCGATCGGCGCCTGCGCCACGCCGGGCCGCGTTTTCCAGGGCACGCGCATGGCCGGCCGGATGGGTAGCGACACCGTCACCACCCAGAACGTCACCGTGCACGCCGTCGACGCCGAGAAGGGCCTGATCCTCGTCAAGGGTGCCGTTCCCGGCCCCAAGGGCGGGCTCATCGTCCTGCGCTCGGCTGCGAAGAAGAGCCAGGAGGTCTGACCAGATGGCTACCGAGACCGACACCAAGGCTGCCAAGAAGGCTCCGGCCAAGAAGTCTGCCGCCAAGAAGGCTCCGGCCAAGAAGGCTGCCGGCTCCAAGGCGAAGACCCTCAAGGTCGACCTTCCCGCCGACATCTTCGACGTTGCGGTCAACATCCCGTTGATCCACCAGGTCGTCGTCGCGCAGCAGGCCGCTGCTCGTCAGGGCACCCACTCCACCAAGCGCCGCGGTGAAGTCCGCGGTGGTGGACGCAAGCCCTACAAGCAGAAGGGCACCGGCCGCGCCCGCCAGGGCTCGACCCGCGCACCGCAGTTCGCCGGCGGTGGCGTTGTCCACGGCCCCAAGCCGCGTGACTACGACCAGCGCACGCCCAAGAAGATGAAGGCCGCCGCCCTGCGCGGAGCCCTCAGCGACCGGGCCCGCAACGACCGCATCCACGTGGTCGACGCACTGGTCACCGGCGAGGCACCCTCGACCAGGGCCGCTCTCGCGGCACTGCTCGAGCTCTCGCCCCGCAACCACTTCCTGGTCGTGCTCGAGCGCAGTGACTCCGTCACCTGGCTCTCGCTGCGCAACGCCAAGCAGGTGCACATCGTGGCTGTCGACCAGCTCAACACCTACGACGTGCTGGCCTCCGACGACGTCGTCTTCACCAAGGGCGCCTACGACGTCCTGGTGAACGGCGCCAGCGCGAGTGCCGAGACCGCCGAGGAGGGCGACAAGTGAGCACGCTCCACAAGGACTACCGCGACGTTCTGATCGCGCCCGTGGTGTCGGAGAAGAGCTACGGCCTCCTCGACGCCAACAAGTACACGTTCCTGGTGCGCACCGACTCCAACAAGACCGAGATCAAGATCGCGGTCGAGAAGGTCTTCGGCGTCAAGGTCACGTCCGTCAACACGATCAACCGTGTCGGCAAGACGCGCCGTACCCGCAACGGTCTTGGCAAGCGCAAGGACACCAAGCGCGCCATCGTCAGCCTCGCCGAGGGCCACCGCATCGACATCTTCGGGGGACCGGTCTCCTGACCGGCTCCCTGACTAGGAACTGATATGGCTATCCGCAAGTACAAGCCGACCACGCCGGGCCGTCGCGGCTCGTCCGTCGCCGACTTCGCCGAGGTCACTCGGACCACGCCCGAGAAGTCGCTGACCCGTCCGCTTCCCAAGAAGGGCGGCCGCAACAACCAGGGCCGGATCACCACCCGGCACCAGGGTGGCGGTCACAAGCGCGCCTACCGGATCATCGACTTCCGTCGCTACGACAAGGACGGCGTGCCGGCCAAGGTCGCTCACATCGAGTACGACCCCAACCGCACCGCCCGGATCGCGCTGCTGCACTACGCCGACGGCGAGAAGCGCTACATCATCGCGCCGAAGGACCTGACGCAGGGCACCCTCGTGGAGTCCGGTGTCGCGGCCGACATCAAGCCCGGCAACAACCTGCCGCTGCGCAACATCCCCGTCGGTACGACGATCCACTGTGTGGAGCTTCGTCCCGGTGGCGGTGCCAAGATCGCCCGCTCCGCGGGCAACAGCGCCCAGCTCGTCGCCCGTGAGGGAAGCCGCGCCACGCTCCGTATGCCTTCGGGCGAGATGCGGTTCGTCGACGTGCGCTGCCGCGCCACGGTCGGTGAGGTCGGCAACGCCGAGCAGTCCAACATCAACTGGGGCAAGGCCGGCCGCATGCGCTGGAAGGGCAAGCGCCCGACCGTCCGAGGTGTCGTCATGAACCCGGTCGACCACCCGCACGGTGGTGGCGAGGGCAAGACCTCGGGTGGACGTCACCCGGTGTCCCCCTGGGGCAAGCCCGAGGGCCGTACGCGCAAGCGCAAGGCCAGCGACTCCCAGATCATTCGTCGCCGCAAGTCCGGCAAGGGTAGGAAGTAACTGACATGCCTCGTAGCCTGAAGAAGGGCCCCTTCGTCGACGACCACCTTCAGAAGAAGGTGGACGCCGAGAACGCCAAGGGCAGCCACAACGTCATCAAGACCTGGTCTCGCCGGTCGATGATCGTTCCCGACATGATCGGCCACACGATCGCCGTGCACGACGGGCGCAAGCACGTCCCGGTGTTCGTGACTGACGCGATGGTCGGCCACAAGCTGGGCGAGTTCGCGCCCACCCGCACCTACCGCGGACACGTGAAGGAAGACCGGAAGGGACGCCGCCGATGAGCACCACCGAACGCCATCGCACCAGTGCGCGTCGTGAGTCGCTGCTCGGCGACCAGCCGGGCGCCTTCGCGAGCGCCCGCTTCGTGCGAATCACCCCGATGAAGGCCCGACGGGTCGTCGACATGGTCCGCGGCATGCCCGTCGGCGACGCGCTGTCGCTGCTGCAGTTCGCACCGCAGGCTGCCTCCGAGACGGTCTACAAGGTGCTCGAGAGCGCCGTCGCCAACGCCGAGACCACCGAAGGCCTCGACACCCACGACCTGGTCGTGTCTGTCGCGCACGTCGACGAAGGTCCGACGATGAAGCGCTGGCGCCCCCGTGCCCAGGGCCGCGCGACGCGCATCCTCAAGCGCACCAGCCACATCACCTTGGCGGTCCAGCCCGCCGACGTGGTCGCGGCCGCCAAGAAGAAGCGGACCCAGAAGAACGGAAAGAGTGCCTGATGGGCCAGAAAATCAACCCGAACGGCTTCCGCCTCGGCATCTCCACGGACCACAAGTCCCGCTGGTACGCCGACAAGCTGTACAAGGCGTACGTCGGCGAGGACGTCGCGATCCGCAGGCTCCTGTCCAAGGGCATGGAGCGGGCCGGCATCTCCAAGGTCGAGATCGAGCGCACCCGTGACCGCGTCCGCGTGGACATCCACACGGCGCGCCCGGGCATCGTCATCGGTCGCCGTGGCGCCGAGGCCGACCGCATCCGTGGCGAGCTCGAGAAGCTCACCGGCAAGCAGGTCCAGCTGAACATCCTCGAGGTCAAGAACCCCGAGGTCGACGCTCAGCTGGTCGCCCAGGGTGTCGCCGAGCAGCTCTCCGGCCGCGTCCAGTTCCGCCGGGCCATGAAGAAGGCCATGCAGACCTCGATGCGCTCGGGTGCCAAGGGCATCCGGATCCAGTGCTCCGGCCGCCTCAACGGCGCCGAGATGTCGCGCACCGAGTTCTACCGCGAGGGTCGCGTCCCGCTGCACACGCTGCGTGCCGACATCGACTACGGCTTCTACGAGGCCAAGACCACCTTCGGTCGCATCGGCGTCAAGGTCTGGATCTACAAGGGCGAGGTCGCCGGCACCCGTGCCGAGCGTCAGGCCCAGGCCGCTGCCCGCGCCGGTGTCCCCGGTCGTGGCGGCAGTGGCGCCGGCGGTCGGCCCACCCGTGGCGCCGAGCGTCCCAGCCGTGGCACCCGTCCGACCCGCGCGGACCGCGACGCTCCCGCGTCGACCGAGGCTCCGGCCCCGGCCGAGGCAGCTGCTCCGGCCGCTCCCGTCGAGAGCACCACTCCCGGAACGGAGGCCTGAGCCATGTTGATGCCCCGTCGCGTCAAGCACCGCAAGCAGCACCACCCCAACCGAAGGGGTGCGGCCAAGGGCGGCACCAAGCTCGCGTTCGGCGAGTTCGGGATCCAGGCGATCGAGGGTCACTACGTGACCAACCGACAGATCGAGTCGGCCCGTATCGCCATGACCCGCCACATCAAGCGAGGCGGCAAGGTGTGGATCAACATCTACCCCGACCGCCCGCTGACCAAGAAGCCCGCCGAGACCCGCATGGGTTCCGGTAAGGGCTCCCCGGAGTGGTGGATCGCCAACGTGAAGCCCGGCCGTGTCATGTTCGAACTTTCCGGCGTCGACGAGACGACTGCCCGCGAGGCCATGCGCCGCGCGATGCACAAGCTCCCGATGAAGTGCCGGTTCATCTCGCGAGAGGCGGGTGAATTCTGATGGCTTCTGGCATCAAGGCCCACGAGCTCGACGAGCTCAACAAGGTTGACCTCGAGGCGAAGCTCCGTGAGTGCAAGGAGGAGCTGTTCAACCTCCGCTTCCAGGCGGCCACCGGCCAGCTGGAGAGCCACGGACGGCTCAACACGGTCAAGAAGGACATCGCCCGGATCTACACCGTGGTGCGTGAGCGCGAGCTCGGCATCCGGACCACCCCGGGCACCGAGAAGGAAGAGGCGAGCGCATGAGCGAGCAGCCCACCAGCGAGACGGCTGAGCGCAACGCCCGCAAGGTGCGTGAAGGCCTGGTCGTCAGCGACAAGATGGACAAGACCGTGGTCGTGTCCGTCGAGGACCGCGTCAAGCACGCGCTCTACGGCAAGGTTCTGCGCCGCACGAGCAAGCTGAAGGCGCACGACGAGGCCAACGAGTGCGGCATCGGCGACCGCGTGCTCCTCATGGAGACGCGACCGCTGTCCGCCACCAAGCGCTGGCGCGTCGTCCAGATCCTCGAGAAGGCCAAGTAACCCCCGGGCTCCGGCCCGCCCTTACAAACGTTCGGCAAGGCTCGTCGCCCCGGCGGCGGCGAGAACCAGCTCGACAAGGAGAGACTGATGATCCAGCAGGAGTCGCGACTCAAGGTCGCCGACAACACCGGTGCGAAGGAGATCCTTTGCATCCGTGTTCTCGGAGGCTCGGGTCGACGCTACGCCGGTATCGGCGACGTCATCGTCGCCACCGTGAAGGACGCGATCCCCGGTGGCAACGTGAAGAAGGGTGATGTCGTCAAGGCAGTCATCGTTCGCACCGTCAAGGAGCGTCGGCGTGCCGATGGTTCCTACATCCGCTTCGACGAGAACGCCGCCGTGATCCTCAAGAGCGACGGCGAGCCGCGAGGCACCCGCATCTTCGGCCCCGTGGGCCGCGAGCTGCGCGAGAAGAAGTTCATGAAGATCATCTCGCTGGCGCCGGAGGTGCTCTGATGACTAAGGGCAAGAACACCGTGAACATCAAGAAGGGCGACACCGTCAAGGTCATCGCCGGCAAGGACAAGGGCGCCGAGGGCAAGGTCATCAAGGTGCTCCGCGAGGAGCAGCGCGTGATCGTCGAGGGCGTCAACCGGATCAAGAAGCACACGAAGGTCGTCAACCAGGGCGGTCGTGCGGGCACCACCGGCGGCATCATCACCACCGAGGCCCCGATCCACGTCTCCAACGTCATGCTCGTCGAGGGCGACGGCGTGACCCGGATCGGTTTCCGCCGCGACGAGGTCACCAAGCGCCGTCCCGACGGCTCGACGTACCCCTCGACGCGCAGCGTCCGCATCTCGCGCAAGACCGGCAAGGAAATCTGATGAGCACCGACACCACCGAAGCCACTGAGGCCACCGAGGCCGCAGCACCCGCCGAGAAGGTCATGCCCCGGCTCAAGACCCGCTACCGCGAGGAGATCCTCCCCGCCCTGCAGTCCGAGTTCGAGATCACCAACGTCATGAAGGTGCCCGGCCTGACCAAGATCGTGGTCAACATGGGCGTCGGCGAGGCTGCTCGTGACTCCAAGCTGATCGAGGGTGCGGTCAAGGACCTCACCGCGATCACCGGCCAGAAGCCGCTGGTGACCAAGGCCCGCAAGTCCATCGCGCAGTTCAAGCTTCGCGAGGGCATGCCGATCGGCGCGCACACCACGCTGCGCGGTGACCGGATGTGGGAGTTCCTCGACCGCCTCCTGTCGCTGGCCCTGCCCCGCATCCGCGACTTCCGCGGCCTGTCGCCCAAGCAGTTCGACGGCAACGGCAACTACACCTTCGGCCTGACCGAGCAGGTCATGTTCCACGAGATCGACCAGGACAAGGTCGACCGCACGCGGGGCATGGACATCACGATCGTCACCACCGCCACCAACGACGAGGAAGGCCGCGCGCTGCTCAAGCAGCTCGGCTTCCCCTTCAAGGAGAACTGACATGGCAAAGACCGCGCTCAAGGTCAAGGCCGCTCGCAAGCCCAAGTTCGCGGTGCGCGGCTACACCCGCTGCCAGCGCTGCGGCCGCCCCAAGGCCGTCTACCGCAAGTTCGGCCTGTGCCGGATCTGCCTGCGCGAGATGGCTCACCGCGGCGAGCTGCCCGGCGTCACCAAGTCTTCCTGGTAACACCCCACCACAACCGCTGAAGGTCGCGTCCCCGTGAGGGGCGCGAAACCACAGAAAGAAAGGGCCAGCCGGCCATGACCATGACCGACCCGATCGCAGACATGCTCACTCGTCTGCGCAACGCCAACCAGGCGTACCACGACGCGGTGACCATGCCGTACAGCAAGCTCAAGCAGGGCGTCGCCGAGATCCTCAAGCAGGAGGGCTACATCACGTCGTTCGACGTGAAGGAGCCCGCCGAGGGCGAGGTGGGCCGCACGCTCACCATCACGCTCAAGTACGGCCGCAACCGCGAGCGCTCCATCGCCGGTGTGCGCCGCATCAGCAAGCCCGGTCTCCGGGTCTACGCCAAGCACACGGGTCTCCCGAAGGTGCTCGGCGGACTGGGCGTCGCGATCATCTCGACGAGCCAGGGCCTGCTGACCGACCGCCAGGCAAACCAGAAGGGCGTGGGTGGGGAAGTCCTCGCCTACGTCTGGTAACGACGAGACCGAGAAGGAGAACAACAGCATGTCGCGCATTGGCAAGCTCCCCATCCCGGTTCCGTCCGGCGTGGACGTCGCCATCAACGACTCCCTGGTGACCGTCAAGGGCCCCAAGGGCACCCTGTCGCACACCGTCGCCGCTCCGATCACGGTCGAGCGCAACGAGGGCGTCCTGGACGTCAAGCGGCCCAACGACGAGCGTGAGAGCCGGTCACTCCACGGCCTCACCCGCACCCTGATCAGCAACATGGTCCAGGGCGTCACGGAGGGCTACGAGAAGAAGCTCGAGATCGTGGGCGTGGGTTACCGCGTCCTGTCGAAGGGCCCGACGCAGCTCGAGTTCCAGCTCGGCTACTCGCATGTGATCGTGTTCGACGCCCCTGAGGGCATCACGTTCAACGTCGAGAGCCAGACCAAGCTGGGCGTCTCGGGTATCGACAAGCAGCTCGTCGGAGAGGTTGCGGCCAACATTCGCAAGCTCCGCAAGCCCGAGCCCTACAAGGGCAAGGGTGTTCGATACGCCGGCGAGCAGATCCGCCGCAAGGTCGGAAAGGCCGGTAAGTGACATGGCGATCTCGCTGAAGCAGAACAAGCACACCGCTGCACGCACCAAGTCGCGGCTGCGCCGACAGGTCCGGGGACGCAAGCGCATCTCCGGCACTGCCGACCGCCCGCGCCTGGTCGTCACGCGGTCGTCCAAGCACATCACTGTTCAGGTCGTGGACGACCTGGTCGGCAAGACGCTGGCCTATGCCTCCACGATGGAGGGCGACCTGCGCGGCTTCGACGGTGACAAGACCGCCAAGGCCAAGAAGGTAGGCGAGCTCGTTGCCGAGCGCGCCAAGGCTGCCGGTGTCGACGGCGTGGTCTTCGACCGCGCCGGCAACAAGTACCACGGTCGCATCGCGGCCCTCGCCGACGGTGCTCGCGCGGGGGGTCTGACCTTCTGATGGCCAGCTACAAGCAAGAGAAGAGGAAAGACTCATGAGCGGAGCCCAGCGCGGACAGCGCAGTGGCGAGCGCCAGTCTGGTGGCCGTGGAGGACGCGACGGAGGTCGCGGCCAGGGCGCCGACAAGACCGCCTACATCGAGCGCGTCGTCGCGATCAACCGTGTCGCCAAGGTCGTCAAGGGTGGTCGTCGCTTCAGCTTCACCGCCCTCGTGATCGTCGGTGACGGTGACGGCATGGTCGGCGTCGGCTACGGCAAGGCCAAGGAAGTTCCGGCCGCGATCGCCAAGGGTGTCGAGGAGGCGAAGAAGGCTTTCTTCCGCGTCCCCCGCATCCAGGGCACGATCCCGCACCCGGTCCAGGGCGAGAAGGCCGCTGGCGTGGTCTTCCTTCGTCCGGCCGCGCCCGGTACCGGCGTCATCGCCGGTGGTCCGGTGCGTGCGGTGCTCGAGTGCGCCGGCATCCACGACGTCCTCAGCAAGTCGCTGGGCTCGTCCAACCAGATCAACATCGTGCACGCAACGGTCGAGGCCCTGCGGATGCTCGAGGAGCCCCAGGCTGTGGCCGCGCGCCGTGGTCTGCGCGTCGAGGACGTCGCCCCGGCGGCGCTCCTCCGCGCCCAGGCCGAAGGCATCGCGGCAGTCGCTGACGCGGCGGCGGTGAGGTCCTGATGGCACAGCTCAAGGTCCAGCAGAAGAAGTCCACGATCGGCTGCCAGGCGAACCAGCGCGAGACCCTTCGCACGCTGGGTCTCAAGCGCATCGGCGACGTGGTCGTCAAGGAGGACCGCCCTGAGATCCGGGGCATGGTCCACACCGTCCGTCACCTCGTGACGGTCGAGCGAATCGACGGAGGCGAGTGAAGCCATGACGCTCAAGCTTCATCACCTGCGCCCGGCGCCCGGAGCCAAGAAGGCCAAGACCCGCGTGGGTCGCGGCGAGGCCTCCAAGGGCAAGACCGCCGGCCGCGGCACCAAGGGCACCAAGGCCCGCTACCAGGTTCCGGCTGCCTTCGAGGGCGGCCAGATGCCGATCCACATGCGGCTCCCCAAGCTGAAGGGGTTCAAGAACCCCTTCAAGGTGGAGTTCCAGGTCGTCAACCTCGACCGGATCACCGAGCTGTTCCCCGACGGTGGCGCTGTCACGGTCGACCAGCTCGTGGCCCGCGGCGCTGTCCGCAAGGGTCAGCCGGTCAAGGTCCTCGGTCAGGGCGAGATCTCGGTCAAGGTCGAGGTGAGCGCCAACGCGTTCTCCTCCTCGGCCAAGGACAAGATCGAGGCCGCCGGCGGCACCGCGACGCTGGTCTGACCTGCACCACACGCACGCGTAAGGGGCGCTGACCTCCACTCCTCCGGGAGTCGGGTGAGCGCCCCTCGTGCGCATCATGGCGGCCACGTAGCGCCTGTTAGGCTTCCACGGGTCCTCGAACAGGGCCCGTCACCTGCTTGGAGAAAGAGGATCTAGTGCTCAGCGCGTTCGTGAACGCCTTCCGGACTCCGGACCTGCGGCGCAAGCTGCTGTTCGTCCTGCTGGTCATCGTGATCTTCAGGGCCGGTTCGCAGATCCCCGCCCCCGGCGTCGACGTCGCCAACGTCCAGGACTGCCTCGGCAACGCCGAGAACAGCGAGGGCGTCTACAACCTGATCAACCTGTTCTCCGGCGGCGCGCTCCTCCAGCTGACGATCTTCGCGCTGGGGATCATGCCCTACATCACCGCCAGCATCATCCTGCAGCTGCTCGTCGTGGTCATCCCACGGCTCGAAGCGCTGAAGAAGGAAGGCCAGGCGGGGCAGACCAAGATCACCCAGTACACCCGCTACCTGACGCTCGGCCTCGCGCTGCTCCAGGCGACCGGCATCGTGGCGCTGGCCCGTTCCGGCCGACTCCTCCAGAACTGCACCGAGCCTCTGCTGCACAGCCAGAGCACCTCGACGTTCCTCGTCCTCGTGATCACGATGACCGCAGGCACCGCCGTGATCATGTGGCTCGGTGAGCTGATCACCGACCGCGGCGTCGGCAACGGCATGTCCATCCTGATCTTCTGCCAGGTCGTGGCGACCTTCCCGAGCGCCCTCTGGGCGGTCCAGAAGGGCCAGGGCTGGTGGATCTTCGCGATCGTCATCGCGGTCGGGCTCGTCGTGGTCGCGGCCGTCATCTTCATCGAGCAGGCGCAGCGGCGGATCCCCGTCCAGTACGCCCGCCGGATGGTGGGGCGCAAGATGTTCGGCGGGAGCTCGACGTACATCCCGCTCAAGGTCAACCAGGCCGGCATCATCCCCGTCATCTTCGCCTCCTCGCTGCTCTACCTGCCGGCCATGGCCGTCCAGTTCAACCAGGACAGCGGCTCGCCGTGGGTCGAGTTCATCTCCGACTACCTCGTCAGCGGTGGCCACCCGGTCTACATGGCGACGTTCTTCGCCCTCATCGTCTTCTTCACCTACTTCTACGTGTCGATCACCTTCAACCCCACCGAGGTTGCCGACAACATGAAGAAGTACGGCGGCTTCATCCCCGGAATCCGGGCGGGCAAGCCGACCGAGGACTACCTGTCCTACGTCCTGTCGAGGATCACCCTGCCGGGTGCGCTCTACCTCGGCCTGATCTCGCTGATCCCCTTGATCGCTCTGGTCCTCATCGACGCGAACCAGAACTTCCCGTTCGGCGGCACCTCGATCCTGATCATGGTGGGTGTTGCCCTGGACACGGTGAAGCAGATCGAGAGCCAGCTCCAGCAGCGCAACTACGAGGGCTTCCTCCGATAAGCGCCCGCTCGAGCATCGATGACTGAACGACACCAGAGCCGGCGGCACGCATGGCGTGTAGTGGGCCAGGACAAGGAGACACGCTCGCTATGCGGCTGATCATCATGGGCCCCCCCGGAGCCGGCAAGGGAACGCAGGCGAAGTTCGTCGCCGAGCACTTCAAGATCCCGGCCATCTCCACCGGCGACATCTTCCGCGCCAACGTCACCCGTGGCACCGAGCTCGGTCTCAAGGCGAAGCAGTACATGGACGCGGGTGACTACGTCCCCGACGAGGTCACCAACCTGATGGTGCGCAACCGCATCGACGAGCCCGACGCCGAGTCCGGGTTCCTGCTCGACGGTTACCCCCGCACGCTCTCGCAGGTCGAGGAGCTGGACGGGATGATCAAGTTCACCGGCCACGAGCTCGACGCCGTGTTGGTGCTCACGGTCGACCAGGACGAGATCGTGCAGCGCCTGCTCCAGCGTGCCGAGCTCGAGGGCCGCGCCGACGACACCGAGGACGTCATCCGGCGCCGCCAGGAGCTCTACACCGAGCAGACCGAACCGCTGATCGAGGTCTACCGCGGTCGCGGCATCCTCGTCGAGCTCGACGGCATGGGCGAGGTCGACGACGTCACCCAGCGGATCTTCGACGCGCTGGACGTCGTACCCCAGAGCTGACCGGCCGCCGATCATGGGCCTCCTCGACCGTGGGATCGAGATCAAGACCCCCGAGCAGGTCGACGCCATGCGTTGCGCCGGGCTCGTCGTAGGGCGCACGCTCGAGCTGATGCGCTCCAGCGCGCGGGCCGGGATCTCCACGGGCGAGCTCGACGCCATCGCGGAGGACCACATCCGCGCCTCGGGGGCGACCCCGTCGTTCAAGGGCTACCACGGCTTCCCCGGCTCGATCTGCGCCTCGGTCAACGACGAGGTGGTCCACGGGATCCCCGGGCCGCGGGTCCTCGCCGACGGCGACCTGGTCTCGATCGACTGTGGGGCGATCGTCGACGGCTGGCACGGCGACGCGGCGATCACGGTCGCCGTGGGGGAGGTGTCCGACGAGCTGCACCACCTGATGCGGGTCACCGAGGAGGCCATGTGGCGCGGCATCGCCGCGGCCCGGCCCGGCGGCCGGGTCTCCGACATCTCGCACGCAGTCGAGCAGCACGTCCGCTCCAGTGGGAACTTCGGGATCCTCGAGGACTACACCGGCCACGGCATCGGCACCCAGATGCACCAGCCGCCCGACGTCCCCAACTACGGCAAGGCGGGACGCGGCCCCAAGCTGGTCCGGGGCCTGGCCCTCGCCGTCGAGCCGATGATCACGCTCGGCACCAAGGAGTCCGAGGTGCTCGAGGACGACTGGACCGTCGTCACCGCCGACGGCTCCTGGGCGGCCCACTTCGAGCACACCTTCACCCTCACCCCGCAGGGCGCCTGGGTGCTCACCGCGCTCGACGGCGGCGAGGAGATGCTCGGCCGGCTCGGCGTTCCATTCGGCGGCCGTTGAGGCCTTCGGCCTCAATTGGGAGTACTCGCTTCGCTCGTACTCCCGGCAGGGCTCGTGATTGCCCACGTCCGCCGCCGTTTTCCGTGGGGCGCGGCGGGCGTGGAATGATGGGTCACGTAGGAGGGGAGTATTCCTTTCGCTGCGGTGTCGTCAGCACGACCAGCGTCTCGGCGCGGTCCGGGGCCGTGGGTCGCTTGCGAGCGGCGGAAGAGACCTCTGGAGATCAGACGTCCCCTCACCTCTGGAGTCCCCTGTGGAAGTTTCGACCCTTGAATGGGCCATCACGATCGGCGTCACGGTTGCCGTGCTGCTCTTCGACGTGGTCGTCATCGCCCGCGACCCGCACGAGCCGACCATGCGTGAGTGCGCCGTCGCCCTCACCGTCTACATCGGGGCTGCGATCGCCTTCGGTGTGTGGGTGCTGCTCTTTCACGGCCACGACTACGGGGTGGAGTTCTTCGCCGGCTGGCTGACGGAGTACAGCCTGTCGATGGACAACCTGTTCGTCTTCATCATCTTGATGGCGGCGCTCAAGGTCCCCCGCGAGCTCCAGCAGGAAGCCCTGATGGTGGGCATCATCCTGGCGCTGATCTTCCGCGCGATCTTCATCGCCCTCGGCTACCAGCTGATCGAGAACTTCTCGTTCGTCTTCTACGTCTTCGGCGCGTTCCTCGTCTACACGGCCTACAGCCTGGTCAAGAGCTACCGGACGCACGACGACGAGCACCCCGAGGACAACCCGGTGGTCAAGTTCGCGCAGAACCACATGAACGTCGGCGAGGAGTTCCGCGGCCTCAAGCTCTGGTACAAGGAGAACGGCGCTCGCGTGGTCTCCCCGATGCTGATCGTGATCATCGCGCTCGGCAGCACCGACATCCTCTTCGCACTGGACTCGATCCCGGCGATCTTCGGCATCACCCAGGAGCCCTACCTGGTCT
Source organism: Nocardioides szechwanensis (assembly GCF_900103935.1). Taxonomy (GTDB): domain Bacteria; phylum Actinomycetota; class Actinomycetes; order Propionibacteriales; family Nocardioidaceae; genus Nocardioides; species Nocardioides szechwanensis. The sequence continues at coordinate 159,805 of NZ_FNIC01000005.1, forward strand.
TCGCCGCCAACGTCTTCGCGCTGATGGGCCTGCGCCAGCTCTACTTCCTGCTCGGCGGTCTGCTCAAGCGCCTGGTCTACCTGTCGCTGGGGCTGTCCTTCATCCTCGCGTTCATCGGCGTCAAGCTGGTGCTGCACGCCCTGCACGAGAACGAGCTGCCGTTCATCAACGGCGGCGAGCACGTGAAGGTCCCGGAGATCAGCTCGTTGATGAGCCTCGGCGTGATCATCGTGACTCTCGTGCTCACCGCGGTGCTGAGCCTGCGCAAGGACAAGGCGATCCAAGAGGCCGAGGCCGCGCGCTAGGCGCAGGCCCCGGGGTTCGCCTAGGGGTCGACGCCGAGCGCCGAGGAGATCTGCGCCGACTCGGCATGCGATCTGCGCCGGCTCGGCGGAATGAACAGTCGCAGGGGCAGGTTGGGAAGGGTGATGTCTTCCTCCATGCCTGCCCTGTCCGTGCTCGACCTGGTCCCGGTGCGCAGCGACCAGACGACCGGTGACGCGATCGCGGCCACCCTGGCGCTGGCCCGGGTCGCCGACGACCTCGGGTTCCGCCGCTACTGGCTCGCGGAGCACCACAACATGCCGGCGGTGGCGGCGACCAACCCGCCGGTGCTGATCTCGATGGTCGCCGGTGCGACGTCTCGGATCCGGGTCGGCTCCGGCGGCGTGATGCTGCCCAACCACGCGCCCCTCGTGGTGGCCGAGCAGTTCGCGCTGCTGGAGGCCGCCTACCCCGGCCGCGTCGACCTCGGCATCGGTCGCGCGCCGGGCACCGACCCGGTGACCAGCTGGGCGCTGCGCCACGGCGCCGGCGGTGTCACCGACGAGGCGGTCTCGCTCTTCCCGGAGTACGTCGACAACGTGCTGGCGATGATGGAGCCCGAGGGTGTCGGGCTGGCCGTCCAGGGTCGACGCCACGTCCTACGCGCCACCCCGGCCGCGACGTCGGTGCCGCAGATCTGGCTCCTCGGCTCGTCGGACTACTCCGCGCGGCTGGCCGCCGAGAAGGGCATGCCCTACGTCTTCGCCCACCACTTCTCCGGGGAGGGCACCGCGGAGGCGCTCGAGCTCTACCGGTCGCGGTTCGTGCCGTCGCCCGAGCTCGCCGAGCCGCGCACCTTCCTCACCGTCAACGCCTGCGTCGCCGACACGGCCGAGGAGGCGCAGCGGCTCGCGCTGCCCCAGCTGCTCCAGATGGTGGCGCTGCGGACCGGCCAGCCGCTGACCCCCCAGCGCACGGTCGAGGACGCCGAGCGCGAGGGCGTCCCCGACGCCCACCGCGGCCTCGTGCAGGCAATGGCGGCGCGCTGGGTGATCGGCGGTCCCGAGCAGGCCCGGGCTCGGGTGGCGGAGCTCGCCGCGACGTACGGCGTCGACGAGGTCATGGTCCACCCGGTCGCCGGCGCCCTGGCCGGCACCGACCCCGCCTCCGGCCCCGCGCGCGAGGAGACGCTGCGCCTCCTGGCGAAGTAGCCCGGCCGGATTCGTGTTTCACCCGGGTTATCTCGTAAACTGGCGTGTCGGCCCAACGTGGGTCTGCTCTGCGGTGCCTCGCGGCTGCCCGGAGCGCGTCCGTCACTCTCGCAAGAGTGGGTCGAACGTGCGCCCGGACTGAGGTGTCGGGGAGCGATCCTACGAGGTCCACCGGTCACCTGGCCGGAGGTTCCCGGGCCGTCGGTAGCAACGACGCGACATCCAGACAACAGATTGTGGAGGACATGCCGAAGAAAGAAGGCGTGATCGAGCTCGAGGGAACCATCACGGAGGCCCTCCCCAACGCCATGTTCCGCGTAGAGCTGAGCAATGGCCACAAGGTGCTCGCCCACATCAGCGGCAAGATGCGCCAGCACTACATCCGGATCCTCCCTGAGGACCGTGTGGTGGTGGAGCTCTCGCCGTATGACCTCACCCGGGGTCGCATCGTCTACCGCTACAAGTAAGCAGCCGACCCGAGTAAGAAAGGGCTGACATGAAGGTCAACCCGAGCGTCAAGAAGATCTGTGACAAGTGCAAGACGATCCGTCGTCACGGCGTTGTCATGGTGATCTGCGAGAACCCGCGTCACAAGCAGCGCCAGGGCTGAGCATCGCTCCCGGCACTGGACAACTGAACAACCCATCAACGTGAACGCTTAGCCCACAGCACCATCGTGGGCGAACCACCTCCGGAGCAGAAGGCCGGAGCTCCGTCCGACGGACGGGGGCGCGTCACGATCGAAACCTCTGTGAACCACCGAAGGACACACGTCCTTCAAGAAAGGGCCATCACATGGCACGCCTTGTTGGTGTCGACCTCCCGCGCGACAAGCGCATCGAGATCGCACTCACCTACATCTACGGCATCGGCCGTACCCGTTCCCAGCAGCTGCTCGCACTCACCGGGGTCGACCCGAACATGCGCGTGCACCAGATGGGCGACGAAGAGCTGGTCAAGCTCCGCGACGCGATCGAGGGCAACTTCAAGATCGAGGGCGACCTCCGTCGAGAGGTCCAGGCAGACATCCGTCGCAAGATCGAGATCGGCAGCTACCAGGGTCGCCGCCACCGTCAGGGCCTCCCGGTCCGCGGTCAGCGCACCAAGACCAACGCCCGCACCCGCAAGGGTCCGAAGCGCACGGTTGCCGGCAAGAAGAAGGCCAAGTGACCCCACGCGTTCGCGCGTGTCACTGCCTTCCTAACTCACAGACCAGCTAACACAGGAGAACTGCATGCCTCCCAAGGCTCGTGCGGCCGGCGCCAAGAAGGTCCGCCGCAAGGAGAAGAAGAACATCGCTCAGGGCGAAGCCCACATCAAGAGCACGTTCAACAACACCATCGTCACGATCACCGACCCCACGGGTGCGGTCATCTCGTGGGCCTCTGCCGGCACCGTCGGCTTCAAGGGCTCGCGCAAGTCCACGCCGTACGCCGCCCAGATGGCCGCCGAGGCCGCTGGCCGTCGTGCCATGGACCACGGCATGAAGAAGATCGACGTCTTCGTCAAGGGCCCGGGTTCGGGCCGCGAGACCGCGATCCGGTCGCTGGGTGCCATCGGCCTCGAGGTCGGCACCATCCAGGACGTCACGCCCACCCCCCACAACGGTTGCCGCCCGCCCAAGCGCCGGCGCGTCTGACCCGAGACTGAGAAAGAGAGACTGACATGGCCCGTTACACCGGACCCTTGACCAGGAAGTCGCGCCGTCTCGGTGTCGACCTCGTTGGTGGAGACGCAGCGTTCGAGAAGCGTCCGTACCCTCCCGGCCAGCACGGCCGCGCGCGCATCAAGGAGGGCGAGTACCGCTCTCAGCTGCACGAGAAGCAGAAGGCTCGCTTCACCTACGGCGTGATGGAGAAGCAGTTCCACAACTACTACAAGGAGGCCTCGCGTCGTACCGGCAAGACCGGTGACAACCTCCTGCAGCTGCTCGAGTGCCGCCTCGACAACGTGGTCTACCGCGGTGGGTTCGCCCGCACGCGCCGCCACGCCCGCCAGCTGGTCAACCACGGCCACTTCCTGGTCAACGGCAAGAAGGTCGACATCCCGTCGTTCCAGGTCTCGGCCTACGACATCATCGACGTGCGCGAGAAGTCGCTCGAGATGACGCCGTTCATCGTGGCGCGCGAGACCTTCGGCGAGCGGATCGTCCCGGCCTGGCTCGAGTCCCTGCCCAACCGGATGCGGATCCTGGTCCACCAGGTCCCCGTCCGGGCGCAGATCGACATGCCGATCCAGGAGCAGCTGATCGTCGAGTTCTACTCCAAGAAGTGAAAGCGTCGGTGGCCGGGCCCAGCCCGGCCACCGCTCGCACGTACGTCTCAGCAGTCACCACGCCATCATCAGCGCAGTTCGGATCCGTCAAATAGCGGGTGGGTCCGGAAAGGAAGAATAAGTGCTCATCGCACAGCGTCCCTCACTGTCGGAAGAGTCCGTCGACGAGTTCCGTTCGCGGTTCGTCATCGAGCCGCTCGAGCCTGGCTTCGGCTACACGCTCGGCAACTCCCTCCGTCGTACCCTCCTGTCGTCGATCCCCGGTGCCTCGGTCACGAGCATCAAGGTCGACACCGTCCTCCACGAGTTCTCGACCATCGAGGGCGTCAAGGAAGACGTCACCGAGATCATCTTGAACCTGAAGGGTCTGGTCGTCTCCTCGGAGCACGACGAGCCCGTCACCATGTACCTCCGCAAGTCGGGCGCCGGTGCTGTCACCGCCGCTGACATCGCGCCCCCGGCCGGTGTCGAGGTGCACAATCCCGAGCTCGTCATCGCCACGCTGTCCGACAAGGGCAAGCTGGAGATGGAGCTCGTCGTCGAGCGTGGCCGCGGCTACGTCTCCGCGGTCCAGAACAAGGGTGCGGACAACGAGATCGGCCGGATGCCGGTCGACTCGATCTACAGCCCCGTCCTCAAGGTGACCTACAAGGTCGAGGCCACCCGTGTCGAGCAGCGCACCGACTTCGACAAGCTGGTCATCGACGTCGAGACCAAGCCGTCGATCCTGCCCCGCGACGCCATCGCATCGGCCGGCAAGACGCTGGTCGAGCTGTTCGGTCTGGCCCGTGAGCTCAACGTCGAGGCCGAGGGCATCGACATCGGCCCGTCGCCCGTCGACGAGCAGCTGGCTGCCGACCTCGCCCTCCCGGTCGAGGACCTGCAGCTGACCGTCCGTTCCTACAACTGCCTCAAGCGCGAGGGCATCCACACCGTGGGTGAGCTCATCAGCCGCTCGGAGCAGGATCTGCTCGACATCCGCAACTTCGGTGCGAAGTCGATCGACGAGGTCAAGGCCAAGCTGGTCGAGATGGGCCTGTCCCTCAAGGACAGCGCGCCCGGCTTCGACCCGCACGCTGCCCTGGCGGCGTACGGCGACGACGACGACGACGCGTTCGTCGAGGACGAGCAGTACTGATCCACCGCTGACCCGTCGCAAACTTTGCGACGGGTCAGCGTTCAGCACCACCAGCCATCTATCCCGGTACCTGACACGGCCGGGGAGAAACGAGAAGAGAAATGCCCAAGCCCACCAAGGGTCCCCGCCTCGGCGGTAGCCCGGCCCACCAGCGCCTGATCCTGGCCAACCTGGCGACCCAGCTGTTCGAGCACGGTCGGATCACGACCACCGAGGCCAAGGCGCGCGCGCTGCGTCCCCACGCCGAGAAGCTGATCACCAAGGCCAAGAAGGGCGACCTGCACAACCGTCGCATGGTCCTCAAGACCATCCGTGACAAGGGCGTCGTGCACACCCTCTTCACTGAGATCGGGCCCAGCTTCTCGGAGCGTCCCGGCGGCTACACCCGGATCACCAAGATCGGTCCCCGCAAGGGCGACAACGCGCCCATGGCCGTGATCGAGCTCGTGACCGAGGCCTACGCGCCGTCGGCTCCCAAGACCAAGAAGGCGGCCCCGGCCCCCAAGGCTGCTCCGGTCGAGGAGACCCCGGTCGAGGAGACCCCGGTCGAGGAGACCGTGGTCGACGAGACCGCCGCCGAGGAGGCTCCCGCCGAGGAGACCGCCACGGACGAGGCGCCCACCGAGCTCGCCGAAGAGGCGTCGCCCGAGGAGAGCGTCGTCGCCGAGGCCGAGCCCACCGAGGACGAGGCCGACAAGGCCTGATCCCACCGCTTCATGGTTGACCCGCCCGAAACTTTCGGGCGGGTCAACGTCATTTGGGGAGCAGCGTGGCCGCGTCGAGGCTCCGAGGGGCACCGCCCGAGCGGACCAGGTCGTGGGTGGCGCGCTGGACCGCCTCGTTGACGGGGGCGGGGATGCCGTGGAGCCGAGCCAGCAACACGATCTCGCCCGCGAGGTAGTCGATCTCGACGCCACTGCCGCCCCGGGTGACGCTCTGCCAGGTGGAGCCACCCGCCTCGACGGACAGGTGCCCGCGTCGGCGCAGGTGGTCGCCCCGGCGCTCGGCGTCCTGCTCGGCGGTCACGACCGGGACGCCCGCCCGGCGCAGCACCTGCTCGCCCTCCTCCTGCGCGAGCCGGACGAGCTCGTCGGCCGCGGGCCCGGGTGCGCAGGTGGCGTCGACGCCGTTACCGAGGTTCATCAGGAGCTTGTGGTGCTTCCAGGCCATGATGTCGGGCCGCGCGAGCGACTCGAAGCCGCCACGGCGCAGGTCCGCCGCGATCGCCTCGGCCCGCTCGTCCGTGCCGGCTGGCACAGCCCCGATGTCGAGGATCCCCGGCGTGGGGTGGCACTTCTGCACGACCAGGCCGGGCTCGAGGTGGGTAGCCGGCAGCATCACGCAGACGGCGTACGTCGCGGCGAGCTGCCGCAGCACCGCGCGCTCGTTGGCCACGCCGTTCTGGGCGCACACGACCGCTACGTCGGCGGGCGCGTGCGCCACCAGGTCGTCGAGGGCGGTCTGGGTCTGGTGGCCCTTCACGCAGAGCAGGACGACCGTGTCGTCGGTCCACTCGACCCCGGCCGCGGTGTCGGTCGCGGGCGCGTCGATGCGGTGCCGCCCGTCCTCCCGGTCCAGCGTCAGCCCGTCGGCCCGGATCCGGGCGAGGTGCTCGCCGCGCGCGACCAGCGTGACCGGGACACCGGCGAGGTGCAGGTTGCCCCCGATGACACCGCCGACGGCACCCGTCCCGTAGACCACGTAGCGCACGTCGGCTAGGCCGAGGTCCAGGCGTCGCCGAGGAGCCGCTGCGTCTGGGCGAGCGTCAGCCCCGCACGGCGAGCGCTCGCGGCGAGGTCGGCCGCGACCGCCTCGACGTCCGCGGGAGCGTCCGGCGCCGCCACGAAGGTGCCCCGACGGCCCTCGGTGACCACGACGCCGTCCGCCTCGAGCTCCTTGTAGGCCCGGGCCACGGTATTGACCGCGATGCCGAGCTGGGTCGCGAGCGCGCGCACGGTCGGGAGCTTGGTGCCGGCCGGCAGGTCACCGGAGGCCGCGCGGCGCGCGACCTGGCTGCGTACCTGCTCGAACGGGGGCTCCGGGAGCGAGGGGTCGAGCACGATGTCCACCACCCGGGGAAGGTATCGCAGCCGGGGTGGTAGGGATGGTCCGTGGATCCCTACGTGCTGGTCGTCGGTGAGTCGCTGGTCGACGTCGTCCTCGAGCCCGACGGCAGCCGGACCGAGTGGCCGGGGGGGAGTGCCGCCAACGTGGCCGTCGCCCTGGCGCGGCTCGGCCGGCCCGTCCGGTTCGCCACGGCGTACGCCGACGACGCGCGGGGGCGCGCGATCGCCGAGCACCTGGGGCGCGACGACGTGGTGCTGGCCACCGATCCCTACGCCGTCGAGCGCACCTCCTCGGCCGAGGCGACGATCGCGGCGGACGGGTCGGCGTCGTACGTGTTCGACCTGGACTGGCGGCTCAACCCGCTCGGCGACGAGAGCCCGCGCTTCGTCCACGTCTGCTCGATCGGAGCGGTGCTGAAGCCGGGCGCCGACGACGTCCTGGCGATCGTGGAGCGGCTCACCGGGGCCACCGTCACCTACGACATCAACGCCCGGCCGGCGATCACCGGCACCGGCGCCGGCCTCGTCGCCCGGGTCGAGCGGGTCGTCGCGGCCTCGCACCTGGTCAAGGCCAGCGACGAGGACCTGGCGGCGCTCTACCCCGGCCGCTCCCTCATCGACGCGGCGGCGCACCTCCTCGGGCTCGGGCCCCGCGCGGTCGCCGTCACCCGGGGCGCCGGCGGCGCGACCTGGCTGGACGCGGGCGGCGTCGTCGAGGTCGAGGCACCCAGTGTCACCGTCGCCGACACGATCGGGGCCGGCGACACGTTCAGCGCGGCGATCGTCGACGCGCTGTGGGACGACCCCGGCCGCGACCCGGCCGAGGTCCTGGCCCACGCCGTACGGGCCGCGGCGGTGACCGTGTCGCGACCCGGTGCCGACCCGCCGTACCGTCACGAACTGGGATAGGGCCCGGAAAGTACGGAACGCAATCGACCCTGCAGCGGCCGCATCGGGTCGATCTCGTTCCGTACTTTCCCGGACTTGTCCACAGACGAGGGTCAGCCGGGCGCCAGGTAGGCGTGCACGAGAGGTACGACGGACGCGCCCTCGCCGGTGGCCGCCGCGACCCGCTTCATGGAGTTGGCGCGGATGTCGCCGACCGCGAAGACCCCGTTGACGGTGGTGGCGAGGTTGGCCGGAGGGAGCTCGCCGGCCCAGCGCTCGGTGGGGATGTCGCGGCCGGTGAGCACGAAGCCGCGCCGGTCGCGCGCGACCTCAGGCGGGAGCCAGTCGCAGTTGGGCTCGGCGCCGAGCAGCAGGAACAGCCCGTCGGCCCCGCGACGGGTGACCGCGCCGGTCGTCGTGTCGCGGATGTCGAGCCACTCGAGGCGGCCGTCGCCACCACCGTCGGCGATCTCGGAGCAGGGCTGCACCGTGATCCGCGCGTTGTACTCGATCTCGCCGATCAGGTACTGCGACATCGTCTCGGCGAGCGCGGGCCGGCGGACCAGGATCGTGACCGACGCGGCGAAGCGGGCCAGGTGGATCGCGGCCTGACCGGCCGAGTTGCCGCCGCCGACCACGACGACGTCGGCGCCCTCCATCTCGCGGGCGGCCGACATGGCACTGCCGTAGTAGACCCCGAAGCCGACGAGGTCCTCGATCGTGTGGATGCCGAGCTTGCGGTAGGCGACCCCGGTAGCGACGACGACGGTGCTGGCCTGCACGCTGCCGCCCCCGGTGGACAGAACGTGCGCCCCGTCGGGCCGGGTCTCCAGCGACGCGACGTCCCAGCCGGTGTAGAACTGCGTGCCGAACCGCAGCGCCTGGTTGCGCGCCCGCTGGGCCAGCCGCATCCCGGAGATGCCGCGCGGGAAGCCGAGGTAGTTGCGGATCATCGAGCTGGTGCCGGCCTGGCCGCCGATCGCCTCGGCCTCTAGCACCACGGTGGTCAGGCCCTCGGAGGCGCCGTAGACCGCGGCGGCGAGGCCCGCCGGGCCGGCCCCCACGATCGCCAGGTCGACGACCCCCTCGACCCTCACGTCGCCCGGGGCGCCGTACAGCGAGATCGCGACGTCGCGCACCGAGGTGGCGACGAACGGCGGCCGGCCGGGCGTCGTCACGATCGGGTACGTCGGTCCGCCCGGCGTCGCGCACTCGGCGACCGCCTCGCGGCCGATCTCGGTGTCGGGGGTGTGGAAGCCGGACGGCATGCCCATGCGGTCGGCGTAGTCGCGATCGCGCTCGTCAGGGCGTCCGGGGCCGGCGCCACGATCCGCACGCTCTCGACCTCGGGCTTGGCGACCGTCGAGCCCCAGTCGGACAGCAGCTCGACGACGGCGCCGTGGAACTCCTCGTCGCGCACGCCGCGCGGCATCAGCAGGTAGGCGTCGTACTTGCCCTTCGCCATGCCGGGCCGCAGCGCCGGTGCGCGGTCGAGGAAGTAGGTCCAGTGGGCGGCGATGATGCGACGCGCCGTGGGGATGACGGTGCGCCACTTGTGGAAGGCCTCGAGGACGTGGGCGTCGGGGAGCTCGGTGTCGGAGACGAAGAGCGCCACCTGCCCGCCGGCGTCGAGGACGCGCCTGGCCACCTCGTTGGCCTCGGCGCAGGAGCCAGCGGTGTAGAGGTCGTAGTCGCGGGCATAGCGCCCGAACTCGTCGAGGAGGAAGGCGGCGTGCTCTGCTGAGACCAGGATGATGGCGGGCTGCACACAGACCATTATCCCGACCTGCGAAACTGGGCGGGTGCGGCTGAGGATCGAGTGTGCCTATGACGGCACCGACTTCCACGGCTGGGCGACCCAGCCGGGGCTGCGCACGGTGCAGGACGTGCTCAACCACGCGCTGATGACGGTCCTGCGGCGCGAGTCGGTCGCGACGGTCTGCGCGGGGCGCACCGACGCAGGGGTGCACGCCCGCGGGCAGGTCGTCCACGTCGACGTGGACCGCGACCAGGTCCCGCCCCACCTGCTGCGCCGGCTCAACGGGGTGCTGCCGGCCGACGTGCGGGTGCGTGACGTCGGCGAGGCGCCGCCCGGTTTCGACGCCCGGTTCTCGGCCCTGTGGCGGCGCTACGCCTACCGGATCGCCGACGACCCCGCGTTGGTCGACCCGCTGACCCGGCACCACGTCCTGGTCTGGTCACGCCCGCTCGACATCGATGCCATGAACGAGGCGTCGGCGCTGCTGGTCGGCCACCACGACTTCGCGTCCTTCTGCCGCCGTCGCGAGGGCGCCACCACGATCCGCACGCTGCTCGACCTGTCGTGGTCGCGCTCGCCCGCGGGGCTCGCCGAGGCCACGGTGCGCGCGGACGCGTTCTGCCACAGCATGGTGCGCGCGCTGGTCGGCTGCCTGCTGGCCGTCGGCGACGGCCGCGAGTCGCCAGAGTGGGCGGGCCGGATCCTCCACGCGGGGCGGCGCGACCCGTCGGTGACGGTGGCCCACCCGCACGGGCTCACGCTCGAGGAGGTCGCCTACCCAGCCGACGCCGAGATGGCCTCGCGGGCCACGACGACGAGGGCCCGACGCGATGGATGACCACTACTTCTCGGCCGACCCGGCGGTCGCGTTCAAGCGCTCTCCCGTGGTCGCCTCGGTGTGGGGCCACGAGCTGCGCCTGACCAGCGGGTCGGGGGTCTTCGCCAACGGCCGCGTCGACATCGGTACGTCGATCCTGTTCCGCGAGACCGAGCCGCCCGCGGGTGGGCGGGTCCTCGACCTGGGCTGTGGCTTCGGCGTGATCGGGCTCGCGATCGCCGTCGCCGCTCCGACCGCGGTCGTGACGGCCGTCGACGTCAACGAGCGGGCCGTGCTGCTGGCCAACGAGAACGCCGCGTCGCTCGGCGTGGGCGACCGCTTCGTGGCCGCGACCCCCGACGGCGTCGACACGACTGCGACGTACGACGAGATCTGGTCGAACCCGCCGATCCGGATCGGCAAGCAGGCACTCCACGAGCTGCTGCTGACCTGGCTGCCGCGCCTGGCGCCGGGCGGGCGCGCGGTCATGGTCGTCGGCAAGAACCTCGGCGCCGACTCCCTCCAGCGCTGGCTGGGGGAGCAGGGCTACCCGACCGAGCGCCTGGCCAGTGCCAAGGGCTTCCGGGTGCTGGAGTCGCGCCGCGCCTAGGCCCTCGCAGCGGCTCAGTCCTAGACGCCACCGTCGACGAACATCGTCAGCCGGGTCACCGTCTGGTCCTTGTCGCCGGCGATGTGGCCGTTGACCGCGCGCACGGCCCACCCCAGCCGGGTCGCCAGCCGCACCGCCTCCGCCAGGTCGGCGTGCGAGAGGTGCGGGTAGGCGGCCGCGTAGGGCGCGAGGAACGTGTCGCGGAAGGGGGCGGTGTCGACGGAGCTCTCCTCGTCGTCGAGCCCCCAGGCGAGCTGGCCCTCGAGCGCGACCGACAGCACGAAGAACGGGTGGGACACGCACGCGTCACCCCAGTCCAGGACCCAGTGGCGGCCGTCGCGCACGTAGATCTGGCCGTCGTGGAGGTCGTCGTGCTGCACGCTGTCGCGGATGCCGTACGGCGCGAGCCGCGCGGACAGGTCGGCCACCTGGGCTGCGGCCTCGCGGAAGCGCGGCTCGGCGTCGATCTCGTCCATCAGGGCGGCGTAGCCCGCGGGGAGGGTGGCGAGCCGCAGGTCCGGTACGCCGAGGGCGAGCAGGTGGTCGACGTCGTCCTCCAGCGCCAGGCTGATCCGGGCCACGGCGTCCAGGGCGTGGTGCCACCGCTCGAGGCTCTGCTCGACCTCGATCAGCTCACGGAGTCGCTCGCCGCCGTCGCTCATCAGCATCCAGCCGCGGTCGAGGTCGACCGCCAGGAGGGCCTGGACGAGGTCCGGGACCCGCTCGGTGAGCAACGTGACGAGGGCCGCCTCGTGCTCGAGCGGACCGTGGTTGGCCTTGAACCAGACCGGCCCGGTCGTCGTCGGCACCTTGAGCACCGTCGACCACGTCTCCAGGTGCGGCTGCTCGACCTCGCCCGCGCGCACCAGCCCGAGCGAGGCGGTCTGCTCGTCGATCCACGCATGGGCGCCGGCCAGCCAGGCCGGGTCGCTCCAGAGCTCTTTCACAGGAGATGTGTAGCGCCTCGGCGCCACCCACCGCACGGGGTTTTGCTCGGGGACCTCCGACTCGGCGGTCAGCTCTCGTCGTCGGTGTCGTTCAGGGCGGGGCACACCGCGACCAGCTCGCCGTACAGGCGCACCTCGGCCGCGGGCAGCGCCTTGGCCGTGATGCTCTGGTAGGAGGTGGCGAGGGCGTTCTCCTCGGCGAAGGACCGGGTCCGGCTGTAGGCACCCATCAGCCCGAGCACCGCCTGAGTGACCTCCGCATCGATCTCACCCTCGGACGCCACCGCCTCCGCGAGCCGGCCCATGGCGGTGTCGTAGGCGGCCAGGCCTCCGGTGGTGAACTGGCCCCGGGCCACGCCGTCGCGTGGCCCGTCCAGGGCGGCGTGGGCGACCGCGGCCAGTCGGCAGGTCTGGGACGTCGCGTCGGGCGTCGCGTCCTGGTCGTCGTCGTCTCCGTCGCCGCTGCAGGCCGACAGGGAGGCGGCCAGCGCGATGACGGCGACGAATGGGGCCGTGGCCCGGGGGAGAGTCTTCATACGCGCTCCTTGCCCACTCTCCGCCCGGTTCACACGTCGAGCGGGTCCAGGGCGTCGTAGTCGGCCACCTTGGTCGACAGCACGCGTACCTGGTGGTTGCCGTCGCCGAGCAGGTGGTCGAGTGCGGTGAGGTGGGCGACGAACATGCCGACGCTGTACTCCGCGGTCATCGCGATGCCGCCGTGCAGCTGGATCGCCTCCTGCCCGACGTGGCGCCCACCGCGGCTGACCTGCAGCGAGGCCCGGGCGGCGGCCTCGGCCACCTCGTCGGGGTCGCCCGCGGCGATCACCATCGTGGCCCACGCGACCAGGCTGTGCGTGAGCTCCAGCGAGGTGTACATGTCTGCCGCGCGGAAGTTGAGCGCCTGGAAGGTGTTGAGGGTGACCCCGAACTGCTTGCGGGTCTTGAGGTAGTCGGTGGTCGCCTTGAGCAGGGTCTGCATCGCGCCGAGCGCCTGGTTGCCGGCCATGACCCGGGTGATGTCCTGCACGGTGGCGATGCTGGCCGTGACGTCGAGCCCGGCCTCGCCGAGCGGCGTGGCGGCGGCGCCGTCGAAGGCGACCTTGGCGGCCCGCCCGCCGTCGTACGTCGCATAGCCCTCGCGGGTGACCCCGTCGGCGTCGGGCTGGACGAGGAAGAGGCCGGTGCCGCCCTCGGGCAGCGCGGCGCTGACGACCAGCAGGTCGGCGCGGGCGCCGTGCGGCACGGGTTCCTTGACGCCGGTGAGGCTCCAGGAGTCGCCGTCGGCCGACGCGGTGACCTGCTCGGCCGAGGCTCCCCAGCGGCGGCCCGGCTCGTCGTGGGCGAAGGCCAGCAGGCGCTCGCCGGCCGCGAGCGCGCCGAGCACCTCGGCCCGCTGCTCGGGCGTGCCGGCGGCGGAGACCAGCCCGCCGGCCAGGACCACGGAGGCGAGGAACGGCTCCGGGGCGATGGTCCGGCCGAGCTCCTGGCACACGATGCCGATCTCGGTCGGGCCGGCACCCACGCCGCCGTCCTCCTCGGCGAAGGGCAGCCCGAGGACGCCCATCTCGGCGAGGCGGGCCCACTGCTGCTCGCTGAAGCCGGGGTCCTCCTTGACCGCCTGGCGGCGCTGCTCGTAGTCGTGGTAGGCCTTGCCGACCAGTCCGCGGACCGCGTCTCGCAGGGCCTCCTGCTCGTCGTCGTACGTGAAGTCCATGTCAGTCCCTTCGGCTCAGAGCCCGAGGATCGTGCGGCTGATGATCTGCCGCTGGATCTCGTTGGAGCCGCCGTAGATGGAGGCCTTGCGGAGGTTGAGGTAGGTCGGCGTGGAGATCCGCGCCCACTCGGCCAGGTCGGAGGCGTCGCCGGCGCCGCTGGCGACCGACGCGGGGCCGGCCAGGTCGACCATCAGCTCGCTGACCGCCTGCTGGAGCTCGGTGCCCTTGAGCTTGAGCACCGACGACGCCGGGTGCGGCTCACCGTCGGCGGAGTGTGCGACGACGCGCAGTGCGGTGAGCTCGAGGGCGAGCAGCTCGTTCTCGAGCTCGACGATCCGGGCGCGCACGAGCGGGTCGTCCAGCAGGGTGCCGCCTTCGCCGTCGGAGGTCTCCTTGGCGAGGTCCTTGGCGCGGGCCAGGATCCGCTTGGTGGAGCCGACCGGAGCGACGCCGACGCGCTCGTTGCCGAGCAGGAACTTCGCGATCGTCCAGCCGCCGTTGAGCTCACCCACGAGGTTGTCGGCCGGGACCCGTACGTCGTCGAACCACACCTCGTTGACCTCGTAGCTGCCGTCGATCAGCTGGACCGGGCGCACCTCGAGACCGGGACTGGTCATGTCGATGAGGAGCATCGAGATGCCGGCCTGCTTCTTCACGTCGGGGTCGGTGCGCACCAGCGTGAAGATCCAGTCGCCGAACTGGCCGAGCGTGGTCCAGGCCTTCTGGCCGTTGACCACCCAGTCGTCGCCGTCCTTGACGGCGGTCGTGCGCAGGCTGGCCAGGTCGGAGCCGGCGTCGGGCTCGGAGAAGCCCTGGCTCCACCAGATGTCGAGGTTGGCGGTCTTCGGCAGGAACTCCTTCTTCTGCTCCTCGGTGCCGAAGTGGGCGATGACCGGGCCGATCATCGAGGCGTTGAACGCCAGTGGGGTCGGTACGCCGGCGCGCTGCAGCTCCTCGAGCCAGATGTGGCGCTGCAGGTCGGTCCAGCCGCGGCCGCCGTACTCCTCGGGCCAGTGGGGGACCGCGAGGCCGGCGGCGTTGAGCGTCTGCTGCGCCTCGACGATCTGCTCCTTGGTCAGCTCACGCCCCTCGATCACTGTCCGGCGGATCTCCTCGGAGACCTCGGTGGTGAAGAACGTGCGCATCTCCTCGCGGAACTTCTGGTCCTCTTCGGACAGCTCCAGCTGCATCGGGTCGGCCCCTCTTCCTCGTCGGCTGCCCCGATGCTACTGACAGGTAGAAGGGACCCGTCAGAGACGTACGTCGGTCGCGGCCACCTGGCCCGGGGGGGTGGTCGTCGACGGGGCCTCCGCGTCGCTTCTCCCACCAGCGAGCCAGCACCATCACCAGCCAGGCGAGTGCGCCTCCGGCGATCAGGTCGACCACGTAGTGCTCCCCGTAGTAGACGAGGACCAGGCCCATGACGGTCGGGTAGACCAGCAGCGCCCACCGCCACGGCGAGCGCCAGCGCCAGATGGCGTAGAGCGCGATCAGGAACGCCGTACCGAAGTGCAGGGACGGCATCGCCGCCGTCGGGTTGCCGACGCCGTTGAGGATGACGTCGACGCGCTGCAGCCCGATGTCGCGCCACCCTCGGGAGGTGAGCCGCTCGACCGGCCCCATGAGGCCCTCCTCGGCGGCCAGCCACGGCGGCGCCATCGGGTAGGCCACGTAGATGACCAGCCCGCCGAAGTTGAGACCGATGAAGCGGCGCATCCAGACCTGCCACTCGTCGTGGTTGCGGATCCACAGGACCCCCGCGATGGTCAGGCCGGTGAGGAAGTGGGTGGCGTAGACGCTCGTGAACAGGACGTCGTACCAGCGGGGGTCGCTGTCGCGGGTGCACGGATCGCCGCACCACGCGTCCTGGAGCAGCTCCGTCGGCGTGGTGCCGAACCCGAGCCAGCGGTCGGCGTCGATCGGCATCGTCCAGTGGACCGGGATGCCGAGCTCGTCGGTGAGGCCGCGGCTGAAGAAGTAGAAGGTCAGCAGCGCGGCGGGGAACCACCAGTCCTTCAGGAAGTTGAGGTGGTGTCGCGGATGTGCCTCGATGTTCCACGCGATCGTGCCCACCCAGAGCGTGATCATCACGGTGAGCGAGTCGTTCGGGATGCCGAAGCGCCACCACCACAAGGCGATCGCGGCGACCCACACGGCCATCGCGGCGGCGCGGACGCCGCTGCGGCGGGGGCGGGGAGCCTCGGTGTCGCCCTCCGCGACCTCCGCCTGTGCCGTCATGACACCGAATGGTAAACAGCCCGCTCACCTCGTGTTCACGCGACGGGCGGGAACGACCGCTAAAGAAGATGCCCTTGGCCCCGCGATGCCGGAGAATCGGTCGACGTGGGACACGTAGAGGTCAGCGGAGTGCGCTTCGAACTGCCGGACGGCCGGGTACTGCTCGACGACGTCTCGTTCCGCGTCGGTGAGGGCGCGAAGGTGGCGCTGGTCGGCGCCAACGGCGCCGGCAAGACGACGCTGCTCAAGATCATCACCGGCGACCTGGTGCCGCATGCGGGAGCCGTGACCCGCAGCGGCGGGCTGGGCGTGATGCGGCAGATGGTCGACGCCGGTCTCGGGCCGGAGCCCACCGTCGCCGACCTCCTCCTCAGTGTGTCGCCGGCGCGGGTCCGCGTGGCGAGCGCCGCGGTCGAGCAGTGGGAGCTGGCGCTCATGGAGACCGACGACGAGAAGACGCAGATGGCCTACGCCGAGGCGCTGGCGGAGTACGCCGACGCCGGCGGCTACGAGGTCGAGGTCACCTGGGACGTCTGCACCATCAAGGGGCTCGGGGTCTCCTACGACAAGGCGAAGTACCGCGAGCTGCGCACGCTCTCGGGCGGCGAGCAGAAGCGTCTGGTGCTGGAGTACCTCCTCGCCGGGCCCGACGAGGTGCTGCTGCTCGACGAGCCGGACAACTTCCTCGACGTACCCGGCAAGATCTGGCTCGAGCAGCGCATCCGCGAGTCCGAGAAGACGATCCTGTTCATCAGCCACGACCGCGAGCTGCTCGACCACACCGCGACCCGGGTCGTGACGGTCGAGCTCGGCCACGCGGGCAACCTCGTGTGGACCCACCCGGGCGGCTTCGCCAGCTACCACGAGGCCCGCAAGGACCGGTTCGCCCGCTTCGAGGAGCTGCGCCGGCGCTGGGACGAGGAGCACGCCAAGATCAAGGCGCTCGTGCTGCGCCTCAAGATCAAGGCCGAGTACAACGACGGCATGTCCAGCCAGTACCGCGCCGCCCAGACCCGGCTCCGCAAGTTCGAGGAGGCCGGGCCACCGACCGAGCAGCCGCGCGAGCAGCAGGTGACGATGCGGCTCAAGGGCGGCCGCACGGGCAAGCGCGCCGTCGTGTGCGAGAACCTCGAGCTCTCGGGGCTGATGCGGCCCTTCGACCTCGAGGTCTGGTACGGCGAGCGGGTCGCTGTGCTCGGGTCCAACGGCTCCGGCAAGTCGCACTTCCTGCGGCTGCTGGCCGCCGGGGGGAGCGACCCGGACGTCGAGCACCTGCCGGTGGGCGACGTGGAGATCAAGCCGGTGCCGCACACCGGCAAGGCCAAGCTGGGGGCGCGGGTCCGTCCGGGCTGGTTCGTCCAGACGCACGACCACCCCGAGCTGACGGGGCGGGCGCTGCTCGACATCCTGCATCGCGGTGACGGCTCGCCCGGTGGCCGCGCGGGGATGGGCCGCGAGCAGGCGGCCCGGGTCCTCGACCGCTACGAGCTCGCGCATGCCGGCGAGCAGAAGTTCGAGTCGCTCTCGGGCGGGCAGCAGGCCCGGTTCCAGATCCTGCTGCTCGAGCTCTCCGGTGCCACCCTGCTGCTGCTCGACGAGCCCACCGACAACCTCGACGTGCAGTCGGCCGAGGCACTGGAGGAAGGCCTCGAGGCCTTCGAGGGCACCGTCGTGGCAGTGACGCACGACCGGTGGTTCGCGCGCGGGTTCGACCGGTTCCTGGTCTACGGTGCCGACGGCGAGGTCTACGAGTCCGACGGACCCGTCTGGGACGAGGGGCGGGTGCAGCGGGTCCGATGAGCGAGCTCGAGATCCGGCCGGTCGACCCGTTCGACGACGACACCTTCGACGCCTGGCACGACGCCTACGAGCGCGCGGAGCGCCACGGACGCGAGGACTACGCGACCCCGTGGACGTTGCCGGAGCTGCGGATCTCGATGCAGGAGCCCAGCCGCAGCCGGCGCCGCCTGGGCTGGGTCGGCGAGATCGACGGTGAGGCGGTCACGGCCGGCTTCGCGGGCATGCCCCTGCTCGACAGCCTCGACCACGCCGAGGTCGCCGTGGGCACCGTCCCCGAGCACCGGCGCCGCGGCTACGGCAGCGCGATGCTCGCCGTGGTCGAGGAGGCCGTGTGCGCCGAGGGACGCACCGTCCTCAACAGCGAGGCGGCGTGGGCCTACGAGCTCGGCTCCACAGGTGAGGGCTCACCGGGGCTGGAGTTCGCGCTCGCGCGCGGCTACCGGCTCGGGCTCGGTGACGTGCTGCGCGAGCTCACGCTGTCCGTCTCCGACCGGCTGCTCGCCGAGCTCGCGTCCGACGCGGCGCGCTACCACCCGGCGTACTCCCTGAGATCGTGGGTCGGACCGATCCCCGACGACCTCGTGCACGGGTGGGCCGAGCTCAGCTCGACGCTGATGACGGAGGCGCCCACCGGGGACCTGGAGCGCGAGCAGGAGGCCGTCGACATCGAGGCGCTGCGTGAGGGCGAGGAGCTGACGCGCAAGCAGGGCCGCACGAAGTTCAACACCGTGGCCCTCGACGCCGCCGGCACCGTGGTCGCCTACACCGACATCGCCACCACCGTGCACGAGCCCGGCCGCGCCTACCAGTGGGGCACGCTCGTACGGCGTGACCACCGCGGCTACCGGCTCGGCATGGCCGTCAAGGTCGCCAACCTCGCCCTGCTCCAGCGCGAGTCCCCGTTCACCCGCCGCGTGCTGACCTGGAACGCCGAGGTCAACGGTCACATGATCGGCGTCAACGAGCGTCTCGGCTTCGTCGCCGTCGAGCGGTCCGGGGAGTTCCAGAAGCGCCTCGCCTGACGCTGGTCCGCCGGGAAAGTACGGAACGCAATCGACTCGGACCGGCGTGGTTCAGGTCGAAAACGTTCCGTACTTTCCCGGACGGCGTTCGTGGGGGGAGGGGTCAGGAGGCGTCCTGGTCGGCGTCGGAGTCGAGGGTGAGGGTGGTGGTGGCGGACTCGCCGTCACGGACGTAGGTGACCGTGACGTCGTCGCCGGGTCGGTAGCTGCGGATGGTGGCCACGAGACCGTCGGCGCTGGAGATCATCCGGTCGTCGACCTTGGTGATCACGTCGCCGTCCTCGAGGCCGGCGGCACCGGCCGCGGAGCCGTCGCTGATCTGGTCGATCAGGGCGCCCTCCACCACCTCGGCGCCGCTGGAGTCGGCGACGTCGGTGACGGTGATGCCGAGGCGCGCGTGGGTGGGGGTCTCGCCGGCGGCGAGCTGCTCGACGATCGGCAGCACCGCGTCGATGGGGATCGCGAAGCCCAGCCCGATCGAGCCGGACTCCTCCTGCATGACCCCGTTGGACGCCGTCCGGATCGAGGAGTTGATACCGACCACGTTGCCGTCCATGTCGACCAGCGGGCCGCCGCTGTTGCCGGGGTTGATCGCGGCGTCGGTCTGGATGGCGGGGTACGTCGTGCTGTTGCCCTGGCCGTCGGAGCCGACGTCGACCGGGCGGTCGAGCGCGCTGACGATGCCGCTCGTGACGGTCGACTCGAGCCCGAACGGGGAGCCGATCGCGACGACCTGCTCGCCCACGTCGAGGTTGCCGGACTTGCCGATGGTGGCCGGCGTCAGCCCGCTCACGTCCTCGGCCTGGAGCACGGCGGTGTCGGTGAGCGGGTCGGTTCCGAGGACCCGGGCCGAGGCCTTCGTCCCGTCGTTGAAGGAGACCGTGATCTCCCCGCCCTCGCCGGCCAGCTCGGCGACGTGGGCGTTGGTGAGGATCTGGCCGTCGGAGCTGAGGATGATCCCCGAGCCCGAGCCGGCCTCGGTGGTGCCGGTGAGCTCGTCGGCGGCGCCCGAGACGTCGAGCTTCACCACCGACGGCAGGACCGCGGCGGCCACCTCCTCGACGCTCCCGGCGGGGGCGTCGGAGTCGGGGGTGCTGACCACCTCGGAGGTGGTGCGGTCGCTCGGGCTCACCGTGCTGCTCAGCGCCGGCTCGTCGTCGTACGCGTTCCAGGCCGCGGCGCCGCCGGCGCCGGCCGCCCCGCCCACGAGGAGCGAGGCGCCGACGACGGCGGCGGCGAAGCCGGCCCGACCACGACGAGGGGGCGTCGGTGGGGATGTCGGGTCCGGCGGGGAACCCGCCCCAGTCGCTGCCGAAGAGGCGGACGGCAGCGGCTGGGTGGACTCGTAGGGGTTGGAGTCCGGCGGCGGGAAGGTCGGGTACTGGCTCATGTCGACGACCCTGCCGGGCCAGCCTGTGACGTTGCTTAGAGTCCGCTGGGCACCCGCGAAGAACCTGGCGCCTCAGCCCGGTGCGGCCGACGTAGGGTGCCCGGATGACGACGGCACGTACGGTTCCCGTCACCACTGACATGGACGGTGACGAGCTCGACGCCGAGGACGCCTGGCACCTCGCGCGCCGGCACGGGCTGCGGCAGGTGGTGGTCAGCAGCTTCGTGCGGTTCCGGTACGGCGACGGGTTCACCAACAGCCGTGCGCTGGCCCTCCAGACCTGCCTGGCGGTGGTGCCGTTCCTGCTCGCGGTCACCGGTCTCGCCGCCGACATCGACGAGGACCGGTGGGCGCAGGTCGTGGCGCGCACCGTCAACGCCGTCTCGCCCGGCTCGAGCGGCGACGACGCGCTCGTGGGCGCGATCGCGGAGGGCCCGGAGGGCAAGGGCGAGCTGGCTCTCGTCTTCGGTCTGCTGTTCGCCGTGGTGTCGATGACGACCGCAATGGGCCAGGTGGAGCGGGGAAGCAACCGGATCTACGGCATCCGCCGTGACCGGCCGGCGCTCGCGAAGTACGGGCGGGCCGCGGGGCTGACCGGCGTGCTGGCGGTGCCGGTGGGGCTCGGCTTCCTGCTGCTCGTCGCGGGCGGGGCCTTCGGGGACGCGATGGTGGCGGAGTACGGCTGGTCGGACGGCGCCCACACCACCTGGCAGGTGGCGCGCTGGCCGGTCGGGCTGGTGCTGCTCGTCGTCACCGTCGCGGTGCTCTTCGACCACGCTCCGCGTCGCCGACAGCCGGCCCTGTCGTGGCTGGCGCTCGGGGCGGGCATTGCCGTCGCCCTCAGTATGCTGGCCGCCGCCGCGCTGTCGCTCTACGTCAACGTGAGCGGCTCGTTCGGCAGCACCTACGGCCCGCTCGCGGGCATCGTCGCACTGCTGCTGTGGAGCCTGCTGTCGTCGATCTCGCTGTTCTACGGCATCGCGGTGTGCGCGCAGCTCGAGGCGCTGCGCAGCCACCAGCCCGAGCCGGCGTACGACGACCCGGGTCGGCCCGAGAACGAGCAGGCCTGACGCTTCCGGGTCGTGTGCCCCGGCGTGCGCACGACGACGTCGCGGTAGGTCGCGGGCAGCAGCTCGTCGACGCTGTCGAGCAGGGCCGCGAAGTCACCGGCGAGCACCCGCGCCTCGTCGCGCCAGGCGTCGAGCCCGCGCGCCAGCACGCCGGCCATGTCGCGCTGCCGGGTCGACCAGAAGACCGAGCTGCGGTCCTGTCCCGTGGGGAGCACACCGAGGTAGTCGCGGGTGCCGCGCAGGCACTGGTAGAGACAGTCGCCCGCCAGCCCCTGGGGGTCGTCGACGATCGCCCACAGCGCGCCGTACTCGTAGACCCGGTCGCGCACCGTGACGTTCATGCTCTGCCGCACGCGGGAGCGGCTGCCGTCGCACCCCACCACCAGGTCGTACGCCGAGTGGTCGCCGCGCGTGGTCTCGAGCGCCAGGCCACCGGGGGTCGGGCGCACCCCGGTGACGGGCACCCCGAGGTGGATCGGCACACCGCGCCTCCGCACGGCGTCGTGCAGCAGGGAGAACAGCGCCCCGCGGTGCACGCCGAGGGCCGGTGTCGCGCCGGGGACGGCGTCGTACCCGAGGTCGAGCAGCGTGCGGCCACGGGAGCTGTCGATGCGCACCTGCGACACGGGGCGCGACACCGCGGCCAGCGGGGCGAGCAGGTCCAGCCGGTCGAGCACCTGCTGGCCCATCGCCTGGAGCCAGATCCCGGCGCCGACCGGTCGCGGGTCCTCGGCCTGCTCGATCACGGTGACGTCGAGGCCGCGGTCGGCGAGCAGGCAGGCGAGCGTCGCCCCGCCCATCCCCAGCCCCACGATCCCGACGCGCATGGGCCGAACCGTGCCACATGCGCCGTGACTCTCGGCGTGGACCACGGACTGACACCGACACCTGTTG
Organism: Nocardioides szechwanensis; assembly: GCF_900103935.1. Classification (GTDB taxonomy): domain Bacteria; phylum Actinomycetota; class Actinomycetes; order Propionibacteriales; family Nocardioidaceae; genus Nocardioides; species Nocardioides szechwanensis. The sequence continues at coordinate 181,908 of NZ_FNIC01000005.1, forward strand.
TTCACCTGGGACCGACAGCGTTCCGCCGTGTCCGACGCCCCGCACGCACCTCTCCTGCGGGGTGCCCACGCTCCTGAGCCGCGGACCTTGGTCGACATCTTCCGCGCCACGGTCGCCCAGGCGGCCGACGACAGCGCGGTCGACGCCGGTGTCGGGGTGCTGACCTACGCCGAGCTCGAGGAGGCCGCGGAGGGTGTCGCGGCCGAGCTCAACGCGGCCGGCGTCGGACGCGGCGACCGGGTCGGGGTGCGGATCAGCTCGGGCACGACCGACCTCTACGTGGCGATCCTCGGGGTCCTGCTCGCCGGCGCCGCCTACGTGCCGGTCGACGCCGACGACCCCGACGAGCGCGCCCGCCTGGTCTTCGACGAGGCCGGCGTCTCCGCAGTCGTGGGCAACGACCTGGTGATCGCCGTCCGCCGGTCCGGGGCGTCGCTCGAGCCCGAGGAGCCCGGGCTGGACGACGACGCCTGGATCATCTTCACGTCGGGATCGACCGGCCGGCCCAAGGGGGTCGCGGTCGCCCATCGCAGTGCCGCGGCCTTCGTCGACGCCGAGTCGCGGATGTTCCTCCAGGCCGAGCCCCTGGGCGTGGGGGACCGGGTGATGGCCGGCCTGTCGGTGGCCTTCGACGCGTCGTGCGAGGAGATGTGGCTGGCCTGGAGGTACGGCGGCTGCCTGGTGCCGGCGCCCCGGGCGCTGGTCCGCAGCGGGATCGACGTCGGGCCGTGGCTGGTGGCCAACGGGGTCACCGTGGTGTCGACCGTGCCGACGCTGGTGGGGTTGTGGCCGGCGGAGTCGCTCGACCGGGTCCGGCTGCTGATCATGGGCGGCGAGGCCTGCCCGCCCGAGCTCGCGGCGCGCCTGGTCGCCCCCGGCCGCGAGGTCTGGAACACCTACGGCCCCACGGAGGCCACGGTCGTCGCCTGCGGCGCCGAGCTGACCGGTGTCGGGCCCGTGCGGATCGGCCTGCCGCTGGACGGCTGGGACCTCGCGGTGGTCGACGGCGAGGGACGGCACGTCGCACCGGGGGAGACCGGCGAGCTGATCATCGGCGGGGTCGGCCTGGCCCGCTACCTCGACCAGGCGATGGACGCCGAGAAGTACGCCGCGATGCCGACGCTCGGCTGGGCGCGCGCCTACCGCTCGGGCGACCTTGTCGTCTTCGACCCCGACGGCCTCCTCTTCGGTGGCCGCGCGGACGACCAGGTCAAGCTCGGCGGCCGCCGGATCGAGCTCGGTGAGATCGACAGTGCGCTGCTCGCGCTGCCCGGAGTGGTCGGTGCAGCCGCCGCGGTACGGCGTACGGCATCCGGCAACCAGCTGCTGGTCGGCTACGTCGTGACCGACCCGGCGGCGGACCCGGCCTACGACCAGGGCACCGCGCTCGAGATGCTCCGCCGCGACCTACCCGCGGCGCTGGTGCCCCGGCTGGCCGAGGTCGACGTGATCGCGACCAAGACCTCCGGGAAGGTCGACCGGGATGTGCTGCCGTGGCCCCTGCCGTCGTCGCAGCCCGGCGCCGACGCGACCGCGCGGCCGGCGACGCTCGACGGCACTGCCGGCTGGGTTGCGGGCCTCTGGGAGGAGGTCCTCGGTGCCTCGGTCTCCACGCCGGAGGCCGACTTCTTCGACCACGGTGGCGGCAGCCTCACCGCCGCGCAGATGGTGTCGCGGCTGCGCGCCCGCTTCCCCGACGTCGCCGTCGGTGACATCTACGAGCGGCCGACCGTGGGCGCGTTGGCCGGCTACCTCGACGCGATGGGCGAGGCCGGCCCGGTCTCCGATCGCACCGTGCCGCCCATCCCCGTCAAGACCCAGGCCGGCCAGGTGTTCGCGACGCTCGCCCTGCGCGCCGTCGCCGGGCCTCGGTGGCTCACGTGGGTCGCCCTGGGCTGCCACGCCCTCGTCCTGCTCGGGCTCGACTGGCTGCCCACCGTCTCCTGGCCCCTGGTGCTGGTTTCGTGGCTGGTCTTCGTGACGCCGCCGGGCCGGATGCTGCTGGCCGCTGCCGGCTGCCGGGTGCTGCTGCGGCCCGTCGAGCCCGGCGACCACCCACGCGGGGGCAAGGCCCACCTGCGGCTGTGGATCGCCAACCGGCTGGCTGACGAGCTGGGCGCCACCGGCCTCGCAGGTGCGCCGTACGTGCGCTGGTACGCGCGGCTCCTGGGTGCCCGCGTCGGTCGCGGCGTCGACCTGCACAGCCTGCCGCCGGTCACGGGCTGGCTGACCCTCGGCGAGGGTTGCTCGGTGGAGCCCGAGGTCGACCTGAGCGGCTACTGGATCGACGGCGACGTGCTCCGCCTGGGCCGGATCACCGTCGGTGCCCGGGCCCGGCTGGGCGCTCGCTCGATGCTCCTGCCCGGTGCGCAGGTGGGCGACGACGCGGAGGTCGCGCCCGGGTCCGCGGTCTTCGGCAGCGTTCCCGCGGGGGAGTACTGGTCCGGCTCGCCGGCGGTCCAGGTAGCCGGCGGCGCCCGCGGCCCGTGGTCCGGCCCGCCCGCCAGCCACCCGGCCTGGGTCCTGGCCTACGCCGTGACGGCGGTCGCCCTCTCCCTGATCCCGCTGGTCACCGTGGCCGCCGTCGCCGGACCGCTGCTCGCCCTCACCCAGCCGACGTCGTACGGCGAGCTGCTGGGGCTGGTCGTCTGGCTGCCGCTCGGCACCGTGCTCGGTCTCGTGGTCATCGGCGCCCTCGTGCTCGGCGTCGTGCGCACGGCGGCGCTCGCCATCGAGGCGGGCGTGCACCCGGTGCGCAGCCGTGCCGGGTTGGCGGTGTGGGCCACGATGCGAGTGCTCGACGAGGCCCGGACCTGGCTCTTCCCGCTGTACTCCTCCCAGCTCACGCCCTGGTGGCTGCGCCGGCTGGGGGCGCGCATCGGCACCGACGTGGAGGCCTCCACCGTGCTGATGGTGCCGTCGCTCACCGCCGTCAACGACCAGGCCTTCTTGGCCGACGACACGCTGATCGGCGGCTACGAGCTCGGTGGCGGCTGGTTGCGGGTCGAGCGGGTGAAGGTCGGCAAGCGCGCCTTCGTCGGCAACTCCGGCATGGCCGCTCCCGGCCGCAAGGTCCCGAAGGCGTCGCTGGTGGCAGTGCTCTCGGCGGCCCCGCGGCGCAAGTCCGCCAAGGCCGGCGAGTCCTGGCTGGGCAGCCCACCTGCACCCCTGCGCCGCGCCGCGGCCACCGCCGACGCGGGGCGCACCTACCACCCACCCGTCCGGCTCAAGGTGCTGCGCGCGGTGGTCGAGCTGGGCCGCCTGGTCCCGGTGATGCTGGCCACCGCCCTGACCGGTGGCGCCGCGGTCACGCTCGCCGCGCTGCTCGACGGCCCGGGCGTCGTGGCCGCGGTGCTCCTGGCCGGGCTGGTCCTCGTCGTCGGCGGGCTGATGGCCGCGGTGGTCACCGCGGCCGCCAAGTGGCTGCTCGTCGGACGCATCCGCCCGGGCGCCCACCCGCTCTGGAGCTCCTTCGTCTGGCGCAACGAGCTCGCCGACACGTTCGTCGAGGTGCTGGCCGCGCCGTGGTTCGCCCGGGCCGTCGTCGGTACCCCGCTGCTCAACGTCTGGTTCCGGGCGATGGGTGCCCGGATCGGCCGTGGCGTGTGGTGCGAGACCTACTGGCTGCCCGAGGCCGACCTGGTCGATCTCGGTGCGGGAGCGACCGTCAACCAGGGGAGCGTGGTGCAGACCCACCTGTTCCACGACCGGATGCTCGCCATGGACACGGTGACCCTGCGGCGCGGCTCGACGCTCGGCCCGAACAGCGTCATCCTCCCCGCGGCGGTGCTGGGACGGCACGCTACGGTCGGTCCCGTGTCACTGGTGATGAGGGGCGAGTCGGTGCCCGACAAGACGACCTGGATCGGCAACCCGATCGGGCCCTGGGTGGCCCGCACGTGAAGCTGCCCGGCACCAGCTCCGACCTCCCCACCGCCGATCCCTACCTGCCCGGCCACGGCGACCCCGGCTGGAGCGCGCACCACTACGCGCTCGACCTCCACTACGAGCTGGTCGCCAACAGCTTGCGCGCCGAAGCCGTCATCGACGCGGTCGCCGAGACCGACCTGACCCGCGTCGTGCTCGACCTCGCCCATCTCACCGTCGCCAAGGTGACCGTCAACGGCAAGGCGCCGGCCAGGTACCGCACCCGCGAGAACCGGCTCGTCGTCACCCTGGCCACCCCGCTCGAGGCGGGAGCGACGTTCCGTATGGTGGTGAAGTACGCCGGTCACCCGCGGCCTCTCATCGACCGCCACCACGGTGACGCCGGCTGGGAGGAGCTCGCCGACGGCGTGATCGTCGCCGGGCAGCCGCACGGCGCCCCCACGTGGTTCCCGTGCAACGACCGCCCCGACGACAAGGCGTCGTACTCCATCACCGTGACGACGCACCCCGACTACCGCGTGGTGGCCAACGGCCTGCTCGCCAGCCGCAAGCGGCACAGCAGCGCGGTCACCTGGGTCTACGAGCAGGTCGAGCCGATGTCGACGTACCTCGCGACCGTCCAGATCGGGCGCTACCAGGTGCGTGAGCAGGACGCCTCGGTCCCGATGCTGGCCGCCGTCCCCGCCGACGCCGACCCGGGCTTCGAGGAGGCGTTCGGGAGGCAGCCGGAGATGCTGGACACGTTCGCGGAGATGTTCGGCGACTACCCGTTCCCGGTCTACTCGGTCGTCGTGACCGACGACGACCTCGAGATCCCGCTGGAGTCGCAGAGCCTGTCGACCTTCGGCCGCAACTTCCTCAACGACGATTGGGAGTCCGTCCGTCTCGTGGCCCACGAGCTCTCGCACCAGTGGTTCGGCAACACCGTGACCCTCACGAAGTGGCGCGACATCTGGCTGCACGAGGGCTTCGCCTGCTACGCCGAGTGGCTCTGGTCGGAGGCCTCGGGCGGCGACGCCGCCGACATCCAGGCCCGCACCCACCACGACCGGCTGTCCGGCCTCGACCAGGACCTCGTGCTCTCCGACCCGGGCCCGGAGCTGATGTTCGACGACCGCGTCTACAAGCGGGGCGCGCTCACCCTGCACGCGCTCCGGCTCACCGTCGGTGACGACGCGTTCTTCGGTCTGTTGAAGGCCTGGGTGTCCCAGAACCGCGGCGGCACGGTGACCACCGCGGACTTCCTCGCCCTCGCGGCCGAGCACACGGGCGCCGACCTCACCGACCTGTTCGCGGCGTGGCTGGACGCGGAGGACCTGCCGGAGCTCCCGGACGCCAGCTGACCTCCGCCTCGACCGCGCAGGCCACCGCGCCGGCCCAGCCGGCCGGCAGGTCCAGCGGGGCGCTCCACAGGTCCGGGGGGTCGCCGGGGTCTCTCGACAGCCCCTCACCCGAGGTCTTGAGCAGCGCCTCGGCGCGGGTCCAGGCGGGCAGGTCGCCGTAGTCGCCCGCGTCGCGGCCAGGGAGGTCGCGCTCGACGTCGACGCCCACCGGCTGGTCGCTCCACGCGACCAGCGCCAGCCCCTCGGCGTAGGCGATGCTGACGTGGACGGCGTCGGCCGCCCCGAGCGCCTGCGGACGTCCGTGGGACGCGCTCCCGCAGCGCGGGCACAGCCGGGCCACGCCGCTCAGCCCCAGCTCCTCGACGAGCTTCGCCTCGGCCGCCCCCCGTTGGGCGGCCCGGTCACCCGCGACCCACACCGCGGCGACGTGCACGGTGACCGGTGCGGCCGCCGGCCGCTCGCTGACGTAGAGCCGGTACAGGCACCACGCCGACACCGCGCCGAGCAGGTGCCAGACCGCATGGCCCTGGTAGAGCGAGTCCGGGTCGCACCACGACGAGCCGGTCTTGGCGGTGTTCCACACGGCGAAGGCCACGGCGATCACCGCGACGGCGGCCCAGGCCCAGCGGGTGTCGAGCACCACCTCACCCGCCCGCGCCACCCGGCGCTCGAGCGCCAGCGCGGCGACCAGGAAGACGGCGAACGCCACGTTGCCGGCGTACGTCACCACCGGGACGGTGGCGTCGTACAGCCCGACCAGCTCGCAGAGCACGATCACGCCGACGAAGAGCGCCACCAGGAAGCCCGGTCCGCGTCCCCAGCGCCGCATGGCGGCGTAGGCGAACGCGAAGGCGGCGATGAGGTACATGCTCGCCATGTCGAGGTGGCCGCCCACCTCGGACTCGGTGGCGTGCATCGCCATGCTCGCGGGGCCGAGGAGCACGACCACGCAGGAGTACGCCGTCGCCAGGCCGGGGTGCCGCGCCATGGTGCCGGTGCCCAGACCGCCCGGGCTCCCGGCCCGCCAGGCGATCAGCAGGCCCGCGGCGACGAACCCGAGGTTGCTGAAGGTGTTGACCGGCTGCCGGACGAGGCCGTCCGTGGTCTCGCAGAAGTCGGCACCGCGGTCGACGTCGGGGCCCAGCCAGCCGTAGCCGACGGCCAGCGCCAGCAGCCCGAGGGACAGAAAGGCGACAGCCCCCGCCCAGAAGACGGGCGGAGGCTGTCGGACGTTCAGTGGATCAGGCCCATGAGTCAGGCCCAGCGCTCGGCGGCCGGCACGAAGTCGAGCGTGCGGTCGCCGGTGTAGATCTGCTTGGGCCGCGCGATCTTCTGCTCCTTGTCCTGGACCAGCTCGAGCCACTGGGCCAGCCAGCCCGGCGTCCGGCCGATCGCGAACAGGACCGTGAACATCTCGGGCGGGAACTGGAACGCCTCATAGATGAGCCCGGAGTAGAAGTCGACGTTGGGGTAGAGCTTGCGCTTGACGAAGTACTCGTCCTCGAGCGCGATCTTCTCGAGCTCCTGGGCGATCTCGAGCAGCGGGTTGACCCCGGTGACCTCGAAGACGTCGTCGCAGGCCTTCTTGATGATCTGGGCGCGCGGGTCGTGGTTCTTGTAGACGCGGTGACCGAAGCCCATCAGCCGCTCGTTGCCGTCCTTCACGCCCTTGATGAAGTCGGGGATGTTCTCCTTCGACCCGATCCGGCGCAGCATCCGCAGCACGGCCTCGTTGGCGCCGCCGTGCAGCGGGCCGTAGAGGGCGGCGACACCGGCCGCGACAGCGGAGTAGGGGTCGACCTGCGAGGAGCCGACCGAGCGGACCGCGTTGGTCGAGCAGTTCTGCTCGTGGTCGGCGTGGAGGATGAACAGCACGTCGAGCGCCTTGACCAGGCGCGGGTCGGCCTCGAAGCGCTGCTCGCTCATCTTGAAGAGCATCGAGAGGAAGTTGGCGGTGTAGCTGAGCTCGTTGTCGGGGTAGACGAACGGCTTGCCCTGCGCGTGGCGGTAGGACCAGGCGCCCAGCGTCGGCATCTTCGCGATCATGCGGACGATCTGCATGTGGCGGTTGTCGGCGTCGCTGATGTTGCGGGCGTCGGGGTAGAACGTCGAGAGCGCGCCGACCGAGGCCATCAACATGCCCATCGGATGGGCGTCGTAGCGGAAGCCCTCCATGAATCCCTTGACGTTCTCGTGCACGAACGTGTGGTAGGTGATCTCGTGCACCCACGACTCGTACTCCGCCTTGGTCGGCAGAGCCCCGTGGACCAGCAGGTAGGCCACCTCGAGGAAGTTGGACTTCTCGGCGAGCTGTTCGATCGGGTAGCCGCGGTACTCGAGGATCCCCTTGTCGCCATCGATGAAGGTCACGGAGCTTCGGCACGAGGCGGTGTTGACGAAGCCCGGGTCGTAGACGGCCAGACCAGGCGCGTCCTCCCCGGTCTTGATCTTCCCGACGTCGGCGGCCTTGATGGTGCCGTCGAGGATCGGTACGTCGTACTCCAGTCCGGTGCGGTTGTCGCGGACGGTGAGAGAGTCAGTCACGCAGCCCAACCTAATCTGCACTCCCAGGACCGCGCTAACGGGTGTCCACGCCTTGCCCCTCCCTGCGCCCTCCCTGGGAGCCCCTCGTGACCGCGTCGTGACCGCGTTTTGACCGGGCTGGCAGGCGGCCCGTACTCTTGTCTGTCGCGACTCCTGCCGCGTCTCGACCCTCATTCGGGTCGGGGTGCAGTCCCGGACACCATCTCCTGATGTCAGGCCGGGCCGTGTTCGTCAGAAGCCGCAGCAGCACCGCCCGGAGGGCTGACCTTCCAGGCTCCACGAACGAAGAAGAGAGAACTGTCTTGCGCACGTACAGCCCCAAGCCCGGTGACATCCAGCGCGACTGGCACGTCATCGACGCCGAGGACGTCATCCTCGGGCGCCTCGCGGTCGAGGCCGCCACCCTCCTGCGTGGCAAGCACAAGCCGATCTACGCCCCGCACATGGACGTCGGTGACTTCGTCATCGTCGTCAACGCGGAGAAGGTCGCCCTGTCCGGCAACAAGCGGACCACGAAGATGACCTACCGCCACTCTGGCTTCCCGGGTGGTCTGACCTCCACGCCGATCGGCGAAGTCCTGGACAAGGACGCCCGCAAGGCGATCGAGAAGGCCGTGTGGGGCATGCTCCCCAAGAACAAGCTCGGTCGCGCGCTGATGAAGAAGCTCAAGGTCTACTCCGGCCCGACCCACCCCCACTCGGCCCAGCAGGCCGTTCCCTTCGAGATCACCCAGATCTCCCAGTAACTCCCGACGTCGAAAGCAAGGTTGAGGAACACAGTGGCTGACACCAGCACCGAGGTCGAAGAGACCTTTGAGGCCGACGAGCAGGGCGTTGCCTACAGCTCCGAGAGCGCTCCGTCCGCGGACGCCCCCGCCCGTCCGGCGACCATCGCCCCGGCCGCAGCGACCGGCCGTCGCAAGGAGGCCGTGGCGCGCGTTCGCATCGTCCCCGGCACGGGCAACTGGGTCGTCAACGGCCGCACGCTCGACTCCTACTTCCCCAACAAGCTGCACCAGCAGGTGGTGAACGAGCCGTTCGCCGAGCTGCAGCTCGAGGGGCGCTTCGACGTGATCGCCCGCATCCACGGTGGCGGCATCACCGGTCAGGCCGGCGCGCTGCGTCTCGGCGTGGCCCGGTGCCTGAACTTCATCGACGAGGAGGCCAACCGCCCCTCGCTCAAGAAGGCCGGTCTCCTCACTCGCGACGCTCGCGTCATCGAGCGCAAGAAGGCTGGACTCAAGAAGGCCCGCAAGGCGCCGCAGTTCAGCAAGCGCTGATTCTTGGCCCGACACTTCGGTACGGACGGGGTCCGGGGTCTGGCGAACGGTGAGCTCACCGCGTCGCTGGCCCTGGACCTTTCCGTTTCCGCCGCCCGGGTCCTGGCCGAGCACGGCGAGTTCGCTGGGCACCGGCCGCTCGCGGTCGTGGGTCGCGACACCCGGATCTCGGGGGAGTTCCTCGAGGCCGCGGTCGTGGCCGGCCTCGCCTCGGCGGGCGTCGACGCCCTGCTGCTGGGGGTCCTGCCCACCCCGGGCGTCGCCCACCTCACCGCCTCGCTCGGTGCCGACCTCGGCGTGATGCTCTCCGCGTCGCACAACCCGATGCCCGACAACGGCATCAAGTTCCTCGCCCGCGGCGGCGTCAAGCTCGGCGACGCCCTCGAGCTGGAGATCGAGTCGCGGCTCGGCCAGGTCTTCGAGAAGCCGACCGGCGGCGACGTCGGGCGGGTCCTGCACTACGACAACGCCGTCGAGGAGTACGCCGCCCACCTCGCCTCCACGGTGCGCCGCCCGCTCGACGGGCTGACCGTCGTACTCGACTGCGCCGAAGGCGCTGCCTTCGAGGCCGGCCCGCTCGCGCTGCGCGAGGCCGGTGCCACCGTCATCGCGATCCACGCCAAGCCCACCGGCCTCAACATCAACGACCAGTGCGGCTCGACCCACCTGGAGCCGCTGCGGGCCGCGGTGCTCGAGCACGGCGCCGACGCCGGCTTCGCGCTCGACGGTGACGCCGACCGCTGCCTCGCGGTCGACGCCGCGGGCGAGACCGTCGACGGCGACCAGATCCTCGCGGTGCTCGCGATCTCGATGGCCGAGGCCGGCCGCCTGGTCAAGGACACCGTCGTCGCGACCGTGATGAGCAACCTCGGGTTCGTCACGGCCATGCGCGCCGCCGGGCTCGGCGTACGCCAGACCAAGGTCGGCGACCGCTACGTGCTCGAGGCGATGCGGGTGTCCGGCTACACCCTGGGCGGGGAGCAGTCCGGCCACGTGATCATGAGCGACTACGCCACCACCGGTGACGGCATCCTCACCGCCCTCCACGTCCTCGAGCGGATGGCCGAGACCGGCCAGTCGCTGGCGTCGTTGGCCTCCGTCGTGACCCGCCTCCCGCAGGTGCTCGTCAACGTGCCCGGTGTCGACAAGGCGCGCGCCGACGACGACGCCGTGCTCGCGGCCGCGGTGGCCGAGGAGGAGTACGCCCTTGGCGACACCGGCCGCATCCTGCTGCGCCCCTCCGGCACCGAGCCGCTGGTGCGGGTCATGGTCGAGGCGCCCACGCACGACCTCGCCCAGGGCGTCGCCGACCGCCTCGCCGCCGTGGTGCTCCAGCAGCTCGCGCTCTGAGGTCGCCCTCTGTCGGAATCCCCGGCTGACCGGCTCGCGCGATAAGCACGGCGTACCGCGGCCTGTGGAGAGGCGTTCGCCGACGGCGGCGGGCTCGGCTAGACACGGGGGATGCACCGGTTCGCCACCCTCCTCGGCGTCGTCGCCACCTTGGTGACGCTGGCCTGCGGCGGTGCCGTGCTCGCCGGGGCCGACAGCGGACGCGCGCCGAGCGCCGCGGAGCCACCGTGGCAGGTGGTCGTCGGTCCCGCCGGCAGCTTCGAGGTGCCGCCCGAGTCGGCGGGGTGGACGGTGCGCGAGCCCGACCAGGTCGTCTACTACGCCGACCGGCACGGCGACCCGATGGTGGGCGTCGCCGGCCCGGCGGTGCTCGACGACGGCTACTGCGCGCAGGCGTCAGGGGCGTCCAACCGTGGGTTCGCGGGGCTGACCGGCCCGCATCCCGGGACCCTCCGGCAGGTCAACCTGCGCGAGGCCCGGCGGTGGCGTACGTCGGTCGCCGGCCACCCGACCACCGACGGCCGCACCACCCGCCTCGTCCTCCTCGACGGCTCGGCCGGCCTCCGCACGAGCGCCCTGGTCCGCCCGGCGCCCGGCGGGCCGTGCCAGCCCGAGCGGGTCGCGCTCGACCTGGTCAGCGTCGCAGGCCACGCCGGTGTCGTCACGCTGGTCGTCGTACGCGACCTGGGGCCGGAGGCGGCGACGACCTCAGTGGTCGACCGGATCCTGCGGAGCCTAGAGACCAGATGAGCCCTGGTCTCGACACGCTCTCGCGACCTCCTTCGTCGGTCGCGTCGCTGCTCGACCTGGCGCCTGAGTCCCAGCCCTCGCAAGCTCGGCCTGGGGGCGCTCAGAGCTTGCGCAGCCGCACGTAGCGCACGGAGTGGTCGCGGTCCTTGCGCATCACGAGGGTGGCGCGGGAGCGGGTGGGCAGGATGTTCTGCACCAGGTTGGGGCCGTTGATGGTGTCCCAGATCCGCTCCGCCTCGGCGACCGCCTGCTCGTGCGTGAGCGCGGCGTAGCGGGAGAAGTACGACGCGGGGTCGCGGAACGACGTCTCGCGCAGCCGCAGGAACCGCTCGACGTACCACTCGCGGATCTTGTCGCGCCCCGAGTCGACGTAGACGGAGAAGTCGAAGAAGTCGCTCAGCGTCAGGCCCGCGCGGCCGTCGTCGCGCACCCGGGCGGGCTGGAGGACGTTGAGCCCCTCGATGATCACGATGTCGGGCCGCTTGATGACGACCTTCTCGTCGGGCACGACGTCGTAGACGAGGTGGGAATAGGTCGGGGCCTCGACCTCGTCCTTGCCCGACTTGATATCGACGACGAACCGCAGCAGTGCCCGGCGGTCGTAGGACTCCGGGAAGCCCTTGCGCTGGAGGATGCCGCGGCGCTCGAGCTCGTGGTTGGGGTAGAGGAAGCCGTCGGTGGTGATCAGCGCGACGTTGGGGTGCTCGGGCCAGTGCGCCAGCATCTGCTGCAGCACGCGGGCGGTGGTCGACTTGCCGACGGCGACCGACCCGGCCAGCCCGATCACGAAGGGCGTGCGGGGCGGGTTGCGCTGGTGGAGGAACGCCTCCTGCTCGCGGTGCAGCTTGCCCGCCGACTCGACGTACAGGCTGAGCAGCTTGCTGAGGGGGAGGTAGACCTCCTGGACCTCGTCGAGGTCGAGCTGCTCACCGAGGCCCTGGAGGCTGCGGATCTCCTCGACGCTGAGCGGGTTCGTGGTCTCGGCGGCGAGCGCTGCCCAGGCGGCGCGATCGAGCTCGATGTAGGGCGATGACTCGCGCTGCGACTCGTCGGAGCCACCGTTGCGGTGACCTCCGCCAGACGACATGGCTTCGATTCTTGCAGCAGCGGCGGTGTACGGCGCTCGCAGGGCCAGCTCACCGGGCCCGCGGCGTCTCCCCTCTACAGTGGGACCCATGTGCGGAATCGTCGGTTACGTGGGTCCGCAGCAGGCCCAGGGCGTCGTGGTCGAAGGGCTCCGCCGGCTCGAGTACCGCGGCTACGACTCGGCCGGGATCGCGCTCGTCGTCCACGACGCAGCCGGGGGCACGCTGGCGATGGAGAAGCGCGCCGGCAAGCTCGCCAACCTCGAGAAGGCGATCGCCGACCGGCCGCTGCCCGAGTCCACGACCGGCATCGGCCACACCCGCTGGGCCACCCACGGCGCGCCCAACGACGTCAACGCCCATCCGCACACGGGTGGCAGCCGCCGCGTGGCGCTGGTGCACAACGGGATCATCGAGAACTTCGCCGCCCTCCGCGGCCGGATCGAGGCCGACGACCACGTCATGCTCTCCGAGACCGACACCGAGGTGGCCGCCCAGCTGCTCGAGCTCCAGGTCGAGTCGGGGGTCGATCTCACCACGGCCATGCAGCGGATCTGCCGCCAGCTCGAGGGCGCGTTCACCCTGGTCGCGGTCGACAGCCAGGACCCCGACCGGGTCGTGGCGGCGCGGCGCAGCTCACCGCTGGTCGTGGGGCTCGGCGACGGTGAGAACTTCCTCGGCTCCGACGTGTCCGCGTTCATCGAGCACACCCGTGAGGCGATGGAGCTCGGCCAGGACCAGGTCGTCACGATCACCCGCGACGCCGTCGAGGTCACCGACTTCGACGGCAACCCCTCCGACGGCAAGCGCTACACCGTCACCTGGGACCTCTCGGCGGCCGAGAAGGACGGCCACGACTGGTTCATGCGCAAGGAGATCTTCGAGCAGCCGCGCGCGGTGGCAGACTCGCTGCTGGGACGCCGTACCGCGGACGGGCTGCTGCAGCTCGACGAGATGCGGCTCTCCGACGACGACATCCGCGAGGTCGACAAGATCATCATCATCGCGTGCGGCACGTCGTTCTACGCCGGCATGGTCGCGAAGTACGCCATCGAGCACTGGACCCGCACGCCCGTCGAGGTCGAGCTGGCCTCCGAGTTCCGCTACCGCGACCCGATCCTCGACTACTCCACCCTGGTGGTCGCGATCAGCCAGTCCGGCGAGACCGCCGACACCCTCCAGGCGATCCGGCATGCGCGGACCCAGCGCTCCAAGGTGCTGGCGATCTGCAACACCAACGGCTCGACGATCCCGCGCGAGTCCGACGCGGTCATCTACACCCACGCCGGCCCGGAGATCGGCGTCGCGTCCACGAAGGGCTTCCTGACCCAGCTCGTCGCCTGCTACCTGCTGGCGCTCTACGTCGCGCAGGTGAAGGGCACCCGCTACGGCGACGAGATCACCGAGATCATCCACCAGCTCGAGGAGATGCCCGACCACATCGCCACGGTGCTGGAGTCGGCCGAGACCGTCTACGAGCTCGCGCGGACCCACCTGAACACCAAGTCGGTGCTGTTCCTGGGCCGGCACGCCGGCTACCCGGTCGCGCTCGAGGGAGCGCTCAAGCTCAAGGAGCTCGCCTACATCCACGCCGAGGGGTTCGCGGCCGGCGAGCTCAAGCACGGGCCGATCGCGCTGATCGAGGAGGGCCTGCCGGTGCTGTGCGTCGTACCTCCCCAGGGCCGCGACCAGCTGCACGAGAAGATGATCAGCGGGATCCAGGAGGTGCGGGCGCGCGGTGCGCGCACGATCTGCCTGGCCGAGGAGGGCGACACCTCCATCGAGCCGTACGCCGACGTCCTGATCCGGCTGCCGCGAGTGCCCGTGCTGCTCCAGCCGCTGGTGGCGATCGTGCCGCTCCAGCTCTTCGCGTGCGAGCTGGCCACCGCGATGGGCCACGACGTCGACCAGCCGCGCAATCTGGCCAAGTCCGTCACGGTGGAGTAGCGCCCATGGTGAACACATGTCCGTGATCGGCGTCGGGATCGACGTGGTCGACATCGAGCGGTTCGGGGAGTCCCTGGAGCGCACCCGCGGCCTGGCGGCCCGGCTGTTCACCGCCGACGAGGTCGACCGCCCGCTGGCGTCGCTCGCCGCGCGGTTCGCGGCCAAGGAGGCGCTCGCCAAGGCTCTCGGCGCCCCCGTCGGCCTGGCCTGGCACGACGCCGAAGTGGTCTCCGAGGACTCCGGCCGCCCGTTGTTCGCGCTGCGCGGCTCGGTCGCGGCGCGGGCCGCCGAGCTGGGCGCGGTCCATGTGCACCTCTCGCTCTCGCACGACGCCGGGATCGCCTCCGCCGTCGTCGTCCTCGAGTCGTAGCAGCGGTGCGCGGGGCGGCCTGCGCCGGCCCACCCTGGCGTTGACGGGGTCGTGTGCCTCAGCGAGCGTCAGGCCGCACTGTCAGGCACACGACCCGGCACTCCGAGGGCAATCAGGTCCCGCGCCACCTCAGGCATCTCGTGACGCAGCTCGTAGGCCGAGCACCGCACCACGACCCGATCGCGCGTCATGATCCGGCGCGAGCGCCGCAGGTCGTCGTTCCACTGGGACACCTCCATGTGGAACGACCCGTCTACCTCGAGCACCAGCACGCGGCTGGGGGGCTCCTTCCCCGTCACGAACCAGGCGAGCAGGTTGTCCACAGGGCAGTGTCGCGGTGAGCGGGTCGTGCGCCTCAGCGTGCGGCGGAGCGCACTGTCAGGCACACGACCCCACTAGCGTGGGAGCCATGAGGTACGCCCACACGGTCGAGCAGGTGCGCGCGGCGGAGGAGACGCTGCTGGCGCAGCAGCCCGAGGGTGCGTTGATGCAGCGTGCCGCCCATGGGCTGGCGTACGCCGTGCTGGACCTGCTCGGGTCGGCGTACGGACGACGGGTGCTGCTGCTGGTCGGGCCGGGCAACAACGGCGGTGACGCGCTGTACGCCGGCGCGGTGCTCGCCGGTCGCGGGTGCGCGGTCGAGGCGTGGCTGGTCACCGACCACACCCACGTAGGCGGGCTCGAGGCCCTCCGCACGGCCGGCGGACGGGTCGTGTGCCTCAGCGAGCTCCCGGGCGCACTCTCAGGCACACAACCCCCCAGCGCGGAGGTCGTGATTGACGGGATCCTCGGCATCGGCGGCCGCCCGGGCCTCCCGGACGCCGCGATCGAGGCGCTCGAGCACGTCAGGGGCATCCCGCTGGTCGCGGTCGACACCCCGTCCGGCGTCGACGTCGACACCGGCGAGACCCCCGCATCGCACGCGCGAGCCGACCTCACGGTCACCTTCGGCACCCACAAGGTCGCCCACCTGGTCGACCCTGCGGCGAGCGCCTGCGGCGTCGTCCAGCTCGTGGACCTCGGCCTTCACCTGCCCGCGGCAGACGTCGAGTCGCTCCAGCCGGCCGACGTGGCGCGGCTGCTCCCGCGGCCCGGCAGCGACGCCCACAAGTACACCCGCGGCGTCGTCGGCGTGCGGGCCGGCTCCACGGACTACCCCGGCGCCGGGCTCCTCAGCGTCGCCGGTGCGGCGAGCGGCCTCTGCGGCATGGTCCGGTACGTCGGTAACGCCGACGTCGCCGTCCGCGTGCGCGCCGCCCACCCCGAGGTGGTCGGCGAGGGGCAGGTCCAGGCGTGGGTGGTCGGCTCCGGGAGCGGCCCCGACGCCGCGCGCGAGCTCGCGGCCGCCCTGAGCGACGGCGTACCCACCGTGATCGACGCCGACGCGCTCGCCCACGTCACCGGCCCGGTCGCACCCCCCACCGTCCTCACGCCCCACGCCGGCGAGCTCGCGCGGATGCTCGGCATCGACCGCGGCACGATCGAGGCGCGACCCCTGGCCCACGCCCGCGACGCCGCCGACCGCTACGACGCCGTGGTGCTCCTCAAGGGGCGACACACGCTGGTCGCGGCGCCCGGCGGGCGGGTGCGCGTGACCACCACCGGCACCCCCTGGCTGGCGACCGCCGGGGCCGGTGACGTGCTCGGCGGGCTCATCGGCGCGCTCCTGGCTGCCGGGCTCGACCCGTTCGACGCCGCCTCCGTGGGCTCCTGGCTGCACGGTGCCGCGGCGACCCTCGCCGGTGGTGGCGGGCCGCTCTCCGCGGGCCGGGTGGCCGAGGCGATCCCCGACGCCGTACGCCGGATGGGACAATCGACCCCATGACTGCCGCCCGCGCCGAGATCGTCGTCGATCTCGCCGCGATCCGGCACAACGTCACGACGCTGCGGCAGATCACCGGCACGCCCGTGATGGTCGTGGTCAAGGCCGACGGCTACGGCCACGGGATGGTCCCCGTCGCGCGCGCCGCCCGTCAGGCCGGCGCTGAGTGGCTCGGGGTCGCGACCCTCGACGAGGCGCTGGCCCTGCGCGCCGCCGGCGCCGACGGCCGGGTGCTCTGCTGGCTCACCGTCCCGGGGGAGCAGTACGCCGCCGCGATCGAGGCCGACCTCGACGTCACCGCCTACTCCGTGGCCGAGCTCGACGAGATCGCCGCCGCCAGCACTGCCACGGGCAGCGCCGCGCGGGTCCAGCTCAAGGTCGACACCGGGTTGTCGCGTGGCGGCGCCGCCGAGCACGACTGGCCCGACTTCCTCGCCCGGGCCCGGGCCGGAGAGGAGGCCGGCCACTGGCGCATCACCGGCCTCTGGTCCCACTTCGCGTGCAGCGACGAGCCGGAGCACCCCGCCAACGATCGGCAGGAGGCCGCCTTCCACCGCGCGCTCGCCGCCGCCGACACGGCCGGCCTGCGCCCCGAGGTGCGCCACCTCGCCAACTCCGCCGCGGCGCTGCTGCGCCCGAGCTCGCGCCTCGACCTGGTGCGCTGCGGCATCGCGTCCTACGGCCTCGACCCGGCGCCCGGGCACACGCCCGACCTCGGCCTGGTGCCGGCGATGACCGCCCGGGCCCGGCTCGCGATGGTGAAGCCGCTGGTCGCCGGCGACTCGGTCTCCTACGGCCACAGCTGGACCGCTGAGCAGCCCACCACGGTCGGCCTGGTGCCCGCCGGCTACGGCGAGGGCGTGCCGCGTCACGCCAGCAACACCGCCTCCGTCGCCGTCGACGGCTTGCAGCGCCCGATCCGCGGGCTCGTCTGCATGGACCAGTTCGTCGTCGACCTCGGCGGCGACCGGCCCGAGGCCGGTGCCGAGGTCGTGCTCTTCGGGCCCGGACGCGACGGCGAGCCGACCGCCCAGGACTGGGCCGAGGCCTGCGGCACCATCAGCTACGAGATCGTCACCCGGATCGGCGGCCGCATGTCCCGCTCCCACGTCGACTCCGAGACCACCTCTGACGAGGAAGCCCGATGAGCATCCGAGGACGTGTCTGGGGAGCCGCGGCCGGGGCCGTCGGCCTCGCCGCGGCCGGTACGGCGGTCGGTGTCGCTCGCCGCAACCGCCGGATCGAGGGCCGCACGGACCTCAGCCCCGACTTCGGGTCGCTCCGCTCGAAGCCGGTCATCGTGGTCGCCGAGGACGGCGTACCCCTGCACGTCGAGGTCGACGAGGTCACCGAGCCCGAGCCCGGCTCCAAGCGGCGCTGGACCCGGCGCCGCGCCGAGCCCCAGGTCACCGTGGTCTTCGCGCACGGCTACTGCCTCAACCTCGACTGCTGGCACTTCCAGCGCGCCGCCTACCGCGGCCTGGTCCGCACCGTGTTCTACGACCAGCGCTCGCACGGCCGTTCCGGCCGCTCGTCCCACGCCAATGCCACGATCGAGCAGCTCGGCCGCGACCTCAAGCAGGTGCTCGACCACGTGGTGCCCGACGGCCCGGTGGTCCTGGTGGGCCACTCCATGGGTGGCATGACGATCATCGCCCTCGCCGAGCTGTTCCCCGAGCTGATCGGCGACCGGGTCGTGGGCGTCGGCCTGGTCTCCACGACCGCCGGCGGGCTCGACGTCGGCAAGCTGCTGCTGCCGATGTTCCCGGCCCGACTCAGCGGCCGGGTGACCCACCGCGCCGTACGCACCCTCCACCGCGGCCACCTCGCGGTCGACAACGCCCGCCGGGTCGGGGCCGCCATCGCCCGGGTCGGCACCGACCTGTTCGCCTTCGGCGACGCGGTGCCCAGCGGCTACGTCGACTTCGTCGACGAGATGCTCTCGGCCACGCCGTTCGAGGTGGTGGCGGAGTTCTTCCCGAGCTTCAGCAGCCTCGACAAGTTCGACACCGTCGAGGTCCTGAGCCGGATCCCGACCTCGATCATCTGCGGCACCGCCGACAAGCTCACCTCGATCGGCCACAGCCGCAAGCTGCACCACCGGATCCCGGGGTCCCACCTCGTCGAGTGCGAGGGCGCCGGCCACATGGTGCTGCTCGAGCGCCACGAGCAGGTCACCGCCGAGCTCGACCAGCTCATCTCCGCGGCCACCGACCGGGTCGCCGGACGGTGAGCCTCACCGTCCGCCGCGTCGGCCACGAGTCGGCCGAGGTGGTCCACCACATCGTCATCGAGGCCTTCGGCAGCCGGCCCCCGCTCGACCCGCCCGCCGACGCCCTCAGCGAGACCGTCGAGTCGATCGGGACCCGCCTGGCTCTCAACGGCGGCCTGGTGGCCCGCGTCGGCGACGAACCGGTCGGCGCCCTGCTCTTCGACCCGGTCGGCAACTCGGTCTACCTGCGCCGCTTCGGGGTCCTGCCGGCAGCCCAGGGCCACGGTGTCGCGGCCGCGATGGTCGACGCGGCGGTCGAGGCCTGGCCCGGCCGCGCCCGGCTCTCGGTGGTGGCCCGCGAGGAGCTGCCGGCCACGGTCGCCTTCTGGGAGCGCCGCGGCTTCGCGCAGGCCGACCGGCGCTTCCCGTACGTCGAGCTGTCGCGGCCGCTGCCCACGACGTACGACGTGGCGACGGCCGACGACATGCGCGCGCTCGGCGTCCGGGTGGCCGAAGATCTTCGCGCGGGCGACCTGCTGGTGCTCTCGGGCGGCCTGGGCGCCGGCAAGACCACCTTCACCCAGGGGCTGGGTGAGGGGCTGGGCGTGCGTGGCGGCGTCACGTCGCCGACCTTCGTGATCGCGCGGGTGCACCCGTCGCTGACCGGCGGACCCGACCTCGTCCACGTCGACGCCTACCGGATCGGTGGGCTCGACGAGCTCGACGACCTCGACCTCGACACCTCGCTCGCCGAGGCTGTCACGGTCGTCGAGTGGGGCGAGGGGCTCGCCGAGAGCCTGGCCGACTCGCGTCTCGAGGTCCGCATCTCGCGGTCCTCGGAGGAGTCCGAGGGAGAGCTCGACCCCCGGCAGGTCGAGGTCCTCGGCGTCGGCACCCGCTGGGCCACGTGAGAGGCGCTCCTCGGTAGCCTCGGTTCGTGCTGCTCGCCTTCGACACCGCCTCGCCGCAGGTCACCGTCGCCCTGCACGACGGCGCCGACGTCGTGGCCGAGCTGACCTCCGAGCGCGAGATGAAGCACGGCGAGCAGCTGGCGCCGCTGATCGAGGCCGTGATGGCCCGGGCCGGGATCGTGCGCCAGGACCTCACCGCGATCGGTGTCGGCGTCGGCCCCGGTCCCTTCACCGGCCTGCGCGTCGGGCTGGTCACGGCACGCACGCTCGGCTTCGTGCTCGAGATCCCCGTCTACGGCGTCTGCTCGCTCGACGTGCTCGCCGCCGAGGCCGATCGCCCCGGTGAGCTCGTGGTGGCGACCGACGCCCGGCGCAAGGAGGTCTACCTCGCGTCGTACGTCGACGGCGTGCGCGTCGCCGGCCCGGCGGTCGCCAAGCCGGCCACGGTAGCGACCGTGCTGCCGGTGGTGGGCGAGGGCGGGGCCCTCTACCCCGCGGACTTCCCCCACTTCAGCGGCCCGATGCGTCCGAGCGCCGGCTGGCTGGCCCGCGTGGTGACCGAGGAGCTCGCCGAGCTGTGCGACCCCGAGCCGATGTACCTGCGGCGACCCGACGCCGAGGCGCCCCGCCCGCCCAAGCGGGTCTCGTGATCCGCGCCGCCACCGTCGCCGACGTGCCCGCGATCGCCGCGCTCGAGGACGAGGCGCTCGGCGTCGATGCGTGGTCGGAGGGCCTGGTGCGCGAGGGGGTCGCCGGCAACCTGCCGACCATCCACTACCTCGTGGCCGAGAGTGACGCAGCCGTGGCCGGCTACGCGGTGGCCAGCGTGGCCGGCGACATCGCCGAGCTGCAACGGATCGCCGTACGCCCCGACGCGCGTCGGACCGGCCTCGCGTCCGCGCTGCTCGACGAGGTCCTCACGCTCGCGAAGGTCGGTGGCGCCGACCGGCTGCTGCTCGAGGTGCGCGACACCAACACGGGGGCGCTGGCGTTCTACGCCGCCCGCGGCTTCGTCGAGGTCGACCGCCGGCCGCGCTACTACCGCGACGGCGCCCCGGCCGTAGTGCTCCGCCGCGCGCTCCTAACCGGCTGCGGGGGAGGATGACCCGGTGAAGCAGGAACCCCTGGTCCTCGGCATCGAGACGTCGTGCGACGAGACCGGCGTCGGGATCGTCCGCGGGCACACGCTGCTCGCCGACGCGGTCGCGAGCAGCGTCGAGGAGCACGCGCGCTTCGGCGGCGTCGTGCCCGAGGTCGCGAGCCGCGCCCACCTCGAGGCGATGGTGCCCACGATCGAGCGCGCCTGCGACACCGCCGGCATCGCGCTGCGCGACGTCGACGCGATCGCGGTCACCAACGGCCCCGGCCTGGCCGGCGCCCTCCTGGTCGGCGTGGCCGCCGCCAAGGCCCTGGCCCTCGGCCTGGGCAAGCCGATCTACGGCGTCAACCACCTCGCCGCCCACATCGCGGTCGACCAGCTCGAGCACGGCGCGCTCCCGGAGCCGTGCCTCGCGCTGCTGGTCAGCGGCGGCCACTCGAGCCTGCTCAAGGTGACCGACGTGACGGCCGGGGTCGAGCCGCTGGGCGCGACCATCGACGACGCGGCCGGCGAGGCGTTCGACAAGGTGGCCCGGCTGCTGGGGCTGCCGTTCCCCGGCGGCCCCCACATCGACCGGGTGGCCCGTGAGGGCAGCAGTGTCTATGTCGACTTCCCACGCGGTCTCACCGCCCGTCGCGACCTCGAGCGGCACCGCTTCGACTTCTCGTTCTCCGGGCTCAAGACCGCGGTCGCGCGCTGGGTCGAGGCGCGCGAGCGCGCGGGGGAGCCGGTCCCGGTCAGCGATGTCGCCGCGAGCTTCCAGGAGGCGGTGTGTGACGTCCTGGTCCGCAAGGCGCTGGACGCCGCCGCGAGCCAGGGCATCGAGGACCTGCTCATCGGGGGTGGGGTCGCGGCCAACTCCCGGCTGCGCGCGATGGCGGAGGAACGCGCCTCGCGCCTCGGCATCCGGGTGCGGGTCCCGCGCCCGGGCCTGTGCACCGACAACGGCGCGATGGTCGCCGCGCTCGGCTCGGAGATGGTCGCCCGGGGCCGTACGCCGTCGCCGCTCGACCTGCCCGCCGACTCCAGCCTGCCCGTGACCAGCGTCCTGGCCTGACGTTCCCGAAACCGGGAGGCGCCGCGACGTCGTCGCTGGCTACGGTGGCGGCATGTACCTGGAGAACCTCGTCTTCGACGCCGTCGACCCCCAGCTGCTCGGCCGGTTCTGGGAGACAGCACTCGGCTGCGAACAGCTGACCGACGAGCCCGCGGGCTACGAGACAAGGCTCACCGTCGAGGGCGGGCCGGTGCTCGACCTGTGCTTCCAGCGCGTCCCCGAGGCGCCCACGGACCCACCGCGCCTCCACCTGGACCTCGTTGGCGGTGCCGGCCAGGGCGACGTGGTCGAGCGGCTGCTCGGGTTGGGCGCGCGGCACCTCGACATCGGTCAGGGCGACGTGCCGTGGGTCGTGCTCGCCGACCCGGCGGGCAATCCCTGCTGCGTCATGGAGGAGCGGGCGACGTACGCCGACACCGGACCGATCGCCGCGCTGCCGCTCGACTCCGCCGACCCGGAGCGGGACGCGCAGTTCTGGTCGTGGCTGACCGGCTGGACGGAGTCGCCGCGGCTGGCCCCTCGGTCCCTGCGCCACCCGTCGATGAAGGGTCCGCTCCTCGAGCTCTGCTCCGAGCCGTCGCCGAAGGGACCCGCCAAGAACCGGCTCCATCTCGATGTCCGGCTCGAGGCCGGAGACGATCCCGACGGCGTCGCGGCAGGCATCGCGGAGCGGGGCGGCCACGAGCTCCACCCGGGCTGGGGCGAGCTGCCGTGGCGGTCCTACGCCGACCCGTCCGGCAACGAGTTCTGCGTGCTTCCCGCGCCGGCCTGAGGGCCTGGCCGGCTCAGTCGATCACGCCAGGGGCCGCGTCGGCGTCGTCGATCCACTCCTGGCCGTCGTCGAAGAGGTCGCGGTCGCGTCCCTGCTCGTCCTGGTCCTTCTTGCCCCCGCGTCGTCCCGCAGCGGCTCCCGCTCCGGCTGCGCCGCGCCGGCCGCCCGCTCCGCCGCCGGGGCTGGTGGCGCCACCGCGCCCGCCCGGGCCGCCGCGCCCGCCCGCGCCACGGCCGGTGGGCCGCGAGGTCGGAGAGCCGGTGCCGGCGGCGCCGCTGCCGCGCCCGAGGGCGCCGGGCGCACCGGCCCGCGAGGAGCTGCCGATCGGCCGGGTCGCGGCACCGGGCACGGAGCCGGTCGGTGCGAGCCCGCCACGGATGCCACCGATCGCGGCGCCGGCCAGGCCGCCGCCGGCCGCGACACCGAGGCCACCGGCCAGCGGAGCACTGATGCCGCCGGAGCCGGTGCCGCCGATGACACCGGTGGTGCCCGGGTCGGGCAGGGCCGTGCCGTGGTCGGGGAACGGGGTCGCTGTCGGCGGGGTGACCTCGTGGGTCGGCACCGTGGGCTGCTGCTGCTGCGGCGTGGTGTGGTCAGGGAGGTCGGTGTGGTGATCGCCGTGGTCGGGGTCGCGAACGGGCTCGCCGACGACGCTGGTCGGGTGGTGCACCCCGCCGGTGGGAGGCCGCCCGCCGCCACCGCGCGGAGGGACCGCGGAGATCGGCTGCGGGCCACCGGGTCCGTCGCCGCCGTTGTCCACGGGCGGGTCGGGCTCGCCATGGATGCTCCTCATGACCTCGGTCGAGGCCTCGAAGTCGCGGTCGAGCGCGTCGGCGAGCTTCCGGGCGCGCTCCTCCCGGTCGTTGAAGGACGTCTCGTAGGCCTCCATGTCCCCCTTGTAGGTCCCCGTCGACGTGACGTCGTCCTCCACCGGCGGGACATAGGGGCCGGGGTGCGGGGCCTGGGGGATCTTGTTGTTCATCCTGGTCACGCCGTTGTTGGTCTGCGTGATGGCCTGGCTCGCCTGGAAGAGGGCCTGGGAGCCGCGGCTCAGCTCGCGGGCCTTGCCCGCCATGCCGACGGCGGTCTGGGCGAAGGCCGCGCTCAGTGCCGGTCCCGTCTGGCCGCCGAGGTCCTGTCCGCTGGTGCTGGCCCGGTCGAGCGCTCCAGCCACCACGCTGAGCATCTGCCCGCACCGGAACCACTCGGAGCTGGCGCCGCTGATGGCCTCGGGGGAGGCGCCGTTCAGGGCTTGCTCGAGCCGCTGCTGCTGCGGTCCGGTGACCATCAGCCCTCCTCGGCCGGAGGGGCGGCGCAGACCGGGTTGTCGCGTATGTCGGGCCGGGCCACGCACGGCGCCGCGGCGTCGAGCTCGGTCTGGAGACGGGTGGCGGCGGCGGTGATGTTGCCGTCGACCTCGAACGCCTCCGCGGCGTAGCGCTGGACGCCGGTGCGGTAGTGCTCGAGCCCGGCGAGCATGTCGGTCATCGCCTTGATCACGTGCTGGTGCGCGATGTCGGTGTGGCGGCCGAGCTCTCCGCCGGTGTGCGACCCTCCGAACACGGACTGGTCGAGGGGCGGCAGCGGAGTCTCGAGGATCTCCATCCCGGTCTCGAGGACATCGACGATCGACTGGATGGTCTGCTCGTCGACGTTGATCTCCTGGAGAACTCCAGTGACGGCCCCGACGTCCAACATGCTGATCTCCCCGTGATGTCGATCTTCACCCTGCCATAGCCTGCCTACCCGGTGACGGGGGCGCCCAAACGCCGTGCCCGCCCGAAATCGGGGCCGCTATCGTGGCGATCCCGCCCCGTGGAGGAGTACGACGTGTCCCGCCATCTCGGATCCCTGGCCCTGGCCGCTGCCCTGTTGCTGACGACCGTCGGCTGCTCCGACGACACGCCGTCGGACCCGGAGCCCAGCAGCTCCCCGAGCAGCGACGACTCGTCGGGCACGCCGGAGACCTCGGCGCCGCCGACGAGCGACCCCCCCACGCCGAGCGTCTCCGCGGCCAGCGGGCTGCGGATGACCCAGGGCCACCTGTCGGTGCACGCGCCTGAGGGCTGGGAGAAGACCCCGGAGCCCGCGCTCGGCGAGTTCAGCGAGCAGGCGGACGACCCGACGCTGGGGAGCACCCTCTTCATCGCCGAGCTGCCCGACCTGGCTCCCGGGACCGAGGTGGACCTCAGGGAGCTGGCCCGCTCCGCGATCCGGACCACCCAGTACCTGCGAGACCCCGAGATCGTCGAGCCGGTCGAGCTCGACGGGGTGCGGTGGTACCACACCAGCGGCCGGATCGACTCCGTCACCTACGAGGACGGGTTCGGCACCGTCGCCGGCGGCTTCTTCCTCAGGATCGGGCTGCGGACGGGCGTGAGGGTCGTCTCCCCGGCCGAGCGCGAGGAGCTCCTCGCCTCGGTCCTGGCGACGGTCGACCTCGAGCTCGCCTGACCGCGTTCAGGAGCCGGCCAGCAGGGCGTACGCCGGGTACATGTCGCTCCCGGCCTGGCTCCCGCTGAGCGCCTGCTCCTTGGTCCCGTCGGTGTTGAGCCGCCACACGCTCCAGGCGCCCTGGTCGTAGACGGTCACGAGCAGCGAGTCGTCGTCCTCCCAGACCTGGCGTCCGGTGTAGCCACCGGCCGGGTCGACCCGGACGACCTCGTTGCCGGCGGTGTCCAGGATGGCGACCCACCCGTTGCCGATCCCGTCGAGATAGGGGTGCGTGGCCGCGGTGTGAGTGGCCGGCCGGTTGAGGTCGAGCAGGAAGAAGTTGCAGGTCTCCCAGAGGTAGGCGCCCTGACGCAGGTCGTAGATCCCGTTGCACGACCCGGTGTCCGAGTAGGACTTCTGGACGAGCGCGACGCCGACCTCGGTCACGTCCTCGACGCCGATGGCCGGGCCGTTGACGAACTGGTCGGTGATGCCGTGCGAGTCGGCGGCCTGCGGCGGGGTCTCGCCGTCACCGTGGTTGAAGTAGACCGTGCAGCCGTCGCCCTTCGGGGCCTCGTAGCAGCTCGGTCCGCCCACGACCGCCGTGGGCGTGACGTCCGAAGTCAGCCCGGTCTCGATCGCGACCCGGCCCTCGTCACCCGCGTTGGGGTCCCACAGGGTCATCAGGTCGCCGTCGGGCTCGAGGTAGGCCACGGTGGTGTGGTCGGCGTTGACCACGAGGTCGGAGACCAGCGGGATCGTCTCGGTCACGTCACCGGTCTGGTCGATGACGTCGATGGTCCGGTTGCCCTCGTCGTCGGAGCGGACGGCGAGCAGGGTGGCGCCGAGCATGGTGCCGTTGTCGTACTTCACTCCGAGCTCGACGACCGACCCGTCGGGGCGGACCCAGGTCTTCCCCTCGAGGTAGTCCAGGGCCAGGGCGGACGACGGTGGGTCGACCGCCTCGGTCGGGCTGGGGTTGCTGGTGGCCGGCGGCAGGTCGCGGTCGGTGCGGCCGTCGATCCCCTGCGCGGAGATGACGGCGACGGGCACGATCACCGCGGCGGCGGCGAGCATGCCGCCCGCGACGGCGAGTCGGCGGTTGCGCTTGATGGTCATGGCTCTGCCCTTCACATGGTCGAGGGAGAAGGGCGCTTCGTTGAGGTCGCGGACCCGATGGTCGAACTCGCGGCTCATCTCTGACTCCCAGCTCTCGTCGGGGTCTTCCCCTTGGCTGTCGCTGCTCTTGTTCATCGGTCCTCCTCCCGGTGGCCAGGGTTGAGCTCTGCGGGGACGCGCTCGCGCAGGGCGGCGAGCGCGCGGCTGCACTGGGACTTCACGGTGCCGACCGAGATGCCGAGCAGGTCAGCGGTCTCCGCCTCGGTCAGCTGCTCGTAGTAGCGCAGCACGACGACGGCACGCGCCTTCTTCGGCAGGGTCTGGACGACGTCCCACAGGGCGGCGCCCAGCCCCTCGTCGTACTCGTCGCGGAACTCGCGGTCGGGGAGCACCTCGGTGGCGAACTCGCGCTTCTTCCAGCCGCGCCGCCACAGCGAGTTGTTCTCGTTGACCATGATCCGGCGGACGTAGGCGTCCACCGAGTCGCGGTCGCGCACCTTGTCCCAGGCCAGGTAGAGCTTGGCCAGTGAGGTCTGGAGGACGTCCTCGGCCTGGTGCCGGTCTCCGGTGAGGAGGTACGCCGTACGCAGCAGCTGCGGCTGCCTGGCGTCCAGGTAGGCCGTGAACTCGGCGTCGCGGGCAGCCGTCTTGGCGCTCATGCCTCCAGTCTCGGGTCTGTCCCGGGTCGGGAGGTGCAACGTCGTGCTTGCGTGGTTCACGTGTCGAAGACGCGAACGCCTCCGAGATGGTTGCAATCTGTCGTGGCGAGGCTCAGGAGGTCGCCGCGAAGACGAACCCGGTCCCACCGATCTCGCCGCGAGGACGGGCCGGGGTGATGTTCCCGTCGAGGTCGACGCGGCCCAGGTGGGCGCAGCAGTTGAAGGCCAGGTCGCCGAGGAGGTGGCCGTCGTCCTCCCAGGTCAGCTCGAGCAGGGTCGGGAAGTGCTCCTCGCCCGACGCCTTCACCTCCGCGAGGACCTCGCCGGTCCGCGCCTCGACGATCTCGCGCCGGCCGCCCTGGCTCGCGGTGGCCACGGCGTAGCGCCCGTCGGGACTGAAGGCACTCACCGTGACGCCCTGCCGCTCCCACAGGACCTCGCCCGTGGCGGCGTCGACGACTCGACCGATCGCATCCTGGTCGACACTGCCCGCGATGAGTCCCTGGGCGTCGCTCACGTCGGTCGCGCGGTCGAGGACCTCGATCCGGCGGGGCGCGGATACCAGGTCGGTGGCCCAGACACCGCCCGCCCCGAAGCCGCCCTCGATCACGACATCGACACCCACCATCCCGACCACAGACGGCTGAATCAGGTCGAGCTCCTGCGTCACCTCGGGCCCGTCGCCGGTCGAGGAGGCGACGTGGACCAGCGTCGGCGCGGTGGTCCCCGACTCCGGTGGTGCGAAG
Source organism: Nocardioides szechwanensis (assembly GCF_900103935.1). GTDB lineage: Bacteria > Actinomycetota > Actinomycetes > Propionibacteriales > Nocardioidaceae > Nocardioides > Nocardioides szechwanensis. Next base: position 209,295 of record NZ_FNIC01000005.1, read on the forward strand.
GACGTCCAAGTGGTGACCAGGCCGTCGGCGCTGCTGACAGGCCTGCCGGCAGAGGTCCACGACGCCACCGCGCGCCCGCCGGCGTCGTAACGGGTCAGGCCCACCGAGCCCTCGAAGTAGCGGGCGTCCGCGACCAGGTAGCCACCGCGGTACGCCACGAACCCGGAGACGCCGAGGTCGCGGGGCAGCTGGAAGACGCGGCCGCCCGGCTCGTGGATCCGGTCTCCCTCGGCGTAGGCGATCTGAGGAGGGCCGCCACTAGGCGCGGGCGTGGTCGGTGTCGTGGTTGGGGTCGGGACGCTCGGGGTCGTGGTCGGCGCGGGAGCCGGCACGGTCTCGGGGTCCTGCGCGGCGACGACCGCCAGGGGCACCACCACGACGACCACGGCGGCCGCGGCGGTCAGCGCCGCTCCGACGGTGCGGCGCCGCCGCCGCAGCCGGTAGGCGCCGGACTCGACGTCGGCCAGCGGCGTCGCGTCGTACGACGTGCGCTCGGCGCGGTCCTGGAGGGCGTCACGGAGGAGCTGTTCGGGGTCGCTCATCGGGTCTCCTGGGGGAGGTGTGCGCGCAGGGAGGCGATCGCGCGATGGGCCTGGGACTTGACGGTGCCGACCGAGATCCCGAGCACCTCGGCGGTCTCGGGCTCGGTGAGCTGCTCGTAGTAGCGCAGCACGATCACCGCGCGCTGGCGCGGGGGCAGGGTGGCCACGAACGACCAGACCGCGTCGCGCAGCCCGTCGTCGTGGTGGTCGTCGACCGGCCGTTCGGGCACGTCGGCGGTGACGATCTCGCGGCGCCGGGCGGTGCGCCGCCACGACGAGCGGTGCTCGTTGACGAGGATCCGGCGGGCGTAGGCGTCGACGTCGTGACGGTCCTCGAGCCGCCCCCACGCGAGGTACAGCTTGGCCAGCGTCTTCTGGACGAGGTCGCGGGCGTCGTGGGGGTCACCGGCCAGCAGGTGGGCGAGGCGCTGGAGGGAGGGTTCGCGCGCCACGAGCCACGCCTCGAACTCCGACCGAGCGTCCACGCGCACCTCCACAACCCCTACACGACCGGGGCACCCATACGGTTGCATGGAAGCCACCACCGAAGCAGGACGAAGGGGAGACGCATGCAGCAGGTCAAGGCGGTTGTCGCACGAGCCAAGGGGGAGCCGGTCGAGCTGGTGACGATCAACGTGCCCGACCCCGGCCCGGGTGAGGCGCTGGTCAAGGTGCAGGCCTGCGGGGTCTGCCACACCGACCTGCACTACCGCGAGGGCGGCATCAACGACGACTTCCCGTTCCTGCTCGGCCACGAGGCCGCGGGCGTCGTCGAGGCGGTCGGACCCGACGTCACCGGCGTCGCTCCCGGTGACTTCGTGGTGCTCAACTGGCGCGCGGTCTGTGGTGACTGTCGCGCCTGCGACCGCGGCGAGCCGCAGTACTGCTTCGCCACCCACAACGCCACCCAGAAGATGACACTGGAGGACGGCACCGAGCTGTCGCCGGCGCTCGGGATCGGCGCGTTCGCCGAGAAGACGCTCGTGGCCGCGGGCCAGTGCACCAAGGTCGACCCCTCGGCACGCGCCGCCGCGGTCGGTCTCCTGGGCTGCGGTGTCATGGCCGGCATCGGCGCCGCGATCAACACCGGCGCGGTGACCCGCGGCAAGTCCGTCGCGGTCATCGGCTGTGGCGGGGTCGGCGTTGCCGCGATCGCCGGCTCCGCGCTGGCCGGTGCGTCCACGATCATCGCGGTCGACATCGACGCCAAGAAGCTCGAGAAGGCCAAGGCGATGGGCGCGACCCACACCGTCGACTCGTCGGTCGGCGACCCGGTGGCGGCGATCCAGGAGCTCACCGGCGGCTTCGGCGCCGACGTGGTGATCGAGGCCGTGGGCCGTCCCGAGACCTGGAAGCAGGCGTTCTACGCGCGCGACCTGGCCGGGACCGTCGTACTCGTGGGAGTGCCGACGCCGGACATGAAGCTCCCCGACATCCCGCTGATCGACGTGTTCGGCCGGGGCGGGTCGCTGAAGTCGAGCTGGTACGGCGACTGCCTGCCGAGCCGCGACTTCCCGATGCTGGTCGACCTCTACCAGCAGGGCCGGCTCGACCTGGACGCGTTCGTCACCGAGGAGATCGGCATCGGCGACGTCGAGGCGGCGTTCGAACGGATGCACGGCGGCGACGTGCTGCGCTCGGTGGTGGTCCTCTGATGACGATGGCGCGGATCGACCATGCCGTCTCGTCGGGCACGTTCAGCCTGGACGGCGAGACGTTCGACGTCGACAACAACATCTGGGTGATCGGCGACGACACCGAGTGCGTGGTCATCGACGCACCCCACTCGGTCGACGACATCATGGCCGTGGTGGGGGACCGCAAGGTCAAGGCGATCCTGCTGACGCACGCCCACGACGACCACTGTCGGGTGGCGCCGGCGCTGCGCGAGCGGGTCGTCGCGCCGATCATGCTGCACCCCGCCGACAAGCCGGTCTGGGAGCTCACCCACACCGACGAGCTGTGGGACCTCGACCTGGCCGACGGCACCGAGATCGAGGTCGCCGGTACGACGCTCCGGGTGCTGCACACGCCGGGCCACGCGCCCGGGGCGGTGTGCTTCTACGCGCCCGAGCTGGGCTGCGTGTTCACCGGAGACACCCTGTTCCACGGCGGTCCCGGCGCGACCGGGCGATCGTTCAGCGACGCGGACCTGATCGTCGAGTCGATCCGCACCCAGCTCTTCGCGCTGCCCGACGACACGGTCGTCCACACCGGGCACGGCGACGACACCACGATCGCCGCTGAGCGAGTGGAGTGACGGGAGTACGAGACGAAGCGAGTACTCCCGATGGAGGGTCGAAGTCCCTCCACGGCCTGGGCAGAGGGGGCCCATGGTCCCGTCACATGGCTGACCTTCGGCTCTGAGGACCGGCACACAACTTGCTTAATGTTCAAGTTGTTGCGAAGGGCGCCCGGTCCTCCGCCAGGTAACAGGAGGACGTTATGCGTTCCACTCTCGACAAGTTGATCTCTGGCACCGGCCTTCTGCTGGCCGTCGTACTCCTCGTGGCGGGAGGGCTGCTGACCTGGGCGAACGTCTTCATCGGAGACCAGGTCGAGGAGCAGCTCATCGCGCAGGACATCGTGATGCCCGAGGGCCCCGCCCTCGAGGGTCTGCCCAAGGCCGACGCCGACGCCCTCAAGGAGTTCGGCGGCTCGCCCATGGACTCCGGCGCCGAGGCCCGCGCCTACGCCGACCACTTCATCCAGGCCCACATGAACGCCAGCGGCGAGGAGCTCGCGGGCGAGCCCCTGAGCTACTCGCAGGCCAGCGCCAAGGCCCGTGAGCTCGGCGGCGCGCTCGCCGAGAACCCCAACGCCACCCAGGCCGAGATCGACGAGGCCGCCGCCTGGGGCGACCTGCGCCAGTCGCTCTTCATGGGCAGCACGCTTCGCGGCCTGCTCCTCTACGCCTTCGCCTTCGCCACCATGGGTGTGATCGCCGGCTACGCCGCCATCGCCTCCTTCGTGGGCGCCGCAGTCCTCCTGGCCCTCGGCTTCCTGGGCCTGCGTCACGCCAAGAAGATCGAGGACACCCCCACCGCCACCACCCGCACCCCGGTTCCCGCCGGCGTCTGACTCGGTCGGACCAAGGTCCCGAGGCCCTGCTGCCCCTTCGGGGGCGGCAGGGCTCGTGGCATGACTGCGTCACGCCATTGGGAGCGGTGGCTCAGAATGGCTGGACGAGCAACGCCGTGCCCTGGCCGGCGACCCGGGTGAGCACGATCGTGGCCTCGTCGTCACCGGTGAGGGCCAGCCGCTTGCGCAGCTGCTCGGGTACGACGTCGACGCCGCGCTTCTTGATCGTCAGCCGGCCGATGCCCCGCTCGCGCAGTGCCGCCCGTAGCGGCTTCTCGCGGTAGGGCAGCTCCTCGAGCACGCGGTAGCCCCGGGCGAACGGGGTGTGGAACGACTCGTCGGAGGTGACGTAGGCGATGTGCTCGTCGACGAGCCCGCCGTGGACGCCGGCGGCCACCGCCGTGACCAGCCCGGCCCGGATCACCGCACCGTCGGGCTCGTAGAGGAAGCCGCCGACCGCCCGCACCCCACCGCCCGGGTCGTCCTCATCGGTCAGCGTGGCCAGCCCGCCGTAGCCGATCACGGTGGCGCGGCGCCGTACCGTCGCCAGGCGTCCTGACCACAGCGCGGCCTCCTTCACCTCGCCGTGGTCGCTGACCCACTCGGCCTCGACACCGTCGGGCACCAGCGCGTGCGGGATGCCGGGGGCGACCTTCACGCAGGAGTCGCGTCGGAGCAGGCCCTCCACGAAGGGCCACGGCGGGGTCCAGTCGTCGACGTCGAACGTGCGACCGCGTGCTGAGCGGCGGGCCGGGTCGGCGAAGGCGACGTCGAACGGGGCGGTGTCGAGGGTGGTGGCGTCGGCGACCATCACGGCGCCGGCGAGGTCGAGGGCGGCGAGGTTGGCCTCGGCGACGGCCACCCGCACCGGGTCGAGGTCCACCCCTGCGCAGATGATCCCGACCCGAGCGGCGGCCAGCAGGTCCCCGCCGATGCCGCAGCCGAGGTCGACCAGGCTCTCGGTGCGGAACGCCGCCAGGCGGCCGGCGCGGTGCTGGGCGACGGGGGTCCGGGTCGCCTGCTCGAGACCGTCGGGCGTGAAGTACATCCGGGCCGCGTCGGCGCCGAACTTCGCCACCGCACGCTCGCGCAGCCGCACCTGGGTGAGGGCCGCAGCCGCGTGCTCGGCCGACGCCGTACGGCGTAGCGCGGTCTGGGCGCGCAGCGGGTCCGGCTCGTCGAGTCCGGCCGCCTCGGCGAGCAGCCGCTGGCCGGGATCGGTCAACAGCCAGCGAAACGCGTCGAGGTCCACAGCGTGATCCTGTCAGGCGCCGGTGTTTCCGGACCCCTTCTGGCACTCATTGGTCGTGAGTGCTAGTTTCGGACTTGGCACTCTCACCATGAGGGTGCCAGAGCTTGCAGTGTGGTGCGACCCCCGCGACGGCGTACCCCCCGGCAAGCCCCAACGTGGGGAGGACGCCGTCCTCCCAGGCAAGTCACCCAGAGTCAGACAAGTGGAGAAAGTGGAGGTCGACATCGTGTCGGTCAACATCAAGCCTCTCGAGGACCGCATCGTCGTCAAGCCCCTCGACGCCGAGCAGACCACGGCCTCGGGCCTGGTCATCCCGGACACCGCCAAGGAGAAGCCCCAGGAGGGCGAGGTCGTGGCCGTGGGCCCCGGCCGTTTCAACGAGGACGGTGACGAGCGCATCCCCATGGACATCTCCGTGGGCGACAAGGTCATCTACAGCAAGTACGGCGGCACCGAGGTCAAGTTCGGCGGCGATGAGTTCCTCATCCTCTCCGGCCGCGACGTCCTCGCCATCATTTCCTGATTTTTCTTCCGGGTCGTGTGCCTGAGAGTGCGTTCAGGCGCACGCTCAGGCACACGACCCGGTCTCTTTGCATAGGAGAACCATGCCCAAGATCCTGGAGTTCGACGAGAACGCCCGCCGCTCCCTCGAGCGCGGCGTCGACGCCCTCGCCAACGCCGTCAAGGTCACGCTCGGCCCCAAGGGCCGCTACGTCGTCCTCGACAAGAAGTGGGGTGCGCCGACGATCACCAACGACGGCGTGACCGTCGCCCGTGAGATCGAGCTCGACGACCCGTTCGAGAACCTCGGCGCCCAGCTCACCAAGGAGGTCGCCACCAAGACGAACGACGTCGCCGGTGACGGCACCACCACCGCCACCGTGCTCGCCCAGGCGATGGTCCACGAGGGCCTGCGCGCCGTCGCGGCCGGCGCCAACCCGATGAGCCTCAAGCGCGGTATGGACAAGGCCACCGAGGCCGTCGGCGAGGCCCTGCGCGAGGCCGCCCGTGAGGTCGAGTCGGTCGAGGACATGGCCTCCGTGGCCACGATCTCGAGCCGCGACGCGGTCATCGGCGACCTGCTCTCGCAGGCCTTCGACAAGGTCGGCAAGGACGGCGTGATCACCGTCGAGGAGTCCAACACCATGGGCACCGAGCTGGAGTTCACCGAGGGGATGCAGTTCGACAAGGGCTACATCTCGGCCTACTTCGTGACCGACACCGAGCGCATGGAGGCCGTCCTCGACGACCCCTACATCCTCCTCCACCAGGGGAAGATCTCGGCGATCTCCGACCTGCTGCCGCTGCTCGAGAAGGTCATCCAGGCCGGCAAGCCGCTCTTCATCCTCGCCGAGGACGTCGACGGCGAGGCGCTGTCGACCCTGGTCGTCAACAAGATCCGCGGCACGTTCAACGCCGTCGCGGTCAAGGCGCCGGCGTTCGGCGACCGCCGCAAGTCGATGATGCAGGACATCGCGACCCTCACCGGCGGGCAGGTCATCGCCCCCGAGGTCGGGCTCAAGCTCGACCAGGTCGGTCTCGAGGTGCTCGGCACAGCTCGTCGCGTCGTCATCACCAAGGACGACACCACGATCGTCGACGGCGCCGGTGACCCGGCCGAGGTCGAGGGCCGGGTCAACCAGATCAAGGCCGAGATCGAGAACACCGACTCCGACTGGGACCGCGAGAAGCTCCAGGAGCGCCTCGCCAAGCTCGCCGGCGGTGTCTGCGTGATCAAGGTCGGCGCTCACACCGAGGTCGAGCTCAAGGAGAAGAAGCACCGCATCGAGGACGCCGTCTCCGCGACGCGCGCCGCGATCGAGGAGGGCATCGTCGCCGGTGGCGGCTCCGCCCTCATCCACGCGGTCTCCGTGCTCGACGGTGACCTCGGGCTCACCGGTGACGAGGCCATGGGCGTGCGCATCGTGCGCAAGTCTGCCGACGAGCCGCTGCGCTGGATCGCCGAGAACGGCGGCGTCAACGGCTACGTCGTCACCACCAAGGTCCGCGAGCTCGGTGTCGGCAACGGCTACAACGCCGCTACGGAGGAGTACGGCGACCTGGTCGCCCAGGGCGTCCTGGACCCCGTCAAGGTCACCCGCTCCGCGCTGGTCAACGCCAGCTCGATCGCGGGCATGCTGCTCACGACCGAGACGCTGATCGTGGAGAAGCCCGAGGACGAGGACGACGCCCCGGCCGCAGGCCGCGGGCACGGCCACGGCCACTGATCCACCGCACTCGTTCCACCGTTGACCCGCCCGAAACTTTCGGGCGGGTCAACGTGCATTTGGGTGAGTTTCGGGCGGGTCGACGGATTTAGCACGGAGGAAACACGGGGGACGCGGCTCGGCAACGCGGAGAGGAGACAGTCTCCGTATGTTGTGGAGAGTACGAGCGACGTTGCCCGAACGACCCGGTGCGCTGGCGGCGCTGGCCGCCGAGTGTGGTGCGGCCGGAGTCAACATCCTCGGGGTGCAGGTCTTCCCGAGCATCGAGGCGGTCACCGACGAGCTGGTGCTCAGCACCCCGGGCGCGTGGGCCGCCGCCGACATCGCCGAGCTGGTCGGCCGGGCCGGTGGTGAGTCGGTGATCGCGGCGCCCTGCACCCAGGCCGCGCTCACCGACCAGCCGACGCGCTACGTGCAGGCGGCTCGGGCCATCCTGGACCGGCCGGCCTCCTTCCCCGAGGTCGTCGCGGCGCTGTTCGACGCGGACGCCGACCCGGGAGCGACCGGGTCCCACCTCGACGTGATGGACATGACGGTCGGCGACGTACAGGTGCAGATCCGCCGCAGTGCGCCCTTCACCGCCACTGAGTACGCCCGTGGGTCGGCCATGGCCGACCTGGTCACCGACGTGCTCGGCCGCGAGCAGCACCACCCGGCGCTCGCGCTCTCGGACAACCGGCGCATGGGCAGCGGCAGCTCCCCCGACTTCCACGTGGAGGGGACCAGCGTGGTCGCCACCATCGACGGTACGACGGTCGGCGTGGCCTCGGTGCGCCCCGCCGCGGGTGACGAGACCGACGTACGACCGGTGGAGCTGGAGGTCGACCCCGCCTGGCAGCGCCGCGGGATCGGGACCCGCCTGCTCAGTGACGCGGCACGGCTGGCCACGGGTCTCGGCGCCGACGCGATCGTGCTGACGACCCGGTCGGACAACCAGGCCGTGATGCCGATGATGATGGCTGCGGGCATGCGCGGCCGGATCCGGATGGCCGGCGACGTGCTGACCGTGCGGATCGGCGTACGCGACCTGAAGCCGCTCGCACTCAGCCAGTCGTAGGCGGCCCGGGACCGCTTTCGGTGAGGCCACTAGACTGCGACAGTGGAACTGCCTGAGAAGTTCGCTGCCCTCGGCCTCACCTACGACGACGTCCTGCTGCTGCCGGGTCACTCGGACCTGGCGCCCGACGAGATCGACACCACCACGCGGCTCACCCGCGAGCTGTCGATCAAGGTGCCGCTGATCAGTGCGGCCATGGACACCGTGACCGAGTCGCGGATGGCGATCGCCATGGCCCGCCAGGGCGGGCTCGGCGTGCTCCACCGCAACCTCTCGATCGAGGACCAGGCCTACCAGGTCGACCTCGTCAAGCGCACCCAGACCGGGATCATCTCCAACCCCGTGACGATCGGGCCCGACGCGACGCTGGAGCAGCTCGACCAGCTCGCGGGGGAGTACCGCATCTCCGGCTTCCCGGTCGTCGACACCGACAACCGCCTCCTCGGCGTGATCACCAACCGCGACCTGCGGTTCACGCCCGTGGCGGAGTGGGCCACCACCAAGGTCGACGAGGTGATGACCCCGATGCCCCTGGTCACCGGGCCGATCGGTATCTCGCGTGAGGACGCCACGCTGCTCCTGCGCCAGCACAAGCGCGAGCGGCTGCCGCTGATCGACGAGCAGGGCCACCTGGGCGGTCTGATCACCGTCAAGGACTTCGTGAAGTCCGAGCAGTTCCCCAAGGCGTCCAACGATGCCGACGGTCGGCTCCTGGTGGGCGCCGCGATCGGCTACTTCGGTGACGCGTGGCAGCGCGCGACGACGCTGGTCGAGGCCGGTGTCGACGTGCTGGTGGCCGACACGGCCCACGGCTACGTCCGGATGCTGCTCGAGATGGTCGAGCGGCTCAAGAAGGACCCCGCCACCCGCCACGTCCAGGTGATCGGCGGCAACGTCGCCACCCGCGCGGGCGCGCAGGCGTTCGTCGACGTGGGTGCCGACGCGATCAAGGTCGGCGTGGGCCCCGGCTCGATCTGCACCACCCGCGTGGTCACCGGCGTCGGCGCGCCCCAGATCACCGCGGTCTACGAAGCCTCGCTGGCGGCCAAGCCCGCCGGCGTACCCGTCATCGCCGACGGCGGCATGAAGCACTCCGGCGAGATCGCCAAGGCGCTGGTCGCCGGCGCCGACTCGGTGATGCTCGGCTCGCTGCTCGCCGGCTGCGACGAGAGCCCGGGCGAGCTGGTCTTCGTCAACGGCAAGCAGTACAAGTCCTACCGCGGCATGGGCTCGCTCGGCGCGATGTCAAGCCGGGGCAAGAAGTCCTACTCCAAGGACCGCTACTTCCAGGCCGAGGTCGCCAGCGACGACAAGATCGTCCCCGAGGGCATCGAGGGCCAGGTCGCCTACCGCGGCCCGCTCGCCGCCGTCGCCCACCAGCTGATCGGCGGGCTCAACCAGTCGATGTTCTACGTCGGCGCACGCACCGTTCCCGAGCTCCAGGAGAACGGCCGCTTCGTGCGGATCACCTCCGCCTCGCTCACCGAGAGCCACCCCCACGGCGTGCAGATGACGGTCGAGGCGCCCAACTACACCGGACGCTGAGCCGCGGCGGTCAGTACCACCCGACCTGGTTGATGACCACGCGTGCCCGGTGGTCGAGGCGGGCGGTGAGCTTGCGCGCGGCATTGAGCCCGATGACGACGTGGTAGGTGGCGGTGCGCCCGGCCTGCGCGCCCAAGGAGGCCCGCGGGCTGGTGCCACCGGAGAGCATGAGCCGGACGTTGCGGGTGGCCCTGGAGATCGTGACCTGGAGCAGCACCCGGTCGGCGCCGGCCGGCACGACCACCGGCGCCGTGCGTTGGCCGGACCACGTCGCCCGCAGGACCCGCCGGGCCGACGGGACCAGGCAGCCGGGGTCGCGCGCCCCGATCGCGACCAGGTGCAGCGTCGTCGCCGCCTGGCGCGGTAGCCAGCCCGGCGTCGCGGAGCACGCGAAGCGCCCCGTCAGCTGACCGGCGCTGAGGGCCAGCAGGGCCTTCCCCTCGGGGAAGCGTGTGGTGCCTGCGGTCTCGAGCCGGCCGGCCAGGTGCGCGGTGCCGGTGACGAACAGCCGGCTGGTGGCCGTGGCGTTGAGGGCGGTGGGGACCCTCGCCACAAGGGTGCCGCCGGCGTTGGCGGTGTAGTCGCCGTCGACGACGAAGACGCCCACCGGGGTGACCTTCAGGGCGCCGGCCGGGAGGTCGCCGGTGATCTGGCCGGCGCCGAGGAACGTCGCGCCGGTGGTGAACGTGGTGCCGGCGAGGTCCCACTCCGACTTACCGACGTGGGTGATCGCGCCGTTGCCGCCCAGCTCGACCCACTTGAGGACCGCGGGATCCCCGGTGCTCGCACCGATCGCCAGCTTCCCGCCCGACTGGACCGTCACCCGGCCCGGCTCGGTGCAGCAGCCGTCGGCGGTCAACGTGGCTCCGGCGCGCAGGCGCACGGTGCCGTCGTCGGGGATCACGAGCCGGGTCCCGCCGTGGACCGACAGCGTCGAGCCGGTGACCACGTCGAAGTCGCCGCGGGGTACGACGTACCCGTGCTGGCCGGGCACGTCGGGGTCCCACTTCACCAGGCGGGTCGTCGTACCGGCCACCGTCGTCATGTAGACGTCGGGGGCGACGGTCAGCTGGGCGTGGATGCGCGGCCCGGCGAGCCGCAGCACGCCGACACCGCTGATGGCGCCGACGCCGGACAGCACCGCCTGGTCGCCGAGCTCCAACGTGGTGCCGTCGGCCAGGGTGAGGTCGTCGAGCAGCTTGACCGTGCCGTCGGGCTCCTCGGCGTGGGCCTCGTCGAACGCGTCGCCCGAGGTCTCGGGCACGACCACGGTCCCGCCGCCGAGCAGGGTCGCTCCGTCGTCGACCCGGACCGGTCCGCCCGTGAGCTCGACGGTGCCATCGTCGGGGACCTGGACGGTGCCGCGCAGGTCGAGCCCGACGTTCTCGAGCTTGGTGGTGCCGGTGTCGACCTCGATGCCTCCGTCGACCACGATCGTCGACGTCGGCCCGACGCAGCACCGGTTGGCGCGGATCCAGGTGCGGTCGCCCATCGCCACCCGGCCGGTGGTGCTGACCACCAGGTTGGCGTCGAACATCAGGTCCAGCAGCGGATGGGCGCCACCGAGCGGGTCGTCCGCGAACGCGAGCGCGCCGTCGATCTTGAACGTCTGCCCGGTCTCGCTGCCGAAGTGCATGGGGTCGGAGCTGGGGGAGATCACGCCCACCCCGAGCTGGGCGAGCTCGAGGTCCACCCCGATGTCGCCGCCGCTCCACGCGAACGGGCCGGCGACGGTCACGGTGCCCGGCCCGGTGATCGAGACCGCCTCGTCAGGGTCGCCGCTGACAGTCAGCGCGCTGAGGATGATGTCGGGTACGTCGGTGATCGTGGCCCTCGGCCCGGGGGACAGCGAGACCCCGTCGCCGGCCTGCGGGACCCCCTCGGGGTTCCAGTTCAGGTTGTTTCCCCACACCGTGGACTGGGCGCCTGTCCAGGTGTAGATCGTGGGCCCCGCCGCGGCGGCCGGTGGCCCGGCCGAGACGACGGCGAGCAGGGGAAGGACGAGCAGGAGGCCAGCGGCGGGGGGAGGTCGCTTCACGAATCTCATCGTGGCCCTCGCGCGTGCCGGAGGGAAGAGGCGATCGCGACGGCTGGGTCGGCAGGTGGGGTCGGCGATAAGGTCGCCGCGTGACCGAGATCCAGATCGGGCAGGCCAAGCGCGCCCGCCGCGCCTACTCCTTCGACGACATCGCGATCGTCCCGTCGCGCCGCACCCGCGACCCCGAAGAGGTCAGCATCGACTGGCAGATCGACGCCTACCGCTTCGCGCTGCCGGTGCTCGCGGCGCCCATGGACTCGGTGATGTCGCCCGAGACCGCCATCGCCCTCGGCCGGTTCGGCGGGCTCGGCGTGCTCAACCTCGAAGGTCTCTGGACCCGCTACGACGACCCCACCTCGCTGCTCGAGGAGGTCTCCGGGCTGCACGGCCTGGACGCCACCGAGCGGATGCAGGAGATCTACACCGAGCCGGTCAAGGCCGAGCTGATCACCGAGCGTCTGCGCGAGGTCCGCGACGCCGGCGTCACCGTGGCCGGTTCGCTCTCGCCCCAGCGCACCAAGGAGTTCGCCAAGGTCGTCGTCGACGCCGGGGTCGACATGTTCGTCATCCGGGGTACGACGGTCAGTGCCGAGCACGTCTCGTCGCAGGCGGAGCCGCTCAACCTCAAGGAGTTCATCTACGAGCTCGACGTGCCCGTGATCGTGGGCGGCTGCGCCACCCACCAGGCCGCGCTCCACCTCATGCGCACCGGTGCCGCCGGCGTGCTGGTTGGCTTCGGTGGCGGCGCCGCCCACACGACCCGCACCGTGCTCGGTGTCGCCGTACCCATGGCCAGCGCCGTCGCCGACGTCGCGGCCGCGCGCCGCGACTACCTCGACGAGTCGGGCGGGCGCTACGTCCACGTCATCGCCGACGGCTCGATCGGCAAGTCCGGCGACATCGCCAAGGCGATCGCCTGCGGTGCCGACGCGGTCATGGTCGGGTCGCCGCTGGCTCGCGCCACCGACGCTCCCGGACGGGGCTTCCACTGGGGCGCCGAGGCCCACCACGCCGACCTGCCGCGCGGCGAGCGGGTGGAGTTCGACCGGGTCGGCACCCTCGAGGAGATCCTGTTCGGTCCCTCCCGCGTCGCCGACGGCACCATGAACCTGATCGGTGCCCTCAAGCGGTCCATGGCCACGACGGGCTACACCGACCTCAAGGAGTTCCAGCGCGTCGAGGTCGTCGTCGAGTAGTGAGCACCACACTCCCCGTCGTCATCCACACCGACGGCGCCTGCATCCCCAACCCCGGTCCCGGTGGCTGGGGCGCGCTGCTCCAGCAGGGCAGCCACGAGCTCGAGCTGTGCGGCGGCGAGGCCGGCGAGACGACCAACAACCGGATGGAGCTGATGGCGCCGATCCGGGCGCTCGACGCTCTCAAGCGGCGCTCGGTGGTCCACATCCACACCGACAGCACCTACGTGCGCAACGGCATCACCAAGTGGGTGCTCAGCTGGTCGGGCAACGGCTGGCGCACGTCGGCCAAGCAGCCGGTCAAGAACGTCGACCTGTGGCAGGAGCTCGTGGCCGCGTGCGAGCGCCACGACGTGGAGTGGCACTGGATCAAGGGCCACGCCGGCCACGAGGGCAACGAGCGGGCCGACCGGCTGGCCGCGCGCGGGCTCACCGAGGCCGTCGACGCCGCGCGCGGGGCCTGACTACCGCTCGAGCAGCCCCGGCGTACGCCCGAGGCCGCGCACGGCCTCGCGGATCTCGCGCCGCGCCTCGCGCAGCCGCGCCAGGTCGCCGCGGCCGGCCGCGAGGGCGGAGACGACGCGCTGGATCCGGATCGGCCGGCCCGGGCTCCAGTGGTTCCAGTACGTCGGGACGTAGGCGGCCCGGCTCACCTCGAAGCCGCCGTCGGGTTGCTCGGTGAAGGTGAAGCGCACGGTGATGCCCTCGTAGGTGCGCGGTCGTTCGACCTCCTGCTGGGCGACCATGTTGCCCATCCCGTAGACGACCCACGTGCCGTTGACCTTGGTGATCGGCTGGACGACGTGGGCGTGCTCACCGAGCACCAGGTCGACGTCGGGGGAGGCGGTGAGCTGCTCCACCAGGGCCACCTGGTCGGCGTTGGGCAGGTGGTCGTACTCGTTGCCGCCGTGCAGGTGCACCACCACGACGTCGGCGCCGGCCCGGCGCGCCCGCGCGGCCTGGCGCAGCAGGTTGTCGGCGTCCCCCATCGACACCGACCACGGGCGCCCTTCGGGCAGCGGGAAGCCGTTGAGGCCGTAGGTCCCGGCCACGATGCCGATCCGGACGCCCTGGTCGGTCGTCATGACCACGGGACGACGACGCTCCGCCGGGCTGCGGGAGGTGCCCACGTGGCGTACGCCGTTGTCCTCCAGCAGGTCCGCGGTGCGGACCAACCCGTCCCACCCCTGGTCGACGGTGTGGTTGGACGCGGTGACGCAGGCGTCGAACCCGGTGTCCGCGATCCACGGCGCGATCGCGGGCGGGGCCGCGAAGACCGGGTAGCTCTGGAACGGCTGGCCGGGCGCCGCGAACGGCACCTCCTCGTGGCAGATGGCGAGGTCCGCCTCGCGCACGAGCGGCGCCAGCGCCGCGAACATCGGGGCGAAGTCGAAGCGCTTGCCCCGGCCGGTGCGGGCGTGGTCTTCCTGGGCGCTGAGCCACACCGTGTCGTGCCAGAGCAGGTCGCCGCCCATCACGACGGTGGCGGTCCGGGCCCGCGGCGGTGTCGACGGCGGCTCAGGTGCCTGGGGTGCCTGGGGTGTGGGCGGGGGTGTCGGGGTGCTGGTCGCCGCCACCGGGCGGGCCCGGGCCTGTGGTAGCGCCAGACCCTCGGACCCGACGGGCGACCCGGCCAGCGCCACCAGGGCGCACGTGAGCACTGCTGCCCCGGCCAGGCCGCCCCCCCGTCGACGCCTCACGTGTAGGGAGACGCACAGGGGGGTCGGAAGGTTGCGTCGGGAGCCCGGTTCTCCACTGACACACGGAAGACATCATCGTCTTGCGACAATGGCCGCATGAGTCTCCCCCTCGGCACGCCGTCCGCGCTCAGCCCGGACGCGCGTCAGGAGGCGCTCACCGCCCTCAGCGGGGTCGCCGGGGAGACCGAGCTCGACGTGCTCGTCGTCGGCGGGGGAGTGGTCGGCGCGGGCACCGCCCTCGACGCGGTGACCCGGGGCCTCAACACCGGTCTGGTCGAGCAGCGCGACCTGGCCAGCGGCACCAGCAGCCGCAGCAGCAAGCTCATCCACGGCGGGCTGCGCTACCTCGAGATGCTCGACTTCGGGCTGGTCCGCGAGGCCCTGCAGGAGCGCGGGCTGCTGCTCACCCGGCTGGCTCCGCACCTCGTCCGTCCGGTGCCGTTCCTCTACCCGCTGACCGGACGCGGCTGGGAGCGCCCCTACATCGGGTCGGGCCTGATCCTGTACGACGGCATGGCGATGCTCGGCAAGACGGGTCGGACCCTCGGCATGGGTGTCCCGCGGCACCGGCACCTGTTCCGGCGCCAGGTCGCCCGGATCGCCCCGGACTTCAAGTCCGACAAGATCGCCGGCGCCATCCAGTACTACGACTGCCAGGTCGACGACGCCCGTCTGGTGCTGGCGCTGGCCCGCACCGCCGCGGGCCACGGCGCCCACGTCGCGACGCGGGTGAAGGTGACCGGCTTCCTGCGCGAGGCCGAGCGGGTGGTCGGCGTGCGTGCGGTCGACCTCGAGGACGGCAGCGAGCTCGAGATCCGGGCCCGGGTCGTGGTCAACGCCGCGGGGGTCTGGACCGACGAGATCCAGGAGATGGTCGGCGGGCGCGGCGCGCTCCACGTCAAGGTCAGCAAGGGCGTGCACATCATGGTGCCGCGTGACCGGATCCGCTCCGAGGCGGGCTTCATCGTCCGCACCAAGACCTCGGTCCTGTTCGTGATCCCGTGGGGCCGGCACTGGATCATCGGCACCACCGACACCCCGTGGGACCTCGACAAGGCGCACCCCGCGGCCAGTCGCGCCGACATCGACTACATCCTCGACCACGTCAACGAGATCCTGCGCGAGCCGCTCGACCACGACGACGTGGTGGGGGTCTGGGCCGGCCTGCGGCCGCTGCTGTCCGGCGAGTCCGAGCCGACCTCCAAGATCTCGCGCGAGCACACCGTGGTGACCCCGGTCCCGGGCCTGGTGATGATCGCCGGCGGCAAGCTCACGACTTACCGCGTGATGGCGAAGGACGCCATCGACGCCGCCGCCCACTCGCTGCGTACGACGGTCAACCTCACCGTCCGCGACTCCATCACCGAGCGGGTGCCGCTGGTCGGCGCCGACGGCTACGAGACCCGGGCCAACCAGCGGGTGCTGCTCGCGCGCCGCAGCGGTCTGCACGTGGCGCGCATCGACCACCTGCTCGGTCGCCACGGCGGCCTGGTCGACGACCTGCTCGCGCTGGTCGCCGCCGACCGGCTGCTGTCGCTGCCGCTGGAGGGGGCCGAGGACTACCTCGCCGCCGAGGTGGTCTACGCCGTGACCCACGAGGGCGCCCGCCACCTCGACGACGTCCTCACCCGCCGCACCCGGATCTCGATCGAGACCTTCGACCGCGGCGTCTCCGCCGCACCCCACGCGGCCCGGCTGATGGCCGCCGAGCTCGGCTGGGACGACGCCCGCACCGCCGACGAGGTCGACCACTACCTGCGCCGGGTCGAGGCCGAGCGCCAGAGCCAGCTGATGCTCACCGACCAGGAGGCCGACGAGGCCCGGGTCAAGGCCACCGACATCGTCTGACCCCACCGCGAGTCGGCGCTTGTGCACGCCCGACATCGCCGAGTCGGCGCAACTGCACGACGTTAGCGCCGACTCGGCGGCTCCACGCCGTGCACAAGCGCCGACTCGGCAGACCGGCTTTGCGCATTGACAACTAGAACACGTTCCACCCATGCTGACGGGTGTCAACTTGAGACCCACGTCACAGGAGAGCTCGTGACCCAGGCGCCACCGCCAGCCGATCTGAAGATGCAACGCTCCAGCCGGGACGCCACCGCGGTGCCGACCCAGCTGGCCGACTGGCTGGCAACGCTGTTGCCTCCGGGGGCCGGACCGAGCGTGGTGCTGCACTCGGGCATCGACGCCAACGGGATGTCGTCGGAGACGCTCCTGCTCGACGCGACCTGGACCGAGGACGGCCAGGAGAGACGTGGGGAGTACGTCGCGCGGGTCGCGCCGGCCCAGGCCGACTTCCCGGTGTTCGCGTCCTACGAGCTCCAGGACCAGTACGACGCCATGCGCATCGTCGCCGAGCGGTCCGACGTACCGGTGCCGGCCGTGCGGTGGATGGAGCCGACCGGTGACGTGCTCGGCACGCCGTTCTTCCTCATGGACCGCGTCGACGGGGTGATCCCGCAGGACGTGCTGCCCTACAACTTCGGCGACAACTGGCTGCACGACGCCAGCCGCGAGGACCAGCGCCGCCTCCAGGACCGCACGGTCGAGGTGCTCGCTGGGCTGCACGGCATCCCCGACGCCCAGCAGACGTTCGGCTTCCTCGACCCGGCCCACCACGGTCACGCGGGCGCCTCGCTCCTGGAGCGCAACCTCTCGCGGACTGCCGCGTGGTACGACTTCGCCAAGGCCGACATCGGGCCCAGCCCCATGGTCGAGCGCGCCCTGGCCTGGCTGCGGGCCAACCTGCCCGAGGCCGCCGACGACGACGCGGTGCTCTGCTGGGGTGACTCCCGGATCGGCAACACGATCTACCGCGACTTCACGCCGGTCGCGGTCCTTGACTGGGAGATGGCGGCGATCGGGCCGCGCCAGCTCGACCTGTCGTGGATGGTCTTCGCCCACCAGGTCTTCGAGACGATCACCGGGATGCTCGAGCTGCCCGGCATGCCGCACTTCCTCCGCGAGGAGGACGTCGTGGCGACCTACGAGCAGCTGACGGGAGAGAACGTCGGCGACCTCACCTGGTACCACGTCTACAACGGGCTCCAGTGGTGCATCGTCTTCATGCGCACTGGCGCCCGGCAGATCCACTTCGGCGAGATCGAACGACCCGACGACATCGAGTCCCTCTTCCACTGCAAGCCGCTCGTTGAGCGCATCCTGAAGGAGGCCGGCGCCTGATGGTCAGCCACCTCGATGAGTACCCCATCCACCAGCTGCCGCTCCCGGTCACCTGGGCCGGCAGCAGCGACCGCAACTTCTACGACCGCTGCTACTTCAACGCCCACGACCGCACCGGTGACATCTTCGTCATCACCGGCGCCGGCTACTACCCCAACCTCGGCACCAAGGACGCCTTCGTCCTCGTACGCCGTGGCGACGTGCAGACCGCGGTGCACCTGTCCGACGCGATCGACGACGACCGGCTCAACCAGAAGATCGGCAACTACCGGATCGAGGTCGTCGAGCCGCTGCGCAAGCTGCGTCTGGTGCTCGAGGAGACCGAGGGCATCGCGATGGACATGACCTGGGAGGGCTCCTTCGACGTCCTCCAGGAGCAGCGTCACGTCATGCGTGCGGAGAGCCGGGTCACCCTCGACGCCCAGCGCTTCGCCCAGGTCGGCACCTGGGAGGGCACGCTCAGCATCGACGGCGAGGACATCGCGGTCACTCCCGACCGCTGGCTCGGCACCCGCGACCGCTCGTGGGGCATCCGTCCCGTGGGCGAGGCGGTGCCGGCGGGAGCGCCGCTGGTCCCGGAGTTCGAGGGGCTGTGGTGGACCTACGTGCCGATGCGCTTCGACGACTTCGCGATCATCCTGATCCTCCAGGAGGACCCCGACGGCTACCGCACGCTCAACGACTGCACCCGGGTCTGGAAGGACGGGCGGGTCGAGCAGCTCGGCTGGCCGCTCGTGCAGATCCACTACACGTCCGGGACCCGGATTCCGACCGGTGCCTCGATCACCTGCACCACGCCCGAGGGCAAGACCCTGCAGCTCGAGGTGGAGTCCAAGCTCGGCGTCCCGATCCACGTCGGTGGCGGCTACGGCGGCGACTCCGACTGGACGCACGGCGTGTGGAAGGGCCCGGACTTCACCGAGCGCCTCACCTACGACCTCACCGCCCCCGAGGTGGCCGGGCGCGTGATGTTCGGCGTGATCGACCACGTCGGCCGCGCGACCTGCGACGGCGTCGAAGGGTGGGGCCTCTTCGAGCACGGCTGTCTCGGCCGGCACGACCCCAGCGGCTTCGCCGACTGGTTCACCCTCGCCCCCTGACCGCGCCCCGACCGTCCGGCACGACCGAAGGAACCCCATGACTCTCGACCGCGACACCTTCTTCATCGACGGCGGCTGGGCCGCGCCCACCGGGACCGGCAAGCTGCAGGTCGTCTCACCGCACTCCGAGCAGGTGGTCGCCACCGTCCCGGAGGGCAGCACCGGTGACATCGACGCGGCCGTGGCCGCTGCCCGCCGGGCGTTCGACGAGGGCCCGTGGCCGCGGATGACCCCGGCCGAGCGGATCGCCGCGATCGAGGCGTTCTCCGGGCTGTACGCCGGCAAGCTCACCGAGATGGCCGAGCTGATCACGATCGAGATGGGCTCCCCGACATCGTTCGCCAACCTCGCGCAGTCGCCCGCGCCGTGGATGCAGATCGAGGCGTTCCTGACCATCGCCCGGGAGTACCCCTGGGAGTCGACCCGCGTCGGCAACCTCGGCACCCCGGTCATGGTGCGCCACGAGCCGGTCGGCGTGGTCGCCGCGATCCCGCCGTGGAACGTCCCGCAGTTCACGATCATGTCCAAGGTCATCCCGGCGCTCCTGGCCGGCTGCACCGTCGTGGTCAAGCCCGCACCGGAGACCCCGCTCGACACCTACCTGATGGCCGAGCTGCTCCAGGAGGCCGGCGTACCCGCCGGTGTCGTCAACATCGTCACGGCCGGCCGCGAGGTCGGCGAGCACCTGGTCAGCCACCCCGGCATCGACAAGGTGGCCTTCACCGGCTCCACCGCGGCGGGCCGCAAGATCGCCGCGATCTGCGGTGAGCAGCTCAAGCGGGTCAGCCTCGAGCTCGGCGGCAAGTCGGCTGCGATCGTGCTCGACGACGCCGACCTGGCCAAGACCATCGAGGGCCTGAAGTTCACCGCGCTGATGAACTCCGGCCAGGCCTGCGTCGCGCAGACCCGCATCCTCGCGAGCCGCGCCAACTACACCAACGTCGTCGACGCCCTCGCCGAGGCCGTGGGCAAGATGGTGGTCGGCGACCCGGCCGACCCCGCCACCGAGATCGGGCCGATGGTCGCCCAGCGCCAGCAGGAGCGGGTCGAGAAGTACATCGCGCTCGGCCAGGAGGAGGGCGCCCGTCTGGTCGTCGGCGGCAACGGCATGCCCGACGGCCTCGACACCGGCTGGTACGTCCGGCCCACCGTCTTCGCCGACGTCGACAACGGCATGCGGATCGCGCAGGAGGAGATCTTCGGTCCGGTGCTCTCGGTCATCCCGTACGACGACGTCGACGACGCCGTCCGGATCGCCAACGACTCCGACTACGGTCTCGCCGGCACCGTCTGGACCGGCGACCAGGACGCCGGCCTCGACGTCGCCCGCAGGGTGCGCGCCGGCACCTACGGCGTCAACACCTACACGATGGACTTCGCCGCCCCCTTCGGCGGCTTCAAGGCCTCCGGCGTCGGCCGTGAGTTCGGTCCCGAGGGCCTCGGCCAGTACACCGAGCTCAAGTCGATCTACCTCGAGTCCTGAGGCCCGCCCGGAAAGTACGGAACGAAATCGACCTGAAGATGGGAGTTTCGGGTCGATAGCGTTCCGTACTTTCCCGGGTCAGAGCTCCTGGATGGCTCCGGTGGTGGTGGCGGGCAGGCCGAGCTGGTGGCGCAGGTACGACGTACCGCCGTCGCGCTCGATGCTGGTCTCGGTCCGGCCGATCGTGCGCTCGGAGGGGAACGCGTGCAGCGCGAACAGCACCAGGGAGACGACCCCGCCGCCGAGGTAGGTGACGTACGAGCCCTCGGTCACAGCATGGGCGCAACCTACCCAGGGGCGAGCCGATGACACCTCGCCGGCGTCCACTTCCTACCAACCAGTAGGCACGGGAGACGCTCCTCACATACCCTCGGTACATGAGCGCCCAGAACCCCACCTCTTCCGGCGGGGCCAACCCGCTCGCCCAGGGCCCCGCGGACCCCGAGCACGACCCGACCGCGGCCTACGCCCTCGAGCCCGAGTACGTCGAGTCGCTCACCGCCCGGCTGCTCGCGACGTCGGGCACCTCGGTGCAGGTGAGCTCCCCGCTCAATGGCGCCCCGTTGGCCCACATCCCGCAGTCCAGTGACGCCGACGTGGCCGAGGCGTTCGCCCGGGCCCGTCGCGCGCAGGCGGTCTGGGCGCGCACCTCGCTGGACGAGCGCGCGGCGATGCTGCTGCGCCTCCACGACCTCGTGCTCGACCGCCAGGACGAGATCATCGACCTGATCGTGTGGGAGTCCGGCAAGGCCCGCAAGCACGCCTTCGACGAGCCGCTGCACATCGCGCTCACGGCCCGCTACTACGGCCGCACCGCCCACCAGCACCTCGACACCCAGCGCAAGCTGGGCGTCGTACCGGGGCTGACCCGGGTCGAGGTCAACCGCGTGCCCAAGGGTGTCGTCGGGATCATCTCCCCGTGGAACTACCCGTTCACGATGGCCCTCTGCGACGGGCTCCCCGCGCTGCTGGCCGGCAACGCCGTGGTCGCCAAGCCCGACGCGCAGACCATGCTGTCGGCGCTGCTCGCCGCGCGGCTGCTCGACGAGGCCGGTTTCCCGAAGGACCTGTGGCAGGTCGTGGCCGGTCCGGGGTCCCAGCTCGGGCCGTCGATCATCGGTCGCGCCGACTACATCTGCTTCACCGGCTCGACCGCCACGGGCAAGCTCGTGGCCAAGGGCTGCGCGGAGCGGCTGATCGGGGCGTCGCTCGAGCTCGGCGGCAAGAACCCGCTGCTCGTGCTGCGTGACGCCGACCTCGAGAAGGCGGCGGAGGGCGCCGTACGCGCCTCGTTCTCCAACGCCGGGCAGCTGTGCGTCTCGATGGAGCGGCTGTTCGTCGCCGACCAGGTCTACGACCGGTTCGTCGAGCGCTTCGTCGCCCGCACCGAGGCGATGACCCTGGGCGCCACTCTCGAGTGGGGCAACGACATGGGCTCGCTGATCTCGCAGGAGCAGCTCGACACGGTGGTCGCCCACGTCGACGACGCCGTGGCCAAGGGGGCCCGCGTGCTCGCCGGAGGCAAGGCCCGCCCCGACCTCGGCCCCTACTTCTTCGAACCCACCATCCTCGAGGGCGTCACGCCCGACATGACCTGCTTCGGCCACGAGACCTTCGGCCCGGTCATCTCGCTCTACCGCTTCCACGACGAGTCCGACGCGGTGGCGCGGGCCAACGAGGGGCAGTACGGCCTCAACGCCTCGATCTACAGCCAGGACGGCGCCCGCGCGCGGGCACTCGCCCGTGAGGTCAAGTGCGGCACCGTCAACATCAACGAGGCCTTCGGCGCCACGTTCGCCAGCATCGACTCCCCGATGGGCGGCATGCGCGAGTCGGGCATGGGCCGCCGCCAGGGCAGCGAAGGCATCCACCGCTACACCGAGTCACAGTCGGTCGCCACGCAGCGACTGATCCGCTTCGCCCCGATGTTCGGGATGTCGGACGAGGCCTACGCCAAGATGATGAGCGCCAACCTGCGCCTGATGAAGAAGCTGGGACGAGCCTGATGGGCAAGCACGAGGGTTACGACTACGACGTACTGGTCATCGGCTCGGGCTTCGGCGGCTCGGTGACCGCGCTGCGACTGACCGAGAAGGGCTACAAGGTCGGCGTCATCGAGGCCGGCCCGCGCTTCGAGGACACCGACTTCTCGTCGGGCACGCTCGACGTCAAGCGCTACCTGTGGGCCCCCGCGCTCGGCTGCTACGGCATCCAGCGCATCGACGCGGTCCGCGACACCCTGATCGTGGCCGGCGCCGGTGTCGGCGGCGGGTCCCTGGTCTACGCCAACACGCTCTACGAACCCCTCGAGCAGTTCTACAACGACCCGCAGTGGTCGGGCATCACCGACTGGAAGAGCGAGCTCGCGCCCTACTACGACCAGGCCAAGCGGATGCTGGGCGTCGTCCAGAACCCCGTCCACACCCCGTCCGACGTGGTCATGCAGAAGGTCGCCGCCGACATGGGAGTGGCCGA
This sequence comes from Nocardioides szechwanensis, assembly GCF_900103935.1. GTDB lineage: Bacteria > Actinomycetota > Actinomycetes > Propionibacteriales > Nocardioidaceae > Nocardioides > Nocardioides szechwanensis. The sequence continues at coordinate 232,178 of NZ_FNIC01000005.1, forward strand.
GACCTTCCACCCCACCCCGGTGGGCGTCTTCTTCGGCGGTCCCGGCCAGCAGCCCGGCGACAGCTCGGCCGACCCGTTCTTCGGCGGCGAGGGCCCGGCGCGCAACGCCTGCCTCAACTGCGGCGAGTGCATGTCGGGCTGCCGCCACAACGCCAAGAACACCCTGGTCAAGAACTACCTCTACCTCGCGGAGAAGCGCGGCGCCAAGGTGATGCCGCTGAGCACGGTGACCCGCCTGCGCCCGCTGGACAACGGCGGCTACGAGGTGACGATCAAGTACACCAAGGCCCGGCGCGCCACCGCGAGCACGACCCGCAAGCTGACCGCCGAGCACGTCGTCATGGCCGCCGCCTCGCTGGGCACGCAGAAGCTCCTGCACCGGATGAAGGACGAGGGGTGGCTGCCGCGGCTCTCCGACCGGCTGGGCCACCTGTCGCGCACCAACTCCGAGTCGATCCTCGGCGCGATCGCGCCCAAGAGCGACACGACCGACTACTCCTACGGCGTGGCGATCACGTCGAGCTTCCACCCCGACGAGCACACCCACATCGAGCCGGTGCGCTACGGCAAGGGCTTCAACACCATGGCCCTGATGCAGACCGTCCTCACCGAGGGCGACGGCGACCGCGCCCGGTGGCAGGTGTGGCTCAAGGAGCTGTGGACGCAGCGCAGCAACGTGCGCGAGCTCTACGACTTCAAGCACTGGTCCGAGCGCACGGTGATCGCGCTGGTGATGCAGAGCCTCGACAACTCGATCACCACCTTCGGCAAGCGGGGCCGTCTCACCCGGCGCTGGCACATGACCTCCCGCCAGGGCCACGGTGCCCCCAACCCGACCTGGATCCCGGTGGCCAACGAGGCCGTACGCCGGATCGCGAGCGTTTTCGGTGGCATCGCCGGCGGCAACATCGGCGAACCGTTCAACATGCCGCTGACGGCGCACTTCATCGGGGGCTGCGCGATCGGCACCGATGCCGACAACGGCGTGGTCGACCCCTACCAGCGGGTCTTCAACTACCCCGGTCTCCACATCGCCGACGGCTCGGCCATCTCGGCCAACCTGGGCGTCAACCCGTCGCTCACGATCACCGCGCAGGCCGAGCGCGCGATGTCGATGTGGCCCAACAAGGGCGAGCCGGACCCGCGGCCCCAGCTCGGCAGCGACTACGTGCGGGTGACCCCCGTGGCGCCGCACGCACCCGTCGTACCCGAAAGTGCGCCGGGTGCCCTGCGGCTGCCCATCGTGTCGGTCTCCTGAGGCGCCTGCCCGCGGTCTAGACCTTGCCCGGATTGGTGTGGGGAAGCCCGTAACGGGCGCCCTGGCAGGTCGTTGAGGCCTATGGAACCGGCAACCCATGCTCCCTCCCAACAGCCGGTTCCGTGTCCAGGCGCTGTCCATCAGTTGCGTGGACGATCAGGGCCCGGCCACCCTCCCTCCCCGGCCGGGCCCTGACCCATCTCTGGAGATCGATAGGCTGACCGCATGACGCAGCCTGGAGAGCACGACCTGGTCCTGGTGGTGGACTTCGGGGCGCAGTACGCGCAGCTGATCGCGCGCCGGGTGCGCGAGGCGCGGGTCTACTCCGAGATCGTGCCGCACCACATGCCGGTCTCCGAGATGCTGGCGCGCAACCCCAAGGCGATCGTCCTGTCCGGTGGCCCGGCGTCGGTCTACACGCCCGACGCGCCGCAGCTCGACCCGGCGCTGGTCGACGGGCGGGTGCCGGTCTTCGGCATCTGCTACGGCTTCATGGCCATGGCGCAGGCGCTGGGTGGCGAGGTCGCCCACACCGGCCAGCGCGAGTACGGCCGCACGCAGGTCGAGGTGCTCGAGCCGGGCACGCTGCTGGCCGCCGTACCCACCACGCTCACGTCGTGGATGTCGCACGGCGACGAGGTGGTCAAGGCGCCGGAGGGCTTCACCGTCAACGCGAGCTCGCCGCGCGCGACCGTGGCCGCGTTCGAGCACGTCGAGCGCCAGCTGGCCGGCGTGCAGTGGCACCCCGAGGTCATGCACAGCGAGCACGGCCAGGCCGTGCTCGAGCACTTCCTGATCGACATCGCCGGCTGCCGGCCGACCTGGACGATGGTCAACATCGTGGAGGAGCAGATCGACAAGATCCGCACCCAGATCGGCGACCGCGGCCAGGCCATCTGCGGCCTCTCCGGCGGCGTCGACTCCGCCGTCGCCGCGGCGATCGTCCAGCGCGCGATCGGCGACCGTCTCACCTGCGTCTACGTCGACCACGGGCTGATGCGCAAGGGCGAGACCGAGCAGGTGGAGCGCGACTTCGTCGCCGCGACCGGCGTCGACCTCAAGGTCGTCAACGCCGAGAAGCAGTTCCTCGACGCACTGGTCGGGGTCAGCGACCCCGAGGAGAAGCGCAAGATCATCGGGCGCGAGTTCATCCGGGTCTTCGAGACCGCCGAGGCCGAGATCCTGGCCGACGCCGTGTCCGGCGACGACGGCGACAAGGTCGCCTTCCTGGTGCAGGGCACGCTCTACCCCGATGTCGTCGAGTCCGGCGGCGGGGCCGGCGCCTCCAACATCAAGTCCCACCACAACGTCGGGGGCCTGCCCGACGACCTCGAGTTCGAGCTCGTCGAGCCGCTGCGCACCCTCTTCAAGGACGAGGTCCGTCTCATGGGCGAGCAGCTCGGCCTGCCCGCCGAGATCGTGCACCGCCAGCCGTTCCCCGGACCCGGTCTGGGCATCCGGATCATCGGCGAGGTCACCCGCGAGCGGCTCGACATCCTGCGCGAGGCCGACGCGATCGCCCGCGAGGAGCTGACCCGGGCCGGCCTCGACCGCGACATCTGGCAGATGCCGGTCGTGCTGCTCGCCGACGTCCGCTCCGTCGGCGTCCAGGGTGACGGCCGCACCTACGGCCACCCCGTCGTGCTGCGCCCCGTCACCTCCGAGGACGCCATGACCGCCGACTGGGCGCGCCTGCCCTATGACGTCATGGAGCGCATCTCGACGCGGATCACCAACGAGGTCAGCGAGATCAACCGGGTGACCGTCGACGTCACCTCGAAGCCGCCCGGCACCATCGAGTGGGAGTAGTCCGCGTCGATCCGGTTACCGTGACTGGGTGAGTCCTCTCGGGAACCCTCGTCGTACCGCCCTTCTCGTGGCCGGCTGTGCCATGGCCCTCGTGCCGACGCTGGCCGGAGCCGCGACCATCAACGGGACGGCAGGCAACGACAAGCTCTACGGCACCAACAACGCCGACACGATCAACGCACGGCCCGGTGACGACCGCGTCTGGGGGCGGGGTGGCAACGACTCCATCTCGGGCGCGGATGGCAACGACCGCCTCGACGGAGGCTTGGGCGCAGACAAGCTCGGTGGCGCTCTCGGCAACGACGTGAGCATCGGTGGCCCGGGCAACGACTCCATCAGCTCCGGGCCCGGCAACGACGTCGCGGACGGCGGCGGTGGCGACGACACCTTCAACCTGGGGCCGGGCAACGACCTGGCCGCCGGCGGGGCCGGCAACGACCACATCAGCACCGGTCCAGACGACGACACGGTCACCGGGGGAGACGGCAACGACAAGGTCAACCTGGGCCCGGGCGTCGACACGGTCGACGGCGGGCTGGGTCGCGACTTCCTCCAGGGACTCGACGACGCCGACGTGATCCACGGCGGGCCCGGGGACGATGTCGGATCACAGCCCGCCGACCCCAAGGTCGACCCGGATGCCTTCCTCCTCGGCGGCGGCGGACCCGACCGGCTGTACGGCGATGGCGGAGACGACTCGCTGGCCGGCGGCGACGGCAACGACCTGGTCGTGGGTGGCGAGGGCAACGACCACCCGCAGGGCGGACCCGGTGACGACGAGGTCCACGGCGACGTGGGCAACGACGAGCTCGACGGCGACCTCGGCGACGACCTCCTCTACGGAGGCCCGGGCGGCGACGTCGACATCACCGGCGACGAGGGCGAGGACACGATCTACCCGGGCGACGGACCGGACCAGGTCTACGGCGAGGAGGGCTACGACCATGTCTTCGCCACCGACGACGGCGTCCGGGACCTGATCATGTGCTACGGCGTCCCCGGGACTCCGCCGCCGGGCTCGGGTGGGTTGTTGACCTACGTCGGCGGCGAGGACCCCCTGGACCAGGTGATCGGATGCGACGTCGAGGTCCAGAACGCGACGACCGCGCTCATGCGCCACTACCGCCTCTGGTGATCCCCGGTCGCGGCCGTTTGCCCGGACCGACAGTGGGGAACCGGGTCGGTACGACGCCCGCCTCACGAAGGAGCAGAACATGAAGAAGATCCCACTCCTCATCGCCGGCGCAGTCGGCTACGTACTCGGTAGCAAGGCCGGACGAGGCCGCTACGAGCAGATCAAGTCGGGGGCCCAGAAGGTCGCGGAGAACCCCCGCGTCCAGGCGGCCACCCACAAGGCGCAGGAGACCGTGGCGACCCAGGCAGCGGCGGCAGCCGACGTCGCCAAGGAGAAGGTCACGGAGGTCGCCTCGGCCGCCGCCGACAAGGTGCGGCACGAGACCTCGATCCAGCCCGCTCCCTGAGCCCAAGGGCGCGGAGCGGCACTCTTCACCCTTTGGGTGAGGCATCTCGACTTGCCCTAGACCGGCGGTCACGGACGAGATCTGGCCATGTCCGGCCCCCGTATCCGGCTCGCCATAGCCGCCGAGCAGGAGGTCATCTCCGCAGGTCTGGCCGGCGTGCTCGGGGCCCACGCCGACCAGGTGGAGATCGTGTCGTACACCCCCAACGGGACCAGGGACGCTCCCGACGTCGTCCTCTACGACGTCATCGCGCTCCACGAGGGCGAGGCCACCGACCTCGACCACCTGGTGAAGGAGACCGACGCCGCGGTCCTGGCGATCGCGCGCGACCTCCGGCCGGACCTCGCCGCCCAGGCGGTGGCGCGGGGAGCCGACGGGTGCATCTCGATGGCCGCCCCGGGGGAGCAGATCCTCGCGCTGGTGCGGGCCGCTGCTGCGGGCGAGCTCGCCGGTGACGTGACCCTCGACGAGCCCGGGATCGACCAGCCCTTCGAGCGTCTCGGGATGGACGCCGGACTGACCACCCGCGAGACCGAGGTGCTCGGCCTGATCACCCAGGGCCTGACCAACGTCGAGATCGCGGAGCGGCTCTACCTGAGCATCAACTCGGTCAAGACCTACGTGCGCTCGGCCTACCGACGCATCGGCGTCACCACCCGCAGCCAGGCGGTCGCCTGGTGCATCCAGCACGGCTTCGCCCCTCCAGCTGCTTCCTGACCGCGAGCTCAGCTGTCCGAGGCGACCACCAGGTGGGGTACGACGGCGAGCAGCGCGCACACCAGCACCGCGACCGACGTACCTGCGACCGCGGAGGCCAGGTCGCCGAGGACCACGTTGAAGACGAACACCACCATGCCGACGATCAGCAGCGCGAGGGTGAACAGCACCGCCTGCATGAGGAGGTGCGCGGAGGTGATCAGGCGGTCCTTGATGTGGTGCCCGGCCAGTCGCCGGTGGATCGCAACGGGGGTGAGCACTAGTGCCGTGGTGACCGCGGCGACGATGACCAGCCCGAGGTAGAGCGACCGCTGGAAGTCGTCGAGGTCCCCGAAGGTCTGCTGGAACGGAAGGGTCAGCAGGATGCCGGCGAGCAGCTGGACACCGGTCTGCATCACCCGGAGCTCCTGCAGCATGTCGTTCCACTTGCGGTCGAGGCGCTCCTCGTGGGTCTCGTCGCGGCCGTCGGTCGTGGCGCTCATGCAGCTCTCCTGTGATCCTCCGGGGGCTTGACCTGATGACTCTGGCACGGCTCGGAGGAGGCGGGTTCACCCCCAACGGTGGTGTCCGGGCGCGCCCGCCGTGGCAACGTCGGAGCCGTCTCGAGCGGAAGGAGCCGATCATGGCCACCAAGAAGAGCACCTCCAAGAAGGGCCCCGGGCCCAGCGTCAAGGACGACGAGCTCTACGAGAAGCTGCGCGACGAGGGCAACAGCAAGGAGAAGTCGGCGCGGATCGCCAACGCCGCCGCCAACGAGTCCCGCTCCGCGGTGGGCCGGCGCGGCGGTGAGTCCGGCTCGTACGACGACTGGACCGTCGCCGACCTGCGCAAGCGCGCCGCCGAGCTGGAGATCGAGGGCCGCTCGTCGATGGCGAAGTCCGAGCTGATCGACGCCCTGCGCCACCACTGACTCCACCTGCTGAGGGAGTGACTGGACCGCCGCGGCGCGGGTACCGGCGCAGCATGGACAACGACAAGCTGGAAGCAGTGCAGGCAGTGGTCGACCGCGTGACGTCGTGGCAGGACGGCGCGACCGAGGGGACCGTCGAGGAGGAGCTGCGCAAGGGCGCCACCGAGGTCGGCGTCGACCTCTCGGACGAGGACGTGACGAGCCTCGCCGAGGCGATCGAGTCGCGACACGGCGCCGTACAGGCCTCCGAGGTGCTGTCCTGAGCGGCCCCGACCCGGCGCACCTCCGCCCGGACGGCGTCTCCGACGCCACCGTCTCCGCCTTGGGCAAGCTCTCGGAGGCCCTGGAGGCGGTCGAGCACGCGCGCGGGCACCTCTACGCGTTCCACCGCCTCTGCGGGACCGCCGACCTGACCCTGGGCGATGCCGTCGACGAGCTCCGGGAGGCCGGCCACGCCGACCTGGCCGACCGGGTGGAGACCGAGCTCGTGGGCCGCAACGTGATCGAGGGCCGGTGGTCGTTCCAGATCGTCGAGGACTACGACGACCACTACTGGTCGGCGTTCCGCGACCTGGAGCGCGCGGCCCGCGACGAGCTGGTCGAGGGGCGACGCCACCTCTACGAGTCGGAGATGAAGGAGGACCGGCGCACCCACGGCCGGCGCCACCACGAATCCCGGCCCGAAGGCGCCTAGTTATCCCCGCCAGCACGGGAGTACGAGCGCAGCGAGTACTCCCAATGGAATGACGAAGTCATTCCATTGGGAGCGGCGCGATCACGTCGTCAGCGAAGCGCTGCATCCCGTCGAGCTTCTGCTCCAGCGTGGCGTCGAGCCCGTGGTAGTAGGCCCACGGCATCGTCCAGACCTCGGTGATCCCACCGGCCTCCGCGGTCTCGAAGTGCTCGGGCAGGAACGCGTCGGACAGGGCGGTGATCACCGAGAAGTCGCCCTCGGCACCGATCTCGGCGCGGACCTCGTGCAGCCGCCGGGCATGGCCGACGGCCTCCTCGATCGTGTAGATGTCGCCGACCCACCCGTCGTGCCGTGCGGCGCGGGCGAACGCGATCTCGGACAGGCCGCCGACGTAGATCGGGATCGGGGCGGCGGGGGAGGGGTTCATCTTCATCCGGGGGGCCGTGTAGAAGTCGCCGGCGAACTCGGTCCAGCCCGGCTCCCACAGGGCCTTCATCAGCGCCAGGCCTTCGTCGGTGCGCTTGCCGCGGGTCCGGAAGTCCGCACCCAGCAGGTCGAACTCCTCGCGGCACCAGCCGATGCCGACGCCCAGGGCGACGCGGTCGCCGGACAGGACGGCGGCGGTCCCGACGGTCTTGGCGACCTGGAACGGGTTGCGCATCGTCGCGACGTAGATGCTGGTGAAGAAGCGCACCCGCGTCGTGACCGCGGCGAGCGCGCCCACGAGCACCCACGGGTCGGGCCACTCAGCGTCGATGTCCCAGCGACGCTTCCCGTCCGGCGTGTAGGGGTACGGCGTCTCCAGCTCCTCGAGGTCGACGACGTGGTCGGGCACGGAGATGGCGTGGTAGCCCAGCTCGTCGGCCGCGCGGGCCAACGGGATGAGCTGGTCGCAGGGCTGGAACGCCGTGACGATGGAGAAGCGCATGGGCGCAGCCTAGCGAGAAAATAGAACGTGTTCTCGTTCTGGGCCCAAGTCGCCACACCCTAGGGTGGGGTCATGGCACGCGCGATCCACCACCTCGACCTCTGGGTGAGCGACCCGGTCCTCGCGGCTGACGAGTGGGGCTGGCTGCTCGGCGAGCTGGCCTGGGAGATCGACATCGAGGGGGTCTCGTGGGTGCATCCTGACGGCACCTACCTGTTCCTCGAGCGCTCGCCCGACCAGGTGGACGAGCCCTACGACCGGATGCGGCCGGGCATCAACCACCTGGCGCTGCACGTCGCGAGCCGCGCTCGGCTCGACCGGCTACGCGCGGAGTCGTCCGCGCACGGCTGGCACGAGATGTTCGCCGACCGCTACCCGCACGCGGGCGGTGACGAGCACGTGGCCCTCTACGTCGAGAACGCCGAGGGCTTCGAGGTCGAGGTCGTCGTCGTGCCCGACGACGAGGGCTGAGCGCCCCCGTCGCCGGTCCTGCTAGTGAGTCAGTCGAAGATGCTGTAGCCACCGGGCCCGACGGCGAGCCCGACGATGATCAGCACGATGCCCCAGAGCGTCTCGCCCTTGAACAGCTGGAAGATGCCGGCGATGACGAGGATCACCGCGAGGATCCAGAAGATGAAGCCCATGTCGTACTCCTGACCTAAGGGGGTGCCGAGGCGTCGTGCCCCGGCCGGTCTGCTTGACGACCACGATGTCAGTACCCGCAACCCGCGAGTGTCAGTCGGCACCGGCGGCCGGGTCTTGACTTAAGTTCGAGACTCGTACTTAATAGGAACGTGACGCTGGTCCTGGGAATCGACTCCTCGACGCAGTCGACGAAAGCGCTGCTCGTCGACGCCGCCGACGGCACCGTCGTCGATGCGCGAACGGCGCCGCACCCACCCGGCACGGAGGTCGACCCGCGCGCCTGGCTGGCGGCGTACGACGAGGCGACCGCGGGTCTGCTCGAGCGGGCCGAGGCCATCGCGGTGGGCGGCCAGCAGCACGGTCTTGTCGCGCTCGGCGACGACGGCGAGCCGGTGCGCGACGCGCTGCTGTGGAACGACACCCGTTCGGCCGAGGCCGCGCGCACCCTGGTCGACGAGATGGGCGGGCCCGACGCGTGCGCCGCCGCGGTCGGCAGCGTGCTCGTCGCCTCCTTCACCGCTAGCAAGCTGCGCTGGGTGCGCGACCACGAACCCGACAACGCCGCCCGGGTGCGCGAGGTCCTGCTGCCGCACGACTACGTCTCGCGGCACGCGTCGGCTCCCGGCACGGCCGCGTTCACCGACCGCGGCGACGCCTCGGGCACCGGCTACTTCGACGCGACCACGGCCACCTGGCGCCCCGACCTGGCGGCCGCCGCTCTCGGCCACGAGCCCGCACTTCCGCGGGTCGCGGCCGATGGCTCAGCCGCAGCCGAGACCGCCGCCGGCCAGGTGGTCGCGCCCGGCACCGGCGACAACATGGCCGCTGCCCTCGGCATGGGGCTCGGTCCCGGTGACGTCCTGATCTCGATCGGCACCTCGGGTGTCGCCTCCGCGGTCAGCGCCGTCCCGGTCGCCGACGGCACCGGAACGGTCACCGGCTTCGCGGATGCCCAGGGCGGCTACCTGCCGATGGCAACCACCCTGAACGCCGCCCGGATCCTCGCCCACCAGGCCCAGTGGCTCGGAGTCGACCTGGACATGCTCTCCGACCTCGCGCTCGCGTCGGTCCCCGGCGCCCACGGCGCCACCCTGCTGCCCTACTACGGCGGCGAGCGCACCCCCAACCGACCGACCGCGGTCGGCACCTGGACCGGCCTCACCGACACCACCACCCGCGAGGACCTTGCGCGCGCGGCGTTCGAGGCTCTGCTGTGCTCGCTGGCCGACGCCGTCGACCGCCTCGTCACCGCCACCGGTGACCAGCCGCGCCGGCTGCTGCTCGTCGGCGGCGCGATCCACAGCCCAGCACTGCGCGCGTTCGCCCCCGCCATCCTCGGCCGGACGGTCACCTTGCCTCCGTTGGGTGAGTACGTCGCCCTCGGCGCCGCCCGCCAGGCGTCCTGGGCCCTGGCCGGCACCGATCGTCCGCCGGCCTGGCCGATGGCCGACGTGGTCGAGCTCGAGGCCGAGCCCACCCCCCATGTCCGTGACACCTACGCACGACTCCGCGACCGCACCGACACGTGGTCCTGAGACACATCCCAGAGAGAGGCACCGTCATGACGCTCCAGATCCCCGCCCCCCGCCCGGAGGACAAGTTCTCCTTCGGCATGTGGACCGTCGGTTGGCAGGCGCGCGACCCGTTCGGCGACGCGACCCGCGCGCCGATGGACCCGGTCTACGCCCTCGAGCGGCTGGCGGGCATGGGCGCCTACGGCGTCAACTTCCACGACGACGACCTGATCCCCTTCGGCGCCGACGACACCACCCGCGACGGGATCATCGAGCGCTTCCGCAAGGGCCTCGCCGACACCGGGTTGGTCGTCACCACGGCCACCACCAACCTGTTCACCCACCCGGTGTTCAAGGAGGGCGCGTTCACGGCCAACGACCGCGACGTACGCCGCTTCGCGATCCGCAAGGTGATGCGAAACATCGACCTGGCCGCCGAGCTGGGCGCCAAGGTCTACGTCTGCTGGGGCGGACGCGAGGGGGCCGAGTCGGGCGCGGCCAAGGACGTCGCCGCGGCGCTCGACCGCTACAAGGAGGCCTTCGACCTGCTCGGCCAGTACGTCGCCGACCAGGGCTACGACCTGCGCTTCGCGATCGAGCCCAAGCCCAACGAGCCGCGCGGCGACATCCTGCTGCCGACGGTCGGTCACGCGCTCGCGTTCATCGAGACCCTCGAGCGTCCCGAGAGCGTGGGGGTCAACCCTGAGATCGGGCACGAGGAGATGGCCGGCCTCAACGCCGCCCACGGCTACGCCCAGGCGATGTGGCAGGGCAAGCTCTTCCACATCGACCTCAACGGCCAGCACGGGCCGAAGTTCGACCAGGACCTCCGCTTCGGCGCCGGCAACGTGCGGGGCGCCTTCTGGGTCGTCGACACGCTCCTCGCCGGTGGCTATGACGGCCCGGTCCACTTCGACTTCAAGCCCGCCCGCACCGAGAGCGACGAGGGCGTGTGGGTCTCCGCCGAGGCGTGCATGACCAACTACCTGATCCTGCGGGAGAAGTCGAAGGCGTTCCGCGCCGACCCCGAGGTGCAGGAGGCACTCGTGGCCGCCAAGGTCGCCGAGCTGTCGGTCCCGACCCTGGAGCCGGGCGAGACCTGGTCGCAGCTCAAAGAGTGGTCGCTGCCCGACGTCGACGCGCTCGCTGCCCGCGGTGCCGGCGTCGAACGGCTCGACCAGCTCGCCCTGGAGCACCTGTACGGCGTCCGCGGCTGAGCGTGGCCACCGACCAGCCCTCGAGCACCGAGGGGCTGCGCCGCCTCAACACCTCGTTGGTGCTGCGCAGCCTGCGCCAGCAGGGCCCTGCGACCCGTGCCGAGCTCGCGAAGCGCACCGGTCTCGCCAAGGCGACGGTCGGGGTCATCGTCGGCGGGCTCGCCGAGGTGGCGGCTGTCGACGAGTCGGCCTCCGTGCCCGGCGGGCCCGGAGGGCGAGGCCGGCCCGGGCGGCCGGTCACGCTCACCGGTGAGGGCCTGCTCGGGCTCGGGCTCGAGCTCAACGTCGACTACGTGTCGGCTGTCGTGCTCGACCTGGGCGGCCGGGTCCGGGTCAGCGGGACCCGCCCCGTCACCGGCACCGACCCGCTGCCGGTGCTGCTCGACCTCGCGCGGTCCGTCGTACGACGCGTGCGCGACGGGCGGCTGGTCGGCGCGATGGTCGCCGTGCCCGGTCTGGTGCGCGGTGACGACCGCACGGTGGCGTGGACGCCCAACCTGGCCGCGCCCGACGAGCGGGTGGCGGTCGGCATCGAGGACGTGCTCGAGGGTCGCTGCCCGGTCTCGGTGGGCAACGACGCCAACTGTGCGGCCTACGCCGAGTCACACCACGGGGCAGCGGTCGGCGCCGAGCACGCGCTCTACCTGACCGGCACCGTCGGGATCGGCGCCGGCATCGTCACCGACGGTCGGCTGCTGCGCGGCGCCGCCGGGTTCGCGGGCGAGGTCGGCCACATGCCCATCGGTGACTCCACCGCGGCCTGCGGCTGCGGCCGGCGCGGCTGCTGGGAGGCCTCGATCGGGCTCCACGCCATGCTCGCCGCGGTCGGCATGCCGGAGCTGGACACGCCGTACCTCTCCGCGCAGGCGGTCGCCGACCGGGCGGAGCACGACCCGGCCGTGCGTGCCGCACTCGAGAACCTCGGGCGCGACGTCGGCCTGGGGCTGGCGATCCTGACCAATGTCCTGGACCCGTCGCTGGTCGTGCTCGGTGGCTACTTCGTGGCCCTCGGTGAGCACGTGCTCGGCCCCGCCCGACGCTCGCTCGACGAGCGGCTCCCGTCGCCGGCGCAGGGGCGTCCCGAGCTGCGGCTGAGCACTCTCGGGATGGAGGCAGCGGCTCTCGGCGCCGCGGAGCTCGCCCTCGAGGGTGTCTTCTCGGGCGACGTGCCGGTCGCGTAGCCGCGGACCCGGTCGGGCAGGCTGGGCGCATGCAGGTCGACGTACGCATCGTCACGGCGGACGACTGGGAGCTCTTCCGGGACCTCCGGCTGCGGGCGCTGGCCGACGCCCCCGCCGCCTTCGGCCGGACGTTGGCCGAGGCCCGGGAGCAGACCCCGGCGCAGTGGCGCGAGCTCGTGGCCGGGCCGGGCCCGAGGCTGGTGGTGCTCGAGGACGGCGCCCCGGTCGCGATGGGCGGCGTCTTCGCGCCCGAGGGTGACTCGCGCGCGATGGTGTGGGGGATGTGGACCGCCCCTGAGACGCGCGGCCGCGGTCACGGTGCCCGGGTGCTGCGCGCGCTCGTCGCCTGGTGTCGCGAGCAGGGCCGCCCCGACGTACTGCTCCACGTCACCGAGGGCAACGACGGCGCCCGCGCCCTCTACCTCGCCCACGGCTTCGAGCCCACCGGCGTCTGGGAGTCCCTGCGCCCCGGCTCGCCCCTGCGGATCGAGGAGCTCCGGCTCGGAGCGGCCGAGCCTATGTAACTCACTGTTACTGCATCTAGCGCACCCTCGTACGGGCATGACAGAAGCAGTAACAGTGAGTTACAAGTGCGCGAGCGCGGGGGCTCAGCCGGCGAGCTTGGTGCCGACGCTGGTGATCGCGGTGCCGAGGCCGGCGACGGGGTCGACGAACAGCGGCTCGAGCGCGATCTCCGCGGCGCCGAGCAGGACGGAGTCGGCGCCGAGCCCGGGCAGGGTGAGGGTCACCGACTCCAGGGGAGCGGGCAGCGCGCGCTCGGCGAGCGCGTCGTTGACGTCGGTGCGGACTAGGCGGAAGAGCTCGCGGAAGTAGCCGCCCAGCACCACGACGCGGGGGTTGAACGCGTTGACGATGCTGGCCAGCCCGTGCCCGAGCTGGGTGCCGATGCCGCGCAGCTCGGCGGTGGGGTCGCGGAAGCCCTCGAGCACCTCGCCGAGCTGGGCGACCTGGTCGTCGGGGTAGCCGATGGCCTTGGCGATGGCGTGCGCTCCGACCTCGGTCTCCCAGCAACCGCGGTTGCCGCAGTGGCACGGGTGGCCCGACGGGTTGAAGCTCAGGTGGCCGATCTCGCCTGCATAGCCGTCCGCTCCCTCGAGCCGGAACCCGCCGGTGATCACGCCGGCTCCGACGCCGACGTTGCCGGAGACGTAGATCAGGTCGTCGATGCCGACTCCCGCGCCGCGGAAGTGCTCCGAGAGCGCACCGAGGTCGGCATCGTTGGCCACCAGGACCGGTACGTCGACGCCGAGTGCGGCCAGCACGATCGAGCCGAACGACACGTCGTGCCATTCCAGGTTGGGCGCGAGCCGGATCAGGCCGTCGCTGCGCCGCACCAGGCCGGGCACGCTGATCCCGATGCCGACCAGGGGAGCGTTTTCCGGGGCGTCGGCCACCACCTTGCGGATCAGCGCCGCGACCGTGCCGCCCACCTGCCAGGCCTCGCGACCGTCGACGATCGTGGCGATCGCGCGGTTCTGGATGTTGCCCCCGAGGCCGACCCGTGCGACCACGACCCGGTCGACGCCGAGGTCGACGGCGATGACGAACGGGCCGCTCTGCGACAGGCCCACCCCGGCTGAGGGCCGCCCGGCGCCGGTGCGCGGGTGGGCGGGCAGGGCCCGCTCGGTCACGCCCAGGGACTCCAGCTCGGCGACCAGCCCCGCGATGGTGCTGCGGTTGAGCCCCATCTGCAGGGTCAGGTCGGCGCGCGACATCGCGCCAGCGCGGTGCACGTGACGCAGGAGGGTGCCCAGGTTGTGGCGCCGGACTCCCTCCTGGTTCGTCCCGAGCCCTGAGCGCTGACGGCTCATGAGCCCGGCCTAGACGCCTGCGGCGGAGCGGCGACGGCGAGAGATGGCGTCGACGCTGGCCGCGAGCAGCAGGACGCCGCCGGTCACGACGTAGTTGATCCAGCTCGCGTTGTTGAGCAGGCCCAGGCCGTTGTTGACCGTCGCGATGACCAGTCCGCCGATCACGGCGTCGACCGCGCGACCCTTGCCGCCGAAGAGGCTGGTCCCGCCGATCACGGCGGCGCCGACGGCGTAGAGCAGCGTGTTGCCGCCACCCGAGCCGGGGGAGATACCACCCGTGTTGGCCGCGAGCAGGATGCCGCTGATCGCCGCCATGGCCGAGCAGGCGATGAAGGCGGAGGTGCGGATCCGGAACACGTTGATACCGGCGCGGCGCGCCGCTTCGGCGTTGCCGCCCACGGCGTACAGGTGCCGGCCGTAGCGGGTGCGCGTGAGGACGAAGGTCCAGAAGATCAGCAGTGCGACGACGACGAGGAGCATCCGCGGCACGCCCTCGATCGGGAAGGACGGGATCCGGCCGCGGTTCTGGTTCATGAACCCGACCAGGCCGAACAGGATGGCGGCGATCATGCCGATCCGCAGCGCGACCAGGCTTACCGGCGGGTGCTGGAGCCCCCGTGTGACCTGGACGCGGTAGGTGCGCAACGACAGCAGTGCGAAGACCGCGACGATGGCCGCGGCACCGATCCAGCCGACCATCGGGTCGATGTTCTTGATCGCCAGCCCGCGCAGCATCGGGTCGTTGAAGCGCACCGATCCGCCCTGGCCGATGAAGTACAGCAGCACGCCCTGCAGGCCCAGGAAGAAGGCCAGCGTGACCACGAACGACGGGATCCCGAGGCGCGCCACGAGCAGGCCGATGGCCAGGCCGATCACCGCCCCGACAGCGAGCGCCGCCAGAGTCGCCACGGGCCAGCTCTGGCCGTGGTCGACCATCAGGAGGCCGGCCGTCATGGCGCCGGTGCTGCCGGCGACCCCGGCGGACAGGTCGATCTCACCGAGCAGCAGCACCAGCACGAGACCCATGGCCAGGACGCAGATCGGTCCGGCCTGCGTGACCAGGTTGGCCATGTTGATCTTGCCCAAGAAGGTGTCGTTGGCGACGCTGAAGATGATCATCAGCACGATCAGCCCGGAGACCGCGGGCAGGGAGCCCATGTCTCCGCTGCGGACCCGGGTGACGTAGTCCCCGAAAGCGCCGCGCAGCGACGTGGTGTGCACGGCGTCGCCGGAGAAGGCGCCGTCCGCGGTCACGGTGCGCCCCCCTTCAGGGACCTCGTTCGTCTCGACGGTCATGTCCGTTGCCTTTCAGACGCTCGCGGTGGCGGGGTTCTCGGAGATGCCGAGCGCACCCGACCGGCCGGCGGTGATGAGCTCGACCACCTGGCTGTGCGTGACCTCCTTGACGGGGACGTCAGCAGCCACGCGCCCGAGGTAGAGGGCGGTGATGCGGTCGGCGACCTCGAAGACGTCGCCCATGTTGTGCGAGATCAGCACGACGCCGAGGCCGCGGTCGGCCAGGCGGCGGACCAGGTCGAGGACCTGCCGTGTCTGCGCCACGCCGAGGGCTGCGGTCGGCTCGTCGAGGATGACGACCTTGGAGTTCCACAGGACCGCCTTGGCGATCGCCACGGTCTGGCGCTGGCCACCGGACAGGCTCGCGACGCTCTGGCGCACCGACTTGACGGTGCGCACGGAGAGGGAGGCGAGGGTCTCGCGAGCGCGGGACTCCATGGAGACCTCGTCGAGCAGGAGCCCGCGCTTCTCCTCGCGGCCGAGGAACATGTTCTGGACGATGTCGAGGTTCTCGCACAGCGCGAGGTCTTGGTAGACGATGTCGACGCCGAGCGCGGAGACGTCACGCGGCCCGTGGACGTTGACCTCCTGGCCCTCGAACAGGTAGTCGCCGGTGTCGCGGGTGTAGATGCCGGCGATGATCTTGGTCAGCGTGGACTTGCCGGCGCCGTTGTCGCCGACGAGGGCGGTGACGGTGCCTGGGTAGACAGCGAAGTCGACGTCGTGCAGGACGTGAGCGACGCCGAAGCTCTTGTTGACCCCGCGCAGCTCGAGCAGTGGCTCGGTCATGGCGTCTCCTCCGGTGTGGTGGTGGTACGACGTTCAGTGGGCCGGTCTCCCGGGGCGCCGCCGGCACCCCGGGAGACCAGGTTCTCAGGCTCCAGACTCTGCTCCGGCCCGGACCCGGAGCGGAGGTCAGGAGATGCCGGCTTCGGCGCAGAACTGCGCGAACTCGCCGGCACAGACGTCGGCGGCGGACTGACCGCCGTCGTCGATGACGTCCTTGACGGAGTCCTTGGTGATCGAGACCGGGTCGAGCAGGATCGACGGAACGTCGCGGCCGCCGGTGGCGTCCTCGGTGGTTCCGGTCGTCTCGGCCTCTTCGCCGTTGACCAGGGCGATCGCCGCTTCGGCGAGTGCTCCGGCCTCGAGCTTGGCGGACTTGTAGACCGTCATGCACTGCGTGCCAGCAAGGACGTTCTGCAGGCCCTCGACCGTGGCGTCCTGACCGGTGACGGGCACCTCGCCCGCGCGACCGTTCTTCTCCAGGATGGAGATCACGGAACCGGCGAGACCGTCGTTGGCCGCGAGGACGCCGTCGACGTCACCGCCGGCCTGGGTGTAGAGCTGCTCGAAGATGGTCACGGCCTGCTCGTTGTCCCAGTCCGGGACAGCCTGCTCGGCGACCGCGGTGTAGGTCGGGATCGCGTCGAGGACCTCGTGGGCGCCTGCGGCGAACAGCGTCGCGTTGTTGTCCGTCGGCGAACCGTTCAGGAAGATGACGTTGGCTTCCTTGTCCCCGAGGCAGTCCGCGAGGCCCTGGCCCTGGAGGGCTCCGACCTTGCTGTTGTCGAAGGAGACGTAGTAGTCGGCCGAGCCGCCCAGCGTGAGCCGGTCGTAGTCGATCGTCTTGACGCCCTGGGCCGCGGCCTCTTCCTGGATCGCCGCACCGGACTCGGAGTCCAGGTTGACGATCGCGAGGACGGTCACGCCGTCGGCGATCATGGCGTCGGCGATGGTGCCCATGGTCTCGGCGTCGCCTTCGGCGTTCTGAATGGCGTACTCGACGCCCGCGGCTTCGAAAGCAGCCTCGAGCTCCGGACGGTCAGCGCTCTCCCAGCGCACCGAGGACTCGGTGTCGGGAAGGATGACACCGATCTTGCCCTCGACCGAGGGGGTGTCGCCGTTGCCGTCGTCGTTGGCTTTGGGCTCGTCATCACTGCCACATGCCGACAGAGCCAGGGCGACGCCCATGAGCCCCACGACTACCAAACTGTGCTTTCGCTTCACGCGAACCGCCTCCTCGCGGTGGATGGCGCTTGCCTCAGCAAGAAGCGGAGCGCCTGTTTGTTGTTTCGCACAACATAATCAGGTGATCGCAGTCACGTCCACATTCGTTACCGGATCGTTTCCTTGAGGTTTCGTGTGGCTAGACACAGGCGTGGTTAGGCGATGTTAACCGGGGTGGTGGCCGCCTCCTGACCTGACCTGGACCCGTGCGGTCACGGTGCTCCGGCGGCGGAGGTTTTGTTGTTGCGGACGCGGTACTACCCCACCGCGACTGGCAGGGCCGCCGCAGCGACCGCAGAGGTTTCAGCGCAGTGTGTAGGTGGTGGTGCGCTCGCGGACCGGTCGCCCGATGCCGGCGCCGATGCTGTGGAGCTCGGCGACGGTCTTGGCCGAGCCGTGCTCGGAGCCCGCCATCCGGGAGATGGTCTCCTCCATCAGCGTGCCGCCGACGTCGTTGCAGCCGGCGTTGAGCATCGCCTGGGTGCCCTCGACGCCGAGCTTGACCCAGCTGGTCTGGATGTTGTCGATCCGGCCGTGCAGCAGGATCCGCGCCATCGCGTGCACGGCGAGGTTGTCGCGGTGCGTCGGACCGGGACGGGCGACGCCGGCGAGGTAGATCGGCGAGGACGTGTGCACGAACGGGAGTGGCACGAACTCCGTGAAAGCCGCCCCTCCGAATTCCAGGGAGTCGTCCTGGATCCGGCTGAGCACCCGGAGGTGGTTGACCCAGTGCCGCGGGTTGTCGACGTGGCCGTACATCATCGTCGAGGTCGTGGGGATGCCCACGCGGTGAGCGGTGCTGACGACCTCGATCCAGGTGCGCGTGGGCAGCTTGCCCTTGGTCAGCACCCAGCGGACCTCGTCGTCGAGGATCTCCGCGGCGGTGCCGGGCAGCGACCCGAGCCCGGCCTCGCGGGCCTTGATCAGGAAGTCCTCGATCGACAGTCCGGTGCGGGCAGTGCCGTTGACGATCTCCATGGGGGAGAACGCGTGGACGTGCATCTCGGGCACCCGCTGCTTGACCGCGGTGACCAGGTCGAAGTAGGCGGTGGCGGGCAGCTCGGGGTCGATCCCACCCTGCATGCAGACCTCGGTCGCACCGAGGTCCCAGGCCTCGGCGGCACGGTCGGCGACCTCGTCGAGCGAGAGCGTGTAGGCGTCGGCGTCGGTACGGCGCTGGGCGAAGGCGCAGAAGCGGCAGCCGACGTAGCAGACGTTGGTGAAGTTGATGTTGCGGTTGACGACGTAGGTGACGGCGTCGCCGACAGTCTCGCGTCGCAGGTCGTCGGCGAGGCGGGTGACCTGGTCGAGGAGCGCGCCCTCGGCGGTCATCAACGTGTAGGCGTGCTCGTCGGAGAGGTTGCCCGGATCGGCCTCGGCGGCACGCAGTGCAGCCAGGCCCTCCGACGTGGCGGCTTCGGTGGTCGAGGCGCGAACGGAGCGAGCCTCGAGACCTGTCAACGCGGCGGCGTCCTTGACCGAGGCCCAGTCGCCGTAGACGTCGCCGAAGTCGGAGCGCCGGTCGTCGGTGCGGCCCCCACCAGGTCCCTCAGCGTCGACGGCAGTGTGCAGGTCGGTGCGGCCTACGGAGACGAAGCCGCCGTCGGGCTCCTGCCACGGCATCCCGACCGGTCGTACGTCGGGCACGGCCAGGCCGTCGTCGCTTGCGAGCGCGGCCACGTGTCCCGAGACGCGCGGGTCGAGCCACGGCTCGCCGGCGCGGACGTACTCGGGGTGGACGGTGAGCCTGGCCTTGAGCTCGAAGCCGCACTCGGCGGTGATCGCGCGCAGCCGCTCCAGCGAGGGCCAGGGCCGCTCGGGGTTGACGTGGTCGGGGGTCAGCGGCGAGACGCCGCCCCAGTCGTCGACGCCCGCGTCGAGCAGCGCCCGGCACTCCGCGAGGTCGACGAGGTTGGGGGGTGCCTGGACCCGGGCCTTGGGGCCTAGCACGATCCGGGTCACCGCGATCACCGCGCGGTAGTCGTCGAGCGCCAGGTCGTCGGCGTGCCGCATCGCGGTGTCGGGCTTGGCCCGGAAGTTCTGGACGATGACCTCCTGCACCGAGCCGAACTGGGTCGACACCTTGCGCAGCGCGAAGATCGTCTCGGCCCGTTCGGCCAGGGTCTCGCCGATGCCGACCAGGAGCCCGGTGGTGAACGGGATCGAGAGCCGGCCGGCGTCCTCGAGCACCCGCAGCCGGACCGTCGGGTCCTTGTCGGGGGAGCCGTAGTGGGCCTCGCCCTTGGTCTCGAACAGGCGGCGGGAGGTGGTCTCGAGCATCATGCCCATCGAGGGGGAGACCGGCTTGAGCCGGTTCATCTCCTCCCACGACATCACGCCGGGGTTGAGGTGTGGCAGCAGACCGGTCTCCTCCAGCACCCGGACCGCCATCGCGCGCACGTAGGCGAGGGTCGAGTCGTAGCCCTTGGAGTCGAGCCACTCGCGGGCCTCGGGCCACCGGTCCTCGGGTCGGTCGCCCAGGGTGAACAGCGCCTCGAGACAGCCCAGCTCGGCGCCCCGGCGGGCGATGTCGAGGATCTCGTCGGGCGAGAGGAACAGCTCGTGCCCGGCGCGGCGTAGCTGACCGGGCGACTCCACGAACGTGCAGTAGTGGCACCGGTCGCGACACAGCTTGGTGACCGGGATGAAGACCTTGGGGGAGTAGGTCACGACTCCGGGGCGGCCGGCCGCGACCAGTCCGGCGTCCCGCACCCGGGCCGCCACCGTGGCCAGCCGGTCGAGGTCGTCGCCTCGCGCGGCCAGCAGCGCGGTGGCCTCACTGACGTCGAGCGCGGCACCGCGCTCCGCCCGCGCCAGGGCGCGGCGGATCTGCTGCGGTGTGGGGGCGTCGTCCATCGGGCTCAGGATAGGTCCGGACGGGCCGGGGGAAGCCCCCGGCCCATCCGGTGGGACCGACGGTCGATAGTCAGACCGACACCTTCTCCTGCTCGCTCACGTCGCCGGGCGAGGTGACCTCGTTGCCGTCGCGGTCGAGCTTGCTCGGCCACCAGATCTTGCCGCCCAGGTCGAGGTTGATCGCGGTCACCAGGACCGAGCGGACGATCATCGTGTCGAGCAGGACGCCGAGTGCGACCGCCACGCCGAGCTGGGCCAGGAAGACCAGCGGCAGCGAGCCGAGGACGAGGAACGTCGCCGCCAGCACGAGGCCCGCGGACGTGATCACGCCACCGGTCGACGACAGCGCGATCAGCGAGCCCTTGCGGGTGCCGTGCTGAGCCGTCTCCTCGCGCACCCGGGTCATCAGGAAGATGTTGTAGTCGATCCCGAGCGCGACCAGGAACACGAAGGCGAACAGCGGGAACCCGGGGTCGGTGTGCGCGAACCCCTCGTTGACCTCGAAGAGCCCGATCCGGGTGAACACCTCGGTGAAGAGCAGGGCCGAGATGCCCAGCGCCGCCCCGAACGAGAGGATCACGGTGCCGATCAGGATCAGCGGGGCGATCAGGGCCCGCAGCAGGATCATCAGGATCAGGAGCACCACGACCAGGACGATCGGGATGATCACCCTGTTGTCACGCTCCGAGGCCATCTTGGTGTCGAGGTAGAACGCCGAACCCCCACCGACCAGTGCATCAGCCCCGTCGACCGCGTGCGCCGCGTCGCGGGCGTCCTCGACGGCGTCGAAGGACGCAGTCGAGGACATGTCACTGCCCAACGTCGCCGTGAAGAAGGACCGGCCGTCGCCGATGTCCAGCGGCTCGGTCGGGTCGCCCAGGCCGTCGACCTGGGACACGGCGTCGGACGCAGCGGCGACCACGTCGGTGTTGGCGACGACCTGCACGGTGTTGGAGGTGTCGGCCAGGCCGTGGCCGGCCAGCAGGCTCTGACCCTTGATCGAGTCGAACTCCTTGGTGTACTGCTCGTCCTGCGCCAGGCCCGACGGGTCGAGCTTGAACAGGCCGAGGCACGCGATGATCAGCAGCCCGGCGGTGACCACCCACACCCGGCGGGGACGCGGGGCGATGCTGGAGCCGACCTTGGCCCAGAACCCCGTGCCGGTGGGCTCGGGCGACCCGAACGTCGGGCGCTTGGGCCAGAAGACCCACCGGCCGCAGATCACCAGGAGCGCGGGCAGCAGGGTCACCATCACCAGGAAGGTGACGGCGACGCCGACGGCGAGCACCGGACCCAGGCCGGCGGTCGAGTTGAGGTCGGAGAACACCAGGCAGAGCAGCCCGATGACCACGGTGGCGGCGCTGGCGAGGATCGCCGGCGTGGCCCGGTGGAGGGCGAAGCCCATGGCCTCGTGACGGTCCTCGTGGCGGCGTAGCTCCTCGCGGTAGCGCGCGACCAGCAGGAGGGCGTAGTCGGTGCCGGCACCGATCACCAGGATGCCCAGGATGGACTGGCTCTGGCCGTTGACCGTGAGGTCGGCGTACTTGGCCAGGAGGTAGACCACGCCGCCGGAGATCATGTAGGCGAAGACGGCGGAGATGATGGGCAGCAGCCAGAGGATCGGGCTCCGGTAGGTGAAGAGCAGGATCACGATCACCACGAGCAGCGTGGCGAGGATGAGGTTGGTGTCGATGCCCTCGAACGCCTCGGAGGCGTCGGCAGCCTGACCGCCGTAGCCCGCGAGGTGGACGGTGACCCCGTCGATCTGGGCGATGTCGCGGACCTCCGTGGCGGCGTCGGGGATGTCGAGCCAGCCGTCGGAGCCGAAGTTGAACGTGAACGCGAGGTTGGCGACCTCGCCGTCGTCGGACACGAGCTTGACGGGGATGCCTGCCTGCTCGGCGCCGTTGGGGGACAGGACGCCCTCGTCGGTGACGCCGTCGACCTTGGCGATCTCGGCCGCGTGCTCGTCGAGCGCGGCGAGGTCCTCGGCGGTCAGTCCGCCCTCGCGGTAGTAGACGACCAGGGTGTCGATGTCGTTGGGGTCGACGGTGCCGGTGAGCTCCTCCAGCACTTTCGTCGACTCGGCCGACTCGGGGAGCCAGGAGGAGGCCTCGTTGTTCTGGACGTCGACGAGCTGCGCGTTGAGGGGTGCCGTCAGGCCCACGATCACGATCGCCCCGGCCAGGACGATCCACTTGGTGACTTTGTTGGTGAGCTTGCCTGCGATCTGACGGTGCATGGTGGTCACTCTCTCAGGGAGCAGGGACAGTCGGCATCAGGGATCTCCCCGATCTGACCTGATGACGGACGGAAAGTCATCGTTGTGACACCTTCCGTGCCCCTTCCTGCCCGCTGTCGGCCTGCTGTCGGCCCCGCTCAGCGCACGCGCAGCGCCTTGAGCAGCCGCAGCTGCTTGTTGCCCAGGCCGACGAACGTCTCCAGGGCCATCGACGGCGGCGGGCCCAGCGGCACCAGCCGCTGGCTGGCGACGGTCTGCGACTCGGTGAACTTGCGGAGGCCCTCCGCGCCGTGGCGGCGTCCGAGGCCGCTGTCGCCCATGCCGCCCATGCCCGCCTCGATCGACCCGGCGGCCGCGGCCGCGCCGTCGTTGATGTTGACCGAGCCCGCGCGGACCATCCCCGCCATCCGCTCGGCGGCGCCCTCGTCCTTGGACCAGATGCTCGCCGAGAGCCCGTAGCTGCCCTCGTTGGCCCGCCGGACCGCCTCGTGGTCGCTCGAGAAGCGGTAGAGCGAGACCACCGGGCCGAACGTCTCGTCGAGACAGACCGCCATCTCGTCGGTGACGCCCTCCAGCACGGTGGGCTCGTAGACGTAGGGGCCGAGGTCGGGACGTGCCCGGCCGCCGGTCAGGACGACGGCTCCCAGGTCCTGGGCCTCGTCGACGTGCGCCACGACCGCGTCGAGCTGTGCCTGCGACGCGAGGGAGCCCACGTCGACGGAGTAGTCGAAGGTCTGGCCCAGGCGCAGCGCCTCGGTGCCGGCGACCAGGGCGTCGCGGAACGCGTCGTACACCTCGTCGTGCACCAGGACCCGCTCGATGTGGATGCACATCTGGCCGGTGTTGCCGAAGGCCGCAGCGATGCAGCCGGCGGCGGCCTTGGTGACGTCGGCGTCGGCGCGCACGATGAGCGGGTTCTTGCCGCCGAGCTCGAGCGAGGCCGCGATCAGTCGCTCGCCCGCGCGGGCTCCGACGCTGCGGCCGGTGGGAGTGGAGCCGGTGAAGCAGATGTGGTCGACGTGGTCGATGAGCGCGTCACCCACGGTGCGACCGGGCCCGACGACCACGTGCCACAGGTCCGTCGGCAGCCCGGCCTCGGCGAGCAGCGCCCGGGTCCAGAGCAGCGTGAGCGCCGTCTGCGAGTCGGCCTTGCTGACCACGGCGTTGCCGGCGAGCAGAGCGGGGAGCACGTCGCCGACGGCGAGGTAGAGCGGGTAGTTCCAGGGCGAGATCATCCCGACGACGCCCTTGGGGACGCGCTGCTCCTTGACCTTGGTCAGGCCGGGCATGGCGCCGCGGACCTTGCGGTCCTTGAGGTACGTCGCACCGTGGCGCGCGTAGTGGCGCGCGATGTTGGCGACCTGGAGGATCTCCTGCCAGGCGCTGAACCTGGCCTTGCCCATCTCCCACTGGATCAGGTCGAGGACCTCGTCCTGGCGCTCGACGAGCAGGTCGTGGAAGCGCAGCACCACCTCGGCGCGCGAGCCGTAGGGCACGACCGCCCAGGCACGCTGGGCGGTGCGGGCGCTGGCGCAGGCCGCGGCCACGTCACCGATGGTGCTGGCCGGGACCGTGGCCACGGGGCGGCCGTCGTACGGCGCCTGGGCGGTGACGGTGTCGGTGCCGGTCGGGTCGCGGAAGACCCAGCGGAACCAGCCGTCGAGCCGGTCCTGCGTGACCCACGCCGGCCGGGCGGAGGCGGGTGCGGTCGTGGGCAGGGTGGGGGTGGCGGTCATCGGGGTCCTAGGGGTAGCGGGTGGCGGCGGGGCGGGTGCGGGGGTCGTTGCGGGTCTTGCGCATCGTCAGCTGGGCGAGCACGGCGAGGCGCACGAAGTCGGGCAGGTGGTTGCCCACCAGGCGGGAGCGGCGCATCATCGCCCGCACCCGGCGCTCCGTGCGCGCGGTCGGGGTCGGCAGCCCGAAGCGGCCGCGCAGCTCGGGACTAACGGTCACCGCGATCACCTCACGCTGGCGGCGCAGGAGGGGCCGGGCCAGCCAGTCGAGGAACGCCTGGGGGAGCGGGGTGTAGGGCGGCTTGCGCGGCGCGGTGTGGAGCAGGTCCTGCACGACGTAGTTGTTCTCGAGGGTGTCCTCGACGCGCGCCCACATGCTCCAGAACTCGTCCTGGGTCCGGGGCAGGACCGACTCCTTGACGCCGATGAGCAGGCCCATCCGCTGCCACTCCTCGAAGAGCTGCTGCTCCTGGGCCTCGGTGAGGCCGGGGCCGAAGTCCCTGAGGAAGAGGAGGTAGGTCTCGTACATCGTGGCGTGCACCCAGAGGTAGGCCTCCGGGTTGAGCGCGTGGTAGCGCCGGCCCTGGTCGTCGGTGCCCTTGATGTCGGCGTGCATCCGGATCAGGCGCTGGCCCTCCTCGGCCGAGGCGACCCCGCCGTACACCTGGCGGGTCACGGACTGGCTGGTGCGCCAGAGCCGGCCGTAGGGGTCGGTCTTGTAGACCGAGTGCTCGCCGACACCGGCCCCGACCATGGGGTACGCGACCTGGAACATCAGGGCACGGACAGCGACCAGGAAGATCCGCAGGTCCCCGGCGGCGTACCAGAGGATCGAGCCGGGGCCGAGCGGCTCGGCCGGCAGAGCGGGCGCCGAGACCTCGTCAAACGCTGCCAGTTTCACTGTCACAGTCATGGTGTATCAGATCTACTGGCTGCTTGTCGACGCCGAGTCGGCGCCAGTGCACCCCCAAATGACGCCGAGCCGGCGCGAAGAGTGACTCTTCACGCCGACTCGGTGGTCGGGACGGTCAGCTGTAGAGGCGGTCCAGGACGTCGGAGTACTTCTGGTTGACGACGCGGCGCTTGAGCTTGAGGGTCGGGGTGAGCTCCTCGGACTCGGCGGTCCACTCGACGGGGAGTAGCTCGAAGGCCTTGACCTGCTCGGGACGCGAGAGGCGCTCGTTGGCGGCGTCGACGGTGGCCTGGGCCATGCCGAGGATCGCCGGGTGCTGGGCGAGCTCGGCCAGGTCCTGGTACTCGACGCCGAGCTTCTCCGCGACGATCGGCGCGATCTCCGCGTCGAGGGTCATGATCGCGACGACGTAGGGACGCCCGTCGCCGATCGCCATGGCGTGGCCGATGATCGGCGACTCCTTGAGGTAGTTCTCGATGTTGGACGGCGCGATGTTCTTGCCCGCGGAGGTGATGATCAGCTCCTTCTTGCGGTCCACGATCGCGAAGAAGCCGTCGCCGTCGAGGGTGCCGATGTCGCCGGTGTGGACCCAGCCGTCCTGGTCGATCAGGTTGCGGGTGGCCTCCTCCTGGCGGTGGTAGCCGGGCGTGACGACCGGTCCGCGGACCAGCACCTCGCCGTCGTCGTCGAGGCGCACCTCGATGCCGGGCGTCGCGCGGCCGACCGAGCCGAGCCGGAAGTTGCCCGGACCGTTGGCGGTGATCGCGCCGCAGGTCTCGGTCATGCCGTAGACGTCGTAGACGGCGAGGCCCAGGCCGGCCATGAACTTGGCGACCTCCAGCGGCATGGGCGCGGCGGCGGAGCCGGCCCAGGTGACGCGGTCGAGGCCGAGCAGCAGCTTGAGGAAGCCCAGGATCGCCTCGTCGGCCTCGCGGTAGGCCGCCTCGATCTCCGGGGTCATCTCCTTGCCGACCTCGGTGGCCTGGACCCACGCGAGCCCGGCGGCCATCGACCGCTCGACCATCGCGACGTTGTCGGGGTTGGGGTCGGCGGCGAGCTTGGCGGAGATACCGGTCTTGATCTTCTCCCACACGCGGGGTACGCCGAAGAACGCCGTCGGGCGGACCTCGCCCAGCGCGGCGAGGAGCTCGGAGGGGTCGCCGATCGCGTGCATGTGGCTGCCCTGGATCTGCGGGCCGTAGAGCCCGAGGACCCGCTCGGCGATGTGCGCCAGCGGCAGGTAGCTGACCGCGACCTGGGGGTCGTGGAGTCCGGCGGCCTCGAGGGTGCTCAGTGCCTCGTAGAGGACGTTGTGGTGGGTGAGGACGACGCCCTTGGGGTTGCCCGTGGTGCCCGACGTGTAGAGGATCGTCGCCGGCGTCTCGGGCTTCACCTGGGCCGCGCGCGCCTCCAGCTCCGAGGCGAGCTCGTCGCGCTGGGAGGAGCCCAGGGCCACCAGGTCGTCCCAGCTGAGGAAGCGGTCGCCCTCGGGGACGTCGGAGGCGTTGATGACCACGACGGTGGCGATGCTGTCGACCTCGTCGAAGGCCTTGGCCCAGCGGGTGAGGTGGTCGGCGTTCTCGACCACCACCGCGGTGGGGCGGGACTCGCCCGCGACGTAGGCGACCTGGGTCGCCGACAGCGTGTTGTAGATCGACATCGGGGTGGCGGCCGCGTGCACCGCACCCATGTCGGCGACGTAGTGCTCGGTGCGGTTGGACGACATGATCGCCACGGTGTCGCCGACGGCCACGCCACGGGCGACGAGACCGGCGGCCACGTCGAGGGCGAGCTCGCGGGTCTCGGCCCAGGTCAGGGTGCGCCAGCTCTCGCCCTCGGCCGCGCCGTGCCGGTGGGAGTACGCCGGGTCGTCGGCCTTGTCGCGCGCGGTCGCGGCGAGCATGTCGATCAGGGTCCGTCCCCCGACCTGGTCCTCGATCCGGGCTCGCTCGGCGAGAACGTCGTTGTTCTGGGTCATCAATAGCTCCTGGGCAGGTTGAGCATCTGGGTTCCGATGTGAGCGAGGATGAGTTCCTCGGCCACGGGGATGTTCTTGCCGATCCGGCTGTCCCGGAACAGCCGCTCGATCGGGTACTCCTTCGAATACGCCATGCCGCCGAACGTCTGGAACGCCTGGTTGGCGGCCTCCCAGGCGACTTGGGCTCCGGTTAGTTTGGCCACGTTGGTCTCGTTGCCACAAGGGCGACCTTGGTCGAAGAGCCACGCTGCCTTGTAGGTCATCAGGCGCGCCAGCTCGGTCTTGGCCTTGAGCTGGGCCAGCGGGAACTGGATCGCCTGGTTGGCACCGATCGGCCGACCGAAGACCTCGCGCTGCGTGGCGTACTCCGCCGCGAGCTCCAGCGCCACCTCGGCGGCGCCGACACCGCCGGCCGCGGCGAGGATCCGCTCGGGGTTGAGCACGTCCCAGAGCACCGGGAAGCCGTTGTCGACCTCGCCGACGACCTGGGAGGCGGGCACCCGGACGTCGTCCAGGAAGACCTGGCTCGACGTGACGACGTTGCCGCCCATCTTGGGGATCGGCGTGTAGGTGAGCGTGCCGTCGGCGAGCGCCTGCTTGACGTCGACCAGCAGGATCGTGAACCCGGCCGTGCGGGGCTTGGCGTCCTCGAGCGGCGTCGTGCGGGTGACGACCAGCATCCAGTCGGCGTTCTCGACGCCGGAGATCCAGATCTTCTGTCCCTTGACCAGGAAGTCGTCCCCGTCGCGGCGCGCCGACGTGCGGATGGCGAGCGCGTTGCTGCCGGCGTCGGGCTCGGTCAGCGCGAGGCAGAACTGCACGTCGCCGGTGGCGACGCCGGGCAGGATCGTCCGCTTCTGCTCCTCGGTGCCGTGCCGCGACAGCGTCATCGCGCCGAACCCCGGGGTCAGGATGTAGAGGAAGATCCCGGCCGTGCCGCCCGACGCCGCGAGCGTCTCGCAGGCGACGGCGAGCTCGAGCATCCCGGCCCCGCCCCCGCCGTACTCCTCGGGGACGGAGAGCCCGATCCAGCCGCCGTCGGCCAGGTCCTTCCAGGCCTCGCTGGGGAACCGGTGGTCCTCCTCGCACGCCGACCAGTAGTGGTGGTCGTACTTGGCGGCGATGGCGGCGACGCCGTCGCGTACGGCGAGGGCCGAGTCGGGGAGGTCGAAGTCCACGTCAGATGCCCAGGCTCCGGCCGATGATCTCCTTCTGGATCTCCGTCGTGCCGCCGTAGATCGTCTGGATCCGGCTGTCGACGTAGGCCTTGGAGATGGGGTACTCCGACATGTAGCCGTAGCCGCCGTGGAGCTGGACGCCCTGGTCGACGATCTTCTTCTGGAGCTCGGTGGTCCACCACTTGGCCATAGACGCCAGCGTCGTGTCGACCTCGCCGGCGTTGAGCTTGGTCACGCAGTCGTTGACGAAGACCCGGGCGATGTGGACCTCGGTGGCCATCTCGGCCAGCAGGAACCGGTTGTGCTGGAACTTGCCGATCGGCCGGCCGAAGGCCTCGCGCTCCTTGGCGTAGCTCAGGCACAGCTCGAGCACGTGCTCGCAGGCGGCGACGGCGATGGCGGCGATCGAGATCCGCTCCTGCGGCAGGTTGACCATCAGCGAGATGAAGCCGGAGCCCTCCTCGCCGAGCAGGTTGGTCTTGGGCACCTCGACGTTGTCGAAGAACAGCTCGGAGGTGTCCTGGGCCTTGAGGCCCATCTTCTCGAGGTTGCGGCCGCGCTCGAAGCCCTCCATGCCGCGCTCGACCACCAGCAGGCTGATGCCCTGGTGCCCGGCGTCGGGGTTGGTGCGGGCCACGACGATCACCAGGTCGGACATGATCCCGTTGCTGATGAACGTCTTGGAGCCGTTGACGACGTAGTGGTCGCCCTTGTCGACGGCAGTCGTGCGGATGCCCTGGAGGTCGGAGCCGGCGCCCGGCTCGGTCATCGCGATCGCCGAGATCAGCTCGCCGCTCACCAGGCCGGGGAGCCAGCGCTGCTTCTGCTCCTCGGTCCCGAGCTGGCTGATGTAGGGGACGATGATGTCGGTGTGCACGGGGAAGCCGAGCCCGCTGGCCCCGACCTTGCTGATCTCCTCGGCGATGATCATGTTGTAGCGGAAGTCCTTGATGCCGGCGCCGCCGTACTCCTCGTCTACGTCGAAGCAGAGCAGGCCCTGCGCGCCCGCCCTGGTCCAGACCTCGCGGCTGACCATGCCGTCCTTCTCCCACTGCGCGTGGTGCGGGACGACCTCCTTGTCCATGAACGACCGCACGGTGGAGCGGAAGTCCTCGTGCTCCTGCTCGTAGATGGAAGGGGTCTGCATCGTGGGGCCTCCGTGGGGGTTCGTGGTTTCAGCGCAACTGTGACAGCAAGACTGTCACGATTCAAGGGATGGTTCCACACCCCGGTACGGCGGTCACGGGGTGGGCACGTTCTGGGAGCCGCGGGCCTGGATCCCGGGCGCCTCGGTGGTGCACCGTCGCTGCAGGCCGAGCGGCACGTCCTCGAGGTCCGAGGGGTCGCGCTGGTCGTCGGTGTAGATGCAGTTCTTCAGCACCTTGGGGACCAGCAGCACGTGGCCGGTGCCGTCGCGGGTGCTCCCGGCCATCGCGAGCACCTGACGGGGCACCCAGTCGAGCCAGACGTGCAGCCCGGGCAGGTGGGCCTCCGACATCTCCATGAGCGGCGACATCACGCCGAGCAGGTCGGAGAGAACGGGAGCGGTGCTGCGCCACAGGTCGCTGACGAGGGGGAGCAGGGTCGAGCCGTCGTCGATGAGGCGGCGGATGGTGGGATCGGCGCGACGCAGCTCCTCGGAGACGAGTGCGAGGTCGCGCGCGAAGCGCCTCAGCTCGCCCTCCTTGGCGACCCCCGTGCGCAGCGGGACCTGCCCGTCGACCACCAGCGAGGTGAGGTCCGGCTCGAGCTCCTGGAGCAGGGCGAAGGTCCGCTCGAGCTCGACCGTGGTCGCGCGCAGGTCGGCCGAGCCGTCGCCGAAGGCGAGCTCGGCCTCACGCGCGATCGTCCGCAGGTCTCGTACGTCGATCCGTGCGAGCAGGTCCTGGGTGTCCGCGATCACCGTGTGGATCGGCAGCGGGACGCTGGTCTCGGAGGCCGCGATCGTGGTGCCCTCCTCCAGCCACGGGCCGGAGCCGGTGCGGGGCCGGATGTCGAGGTACTGCTCGCCGACCGCGGACAGGTTGCGCACCAGGAAGTCGCTGTCGCGCGGCACCTTGACGCCCTCGTCGATGGCGATGGTGGCGACCACGCCCTCCTCGTCGAGCCCGACGTCGGTGACCGCGCCGATGCGCTGGCCGCGGTAGTTGACCGTCGACTTCTCGTGCAGGCCGGCCGCTTCCGGGAGGTGGACCCGCACCTCGTAGGGGTCGCGGAAGAGCCCGCCCCCGACCACGATGTCGGCGACGTAGACGGTGCCGCCGACCAGGATCACCAGCAGCAGCGCCTGCGCGACGCGGGCCCGCTGGCGCAGCTTGAGCTGGGTGCGGCTCATCGGGTGCTCCTCGGGGTCTCGGCCGGCGACCCGGGGATCGCGGCGTCCAGGAAGCCGAGCAGCGACGGCAGGTCGGGCAGATCCGGCAGGTCTGGCAGGTCTGGCAGGTCGGGCCCGGGCGGCTGCGTGGGGTCGGGCACCAGGTCGCGGGGCGCCAGCTCGAAGGTCAGGTCGAAGTTGGAGAAGTCGCCCGGGCTCGCGATGGCGGTCTTGCGGCCGAACTCGAGGATGCCGTCGAGGATCGGCACCAGGTGCCGACGGCTGCGGTTGAGGCTGCGCAGCACCGGGCCGAGCTCGCTGACGGCGGTCACCAGGTCGCGGCGCGAGCTGGTGACGACCCGCGCCGACGTGACGCCGAACCGGCGTACCTGCTTCAGCAGCGCCATCAGCGACGTCCGCTGGCGGGCCAGGGCGCGCACGGTCGGCGACAGCTCGGTGACCGCCTTCGACAGCACCGGGGCGTCGGCGGCGAGCGCGGTGCTGAGCCGGTCGAGGCCGGCCAGGGTCAGGTCGATGTCGTCGGTGTGGGCGTTGAGCGAGCGCATGGTCGAGTCGAGCCGTGTGACCAGGCTGCGCACCTCGCCGGTGTTGCCGGTCAGGGCGACGTTGAGCTCGTCGACGATGGTCTTGATGTCGCCGTAGCTGCCCCCCGTGACCACGACCGACAGCGAGCTGAGCAGGTCACTGACGTCGGGTGCGCGCAAGGTGCTGGCGACCGGGATGGTCCCGCCCTCGGCGAGCTCGGGTCCGGTGCCGTCGATGAGCTCGACGAACGCGGTGCCCATCGGGGAGGTGAGCCGGATCTCGGCCCGGACACCCTCGTGCAGCCGGGCGTCCTCGACGATCTCCATCCCGACGTGCGCCTCGTAGTCGTGCACCTCGATCGACCCCACCTGCCCGATCGTGGCGCCCTCGAGCTTGACCGGGGCCTCCGGTGGCAGGTTGAGGGCGCTGTCGAACACCGCCTCCATCTCGTACGTCGGTCCGCTCACCAGCGACGGCGTGGGGACGTCCTGCAGCTCGAGCCCGCAACCCGTCGTACCCACTCCCAGTGCGAGCGCGACCACGGCGAGACGAACGGATGCGCGGGTCACGGGAAGTCCCCCGGGAACTGGTCGAGGATGCCGTCGAGGAGCGGGTCCAGGAGCCCGCCGCCGTCGGGCTGGAACAGCACGTCGCACAGGGGGACGCGGAGCTGGTCACACATCTCGGCGCGGAAGACCGAGCTGAACGGGCCGACCTTCGTGGAGAACTGCACCCGCAGCCGGCCGAGCTCGAAGTCGTAGGCCTGGGCGAGGTTCTGGGCGAGCGTGGGCATGGTGTCGAACGCCTCGGCGAGCTGGTCCTGGCGTCGGTGCACGACCCGGGCGACCTGGAGCGCCGCCTCCAGGTCGCCCTGGAGCACGTCGCGGTTGCGGCGCACGAAGGTCGTGGTCAAGGTGCTCAGGTCGGCGAGCGAGGTCAGCGTCTGGCGCAGGCTGCGCCGCTGCTGGGCGACCACGTGCGTCGACAGGCTGACGCTGTTGGCGAACCGGCGGATGGTGGTGTCGCGACGGCGCAGGGCCTGGGCCAGGAGCGCGAGGTTGCCGGTCACGGCGCGGATATCCTCGCTCTTGCCGTTGACGGTGCGCAGGGCGCGCTCCCCGGCGACCAGGGCGTCGCGGATGCGCAGGCCGTTGCCGTCGAGCGTGTCGGCGCCGACGGCGAGCAGGTCGCCGACGTCCTTGCCGCCGCGCGTGCTGCCGTCGAGGGCCCGCACGAGCTCGTCGATCGACTCGGTGACCTCGTCGATGGTGGCCGGGCTGCGGGTGTGGGCGTCGTCGATGTGGGCCCCGTCGGCGAGCACCTCGCCGCCGGTGTAGGCCGGGCCGAGCTCGACGTACCGGTCGGTGACCAGGGCCGACTGCAGGACCACCGCGCCCGCGTCGGCGGGCAGCTCGGTGCCGGGGGCCAGCTCCATGTGCACACGCATCGTGGTGCCGCGCGGCTCGATCGAGGTGATCTCGCCGACGGGGACGCCGAGGAACTCCACGTCGTTGCCGACGTAGAGGCCGGTCGTGTCGGAGAAGTCGGCGGTGACGGTCAGTGGCTCGTCGTGCGAGCGCGTCGTCCACGCCACGAGGGCGGCCGCGACCAGGGTCGCGGCGACCAGGGCGGCGACCAGACGGGTGGGCAGGCGGGTCACGTGCAGTCCTCCGGCCGGGTCGTGGTGCAGATGAGGTCGTCGGGGAAGACGAAGTAGGGGGAGTTGACGCCCAGCCAGGGACCGTCGCCGGTGCCGTTGGTGAAGAAGCGCATCGCCGGCCCGGCCAGCTCGAGGGTGCGGTCGAGGTCGGCCTTGTGGGCGGTGAGGACCCGCAGCACCTTGCGGGCGTCGCGCAGCGTCGCCCCCAGGCCGGCCTGGTTGTCGCGCACCAGGGAGGTGAGCCGGACGACGAGGTCGCGGCTGTCGTGCAGGAGCAGCCGCAGCGCCTCGCGCCGTTCGTAGACCATCGTCATCACCAGGTCGGCGTCGGTCATCAGCGACACCAGCTCGTCCTGCTGGTCGACGAGCAGGTCTGTCACCGCTCGCGTCGACTCGAGCAGCCGGTCGAGCTGGCCGTCCCGGGTCGAGACGATCCCCGACACCTCGGTCATCCCGTCGAGCGCCGCCGCCAGGTCGCCGGGCCGACCGCGCAGGTCGGTGCTGAGCGTGTCGATCGCCTTCTCCATCAGAGCCAGGTCGAGAGCCTCGACCTCCGGGGTGGCGTCGAGCCAGAAGCGCTCGAGCGTGTACGTCGTGTCGGCCTGCGCCTTGTCCAGGGTGTCGCCCGACTCCAGGGGCTCGCCCTCACCCGGGTCGAGCTCGAGGTAGCGCTTGCCCAGCAGGGACACCAGCTTGACCTGCGTGCGCGTGTCCGTCGTCAGCTCGACGTCGTCGCTGGTCGTGAAGTCGACGTGGACGGTGTCGCCCTTGGCAGTCACCGATGTCACCCGGCCGACCTCGAGACCGGCGACGCGCACCGCGTCGCCGGCCCGCAGGCCGGCGGCGTGCGGCAGCTCGGCGTGGTAGCCGGTGTCGCGCGGGATCACGCGGACCGCGACCACGAGCGCGGCCAGCACCAGCACCACGATCACCGGGACGGCGAGGCGGTGCTGCCGGGGGCCGCGCTTCCTGGGCGTGGTCATCGGCACCGCTCCGTGTGCCGGTCGCCCGGCGGGAAGTCGAGCGGCGGGCTCCCGGTCGTCTTGAGGTCGAGGTTGCAGATGTAGACGTTGAGGAAGCTGCCGTAGCTGAGCGTCTTGATGTAGAGCGCCAGCTGGGTGGGGAGGCCCGAGATGCCGTCGCGCAGCGCCACGGTGTTGGCGGCCAGGAACGCGGTGAAGGTCCGCAGCCCCGCGATGTCGCGCGTGATCGCGGTGCCGGTGTCGTCGAGGAGACCGTCGGCCAGCGAGGTCAGCTCCTGGATGCTGTCCATGCTGGCGCCGATGGCGTCGCGGTCCTGCGCGAGACCGTGGGTGAGGTCGCCGAGGTCGGTGATCAGGGTGGCGATCTGCTTGCGGTGGCCGGCGGTGGTCTCGAGGACCAGGCTGACGTTGTCGACGACCTGGCTGATCACCTCGTCGCGCTCGGCGATGTTGCCGGTGAGCACGGCGGTCTGCCGCAGCAGGTCGCGCAGGGTCGGGCCCTGCCCCTGCAGGGTCTGCACGAGGTTGCCGGCGAGCTGGTTGACGTCGGCGCCGTCGAGGTTGTCGAAGAGCGGCTTGAACGCGTTGAACAGGGCGGTCAGGTCGAGCGCCGGGCTGGTGCGCTCCAACGGGATCGTCTCGCCGTCGCGGAGCGGCCGCTGGCCGGCGGCGCCGGGTGAGAGCGCGACGTACCGCTGTCCCATGAGGTTGAGGTAGTCGATCGACGCGAGGGTGCCGGCGTCGAGCTCCTGCGTGCGCTCGACGTCGATGGTCACGAGCGCGACCTCGCCGACGAGGCGGGTCTCGGAGACCCGGCCGACGCGGACGCCGGCGATGCGGACGTCGTCGCCGACCCGGAGCCCGGCCGCGTCGCTGAACTCCGCGTGCACCCGCAGTGTCTCGCCGTCGGTGCCCTGCGACAGGGTCCGGCCCACCATGCTCGTGAGCACGACCGAGACGAGTGCGAACAGCAGTACGCCGATGACGGGTCCGGGGTTGCGCACCAGTCCTCTCATCGGGCACCCCGGCAGTTCTTGCCCTCGAGGTGGCCGTAGCGCGGGCAGTCGTCGGCGTCGTAGGCGTCGGGGAACTGGCCGCCGATGGCGGCGTTCATCTGGATCGCGGTGCCCTGGATCGCGTTGGCGCCGTTGACCAGCACCGGCGGCAGCTTGCGCAGCAGCTCCTCGAACGGGGCATGGCGCTGCGCGAACGCCTCGATCGTGGCCGCGGCGCCGTGGAGCACGTTGACGAACGTGGCGGTGTTGTCCATGAGGAAGCCGTTGACGCTCGTGAGCAGCGTGGTGCCGCCCTCGAGGAGGCGGCGGGTGGCGCGCTCCTTCTCGGCGATGGTGCGGGCGACGGGCAGCGAGTCCTCCAGCGCGGAGACGAGCTCGGGCTCGATGTCGGCGAGCGTGTCGACGTTGCGCGCGATCAGCTCGAGGTCCTCGTAGAACGTCGCCTCGTGGGGGGCCCAGGCCGCGAGCAGCCGGTCGGCGTCCTGGATGAACCGGGCCAGGTCGTCGCCGCGTCCGTCCAGGGCGGAGGAGAGCTGTGAGATCGCCGCGTCGAGACGGGCCGGGTCGACGGCGACCAGCAGCCGCTGGGTCGCGCTGAACGTGTCCATCAGCCGCAGCGTCCGCGCGGAGCGGTCGGCCGCGATGACCGCCCCGTCGGCGATCGGGCTCGCGCTCGCGCTCGCGCCCGCCCCGCCGTCCGGGGTGAGGAGCTCGACGTACTCGTTGCCGAACAGGGTGCCGGGCAGCACCCGCGCGACCACGTCCCCGGGGATCTGGTCGGCGTGCTCGCGGATCAGCACGATCCGCGCCGAGGGCTCGCTCCCCGAGACGACCTCCAGGACCCGGCCGACGCGCAGCCCGCGGAACTTCACGTCGGAGCCGACCCCCAGAGAGTCGCCGGTCGTCGTCAGCCGGGCGTCGACGGAGAGGTCGCGGGTGAGCAGGCCGACGTAGGAGCCGCCGAGGTAGGCGGCGACGGCCATGAACACCGTGACGGCGAGGGCGCCGATGCCGAACTGGCGCAGCCGTACGGCGCGCGGCGAGCGCTGGGCGTGGGGATAGAGGAAGTCGCTCATCAGCCCGAGATCTGCACTTGCTGGTCGGGGCCCCAGAGGGCCAGCGTCAACAGGATGTCCAGGACGGTCAGGGCGATGATGCTGGAGCGGATCGCGCGCCCGGTGGCGCGCCCCACTCCCTCCGGACCGCCGGACGCGGTGAAGCCGTGGTAGCAGTGGATCACCGTCACCACGGTCGTCAGCACGACCACCTTGAGCCCGGAGTAGAGCACGTCGACGGGCGAGACGAAGGTCTGGAAGTAGTGGTCGTAGGTGCCGGCCGACTGGCCGTAGAACGTCGTCACCATGACGTCGGTCGCGAGGTAGGTGCCGACCAGCCCGATCAGGTAGAGCGGGAGGATCACGATCCACGACGCGATCAGGCGGGTGCTGACGAGGTAGGGGATGGGCCGGATCGCCATCGCCTCGAGCGCGTCGATCTCCTCGTTGATGCGCATCGCGCCGATCCGCGAGGTGAAGCCGCAGCCGATCCGGGCCGCGAAGCCGAGCGAGGCCACGATCGGGGCCAGCTCACGGGTGTTGGCGTAGCCGGAGATGAAGCCGGTCAGCGGCGCCAGCCCGATCACCTCGAGGCCGTTGTAGCCCTCGAGCCCGACCTCGGTCCCGGTGAGCGTCGAGAGCAGCAGGACCACGCCGACCACGCCGCCGCCGACCACGAAGATGCCGGAGCCGAGGGTGACCTCGGCCAGCACCCGGCCCACCTCGCCGCGGTAGTGCGTGATCGCGATCCGGGTGCCGAGCAGGGCCCGCCAGGCGAGCACCACCTGGGCGCCGATCCCGGCACCGGTCCCGACCACGGCGCGGTCGGCGGCCGCGCGCGCTCGTCCGGGGGTACGTCCGGGGACCACGGTGCTCATCCGAGCGGACCCCCGACGAAGGTCGTGTGGAGCTGCGAGATCGCGAAGTTGGCGGCGAAGAGCAGCACGAAGTTGACCACCACGGCGCTGGTCACCGCGTCGCCGACGCCCGTGGGCCCCTGCTTGGCGTTGACACCCTTGTAGGAGGCGACGACCGCGCAGATCACCGCGAAGATCGCGGCCTTGCCCAGCGAGAGCCAGAGGTCGGAGAGCTGCGCGAGCGTGGTCACGGACGCGAGGTAGCTGCCCGGCGGGAGGTTCATCACCGCGACGCTGACGAACAGCGTGGTCATGATCGTGAAGAACATGACCACCCCGTTGAGGAGCACGGCCACGGTCACCGTCGCGAGCATCCGGGGTACGACGAGCCGTTCGGTGACCGAGATGCCCATGACCTCCAGGGCGTCGAGCTCCTCGCGGATCTTGCGCGCCCCGAGGTCCGCGCAGATGGCCGACCCCGCCACCCCGGAGAGCATCAGGGCGGTGATCAGAGGTGAGGCCTGGCGGACGACGGCGAGGGTGTTGCCGGCGCCGGTGAACGACACCGCGCCGACCTCCTGCGCGAGCACGCCCACCTGGAGCGCCAGGATGATTCCGAACGGCACCGACACCGCGAGCGCCGGCAGGGTGCACACGCGGACGGCGTACCAGGTCTGGACGAAGTACTCCTCGAGCGGGAACCGCCGCTGGACGATGGTGCGCACCGTCCCGGAGATGACCTGCTCGCCGAAGCGCAGCAGCGCGAGCAGCTCGGCGATGGGCTTGAGGTCGCGCAGGTTGCGTCGGTAGCCGGCCCGGAGCTCGGTGGTGAACGACTCCCGCAGGGACCCGCCGGCGGCGGGTGGCAGCGCGGGGGCGCGGTTCACCATGGAAGTACCTCAGGGGTCGGAGGGAGCAGCCTCGGGTGTGACAG
Source organism: Nocardioides szechwanensis (assembly GCF_900103935.1). GTDB lineage: Bacteria > Actinomycetota > Actinomycetes > Propionibacteriales > Nocardioidaceae > Nocardioides > Nocardioides szechwanensis. The sequence goes on from NZ_FNIC01000005.1 coordinate 269,935, forward strand.
CAGGACTGTTACACAAGCACTGTCACATTCGTCCCTGCGCGACGTCAAGTGGTCCGGGTCACAGATTTCGCGGGCCCGTCAGCCGTGGACCTCGCTGCGGCGCGGCAGTTGGCGGCAGCTGTTTGACAGTATTACTGTGACAGTCATGAGTGCTCAGCCAGACGATCTGCCGAGTGGCCTGCTCACGATCGACGAGCTCTCCGCCGCCGTCGGGATGACCGTCCGCACCACCCGCTACTACGCCAGCCTCGGGCTCATCCCGACGCCCGTACGGCGGGGCCGGGTGGCCTACTACGACGACGTCCACAAGGCCCGGCTGGAGGTCGTGCGGGCCCTGCAGGAGCACGGGTTCACGCTTCAGGCGATCGAGGGCTTCCTGGCCAGCGTGCCACTCGACGCGACCGTCGAGGACCTCGTCCTGCAACGGGCCATGCTCACGTCCTGGACGGGCAAGCCGCCCGAGCAGCTGACCCGCCGCCAGCTCGAGAAGAAGGCCAGCCGGAGCCTCTCCGACGACGACCTGTCCCTGCTCGAGAAGCTCGGCAGCATCGAGCGCACCGACGGCGGCTGGGTCGCGATGCCCAACCTCCAGGTCGGCGTCGGCCTGCTCGACCTCGACATCCCCGAGGACAGCATGGGCAAGGCCGGCGACGCCATCCGCCGGCACATGGAGGCGCTGGTCGAGGACCTCACCGAGATCCTCCGGACCGAGGTGCTCGAGCCCTACCGCCGTGACGCCCACTCGCCGGCCGACGCCGAGCGCCTCGAGATGACCATGGCCCGGCTGCGCCAGCTCACCCTCGAGGCCGTCGTCACCGGCTTCCAGCGCGCCGCCAACGCCGTCATCACGCGCTCGCTGGCCCGCGACTGAGTCGGTCCGACCGTCAGGACACCCACTCCTTGACCTGGGCGATGGTGCCCGCGGGGTCGTCGGAGGCGGGGACGAGGGACAGGTTGGTGACCCCGGCCTCGCGGAAGGCGGCGATCCGCTCCTGGACGTACGACGCGGGGCCGACCAGGTTGCCCGCCTCGAGCCACTCGAGAGGCACCAGGGCCTCGGCGTCGCGCTTGTTGCCGTCGAGGTAGAGGTCCTGGATCTGCTTGGCCTCCTTCTCGTAGCCGTACTGGCAGGCGAGCTCGTTGTAGAAGTTCTTGCCGCGCGCGCCCATGCCGCCGACGTACAGCGCATACATCGGGCGCATGAAGTCGAGCATCCCCTTGACGTCCTCGCCGATCGCGACCATGCCGCCGGCGCTGATCTCGAGAGGCCCGAGGTCGGCCGAGCGCTTGGCTGTGCCGGCGGCGAGGGCGTCTCCCCACACGTCCTTGGCCTTCTCGGGGTGGAAGAGGAAGGGCAGCCAGCCGTCGGCCACCTCGGCGGTCATCGTCACGTTCTTGTCGCCGAGGGCGGCGACCCAGAGAGGTACGACGGGGCGCTCGGGCTTGTTGAGCAGCTTGAGCGGCTTGCCGAGCCCGAGGCCCTGGTCGGCCGGCAGTGGGAGCTTGAAGATGCCGTCACTGACCAGCGGCTCACGGCGCAGGCCCATCCGGATGATCTCGATGACCTCGCGGGTGCGGCCGAGCGGCTTGTCGTAGGGCAGGCCGTGGAAGCCCTCGATCACCTGGGGGCCGGAGGCGCCCAGGCCGATGACCGCGCGGCCACCGGAGACGTTGTCGAGGCCGGCGGCGGTCTGGAGCAGGGCGCCGGGGGTGCGGGAGTAGACGTTGAGGATGCCGGCACCGATCTCGACGGTCTCGGTCTTGGCGGCGAGGTAGCCCATCAGCGTGGGGGCGTCGAAGCCGTAGGGCTCGGCCACCCAGATGGTGTCCAGGCCTGCCTTCTCCAGGGCGACCACCTGGTCGGCGGACTCGCGCGGGTTGCCGGCGTAGACGAGCGGCATGGACAGCTTCATGGGGGATCCCTCGGGTCGGAGCGGGAAGAGCGGGCGGAGCGGGCGGAGCGGGTCAACTGTGACAAGTTCACTGTCAAGATGGCAAGGCCCGGGCGTGTGATCTGGTCGAGGAGGTCACGCCCAGCGCGTCGCCGAGCGGCCCGGCCAGCGCCGCGGCGTACTCCGTCGTGAGGTGCTCGCTGTCGCGGTAGGTCAGGGTGCCGCCGACCACGACCGGGCAGTCGCCGTCGTCGCAGAGCCACGGGGTCGGGTCGACGACCTCGGCTCCGGACGCCAGGGCCGAGTCGACCGCGACCTGCGCCAGCGTCTCGGAGCGCTCGACCGGGCTGAAGAGGCAGTCGCCCAGGTCGGGCTCGCCCCGGGACAGGCAGGTGCCCGGGTCACGCGGCGACGTCGGTACGTCGCGCAGCAGGACCACGCGGCCGGCGTCCTGCTGGAGCGTCGCGAACAGGTCGGCGTAGCCGGTGCTGAGCAGCGCGGAGACGTCCGGCACCGACTCCCGGCGCTCGGAGCCGTCGTAGACGCCGTTGGCCGGCGCCGCGGAGGAGACCACGACGAGGTCGGGGTGCAGGTCGCCGACCTGCGACACCACCCAGTCCTGGAAGTCCCGGCACTCGGTGAACGGGCGGTCCTCGTGGACCGGGGCGACCAGCACGTGGGCGGCGCCGCACTGGGGCTTGACGAGGTAGAAGGCACGCCAGCCGGCGTCGGCGATGATCCGGTCGAACGCCGGGATCCAGGCCCGGGCGTGGGAGTCGCCGATCACGACGAGCGTGCGCCCGGCGGCCCCGGACCCGCGCGGGCAGAGCGTCCGCACGTCGTCGGCGTAGGCGCACTCGCCGACGTCGGCGACGCTCTCGCGCAGCTCCAGCAGGTCGGGCGTGAGGTCGCTGGGTACGGCGACCCCGGCACGCGCGGCGTCCACCGACGCCTCCACCAGGGCGACCGCCGCGTCGTCCGGCGTGAGCGTGACCGGGCCGGCCACCGCGGCGGCGACGGTGATCGCCGGGTTGTCGCCGCGCTCGCCGCCGCGGACCTCGGTCCAGTGCCAGCCCACGAGACAGGTCGCGGCCACGAGGGTGACGCTCGCGGGGTAGAGCACCAGGCTGCGCGGGAGCCGCGCACCCGGAGCGGGACGCCCGGTGCGGAACGGCGTCTCGACGAAGCGGAAGGTCAGGCCCGAGACGACGAGCACCGCCGCCACGACGAGCGCGGTCTCCCACGCCCGCAGCTCACGCGCCAGCACCCGCTCGCCGAGCACCAGCGCCGGCCAGTGCCACAGGTAGATCGAGTAGGACCAGTCGCCGAGGACCCGCATCGGCGCGTTGTCGAGCAGGACCATCGTCGCCGCTTCGTGCCGCCCGGAGCCGGCCAGCAGCACCAGCACGGAGCCGAGCACGGGAGGCACGGCGTAGCCCGGGAGCGACGTACCCGGGTCGAGCAGCAGGCAGGACAGGCCGACCATCGCCAGGCCCGCGGCGGCCAGCAGCGTGAGGGCACGCCGGGTCAGCAGCCGGGTCACGGCGGCGGCCACCAGTGCCGTCAGGGCGCCGGCGCCGAGCTCCCAGGCGCGCATCGGCGTCGAGAAGTACGCCGAGCCCGGCTGCGTCGCACCCAGCCACAGGGACCAGGCGAACGAGCCGCCGGTGACGACGAGGAGCATCCAGAGGACCGCCCGTCGGGGCAGCCGCGGCTGCCCCGGGCGCGGCCCGACGACCAGCCGTGTCACTCCGACGCAGACCAGCAGCAGCACCGGCCACACGACGTAGAACTGTTCCTCGACGGCCAGTGACCAGTAGTGCTGGAGCGGCGAGGTGCCGGTCGAGAAGTAGGACGTGTCCTGCTCGGCGAAGTGGACGTTGGCGGCGAAGAGCGTCGACCAGACGGCGTCCTCGACCACCTGGCGCGCGTCGATCAGGCTCGTCCACAGCAGCGAGACCACGACCGTGACGACCGTGACCAGGGTCGCGGCTGGGAGGATCCGCCGGGCCCGGCGCGTCCAGAACGACGTGAGCGACACCCGCCCGGAGCCGGCGACCTCGCGGAACAGCAGCCGGGAGATCAGGAAGCCGGAGATGACGAAGAAGACGTCGACACCGACGAAGCCGCCGGCGAGGAACGGGACCCCGGCATGCGCCGCCACCACCGTGAGCACGGCGACGGCGCGCAGTCCCTGGATGTCGCCGCGCTTCCCAGTCGCCATCCGCCCTCCGCCGCGTCCCGGCCGCCTCGAGCCTCTTCGGTGCAACGTATCCAGCAGGTGGCCCTCGTCACGGGCGCCACGCGGTCGGGTGAGATAGTGCCGAACCACCTGCCAGACCGACCTGAGGAGCCCAGCGTGACGACCTACCGCATTGCCGTGATCGGTGGCACCGGACCCCAGGGCAAGGGCCTGGGCTACCGCTTCGCCCGGCACGGCCACTCGGTGGTCCTGGGCTCGCGGGCGGCCGAGAAGGCCGTCCCCGTCGCCGAGGAGGTCACCCAGCGGCTCGCCGGCGCGGAGGGCGCGGGCGAGGTCACGGGCGCGGCCAACGCCGATGCCTGCGCCGACGCCGACGTGGTCCTCCTCGCGGTGCCGTACGACGGTCACGACGACCTGGTCGCCACGTTGCCGCTGGACGGCAAGGTCGTCATCTCCTGCGTCAACCCGCTCGCCTTCGACAAGCAGGGCCCGCACGGCCGCGTCATCGACGCGGGCGAGGGCTCAGCGGCCGAGTCGGCCCAGCGGCTGGCCCCGGCCTCGACCGTCGTGGGTGCCTTCCACCACGTCTCGGCCGTCACCCTCTGGGGAGACCACGACTACCTCGACGACGAGGACGTCCTCGTCTGCGGTGACTCCGCGGAGGCCAAGGCCGTGGCGATCGAGCTGGCCCGGTGCGTGACCAGCCGCGACGGGATCGACGCCGGCGCGCTGCGCCTGGCCCGCCAGCTCGAGCCGCTGACCGCCGTACTGATCTCGATCAACAAGCGCTACAAGGCCCACTCCGGAGTCCGGATCTCAGGGCTCTGACGGTTCCTCGGGGCTCCAGATCCCGAGGGCCTCACCGAGCGGCTCGGCCAGCTCGGCGGCCCGGGTGGCGCTGATGTGCCCGCGGTCGCGGTAGGCGATCGTCGACCCCACGACCGTCGGGCAGAGCCCGTCGGCGCACAGCCACGCAGCCGGGTCGATCTCCTCGACGCCGACCTGCGTGGCGACCCCGGTCGCCAGCTCACGCATCTGGGTGCCGGTCACGTCGGGCGCGAGGGTGCAGTCGGCCAGGCCGACCCCGAAGGTCGAGAGGCACACGGCCGGGTCGACGGCGAGCCGCGGCACGTCGGAGAGCATGACCAGGCGGTCGGCCAGGGGCTGGTAGGTCTCGAGCATGTCGGCGAGCCCGACGCGGAGGGCCGCGGAGATGTCGTCGAGGCTGCGCAGCCGACGGCCGTCGCCGTCGGTCAGCCCGGTGATCGGTGCGGCCGAGGAGACGACCAGCAGGTCAGGGTCGAGGGCCTCGATCTGCTCGCGGGTCCAGTCGTGGAAGTCGTCGCACTCGGGCCAGGGCTCGCCGGTGAACACCTCTGAGGGCGAGACGAACGCGGCGGTGCACTGGGCCTTGACGAGGTAGAAGGCGCGGTAGCCCGCGCGCTCCGCGATCACGTCGAACGCCGGGACCCAGGCGCGGGCGTGGGAGTCGCCGACCACGACCAGCGTCTTGGTGCCGTCGTCGTCGCCGCGGGGGCACAGCTCCCAGTCGGCCCCGCCCTCGTAGAGACAGTCGCCGACGTCGGGCAGGTCGTCGAGCAGGTCCAGCAGGTCGGGCGTCAGGTCGCTGGGCACCGGCAGGTCGGCCTGGGCGGCCAGCACCGAGGCCCGCACCAGGTCCTCGGCCCCCTGCTCGGCGATCCCGAACTGCGCCGTCGAGATCGCCGGGTTGTCGCCGTGCTCGCTGACCCGGTAGTCCGACCACGCCCAGCCGGCTCCGGCGGTGGAGCCCACGAGCGCGAGGAAGACCGGGTAGAGCACCAGGGTCCGGCGCGGACGTGACCAGGCACGCTTGGTCCGGAACGGGGTCTCGACGAAGCGGTGGGTGAAGTAGCCGAGCTCGAAGGTCAGCGCCACCATCAGCAGCACCTCGACCGTGCGCAGGTCCCGGCCCAGGGCGGCCACCGGGATCACCAACAGCGGCCAGTGCCAGAGGTAGAGCGAGTAGGACCAGTCCCCGACCGCCCGCATCGGGGCCAGCGACAACATGCGTGCGGCCCACGTGGTGCGGGAGTTCTGGCGGGCCCCGGAGTAGAGGACCGCCGCGGTGCCGAGCACGGGCAGCAGCGCCGCGTAGCCCGGGAAGGCGAGGCCGGCGTCGAAGGCGACGCAGGCGCCGGCGATCGCGGCCAGGCCGCCCCAGGCCACGACCTCGTTGGTCACCCGACCGCGGAGCGTGCGCCCGCTGTGTACGACGATCGCGACGCCCGCGCCGACCGCGAGCTCCCAGGCGCGGGTCAGGGTCGAGAAGTAGGCCGACTGCGGCGCGGTGTCGGTGCGCAGCATCGACCACACGAGGCTGGCGGTGGCGATGGCGGCGACCAGGACCAGCAGCGCGTGCAGGGCACCGGCCCGTCGTCCGTGCCGCTCGGCGGCCCACCAGAAGCAGAGACCGACCAGCAGCGGCCACACCAGGTAGAACTGCTCCTCCACGGCGAGGGACCAGTAGTGCTGGACGGGGGAGGGTGCCGCCTCGTTGGCGAAGTAGTCGACGCCCTGGTGGGCGAAGCGGATGTTGGCGGCGAAGACCGCCGACCACAGCGCGTCCTTGGCCAGGTCGATCGCCTCGAGCACGCTCATCCAGATCAGCGAAGCGATCACCGTCAGGACGAGCACGACACTGGCGGCGGGCAGGATCCGCCGGGCCCGGCGGGCGTAGAACGTCGGCAGCGACAGGCGCCCGGTCCGGGCGGCCTCGGTGACGAGCAGCTGGGTGATCAGGAAGCCGGAGATGACGAAGAAGACGTCCACGCCGACGTAGCCACCGGGCAGGAACGGCAGTCCCGCGTGGGCCGCGATGACGGTGATCACCGCGATCGCGCGCATCCCCTGGATGTCGTCTCGGAAGCCTGGCTTCCGCGGCGCGCTGGGGGAGGTCATGGTCCTGCGAAATTACCAAGAGTTCGGCTTGGCGCCGAACCCTGGGCGACTCGGCCTGTGTCAGCCGCGGCCGTTCCAGCTGTCCCACAGCGCGGCGTAGGAGCCGCCGGCCGCGACCAGCTCGTCGTGGGAGCCCAGCTCGGAGATGACGCCGTCCTCGACGACCGCCACCCGGTCGGCGTCGTGGGCGGAGAAGAGCCGGTGCGCGATCGCGATCACGGTGCGGCCCTCGAGCACGGCCGCGAGCGACCGCTCGAGGTGGCGGGCCGCGCGCGGGTCGATCAGCGAGGTCGCCTCGTCGAGCACCAGGGTGTGCGGGTCGGCCAGCACCAGCCGGGCCAGCGCGATCTGCTGGGCCTGGGCCGCGGTGACCGCGCGCCCTCCGGACCCGATCACGGTCTCCAGGCCGTCGGGGAGCGAGTCGACCCAGTCGAGCGCGTCGACGGCGTCGAGCGACTCCCGGATGTCGTCGTCGGTCGCGCCCGGCGGTGCCGCGAGGGCGAGGTTCTCGCGCAGCGTCCCGACGAACACGTGGTGCTCCTGGGTCACCAGCGCCACGTGGCCGCGCAGGTCGTCGAGGGGCAGCTCCACCAGGCCCACGCCACCGACGGTGACCGAGCCGGTGCGCGGCGGGTGGATGCCCGCGAGCAGCCGGCCGAGCGTCGACTTGCCGGCCCCGGACGGACCGACCATGGCGATCCGCTCACCGACCCCGACCTGGAGGTCGATGCCGTGCAGCACGTCGCGCCCCTCGACGTACGAGAAGCGCACGTCGGCGGCGGCCAGCTGCTCGCCGTCGGGGGTCTCGCCCGACACCTGCCGGTCGTCGGGCACCTGCGCGACCCCGAGCAGCCGCGACAGCGAGGCCGCACCCATCTGGAGCTCGTCGAGGATCGAGACGATCCGGTCGACGGGGTCGATCAGCATCTGCACGTAGAGCGTGGCCGCCGTGACGTCGCCGAGTGACACCTGGCCCTGCGTGTAGAGGTAGCCGCCGAACAGCAGGGTCGCCACCGTCGGGATCAGGTAGCTGATCTCCATCGCGGGGAAGAACACCGTGCGCAGGAACAGCGTGTAGCGCTCGGCCGCGTAGGACTCCGCGATGTCGCCGTCGATCGTGTCGATCCGTTCGCGCCCGAGGCCGAGCGTCTCGACGGTGCGGGCGCCCTCGACGGTCTCGGTCAGCGTGGCGTTGATGGTGGAGTACGACGCGCTCTCGCGCAGGTAGCCGTCCTTGGCGCGGGCGAGGTACCAGCGCAGCCCGATCACCAGCGGCGGCACGCCCAGCACGCACGGCAGGGCCACCCACCAGCCGACGCTCACCGCGGCGGCGAACGTCAGGACAGCCGTGATGACCGCGATCGTCCACTCGGGCAGCGCCCAGCGCACCGACCAGCCGAGCTGCTCCACGTCGCGGCTGGTGCGGGTCAGCAGGTCCCCGGACCCGGCCGACTCCACCACGCCGACCGGCAGCGCCAGCGCGTTGCCGACGAAGTCCTCGCGCAGCTCGGCCAGCACCTGCTCACCGAGCACCTGGCTGACGTAGCGGGCGTAGCGGGTGAGCACCGTCTGCAGCACGAGGGCGCCGGCCAGCAGTGCGATGACCTCGTCGACGTGGCCGAGCGTGGTGCCGGTCTCGACGGCCTCGACCAGGCCGCCGAGCAGTCGCGGCGCGGCCAGGGCGGCGAGCGCGGCGCACACGTGCAGGGCGAGTGCACCCCAGACCAGCCGCGGGTGGCGGCGTACCAGGGTCCGGACGTAGGAGCGCATCGCTCCCGGGCCGGCGATCGGCAGCGTGGTGCTCATCGGGCACCGCCGGGTACGACGACCATCTCGGTCTCGCGGGTCACCACGGCGCGGTAGGCGGCGTTGGTCCGCAGCAGCTCGGCGTGGGGGCCGTTCGCGCGGACCACGCCGTCGACCAGGAACGCGACCTCGTCGACCGCGGCCAGCATCAGCGGGCTGCTCGTGGTCACCACCGTGGTGCGGCCGGCGCGGTGGTCGCGCAGCCGAGAGGCGATCCGGGCCTCGGTGTGCGCGTCGACGGCCGACGTCGGCTCCACCAGGACCAGGATCTCCGGGTCGACGGTGAGCACCCGCGCGAGCACCAGCCGCTGGCGCTGGCCGCCGGAGAAGCTGCGGCCGCGCTCTGTCACGGTCGTGTCCAGGCCCTCGGGCAGCGCCTCGAGGATGTCGTCGGACGAGGCCGTGAAGAGCGCCCGGTCGAGCAGGCCGTCGGCGCGGGCGCGTCCGGTCACGTCGAGACGGTCGGCCAGCCGGCCGGCGAACAGGGCGGTGCCGGTGTCGGAGACCAGGACCCGGCGGCGTACGACGTCACGCGGGAGCCGCGCGAGCGGGGTGCCGCCCAGGGTGACCTCGTCGTCGACCTCGGCGGCGCACAGCCCCAGCCGGTCGGCGAGCGCGGCGGAGTCGTCGGGCTGCTCGCTGACGATCGCGGTGACCAGGCCGGGGCGGACCCGCAGCCCGCTCCGCTGGTCGTGGAGCTCGGACAGGGGCGGGGGCTCCGGGGCGGGGTCGACCGGGTCGACGACGTCCGGGGTGAGCGCGAGCACCCGGCACACGCGGCGCGCGGAGACCCGGCCGCGGATCAGCTTGTTGGCGTACTCGGTCGCCGTGCGCAGCGGGATCATCAGGAACGCCGAGTAGCCGTAGAACGCCACCAGCTCACCGGGCGTGATCTTGCCGGCGACGGCGTAGCGCGCTCCCAGCCAGACGATGACGACCACGAAGACCCCGGGCAGGAAGACCTGGAGCGCCTCGAGCACCGACTGGAGCTTGGCGACCTCGACGCCGGCGCGCCGGGTGGTCTGGCTCTCGCGCCGGTAGCGCTCGTGGAAGACCTGCTCGCCGCCGATGCCGCGCAGCACGCGCAGGCCTCCGACGATGTCGGTCGCGGTGTTGGACAGCTCGCCCATGAGCTCACGCTGCCGGGCGCTGCGCCGCTGGAGCGGGGAGAGCAACGGGCCGACCAGCAGCATCAGGAACGGCACCCCGACCAGCACGACCACGCCGAGTGTGACCGAGGTCTGCAGCAGGATCACCGCTACCAGCAGGAACGACACGACCGCGCCCGCGAACCGGGCGGAGACGTCCATGACCATGCCGAGGTGCGAGATGTCGCTGGTGCCGATGGCCACCACCTCGCCGGTGGACACCTTGCGGGAGAGGGTGCCGCCGAGCTCGACGGTGTGGTGCGCGACCAGCTGCACGGTCCGGTAGGCGGTGACGAGCCAGTTGGTCACCGCGAAGCGGTGCCGGACGATCCCGCTCGACGCCTGCACCAGTCCGATCAGCAGCATCAGCCCGGCGAAGGCGAGCAGCGCCTCGCCGTCCTTGTCGGCGACCCCGCGGTCGATGGCGCGGCCGATCACGGCCGGCATCACCGCCTGCGAGCTCATCCAGACGATGCCGAAGAACATGCCCCCGAGCAGGGTCTTCCACTGCCCGCGCGCCATCCACCACAGGAAGCGACCGGGGGACCGGTGGTCCGCGGTACCGGGATGGTCGAGGGGGAGGTGGCGCACCGTTCTACGTTACGGACCCGGCCAGGGTCTCGCGAACCGTTTTCGTCCGGTCAGCGCGCGAGATCAGTCACGGTCTCGGCGCCCGGCAGCTCGCCGAGCAGGGCGCCCGGCAGCACCAGCTTGGAGCGGCGCAGTCCGGACCCGACGACCGCGAGGTCGATCCGCGTGACCCGGGCATCCACGAACAGCCGCCACGTCTCCGGCAGGCCGACCGGCGTGATCCCGCCGTACTCCATCCCGGACTCCGCGACCGCGCGCTCCATCGACAGGAACGAGCACTTGCGCACGCCCAGCAGCCGCCGGACCACGCCGTTGACGTCGGCCCGGGTGTCGGCGCGCACGACGCAGGCGGCGATCCGCTCCTCGCCGTCACGGCGGCCGGCCACGACGACGCAGTTGGCGCTGGCCTCCGCGGGTACGTCGTACGCCTCGCCGAAGGCGGCGGTGTCGGCGAGGTCGGGGTCGATGGGGGTCACGGCGACGGCCGCCGCGTGCGGCCAGGCGACCAGGGCGGCCGCCACCGGTCCCGCGACGAGGTCGGGGTGGGCGAGGGCGGGCAACGCCTCGAGGGTGCCCACGCTGGGGAGGTCCACGGGACCATCCTCGCCCAGACCCCCGGGAGTCAGCCCTCGTCGGTGCGGTCGACCCACCCGGTCTGCCGGGTGGCGTGCCGGCGCTGGCTGGTGATGGCGGTGGCGATCAGGCCGACGGCGCCGGCGAGGACCCAGGGCACCGGCATCAGCCAGCGCAGCGACTCGTTGTCGGTCACGTCGCCCTGGTGCAGCAGCCACACCAGCGCGAGACCGGTGAACGCGATGCCCATGACGAGGTGGCCGATGTTGACCGGGTGGCGTCCGGACCCGACGAACCCCGGCGTCTTGGCGGTGGTGGTGGTGGTGCTCGGCTCGCTCATCAGTTGTTCCTTCCGGTCAGGTCGACCTCGATCTCGCCGAAGGTGACCTCGGCTTCCAGCCTGAGCAGCGGCGCGTCCGGGCCACCGTCGTAGAAGTAGGAGTCGGACCCGTCGACGTCGTCCCCGAACAGGGCGGTGTGACCTGCGGCGTCGACGACGGCATCGACGTCGACGTCCAGTCCCTGCGGGACGATGACGTCGATCCGACCGAACGTCGCGTCCAGCTCGATCGTGCGACCGTCGAGCTCCTCGAGGTCCTCGACCTGGGTCAGGTCGAGCACGATCTCGCCGGCGGTGACGTGGTAGCGGTCATCGACGGCGATCGCCGTCTGCGGGGTGTGCCCGATCTGCCCGCCGTCGACCTCGCCGGCCGCCGTGGCGCCGGCGGTCGCGAGGGCGGCGACCACCCCGAGGGCGATCAGCCCACCGGCGCGGCCGAAGAACGCGCCGACCAGCAGCATCACGCCGGTGATGCCGAGCGCCAGTGCCGGGTAGGCAGAGTCCGGGATCGAGGTGCCGGCCAGGTCGACGGTCCCGAGGACACCGAGCCCCAGCGCGATCAGTGCGAGCGTGAACCAGAAGAGGATCGGGCCACGGCGGCGCGGGTTGCGCGGGCGGATCGGGGGGACGTACGGCGGCACGTAGGGGGCCTGCGGGCAGGGCGCGGTGGCGCCGTACTGCGGGGCCGGAGCACCCGGCTGGCCGTAGGGCGGCTGACCGTAGGGCGGGGGAGCGTAGGTCGGGCGGGGCCCGGCCGGGGTGCGGTCGCCGCGGCCGGCCATCACGGCCAGGACCACCAGGCCGATGATCGCCAGCGGCCACGGGAAGCCCCAGCCGCCGAACGAGTCGCCGATCAGCGCCAGCGCCGCGATCAGGCCCACGATGGAGAGGGCGACGGTGCGGCTGCGCTCGTCGAGCCGGATGGTGGCGTCCTCGGTGCGCTCGTCGGGCACGAGGATCCAGCAGGCGCCGTAGACGATCAGACCGGCACCGCCGAAGAAGCTGAGCACGACGAACGCGACCCGCAGGATGATCGGGTCGATGTCGAAGTGGCGTGCGAGACCTCCCGCGACGCCCGCGACCTTGCGGTCGTAGGCGGAGCGCCGGATCCGGCCGAGGTTGCGGACCTCGTCCTGGGAGACCCGCGGGCCCCCGTGGTACGGCGCGTCGTGCGGCCCGTCGTGGTGGCCGCCGTGCTGGCTGCCGTCGTCGGCGGGCGGTCCTGAGGGTGCTTCGGGCGGTGTCCTGGTCATGGCTCCAGCCTGCTCCGTCCGGTCGCCGTCCACCATCGGGGACCACCCTGATCCTGCCTCGGTCCAGGGACTTCGGCGTCAGGGTAGAGCCGGGGTTCGTCCTCATGGGGTGGGGACGCGCCGCGTGGGACGATTGACAGGACATGAGCACTGCTCCCGCGCCGGCCCGCCCCGCGCACCACCCCGAGGTCCGCCGCGCCTTCCGCGACACCCACGAGCCGATCATCGGCGGCGTGGCCGGTGGCCTGGCCCGGCACCTGGGCCTGCCGACCCTGTGGGTGCGGGTGGCGTTCGTCGTGAGCGCGGTCCTCGGCGGCCTGGGCATCGCGATGTACGCCGGCCTGTGGCTGTTCCTGCCCGCCGAGCCGCGCTTCACGCCGGCGGCTCCCGGTCTCGAGAGCGCCACCCGCGGCGGGCGGCGCCCGAGCCGGATCCGCCGGCTGACCGACGTCGGGCCGGTGATCGCGCTGGCCGCGCTGGCCGTCGGTGCGATCTTCCTGCTCCAGGGTGTCTTCGGCCGCAGCGCCATGATCTGGCCGCTGGCGATCGGTCTGGTCGGGGTCGCGCTGCTGTGGCGCCAGGCCGACGAGGTCCAGCGCGAGCGCTGGGTCGACACCACGGGTCGGATCGACCCCGTGCGGGTCGTCTTCGGCTCCGGTGGCTGGGCGTCGTACTCCCGCGTGGGCATCGGCGTCGCGCTGCTGCTCTCGGCGATCTTCGTCTTCGGTTTCGACAACGGGTCGCTGCAGCAGGCCCGCGGGGCGCTGATCGCCGGTGGCCTCGGAGTCGTCGGGCTGCTTCTCGTGGTGGGTCCGTGGGTCTTCCGGCTCGCCACCGAGCTGACCGACGAGCGCTCCGAGCGGATCCGCACCCAGGAGCGCGCCGACGTGGCCGCGCACCTGCACGACTCGGTGCTCCAGACGCTGGCGCTGATCCAGAAGAACCCCGGCGACGCCGCGACCGTCGCCCGCCTGGCCCGGGCCCAGGAGCGCGACCTGCGGGCCTGGCTCTACGCCGGCGAGTCCACCGACGAGCGCAGCCTGGCCAGCGCCCTGCGCGGGGCGGCAGCCGAGGTCGAGGACGCGCACGGCATCTCCGTCGACGTGGTCAACGTCGGCGACTGCGCGATGAGCGAAGGGCTCCGGCCGGTCGTGGCCGCGGCGCGCGAGGCGCTCACCAACGCGGCCAAGCACGCCGGCACCCCGCGGGTCGACGTCTACGCCGAGGTGACCCCCGTGGGCGTCGACGTGTTCGTGCGCGACCGGGGCCGCGGCTTCGACCCGAGCGACCTTCCGGACGACCGCTACGGCGTGCGCCACAGCATCATCGACCGGATGCAGCGCCACGGCGGCTCCGCCGACATCAGCTCGAGCCCCGAAGGCACCGACGTACGGCTGCACCTGCCGCACCTCACACAGGAGGAAGACACCGATGGCTGACCCCAACCCCCGACCCGTGCGAGTCGTGATCGTCGACGACCACGCGATGTTCCGCAGCGGGGTGCGGGCCGAGCTCGCATCCGTGGGCGCCGGGGTGATCGAGGTGCTCGCCGAGGCCGCCGACGTCGACGAGGCGATCGCGGCCGTCATCGCCCACCAGCCCGACGTCGTGCTCCTGGACGTGCACCTGCCCGGCGGTGGTGGCGTCGAGGTGATGCGGAAGCTGTCGTTGTCGCCGGCGTCGGCGTCGGGGTCGCCGAAGTTCCTCGCGTTGTCGGTGAGCGACGCGGCCGAGGACGTGATCGGCACGATCCGCGGCGGTGCCCGCGGCTACGTCACCAAGACCATCACCGGCCCCGAGCTGGTGTCGGCGATCGGGCGGGTCGCCGGCGGCGACGCCGTCTTCTCGCCGCGGCTGGCGGGCTTCGTGCTGGACGCGTTCGCCGGCTCCATCGACGTCGCGGCGGTCGACGAGGACCTCGACCGGCTCACCGAGCGCGAGCGCGAGGTGATGCGCCTGATCGCGCGCGGCTACGCCTACAAGGAGGTGGCCAAGGAGCTGTTCATCTCGATCAAGACCGTCGAGACCCACATGTCCTCGGTGCTGCGCAAGCTGCAGCTCTCCTCGCGCCACGAGCTCACCCGCTGGGCCAACGACCGCAGGCTCCTCTGACACGGCATTGATACCGGTTGTTTGCTGGCCGGGCGAAGGGGTATCCGGGCAACACGTCCGCCCGAGCCTGAGGAGGCCCCGTGACCGACCTCGACACGCCCGCAACCAGAGACGCCGAAGGCGACGGCGGGCTTCGCAGGTCCATCACTGGACGTCTCCTCTTCTTCTACGTCCTGGGCGATGTCCTGGGCTCCGGGATCTACGTCCTGATCGGGGCCGTTGCGCTGGCGGTGGGCGGCGCCTTCTGGGTCGCGTTCGCGGTCGGCATCACCGTCGCCACCATCACCGGCCTGGCCTACGCCGAGCTCGTCACCAAGTACCCCCAGGCCGCCGGCGCGGCGCTGTACGTCAACAAGGCGTTCGACAACCGGCCGTTGACCTTCCTGATCACGGTCTGCATGCTCTCGGCCAGCTTCGCCGCCTCGGGCTCGCTGGCCACCGGCTTCGCGTCGTACTTCAACGAGGTGTGGGACCTGCCGCCTGCACTGCTGCTGACGATCGCGTTCATCGTGCTCCTCTCGATCGTCAACTTCATCGGGATCACCGAGTCGGTCGTGATCAACATGCTGATGACGTTCGTCGAGGTCGCTGGCCTGATCATCGTGATGATCATCGGCGTCTGGTACGTCCTGCAGGGCAACGCCGACTTCGGGATCCTGGTCGAGTTCGAGACCGAGAGCAGCCCGGTTCTCGGCGTGATCTCCGGTGTGGCGCTCGCGTTCTTCGCCATGACGGGCTTCGAGAACGCCGCCAACGTGGCCGAGGAGACCGTCGACCCCGCGAAGACGTTCCCGCGTGCGCTCATCGGCGGCATGGTCGCCGCGGGCGTCATCTACGTCCTGGTGGCGATCGCCGCCGCCCTGACCGTCCCGCTGTCGGGGCTTCAGGACGCCGGCGCGAACGACAAGCCGGCACTGCTCGAGGTCGTCAAGGAAGGCATCATCCCGCCGCCGGTGGGCTTCATGGTCATCCTCTTCTCGATCATTGCGATGATCGCCATCACCAACACGACCCTGGTCTCCGTCGTGACCCAGTCCCGGATCCTCTACGGCATGGCCCGCGAGGACGTGGTTCCCGGTGTCTTCGCCAGGATCCACTCCGCCCGCCGCAGCCCCTGGGTGGCGCTGCTCTTCTCGGCCGTGGTGGTGATCGGGCTCCTGATGTCGGGCGCCGACATCGCCCGCCTGGCGACGGTCACCGTCGTCTTCACCCTGTTCATCTACGCGCTCGTGATCGTCTCTGCGCTCAAGCTCCGGGGACAGGACGAGGACGAGGACACCTTCATTGCCCCGTTGTGGCTGCTGGTGCTGGGCATCCTCGGCAACCTGATCGTGCTCACCTATGTGATCTACGACGACCCGGGCTCGCTCGTCTACTGCGCGGCGCTGCTCGCGGTGGGGCTCGTGCTCTTCCTTGCCGAGCACTTCTTCGGCTCGCGCAACAGTCCTGGCGGCAACGCCGTCGCGACCAGCACCGTCCCGAAGGAGATCTGACATGCACGTCATCGTCGCCACCGACGGGTCCCGCCAGTCCCTGGCGGCCGCCAAGCACCTCAAGTCGTTCGCCGACCCCGCCAAGATCACCACGATCTCCGTGGTCGCGGTGATCCGGCCCTACGCCGCCGTCGCGTTCGCCGACGACCTGTCGCCGGCGAAGGCCACGTCTGCGGACTTCGACTCGTTGCACTTCCGCGACGCCGCCGACAGCGCCACGAAGGCCGTGGCCGCGGTCTTCGACGGGTGGGGCCCGAAGGTGCAGGTCAGGATCCGCAGCGGCTCGCCGGCCAGCGAGATCATCAAGGCGGCCAAGCAGGCGGACGCCGGCCTGGTGGTCGTCGCCGCGGGCAGCCGTGGCCTCAGCGACACGGTGCTCCTGGGCAGTACCGCGCAGCGCGTTCAGCACTCCGCACCGTGCCCGGTGCTCGTCGTACGGCCGGCACCGCGCAAGCGCAAGAAGTAGCCGTCGCCCGGAGCCCGGCCCAGGGTCACTAGTCTGCGGTCATGGAGACCGTGCGACTCGTCCTGCTGATCATCCACCTCCTGGGCTTCGCTGCTCTCTTCGGTGGCCTCGTCGTCCAGGCCGGGCTCCCGGAGAAGACGGTCAACGGCGCCATGCGCGACGGTGTCGGCACCGCCTTCGTCGCCGGCCTGGCGCTGGTCGGCGTGCTCGAGGCCGGCGACCACGACGTCAACCACGCCAAGATCGGCGTCAAGCTCACCATCGGCCTGATCCTCCTCGTGCTGGTCATGGCCAACCTGCGCAAGGAGCGGATCCCCCAAGGTCTCTGGGTCGGCCTGATCCTCCTCTCCGTCGCCAACGTCGCCGTCGCCGTCCTCTGGAGCTCCGCGCACGCCTGAGCTGCGCGACGTACATGTGCCACCGCCACCGGGGGAGGCCGCACGTAGGGTTGGGGTCAGCATGAGTACGCCGTCACCCGCAGCCCAGTTCGCGTTCCCCGGCATGGACCGGCCGAGCGGGGACGAGCCGCGTACGACGCGGCGCGGGCCGACGGCCGACGAGCTGCTCGAGGGGCTCAACGAGCCGCAGCGGGCGGCGGTCGTCCACGCCGGCACCCCGCTGCTCGTGGTGGCGGGGGCGGGGTCGGGCAAGACGCGCGTGCTGACCCGCCGGATCGCGTGGATCATCCAGGAGCGCAAGGCCCACCCCGGCTCCATCCTGGCGATCACGTTCACCAACAAGGCCGCCGGCGAGATGAAGGAGCGGGTCGAGGAGCTGGTCGGCAAGCGGGCCCGGATCATGTGGGTGAGCACGTTCCACTCCGCGTGCGTGCGCATCCTGCGCAAGGAGATCGACAAGCTGGGCTACAAGTCCAACTTCTCCATCTACGACGCCGCCGACCAGAAGCGCCTGATGGGGCTGGTCATCAAGGACCTCGACCTCGACGCCAAGAAGTTCCAGCCCGGCCCGGTCCTCCACTGGGTCTCCAACCACAAGAACGAGCTGCGCGACCCCGACGACGTCGCCAAGGACGTCCGCAACCACGTCGAGGAGCAGTACGCCGCGGCCTACACCAGCTACCAGCGGCGGCTGCGCGAGGCCAACGCGCTCGACTTCGACGACCTGATCATGATGACGGTCCACCTGCTGCAGACCTTCCCGGAGGTGCGCGAGACCTACCGGCGGCGGTTCCGTCACGTCCTGGTCGACGAGTACCAGGACACCAACCACGCCCAGTACGCCCTGATCCACCAGCTGTGCGCCGACAACCCCGAGCTGATCGAGGGCGAGGAGCGGGTCGAGCCCGCCGAGCTGATGGTGGTCGGTGACGCCGACCAGTCGATCTACGCGTTCCGCGGCGCCAACATCCGCAACATCATGGACTTCGAGCAGGACTTCCCCAACGCCACCTCGATCCTCCTCGAGCAGAACTACCGCTCCACGCAGACCATCCTCACCGCCGCCAACTCCGTCATCGGCCACAACAAGGGCCGCAAGCCCAAGCGGCTGTGGTCCGACGCCGGCGACGGCGAGCGGATCATCGGCTACGTCGCCGACGACGAGCACGACGAGGCGCGCTTCGTCTCCGACGAGATCGACACCCTCGTCGACGGCGGCGGCCGGGCCGGCGACGTGGCGGTCTTCTACCGCACCAACGCCCAGTCGCGTGTGTTCGAGGAGGTGTTCATCCGCACCGGCCAGCCCTACAAGGTGGTCGGCGGGGTGCGCTTCTACGAACGCCGGGAGGTACGCGACGCGCTGGCCTACCTGCGGATGCTCAACAACCCCGACGACCAGGTCTCGCTGCGCCGCATCCTCAACACCCCCAAGCGCGGCATCGGCGACCGGGCCGTCGCGTGCGTGCAGGCGCTGGCCGACCGCGACCGGCTCACGTTCTGGGAGGCGCTGCGCCGCGCCGACCAGGCGCCCGGCATCGCCACCCGTTCGCTGACCCAGATCCAGGGTTTCGTGGCGATGGTCGAGGAGCTGCAGTCGATGGTCGAGGCCGACGAGCGCGCCGACGTCATCCTCGAGTCGGTGCTGGCCCGCTCCGGCTACCTCGCCGAGCTCGAGGCCTCCGACGATCCCCAGGACGCCACCCGTCTGGAGAACCTCGCCGAGCTGGTCGCGGTGGCCCGCGAGTTCTCCGACGACCCCGTCGCCGGGCCCTCGGCCGACCCCGCCGACGTCGACGCCGGCCTGGTGGCCCCGGGTCTCGGCGACTTCCTGGAGCGGGTGGCGCTGGTCGCAGACACCGACCAGATCCCCGACGACGACAGCGACCAGGGCGTGGTCACGCTGATGACGCTCCACACCGCCAAGGGCCTGGAGTTCCCGATCGTGTTCCTGACCGGGCTCGAGGACGGCGTCTTCCCGCACGCGCGGTCCCTGGGCGACCAGCCCGAGCTCGAGGAAGAACGCCGGCTCGCCTACGTCGGCGTCACCCGCGCCCGCGAGCGTCTCTACATCTCGCGCGCGGTCGTCCGTTCCGCGTGGGGCGCGCCGTCGCACAACCCGGGGTCGCGCTTCCTCGACGAGCTGCCGGTCGACCTCGTCGACTGGCGCCGCACCGAGGCCGCGCAGACGCGGTGGAACCGCCCCGACCTGGCCAGCGGCTCACCCGCCCGCATGGGCTCGCCCACGACGGCCGGCCGCCGCAACTTCTCCTCGGCCGCGGCCCGCGCCGACGCCGCCGCCAAGGCCAAGCCGGCCCGTGAGATCCCCTCGCTGGAGCCTGGCGACCGGGTGCTGCACGACTCGTTCGGGATGGGCACTGTGGTGGCGCTGGAGGGTGCCGCCGACAAGGCGGTGGCCTCGATCGACTTCGGCTCGGAGGGCGTCAAGCGGCTGCTGCTGCGCTACGCGCCGGTCGAGAAGCTCTGAGCCGGCCGCGGCCCAAGGATTAGACGGAGCCTCAGAAGGTCGCGCCGTGGACCACGAGGGCCTGGTAGGGGTCGACCGGGTCGCCGCCTCCGGGACGCACTTCCAGGTGCAGGTGCGAGCCGGTCACGTTACCGGTGGCGCCCACGGTGCCGATGACTTCACCGGCCCGGACCACGTCCCCCTCGGAGACGAGGATGCTCGTCTGGTGGGCGTACCAGATCTCTGTGCCGTCCTCGAGTGTCACCACGGTCTTGTTTCCGTAGGAGCCGTCGTAGCCGGCTGACGAGACCACTCCGTTGGCGACCGCCATGATCGGGTCGCCGGTGTTGCCGTTGAAGTCGAGGCCCGTGTGATAGCTGGCCCACAAGCCGTACTCCCCGTAACGGGCCGTGAGGACCACTGGGTCGAGGGGCATCACCCAGACGTTGAGGGCGATCTTGTCGGCCTGCGCCTGGGCCAGCTTGGCGAACTCCGCCAGGGCCGCGTTGCGCTGCTGGGCCTGCTGCTCCGCGGCGGCGACCAGCTCGGAGTCGGAGACGTCGGCCAGGGCGTCGCGGCGTGAGTCACGGCTGACGTTGACGCCGCGGTCGCGCAGGTTGACGCTGCCGGTGCCGCTGGCGCCGCTGAGCGCGCTGGCCTGGCGCACCGAGGAGCCGCCGGTGGCGGCCAGGTCGGGCTGGGCGGAGGTGATCGCGCCGGTGACCGCGATGGCGAGCGTGGCCACGCCGACGAGCACGGGTGCTGAGGGCAGGTTCTTGAACAGCGACCCGCGGGAACCGGCGTGCTTGACCGCGCGGCGCTTGCCGGCAGCGGTCGCGCAGGCGACGGCAGGAGTGGCAGGAATGAGAGTCGTCGGAGTGGGAACCGGTGCGGAGACCTCGACGACGGCGGCCTCGGCCACGACGGCGGAGGCGGGCGGGGTGGCGATCCGGCGGCCGACGTACGGCGCGACCGGGGTCTCCGAGGGTCGGCGGCGCGGGCCGCTTCGATCCGCTCGGTGGCTACCCATGAATAGTCGCTCCGGTGTGTCGGTTTGGCTGCTGTCCCTGCTCAACGCGCGGGTGTCCATCTGGTTCCGCGCGGCGAGCCAGCACTGTAACGGATCGGTCACGGGGCCGAAAATCCCGGTCCGGTCCATTGTGGACGAGCCCGCGGCGTCCCCGCAGGCGTACGCAGGAAGAGGGCGACTGGGTGTGGGCGGGGTCACGCCCGCGACTACTCTGGCCCCATGATCCGCATCGTTGTCGGCAAGCCCGGCCTGGACGGTCACGACCGTGGGGCCAAGATCGTCGCCCGGGCGCTGCGGGACGCCGGGCACGAGGTCATCTACACCGGCCTGCACCAGACCCCTGAGCAGATCGTGGAGACCGCGATCCAGGAGGACGCCGACCTGATCGGGCTCTCCGTGCTGAGTGGTGCTCACATGACCCTCTTCACCAAGCTCCTCCAGCTGCTGCGGGAGCGCGACGCGGCCGACATCGTCGTCTTCGGCGGCGGGATCATCCCCGAGGAGGACATCCCGGTCCTCGAGGACCTCGGCGTCGCCAAGGTCTTCACGCCGGGGGCCGCGACCACCGAGATCACCGGGTGGGTGGCCGAGCACTTCGGTGCCGACCACGCCTGAGCGACCCGCCCGCATGCTGTTCGGCCTGCGTGGTTACTGGCTGGTCATATGCCCTGCATCACGTCGGACCGGTCTCGTCGTACCCGGCTGACGCGACTAAGGTGCCCGGGATACCCCAAACACGGTGCGCGGCCGCTCAAGGCTGCCCGCTCAAATCTGAGGACACGGTGGATCAGTGGATCTGATGGAATTCCAGGCGAAGGAGCTCTTCGCCAAACATGACGTACCGGGGACGCCGGGCATCGTCGCGACGACGCCGGCCGAGGCCCGCGCAGCGGCCGAGAAGCTGGGCGTGTGCGTCGTCAAGGCGCAGGTGAAGGCAGGCGGTCGTGGCAAGGCAGGCGGCGTCAAGCTCGCCAAGACGCCCGACGAGGCCGAAGAGCACGCCACCGCGATCCTCGGCATGGAGATCAAGGGACTCACCGTCCACCGGGTACTGATCGCGCCGGCCGCGAGCATCGAGGAGGAGTACTACTTCTCCTTCCTGCTCGACCGCGCCAACCGCCAGTACCTCTGCATCGCCAGCGTCGAGGGTGGTGTCGAGATCGAGGAGGTCGCGAAGACCAACCCCGACGCCGTGAAGCAAATCCCGATCAACCCGGGCACCGGTGTCGACGAGGCCAAGGCCCGCGAGATCGTCGCCGAGGCCGGGTTCCCCGAGGCCCTGGTCGAGCAGGCCGTCACCACGGTGCTCAACCTGTGGAAGGTCTTCGTCGAGGAGGACGCCACCCTGGTGGAGGTCAACCCGCTCGCCCGGCTCGAGGGCGACATCCTCGAGGCGCTCGACGGCAAGGTCTCCCTCGACGAGAATGCCGAGTTCCGTCACCCGGACCACGCGCAGTTCGAGGACAAGGACGAGGCCGACCCGCTCGAGGCGATGGCCAAGGAGAAGAACCTCAACTACGTCAAGCTCGACGGCTCCGTAGGCATCATCGGCAACGGCGCGGGTCTCGTGATGAGCACCCTCGACGTCGTGGCCTACGCCGGTGAGAAGCACGGCGGCGTCAAGCCCGCCAACTTCCTCGACATCGGTGGCGGCGCGTCCGCCCAGGTGATGGCCGACGGCCTCCACGTCATCCTCAGCGACTCGCAGGTCAAGAGCGTCTTCGTCAACGTCTTCGGCGGCATCACGTCGTGCGACGCCGTGGCCAACGGCATCGTCGGCGCCCTGGAGATCCTCGGTGACGAGGAGAGCAAGCCGCTGGTCGTCCGGCTCGACGGCAACAACGTCGAGGAGGGTCGCCGGATCCTCAACGAGGCGAACCACCCGATGGTGACCCTGGTCGACACGATGGACGGAGCGGCCGACAAGGCCGCCGAGCTCGCGAACGCGTAAGGACGAAGACATGTCTATCTACCTCAACAAGGACTCCAAGGTCATCGTCCAGGGCATCACCGGCGGCGAGGGCACCAAGCACACCGCCCTGATGCTCAAGTGCGGCACCCAGGTC
Source organism: Nocardioides szechwanensis (assembly GCF_900103935.1). Classification (GTDB taxonomy): domain Bacteria; phylum Actinomycetota; class Actinomycetes; order Propionibacteriales; family Nocardioidaceae; genus Nocardioides; species Nocardioides szechwanensis. The sequence continues at coordinate 292,710 of NZ_FNIC01000005.1, forward strand.
GTCGGTGGCGTCAACGCCCGCAAGGCCGGTACGACGGTCACGCACAAGGACGCCGACGGCAACGACGTCGAGCTCCCCGTGTTCGGCTCCGTCAAGGAGGCGATGGCCGAGACCGGCGCCGACGTGTCGGTCGCGTTCGTGCCGCCGACCTTCACCAAGGACGCCTGCATCGAGGCCATCGACGCCGGCATCGGTCTGCTCGTGGTCATCACCGAGGGCGTGCCCGTGCAGGACACCGCCGAGGTCTTCGCCTACCTGGACGGCAAGTCCACCCGGATGATCGGGCCCAACTGTCCGGGCATCATCACGCCGGGCGAGGCGCTGGCCGGCATCACGCCGGCCACGATCTCCGGCTCCGGCCCGGTCGGCCTGGTGTCCAAGTCGGGCACCCTGACCTACCAGATGATGTTCGAGCTGCGTGACTACGGCTTCTCGACCGCCATCGGCATCGGCGGCGACCCGATCGTCGGGACCACCCACATCGACGCCCTCGAGGCGTTCGAGAACGACCCCGACACCAAGGCGATCGTGATGATCGGCGAGATCGGCGGCGACGCCGAGGAGCGGGCGGCGGACTACATCAAGGACCACGTCACCAAGCCGGTCGTCGGCTACGTCGCGGGCTTCACCGCCCCCGAGGGCAAGACGATGGGCCACGCCGGCGCGATCGTGTCCGGCTCGTCCGGCACGGCGCAGGCCAAGAAGGACGCACTCGAGGCTGTCGGCGTCAAGGTCGGCAAGACGCCCTCCGAGACCGCCCAGCTGATGCGGGACATCCTCCAGAGCATGTAGCTCCAGGCACCACCCCACGTTGACCCGCCCGAAACTTTCGGGCGGGTCAACGTGCATTGAGGTGAGTTTCGGGCGGGTCAACGTGTTTCAGCAGCCGGCTTCGGTGAAGGCGCACATGGCGGCGAGGGGCGCGGAGGTCTCGGCGGTCTGCTCGGCGATCTGGGCCGTGGCCTGGGCCTCCGGGTCGGGGCCACCGCCGCCCTCGTTGGCCGCGGTGTCGACGAGCAGCGCGCGGCCGAGCCGGACCACGTGGATGACCTCCATGCCGATGGCCGGCGCGCCGAGGAACTCGAAGGTCCGCACGACCGCCCAGGACTCACCGCCCACGCGCGTCTGTCGTACGTCGTTGAGCGAGGCGTTGCTTTCGCCGTCCTCGGTCCTCGGGCACGCCCGGTAGGCGTCGACGAGCTGTCGCTGGTAGTCGATCGCACCGTCGGCGTCCTCGAAGGTGAGCAGCAGCCGGTAGCGGTAGTCCTCGACGTTGGCCCAGGCTGCGCCCAACCGGTCGAGCGACGCTGCGGCCGGGAGCGCGGCGCCACAGGCCTGGAGGGCCTCGAGCACCGGCACGTCGGGAGCCGGGCCAGTCAGCCCGTAACGATCGTCCGGCTCGTGACGGTCGGGCCAGCCGGCGGCCAGCGGGAAGTCCGCCGGGATGTCGTCGGTGTCGGCCGGTGGCTCGGTCGCCGGCGGCTCGGACGCCGGAGGCTCGGTCGTGGTGGCGCAACCCGCGTCCGTGAAGACGCACATCTGGTCCACCACTGACTTCAGCCTGCGGGCCTGGTCGGCCTCTCCGCTGGCGGTGTTGCTCGGGTCGTACTCGGCGTACGTCGAGGACGCCAGCAGGGCGTCGCCGACACGGGTGAAGCGCATGATCTCGGCGCCGAGACTGTTCGTGTAGGTGCGCACGACCAGCACCCCCGACTCGCCGGCGTCCCAGGACTCCACCCGGTGGAGGGTGTCGTTGTCCGGTCCCGACTCCTGGCGGGGGCAGTCACGGGCCGCGGCCGTCAGTCGCTCGAGCGCCTGCCCGGCGGACTGCTCGTCGGCGTAGAGGACGACCTCACGCGTGTCGGAGTACTCCGGGCCGGACGTCGCGGCGGAGACCGAGTCGGCCCGCCCGTCGTCCGCGAACGGCGTGACACCGCAGAAGTCGACCAGCGTGAGGCCGACGTCGCCGTGCCGCTGGGTGGCCGGCTCGCCGCTCTCGTTCTCGTACAGGTCGACCGTGATGTCGAGGCTGTCGGGGATGCGCGGGCCGGACGCGGTCGACTCCGAAGGGTTCGGCGGCGCCGGGTCGAGGCCCTGCGGCTCACCGCCGCCCGCGAGCACGACGCTGCCGGTGGCGATGACGGCGACGGCGGCGGCCGCGGCGAGGGCGATGCCCGCCGTACGACGGCGCCGGTGGCGGTCGCCGAGACGGCGTACCTCGGAGGGGGAGAGGGGGTTCATGGGAGCTCCCGGGTTGAAGTTCTCGAGCTCGTCGATGGGGTCAGGCATGGGTCGCTCCCTCCTGGAGTCCGCTGTGGGGGTCGTCTGAGAGAAGTGCGGCGAGCGCCGCACGGCCGCGGCTGAGCCGGGCCTTGATCGTGCCCTCGGGTACGCCGACCTCGCGGGCCACTGCCTGCACGGGGAGGTCGGCGATGTGGTGCAGGACCAGTGCCTGGCGCTGGGCCTCAGGCAGCTGCCGGAGCGCCGCCACCAGGGCGACGTGCGACTCGCTCGGTGGTGGCGCCTCGGTAGCGAGGCCGACAGCGCGGTCCGGCGAGCGGCGTGACAGCGAGACGCGGCGCCACCTGCTCACCGCGAGCCGGTAGGCCGTCGTGCGTACCCACGCCTCCGGGTGCTGGGCCCGGTCGAGCTGCCGCCGGTGGGCCCAGGCCCGCACGAAGGCCTCCTGGACGCACTCCTGTGCCTCGTCGCGGTTGCCGATCATGGCGTAGACCTGGTGCGTGACGCGTGTGAACGACGCCGTGTAGAAGTCGTCGAACTCCCGTTCGTCCATCGACTGTTCCCGTCTGTGGTGGTTTCGGGAGGGATACGCCGTCAGGACGCACACGGTTGCATGCCGGGGCCCGGAAGTCGCTCAGCAGTCGCTCAGGCCTTGGGCTTGGGGAGCCGGCCGAGCCGGTCGAGCGCCCGGAAGACGAGGTCGACGAACGCTCCGTCGGCCATCCGCGCGTCGTCGGACGGGACGAACCCGACCTGGGCGACCGACGTGCCGCTACGGAGCACCGCCATCGCGTAGCTCACCGAGTCGTTGTCGGAGATCTCGGTGGTGAGCTGCCAGACCGTGACGTCGATGTTCTTGCCGTCGCGGTGGGAGACCCGGGTGACGTCGGTGCCGAGGTCCTTCTCCGCGCAGGTGGCGAGCCGGTTGCGGATGCGCTCGACGAAGGCAACCGCGCGCTTCGTCGGCAGCGAGCCGACGGTCTCGGTCAGCCCGAACCGGTCGGGCAGGCCGGCCTTGGGGATCACGAAGGTCCGGGTGAAGTTGTTGCTGAAGGTCTTGCCCTCGAACTTCCCGGCGAAGACGGCGCCGTCGCACCGGGTCGCGGCGAGGTTGGTGGCCGCACGCTCGGGCGGGGTGCCGATCCATGGCTTGTCGATGCCGGTGACCGGCGGCAGGTCCAGCTCGGAGAGCATCGCCGGGGCCTTGCCTGTCGGCAAGGGAGGTACGGCGGTCAGCTGTGGCCGCGCGACGCAGCCGCCGGCGTCGGGGAGGGTGCACAGGCCCGCGACCGCGTCGCCGAGCAGGCGTGCGGCACCCCGGGCGTCCGGCTGCTGGGTGTTGCGCACGACCGACATCGCCGTGGTGACGAACTGCCCGGTCCGGGCGATGCCGACGGTCATCGTCTCCACCGGCTCGTTCCACGCGCGCAGGACGAGCAGCATCGCCTGGTCCCCCACCCCGTCGACGCGCCGCGTCGAGAGCAGCTGGACCCGCTCGGCCGCGCACCCGGCGTACCAGCCCATCGCGGTGCGGTAGGACTTGCGGGCCGCCCGCGGGCTCGCCGACGCCTCGGTGAGCTGGAACACGGTGGCCTTCGGCTGGTTCTTGCGCGGCGTGGCACCGAACGTCCGCACCAGCGCGGCGGTGCCGCGCGGGTCGGAGTAGCGCTCCAGCTGGCAGGAGGTGAGCAGCCCGCTGCCCTCGGAGCTGTCGCCGGTGCGCCGTACGGTCCAGGCCCGGCCGGGCAGCGTGGCCGACACCTGGTCGGCACTCAGCAGCGTGTCCTCGGTCAGCACGATCTCGGGGGCGGGGTCCATCGTGCGGTGCGGCTCGACCGCGGTGGTCTGCTCGAAGTCGAGGTTGGGGTGGACCCCGGTCGCGTCGGTGATCAGGGAGCCGGTGAGCAGGAACGCCGCGACCGCACCCACGACGCCGACGGTCGTGTGGGTACGCCGGCGAGCGGCGCCGGCCCGGCGCACGATCGGCGCGCGCGGGAACCGCACCTCGGCCACGACCTGGGCCAGCGGCTCGAACTGCAGCGGGATGTCGGCGGCGGCGATCTCGCGGGCGAGCGCGAACTGGGAGGCGCCCGTCTGGAGCTCGCGCTCGGCGTCCTCGAGCGGGAGCCCCACCTCGCGGGCCATCTCGGGCATCGACACAGCGGCGAGCTGGGTCAGCAGCAGCGCCTTGCGCTGGGTGACGCTCAGCTTGGCGAGCGCGTCGAGGATGGCCCGGACCTCCGGGGTCGTCGACTTGTCGCGGAACGCCAGCCGCGCCGTGTGGCGGCGCTGGGCGTGGCGCCACGCGTGCGGCCGCACGAAGGCCTCGGGGTCGTCGAGCCGCGCGACCTTGCGCCAGTGGTGCCAGGCCACGATGAACGAGTCGCGCACGGCCCCGCGGGCTGCTGTGAGGTCGCCGGTGAGGGCGTAGGTCTGCAGCAGCAGGCGCTCGCCGGCGTCGCGGTAGAACGCGTCGAACTCGTCGGGGTCCCTCATGGCCAACCCACGGTACGCGAGAGTCGCGACGCCTCCCAAAGCCGTCCCGGACCAAGGGCGTGCCCCAGGGCGCCCTCGGCGTGGGAGCGCCGTACGCCGGGGCCGTCGCGTGATGATGAAACGGCCATGACTTCTCTGCTTCCCCCGTCGGCCCCCGCGCGGGGCCGCTCGGCGGCCGAGGTCTCTCGTGACCTGGCGACCCGACGACCCCTGGTCCTGGTGGCCACGCTGGGTGGCGTGGCTGCGGCCGCGAGCACCCTGCTGGTCTGCCTCGCGGTCGGAGTCGTGGGCTGGTTCCTCACCGATGCCGGCGCACACGGAACCCCGCGCGATGGTCTGCGCACGGGGGCGCTGGGTTGGTTGCTGGCCCACGGCTCCGGCATCTCGGTCCAGGGTGTCGCGGTGACGCTCGTGCCGCTCGGCGTCACGGCGCTGTGCGCCTGGGCGATCTGGCGCGTGGGTCACCGGGTCGGTGACTCCGTGTCCGGTCACGGCCCCGACGCCCTGCGCATCGCCGACGGCGAGCGGGACTTCACGGTCCCCGTGGCCGCGGCCCTCTTCACGGCCGGCTACGTCGTGACCGCGGTCGTCACCGCAAGCCTCGCCGGCACCGCCGCGACCGCGCCCGACACCGGCCGGGTCGTGCTGTGGTCGCTGCTGCTGACCTTCGCGGTCGGCGCCCCGGCGATCGCGACCGGCTCGGGCCGCGCCGCCATCTGGGCCTCGTTCGTGCCGACCTGGGTCCGCGCCGCCCTCACCGCCTGCCGCCGGATCCTCGTGACCTGGCTGGCGCTGTCGTTCGCGGTGTTCGTGGTCTCCCTGGTCCTCGACTTCAGCACCGCCGTCAACGTGATGTCGCAGCTCCACACCGACGCCGGCGATGCCACCCTCTTCACCGCGCTCAGCGCCACCGTCCTGCCCAACGCCGCGATCTTCTCGGGCTCCTACCTGCTCGGGCCCGGGTTCACCGTCGGGGTCGGCACGCTCGTCAGCCCCGGTGCGGTGCTGATCGGCCCGCTGCCGATGTTCCCGCTGCTCGCGGCGCTACCCGACAGCGGCGGCCCGGCCGGCTGGACGACCTACCTCGTCGCGCTGCCGTTCCTCGTCGCCGCCTGGGGCGCCGCCCGCGCCCAGGGGCGCGCCCCCACGCTGCGCTGGGAGGAGGGCGCCGTCCGCGGCTGCTTCGGCGGCGTGCTCGCCGGTGTGCTCTTCGGCATCCTCGCGGCGATCGCCGGGGGAGCGGTCGGTCCCGGCCGGATGCGGGACGTCGGCCCGTTCGCCTTCGACGTGCTCGTCCACGCCATCACCGCGTTCGGCATCGGCGGGCTGGTCGGCGGACTGCTGATGACCTGGTGGCAGCGCCGCGGCGCCCCAGCCGATCACCCGGCCGACGACGACCCCGAACCCGCCTGACCTTACGATTGGGGCGTGCCCAGCCCTGCCCGCGTCGTCGTGCTCGTGTCCGGCTCGGGCACCAACCTCCAGGCGCTGCTCGACGCCTGTGACGACCCGGCGTACGGCGCTCGCGTGGTCGCCGTCGGCGCCGACCGGGGCGGCATCGAGGGCCTGGCCCGCGCCGACCGGGCCGGGGTGCCGACCTTCGTGAAGAAGGTGAAGGACTTCACCACCCGCGAGCACTGGGACCGGGCGATGGCCGACACCGTCGCCAACTTCGAGCCCGACCTGGTCGTGCTGGCCGGGTTCATGAAGCTGGTCGGCCAGGAGTTCCACGACCGCTTCGGCGGCCGGGTCGTCAACACCCATCCCGCGCTGTCACCGTCGTTCCCCGGCATGCACGGACCGGCCGAAGCGCTGGCGTACGGCGTGAAGGTCACCGGCTGCACGCTCTTCGTCGTCGACGACGGCATCGACACCGGCCCGATCGTCGCGCAGCGCGCCGTCGAGGTCGCGGACGACGACACCGTGGAGTCGCTGCACGAGCGGATCAAGACCGAGGAGCGCGCGATGCTCGTCGACGCCGTCGGTCGGATGGCGCGCGAAGGGTTCGCGGTGGACGGGCGCACGGTGCGGTTCGGCCCCGTTCGATAGGGGACGTCCGGCCCGATAGGCTGGGGCCACACGACTGGCGCGGGTGGGCAACCACCGGGGAGTGATCGTGGTACGGCCATCGTCCGCCTGGGTGGCCCTCCTTTTCCCGACCGAGGAGTGCATCCTGTGAGCGACCAACAGATCCCGATCAAGCGGGCCCTGGTCTCCGTCTACGACAAGTCCGGCCTCGAGGAGCTCGTCCGCGGGCTGCACGACGCCGGCGTGGCCCTGGTCTCCACCGGAGGCTCGGCCAAGCTGATCGAGGGCCTCGGCCTGCCGGTGACCGAGGTCGCCGACCTGACCGGCTTCCCCGAGTGCCTCGACGGCCGGGTCAAGACCCTTCACCCGCGCGTGCACGCCGGGATCCTCGCCGACCGGCGCCTGGAGTCGCACGTCGTCCAGCTCGCGGAGCTCGACGTCGAGCCGTTCGACCTCGTGGTCGTCAACCTCTACCCGTTCCGCGAGACCGTCGCGTCGGGCGCCTCGCCCGACGAGGTCGTCGAGCAGATCGACATCGGCGGCCCCTCGATGGTCCGAGCCGCCGCCAAGAACCACCCGTCGGTCGCCGTCGTCGTCTCGCCGTCGGCCTACGGCGACGTCCTCGACGCGGTCGCCGTGGGCGGGTTCACGCTGGCCCAGCGCAAGGGCCTGGCCGCCGAGGCGTTCGCCCACACGGCGTCGTACGACGTGGCGGTCGCCAACTGGTTCGCCGCCACCTGCGTCGGCGCCGAGGACGGCTGGCCGGCCGTCACGGGCGAGACCTGGGACAAGGCGGCGGTGCTGCGCTACGGCGAGAACCCCCACCAGAGCGCCGCCCTCTACGTCGACGGCACCGGTGGTCTCGCGGACGCCGAGCAGCTGCACGGCAAGGAGATGTCCTACAACAACTACGTCGACACCGATGCCGCCCGCCGCGCGGCCTACGGCTTCGACGAGCCCGCCGTGGCGATCATCAAGCACGCCAACCCGTGCGGCATCGCGGTCGGCGCCGACGTGGCCGAGGCGCACCGCCGGGCCCACGAGTGCGACCCGGTCTCGGCGTTCGGTGGCGTGATCGCGGTCAACCGTCCCGTCTCCGTGGCGCTGGCCGAGCAGGTCGCCGAGATCTTCACCGAGGTGATCGTGGCGCCGGCGTACGACGCGGGCGCGGTCGAGGTGCTCCAGGGCAAGAAGAACATCCGGATCCTGCGCTGCGACGACCCCACCGACGAGCGACCGGCCGAGTTCCGCCAGGTCAGCGGCGGGATCCTGGTCCAGATGCGCGACCACGTCGACGCCGAGGGCGACGACCCCTCGACCTGGACGCTGGCCGCGGGTGAGGCCGCCTCGCCCGAGGTGCTCGCTGACCTGGCGTTCGCCTGGAAGGCCTGCCGCGCGGTCAAGTCCAACGCGATCCTGCTCGCCAAGGACGGCGCCTCCGTCGGCGTCGGCATGGGCCAGGTCAACCGGGTCGACTCGTGCAAGCTCGCCGTCGAGCGGGCGGGGGAGCGCTCCGTCGGCTCGGTCGCCGCATCCGACGCCTTCTTCCCGTTCGAGGACGGCCCGCAGATCCTGCTCGACGCCGGCGTCACCGCGATCGTCCAGCCCGGTGGCTCCATGCGCGACGAGCTCACCATCGAGGCTGTCCGTGCCGCGGGCGTCACGATGTACTTCACCGGCACCCGACACTTCTTCCACTGACAGGATCTAGGGAATGACCGCACTGCGACTGGACGGCTCCGCCACCCTCAAGGTGATCAAGGCCGAGCTCACCGAGCGCGTGAAGGTGCTCAACGAGCAGGGCGTCTACCCGGGCCTCGGTACGGTGCTCGTCGGCGACGACCCGGGCTCGCACTGGTACGTCGGCGCCAAGCACAAGGACTGCGCCGAGATCGGCATCGTGTCGATGCGGCGTGACCTGCCGGCGACCAGCACCCAGGCCGAGGTGGAGGCGGTGATCGACGAGCTCAACGCCGACCCGGCGTGCACCGGCTTCCTGGTGCAGCAGCCGACCGGGCTGGACGAGTTCGCGCTGCTGTCGCGCGTCGACGCCGACAAGGACGTCGACGGGCTGCACCCGACCAACCTCGGCAAGCTGGTGCTCGGCGAGTCCGGCTCGCTGCCCTGCACGCCGATCGGCTGCATCGAGCTGCTGCGCCGCCACGGCGTCGAGCTCAACGGCGCGGAGGTCGTCGTGGTGGGGCGCGGCCTCACCGTCGGGCGCCCGCTGGGTCTGCTGCTGACCCGCCGCTCCGAGAACTCCACCGTCACGCTCTGCCACACCGGCACCCGCGACCTGGCCGCCCACGTGCGCAACGCCGACGTGGTGGTCGCCGCTGCCGGCGTACCCGGCATCATCACCGCCGACATGGTCAAGCCCGGTGCGGCCGTCCTCGACGTCGGGGTCTCGCGGGTCGACGGCAAGATCGCCGGCGACGTGGCCGACGACGTCTGGGGCGTAGCCGGCTGGGTCTCGCCGAACCCCGGCGGCGTGGGCCCGATGACCCGAGCCATGCTGCTGTCCAACATCGTCACCATGGCGGAGAAGGCCGCCGGGCTGTGACCGACGGCCCGCTGCCCGACGACCGTCCCCCGGAGCCTCCGGAGGACGTCGAGGGGGCAGCAGACGGCGCCGAGGAGGAGCCCCAGGAGCGCCGCTACCCGTCGACCATCGGCGGCGCCTTCTACCTGCTGATCCTGATCACCAGCGCGATCGGCTTCGGCATCGTGGTCAGCGGCAACTGGCGCCTCGGCGTGCGCTGGCTGGCCGCGTCCCTGATGGCGGGGTCGGCCCTGCGCCTGGTGCTGCCCGAGCGCGACGCCGGGATGCTCGCCGTACGCCATCGCTTCATCGACTGCACCCTGCTCGCCGGCGTCGGCAGCGCGCTCTTCTGGCTGGCGTCGAGCATCCCGGACCAGCCGCTCTGAGCCTCAGAGCGCGGCAGTTTCGCCGGTCGACCGGCGAAACTGGAGCCTGACCGACGGAACTCCAGCGGTCAGGGTCCAGAAACGCCGGTCGACCGGCGTTTCTGGACCACTGACGCGTGGGTCAGATGAGACCAAGCTCCGTGACCGCCGCGCGCTCGTCGGCGAGCTCCGCGGTGGAGGCGTCGATCCGCCCGCGCGAGAAGTCGTCGATCTCGAGGCCCTGGACGATCTCCCAGTTGCCGTCCTTGGTGGTGACGGGGAACGAGGAGATGAGGCCCTCGGGCACGCCGTAGGAGCCGTCGGAGACGACTGCCATCGAGACCCAGTCGTCGGCCGCGGAGCCGAGCAGCCAGTCGCGGGCGGCGTCGACGGTGGCCGAGGCGGCGGAGGCGGCCGACGAGGAGCCGCGCGCCTCGATGATCGCCGCGCCGCGCTTGGCGACGGTCGGGATGAAGTCGTTCTCGATCCAGGCCTGGTCGCCCACGGCCTCGGCGGCGTTGCGGCCACCGACCTCGGCGTGGAACAGGTCGGGGTACTGGGTCGCCGAGTGGTTGCCCCAGATCGTCATCTTCTTGATGTCGGTGACGGAGGCACCCGTCTTCGCCGCGAGCTGCGAGATCGCGCGGTTGTGGTCGAGCCGGGTGAGCGCCGAGAACCGCTCGCGCGGGATGTCGGGGGCGTTGGTCATCGCGATCAGCGCGTTGGTGTTGGCCGGGTTGCCGGTGACACCGATGCGGACGTCGTCAGCGGCGACGGCGTTGAGCGCCTTGCCCTGGGCGGTGAAGATCGCGCCGTTGGCCGACAGCAGGTCACCGCGCTCCATGCCGGGTCCACGCGGACGCGCGCCGACGAGCAGGGCGAGGTTGACGCCGTCGAAGATCTTCTCGGCGTCGTCGCCGATCTCGACGCCGGCGAGGCCGGGGAACGCACAGTCGTCGAGCTCCATCACGACGCCCTCGAGCGCCTTGAGCGCGGGCGCGATCTCGAGCAGACGCAGCTCGATCGGCCGGTCTCCGAGCAGGGATCCGCTCGCCAGCCGGAAGAGCAGGCTGTAGCCGATCTGGCCGGCGGCACCGGTGACGGCGATCTTCAACGGGGTTGAGCTCACGGGGACTCCTTGGACGTGACAGAGGTGGTCTCCAACCGACGCTAGCAGCGTTCGCGCGCCCGGGGTGACCGGGGTCGTGGGCGTGAGAGACGATGTCCGCCATGACCAGCCAGGCGTCGCGTCACGTCGTACGCCGCGTGGTCGCGGCACCAGTCGTGGCGCTCACCGTTCTGCTGGTGGCGACCGGCTGCGGCACCGCATCGGACCCCAGCCCGCCGGCCGGCGTCGACGGGCTGACGGTACCGACACCCAGCCCGGACCCGGGCGACTTCGTCGACGAGATCGACAACCCGTGGCTGCCGCTGACGCCGGGATCCGCCTGGAGCTATCGCACGGCCGAGGGGGTCGACGACGAGTGGTCGGTCGGACCCGGGCCCGAGATCTCCGGTGTGGAGACCACGGCGCTGGTCACGAGCAGCGGAGTCGCGGACTACTACGCCCAGGACGAGTCGGGCAACGTCTGGTGGCTCGGTCGTGAAGGCGAGTGGCAGGCCGGCGAGGGCGTCGCCGAGGCGGGCATCGCGATGCTCGCGACACCGCGCCTGGGTGACGGTTACGTCGGGTCGGAGCCTGGACCCCGGGCCGAGATCGTCGCTGTCGACGGCGTCAGGGAGACCGAGGCCGGGGCGTTCGAGGACCTGCTCGTCATCGAGACGACCGACCCGGACGGGCGCCTGCTCACGTCGTACTACGCCCGAGACGTCGGCCTGGTCTACCGCGAGACAGAGACCGCCGTCCCGGACGAGTTCCTCGAACTGTTCAATCGGTCCTAGACGCCGTCGGGCGGGCGGACCTGGGTCTGGCCACCGCTGGCGTCCGGCGCCGGCCACTGGGCCTGCGGTGCCGGCTGCTGGGCCGGGATCCACTGCTGGGCCTGCGGGTCCCACTGCCAGCCGTCCTGGATGATCGGTTGCTCGCCCCAACCCTGCTGGGCCGAGGCCTGCTGGGCCGGGTCCTGCTGCGCCGGCGCCTGCTGTGCGGCCGGCGCGGCGTACTGCGTGGCGGCGGGGTAGGCGGGCGACTGCTGGTTCCACTGCTGCTGGTACTGGTCGGGCATGCCGTAGCCGGGCACCGCGGCCGCGGCGGGACGGCTGAAGCTGAGGCCGGAGCCGGGCACGGGCCCGGAGGCGCGACCGAAGAGCGCCGGGTAGAGGAAGCCCCCCGCGAGCCCGCCGAGCAGCGGCGCGACGATGAAGACCCAGAGCTGGATCAACGGGTCGGTCCCGCTGAACGCCGCAGCCCCGATGGAGCGGGCGGGGTTGACCGAGGTGCCCGTCGCGTTGATCGACACGAGGTGGATGGCCGTGAGTGTCAGGCCGATCACGAGCGGCGCCATGGCGGGGTGCTCGTTGCGCTCGTCGGTGACCGCGAGGATGACGAACACGAAGATCGCGGTCAGCACCAGCTCGATCAGCAGGGCGGCCCACAGTGCGTAGCCAGTGCCGTCGTCGCCCCAGCCGTTGGCGCCGATCGACTCCTCGAACGGGTCGAACGTGTCGACACCGAGCAGCAGCACGAGCAGCATGCCGCCGCCGAGGAGACCGCCGAGAACCTGCGCGCCCATGTAGATCCCGGCCTGGCTCCACGGCAGCCGCCCGCCGATGATCGCGCCGAGGGTCACCGCGGGGTTGAAGTGGCCGCCGGAGACCCGACCCACGGCATAGGCCATGAGCAGCACGGCCAGCCCGAACGCCAGGCAGGTGGCGACCAGGTCCCCGTCGGTGAACATGAAGGTGCCACAGCCGAAGAGCACCAGCACGAAGGTGCCGAGGACCTCCGCCGCGAACTTCTGGACGGTCGTGGGGGGTGTCGGAGGCGTGGGTGTGTCAATGGTGGCCATGGCCGTGTGTTGCCCTTCAGCGGGATGGTCGAAACCTGAGGTGCCCAGCACTGTAGCCCGGTCCGACCGCCACCTGGAGCCCCGTTGCCGCGCCTTGACGGGGGATGCGAGGCTGGCCGGGGTCTGTCATCGGACCGGGCGTCAGGTATCTTGACGTCAAGGAACTTCCCGTCCACTCGCCACCGTTTCAGGAGCCGCAGGACATGGCCAAGATCATCTACACCCACACCGACGAGGCGCCGCTGCTGGCGACGTACTCCTTCCTGCCGATCATCGCCGCCTACGCGGCGAAGGCCGGCGTGGAGGTCGAGACCCGCGACATCTCCCTGGCGGGCCGGATCCTGGCGCAGTTCCCCGACCGGCTCACCGACGAGCAGCGCGTCGACGACGCCCTGGCCGAGCTCGGCGACCTGGCGACGACGCCCGAGGCCAACATCATCAAGCTGCCCAACGTGTCCGCCTCCGTGCCGCAGCTCAAGACCGCGATCAAGGAGCTCCAGGACAAGGGCTACGACATCCCCGACTTCCCCGAGAGCGCCGACACCGACGAGGACAAGGCCGCCCGTGCGGCGTACGACAAGGTGAAGGGCTCGGCGGTCAACCCGGTCCTGCGTGAGGGCAACTCCGACCGGCGTGCGCCGGCCTCGGTCAAGAACTACGCGAAGGCCCACCCCCACCGCATGGGTGCGTGGACCCCCGAGTCCAAGACCAACGTCGCGACGATGGGCAAGGACGACTTCTTCAGCAACGAGCTGTCCGTGGTGCTGGAGAAGGACGACACGCTGCGCATCGAGCACGAGGCCGCCGACGGCACCGTCACCGTGCTCAAGGAGTCGCTGCCCGTCCTGGCCGGCGAGGTCGTCGACGGCACGTTCATGAACGTCGCCGCGCTGCGCCGCTTCCTGACCGAGCAGATCGCGCGGGCCAAGGCCGACGACGTGCTGTTCTCGCTGCACCTCAAGGCCACGATGATGAAGGTCTCCGACCCGATCATCTTCGGCCACGCCGTCCAGGCGTTCCTCCCGACGCTCTTCGAGCAGTACGGCGAGCAGCTGGCCGCGGCGGGCATCTCGCCCAACGACGGCCTGGGCGCCCTCCTCGACGCGACCGCGTCGCTGCCCGAGGGTGACGCGATCAAGGCCGCCGTCCAGCAGGGGCTGGCAGACGGGCCCGCGATGGCGATGGTCGACTCCGACAAGGGGATCACCAACCTCCACGTGCCCTCCGACGTCATCGTCGACGCGTCCATGCCGGCGATGATCCGCCAGTCCGGCCACATGTGGGGCCCCGACGGCAACGAGGCCGACACCCTCGCGGTGATCCCGGACTCGTCGTACGCCGGCGTCTACCAGGTCGTCATCGACGACTGCCGCGCCCACGGCGCCTTCGACCCCTCCACCATGGGCTCGGTGCCCAACGTCGGTCTGATGGCCAAGGCGGCCGAGGAGTACGGCTCCCACGACAAGACCTTCGAGGCGCCGGCTGCCGGCACGATCCGCGTGGTCGACGGCTCCGGCACCACTCTCATCGAGCACACGGTCGAGCCCGGTGACATCTGGCGCGCCTGCCAGACCAAGGACGCCTCCATCCGCGACTGGGTCAAGCTCGCCGTGACCCGCGCCCGCGCCACGGGCGTCCCCGCCATCTTCTGGCTGGACGAGGCCCGCGCCCACGACGCCAACCTGATCGCCAAGGTGAAGGAGTACCTCCCCGAGCACGACACCGACGGGCTCACCATCGAGATCATGCCGCCGGCCGACGCCACGGCGTACTCCCTCGAGCGCATCCGCAAGGGCGAGGACACCATCTCGGTCACCGGCAACGTGCTGCGCGACTACAACACCGACCTGTTCCCGATCCTCGAGCTCGGCACCTCGGCCAAGATGCTCTCGGTCGTGCCGCTGATGAACGGCGGCGGCCTCTTCGAGACCGGTGCCGGCGGCTCCGCACCCAAGCACGTGCAGCAGCTGGTCAAGGAGAACTACCTGCGCTGGGACAGCCTGGGCGAGTTCTTCGCGCTGGCCGCGAGCCTCGACCACCTGGCCGACTTCGCGGACAACAAGGGCGCCAAGGTGCTGGCCGACACCCTCGACAAGGCGACGGAGACCTTCCTCAACGAGGACAAGTCCCCGACCCGCAAGCTCGGCGGCATCGACAACCGCGGCTCGCACTTCTACCTCGCCCTCTACTGGGCCCAGGAGATCGCCGCGCAGACCGAGGACTCCGACCTGGCCGCGGTCTTCAAGCCCTTCGCCGAGACGATGGCGGCCAACGAGGAGAAGATCGTCTCCGAGCTCAACGCGGTCCAGGGCTCCTCGGTCGACATCGGTGGCTACTACCAGCCCGACGACGCCAAGGCCGAGGCCGTGATGCGCCCCTCGACCACCTTCAACGAGGCTCTCGCCGCCCTCTGACCCCACGCCGAGTCGGCGTGAATGCACTGCTGTACGACGCCGAGTCGGCGTGAAGTCGCACACTTCGCGCCGACTCGGCGTGATTTGGGCGTGCAGAGGCGCCGACTCGGGCGTGACAGGGTGGGGCGCATGAAGAGTCTCGTGATGACCGTGACCGCCCTGTTGTCGCTGACCCTGGTGGGGTGCTCGGACGTCGAGGACGCCGCCAAGGACGTCGCGGACGACGCTGCCTGTGCCGTGGCGCAGCAGGCGATGGACGAAGCGGGGGACCAGGCCCAGCGTGCCGTCGACGAGATCGGGGCGGACCCCGCGGCCGCCGAGCGTGAGCTCAAGGCGCTGCGCGACGGCCTGAAGTCGCTCGAGGGCCAGGTCGACGGCGAGACCGGCGGCAAGGTCACCGAGGCGCGCAAGGCCCTCGACCGGCTGGTGAAGCAGGCCGACCGGGCACGGTCGGGCACGCCGGTCGACGACCAGGCCGTCGACGACGCCCAGCGCGACCTCGACGCGGCGGTCGAGGACTTCAAGGACATCTGCTGAGCAGTGCCTGAGGAATAGGCGTCGGCCGGGGGCGGGTTGGACAATGAGTGACGATGACCAGCACTCTCGACGGGAAGACCTCCGCCCCGCCCCGGGCCACGCACGCCGGCCTGGCGCTGCTGTCGCTGGCGATGGGCGGGTTCGCGATCGGGACGACGGAGTTCGTCACGATGGGGCTGCTGCCCCAGATCGCTGAGGGCGTCGACATCTCGATCCCCACCGCCGGCCACCTGATCTCGGCCTACGCGCTGGGCGTCGTGGCCGGGGTGCCGGTGCTCGCGATGTTCGGCGCGCGACTGCCGCGCCGGGCGCTGCTCGTCGGGCTGATGGCGGCGTACGCGCTGTTCAACCTGCTCACCGCGGTGGCGTCCAGCTACCACCTCGTGCTCGCCGCGCGCTTCCTCGACGGGCTGCCGCACGGTGCCTACTTCGGCGTCGCCTCGCTCGTCGCGGCGAGCCTGGCACCTCCCGGGCGCACGGGCCGGTGGGTCGCCGCCGTGATGCTCGGCCTGTCCGTGGCCAACGTCCTCGGGGTCCCGGCCGCCACCTGGCTCGGGCAGCAGGCGGGCTGGCGCGCCGCTTTCGTCGCCACGGCGGTCATCTCGGCGGTCACCGTCGCCATGATCCTGGCCTTCGTGCCGTCCTGCCCCGGAAACGCCGAGGCGACCGGGCGCCGGGAGCTGTCGTCGTTCATGCGCAACAAGCAGGCCTGGCTCACGCTGCTGGCCGGTGCCATCGGGTTCGGTGGCCTGTTCGCCACCTACTCCTACATCGCGCCCACCGTCACCGACGTCGGGCACCTCAGTGAGACCACGGTGCCGATCTTCGTGCTCGCCTTCGGCCTCGGCATGGTGGCCGGGACCTGGCTGGCCGGCGAGCTCGCCGCCTGGTCGGTCTTCGGCTCCCTGATCTGGTCCGGGATCGGCTCGGCCGTGGTCATGGTCGTGTTCTGGCTGGTGGCGCCCTACGGCTGGTGGCTGCTGCCCGTCGTCTTCTCGGTCACCGCGCTCGGCTCGATCCTCGTCGTCAACCTCCAGCTGCGGCTGATGGACGTGTCCGGCGACGCCGCCACGCTGGGCGCCTCCATGAACCACGCCTCCCTCAATGTCGCCAACGCGCTGGGCGCCTGGATCGGTGGCGTCACCATCGCCGCCGGCTACGGCTACCGCTCACCCGCGCTGGCCGGCTTCGGGCTCTCGCTGCTCGGGATCGCCGTGCTGCTCTGGTCGGCCGCCGTCCACCGCAAGACCAAGCCCGCCTGACGTCTCAGTCCCGCGCAGGTCGCTCCTCGGCGAGCAGGTCGTAGAGCGCCATGTCGGTGCGCCCGTCGCGTACCTGGATGCCGAGCCGCTCCACGCCGAACTCGCGGAAGCCGTTGGCCTCGATCACCCGTCGCGACGCGGCGTTGCCGACCGCGGCGAACGCCGTCACGCGGCGTACGCCGAGGTCGTCCAGGACGTGGTCGGTCACCAGGCCCATCGCGCGCGTCATCAGCCCGCGGCCGCGCGCGTCCGGGTGGGTCCAGTAGCCGATCTCGCACTCCACCTCCGGCGTCCAGTTGAACCAGCCGATGGTCCCGAGGAGCACGTCGTCGTCAGGCGCGGTGACCGCCCAGGTCACTCCGGAGCCCTCGGCGAGCTGCGCGGTGCGCGACTCGATGTAGGTGAGGGCGTCGTCGCGGCCGTAGGGCGACGGCAGGCTGCCGAGCCAGTGCTGGGTGCGCTCCTCGGTGCAGGCCTCGACGATCCGGTCGGCGTCGTCGACGCGCATCGGGCGCAGCCGGAGGCCGTCGCGCTCGAGGACGGGGCACTCCAGCCAGCGGCTCTGCGGCTCGCGCGGGTCGTCGCGCAGCAGGGTGCCCACCCAGGCGTCACGGACCTCTCCGCGCGCGGTGAGCCACTGCCGCAGCGACCCCTCCAGCCGGAAGCCGAGCCGCCAGGCGGTCTTGCGGGAGGCCCAGTTGCCCTGCCGGGCCCACCAGATGACGGTGGTCAGGTCGCTCTCGCCGAAGCCGTAGTCGAGCAGCAGCCGGAGCGCCCGCTCGACGTGGCCGGTGCCGCGCACCCACGGGTGGGCGCCGTACGCGATCTCGGCCCGGCGTGATCCCTCGTTGCGCAGCGAGCAGGTGCCCGCGAAGCGGCCCTCCGCCTCGATCGCGAAGGCCCACTCGGTGTCGGCGAGCCAGCCGAGCGGCGTCACCTCGTTGACATAGGTCTCGGCGTCGGCCATCGAGTAGGGGATGGGCACGGAGGTCCACTGCATCGACAGGGGGTCCTGGCACTGCTCGAGGACTCCGGGGGCGTCGTCGGGCCGGTGCCCGCGGAGGGTGACGACGCCGTCGGTCAGCGTGGGAGGGAGCGACATGCGTGAACCCTGTCAACCGGGCCGCCGCCGGGCAAACCGATAACCCGGCACCGCCAGGGGCCGCGCGCGCTGACAGAATGGCGCCCATGTCCGCTCCGACCACCGACCCGGAGGTCGCCGTCCCGGCAGCGCCCTCGGCAGGCGCACGGCCGCGGGTGCTCTCCGGCATCCAGCCCACGGCCGACTCCTTCCACTTCGGCAACTACCTCGGCGCGCTCCGGCAGTGGGTGGATCTCCAGCGCGACCACCAGCCGTTCTTCTTCATCGCCGACCTGCACGCGATCACGCTCGAGCAGGACCCCAAGGTGCTGCGCGAGCGCACGCTGCGCGCGGCCGCTCAGCTGCTGGCCATGGGCATCGACCCGGCCCGCTCGGCGATCTTCGTGCAGAGCCAGGTGCCCGAGCACGCCCAGCTCGGGTGGGTGCTCCAGTGTCTGACCGGCTTCGGCGAGGCCCGCCGGATGACCCAGTTCAAGGACAAGTCCGCCAAGGGCGGCGAGGGCGCCGCGTCGGTCGGGCTCTTCACCTACCCGATCCTCCAGGCAGCCGACATCCTTCTCTACCGGCCGCACTACGTGCCGGTCGGGGAGGACCAGCGCCAGCACCTCGAGCTCACCCGCGACCTCGCCCAGCGGTTCAACCACCGCTACAAGAAGACGTTCCGGCTGCCCGAGCCCTACATCCTCAAGGCCACCGCCAAGATCGGCGACCTCCAGAACCCCACCGCCAAGATGTCGAAGTCCGCGTCGTCGCCGGCCGGCATCATCGAGATGCTCGACGAGCCCAAGACCAGCGCCAAGAAGATCCGTTCCGCGGTCACCGACTCCGAGGCCGAGATCCGCTTCGACCCGGAGGCCAAGCCGGGGGTGAGCAACCTGCTCACGATCTACTCCGCGCTGACCGGCGAGGCCGTGACCACGCTGGAGGAGCAGTACGCCGGCAAAGGGTACGGCGACCTCAAGGGTGACCTCGCCGACGTGGTGGTCCAGTTCGTCACCCCGTTCCGCGAGCGGACCCTCGAGCTGCTGGACGACCAGGCGCACCTGACCGCCATACTCAAGCAGGGTGCGGAGCAAGCCCGCTCCGTTGCGGAGGCGACGCTGCGCGACGTCTACCAGCGGGTCGGGTTCGTGGCGGCGAGCAAGTAGCCGGCAAGTAGAGTCGAAGCGATGCCGACAATCGGAGTGGCCATAGCCATCCCGGAGCCCTGGGCCACCGAGCTGCAGGACTACCGGACGTCCGTCGGCGACCGCACCGCCACCATGATCCCGACGCACATCACGCTGGTGCCGCCCACCGAGGTGCCCGACGGCGGGCTCGGCGACGTGGAGGCCCACCTCGAGCAGGCCGCCGGTCAGGTGGGTCGCTTCCCGGTGCACCTGCGCGGCACCGGCACGTTCCGCCCGGTCTCGCCCGTGGTGTTCGTGACCCTGGTGGAGGGCATCTCGCGCTGTGAGCAGCTCGCCGCCGCGCTCCGCCTGGGCCCGCTCGCCACCGAGCTGCAGTTCCCGTTCCACCCCCACGTCACGATCGCGCACCACCTCTCCGACGACCTGCTCGACCAGGCGTTCGGCGACCTGGCCGACTTCGAGTGCGAGTTCGACGTCGGGGAGTTCCACCTCTACGTGCACGACGCCGAGCACGGCTGGCGGCCCACCCGGCAGTTCCCGCTGCGCTCCGCACACTGATCGGCAGACTGAGCTCCGCCCCGACTCTCGGCAAGGTGACCGTGCATGGCTTCGCGAAAGGTTCGACTCTCCGCCCGCCTGACCCGCCTGCGGGAGCGGCGACCCCTGGTCGACCACGCCCTACGGATGCAGCAGCACTACGGAGCCGTGAAGGCGGGCCAACAGGCCGGCGCCGTCACCTACTTCGGCTTCCTGTCGTTCTTCCCGATCCTGGCGCTGGCGTTCGCGGCGGTCGGCTGGATCTCGAAGGTCTACCACGACGCGCGTGACACCACGGTCGAGGCGATCGAGTCGGTGTTCCCCGGCATGATCGGCGGCGACACCGGCATCGCGCTCGCCGACATCGAGAGCGCCGCCGGTGCCGCGGTCGGCTTCGGGCTCCTCGGTGTCGCGTACGCCGGGCTCGGGTGGCTCTCCAGCCTCCGCGACGCGCTCCTGGTCACCTTCGAGCTGCCCAGCTTCGAGCAGCCCAACTTCGTCATGGGCAAGCTGCGCGACCTGCTCACCCTGGGTGCCGTGGGCCTCACCCTGCTGCTGAGCGTGGGCATCTCCGGCGTGGTGGCGGGGGGCTCCGAGCAGATCCTGGAGTGGCTGGACCTCGGCGTTGGCCTCGAGCCGGTGCTGTGGGTGCTCGGCGTGGTCGTCGGTCTGGCCGCCAGCACCGTGCTGTTCCTCGCGTTGTTCCGCCTGCTCGCCGACCCGCACACGCCCAAGCGCTCGCTCGCGTCCGGCGCACTGCTGGGCGCCATCGGCTTCGAGATCCTCAAGCTGCTCTCGAGCACGCTGCTCAAGGCCACGAAGGAGCAGCCGGCCTTCCAGGCGTTCGGGATCGCGCTGATCCTCGTCGTCTGGATCAACTACTTCTCGCGTGTCGTCCTGTACGCCGCCTCGTGGGCGCACACCTCACCCGCGGCGCGGGCGCTGCGGGTCGACGAGCCGGCCGTCGTGCAGGGACCCCAGGTGCCGTCACTGGTCGAGCTCCCCGCCACCGCCGTCACCGAGACGCGTGAGCCTCCTGGCGGGTCAGGCAGGTCCTGGGGCGCCCCGTTCGCGGCCGGCGCCGCCGCGATGCTCGCCCTGACCGCCGTACTGCGGAGGCGGACGCCCCGCTGAGTCACCGCGCGCGTGCAGGAACGCGACCAGTGCCAGCAGGAGGTCGCCACCGCTGTGCAGGACGCGGGTGAGCAGCGCGACCGCGGTCGCGCTCGAGACCCCGAGGACCGGGGCGAGGAGCGCGATCAGGGTGACCTCGCGGGCGCCGACCCCGGCCGGCGCGACGACCACGAGCACGCCGACGGCGTACGCGAGCGCGAACGCCGCCGCGGCCAGCGGGAAGAGCCGTGGCTCCGGTGCGGGCGCGATGGCCACGATCAGCCCGGCGTAGCAGCTCCACGTGAAGGCCATCAGGAGGACCAGCCGCCCCACGTCGCGGTAGCGCAGGCGCAGCGTCCCGCCGCGGGCGCTGAGCAGGGTGCCGACCCGGTTGACGACCGGCGGGCTCAGCCCGACCACGCCGGCCGCGGTGCCGGCGGTCACGGCCCACAGAGGCACGACCGCGTCCCAGATCCCGGCGAGCGCGGCGGCGCCGACCACGAGCGCGGCGGTGGCCAGGTTGAGGCCCAGGAACACCAGCGACGTGCTCACCGTGACCCGGCGCGGCACGTCGTGCTCCCGCGCGAGCTGGGCGTGCGCGCCCATCGACCAGACGGCCCCGGGGATGTACTTGCCGAGCTGGCCCACGAAGAACACCGCACGTCCCGGCCGGGCGGGCAGCGAGTAGCCGAAGCCGGCCAGCAGCCGCAGCCACGCCACGCTCGTGGCCAGCAGCCCGAGCACCACGAGGACGGCCCCGACCGCGATGCCCAGCGGGGAGGTCTCGGTGAGCGCGGCGAGCACCTGAGGGCCGCGGTCATGCAGGCTCCACCACGCGCCGACCAGGACGAGCGCCAGGAAGACCCAGCGCGCCACGTCGAGGCCGTGACGGCGCAGCCAGGACGGCGACCCGGTCACGCCGGCGCCGTACGTCGGGAGACCAGTGCGGTCCGCGTGGGGTAGGGGAGCGTCGGTGTCCGGCCACGGGTCCACCGGACATCCAGGTCGGCGCCGTGGCGGGCCAGCGCCGCGCGGTAGCGGGCCCGCTCGACGTTGTCGAGCACGATCAGCCCCCCGGGTGCCAGCCGTCCGATCGCACGGTCGAGGCAGGCCGATCGCGCGCGCCCGTCGATGACGACGAGGTCGAGCGGCCCGGGCACGTCGTCGATGGCCGCGACGTACGCCGCGAAGTCGAGCTCCTCGAAGCCGGGCTTGGCGGATCTCGCGCCAGGTGGGGTGCCCGGGTGGCCGGCCAGCACAGCCGGCACCAGCCGCAGGGTCGCGCTCGGGGGGAGCACGTCCGCCATCAGCTCGGCCCACGCCGCGTCGTGCTCGACGCTGTGCACCACCGCGCCGCGGCGGCTCAGCCACACGGTGGAGGCGCCCGAACCCCACTCGAAGACGCGGGCGCCACGACGACCGGCCAGGAAGTGCTCCACGGCGTCGGCCGCCTCGAAGGTCCACCACGGGGCGTCGAGTGCGACCAGGTCGTCGAGGTCGTAGATCGCGAGCCACGACCGCACCCACAGGGCGGTCCGGGAGCGGCGGGCGGCACGGTCGAGGACGGCGAGCAGCCCGGTCGTGGCGAGCGCCGACCGCAGCACCCGCAGGACCTTCACGTAGAGGCCTTTCACGAGGTCGCCTCGAGGCGGAGCGCGGTCAGGCGGATCTCGCCGGTCGGAGCGGGCTGGACGAAGGTCAGCACCAGGCGTCCGTCGCCGTAGGCCTCGGCGACGTCCGTGCCGAGGTCGGCGCGCAGAACGTCGTCCCCGTCAGCCTCCACGGGCACCTGGACGCCGTTGGCCCACAGCTGAAGGTCTCCGGCGGCGGTGTCGTCGGTGAGCGTGACCCGCAGCGCCAGCGGGGCTTCGCGGAGCCGCTCGGGCAGCGTGACGCCGAGCGATCCCGACTCGTGCACGAGCCCGATGCCGGGTTCGGCGCGGTGCGACGACCAGCCGGTCAGGAGCACGGCGCCGCCGGTCCCGGCCCCGGTGAACGTGAGTCCCTCGCTGGGGTACGGCTCCAGGACGAGGTCGCACCGGGCGACGTACGACATGGTCACGGTGCGCCAGTAGAGGCGACGAGTGACCTCGGCCAGCCGCTCGCAGTTGTCGCCGACGAACTCTGTGCCGGCGTCGACGGCCAGGAAGTCGGTGGGGTCCTGCGACCAGGTCGCCGCGCGCTGGTCGTCGTACGGCGAGAGCGGGCCGATCAGGTCGGTGGCACAGTCCTGGTGGCCCTCGTGCGAGTAGGGGACGAAGCGGTCCTCGTCGTCGTACGACGGGGAGCAGACCGCGAGGCCGCCCTGTGGGATGTCAGGAGCCAGCTCGCGGACGCTGGTGCGCCAGTAGTCGGTCGGCACCTCCCACGCCCGCCCGCGGTCGGCGGCGAGAGGGGCGAGGGCGTTGGCCGGGACGCTCGAGTAGGCGTAGTTGTAGGGGAACAGCTGGGCCTGGGCGACCAGCGGGCCGACGAACGCGAGGCCGACCAGCACCGGCGCGGCCCGCCGGACCGGGGCGCTCCGTCCTGGGGAGTCCGCCAGGAGGGCGCGGATGCCCAGGGTGACGAGCACGGCCAGTGCCGGGGCGGCGAAGAGCAGCTGGCGCAGGCCGTTGTAGAGGTTCGACTCGCGCAGCACCGCCACCACCGGCAGGGCGAACGCCTGTAGCAGCACCATCACGACGACCACCCGGGTCCGCTCGGGGAGCGCCCCGTGGCGCAGGAGCCGCAGGGCCACGACCGTGCCGAGCGCGCCGAGCAGCAGGTGCAGGGTGGGCAGCTCGATCAGCAGGAAGAGCGGGAGGTACCACCAGTTGCCGGGGGTGCCGCCGTACCGCGACGACTCGAGCGCGCTGCCGAGCAGTGCGTCCACCGGGTCGCGGAACGCGTCGGGGTAGAGGAGCAGCAGCGCGGCGCACGCCACGGCCACCGCTCCCAGCAGGGTCGCCAGGCGCCGTACGTCGCGGGCGCGGAGCGCCACCAGGACGGCGGGAGTGCCCGCGAGCACGATGCCGGGCCAGATGCCGGGGCGGGTGCCCACCGCAAGCACGATCCCGGCCACGAGGGTCGCGGCACCGGCCATCTGGAGGGTCCTGCGCGACGTCAGGTGGACCACCGCGACCCCGAGCGTGACCAGCGCGTAGCCGGTGGCGACCGGCACGTCCTTGACGTTGAACATCGCGTGCCCGGTCCACGTGGGCAGTGCCACCAGCACTCCGGCGGTCACGACCGCCCAGCTCCATTGGCGCGTCAGCAGCCGGGTGGTCGTCGCGGCCGCCGCGACGCCGGCGAGGGAGAGCCCGACGACGACGAGGTGACGGACCGCGAACGCCTCGGCGCTGGCCGAGACCTGCCCCGACCCCTCGACGCCCCACAGCATCGACCAGAGGTGGGCCAGCCCCATGGTGGCCGGGCCGTAGACGTAGCGCTGGTCCTCCCAGGACCCGGGCTCGTCGCCGAGCAGGTCGCCGTCGAGGAGGTACCAGCCGGAGTCGAGGTAGTTGCGCATCCGGACCACGTGGTAGGTCTCGTCCCAGGAGACGCCGGTGCGCCAGGCGCCGACGGCGGTCATGGTGACACCGGCGGCCACCGCGGCGGCCGCGAGCAGGACGAGCGGCCGCGGCGCCCGTCGGCCGACGGGCTGGGTCACAGACGCCGCTCGAGCCCGCGGTTGCGCGCGTTGACGACCAGCTCCGCGAGCAGGCCGAAGAGGGTCAGCTGCACCCCGACCATCACCATCAGGACGCCGCCCAGCAGCAACGGGCGCTCGCCGATCGGGTCGCCGGCCAGCTTCACCACGGTGAGGTAGACCAGCGTCGCCATGCCGAGCAGCAGGCTGGCGACGCCGATGCCGCCGAAGAGGTGCGAGGGCCGGTGCTCGTAGCTGAGCAGGAAGCGCACCGTCATCAGGTCGGCGAACCCGCGCCAGAAGCGGGCCAGGCCGTACTTGCTGGTGCCGGACATCCGCGGGTGGTGCTCGACGGGCACCTCCGCCACCCGGTAGCCCAGGCCGTGGGCGATCACAGTGAGGTAGCGGTGCATCTCGCCGTACAGCATCGGCGACACATCGGTCGCGACCCCGGCGCGCATCATCTTGAAGCCCGAGTTGAAGTCGCGCCCGGGCGCGCCGGACAGCAGGCCCGTGGTCCGGTTGTAGAGCCGCGACGTGTGCCGCTTGACCAGGCGGTCCTGCCGGTGGAGGCGAGCACCGGTCACCAGGTCGGCGCCAGCCTCGATGGCCTCCATCAGCCGCCCGAGCTCGCGGGGGTCGTCCTGGCCGTCGGCGTCCATCATCGCCACCAGCTCGGCGCCGTCCTCCAGGGCGCGGGCGAACCCGCGCTGCAGCGCGGCGGCCTTGCCCAGGTTGTGGCGCAGCGTGACCAGCTCGACCGACGGGTGCTCGGCCATCAGCCGCGCCATCACCTTGGCCGTGTCGTCGGTCGACCCGTCGTCGACCACCAGCACGCCGCCGCCCGGGGCGAAGACGTCGATCTCCGCCACGATGCGTGGCACCAGGACGGCCAGGTTGTCCGCCTCGTTCAACGCGGGTACGACGACGCGCAGCACGCAGCGCTCCTCACCTCGACACTCTGGCCAGGTGAAGGATGGCGGGCCTGGGTGAACCCGATGTGAGCGCCGGGTGGCGCCCCCGCGCCCACCTGCCGTCGACTCAGGTCAGTCGTCCACGGTCATCTGGAGTGTTGACCCGCCCGAAACTGACACCAAATGACGTCTTGGGTTCAAGGGATGGATGCAACACCTCTAGTCAGGCAGGGGTGTTGCAGCGATGGGTGGTCCAGGTCGTCCGCGGTTATCCAAAGGGCTCGA
>NZ_FNIC01000006.1 GCF_900103935.1 Nocardioides szechwanensis
AACTTTCCACACCCATCCCATGCAGGAGAGTGTCGTATCAGGTATTAGACCCCGTTTCCGAAGCTTATCCCCAAGTGGAGGGCAGATTACTCACGTGTTACTCACCCGTTCGCCGCTCGTGTACCCCCGAAAGGGCCTTACCGCTCGACTTGCATGTGTTAAGCACGCCGCCAGCGTTCGTCCTGAGCCAGGATCAAACTCTCCGTAGAAAATTCCATCACTGACAAGAACAAAACTGACAATTGCCAGAATCATTAATGCCGAAAAAACAACCCAAACATCCAAAGATGAGGGCATACAAACTAATTCATCGACTATGACACACTGTTGAGTTCTCAAAAATCAGACACACACCTGACAGGCACCATTGCTGGTGTGCCTGGGGCTGGTCGCACCTCGTCACGTGGCCCTTGCGGGCCCGCTTGGGGCAACCCGGAGAACATTACGGGGTCGTCTCTGGCTCGTCAACTCGGGGTCGACGTACCCGCGTCGTGGCCGGTCGGTAGGCCGACACGGACGGCTCTCCAGGCGTCCAGAAGCGCCACGGACGGTCGGGAGCGCCCCGCAGTCCGACGCGCGGCCCAGCCTCCCAGCGAGGCGGCGGAGTGCCCGGCTCGAGGGTGATCTCCCCCGTCCGGAGGTCGGTGCCGTCGTGGGTCAGCGCGATGGCCAGGGCGTTGCAGAGACGGGCCGGTCCCCGGGCCAGGTCGCGGTCGCTGGACCGCGGTCGGCGGCTCTGGGCGAGCTCGATCCCGTCGACCACCTCCCCCGCCCGCAACAGGATCCCGCCGGCGGTCCCCTCCGGTCCGGCGACCGCGTTGGCGCACACGTGCATGCCGTAGGTGAAGTAGCAGTAGAGGTGACCGGGAGGCCCGAACATGACCTCGTTGCGGGGCGTGCGGCCACGAAACGCGTGGGAGCCGGGGTCGGCCAGTCCGGCGTACGCCTCGACCTCGGTCAGGCGGACGGCGACGTCTCCGTGGCGCAGCACGGCGTTCAGAAGGAGCGGGGCGACCTCGTGGACGGGGCCGCCCAGCAGCTCCGCCAGGTCAGGCGAGACGCTCACGCTGGGTGGCCACGCGCTCGAGCAGCTCGGCGAGCTGCTCACGGACCCGGACCGGGGCGGTGCCGCCGCGACCGTCGCGGGACGCGACGGACCCCTCGGCGGTGAGGACGAGGCGTACCTCCGGGGTGAGCGAGGGCGAGATCTCGGCGAACTGCTCGTCGGTCAGCTCGTGCAGCTCGATGCCGAGCTCCTCACAGCGGCGTACGCAGGCGCCTGCGACCTCGTGGGCCACCCGGAAGGGCGTGCCCTCGCGGACCAGCCACTCCGCGATGTCGGTGGCCAGGGAGAAGCCCTGCGGGGCCAGCTCGGCGAGGCGCGCGGTGTCGAAGACCAGGGTCTCGACCATGCCGGTGAACGCGGGCAGCAGCACCTCGAGGGTGTCGACGGAGTCGAAGACCGGCTCCTTGTCCTCCTGGAGGTCGCGGTTGTAGGCCAGCGGCAGCGCCTTGAGCGTGGCCATCAGCCCGGCGAGGTTGCCGATCAGCCGGCCGGCCTTGCCCCGGGCCAGCTCGGCGATGTCGGGGTTCTTCTTCTGCGGCATGATGCTCGACCCGGTCGACCACGAGTCGTGCAGCGTGACGAAGCCGAACTCGCGCGTCGACCAGAGGATGACCTCCTCGGCGAGCCGGCTGATGTCGACGCCGGCCTGCGCGGTGACGTAGGCGAACTCGGCGACGAAGTCGCGCGCGGCGGTGCCGTCGATCGAGTTGGGCGAGGAGCCGGTGAAGCCCAGCTCGTCGGCGACCCCGGTGGGGTCGAGGCCGAGGCTGGAGCCGGCCAGCGCCCCGGAGCCGTACGGCGAGTCCGCGGCGACGCGGGCGTCCCAGTCGAGGAGCCGGTCGACGTCGCGCACCAGGGGCCAGGCGTGGGCCAGCAGGTGGTGGGCGAGCAGCACCGGCTGTGCGTGCTGGAGGTGGGTGCGGCCGGGCATGACCACGTCGAGGTGGTCGCGCGCCTGGGAGGCCAGGGTCTCGACCAGGTCGAGCAGCAGGCTCCCCAGCACGCGGCTGTGGTCGCGCAGGAAGACCTTGAAAAGCGTGGCGATCTGGTCGTTGCGGCTCCGGCCGGCGCGGAGCCGGCCGCCGGTGTCGGCGCCGACCTCGTCCAGCAGCATCCGCTCCAGCGCCCCGTGGACGTCCTCGTCGGAGGCGTCCGGGGCGAGGTCGCCCGCGGCGTACCGCTCGTCCAGGACGCCGAGGCCACGGGTCAGCTCGGCCAGCTCGGACTCGGTGAGCAGCCCCGCCCGGTGGAGCGCGTTGGCGTGGGCCCGGGAGCCGGCCAGGTCGTAGGGGGCCAGGCGCCAGTCGAAGTGCGTGGACTTCGACAGGGCGTCGAGCTCGGGCGACGGTCCGCCGGCGAAGCGCCCGCCCCAGAGCTTGCCCTCGTTGGTGCCCTGTCGTTCCTTGGGAGTCTCGTCGGCCATCAGTCGGTTCCGGACTCCATCGCGGCGTGGTCGAGCGCCTCGTCCTCGGCATCGCGCGCCGACGGGTTGTCGGTGATCCGGTCGAAGCCGCCGGCAGGGAGCTCCCCGAAGAGCGTGCCGTTCTCGACCAGGACCTGGCCCTGGTCGAGCGGCTGGCCGGCGTACTGCTCGAGCTTGGCCCGCGAGTCGGCGATGTCGAGGTTGCGCATGGTGAGCTGGCCGATCCGGTCGGTCGGGCCGAAGGCGGCGTTCTCGGTGCGCTCCATCGAGAGCTTGTCGGGGTGGTAGGACAGGGCCGGGCCGGCCGTGCGCAGGATCGTGTAGTCCTCACCGCGGCGCAGCCGCAGAGTCACCTCTCCGGTCACCAGCGAGGCGATCCAGCGCTGGATGGCCTCACGCATCATCAGCGCCTGCGGGTCGAGCCAGCGGCCCTCGTAGAGCAGCCGGCCCAGCCGACGGCCCTCGGTGTGGTAGTTGGCGACGGTGTCCTCGTTGTGGACGGCGTTGAGGAGCCGCTCGTAGGCGATCCAGAGCAGCGCCATCGCCGGGGCCTCGTAGATGCCGCGGGACTTGGCCTCGATGATCCGGTTCTCGATCTGGTCGGACATGCCCAGGCCGTGGCGGCCACCGATGACGTTGGCGTCGTGGACCAGCGCCACCGCGTCGTCGTACGTCGTGCCGTTGAGGGCGACCGGCCGGCCGGCCTCGAAGCGGATCGTGACGTCCTCGGTGGCGATCTCGACGCTGGGGTCCCAGAACTTCACGCCCATGATCGGCTGGACCGTCTCGAGCGACACGTCGAGGTGCTCGAGGGTCTTGGCCTCGTGGGTGGCGCCCCAGATGTTGGCGTCGGTGGAGTAGGCCTTCTCGTGGCTGTCGCGGTAGGGCAGGCCGCGCTCGGTGAGCCACTGGCTCATCTCGGTGCGGCCCCCGAGCTCGTGGACGAAGTCGGCGTCCAGCCACGGCTTGTAGATGCGCAGCTCGGGGTTGGCGAGCAGGCCGTAGCGGTAGAAGCGCTCGATGTCGTTGCCCTTGAAGGTCGACCCGTCGCCCCAGATGTCGACGCCGTCCTCGTGCATGGCGCGCACCAGCATCGTGCCGGTGACCGCGCGGCCCAGCGGCGTGGTGTTGAAGTAGGCGCGCGAGCCCGAGCGGATGTGGAACGCACCGCACGCGAGCGCTGCGAGGCCCTCCTCTACGAGCTGGGGCCGGCAGTCGAGCGACCGTGCGATCTCGGCGCCGTACTCCTTGGCACGGTCGGGCACGCCGTCGATGTCGTCCTCGTCGTACTGGCCGAGGTGGGCGGTGTAGGTGCAGGGGACCGCACCCTTCTCGCGCATCCAGGCGACCGCGACCGAGGTGTCGAGTCCGCCGGAGAAGGCGATGCCGACGCGCTCGCCGACAGGAAGACTGGTCAGGACCTTGCTCACGTGGGTTCCTTCGTTGTGTCGTTCTGGGTGGGAAGCTCGGCGAGGGCGAGGAAGCGCCGGGCGAGGTCTACTCCCCCGGTCGGGTCGCGGCCGATGACGAGGACGGTGTCGTCGCCGGCGATGGTGCCGAGGACGTCGGGGAACTCCGTCTTGTCGAACGCGGAGGCGAGGAACTGGGCGGCCCCGGGCGGGGTGCGCAGGACGACCAGGTTGGCCGAGTGGTCGGCGCTGACCAACAGGTCACCGCAGAGCCGGGCGAGGCGCTGGATGGACGCGCGGGTCTCGCTGGGGGCGGAGGGCCGGCGGTCGCCACCCTCGCTGGGGACGGCGTAGAAGAGCGCGCCGGAGGCGTCGCGGACCTTGACCGCCTCGAGCTCGACGAGGTCGCGCGACAGCGTCGCCTGGGTGACGTGGACGCCCTCGCCGGCCAGCAGGTCGGCGAGCTGGCCCTGCGAGTGGACCTCGCGATGGGTCACCAGGTCGATGATCAGCTGGTGGCGGGAGTTCTTGGTGGTGGGGCGGACCGCGGACTCACTCATGCGAGTCTCCCGCCGCTCCGACGAGGAAGGTCAGGATCGCCTTCTGTGCGTGGCGGCGGTTCTCGGCCTCGTCCCACACGACGCTCTGCGGACCGTCGATCACCTCGGCGGCGATCTCCTTGCCGCGGTAGGCCGGCAGGCAGTGCATCACGATCGCGTCGGGCTTGGCGTGGGCGAGCAGCTCGGGGGTGACCGACCAGGCGGCGAAGACCTCGGCGCGCGAGGTCGCCTCGTCCTCCTTGCCCATCGACACCCAGGTGTCGGTCACGACCACGTCGGCACCGGTCACGGCCGCGACCGGGTCGGGCTCGTCGGACACCGACCCGCCGGCGTACGACGTGATGTCGGCGGCGCGGCGGAACATCTCCGCCGACGGGACGTAGCCCTCGGGCCCGCTGACGATGACGTGCATGCCCGCGGTGGCGCCGGCGAGCAGCCAGGAGTTGCCCATGTTGCAGGCGGCGTCGCCGACGAAGGCGACGCGCAGCCCGGCGAGCTCGCCCTTGTGCTCCTGCACGGTGAGCAGGTCGGCGAGCAGCTGGCAGGGGTGGAAGTCGTCGGTCAGCGCGTTGACCACGGGGACGCCGGCGTGCTCGGCCATCTCCTCGAGAGCGGTCTGGGCGAACGTGCGCCACACGATCGCGGAGGCCTGGCGGCCGAGCACCTTGGCGACGTCGGAGACCGACTCACGCACGCCGATCCCGGCGAGGGTCCCGTCGACGAGCATCGGGTAGCCGCCAAGCTCTGCGATGCCGGCCGCGAACGACGCCTGCGTGCGCAGAGTCGGCTTGTCGAAGATCATCGCGACGGTGCGCGGGCCGCCCAGCGACTTGGCGTCGTACGGCGCGGCCTTGAGGTCGGCGGCCAGCCGCAGCACCTGCGCCTGCTCGTCGGGACGCAGGTCGTCGTCAGCGAGGAAGTGCCTCATGACTGGCCCTCGAACGCCTCGTCGAGGATCGCCGGCCACGCCGTGAGGAAGGCCTCGGCGTCGTCCTGGGTGAGCACGAGCGGCGGCGCGAGCCGGATGCGGTGCGGTGTCGGGTTGTTGATGATGAACCCGTGTGCGAGCGCGCCCGCCGTGACCGCGGCCGAGACCTCGGCCGCGAGGTCCAGCCCGATCAGCAGCCCCTCGCCGCGGACCTCGGTGACCCGCGGGTCGGCCGCGAGGCCGTCGCGCAGCTTCTGGCCGAGGGCCGTGACGTGCTCGAGGAGACCGTCGGTCTCGATGGTGCCGATGACCGCGAGCGCCGCGGCGCAGGCGACCGGGTTGCCGCCGAAGGTAGTGCCGTGGTTGCCCGGCTCGAGCAGCGTGCCGGACTCCCCCACCCCGATGCAGGCGCCGATCGGGATGCCCCCGGCCAGGCCCTTGGCGACGGTGACGATGTCGGGCGTGACGCCCGCCGAGTGGTGGGCGAACCAGCGGCCGGTGCGACCGAGGCCGGTCTGGATCTCGTCGAGCCACAGCAGCGCGCCGTGCTCGTCGGCGATCGTGCGGGCCGCGGCCAGGTAGCCCTTGGGCGGCGTGACGACGCCGGCCTCGCCCTGCATCGGCTCGAGCAGGATCGCGGCCGTGCGGTCGGTGACGGCCGCGGCGAGCGCCTCGGCGTCGCCGTAGGGCACGAACGTGACGTCGCCGGGCAGCGGCTCGAACGGGGCGCGGTAGGCCTCCTTCGAGGTGAGCGCGAGCGCGCCCATGGTGCGTCCGTGGAAGCCGCCCTGCGCCGCGACCACGTGAGTGCGGCCGGTGCGGCGGGTCAGCTTGAACGCGGCCTCGTTGGCCTCGGCGCCGGAGTTGGTGAAGAAGACCTTGCCCGGGCCGGCGTCCAGCAACGCGAGGAGCTTCTCCGCGAGCCGGACCTGCGGCTCGCTGGCGAAGAAGTTGGAGATGTGGCCGAGCGTGCCCAGCTGCGCGGTGACCGCCTCGACCAGTGCCGGGTGGGCGTGGCCGAGCGCGTTGACCGCGATGCCGCCGAGCAGGTCGACGTACTCCTTGCCGTCGGTGTCCCAGACGTGGGCGCCGGCGCCGCGGGTGAGGACCAGCTTGGGCTGTCCGAAGGTGTTCATCAGCGAGTCGGCGTAGCGCTCGCCCCAGGTGTGCTCTTGGGTGTCGGTCATGACGGGGTGTCCCTCGCCTTCCGCGTCTTCGTCTCCACGCCGGGCAGGACCTGCGTGCCGACGCCCTCGTTGGTGAAGAGCTCGAGGAGTACGGCGTGGAGCTGGCGTCCGTCGACGACGGTCGCGCGCGGCACCCCGCCCTGGACGGCCTGCAGGCAGGCGCCCATCTTGGGGACCATCCCGCTGGCCAGGCTCGGCATCAGCTCGGCCAGCGACTCGGGGTTTATCTCGCCGATCACGTCGTCGGAGCTGGGCCAGTCGAGGTAGAGACCCTCGACGTCGGTCAGCACCAGCAGCTTCTCGGCCTTGAGCGCGACCGCGAGGGCGGCGGCGGCCAGGTCGGCGTTGACGTTGTGGACCTGGCCGTCGACGTCGGGCGCGACGCTGGAGACGACCGGGATCCGGCCGGCCTCGATCAGGTCGAGCACGGACTCGGGGCGCACGTGGGCGACCTCGCCGACCAGTCCGAGGTCGACCTCCTCGCCGTCGACGATGGTGTTGGTCTGCTCGGCGGTGAACAGGCCGGCGTCCTCGCCGGAGAGGCCGACGGCGAGCGGGCCGTGCTCGTTGATCAGGCCGACCAGCTCGCGCTGGACCTGCCCGACGAGCACCATCCGCACGACCTCCATGGCCTCGGGGGTGGTGACGCGCAGGCCGCCCTTGAACTCCGACTCGATGCCGAGCTTGTCGAGCATCCGGGAGATCTGTGGGCCGCCGCCGTGCACCACGACCGGCTTGAAGCCGGCGAAGCGCAGGAACGCGATGTCCTCGGCGAACGCGCGCTTGAGGTTGTCGTCGGTCATGGCGTTGCCGCCGTACTTCACCACCACGATCTTGCCGTGGTAGCGCTTGAGCCACGGAAGGGCGTTGGCCAGGACCTCGGCCTTGGCAGGGTCGGGCTTGCCGGGTGTCTGGGTCATGAGCTGTAGGCACTGTTCTCGTGGACGTACGCGTGGGTGAGGTCGTTGGTCCAGACGGTCGCGCGGGCGTCGCCGGACTTGAGGTCGATGGTCACGCTGACCTCGCGGGGCTTGAGGTCGACCAGCGCCGGGTCGGCGTCCGGCGTGGAGCTGCGGCAGACCCAGACACCGTTCATCGCGACGTCGAGGTCGGCCGGGTCGAACGCGGCCTGGGTGGTGCCGATGCTGGCCAGGACGCGACCCCAGTTGGGGTCGTTGCCGAAGACCGCGGCCTTGAACAGGTTGCTGCGGGCGACGCTGCGGCCCGCCTCGACGGCGTCGTCCTCACTGGCCGCGTTGAGCACCGTGATCGCGATCTCGTGGTCGGCGCCCTCGGCGTCGCGCAGCAGCTGCATCGCGAGGTCGGTGCAGGCCTGCGTCAGCGCGTCGGTGAAGTCGGGCAGCGTCGGCGTGATCCCGCTGGCGCCGCTGGCCATCACGGTGACGGTGTCGTTGGTGGACATGCAACCGTCGGAGTCGAGCCGGTCGAAGCTGACCCGGGTCGCGGCGCGCAGCGCCTGGTCGAGGTCGGCGGCGGGCACGACGGCGTCGGTGGTGAGGATGACCAGCATGGTCGCGAGCTGGGGCGCGAGCATCCCGGCGCCCTTGGCCATGCCGCCGATCGACCAGCCGGCGCCCTCGACGACGACCTGCTTGCTCACCGAGTCGGTGGTCATGATCGCGGTCGCCGCGTCTGCCCCGCCGTCGCCGGACAGGGCGGCGTACGCCGTGTCGACGCCGGCGAGCAGGTGGTCGCGGTCGTTGGCGAGGCCGATCAGCCCCGTGGAGCAGACCACGACGTCGCCGGGGGCGACGCCGAGCACGGAGCCGACCTTCTCGGCCACCGCATGGGTGGTCTGGAAACCGTCGGGGCCGGTGTAGCAGTTGGCACCGCCGGAGTTGAGGACGACCGCGCGCACGACGCCGTCCTTGACCACCTCCTGGCTCCACAGGATCGGGTTGGCCTTGCAGCGGTTGGCGGTGAAGACGCTCGCGGAGTCGAAGGCGGGCCCGTCGTTGACGACGAGCGCGAGGTCCTTGGCTCCTGTGGACTTCAGGCCGGCGGGGATGCCCGCGGCCCGGAAGCCTGCGGGGGTGGTGACGGTCATGTCTTCTTCTTCCGGGTGGGCTTGACGGGGACGGCGAGGTCGACGGTGTGCCCCTGTCGTCGCCACGCCTCGGCCGCAGCCTCCGCCTTGGCCACCGGGACCAGGATCCAGTCGGTGTCGTACGTCGAGATCGTGAAGACGCTGATCTCCGCCTCAGCCAGCGGCGCCAGCAGCGCCGCCAGCACCCCGGTCAGCGCGAAGTCGAGGGTCCCCATCACGGCGAAGGCGGTCATGCCCTTGTGGGCCACCTGCTTGGTCGGCACGTTGCGGCCCGCGCACACCAGGGAGGTCTCGGTGGCGGTCGCCGTGATCGAGAACAGCGAGGACGACTCGGCCCACTCCGGGATCTCCGCGCCGGGCGGCAGCTTCACGACCGCGAGCTTCTCCGGGAACTGCTGCAATGTGTAGGTGGGGTGGAGCGACTCCGTCGCTCCATTGGGAGTACTCGCTTCGCTCGTACTCCCGGTCTGCTCGGTGCTCTGGCTCTCGGTCATGGTGCGATCCCAACTGTCGTGAGGCCCAGGCCCTCGTCGAGGCCGAGGGCGAGGTTCATGCACTGGACGGCGGCGCCGCCCGTGCCTTTGGCGAGGTTGTCGACGGCGCCGACCGCCACCAGCCGGCGGGCGGCGGGGTCGACGGTCACCTGGAGGTGGACGGCGTTGGAGCCGGTGACCGACTTGGTCTGGGGCCACTGCCCCGGGGCGAGCAGGTGCACGAACGGCTCGTCGGCGTACGCCGCGGCGTAGACGTCGTAGGCCTCCTCCGCCGAGACGTCGCCGCGCAGGGGTGCCGAGCAGGTGGCGAGGATGCCGCGCGGCATGGGGACCAGCAGCGGTGTGAAGCTGACCCGCACGAGGTCGTCGCCGTCGAGCAGCCCGGAGAGGTTCTGGGTGATCTCGGGGGTGTGCCGGTGGCTGCCGCCGACGCCGTAGGCGCTGGCGTTGCCCATGATCTCGCTGCCCAGCAGGTGCGCCTTGGCGGCCTTGCCGGCGCCGCTGGTGCCGGACGCGGCGACGACCACGACGTCGGGCTCGATGATCCCGGCGGCGACGGCGGGGGCGAGCGACAACGTCGAGACGGTCGGGTAGCAGCCGGGTACGGCGATCCGGGTGGCGCGCGCCAGGATCTCGCGCTGACCGGGCAGCTCGGGCAGGCCGTAGGGCCAGGTGCCGGCGTGGGTGCCGCCGTAGAACGTCTCCCACTCCGCCGCGTCCTGGAGCCGGAAGTCGGCTCCGCAGTCGATGACCACGGTGGACTCGGGCAGCTGGGCGGCGATTTCGCCGGACTGGCCGTGCGGCAGCGCGAGGAAGACCACGTCGTGGCCGCCGAGGGTGCCGAGGTCCGTGGGCTCCAGCACCCGGTCGGCCAGCGGGACGAGGTGGGGCTGGAGAGTTCCGAGCCGCTCCCCCGCGTTGGAGGCGCCGGTCAGGGCACCGATCTCCACGCCGGGGTGCGCGAGCAGGAGGCGGAGCACCTCACCGCCGGCGTACCCACTAGCACCGGCCACGGCCACAGTCGTCATGTGCATGACTATACATAGAACTGCATGGTTATCGTGATCTGGCCGAAAAGGACGAGACAGTGTCCGTGGCCGGGTCTAGGTTCCCGAACATGCCTCCAGCCATGACGCGACTCGCCTTCCCGGACTACCTCGAGCACCTCCGCAGCGACTCCGCGCGCTTCCGCGACGTGCTGGCCGACTGCGACCCGGCCGCGCGGGTGCCGGCCTGCCCCGACTGGGACGCCGCCGACCTGCTGTGGCACCTCGCGGGCGTGCAGTGGTTCTGGGCGTCGGTCATCCGCAAGCGCCCGGCCGGGCCCGGCGAGGACGACCCCGGCCCCGACCGTCCGGGCTCCTACCCGGCGCTGCTGGCGTTCTTCGACGAGTGCGCAGCCAGCCTGGTCGCCCAGCTGGAGGCGGCCGACCCGACCGAGCCGGCGTGGTCCTGGGCTCCCGAGCAGACCGTCGGCTTCACCTTCCGGCGCCAGGCGCACGAGGCGCTCATCCACCGGCTCGACGCCGAGCAGACCGCCGGCGAGGTCACCGGTCTCGACCCGCGGCTGGCCGCTGACGGGGTCGCCGAGCTGATGGACGTGATGTACGGCGGCGAGGCACCCGAGTGGGGCCGCACCGAGATGGGCGAGGAGCTGGTCGAGATCCAGATGACCGACGTCGAGCAGTCGCTCTTCGTCCGCCCCGGGATGTTCTTCGGCACCGATCCCGACTCCGGGAAGAACTACGACGGCCCGCACCTGCTGCTGGCCGAGCCGGGCGACGCCGCTGCCGTCGTACGAGGTAAGGCGGCCGACCTCGACGCCTGGCTCTGGAAGCGGCGCGACGACTCGGGCATCGAGGTGAGCGGCGACCGCCGGGTCTACGACGCCATGATCAGCGCGGTCAGCGAGCCTCTCACCTGACCGTGTGGCGCCGGGGTGCAGGATCGGGGCATGACCACACCACCGCCCTACCGCGCCGCCGATGACCGCTACGACTCCCACGCCTACCGGCGCTGCGGGCGCTCCGGGCTGAAGCTGCCGGCAGTCTCCCTCGGGCTGTGGCACAACTTCGGCGACGACAAGCCGGTCGAGACCCAGCGCGCGATCCTGCGCCGGGCGTTCGACCGCGGGGTCACGCACTTCGACCTGGCCAACAACTACGGTCCGCCGTACGGCTCGGCCGAGACCAACTTCGGCAGGATCTTCGCCGACGACTTCCGGCCCTACCGCGACGAGCTGGTGATCTCCACCAAGGCCGGCTACGACATGTGGCCGGGGCCGTACGGCGAGTGGGGGTCGCGCAAGTACCTCCTCGGCTCCCTCGACCAGAGCCTGGCCCGGATGGGGCTGGACCACGTCGACATCTTCTACAGCCACCGGTTCGACCCCGAGACCCCGCTGGAGGAGACGATGGGCGCCCTGGCGACCGCCGTGCAGTCCGGACGGGCGACCTACGCCGGGATTTCCTCCTACTCTGCCGAGCGGACCCGCGAGGCGGCCGGGCTGCTGCGCGAGATGGGCGTGCCGCTGTTGATCCACCAGCCGTCGTACTCCATGCTCAACCGCTGGGTCGAGGAGCCGTCGGACGACGGGGCGTCACTGCTCGACGTGCTCGGCGAGGAGGGCGTGGGCTGCATCGCGTTCTCGCCGCTGGCGCAGGGGATGCTGACCGACCGCTACCTCGACGGCATCCCGGAGGGTTCGCGGGCAGCCCAGGGCAAGTCGCTCGACCCCTCGCTGCTGAGTGACGAGGCGGTGGCGCACGTCCGCCGGCTCAACGAGATCGCCCAGGGCCGCGGGCAGTCGTTGGCGCAGCTCGCCCTGGCGTGGGTGCTGCGCGACCCGCGGGTGACGTCGGTGCTGGTCGGGGCCAGCAGCGTGGCCCAGCTCGACGACAACCTCGACGTGCTCGACAACCTCGAGATCAGCGCGTCCGAGCTCGATGCGATCGAGCAGGACGCCGTCGACTCGGGGATCAACATCTGGTCGGCGTCGTCCGAGACCTGACCTCGTCGCCCGAGCCGCCGACTGGTCAGCGCTGAACCGCGCCGCAGCGCTCGGCGGCCGCGGTTACGGCGGCGTCGCGGGCGGCGCTGGTCTCCTGCTCGGTGAGGGTGCGGTCGGTGGCCCGGAACCGGAGGGCGAAGGCCAACGACTTCTTGCCCGCGCCGATCTGGTCACCGGTGTAGACGTCGAAGAGCCGGATCGACTCCAGCAGCTCGCCGGCGCCGTGACGCAGGGCGTCCTCGACGTCGGCGACCGTCGCGGTGGCGTCGACCACGAGGGCGACGTCCTCCTTGGCGAGCGGGTAGGTCGAGAGCTCCGGGCCGGGTACGACGTCGACCGCGCGGCGCATCAGGAAGTCGAGGTCGACCTCCACCGCGGCGCTGCGCACCGGGAGCCCGAACGCCTTGCACACCGACGGGTGCAGCTCGCCCGCGTGCCCGAGCTCCACGCCGTCGACCTCGAAGCGCGCGCACCGACCGGGGTGCCAGGGCGCGCGAGCCGCGGAGCGGACGTCGAGCTGGACGCCGAGCTCGGCGGCGAGACGTCGTACGAGACCGATCGCGTCGGCCCAGCCGCTCTCGCGGCCGGAGCCCCACCAGCCGGCCCGCTCGCTCTCGCCCGCCAGCACGAGCGCCAGGAACAGCGGCTGGTGCGGGATGGCCTCGAACAGCTTGGCCAGCTCGTCGTCGGTCGGGCGCCAGTCGACGCCGTAGATGGGGGCCGCGCCGCGGTCGGCCGGGAAGGCGACCGTGCCGGTCTCGAACAGTGCGACGCCGGAGGCGCCGCGGCCGAGGTTGCGCGAGGCCGCCTTGAGCAGCCCCGGCAGCAGGGTCGTCGTGTAGGACGGCTCCTCCGACGAGATCGGGTTGGCGATGCGCACGGTGTGCCGCAGCGGGTCGTCGGCCGGGAGCCCGAGGGCGTCGAAGGTGGCCTCGCCGACGAACGGGAAGCTCACCACCTCGACACAGCCGGCGCCGGCCAGCAGGCGTCCGACCCGTCGGCGCAGCCGCTGCTCGCGGGTGAGCCCGCGACCGGCCGCCTCGCGCGGCAGGATCGACGGCACCTGGTCGTAGCCCACGACCCGCGCGACCTCCTCGACCAGGTCGTAGGGGTCGGTGACGTCAGGGCGCCAGGTCGCCGGGGTGACCGTGAGCCGGTCGCCGGTGGCCTCGACGACGCAGCCGACGGCCTCGAGGTGGGCGACCGTCGTGGCGGCCTCGATCGGCATGCCGGTGATCCGGGCCGGAAGGTCGGCGTCGATCTCGATCGTCGGCGGGGTCGGTGCGATCCCGACCAGGGTGGCGCCGGGCTCCACCGTCCCGCCGCCGTACGTCGTCAGCAGCTCGGCGACCCGGTCGGCGGCGATGGCCGGCAGCTGCGGGTCGACACCGCGCTCGTTGCGCTTGCCGGCCTCGGAGGACAGCTTGTGCCGCTTGCCGGTGCGGAACATGGAGACGGCGTCCCAGTGGGCGGCCTCGATCACCACGTGAGTAGTGGTCTCGGACAGCTCGGTGGTCGCGCCGCCCATGACCCCGGCCAGACCGACCGGGCCGGAGCCGTCGACGATCACGAGGTCCTCGACGGACAGGGTGCGGCGGGCTCCGTCGAGCGTGGTGAGCTGCTCGCCCTCGGTGGCGCGGCGCACGTAGATCGCGCCGTCGAGCTTGTCGCCGTCGTAGCCGTGGATGGGCTGGCCGAGCTCGAGCATGACGTAGTTGGTGACGTCGACCCCGAGCGAGATCGGCCGCATCCCGGCGAGCTGGATGCGTCGCGCCATCCAGCCGGGGGTCGGCGCGGTGGGGTCGAAGCCGGTCACCCGGCGAGCGGCGAAGACCGGGCAACCGGACGGGTCGTCGATGATCACGGGGTAGCCGTCGGCGTCGGGCTCGGGGACCTGGCGCTCGGCGGGGTCGTGGAACGGCACGGCGTACGCGAGCGAGGCCTCACGGGCGATGCCGCGCAGGGACAGCGCGTAGGCCCGGTCGGGGTTGATCTCGAACTCGATGACCTCTTCGGTCAGACCGAGCACCGCGAACGCGTCGTCGCCAGGGCTGGCGGCGTCGGCGGGCAGCACGATGATGCCGTCGTGGTCCTCACCGAGGCCCAGCTCGGCGGCCGAGCAGATCATCCCCGCGGAGACGTGGCCGTAGGTCTTGCGGGCGGCGATGTGGAAGTCGCCCGGGAGCACCGCACCAGGGAGCACGACGACGACGAGGTCACCGGGGGCGAAGTTGTGGGCGCCGCAGACGATGCCCTGGGGCTCACCGGTCCCGTTGGCGTCGGCGACGTCGACGGTGCACCAGTTGATGGTCTTGCCGTTCTTCTGCGGCTCGGGCTCCATCGTCAGCACACGGCCGACGACGAGCGGACCGGTGATCTGGTCGCCGGGCTTCTCGATCGCCTCGAGCTTGAGCCCGAGGGCGGTGAGCCGGGCAGCGAGCTGCTCGGTGGTGACGTCGGCCGGCAGGTCGACGTACTCGCGGATCCAGGAGACGGGGGTCTTCATGGTCAGAGCTCCGTCCCGAACGCAGTGGTGAAGCGGATGTCGCCCTCGAACAGGGCGCGCAGGTCCTCGAGGCCGTGGCGGAACATCAACGTGCGGTCGATGCCCATGCCGAAGGCGAACCCGGAATAGCGCTCGGAGTCGATGCCGCAGGCGGCCAGCACCCGCGGGTTGACCACGCCGCAGCCGCCCCACTCGATCCAGCCCTCGCCCCGGCAGGTCCGGCAGGACTCGGGACCCGCCCCGTTCAAACCGGTGCCGCGACAGACGAAGCAGACCAGGTCGACCTCGGCGCTGGGCTCGGTGAAGGGGAAGAACGACGGCCGGAACCGGGTGGTGATGCCCTCGCCGAACATCGAGGTCGCGAAGTGGTCGAGCGTGCCCTTGAGGTGGCCCATGGTGATGCCCTCGTCGACGGCCAGCCCCTCGACCTGGTGGAACATCGGGCTGTGCGTGGCGTCGTACTCGTCGGTGCGGAAGACCCGACCGGGGCACACGACGTAGATCGGTGGCTGGCGGCTCAGCATGGTGCGGGCCTGGACCGGCGAGGTGTGGGTGCGCAGCACGACGTGGTCCTCGGCCGGTGCCGTCCAGAACGTGTCCTGCATGGTGCGCGCCGGGTGGTCCGGCCCGAGGTTGAGCGCGTCGAAGTTGAGCCACTCGGCCTCGATCACCGGACCCTCGGCGACCTCCCAGCCCATGGCCACGAAGATGTCGGCGATCAGCTCCGAGCCGGTCGTGATCGGGTGCCGGGCGCCGGTGGGGAAGCGGTCGGCCGGGAGGGTGACGTCGACGGTCTCCTCGACCAGCATCCGCTCCTCGCGCTCGGCCTCGAGCACCTCCTGGCGCGCCGCGAGCGCCTGGCTGACCGCGCCGCGGGCCTGCCCGATCCGCTGGCCGGCCTCCTTGCGCGCCTGCGGCGGCAGGGCACCGATCTCGCGGTTGGCCAGCGCCAGCGGCGAGCGGTCGCCGGTGTGCTCGATCCGCGCCTGCTTGAGCTGCTCGAGGTCGGTCGCACCGGCGATCGCCGCGAGCGCGGCGTCGCGGGCTGCCGCGACCTCTTCTGGCTGCAAGGTGCTGACCTCCACGGGGTCGTAGTCGCTGTTGGGTCCGGACACGGGGATGAGTCTAGGAAGGTCACTCTCCGCTGCGCGAACGGGTTGTCCCCCGGCAGCGCGGGCGAATCTCAGCAGAAGCTGAGATTGCCGTCGTTCCGGGGGGTTGCAACTCCCCGGAACCGCGGGGATCTCAGCAGATGCTGAGATCCGACGCCCCACTCAGAGCATGCTGCCCGCGGGCCAGGTGAGTACGACGCGCGCTCCGCCACCGGGTGCGTCGTCGATCGTGACGGTCCCGCCGTGGGCGCGGACCAGGCCGTTGACGAGGTAGAGGCCCAGGCCGGAGCCGCCGCGGACTCCCCCGCGCCAGAACTTCGTGAACACCCGGCGACGCAGCTCGACGGGGATGCCCTCGCCCTCGTCGTCGACGGTCAGCTCGACGGACGGCCCGTCACCCGCGTCGGGCAGCGGCGCGAGCCTGACCCGCACCCGCCCTTCCCCGTGGCGCACGGCGTTCTCGACCAGGTTGGTCACGACCTGGGTGAACTTGTCGGGGTCGACGTTGACCTGCGGCAGCCCCGGTGCGACGTCGAGCTCGATCCGGCGCGAGGTGCCGGCCTGCACGGAGTCGGCGATCCGCTGCACCAGCACCGCCGCGTCGGAGGGCCGCGGGTGCAGCTGGAGCCGGCCGGTGTCGATCCGGGCCACGTCGAGCAGCTCCGCGATCAGCCGGCTCAGCCGGTCGGAGTCGGCGTGCACCGTGGTGAGCATCAGCTTCTTCTGGTCGTCGGAGAGCTTGTCCCACCGGGTCAGCAGCGCCTGCACGAAACCCTTCACGCCCGTCAGCGGCGAGCGGAGCTCGTGGGCGACGGTCGCGACCAGGTCGGAGCGCTCACGGTCGAGCCGGGCCCGGCCCCGCCCGGAGCGGATCGTCACCGCGACCAGCGAGACCGGCTCGTGCAGCGACGGCCGGTGCAGGCGTGCGGAGACCAGCACCTCGGTGCCGTTGGGCAGCAGCCACGACTGCTCGGGCACGGCGGTGCGCGTGGCCAGACCGTCGTACGGCGTGTTGGTCGCCGCCCACTCCTGGCCGTCCTGGTCCTGGAGCGCCAGGACCTCGCCCAGCGGCCGACCGGTCAGCCCGGCGACGTCACCGCCGAGCATCCGCGCGGCCGTCGTGGAGACCAGCGTGACCACACCGTCACCGTCGGCCAGGACCACGCCGTCGGGCAGCGCGTCGGCCAGCGCCTGCGCGCTCTCGGTGCCCCCGGTCATGGGAGCACCCTACGAGCGGACCGCTTTCGGCCCTACGACCGACGATGCGCGGTGGCCGAGGCGTAGAGGCAGAGCGCCGCCGCCGTCGACAGGTTGAGGCTCTCGGCGCGGCCGTGGATCGGGATCGCGAGGCGGTGGTCGGCGAGGGCCGCCAGCTCGTCGGGGAGGCCCCAGGCCTCGTTGCCGAACAGCCAGGCCGTCGGCTGCGTGAGCAGGTCGCCGGCCTCGAAGAGGTCGACATCACCGGCACCGTCGGCGGCCAGTACGACGAGCCCCGCCGCCTGCGCGGCGCGCACGGCGGTCGCCGGGTCGGGCTCGACCGCGAGCGGGAGGCGGAACAGGCTGCCCACGCTGGCGCGGACCGTCTTGGGGTTGTAGGCGTCGACCGAGCTGCCGGCCATCACCACCGCGTCGGCACCGGCGGCGTCCGCGCTGCGGATCACGGTCCCGGCGTTGCCGGGGTCGCGCACGTCGGCGCAGATCGCGACCAGGCGCGGCGCGGGGTCGAGCAGGTGGGCGAACGGCCGGTCGACGAACCGGCACAGGGCCACGACACCCGCCGGGCTGACGCTGTCGCTGAGGGACGCGAGAGCGCGCTCGTCGACCAGCGTCCAGACGGGCGCGGCGGCCGCGAGGGCGGCGTACTGCTCCGTGGCGGCCGGGGTCGCGAAGACCTCGACCACGCAGCTCACCCCAGAGTCCGACACCGCGCCGAGCGCGCCCTCGACGGCCTTCGGGCCGTCGGCAAGGAACAGCCGCCGCTCGGATCGCTCCGAGCGGCGGCTGAGCTTGCGGGTCTCCTTGAGCCGGGTGTTGCCCGACGTCAGCGGAGTGCCCAGCGGGTTTCGAGACAGGCGCTGCGCGCCTTCCTCAACCACCGGGTTACGCGGTGGCCTCGACCTTGGGCGCGTTGACGTCCTCGGGCAGAGCCGCGCGGGCGGCCTCGAGGATCGCGGTGAACGCGGCCGGGTCGTTGACAGCCAGGTCGGCGAGGATCTTGCGGTCGACCTCGATGCCGGCCAGGTGCAGGCCCTGGATGAAGCGGTTGTAGGTCATGCCCTGCGCACGCGCGGCGGCGTTGATGCGCTGGATCCACAGCTTGCGGAAGTTGCCCTTGTTCTT
The DNA here is from genome assembly GCF_900103935.1 of Nocardioides szechwanensis. GTDB lineage: Bacteria > Actinomycetota > Actinomycetes > Propionibacteriales > Nocardioidaceae > Nocardioides > Nocardioides szechwanensis. The sequence goes on from NZ_FNIC01000006.1 coordinate 18,104, forward strand.
GCGGCGGTCGTTGTAGCTGTAGACCAGGGAGTGGGTGACCTGCTCCTTGGCCTTGCGGTAGAGACGCGAGCGCTGGCCGCGGTAGCCGGCAGCGCGCTCGAGGGTGGTACGGCGCTTCTTCTGGGCGTTCACTGCCCGCTTGACGCGTGCCATGGTGTTACTCCTTGGTGCTGAAGTTGCTCGATCGAGAGGCCTCGACCAACGAACGGGTGGACGAGGGTCAGATGCCGAGCATCTTCTTGACGCGCTTGGTGTCGTTCTTGGCGACCGTCACCGTGCCCGTCAGGCGACGCGTGACCTTGGAGGCCTTCTTCTCCAGGTTGTGGCGCTTGCCTGCCTTCTCGCGAAGGATCTTGCCGGAGCCGGTCACGCGGAAGCGCTTGCCGGCACCGGAGTGGCTCTTGTTCTTCGGCATCTCTGTCTCTCTCTTCTCGGTCGTGGTCGCGACGGGCGCGACCACCGAACGTCTCGTGGGGCGCTGGGCCCCGGGTCTCAGGCCTCGATCTCGGGATCGAGGTTCTCGGAGCGGCCGCGCTCCTTCTTCTGCGCCACGGGACCCGCGGCATGTGCGGCCTCGCGCTCGGCCTGCTCTTCCTCGACCAGCGCTGCTCGCTCTGCGGCCTTGGAGTCCTTCTCGGCCTGCATGTCGATGCGGGCGTCGGCCTTCTTCTTGTGCGGGCCGAGCACCATGATCATGTTGCGGCCGTCCTGCTTGGGCGACGACTCGACGAAGCCCAGCTCGGTGACGTCCTCGGCCAGGCGCTGCAGCAGCCGGAAGCCCAGCTCGGGACGGTGCTGCTCGCGGCCTCGGAACATGATCGTGATCTTGACCTTGTCGCCGGCGCGCAGGAACCGCACCACGTGACCCTTCTTGGTCTCGTAGTCGTGCGCGTCGATCTTGGGACGAAGCTTCATCTCCTTGATGATCACGTTCGTCTGGTTCCGGCGCGCCTCACGGGCCTTCTGGGCGTTCTCGTACTTGAACTTCCCGTAGTCCATGAGCTTGCACACGGGCGGCTTGCCCTGGGGGGCGATCTCGACGAGGTCGAGGTCGGCCTCCTGGGCCAGCTTGAGGGCCTGGTCGGTCGGCACGATGCCGACCGTCTCGCCGTTGGGTCCGACGAGGCGGACCTCGGGTACCCGGATCCGCTCGTTGATACGAAGCTCGGTGCTGATGTGTCCTCCAGTGTGTTCGGGGCCCGGGAACCGCCCTCAAATGAAGAACGGCTCCCGCTGTCTCAAGCGGAAGCCAGTCGCATCGCGTCCACCTCAAAGGCTTCTGCGACTCCGTAGGCTTCGGGTCTGCGCGTGCGCTAGGCGCTCACGCAAGGCCGGAGCCTGCGGGACCGGACCCGACGACCTGTTTCGGTCGATGCGGGTGGGAGACGATGAAGCTGACTCCGCTTGTGTGATCGGTCCAGTTTCCTGGACTGATCGGTCAACGCCACATGCTAGTCGAACATTCCGTCGGGAGCCCAATCAGGGACGGAGCCAGGCCGAGCGGTCGCCGACCCGGGTGAGGGTCCAGCCGGAGGCGACCCCGACCAGGTCGTCGCCCTCGAGGACGTAGGTGGCCGGGCCGGCGATGTCGACGACGAGCGCCGCGGCGTGCTCCTGGAGGGCCGCCTGGGCGGCGGTCGAGGCGGCCACGGGCACCGGCCGGGCCGCGGGGTCCCACGCGGCCATCGCGTCGGTGCCGGTGAACGCGAGCATCGCCAGCCGTCCGTCGGCGCCCTCGAGCAGCACCGCTGCCATGTCGCTGGTCTTGTCGCGGGCCAGGCCGTCCTCGCCCACCTCGACCTCACCGAGCACGGCGACGATGGGCACCAGCAGGCGGGCGCCGGCCAGCGCGGCCAGCGCGTCGGCGTGCAGCGCCGGGTCCTCGTCGTACGACGTCAGCGCTCGCCGTACGTCGGGGTCGGCCTGGCCGGTGTCGTCGGGGAAGGCCGGACCGAGGAGGCGTCGTTCGCTCACAGAGCCATTGTCGCTGCTGCTGATGTGCCACCCTGAGCGGGTGGACGACGTGACTTGGGCAGCGCTTGCGCTGACGCTCACCCTGCTGGGTGGAATCTGGACCTGGATCGCCTACCAGCGGCGCGGTCTCCCCGCCGCGCTGAAGGGTGCGGGGCTGACCCTGCTGCCGCTCGCCGCCTACCTCACCAAGACCCTCCAGATGCTCACCGAGATCGGTGACGCGGTCGTCGACTGGGCCACGTCTCTCGTCTTCAGCCCCGTCGTCTGGCTCGGGGTCGTCCTGGCCGGGGTCGGGGTCGTGCTCTTCGGCGTCGGTCGAGCACTCGAGCAGCGCCGCGGCCCGGAGCCGACGTCGCGGACGGAGTCCCCTACGCCGTCCGAGAAGTCGCTGCCGGCCGCCCGGCAGAAGCGCGCCGCACCTGCGATCGACGACGACCTGGCCGAGATCGAGGCGCTCCTGCGCAAGCGCGGGATCAGCTGATGGGGCCGGAGCAGGACAGCCACGACGGCTCGTCCTTCGTCGACCGCAACCGCCTCTGGGCGCGGCTCAAGGACGCCGTCGAGACCCACGGCACTCCCCTGTCGACACCGCTGATGGTGGTCGACCTCGACGCGTTCGACGCCAACGCCGACGACCTGCTGCGGCGCGCGGCCGGCACCCCGATCCGGGTGGCGTCCAAGTCGATCCGGGTCCCCGCGCTGCTGCGCCGGGCGCTGGCCCGCGACGGCTTCCACGGCGTCCTGGCCTACACGCTGGCCGAGGCCTTGTGGCTCGAGGAGGAGGGCATCACCGACGACATCGTCGTGGCCTACCCCACCGTCGACCGGCGCTCGCTGGCCCGCCTGGTCGAGTCGCCCCGCGCGGCCGGACGGGTCACGCTGATGATCGACGACCTCGCCCACCTCGACGTGGTCGACTCGGTGCGGAGGTCGCACGCCGTACCCATCCGCGTCGCGATCGAGATCGACGCCGGCCTGCGCCTGGGCCGCCAGCACGTCGGCCCCAAGCGCTCCCCGCTCTACGACGCCGACGCGGTCGTCAAGCTGGCCCAGGCCGTGCTCGACCGCCCCGGCTTCCGGCTGGTCGGCGTCATGACCTACGAGGGCCAGGTCGCCGGGCTGCCCGACGACGTGCCCACCGCCCGGGCCAAGTCCCTCGTCGTCCGGCGGCTGAAGTCGATGTCGATGACCCAGCTGGAGGTCCGCCGCCGCGAGATCTCGGACGCCCTGCGCAAGATCGTCGACCTGGAGTTCTGGAACGCCGGCGGGTCCGGCTCGGTCGAGGCGACCGTGGCCGACCCCGTGGTCACCGAGGTGGCCGCGGGCTCCGGGCTGCTCGTCCCGGGGCTGTTCGACCACTACCAGTCGTTCCGGCCCCGGCCCGCTGCGTTCTACGGCCTGCCCGTCGTACGCCGCCCCTCGCCGCACCTCGCCACCGTCCACGGAGGCGGGTTCGTGGCCTCGGGCCCGGCCGGCACCGACCGGCTGCCCATCCCGTGGGCACCGGCCGGTCTCCACCTGACCGGGCTCGAGGGCGCCGGAGAGGTCCAGACCCCGCTCACCGGCCACCCGGCCGGGCTGCTCGCGATCGGCGACCTGGTGTGGTTCCGCCACGCCAAGTCCGGCGAGCTCTTCGAGCACACCAACACCGTGCACCTCCTCGCCGGCCGGGAGCTGACCCAGGAGGTCCGGACCTACCGTGGTCACGGCCACGCCTTCTGACGTCGCCGAGACCGCGCTCCAGCGGGCTCGCGCGCTGCCCGCGACGCTGGGCTCCGGCCGGTTGATCTGCGTCGACGGCCCAGCGGGCTCGGGCAAGACCACGCTGGCCGCAGCGATCGGCCGGCTGGCCGGCGCCCTGGTCGTGCACATGGACGCGCTCTACGACGGCTGGGAGGGTCTCCCCCGCGTCGCCGACCAGCTCGACGCGCTGCTGCTCCCGCTGGCCGAGGACCACACGGGTCACTACCTGCGATACGACTGGGACCTGGGCCAGTACGTCGAGACCGTCACCGTCGAGCCGGGGCCGCTGCTGGTGCTCGAGGGCGTCGGGTCGGGCTCCCGCGCGTACGCCGGCCTGTGCACCGTGCTGGTGTGGGTCGAGGCGCCTTCGGACCTGCGCCTGGCCCGGGGGCTCGAGCGCGACGGTGCCCTGCTGGAGGACCGCTGGCGTCGCTGGATGCGCGACGAGGCGGAGCACTTCACCCGAGACGACACCAGCACCCGCGCGGACCTCGTCGTCGACGGCACGGGTCGCCGGGCACCGATCGCCCGCTGGAACCCCTGAGCCACCCATTTTCGGGGAGGGGCGAACAAAACCGCGTCACCACGCGTCACCTAAGTTGTGCCGGTGCTCCCGTCGTCCTCTCCCCGCCGCTTCAGCGCGCCCAAAATCATCGGGCCGGCGCTGCTGCTGGTGATGGTCGCGGTCGGGCTCGCCGTACCCCACGTGGGACTGGCGGCCACGCCGGAGGCGGTCTCGGAGGCGGCTGCCATCGGCCCGGTCACGCCCCAGAAGCCCCGCGGCAAGCCGAACATCGTGGTCGTGATGGCCGACGACATGCGCGTCGACGAGCTCCTGCACATGCCGTCCCTGCGGGCCGCGGTCGGCAACCACGGGCTGACCTTCCAGAACTCCTTCTCGCCCTACCCGTTGTGCTGCCCCGCCCGGGCGTCGTTCCTCACCGGGCGCTACGCCCACAACCACCACGTCTACTGGCACGAGGCGCCCTACGGCTACGGCGCCTTCGACGACTCCCGCACCCTCGCGACCTCGCTGCGGGCCGCGGGCTACTCGACCGGCTTCGTCGGCAAGTACCTCAACCGCTACGGCCCCGCTCGCTCCAAGGTCAGCGGCAAGCGGTCCTTCAAGTACGTGCCTCGGGGCTGGACCGACTGGCGGGCGTCGATCGACGCCACCCACGGCCTGGGCGTGCACGGCAGCACCTACAACTACATGGACACCCCGTTCAACGTGAACGGCAAGATCGACAACCGCTACCGCGGTCGCTACCAGTCCAACGTCATCGGTGACTTCTCCGTCGACATGGCCCGCGGCTTCGGCCGGCGCGCCGAGCCGTTCTTCATGTACGTCAACTACGTCGCCCCGCACTTCGGGGGGCCGCGTGAGCCCGACGACCCGCCGTCGTTCCTGACCGACGACCGCGGCCGGCGCCAGGACGTCCGGACCCCCGCCCGGCCCCCGTCGGTGCGCGGCCGCTTCGACGCGCTGATCACCCGCGGCGCCGGGATGCCCAAGGCCGGCGGGTCGAGCGAGCCGGACGTCTCCGACAAGCCCCACGCGTTCAGCCGGCTGCCCGAGCTCAACGCGAGAGAGCGCGGGGCGCTCGCCGAGCTGACCCGGCAGCGCGCCGAGGCGATCTACGTCATGGACCGGCAGGTGAATCGGCTGATCCGCGAGCTGAAGCGCTCCGGCGAGTGGGCGAACACGGTCTTCATGTTCACCTCCGACAACGGCTACTACCTGGGCGAGCACCGGCGGCGCAGCGGCAAGGTCCGCGCCCACGAGCCGTCGCTGCGGGTGCCGTTCCTGGTCACCGGGCCGGGCATGCGCACCAAGGCCAACCGCTACGACCCGATCACCACGATCGACGTCACCGCCTCGATCCTCGACCTCGCCGGCGCCCGCCCGCCGTACCGCGCCGACGGCACCAGCCGGGTGCCGACCATGCGGCGCGGCGACCGCGGCTGGACCGTACCCGTGCTCAACGAGTCGACCCACGGCGAGGGGGCCGCCCGCCGTACGCCCGGCTTCGGTGGCCCGCGCACCTCCATCGGCATCCGCACCGTGCGCTACTCCTACATCCGCAACCGCACCGGCGAGCACGAGCTCTACGACCTCAAGCGCGACCCGCTCCAGCTGGACAACGTCCACGGACAGCCCGGCTACGCCGCGGTCGAGCGCGCGCTGGGCCGCGTCTGGTGGCGCACCCGCAGCTGTGTGGGCCCGGAGTGCCGCGTGCTGCTCCCGCGCGTGCTCCGCGCCGGCTCCGCGCTCGAGGCCAAGCTGACGCGCGGCTACTGGCAGCGGGTCCGGCGGGTCTACGGGTTCTGAGGGCGGTCGACGAGCGCACGGAGCTGGCGCAGCGCGCGCTTGGCGCGCTCACCGTCGGAACCCTGGATCGCCATGACCGACGCGGTCGTGCCGTCGGCGAGGTCGAGGGTCACCCACGGGGCTCCCGGCGGCATCCGGACCGCGATGATCTGCTCCCACGCGTAGGTGTGGCGCCGGTAGCCGTTGACCACCACGAGCCCGTCGATCTCCGCATCCGCGCGTGAGCGCGCCAGCGCGTGGATCACGGAGGCGGCCAGGAGCCCGAACGCGACCACGGTGCCCCGCTGGAACGGCGTCACCGCGGCCCGCGTCTCGGCGTCGAAGCCCACCCACAGGAAGACCGTGATCACCAGGACGACGGCGCCGGCCACGATGCCGGCGATCCGCGGGCCCAGCGGCCGCCACGTGTGCGGCAGCGGGACCAGCGACGGCTCAGAGTCGGCAGGCATGGATGTCGGTGGTGAGGATCCCGCGCGCACCGATGCCGTAGAGCTCGTCCATCAGGCGCTGGGCGCCGGCCCGCGGGACCATGGCGCGGACGGCGACCCAGCCCTCGCGATGCAGCGGGGAGATGGTCGGACCCTCGATGCCGGGCGTCAGCGCCACGGCGGTCGTCACGTGCTGCTCCTCGATGTCGTAGTCCATCATCACGAAGCTGCGTGCCACGAGGACACCGTCGACGCGGCGCTTGAAAATCTCGAAGTCGGCCGGCACGTTGCCGTTGCGGGTGATGAGCACCGCCTCGGACTCCAGGATCGGCTCCCCGAACGTCTCCAGGCCGGCCTGGCGCAAGGTGCTGCCGGTCTCGACCACGTCGGCGATCACGTCGGCGACGCCGAGCTGGATGCTGGACTCCACCGCCCCGTCCAGCCGGGTGACGGTGGCCTCGATGCCGCGCTCCTCGAGGAACGCGCGCACGATCCCGACGTACGACGTGGCGATGCGGGTGCCCGCGAGCTGCCCCAGGTCGGTGAACTTGCCGACCGGCCCGGCGAAGCGGAACGTGCTCCGCCCGAAGCCGAGGTTGAGCGACTCCTCGGCCTTGGCGCCGGAGTCGCGCAGGAGGTCGCGGCCGGTGATGCCGACGTCGAGGGTGCCCTCGCCGACGTACAGCGCGATGTCGCGCGGGCGCAGGTAGAAGAACTCGACGCCGTTCTCGGCGTCGATGAGCGTCAGCTCCTTGGAGTCCGTGCGCTGGCGGTAGCCGGACTCACGCAGGATGTCGGACGCGGACTGGGACAGCGACCCCTTGTTGGGGACCGCGACTCGCAAGAGGGACATGGAACAACCTTCAGAGGTGGGCGTAGACGTCGTCGAGCTCGATGCCGCTGGCCAGCATCAGCACCTGGGCGTGGTAGAGCAGTTGGCTGATCTCCTCGGCCGCCCGCTCCTTGCCCTCGTGCTCGGCGGCCATCCAGGACTCGGCGGCCTCCTCGACCAGCTTCTTGCCGATGGCATGCACCCCGGCGTCGAGCGCGCGCACGGTGTCGGATCCATCGGGGCGGGTCCGAGCCTTGTCGCTCAGCTCGGCCCAGAGCTCGTCGAACGTCTTCACGGGCCTCAGCCTACGGTCCGGGCGCGCTACGGCCGCTCCCGGGCGTGGGGCGCGAGACGTCAGGCCTCGTAGCCGCGCTTGACGCGCTTGAGGGTCTGCGCGGTCAGCAGCGCCGCGGCGGTCGCCTCGTAGCCCTTGTCCTCCGCGGAGCCCTGGAGCCCGGCGCGGTCGAGGGCCTGCTGCTCGGTGTCGCAGGTGAGTACGCCGAAGCCGACCGCGGTCTGGTGGTCCAGCGCGACCCGGGTCAGGCCGTCGGTCGCGGCGGAGCACACGTAGTCGAAGTGCGGCGTGCCGCCGCGGATGACCACGCCCAGGGCCACCACGGCGTCGTACCCCTGCGTGGCCAGGGCCGCGGCCACGACCGGGAGCTCGAACGTGCCCGGGACGCGGACCACGACGGGCGCCTCGACGGAGTGGGCGCTCAGCGCCCGCTCGGCGCCGGCCACGAGGCCGTCCATCACCTGGGTGTGCCAGCTCGCGGCGACGACGGCGACCCGCAGGTCGTGGCAGTCGACGGGTTCCTGGGTGGGTGCTCCGTGGCCACTCATCAGATGACTCCCCTGTCGTGGTCGGCTTGGTCGGATCGGTCGTTGTCGAGGTCGGGCAGGTGGTGGCCCATGCGGTCGCGCTTGGTCAGCAGGTAGGCGAGGTTGTGGTCGTTGGGGTGCGGGGTCAGCGGGACCCGCTCGGCGACCTTGATCCCGAAGTCCTCGAGGTTGTCGACCTTGTCGGGGTTGTTGGTCATCAGCCGCACGCTCTCGACCTTGAGGTCGCGCAGGACCTGGGTGGCCGTGCCGTAGTGGCGCGCGTCGGCCGGCAGCCCGAGGTCGAGGTTGGCGTCGACGGTGTCGCGGCCGCCGTCCTGGAGCTGGTAGGCCTGCAGCTTGGCCACCAGGCCGATCCCACGGCCCTCGTGCCCGCGCAGGTAGACCACCACGCCACGCCCTTCGGCCACGATCCGCTCCAGGGCCTCGTCGAGCTGCGGGCCGCAGTCGCAGCGGCTGCTGCCGAACACGTCGCCGGTGAGGCACTCCGAGTGCACCCGGGTCAGGACCGGGTCGGAGCCGCCCACGTCGCCGTAGACCAGCGCGATGTGCTCGCTGCCGTCGACCGTGATCCGGTAGCCGTACGCCGTGAAGTCGCCGTGGCGGGTCGGCAACCGGGTCTCGGCGACCCGCTCGACGAGGTTCTCGTGGCGGCGCCGGTAACGCACCAGGTCGTCGATCGAGATCATCGCCAGCCCGTGCTCGTCGGCGAACTCCCGCAGCTCGGGCGCGCGCTTCATGGTGCCGTCGTCGTTGACCACCTCGACCAGGACCCCGGCAGGCGTGAGGCCGGCGAGGGTGGCCAGGTCGACGGCCGCCTCGGTGTGGCCGCGGCGTACGAGCACGCCGCCCTCGCGGTAGCGCAGCGGGAACACATGGCCCGGCCGGGTGATCTCCCACGGCTCGGTCGCGGAGTCGGCGAGCACCCGCACGGTGTGGGCCCGGTCGGCCGCGGAGATGCCGGTGCTGACGCCGTCGCGGGCGTCGACCGAGATCGTGTAGGCGGTGCGGAGCTTGTCCTTGTTGTGCGGCGTCATCAGCGGGATCTCCAGCCGGTCGAGCATGTCGGCCGGCATCGGCACGCAGATCACCCCGCTGGAGTAGCGGATCGTGAAGGCCATCAGCTCCGGCGTCGCCTTGCTGGCGGCGAAGATGATGTCGCCCTCGTTCTCGCGGGTCTCGTCGTCGACGACCACCACGGCCTTGCCGTCGGCGATGTCGGCGATCGCGCGCTCGATGCTGTCGAGGCGGACCTTCCCGTGCTGGTGGTTGGTCATGACTGCTCCTTGCTGGGGTCGTGCGCGTATGCCTGGATGAGCTTCTCGACGTGCTTGGCGATGATGTCGACCTCGAGGTTGACCCGGTCGCCGGGTTGGCGCAGGCCGAGGGTGGTGCGGGCGAGCGTCTCGGGGATGAGGCTGACCGTGAAGGTGTCGCCCCGGACCTCGACGACGGTCAGGCTCACGCCGTCGACGGTGATGGAGCCCTTGTCGACCAGGTAGCGCCCGAGGCTCCCCTTCGCGTCCGGCGCCGGCAGTGAGATCTCGACGACCTCCCAGTGCTCGCTGGGCGTCCGGCTCACGACGTGGCCGACGCCGTCGACGTGGCCCTGCACGATGTGGCCACCGAGGCGCTTCTCGGCGGTGACCGCGCGCTCGAGGTTGACCCGGTCGCCCGGGCGCACGCCGTGGAGGCTGGTCTTGTCGAGCGTCTCCTGCATGACGTCGGCGGTCCACTTGAGGCCGTCGTGCGAGACCACCGTCAGGCAGCAGCCGTTGACCGAGATGGAGTCGCCCAGACCGGCGTCGTCCAGGACGGTGGACGCCTGCACCGTGAGCCGGATGGCGTCGCCCTGGTCCTCGACGGCGGCGACGGTGCCGAGCTCTTCGACGATTCCGGTGAACATGTCAGGCTCCCTGCGGGGTCATGGTGAGGCGGATGTTGGGCTCTTCGCCCTCGATGCCGGGCAGCACGGTGATGTCGGTGACCGTGGGACGCAACGCCCCGGCGATGGTGCTGATTCCGAGGTCGGCGACGGCTGCGCTGCCGGCGCCGAGCAGCATGGGGGCGACGTACGTGACGATCTCGTCGACCAGGCCGGCCCGCAGGAACGCCGCAGCGAGGGTCGGCCCGCCCTCGAGGAAGACGTGCTGCCGGTCGCGGGCGAAGAGCTCCTTGAGCGCGGTCACCGGGTCGCGGGTGCGCAGGTGCAGGTCGAGACCGTGGTCGGCTAGGTCGCGCTCCCCCATCACGACGCGCAGCGGCTGGAGCGCCAGGGGCTGGTCGTCGTCGTCGCGCACGCTGAGCCGGGGGTGGTCGACGGCGACCGTGTTGGTGCCGACCAGCATCACGTCGCACAGCGCCCGCAGCCGGTGGGTGTCGCGGCGGGCGGCCGTGCCGGAGACCCAGCGCGACGTGCCGTCGGCGGCGGCGCTGCGGCCGTCCAGCGTGGTGGCAAACTTCCAGGTCACGAACGGACGCTGGTGGTCGGTGGCGAACGTCCACACCCGGTTGACCTCACGGGCCTCCGCGGCGAGCAGCCCGCTCTCGACCTCGATGCCCGCGGCACGCAGCGTGTCGGCTCCCCCGCGGGCGACCGGGTTGGGGTCCTCCTGGGCGAACACCACCCGGCGTACGCCGGCGGCCACCAGCGCCTGCGAGCACGGCCCGGTGCGCCCGGTGTGGTTGCACGGCTCGAGGGTGACGACCGCCGTGGTGCCCCGCGCCGCCTCGCCCGCGTGGGCCAGCGCGTCGGCCTCGGCATGCGCCGTGCCCGCGCCGCGGTGATAGCCCTCCGCGACCGTCGCTCCGGTGTCGTCGAGCAGCACGCACCCCACCCGCGGGTTGGGCCCCAGTGGGACGCCGGGCGTGACCGCGAGCTCGAGGGCGCGGGTCATCGCCGCCTGCTCGGCCGGCCAGAAGGTGCCTGGCGTGAAAGTCATGTCCTGCCCTCGGGTCCGTGCGTGGACTCCGGGGCGGACGGCGGCGCCGGACACACCAACTGCTCGTGCGTCGACGTCACCTGCGTGCGCTTCCCATCCGGACTTTAACCGTCGGTCCAGGAATCACACCTGGTCAACCGGTCACTGGCTGTGACCGGGTCGCGGACTTCCGAGCGAAGCAAGGCTTCGAACGGATCACCGCCGGCTCGGAATTGCACCGACCCCAGAGCACGCGAGTTGTTAGCTCGTCAGGGACAAGCCTGCCACATCGCTTGAGCGGACGGTGCGGGTGCCCGGATGTCGGCCACCCTCCGCTGCCAGGTGGAGGCCCTGCCTGTGGAGAGAGCCGGCAACCGGGAGCAGGACGTGGTGGCATGACGTCATGCCGCGCCTGCTCGACACCGAGTCCCGCACTAACACCGTGGTGCGCGCCATCAACGACCTCCTCGCCAGGGACGGCGCCGCCGGACTGACCATGCGCGCGATCGGCCGGGAGAGCCGAATCAGCCCGGCTCGTTGACCATGCACTACGCCTCACGCGAGCACCTGCTCCGCGTGGCCGCTCATCGCACGGGCCGGGCGCGACGCGACGAGATCTCTCGCCGCAGCTACACCGCGCAGGCGCTGGCCTTCCTGCCGCGTGATCCCGACGAGATCGTCGAGGCGCGCGTCTGGCTGAGCCGGTGCGATCTCGGTCGCAGCGCGGAGTCGCTGTCGGAGACGATCCGGGAGGCGCGGGCAGAGGAGGTCGGGATTCTTGCGCGGGCCTTCGACTACCACCTGGCCCGCCCCGAGCTGGATGCCCTGTACGCGCTACTCGAAGGACTCACTGCAGCCGTGTGCGCGGCGTTGGACCCGATGCCGCTCGAGACCGCCAGGGCGATCGCGACGACGGGTCAGGAGCGCGCCGCCTCCGCGGCGGCCCGGAGCTCGGCGACCATCCGGTCGGGGTCGTCGGCGGAGTAGACCGCGGAACCCGCGACAAAGGTGTCGGCGCCCGCCTCGGCGCAGCGCTCGATCGTCTCGAGGGACACCCCGCCGTCGACCTGGAGCCAGGTCTCGATGCCGTGCTTGTCGAGCATCGCCCGGGCCGCCCGGATCTTGGGCAGGCACAGGTCCAGGAACTTCTGGCCGCCGAAGCCGGGCTCGACGGTCATGATCAGCAGCATGTCGAGCTCGGGGAGCAGGTCCTCGTAGGGCTCGATCGGGGTGGCCGGCCGTAGGGCCATGCTGGCCCGGGCGCCGGCGGCCCGGATCTCGCGGGCGAGCCGCACGGGCGCCTTGGCCGCCTCGACGTGGAACGTGACCGACCCGCAGCCGGCGTCGACGTACTCCAGGGCGTTGCGGTCGGCGTCCTCGATCATCAGGTGCGCGTCGAGGGGGATGTCGGTCGAGCGGGCGAGGGCCTCGACCATGGTCGGCCCGAACGTCAGGTTGGGGACGAAGTGGTTGTCCATCACGTCGACGTGCACCCAGTCGGCGCTGCCGATGCGTGCGACCTCCTCGCCCAGCCGGGCGAAGTCGGCGTTGAGGATGCTCGGCGTGATCTGGATTCCCACGGGCCCAGCCTAGGGCCGAGGGGGCCTCAGGCCTCCTCCGGCTCCTCGGGCGTCTCGTACCCCTCACGCTCGTCGCGGTCGGCCCAGTCGAGCAGCGGGGTGATGTCGAAGGGATGGTCGTCGATGTCCTCGTGCAGGTCACCGAGCTCGGCGAAGCGCGCGGGAACGGTGAAGATCGTGAAGTCGTGGGGATCGACATCGTCGATCTCGTCCCAGCGGACCGGGGTGGAGACCCGGGCGTCGGGGACGCCGCGTACCGAGTAGGCGGCCGCGATCGTGTGGTCACGGGCGTTCTGGTTGTAGTCGACGAAGAGGTGGTGCGGGTCGCGGTCCTTGCGCCACCAGGTGGTGGTGACGTCGTCGGGTGCGCGCCGCTCGACCTCGCGCGCGAACGCGAGCGCCGCTCGGCGGACGACCTTGTGGCCGTGGTCGGGAGGGATCCGCACGTAGATGTGCAGCCCGGAGCCGCCGCTGGTCTTGGGGTAGCCGACCGCACCGAGCTCGTCGAGAATCTCGTGGGCGACGTGCGCGACGCGCTGCACCTGCGCGAAGTCCGAGAGCGGGCCGGGGTCGAGGTCGATGCGCCACTCGTCGGGGCTCTCGGGGTCCTCGCGACGGCTGTTCCACGGGTGGAACTCCACCGTCGACATCTGGACCGCCCAGATCACCGACCCGAGCTCGGTGACGCACAGCTCGTCGGCGGTCCGGTCCCAGCGTGGGAAGTGCAGCCGCACGGTCTCGACCCACGGGGGCGCGCCGGCGGGCAGCCGCTTCTGGTGCACCTTGTCGCCGGACAGACCCTTCGGGAAGCGATGCAGCATGCAGGGCCGCTCGAACAGGGCGTTGACGATGCCGGGGCCGACGGCGAGGTAGTAGTCGACCAGGTCGGCCTTCGTGGCACCCGACTCCGGGAAGTAGACCCGGTCCGGGTTGCTGACGCGGATCACCCGATCGTCCACCTCGACCTCGATCGCGGGCGACTTGCCGGTCACCATGTCAGGGCCGCCATGTCAGACCTTCCGGAACAGCGCCATGAACATCGCGTCAGTGCCATGACGGTGCGGCCACAGCTGCACCGTGCCGGGCAGGTGTCCGTCGCAGTCGGGCACCTGCGGCAGCAGCGCGCGGGCATCCTCGAGTACGACGTCCTTGCGCTGACGCAGCACCGAGGTGACCACGTCGTCGGTCTCGGCGCGCACCGGGGAGCACGTGGCGTAGAGCACCAGCCCGCCGACCCGCGTGACATCGATCGCGGAGGCCACCAGCGTGCGCTGCAGCAGCACCAGCGTGAACAGGTCGTCGGCCTTGCGGCGCCACCGCGCCTCCGGGCGACGGCGCAGCGCCCCGAGCCCGGTGCACGGCGCGTCGACCAGCACCCGGTCGAAGAAGCCGGGCCGCAGCGGCGGCGTCGTACCGTCCGCGGTCACGATGCCGCTCACGCCGCTGGAGCCGGCCAGCGACGAGGCGACAAGCCGGGCGCGGTGGTGCTGGCGCTCGAGCGCGAGCAGCCCGGCGCCGCGCTGGCCCGCGAGCCCGGCCAGCAGGGCCGCCTTGCCGCCCGGTCCCGCGCAGAGGTCGAGCCAGTGCTCGTCCGGGCCGTCGAGCGGAGCCGTGGCCAGGACCTCGGCGACCAGCTGCGAGCCCTCGTCCTGCACGCCGGCCCGGCCTTCAGCGACGGCCGGCACGGCGCCGGGGTCGCCGCCCTCGAGGACGACACCGTAGGGCGAGTACGCCGTGGGCGTGCCCGGGAGCTCGGCGACCGTGGCCTGCCCGGGCCGCGCGACCAGCGTCACCCGGGGCGGGAGGTTGTCGGCCTCGAGGGCGGCATGGAGCTCCGCCTCCCCCACCGACTTGCGCAGCTCGTCGACGATCCACACGGGGTGGCTGAACGCCACCGCGGCATAGCGGCTGGGCGACTTGTGCGGCGCGACCAGCGCGATCCACTCGTCGAGGTCGTGCTCGGAGACCCGGCGCAGGACCGCGTTGGCGAAGTTTCCCGCCCCCGACGTGCCCTTGGTGCGCACCAGGCTGACGGTGGTGCTGATCGCCGCGTGGTCGGGCACCCGCATCGACAGGAGCTGGTGCGCGCCGAGCCGCAGCGCGTCGAGCACCTTGTCCTCGATCTTGCGCAGCGGCCGGTCCGCGCAGGACGTGATGATCGCGTCGTACGTGCCCCGCATCCGCAGCGTGCCGGAGGCGAGCTCGGTGGTGAAGGCAGCGTCACGGGCGTCGAGCTTGAAGTGCCGGATCACGGCGGGCAGCACCAGGTTGGCGTAGGCGCCGTCGACCCGCACCGCCTTGAGCACCTCGTAGGCGGCCAGCCGGGCGGGGTCGATCTCCAGCCGGGGTCCGCTGCCCCGGGGCGCCGGGCGGCGCCCCTTGGTGGGGGTGTCAGTCATCGCCGAAGAGCTTCCGCACGAGGCTCCGGGGCGCCTTGCACGTCCAGGCCTCCGTGATGATCTCGGCGAGCTCGTCGCGGCTCATCTCGGCCAGCCGCGACTGCTGCACCAGCACCGCGTTGAAGCCCTTGAAGTGGTCGATCGTGAAGAACGGCAGCGCCGGGTCCGCGACCAGCGCCTCCTTCTCGGCCGGGCCGGGAGTCATGATCACCAGCAGGTCGTCGTACTCCTCGCCGGTCTCCGGGTCGACCGCCGACTTGTGCGGCGCACGGCAGAGCAGGAACCCCTTGCCCTTGGGGCCGGTCGGGACCTTGTACGTCGGACGGTCGACCCACGAGATGCCCAGCTCCACCTCGGGCAGGCTGCGGCAGATCTCGTCCACGTCGTCGGGAGTGGCCGCGCGACTCATATCGCCAACCTAGGGGAGCCTGGGTCACGAGGCACCGAGCCTGGCCCCGTTTTCGAGACGGGCGCCGCGGGCCCAGTCGGTGGCGGCCATCTGCTTCTTGCCGAACGGCTTCACGTCGCCCAGGCGGAGGGCGTAGGTGCTGGTGCCGACCAGGACGTGGGCCTTACGGACGTCGAGCATCCCGGGCGGCACCTGCTCGTCGATGACGGTGACCGGGCCGAGCTTGATCCGCTCCCCCTCGAACACGGACCACGCGCCCGGCGCGGGCGTGCACGCGCGGATCTGGCGCTCGGTGAGGTGCGCCGGCAGGTCCCAGTCGACCCGGGCGTCGTCGACGGTGATCTTGGGCGCGAGCGAGACGCCGTCCTCCGGCTGCTCGCGGGCGACGATGGAGCCGTCGGCGAGGCCGTCGAGGGTGGCGACGAGGAGGCCTGCCCCGCCCTCGGCCAGCCGCGCCAGCAGGTCGCCGGCGGTGTCGGTGGGCCGGATCCGCTCGGTCATCACGCCGAAGGTGGGGCCGGCGTCGAGCTCCTTCACGATCCGGAACGTCGTAGCGCCGGTGACCTCGTCACCTGCCCAGATCGAGTGCTGGACCGGCGCGGCGCCGCGCCAGGCCGGGAGACAGGAGAAGTGCAGGTTGACCCAGCCGTGGGCCGGGATGTCGAGGGCTGACTGGGGCAGCAGGGCGCCGTAGGCCACGACCGGGCAGCAGTCGGGCGCCAGGTCGCGCAGCTGCTGCTGGAAGTCGGGGTCGCGCGGGTGGTCGGGCTTGAGGACCGGCAGCCCGAGCTCCTCGGCGCGCTGGGCGACCGGGCTGGCGACCAGCTTGCGGCCCCGCCCGGCGGGGGCGTCGGGACGGGTGACGACCCCGACCACGTCGTGGCCGGAGTCGAGCAGGGCGTCGAGTGCCGGGAGGGCGACCTCGGGGGTGCCGGCGAAGACCAGCCGCATCAGAGACCGAGCCCACGGGTCGCATGGGGGCTGAGCCGGACGGTGGGCTGCTCGAGCCCGAACCACTCGGACTCGCGGATCTCGCGCATCGCGGCCTTCCGGGCCTCGGTGTCGAGGCGGTCGATGAACAGCACCCCGTCGAGGTGGTCGGTCTCGTGCTGGATCGCGCGGGCCAGCAGGTCGGAGCCCTCGATCGTGACCGGCTCGCCGTGCACGTCGAAACCGCGGGCCACCACGGAGAGCGCCCGCTTGCAGTCGTAGGTCAGCTCGGGCAGCGACAGGCACCCCTCCGGGCCGTCCTGGAGCTCGGTCGAGAGGTCGAGGCTGGGGTTGATCAGGTGCCCGAGCTCGCCGTCGATGTACCAGGTGAAGACGCGCAGGCCGACCCCGATCTGCGGCGCCGCCAGCCCGGCGCCCGGCGCGTCGAGCATCGTGTCGGTGAGGTCGTCGACCAGCCGGCGCAGCTCCTTGTCGAAGTCGACGACCTCGATCGCGGGACGGCGGAGGACGGGGTCACCGAAGAGTCGGATCGGCTGGACGGGCATACCGCCAGTCTAGGGAGGGCACTGGTGCCGGCTCCGGGGGCCTCAGGCTCAGAGACCGACCGGGTCAACCTGGATGCGTACGGCGTCCAGCTTGCGCGCCGAGCGCACCCGCTGAAGCTCGCCCAGGGCCGCCGACAGGGCGGGGCCGTGGGCGCGGGGTACCCGGACCACCACCCGGCTCTCCCTCTCACCATGGTCACCAGCCTGGTCGACCGGGCCGAGCACCTCGGCGCTCGGCGGCGCCGCGAGCAGGGTGACCGCGTCGTCGACGGCCCCGGGCTCGCCACTGATGGTCGCCAGCCGGGACGCCGGCGGCAGGTGGGCCTCCTGGCGCTGTGCCGACTCGCGCTCGGCGAAGCCGCCCGGGTCCCACCGGACCAGCGCCTGGATCGCGGGGTGGGCGGGGTCTCCGACCACGATCGCCTCGCCGCCGGGACGGACCAGCCCGACCGCGTTGGACCAGCGCCGCAGCGCCTCCTCGTCGGTGCGCAGGTCGGTGCGCCCGAGCAGCAGCCAGGTGTCGAGGAGGACCACCGCGGTGTAGCCACCGGCCGCCACCGGCTCAGCGCCGGGGGTGGCCACGACGATCGCGCGCTCGGAGTCGACGGCGGCCAGCACCCGCTCGCCCGAGGAGGTGAGCACGCGCACGCCCGGGAACGCCCGGCCGAGCTCCTCGGCGGTGCGCGCGTCGCCGAGGACGGGGGCCCGCAGCCCGCGGTAGCCGCACTCGCCGCAGGACCAGGCCGGGTCGACGGTGCCGCACCAGCGGCAGGCGGGTGGCGCCGCAGGTCCGCCGAGCGCCAGCGGACCCTGGCAGGCGGAGCACCGGGCCGGCGTACGGCAGCGCTCGCAGGCGAGGGAGGTGACGTAGCCCAGCCGCGGGGTCTGGACCAGGACCGGCCCGGAGTCGAGGGCCCGGGCGACCGAGGCGTGGAGCTGGCGGGGCATCCGGCTGGCGCGCGCGTGCGGGTCGCGCTCGAGGTCCCATTCGGTGGCGCCGGCCACGCTCACCGTGACCGCGCGGCGCAGCGCGTCGCGCTCGGGGTCCAGCTCGTGGGCCCAGCCGGTCTTGACGAGATGGGACGCCTCGACGGTGCGCGCGAACCCGCCGAGCAGCACCGCCGTGCCCTCACGCTCGGCCCGCAGGAGCAGGGTCTCGCGCACGTGCGGGTAGGGCGCGCGCGGCTCGGCGTGGAGGTCGTCGCCGTCGTCCCAGAGCACGACCAGGCCGAGGTCGTGGACGGGCGCGAAGGCGGCCGCACGGGTGCCGACGATGATGCGGCGAGCGCCTCGGCTCACCGCGAGGAACTCCCGGTAGCGCGCGGCCGGCCCCCGCCCGGCCGTCAGGGTCACGTGGTGGCCGGCGCCCAGCCGGTCGGTGAGCGCGGCGGCGACGCGGTCGACGTCCTTGCCGTCGGGCACGCACACGAGCACGCCCCGGCCCCCGGCGTAGGTCTCGGCGGCGGCGTGCGCCACCAGCGCCGGCCAGTCAGCGCCCGGGACGGAGCCCCACACGGCACGCGGGGAGCCCCCGGTGCGCAGGTGGCCGAGGAACGCCGCAGCGTGGGGATGCGCCGCCCAGCCCTCCGGCGGCGGGGGCATCTCCCCCAGCGGTGGGGCCGGCTCGGAGGGCTCGGCCTCGACGGTGGCGTGGCGCGGGGGCAGCGCGAGACGGAGTACGTCGGAACGGGTGCCGGCGTAGCGCTCGGCGACGTCGTCGGCGAGCGCGGCGACCTCCGGGGACAGGACCGGCTCGGCGCTGACCAGGCGGCGCAGCGGCGCGAGCGTGCCCGGGTGGTCGGTCGTGTCGGTGCGCGCGAGCACGAAGCCGTCGAGGTCCTGGCCGGCGAAGCGGACCTTGACCCGCACCCCGGGCGTGACGCTGTCGGCGAGGGTCGCCGGCACGGCGTAGTCGAAGGGCCGGTCGAGGTGGGCGAGCGGCACGTCGACCAGCACCCGCGCGACGGGATCGACGTCGGCCACGGCCGCGGCGGCGGCCTTGCGCGCCTTCGTCGCCCGCGCCTTGGCCTGCGACGCCTTGACCGTCGCCCGCACCATGCCCGGGAGCAGCTCGGGCTGCTCCTCGGGTCCGGTCATGCCCAGAGTTCTACCAGCGCCCACCGACCGACCCGCACCCGCTGTCGCGCCCAAATCACGTTGACCCGCCCGAAAGTTTCGGGCGGGTCAACGTGTGGAGCAAGCGGTCAGGCCTCGACAGCAGCCTTGAGGGCGTCGGCGCGGTCGGTGCGCTCCCAGGTGAACTCGGGCAGCTCGCGGCCGAAGTGACCGTAGGCCGAGGTCATGGCATAGATCGGGCGGAGCAGGTCGAGGTCGCGCAGGATCGCAGCGGGGCGCAGGTCGAAGACCTGGAGCACGGCCTCCTGGATCTTCTCGTCCGAGACGATGCCGGTGCCGAAGGTCTCCACGAACACGCCGACAGGCTTGGCCTTGCCGATCGCGTAGGCGACCTGGACCTCGCAGCGGCGGGCCAGGCCAGCGGCGACGACGTTCTTGGCGACCCAGCGCATGGCGTAGGCGGCCGAGCGGTCGACCTTCGACGGGTCCTTGCCCGAGAAGGCGCCGCCGCCGTGGCGGGCCATGCCGCCGTAGGTGTCGACGATGATCTTGCGGCCGGTGAGGCCGGCGTCGCCCATCGGGCCGCCGACGACGAAGCGTCCGGTCGGGTTGACCAGCAGGTGGTAGCCCTCGGAGGGCAGGTCGATCGTGTCGAGCACGGGGTCGATGACGTTCTGCTTGATCTCGGCCTCGAGCTTGGTGAGGTCGGTCTCCTCGGAGTGCTGCGTGGAGAGGACCACGGTGTCGATGCGCACCGGGCGGTCGTCCTCGTCGTACTCGACGGTGACCTGGGTCTTGCCGTCGGGGCGCAGGTTGCTCATGGTGCCGTTCTTGCGCACCTCGGTGAGCTTCTCGGCGAGGCGCTGGGCGATCACGATCGGCAGCGGCATGAGGACGTCGGTGTCGTCGCAGGCGTAGCCGAACATCAGGCCCTGGTCGCCGGCGCCGCGCTGGTCGAGCTCGTCGTCGGAGTCGCCGACGCGGGCCTCGTGGCCCTGGTCGACGCCCTGGGCGATGTCGGAGGACTGCGCGCCGATGGCGACCTGGACGCCGCACGTGGTGCCGTCGAAGCCCTTCTCGGACGAGTCGTAGCCGATGTCGAGGATGGCCTTGCGCACGAGGTCGGCGACCGGGGCGTAGGCGTTGGTGCGCACCTCGCCGGCGACGACCACGAGGCCGGTGGTCAGGAGCGTCTCGACGGCGACCCGGAGGTTCTCCTTGTCGGGGTCGTTGGCCATCAGGTAGTCCAGGACGGTGTCGCTGACGCGGTCAGCGATCTTGTCCGGGTGGCCCTCGGTCACGGACTCCGAGGTGAAAAGACGTCCAGCCACAGTGCTACTCACTCCCGTTCGGCGAACTCGATGAGCTCGATCATATTTGAGGGACCAGCATGCAAGACGGCGGTCTCACGCACCGAATCGGCGCACGACCTGGTCCCAGATGGCGTGCGCCACGGCGGTCTTCGACCCGCGGGGTACGTCGGTCGCGGTGCCGTCGCTCGCCAGGATCACCGCCTCGTTGTCGGGAGAGCCGAACACGGCTCCCCCGCTCACGTCGTTGACGACCAGCAGGTCGCAGCCCTTGCGGGCCAGCTTGGCCGCGGCGAGCTCGCGCACGGAGCCGCTGTCGTCGCCGGTCTCGGCCGCGAAGCCGACGACCACGGAGTCGGGGCGGCTGCGGTGGTGGGCGAGCTCGTGGAGGATGTCGGCGTTCTGGACCAGCTCGATGCTCGGGGACGACCCGTCGTCGGCCTTCTTGATCTTGGCGGCGCTGACGCCGGTGGGCCGGAAGTCGGCCGGGGCGGCCGCCATCACGACCGCGTCGGCACCGGCGGCCGCGGCCACCATCTCGCTGTGCAGCTCGGCGGTCGTCTCGACCCGCACCACCTTGACCCCGGCCGGGTCGGGCAGGGCGACGTTGGCGGCGACCAGGGTGACCTCGGCGCCGCGGGCCTGCGCAGTGCGGGCCAGGGCATAGCCCTGCAGCCCGGACGAGCGGTTGCCGAGGAAGCGCACGGGGTCGAGGTACTCGCGGGTGCCGCCGGCCGACACCACGACGTGGCGCCCGGCCAGGTCGAGCCCGCGGCCGGTGGCGCCGGAGGCGAGGACGTCGACACAGACGTCGTAGATCTCGGCGGGCTCGGGCAGCCGGCCCTTGCCGGTGTCCTTGCCGGTCAGGCGGCCCTCGGCGGGCTCGATCACGAGCGCGCCGCGCGAGCGCAGGGTGTCGACGTTGGCCTGGGTGGCGGGGTGCTCCCACATCTCGGTGTGCATGGCCGGCGCGAACACGACCGGACAGCGCGCGGTCAGCAGCGTGTTGGTCAGCAAGTCGTCGGCCAGCCCGTGGGCGGCCTTGGCCAGCAGGTCGGCGGTGGCCGGCGCCACGACCACGAGGTCGGCGCTCTGGCCGATCCGCACGTGGGGCACCTGGTGGACGTCGTCCCACACCGAGGTCGACACGGGCTTGCCCGACAGGCCCGCCCAGGTGGGCGCGCCGACGAACTCCAGCGCCGCCGCCGTGGGTACGACGGTCACGTCGTGGCCGGACTCGGTGAGCCGCCGCAGCAGCTCGCAGGCCTTGTAGGCGGCGATGCCCCCGGAGACCCCCAGAACCACACGGGGCCGCGCCCCGGTGGGGGGCGCGGCCTCGTGAGAGCTGGTGATGCTCAGCGGATCACTCGTTCGACGTGAAGGATGCGTCGATGGCGGCCTGCTTGGCAGCGGCCTCCTCGGCGGCGAGCTCGGCCGGGTCGACGTCCTCGCAGGTCAGCAGGTCCTGGTTGATCTCGCGAAGCGCGATCGAGAGGGGCTTCTCCTGCACGTGGGTGTCGACGAGCGGACCGACGTACTCGAGCAGGCCCTCGCCCAGCTGGGAGTAGTAGGCGTTGATCTGCCGCGCCCGCTTGGCGCTGTAGAGCACCAGCTTGTACTTGCTGTCGGTCTTGGTGAGCAGGTCGTCGATCGAAGGGTTGGTGACACCCTGAGCGTCGATGTTGGGCGCAGACACGCGTAAAGCCTCGCAGAGGTTGTGGGCCGAGATCGGGGTTCTTGGTGGGGTCAGTCGGCGTCGTGGGACGACGCGTCCGGACCCAGTGTCATCAAGGTTACCAACTGATCGGCTGCAACGCGTACTTCGTGGTTGACGATGGTGAGGTCGAACTCCGCCTCGGCGGCCAGCTCGTCGCGCGCGGTGGCCAGTCGGCGCTCCCGCTCGGCCTCGCTCTCGGTGCCCCGGCCGACCAGGCGGCGGACGAGCTCGTCCCACGACGGGGGCTTCAGGAAGACGAACAGCGCCTCCGGCATCGTCTCGCGGACCTGGCGGGCGCCCTGCAGGTCGATCTCCAGCATGGCGGGGCGGCCGGAGGCCAGCGTCGCCTCCACGGGGGCCCGCGGCGTGCCGTAGCGGGCGGCCTGGTGGACCACCGCCCACTCCAGGAGCTCGCCCTCGGCGACCATGCGATCGAACTCGCCGTCGCTGACGAACCAGTAGTGGACGCCGTCGGCCTCGCCGGGGCGCGGCTTGCGGGTCGTCGCGGAGACCGAGATCCACACCTCGGGGTGGTGCTCGCGGATCGCGGCCGCGACCGTGCCCTTTCCGACCGCGGTGGGGCCGGCGAGCACGACGAGCCGGGTGGGCGACGGGTGCTGGTGCTGAGAGTCAGTCACCCGGTGCGAACTCGCGCTCCAAAGCGGCGACCTGCTTGGTGCCCAGCCCGCGCACCCGGCGGCTCTCGGCGATGCCGAGGCGCTCCATGGTCTGGCGGGCGCGGACCTTGCCCAGGCCGGGCATCGACTGCAGGAGGTCGACGACCCGCATCTTGCCGATGACCTCGTTGGTCTGCCCCTGGTGCAGCACCTCGACGATGGAGGCGCCGGAGTTCTTGAGCCGGTTCTTCACCTCGGCGCGTTCGCGGCGGGAGGCGGCGGCCTTCGCGAGCGCTGCGTGACGCTGTTCGGTGGTGAGCGGGGGCAGAGCCACGAGCAATGGTCCTTCGGTCGTCAAGGCGGGGGGAGCAAGAGCCGCTGAGAGGTCAATCTAGTCAGAACTGCGACGGAGCGGCAATCGCGCGATCAGAACACGTTGCAGAAACCGCTCAGAAGGCGAGCGGTGTCTTGCACACGTCGAGCGCCTGCTGCTGCACGCCCTCGGAGGCCTGCACGGTCGAGGGCGCCGTCAGCTCCCCCGCGGCCGCGTCGATGGCGGTCTTCTCGTCGGCGCTGAGGCCCGCCGGCGGCTGGTCCCGGTCGTAGGTCGAGGGGTCGACGTCGGCGGCCTCGAACGCCTCGACCAGGGCCTCGACCCGGCCGACGAGGAGGTCCCACTCGTCGGCGATGTCGCGCGGTGACTCCTCCTGGAGGGCGCGAAAGCTGGGCAGGGCGTCGATGAGCGCGGTGGGGCCACCGGCGGCCTGTGCCTCGGTGAGCGCCTTCTGCTGCGCCTTCACCTCCGCGCAGTAGTCGGCGTAGGGGTCGTCCTCGCCGCACGCCGTGAGCCCTCCGGCCAGCGCCGCTGCCAGCACTCCGGCGACGAGGGCCCTCACGCGCGCAGCTCGTCGTTGGCGACGTGGACGGCGTCGCGCATGGCCGCCACGTCGGGCCCGAGGCGCAGCACCTCACGCGAGGAGCTGGCGATGACGTGACCGCTGGCCGAGCCGAAGATCCGCCGGATGTCGGCGATGGTGCCGCCCTGGGCGCCGTAGCCCGGGGCGAGGACGGGGCCGTTGAAGTCGAGGTCGACGTCGGTGTCGCCGATGGTCGCGCCGACGACCGCGCCGAACGAGCCGAGCGGCTGGGCGCCGTCGTTGAGGCGGCGCAGGTGCTCGATCATCAGGCCGCCCACGCTCTGCCCGTCGGCCCCGCCCTCGACCCGAGCTCCCTGGACCTCGGGGCCTTCCTTGTTGGAGGTGAGGGCCAGCACGAAGACGCCGGCGTCGTGCTTGCGGGCGGTGTCGAACATCGGGTCGAGCGAGCCGAAGCCGAGGTAGGGGCTGGCGGTGATCGCGTCGGAGGCCAGCGGCGAGGACGGGTCGAGGTAGGCGTCGGCGTAGGCCTGCGAGGTGGAGCCGATGTCGCCGCGCTTGACGTCGAGGAGCACCAGGGCTCCCGCGGCTCGGGACTCGGCGATCACCCGCTCGAGCACCGCGACCCCGCGGCTGCCGAAGCGCTCGTAGAACGCCGACTGCGGCTTGACCACGGAGCAGACCGGGGCGACCGCCTCGACCACGGTGAGCGCGAAGCGCTCGAGGCCGGCGACGTCGTCGGCCAGGCCCCAGTCGTGGAGCAGGCCGGAGTGCGGGTCGATGCCCACGCAGAACGGGCCGCGGGCGGCCAGCGCCGCGTGCACTCGGGCTCCGAAGGTCATCTGGTCACTCCCTTGACTCCCTTGATGATGCGTCGCGGCCAGAGCGGCCCCTCGTAGATGAACGCCGTGTAGCCCTGCAGCAGGTCGGCCCCCGCGTCGAGCCGGGCCCGCGCGTCGTCGACCGTGGTGATCCCGCCGACCCCGATCAGGGTGAGGTCGGTCCCGACGCGCTGGCGCAGCATCCGCGTGACGTCGAGCGCGCGCGCCGTCAGCGGCCGCCCGGACAGTCCCCCGGCGCCGGTCCGCCCGACCTCGGCGGCGTCGGTGCGCAGTCCGTCGCGCGAGATCGTCGTGTTGGTGGCGATGATCCCGTCGAGGCCGATCGCCAGCGCCAGGTCGGCCACGGCGAGCACGTCGTCGTCGGCCAGGTCCGGGGCGATCTTGACCAGCAGCGGCACGCGTCGCCGGGGACAGGCCTCGTCGGCGGTACGGCGTACTCGCTGGAGCAGGGGCTCGAGCTTCTCCACCGACTGGAGGTTGCGCAGGCCGGGTGTGTTGGGGCTGCTGACGTTGACCACGAGGTAGTCGGCGTGAGGCGTCAACAGCCGGGCGCTCTTCTCGTAGTCGGCCTCCACCGCCGCCTGGTCGTCGTCCGGCACCACCTTGGTCTTGCCGATGTTGACCCCCAGGACGGTGTCGCCACGGCGGGCGCGCCGCTCCAGGCGAGCGGCGACGACCTCGGCGCCGTCGTTGTTGAAACCCATCCGGTTGACGACCGCACGGTCCCTCGGCAGCCGGAACAGCCGCGGCCGCGGGTTGCCCGGTTGGGCCTCGCCGGTGACCGTGCCGATCTCGACGTGGCCGAAGCCGAGCGCCGCCAGCGCGTCGATGCCGACGGCGTTCTTGTCGAACCCCGCGGCCAGGCCGAGGACGTTGGGGAAGGTCAGCCCGAGCGCCTCCACGGGATCGCCCGGGCGCCCCAGCGCGCGCAGCGCCGGAGCCGCCACCCGGATCCCGCGAAAGCCCAGGTGGTGGGCGGTCTCGGGGTCGATCCTCGTGAGGCCGTGGTCGAACAGCAGGCTATACAACGTCACTTGTCCTGAGGAGCCGAGGGACGAGGCGTCTCGAAGGGCTCGCGGCGGGCCCAGTCCTGCAGCGAGCGCACCCCGATGTTGCCCTCGATCAGCGCCTCGATGCCGTGCACCGCGGCCCCCAGCCCCTGCACGGTGGTGATGCACGGGATGTTGGCCTGCACGGCGGCGGTGCGGATCTCGTAGCCGTCGATGCGCGCCGAGCCACCGCCCGCCGACCCGTGCGGGGTGTTGACGATCAGGTCGATCTCGCCGTCGGCGATCAGCTGGACCGTGGTCTTCTCGCCGTTCGGGCCCTCGCCCTCGAAGTGCTTGCGCACGACGGTCGCGGTGATGCCGTTGCGGCGCAGCACCTCCGCGGTGCCCTGGGTGGCGAGCACCTCGAAGCCGAGGTCGGCGAGCCGCTTGATCGGGAAGATCATCGTCCGCTTGTCACGGTTGGCCATCGACACGAACACCTTGCCGCTGGTGGGCAGGGACCCGTAGGCGGCGGTCTGCGACTTGGCGAACGCCGTACCGAAGACCGCGTCGAAGCCCATGACCTCACCGGTCGAGCGCATCTCCGGGCCGAGCACGGTGTCGACGGTCTTGCCGTCGGGCGTCTTGAAGCGGTTGAAGGGCATGACCGCCTCCTTGACCGCGATCGGCGCGTCGGGTGGCAGGTCTCCCCCGTCGCCGACAGCCGCGAGTACGCCGGCAGCGCGCAGCGACGCGACGGACTCGCCGAGCATGATCCGCGCCGCCGCCTTGGCCAGGGGCACGGCGGTCGCCTTGGAAACGAAGGGGACCGTGCGGGAGGCACGCGGGTTGGCCTCGAGCACGTAGAGCACGTCGGAGCCGAGCGCGAACTGGATGTTGATCAGCCCGACCACGCCCACCCCGCGGGCGATCGCCTCGGTGGCCTCGCGGATCCGCGAGATCTCGGCCGCGCCCAGGGTGATCGGCGGCAGCGCGCAGGACGAGTCGCCGGAGTGGATGCCGGCCTCCTCGATGTGCTCCATCACGCCGCCGAGGTAGAGCTCCTCGCCGTCGAACAGCGCGTCGACGTCGATCTCGACGGCGTCGTCGATGAACCGGTCGACCAGCACGGGGTGCTCGGGGCTGATCGCGGTGGCGCGGGTGATGTAGCCCTCGAGCGCGGTGTCGTCGTAGACGATCTCCATGCCGCGCCCGCCGAGGACGTAGGACGGCCGCACGAGCACCGGGTAGCCGATCTCGGCCGCGATCTCCTGCGCCTCGTGGAACGACGACGCCATGCCGTGCTTGGGCGCGGGCAGCCCGGCCTCGTGGAGGACCCGCCCGAAGGCGCCGCGCTCCTCGGCGAGGTGGATCGCCTCGGGCGAGGTGCCGACGATGGGCACGCCCGCGTCGGCCAGGCCCTGCGCGAGCCCGAGCGGGGTCTGCCCGCCGAGCTGGCAGATGACGCCCGCGATCGGGCCGGCCTGCGTCTCGACGTGGACGATCTCGAGCACGTCCTCGAGCGTCAGCGGCTCGAAGTAGAGGCGGTCGGAGGTGTCGTAGTCGGTCGAGACGGTCTCGGGGTTGCAGTTGACCATGATCGTGTCGTAGCCGACCTCGCTCAGCGCTAGGGAGGCGTGCACGCAGGAATAGTCGAACTCGATCCCCTGCCCGATCCGGTTGGGCCCGGAGCCGAGGATGATCACGGCCGGCCGCTCGCGCGGCACGACCTCGCACTCCTCGTCGTACGACGAGTAGTGGTAGGGCGTGGCCGCGGCGAACTCCGCCGCGCAGGTGTCGACGGTCTTGTAGACCGGGCGCACCCCGAGCGCGTGCCGGACGCCGCGTACGACGTCAGCGGTCATGCCGCGGATCTTGCCGATCTGGAGGTCGGAGAACCCGTGCCGCTTGGCCTTGCGCAGCAGCCCGGGCGTGAGCTGCGGAGCCTCGGTCACCTCGGCGGCGACCTCGTTGATCAGCGCGAGCTGGTCGACGAACCACGGGTCGATCTTCGTGGCCTCGTGGACCTCCTCGGGCGTGGCTCCGGCCCGGATCGCGTCCATGACCTTCTTGAGCCGGCCGTCGTGCGGGATGGCGATCTCCGCCAGCAGGGCGTCCTTGTCGAGCTCGACCCACTCCTGGTGCCAGTCGAAGACGGCGTCCTTGCTCTCCAGGCTTCGCAGCGCCTTCTGGAGCGCCTCGGTGAAGTTGCGCCCGATCGCCATCGCCTCGCCCACCGACTTCATGTGGGTGGTCAGGACCGGGTCGGCGCCGGGGAACTTCTCGAACGCGAACCGCGGCACCTTCACCACGACGTAGTCGAGGCTCGGCTCGAAGCTGGCCGGCGTCTCCCGGGTGATGTCGTTGGGGATCTCGTCGAGGGTGTAGCCGATCGCGACCTTGGCCGCGATCTTGGCGATCGGGAAGCCGGTGGCCTTGCTGGCCAGGGCCGACGAGCGCGACACCCGCGGGTTCATCTCGATGACGATCAGCCGGCCGTCGGCCGGGTCGACGGCATACTGGATGTTGCAGCCGCCGGTGTCGACGCCGACGGAGCGGATGATGCCGATCGCGAGGTCGCGCATCTTCTGGTACTCGCGGTCGGTCAGCGTCATCGCCGGCGCCACGGTGATCGAGTCACCGGTGTGGACGCCCATCGGGTCGAGGTTCTCGATCGAGCAGATGATCACCACGTTGTCGGCGGTGTCGCGCATGACCTCGAGCTCGTACTCCTTCCAGCCGATGATCGACTCCTCGAGGAGCACCTCGGTGGTCGGGCTGGCGACCAGGCCGGAGCCGCCGATGCGGCGCAGGTCGGTCTCGTCGTAGGCCATGCCGGAGCCGGTGCCGCCCATGGTGAACGACGGGCGTACCACCATCGGGTAGCCGAGCTGCTCGGCGCCCGCGAGCAGGTCGTCCATCGAGTGGCAGATGACGCTGCGCGCGCACTCGCCGCCCAGCTCCTCGACGATCTTCTTGAACACCTGGCGGTTCTCGCCGCGGTTGATCGCCTCGATGCTGGCGCCGATCAGCTCGACGCCGTACTTCTCGAGCACGCCGTCCTTGTCCAGCGCCATCGCGGCGTTGAGCGCGGTCTGGCCGCCCAGCGTGGCCAGCAGCGCGTCGGGGCGCTCCTTGGCGATCACCTTCTCGACGAACTCCGGGGTGATCGGCTCGACGTACGTCGCGTCGGCGAACTGGGGGTCGGTCATGATCGTGGCCGGGTTGGAGTTGACCAGGATGACCCGGATCCCCTCCTCCTTGAGCACCCGGCAGGCCTGGGTCCCGGAGTAGTCGAACTCGCAGGCCTGGCCGATGACGATAGGGCCGGAGCCGATCACCATCACGCTCTTGATGTCCTCGCGCTTCGGCATGTCACGCCTCCTTCGTCATCAGGCTGACGAACCGGTCGAAGAGGTACGCCGCGTCGTGCGGCCCGGCGGCCGCCTCCGGGTGGTACTGCACGGAGAAGCTCTTCAGCTCCCCGTCGGGGGTGCGCAGCTCGAGCCCCTCCACGACTTCGTCGTTGAGGCAGACGTGGCTGACCGTCGCGACGCCGTACGGCGTCTCGGTGGGCGCGTCGAGAGGAGCGTCGACGGCGAACCCGTGGTTGTGGGCGGTCACCTCGACCTTGCCGGTGGTGCGGTCCATGACCGGCTGGTTGATGCCGCGGTGGCCGTACTTGAGCTTGTAGGTGCCGAAGCCGAGGGCCCGGCCGAACAGCTGGTTGCCGAAGCAGATCCCGAAGTAGGGCAGGTCCTGGGCGAGCGCGCCCTGGAGCAGCTCGACCTGGTCGGTGGTCGCGGCGGGGTCGCCGGGCCCGTTGGAGAAGAACAGCCCGTCTGGCTTGACCGCGAGCACCTCCTCGAGGGTCGAGGTCGCCGGCAGCACGTGCACCTCGATGCCACGCTCGGCCATCCGGTAGGGCGTCATCGTCTTGATCCCGAGGTCGAGCGCGGCGACGGTGAAGCGCTTCTCACCGTGCGCCGGCACGACGTAGGACTCCTTCGTCGACACCTCGCCGGCCAGCTCGGTGCCGCTCATCTGGTCGGCGCTCTTGACCCGCGTGAGCAGGGCCGCGGGGTCGGTCTCGGTCGAGGAGATGCCGACGCGCATCGCGCCGCGCTCGCGCAGGTGGCGGGTCAGCGCGCGGGTGTCGATGCCGGAGATGCCGACGACGCCCTGGTTTCGCAGCTCGTCGTCGAGCGAGCGCCGGGAGCGCCAGTTGCTGGTGATCCGCGACGGGTCGCGCACGACGTACCCGGCCACCCAGATCCGCGACGACTCCTGGTCCTCGTCGTTGACGCCGGTGTTGCCGATGTGCGGAGCCGTCATCACGACGACCTGGCGGTGGTAGGACGGGTCGGTCAGCGTCTCCTGGTAGCCGGTCATGCCGGTGTTGAAGACCGCCTCACCGAACGTCTCCCCCACGGCGCCGTAGGCCTCACCGTGGAACGTCCGCCCGTCCTCGAGGACCAGCAGCGCGGCGCTCACTGGAGTTTCCCGTCCAGGACGGTGGCGGTGCCGCGCAGGAACGTCGCGACGACGCGGCCGGGCAGCTCCATGCCGGCGTACGGCGTGTTGCGGCTCAGCGACGCGGACTCCGACGGCTCGACGGTGCGGCGCACGCTGGGGTCGTAGAGGACGACGTTGGCGGGCGCGCCCTGCTCGATCGGCCGGCCGTGGTCGCTGACCCGGCCGATCCGGGCCGGGGCGTAGGACATCCGGTCGGCGACGCCGGCCCAGTCGAGCAGGCCGGGGTCGACCATCGTCTCCTGCACGATCGACAGCGCGGTCTCGAGGCCGAGCATGCCGAACGCGGCGGCCGCCCACTCGCAGTCCTTGTCCTCGTGCGGGTGCGGGGCGTGGTCGGTGGCGACGATGTCGATGGTCCCGTCGGCCAGGCCGGCGCGCAGGGCCTCGCCGTCGGCCGCCGTACGCAGCGGCGGGTTGACCTTGTAGATCGGGTTGTAGCTGGCGGCCAGCTCGTCGGTCAGCAGCAGGTGGTGGGGGCAGGCCTCGGCGGTGACGTTCCAGCCCTTCGACTTGGCCCAGCGGACGATCTCGACCGACCCGGCGGTGGAGACGTGGCAGACGTGGAGGCGGGAGCCGACGTGGGCCGCGAGCAGGCAGTCGCGGGCGATGATCGCCTCCTCGGCGACGGCCGGCCAGCCGGCCAGCCCGAGCCGCCCGGAGAGGTCGCCCTCGTTCATCTGGGCACCCTCGGTCAGCCGGGGCTCCTGCGCGTGCTGGGCGATGACGCCGTCGAACGCCTTGACGTACTCCAGCGCCCGGCGCATCAGCACCGCGTCGCTCACGCACTTGCCGTCGTCGGAGAAGACCCGGACCCGGGCGGCCGAGTCGGCCATCGCGCCGAGCTCGGCCAGCTGCGTGCCGGCCAGGCCGACGGTGACCGCACCCACCGGGTAGACGTCGCAGTAGCCGGCCTCGCGTCCCAGCCGCCAGACCTGCTCGACGACCCCGGCGGTGTCGGCCACCGGCTCGGTGTTGGCCATCGCGTGGACGGCGGTGAAGCCGCCCAGCGCCGCGGCCTGGGTGCCGGACTCGACGGTCTCGGCGTCCTCACGGCCCGGCTCGCGCAGGTGCGTGTGCAGGTCGACCAGGCCGGGCAGGGCGATCAGCCCGGTGGCGTCGATAACCTCCGCGCCGTCGGCCGAGACTCCCGCCCCGATGGAGGCGACCACGCCGTCCTCGAGCA
The DNA here is from genome assembly GCF_900103935.1 of Nocardioides szechwanensis. Lineage (GTDB taxonomy): Bacteria > Actinomycetota > Actinomycetes > Propionibacteriales > Nocardioidaceae > Nocardioides > Nocardioides szechwanensis. Next base: position 49,203 of record NZ_FNIC01000006.1, read on the forward strand.
GCAGGTCGGTGGGGGCGCCGCCGAGGATGGCGACGTTCTTGATCAGGTACGCGGTCACGCGTCGTTCTCACTTTCGTCGGCGCCGGCGACGCCCTCGGCGCCACTGAGCAGGAGGTAGAGGACGGCCATCCGTACGGCGACGCCGTTGGTGACCTGCTCGACGATCACGGAGCGGTCGGAGTCGGCCACGTCGGCGGTGATCTCCATGCCGCGGACCATCGGCCCGGGGTGCATCACGATCGTGTGGTCCTGGAGGGTGCGCATCCGCTTGCCGTCGAGGCCGTAGCGGCGGGAGTACTCCCGCGCGGTCGGGAAGAACGACGCGTTCATCCGCTCGCGCTGCACCCGCAGCATCATCACGACGTCGGCCTTGGGCAGCACCGCGTCGAGGTCGTACGACGTCTCGACGCCCCAGGTGTCGATGCCGACCGGGAAGAGCGTGGGCGGCGCGACCAGCGTGACCTCGGCGCCGAGCGTGTGGAGCAGCAGCGCGTTGGAGCGCGCGACCCGGCTGTGCAGCACGTCGCCGACGATCGCCACCCGGCGTCCGTCGAGCGAGCCGAGGTGGCGCCACATCGTGAACGCGTCGAGCAGCGCCTGCGTGGGGTGCTCGTGGGTGCCGTCGCCGGCGTTGACCACGCTCGAGCGCACCCAGCCCGAGTGGGCCAGCCGGTGCGGGGCGCCGCTGGCGCCGTGGCGTACGACGACCGCGTCGGCGCCCATCGCCTCCAGCGTGAGCGCGGTGTCCTTGAGGCTCTCGCCCTTCGACAGGCTCGAGCCCTTCGCGGAGAAGTTGATGACGTCGGCGCTCAGCCGCTTGGCGGCGGCCTCGAAGGAGATCCGGGTGCGGGTGGAGTCCTCGAAGAAGAGGTTGACCACCGTGCGGCCGCGCAGCGCGGGCAGCTTCTTGATCGGCCGGTCGGCTAGCGAGCGAAGCTCCTCGGCCGTCCTCAGGACCAGCTCGGCGTCGTCGCGGGTCAGGTCGGCCGCGCTCAGCAGGTGCCGCTTCATGCGGGGCTCCCTTCAGGGGTTGCGTCGGTCGTCCCGTCGATCGTGCCGTCGATCGTCACCGCGTCGATCTCGTCGGTCTCGGCGAGGCGCACGCTGACCCGCTCGACCAGCGAGGTGGGCAGGTTCTTGCCGACGAAGTCGGCGCGGATCGGCAGCTCGCGGTGGCCGCGGTCGACGAGGACCGCGAGGCGCACGGCCTGGGGGCGCCCCACGTCGTTGAGGGCGTCGAGGGCGGCCCGGATGGTGCGGCCGGAGAAGAGCACGTCGTCGACCAGGACGACGACCTTGCCGTCGATGCCGCCGGGCGGGATCTCGGTCGGCAGCAGCGGCCGTGCGGGCTTCATCCGGAGGTCGTCGCGGTACATCGTGATGTCGAGGGACCCGACCGGGACCTGGAACCCCTCCACCGAGGAGATCCGTTCGGCGATCCGCAGGGCAAGGGGCACCCCACGGCGTGGGATGCCGAGTAGGACGAGGTCACCCGCGCCCTTGTTGCGTTCGAGGATCTCGTGGGAGATCCGGGTCAGCGCCCGGGTGATGTCACGGGCGTCGAGGACGACGCGACCGGTCGGGCTGGCGTCTGCAGGCTGGGCACACACGAGATGCGCTTGACCTCCTTCTCCGCCTCACAGGACGGCTCGTTAAAGGATGTCGATCGGGCGCCACCATACCCGCCCGGGCGACCCCGCGGCGTACCGGCTCTCCGGCTTCTCGGCCCTCGGACACCCTCTCGGGGACGGGGCTACCGTGGACAGCCCCCGCCCAGCTCCTCCAGGAGGCCCGCATGCCCGAGCTGCCCTTCCCCGACGACGTCCGTGCCCTGCTCACCAAGCCCAACCCGGCCGTGGTGGCCACGCTCCGCTCCGACGGCCAGCCGGTCTCGGTCGCCACGTGGTACCTCCTCGAGGACGACGACCGCGTCCTGCTCAACATGGACGTGACCCGGGTCCGCCTCAAGCACCTGCGCCGCGACCCCCGCGTCACGCTGACCGCCCTCGACGAGGCCGAGTGGTACACCCACGTCTCGCTCATCGGTCGCATCGTCGAGATCCGCGACGACGAGGGCCTGGTCGACATCGACCGCCTCAGCACCCACTACGGCGGCGGCCCCTACCCCAAGCGCGACAGCCCCCGCGTCAGCGCCTGGATGCAGGTCGACCGCTGGCACGGCTGGGGTGCTGCGAAGGACTGAGGCGGCGCAGTTTCGCCGGTCAGGCTGGGGCGCATGGGAAACCCGCGCCCTCAACCGTCCAGCCGTACGCCGCCCCGATGCCGGACCGCGGTGTGGATCCGCTCGGCGAGCACGGGCTCCATCTCCGGCAGGTCGCCGACCGGGCACCAGCGCACCTCCGACGACTCGTCGTCCGCGACGTGGGCCGTCCCGGAGACGTAACGGCAGCGGAAGGTGTGGTCGAGGTACTGCGCCCGGTCGCCGTTGACGTGAGTGCGCTCCGAGGTGACGTTGACCCAGACCAGTGCCTCGACCTCGCACGAGACCCCGGTCTCCTCCTCGGTCTCCCGCGCGGCGGCCACTGCAGGATGCTCGCCCGGGTCCACGATGCCGGTGACCGGCGCCCACCGCCCGTTGTCGGAGCGTCGCACCAGCAGTACCTCGTCGCCGCGCAGCACCACCGCGGTCACCCCGGGCAGCCAGAGCAGGTCGTGACCGATGTGCTCACGCAGACGGACCACGAAGTCAGGGATCGGCATACGTCCACGCTACGTCGAGGCGCTGGCCCACCCCCGCGACAGCTCGCCCCACCAGTCACAGCCCACTCAGCACGTGACACGCTGACCCCATGTGGGGGGCGGCGATCGCGGTCGGCGGTGGGCTGATCGTCGTCTGGCTCGCGTCCGTCGCGGCGCTGTACGCCGTGGCGCGACGCCAGGATGACCCGGGCTCACTGCGCGAGGCGCTGCGGCTGCTGCCGGACGTGCTCCGCCTGTTGCGCCGCCTCGCCACCGACCCGAGCCTGCCCCGAGGAGTGCGCTGGCGGATCGGGCTCACGGTCGCCTACCTGGCGATGCCCGTCGACCTGGTGCCGGACTTCCTGCCGGTGGTCGGGTACGCCGACGACGTGCTCGTCGTCGCCCTGGCGCTGCGGTCCGTGGTACGCGCCGCCGGGCCGGAGGCGCTCGAGCGCCACTGGCCGGGCACTCCCGCCGGCCTGGACGCCGCACGCCGCCTCAGCTCCCGCTGAACCGACCTCCGCACCACCGGCGCGGCGCGCAGCACCCTCCTCGGTCAGGACGAAGCGACGTCGATCAGGACCTTGCCGACCAGCCCGGCCTCGACGGCGTCGTGCGCCGCGGCGGTGTCCTCGAGAGCGAAGTGGTGCAGCGGCATCCCGGCGGCCTCCCCCACCCGCAGCGCCCCGGCGGCCACCGCCGCGCTGACGTCCTCGGTCGCGGCCCGCAGGAGGTCGCGGTCCAGCGTGTAGAGCAGCAGGAACTGGTAGCGCAGGTTGCGTGAGAACGTCGGACGGATCTCGATCGGGAACGTCTCACCGCCGTTGTTGGCGTAGATCGAGATCGTTCCGTGGTTGCGCACCACCTCGACGTCGAGGGCGTTGTTCTGGGCCGGCGCCACCTCGACCGCGATGTCCACGCCGTCCGGGGCGATCGCCAGGACCTCCCGCGCGGTGTCGCCGGTGCGGTAGTTGACGACGTGCTGGGCGCCCGCGGCCGTGGCGAGCGCTGCCTTCTCGTCGCTGCTGACCGTCGTGACGACGGTCGCTCCCGACCAGCGCGCCAGCTGGATCGCGGCGTTGCCGACGGCTCCCGCGCCGCCGGCCACGAGCACGACCCGCCCGGCGAGGGTGCCGGGCCCGAGCCGGGTGGGCCCGTCCTGCGCCCCGGTCAGCGCGCGGTGTGCGGTCACGGCAGGTACGCCGAGGCTCGCGCCGAGGTCGAAGTCGGCACCGTCCGGCAGCGGGATCACCTGCTCGGCGGGCTGGACGGTGAGCTCGGCCGCCGTACCTCCGGCCCGGCCGTACTGGGCGAGCACCAGCCACACCCGGTCACCGACGGCCAACCCGCGCACGCCCTCACCAAGCGCGGCGACGATGCCGGCACCGTCCTGGCCCGGCACCACCTCGTCGTAGCCCTGGGACATGCCGGCCCGGAACTTCCAGTCGGTCGGGTTGACGCCCGACCGCACCAGCCGGACCCGCACCTCCCCCGGCCCCGGCTCGGGCGTCGGACGCTCCACCAGGCTCAGGACGGAGGACGGACCGGTCTCGGTGTAGACGACTGCACGCATGTCAGTGCCAAGGCGCCTCGCGCCTCAGATGTTCCTCAGAGCGCCGCCGCCATGCCCGCGCACGCCTCGAGCCACGACATCTTGGTGGCCTCGGAGAGCTGCGCGTAGGGCACGACGGAGCCGGCGACGAGCACCGGGTCGTAGGGCACGCGGAAGACGGCGCGGGTGCGCTGCTCGTAGACCTGGACCAGGTCGTGCGCGAGCTTGCTGTCGACCTGGGCGGACGGGTCGGACAGGACCGTGATCGCCTTGTACTTGAGGTTCTGCATGCCCGCGTCCTGCAACGCGTCCAGCATCCACAGGCCGCTGTAGCCGGTGTCCTCGCGCACGGTGCTCGTGATCACGAGCAGGTCGGCGGCGTCGGCCGCGGCCAGCCAGTTCTCGGCGCGCATGTTGTTGCCGGTGTCGACCAGGATCACCCGGTAGAACCGCTCCAGGAGTCGGTGGACCGCGTTGAAGTCGTCGGCGCGGATGGTGCCGGTGACGTCGGGCCGCTCGTCGGAGGCGAGCACGTCGAAGTGGGCGTCCCCCTGCGAGCGCACGAACGCGCCCAGGTCACCGATCCGCGACTGGTAGACGTCGCTGAACCGCTCGAGGTCCTCGAGCAGCTCACGGGTGGTGTTGCGGTGGGCGCTGCGCGTCCCGCGGATGCCGAGCGTGCCGCGGGTCTCGTTGTTGTCCCACGCGACCACGCCGCCACCGCGGACGGTGCCGAACGTGTAGCCGGCGGCGAGTACGCCGGTCGTCTTGGCCGCGCCGCCCTTGGGGTTGATGAAGGCGATGGTGCGCGGGCCGTCGAAGTCCTTCTGGATAGCCCGGCGGTGGTCCTCGTAGCGCAGCTCGGCGGCGCCCATCTTGGGCTGGATCAGGCCGCCGCTCCACCGGCGGACGCGGCCGCGCCAGCCCCAGCTCGCGGGGCCGTGCTCCTTCTCGTTGTCGCGACGGTCGAGGAAGTCGGTCGCCGTCATGAAGCGGCGTACGTCGGGCTCGCCGTCGGCCGGCGGCTCCTGCGCGGCCGGGGGCGCGGCCGGCACCGGGGTGACCGAGTGCGGCGGGGGCGGCGGGGCCACCGGCGGGGCGGCCGGCGGCGCGGCGGCCGGGTGCGGAGCGAAGGGGGGCGCGGCCGGCGGCGGGGCCTGCGGCGGCGGGGCGGCGGGAGGCGGGCCGACGGGGCGCGCGGCCGCCTGGTAGCCGGGCAGTGGGTCGGACAGGGGGTCGGACAACGGGTCGCCGCCGTAGGCCGCCGGGGCGGGTGGCGCCGGCGGGGCGTAGGCCGCGAGCTCCTCGGGCGTGTAGAGCCGGTCGCTGGTGTCGGAGACGTCGTCGCTCTCGGGGAACGGTGGGTGGTGCGGTGACTGGGTCATGTGACTCCTTCGCTCCGGGACGGGTGGACACGCAGACGCGAGGCCGCGTGGGCCGTCGGGCGAAGTCTGTCCACCTGGGGGCGGATCAAACCCCGCCCCATCCGAGGAGCCGTCAGCTGTCCAGACCGTCGAGCGCCACCTCGATGGCGCGGTGGAAGGTCGGGTAGGCGAAGTGCATGGTGCGGAGCGTGGCCACCGGGACCTGGGCATGCACGGCCGCAGCGAGCAGCCCCAGCACCTCGCCGCCGGAGGGCGCGACCGCGGACGCACCGACCAGCACCATCCGCTCGGCGTCGGCGACCAGCTTGATGATCCCCTCGTTGCCGGCCTGGTGGATCCAACCGCGGCTGGACTCGGGGATCTCCGCGACGCTGGTGATCACCGCCAGTCCGGCCTCGCGGGCCTGGCGCTCCGACATCCCGACCGAGCCGACCTCCGGGTCGGTGAAGGTCACCCGGCTGACCGCGCGGTAGTCCGCCCACGGGCCGTCGGCACCGAGGATGTCGCGGACCGCCACCGCGGCCTGGTACATCGAGATGTGCGTGAACTGCCCCTTGCCCGTGATGTCACCGACCGCCCACAGCCGCTCGCCCGCGCGCAGCCGCTCGTCGGTGTCGATGACCTTGAGGTCGTCGGCCAGACCCACCGTCTCCAGCCCGATACCGCTGAGCTGGGTGCGGCGACCGGCCGCGACCAGCAGCTGGTCGGCGGTCACGACCTCGTCGCCCAGGTCCACGTGGAAGGCGCCGTCGTGGGTGACCCGCTTGATGCTCACGCCCGCCCTGACGTCGACCCCCTCGGCCGTGAGCACGCCGTGGATCACCTCGGCGCTCTCGGGCTCCTCGGGGCCGAGGATCCGGTCGGCGACCTCGAGCAGAGTCACCTTGACCCCGAACCGCGTGAACGCCTGGGTGAGCTCGCACCCGATCGGGCCTCCGCCGATGACGACCAGCGAGGCGGGCAGCTCCGAGACCCGCACCACCTCCCGGTTGGTCCAGTACGGCGTGTCCGCGAGGCCCTCGATCGGCAGCGTGGCGGGCATCGTGCCGGCGTTGAGCACGACGCCACGGCTGGCGACCAGCTCGTGGCGGCTGCCGTCGGTGCCGTCGACGATCACCCGGCCCGGGCCGTCGAGACGGCCCACGCCGCGCAGGATCTCCACGCCGGCCGCGGTCAGGCGCTCGACGTGCGACGAGTCGTCCCAGTGGTTGGTGGCCTGCCGGTCGATGCGCTCCGCGACCAGGCTCCAGTCGGGGCGTACGTCGACCTGGCCGGCGAGCGTCTGCGCGCGACGGGCCTCGGCGAGCGCGTTGGCGGCCCGGATCATGATCTTGGACGGGATGCACCCGTAGAACGGGCACTCGCCCCCGACCAGACCCTTGTCGACCCCGACGACCGTGAGGCCGGCCTCGGCGAGCTTCTGCGCGGCGTACTCGCCGCCTGGTCCCAAACCGATCACGACGACGTCGACGTCCCTGGCACTCATGGGCACCAGCCTCGCACGCGGGTCAACGTCAGCTGGGTGAGTCCTGCTTGGCGCGGGCGAACGCGAACAGGCCGTAGGCGGCGATGCCGACGGCGACCAGGGTGAGCAGTACCGGCCCGAAGGGCTGGTCCAGGATCTTGCGCAGCGCCTGGTCGAGGCCACCGGACTTCTTGGCCTCGTGGGTGGCCGCGGCGTAGACGAACAGGCCGCCGATGACGGCGATCGCGACGCCCTTGGCGGCGTAGCCGGCCTTGCCGAACCACTTGAACGCCGTGCCGGTGCTGCCGGACTGGTCCTTGCCGTCGATCTTCTTCAGGAACCGTTCCGACCAGGCGACGTAGACCAGCCAGCTGCCGTAGCCGATGACCGCCAGGCCCGCGGCGCCCACGAGCGGCTGGCCTCCCGGCCACTCCATGACGGTGGCCGTCATCGAGTCGGAGCTGCTGCCCTTGGAGGAGCCGGCCCCGACCGCGACCTTGACCGCGCTCACGCCGACCGCGACGTAGAGGAGCGCCTTGCCGATGCCGAGCGCGGCCCCCACCGCCCGGTCGGAGTCGTCGTCGCCGCCGTGGCCCAGCAGCGCATCGAGCACCCGCCAGAGCGCGAGCAGGAACATCCCGACGGCCACCGCCCACACCAGGAAGGCGCCCTGGGGCTGCTCCGCGAGCTGCTGGATGGCGCCGGTGCTCGACGCCGAGCCCTCGCGGTCACCGAACGCGAGCTGCAGCGCCAGCCACGCAACCACGAGGTGGACGAGCCCGTAGGCGACCAGTCCGACGCGTCCCGCGGTATCGAGCGCGTCCTGGCCGTCGGTGCCGTTCATGGGGACTCCTGTCAGGCCGGCGTCGGCTTGTGACGCTGGATGTTGCCCAGTACCCCGTTGACGAAGGGAGGCGACTCGTCGGTCGACAGGTCGCGGACCAGCGCCATCGCCTCGGTGACCGCGACGGTGTCCGGGACGTCGTCGGCGTAGAGCATCTCCCACACCCCGAGCCGCAGCACGTTGCGGTCGACGGCGGGCATCCGGTCGAGGGTCCAGCCCTCGGAGTACGACGACAGCAGCTCGTCGATCTCGGCCTGGTGCTCGACCACGCCGCGGACCAGCGTCACGGTGTAGTCGTTGGTCGGCCCCTCACCCTCGGCAATGGCTCGGTCCAGCGCCTCGGTCGCCGGCTCCCCGCGCATCTCGGAGGCATAGAGCACGTCGAGCGCACGCTTGCGGGCCTTGGAGCGAGCACCCATCAGGACTTGACGCGGCCCAGGTAGGACGAGTCGCGCGTGTCGACCTTGACCTTCTCGCCCTGGTTGATGAAGAGCGGGACCTGGATCTCGTGGCCGGTCTCCAGGGTGGCCGGCTTGGTGCGGCCGGTGGCGCTGTCGCCGGCGAGGCCGGGCTCGGTGAACGTGATCACGAGCTCGACCGACGCGGGGAGCTCGACGAAGAGCACGCGGCCCTCGTTGGTGGCCACGATCGCGTCCTGGTTCTCCAGGAGGAAGTTGGCGCCGTCGCCGAGGACCTCCGGCGAGACCTCGGTCTGCTCGTAGGTGCCGGTGTCCATGAAGACGAAGGACGTGCCGTCGTTGTAGAGGTACTGCATCGTGCGGCGGTCGACCGTGGCGGTCTCGACCTTGGTCCCGGCGTTGAACGTCTTGTCGACGTTCTTGCCCGACTCGACGTTGCGGAGCTTGGTCCGCACGAAGGCGGGGCCCTTGCCCGGCTTGACGTGCTGGAAGTCGACGACAGCCCACAGCTGACCGTCGATGTTGAGCACCATGCCGTTCTTGAGGTCGTTGGTCGATGCCATGCGCGCGGGAACCTTGCCTTCACTGGGTGGACCGGGGTCCGGGAACTGGACTGGGTGGCCGACGGGATTGGCTCCCCCGGCAACAGCCGACCAGTCTAGCCCGGACCCCGCCGCTTCTCCTCAGTCGGCGAGCTCCCACACCACCTGGACGTCGACCCCGAGGTCAGCCCGGCCGGCCTGGATCGGCAGCGACGCCATGTCCCTGGCCGCGTACGCCGCCACCTCGCCGTACATCAGGCCCTGCTGGTCGATCGCGCTCTGCGAGGTCTCCTCGACCTCACGCAGCGTCATCACGGCGCCGAGCTCCTGGCCGGTCGCGTCGGCGTACTCCTGTGCCTTGCGGGTGGCCTCCTCCACGGCCTGCGTGCGGGCCTTGGCCAGCGCGGCCTCGGGGTCGCCGATCTTGAGCCTGATGTCGCCGACGCGGACCGCGTTGCCGCCGCTGTTCACGGCCGCGGTGACCGCCTTGCCCGCCGACTTGAGCTCGGTGACCAGCACCGCGGCCCGCTGGGTGACGCGGTAGCCCTTGAGCACCGGCGCCGAGTAGCGCGGGTAGTCGTAGACGGGGTTCATCTCGAGACCCGTCGTCTGGATGTCCTTGCGCGCCACGCCCTGCGCCTCCAGCGCGTCGAGCACCTTCTCCATGGTGCGGTTGGACTCGTCGAGCGCGTCCTCGAGCTCGGGCCGCATCATCCGCACCGAGACGTCGAAGACCACCTGGTCGGGTACGGCCGTCGCCTCGCCCGAGCCGGTCATCGTCACCGTCCGCGCTGCCGCCACTGCGCCTTCCTCCGGTGCCGCTGCCTGCGCCGCGGGCGTGCTGCCGTTGCCTCCCAGCAGGTAGGCGACCGCCAGTGCCAACAGCACCAACCCCGCCACCAGCAGGCCCTTCACGCTGACCGTCACGTTCTTGTCCACAGTTCCTCCGAGTGTCGAGTTGTGTGTACGACGAGGTCGGAGCGTGAGGGGTTCCGGTCTGGTTCAACGTTCAGCCGAGGGCGGCGACCTTGTCCAGGAGGTCGACCAAGGAGAGCAGCCCGATCGTGAGCGCACCCGCGCGCGCGATCCACAGGGCCGCGACGAGTGGCAGAGGGCCCGTCGGAGGGACCGGCCACGACCTGAGGAGCCGACGCTCCACGACCAGGTGCAGCGCCACGGCGTAGAGCGCGGGAATGGTGACGAAGCACGCGGCGGACAGCCAGGCCGGTTGGAGCAGCGTGAAGTCCACGCCGTCCACGTGCACGATCTGGTTGCCGACGGGGACCCCTGCTCCCGCCGCCACACACGTGAGCCGGAACCAGGCAGGGCCGAGGAGCAGCAACCGGACGAGCGCGTAGATGACGCCGCCCATCAAGCCGAGGAATCCGCCGACCAGCAGCAGGTTGAAAGACCCGGACACCGTGAAGCGGCCCATCTCGAAGCCGTCGTCGCTGACGCGCCCGACGGCCTCCGGGCTGATCCGTACCAACACGTACATCACCAGTCGGCCGAGGATCCCGCCGACGAGCGCGCCCAGCACCAGCCCCACGACGGGGACTGCGGCCAGCCGCCACGGCAGCCCAGAGGTCATGGCCGAGTGTGGCACAGCGAGGTCCGGCCCGGCTCTCAGTCGCGCGCGATCCGCTCCAGTGCGAGCCGGTAGCCCTCGATCCCGTGACCGACGACGACCTCCTCGGCGTGCGGGGTGACCACGGAGGTGTGCCGGAAGACCTCGGGACGCTGCCCGGGGTTGGAGATGTGGACCTCGACGAGGGGCGCGGTGAGCTGCGCGCAGGCGTCGTAGACGGCGTACGAGTAGTGGCTCCAGGCGGCGGCGTTGAGCACGACCGGGGTCGCGTCGTCGGCGGCGTCGTTGAGCCAGTCGAGCAGCTCGCCCTCGTGGTTGGTCTGGCGGACCTCCACCTCGAGCCCGAGGTCGCGACCCCAGCCGACACACAGGTCGGCGAGCTCGGCATGGGTGGTGGTGCCATAGATCTCCGGCTCGCGCCGGCCGAGTCGGCCCAGGTTGGGGCCGTTGAGGACCAGTACCTTCATGAGTGTCCTCCCGTGATCACGTCGAAGGCAGCGCGCAGGTCGTCCTCGGACGGGCCCGCGAGCACGGTGGGCCGGGCGAGGTCGTCGAGCACGACGAACCGCAGCTGGGAGCCGCGCGCCTTCTTGTCCACGCGCATGGCGGCGTGGAGCTCGTCGAAGTCGGCGCCGCTGTAGGTGGTCGGCAGGCCGACCCGGGCGAAGACGGTGTGGTGGCGGTCGGCGACCTCCGGCGCGAGCCGCCCGGTGAGCCGCGCGAGCTCGGCGACGAAGACGCAGCCGATGGCCACGGCCTCCCCGTGCCGGATCGCGTAGTCCTCGGCGCGCTCGATGGCGTGGGCCAGGGTGTGCCCGTAGTTGAGCGCCTCGCGTCCCGGGTGGCCGTCGACGCCACCGGTCTCCTTGAGGTCGGCCACCACGACGTCGATCTTGACACCGATGGCGCGCTCGACCAGCTCCCGCAGGACCGGCGACCCCGCGGTCAGGGCGGCCGGGTCGGTCTCCTCGATGAGGCGCAGGATCTCGGGGTCGGCGATGAAGCCGCACTTGACGACCTCCCCGAGCCCCGCGACCAGCTCGTCGCGCGGCAGCGTCTCGAGCAGCGTGAGGTCGCACAGCACCCCGGCGGGCTCGTGGAAGGAGCCGACGAGGTTCTTGCCGGCGGCGGTGTTGATGCCGGTCTTGCCGCCCACCGCCGCGTCGACCATGGCCAGCAGGGTCGTGGGCACGTGCACCACGCGTACGCCGCGCAGCCAGGTCGCCGCGACGAAGCCGCCGAGGTCGGTGGTCGCGCCGCCGCCGAAGGTGACCACGGCGTCGGAGCGGGTGAAGCCGGCCGCGCCGAGCGCCTCCCAGCAGTCGTGGGCGACCGAGGCGGTCTTGGTCTCCTCGCCGTCGGGCAGCCCGAGCGCGAGCACGTCGTAGCGCAGCGTCAGCGCGTCGAAGACCGGCTGCGCGAGCTCGCCGAGCTGGCCAGCGAAGAGGAACGCGACCCGCTCGACCTGCGGCCCGAGGAGCTCGGCCAACCGGTCGGCCAGGCCGTGCCCGACCACGACGTCGTACGGCGACGCGCCGCCGATGTGGAGCACCGTGGCGTCGGGGGCCTCGAGGGCGCTCACGTCAGCGCCTTGCGGATCTCGTCGACGATGTCCTCCGGGGTGCGCTGGTCGGTGTCGACCGTGACGTCCGCGACGGACGCGTAGATCGGCGCGCGCTCGTCGAGCAGCGCCTTGATCCGGGATCGGACGTTGCCGAGCAGCAGGGGGCGGCCGGTGCCGAGACCGACCCGCTTGACCGCCTCGCTGAGGCCCACTCGGAGGAACACCACCCGGTGGTCGGCCAGCAGCGCGCGGGTGTCGGGGTCGAGCACCGCTCCCCCGCCCAACGACAGCACGCCGTCGTGGGTGGCCAGCGCCTCGGCGACCGCTTGCTTCTCCAGCGCCCGGAAGTGCTCCTCGCCGGACTCGACGAAGATGTCGGAGACCTCCCGGCCCGCGAGCCGCTCCACGTCGGCGTCGGTGTCGCGGGCGGTGACCCCGAGGGCCTCGGCGAGCAGCGCACCGACCGTGGACTTGCCGGAGCCCATGGGCCCGACCAGCACAGCCAGTGGGTGGGTCATCGGAACCTCAGGGTGTCCAGGTAGCTCTGGACGTTGCGTCGCGTCTCCTGCACCGAGTCGCCGCCGAACTTCTCCACGACCGCGTCGGCGAGCACCAGCGCGACCATCGCCTCGGCGACGATGCCGGCGGCCGGGACCGCGCAGACGTCGGAGCGCTGGTGGTGGGCGACGGTCTCCTCGCCGGTGCTGACGTCGACGGTGCGCAGCGCCCGCGGCACGGTCGCGATCGGCTTCATCGCCGCCCGCACCCGCAGCACCTCACCGGTGGTCATGCCGCCCTCGGTGCCGCCGGAGCGGTCCGTCGTACGACGGATCCCGGCGTCGGTGGGCACGATCTCGTCGTGTGCGAGCGAGCCGGGGGTGGCCGCGAGGGCGAACCCGTCACCGACCTCGACGCCCTTGATCGCCTGGATGCCCATGAGCGCACCGGCCAGCCGCGAGTCGAGGCGGCGGTCCCAGTGGACGTGCGAACCGAGGCCGGGCGGCAGCCCGTGGACCACGACCTCGACGACGCCGCCGAGCGTGTCGCCGTCCTTGTGGGCCTGGTCGATGGCCGCGACCATCGCCGCGGAGGTCTCGGGGTCGAGGCACCGCACCGGGTCCTCGTCCAGACGCTGTACGTCGTCAGCGGTCGGCCACAGTCCGTCGGGACCGCGCACTCCGCCGAGCTCGATCACGTGGGACACGATCCGGGCGCCGGTGGCCTGCTCGACGAAGTTGCTGGCGACCCGCCCGAGCGCCACGCGCGCCGCGGTCTCGCGGGCGGAGGCGCGCTCGAGGATCGGCCGGGAGTCCTGGAAGTCGTACTTCTGCATGCCGGCGAGGTCGGCGTGGCCGGGCCGGGGCCGGGTGAGCGGGGCGTTGCGGGCCAGCGCCTCGAGCTCCACGGGGTCGACGGGGTCGGCCGACATGACCTTCTCCCACTTGGGCCACTCGGTGTTGCCGACCTGGATGGCGACCGGGCCGCCCTGGGTGAGCCCGTGGCGCACGCCGCCGGTGATCGTGACCTCGTCCTGCTCGAACTTCATCCGGGCGCCGCGGCCGTAGCCGAGGCGCCGCCGGGCCAGGGAGTCGCCGATGTCGTCGGAGGTCACCCGCACATGGGCGGGGAGCCCCTCGAGGATCGCGACCAGGGACGGGCCGTGGGACTCGCCCGCGGTGAGCCAACGCAGCATGGGGTCAGTCTTTCATTGCCCGGGGCCGCGGCGTCGCCGGTCACCCGCCGACGAGACTCCGGAGCACCGGGTCGCCCACCGCGATGCCGACCAGCGCGCCCACCAGCATGAACGGGCCGAACGGGAACGCCCGCCGCTCGACGACGCGCAGCAGCGACAGCAGACCGCCGCCGACGCCGCCCAGGAGGAAGCCGGCGTAGAGACCGACGAGCAGCTCGCCCCAGCCCAGGTAGCCGAGCGCGATGCCCAGCACGCCGGCCAGCCGCACGTCGCCGTAGCCGAGGCCGCGCGGGTGCACGAACCACAGGACGAAGAAGGACCCGCCGCACACCAGCCAGCCCAGGCCGGCCCTGACGAGGTCGTCGGTGTCGCGGGTCGCGGCGAAGCAGACCAGGACCAGCACCACGGTGAGCAGGTAGGTCGGGGCGATCACCTTGGTCGGCAGCAGCCGGGTCCGCCAGTCGACCACGGCCAGGGCCACGCAGATCGGCACCAGCGGCACCAGGAACAGCAGCGGCCAGTCCCAGCCGACCTCGGCTCCCACGAGCGCACCCGCCGCCGCGGAGGCGAGGGACGCCTTCGTCGCCAGCCCGGGGAGCTCGGCGATGGCGGCGTAGCGCTCCTTCGGCGGTTCCTCGGGCGTCTCCTCACCCGGGGCGGGGGCGACCGGGACGGGCTCGGGGATCCGGCGGATCAGCTCCGGAACCAGCAGGCCGAGCGCGCAGCAGACGCCCAGGGACAGGAAGAGCGCGGTCGGGACCTCGGTCACGGCGCCGACCGGCGCTCCGCGAGCGCGGCCTCGCCGGCCTCCCGCATCCGCGCCAGCGGCGCCGGCAGGCCGGTGAAGATCTCGAGCTGGAGCGCCGCCTGGTGCACGAGCAGGTCCAGGCCGCCGACCAGCGTCCGGTCACCGGTGCTGTCGGCCAACGGGGTCGGCCACGGGTCGTAGAGCACCTCGAACACCACCGGCACCCGGCCGCAGCGCGCCACCAGGTCGGGCGTCTGCGCGTCGGCGGGCACAGTCGAGACCAGCACCTCGCCGGTGGGTACGTCGTCCAGTGAGCCGACCTGCACGTCCGGGGCGGAGGGGTGGCGCGCGATCGCCGCCACCGTCTCGCGGGCCCGCTCGGGCGACCGCGCCAGCAGGGTGATGCGGGTCGCGCCCAGGTCGCACAGCGCCAGCCCCGTGGAGGCGGCCGTCGCGCCCGCGCCCAGCACGGTCGCCGACCGCACCGGACCGTCGTACCTCTCCCGGACGGCGGCCACCGCGCCCGGTAGGTCGGTGTTGTCGGCGTGTACGCGCCCGTCGACGAGCACCAGCGTGTTGGCGGCGCCCACCAGCGCCGCGCGCGGCGAGACCTCGTCGGCGAGCGCCATCGCCTCCCGCTTGAGCGGCATCGTCAGCGACAGCCCACGCCAGCCGGCGTCGGTGGTCGCGAGGAACGCCTCGAGCCCGCCGCTAGGCACCCGGACCGCGTCGTAGGTCCAGTCGAGCCCGAGCGCGGCGTAGCCGGCCCGGTGCAGCACCGGGCTGAGCGAGTGGGCGATCGGGTCACCCAGGACGGCACACCGCACGGCGTCAGCAGCGGTCGGACTGGGTGGCGCAGTAGTCCTGCAACTCCGCCTTGAACTGGAGGAACTCGTCGTAGTCGTCGGTGAACTTGGTCTTGCCCGTCTCCAGGTTGACCGTCACGTAGAACAGCCAGTCGCCCTCGGCCGGGTTGCTCGCCGCCTGGATGGCTGCGTCACCCGGCGCCTCGATCGGACCGGGCGGCAGGCCGGCGTTGGCGTAGGTGTTGTAGGGCGAGTCGACCTCGAGGTCCTCTGTCGTCGGGATCGCGACCAGCGAGCGACCCAGCGCGTAGTTGACGGTGGCGTCGATCTGGAGCTTGCCGAACGTCGGGTAGCCCGTGGTCTCGAGCCGGTTGTAGATCACGCGGGCGATCTTGTCGGTCACTCCCCCGCGGCCCTCGGCCTCGACCAGGCTGGCGACCGTCATCAGCTCGTGCGGCGTGAGACCGAGCTCCTCGGCGGCGTCCTCGAGCCCGGCGTCGTCGGCGGCCTGCTCCCAGCGCGCGACCATGCTCCGCAGGAACGACTCGGGCGTCGCGCCCGGGTTGACGAGGTACGTCGCGGGGAACAGGTAGCCCTCCGGGTTGCCCTCGGCGTAGTCGGGCAGCCCGAGCGCCTCGGCGTCGTCCAGGGCGCGGGTGACGGCCTTCTTCTTGAAGTCGGTCTTCTCCACCAGGATGTCGACCATCTGGTCCACCGTGAGCCCCTCGGGGAAGGTCACCTTCTCGATCCCCTTGTTGACGTTGCCGGGGTCGACCAGGATCGCGACGACGTCCTCGGCCTTCATCTTCTTCTGAAGCGAGTAGTAGCCGGCCTGGATCGAGGTCGCCTCGGGGTTCTGCCCGGCGGCCGCGGTGAACGCCTCGACCGAGGCCACCACGCCCGCGGCCTTCAGGTTGCGGCCCATGTCGGAGATGCTGTCGCCGCTGACGACCTCGAAGGTCACCTGGCCGCTGCCGGGGCCGGGGTAGTCCTCGGCGTCGCTGAACTGGTCCTGCAGGAAGTCGATGCCCCGGGTGACCCCGAAGTAGAGCAGCCCGGCGACGATCGCGAGCGCCACCAGCACCGGCAGGCACCCGGAGATGCCGCGCCCCTTGCGGCGCCGTCCACCGGCCGAGGCCTGGTAGAGGTCGTCGTCCAGCAAGCCCTCGTCGTGCTCGCCGGTCACGGGGTCGTGTGCTGGCTGGTTCGCTGGGTCACTCATGGGTCTCCTCCACGATCTCACCCGGTGCGTTGCCCGTGGCGCGTTCGGTGTCGAGCGCGTGCTGCAGGATCAGGACGGCGGCGGCCTGGTCGACCACCGCCCGCCGTTTGCGGCCCTTCTGGCCACGGTCGCGCAGCATAGCCTCCGCCGACACGGTGGTCAGCCTCTCGTCGCACAGCCGCACCGGCACGGGTGCCACCTTCTCGGCCAGCTTGGCGGCGAACTCGCGCACCTTGTCCGCGGCCGGTCCCTCGCGTCCGGACAGGGAACGGGGCAGCCCGACCACCACCTCGACGGCCTCCTCCTCCGCGAGGATGGCCGCGATCCGGCGCAGGTCGCCCTTGCCCCGGCGTACGGTCTCGACCGGCGTCGCCAGGAAGCCGGACGGGTCGCTCCGCGCGACCCCGATCCGGGCGTCCCCCGGGTCGATGCCGAGCCGTACGCCGTGGCGCATCAGGAGCGGGCCACCTCGGCCGGCACCAGGGCGAGCGCCTCGTCGATCCGGGAGGCGTCGGTGCCGCCGCCCTGGGCCACGTCGTCCTTGCCGCCGCCCTTGCCGCCGAGCAGCGGGCCCACCGCGCGCACCAGCGCGTTGGCCGACAGCCCGCGCGAGCGAGCCTCGTCGTTGACCGCCGCGACGACCGCAACCTTGCTCTCGGGGCCACCGATGATGACGACCACGCCGGGCTCGGACGCGCTCATCCGGCTGCGTACGTCGAGGGCGAGTGCGCGTACGTCGCCGGCGCTGGCGCCGTCGGCGCGCTGCGCGACCACGTTGACGTCGCCGACCTTGGTCGCCGACGCGGCGAGCTGGCCGGCACCGGCGAGCAGCTGGGCGACGCGGCCCTTCTCGAGTTCCTTCTCGGCCTGGCGGAGCCGCTCGACCAGGTCGCCGACGCGGCCCACGAGGTCGTCGGGCTGGGTCTTGAGCAGGCCCGTGAGCTGGGAGACTACGTCGCGCTCGCGCGCGAGGTAGGCGAAGCCCTCGACGCCGGTGAACGCCTCGATCCGGCGGTTGCCCGAGCCGATCGACGCCTCGCTGGTCACGACCACGGTCCCGATCTGCGACGAGTGGGCGACGTGGGTGCCACCGCAGAGCTCGCGCGACCAGGGGCCGCCGATCTCGACGACGCGCACCTTCTGGTCGTCGTAGGTCTCGCCGAACAGCGCGATCGCGCCCCACTCCTTGGCCTCGGAGAGGGTCATGTACTGCCAACCGACCGGCAGGTCGGCGCGCAGGGCCTCGTTGGAGACCTGCTCGATGTCGCGCACCTGGGCGGGCGTCAGACCGGCCGTCCAGCCGAAGTCGAGCCGCAGGTAGCCGGGACGGTTGTAGGAGCCTGACTGCAGCGCGCTGGGGCCGAGCACCTCGCGCAGCGCGGCATGCACGACGTGCGTGCCGGAGTGGGCCTGCCGGGCACCTGTGCGCCACTCCGGGTCGACCGAGGCGAGCACGTTGGTGCCGGGCACGAACTGACCGTCGACACAGCGCACCTGGTGCACGACCAGGCCGCGGACCGGCCGCTGCACGTCGAGCACCTCCAGGCGCCCGCCGTCGAACTCGATGGTGCCCGCGTCAGCCGCCTGGCCACCGGACTCGGCGTAGAACGGTGTCCGGTCGAGCACGAGCTCGCCGACGTCACCGGGCTCGAGCACCTGGCCGGCGCTGCCGCCCTTGAGCAGGCGCAGCGGAGTCGACTCGGTCTGCAGCGTCTCGTAGGCCAGCCACTCGGTGGGGCCGTGCTCGTCGAGGATCGAGCGGTAGACGGAGGTGTCGGCGTGCTGGCCCTTCTTGGCGCGCGCGTCGGCCTTGGCCCGCTCGCGCTGCTCGGCCATCAGGTTACGGAAGCCCTCCTCGTCGACCTTGAGCCCGGCCTCGGAGGCCATCTCGAGGGTCAGGTCGATCGGGAAGCCGTAGGTGTCGTGCAGCGCGAAGGCGCGGTCGCCGGACAGCGTGGTCGACCCGCTGGCGCGGACCTCGCCGGCCGCGAGGTCGAAGATCTGGGTGCCGGCCTGGAGGGTCTTGCGGAACGCGTCCTCCTCGCCGTAGGCGACCCGCGCGATCCGGTCCCAGTCCTGGTGCAGCTCGGTGTAGGTCTCGCCCATCTTGTCCCGGCTGACGGGCATCAGCTCGGGCAGCGCCGGGTCCTCGTAGCCGAGCAGGCGCATGGACCGTACGGCGCGGCGCAGCAGGCGCCGGAGCACGTAGCCACGCGCCTCGTTGCCGGGCGTGACACCGTCACCGATCAGCATCATCGAGCTGCGGATGTGGTCGGCGACCACCCGGAACCGCACGTCGTCGCCGTGGTCGGCGCCGTAGCGGCGCCCGGTGAGCTCCTCGGCGCGCTGGATGACGGGGAACATGACGTCGATCTCGTACATGTTCTGCTTCTCCTGGAGCAGGAACGCGACCCGCTCGAGGCCCATGCCGGTGTCGATGTTGCGCTTGGGCAGCGAGCCGAGGATGTCGAAGTCCTCCTTGCTGCGCACCGCGCTGAGCTCGTCCTGCATGAAGACGAGGTTCCAGATCTCGAGGTAGCGGTCCTCCAGCTCGGTGGGCATGACCAGCCGGGACGTGGTCGCGAACTCACCGTCCGGGCCGTACTCCAGGCCACGGTCGTAGAGGATCTCCGAGCACGGGCCGCCGGGGCCGGGCACGCCCATCGACCAGTAGTTCTCGCGCTTGCCGAGCTTGACGATCCGCTCCTCGGGCAGGCCGGTGGCCTTCATCCACAGCTGCACCGCCTCGGGGTCGTCGACGTAGACGCTCGGCCACAGCCGGCTCTCCTCGAGACCGAAGCCGCCGTCGGCCTGGGACTTGGTGCACAGGTCCCAGGCGAGCTCGATCGCGCCTTCCTTGAAGTAGTCGCCGAAGGAGAAGTTGCCGCACATCTCGAAGAACGTGCCGTGCCGCGTGGTCTTGCCGACGTCCTCGATGTCGGGGGTGCGCACGCACTTCTGCACGCTCACGGCCCGGTCGTAGGGCGGCGTCTCCTGACCGAGGAAGTAGGGCTTGAACGGCACCATCCCGGCGTTGACGAACAGCAGGTTCGGGTCGTCGAGCAGCAGGGACGCCGAAGCCACCGCCTGGTGTGCCCCCACGGTCTCGTTGCGCTCGAAGTGAGCGACGAACCGTCGGCGGATCTCCGCGGTGTCCATCAGCTGGTGCCTTCCTCTTCTGGTGATGCGGGTACGTCGGTCGGTGACGGCACGCGGGTGAGCTCGGGGATGCCATGAGGCACGAGACCCAGGCGGTCGCGCAACTCGGTTTCGGCCTCGGCCTTGCCCTGCGCGACCTCGTCGCGGAACATCCGCGCGCCGACCGCGGCGGCGCCGAACCGGTCCTTGAGACCGTCGACGGTGAGTGCTTCGGCGGCGCGCCGAGCCCGGATCATGGTGTAGATCCCGGCCCCGGCCCCGGCGACGAACCAGAGGCCCCGGTTCATGCCGCGTCGGCCCCGGCGCGTTGCTGGGCCTCCCACGCCCGGCGGGCGTCACGCAGGTCGGCGCGGCGCTGCTTGCGGGCCCGCTTGACCTCGCGGCGCATCTCGAAGCGGATCTTGTGGCGCATCTCCGGCGCGAGCGCGCGGCGCAGGCCCGCCGCCAGCGACGCCGCCTGCACGACGCTCTCGCGCAGCACCAGGTCGGCGAACAGCGGCGCGGGGACCGCCGGCACGGTGTCCGACGGGGTGCCGGAGAGCTCCTCGTCGCCGAGGTGGGTGATCACGTAGTCCGGCTCGGCCCGGGGCGGCGCCGGCGGCGGCTCGGCGAGGCGCCGCTCGATCGCCTGGACCTGGGCCTGGAGCGCCGCGGCCTCCGCGTGGGCCGCCGCGAGAGCGGCCGTCGTGCGCGAGCGGGTGCGGGCCAGGGACACGAGGACGCCGACGCCGAGCAGGAGCAGCACGACGAGCGCGGACATGACGGTCCACGCCGGCACGGTCCAGTCGTCGGTCACAGTGGTCGACCCTATCGCGCGTCCGGTGGCCCCTGACCACGGATCAGGCGCCGGATGCGGTCCCAGCGTTCCTTGAGCGCGGCCTCCGCGCCGAGGCCGCTGGGGCGGTAGTACTCCGCGTCGAGCACGACGTCCGGGGCGTACTGCTGCTCGGCCACGCCGTAGGGCTCGTCGTGGCTGTACTTGTAGGTCTCGCCGTGGCCGATCTTCTTGGCTCCCGAGTAGTGGGCGTCGCGCAGGTGGGGCGGCACCGGCCCGATCTTGCCCGCGCGGACGTCGGCGGAGGCAGCGTCGATGCCGACGATCACGGCGTTGGACTTGGGGGCGACCGCGAGCGCGATCGTGGCCTGCGCGAGGTTGAGCCTCGCCTCGGGCATGCCGATCAGCTGCACCGCCTGCGCGGCCGCCACCGCCGTGGTCAGGGCGGTGGGGTCGGCCAGGCCGATGTCCTCGCTGGCCAGGATCACCAGCCGGCGCGCGATGAAGCGCGGGTCCTCGCCGGCCTCCATCATCCGTGCCAGGTAGTGCAGCGCGGCGTCGGCGTCGGAGCCGCGGATCGACTTGATGAAGGCGCTCGTCACGTCGTAGTGCTGGTCGCCCTGCCGGTCGTAGCGCACCGCCGCCTGGTCGACGGCCGTCTCGGCCATCTCGAGGTCGACCACGTCGCTCCCCCGCGCCTGCGCCGCTCCGGCCGAGGCCTCGAGGTAGGTCAGCGAGCGCCGGGCGTCGCCGCCCGCGAGGCGCACGAGGTGCTCGAGCGCCTCGGGCTCGACGGTGAGCCGGCCACCGAACCCACGCTCGTCGGTGAGCGCCTGGTCGACCACCCGGCGTACGTCGTCGTCGGTCAGCGACTCCAGGCGCAGCAGCAGGCTGCGGGAGAGCAGAGGCGAGATCACCGAGAAGAAGGGGTTCTCCGTGGTGGCCGCGACCAGCGTCACCCAACGGTTCTCGACGCCGGGCAGCAGCGCGTCCTGCTGGGCCTTGCTGAAGCGGTGGACCTCGTCGACGAACAGCACCGTCTCGCGCCCCGCGTTGACCAGCTCGGAACGGGCGGCGTCGATGGCCGCCCGCACTTCCTTGACGCCGGCCGACACGGCCGAGACCTCGACGAAGCGACGGTCGGTCTGCTGGCTGAGGATCGCCGCGATCGTGGTCTTGCCGGTGCCGGGAGGTCCCCACAGCAGCAGCGACATCGACCGGTCGCCCTCGATCAGCTGGCGCAGCGGCGACCCCGGTGCCCGGAGCTGGCCCTGCCCCACGAGCTCGTCGAGGGTGCGCGGGCGCATCCGTACCGCCAGCGGCGCCGAGGCGTGCGTGTTGCCTGCCAGGGAGCCACCGCCGGTGCGCCTGGGCGTAGGCGTTGCCGTGTCGAACAGACCCTCAGGCTCGTCCAAACGTCTTCGCATCCAGGTCGAACCAGGTGTCGTCGAAGCCCGGCTTGTTGGTGATCTGCGGGCTCGGCGTGGCACCCGGGTCGGGGTTGCCCACCTCGTCGGTGCCGAGCAGACGGGCCGTGATCGGCGCGTCCGGGTGGGCACCGATCGGTCCCGGGAAGTGGCAGGCGACCTTGTGCCGCTTGCCGATCTGGAGCAGCGGCGGCTCGTGCCGGGCGCAGATGTCCTGGGCGATCGGGCACCGCGTGCGGAACCGGCAGCCGGAGGGCGGGTTGATCGGGCTCGGTACGTCGCCCTCGAGGCGGATCCGCTCGCGCCGGCCGCCGATCGCGGCCTGCTTGATGTCGGGGACGGCCGAGAGCAGCGCCTGGGTGTAGGGGTGGTGCGCGTGCGCGTAGATGCTGTCGCGGTCGCCGATCTCGACGATCTTGCCGAGGTACATCACCGCCACCTCGGGGCAGAAGTGACGCACGACGGCGAGGTCGTGGGCGATGAACAGGAACGCGACGTCGAACTCCTTCTGGATGTCCTGGAGGAGGTTGATCACCTGCGCCTGGATGGACACGTCGAGGGCCGAGACGGGTTCGTCGGCGACGAGCAGCTTCGGGTTGAGCGTCAGCGCGCGGGCGATGCCGATGCGCTGGCGCTGGCCGCCGGAGAACTCGTTGGGGTAGCGGTTGTAGTGCTCGGGGTTGAGACCGACCACCTCGAGCAGCTCCTGCACGCGCGGGAGGATCTGCTTCTTCGGCACCACCTTGTGCACCTCGAGCGGCGCCCCGATGATCGCGCCGACCGTGTGGCGCGGGTTGAGCGAGGTGTAGGGGTCCTGGAAGATCATCTGGATCTCGCGGCGCAGCGGCTTGAGCTCACGCTTGCTCAGCTTGGCCATGTCGCGGTCCTCGAAGAGGATCCGGCCGCCGGTCGGGGTGTAGAGCCGGGTGATCAGCCGACCGGTGGTGGACTTGCCGCAGCCGGACTCACCGACCAGGCCGAGCGAGCCGCCACGGGGCACCTCGAACGAGACGCCGTCGACCGCCTGGACGTCGCCGACCTTGCGTCGGATCAGCCCGCCGGACTTCACGGGGAAGTACATCTTGAGGTTGTCGACCTCGAGCACGGTGCCGCGCGAGAGGTCCAGCGCAGCAGCGGTGTGTGCCTGCTGGGCCAGCTCCTCGAACTTGGGGACCTCAGGGGTCAGCGCCGGCGCAGGCTCGATCTCGGCCTGCTGCTCCGGCACCAGCTCATCGGCTGTGGTGTCCCGCTCGGACATCAGCTCTCCTCCACCAGGTCAGGGGCGATCTCGGCGAGGACCTCGCGCCGGAAGACCTCCTGCGGGTTGGCCAGGTGACAGCGCTTCACGTGGCCGGGACCGTTGGATCCCTCCAGCAGCTCGGGCAGCTGGGTGGCGCACAGGTCGCCGGGCACCTTGTCGACGTGGGCGCACCTCGGGTGGAAGGAGCAGCCGCTGGGCGGCGACAGCAGGCTCGGCGGGTTGCCCGGGATCGGGATCAGCCGCGCGTCGATGTCGGCCGACACGTCGGGGATGCTCGAGAGCAGGCCCCACGTGTAGGGCATCTCCGGCGAGACCAGGATCTCCTTGGTCGGGCCGTACTCGACACAGCGGCCGGCGTACATGACCAAGACCTCGTCGGCCATCTCCGCGATGACGCCGAGGTCGTGGGTGATGATGACGACCGCCGAGTTGAACTCGCGCTGGAGGTCCTGCAGTAGGTCGAGGATCTGGGCCTGCACCGTCACGTCGAGGGCCGTGGTCGGCTCGTCGGCGATCAGCAGCGACGGGTCGTTGATCAGGCCCATCGCGATCATCGCGCGCTGCCGCATGCCCCCGGAGAACTGGTGCGGGAAGTCGTCGACGCGGCTGTCCGGCTGCGGGATGCCGACTCTGTCGAGCATCTCGATCGCCTTGCGGCGGGCGTCGCGCCTGGACGCCGACGGGTGGTGGACCTGGTAGGCCTCGGCCAGCTGCGAGCCCACCCGGTAGAACGGGTGGAGCGCGGCCAGCGCGTCCTGGAAGATCATCGCCACGGAGTTGCCGCGCAGCTTGCGCAGGCCGGGCTCGTTGAGCCCGACGACCTCGGTGCCGCCGACGCGGATCGAGCCGGTGATCTTGGTACGGTCGGCGTCGTGCAGGCCCAGCACCGCCATGCTCGAGACCGACTTGCCCGAGCCCGACTCCCCCACGATGCCGAGGGTCTGGCCCAGGCCGAGGGTGTAGCTCAGGTTGTTGACGGCGCGTACGGGCCCGTCGGGGGTCGGGAACTCGACGGAGAGGTCCTCGACGACGAGGAACGCGTCTGGGTCGTTCACGAAAGCCTCACTCGGGGGTCGAGGACGCTGTAGATGACGTCGACGATCAGGTTGCTGATGACGATCAGGATGGCACCGAACAGGGCGGTGGCCGACACCACGGGCAGGTCGAAAGCCTGGACGGCGCTCAGGCCCCAACGGCCGATGCCCTGGATCTCGAAGATCCGCTCGGTGAAGATCGTGCCGGCCAGCAGCACCCCGAGGTCGATACCGAAGACGGTGACTACCGGGACCAGCGCGCTGCGCAGCCCGTGCCGGTAGACGACCGTGCTGGGTGGCAGGCCCTTGGCCTTGGCGGTGCGGATGTAGTCCTCGCTCAGGGTCTCGACCATCGCGCCGCGCGTGTACCGGGTGTACTGGGTGCAGCCGAAGATGCCGAGGCACAGCCACGGCAGGAGCATCCCCTTGAACCACTCGGCCGGGTTGTCCGTGATCGGGGTGTAGCCGCTGCTGCCGAGGATCGGCACCTGCCAGATCAGCGTGAAGTAGAGCCACGCGAGCAGCGCGAAGAGGTAGTAGGGCACCGAGCTCAGGAAGAGGAAGCTGCTCACCAGCAGCTTGTCCCCGAGCGTGCCGCGCCGTCGTGCGGCCGCGACGCCGATGGGGATGCCTAGGGCGAGGTAGAGGAAGGCGCCACCGACGGCCACCGAGATGGTGGCCGGGAGCCGCTCGACCAGCTCGTCCCAGACGAGCGCACGGGAGCGGTGCGAGAACCCGAGGCAGGGCCGGTCGCAGTCGATGACGACGTTGCCGATCGGCATCTCGCGGCCGGTGAAGATGCCCTTCGCGTAGTTGCCGTACTCATCGACGATGTTGTTGTTGTAGCCCAGCTGCTCCTCGTAGTTCTCGAGGCGGTCCGGGGTGCAGCGGTTGCCGGTCTCGGCGAGACAGATGGGTCGAGCGGGACTCGAAGGGCCGTACCAGAAGAGCGCGAAGACGGCCATCGACACCAAGATGACGACGATGACTCCGGACAGCAGCCGCTTGATGATGTAGGCAAACATCGCTCGATACCTCTCACAGGGGACCGACGGTAGTACGTCGGAAGACGGGCCGGAGCGGAGGGGGGCCGGGCTTTCACCCGACCCCCGTCCGTCCTAACCAGCTAGATCAGCTAGAGAACTTGTTACGTCAGGGCTTGACGAACAGGTCCTTGTAGTAGATCGCGCTCATGGCCGCGTCACCGCTGAAGCCACCGATCTTGGAGCCCGCACCGAACAGGTCGTTGCGGTAGGCGGTCGGGATCATCGGGAGGTACTTGGTACCGATGAGCTCGTCCAGGTCACCCCAGGCAGCAGCCTGGTCCTCCAGCGGGAGGGTGGCGATCTCCTTGATGCGGTCGTCAACTTCCTGCTCCGAGAAGTAGGAGGTGTTGTAGGGCTGACCGGTCTCGATCAGCGGCGGGATCATCGTGGAGGCCGACGGCCAGTCGGAGCACCAGTTGACCGCGCGCAGGTTGAGCTTCTTGTTGATCGGGCTGTCCTTGTCGTCCCAGAGCGCGTAAGCGTCGTCCTGGTACGGGATCATCTCGACCGTGAAGCCGGCCTGCTCGTAGCCCTTCTTCTCCTGCTCGGCGGCAGCCTTCGTCTCGGGGTCAGAGTCGTCGTAGATGAACGTCAGCTTGTACCCCTCCTCGCCGGCGTCGGCCAGGTACTGCTTGGCCTTCTCGGGGTTGTACTCGAACTGCTCCCCGTCGGGGAAGTACGCCTTCCGGCCGGACATGCCCGGAGGCATGATCGCGCTGGCCGGGATCCGGGTCAGGCCGGGGATGTTGCCGCCGGCGAGCTGGATGTTCTTGAAGTCGTAACCCCAGGCGATCGCCTTGCGGATGTTGATGTCGGTGATCTTCGTGTAGTCAGGCGTGCGGTAGCTGACGCACTGACCGGTCTGCTGGATGTAGTTGTCACCCAGAGCGGCCTGCAGGTCCTGCACGTTCGTGGCGCCGAGACCGTTGGAGACGGTCGTCTGCGACTCAGGAGTGTCGCTGAGCAGGATCTGGTCGGTCTTCTCCTGGTCCTGGTCGAACTTGAAGATCCACTTGTCGGCGTACTGGTGACGCGCCGGGTCGCTGGCCGGGTCCCACTCGGGGTTCTTGACCAGCGTCAGCGACTCGTTGACGCGGAACTCCTCGATCATGTACGGGCCGGTCGCGAGCGGGTCGCGGCCGTACTCGGGGAAGTCGGAGTTCTCGAGCGGGATCGGACCGATCGCCATGAACGTGGACCAGAAGTCCATGTCCGGGAAGGCCTGCTGCATCTTGAAGGTGATGTCCTGGCCGTCGATGGTGATGCCGGGGCAGTCACCGTCCTGCGGACCGGTGTAGCCCTCGCCGCAGTCGAAGTTCGACACGGAGTAGACCTGGCCGGGGCCGGAGGTGAAGGTCTCGGAGTCGAACGAGCGCTCGACGCCGTACTTGATCTCCTCGGGGGTGACCGGGTCGCCGTTCTCCCAGCGCACGTTGTCCTTGATCGTGAACGTCCACTCGGTGAAGTCCTCGTTGGGACGGCCGAGGTCGGTCGCGAGGTCGGGGACGAGCTCCATGGAGCCCTCCGCGTTGCGACGGAACTGGGTCAGCGAGCGGTTGGTGAGCGCCTGCTGGATGGAGTTGCCGAGCACGGACCACCCGTTGGTCGGGTCGAGGTCCTCGGGACCGGGGTCGCTCGGGATCAACACCGTGATGGTGCCACCGGCGGTGGCGCCCTCGGGCTCCGGTGCGGGCCCTTCGGCGTCGGCGATCTTACCGAAGCCAGCCTCGGGGTCGATGAACGTTTCGGTGCCACTCGGTTCGGTGTTGCCGTCTCCACCGTCTCCACCACAGGCCGCAAGCGTGACCATGGCGAAGGCAGCGACGACAGCAAGCGACTTGGTGCGCTTCATTTGTCCAGCCTCTCTATTTTTCATCCGTGCCACGAGCCCCAGCCCGCGACAACATCTGGGGGTACCGGCGCGCTAGCGCCGGGTCTTGGGATCGACGGCATCGCGGATCGCGTCGCCGAGGAGGTTGAGTGCGAGCACCAGCACGACGATGCCGAGCAGGGGCTCCCACAGGTAGAGCGGATAGTGCTCGAAGTAGCTGCTCGCTTGAAGGATCGTCTGGCCCCACGAGGAGCCCTGGGTGATGCCGACCCCGAGGTAGGCCAGGCCGGCCTCGGCGGCGATGAACGCCGGCAGCATCAGCGAGATGGCGACGACGATCGGGGCGACCAGGTTGGGCAGCAGCTCCTTGAACATGATCCGAGGGGTCGACATCCCGATCACCTGGGAGGACAGGATGAACTCACGCTCACGCAGCGACAGCACCTCGCCGCGCACGAGCCGCGCGACACCCATCCAGCCGAACCCGGCCAGGATCACGATCAGCGACAACAGCTGCATCTGCTTGTAGGTGTCGGGCTTGAGGGCGAACCGCTCGCTGAGGATGGGGGCGATCACCAGCGCCATCAGCAGGAACGGCAGCGTGAGGAACAGGTCGGTGACGAAGGAGATGATCTTGTCGACGATGCCACCCACGAAGCCCGCGACCAGGCCGAGCACGATCCCGAGCAGCGAGGCGAGGATGGTCGCCGACGTGGCGATCATCATCGAGGTGCGGCAGCCGTAGAGCCAGGTGGCGAGGTTGTCCGTCGCCGTCTTCGGCGCGATGCCGAACGGGTGGTCGGGGTCGAAGCTGCCGTTGGGCGGGCCCTTGTAGGGCATGCCGCCGTTGAGGTAGTTGAGGTCCTCGGCAGGGTTGCCCGGCGTGGTGGTCACGTTGAACCAACCCGCGATGGTGCCGGCGAAGATGGCGATGAGGCCGAAGATCACGACGATCGTCAGGCACACCATCGCGACCTTGTCCTGACGGAGCCGCCCGGCCGCGATCCGGAGCGGGGACTTGCCCGACACCTGGCGCTTCGTGGCGGGTGCTTCGTCGCCGGGAAGTGCCTCTTCACTCAAGTGTCCGAGAGTTTCGGACCCCATCGTGGGTGTCGACATGCTCACCTCGTCCAGGCAGTGACTGCCACTTGGTCGGCGGACCGGAAGATCGTCCCAGCTGCGCCCTTTGCGCCGCGGGCGACTCTATGTGACACAGCGCGCACTCCGGGTCTCCCCCGCGTAACGATCTGGTCTCGGCAGATTTGTCCAGTGTTTATCCTGCGGTCAGGCCTCCTGGCCTTCAACCTTCTCGGGAACCGCGTCAACCCCGGCTTCCTTGCGCTGCTCGGGCGTGATCGGTGCCGGGGCAGCGGTGAGCGGGTCGAACCCGCCTCCCGACTTCGGGAACGCGATCACGTCGCGGATCGAGTCGGTGCCGGCGAGCAGCGCCACGATGCGGTCCCAGCCGAACGCGATGCCACCGTGCGGGGGCGCGCCGTACTTGAAGGCGTCGAGGAGGAAGCCGAACTTCTCCTGCGACTCCGCCTCGTCGATCCCCATGATCGCGAAGACCCGCTTCTGGATGTCCTCGCGGTGGATACGGATCGAGCCGCCGCCGATCTCGTTGCCGTTGCAGACGATGTCGTAGGCCCAGGCCAGGGCGTTGCCCGGGTCGGAGTCGAAGCTCTCGAGGTCCTGCGGGGACGTGAAGGCGTGGTGGACGGCCGTCCAGGCGCTGTAGCCCAGGGCGACGTCGCCGGAGGCCTTCGCGTCGGCGGTGGGCTCGAAGAGAGGCGCGTCGAGGACCCAGAGGAAGCTCCAGGCGCTCTCGTCGATCAGCTCGCCGCGGCGGCCGATCTCGAGCCGCGCGGCGCCCAGCAGGGCACGGCTGGACTTGATGGCGCCGGCGGCGAAGAAGATGCAGTCACCGGGCTCGGCGCCGACGTGCGCGGCCAGGCCGGAGCGCTCCTCCTCGGAGAGGTTCTTGGCGACCGGTCCCCCGAGCTCGCCTCCCTCCTGGACCAGCACGTAGGCCAGTCCCCTGGCGCCACGCTGCTTGGCCCACTCCTGCCAGGCGTCGAGCTTCTTGCGCGGCTGGCCGGCCCCGCCGGGCATGACCACGGCACCGACGTACTCGGCGTTCTCCGGGGAGAAGACGCGGAACGGGGTGTCGCGGAAGTAGTCGGTGCAGTCGACCAGCTCGAGGCCCATGCGCAGGTCGGGCTTGTCGGTGCCGAAGCGGGCCATCGACTCGGCGTAGGTCATCCGCGGCAGCGGCGTGGGGACGTCGTGCCCGATCAGCTTCCAGAGCGCGACCAGGATCTCCTCGGCGAGGGCGAGGACGTCGTCCTGCTCGACGAAGCTCATCTCGATGTCGAGCTGGGTGAACTCCGGCTGCCGGTCGGCGCGGAAGTCCTCGTCGCGGTAGCAGCGCGCGATCTGGAAGTAGCGCTCCATACCCGCGACCATCAGCAGCTGCTTGAACAGCTGCGGGCTCTGGGGCAGGGCGTACCAGCTGCCGGGCTGGAGCCGGGCCGGGACCAGGAAGTCGCGGGCGCCCTCGGGGGTGGAGCGGGTCAGCGTGGGCGTCTCGATCTCCACGAACTCGTGGGCGTCGAGGACGTCGCGCGCCGCCTTGTTGACCTTGCTGCGCAGGCGCAGGGCGGCGTTGGGGCCGCTGCGGCGCAGGTCGAGGTAGCGGTGCTTGAGCCGGGCCTCCTCCCCCACGTCGACGTGGTCGTCGATGGGGAACGGCAGCGGTGCCGCGGCGCTGAGCACCTCAAGGTGGTCGGCGATGACCTCGATCTCGCCCGACGGCAGGTTGGGGTTGGCGTTGCCCTCGGGGCGGGCGCTGACCTGGCCGGTGACCGAGATGCAGAACTCGCTGCGCAGGGAGTGGGCGACGGCCTCGTCGCGCACGACGACCTGGACGACGCCACTGGCCTCGCGCAGGTCGAGGAAGGCGACCCCGCCGTGATCGCGCCGCTTGGCCACCCACCCGGCGAGGGTGACGGTCTGGCCGACGTGCTCGGCGCGGAGGGCGCCGGCGTCATGGGTGCGGATCACTGCTGCTCCTTCAAGAGGACCTGCGGTCGCAGGTCGTCGGTGGGTGGTGTCCAGGTCGCCGGGTCGGCGGTGACCTGGTCGCCGGTACGGATGTCCTTGACCTCGTGGCTGCCGTCGTCCTGACGGAACCAGACGAAGGGGATGCCGCGGCGGTCGGCGTAGCGGATCTGCTTGCCGAACTTCTGGGCGGACGCGGAGACCTCGGTGTTGACGCCACGCGCACGCAGCTGCGCGGCGACGGCCTCGCTCTCGGCCCGGGTGTCCTCATCGGTGACGGCCACGAGCACGGCGCTCGGCACGGCGCGGCTGCCGGCGAGCACGCCGTCGGCCAGCAACGGGATGAGGGTGCGGGAGACGCCGAAGGAGACGCCCACGCCGGGGTACGTCGTACGGCCGTCAGTGGCCAGGGCGTCGTAACGACCGCCGCCGCCGACGGACTTGAGGCGCTCGTAGCCCTCCATGAAGATCTCGACGACGGTGCCGGTGTAGTAGTCGAGGCCGCGCGCGATGCGCAGGTTGGCCTCGACCGTCACGCGGCGTCGCTCCCCGGCGCCGCACCCGGCCACCACGGCCGCGAGCTCGGCGAGGCCCTCCTCGAGCAGCGGGTCCTCGACCCCGAGCGCGCGCACGCGCTCGACGAAGGACGTGTCGGGCACCCGGATGGTCGCGAGCTCGAGGCAGCGCTGCGCCTGCTCCGGCGTCGCGCCGGCGTCGCTGACCAGCAGCGCCGCGACCTGCTCGGCGGGGAGCTTGTCGAGCTTGTCGATGGTGCGGATGGCCGCGGTGACGTCGGCCAGGCCGAGGCCGCGGTAGAAGCCCTGGATCAGCTTGCGGTTGTTGAACTGGAAGCTCAGCGGCGGCAGGGGCAGCGCGTCCAGCGCCTCCACCATCACCCGCATCACCTCGATGTCGTGGTGGAACGGCAGCTCGTCCTTGCCGACGATGTCGACGTCGGCCTGCGTGAACTGGCGGTAGCGCCCCTCCTGGGGGCGCTCGCCGCGCCAGGCGGGCTGCACCTGGTAGCGGCGGAACGGGAACTCGAGGTGACCGGCGTGCTCCAGGACGTAGCGGGCGAACGGCACGGTGAGGTCGAAGTGGAGGCCCAGACCGGTGTCGTCGGCGGTGTCCTCGGCCTGCAGGCGGCGCAGGACGTAGATCTCCTTGTCGACCTCGCCCCCCTTGGCCAGGCGGTCGAGGGGCTCGACGACGCGGGTCTCGATGTTGGCGAAGCCGTGCAGCTCGAAGCTGCGCGACAGCGACCCGATCACGTCGCGCTCGACGGCGCGCTGCGCGGGCAGCAGCTCGGGGAACCCGCTGAGGGGTGTGGGCTTGGCGGTCATCGGGTCACGAGGTCCTGGAGGAACGGGTTGGTCGCGCGCTCGCGGCCGATGGAGGTCTGCTCGCCGTGGCCGGGCAGCACCACGATGTCGTCGGCGAGTGGCAGCACCTTGGTGGCCAGGCTGCGCAGCATCGTGGGGTGGTCGCCGCCCGGGAGGTCGGTGCGCCCGATCGAGCCGGCGAACAGCAGGTCTCCGGAGAACATCACCTCGGAGATGTCCTGGGCGTCGTACGGCGTACGGAAGGTCACCGAGCCCTCGGTGTGGCCGGGCGTGTGGTCGACCACGAACCGCAGGCCGGCCAGCTCGAGCTCCTGGAGGTCGCCCAGCTCCTGTACGTCGTCGGGCTCGGCCCAGGTGTAGTTGCCGCCGAGCAGCATCGCGGAGCTCTCGGGGGACATGCCCGCCATCGGGTCGGAGAGCAGGTGCCGGTCGCTGGGGTGGATCCACGCGGTGGCGTCGTAGGTGCCGGCCACGGGCGCCACGCACCACATGTGGTCGACGTGGCCGTGAGTGACCAGGACGGCGACGGGCTTGAGCCGGTGCTCGCGCACCACCTCGGCCACGCCGTCGGCGGCGTCCTTCCCGGGGTCGACGACGACGCACTCGCTGCCCGGGCCGGTGGCGGCGACGTAGCAGTTCGTGCCCCAGGGTCCTGCAGGGAAACCGGCGATCAACACTCCGCAACACTATCGAGACGAGCCATCGGTCGTCCCCCCGGTATCTGCACACTAGTGTGGGCCACTGCTTCTGCCGGGCAACAAGCGAGGGACTGCAGTGACGAGCACCGAATGGGGTCGCGTCGGCAACGACGGCACCGTCTACGTGAGGACCTCCGACGGCGAACGAGCCGTCGGTCAGTACCCCGTCGGGACGCCGGAAGAGGCGCTGAAGTTCTACACCGACCGCTATCTCGCGCTCGAGACCGAGGTCTCCCTGCTCGACCAGCGGGTGCGCTCCGGGGTCCTCGCACCCGAGGAGGCGGCTGAGACGATCAAGCTCGTGCGGGCCCAGGTGGTCGAGGCCAACGCCGTGGGCGACCTGGCTGCTCTGGCGGCCCGGCTCGACTCGCTCGGCCCGGTCATCGCCCAGCAGCGCGCCGCGCGCAAGGCGGAGAAGGCCCAGAAGGCCGCCGAGTCGAAGGAGCAGAAGGAGAAGATCGTCGCCGCCGCGGAGAAGATCGCGGAGGGCAACGACTGGCGTCACGGCGCCAACAAGCTCCGCGAGCTGCTCGACGAGTGGAAGGCGCTCCCCCGCATCGACCGGGCCTCCGACGACGCGCTGTGGAAGCGCTTCTCGGGTGCGCGGACGTCGTACACGAGGCGGCGCAAGTCGCACTTCGCCGAGCAGGACGAGAAGCGCGCGTCCGCCCAGGTGGTCAAGGAGCGGCTGGCCAAGCAGGCCGAGGAGCTCGCGTCGTCGACCGAGTGGGGCCCGACCGCGGGCCGCTACCGCGACCTGATGCGCGACTGGAAGGCCGCCGGCCCGGCGCCCAAGGACGTCGACGACGCCCTGTGGACCCGCTTCCGCGGCGCCCAGGATACGTTCTTCGGTGCCCGTGACGCCGCCAACGCGGCGCTCGACGCCGAGTTCGCCGTCAACGCCGAGGTCAAGGAGAAGCTCCTGGTCGAGGCCGAGGCGCTGCTCCCCGTGACCGACGTCGAGGCCGCCAAGCGCGCGTTCCGCGACATCGCCGAGAAGTGGGACGCCGCCGGCAAGGTGCCACGCGAGAAGATCAAGGACCTCGAGGCGCGCATCCGCAAGGTCGAGCAGACCATCCGCGGGCTCGAGGACGAGCAGTGGCGCAAGTCCGACCCCGAGAAGTCCGCGCGTGCCGACGACATGGTCGCCAAGCTCCAGGCCGCCATCGCCGGGGTCGAGGCCGACCTCGAGAAGGCCCGCGCCGCCGGCAACGAGAAGAAGGTCAAGGAGCTCACGGATAACCTCGAGTCCCGTCAGGCCTTCCTCGAGATGGCCAAGCGCGCCTCGCAGGAGTTTTCCGGCTGACCCGTCACAAGCTCACCGAGATACACGTTGACCCGCCCGAAACTTTCGGGCGGGTCAACGTGATTTTGTGTCAGTTTCTGACGGGTCAACCGGCTACTGGGTGATGCGGTAGGCGTCGAAGACACCGGGGACGCCGCGGACGGCCTTGAGGACGGTGTCGAGGTGCTTGGCCTCGGCCATCTCGAAGGTGAAGCGGCTCTTGGCGACGCGGTCGCGGGTGGTGGAGAGGTTGGCGCTGAGGATGTTCACGTGGGCGTCGGAGAGCACCATCGTGATGTCGGAGAGCAGCCGGGCCCGGTCGATCGCCTCGACCTGGATGTTGACCAGGAACGTCGAGTTGCCGGTCGGGGCCCACTCGACCTCGAGCACCTTCTCGGGCTGCTTGAGCAGCGAGGCGGCGTTGGTGCAGTCGCGGCGGTGGACCGAGACTCCGCCGCCCTTGGTCACGAAGCCGAGGATGTCGTCGGGCGGCACCGGGGTGCAGCACTTGGCCAGCTTGACCCATACGTCGGGTGAGCCCTTGACGATCACGCCGGCGTCGCTGCCGGTGGAGACCTTGGAGCGGCCGCGGCGACCGGTGATCGTCACCGCCTCGGCGAGGTCCTCCTGCGCGCCCTCGTTGCCGCCGTGCAGCTCGATCACCCGGCGTACGACGGCCTGGGCGCTGAGGTTGCCCTCGCCCACCGCCGCGTAGAGCGCGGAGACGTCGGCGATTTTGTAGTGGGCGGCCGCCAGCGTCAGCGACTCGTGGGAGAGGAGGCGCTTGAGCGGCAGGCCCTCCTTGCGCATGAGCTTGGCGATCTCGTCCTTGCCCCGCTCGATCGCCTCCTCGCGCCGCTCCTTGGTGAACCACTGGCGGATCTTGGCGCGGGCGCGGGGCGACTTGACGAAGGTCAGCCAGTCCTGGGAGGGCGCGGCCGTGGCGGCCTTCGAGGTGAACACCTCGATGACGTCGCCGTTCTCGAGCGTCGACTCGAGCGGGACCAGCCGGCCGTTGACCCGGGCGCCGATGGTGTGGTGCCCGACCTCGGTGTGGACGGCGTAGGCGAAGTCGACGGGGGTCGCGCCGGCGGGCAGGGCGATGACGTCGCCCCGGGGCGTGAAGACGTAGGTCTCGGCGCGGTTGATCTCGAAGCGCAGCGACTCCAGGAACTCGCCCGGGTCCTCGACCTCGCTCTGCCAGTCGAGCAGCTGGCGGACCCACGACATGTCGTCCATGTCGCCGCGGCGCTCGGTGTCGGCGCCGGTGCGGCCGTCCTCCTTGTACTTCCAGTGCGCGGCGACGCCGTACTCGGCGCGACGGTGCTGGGCGAAGGTCCGGACCTGCATCTCCACGGGCTTGCCCTGCGGCCCGATCACCGTGGTGTGGAGCGACTGGTACATGTTGAACTTCGGCATCGCGACGTAGTCCTTGAACCGCCCGAGCACGGGGTTCCAGCGCGAGTGCAGGACGCCGAGGACCGAGTAGCAGTCGCGGTCGTCGTCGACCAGGATCCGGATGCCGACCAGGTCGTAGATGTCGGAGAAGTCGCGGCCGCCGACGATCATCTTCTGGTAGATCGAGTAGTAGTGCTTGGGCCGGCCGGTCACGGTGGCCTTGACCTTGGCGTCGCGCAGGTCCTGCTCGACCTGGCTGATCACCTCGGCCAGGAACGAGTCGCGCGACGGCGCCCGCTCGGCGACCATCCGCACGATCTCGTCGTAGATCTTGGGGTGCAGGGTCGCGAACGCGAGGTCCTCGAGTTCCCACTTGATGGTGTTCATGCCGAGCCGGTGGGCCAGCGGCGCGTAGATGTCGAGCGTCTCGCGGGCCGTGCGCTCCTGGCTCTTTTGCGGCACGTAGCGCAGCGTGCGCATGTTGTGGAGACGGTCGGCGAGCTTGATGACCAGGACGCGGATGTCGCGCGACATCGCGACGATCATCTTGCGGATGGTCTCGGCCTGCGCCGAGTCGCCGTACTGGACCTTGTCGAGCTTGGTCACGCCGTCGACGAGGCGGGCGACCTCGTCACCGAAGTCCTCGCGACACTGGTCGAGGGTGTAGGGCGTGTCCTCGACCGTGTCGTGCAGCAGCGCCGCGACCAGGGTCGACTCGGTCATGCCGATGTCGGCGAGGATCGTGGTGACGGCGAGCGGATGGGTGATGTAGGGGTCACCGCTCTTGCGCATCTGGGTGCCGTGCATCTTCTCGGCCGTGACGTAGGCGCGCTCGATCAGCGCCAGGTCGGCCTTCGGGTGGTTGGCGCGTACGGCGCGGAACAGCGGCTCGAGCACGGGGTTGCCGGTCTGGGTGCGGGTGCCCATCCGGGCCAGCCGCGCGCGCATGCTGCGCGCCGACGGCGGGGCGGCGTCCGAGGGGGTTTCCGGCGCACGGTCCCGCGCGGGCGGGGCGGTGCGTTCCTCGGTCACCCTGCGAGTCTACGGCGTGTCAGACAGTCATCAGGGCGGTCAGGGGAAGGTCCCCGATCGCCTGACGGCCGGGCAGGAACGACAGTTCCATGAGCATCGCCGCGGCCGTGGCCGTGCCACCGCACGCCTCGACGAGGTCGACGGTGGCCTGCAGCGTGCCACCGGTGGCGAGCACGTCGTCGACCAGCAGCACCCGCTCACCGGGAGCGATGCCGTCCTGGTGCACCTCGAGCGTCGCCACGGCGTACTCGAGCGCGTAGGAGACCGCGTGCGTGGCGCGAGGGAGGCGACCGACCTTGCGCACGGGCACGAAGCCCACGCCGAGGGCCAGGGCCACGGGCGCGGCGAGGATGAACCCGCGCGCCTCCATGCCGACCACCTTGTCGACCACGACGGTGCCGTCGCCGTCACGGCCGACGTCGGCGAGCGCGGCGATCACGGCCGCGAAGCCGGCGGGGTCGCCCAGGAGCGGCGTGATGTCCTTGAAGAGGATGCCCGGCTCGGGGAAGTCGGGGACGTCGAGGACCAGGCGCGCGAGCGCCTCGCGTGCCGCGGCGCCGACCGACCCACCCGGGGTGGTCACTACTTCTTGCCGCGCTTCGACTTCGTCTGCCGTACGGGCTGGACGCGACCAGCGGAGTTGCT
This sequence comes from Nocardioides szechwanensis, assembly GCF_900103935.1. Classification (GTDB taxonomy): domain Bacteria; phylum Actinomycetota; class Actinomycetes; order Propionibacteriales; family Nocardioidaceae; genus Nocardioides; species Nocardioides szechwanensis. The sequence goes on from NZ_FNIC01000006.1 coordinate 85,728, forward strand.
CTGCTTCACCGGCCCACGGGAAGGAGGTACGACGCGCCCTCGGCCGCTCGCCTCGACGCCACGCGGCGGTGCGGTCGGGCGGCTCTCGGGCTGTCCCTCGTCGTCGAGGTCGGCGTCGTCCTCGGGCTCGTCGACGACGGGCATGTCCTCGACGAACGCCGGGACCGAGGCGTAGCGGTCGGCCTGCGCTCGCGCACGGGCCTTGGCCCGGCGCTCCTGCAGCACGATCGCGCTCTCGGTGGACTTGAGGTGGACCAGCACGCGCGGCGCCAGGAAGACCGACGAGTAGACGCCGACCGCCATACCGACGAACTGCGCGAGCGCGAGGTCCTGCAGCGAGCTGGCACCCAGCTGCACCGCACTGACGTAGAGGATCGCGCCGATCGGGATCAGGGCCACGATGCCGGTGTTGACCGAGCGCACCAGGGTCTGGTTGACGGCCAGGTTGGCGGCGTCGCTGTAGCTCTGCCCCGGCTTGAGCCGCTCGTGGGTGTTCTCCCGGACCTTGTCGAAGACGACGACGGTGTCGTAGAGGGAGAACCCGAGGATCGCGAGCAGACCGGTCACCGCGGACGGCGTGACCTGGAAGCCCGACAGCGCGTAGATCCCGATCGTGATCATGATGTCGTGGGCCAGCGCGACGAGCGCGGCGATCGACATCTTCCACTCGCGGAAGTAGGCCCAGATGAAGAGCATGACCAGGATCAGGAAGACGATCACGCCGATGATGGCGCGCTGCGCGACCTCCTGGCCCCAGCTGGCGCCGATCTCGTTCTGGGAGATGTCGGCGGTCTCGACGTCGACGACCGTCTGGATCGCCGCGACGACCTCGTCGCTCTCGTCCTGGGTGAGCTCCTCGACCTGCACCAGGATGGCGTTGCCACCGGCCGTGGTGGCCGTGGGGTTGGCGGCACCGTCGATGCCGGCGTTGGCGACCACCTCACGGAGGTCGTCAGCCGTGGCCTGCGAGGCCTGCGACGAGCTGACCGGGACGCGGTACTGCGTGCCGCCGGTGAACTCGATGCCGAAGTTGAGGCCCTTGAGCACGATGATCGCGATGGCCCCGGCGACGAGGGTGCCGGACACGGCGTACCAGAGCGCCTTGCGCCCGACGAAGTCGATCGAGCGGCGGCCTCCGTAGAGGTCGTTGCCGATCCTCGAGAACTTGCCCATCAGGCCCTCCCCTCCGCGCGTGCGATATCCATGCCGAGCGTCTCCTTGCTGAGACCGGAGAACCGGCCCCCGCCGTTGAAGAAGCGGTAGCGACCGAGGTAGGACACCAGCGGCTTGGTGAACCAGAACAGGACCGCGAGGTCGATCAGCGTGGACAGGCCCAGCGCGAAGCCGAAGCCCTTCACCGCGCCGGTGGCGAAGAAGTAGAGCACCGAGGCGGACAGCAGCGAGACCACGTTGGCCGCGAGCCGGGTGACCTTGGCGCGCTTCCAGCCGCTCTCGACCGCGACCCGCATCGTCTTGCCCTCGCGCATCTCGTCACGGATGCGCTCGAAGAAGATGATGAAGGAGTCGGCGGTGATGCCGACCGCGATGATCAGGCCCGCGATGCCCGGCAGGGTCAGGGTGAAGCCGGCCGACACCCCGAGCAGCAGCACCATGGAGTAGGTGATCAGCGCCGCGACCGCGAGCGAGCCCAGCACCACGAGGCCGAGGCCGCGGTAGTAGAGCAGGCAGTAGAGCATCACGAGGCCGAGGCCGAAGCCGCCGGCCCAGAGGCCCGCGGAGAGCTGGTCACCGGCCAGGGAGGGCCCGATGGTCTCGGAGGACACGTCGTCCTGGAACGAGATCGGCAGCGCGCCGAACTTGAGGCTGGTCGCCAGGCTGCCGGCAGAAGCCTCGGTGAAGTTGCCGCTGATCTCGGCCTGGCCGTTGGTGATCCGGCCGTTCATGGTCGGGGCGGAGATGACCTGGCCGTCCAGGACGATCGCGAACCGACCGCCGTTGGTGACGAGCGCGGTCGAGACCTCGGAGAAGGCGTCCTGGCCGACGCCGCCGATCTCGAGGTTGACCACCCAGCCGACCTGGCCCTGCGGGATGCCGGCGCTGGCGGACTCGAGGTCGGTGCCCTCGATCACGGCCTTGGACAGCAGGTACTTGACCGCCGGGCCGCCGTCGTCGCCTGGCTCGCAGGTGATCAGCGGCAGGTCGGGGTTGTCCACGACCTGCGGCGGGTTGCCGTCGGTCGGGCACTGGAACTCGTTGTAGCGCTTGACCCAGGCGGCGTCGGGGCTGGTGCTCCAGGCGAGCTCCTCGGCGACACGGGCCGCCTCCTTCTCCGGGTCGCCCTGAGGGATGGCGACGGACTCGGTCGGGCTCGGGGAGCTCGACGGGTCGCTCGACGCCGTGTCGGACGGGCTCTCGGACGGGGCGTCGCTCGGAGAGGCGGTCGGGCTGGCGGTGTTGCTGGCCAGCGCCTCGGCCGGGCCGTTGCCCTGGCCACGCTTGTGGAGGAAGCCGGGCGTGGCACGGTTGGCGCTGCCGCTCGTGGCTCCGTCTGACGGGTTGCCGGACTGGGTCACGGAGTCGCTGGGAGTGCCACTGGGCGTGTTGCTGGGCGTGTTGCTGGGCTCGGTGCCGGGTTCGGGCACGGTGGGGTCGACCTGGGGCGCCGCGGTGCACGCGGTCGCGGAGTCGGCCGCGCAGGCGACCAGGCGGAAGCGCAGCTGGGCCTGTCGCTTGACGGTGTCGACCAGGTCGCGCGCGTTGCGGCCGGGGATCTCGACCACGATGAACCGGTTGTCCTGCGTAGTGACCTCGGCCTCGCGCACACCGGTGCTATTGACGCGCTGGTCGATGATCTTGCGCGCCTCGTCGAAGCTCTCGGAGCTGGGGTCGCCCTCCGCGGTCATCGTGATGCGGGTGCCGCCCTGCAGGTCGAGGCCGAGCTCGGGCTTCCACGTGCCGGCCAGTGCCACCAGGCCGTAGGAGATGGCCACGCCCAGGAGGAACACCAGGAGGGTGCGCCCGGGGCGAGCGGTCTTGCGGGCCATCAGTTCTCCTCAGGCTCGGGCTCGCCGAGCACTTCTTCGCGTTGTACGACGGTGCCGACGGCGCCGCGGGCGACGTGGATGACCACGCCGGGGGCGATCTCGACGCCCACTCGGTCCTCGGCCAGCTCGACCAGCGTGCCGAACACACCGGAGGTGAGCATCACCTCGTCCCCTACGGACAACGCGGACTGCATACGCGTGAGTTCCCGCTGGCGACGAGAGGCCGGCCTGATGACCAGGAGCCAGAAGAGGAGAGCGATGCCCACGAGGGGCAAGAGCTGGACTAGCTCTGGCACGACAAGACCTTCCAATACCGATGGGGGGTGCGCGGCCTGCGCGCCGAGAGGGGCAGACCGACCGACGGGAGAGTCTAACCGTGAGGCCCCTCCCGGTGACGAATCAGTCCTCGAAGAGGGCTACCTCGGCGTCCAGCATCGCAGCCGACGTGGGGACGGCTAGCCCGAGGTGGCGCCAGGCGCCCGCGGTGGCGACCCGGCCGCGCGGCGTACGGGCCAGGAAGCCGTTGCGCACGAGGAACGGCTCGGCGACCTCCTCGACCGTCTCGCGCTCCTCCCCGACTGCGACCGCGAGGGTGGAGATGCCGACCGGTCCGCCGCCGAAGCGCCGGCAGAGTACGTCGAGGACCGCGCGGTCGAGCCGGTCGAGGCCGAGCTCGTCGACCTCGTAGAGCGCCAGCGCCGCGTGGGCGATGTCGAGGGTGACGACGCCGTCGGCGCGGACCTGGGCGTAGTCGCGGACACGACGCAGCAGGCGGTTGGCGATGCGCGGCGTGCCTCGCGAGCGCGAGGCGATCTCGGCGGAGCCCTCCTCGGTGAGCTCGACGCCGAGCAGGCCGGCGGAGCGATGGACGATCAGGTCGAGCTCGGAGGCCTCGTAGTACTCGAGGTGGGCGGTGAATCCGAACCGGTCGCGCAGCGGGCCGGGCAGCAGCCCGGCGCGGGTGGTGGCGCCGACGAGGGTGAAGGGTGGGATTTCGAGCGGGATCGCGGTGGCGCCGGGGCCCTTGCCGATGACGACGTCGACCCGGAAGTCCTCCATCGCCATGTAGAGCATCTCCTCGGCGGGCCGCGACATCCGGTGGATCTCGTCGACGAAGAGCACGTCGCCGTCGTTCATGCCGGAGAGGATCGCGGCGAGGTCTCCGGCGTGGGTGATCGCCGGACCGCTGGTGAGGCGCAGCGGCGTGGACATCTCGTGGGCGATGATCATCGCCAGCGTGGTCTTCCCGAGCCCTGGAGGCCCGGACAGCAGCACGTGGTCGGGGGCGCGCTCGCGGCGACGAGCCGCCTCGAGCACCAGCCCTAGCTGCTCACGCACGCGGTGCTGGCCGACGACCTCGTCGAGCGACTTGGGCCGCAGCGCCGCCTCGATCGCGCGCTCGTCGCCCTCGGCCTCCGCGGCGGTCAGCGACCGGAGGTGCTGCTCCTCGACGACGTCAAGCTCGTCCTCGTGCACGTCAGGCCTTGCTCAGGGAGCGGAGCGCGGAGCGCAGCAGCGCGCCGATGTCGGGGGTGTCGCCGGCCTCGGGGGCCACGCTCTCGACCGCGGCCTCGGCGTCCTTGGTGGACCAGCCGAGCCCGACCAGGCCCTGCTCGACCTGGTCGCGCCACTGCGGCACCGCGGAGGCGGGGCTCGAGGAGCGCCCTGAGGTGGGGCTGCCGATCCGGTCCTTGAGCTCGAGGATGATCCTCTGCGCGCCCTTCTGGCCCACGCCGGGCACCCGGGTCAGGGTCTTGACGTCGTCGCTGGCGATCGCGCGGCGGAGGTCGTCGGGCGAGAGCACAGCAACCATCGCCTGGGCGAGCTTGGGCCCGACCCCGGAGGCGGTCTGCACGAGCTCGAACGTCGACTTCTCGTCGTCGTCGACGAACCCGAAGAGCGTGAGCGAGTCTTCGCGGACGACCATGCTGGTGGGCAGCGTGGCCAGGTGCCCGGGACGCAGGGTGGCGAGCGTGCCCGGCGTACACATCAGCTCGAGGCCGACCCCGCCGACCTCGATCACGGCGCTGGACAGGGTCAGGGCGGCCACCTGGCCGCGGACGAACGCGATCATGCTCTGCTCCTCGCTGCGGCCACGGCGGCGTCGAGGCGCGACTGGGCGCCGCCGCGCCAGATGTGGGTGATGGCCAGCGCCAGGGCGTCGGCGGCGTCGGCGGGCTTGGGCGGCGCATCGAGGCGCAGGATCCGGGTGACCATCGCGCCCACCTGGGCCTTGTCGGCCCGGCCATTGCCGGACACGGCGGCCTTGACCTCGCTGGGTGTGTGGAGCGCGACCGGGAGCCCGCGCCGGGCGGCGCACACGAGCGCGATCGCACTGGCCTGGGCGGTGCCCATGATCGTGCTGCTGTCGGAGCGCGCGAAGACCCGCTCCACCGCGACGGCGTCTGGCCGGTGCTCGTCGAGCCAGGCGTCGATGCCGATCTCGATGCTGACCAGCCGCTCGGCGACCGGGAGCTGGCTGGAGGTGCGTAGGACGTTGACGTCGACCAGCGTGAGCGGGCGGCCGACGCTGCCCTCGACCACGCCCATGCCCATGCGGGTCAACCCGGGGTCGATCCCGAGCACTCGCATCGGCCTGGTCATGTCGCGCCTCTCGTCCGAACACCTGTTCGGAGACCTACGCTAGCCCGCCACTCCCCCACAGCCGGGTCGCGACACGCGCTCGGACCGCCGACCGTCGCAAAGTTTGCGACGGGTCCGCGTGAAGGTCCGGTCAGTCGTCCTCGAGCTCGGCCATGACCTCGTCGGAGACGTCGAGGTTGGCGTAGACGTTCTGTACGTCGTCGAGGTCCTCGAGCACGTCGATGAGCCGGAACACCTTGGGCGCGGAGTCGGCGTCGAGCTCGATCTTGTTGTCGGGGACGAAGGACGCCTCGGCCGAGTCGTAGTCGATGCCGGCCGCTTGCAGGGCGGTGCGGACCGCGACCAGGTCGGTCGACTCGGAGACGACCTCGAACGCGTCGCCGAGGTCGTTGACGTCGTCGGCACCGGCCTCGAGCGTGGCCTCGAGGACGTCGTCCTCGCTGACCGTCTTGCCCTCCTGGTCCGCGGGGACGATCACGACGCCCTTGCGGTTGAACAGGAACGACACCGAACCCGGGTCGGCCAGGGACCCGCCGTTGCGGGTCATGGCGGTGCGGACCTCCATGGCGGCGCGGTTCTTGTTGTCGGTGAGGCACTCGATGAGGATCGCGACGCCGCCGGGGCCGTAGCCCTCGTACATAATCGTCTGGTAGTCGGCGCCGCCGGTCTCGGCACCGGAGCCGCGCTGCACGGCCCGCTCGATGTTGTCCTTGGTGACCGAGGACTTCTTGGCCTTCTGGATGGCGTCGAAGAGCGTCGGGTTGCCGGTGGGGTCACCGCCGCCCATCCGGGCCGCGACCTCGATGTTCTTGATCAGCTTGGTGTTCATCTTGCTGCGCTTGGCGTCGACGACCGCCTTCTTGTGCTTGGTGGTCGCCCATTTGGAGTGGCCAGACATGCGTCCCTCTTCTACTTCTGTGTCACTGGGTCGGTGGTCGTCACGCTGCGCACGAGATCGACGAACAACTGGTGGAACCGTGAGTCGCCGCCCACCTCCGGGTGGAACGACGTCGCCATCAGCGGGCCCTGCCGGACCGCGACGATCCTACCCACGGCACCCGGGACCTCGACCCGGCCGAGCACCTCGACGCCGGGCCCGACCTGCTCGACCCAGGGCGCCCGGATGAAGATCGCGTGCACCGGCCCGTCGATCCCGTCGATGGTCAGGTCGTCCTCGAAGGAGTCGACCTGGCGACCGAAGACGTTGCGGCGCACGGTGATGTCGAGGCCGCCGAGCGTCTCCTGGTCAGAGGTGCCGCCCTCGATCCGGTCGGCCAGCATGATCATCCCGGCGCAGGTGCCGAACGTCGGCATGCCGCGCTTGATCCGGTCGCGCAGCGGCTCGAAGAGCTCGAACGTGCGGGCCAGCTTGGCCATCGTGGTCGACTCGCCACCGGGGATCACCAGCCCGTCGCAGGCGTCGAGCTCCGAGGGACGGCGTACGGCGATGGTGTCGACGCCGAGCGACGCCAGCACGCGCAGGTGCTCACGCACGTCGCCCTGGAGGGCGAACACGCCGATCGTCGGTGGCTTCACCCCGGCAGTCTAGGAGCGCGACTCGTAGCCCTTCTGCACGGCATCCAGGCGCGCGCGCCACGGGTCGTCGGTGACCGCGACCGGCCCGTCGACGGTGAGCTCGAGGAACGTGCCGTCGGCGGCGGTGGGCCACGCGGGCGCCCCGTCGTGGCTCGGGTCGCTCCCGGTCGCGAACGACACCCAGTAGTCACTGATCGTGTCGGCCAGCGCCGGGCTCTCGTCGAACGAGAACCGCTGGCCCTCGGTCGCGTCGAAGACGTACGGGATCTCGGAGGCGTGGAACGCGCCGCCCAGGGCGTCCACGATCGCGGGCGCGGCGATCGAGAAGCGATAGAGGTACGTCGGCGCCCGCTCGGCGTGGGCGGTGGCCAGGAAGCGGGCGGGCTCGGTGAAGATCACGTCGGAGAAGAAGTGCAGGCCGAACTCCTCCTCGCCCCCGTAGGCCGCGACCGCCTCGTCGTAGCCGTCGGCGGCGATCTCGCGCCGCAGCGCGTCGGGGTCCTGGCCGGAGGTGACCAGCGCGGTGTCGGGGATCTCGAGGTCGGTCGTCCCCACGAGGTAGGGCACGTCGGCCTCGTCGCCGGCGGCGAACACCTCGGAGACCGGGGCCGGGAGGACCCCGCCGTCGACGATCGGGACCTCGCCCCGCAGCAGGTTGAGCCCGGTGTCCATGACCTCGGCGGCGTCGAGGGCGCGCAGGTCGGCGGCGTCGGCGTTCTTGGCCCCCCACCCGGCCGCGACCTTCTCGCCGGTTGCGCGCGCGTCGTCGAGCGACTGCGAGCGCTCGCGCCCGAGGCCCGACTGCGAGATGGCTCGGGCGTAGAGGCCATCGGTTCGCGGCGACGCCATCAGGGCGTTGACCGACGCGCCGCCGGCGGACTCCCCGAAGATCGTCACGTTGTCGGGGTCTCCCCCGAAGTCGGCGACGTTGTCGCGCACCCACTCCAGCGCGGCGACCTGGTCGAGCAGCCCGAAGTTGGCGACGTCGCCCTCGAGCGCGGGGTGGGCGAAGAAGCCCAGCCGCCCGAGCCGGTAGTTGATCGTCACCAGGACGACGCCGCGCTGGACGAGGTCCGGTGAGTTGTAGGTCGGCTGGCTGCCGGCGCCGTGCAGGAACGAGCCGCCGTGGATCCACACCATGACCGGGAGGTCCTCGACGTCACCGAGCGGCCGGTGCACGTTGAGGAACAGGCAGTCCTCGTCGGTGTCCTCGGTGATCTTGATCAGCGACTCCCCGAGCGCGGACTCTGGCCCCTGCAGGCACGCGTCGCCGAAGCGGGTCGCGTCGCGCTCGCCCTCCCAGGGCTCGGGCGGCTGCGGCTCGGCCCACCGCAGGTCGCCGACGGGCGGGGCGGCGTACGGGATGCCGCCCCAGGACAAGATCCCGTCGTGGGTGGTGCCGTGCAGGACCCCGTCTGCGATCTCGACGACCATCGGGCTGGACTCCCGGACCGGCTCGTCCTCGGTGCACGCGGTGGCTCCCAGTGCGAGCAGCAACGCCCCAACGAGGAGGTGGGGTCGTCGGCAGCGCACGCAGGGAGGCTAGCGCGCCTCGCTCAGGCGTTGTACGGCGTCCAGTCGCCGCCGCCACGGGTCGACGGCCACGGCGACCGGACCGTCGACGGTGAGGCCGAGCAGTGCTCCCCCGTCGGGCGTCGGCCACTCAGGAGCACCGTCGTGGTTGGGGTCGCCGGTGGTCGCGAAGGCCACCAGGTAGTCGCCGATCGTCTCGGCCCGCGCGTCGGAGGTCGTGCCGAACGCGTAGGCGATGTCGCTGGAGTGCACGGCGCCGCCCACGGACTCGAGGGTCGCCGGCGAGGCGATCGAGAAGCGGTAGAGGTAGGTCGGTGCCCGCTCGGCGTGAGCGGCGGCCAGGAAACGTGCGGGCTCGGTGAAGACCGCGTCGGAGAAGAAGTGCTTCTCGTAGGCCTCGGCGCTGCCGTAGGCCGCCACCAGCGCCCGCTCGGCCGCGCCGGCGAGGTCCGCCCGCAGCTGTGCGGGTTCGGAGCCGCGACCCTCGAGGACGGAGTCAGGGAACTCGAGGTCTGTGGTGCCGACCAGGTAGGGCACCTCGGCCTCGTCGCCGGCGGCGAAGACGGCGGCAACCGAGGCCGGGAGCACCCCGCCGTCGACCAGCGGGACGTCTCCGGTGAAGACGTTGAGCGGGGCCTCCATCACGGTCTCGGCGTCGAGGCCGCGCAGGTCGGCAAGGGTCGCGCCGCGAAGCCCGGAGGCCCTGCGCGCCGCGGCCAGGGTCTGCGACGGCTCACGACCGAGCCCGGACTGGGAGATCGCCCGATGGAAGAGCCCCTCCGCGCGCGGCGACGCCATCAGCGCGTTGACCGACATCCCGCCGGCCGAGCTCCCGAAGAGCGTGACGTTGTCGGGGTCTCCCCCGAACTCCGCGATGTTGTCGCGCACCCACTCCAGCGCCGCGACCTGGTCGAGCAGCCCGAAGTTGGCCACGTCCCCCCTCAGCGCGGGGTGCGCGAAGAAGCCGAGCCGACCGAGCCGGTAGTTGAGGGTCACCAGCACCACGCCGCGGCGGACCAGCGGCGGCGCGTTGGAGAGGTCGTCGCCGCCGGTGCCGATCATGAACCCGCCGCCGTGCAGGTAGACCATCACCGGCAGGTCCTCGGAGTCGTCCTGGGGCCGGTTGACGTTGAGGAACAGGCAGTCCTCGCTGGCGTCCTTCACCGTCGTCGGCACCGGTCCGAGGGCTGAGTAGGTGCTCTGGAGACAGGCGCTGCCGTACGCCGTGGCGTCGCGCTCGCCGTCCCACGGCTCGGCCGGCTGCGGCTCGGCCCACCGCAGGTCGCCGACCGGCGCGGCGGCGTACGGGATGCCCCGGAAGGAGCGGATGCCGTCGTGGGCGAGGCCGCGCAGAGTGCCTGCGGACGTCTCGACGACCGGGGTCGCGCCGGGCTCCGGGTCATCGGTACAGGCCGCCGCGAGCGGCAGCAGCAACAGCAGCGCCAGCGCCCCCACCCCTCGTCGCTGCACGCTGCGGAGGTTACTCGATCACGTGAGCGTAAAGGTGATGGTTTCGGTGCCGACATTCAGGTATGCATCGGTTGCCCGGATGGTCAACGAGTAGACGCCGGCAGAGGTGTAGGCAAGGGCGGCCGTGCCGCCGACGCGCCACGCGGGGGCGGTCCCTGTCACGGCGCGCCATGTCGTGGTGCAGTTCTGGGTCGACCAGCCGCTGCCGTTCCAGCAGGTGACCGTCCCAGCGATGGTGCGCTCGAATCGGTACTCCCTCGGCGTGACCGTCGAGCTGTCGGAAATGGTTCCGCAAGCCGGCGTGGAGGCGCACGGGGTGACGAGACCCGAGATCTGCGCATTCCGAGGGGACGTGCTCCCATCCACAGGTTGCGTGAACGTCACGTCCGGCGGGTCGATCTCCCCGCATGTAGCGGCGGCGTTGTTTCCGTTGGTCCGGAACTTCCATTTTGTCGTGGCCGCCGACTTCCACGCGGATGCGCCTGTGGGCCAACCCACTGCTGTCAGTGTCACGATCTGATTGTTGTTGGCGCCGCCAGTGGTGTAGCTGATCGTGACGCTGGTGGTGCTGCCCCCGGTGCTGACAGACGAGGTGGAGGTGATGCCGGACGCGACGATGTCGTAGGAGAGCAGCGGCAGTGGCGCGACGTTCGCCGGCCAGGAGTATCGAACGGTCCGGCTGGAGCCGCTGCCGCCGAGCGTGCATGTCTGGTTGTACGCCGGCGCCGGGACCGTGTAGCCGGTCGTGGTGGCGCCGGTGACGTCGACCGAGTCGTTCCAGGCAGCGAGGGTGCCCACCGCCTGGGGTGGGTGCGCGACCAGCGGCAACGCCACCAGCACGGCACCGAGGGTGAGCGTCCCGGTGCGCGCCGCCGTGTCGGCACGGCGGCGGCCCGAGGGCGGCGTGGCCGACGGCCGGCGGAAGATCGCCAGGAGCACCAACCCGACGAGCAGGCCACCCAGGAAGACTCCCCCGGGACCGGAGAGCCAGGAGGCGACGTACCCGGCGCGCGGGACCGCGAAGAGCAGGCGCTCGGCCTCGGTCACGGCGTACTGCTCGGGATCGGGGTCGTCGTTGGCGTCGCCCTTGAGCACGAGCAGGACGCCGGAGTCGGTCTGGTCGAGCTCGACGATGCGGTGCGTGACGCGCACTCCGCCGCTGGTGAACACCGTCACGATGTCACCGGCTCGCAGGTCCGCGGCGGGCACCGTCTGGGCGATGCCCAGGTCGCCGGTGTGCACCGCGGGGGCCATCGAGCCGGAGCGGAAGATCAGCGGCGTGATCCCGAAGACCAGCGCAGTCGCAGCCATCAGCATGCTCATCACGCCGACCATCGCCCCGACGTTGAGGAGCACCTCGCGCGTCCGGTGGGCCCCGGTCGATCCCTCGCTCATGTCAGGTCAGAGGTCGCGAGGAAGGTAATGACGGCGGTGGTCGTCAGGCCCTGGAGCCCGGTGGGCGCGCCCGCCGAGAACGTGACCTGGAAACACAGCGCGTCGGTGCCCACCGTCGCGGCCACCGGCCCGCGTGGGGACGGTCCTGATGTGAACAGGCTGGTTGTCGTGGTGGTGGTCAAGGGCGCGTTGAAGATCACGGAGCCGTTGATGCAGGTGGTTCCGGACTTGGTGCCCCCGGCGCGGATGGTCAGGGTGAGGTGGGGCGCCATGGCGGCGGCGTCGCCGCCGGCGACTCCCCCGGTGAGGGAGTACTTCAGCGGTACGTCGCCGACGTTCTGGACCGTCAGGACCTCCGCCGAGGTGGCGCCCGGGACGGCCGTGGCCATCGCGAGGGTGGTCGACGCGTAGGGGTCACCCCCGGTGACCGACAGGTCGAGGGTCCCGCCGGTGAAGCTGGCGCCGGTGACGGTGACGCTGTCGGTCCAGAAGGCCATGGTGCCCATGCCGAGGGGCAGCACGAACACACCCAGGGACAGGGCTGCGCGCAGTCGCACCGACGACGCGACTCGCCGCAACGTCCCGATCCGCCGGGTGGCCTCCTCGGCCCGGTGGCTCCCGCTGGCCATCAGGCGGCCCTCGGGGCGGGCAGCTCGGTGAGGCGCAGGTTCAACGAGAACGTGAGCGACCGGGCCATCGCGGCAGCGGCGGCCGGCCCCAGCAGGCGGAACTGGACCGTGACCGGTACGACGTCACCGGGGTTCAGCACCAGCCGGCCGACGCCTGTGGACTGGGCGAAGGCGATCGGCCTCCAACGCCCGTCGATCGCGATGGCCAGGCGCAGGTGGCCGCAGCACAGCCAGCGGGACCCGTCGGTCACGTCGACCACGATGCCGAGCCGGGCCTTCTGGCCGCTCTGGTTGCGGGCATAGAAGGTCCGGCTCGAGCTGTCGCCCGGGACCCACCGCACGCTCTCGCGGAACAACGGACGGGTCAGGTTCGGCGTCCAGACCTCGCCGCTGCGGCTGACCACCAGCGGGGGCCAGCTCTTGGCGGCGGAGGCGGGCGCTGCCGTGAGGACCGTGAGGGCGCAGAGCAACCCGGCAAGGATGCTCGCCGGCCACCTGGTCATGACATCACGTCCACCGAGGCGGGTACGGATTCGGGCTGGGACTGGGGCTGGGGCTCGGCCTCGGGCCGGGCCCGCCGGTCGCGCCGCGCCCCGCGGAACATCGCCAGCGCGTAGCCGAGCAGGGACACCCCGACGAGGAGCGTGAGCGCCTCGCGCTGCTGGCCGGTGACGAACGACGTCAGGTAGCCGACGTACGGGATGGTGTACCACTGCTCGCCCTGGACCTGGACCGGCAGCACCCAGTTCTGGTCAACCGCTTCGTTGGCGTCTCCCTGGGTCTGCCAGCGAACCTCGCCTGTGCCGTCGAACCCCACCGCGACCACGCGGTGGGTGACGACCGTGGGATCCCCGGACTTGATCTGGTAGGTGATCACGTCACCCGCAGCGATGGCCTCAGGGTCGACCGGCCGAACGACGATGAGCGTGCCCGGAGGCATGCCCGGCTTCATCGACCCGGTCTCGATGACGTACGGGGTCGCGCCGGCGACGCGCGGAATGATGAGGGCCGCGAGGAGGATGACGACCATCGAGATCATCACCACCCAGGCGAGCACGAGCCCCGCCCACCGCAGAGGTGCCGGCAGAGTCATTTTCGAGGTCGCGGACATCGACACACCTCCTAGGACTAGGTCGGCAGCGTCAGGCCGCGTCGTGCGTCTGCGTCGCGGTGAGAGTCATCGCCTCGAGGACCGCGGCAACGTCTTGCGTGGTCGTCGACGTGACGCTGCTCGGCAGCGAAACGCTGACGGTCGCCAGGACGTCATAGGTGCCCGGAGCGGTGATCGGTGCGTAGGCGGCGCCCGCGACCGTGAAGGTCGCGGTCTTCGTGAGCTCGGTGTCCAACGTGTGGCCCGCGTCGGTGGTGATGGTCGGCGTCTCGAGCCCGAGCGTCGCGCCGACGTGGTCGCCCTCGATGACAAGCGTCATCTTGCAGACCTTGTTGATCGTGTCGCCGGGGACCACCTTGGAGGTGCCGATCGTGAACGCGGAGCCGCCGTCGTACTGCCAGTTGTGCGTTTCGGCATCGGTGACGACGTTGCACACAGGTGCACTGAGGGTGAGCTTGCCGGAGTTGATCGAGCCGCCGTCGACGTCCGCCGTCCCGGTCCAGTACGCCAGGGTGCCGGCGCCGCCGAGCAGCAGCGAGCCTCCAGCGACCGCTGCGAGTGCGCCCTTGGTTGCTTTGTTCATGTCAGCTCCTGCGTGGGGAGAGGCCATCCAGACAGGCCTGCTAGACACGAACGCTGACAGAGAAATCACCCCACACGCGTGACCCACAGCAACTGTTACTCCAAGTTGCCTCAGCGCGAATCACTTGTGTCCGAGAAGAGTTGAGTCCTTTACTCGATTGTGGACCAACAGAGCAGAATGTCTAGACCAGTCACCAGCCGCGCTCGGCGAGCCGGTGCGGCTGTGGGATGTCCTCGACGTTGATGCCGACCATGGCCTCGCCCAGGCCACGCGAGACCTTGGCGACGACGTCGGGGTCGTCGTAGAAGGTGGTGGCCTTGACGATCGCCTCGGCGCGCTCGGCGGGGTTGCCGGACTTGAAGATGCCGGAGCCGACGAAGACGCCCTCGGCGCCGAGCTGCATCATCATCGCGGCGTCGGCGGGGGTGGCGATGCCGCCGGCGGTGAACATCACCACGGGCAGCTTGCCTGCCCCGGCGACCTCCTTGACCAGGTCGTAGGGCGCCTGGAGCTCCTTGGCGGCGACGTAGAGCTCGTCGTCGGCCATCGAGGACAGCCGGCGCAGCTCACCACCGATGGTGCGCATGTGCATGACCGCGTTGGAGACGTCGCCAGTGCCGGCCTCGCCCTTGGAGCGGATCATCGCCGCGCCCTCGGTGATCCGGCGCAGCGCCTCGCCGAGGTTGGTGGCACCGCACACGAACGGCACGGTGAACTTCCACTTGTCGATGTGGTGGGCGTAGTCGGCCGGGGTCAGCACCTCGGACTCGTCGATGTAGTCGACGCCCAGGCTCTGGAGGATCTGCGCCTCGGCGAAGTGACCGATCCGGGCCTTGGCCATCACGGGGATCGAGACCGACGCGATGATCGAGTCGATCATGTCGGGGTCGCTCATCCGGCTGACGCCGCCCTGCGCCCGGATGTCGGCGGGCACCCGCTCGAGCGCCATTACCGCGACGGCTCCGGCGTCCTCGGCGATCTTGGCCTGCTCGGCAGTGACGACGTCCATGATCACGCCGCCCTTGAGCATCTCTGCCATGCCGCGCTTGACGCGCGTCGTACCGGTGCCGGAGCCGCTTTCGGGGGTGCTGTCAACCATCCCCCCATCGTACGGCGGTCAGGTCGCGGGAGGTGCCTCGGGATGGGCCATCGCGTCCTCGGCCAAGGCCTGGCGCCGTACCTTCAGGATCCGGAAGACCACCGTGTAGGTGTTGGCGGCGGCGAGCGCCCACAGGGTGACGTACATGAGCACCGGCAGGTCGAAGATCGCGCTGAGCCCGGTCATCACCAGGATCGCGACGAGACGGTCGGCGCGCTCGGCGATGCCCCCCTTGGCGTCCATGCCGAGCGACTCCGCGCGGGCCCGGGCATACGACGTCACCGAGCCCAGGACCAGGCAGTAGAGCGTCACGCAGACGTAGAGGTAGTAGTCGCCGGGGCCGGCGAAGTAGAGCACCAGGCCGCCGAAGACCGCGCCGTCACCGAGGCGGTCGAGCGTGGAGTCCCAGAACGCGCCGAACTTGGACGTCCGTCCGGTCTTGCGCGCCATCTGGCCGTCGATCAGGTCGCTGAACACGAACGCCGTGATCACGAGCACGCCGATGAGCAGCTCGCCCTGCGGTAAGAAGACCAGCGCGCCGGCGGCCACTCCGAGCGTGCCGACCAGCGTCACGGTGTCGGGGCTGATCCCGAGCCTGATGAAGAGGTTGACGAACGGCGCGAGCACCACGCCACCCCAGAACGCCTTGAACCTGTCCAGCATGGGGGGAGGCTACAGTCACGAGCAGGGGCCACTCAGGCAACCCACCATCGAGAGATACCCGCATGAGCGACAAGTCGCCGCGACAGGGCATGACCAAGAAGACCGGGAAGTCCATCAAGGAGAAGCGCGCCGAGAAGCGCGACAAGTCCGGCGCCTCCGGCTCTGGTTCGATGGAGAGCCTCACCGAGAAGAAGAAGCGCTGAGCACCGACTCGCCCTCCTCCGCGCTCCTCAGCCTGGGAGTGGTGGCCACCTCCGCCAAGGAGAACGAGCACCGGCTCCCCCTCCACCCCGAGCACCTGGCCGGCCTCGACGCCGACCTGCGCGCGCGGATCAGCCTCGAGCAGGGGTACGGCGAGCGGTTCGGCTACTCCGACGCCGACCTCGAGCCTGTCGTCGCAGGGCTGCTGCCCCGGGCCGAGCTGATCGCGAGCTCCGACGTCGTGCTGCTGCCCAAGCCGCAGCTCGCCGACGTCGAGGCGCTCTCACCTGGCCAGACGCTGTGGGGCTGGCCGCACTGCGTCCAGGACACCCCGCTCACGCAGGCCGCGATCGACCGTCGGCTGACGCTGATCGCGTTCGAGACGATGAACCACTGGACCAGCGACGACTCCGTCGGGCTCCACGTGTTCCACAAGAACAACGAGCTGGCCGGCTACTGCTCGGTGATCCATGCGATGCAGCTCGCCGGGATCACCGGCGACTACGGCAGGCGTCTCAGCGCGATCGTGATCGGCTTCGGCGCCACGGCCCGCGGCGCGGTCACCGCGCTCAACGCCCACGGCGTCCACGACATCGCGGTGCTCACCGGCCGGGGCGTCACTGCCGTCGCCTCCCCGATCCACTCGGCGCTGATCCGGCACCTCGACCCGGACGCCGACTCGTCGGGTGCGCTGAGCGTCATCACCGAGCGGGGGCGCGAGCCGCTGCCGGCGTACCTCGCGGAGAACGACATCGTCGTCAACTGCACGCTCCAGGACACCGCGGCGCCGGTGACCTACCTGCGCAACGACGACCTCGGCGGCTTCCGCAGGGGCAGCCTGATCGTCGACGTCTCGTGCGACGAGGGCATGGGCTTCGAGTGGGCACGGCCGACCGGTTTCGACGACCCGGCGTTCGAGGTCGGCGACCACGTCCTCTACTACGCCGTCGACCACAGCCCGTCCTACCTCTGGGGCTCCGCGACCTGGGACAACAGCTCGGCCACCATCCCGTTCCTGCGGACGATGCTCGAGGGCGGCGGCTCGTGGGACGCCGACGAGACGATCCGGCGGGCGATCGAGATCCGTGAGGGTGTCGTCGTCAACCCGGCGATCCTGGCCTTCCAGGGGCGCGACGCGGACTACCCGCACCCGGTGACCTAGACGCGGTCCCAGGCCTCGGCCAGCAGGGTGCGCGTGTCGGTGAGCAGCTCGGGCAACACCTTGGTGCGCCCGATGATCGGCATGAAGTTTTGGTCGCCGGCCCAGCGGGGTACGACGTGCTGGTGCAGGTGAGCAGCGATCCCGGCACCCGCGATCGCGCCCTGGTTCATGCCGATGTTGAAGCCGCCGGCGCCCGACACGGAGCGGATCACCCGCATCGCCTGGCGGGTGAGCGCGGCGATCTCGACGACCTCCTCGTCGGTGGTGTCGGAGTAGTCGGCGACGTGGCGGTAGGGGCAGACCATGAGGTGCCCGGGCGCGTAGGGGTAGAGGTTGAGCACGACGTAGGCCAGGGCGCCACGGCGTACGACGAGACCGTCGGCGTCGGCGAGGTGCGGGACGCGGCAGAAGGGGCACTCGCCGCTGGTGGCGTCGGCGGGCTTGTTCTCGCCGCGGATGTAGGCCATCCGGTGCGGGGTCCACAGCCGGTCGAGCTGATCGGCCTCGCCGATGCCGTCCTGACGGAGCTCCTCGTCCACGGGTGAAGAGTAGTGGTCAGTACTGGTGGAACCACGAGCCGAGGTCGAGGTGGACGTCGGCGCAGGTGATGTTCTGGTCGCGCCCGGCCTCCACCCACTGGCCGAGCACGCCGGCCCCGCCCTGGATCACCCAGTCGGCGCCGCAGCGCGACTCGGCCTCGGCACGCGAGGTCTGCCCGGCGGCGCGCCACTCGGGCACGCCCAGCTCGAAGCCACCGACGACGCCGTCCCACAGCGCGGGCGTGGAGTAGACGCCGATCGCGTAGCCCGCGTCGACGTAGCCGCGGGCCAGCCCGTCGACGACCGCCGAGTTGGCCACCGGGTCGGCGCTCCACTCGAAGTCGGGCACCGGCTCGACGTCGATCCACACGATCGGGGTCGCCAACCCGGCGTTGCGCATCGAGGCGACGTTGAAGAGCGCCTGCTGGTAGCCGGTGTTCTGCAGTGCGCCCAGGCGACTGCTGCCGTCGTACGGGCCGGTGGCGCCGTGCTGCGCGACGGTCGTGTCGTCGGGGTAGCTCGCCACGGCGTACGCCGCCGCCATCAGGCGCCGTTCGCGGACCCACGCGGTCTGCTCGGCCAGGCAGGGATTGGGGTAGAAGCCGGGGCCGTTGGTCAGACCGATCACCACGAACCGCGCCTCGGGGATGGGCATCGGCGCACCCAGCGTGCGCTTCTCCGGGATGCCCAGGCCGCGCGGGCACTGCGGCCAGCTGATGTCGGCGCCCAGCACCGGCGCCGCTGCGCGCGGGATGGCGTCCTCCGGCTGGTCGGGCACCTGGGAGGCGGCCCGCTCGGCCAGGTCCGCGAGCTCGTCGCGCGCGGTCGGGGACGGGAGGGCGGTGTCGGCCGGCTGGGTCGGGGCGGCTCCCTGGGAGGAGGGCTCCGGCGGCGTCGCGTCGGGTGAGTCCGTGCCGGACGCGCCGCCGCAGCCCGCGAGCAGGATCAGCGGGAGCGCGTACGCCGCGACGGCTCGGCGCACGTCAGTCCGCGAGCCTCGGCGGGAAGCCGCCGGTCGCGACCGGCGACCAGCGCGCGGGCGTGATCCGGAGCAGGGACTTGCCCTGGTCGCGCATCGCCTGGCGGTACTCGTCCCAGTCGGGGTGCTCCCCTGCGATGCTGCGGTAGTAGTCGACCAGCGGCTCGACGGAGTCGGGCGGGTCGATCACCTCGCAGGGTCCCTCCACCTGCACCCAGGCGCCGTTGAAGTCGTCGGAGAGCACCAGCACCGTGGCCTCACCCTGCCGCCGCGCGTTGGCCGTCTTGGCCCGCTCGGGGTAGGTCGAGATCACGATCCGCCCCTCGTCGTCCACCCCGCCGGTGACCGGCGACGACTGCGGGTGCTGGTCCTCGCGGGTCGTGATCAGCACCATCTTGTGCCGCGGCCGCACGAACTCCAGCAGTCCCTCGAGCTCGACCTGGGTGTTGGTTGCGATCGTCCGTGCCATGCCCCCACCTCACCACACGAGTGGTGGCGCGGCCGGAAAGTCAGACCTGTTCGCGGGTGGCGACGGCGGCGGCGACGCGCTCGATCGCCTCGTCGATGGGTACGCCGTTGTCCTGGCGGCCGTCGCGGTAGCGGAAGGAGACCGCGCCGGCGGCGAGGTCGTCGTCGCCGGCGATCACCATGAACGGGACCTTCTGGAGCTGGGCGTTGCGGATCTTCTTCTGCATCCGGTCGTCGCTGTCGTCGACCTCGACCCGCAGCCCGGCCGCCTTCATCCGCCGCGCCACGTCGTACAGGTAGTCGGCGTGCCGCTCCGCGATCGGGATGCCCTGCACCTGGACCGGCGCGAGCCACGGCGGGAAGGCACCGGCGTAGTGCTCGACGAGCACGCCGAAGAAGCGCTCCAGGGAGCCGAACTTCGCGGAGTGGATCATCACCGGCTGCTGGCGCGAGCCGTCGGCGGCGGTGAAGTGGAGGTCGAAGCCCTTGGGCTGGTTGAAGTCGTACTGGATGGTCGACATCTGCCAGGTGCGGCCGATCGCGTCGCGGCACTGGACCGAGATCTTGGGGCCGTAGTACGCCGCCCCGCCCGGGTCGGGCACGAGCTCGAGCCCGCTGTCGACGGCGGCCTGCTCGAGCACCGAGGTCGCGATCGCCCAGTCCTCGTCGGAGCCGACGAACTTGTCGGGCTTGGATTCGTCGCGGGTCGACAGCTCGAGGTAGTAGTCGTCGAGCCCGAAGTCCTTGAGCAGCCCGAGCACGAAGTCGAGCAGGTGGGTGATCTCTCCCGGCGCCTGCTCGGGGGTGACGTAGGAGTGCGAGTCGTCCTGGGTCATGCCGCGCACGCGGGTCAGGCCGTGCACGACGCCTGACTTCTCGTAGCGGTAGACCGAGCCGAACTCGAAGAGCCGCAGCGGCAGCTCGCGGTAGGAACGCCCGCGCGACCTGAAGATCAGGTTGTGCATGGGGCAGTTCATTGCCTTCAGGTAGTAGTTGGCGCCTTCGAACTCCATCGGCGGGAACATACCGTCGGCGTAGTAGGGCAGGTGCCCGGAGAGGTGGAACAGCCCCTCCTTCGAGATGTGCGGGGTGCCGACGTACTCGAAGCCCTCCTCGATGTGGCGCTGGCGGACGTAGTCCTCCAGCACCCGCTTGATGACACCGCCCTTGGGGTGGAAGACCGCCAGGCCGGAGCCGATCTCGTCGGGGAAGCTGAACAGGTCGAGCTCGCGCCCGAGCCGGCGGTGGTCGCGGCGCTCGGCCTCCTCGATCCGGTGGAGGTGGCCCTCGAGCTCCTCCTTGCTCGGCCACGCGGTGCCGTAGATGCGCTGGAGCTGCTTGTTTTTCTCGTCTCCGCGCCAGTACGCCGCCGCCGACCGCATCAGCTTGAAGGCGGGGATCCGCTTGGTGGTCGGCAGGTGCGGGCCGCGGCACAGGTCGCTCCAGGCGACGTCGCCGTTGCGTCGTACGTTGTCGTAGATGGTGAGCTCGCCGGCGCCGACCTCGACGCTCGCGCCCTCAGCGGCATCGTCGGAGTTGCCGGAGCCCTTCAGGCCGATCAGCTCGATCTTGTAGGGCTCGTCCTGCAGCTCGTCGATCGCGTCGGCGTCGGTGGTGACGCGGCGCGAGAAGCGCTGCCCCTCCTTGATGATCTTGCGCATCCGCGTCTCGATCTTCTCGAGGTCCGCAGGGTTGAACGGGGTCGCGACGTCGAAGTCGTAGTAGAAGCCGTTCTCGATCGGCGGGCCGATGCCGAGCTTGGCGTCCGGGAACAGCTCCTGCACGGCCTGCGCCATCACGTGGGCGGCCGAGTGGCGCAGGATGTCGAGCCCGTCCTGGCTGCCGATGGCCACACCGGCGACCTCGTCGCCGTCCTGGAGCTCGTAGGACAGGTCCTTGAGGTCCGCGCCCACCCGGGCGGCGATCACCTCGGTGTCATCGGCGAACAGCTCCCACGCCTTGGTGCTGGTCGTGGCGGTCCGGTCCTCACGCTGACCAGCGTGGATGCGGACGACCTTGATCTCGGGCACGGGGAGCTCCTCGGTGACTGATGACGACGTGGCGTCGGCTCAGGACGAGCCGACACCCGATCGTAACGACGACGCCGGGTGCACCGCGCGTGAGTATCCGCTCGCCCGCTCAGTCCTTGTCGAGGAAGACCTTGCCGATGCGGCCGATCGGCGAGGCGCAGGCGGCGCCCCAGGTCGGCACCACACCGGCGTTGCAGGCGCGGAACCCGACCTCGTAGCCCTTGGGCGCACCGTTGACCTTGAGGTAGCAGTCGTCCTCGCACTCGAGCCCGTTGATCCGGAACACGCCGCCGCGGCCGGTGAAGTCGCTGCCCTCGATCTGGCTGAGGTCGTTGGCACTGCGCGCCGTGACCCGTACGTCTCGCACGGGGTTACCGGTCTCGCTGTTGACGAGCACACCCCGGATGAACGCGGGGTTGGCCAGGATCTTGCCGAT
This sequence comes from Nocardioides szechwanensis, assembly GCF_900103935.1. Classification (GTDB taxonomy): domain Bacteria; phylum Actinomycetota; class Actinomycetes; order Propionibacteriales; family Nocardioidaceae; genus Nocardioides; species Nocardioides szechwanensis. Next base: position 107,171 of record NZ_FNIC01000006.1, read on the forward strand.
CGTCGCGTGCGGGCCGTAGGTCACGGCGTACGCCGGGGTCGGCTGGACGTAGCCGCCGCCGACATAGACGCCCTGGTAGGTGCCGGCGAGCACCTGCACGTAGTACTCGTCGTCGGGCGTCGCCCCCGCGTCGAGCGAGAACTTGCCGTCGCTGTCGGTCACGTCGGTGTCGACCACGGTGCCCGGGCCGGAGCCGGTCACGGTCCGCAGCCGCACCGTCGCGCCTTGTACGGCGGGATGGCTGCCGGTGGCGTCGACGAGCCGCCCGGTGATCGGGTCGGCGGCGACCGCGGCCGGCGGGCCGGCGACCACCGCGAGGGTCAGCAGCGCCAGGCAGGCAGTGACGAGGAGAGCGAGGGCACGAGGCATGGCACACCACCGGGGGACGAGATGCGGATGATCGCCTCAGGTTAGGCCCATCGGGCACGAAAAAGGCCCGTAAGCATGGTCGGTCCCATCCGCAACAATGCGATGAGTCCCGATCCGCGTGACCGCCGCAAGCGAAAGAAGTCGCCGCCGAAGATGCCTGCGGTCCGGACTGGTCCTTCCCCGGACGACCCCCACGAGGTCGTCTACTTCCGAAGCCATCGCGACGACGACGATGACACCGCCGCGCCAGGTCGCGAGGTTCTGAACTCTTGGCCAACGAAAGTCCGCGCAACGATGCGCGCGGTCTTGGTCGCGGTCGCTGCTGCACCACCGAAGCGCTTCGCCGGGGGCAACCCGCGTTCGCTGGCCTGAGACCTACACGGGCTGCTTCGCCTTGCTCGTGCGGAGTGAGTCAAGGTGGCGTGCGAGTCCCTGTGGGTCTGCCGTGCGTCCGTCCAGGAGCGGTGCCGTGACCTGCGCGCGCTCCCCCGCTGCCATCGGCTCGAGCGTGATGCGAAGTCCCAACGCCGTGGCAACTTCGGCGAGGGTGCCCAGCGTCGGGTTGGACTTGTCCGAAGCGAACAGTCGCCTGATGGTCGCCGGCTCGACCTGAATCGCCCGCGCAAGCTCGGCCTTCGTGAGCGCGGCGGCCTGACGAGCTTCGTCCAGGGCGTTGACGATGGAGTCGATCGTCGCGATGCGCATCGACTCGACGACGTACTCGCGCAGGAACTCAGGGTCCTCCAGGTCGCGAGCAAGGTCGTCCCAGAACGCGTTACGCCTTGTCAACGTCATCAACTCCTCGCAAGGAGCGTATCATAAATGTTACGAAAGGGTGGGCGATACTGGGTTCGAACCACTGACCTCTTCGGTGCAAACGGCAGAGCCGCGCTACCACCCATCGAGCGCAGGTTCCGGGAAAATCTGTGGGCGATACTGGGTTCGAACCAGTGACCTCTTCGGTGTGAACGAAGCGCGCTACCACTGCGCCAATCGCCCTTCAACTGCGGTCGCAGACTCTAACGCATGCTCCGGGGCCGGCCACATCCGCGGTCCGGGTGAAAGTGCCAGGCAACCAAACTGCCCGCAACCGCGTCAGACCTTGTCGAGACCCCCGTCTCGTCGTCAACAGCAGGATCTCGGACAAGGACCGTCATGACGCACCAGCCCCTCTCCCCCGCGGTGAGCCAGGACATCACCCTGAAGTGCCTGGACGACCGCGGGATCGACATCGCCTTCATCGCCTCGTTCGGCTACGACCCCGGCGACCCGTACGCCGTGTGGCTGACCTTCCACATCCCCGGCGGCGACGTGAGCTGGGCGGTGGCCCGCTCCCTGCTGCTCCGCGGCCTGACCGAGCCGGCCGGCGACGGCGACATCCGGCTGCGGCCGGTGATCGACGAGGACGGTCACGCCTGCGTCATCTTCGACTTTCACTCCCCCACGGGACGCCTGACTACCCAGGCCCGCACCGCGGAGCTGCACACGTTCCTCGCGCGCACCTGGGTCGCCGTACCTGCTGGTGACGAGTCCGAGCGGCTCGACCTCGATGCCCTCGTGGGTGCCTTGCTGGGCGGTTCAGAAGCCGAGTAGCTCCGGCTCCCGGCTCCGCCACGTCTCCAGGGCGTCCTTGCTGACCGGCCCCGGCGCCGGCAGCTCCAGCGCGTCCCACGCGTGCACGCCCTGCACGTCGCGTGTCGTCGAGGCCAGGAACACCTCGCTCGCCCCCGCCACGACCTCGATCGGCTCGTCGACCTCCCGGCCGCCGTACCACTCCAGGATCAGCGCCCGCGTCACCCCGGCCAGGCAGCCACTCGCCAGCGTGGGAGTCCGCAGCTCGCCGTCGACGACGTAGAAGGCGTTGGAGCCGGTGCCCTCGCACAGGTGGCCGGCCAGGTTGGCGAACACCGCCTCGCTCGCCCCGCGCTTCTTCGCCTCGGCCAGCGCGATCACGTTCTCGGCGTACGACGTGGTCTTGAGGCCGGCCGTCGCCCCGCGCTCGTTGCGCGGCCACGGCACCGTCGCCACCGACGTCGTCTCCGGCATCGGGTCCATCGGCGCTGCGACCACCACCAGCGTCGGCGGGTGGTCGCCCCGCCCGGACCCCAGCGGCGACGGCCCGGCCGTGTAGGTGATCCGTACCCGCCCGAGCGGCAGGTCCTGTCCCTCGACCACGGCCCGCACCCCACGCCGTACGGCGTCCAGGTCGACGTCGGGCAGCCCCAGCCCGGCGGCGGACCGCTCGAGCCGTGCCAGGTGGCGGTCCAGGGCGAACGGCAGCCCCCCGACGACCTTGATCGCCTCGAACACCCCGTCCCCCACGGTGAACCCGTGGTCGACCACCGAGATGGCCGCCCCCGTCGGGTCGGACAAGAGATCCCCATCGATCCAGGCGCGCATGGCCGCCACTCTAGGGCGCACCCCAGGGCTCCCGGCGAGCCGGTTTTGGACCGCCCGAACCCATCGGGTACGGTTCTCACGCACATCAGGTCGAGCCCCGGCGAGACCAGATGAGTGTGCGGACATAGCTCAGTTGGTAGAGCGCAACCTTGCCAAGGTTGAGGTCGCGAGTTCGAGTCTCGTTGTCCGCTCGGAGAGGTCGTTGGAAGGCCTGGCCGTCACGGTGGGTTGGCCGAGAGGCGAGGCAACGGACTGCAAATCCGTGTACACGGGTTCAAATCCCGTACCCACCTCCACACAACAACTCCACAGAGGGCGATTGGCGCAGTGGTAGCGCGCTTCCCTGACACGGAAGAGGTCACTGGTTCAAACCCAGTATCGCCCACCAGATTCAGCAGGAGCGGCCGCCCTGTGCGTCAGAGTTGAGTGAGACACCTCCGCTGAGTTCGTTCCCTTGCACGGGGTGAGAAGCGAGACGAGCACGATGACGACGGCCGATGTGGCTGGCAGCAGTAGCGATGATGGGGTCATGGGACCCAGGGCTAATCGACCGAAACGGCGTAGCTTCTCCGCGGAGTACAAGGCGCAGATTCTCGCCGAGTACGAGGCAGCTGATCGTGGTGTGCGCGGGAGCATCCTGCGTCGCGAAGGCCTGTACTCCTCGCACATCATCGAGTGGCGCAGGGCCGCCCAGGCGGGTGCCGCCGCCGGGCTCGCCCCGGCGGCCCGGGACCGGCGTGAGCGTGAACGCGACCGGGAGGTCGCCCAGCTGCGGGCGCGCGCGGAGAAGGCTGAGGCTGAGCTCGCCAAGCACAAGGCGGCGCTGGACCTGATGGGAAAAGCACACGCGCTCTTGGAGACGCTCTCCGAGAGTGCGGACCTGGCCGGCCCGGTGGCCAAGGTGGACGAGAGGCGGTCGAAGCGGTGATCGTGCCGCTGGTCGCCGAGCTCGCCGCGTTGATGAGCATCGCGACAGCGTGTGCGTTGCTGGGTCGCTCGCGGGCCAGTCACTACCGCGCCGAGGCCGAAGCTCTGCGGCGTGCGGGGTTGCCGTTCGGGCCCGAACCCGCACCCGTGCGTGGACCGCGGCCGACGCCGCCGAACGCGCTCACCGACGCTGAACGCCAGCGGGTGCTGGAGGTGTTGACCGAGCCGCGGTTCGCGGACAAGGCCGTCGCACAGGCCTGGGCGGTCCTGCTCGACGAGGGGATCTACCTGTGCTCGATGTCCACCATGCACAGGGTTCTGCGCGCCAACCACCTCGCCGGCGAACGACGCCGCCAGGCGACGCACCCACCCCGGAAGAAGCCCGAACTCCTCGCCACGAAACCAGGGCAGGTTTGGTCGTGGGACATCACGAAACTGAGGTCGCCGGTGCGGGGGGTCTACTACGACCTCTACGTCGTGATCGACATCTACTCCCGCTACATCGTGGCCTGGACCGTCGCGGCCCGTGAGGACTCCGAGATCGCCAAGACGATGCTCGAAGAAGCCATGGGGGTGCACGGCATCCCTGATGCGATCCACGCCGATCGAGGGACCTCGATGACCTCCAAACCCGTCGCGCAGCTGCTGCTGGACCTCGGCGTCTATCGGTCCCACTCACGACCCCACGTGTCGAACGACAACCCCTACTCCGAGGCCGCGTTCAAGACGCTGAAGTACGCCCCGGTCTTCCCGACCAACTTCGGGTCGCTGCAGGACGCCAGGTCGTTCTGCGAGACCTTCTTCACCTACTACATCCACGAACACCGTCATTCCGGGATCGGGCTGCACACCCCGGCATCGGTCCACCACGGCACCGCGATCCAGGTCCGCGCCCAACGCCAGGTGACCCTCGATGCGGCCTACGCCGCGAACCCCGAGAGGTTCACCCGCAGCCGGCCCGAGGCGCCGAAACTACCGACCGCGGCGTGGGTCAACGACCCCTCGAGGGAGGCCCTCATACAGACCGCCTGAACTTGACTGTCTCACCAGCCTTGACATCTTCCGCCGTCGCGGTCGCTCCTGTTCTTCACTTCAGGCCGATTTGTGGAAGTACCTTCGGAGGCGCTCGCGCAACGGCGTGTCACAGACGTAGACGTAGGTGCCGAGCATCCCGCGAGTGAGCAGCACGACGTAGATGTTCTGGACCAGACGAAGAATGTCGTCCTCGGTGAAGGTGATCCCTCGACGCGGCATGTTGTTCGCCGCCGTCGGGTCGAAGTAGTTCGCCCGGTCGAAACGGAGCTTGCCGCTGCCTGGGTCGTAGCGGAGGTCGGGCCCGATGATGACGCCCGCGTATACGCATCGGGCCCGATCTACGTCACCGGCTCTGACCCATACGACCTCGACAGCGACGGCGTGGCCTGCGAGAGCAGAGCCGTTCAGTCCAGGTGGTCGCGTGCGGCGAAAGTGACGGCGGCACGTCCGTGTGGATGTCGGCGCGGCGTTGGACGATGGCGTGGTGGATGCGGTCGAACGCCTGCTTGCCAAAGCCTTGAGGCCCGATAGAGACTTGACACAAAGTGCTTGACATGCGAACGTATGTTCGTTTATCATGAGTGATGACCGCCACTCTCGGGCACGACGACCAGCACTCGGCTGGTCCTGACGAGCCTGCGGTCACCCCTTCCGAGCTGATCGCGCGCGTCCGTGATGCCCGCGCGGCAGCGGACCGGGCGGAGGCCGACCTGCTCGAGCTCGCGGTCGCCTGGGCACATGCCCACCCAGCGAATCCCTGGGATGACAACTGGCACGCGCCGAAGGCCGACGGGGACGACGACGGCAGCCCGCGGGTCGAGCACTTCGAAGATCCGGAGCAGCTGGAGTGGTTCGGCATCCCCGAGGTCGCATGGGAGGCACCGGCAGCGTTCGCGGCCGCCAACGCGATGACGACGGCCGCGGGCAAGGCTTTCTTGCGTGACGCCCTGGTCCTGCGGCACCGACTCCCCCGGATCTACGCCCGGCTTGTGCGGGGCCAGGTCCAGGTCTGGCGGGCTCGCCGGATCGCCCAGGCCGTGCTCGGCAAGCCCGCCGACGTTGCTGCCTACGTCGACACCGAACTCGCCTCGGTGGCCCACCAGGTCGGAGCGGTCACGCTCGACCGGGTGCTCGACGACGCCATGACCCGGCTCTACCCCGAGCAACGTGAGATCGAGCAGCTCGAAGAGCTCGACAAGCGCCACGCCACCCTTGACGAGCGCTCCCTCAACCACACCGGCATCGGCGAGATGACGTTGCGCGCAGAGTGGGCCGACCTCAAGGACTTCGACAAGGCCCTCTCACTGGTGGCGGCCGCGCTCAAGCGCGACGGCTGCCCCGAGTCCCTCGACGTACGGCGTGCCGTGGCCATCGGGATCCTCGCCGACCCCGCCCGCGCCCTGGCGCTGATCAACGACGACGAGCCGCCGGCGCCGACCAAGGAGGTGGTGGCCTACGTCCACCTCGGCGAGGAGGCCGTCCGCGGCCTCGACCCGACGGCCCGCGACGAGTCCGGCCGCACCTTGCTCGAGCAGACCGTGCGGCTCTGGTGCGGACGCACCGACCGCCACGTGACGGTCCGGCCGGTGATCGATCTCAACGAGAGCCACCCGGGCTCGGAGGGCTACACGCCATCGGAGTCCCTGCGCGAGCGCGTGCAGCTGCGCAACCCGACGTGCGTGTTCCCGCATTGCGCCCGACCCTCGCGGGGCTGCGACCTCGACCACCTCATCCCCTGGCCCATCGGCCTGACCACCGAGGGCAACCTCGCGCCCCTGTGTCGACATCACCATCGCCTGAAGACCCATACCCACTGGCGCTACGAGTCCCTCGCGCCGGGAGTGTTCCTGTGGCGCGACCCCCACGACCAACGGTTCCTCACGACCCCGACCGGCGCAACCGACCTGGGTCAGCGGCCTCGACTGGACTCGGCGCTGCGATCACACTGTGGCTGAGACCTTCTCGTCGGCTTTCAGGAGGACCCATGGGTTCCGGTTTCCACGACGGCAGCCGCTTGCTGCAGGACCAGTTCGACACGCGGGCCCTGGCCGACCGGATCGACGGGCTTCTCGTCGGCGACAGCATCAGCGAGGGTGACCGCGCGTTCATCGAGGATCGCGACATGTTCTTCCTGGCGACGGCCGACTCTGAGGGGCGACCGACCTGCTCGTACAAGGGCGGTGAGGCGGGCTTCGTGCGGGTGCTGGATCCGCAGACCGTGGTCTTTCCCAACTATGACGGAAACGGGATGTACCTCTCGACCGGCAACGTCTTGTCGAACCCCCACGTCGGGATGCTGTTCATCGACTTCGAGCAGGGCCACCGGATGCGGCTGGAGGGTACGGCGACCATCGACCTCAACGACCCGTTACGAGCCGACTACCCGGAGGCGCAGTTCGTCGTGCGGGTCCGCACGCGCTCGGTCTACCCCAACTGTCCGCGCTACATCCACCGCTACGAGCTCGTGCAGCGGTCGCGGTTCGTGCCGAGCAGCGACCGCGTGACGCCGGTCCCGGACTGGAAGCGTTCCGACTGGGCGGTCGATGCGCTGCCCGCGAACGACCCGGCCCGCGACCCCGGCGAACGCGACGTACTCGGGCGCTGACTTAAGCCCCATCATCGCCCGGCATAACACGGCCCCCTAGAGGCCGTCGTAGTACGCCTGGATGTAGGCGGCTATGAGGGACCGCCGCCCCTTGAGGAACGCCTGATAGGACTCGGCCGTGACGTCGCGCAGGTCGGACGGCAGGGCGTTCTCGGCAAGGTTGGCCTCCAGCTCCAGAGGGCTTGTGATCTCCCCCAGGCTCAGGGCTCCGGTCTCGATTTGTCGGTGGACCTCGTCGAGATAGTCGGCAGGAGCGCGGTTGCTGATCCGGATGTTGATTGGCGTCTCCGTGATGGCGAAGTTCGCTACCTGGTTGTAGTCGGAGCGGTCAGGAAAACCGTTCTTGGCGAGGTAGTCCTTGGGCACCACGTGGTGAATGTCGCCGTGGTGCTCCTGCATCGCCTTGACGGTGATCGACTTCGACAAGAAGCCACGGGCCCCTCGGGCTACCTGGGCGGCGATGAACGTCTGGAAGTACGGACTGCGGGTGCTCGTGGTTTCCAAGTTGGCGGCCAGCGTCGTCCTCCAGAATCCGCTCTCCAGCTCCGACTCCTCGATCTGGCGCAAGTACTCCGCCGCTCCTTGCGCCGTGATCCGCCGGATGTCCTGCTCCCACGTGGATTCGAAGCTGCCCGAGTGGCGACCGGTAAGAAGCGACATGACGAACCATCGGCGCACGATCCGAGTCCGTTCCCCCTCCGCGATGCTGCTGTCCTGTCGGAGGCGCAGGTACAGCGCGTACGCGAAGTTCAGCGCGTTCATCGAGCCGATCATGGACGGATCGATGAAGCCGGCCGACTTGACGATCATGAGGAAGTTCTCGAAGGCGAACTTGCTCACCGCCTGGTGGAGAGCACCTTCGAGCCGGTCGTAGGCGATCGGAATGCGGGACTCGTCAACCTTGCGCGTCTCAGGATCCCGGCCTGACAGCTCGCTCACGAGTGACGAAGCTTTGCCGCGGTTGAAGCCGAGAAGACTGGCTACTCGAATCATGTCGCCGTACTGGGGATCGTAGATGTCGTCCGAATCGTCGCGGAGCCACGCGATCTTGCGCATGTGCTCGGTTGCAGCGAACTCCGCATCGTTCTCGATGATGTCGTCGTACACGTGCGGGGCGACAGACAGGTGACAGAAGTAGTCGATGAGCTTCCTGATGTTGCGGCCTCGTTCACCGTAGGTGGCGATCTTGCTCATCGCGAAGTCGGCGCTCGAAAGCGGCACGCCCTTGGAGTTGATGCGGATGAAGATCTCGGCGACCGTCTCAACGTCCAGGTCTTCGGCCAGCGAGATGATGCCGATCTGAGCGTTCTTGATGCCCAGGAGTCGCGTGAACGCGGCCTCGACCGCACCCCTGTCGGCCTCGGGATTGCGCTCGAAGTACCCCGACAGAAGCGAGAAGGTCGCTGGGGTGTTGAAGATCTCGGCGATATCGGGCAGCCACTCCGAGCTACTCCTGATGACCGGTGTGACCGTTTCGAACGACTCGGAGACCGGGTTGAACGCGATGGTGATGCGCTGCTTGCGATAGCGGTTGTCGACAACCGGGAGTCCGGCGACAGCGGCCCGGAGCGCCGTGATCCGCTGCTGTCCATCGATCAGGATGTGCTGATGAGCAGCCGCCGAACCGCCCTTGAGGGCTGCGCCGAGTGACTGCCAGGTGATCAAGTAGCCGACTGGGTAACCCTTGTAGAGCGAGTCCATCAGGTCGCGAACCTTGGTCGAGGTCCATACGAACGGTCGCTGGAGCTCCGGGATCGCGACTTGGCCACTCTTGACCTCCGCCAGAAGCGTGTCGACGGGCTTTTGGTGTACCGAGTACTTCGCCATCCCCTGTGCTTACCAGACGCGCCGCCTAGAGATCGCCGTCCCCACCGCAGCCGTCACGGATCCCTTCGGTTCTCGAGTTCGACTGACGTAGATGTCGTCCTCACTGATACTCCTGAGGGGCCAACCGAGGGAGACGACGTCATGGCATGTCCGCCGGCACCATGGCCCGTCCAGCCAGCCAACTGGTACCCGGACCCAGCCGATGGCCGGCTCATCCGCTACTGGGATGGCCGCGCGTGGACCGCACACACCTCGCCCAAGCCGTATGGGTGGTACGTCGGCTCCAAACCCGCCCCGCGGGCCTGGTGGCAGCGCGGAGGGGGAGCGATCCCGGGGGCAATGGCAGTAGCGCTTGCCGTCGTGGTGCTCTTGGCGGTCGGGCTCCTGACCGACACCACTTCCAGCACGTCCCAGGATGATGACCCGCCGCCCGCCGCAGCGTCGACCGAGTCGGCGCCAACGCCCACCCCTGCGCCGTCCTCGACGCCCGAGCCCGTCGCAGTGGCGACCGAGCCGCCGAGGTCGGTCGTGCCCGAAGTGACTGGACTGTCCCGCAGCGAGGCGGAGGCTCAGCTGACTGCCGCCCGGCTAGTGGTCCTGGAGGTTCGCCAGGTCCCTTCAGCACAGCCTCGCGGAACCATCCTTGGTCAGAACCGAAAGGCCGGCGCCTCGATCCCCGCCGGGGCGGGAGTCATCCTGACCGTTGCCATGCCCTACCCGCGGGTCCCCGACGTCGTCGGCCGCTCAGAGTCCGCGGCAGTGAGCGGACTTCGGGAGGCTGGGTTCCAGGTCTCGGTGATCACCGAGACGCGGACGTCGGGAAAGGATGGGGTCGTCCTCAGTCAGACGCCAGCGGGCAGAGACCGCGCCAAGCCGCACTCGACCATCACGATCGTGGTGTCGTCCGTGATCCGCACGGTGACGCCGCCGCCCCCTCCGTCAAACTGCACGTCGGGCTACAGCCCGTGTCTCACGCCCGCCTATGACTACGACTGCGCCGGAGGGTCGGGTGACGGACCGGAGTTTGCCTACGGACCCGTCTACGTCACCGGATCGGATCCCTACGACCTCGACCGTGACGGCGACGGGGTCGCCTGCGAAAGCTGAGCGGGTCAGTCCCTGGTGGTCGCGTGCGCGTCGAACAGATCGGCGTTCTGGACGGGAACGACGCAGAAGACCAGGCCGCCGGGATCGGTGAGGATCGTGTAGCCGTCCCGCTGCTCGAGGAAGCGGGCGCCGAGGTCGACGACTCGGGCCACCTCCGCGGCGACGTCGTCGGTCTCGATGTCGAGGTGGACGCGCGGGGTGCCGGAGTCGAGACGCTGGACGTCGAGGCCGAGGCCACCGGCGCTGCCGATGGCGACGTATTGGTCATCGTCCTGCTCTGGCTTCGGGGTGACGCCCTGGACGCCGGCCCAGAAGGTGACAGCGTCGTCGAACGACGATGCGGGGTGGTCGATCAGGACCACGCCGATGTGGGAGCGGCGCATCAGCGTCGGTCGTCCGTGTCGAAGCCGTCGAGCTCGGCCCGCTGGTCGGCCGCCACGGTCTCCTGGAACACCGTGATCTGCAGGCCGGCGGGGGCGTCGAGACGGGAGTTGAGGGACTTCCAGGGCGTCAGGATCGGCGGCGCGACCAGCCGGGCGCCGGCATCGGTGAGGTCCTCGGTCACGCCTGCGGAGTCGCCCACCTCGAAGGCGAGCCGAATGCGGGGGCTCTGCTCCGTCACGCCCTCGACCCGGTCGATCGTCTCCTTGTGCGCCGGGCTCGCGATCTCGAGTGTCGCCCGGCCGGCGTCGAGGATCGCAACACGGTCATCGCCGCCTTCTGCGAACGCAGCGAGCTCGCCCATGCCGAGCACGTCGCGGTAGAAGGTCACGGCCGCGTCGTAGTCGTCGGCTTCGACGATCACTCGCAGCTGTCGGACACGGGAGGGTTCGGTGGTCATAGCCCGTCAACTCTGTCGCGCCTCCGGATCTTCCCGCCGGACTCCGGACTCGAGGCGCCCGTCGTCAGCTACTCAACGGCGCCATGCGGTGGAAGAGGGGGTCGGTGAACTCCGTCAGGTCCTGGTAGACGGCGACAACCTCGTCGTAGCGTCGTCGCGAGGCGCCGTCGGGTTCGAAGACCTGCCCCGGACGGGTCATCGCCCTGACTGCCGTCTCGAAGTCGGGGTACGTGCCGTGTCCCACGGCGGCGCAGACCGCTGCCCCGAGCCCGGCAGCGTCGGCGACCGCGGCGCGCTCCACCGGTCGGTCGTAGACGTCTGCCGCGATCTGGGTCAGCAGGTCGGACCGGGCGCCGCCGCCGGACACCACCAGCCCTTGCGCCGGAAGGCCGAGCGCGGTCTCCATGGCCTCCGTGTGACCACGCATGGTGATCACGATCCCCTCGAGGATGGAGCGGTAGAGGTGGGGTGCGCCATGCGAGCCGTCGAGTCCCAGGATCGCGCCGCGACGGTGCGGTGCATGTCCGGGGGCGAGCCAGTCCGGGACCGTCAGCAGTCCCCCGCACCCCGGCGGCACGTCCCGGGCTGCTTCCTCCAGCCAGCGCTGGACGGCCTGCGGGTCGACCAGGTCCGGTACGGCGGCGCTCACGAGCTGCCGCAGCCACGACACCGTCCACATGCCACGGCGGATGCCGCCGCTCTCGTAGAGGTAGCGACCCGGTACGGCGGCGGCGTTGACCCAGTAGCGGTCGTCGTCCGCCGCCAGGGACTCCCCCACGGTCATCGACGCGATATACGTGCCCAGCGAGAGCAGGACCGATCCGCTGGCGAGCAGCCCCGAGCCGAGGGCCTCGACGGCCTTGTCGTTGGCGGTCGCGTAGACCGGCAGCCCGCAGGGGATCCCGGTCTGCTGCGAGGCCTCGGGAGTCACCCGGCCCAGCAGCCCGCCGGGGTCGACCAGCTCGGGGAGGAGGTCGACCGGCATGCCCGTCCGGTCCGTCTGGGCAGGGTCCGTCGACCACGCCCGGGTCACCGGATCGATGGGCCACATGCCTTGGTAGCTCGCCGCGCTGTCGCGCCGCTCGCCGGTCAGCCGGACGGACAGGTGTCCGCCGGCGCTCGCGACGAGAGCGACCTCGGGGGCGATGGCGCGCAGCGGCTGCGAGACGCGGGCGTCCATCCAGCTCAGCACCGGCTCGGTCAGGCGCCCGTCGGCGTCCATCAGGGCCCGGCAGAACCTGATGCCGCACAGCCCCACCGCGACGATGTCGTCGACGTTGCCGGCGAAGTCGGCCACGGCCCGGCGTGCCGCCAGGACCAACGTGTCCCACAGGTCGTCACCGGGGTGCACCGCTCGGCCGTGCGGACCGAGCTCGTAGGGCTTCAACGCGACCTGGGCGGTCGCGTGGACGACCCCGACCTCGTCGATGACCGAGACCTTCGTGCTCTGCGAGCCGCCGTCGACGGCGAGGAAGTAGTCGCTCACGGCACGCCGGTCTGCGCCAGCACGGCTCGCCCTTCGGCGTCGATCGGGTAGACCGAGCCCGGGTTCATGACGTTGTCGGGGTCGAAGGCGCGCTTGAGGCCGGCCAGGAGGAAGTAGGCGCTGCCGTGCTCCTCCTGGACCCACGGCGTGCGGTACTTGCCGACCCCGTGGTGGTGCACCATCGAGCCCCCCAGCCGCAGCGCCTCCTCCACGATGATCGCGTTCAGGGGCTGGTGGTAGACGTCGATCTCCTCCCGCGGCTCGCACGCGATGCGGTAGTCGTAGACGAAGTAGAGGTTGGTGCCGGTCTGGTAGGAGTGCGAGGAGTGCGCGCCGAGAAGCGTCAGGTCCGCGGCCCGGGCGAACGTCGTACGGATGCGATGCATGACGGCGTCGTAGAGCTCGGCGGTCCGCGACCAGTCCACCGACACCTCGGTGGTGTAGCCGAGGTGCGAGGTCTCGAGCATGGAGCGCTTCTCGGCCTCGATCTTGTCCGCACCCCAGTTGAGGCCCTCGAACCAGGCGCGGATGTCCTCCTCGGGCACGCGCTCGTGCCCCACAGATGCCGCCATCGCCTCGATGGCCTGGGCAGTCGCGGCCACCAGCGGCGCGGGTCCCTCAGCACTCAGTATGACGAGGTTCTGGTCCATCGGGTGGTCCGGGAAGTGCTGCCGGGCGTCCTCGGGCGAGTACAGGCGAGCCACCGACGGCCGGTAGCCCGCGGTCACGATCTCTCGCAGCATGCCGACGCCGTCCGCGAAGACAGGGACGTGGAAACCGAAGTAGCGGGCTGTGTCGGGGTACCAGCGGAACACCTTGAGGGTCACCTCGGTGACGAACGCCAGCGCCCCCTCGTTTCCGATCACGACGTGCCGGATGTCAGGTCCCGCCGCACGGCGCGGCACATTCTTGATCCGGGTGACGACCCCGCCGGGGAAGACCGCCTCGAGGCCGACCACCATGTCCTCGATCGCCCCGTAGAGCGTGGAGAACTGGCCGATCGAGCGGGTCGCGACCAGGCCGCCGAGCTGGGCGATCGGCTTGGACTGGGGCGAGTGCCCGGTGGTGAGGCCCTGGGCCCGCAGCGTGTCCTCCAGCAGCTGAAGGGGCACCCCGCACTGGGCAGTGACCATCATGTTGTCGGCGTCGACATGGAGGATCTGGTCCATCCGCGACCCGTCGACCACAAGGGTGTCCTCGACGACCGTCTCCAACCCGCCCTCGGTGCTCGTGCCACCGGTGCGCGCGACTACGGCGATGCGCTCACGCTGTGCCAGGTCGAGCAGACGGGCGACCTCATCGGTCGAGGTGGGGTAGGCCACGGCGGCGGGGAACGGTCCGTCGTACACGCCGTGGACGGCGGAGTACTTGCGAAAGCGGTCGACGCTGCTCTCGCGCAGGTGCGCCTCGTCAGTGTTCACCTGCGCGGCACCGAGCAGGTCGGTCACCGCCTCGACGATGGCCGGGCGGCTCAGGGTGGAGCGAGAGGTGACCATGAGGGTCCTTCCGGGAGGAATGGGTGAGGGTGGTCGCGGACGGCGGGTCAACGCACGAGATAGCCGCCGTCGACGACGATCACGTGGCCGTTGACGTAGTCGGACGCCCGGGAGGCGAGGAAGACCGTGGCTCCCATGAGGTCGGCCGGGTCGCCCCAGCGGCCGGCCGGGATGTGCTCGACGATGCGACGGTTGGTCTCGTCGTCGTCCCGGGTGGCGGTGGTGATGGCAGTCGCGAAGTAGCCCGGTGCGATCGCGTTGACCTGGACGTTGTGCTCGGCGAGCTCGTCGCAGTAGGCCTTGGTGAAGCCGACGATGCCGGCCTTGGTGGCGGCGTACGCCGGAGACTGCCGGCCTCCGAGGAACGAGAACAGGGAGGCGACGTTGATGATCTTGCCGCCGCCCTGACGCACCATCTCGCGGCCGGCCGCGTGGGCGATCTCGAAGGCGGCCGTCAGGTTGACCGCGACCATCGGGTCCCACAGCGTCCGGTCGAAGTCCGCGACCTCGGCCAGGAGGCAGATGCCCGCCGAGTTGACGAGGATGTCGACCCCGCCGAGTGAGGCCACACACCGGTCGACAACCTCCCCCGGCACTCCCGGTTGGGTGATGTCTGCGGACATGAACGCGTAGCGGCGGCCATGCTCGGTGACCAGCTTCTCGGTCTCGCCACCGTCGTCGGCGATGCTCGGCACGAAGACGTCCGCCCCGGCGGCGGCGAGGGCGACCGAGAAGGCTCGTCCCAGGCCCGTGTTGCCGCCGGTGACGATGGCGCGTCTCCCCGCCAGGGAGAAGAGCTCGAGGCTGAAGTCGGCGAGGCTCATCAGCTCACTGCCTCGGTGGCAAATGGGTCTCGGATGCCGACGTAGACCGTCTCGAGATACTCCTCGATGCCTTCAGCGCCACCCTCGCGACCGAGGCCGGAGGCCTTGACCCCCCCGAAGGGAGCCGCCGGGTTGGAGACCACTCCGGTGTTGATGCCAAGCATCCCCGACTCCAGCTGCTCGGAGAGCCGCAGCGCGCGGTCGATGTCACGGGTGAAGACGAACGCGACCAGGCCGTACTCCGAGCTGTTGGCCACGCGCACCGCCTCGGCGTCGTCGTCGAACACCATGACCGGCGCCACGGGGCCGAAGATCTCCTGCTGCACGATCTCCATGGCCGGGGTGACGCCCGTGAGGACCGTCGGCGGGTAGAAGTAGCCCGGGCCCTCGGGCACCGTCCCTCCAGTGAGGAGCGAAGCGCCGGCGGCGACGGCGCCGTCCACGAGAGCCGAGACCTTGCGCCGCGACCGCTCGTCGATGAGCGGGCCCAGGGTCGTCCCCGGCTCGGATCCCGGCCCGAGGACGAACGCGCTCATGCGGGCTGCGAACAGCTCGCTGAACTCTGCCGCCACGGAACGGTGCACGAGGATGCGGTTGGCGGCGACGCACGCCTCGCCGCCGTTGCGCATCTTGGCCAGGAGCGCGCCCTCGACCGCCGCCTCGACGTCTGCGTCGGCACACACGAGGAACGGAGCGTTGCCGCCCAGCTCCATCGAGACGCGCAGCAGCTGTTCGGAGGCGGCCGCCATGAGGCGGCGCCCGACGGGGGTGGACCCGGTGAACGAGAGCTTGCGGAGCCTTCGGTCGCCGAGCAGTGGGCTACTCACCGCGGCGGGGTCGGTGGTGGTGACGACGTTGAGCACACCACGGGGCAGGCCGGCCTCGGTCATCACCTCGGTCAACAGCAGGGAGGTCAGCGGAGTGAGGTCGGCCGGCTTGAGGATCATCGTGCAGCCAGCGGCGACCGCCGGCGCGATCTTGCGGGTCGCCATCGCGATCGGGAAGTTCCACGGGGTGATCAGCAGGCACGGGCCGACCGGGCGCTTGCGCACCAACAGCCGGTTGGCTCCGTCAGGTGCCGTGGCGTAGCGCCCGGAGATCCGCGGCGCCTCCTCGCTGAACCAGCGCAGGAACTCCGCGCCGTACGCCACCTCGGCGCGGCTCTCGGCGAGCGGCTTGCCCATCTCCAGCGTGATCAGGCGGGCGAAGTCCTCGGCTCGAGCGGTCACCAGCTCGAAGGCACGGCGCAGGATCTCGGCCCGGGCCCGCGGGGCGGTGCGGCCCCAGGACGCCTGCGCCCGGTCGGCCGCGTCGAGGCAGGCGAGTCCGTCTGCGGCGGAACCGTCAGCCACTGCGAGCAGAGTCGCGCCCGTGGCCGGATCGGTCACGTCGAACTGTCGTCCGCCCTCGGCCGGCACCCACGCGCCGTCGACGTACAGGCTGGTGGGCACCGAGGCAAGCAGCTGGTCGTCGGTCACGGCGCTCATGCGTGCGCCACCTCCTCCAGAGTTTCGGGGGTCGACACGGTGAGGCGCAACGGATGTCCGAGGAGGTCCTCGTAAAGCTGGAACGGCGTCATCTCGCCGGCCTGGTCGCCGTAGGAGGCGCGGGCCCGCCGGTAGACCTGCCCCACGAGCGCGGACAGCTCGACCGGTACGCCGACGGCGGCGGCGAGGTCGGTGGCCAGGCCCAGATCCTTGCAGGCCAGGGCGATCGCGAAACCCTCGTCGTAGTCGCTGTGCTCGAGGATGGAGAGTACGTCGCGCTCGAGGAAGTTGCTGTTGGCAGGGCTCGCGATGAGGGCGCTGCGCAGCACGTCGAGGCGGACGCCCGCCTTCACACCGACCGCCAGCACCTCGGCGGTCGCCACGAGGTGGGAGAACCACAGCTGGTTGATCATGAGCTTGGCGGCGTACCCGGCCCCGTGGGAGCCGACGTGCAGGATCCGGTCGGGGTCCCCCATCGCCTCGAGGACCGGGCGCCAGCGCTCCACCTCCTCGGCGTCACCGCCGACGAAGATCTGCAGGCGCCCAGACGCCGCGCCGACCGCCATCCCGCTGACAGGGGCATCGAGGACGACGATGCCTCGGCCGGCGGTACGACGACGGACGTCGTCGGCCACCGCCGGCACCGAGGTGGACATGTCGATCCAGGTCCCGCCGTCGCGCAGCCCGGCGAGGATCCCGTCGGGACCGTTCACGACCTCGCTCACGATGGCCGGGGTGGGCAGCATGGTGATCACGGCGTCGGAGGCCGCCGCGACCGCTGCCGGCGAGGCGCCGACCTCGGCACCCAAGGCGGCGTACTCCTCGAGGACCTCGGTCCGGGTGTCGTGGACCACGAGGGGGAACCCAGCCCGGAGCAGGTTGCGGGTCATCCCCGAGCCCATGCTCCCCAAGCCGATGAACCCGATCCTCGGGGGTGTGGTGAGCTGCATAGCGACGGTGTTTTCCTCACAGGTTGCCGGGCTTGTGGCCCGGGAGTCGGCGGCGGGCCTGGGTCAGGCGCTGGGGGTATAGAAGGGGTTGCGCACCTGGTCGCGGGCCGCGAGGACGTCCTCACGGGACGGGAGCGACCGGGCCCCGTTGGTCAGCGCGGCCAGCGTGGCCTCGCGGTTGTTGCGGTAGACCTCGTCGGCGTCGTCGGCGGCCGGGTTGACCCAGACCGCGACGATGAGTGCTGTGGTGTCGAGCTTGGCGGCGGTGATGACGTCGTCGGCGACGGCGTCCGCCACTCCACCGGCGACGCCGGCCTGCGCGGGGCCCCAGATCATGACGCCGTGGTCGTCACCCACCGGTGCCGCCTTCGTGACGAACAGCGTCATCGGCTTGACCGGCAGCCCTGGCTGGAGCACCGCCATGAAGGGTACGTGCCCTGCGGAGGGGGTGGCGAGGGCCGTCGCCCAGGCCGTCCCGACCGGTCCGTCGCGCTCGCCCAGGACGGTATTGACGTGGGCGGCGTTGGGGCCGGAGCCGATGAACGACTCCCCGATCTGGACGCCGAGCTCACTCATCGATGAGCCCTTGCTCGACGAGCCAGTCGATGGCGATGTCCTCGGGGTCCTCACCGTCGACGTCGGCCTTGGCGTTGAGCTCCTGCATCACCTCGGTGGTCAGCAGCGGGGAGACCTCGGCCATGACGTCGGCGATCTCGGGGTACTCCTCCAAGGCGGCAGCGTCGAGGGTGAAGGCGCCCTGGTAGACGGGGAAGAACTTCTGGTCGTCCTCCATCACCAGCAGGTCCATCGCCTGGATCCGACCGTCGGTTGCGAAGACCTCGCCGAAGTTGCAGTCCGTCCCCTCCTGGGTCGCGGTGTAGATGACGCCGGTGTCGAGCATCACGAGGTCGTCGTCGGAGACGTCGAAGCCGTAGGCGCCCTTGAGGCCCGGCCACCCGTCGTCGCGGGTGCTGAACTCGCTCTCGATGCAGAACGTCTGCTCGTCGGCGGCCAGCGCGGCGACGTCGCTCAGGGTCGAGACCCCGAGCTCCTCGGCCTTGTCCTGACGGATGGCGAAAGCGTAGGTGTTGTTGAACGGCGCGGGGTCGAGCCACGCGATGTCGTTCTCGGCGTCAGCCTCTTTGACCGCCTGGAACTGCTCCTCCGGGTCGGTGATCGGCTTGGTCTGGTTGTTGTAGCTGATCCAGGACGTGCCGGTGTACTCCCAGTAGCCGAGGAAGTCACCGCCCTCAAGGGCCTGGCGCACGTTGGCGGAGCCGACGAGCTGGGTGTTGACGTCCACGTCGGCGCCGTTGGCGTTGAGCAGCTCACCGGTGATGTGCGCGAGGATGTACTGCTCGGAGAAGTCCTTGGAGCCGATGGTGCCGGTCAAGCCTTCGAGGTCGCCTTCGCCGCCACCCCCGGAGGACGAGCCGCCGCAGGCGGAGGTCAGTGCCAGGACACTCAGGCTGAGCGCCAGCGGGATCAGTCTCTTCATCGTGTTCTTCCTTCAGGTGGTGGGTGGGATGTGGATCGGTAGGGCGCCCGAGCGCCTGAGAAACAGGAGGCGGAGCTCAAAGCCCCCGCGGGCGGGCGTACTCCTCGACGAGGCCGGCGACCCAGTCGATGAGGATCGCGATGCCGGCCACAAGGGCCGCACCGACGATGAGTACGGGGTAGCGCTGCAGCTTGAGCCCGTTGACGATCATGTCGCCGAGGCCACCGGCGTTGATGAAGGTGGCGATGGTGGCGACGCCGACGGCAAAGACCAGCGAGGTGCGCAGACCGGCCAGGATGACGGGCGAAGCGAGCGGCAGCTCGATCCGGCGCAGCACCTGCGTCCGGGTCATGCCCATGCCCCGCGCGGCCTCCCGCGTCGCGGGGTCCACCTCGGCGAGCCCGGTCAGGGTGTTGCGCAGGACCGGCAGGAATGAGTAGGCCACGAGGGCGACCAGCGCGGTGGTGAATCCGGTGCGCCACACGATCGCCAGCAGGATCACGACACCGACCGCGGGCGTCGCCTGGCCGATGTTGGCCAGTGCCAGGACGACACCACGCAGGACGCGCGAGTTGGTCCGGTGGATAAGTACGCCGGCGGGGATGGCAAGCAGGGCCACCAGTGCCGCGGCCGACAGGGACAGGAGCAGGTGCTCGCGGACCCGGTCGACCAGGTAGTCGGTGTTGAGCGTCCGCTTCTCGATCGAGTCGAGCTCGATGGACTGCAGCCAGAGGAGCGTGACCAGGCCCAGCACCGCGACGACGAGCGGGGCTGCGAGCACCCGGGCGACGGCACCGCGCCGGCCGGTGGTACGCCGCCCGACGTCGGGGCTGGTGAGGGTGCTCATCAGCGGTGCACACCTTCGCCTGCCGCAGGACCGGCCCCGCGGGTCGGGCTGCTCTGGGTGAGGGCGGCCGAGATCGCGGCGTGCGTGAGGCAGCCGAGGCGCGTGCCGTCGGCATCCACGATCTCGAGTGCCTCGGCCCCGGTGACGACGAGGAGGTCCAAGGCGTCGCGCAGCGTGGCGGTCGGGTCCAGCTGCGGCCGCTTGCCACCCGACGCAGGAGCACCGAAGGAGAGGTCGGCAGACGTGACCGGCATCAGCGAAAGCCGCTTCAGCGCCGCGCCCGAGCCGATGAACGACGCGACGTAGTCGTTGGCGGGCGCCGCCAGGATGGCGGCAGGCGTGTCGAACTGCTCGATCTGGCTGCGCTCGCTGAGGACCGCGATCCGGTCCCCGAGCCGGACGGCCTCGTCGAAGTCGTGGGTGACGAAGATGATGGTCTTGCCGATGTCGGCCTGCAGGCGCAGGAACTCCGCCTGCAGTTTCTCCCGGGTGATCGGGTCGGTGGCGCCGAACGGCTCGTCCATCAACATCACGGGCGGGTCCGCCGCGAGAGCGCGGGCGACGCCGGCGCGCTGTTGCTGTCCGCCGGAGAGCTGTCGCGGGTAGCGGTCGGCGAAGACCGCCGGGTCGAGCTGCACGGTGTCGAGCAGCTCCTCGACGCGTGCCGAGGTCTCCTTCTTCGACCACCCGAGCAACCGCGGCACGGTCGCGATGTTGTCGGCGATGGTCATGTGCGGGAACAGCCCGATCTGCTGGATCACGTAGCCGATGTGACGGCGCAGCTGGTCAGGCGAGAGGCTCAGGACGTCCTGGCCGTCGATCCGGATGGACCCCGACGTCGGCTCGATGATCCGGTTGACCATCTTCATCGTGGTGGTCTTCCCGCAGCCGCTAGGCCCCACGAACATGACCAGCTCTCCCGGCTCGATCCGCATCGAGAAGTCCTCGACAGCGCTCACGTCCTGACCTGGGTAGGTCTTGGTCACGCTGTCGAGCTCGATGGAGACGCCGCCGCCGGAGGTGGCGCTGCCGCCGCTCGCGGCGCCCCGCACGTCCATCGACGGGAAGATGATGGTGGTCGGCTTAGGCACGGAGACCCCTCGGTGTCGTGAGACGGGCAATGACAATGAAGAGCGCGTCGGCGGCAAGGGCCAGCGCCACCACCCCGACGGTCCCGCTGAGCGCGTAGTTCAGGGCGTTACGGGATCCCAACGAGGACAGACCCCGGAAGATGTACTGACCCAGACCCGGGCCGGCCACGTAGGCCCCGATCGCGGCGATCCCGATGGCGAGCTGGGTGGCGACGCGGATGCCGGTCAGGATGATCGGCCACGCCATCGGCAGCTGGATCCGCAGCAGCACCCCGGTGCGGGTCATCCCCATCCCGCGGGCCGACTCCAGCACGGGCGCCGGCACCTCGCGCAGGCCCACGACCGTGTTGCGCACGATCGGCAGCAGCGAGTAAAGGACCAGGGCGACGATGCTGGGGCCCCAACCCAGCCCGAACAGCGGGCTCAGGATCGCCAGCAGCGCCAGCGAGGGGATCGTGAGGATCACTGCCGCCGTGGTGATCGTCACCGACCGGCCCACCGGGCGGTCCCAGACCAGCAGACCGAGGGCGACCCCGACCACCGTGGCGACAGCGACCGAGACGGCGACCACGGCGAGGTGCTCGACGAGCATCTGGGTGAGGTCGTCCGAGCGGCGGTCGAGGAACTCCGCCATCCCGTCCAGCCCCTCTAGGCCGTCGGCAGCCGCAGCGACGAGCGTCATGTCCAGCTCCTTGGTGATGCCGGTCACAGCGACCGGGTCAGCGGACCTTGTCACTGAGAGTTCAATCTGAACAACTATCGTTGCGTATATGGCAACAACCATCTAACGTCCTCGCATGCTCCCACCCCCTGGCCGCCCGCTGCGCGACGCCCCGACCGGGCGGCGCAACTCCTCGGGGCTCTCGCGAGACGTCGAGATCCTGGACCTGCTTTCCGGTCCGGAAGCCGCCCACCAGGACGGACTACGAGTCCTGCAGATCGCGGAGGCGCTCGGACGCGACAAGGCGACCATCTCGCGCGCACTGGCCACCCTGGCCGATGCCGGGCTGGTCGACCGGGACGCCGACCGGCTCACCTATCGACTCGGCTCCCGCCTCTACGCCCTGGCGGCGCGCACGTCGGAGGCGTCGATGGTCCAGCGCGCCCGGCCGATCCTTCGCCAGATCGCCGCGACCACCCGGGAGACCACCCATCTGTGCGTGCTGCGCGGAGGCAACGTGCTGACGCTGGCCAGCGAGCTGAGCTCACACGTCGTCGGCACGACGAGCTGGGCGGGGACCACGACTGCGGCGTGGCGCACCCCGTCCGGTCGGGTGCTGATCAGCGACTGGGACCGGGCCTCGGTGGAGACCTGGTACAAGATGCACGGGCACGACGCCGCGCTGGTCCATCCGCAGGAGTCGCCGGCACCAGGCGCCTTCTCCCTCCTCACCGAACCGATGCTCGACCAGGTGGTGGTCCAGGACCTCGAGACGCTCCACAGCGAGCTCGGCCGCATTCGTCGACGCGGCTTCGCGACGTCGGAGGCCGAGCTCGAGGCCGGCGTGGTCGCCGCCTCGGCCCCCGTGCGCGATGCCACAGGTGCCGTCGTCGCCGCCCTCAACGTGAGCGCTCCGAAGGCGCGCCTCGGCACCCGCCTCGAGGACCTCGGGATCTACGTCACCCGGTGCGCCGCCGCCCTGTCCACCGAGCTCGGAGCACCGCCGCGTCGCGTGGCCGACTGACCCGGTCAGGATGTCCCCGCCATGACCGGGTCAGGGCTCAGGCGACCGACGACCCGTCGCGAATGACCGAGACCTGGCCGCCCGTGGCCGCTCGACCCGAGACGAAGTCGACGACGCACGCGACGACATCGGGGTCGCGGAGGATCTTGCGGTGCCCCAGGCCCTCGGTCGTGACCAGCGGCGCCTGGACCGACCAAGCGAAGTCGACGACGTCGTCGTACGGCGTCTGGCGGTCGCCTCGGTCCGTGATGACCAAGGTGGGAACCGGTTCGACCTGTGCTGCCTGGAAGCGTGCGTCGAACTCGGCCACCGGGATTCCCACCCACTCGAGGACCGAGCGGTCGAAGGCTCGCCGGGTGCGCTTGCCGAAGCCGAGAGCGCCCTCGAACTGGTCGAACAATGTCTGCGACTCGACCATGGGCGCGATGAAGACCAGCCTCTTCGTGCCGAGCCAGCCGAACCGCAGCGCCAGGTAGGTCGCGATGGTGCCGAGGGAGTGCGCGACCACGGCGTCCGCCGGACCGAACCTGCAGAACACCGCGTCCAGCGCCTTCGCGAACTCCAGGCCGTTCGTACGCCGTGGGCCCGCGGGGCCGTGGTCGGAGTCGCCGTGCGCCGGTGCGTCGAGCATGACCACGCGACGACCTGACCTCAGGAGCGGCTCGACCATGGCACCGAACTGCGAGCCGCGCCCACCCCAGCCGTGCATCAGGTAGACCGTCCGCGGTGGTGCGGCCGGGTCGGGAACGTCGCTCCAGACGATCCCGCGCACGATGTGTCCTTGCACCTCGACCTCGAACGGCTCTCCGCCCTCGGGTGCCGGCAGCCCGGCCATCCGGGGCGGCGCCGCGAACCACAGGTCTCGCGCGAGTCGCCCCGCCGGACCGGGAAGCGTGTGCTCGGCGTAGCGGAAGTAGACGCCCATCGCTCGATTTTGAGCACGAACGATCGTGCTTTTCCTGTCCCAGTTCAAGGTTCTCTCCTTTTTCGGCGGAGGCCGAGCTGGTGCCCGGCCTCGAAGTCGTTCAGGCTCTGGCGGACTCGACCAGCTGGTCAAGGCCGGCCCGGAGGTGGTGGGGAGCCTTCGGATCACGAAGCAGCCGCACCATGTGGTGGAAGGCGTAGAGCAGGCCCTGGAGCCTGAACGCGAACTGCTCGACGTCCAGATCCGAGTGGAAGTCGCCTTCGCTGACAGCGGTGCGGGCGACCGTCTCGATGAACTCCGCCCAGTCCCGCTGGTTGCGCACCAGCGCATCGCGCATCGCGCCGGGCTGGTCGTCGAACTCGATGGACCCGGCAACGAAGACGCACCCCCCCTGGAGCGCGCCGGTCTCCCAGACCAGCCAGTTGTCGGTGAGCGCACGGACACGCGCGATGCCGCGCGGCGCGGCCAGCGTCGGGCGGATCACCAGGTCGGTGAACCGCTCACGCCCCCGCTCCAGAGTCTCGAGCTGAAGCGCCTCCTTGGACTTGAAGTGCGCGAACAGCCCGCTCTTGCTCATCCCGGTCGACTCGGCAAGCTGCCCGATCGTGAGCGCGTTGAACCCCACCCGCGACGCCAGCCCCACGGCCTCGTCGAGGATCGCCGTCTTGGTGTCTTGGCCCTTGCTCACGACCAAGAATCGCACGCTCGTTCGTTTCCTGTCAACGGATGCCTGAGACAGCCTCGGTGAGCGGGGTGGCTGCCCCGACGGACGCGACGGTGTCGAGGTAGTGCTGGTTGAACATGACGCCCAGGACGTTGCCGAAGGGGTCGCGCACCGACGCCGTGACGAAGCCGGGACCGCGCTCGATCGGCTCCTGGTACGACGTGGCGCCGAGGTCCAGCAGCCGCTGGTAGGCGGCGTGGACGTCGTCGACGGCCCAGTAGGTCGTGGCGCGGTCGTTGCCCTCGCCGATGCCGGGAGGGGCGTACGCCCGGTTGATGAAGCCGAGCTCGTGGAGGAAGTCGCCGATCCGGAACTCGACGTACGCCGGCACTCCCCCGACCTCGTGGCGGTAGTAGGGCGCGATGCCGAGCAGCTCGGTGTACCAGGCGGCCGCCTCGTCCAGGTCGTCGGCGTAGAAGCTGACGGTGGTGAGTCCTCGCAACATCGGGTGTCTCCTTCGGTGCTTTCAGTGGTTGGTGAGACCCACTCTTCCGCGTTAAGTGCTCACCTTCTGAGCACTTTGTCTGGCAACATCGCGGCATGCGTGCAGACCGACTGGTGGCCGCCCTGCTGCTCCTGCAGTCCAGGGGCCGGCTGACTGCGGCCGAGCTCGCCGACGAGCTGGAGGTGTCGGTGGCTACGGCACGCCGCGACCTCGAGGCGATATCGTCCGCAGGCATCCCCGTCTACCCACAGGCTGGCCGGGGTGGCGGCTGGGCCTTGGTCGGCGGGGCGCGCACCGACCTCAGCGGGCTCTCGGCGCCCGAGGCGCAGGCGCTCTTCCTGCTGGTCGGGCCGGCCGCCGCGGTGTCGGTCGAGGCCAAGTCCGCGCTGCGCAAGCTGGTCCGCGCGCTGCCGGTGACCTTCCGCGCCGACGCGGAGGCTGCGGCCGGAGCGACCATGATCGACGCCACACGCTGGGGCGAGCGCGACCGCCCGCGGTCGCCGCTGGTCGACCTCCTCCAGGAGTGCGTCGTACGGCGGACACGGGTGCGGCTGGTGTACGCGGGCGTGGGGCGCGAGGAGTCCGAGCGGCTGGTCGAGCCGTGGGGGCTCGTCGACAAGGACGAGGTCTGGTACCTCGTCGCCGGCACCGACCGCGGCCGTCGTACCTTCCGACTCGACCGGGTGGTCACGGCGGAGCCGACCGACGAGCAGTTCGAGCGGCCGGACGACTTCGAGCTGGAGGAGGCCTGGGCCGAGGTGGTCGGCGAGGTCGAGCAGCGCCGGTCGCAGACCTGGGCGACGCTGCTCATCGAGACTCGCTTCGTGCGCATCCTGCGCGACCACTTCGGGCGCCACTGCCACGTCGAGGAGGACCGGGCCGACGGCCGGTCACGGGTGCGGGTCGGGGCACCCACGCCGCTCGACATCGCGCGCACGCTCGCCGGTTGGGGCGGCGACGTCGAGGTGCTGGAGCCGGACGCCGTGCGAGACCAACTCGGGCGTATCGGTACGGAGCTCGCCGCCCGCTACGCGTGAGGATGACGAAGTCATCCCACGACTTCGTCGGCAGCGATGAGCAGCTCTCCGTCGTCCTCCTCGAGGTAGAGGCGACGTACCTCGGTCTCCTCGGAGCCGTCGGTGAGGTAGGTGATCGTGACGTCGACGACGCCGGGCTCGACCTCCTCGGCGTCGTCGAAGGTGACGTCGTCGATGCTGTTCCAGAAGCCTTCGTAGGAGCCGCGCCCCATCTCCTTCTGGTAGTCCTTCGTCAGGAGCTTCCAGGATGCGTTGGTGTCGTCCGGTAGCAGCGAGTAGTAGTCCTCCGCGAACGTCGTGGCGTCCGAGGAGACCGGCGGGGCGGTCGTCTCCTCGGGCGTCTCCTCCGGGGTCTGCTCGGGGGTGGTCTCCACGGACTGCGACTGCTTCGGGGACTTGCTCGTCGACGGTTCGTCGGTCGCGGCGCTCGGGTCGCCGTCCTCGCGGCCCTGGAGCAGCAGGAAGCCGATGCCAGCGACGAGCAGGAGCAGGGCCAGCACCCCGGCGATGAGCAACGGGCTGCGGCGACGGCGCGGCTGGTCCACGGGCGGTGCCGGCTGGACCTCGGGCTCGGTGTCGGGCGCCAGGGCGGGACGGGCGGCCGTGGTGGTGGGGCCGGCGGCGGCGCGCCGCAGGACGTCGGCGCACTCGGCCATGGTCGGGCGAGCGGCCGGGTCGACGTCCATCATCCGCGAGATCGGCTGGCGCAGCGGGCCGGCGGTCTGCGGGAGCGGGGGCTCCTCGTGGGCGATCCGGGCCATGAGAGCGAGCGGGTTGCTCGCGGAGGGGTAGGGCGAGTGGCCCTCGACGGCGGCGTACAGCGTGGCTCCGAGCCCCCACACGTCGGAGGCGGGGGTGGCGTCGTTGCCGCGAGCCAGCTCGGGGGCGAAGTACGCCGGGGTACCGGTCATCAGGCCGGTCTGGGTGAGCTTGTCGTCGCCGGCGCTGCGGGCGATGCCGAAGTCGCTTATCTTGGCGGCGTCGTCGTCGCCGACGAGCACGTTGCCGGGCTTCACGTCGCGGTGGACGGTGCCGAGGGCGTGGGCCGCGGCGAGCCCCTCGGCGACCTGGGCGCCGATCCGGGCGACCCGCTCGGGGGCGAGGGCGCCCTCGGCGGCGACGAGCTCGGCGAGGGTGCGGCCGGGCACGTACTCCATCACCAGCCAGAGGTGCTCGCCCTCCTCCACGGCGTCGTACACCGAGACCACGTTGGGGTGGTTGAGGGCGGCCGAGGAGCGGGCCTCGCGCATGGCGCGGGCCAGGTGGGGCAGCGACTCCCCGGGCAGCCGGCCGACGCGCTTGACGGCGACGGGCCGGCCGAGGCGTTCGTCCTGGGCCAGCCACACGCTGCCCATGCCGCCGCGGCCCACCTCCCGCTCGACGCGGTAGCGACCGCCGATGGGCTCCGTGGGCAGGGTTGTTCCTGGAGAGTCCATGAGGCCCACTACCCAGGACGGGGGGTCAGTACCCACCTAGCCGAGCGAGGTCAGGAGCTCGGCGCCTCGTGAGGGACCGAGGTGCGGTGCAGCTGGAAGCTGCGCCCGGTGACCTCGTCGGGGGTCAGCTCGACGACGTCGTACTTGGGGGTGTCGACCCAGGGCTGCTGCGGCAGGTTGTCCAGCCGGTGCTGCTCGTCCTCGCCGAGGCGCCGCAGGGAGCCGCGCGCGACGACCGACCAGGCGGAGTGTTCGTCGCGCCAGTCGATCTCGAACGCGACGTCGCTGTGCAGCGCGGCGGCGAGCAGCTTGTTGCCCGAGGCCGTGCGGAAGAGCAGGCAGCGGTTGTCGACCAGGTAGTTGATCGGCACGATGTGGACCTCGTCGACCAGTCGGTAGGCCAGCCGGCCGAACTCCTCGTCACCGAGTAGCTGCCAACACTGCTCGACGGTGAGCTCCTGGACCGGGTCGTCGGACTGCTCAGTCATGGTGGCTCCCACGGATTGGGGGGGTTCGCTTGCCGAGGCCCCGTGACACAACGCTAGGCAGCGGCGGTCTGGTCCATCAGGGTCCTAGGTCCTGTCATTCACCCGCCAGCAGCCCCCTCTGCGAACTCACAGACGGCCGCGTAGGCGCGGGGGCCGTAGATGGTCGCCGGTCCGCCCTTCATCAGGAACGTCACGCCGATCGCCTCGGCCGCCTCCTGCGGAGTGGCCCCGGCGCGCACCGCCGCCTGGGCGTGCGAGGCGATGCAGCCGTCGCAACCCTCGACCACGCCGATGGCGAGAGCGATCAGCTCCTTGGTCTTGACGTCGAGCTCGCCCGGCTGGAACGCCGCCTTGTGCAGCTCGCCGAAGCCCTTGTAGACGTCGGGAACCGCACGGCGCAGCGCGCGGTGCAGGGGTGCGAGGGCGTCCAGGACGCCGGCGCCGTGCTCGTGCCCGGCCTCGCTCATGAGTCGCTCCCGACCCGCGCGGCCTCGACGTCCAGGTCGACCACCGCGGTGATGACCTGCTCCAGAGCGGCGGCCGGGAGGGCGCCGGGCTGGGAGAAGACGAGCTGGCCGCCCTTGAACGCCATCAGCGTCGGGATCGACGTGATCTGCGCGGCGGCGGCGAGCTGCTGCTGCGCCTCAGTGTCGACCTTGCCGAAGACGACGTCGGGGTGCGCGGCGGCCGCGGCCTCGAAGACGGGCGCGAACTGGCGGCACGGGCCGCACCACGACGCCCAGAAGTCGACCAGCACGATCGGGTTCTTCTCGATCGTCTCCTGGAAGTTGTCGGCGGTGAGCGTGAGTGTGGACATGGGTTCCTCTCCTCGGATGGGCCCGGGGCGTCCTCCCCAGGCGATATCAGCATAACCCCCCGGGGGGTTATGGCATTCCCGCGACCGCCCCACTTCTCGTACGACGGTCCGCGAGCACGACACCCGCGTCCCAGCCGGGCGCCCGACCGCAGTCGGGCAGGCGGACGCCGCCCAGGCCGAGGCCGCCGGCGACGAGCAGCCAGCTGACCAGCGAGTTGGAGTTCCACATGTCACCCACGCCGCCGGGGTCCCTCCCCCAGGTGAGGGCCGGCACCTGCGGCACGAGCGCCAGCAGGCGCCGGACGGTCTCGGCGTCCTCGCTCAGCAGCTGGGGGCTCGCCACCGCCTCGGCGAGGTCGGGGATGACTCCCCCGCGCCAGCAGCGGATCTCGTAGCGGAACAGTGCCGAGCGCCCCAGCCAGCGCGCGCCCACCGGCCCCTCGGCCACGACGCCACGGCCCGACGTACCGGGTTGCCAGACCGGCCCCATCTCGATCGTGTGCTCGCTGCCGTCGACCGTGACCACGAGCGCCGAGTGGTAGAGGTCGCGGGCCGGGCGGTGCGCCACCCGAGCGGCGACCGCCTCGAAGACCCGTCCGTTCCAGCGCACCGAGTGCCCGCCGGCGCCCAGGGGCAGCCAGTAGAGCTCGACGCTCGCCCCGATCGGGTCACTCACGGCCGCGGCGACCGCACGGCCAGCCAGAGCACCAGGCCGCCAGCAAGGAGCAGGACGACGCCGCCGATCAGCAGCCCGTAGGCCACGTTGTCGAGGACCGGGACGGTCGCGCCGATCTCCACCTCGCTGTCGACGGGCGTAGTGCCCTCGCCGTTCATCACGACGAGCGTCCAGTCGCCCTCGCCGGGCTCCCAGGTGATGGTCTGCTGTCCGTCACCGGTGGCCGAGGCGACCCAGAAGGTCTCGTCGTACGGCGCGGCCCGCGGCGAGCCACCGTCGGTGAACTCGTACTCAGGGCTGTCCCCGTCCTCACCTGCCGGGTCGACGACCACGGAGGTCGCGACACCGTCGAGGTAGTCGGCGACGTCGTCGCTGTGGCCGATCCCGACGAAGACGCCATTGCCGGTGAGACCGATCGCCTCGACCTTGACGGTGCCCAGCAGCCGCTGCGGCAGCTCCACACCGGTCCCCTCCCCCTGGATCGAGAGCTCCTCGGAGGTCAGCGCGTAGCCGGGCGACTGGAGGTGCATCGCGGACGTCGTGAGGTAGCCGTCGGCGTCGCGCGCGGCACTGTCGGCCACGCGGAACAGCAGGCCGGACACGAGCAGCCCGGCCGCTGTCAGCAGCATCATGCCGGCGACGATCACGGCGAGCAGCCGGCCGGCGCCCCACTCACGCGTGCTGGCGGGAGGGCTCGGCGGGGCGGGTGCCGGCGCCACGGGCCCCTCGGCGAGCAGCACCGAGCCGGGGTCGTCACCACCCAGGTCGAGGCGGAACGGCGGGTAGTCGTCGGTCATCAGCGCCGCGTAGGCCGCGACGCGCAGCACCCAGCGGTTGAGGCCGAGGACCAGGTCGAAGATCGCACGCGGGTAGGTGCCGGTCACGAGCAGCACCACCGCGGCCACCAGCACCAGCAGGTCGATCAGGCCGCCGTGCCAGGTGCCCGGACCCCAGCCGTCGGACGCGGCGGTCGAGAGGTACCAGCCGCCGCCGGCGAGAAGCCCGATCACCAGATAGTGCGGGATCGCCAGCAGCCACCACTTCACCAGCACCAGGCCGCGCGAGAGGTGCTCGGGGTGGGCGACCTCGAGGTGGGCCGGGAAGTCCGGCCGGTCCTGGAGGCTGAACGGCGGGTAGTGGTCGGTGCCGAGGGCGCTGTAGGCGTAGTAGCCCACGCGCCAGGTCCAGCGCAGCACCCCGACGTTGAAGTCGAAGATCCCGCGCGGGTAGCGCCCGGTGAACAGGATGGCGACCAGCGCCACCACGCTCAGGATGGCGAACACCGGCCACAGCAGCACCAGCACCAGGTAGTGCGGGATCGCCAGGAACCACTTGAAGAGCCACAGCCATCTGCTGAGGCCCTCGTCCAACGTCGCGTCCACACGGACCGGGTAGGCATTGGCACTCATCGTTGGTCCTCCTGACCTTTCCGAACGGCTAGTCGAGACGCACGCGCTCCCCGAGACGGGGTACGACGGCGCACCAGCCGAGCTCGTCCTCGATCCGGGTCGCGAGCTGGCGCGAGGAAGCCGCCTCGCCGTGCACGACGTACACGGTCCGCGGCGGCTCGGGGGCCGAGGCGAGCCACGCGAGCATCTCGCCGGCGTCGGCGTGGACCGAGAAGTCCGAGACGGTGACGACCTCGGCGCGCACCGGGACGTAGCGCCCGTGCACCTTCACGTGCGTGGCCCCGTCTGCGAGCTGGCGCCCGCGCGTCCCCTCGGCCTGGTAGCCGGTGAGCACGACGCTGTTGCGCTGGTCGGGCAGCTGGTGGGCGAGGTGGTGCACGACGCGGCCGCCGGTGCCCATCCCGGACGCGGAGACGATGATGCACGGGAACGTCGGCTCGTTGAGCAGCTGCGACCCGGAGGCCTCCGCCACCGCGTGTACGTCGAGCCCGTCGACCGCCTCGGCCAGGCGCGCACCGGCACCCGGCCGGAGCTGGGGCGACGGGCGGCCCATGGCGTGGCGGTAGACGTCGAGGGCGGCCAGGGCCATCGGGCTGTCCACGAAGATCGGGAGCTCCGGGATCTGGCCGGCCTCCAGCAGGCGCCGCAGCTCGAGCAGCACCAGCTCGGTGCGGTCGACCGCGAACGCCGGGATCAGCACGCTCCCGCCGCGGGCGGCCGTGCGTCGTACGACGTCGGCCAGCACATCGGGGTCCGGCTCGGGGTGGCTGCGGTCGCCGTACGTCGACTCCACCACCATCACGTCGGCGGCGGGCGGCGGGAGCGGCGGCGCGAGGAGCGGGTGGGACGGCCGGCCCAGGTCACCGCTGAACACGGTGCGGGTGTGTCCGGCCTCGACCAGGGCCACCGACGAGCCGAGGATGTGCCCGGCCGGTTGGAGGGTGACGGCGAGGTCGTCGGCCAGCTGGGTCCGGACGCCGTAGGTCACGGGCTCCAGCAGCGGCAGCGTCCGCTCGACGTCCTCGGTCGCGTAGAGCGGCAGGGCCGGGTGGTGCTTGGAGTAGCCCGCCTGGTTGGCGTAGCGCGCGTCCTCCTCCTGGAGGTGGGCGCTGTCGCGGAGCACGATCGTCGCCAGCTGGGCGGTCTCGCGCGTGCACACGACGCGGCCGGTGAACCCGTCGCGGACCAGACGGGGCAGGTAGCCGCAGTGGTCGAGGTGCGCATGCGTCAGGACGACTGCCGCGAGGTCCTTCGGGGAGAGGTCCGGCTCCTCCCAGTTGCGGCGCCGCAGGGAGGCCACGCCCTGGTAGAGGCCGGCATCCACCAGGATCCCCTGGTCGGCGACCTCGACGTGGAAGCGGCTGCCGGTGACGGTGCCGGTCGCTCCCAGGAACGTCAGGACCGGGCTTGCCTCAGACGTCTTCATCATGCCCTCCTCGAGTGCTGGACACCCTGCGACCGGGTCGGTCCTCCTGGCCTGCGTGAGGCCGTTGGGAGGCCGACCCGGCGCTGCTCCTCGTCGCCATGACGGGCCCTCATGGGGCAGGGAGTCCGTGGGGCCGTACCGACGTACGGCGCGTGGCGCGTGAGGTCTGGACCCCGGTGCTGGTCACGGGATCGCCTCCCTTCGCTACCACCGCGGAGAAGAACTCCGCACTGTCAGGTTGCTCCTCGGGAGGGGGCGCCGGTAGGGCCTTTGGGCCCGCTGCGGCGGGCGTTTCGTAGCATGTGATCTTGAGAAAGATTCACGGAAACCTACTCAGCTCCCGGCTGCTGACGTACCGTCTGTTTAGTCGTATCGGACGGGTCGGGTGATCATCGGAACACCCGCACTCAGCGTCGCATAAGACCGAGACCACCGCTCCGCCTAGTGCTAGAAGGCGGGCCGGTGGTCTCCGATGTTTACGACCATTCCCCCTCATCGGGCTCCCAAACCCCGGGTAGGAATTCCTCCGGGTCCCTGACAATCACCTTCTCGGATGAGGTCCAGGTCACGTCGGATGCGGTAGAACTGAGGTGTCGGCGGTCTCAGCCAGGTAGGGCTTACGCAGCCCGATCGGGAGGACTGCACCTCGGTGCGAGACCGCCGACGCCAAGCCTTTGGGTCGAGATCCTGAGATTTCTCCCCAGTTTTCGAGACTTGCTGCGCGTCCGAGCCGGCCTTGGCTAGGGTTGTCTCACCGAACCGCTGGTGACCCGAGACGCCAGCGGTTCGGTCTATTTCCGGCCTCTCGTCACGAGTCGGGCAGCAGGCCCCTGACGGCGTCGATCGCCCTGGCCATCGCCGGCCGGTCGTCGCCACCGCTGGCCCAGACCGGGTCCTGCGGTAGCGGTCCCATCGGGTCCGCCTCCTCGGGCCCGGACGTGCTCGGCGCGAGCGCACGCCGGAACGCCTCGTCGAGCCCCACCAGCTGGTGCCCATCGGGCAGGAGAACGAGCTGCGCCTCGGCATGGGAGGCGGCGTCGGCGACGACCATGTCGTGATGGAGGCTCTCCACCAGCGCCTCGACCGTGGGCCGCGGCACGTCGGTCAGGCTCCCGACCAGCGTGCCCACGAGGCCGGTCGGGAGCAGCGGCACCTCGACCTGAGGACGCGCGAGCCCGGCGTGCGAGGTGTAGGCGGCGAGCAGCGCGCCGTAGCGCAGCCGGTCGGGACCGCCCAGGTCGAAGTGACGGGAGGGACCGGCATACGCGAGCGCCCCGATCAGCGCCTCGAGCACGTCGACGACTGCGATCGGCTGTACGAGGGAGTTCATCCAGGTGGGCACGGTGTGCACCGGCATCCGCTTGCTGACCTGGCGGATGATCTCAAACGAGGTGGACCCGCTGCCCAGCAGCACGGCGGCGCGCAGGACGACGACCGTCGCGGGCGTGCCGCTGAGGATCCGCTCGACCTCGCGGCGCGACCTGATGTGATCCGAGAGCTCGTCGTCGGGGGCGTCGGGGACCAGCCCCGCGAGGTAGACGATCCGGCCGACGCTGTGGCGGCGTACGGCGTCCGCGAAGCTGGTGGCGGCGGCACGATCGGTCTCGGCGAAGTCGTCGCCGCCCATCCCGTGGATCAGGTAGTAGATCGCGTCGACACCGTCGCAGGCGGCCGCGACCTGGTCCGGGTCGAGCGCGTCCATGACCACGGTCTCGACACGGTCTCCCCACCACGGCTGCTGACGGTCCGGGTCGCTCGTGGTCGTGCGTACGTCGTAGCCGCGCTCGAGCAGCACGGGCACCAGCCGCCCACCGACGTAGCCGGTGGCACCGGTCACCAAGATCTTCACATGCGGAGGTACCCCTGCGGCGTCCGCGGAAACGGGCAGGTCACAGGGGGGTCAGCAGGTCGGCGGGCAGCCACTCCTCCACGAGCTGCCACTCACCGGGCCGCAGCTGCGCGGCGTAGACGACGCGCCCCTCCCAACCGTCCGGACCCTGGCGCCACTCCGCCAGCAGCCCCGGGCGCTTCACGCCGTAGCGGTCCACAGCGTCGGCGACCCAGCAGTGCCGCGCCGGGCAGACGTCAGCCGAGCGGGCCGGAGCGGTCGAGGCCACCGGCTGGCCGTCGCGGACCCGGTCGGCCAGCGCGATCCGGCTCCCCCGCTTGTTCATCCCGCCCGCCATGGACCGATCGTCTCACAGGCTTCGAACACCTGTTCGACTCTCTCGGGTACGGGCGGGTTCAGGCGGTGGGGATCGTGAACTCGAAGACCGACCCGGCCCCGTCGGGGTTGTCCCGCGCCACGATCGTGCCGCCGTGACGCCGCACGATCCGGCGACAGATCGCCAGCCCGAGGCCGCTGCCGTCGTACTCACGGTGCGCGCGGTGGAACTCCTCGAAGACCGCCTTGTGCTCGCCCTCCGGCAGCCCGATCCCGCGGTCGGCCACGGCCACCGCCACCCGGTCCGACGAGACCGCGCGAGCCGAGACCGTCACCTGCGGCCGCTCCCCCGGTACGACGTACTTCAGGGCGTTGCCGATCAAATTGTCGAGCACCTGGCCCAGCAGCATCTCGTCGGCGTGGACCTGCGGCAGCGGGTTGAACCTCACGAGCGCCCCCGCCGCATGGCCGGCCACGACCTCGGCGACCAGCGCCTCGAGGTCGACCGTGGTCGGCTCCAGACTTCGGTTGGTGCTGGTGGCGTGCTGCAGGAGGCTGCCGATCAGGTCGCGCATCCGCCGCGACGAAGCCCGGACCTTGCTGACGCACTCCCGCAGCAGGTCGTGGTCGATCTGATCCCCCGAGTCGAGCTGGTCCTCGACCAGCTCGGTCCAGCCGTCGATGCCGGCCAGCGGGTTGCGCAGGTCGTGGGCGACCACGCCGGCGAAGGCCGCCAGCTCGGTGCGCATCTCTCGCTCCAGCGTGATGTCGCGGACGACGAGCACGGAGCGCCCCTCGCCGTCGTCGGGCATGTCCACGGACGACATCAACACGATCCGGGTGCCGCCGGAGGAGTCGACGACCTCGACCTCGTGCTCGCGCAGGTGGCGGCCCGAGTCAAGCGCCGCCTCGGCCCCGGCTACGGCCACCTCGTCGAGCTGGGAGTCCAGGAGCAGCCACCCGTCGGGGCCATGCTGGCGCGCGCGAAATGCGGCGGCGTCGCTGTCGGCGCGCGTCACTGGTCCCCCGTGGTGCGGTTGAGAGTGAGTGCAGCCCCCCGGTGCACGACGAGGATCTCCCGTCCTGGATCCAACGAGGCAACCCCCGAGGCATCACGCACGAGTTGTGCTGGTCCAGACCAGCAGCCGTCAGGCGTCCTCGTCGGCGGTGTCCTCGTCGTGGGTGCCGGGGCGTGGCGCCCACGGCAGCTCCTTGGCCGGGCGTACGACGATCAGCCGGTCGCCGCGGGCCAGCTGGGTGACCACGGGGTCGAAGTAGCGGTAGACCTTCTCGTCGCGCACGACCGAGATCACCTGGTCGGGCAGCTGCTGCGGCTGCTTGCCGACCTCGCTGACGAGCAGGTCCCGCTCGGCGACCTCGAGGCCCTCGCCGTACGTCAGCAGGTCCTCCATCACGGAGCCCAGCGTCGGTGACAGCGACGAGAGCCCGAGCAGGCGTCCGACCGCGTCGGAGGAGGTGATCACCGAGTTGGCGCCCGACTGGCGCATCAGCGGGGCGTTCTCCTGCTCCTTGACCGCGGCGACGATCCAGGCGTCGGGGTTGAGCTGGCGCACCGTGAGCGCGGCGAGCACGTTGGAGTCGTCGCGGTTGGTGGTGATGATGACCTGGTCGGCCTCGCCGACACCCGCTCGGCGCAGCACCTCGCGCCTGGTGGCGTCGCCGGAGACGATCGCCAGGCCGTCGGCGTGCGCGTCGGCCACCGCGACCGGGCTCGGGTCGACGATCACGACCGATTCGCGGTTGAGCCCGTTGTTGACCAGCGTCTCGACGGCGCTGCGCCCCTTGGTGCCGTAGCCGACGACGACGACGTGGTGGCCCATGTTCTTCCTCCAGCGAGAGACCCGGAACATCTCACGGCCCTGCGACGCCAGCACCTCGAGGGTGGTGCCGATCAACAGGACCAGGAAGGCGATGCGGGCGGGGGTGATGATGAACGCGTTGATCATCCGGGCGCCGTCGGTGACCGGCGCGATGTCACCGTAACCGGTCGTGCTCAGGGTGACGGTCGTGTAGTAGATGGCGTCGGTGAAGCTGATGATGTTCTTGGGATCGTTGCCGTCGACGTAGCCGTCCTTGTCGAACCAGACCAGCAAGACGGTGCCGACCAGGATCGTGAGTGCGGCCAGGAGCCGGCGCCCGAGCTCCCACCAGGGTGATCGGACGACGTCGGGGAGGGAGATCTGACCCCGGAAGGCGGTCCCCGCCTGGTCGTTCGAGTGGTCCTGCACGTGGCGAATCTAGTGGACCCGGTGGTGCGATCCGGTCAGGGGCGGTCCTTCGTCATGCGGTTCCTGATCCGGTTCATCAGCTCCATGCGGGCGCGCATCGTCGTCTTCTGCGGGAACACCGTGTCGAAGGCGGCGTTGACGGCCGCTCCGATGAGCACGGCGAGCGCCAGGATGTAGAGCCACAGGAGTACGGCGATCGGCGCGGCGAGCGGCCCGTAGATCGACTTCGAGTCGGCGGCCGTGACCGTGAGCACCCAGCGCAGCACGTAGGAGCCGAGGATCCAGGCGATCAGCGAGAACGTCGCGCCCGGGAGGTTGAAGCTCCAGTTGGTCCGCACCGGCACCGACACGTGGTAGAGCGTGGCGAGGAAGCAGATGCACAGGATGATGACGACCGGCCAGTAGAAGTTCATGACGAAGTCGGCGCGGTCCGGCAGCACCTCGGCCACCAGCCGGGGCCCCGCGACCACCAGCGGGATCGAGACCGCGCCGGTGATCATGGCCAGGATGTAGAGCACGAACGACAGCGCGCGGGTCTTGACGATCCCGCGGTGCCCGCCGAGCCCGTGCATGATCGTGATCGTGTCGACGAAGACGTTGAGCGCCCGCGACCCCGACCACAGGGCCAGCACGAAGCCCAGCGAGATCACGTCGAAGCGGCCGCCCTTGAGCACGTCGTTGATGGTCGGGACGATGATCCGGTCGACCGCGCTCTCGGTCAGGAACGACGACGACAGGTCGATCACCGCCTGCCGGACCTCCTCCACCTGGGCCGCGGTGAACCGGTCGGAGACGTAGCCGATCGCGCCCGCGAGGGCGAAGATCAGCGGCGGCACCGACAGCACCGCGAAGAACGCCGCCTCGGCCGCGAGGCCGGTGACGCGGTAGCGCAGGCAGGCCGCGACCGTGGTCACGATCAGGCGCCAGACGGTGTCGGCGACGCGCCGGTGCCACGGGGTCGTCCCGTCGGAGGAGGCGGTGTCCCGAGTGTCCGCCGTCATGGCCTTACGGTATCCGTATGGCACTCTCCGACTCGCCAACCCCGACGCGACGCGACGTGCGCGTCACCACCAACCAGGCGCCCCCGCTGGTCGGGCACAACGTGGTCACCAGCGACCTGGCCCTCACCGAGGCGGTGCTGCGCCACGGCTCCGCCGACGTGCTCGCGGACATCGAGGCGGTCGGCCGCGAGGCAGGCACGGCCGAGGCGCGTGAGCACGGCCAGCTCGCCAACGAGCACCACCCGCTGCTGACGCCGTACGACCGCTATGGCAACCGGATCGACGAGGTCAGCTTCCACCCGTCGTGGCACTGGCTGATGGAGCGCGCGGTCGGGCACGGGCTCGCGGCGACGCCGTGGGAGCAGCAGGAGGCCGGCGCCCCGCACGCCCACGTGCGCCGCGCGGCCGGGTTCATGGCGTGGTCGCACACCGAGCCGGGACACGGCTGCCCGATCTCGATGACGTACGCCGCGATCCCCGCGCTGCGCGCCGACGACGCGATCGCGAAGGAGTGGACGCCGCTGCTCGCGTCGACCACCTACGACCCCGGGCTGCGGCCGATCGCCGACAAGCGCGGCGCCCTCGCGGGCATGGGGATGACCGAGAAGCAGGGCGGCTCCGACGTCCGCGCCAACGTGACGGTGGCCCGGCCGACCTCCGTCGACGGTGAGTACACGCTGCACGGGCACAAGTGGTTCACGTCCGCGCCGATGAACGACATGTTCCTGGTGCTGGCGCAGGCCGCCGGTGGCGTGACCTGCTTCGTGCTGCCGCGGGTGCTGCCCGACGGGTCGCGCAACCTGCTCGACGTCGTGCGGCTCAAGGACAAGCTGGGCAACCGCTCCAACGCATCCTCGGAGCTCGAGTTCGACGGCACCGTCGCCTACCGGCTCGGCGACGAGGGCCGGGGCGTGCGCACGATCATCGAGATGGTCGCCGCGACCCGGCTCGACTGCGTGCTCGGCTCGACCTCGCTGATGCGCCGCGCGGTCTCCGAGGCGTCGTGGCACGCCGCCCACCGCTCGGCGTTCGGCTCGCTGCTCGCCGACAAGCCGCTCATGCAGAACGTCCTCGCCGACCTCGCCGTGGAGGCAGAGGCCGCCACCGCTGTCGCCGTACGACTCGCGGCCGCGGTCGACAACCTCGACGACCCCCACGAGGCGGCGCTGCGCCGGATCGCGCTGCCGCTCGCGAAGTTCTGGGTCTGCAAGCGCACGCCGATGCACGTTGCGGAGGCGCTCGAGTGCCTGGGCGGCAACGGCTACGTCGAGGAGTCGGTGATGCCGCTGCTCTACCGCGAGGCGCCGCTCAACTCCGTGTGGGAGGGCTCGGGCAACGTCAACGCTCTCGACGTCCTGCGCGCGCTGAGCCGCGAGCCCGAGGTGCTGTCGGCCTGGATCACCGAGGTCGGCCTCGCCCGCGGCGGCGACGCCCGCCTCGACCGCGCCATCGACGACACGCTGGCCATGCTCGGCGACACCGCGTCGTTGGAGGTGGGTGCTCGACGCCTGGCCTCGCGCATGGCGCTCTGCCTCCAGGGCTCGCTGCTCGTGCGCTTCGCGCCGCCCGAGGTGGCCGACGTCTTCTGCGCCTCGCGGCTCGGCACGTCGTACGACGGAGTCTTCGGCGCGCTCGACGGCGGCGACCTGCGGGCGATCGTGGAGCGCACCACGCCCACCGTCTAGCTCACGTGAGGAAGGCGAGCTCGACCAAGACCTCCCGGAACGCCCGGTAGCGGCGCGGGCCCACCCTCTCGGCCCAGCCGCGCTCAACCTCACCGAGACGCGCGCTCACCGCGCGGACGTCGTCGTCGCCTCGCGCGGTGCGGCGTACGAGCCGGACCCTGCGGTCGGCCAGGTCCGTCACGCTGACCCCGTCGTGTCGGGGACGGCGACGACCCCCGCCGGGCGCAGGGCCTACCGGCTGTTCGTGAAGCACGTGCAGGCATGGGTGCGCTCGCCGTTCTTCGCGGAAGTCCCGCCGGAGTTCGCTGAGCTGGCTGCGGCAGGCGTGCCCTGGCGCACCGAACCCCTGGCCTACCGCTCCGACCTGGGCGACCGACTGCCGAACGGCCTCACCATGCCGTCTGGCTCGAGGACGTCAGCCACCCCGCCGCGCCCGTGGGACCGGCCGCGCTTCGAGCGCGCCGCCCACCTGCTGGGTCGGCTCGCGGCCAGCCCACGGGTCGCTCCGCTGCGCCACGTAGGCGAGTTCGACTGGTCGGTGCAGGTCTACGCCCACGGCCGGGCTGGCGGCCGAGGGCCTGGTCGTCGACGAGTCGGCGGTACGGCGCGCGCACGCGCTCCAGCTCCAGCTCTTCAGCGGCATCTCCGCCGTGCCCTTCGAGGTGCTCGACCAGCCGATGACACCGCAGCTCGAGCGGCTGGCTGCCGCGCGCGCGGCCATTGCCCGGCACAGCCTCGACCTGTTGGCCTCGACCGCCGGTTGAGCCCTAGGAGAGCTCGAGTCCCGGGTAGAGCGGGTGCTTGTCGAGCATCTCGGCGGATGCGTCCTTGACCTTGTCGGCCACGCCGTCACCGAGGGCGTACGACGCCTTGGAGGGGCCGCCGGCCTTGGTGGTGCCGGGCTGGGTGTTCTGCAGGACGTGGACGACCAGCTCGGCGACGTGGTCGAACTCGTCGCGGCCGAAGCCGCGGGTCGTCAGCGCCGGGGTGCCGAGGCGGATGCCGGAGGTGTACCAGGCGCCGTTGGGGTCGGCCGGGATCGAGTTGCGGTTGGTGACCACGCCGGCGTCGAGCAGCGCCGACTCGGCCTGCCGGCCGGTGAGCCCGAAGCCGGAGACGTCGAGCAGCACCAGGTGGTTGTCGGTGCCGCCGGTGACCAGGCGCGCGTCGCGCTTGAGGAAGCCCTCGGCCAGCGACTTGGCGTTGTCGGCGACCTGCTGGGCGTAGGTCTGGAACGACGGCTGGCGGGCCTCGGCCAGCGCCACGGCCTTGGCGGCCATCACGTGCGACAGCGGGCCGCCGAGCACCATCGGGCAGCCGCGGTCGACTGACGCGGCGTACTCCTCCGTGGCCAGCACCATGCCGCCGCGCGGGCCGCGCAGGCTCTTGTGGGTCGTGGTGGTGACGACGTGGGCGTGCGGCACCGGGTCCTCGTCGCCGGTGAAGACCTTGCCGGCGACCAGCCCGGCGAAGTGCGCCATGTCGACCATCAGGGTCGCGCCGACCTCGTCGGCGATCTCGCGCATCTTGGCGAAGTCGACCCGGCGGGGGTAGGCGGAGTAGCCCGCCACCAGGATCAGCGGCTTGAACTCGCGCGCCTTGGCCGCGACCTTCGCGTAGTCGAGCAGTCCGGTCTCGGGGTCGGTGCCGTACTGCTGCTGGTGGAACATCTTGCCGCTGATGTTGGGGCGGAAGCCGTGTGTCAGGTGGCCGCCGGCGTCGAGCGACATGCCGAGCAGGCGCTGGTTGCCCAGCTCGTGCCGCAGGCTCTCCCAGTCGGCGTCGGTGAGCTCGTTGACGTTCTTGGAGCCGGCCTTCTCGAGCCACGGACCCTCGACGCGATGGGCGAGGATCGACCAGAAGGCGACCAGGTTGGCGTCGATGCCGGAGTGGGGCTGGGCGTAGGCGTACTCCGCGCCGAAGAGCTCACGAGCATGCTCGGCGGCGAGCGACTCGACGGTGTCGACGTTCTGGCAGCCGGCGTAGAAGCGGTGGCCGATCGTGCCCTCGGCGTACTTGTCGCTGAACCAGGTGCCCATCGTGAGCAGCACCGCCGGGGAGGCGTAGTTCTCGCTCGCGATCAGCTTCAGTGAGCTGCGTTGGTCGGCCAGCTCCTTGCGCGTCGCCTCGGCGATGCGCGGCTCGACCGAGGCGATGACCTCGAGAGCTTGGGAGTAGGCGCTGCTGGTCAGGGCGTTCAGGTCGGCCATGAGCGGCAGCCTAGTGAGGCAGGCGGGAGGCGCCCAACCCGCACGTGTGACCTGCGCCGCACTGGTGGCGATCTCAGGCGGGAACGACGTACGACTTTGTCCGTATTATGGACTTGGTGTCCACATCATGGGATTCCCGGTTGTGAGAGGCACGTCCAAACAGTGAGACTGCTTGACATGATCAGCGCGCAGACGCATGCCTACCTCGTGGTACGACGCCACGTGGACTTCGGGCGTACGCGCAGCGCGATGTGTTGGCCCCGCTGAAAGACGCCAGTCCGATCCGTCTCCCGCGTGCCCGACGTCGCACGCTCCCTCAGCGAAGGACCAGTTCCTCATGCCCGATCTGCGCTTCCAGTCCCGGCCCCCGGCCCACACCGAGGTGCCCCGCCCCAAGCGGGCCGAGGGGCAGTGGGCTTTCGGCTACACCGAGCCGCTCAACAAGAACGAGCAGGCCAAGAAGGACGACGACGCGCTCAACGTGCGTGCTCGGATCATCAACATCTACTCCAAGCGCGGCTTCTCCTCGATCGACCCGGCCGACCTCCGCGGCCGCTTCCGGTGGATGGGCCTCTACACCCAGCGCGCGCCCGGCTTCGACGGCGGCAAGACCGCGATGCTCGAAGAGGAGGAGCTCGACGACGAGTACTTCATGCTCCGCGTCCGCTCCGACGGCCAGCTGCTGACCGGAGCCGCCGTCCGGGCGCTCGGCCAGATCGGCGTCGACTTCGCCCGTGACACCGCCGACGTCACCGACCGCGAGAACATCCAGTACCACTGGATCCGCGTCGAGGACGTCCCCGAGATCTGGGACCGGCTCGACGCCGCCGGGCTGAGCAGCATCGAGGCCTGCGGCGACTCCCCGCGGCCGTTCCTCGGCTCCCCCGTCGCCGGCGTGTCGGTCGACGAGATCATCGACGGCACCCCCGCCCTCGAGGAGATCTACCGCCGCTTCATCGGCAACCCCGACTTCTCCAACTTCCCGCGCAAGTTCAAGACCGCGGTCACCGGCCACCCGGGCCACGACGTGTGCCCCGAGACCAACGACGTGTCGTTCGTCGGCACCATCCACCCGGAGCACGGCCCCGGCTTCGACCTGTGGGTCGGCGGCGGCCTGTCCACCAACCCGATGCTCGCGGTCCGGCTGGGCGTCTGGATCCCCCTCGACGAGGTGGCCGACGCCTGGGCCGGCGTCGCCGGGATCTTCCGCGACTACGGCTACCGCCGGCTGCGCTCGCGCGCCCGGCTGAAGTACCTCGTCGCCGACTGGGGAGTCGACAAGTTCCGCGAGGTCCTCGAGAACGAGTACCTCGAGCGCAAGCTCGTGTCCTGCCCCTCCCCGCCGTCGCCGGTCGGCCACCGCGACCACATCGGCGTACACGCCCAGAAGGACGGCAAGTTCTACGTCGGCATCGCGCCGACCGTCGGCCGGGTCTCAGGCACGCTGCTGGTCCAGCTCGCCGACCTGATCGACGAGTACGGCGTCGCCGGCGCCCGCCTCACGCCGTACCAGAAGATCGTGCTGATCGGTGTCGACGAGGACAAGGTCGAGTCACTGGTGGCGCGGCTCGACGAGATCGGGCTGTCGGCCCGGCCCTCCAACTGGCGGCGCAACACGATGGCCTGCACCGGCATCGAGTTCTGCAAGCTCGCGATCGTCGACACCAAGGAGCGGGCCCGGCTGCTGGTCGGCGAGCTCGAGAAGCGCTTCCCCGACCTCGACACCCCGATCACCGTCAACGTCAACGGCTGCCCCAACGCCTGCGCCCGTACCCAGGTCGCCGACATCGGGCTCAAGGGCCAGCTGGTCATGTCCGACGGCGAGCAGGTCGAGGGCTTCCAGGTGCACCTCGGCGGTGCCACCGGGCTCGAGGCCAACTTCGGTCGCAAGCTGCGCGCCCACAAGGTGACCAGCGCCGGCCTCGACGACTACATCACCAACGTCGTGGGCAACTTCCTCGCCGACCGCACCGCGGACGAGCGCTTCGCGGCCTGGGTCGCGCGGGCCGACGAGGAATTGCTCCGGGGCGACAAGGCGTTGTCACAACTATGAGCAACGAGCGAGCGGTGCCCTTCCACTGCCCCTACTGCGGGGACGACAACCTCTGGCCGCACGAGTCCACGGACGCGTCGGCCAAGGGTGCCTGGGAGTGCCGTTCGTGCCAGCGCGCCTTCACGGTGAAGATGCTCGGGATGCTGCGCCGGGAGGTGAAGTCATGACGACCGCCACCACCGCGGCCGCGCGCGCCAACCGTGGCTCGCAGACTCACGGCCGCTCCCCCGAGGAGCTGCGCGAGCTGGTCTCCCACTGGGGTGCCGAGCTCGAGCTCGCTCCCGCCGAGCACATCATCGAGTGGGCGGCCGCGACCTTCGGTGAGCGCTTCTGCATCACCTCCTCGATGGGCGACGCCGTGCTCGCCGACCTGGCCGCCAAGACGGTCCCGGGCGTCGACGTGGTCTTCCTCGACACCGGCTACCACTTCGTCGAGACCATCGGGACCCGCGACGCCGTCGAGGCCACCCTCAACGTCAACCTGCTCACCATCACGCCGGTCCAGTCGGTCGCCGAGCAGGACGCGGCGTACGGCAAGGACCTCTACAAGACCGACCCCGACCTGTGCTGCGCGCTGCGCAAGGTGAAGCCGCTGGCCGACTCGCTGGCGTCGTACGACGCCTGGGCGACCGGGCTGCGGCGCGCCGAGACCCACAACCGGGTCATCGCGCCGGTCATCGGCTGGGACGCCAAGAAGGGCAAGGTCA
This sequence comes from Nocardioides szechwanensis, assembly GCF_900103935.1. Lineage (GTDB taxonomy): Bacteria > Actinomycetota > Actinomycetes > Propionibacteriales > Nocardioidaceae > Nocardioides > Nocardioides szechwanensis. Next base: position 151,098 of record NZ_FNIC01000006.1, read on the forward strand.
AGGTCTCGCCCCTGGCGCGCTGGAGCGACGAGCAGGTGGAGCAGTACATCGTCGACAACGGCGTGCTGGTCAACCCGCTCGTCTACGACGGCTACCCGTCGATCGGCTGCGCGCCGTGCACGCGTCGGGTCGCGCCCGGCGAGGACCCGCGCAGCGGCCGCTGGGCGGGCACCAACAAGACCGAGTGCGGGATCCACTCATGAACGACTCCCGGTCCCACGTCTCCGACAACGTCGTCGGTCTCACCGCATCATCCGTACACGAGAGGAGGCCGCGCTGATGGCTGCTCCTGCACTGGTGGCTCTGGCTCACGGAAGTCGTGACCCGCGGTCGACCAAGACCATCACCGCCCTGGTCAGCGAGGTCAAGGCGATGCGCCCCGACCTGCGCGTCGAGAAGGCGTTCCTGGACCTGGCCAAGCCGGGCTTCCAGACCGTCGTCGACCGGCTGGTCAAGGCGGGGTACGACGAGATCGTCGTCGTGCCGCTACTGCTGACCGAGGCGTTCCACGCCCAGGTCGACGTACCCGAGGCCATCGCCGAGGCGACCACACGCCACCCCGGCCTGCAGATCCGGGTCACCTCGATCCTCGGCCTCGAGGCCTGCTTCCTCGAGGTGCTCGACGAGCGCCTGCGCGAGGCACTGCGTCACTCGCGGGTCCGTGAGCTCGACGCGCTCGTGCTCGCCGCAGCCGGCTCGACCGACCCGCTCGCCAACCAGGCGGTCGCCCGCCTGGCCCGGCTCTGGGGAACGCACCACAAGCTGCCGGTCAGCGCGGCGTACGCCTCGAGCGCGCCGCCGGCGACCGGTGAGGCGGTGCGCGCCTTCCGGGCCGAGGGTCGTCGTCACATCGCCGTGGCCTCGCTCTTCCTCGCCCCCGGCAGCCTCGTCGACCGCGCCTCCGAACTCGCCCTCGAGGCCGGCGCCGTCGCCGTCTCCGCTCCCCTGGGCGCCCACCCCGAGGTGGCCCGCACCATCCTCGCCCGCTACGCCGTCGGTGCTGTGGAGCTCGTCCCCGTCTAGCGCTGACCCGTCACCCGACGAGCTGGTGGAGGAGGCGTTCGAGCTGGCGGGGTGGGTCGGAGGTGAGGCCACCGTGGACGGGGCCGGGCTGGATGACAGTGCTCTTGGGGGCCTTGAGGAAGCCGAAGCGCTGGCTGACGGGCTTGGTCGCGGCGGCGCCGACGCGGGGGTCGCCGGTGCAGACCGCCTTGACGAAGTCGAGGGCGTCACAGACCTGGTCGACGTCGATGCGCGGGTCGAAAGCCTGGAGCCGCTCGCGGTCGACCTGCCAGGCGACGTCGAGGAAGTCGGTCGCGTGGCAATAGAGGACGACCCCGACGTTGAGGAACTCCTCGCGCTCGACGCGCGGCACGCAGCGCAGGACGACGTACTGGTAGGACAGCTTCGCGGTCATCAGCCGGCCACCTTCGGGAGCCACTGCCGGGAGCCGAGCCGGGCAGTGAGGAACGAGACGTACGCCGCCCGGTGCTGCTCGGCGCCCTCGACGCCGGCGGTGCCGGCGCCGTCGAGCCAGGCGTCGGGCACCTCGGCGACGACGTCGGCGATCAGCTCCGGGGTCACCAGTGCCGACAGGCGGGCATCGGTCTCACCCAGCGCGCGCACCTGGCCGAGCAGGACGTGGTCAGCGGGGTCCCACGGCTGGTCGGCGAACCGCGCCGGGTCGGTCACGCCGCCGGACCAGGCGTGGTGGAAGTAGAGCGAGGCGCCGTGGTCGATCACCCACAGGTTGCCGTGCCACAGCAGCAGGTTGGGGTTGCGCCAGGTCCGGTCGACGTTGGCGCAGAACGCGTCCAGCCACACCACGGTGGCGGCGTCGTGGTCGCCGGCCGGCGCCTCTCCGTCGTACCCGAAGGAGCCCGGGAGGAAGTCCACGCCCAGGTTGAGCCCCGGGCTGGCGTTGAGCAGGTCCTGGACCTCCTCGTCGGCCTCGTAACGCGCGATCTCGGGGTCAAGCTCGAGCGCGACCAGGCGAGGGGTGTGGAGGCCCAGGCGCCGGGCGAGCTCGCCCACGATCACCTCGGCGATCAGGACCCGTACGCCCTGGCCGGCGCCGCGGAACTTGCAGACGTAGGTGCCGAGGTCGTCGGCCTCCACGAGCCCGGGCAGGCTGCCGCCCTCGCGCAGCGGGGTGATGTAGCGCGTGACGGACACGGTCGGGATCACGTCTGGAGGACCTCGTTGAGCAACCGGGCCCGCTGCTCCTCGACGTCGAAGTCGGCGACTGGCCAGACCGGAGCCATCGCCTTGAGGCGCTCGTTGAGCAGTCGCGCGATCGTCAGGTTGCGCGACCACTTGCGGTCGCTGGGCACGACGTGCCAGGGCGCGACCTCGGTGTTGGTGCGCTCGAGGGCGATCTCGTAGGCGTCCTGGTACGCCGCCCAGTGCGCGCGCTCGTCGACGTCGCCGGGGTTGAACTTCCAGTGCTTGGCGGGGTCGTCGAGCCGGGACAGGAGGCGCTCCTTCTGCTCGACCGCCGAGATGTGCAGCATGCACTTGAGGACCACGGTGCCGCTCGCGACCAGCTCGGCCTCGAAGTCGTTGATCGCGCCGTACCGGCGCTCGATCTCCGCGGCCGACGCCAGCTGGTGGACCCGGGCGATCAGGACGTCCTCGTAGTGCGACCGGTCGAAGACCCCGATGTGGCCCGGCTCGGGCAGCGCCCGCTTGATCCGCCACAGGAAGTCGCGGCTCAGCTCGGTCTTGGTCGGCGCCTTGAACGCCTTGATCTGCACGCCCTGCGGGTCGACCAGGCCGACGGTGTAGCGCAGCACCCCGCCCTTGCCGGAGGTGTCCATGCCCTGGAGCACCAGGAGCAGGCTGCGCGGCGACCCTGTCGTACGCTCCGCGAACAGGCGCTCCTGCACGCCGGCGAGCTCGGGGCCGATCGCGGCGAGCTCGGCCTCGCCCGCCTCCTTGTCGCCCTCGAAGCCCGGGGTGGCGTCGGTCTGGATGGACGAGAGATCGACGGGGCCGGGAGGCAGTCGGACCAGCGGCTCGACGGGGGGCAGGCTCATGGGGCCACTATCCCAGCACCGTCACCCGAGGACCGTGGACACGTCGAGGGTGCAGCCGACCACGGTGTCGACCGTGCCGTCACTCTTGGGCTCGTCGAACCACAGTCCCTCGGTGAAGCCGACCTTGGCCAGCATCCGCAGCGACGCCCGGTTGCGGTGGTCGGGCGCCGCGAAGAACGACGTCGCCTGCGGGAAGCGCTTGCGCGCCCGCTCCATCCACGCCCACAGGATCCGCGGCCCGAAGCCCCGGCCCACCCAGGCGATCTCACCGATCGCGAAGTCCACGCCCACCGCCTGCGGGTGGGGGCACAGGAGCGCGAACTCCGGGTAGTCGGCAATCAGGTAGTCCTGCAGGAAGCCGATCGAGCGGCCGTTGACCTCGGCGACGTACATCCGGGTCGGCGTCATGCCGTCGACCGCCGGGCCGTACGCCGCCTGGACGGCCTCGGGCGTCGGGTCGCCGTCGCTGGCCCACCAGCGGTGCACGTGCTCGGACTGCCGCCAGCGGGTGACGTCGGCCAGGTCGCCCTGGGTCATCGCGCGCACGGTGACCCGGTTGTCGTGGTCGATCCGGAACTGCAGCGTCTCGCTCGACAGGTCGACCGGCACGGGGTCGGCGTGGAGGCTGGCGACAGTACGTCGGGCCGCGGACGCCCACGACTCCCCCGCGTGCACCGCCCCGAGCAGGTCGTGCCCCCGGTCGCTGACGACGAGCCGCATCAGCTGCGGCTCACCGGGGGCAGGGACGACCACGGGAAGTCGATCCACGCCTCCGTGTGGCGCCACACGTAGGCGGGACGCACGACGGTCCACGGCTTCTCGTAGATCACCGCCTCCCGGGCCTCCGCGACGTGGTCGGCGCAGAAGTCGCGCACGATCTCGAGCGTCTTGCCGGTGTCGGCGACGTCGTCGGCGATCAGCACCTTGAAGCCGGACAGGTCGACCGCCGCCGGCGTGGGCGGCAGCATGATCGGCACGTCGAGGCGGGTCTCGACGCCGGTGTAGAACTCCACGTTGACGGCGGAGAGGTTCTTGACGCCGAGCGCGTAGCCCAGGCCCATGCCGAGCCCGAGCCCGCCGCGGGCGATGGAGAGGATCAGGTCGGGTTCGTAGCCGTCGTCCACCACCATCTGCGCGAGGTCTCGCACCGCGACGCCGAACTGCTCGTAGGTCAGGATCTCCCGCTCGTCAGCCACGCGGCTGATCCTAGGGCGCTTCGCGGTCTGCCTGGGCTAGCTCGTCCTTGACGACGGAGAACGCCATGGAGGGGCCGTAGCCCTTGCGGGCGAGCATCCCGACCAGGCGGCGGGTGGCGGTGGTGTCGTCGACCCGGGAGAGGGTGCGCAGCTTCTTGCGGACCAGCAGCCGGGCGGAGTGCTCCTCGTCGGCGGGGTCGATGGTGTCGAGGGCCTCGCGGGCGACCTCGTCGTCGATGCCCTTGCGCCGCAACTCCTGAGCCAGGGCGCGACCGGCCAGGCCCTTGCCGGGCTGACGGCTGGCGACCCACTCCCGCGCGAACGCGGCGTCGTTGATCAGGCCGACCTCCTCGAACCGGTCGAGGAGACGCTTGGCGACGTCGTCGGGGACACCTCGTTTGGCCAGCTTGGTGGCCAGCTCATTGCGGGTGCGGGGCTGGCCGGTCAGCTGGTCGAGCAGGATCTTGCGCGCGACCGACTCCGGGTCGGCGGCCGGACCGTCAGAAGGAGTCGACACCGATCGGCTCGTCGCTCAAGTCGTCGGCAGGGGCGTCGGCGGGCGCGTCGACCTGCGGGCCGACACCGAGCTTCTCGAGGATCTTCTTCTCCAGCTCGTTGGCCAGGTCGGGGTTGTCCTTGAGGAAGGTGCGCGCGTTTTCCTTGCCCTGGCCGAGCTGGTCGCCCTCGTAGGTGTACCAAGCGCCGGCCTTGCGGACCAGGCCCGCCTCGACACCCACGTCGATCAGGCCACCCTCGCGGCTGATGCCCTTGCCGTACATGATGTCGAACTCGGCCTGCTTGAACGGCGGGGCCACCTTGTTCTTGACGACCTTGACGCGGGTGCGGTTGCCGACCATGTCGGTGCCGTCCTTGAGCGTCTCGATGCGGCGCACGTCGAGGCGCACCGAGGAGTAGAACTTCAGCGCCTTGCCACCGGTGGTGGTCTCGGGTGAGCCGAACATGACGCCGATCTTCTCGCGGAGCTGGTTGATGAAGATCATCGTGGTGTTGGAGTTGTTGAGCGCGCCGGTCATCTTGCGCAGCGCCTGGCTCATCAGCCGGGCCTGGAGACCGACGTGGCTGTCGCCCATCTCGCCCTCGATCTCGGCGCGGGGCACGAGCGCGGCGACGGAGTCGATGACGATCAGGTCGAGCGCGCCGGAGCGGATCAGCATGTCGGCGATCTCGAGCGCCTGCTCACCGGAGTCGGGCTGGGAGACCAGCAGCGCGTCGGTGTCGACGCCGAGGTTCTTGGCGTAGTCGGGGTCGAGAGCGTGCTCGGCGTCGATGAACGCCACGATGCCGCCGGCGCGCTGGGCGTTGGCCACGGCGTGCAGGGCGACGGTCGTCTTGCCGGAGGACTCGGGGCCGTAGATCTCCACCACGCGACCGCGCGGGAGACCACCGAGGCCCAGGGCCACGTCGAGGGCGATCGAGCCGGTCGGGATGACCTCGAGCGGGGCCCGGGTCTCGTCGCCCAGGCGCATCACCGAGCCCTTGCCGAACTGCTTCTCGATGTTGAGCAGCGCCGCGTCGAGCGCCTTGTCGCGGGGGTCTCCACCAGCCATGATTTTGTGTCCTTACGTCTGTGAGGTGCCTTGGGATCTACGGTCTTCGTCGTCTGGCTGGACGCTAGAGGTGACCACCGACAGTCCCGCGCCCGTGCTTGCGAGCACCAACCTAGCCCGAACACCTGTTCGACTGTGGGTCCGGGTGCGGCGTGTCGCCGACTTCCGCGTACGACGTGCGTGCGGCGCTACTGCCGCGCCGCGGCCAGCCCGTCGAGGATCAGCTCGAGACCGAACCCGAACTCGTCGCCGAAGTCGTAGCCCGGCCGCATCACGTGCTGCTCCGCGAGCTCGACGAGGTGGGGGTACTGGCCCGTGGCGAACTGCTCCAGCATCGTCCCGGCCACCTCGGCGGCGGTGTCGGCGCCCTCGAACGGCAGCCCCGTCTCCTGCAGCGCGAAGCCGTAGACGTAGCTGTCGACCAGCGCCAGCGCGTGGGCGGTGAGCACGACCGAGAACCCGCCGGCGCGCAGCATCCCGATGCTGGCGTCGTGGTGGCGCAGCGTGGCCGGGCCGGGGTTGGTGCGCGACTCCATCAGGCCGATCGCCCACGGGTGGCGCCGCAGTGCGGCCCGCGCCGACCGTGCCCGCCGGGTCATCTCGGCACGCCACTCCCCCTGGTCGCTGGGCACCTCCATCTCGCCGAAGACCGCGTCGACGATGCCGTCGAGGATCTCCTCCTTGTTGGCCACGTGGTGGTAGACCGACATCGGCTTGACCCCGAGGTCGCCGGCCAGCGAACGGATGGTCAGCCCGGACAGCCCCTGCGCGTCGGCGACCGCGACCGCGCTGGCCAGCACCCGGTCCCGGCTCAGCGGGACACGGTCGGACGGGGGGCTCGAAGGCACTGGTGCAGACATGTCGGGTCGGACGATAGCACCCCCGTACTTTGTACGGTACGGTCTCCCTTACTAAGTACGAACCTCAGCTCGGCCCATCCGAAGGAACCCCGATGCCCACCGTCCCCGCCGCCGCCACCACCCAGCGCGCGATCGTCCAGGACCGCTACGGCGACGCCGGCGTGCTCCGCCTCGCCGAGGTCGCGGTCCCCCGGCCCGGCAAGGGTGAGGTGCTGCTGCGCGTGCACGCCGCCGGCCTCGACCGCGGCACCTGGCACCTGATGACCGGCAAGCCCTACCTCGCCCGCGCCGCGTTCGGGTTCCGTCGTCCCCGCAACCCGGTCCCGGGCCGCGACGCGGCCGGCACCGTGGTCGCTCTCGGCGAGGGCGTCACCCGGTTCGCCCCGGGCGACGAGGTCTACGGCGTCGCGCCGGGCTCGTTCGCCGAGTACGCCGTAGCGCGCGAGGACAAGCTCGCCCACAAGCCCGCCAACCTCACCTTCGAGCAGGCCGCCGTGGTCCCGATCTCGGCCGGGACCGCGCTCCAGGCGCTCACCGACGCGGGCCGCGTCGAGGCCGGGCAGCGGGTGCTGGTCATCGGCGCCTCCGGCGGCGTCGGCTCGTACGCCGTCCAGCTCGCCACGGCGTACGGCGCCGACGTGACCGGGGTGTGCAGCGCCGCCAAGGCCGACCTGGTGCGGACGCTCGGCGCGGTGCGCACGATCGACTACGCCAGCGAGGACTACGCCGACGGGACCGAGCACTACGACCTGGTCCTCGACATCGCGGGCAACCCGTCGCTGTCCAGGCTGCGGCGCGCGCTGACCCCGAAGGGCACCGCGGTGATCGTCGGTGGCGAGGAGGGCGGCAGCTTCAGCGGTGGCATGAACCGCCAGCTCCGGGCGCTGCTGCTCTCGCCGTTCGTCGGCCAGCGGCTGACCATGTGCGTCTCCAAGGAGCGCGCCGCCGACCTCGAGCGGCTCAACCCCCTGCTCGAGGACGGTCGCGTGGTGCCGAGCCTCGAGCGGACCTACCCCCTGGCCGACGCCGCCGAGGCGATGCGCCGGCTCGAGGCCGGCGACGTGCGCGGCAAGGTGTCGATCAGCGCAGCGTGAGGGTCAGGGGATGCGGTAGGTCAGCTCGAGCCCGTCTGCCCATGCCTCGCAGCCGCACCCGGTGGGGTCGGGCAGGTGCCCGATCGCCGTGGTGAGCAGGCCGGTCAGTCGCTCCAGGTTGGCCCGGAACAGCTCGAAGATCTCGCGCTGGTCGACACCCGCGCCGTGCTCGGCACCCGCGTCCATGTCGGTCACCAGCGCGATCGCGGCGTAGCACTGCCGCATCTCGCGGGCCAGCGCCGCCTCGGGGCTTCCGGTCATGTTGATCAGCGACCAGCCCTGTGCGGCGTAGTGCTGCGACTCGGCCCGCGTCGAGAACCGCGGGCCCTCGATCACGACCATCGTCCCCCCGACCCTGATGTCCGGGGCGGCCGCGGCCACCGCTGCCGAGACGCCCGGGCAGTAGGGGTCGGCGAACGGCAGGTGCACCGCACCGGTCTCGACGAAGCTCCCGACCCGGCGGTGCGTGCGGTCGACGAGCTGGTCGGGTACGACGACATCGCCGGGCGCGACGTCGTGGCTGAGCCCGCCGACGGCGCACGGCGCCAGCACCTGGCGCACGCCGAGCGAACGCAGCGCCCAGAGGTTGGCGCGGTAGTTGATCGCGTGCGGCGGCAGCTCGTGGTGGCGCCCGTGCCGGGGCAGGAACGCCACCCGCCGGCCGGCGACGGTGCCCACGGACACCGGCGCCGAGGGCGCGCCGTACGGCGTGTCCACGACGTGGTCGGTGGGGTCCTCGAGGAACGTGTAGAAGCCGGTGCCGCCGATGACCGCGACGTCGGCGAGAGCGGTCACGGTGTGGTGCTCAGCCGGCGCACTGGGTCAGCCCGTAGTCGCCGAGACGCTCGTTGATCGGGGCCATCCGATCGTCGTCGAGGGCCTGGGCCGGGTCGTCCTCCCAGGTGTCGAGGACTCCCTCAGTGTCGGCGTAGATGGCCTCGAGGGTGTCCTTGTCGCCCTCGGGATAGCCCAGCTCGCGGAGGTCCTCGAGCTGGCCGCGGACCAGCGGGACCACCTGCTCGCTGATCGCGGTCAGCAGCTGCTCCTGGTCGTTCTGGTCGATGCTGTTGCCGACGTCGTCGACTGCCATGTTGCCCGCGGCGCAGATCGTGTTGCCCTGGTCGAGGAAGTCCCGCTTCGAGATGAGCTTCTCGCTCGGGTCGTCGCCACCACAGCCGGCCAGACCCAGGCTCAGGCTCACGGCGAGCGAGAGCGTGACGAGCGGACGCGTGACCTGCATTGGAGCTCCGATCGTGGGGCGTCCCGAGAGGAGCGTCCAGCATAGGGCGCGGCCCGCTCCGGACGTCGGCGGCGGGTCGGCGGGTCGGCGGCGTCAGCGCTCGCTGGGTGGGAGCTCCAACGCGGACCAGACCGCGGCCCAGACCTGCTTGGGCGGCGTGCCGGCGTCAAGCGCCTCGGTCGCCGTACGACGACCCAGCTCGGCCATCACGAACGTCTCGGCCCAGGAGCGGTAGTAGGCCGTGCCGAGCACCGCCTCGAGGCGTGCCCAGAACTCGGTGTGCCTCACGCGGTGACGTCCCACAGGTGGTGGACGACGTCGTGCAGGTGGTAGCGGGCGATCGTGTCGATGGTGAACTCGCTGCCGTTGCTGCGGAAGCCGCGGCGCTCCCACGCCCCGTCGGGCACGGCGTCGTAGGTCGCGGCGACCTGCTCGGCGGCCGCGAGCAGCGCCGGAGCGACGGCAGCCGGGTCCTGGAGGTCGTAGCGCTGCTCGACGGCGGTCTCGTCCTGGTCCCAGTTGGCGAAGGTCGGCTCGTCCTGGTCGCGCATGGACCGGACCCGCTCGTCGAAGATCGTGTGCACGTCGCGGACGTGGCAGGCGTACTCCGCCGGCGACCACACGTCGGGCGCGGGGCGGCTCGTGGCGCTCGGCTCGCGCAGGGTGGCGGCGAACGCCGCCGCGTTGGCGCGCAGCGCCTCGCCGAACCCGGCCCGCTCGGCCTGGGACGCCACGAACCCGCACTCGGGGCACGGCCGCGTCAGCACCCAGGTCCAGTCCTTGGTGTCGGGGGTCAGCATGGCGTCATCCTCTCAACCATCAACCGAGGGCGATGGGGGCGGTGCCGAACGCGACGTTGAAGCGGTCGCACCAGATGACCACCGACGTGAAGCCGGCGAGGTCGGCGTCGGCGGGGATCTCGTAGTTCTGGTTGCCGTGGGTGGCCTTGAGCTTGCCGAGGCGGAGGTAGTCGCCGTCGTCGTAGGAGCCCCAGTCACCGCCGCTGGGCTGGTCGGTGATCCAGACGTGCAGGTCGGGGCCGTCGGAGGAGGCGAGGTTCTCGAGCCGCAGGAAGCGGCTGCCGTCGGAGAGCTCCAGCACCAGGGCCAGGCCCGACGTGTCGTGCTCGGCGTCCACGAACTCGCCCTGGCCGAGCGCCACGGGCGCGGTGTCGGCCGGCGGGGTCGTCTGGCCCGGGGTCGGGGTGCCCGACGGGCCGGGCGAGGAGCGGCCGACCGCCACCGAGGGCAGCGGCTCGTCGACCTCGCTGCTGGTGAAGATCTTCCAGGGCTGGAAGGCCCAGAGCCCGACGCCGGCCACGGCGAGGGCGAGCACCACCGCGACTGCGACGATCGGCTTGGCCATGGACCCACGGTAGCCGCCTCAGGTGAGGAGCAGCTTGTCCAAGCGACGGCGTACGACGGCCAGCCCGACCAGGCCCATGACCACGAGGTAGACGACCGAGACCGCCGAGCCCCAGGACAGTGCCCCGGTCGTGAGCTCGCGGCACAGCACGACCCCGCGGTAGAGCGGCGTGCACTCCACGACCCATCGGACCCAGCCGTCGAAGGCCGTCACCGGGAAGAACGTCGCCGAGAAGAGGAACAGCGGCAGCTGGACCAGGGTGATCTTGTCGAAGTCCTGCCACGACTTCATGAACGTGGTCAAGGCCATGCACACCGAGCTGAACGCGAACCCGATCAGCAGCGCCGCCGGCAGCGCCAGCAACGCCCACCACGAGTGGATCAGCCCCATGGCGGCCATCACGACGAGGAACGCCGCGGAGTAGCTGCCGCCGCGCAGCTGGCCCCACACGATCTCGCCGCGGGCGATGTCGGAGGTGGTCAGCGGGGTCGCCAGCATCTGGTCGTAGAGCTTGTCGTACTTGAGCTTGAAGAAGACGTTGTAGGTCGAGTCGAGCAGCGCGCCGTTGAACGCGGAGGCCGCGAGCATGCCGGGCGCGACGAACTCGGCGTAGGGGATCGCCTGCCCGTTGAACTCGAAGGTGTCGATCAGCTGACCGACGCCGATGCCGATCGAGAGCAGGTAGAAGACGGGCTCGAGGAAGCCGGTGAGGAAGAGCTTCCACGCGGCGCGGTAGACGATGTAGTTGCGCAGCACCAGCAGCCGCAGCGCCTGGAGCGAGGTGAGCGGGCTGACGTCGCTGAAGCTCCCGGTCGTGATGCTCACTTGACCAACCTCTTCGTGAGACCGCTGACCGACCAGAACCAGCCGAAGACGACCAGGGCCAGCAGCACCGCGACGTTGACCGCGGCCGTCGACCAGTCGACCTCGTCGATGCAGAACATCCGGGACAGGTTGACGCCGTGCCACAGCGGCGTGAGCTTGGCGACCCACTCGCCGACCGGCCCGAGGTTGCTCACCGGGAAGAACGCGCCGCTGAACAGGAACAGCGGGAAGACCCCGAGCCGGAACAGCACGCCGAAGCCCTCCTCGGAGCGCAGCCGCGTGGTGAAGCCGTAGACCAGGCACGCGAACGCCATGCCGACCAGCACCTGCGAGGCGAACGCCAGCAGCGGGCCCCACCACGTCTCGAACACCCCGAACGGCGCCAGCACCAGCATGAACACCGCACACGTCGTCATCAGCCGGAACCCGACGAAGCCGAGGTGGGCGGCCACGACGTGGCGCACCTGGAGCGGCGTGGCCAGCATCGAGTCGTAGACGGCGTTCCACTTGATCAGCCCCATGACGGGGTAGGTCGTCTCGCCGACGCCGGTCTGCATGGCGTGGGCGGCGATCAGCCCCGGCACCACGAACGCGAGGTAGGAGGTCGCCCCCTCGAGCTCGGCGGGGTCACCGGCGATGAAGCCACCCAGCAGCACCCCCATCGCGACGACGTAGAAGAACGGCGACACGAACGAGCTGATGATCGAGCCCTGCCAGGTCCGCTTGTAGACCGTCATCCAGTAGTCGAACTGCCGCCCGACCCCCTCGCCGAGCGGGAGCCCGACCAGCCGTGCCCGCTGCTCCAGGCTCATCAGTCGACCAGCGTCCGGCCGGTGAGGCGCAGGAAGACGTCCTCGAGGGTGGAGCGGCGGACCAGCACGGCGACCGGCTGGAGCCCGCGCTCGTGGGTCTTGGCGATGACCTCCTCGCCGTCGTCGCTGTAGACCAGGAGCCGGTCGGGCAGCACCTCGACCCGCTCGCCCAGGTCGGCGACCTTCTCGGCCAGCGCCTCGTGGCCCGCGCCCTCCTCGGCGACGCCGAAGCGAAGCTCGGCGACCTCGCGCGTGGAGTGCTCGCGGATCAGCGCCAGCGGGGAGCCCTCGGCCACGATCAGGCCCTTGTCCATGACCACGAGCCGGTCGCAGAGCTGCTCGGCCTCGTCCATGTAGTGGGTGGTGATGACCAGCGTGACGCCGGCCTGCTTGAGCCGGAACAGCTTGTCCCACAGCACGTGGCGCGCCTGCGGGTCGAGACCGGTGGTGGGCTCGTCGAGCAGCAGCAGGTCGGGACGGTTGACCAGGCTGCGGGCGATCGTCAGGCGCCGCTTCATGCCGCCGGACAGGTCCTCGACCTTGGCCTTCGCCTTCTCGGTGAGCTGAACGAACTCGAGCAGCTCGTCGACCCGCGCGTTGACCTCGCCCTTGGGGATCCCGAAGTAACGGCCGTAGATGTAGAGGTTGTCGCGCACGTTGAGCTCGTTGTCGAGGGTGTCCTCCTGGGGGCACACGCCGAGCCGGCCACGGATCGCCGGGCCGTCGACGGCGGGGTCCATGCCGAGGATGCTCAGCTCTCCCCCGCTGACGGGCGAGACCGCGGCGATCATCCGCATCGTCGAGGACTTGCCGGCGCCGTTGGGCCCCAGGAAGCCGAACGCCTCGCCCCGGCGTACGTCGACGTCGATGCCCTTGACCGCCTCGAACTCCCCGAACGACTTGCGCAGACCGACCGCCCGGATCATCGACTCACTCACGGGACGCGACCCTATAAGGCCGCGCCGACAACCACCCCAGCATTGAGGGCGCGGACCGTGGTCGACTGACCCATGCGCTCCTCGCCCACGACCTCGGCCGGCCTGCTCACCGACCGCTACGAGCTGACCATGCTCTCCGCGTGGGTCGCCGACGGCACCGCCGAGCATCCGGCGGTCTTCGAGGCGTTCGCGCGCCGGCTCCCCGTGGGTCGGCGCTACGGCCTGGTCGGGGGCACCGGGCGGCTGATCGAGCTGGTCGCCGACTTCCGCTTCGACGCCGACGAGGTCGCGTGGCTGGAGGCCGAGGGCGTCGTCGACGGACGGACCGCGGCCTATCTGCGCGACTTTCGGTTCACCGGCGACGTCGACGGCTTCCGCGAGGGCGAGGTCTACTTCCCCCACAGCCCGATCCTGACCGTGACCGGCACCCTCGGCGAGTGCGTGGTGCTCGAGACGCTGGTGCTCAGCGTGCTCAACCACGACACCGCGGTCGCGAGCGCCGCGGCCCGGATGGTCACCGCCGCCCAGGGGCGACCGCTGGTGGAGATGGGCAGCCGGCGCACCCACGAGCAGGCCGCCGTGGCGGCCGCGCGCGCGGCGTACGTCGCCGGGTTCGCGTCGACCAGCAACCTCGCGGCCGGGCGGCAGTACGGCGTGCCGACGGTCGGCACGGCGGCGCACGCGTTCACGCTGGCCTACCCGACCGAGGCCGCCGCGTTCCGCAGCCAGGTGGCCGCGCAGGGGGTCGGGACCACGCTGCTGGTCGACACCTACGACATCGCGGAGGGCATCCGGACCGCGGTCGAGGTCGCCGGACCCGGCCTGGGCGCGGTCCGGATCGACTCCGGAGACCTGGCCGACGAGGCCCGCCGGGCCCGGGCCCAGCTCGACTCGCTCGGCGCCACCGCGACCCGGATCCTGGTGACCAGCGACCTCGACGAACACCTCATCGCTGAGCTCGCCGAAGCGCCGGTCGACGGCTACGGCGTCGGCACCCGCGTCGTCACGGGGTCTGGTCACCCGACCGCCAACCTGGTCTACAAGCTGGTCGCGGTCGGCGACGAGCCCGGTGGCCCGCTGCGGCCGGTCACGAAGCGCTCCCCCGACAAGCTGTCGGTGGGCGGGCGCAAGGCGACGCGGCGGCGGTACGACGCCGGCCTGCTCGTCGAGGAGACCTTCGCCATCGACGAGACCACCGAGGACACCGTGGAGGTGGCACTCATGCGGGCCGGCGCGGTGGTGCACTCCCCCACGCTGGACGACGTACGCGCCCATGCGGTGGCCTCCCTGGCGAGCCTGCCACCGGAGGCGCACCGCCTCGACGACGGCCCCGCGCACGTCGTCGCGACCGGGGTGTCGGTGCCGTAGGTCAAGATTGGGGAGTGTCCGACGCTCTCGCCCGCTTCAGCGAACCGACCCGCACCTGGTTCGGTGCGGCGTTCGCCGAGCCGACCCCGGCCCAGGTGGGGGCGTGGACCGCGATCGGGGCCGGGCGCCACGCGCTGGTGGTCGCGCCGACCGGTTCGGGCAAGACGCTCAGCGCGTTCCTGTGGTCGATCGACCGGCTGCTCACCGAGCCGGTGCCCGACAAGACCAAGCGCTGCCGGGTGCTCTACGTCTCGCCGCTGAAGGCGCTCGCGGTCGACGTCGAGCGCAACCTGCGCTCACCTCTGACCGGCATCCGCCACACCGCCGACCGGCTCGGCACGCCGATGCCCGAGCTGCGGGTGGGGGTCCGCTCCGGCGACACCAGCCCGGCCGACCGCCGCAAGCTGACCACCCAGCCGCCCGACATCATGATCACCACGCCCGAGTCGCTGTTCCTGATGCTCACGAGCCAGGCGCGCGAGAGCCTGCGCGGTGTCGAGACGGTGATCATCGACGAGGTCCACGCGGTGGCCGGCACCAAGCGCGGCGCCCACCTGGCCCTCTCCCTCGAGCGGCTCGACGAGCTGCTCGCCAAGCCGGCCCAGCGGGTCGGGCTGTCGGCCACCGTCCGACCCCTCGACGAGGTCGCCCGCTTCCTCGGCGGCGCGGCTCCGGTCGACATCGTGGCGCCGCCGGCCAACAAGCTGTGGGACCTCAAGGTCGTCGTACCCGTCGAGGACATGACCGCCCCCGGCGGTGAGTACGACGAGGACGCCGGCAACGACACCGACGGGGGTCGCAACACCTCGATCTGGCCCCACGTCGAGGAGAGCGTGGTCGACCTGATCGAGGCCCACTCCTCCACGATCGTGTTCGCCAACTCGCGGCGGCTGGCCGAGCGGCTCACCGCCCGTCTCAACGAGATCGCCACCACCCGCGCCGACCCGGGCCGCGATCCGGCCGAGCCCGGCCGGCCGCCGGCCGAGATCATGGCCCAGTCCGGTGCGTCGACCGGCGCGTCGACCGTGATCGCCAAGGCCCACCACGGCTCCGTGTCCAAGGAGCAGCGTGCCCTGATCGAGGACGACCTCAAGCGCGGCCGGCTCCCGGCGGTGGTCGCCACCAGCAGCCTCGAGCTCGGCATCGACATGGGCGCGGTCGACCTGGTCATCCAGATCGAGTCACCGCCCTCGGTCGCCAGCGCCCTCCAGCGCGTGGGCCGCGCCGGCCACCAGGTCGGCGAGACCAGCCGTGGCGTCCTGTTCCCCAAGCACCGCGGCGACCTCGCCCAGACCGCCGTGGCGGTCGAGCGCATGCGCAGTGGTGGCATCGAGTCGCTGCGCGTCCCCACCAACCCGCTCGACGTGCTGGCCCAGCAGGTCGTCGCCGCCACCGCGCTCGACGCCTGGGACGCCGACGAGCTCTACGCCCTGGTCCGCCGTACGGCGTCGTTCAGCGCGCTGCCGCGCTCCGCCTACGACGCCACGCTCGACCTGCTCAGCGGCCGCTACCCCTCCGACGAGTTCGCCGAGCTGCGCCCACGCATCGTCTGGGACCGCGTCACCGGCGCCCTCACCGGCCGGCCCGGCGCGCAGCGCCTGGCCGTCACCAGCGGCGGCACCATCCCCGACCGCGGCCTCTTCGGGGTCTTCCTCGTCGGCGGCGAGGGGCCGGGGCGGCGGGTCGGTGAGCTCGACGAGGAGATGGTCTACGAGTCCCGCGTCGGCGACATCTTCGCGCTGGGCGCCACCAGCTGGCGGATCGAGGACATCACCCACGACCGGGTGCTGGTCACCCCGGCGCCGGGGATCCCCGGGCGGCTGCCGTTCTGGAAGGGCGACACCCTCGGGCGGCCCGCCGAGCTCGGCGCGGCGATCGGTGCGTTCACCCGCGAGCTCGGGGCGATGCCGCGGCACGAGGCCGAGGTCCGCGCGCAGGCCGGCGGGCTCGACCCGTGGGCCGCGGGCAACCTCGTCACCTACCTCCACGAGCAGCTCGAGGCCACCAACGTCCTGCCCAGCGACACCACGCTGCTGGTCGAGCGGTTCCGCGACGAGCTGGGCGACTGGCGGCTGGTCGTGCACTCGCCCTACGGCGTGCCGGTGCACGCGCCCTGGGCGCTGGCGATCAACGCCCGGCTGCGCGAGCGCTACGGCGTCGACGGCCAGGCCGTCGCCTCCGACGACGGCATCGTGATCCGCATCCCCGACACCGACGCCGAGCCGCCGACCGGCGACGTGATCGTCTTCGAGGCCGACGAGATCGAGGACCTCGTCACCCAGGAGGTCGGCGGGTCGGCGCTCTTCGCCGCCCGGTTCCGCGAGTGCGCGGCCCGCGCGCTGCTGCTCCCCCGCCGCGACCCCGGCCGGCGCTCGCCCCTGTGGCAGCAGCGGCAGCGCTCGGCCGCCCTGCTCGAGGTGGCCTCGAAATACCCGTCGTTCCCGATCGTGCTCGAGGCCGTGCGCGAGTGCCTCCAGGACGTCTACGACCTGCCCGCACTGCTGGCGCTGATGCGGTCCGTCGACCGGCGCGAGGTGCAGGTGGTCGACGTCGCGACCTCGAGCCCGTCGCCCTACGCCCGCAGCCTGCTGTTCGGCTACGTCGCCCAGTTCGTCTACGAGGGCGACTCCCCCATCGCCGAGCGGCGCGCGGCCGCGCTCTCGCTCGACCAGGGGCTGCTCGCCGAGCTGCTCGGGCGCGCCGAGCTGCGTGAGCTGCTCGACCCGGAGGTGCTGGCCGAGGTCGAGGCCGAGCTCCAGCGGCTCGCCCCCGACCGCCGGGCGCGCGACGCCGAGGGCGTCGTCGACCTGCTGCGGATGCTCGGCCCGCTGACGACCGACGAGGTCACCGCCCGCACGGTCGACGGCGCCGACGTGGCCGGCTGGCTCGCCGCGTTGACCGACACCCGTCGCGTGGTCGAGGTCCGGGTCACCGGCGCCCCTCACTGGACCGTGGTCGAAGACGTCTCCCGCCTGCGCGACGGTCTCGGCACCCCGGTCCCGCCCGGCACCCCCGACACCTTCGCCGAGCCGGTCGAGGACCCGCTCGGCGACCTGGTCTCGCGCTACGCCCGCACCCACGGGCCCTTCACGACCGACCAGGCGGCGGAGAGGTTCGGCCTCGGGGCGGCCGTCGTACGACACACGCTGCAGCGCCTGGCCGCGCAGGGGCGGGTGCTCGACGGCGAGTTCCGGCCCGCGGGTTCGGGCTCGGAGTGGTGCGAGGCCGAGGTGCTGCGCAAGCTCCGGCGCCGCTCGCTCGCCCGACTGCGCAAGGAGGTCGAGCCGGTCGAGCCCCAGGCGTTGGCCCGCTTCCTCGGCGCCTGGCAGCACCTCGTCGTCCCCGGCACGTCCGGGCGCGGGCTGCGCGGCGTCGACGGCGTCCTGAGTGCGGTCGACCAGCTTGCCGGCTGTCCGGTGCCCGCCTCCGCGCTCGAGCCACTGGTGCTCGGGTCCCGGGTGCGCGACTACTCCCCCGCCTACCTCGACGAGCTGACCGCGTCCGGTGAGGTCGTCTGGGCCGGTCACAGCGCGCTGCCGGGCGCCGATGGCTGGGTGTCGCTGCACCTCGCCGACTCCGCGCCGCTGACCCTCCCCGAGCCGGCCCCCTTCGCCCTTCGAGACGGCTCGTCCCTCGCCTCCTCAGGAACCGTCGCGGAGCTCCACGACGCCGTCCTCGCCGCCCTCGAGCCGGGCGGCGCGTGGTTCTTCCGCCAGCTCTCCGACGCGGTCGGCTCCCTCAACGACACCGCCCTGTCGGCGGCGCTCTGGGAGCTGGTCTGGGCAGGACGGGTCAGCAACGACACGCTCGTGCCACTGCGGGCGCTCACCCGCTCCGGCACCCCCAGCCACCGCAGCCGTCGTCCGCCTCCCCGAGCGGGGCGGCCGGCCCGCACCGGGCCGCCCGAGACCGCCGGACGCTGGGCGCTGCTGCCGGCGATCGACACCGACCCGACCCGGCGCGCCCACGCCACCGCCGAGCGGCTCCTCGACCGGCACGGCGTGGTGATCCGCGGTGCGGTCATGAGCGAGCGGGTGCCCGGCGGGTTCGCCGCCGTCTACAAGGTGCTGTCCGCCTTCGAGGACTCCGGCCGCTGCCGCCGCGGCTACTTCGTGGAGGGCCTGGGGGCCGCCCAGTTCGGCACCGCCGGGGCGATCGACCGGCTGCGCACGTTCAGCGAGCTGGCGCCCGACCAGAAGCCGAGCGCGGTCGCGCTCGCGGCCACCGACCCCGCCAACCCCTACGGCGCCGCCCTCGGCTGGCCCGAGAGCGAGGGCGGCCACCGCCCCGGCCGCAAGGCCGGCGCCATCGTGGTGCTCGTCGACGGCGTCCTCACGCTCTACGTCGAGCGCGGCGGCCGCACCCTGCTCACCTGGAGCGACGACGCCGACGTCCTGACCCCAGCCGCCGCGTCGCTCGCCGAGGCGGTCGGCCGGGGCTCGCTCGGCCGGCTGACGGTCGAGAAGGCCGACGGGGCCGCCCTGCTGGGCAGTGGCTCGACGCCGCTGCGCGCGGCGCTCAGCTCCGCCGGTTTCGTCGCGACCCCGCGCGGCCTGAGGATCCGCGGTGCCTGAGGGCGACACCGTCTTCCGCGCCGCCCGCAAGCTCGACCGGGCGCTCACCGGCCAGACGCTGGTCCGCACCGACTTCCGGGTGCCCCAGCTCGCGACGTCCGACCTCGCCGGGGCCACCGTCGCCGGGACCGTCTCCCGCGGCAAGCACCTGCTCACGCGGATCGTGCGCGACGACGAGCAGTGGACGCTCCACACCCACCTCAAGATGGAGGGGTCCTGGCACACCCTCCGCCCGGGGCAACGCTGGTCGAGGCCGGCCCACCAGGCCCGGGTGGTGCTCGAGACCGCCACCACGACCGCGGTCGGCTTCTCGCTGGGCATCGTCGAGCTGATCGACACGGCCGACGAGCACACCGCGGTCGGCCACCTCGGGCCCGACCTGCTCGGGCCTGACTGGGACGAGGACGACGCGCTGCGCCGGCTCCGCGCCGACCCCGACCGCCCGGTCGGCGAGGCCCTGCTCGACCAGACCTGCCTGGCCGGTATCGGCAACATGTACCAAGCCGAGCTCTGCTTCGTCAGTGGTGTGCACCCGCGCACCCCGGTCGGCGCGGTCGGCGCGCTACCCCGCGTCGTACGACGGGCCAAGCAGATGCTCGAGCTCAACAGCCGGCGCGCGACCCAGACCACGACCGGCGACCTGCGCGAGCCGCTGTGGGTCTACCGGCGCGACAAGGCGCCCTGCCGGCGCTGCGGCACGCCGATCGAGGTCGCGATGGTGGGGCCTACCGGCAGGGAGCGCGCGTCCTACTGGTGCCCGTCGTGCCAGCCCCTCACCGGGTGAAGACGCCGAGCCCCTCGATCCGCACCGGCTTGCCGTCCAGGGTCACGATCCGCAGCGTCCCGTCCTTGGGCCGCGCGAAGCGCTCGACCGGCAGCAGCACCTGGAAGCCGCGGGCGCCCGATGCGAGCGAGAGCTGGGCCACGCGCTTGCCCTCGAAGAACACGCGCACCCGGCCGTAGCCGGGACCGGTGCCGACGACGAGCGCGAGCCGTGCGGCCCGGCGTACGTCGTAGGTGAGCACGGCGCCCTTCTTGCGGGTCGTCAGCGCGAACCCGCGGTAGGCCTTGGCGTCGTTGGCCGCGGTCCAGTCGCGGGTGCGGCCCAGGACCCGGGCCGATGCCGGCACCGAGAACAACCGGGTGGCCGGTGTGGGATCGAGCTTGCCGTTGCTGCCGCGAGCGGCGACGGAGAACCGGTGCATGCCCGGTGTCAGGTTGCGCAGCGTGGTCGTGGCGTCGCCGCACGCGACCACGGCGCCGTCGAGCAGACAGCGGAACGTCGCACCCGCCGACGAGGAGGTGTAGCTGACGTCGGCGTCCTTGGTCAGGACGAAGCTGTTGGGCTGCACTCCCCCGGTGATCGTCGTGTCGGGGGCAGCCGGGTCGACCACGGTGAAGCTGGCGTCGTTGACGTCGAAGAAGTAGTTGCCCACCGCCTCGATCTTCAGCCGGGCCTGCGTGGTGCCGACCGCCGGCAGGGTGACCACCTCGGTGCCGTCGTTGGCGGTGGTGGCCGCCAGCACGTGAGGGTAGGTGCGGCCGCCGTCGGTCGACAGGCTGATCTTCACGTTGGGCGCCAGCCCGGCCGCGTCGGTGCCGTTGACGGCCCAGGTGACCGTCTCGGGCAGCCCGGCGGTCGCCGGGTCGCCTGCGGTGGCGCGCGAGGTGACCAGGAACGGGCCGGCGGACGTGTCGACGGTCAGCGTGACGTCGTCGTACGACGTGCCGCCACCGGTCGGGAAGCCGTCCCGGCCGGTGAGCCGGAAGTTGAGCTCCGAGCCCAGCAGGGGGTCGCCGTAGTCGGCGGTGGGCAGGAACTCGGAGAAGCAGTCGACCGTCGCGAGCGGAACCGGCGCCGGTTCGGCCGGTGCCTCCGGGCAGGCGCCGGTCTCGGCGTTGGTGTTGTCGACGAGGATCTGCTCCAGGTCGGGGAACGTGCGTGAAGGGCTGCTGCCGGCGCGATTCTGGTCGGGCGAGGGTGACTGGAGTGACTCGTCCTGGCTCACGTCGGCGTAGGTGCCGAACACCCGGAACAGCGGCCCGGCGGTCTTGGTGTTGCTGACCAGCGACGTGCCCTGGAGCTCACTGCCGACGTCGTTCTGCTCCCACAGGTAGGTCAGCGGGTTGCCGTTGACGTCGCTGCCGGCGCCGGTGAGCGTGAACGGGGTGCGCATCGGGATCGTCTTGTCGGCGGGCGCGGTGACGGTGGGCGCGTGGTTGGTGACGGCGTTCACGGTCCCCTGGTTGCCGCTCGGGCCGCCCTGCTGCTGGACGCCGATGAAGGCCGACATGCCGCCGGTCGTGCTGACGACCTCCAGCCGCGGGATGTCCTCGCCGGCGCCCTGGGCGGGCAGCTCGAAGAACAGCTGGAAGCCGCCCTCGTCGGGGAGCAACGCCCCGTCGTAGCCGCCGATCGTCGGCACCAGCCCGGTGAGTGTGTTGATCTTCTGCTGGAGCTGGATGAGGTTGTAGGTCGCGTCGTTGGTGATGGTCGTGGTGCGGCCGTCGAAGCGCAGGGTCACCGAGTCGGCGGCGTCGTCGAAGCCCCGGAAGCTGACCGTCTGCGCCTCGTCGACGTCCACCGGGTCGGCGGTGACGGTCTCGGTGATCTCGTCGATGCTGCGCTGGGAGAAGTAGGGGTCGGAGTGCGGCTGGGTGTTGTCCTGGCCGCAGATGCCGGCGTAGGCCATCACCGAGGTTCCCGAGCCGGGCTCGACAGAGGTAGGACCGTTGCGGTTGGTCAGGGAGCAGTTGACCAGCGTGCCGTCGAAGGTGTGGTTGCCGCCCATCTGGTGACCGACCTCGTGCGCGACGTAGTCGACCGCGTAGAAGTCGCCCTTCGGGAACGGCAGACCGGTGCACCCCGATGCCTTGCTGGAGCCGCCGACCACACCGAGTCCGGCGATGCCGCCGCCGTTGATGCCCAGGCCGATGTGGCCGAGGTCGTAGGTGTCGGCCCCGACGATCTGGCCGAGGACGAACTCGGTGCGGGTGAGCAGGGCGCTGCTGCAGCCGCCGGTCTCCGCGGCCAGGTCGGCGGGGTCGTAGCAGCCGCTGAGGCCGCAGGGCCCGTTGGCGCCGGTCGCGCGGGCGAGGGTGTCGAGGTTGAGCTGGTCGGTGCCCGCGATCAGGACGAAGCGGATCGCGAGGTCGTCGTTGTAGACCTGGTTGACCCGGTTGATCAGGGTGTTCTTGGCGGCCAGCACGTTGGCGCTGCCGAAGTACGCCGCG
Source organism: Nocardioides szechwanensis (assembly GCF_900103935.1). Classification (GTDB taxonomy): domain Bacteria; phylum Actinomycetota; class Actinomycetes; order Propionibacteriales; family Nocardioidaceae; genus Nocardioides; species Nocardioides szechwanensis. The sequence goes on from NZ_FNIC01000006.1 coordinate 173,210, forward strand.
TAGGACGTTTCGGTCACGAACGCCAGCCGGTAGGTGCGTCGCTGCACCACCTCGCCCGCGGCCGCAGCGGCCACTCCGGGCGCGGAGTCCAGGATCGCCTCGGTGTCGGCCAGGTCGCGCTCGACGAACGCCTCGGCCGCGCGCGGCACGGACGCGCCGCGGTAGCTCAGGTGCGCGGTGACGCCACGGCCGCGGTAGGCCGGGTCGACGTACCACGCGCGGGCGCCGAGGGGCCCGCGGACGGCGGCGTGGAAGCCGAGCGGGGTGAGGTCGAGACGGATCGTGCTGGTCGGGTCGGTGACGCCGCGGCCGGCGAAGGTCCGGATCTCCGGGTGCTTCGCGGCCAGGGCCGGCTCCATGACGGAGTCCTCGACCACCGCGAACACCTGGGTGGACCCGTCGGGAGCGGGTACGGCGATCCGCACGGGGCTGCTGCCGTTGTCGGCGAGGGCCGGCGCGAGGGCGGTGCGTGCCCGCGCGACGTCGAGCCGGAACGCCGAGAAGTCACGCGGAGCCACCGTGACCGGGCGGGAGGCGTCGAGCCGGAAGCCGCGCAGCCGGTCGAAGACCCGGGCCACGGTCCGGTCGGCCGCGGGAGGCGCAGCCGCCGACGCCGCAGAGGCCGGGGCCGCCTGCGACGCGGTGGCGAACGCTGGGAGGACCATCGCAGCGAGGGCCAGCACGATCGCGATGCACACAGGACGGAGAGCACGTGTCGACACGGGGGCCACCTCGCGGGAGGGCGCGGCTTGCGCCAGGAGACGGCCGGATGCCGTCACTGAGCAAACGACACCAGATGAGGGGCGTTACGCGGGCCGAAACCGGAGATCTGGCCCGGAACACGACAGGGGGAGCGGGTCGGTCACGCAGCCGACGCGACGACCTCGCCGACCCGTGTGTGGGCGTTGACCGAGATCGGGGTCGCGACGAGCGCAGCCTCCTCGAGGGCGACCGCGTAGGAGACCTCGCGCAGCACCTCGGACAGCGGGGCGTCGAGCGCGGTGCACAGGGAGGCGAGCAGCTCCGAGGAGGCTTCCTTCTGGCCGCGCTCTATCTCGGAGATGTAGCCCAGGCTGACGCGCGCCTCGGCCGAGACCTCGCGAAGGGTCATGCCGCGCTGCATCCGACGAGCGCGGAGCACGTCCCCCAGGAGCCGACGAAACAGCACCATGCGGGTCCCCTTCCCAGATCTGTGGCCGGTTGGTGAACCCAACGCTACCGGAGAGGGGTTTCTTCCTCCCGCAGGACCTCCACAAGCGCCGACAGCGCCTCCGCGCACGTGCGTTGCTGGATCGCGGCCCGGTCGCCGCTCAGCTCGAGAGACAGCGCGGTCACCCCGGCCGGGCCGGCCACCGCGACGAAGACCGTCCCCGGTGGCTTGTCCTCCTGGCGATCAGGCCCCGCGACGCCGGTCGTGCTGACGGCGTACGCCGCCCCGGTGAGGCGGCGCACGCCCTCCGCCATGGCGCGGGCGCAGGCCGCGGACACGACGCCGTCGCTCTCCACGATCGACCGGGGTACGCCGAGGACGTCGGTCTTAATGTCGGTCGCGTAGGAGACGACTCCCCCGAGGAAGGTCTCCGAGGAGCCGGGCGCCGTGGTGAGGAGCACCGCGAGCTGACCACCGGTGAGCGACTCGGCCGTGGCCATCATCGCCCCGCGCGACTTCAGCAGGTCGTGGACCTGCGCGGCGAGCTTGAGGTTGCGGTCGGCCATGCGCCGATCCTAGGAGAAAGGCCGAGGGGCCCTCCGGGTCACCGGAGGGCCCCTCGGGTGGAGCTACGGACGGACGACGCGGATCGTGACCGTCTTGGTCACGCTGCTCGTCGTGCTGTTGCCGAGGTAGGTCACGGTCACCTTCACCGGGCCGAGCTTGGTCAGCCCGCCGAGCTTGACGCTCACGACTCCACCCACGAGGGTCTTGACCACGGACTTGCCGCGCCAGGTGAACTTGACCTTGCCCGTGGCCGGTGCACCGGCCGCCTTCACGATGGCCTTCACGGTAGCGACCTTGAACCGCTTGACCTGCGCGGGCGCCTTGACGGTCATGGTCGGCTTCACCGTGGCCGGTTCCCCGGCCACCACGATCGGCACCGACACGCTGGTGCCGGTCGCCGCCCCGGTCAGGACGAGCTCTGCCGGCCCGGGAGTGACCGACGCCGGCAGGGTGACGCTCACCGACGCCTTGCCGACCTCGTCGAAGCCGGGCAGCGCCGCCTGAGCGGCGTTGTCGAGCGGGAACGAACCGAGCTCCGCGTCACCAAGAGACACCACGACCTCGGTGTCCTTGACGTCGGTCGGGGCCGTGAACGACCACGACGACACGTCGAACGCCACCGTGTCGCCGGCGTCGTACACCGCAGGCGCACCGACCGGGAACAAGACGCCGACCGCGCGCTGGGTGAAGTCGACCGGCAGCGGCGCGTCGCCCTCGCCGGTGTTGGCGAACTCCGCCAGGTAGTCGACCATCGTCTGCAGGTCGACCTTGCCGGTGTCGCGCTTGTTGGTGCCCTTGCTGAACGCGCGGAAGTTGTCGCCACCGGTGCCCAGGAAGGAGTTGACCGTCACCGAGTAGGCCGTGGCGGGGTTGATCGCCTGTCCGTGCAGCGACATCGAGGTGATCCGGCTCCCCTCTGCCGCGTTGGGGTCGTAGGTGTACTCGAAGCCCTCGGACGTGCCGAGCTTGAGGAAGGGCCGCGACGGAGCGGTGCCGCCGGGGTTGGTCTGCCACTGCTGCTCGAGCACCTCCTTGATGTCGGCACCCGTGAGCCTCATGTTGACCAGGGTGTTGGCGAACGACTGGACGGTGGCCGCCTGGCGGTAGGACACGATCCGGTCGTCGCCGGTGAGCGTGCCGGCCAGGTCGGCGCGCAGCCCGCCCGGGTTCATGAACGCGATCTGGGCGCCGCCGGCCTCCGGGCTCTCGGTGGCCCACTGCTGGATCTCTGCGACCAGGTTGCCCAGGGTCGACTCGGCGCCACGGTTCTCGGTGGTCCCGTTGGCCAGCTTGCCGCGGGTGAACGGCTCCTCGATCTCACCGAGCGGCACCGATCCGAGGACGTTGGCCTGGGCTACCGCGTCGTCCACGATCGCCTTCGTGGCGGGGTCGGCCGGGAAGTTGGCCTCCCACGTCTGCGCGCTGCCCGAGCAGCCCGCGATGCAGTCCTCGAGTGCGACGATCTCCTGGGTCTTGGCGAGGACCTCGCCGGTGGTCGGGTCGACGGAGAAGTTGATCTGGTTGAGGTTGGAGCCGTACTGGCCCGCCGATACGACCGGACGCTCGGTCACCGCGCGTCCCTCGGCCACCCACTCAGGAACCGGGACCGAGTGGTTGTAGGCGAGGTGGGTGTGGCCGGAGATGATCGCGTCCACGTTGGAGTCGACCCCGTTGACGATCTTGCCGAAGGCCGAGTCGTTGGTCGCGTCGACGATGCTGGTGCCGGCCGCGCCCTCGTGGACGAGGAGCACGATCACGTCAGCGCCGCGGGACTCCAGGGAGTCGGCGGCCTCGTTGGTCGCGTCCACGACGTCGGTCACGGTGAGGCCAGCGATGCCTGCGGGGGTCACGAGCGACGGCAGGTCCTCGGTGACGGCGCCGATGAAGCCGACGTCCACCCGGCCGAAGTCCCTGATCCAGGTCTCGGCGAGGTCGTCTGCACCTCCGGGCTCCTCGACGTTGGCGGCGAGGTACCTCCACTCGGCGCGGTCCTGGACCCGGCCCGCCAGGTCGGCGTACCCCTGGTCGAACTCGTGGTTGCCGACGGCCGACACCTCGAGCCCGGCCTCGTTGAGGGCGTCGATGGTCGGGATGTCGTTCTGGATGAAGGAGTCGAACGTCGACGCCCCGATCAGGTCACCGGCGGCAGCGAACACCGTGTTGGCGTTGGCGTTGCGGATCTGCTTCACGGCACCGGCGAGGACAGCGGCGCCGGCCTCCGCGTTGCTGTTGGACGGCAGGTTGGTCTCGAGACGACCGTGGAAGTCGTTGGTGCCGAGGATGGTGATGTTGACGGGGTCTGCGGCTTGAGCGGCGGGGGCGACGAACGCGAGTGGCGTCGCCAGCATGCCGATGCCCACTCCCGCCGTCAGGAGGCGCGAGGTGACTCGCGACCGGGAGCTGAAGAGCACAGGGGAACCTTTCGGACGTGATGGGGGTGATGATCAGCACCCTAGACCCGCTGACAGCCCCTGACTGCCCAGCGGGTCGCAGTTGCGTAACTCGCGATGAAGTCGGTTCGCCGGAGATCTTGTCGTCATCGGGGACGATCGACGGACGATGAGCGCGCCGGAGGGGCCGGCGCCGTAGGCGCCGGCCCCTCGCGGTCGTGTGGTATTAGCGGACCACCTTGAAGGTCACGCGCTTGGTGACCTCCTCGGCGAGAGCGCTGCCGAGGTACTCGACAGTGACGGTCTTCTCTCCCCTGGTCCGGAACTCCGGCAGCACGATGACGGCGCGCTCGCCCGACAGCATCTCGCTCCACGTGCGGTCACCGAAGCTGACGCGTACCCGGCCGGTCACGACCTGGCCGTCGGCCTCCACCGCGACCCTGAGCCGGACCTCGGTCCGGTTGACCCGGACCTTGTTCGGGCTCCTGGTCACGGTCATCTGCGGCGTCGCCTTGACCACGCGGACGGTCCCGGCACCGGCCTGGCTGCCCTCGGTGTTGGCGTCGCCGAGGTAGACGACGCTCACGTTGTGCGGACCGACCGACTCGAACGGCGCCAGCAGCGCGAAGACCGAGCCGCTGGTCAGCGAGCGCGTCGCGACGACCTCACCGTTGATCCGGATCTGGACACTGCCGGTCGGAGTGTAGCCGTCGGCCGAGACCGAGGCCGAGACGCTGGCGCGGCCCTGGCGGACCACGACCTCCGCGGGGCTGACGGCCGCCTGGGTGGCGGAACCGGCCTTGCTGACGGTCATCGTGACGGAGCCCTGGGAGGGCACGTTGGCGGTGTCACCGAGGTAGGCCACGGTCAGACCGTGGGTGCCCACCGACAGTGCGGTGCCGGCGATCGCGATGGTCGCCGTGCCGTCGGCCGCGACGTTGCTGCTGCCGATCACCGTGCTGCCCTCGGTCAGCTGGACCGAGCCGGACGTCGGTTCGGTGGACTGCACGTTCACCTGAACCTGACCCGCCGTGCCGTAGACCATCGGGGACGCCGTAGCGGTCGTGGTGGTGACCACCGGCTCCTCCGGGTCGACGACGACCTCGGTCGCGGTGACCTGCGTCGTCGTCGTGCCGGACGCCGTCGTCGGGTCGCCGGCGTACGTGATCGTCACGGTCTTGGGACCGACCGTCGTGAACGGACCAACGGTGAGCGTGGCTGCTCCACCCGACAGCGTCTCGGTGTCGAGCACGTTGCCGTCGACCATGGCGGTGACGGTGCCGCCGGGGCTGACCCCGGTGCCTGAGACGGTCACGTGGATGTCCGACGTCTGGGTGTTGATGTTGATGAACGCCGGGTCGGGGGACGCCGTGATGGTCGGCGTCGCCTTGTTGACGACGATGGTCACCGGGGCCTCGTCCCCGGAGTAGCCGCCGTCGCCGGAGTAGACCAACCGGAGCCCGTGTATGCCGACCGGCAGGATGCCGGCCGAGAGCGGGATGCTGGCCGAGCCGTTGCTCACCGGCGCCGTGGCCAGCGTGACCAACGAGTCGGTGTACAGCGTCACGGTCCCAGTGGCGGCCTCCTGGTCGAGCGTCACCTCGAGGCTGGAGGGCTGGCCGTACGTCATCACCAGCGGATCGGCGAACACATTGGTGTTCGGCAGCCCGTCGCTGAGCTCGACCGGCACCTCCACCTCGGTACCGGTGGTGAGGCCGACGACGGTGATCATCGCCGGCCCGTCCTGGGCACCGGACGGGATGACCGTGTTGACGGTCAGCTTGCCGGCCTCGTCGAACGGCAGGGTCTGCGACGTGTTGTCGATGGCTCCGAAGACACCGAGCGACGTCTCGTCGAGGAAGACCTCGACCTGGGTGTCCTGCACGTCGCCCGGGCCGGTCATGGCCAGCGAGGACAGGGTGAAGACGAGCGGGTCACCCGGCTCGTACTCCGCCGACGGAGCGCCACCCGCGAAGGCGACCCCCACGGCGTGCTGGCGGTAGTCGACGGGCAGGACGTCCTCTGCGTGCGGGGCGAACTCCGCCAGATAGTCGACCACGGCCTGCAGGTCGGTCTTGCCGGTGTCCTGCTTGGCAGTCGCCTCCGAGAAGCCCCAGAAGTTGTCGCCCGTCCCCGACGCCAGGAACGACGTCGTCGCGACCCGGTAGGACTCGCCAGCGTCCAGCTCGGACCCGTCGAGCTGCATGCCGGTGATCCGGTCGCCTTCCTCGCGGTTGGGGTCGTAGGTGAACGTGAACCCGTCGGAGGTGCCCAGCCGGAGGAACGGACGCGACGGGATGTTGCCGTCGGCATCACGCTGCCACTGCTGCTCGAGGATCGTCTTGATCTGCGCACCGGTGAGGTCCATCGTCACCAGTGTGTTGGCGAACGGCTGGACATCGGCGGCCTGGCGGTAGTTCACGACCCGGGGGGACGTGAGGCTGCCCAACAGGTCCGCACGCAGACCACCCGGGTTCATGAACCCGATGGCGGCATCGGTCTTCCAGCGCTGGATCTCCGCGACCAGGTTGCCGAGCGTCGACTCGCCACCGCGGTTCTCCACGGAGGCGTTGCCGTTGTCCGGGTCGGTGCGGCGGGCACGTTGGAACGGGCCCTCGATGTCTCCGAGCGGGACGTTGCCCTGCGCGGCCGCGAAGTTCACGGCGCTGGTCACGATCGCCTGGGTGTTCGGGTCGGCCTCGTAGTCGTTGAGGTTGACGATGGTCTGGCGGATGTCCACCAGCGTCTCGGTACCGGGCAGGAACTGGAACTCGAGACGGTTGAGTTTGGCGCCGTACTGGCCGGCCGAGACCACGGGACGCGCGGTGACCGCACGGCCCTCGGTAAGCCACTCCTGGACGGGAACCTTGTGGTTGTAGGCCAGGTGCGTGTGCCCGGAGACGATGGCGTCGATGTCGGCGCTCGCCCCCGCGACGATGTCGGCGAACGTGGACCCGTCGGTGACCGCGTCGTACGAGGTGCTCGCGGCCCCCTCGTGGACCAGCATGACCACCAGGTCACAGCCGTCGACCTCGCCGCAGCCGCCGGCGGACCGCAGGGTCTCGGCGTCGCGGTTGACCGAGGCGACGATGTCCTGGACGACGATCTCCTCGATGCCGCCTGCGGCCACCAGGGCCGGCAGGTCCTCGGTCACCGCGCCGACGAAGCCGACCGTGCGGCCGTCGCCGAGCTCGCTGTACCAGGTCTCGTCCAGCGCCGGCTCCAGCGTGTCCCGGAGCCGGACGTTGCCGGCGATGTACTGCCACGCCGCACCGCCCTGGGGGTTCTCGGTCGCGTCGTAGTCCGCCATGATCCGGTTGACCAGGTCGTCGTAACCCTGGTCGAACTCGTGGTTGCCCGCTGCGGACACCTCGAGACCGGCCTCGTTGAGGGCGTCGATGGTCGGCTTGTCGTTCTGGATCAGCGACTCGAACGTCGAACCACCGACGAGGTCACCCGCCGCGGCGAACACCGTGTCGGGGTTCTCCACCCGGAGCTGCTTGACCGCACCGGCGAGCGACGCGGCGCCGGCCTCGGGACCGCCCTCGGTCGCCAGGAGCCGGCCGTGGAAGTCGTTGGTGGCCAGCACCTGCACGACGTCCAGGTCGGGGTCCGGGGTCAGGTCGCCGACCTCGATGCCGACGATCTCGGGGTTGTGGTCGGAGCTGCGGAACGGGCTGGTGTTGTAGAGGTTGGTGACGTTGGAGTTGAACCGGCTGTACTCGTAGAACACCGTCTCGTTGGCGTTGATGGGCCAGACCGTCTGGCCGGTCACCATCGCGTGCGCCTCCTCGTTGGCGAAGACATGGTCGAGCGAGCCGGCCAGTCCACCGAAGAAGTACGACGTCTCGCCGTTGCTCGCGTGCAGGTCGTCGTACCCGGCGTCCTTGATGACCTGGACCGGGTCCTCCATGGAGTAGGCGTTGAAGTCACCGGTGAGGAACATCGGGCCGATGCCCTGGTCGGCTGCGAACTGGTCGGCGAACGCCACGAGGGCAGCGGCCTGACGCTTGCGGTCACCGTTGTAGGAGCCCGCACCGTCGCCGGTGTCGACGTTGTCGCCGTTGACGGTCGCCGGAGCCGTCGGGCCGCCCTTGGACTTGAAGTGGTTGACGATCACGCCGAACCGGTCGGCCCGGCCACCACCCAGCGGCTTGAAGGCCTGAGCGAGCGGCTCGCGAGCGTTGCGCATCGCGGGGGCGTTGGTGAGGATCCGCGACCGACCGACGGCCTCGACCGTGTTGGGGTCGTAGATGAAGCCGGACCGGATCGCGTCCTGCTCTGTCTTCGTAGGCTGAGCCTCGGGGCGCGGCGACGGGACGTAGGCCCAGCGGTTCGTCTCGCCCACGTGCCCGGCCAGCCATGCTGCGTTGAGCTCCTGCACCAGCCTGCGGATGGCGTCGTCACGGTCGGCGTCGGCGGGGATCCCCGGGGAGATCGCCGGGTCGTAGAGCTTGATCGAGTTCTCGATCTCCTCGAGCGACATGATGTCGGCGTCCAGGGTGTTGATCGCCGCGAGGATCTTGTCCTCCTGGCGCTCGAAGCTCACCTGGGTGGCAGCCCCGCGCGGACCGGGGAGGTCGACGTCGAGCCCGGTGAGCGGGTCGACGGCGTCCTGGACGCAGTCGTTGTTGGTGATGCGGTTGGACGCGCGGTCGCTGTAGAACGTGCACCGGCGCGGGGCCACGGTGACCCCGTTGCCGTCGCTGCCCGCCCACTGCTCACCGGTGGTGTTGAAGTAGTTGAGCATGTTGAAGGTGGCGATCTTCAGGTCGCCGTCAGCGCCGAGGACGTCGTCGGGAGCCGCCGGGCGGTCCTGCTCGAACTCGACCCAGTCGCTGCCGTCGTTGCCGGCGGGGATGGGCTGCTCGGGCTGCAGTCGCCACAGACCGAACCGGAAGTCGAAGACGACCGGCCGCACGAAGCTCACGGCGGCACCGGCACGCACGGTGTTGGTCGGCGTCAGCCACGGGTAGCCGAGGCCGGTGCTGGACGAGTAGTTGGTGTTGGAGCCGTCATCGAGGGCCACCCGGTGGGCGGCGTTGTACTCAGCGATGTCGGCCGCTCGCGCGCTGCCCGGGCGGGCCCGCTCCAGCGGGACGTACAGCGGCTCCACGGAGTTGGCGGCCAGGCTGAACTCGCCGAACATGCTGCTGGAGTTGCCGACGGACCCGTCGTAGGCGTCGGTGACCGTGAAGGGGGCGGTCGGGAGGAAGAGCTCGCTCTCGTGGTCCTCACGCGCGTCAGCCAGCGCGGAACCGGTCAGGCACTCGCCCTCGGCGCAGTCGGCCCCCGGGAGCTGGTCGAGCGGAACGACCTCGCCCAGGTCGGCGACCGTGAGCAGCTGGCTCGCCCGGGAGGTGACAAGGCGGGTGAGGCCGAAGCTCTCCTCCACGAGGCCGGTGACCTGCACCGAGCTGCCCACCGCCGGGGTGGCCCGGCTGGCGGTGTAGACGAAGATGCCGTCCGAGGCGCCGGGCGTGGTGTCCGCTCCCGGGGTCTGCAGGTAGAAGCCCTCCAGCCCACTGCCACCGGGGTAGGACCCGATGACGACGCCAGTGGTGCGGACGCGGTCACCCGGCATGGTGCTGGAGCCCCCGGCGCCCTGGATCTCGGCGATGGTGAAGGCCGGGGCCAGTCCCTCGACGGTGATCGTGAACTCGACGGAGGCAGTGCCGGCACTCGGCGTGGTGGAGTCGGTGACCGTGGCGGTGACCGTGGAGTCGCCGGCCTCGGTGGGGGTGCCCTCGAGCACCCCGTCGCTGGTCTCGGTGATACCGGCCGGCAGGCCGGTGAACTCCCAGCTGTAGGGCGCAGTGCCTCCCGCGGCCCCGAGCGTGATCGTCGGGATCGGCGCGCCCTCGTCGACCGTCAGGTCGGCGGGGTCGGTCGCGCTCAACGGCTGCGGTCCGGCTTCCGTGATGGAGATGTTGTCGATGCCGATGTGCTCGTTGGAACCGGAGGCGTTGTCGATGGTGATGACGCGGAGGTAGACGTCCGACTGGTTGTCGACGGCGGCCGGCAGCACGGCCGACACGGCGGTGGAGACGACCGTGGAGTTGCTGACGACCGTGGCGTCGGCGACGTAGGCAGCCGGGACGTTGGTGTAGGCGCCCGAGGTGCCCACGCGGTATTGAAGCGCGACGCGGGTGGGCTGGTTGTCGGTGCCGCTGTCGAGGTCCTGGATGTCGTAGGCGACGGCGAGGCTGTCGCGGCCGGTGGTGTCGAGGTGGAACACCAGTAGCGGCGTGGTGATCGTGCCGGTGGCGCTCAGGGCGACGGTCTTGTCCGGGATGTTGGGGAACGCCAGGACGCCGCCGGTGGAGACGGTGTTCGGCGCCGTGGTGCCCGTGCTCATCACCAGGTTGGAGGTGAGGGTCCCCTCGGCCGTCAGGGTGCCCACGTCCGTGGAGTTCGACGCGTTGCTGGCGGAGATGCTGGTCCCGGGGTTGAACCCCTCCACGCCGGGGAAGTCCGCCCAGGTGCTGGTCGGGGTCAGGGTCGACCAGTTCTGCGTGTAGGGGAAGCTGCTGATCTTGGTGGACACAGACGCCTGCGCCGGGGCACTGAACCCGAGGGCGAGCGGCGCGGTGACGAGACCAAGCAGGGCGGCGGCGACGGCCGGGCGCCGGCTGGCCCCTCCGCGGGTGGCGAACGACAAGACAGACAACGGAGGGGACCTTTCACAGGGCACGACAAGGGATCGACGAGCCGCTCAGAGGGGTCCGAGAAACTCAAGAAGAGTGGGCGCCGGGGGAAGGCGAAATGACCACAGACTGAGGACCCTAACCCGAAGAACTCCTGCGAACGGAGCCTTTGGGTTAAGAATTGATCAACGCTGGATGATCAGGCGGCGCGCATCGCCTTTCGGGCGAGGCGAACGTCGCGGAAGAACTCGTAGCCCGACCACATGGTCATCGCCACGGCGCCTGCCAGGAGCACCTGGGAAGCGTAGAAGAGCACGTCGCCCGGTACGTCGAGTGCCCCGTCGAGCTGGCGCAGGGGCAGCGTGAGCCCGCCGAGGGCGACCGCCTGGAGCACGGTCTTGATCTTGCCGCTCTGGGCGGCGGCGATCACGACATGCTTGAGGACCGACAGCCGCAGCAGCGTCACGCTCCACTCGCGGAGCAGGACCAGGATCGTGACCCACCACCAGATGTCGCCCACGATGGACAGCCCGATGAACGCCATCCCGGTGATCGCCTTGTCCGCGATCGGGTCTGCGATCTTGCCGAAGTTGGTCACCAGGTTGCGGGACCGGGCGATGTCGCCGTCGATCTTGTCCGTGACCATGGCGGCGATGAAGAGGGCGTAGGCCACGCAGCGCCACAGGACCGAGTCGCCGCCGTCGACCAGGAGCGCCCAGCCGAAGAACGGGACCATGAGGATCCGCAGGGTGGTCAGCGCGTTGGGCAGGTTCCAGTTGGAGCCGGTGGACATCTGGGGGTCGACGGTGCTCATGGACCCACAACCCCTTCGGCGACAAGGTCGACGCCCTCCGTCGCGACGACCCGGGCGCGGACCAGGTCGCCCACGCGGACGCCGGCGGGGAGGTCGGTAACGGTGGTGGTGCCGTCGACCTCGGGTCCCTGGTGAGCGCCGCGGCCCTCTGCCTGCCCTGGGGCGACGTCGTCGTCGAGCGACTCCACGAGCACCAGCACCTCCTCGCCCAGGCGCTCCTCGGCGCGCTGCGCGTTGAGCTCCTCGACCAGGCCGCTGACGTGCTCGAGACGCGCCCGCACCTCGTCCTCGTCGAGCTTGCCGTCGTACGACGCCGCCTCGGTGCCGTCCTCGTCGGAGTAGCCGAACACCCCGGTGACGTCCATCCGCGCCGCGACCAGGAAGTCACACAGCGTCTCGAGGTCCTGCTCGGTCTCGCCGGGGAAGCCGACGATGACGTTGGAGCGGACACCCGCCTCGGGGGCGAGGGCCCGGATGCTCGCGAGTAGTCCCAAAAAGCTCTCGGGGTCGCCGAAGCGACGCATCCGGCGTAGCACGGTCGCACTGGCGTGCTGGAAGGAGAGGTCGTAGTAGGCGGCGACGCCGGGCGTCGTGGCGATCGCCTCGATCAGCCCGGGCCGCGTCTCGGCGGGCTGGAGGTAGGAGACGCGCACGCGGCCGACGCCGTCGATCGCGGTGAGCTCGGGCAGCAGCGTCTCGAGCAGGCGCAGGTCGCCGAGGTCCTTGCCGTAGGACGTGGAGTTCTCGCTGACCAGGAACAGCTCACGGACGCCCTGCTCGGCCAGCCATCGGCCCTCCGCGATGACGTCGCTCGGCCGACGGCTGACGAACGAGCCACGGAAGGAAGGGATCGCGCAGAACGAGCAGCGGCGGTCACAGCCGCTGGCCAGCTTGAGCGCGGCCATCGGCCCGGCGTCGAGGCGTCGGCGTACGGCGCGGGGGCCGGTCGCCGGCCCGCCCAGGCCAACGGTCGTGGTGTCGGCGGCGGCGCCGTGGCCGGGGACCGCGACGGTCGAGGCGGCCCGGTCGACCGGGGAGATCGGCAACAGGAGCCGGCGGTCCTGAGGGGTGTGCGCCTCGTGCTGCTCCCCCGCGACGATCGAACGCAGTCGCGCGGCGATGTCGGGGTAGTCGTCAAAGCCGAGCACCGCGTCGGTCTCCGGCAGCGAGTCGGCCAGCTCCTTGCCGTAACGCTCGGCGAGGCAGCCCACAGCCACGACGGCCTGGGCGCGGCCGCCGTGGTTGGCCGAGGCCTTGAGGTCGGCGGCCTGGAGCAGGGTGTCGACGGAGTCCTTCTTGGCCGCCTCGACGAAGCCACAGGTGTTGACCAGGACCGTGTCGGCCTCGCTGGGGTCGTCCACGAGCCGGAAGCCGTCAGCCTCGAGGCGACCGGCGAGCTCCTCGGAGTCGACCTCGTTGCGGGCACAGCCAAGGGTCACCATCGCTACCGAGAGCAGCTCGGGGGCGGGAGTCGTCGTGTGGGTCGTCATAGTCGCCTCCGAGTATGACGGCCCGGGCGCGACCGAGGCGAAACGGCGTCAGTGAGCGTAGCGGGGGCGGGTGCCCGGCTTCACCGCGAGCACGGGGCACTCGGCGTCCAGGATGACCCGCTGCGCCACGCTGCCCATCAGCAGCTTGCCCACGGGCGTACGGCGTCGGATGCCGAGCACGATGAGGGTGGCGTCCACCTCGGCGGCGACGGCGAGCACCGCCTCTGCGACGTCCTGGGCCACCACCTGCCGCACCTGGACCACGTCGTCACCGCCGGGGAGCGCGGCCGCGAGGGTGCGGCGTACCTCCTCGAGCTGGTCGCCGCTGGCGAAGCGCAGGTCGACGAGCTTGTCGCCCTTGCTGGCGTTGACGAGGATCACCCCGCTGCCGTCGAGGGCCGCCTCGGCGGTGGCGTGCTCCACCGCGACCTGTCCGAACTCGTCGGGAGTCCACCCGACCACGATCCAGCTCATCGGTTCACCTTCTCTTCGTCGCGTACGTCGATGTCGTCCGGCTCGAACCCCGCGGGCCGGACCCGCGCGAGGACCAGGCGCAGGACCAGGGCCAGCGCCAGGATCACGTAGACGACGACCGCGAGCGGCTCGCCCAGCAGGCTGGAGTAGGCACCGTCGGAGATCGCCAGTGCCTCACGGAGCTTGGTCTCCAGGATCGGCCCGAGGATGACGCCGAGGATCAAGGGCAGCACCGGCAGCCCGAAGCGGCGCATCGCGAGGCCGAGCAGACCGAAGGCCAGCAGCAGGGCGATGTCGAACGGGTCCAGGTTGACGCTGTAGGCCCCCAGGCAGGCGAAGAACAGGATGCCGGCGTAGAGCTGGGGCCGCGGGATCTGCAGCAGCTTGGCCCACAGCGGCGCCAGCGGCAGGTTGAGCACCAGCAGCAGGGTGTTGCCGATGAGCAGGCTGGCGAGCAGCGTCCAGACGAGGTCGGACTGCTCGGTCATGAGCTGTGGCCCGGGCTGGATGCCGTAGCCCTCGAGCGCGGCGAGCATCACCGAGGCGGTCGCCGTCACGGGGACGCCGAGCGCCAGCAGCGGGACGAACATGCCGGCGGCCGAGGCGTTGTTGGCCGCCTCGGGACCGGCGACGCCCTCGATCGCACCCTTGCCGAACTCGCCCTGGTCGCGGGCGAGCTTGCGCTCGGTCACGTAGGACAGGAACGTCGGGATCTCCGCACCGCCCGCGGGGATCGCACCGAACGGGAACCCGACCGCCGTGCCTCGCAGCCATGGCTTCCACGATCGCCGCCAGTCCTCGCGGCCCATCCAGGGCCGACCCACGGGGATGATCTGGAGCGGGTTGCGGCGGAGGTGCGCGGCGACCCACATGGCCTCGCCCAGGGCGAAGATGCCGACGGCCACCACGACGATGTCGAGACGGTCCACGAGCTGCGGCACGCCGAAGCTGAGCCGCGGCTGGCCGGTGTTGAGGTCGAGCCCGACGAGGCCGATCGAGAGGCCGAGGAACAGCGCCACCAGGCCACGCAGTCGCGAGCTGCCGAGCACGGTGGACGTCATCACCAGGGCCAGCACGATGATCGCGACGTACGACGGCGCCCCGATGTCGACGGCCACGTCGGCGAGCATCGGCGCGAAGAGCGCGACCAGGAGGGTGCCGATGGTGCCGGCGATGAACGACCCGATCGCCGCGGTGGCGAGCGCCTGGGCGGCGCGCCCCGCCTTGGCCATCTTGTTGCCCTCGAGCGCCGTCATCACCGACGCCGACTCCCCTGGTGTGTTGAGCAGGATCGACGTGGTCGAGCCGCCGTACATGCCGCCGTAGTAGATGCCGGCGAACATGATGAACGCCGAGGTCGGCTCGAGGCCGAACGTCACCGGCAGCAGCAGCGCGACGGCCATCGCCGGGCCGATGCCCGGGAGCACGCCGACGAAGGTGCCGAGCAGCACGCCGATCGCGGCGTACATGAGGTTCTCGGGGGTGACGGCTGCTTGCAGCCCGCCCCAGAGCAGGTCGAGGTCGCCCATCAGAGGATTCCGTCCAGGATGCCGGGAGTGAGAGGGATGCCGAGGCCTTCGTGGAAGCCGTACCAGCTGCCCACCGCCAGCACGACGCCCACGATGACGTCGCGGATGACGGTGCGGCTGCCGAGGGACCAGGCAGCACCGGCGAACAGCACGGCGCCGGAGATGGCCCAGCCCAGGAGGTCGACCGTCACGACGGTGACGACCAGGACGCCCACGAGACGGGCGACGGTGACCCAGTCGGCGCGCTGTTCGAGGTCGACGTCCTCACCGCCCTCGACCTCGCCGCGGCCACCGGCCAGTGCCGAGAACACCAGGGCGACGGCCAGCACGACCATGACCGAGCCGATGACGTAGGGGAAGACCTTGGGCCCGACCGGGTCGGCGAAGCCGACCTCGAGCCGGCTGGTGTCCCAGAGGGTGACCAGCCCGATGACGCCGAGCACGGCCGCGAGGCCGAGCTGGGCGAGGTCGCGCTGTGCGTGTGTGTCTTCGACGTGGTGGGTGCTCACAGCAGCCCGACCTCCTCCAGGGTCGAGGCGACGCGGGCGTCCTGGTCCTCCAGGAAGTCTCCGAACTCGTCGCCGGTCTTGAACTCGTCGATCCAGCCGTTCTTCTCCAGGGCGGCCTCCCACTCGGGGGTGCCGTGCATCTCCTCCACGTAGGCGATCAGCTCGTCGCGACGCTCGTCGGAGATCCCCGGCGGCGCGAGGATGCCGCGCCAGTTGGTGAACACCAGGTCGATGCCCGACTCGGTGAGGGTGGGGATGTCCTTGACCGACTCCCCTGTGAGGCGCTCCTCGCCGGAGACCGCCAGCACCCGCAGCTCACCGGCGGCGATCTGGCCCTCGAACTCGCCGAGCCCCGAGAAGCCGACCTGGATCTTGTTGCCGAGCAGGGCCGTGGTCAGCGGGCCGCCGCCGTCGTACGGGACGTAGCGGAGCTCTGAGGGCTCGACCCCGACGGCTTCGGCGAGCTGCATCGGGAACAGGTGGTCGGGGCCGCCCGGGCTGGAGCCGCCACCGATGACGACGCCTCCGGGGTCGTCCTCCCAGGCCGCGACCAGGTCGTCGATGGTCTTGAACGGTGAGTCCGCCGGGACCAGGACGCCTTCCTGGTCCTCGATCAGCTGGGCGATCGGGGTCGCATCGGTGAGCTTGTAGTCCAGGGCGAAGGAGTACGCCGAGCCGACCACGCCGAGACCGACCGTCATCAGGAGGTGGTCGTTGCCCTCCTCCCCCATCAGCCGCGTGAGGGCCACCGAGCCGCCGGCACCGAGGATGTTGGTGACCTCCATGGTGCCGTCGATGATCTGCTCGCCCTCGATCACGCCAACGGCGGCGCGACCCGTCTGGTCGTAGCCGCCACCCGGGCTGTTCGGGATCCACATTGCGATGTCCTGGCTGTCGTCTCCGCGGGTCACCCCGCACGCGGACAGGGCCAGGGCCAGCGCGACGATCGTGAGTGCCTTCATGGGCCCAGACTCGCCCCGCACTGTGTCGTCCGTCACGCTTGGGTAACCAAAGGAGGTTGTGGAACTTGTGGTCACGTCTGCGTCGCGCCGGCAGGCTGAGCCTGGCCGGGCAGTTCCTGCTGCTCCAGCTGGCCGTGCTGGTGGTCGTCGTGGCGGTCGCCAGCGTGGTCTCGGTGCGGCAGAGCGAGGCCGACTTCCGTGACACCCGCGGCGCCCGGCTCTCCGCCACCGCGGAGAGCCTCGCCAGCACCGACGCCGTACGGGAGGCGATGGAGCAGCGCGACAACCGTGCCGCGATCGCGTTCTACGCCCAGCAGCGGGCCGACGACGTCGGCGCCTCGGCCGTCTACGTGACCGACCCCGACGGGGTCGTGGTCTTCGGCACCGACCCCAACCGCACCGGTGAGTCCGTCGACCTCGGCAGCGGCGACGCCCTCGAGACGCGGTCGTGGACCGGGGACATCACCGACCGGGGCCGCACCGCCATCGCGGCGACCGTGCCGATCCTCTCGGACAACGACGACGAGGAGGGCGGGCCGCCGGCGGGCACCCTGGTCGGCATCGTGGTCGTCACCGAGGACTACCCGCCGCTCACCGAGCGGCTCGGTCGCACGTTCGACGACCTCGTGCTCTTCCTCGGCATCGGCCTGGTGCTGGGCGTGGCCGGCTCGCTGCTGCTCTCCCGGCTGATCCGGCGCCGCACCCGTGGCCTGGAGCCGGCCGAGATCGCGGCCCTCGCCGACCAGCGCGAGGCGCTGCTGACCTCGATCCGCGAAGGTCTCGTCGCGGTCGGCCCCGACGGCCGGATCCTGCTGGCCAGCGACAGCGCCCGGGACCTGCTCGACCTGCCCGCCGACAGCCACGGCCGCCCGGTGACCGACCTCTCCCTGCCGCCGCGGGTGGTGGAGCTGCTGGTCGGCGCGGAGGAGGTGCGGGACGCACCCCTGGTCGTGGGCGGCCGGGTGCTCGTCCTCAACCGCAACCAGGTCGTCCAGGACGGCCGCGTCATCGGCACCGTGACCACGTTGCGCGACCGCACCGAGCTGCTGGCCCTACAGAGCCAGCTCAGCGCCCGCGAGAGCGTCACCGAGACCCTGCGGGCGCAGACCCACGAGTTCTCCAACCAGCTCCACACGCTGTCGGGCCTGCTCCAGCTCGGGGAGTACGACGACGCCGCGCAGGTCATCGGCACCCTGAGCCGCCGCCGGGCCGAGATCAGCGACGCGGTGCTGGCCCGCGTCCAGGACCCGGCCGTGGCCGCTCTCCTCGTCGCCAAGGTGAGCCTCGCGGCGGAACGCAACGTGGAGCTCGTGCTGCACGACGGCACGGTCCTGCCGCGGCTCGACCCGGACCTGTCGGCCGACGTGGGGTCGGTCGTCGGCAACCTCGTCGACAACGCGGTCGAGGCCGTGGTGTCGGCCCGACCGGTCCGCGGGGCCGGCGGCCGGGTGGAGGTCCGGCTCGGCCGCGACGGGGACGCGGTGGTGGTCCAGGTCGCCGACTCGGGTCCGGGTGTGCCCGCCGACAAGGTGGAGGAGATCTTCCGCCGGGGGTTCTCGACCAAGCCCAGCGACGCCAGCGGCCGCGGTGTCGGGCTGGCTCTGGTCCAGGTGGTGTGCGAACGGCGCGGAGGCTCCGTGTCGGTCCACAATGACGGCGGCGCGGTCTTCACCGCGCGTCTGCGAGAGGTGGCCCGATGGAGGAGCTGACGGTGCTCGTCGTCGACGACGACTTCATGGTGGCCTCGATCCACTCGCGCTTCGTGGAGCGCGTCGACGGCTTCCGGGTCGTCGGCGTCGCGGCCACCGCAGCCGCGGCCCTCGCCGAGGTCGAGAGGTTGCGGCCCGACCTGGTGCTGCTCGACGTACACCTGCCCGATGCCGACGGCATCGAGGTGCTGCGTCAGCTGCGCGGCTCGGGCAACGACGTCGGCGTGATGATGGTGACGGCGGCGCGGGAGGCCGACACGGTGCGCGCGGCCGTGGCCGGAGGTGCCGCGCACTACCTGGTCAAGCCGTTCGAGTTCGAGGACCTGCGCAGCCGCCTCGATGCCTTCGGCCGCGCCCACCGGGCGCTCGCGAGTGTCGGCGGCGCGGACCAGGCGGAGATCGACGCGGTCTTCGCCCCGCTCGGTGGGGGCCGGGAGGTCCTGCCCAAGGGGTTGAGCCAGGAGACGGCCGACCTGGTGCTCGCGGCGTTGGCCGACGGCACCGAGCTCTCCGCCGCCGAGTGTGCCGAGGTCGTCGGCATCTCCCGGGTCAGCGCCCGGCGCTACCTCGAGCACTACGCCGGCCTCGGGACCGTGAAGGCCCGCCTCCAGTACGGCGGCGCCGGTCGCCCGGAGCGTCGCTACCGCCCGGCGTGAGACCGGATCAGCTCAGCGCACCCGGCGTACGACGGAGGCCAGGACTCCGGACCGGTCTATCCACATCGTCCGGATCCGGTGGGCTCCCTGCGGAACCCGCAGCCTGAGGTCGAACTCCCCGAGGCCGAAGGCGCGGTCCAGCCGGACCTTCTCGACCACCTTGCCGTCGACGAGCACCTTGATCCACTCCGACGGACGACCGGGGCAGCCCGTGGCCGTGCCCGCCGGCGCCTGGCCGCAGCGGTCCGTGCGGTTGGGCACGCCGTCGTGGTCGGCGTCGGGGCAGCCCGAGGGCAGTGGGCCGCGCAGGCGCGGGCAGGCGTCGCCCGGGTCGGTCAGGCCGTCGCGGTCGGAGTCCTTGCCGATCGGCGTGACCTTGGCCCGCAGCGTGTACGTCGTGCCGGCCGGACCGACGAAGGTCGGGTTGACCTCGAGGTCGATCGGGCCCTGGACACGGTCGAGCACGATCGTGTCGGGCTTGCCCCCGGAGCTGTAGACGGGGTCGCCCGCTCCGGCCTGGGCCGTCAGGTCGAGGTCGGAGGCCGGGTCCGACCAGTCGAGGCTGAGCTCGACCTTGCTCGGTGAGGTCACCGACATCGAGAAGACGTGCGGGTCGGACACCAGGCTGCCGAGCCCGCCGTTGGTCTGCCCGACGGCGAACGTGTTGCCATCCGCGGCACGGAAGGAGACCGAATAGGGCTTGGTGCCGGTGGGCGGCGACGCCTGTTCGGGGCCGTCGAGCTCGACCAGCTTGCGGCCGGTGACCACGATCCGCTTCCGGCCGGCCGGCGCGGTGTCGTCGACGTAGACGACGCGCTTGGCGTTCTGCACGGTCGAGGTGCTGCCGACGTAGTAGGGCGCGACGTTGCCGTAGGACTCCAGGTAGCGCCGCGAGATCTTGAAGGTGACGGTGCCGGCCGCGCGGTCCCAGTCGCTCACGCCGTCGAGGAAGACCTCGGCGCCGTTGTCCCAGGTGTTGGCACCGACGCTGGCCGGGCCGGTCGAGTCGAACCGCCGGCCGTTGACGATCAGGCTGTAGGCCGAGGTCCCGGTGGCGCCCGACGTCGGCGCGAGCTGCGCGACGTCGATCGTGGCCAGGACCGAGGTGTTGGTGACCCGGACGTCGAGCTTGCGCAGGTCGTTGAAGGGACTGTCGGAGTCACCGCTGCGGTCCACGAACGCGCCGTTGGCGCGCTGCGGCTGCTTGCCCTTCGGGACGTAGGCCGCGGTGCCGGTCAGCCGGACCCGGCCGTCCGGGGTCCGCGCGCTGCGCTGGAGGCGGAGCACCGGACGCATCGTGGTCACCGGCGTCGGTCCCCAGCTCACCCGGGAGCCGGGAAGCACGCCCACGTCGGGCTGCGGGCAGTCGGTCGGCGAGCCGGTGGCCGAGGCATAGATGTGGTCGCTCGGGCTCTGCACCTGGAACGGGTTGCGCCCGTCACCGGGGAAGTCGTTGGCCTGGAGCTTGTCGGCCCCGCTGACCATGCCGTCGCCGTTACGGTCGAGGTAGCCGCTCATCCGCAGCGCGAAGCCCTCGACATCGAGGCTGGAGACGCACTTGCTCAGACCCGGCGGGTCCTCGTTGTAGCTCATGATGTCGTTGGTCGGGACCGGGCCCCAGGAGCCCTCGGCGCCGTCGCCGACATGGCCCACCGTGAGGCAGTGGCCGAACTCGTGGCTGACCAGGTCGAACATGCTGAAGACCTCGGTCATACCCGGCACCGGGTCGATGGCGCCGTTGATCGCGAAGCAGACGTTGCCTCCCGCGCCGCCACAGTCCTCGACGTACGTGCCCGACCGCTCCTCGTGGTGGGAGTCGAAACCGGGCAGGTTCTCCCAGGCCGCGAAGTCGAAGGGGTTGTCGACGCCCAGGCACGGGACGCCCTGAGCGTCGTAGATGCCGAGCTCGCCGACGAACTGCGCCGGGTCGATGCCGATGCCGATGCCGCCGACCGGGTTGGTGCCCACCAGGACGATCTCGGGGTCGACCAGGGGGTACGTCGTGAACTCGCCGCTCAGCGCGTCGACGGTGATGTGGAAGTCGACCTCCGTGAGCCACGGCTGGCCCATCCGCCGGGCGAGCTGCTCGATCCCGCCCTCCCACATCTCCACCGACTGGCGCATGACGCGCATGTCGCGCTCGGCCGTCGGCGAGGCCGGCACCAGCACCAGGACGTCGACCTGAGGAGAGTCGAGGGCGTTGAGGCCGGTGCGCATGTGGAAGCACTGGTTGTCGGGGTTGTCGAGGTTCATGTCGCGGACACAGCCCGGCGGCAGGTTGCCGTCGCCGAAGTAGGACTGCGAGTAGGGACCGGTGGGCTGCGCGTCGGTGCCCGCGTAGGACACGGCGCCGCTCACGAGGACAACGGCAGTGACAACGGGCAGCAACAGTCGGAGGATCGCGCGCACGGGTGACCTTTCGGAGACGTCGCCAACTCAACGACGCCCGCGCGTGATCGTTATCGGTCAGTCGCGCACGACGTAGGTGTCCTGGGCCTCCTGGCCGGTGACACCGAGCGGTCCTTCGTCCTTTCCGTCCATCGTGACCGTCACCGAACCGTCGCTGGACTGCACGCGGACGGGCGGCACGACGTCGAGCTCGACGCTCTGCATGAACGCGATGGTGCCGTCGTAGACGACGTTGCCGCCGCCGTCGCGCACCACGACCGTGGCACCGCCACCGACCGCGGTCAGCACGAACGGCACCTTGGGGCCGGCGTTGACGGCACCCGGGTTCTGAGGACCGCTGCTGCCGTTGAGCCGCAGGGCGTCGTTGACCGGGACCGGTCCGTCCATGACCAGGCGCGCGATCGACCACACCAGGACCACGGCCATCACGGCCGCCACGAGCACCGACCAGTTGGGACCGCCGCGGGTGCCGCGGATGGAGCCGTTGAAGCCGGTGGCCAGCTCGGCCTCGAAGACCCGGCGCGGGTCGACGGGGGCGTCCGCATAGCGCTCGTCGTACGACGTCAGCAGTGGCGCCGCGTCGACCCCGAGGACCCGGGCGAGCGTGCGAAGGTGGCCGCGGGCGTAGAAGTCGCCACCACATGGAGCGAAGTCGTCGACCTCGATCGCCTCGATGACGTGTGGACGGATGCGGGTGCGGTCGGCGAGCTGGTCGACGCTTAGCCCCAGACGGGTGCGGGCGGCGGCGAGCTCGGGTCCGACCACGGGGTCGGCCACCGGGACCGCGGCCAGGTCGTCGATCACCACGGTGACGTCGCCGGGCTCGTCCTCGTCGGCGGCGGACAGCCCACCGGCCCAGTAGGCCGTGTCCTCCAGGCCGTCGCTGTCGCGGCGCAGCTGGTCGGCCTCGGGCAGCGGGCGCACCGCGTCGACCTCGTCGAGGCGGAGCGCGGTGGCACCGATGGTCGGTGCGTCCTGCGGCTCGCGCCGCGTCTCGGCCCGGGCCGCGCGGATCAGCGCCCGCAGCGGGCTCGGGGTGGGGCTGGCGAAGGCGGGGCGCTTCTCGGCGGCCGGCGGCGCGGGCTCCACGTCGGCAGCATCGTCCGCGTCGTCAGCGACCACGGTGTCGTCAGTGTCGTCAGCGACCTCCGAGGCGGCGGGTGCCTCGTCCAGCTCGTCGACGGGCTCGTCGTGGTGCAGCTCGGGCGGCACGATCTCGATCTCGACCACGTCGGCGGTGAAGTCGGAGCGCTCGAGCAGGGTGGTGGCGAGGTCGTCGCCGCCACCGAGGACGCTGGTGGCGAGGCCGAGCCGCACCGACCACTCGGTGCCGTCGGCCCCGAACACGTCCAGGCGGCCGTCGCGGAAGGGCCCACGGGGCTTGAGGTGCTCGATCCGCTCGACGTCCGACCAGGGCAGGCCGTGCCAGGTCCGTCCGCGGCGCACGCGCAGCCCGAGCTCGTCGGCGACGAGCAGCGGTGAGCGGGCGTCGAGGAGCGCCAGGAGCTGCACCCCGCCGACCGCGGCCATCACGGCGCAGATCACCCAGTCGAGCACCGAGCCGGTGCTCGTGGCACGCACGAGGTAGGCGATCGCCACGGCGGAGCCGGCGAGCCCCAGGGCCGCGGCGAGCGGCACCCGGCGTCGTACCTCGACGGTCGACGACTCCTCGGCGGCCTCGATCTCGGCCGGGTCGGTGGTCACCACGGTGTCGGTCATCTCGCTCACATCCCCGTCGACTGCAGCGTCATGATCACGGCGTCCAGCTCGTCGGGCTTGACCAGCACGTCGCGGGCCTTGGAGCCCTCGCTCGGTCCGACCACTCCCCTGCTCTCCATGATGTCCATCAGCCGGCCCGCCTTGGCGAAGCCGACCCGCAGCTTGCGCTGCAGCATCGAGGTCGAGCCGAACTGGGTCGTCACGACCAGCTCGATGGCCTGGACCACGAGGTCCATGTCGTCGCCGATGTCGTCGTCGATCTCGCGCTTGCTCGCCGCCGCGACGGTGACGTCCTCGCGGTAGCTGGGCTCGAGCTGGGACTTGCAGTGCGCGACGACCTGGTGGATCTCGGCCTCGGTCACCCAGGAGCCCTGCACACGCACGGCCTTGGACGCACCCATCGGCAGGAACAGCCCGTCACCCTGGCCGACGAGCTTCTCCGCACCCGGCTGGTCGAGGATGACCCGGCTGTCGGCGAGCGACGAGGTCGAGAACGCCAGCCGCGACGGCACGTTGGCCTTGATCAGGCCGGTGACCACGTCGACCGACGGCCGCTGGGTCGCCAGGACGAGGTGGATGCCCGCGGCGCGCGCGAGCTGCGTGATGCGGACGATGGAGTCCTCGACGTCGCGCGGCGAGACCATCATCAGGTCGGCGAGCTCGTCGACGATCACCAGCAGGTAGGGGTACGGCGTCAGCACGCGCTCGCTGCCCGGGGGGACCTCGACCTTGCCACCGCGGACAGCCTTGTTGAAGTCGTCGATGTGGCGGAAGCCGAAGTTGGCCAGGTCGTCGTAGCGCATGTCCATCTCGCGCACGACCCACTGAAGCGCCTCGGCGGCCTTCTTGGGGTTGGTGATGATCGGGGTGATCAGGTGCGGCACACCCTCGTAGGCGTTGAGCTCGACCCGCTTGGGGTCGACCATGATCATCCGCACCTCGTCGGGCGTCGACCGCATCAGGATCGAGGTGATCATCGAGTTGATGAAGCTCGACTTGCCCGAGCCGGTCGCGCCGGCGACGAGCAGGTGCGGCATCTTCGCGAGGTTGGCGACCACGAAGCCGCCCTCGACGTCCTTGCCGAGCCCGGCCACCATCGGGTGGTGGTCGGAGCGTGCGGCGTTGGACCGGAGCACGTCGCCGAGGGAGACGATCTCCTTGTCCAGGTTGGGGATCTCGATGCCGATGGCGGACTTGCCGGGGATCGGGCTCAGGATGCGCACGTCGGCGGATGCCACGGCGTACGCGATGTTGCGCGAGAGCGCGGTGACCTTCTCGACCTTGACCGCCGGGCCGACCTCGACCTCGTAGCGGGTGACCGTCGGGCCCCGGGTGTAGCCGGTGACCTGGGCGTCGATGCCGAACTCCTCCATCACCTGGGTGAGGCGGTGGACGACGTCGTCGCTGGCCTTGGAGCGCGGCTTGTGGACCGAGCCCGGCTTGAGCACCTCGTTGCCAGGCAGCGAGTAGGTGATGTCGCCGGACAGCGCCAGCTGCTCGACGCGCTGCGGGATCGGCGTGTGCGGAGGCGGCTCCAGCTCGTGCTTCTCGTCCTCCACCGGCACCGGCATGGGCTCGGGCGCGTCGTGCGCGCCCATGATGCCGAGCCCCGCGTCCTCGTCGAGGGCCACGTCGAGGGCGTCTGCCTTGCGGCGCCGGCGCGGCTTCTCCTCGACCACCGGTGTGTCGTAGGCGGGGTCGCCCATCTCGGGGTCGATGTCGAGGTCCTTGCGGGTGCGCATCGGCTGTGTGGCGTCGTCGTCCTCGGCGTGGCGGCCGAGCGCGTGGTCGCGCAGCGCCGCGAGCCTCGAGGGCACGCGGTAGAGCGGCGTGGAGGTGATGACGAGCGTGCCGAAGAAGGCGAGGAGCAGCAGCAGCGGCACCACGACGTACTCCGACTGGAGCAGGTCGAGGAGCAGCGAGGAGACCACGAAGCCCACGGCTCCACCGGCGTCCTGGAGGCTGCTGGAGTCGCCGGCGGTGGGCTGGGGGTTGCCGTTGGCGATGTGGACCACGCCGAGCAGGCCGAACGTGAACGCGGCCCAGCCGACGACCTGGCGTCCGGCCGGTCCGGTGCGGACGGGGTCGCGCATGACCCGCCAGCCGGCGACGACGATCAGCAGCGGGACGAACCAGCCGACCTTGCCGACCGAGCCGGCGACCGCCGTACGAGCGACCTCCATGACCCCGCCGGGGAGCTGGAACCACACGGCACCGGCGACGACGACGGCAAGACCGAAGAGGAACAGTCCGGCACCGTCACGGCGCTGCTCGGGCTCGAGGTCACGCGCGGTGTGGCCGATCCCGCGGGCAGCGGCGCCGACAACGTGGGCGATGCCGAGCCAGACCGTGCTGAGGCCGCGGAAGACGGCCAGGAAGAGACGGGCGACCGGACCGGTGCCGCTGCGTACGGCGCGGGGGGCGGGCCGGGCTGCGGGGCGGCGCTTGGCAGGCGTGCGCTTCTTGGCGGCCGTCGTCCGGCCGCGGCTCTTCGCCTGGGTGGTCCTGCTGGGTGACTTCCGGGCACTCCGCGTTCGGGTGCTCGAGCCCCCTCGTCCGCTGTTGGATCGCGACGAGGACGTGCTCTTGCTCCGCGAACCCGGCGGGGAAGACGTACGGGTCGCCATGCGACCAAAGTAGGCCACAGCCCCACCAGTCACTTGCATCACAGGGAGCGTGTCGCCCGCGGGCTCCTCCCGGAGGCCCCTGACCGGCCCGAGAGGCCCTGGACGGCCCCGGCGGGGCGCCCGGAGCGGAAATCCCCGAAATGACCGCCCCGCCTATGGACCATCCGGGTCATCGCTACCTAGGGTGCCAATTCGGTGTGTCACACGACTTGATCACCGCATAAAACCCACTCGGAGGGAAGAACTAGTGAAGTTTCTCAAGACAGGGCTCAGCCTTGTTCTCCTGGGCTCGGGCCTCGCGGCCGCCCCGGGACTCACGGCGGCGGCCCTCGGCCACTCGCCGGCCCCGGCCGCCAACGCGGCCGGAGACTCGCTCGTGCAGCGGATGCGCGAGGAGGCGACCGGCTCGGTGCGGCTCTCGGCCGACCGGGCCACGGGCAAGATCGGTTTCATCCGCGCCAACGGCCAGGGAGACCTCCTCCCGTCGGTCGCGGCCGGGTCCGCGGCCGCCGCGGCCAAGAAGGCCACCGCCTACCTCACGGAGTACGGCGCCGCCTTCGGTGCGGCGCGCGGTGAGCTCACGCAGTCCGGGATCTCGTCGACCACGTCCGGCTGGACCGTCGACTACGTCCAGAGCCACCGGGGCGTGGAGGTGTTCGGCTCGAAGATCCGGGCGCACCTCGACGAGCAGGGCGACCTGACCTCCGTCAACGGCTACGCCGCACCGGGGCTCTCCCTCGACATCACGCCGCGACTGTCGGCCGACTCGGCCGCGCGTCGCGCCGTCGACATCGTCCGCGCCAAGTCCGGTGTGCCCGACGGCCGCGCCAGCACCGGCGACCTCAAGGCCGCCGAGACCGAGCTGATGATCTACCGCCTCGGCTCCACCCGCGGCGTGACCGGCAAGGCCGTGCTGACGTGGGTCGTCGAGGTGACCAACGCGAGCTCCGTGCGCGACATGGTCTTCCTCGACGCCGACACCGGCAAGATCCTCAACCGCTACTCGATGCTGGCGCACGCGCTCGACCGTGAGCTCTACGAAGCCTCTATCGACGACAACGGCACCCCCGACGACGAGACCGACGACTTCGTCGACTACGCCCTGGTGTGGAGCGAGGGCGACGCCTTCCCCGGCTCGCTCGACGTGGACCAGCGCAACGAGGTCGAGGGCACGGGCGATGCCTACTGGCTGTTCAAGAACACCTTCGGCCGCGACTCCTACGACGCCGCGGGCGCCAAGATGATCACGGTCAACAACGACCCCACCATCAACTGCCCCAACGCCAACTGGAACGGCGAGACCACCAACTACTGCGCCGGCGTCAGCTCCGACGACACGGTGGCGCACGAGTGGGCCCACGCCTACACCGAGTACACCTCCGGCCTGATCTACCAGTGGCAGTCCGGCGCGATGAACGAGGCGTTCTCGGACATCTGGGGCGAGACCGTCGACCAGATCAACGACCGCCACAACGAGACCCCTGACGCTGCCCGCACCGTCGGCCAGTGCTCCGCCTACACGCGCGGCGCCGTGGGCATGACCATCAACACGCCCCCGGACATCGCGGGTGCCTGTGACGCCGCTCCCGCCGCGTTCGGCCCGGTCTTCAACAAGACCGGCGTGACCACCGACGTCGTCGTGGCCCAGGACGACGCCACCGACGGCAGCCCGACCAACGGCTGCGCGGCGTTCGACAACGCCGCCGCGGTCGACGGCAACTTCGCCTACGTCGACCGGGGCGGCTGCACCTTCGCCACGAAGGCACAGAACGCCCAGGACGCCGGCGCCGAGGGCATCATCATCGGCAACAACGTCGACGGCGAGGCACCCTTCTCGCCCTCGGGTGACGCCGAGATCTACGGCATCATGATCCGCAAGGAGGACGGCACCAAGATCAAGTCGGCCGCCGGCCCGGTCAACGTCACGATCAAGGACATCGACGAGGCCACGAAGGACGACTCCTACCGCTGGCTGTCGGCCGAGGGCGACCCCGCCTTCGGTGGCGCGATCCGCGACATGTGGAACCCCACGTGCTACGGCGACCCCGGCAAGGTGTCCGACGTCGAGTACAAGTGCAGCCCCGACGACTCGGGCGGCGTCCACAGCAACTCGGGCGTGGTCAACCACGCCTACGCGCTGCTCGTCGACGGCGGCACCTACAACGGCGTCACCGTCCCGGCGATCGGCATGGACAAGGCAGCGAACATCTTCTGGCGGGCACAGAGCGAGTACCTCTTCCCCGTCGCTGACTTCGCCGACCTGGCCGACAGCCTGGCCGCGTCGTGCACCGACCTGGTGGGCGACCCGATCAACAAGGTGACGGTCGAGCCCAACGCCACCCCGGAGGCGGCCACGCCCATCACCGCGCTCGACTGCGCGTCGGTGACGTCGGTCGGCGACGCGGTGGAGCTCCGGCTCGACCCGACAGAACAGTGCGAGTTCAAGCCGCTCCTGGCGAAGGACACGCCCGGGCTGTGCGGCAAGGCGTTCAAGACCGACGTCGCCTGGTCGGAGAAGTTCGAGGACGGGCTGAAGGACTGGACCAAGACCCAGGACGTCGTCTTCGAAGGTGCCAGCGGTCTGCCGTGGCAGTCCGTCACTGACGCCCCCGGCGCCCACGCGTCGAAGGTCGTCAAGGGTCCGGACCCGGCCGACGTCGGTAGCTGCACCGGTGGCGCCGAGGACGTCTCCAGCCGCGACTCGATCACCAGCCCGGCGATCAAGCTCCCGGCCGGCCCGTCACCGCGCCTGTCGTTCGAGCACTACCTGGCAACCGAGTACGGCTACGACGGCGGCAACGTCAAGATCAGCGTCGGCGGCAAGCCTTTCGAGGTCATCCCGACCAAGGCCTATGTGTTCAACGCACCCGGCGCCACGCTGGAGCCCGCTCCTGGCAACACCAGCCCGCTCGCGGGCGAGGAGGGCTTCACCGGCACCGACGGTGGCGAGAACCACGGCTCGTGGGGCACGTCGATCGTGGACCTGAAGAAGGCCGGCGCCACGCCCGGCAAGAACATCAGGATCCGCTTCGACATGGGCCGTGACGGCTGCGGCGGGCTCGACGGCTGGTACGTCGACAACGTCGAGGTCTCGATCTGCAAGGCCAAGACGGTCACCAGGGCCACGCCTGGCGGCAGCGGCAAGGTCGCCGTCAAAGTCTCGCGTGACGGCTCCGAGGGCGCTGCCCCGACCGGGGTGGTCAAGGTGTTCAAGGGCGCCAAGCTGGTCGGCAAGGGTGTCGTCCGGAGGGGCTCCACGACCGTTCAGGTCGGGGGTCTTGCCCGGGGCATGCACGACCTCACCGTGAGGTACGCCGGCTCCGGGGGGTTCGCCGCGTCGTCCGACGAGGTGAGGGTCCGCATCAGCTAGGCACGCACCGCGCAGCGAGGCCCCGCCGGACAGCTCCGGCGGGGCCTCGTGTCGTGCGGGGGGCGAGTGCGCTCAGGCCTCGATGACCACCGGGATGATCATCGGCCGGCGACGGTGGGTGCTGTTGACCCAGCGGCCGACCACGCGTCGTACGGTCTGCTGGAGCTGGTAGGCGTCGGTGTTGCCCTCGGCGATCGTGCGGTCGAGCGCGTCGATGATCGGCTGCTTGATCTCCTCGAACGACGACCCCTCGAGCGCGTTGCCGCGGGCGTGGATCTCCGGTCCGCTCGAGACCTTCCCGCTCACCGAGTCGACGACCACGATGATCGAGATGAAGCCCTCCTCGCCGAGGATCCGGCGGTCCTTCAGGTCGGACTCGGTGATGTCGCCGACCGAGCTGCCGTCGACGAAGACGTAGCCGCACGCGACCTTGCCGGCGATCTCGGCGACGCCGTCGACCAGGTCGACCACGACGCCGTCCTCGGCGATCACGACGTTGGGTACGCCGGTCAGCCGGGCGAGGTCGGCGTTGGCCAGAAGATGGCGGATCTCGCCGTGCACCGGCAGCACGTTGCGCGGCTTGACGATGTTGTAGCAGTAGAGGAGCTCGCCGGCGCTGGCGTGGCCGCTGACGTGGACCAGCGCGTTGCCCTTGTGGACCACCTTGGCGCCCCAGCGGGCCAGGCCGTTGATCACGCGGTAGACGGCGTTCTCGTTTCCGGGGATCAGGCTCGAGGCCAGCAGCACGGTGTCGCCCGCCTCGATGTGCACGAGGTTGTGGTTACGCTGGGCGATCCGGCTCAGAGCGCTCATCGGCTCGCCCTGGGAGCCCGTGGAGATGAGCACCTGCCGCTCCGGAGCGAGGGTGGGCAGCTCCTTGGCGTCGATCAGCACGCCGGCGGGCACGGTGAGGTAGCCGAGCTCCTTGGCGATCGCCATGTTGCGGACCATCGAGCGGCCGACGTAGGCGACCTTGCGGTCGTGCGCGACGGCGGCGTCGAGCACCTGCTGGACGCGGTGCACGTGGGAGGCGAAGCAGGCCACGATGATCCGCTGCGCGGAGTCGCGGAAGACCTGGTCGATGACCGGGGTGATCGACTTCTCCGTGGGGGTGAAGCCGGGCGTCTCCGCGTTGGTCGAGTCGGTGAGGAAGAGGTCGACGCCCTCCTCCCCCAGCCGCGCGAACGCGCGCAGGTCGGTGATCCGGCCGTCGAGGGGCAGCTGGTCCATCTTGAAGTCGCCGGTGTGCAGGACCAGCCCGGCGCCGGTGCGGATCGCCACCGCCAGGGCGTCGGGGATCGAGTGGTTGACCGCGATGAACTCCAGGTCGAACGGGCCGAGCGTCATCCGGTCGCCCTCGCGGACCTGGTGGTGCACCGTCTCCTTGAGCCGGTGCTCGCGCAGCTTGCTGTCGAGGAGCGCGAGGGTGAGCTCGGAGCCCACCAGCGGGATGTCCCCGCGCTCGCGCAGGAGGTACGGCGTGGCGCCGATGTGGTCCTCGTGCCCGTGCGTCAGGACCAGCGCCTCGACGTCGTCGAGCCGGTCCCGGATCGGGTCGAAGTCGGGGAGGATCAGGTCGACCCCCGGGTGGTGGTCCTCGGGGAAGAGCACCCCGCAGTCGACGATCAGCAGGCGACCGTCGTACTCGAAGACGGTCATGTTGCGACCGACCTCGCCGAGACCGCCGAGCGGGATGACTCGCAGGCCCCCCTCGGCCAGTGGCGGTGGCGCGGACAGCTCGGGGTGGGGATGGCTCAAGTGGGGGTCCTCGTCTAGAGAAGGCCGGAGGCGGCGAGCCCGGCGCGCAGCGCGGCCACCTCGTCGTCGTCCAGCGGCACCAGCGGTCCGCGGACGTTGCGGTTGTCGAGCACGCCCAGCAGCTGGAGGGCTGCCTTGGCGGTGGTCGCGCCGTAGTTGGGCACGCCCATCACGGCGTCGACCGCGGGCAGCATCCGGGTGAACTCGGCGAGCGCGGCGGCGTGGTCGCCGGCGTCGAAGGCGTCGAACATCCGGCGGATCTGCGGGCCGGCGGCGTGGCCGAGCACGGAGACGACGCCGCTGCCGCCGTGGGCGAGCCATCCCAGGGTGGACACATCGTCACCGGAGTAGACGGCGTAGCCCATCTGCATCAGCTTGACGCCCCGGACGAAGTCTCCGACGGCGTCCTTGACCGCGACGACGGTGTCGAGCTCGATGGCGGCGGCGTAGGTCTCGAGGGAGATGGCCAGGCCGGTGCGGCCGGGCACGTCGTAGAGCATCACCGGGACACCGGTCGCCTCGGCGACGGTGCGGAAGTGGTGGAGGACGCCCGCCTGGCTGGGCTTGTTGTAGTAGGGCGTGACCAGCAGCAGGCCGTCGACGCCGATCTTCTCCGCCTGCACGGCGAGCTCCACGGAGTGGGCGGTCGCGTTGGTGCCGACCCCGGCGACCACGGTCGCGCGGTCGCCCACGGCGTCCTTGACGGCAGCCAGGATCTCGCCGTCCTCGGCCACCGTCGTGGTCGGGGACTCGCCGGTCGTGCCCGAGACCACGACACCGTCGTGGCCGTGGTCGACGAGGTGGGTCGCGATCCGGGCGGTGCCCTCGAGGTCGACCGAGCCGTCGTCGTGGAACGCCGTCGCCATGGCGGTGAGCACGCGGCCGAACGGCGTCGGCCGCGGGAAGGTGGGCGTGGTCGTCATGTCCCCAGGCTATCGCCCCGGGCTGTCGTCAGAGGTGCGGCATCACGTCGGACGCCACCAGCCGGAGGTGGTCGAGGTCGCTCAGGTCGAGCACCTGGAGGTAGAGCCGCTGGCTGCCGAGCGCGGCGTAGCGCCCGATCTTGTCGAGCACCTCGGCCGGTGTGCCGGCCAGGCCGTTGGCGCGCAGCTCGGCCTTGTCGCGACCGATCGCCGCCGCCCGCTGGTCGAGCTCGGCCTCGTCGGCGCCGACGCAGAGCACCAGCGCGTTGGAGTAGACCATCGCGTCCGGGCTGCGGCCGTTGGCCTCGCAAGCCGCACGCACCCGGGCGAACTGCGCCGCGGTCGTCTCCTCGTCGACGAACGGGAGGTTGAACTCGTCGGCGTACGCCGCGGCGATGGCCGGCGTGCGCTTCTTGCCCAGGCCTCCGACCAGCAGCGGGGGCCGGGCCTGCGCGGGCTTGGGCAGCCCCGGGGAGTCGGTGACCTGGTAGTGGGTGCCGTCGTGGGTGAACCGGCCGCTGCCGTCCGCCGGGGTGGCCCACAGGCCGGTGATGATCGCGAGCTGCTCCTCGAACCGGTCGAAGCGCTCCGCGGTGCTGGGGAACGGGATGCCGTACCGCGTGTGCTCGGCCTCGAACCAGCCCGCACCGATCCCGAGCTCGACCCGCCCGCCGCTCATCTGGTCGACTCCTGCGACGGTGATGGCCAGCGGGCCGGGGTGGCGGAACGTCGCACTGGTCATCATCGTGCCGAGGCGGATGGTGCTGGTGTCACGGGCCAGGCCGGCCAGCGTGACCCAGGCGTCGCTCGGGCCGGGAAGCCCCGGGCCGCCCATCGAGAGGTAGTGGTCGGAGCGGAAGAACGCCCCGAACCCCAGGCTCTCCGCCTCCAGCGCCACGTCGAGCAGGTCGTCGTACGTCGCCCCCTGCTGGGGCTCGGTGAACACGCGGAGTTCCATGCCACCCAGCCTCCCACTGACCCCGATCCACGGTTGACCCGCCCGAAAGTTTCGGGCGGGTCAACGTCTAGGAGCGGGTGAGCCAGACGACATCGCGGTCGGGGAAGGTCTCGCGACGCTGCTCGACCCAGTCGGCGGGGTCGAAGTCGGGGTAGAACGTGTCGCCCTCGGGAGTCAGGTGGACCGCGGTGAGCACCTGCTCGTCGGCGACGTGCATCGCCTCGTCGTAGACGAGCGCCCCCCCGACCACCATGACGTCACCGGGCAGGTCGTCGGCGAGGTCCAGCGCGGCGGTGAGCGACGGGGCCACGATCACGCCGTCGGCCGACCACGCGGCGTCGCGGGTGAGCACGATCGTGGTGCGGCCCGGGAGCGGGCGGCCGATCGACTCGAACGTGGCGCGGCCCATCACCAGGACGTGGCCGAGGGTGGTGCGCTTGAAGTGCGCGAAGTCGTCGGGGATCCGCCACGGGATGTCGCCGTCGGCCCCGATCACGCCGTTGTCGGCCACGGCCGCGACCATGACGACGCGCTTGCCCCCTGGCGTCATATCGCGATGGGCGCCTTGATGCCGGGGTGAGGGTCGTAGCCCTCGACGTTGATGTGCTCGAGCTCGAACTCGTCGAGGGCCTGCACGGACGGGTCGAGCACGAGCGTGGGCAGCGCCCGCGGCTCACGGGTGAGCTGGAGCCGGGCCTGGTCGACGTGGTTGGTGTAGAGGTGGGCGTCGCCGAAGGTGTGCACGAAGTCGCCGACCTCGAGCCCGGTGACCTGGGCGACCATGTGGGTGAGCAGTGCGTAGGACGCGATGTTGAAGGGCACGCCGAGGAAGACGTCGGCCGAGCGCTGGTAGAGCTGGCACGAGAGCCGGCCGTCGGCGACGTAGAACTGGAACATCGTGTGGCAGGGCGCGAGCGCCATCTGCGGGATGTCGGCGACGTTCCATGCGGAGACTATGTGGCGGCGCGAGTCGGGGTCGCGGCGGATCTGCTCGACGACCTGCGCGATCTGGTCGACGTGGTGGCCGTCGGGCGTGGGCCACGAGCGCCACTGGTAGCCGTAGACGGGGCCGAGGTCGCCGTCGGCGTCTGCCCATTCGTCCCAGATCGTCACGCCGCGGTCCTGGAGCCACTTGACGTTGGTGTCGCCGCGCAGGAACCACAGCAGCTCGGCGAAGATCGAGCGGGTGTGCACCTTCTTGGTGGTGACCAGCGGGAAGCCGGCGC
This sequence comes from Nocardioides szechwanensis, assembly GCF_900103935.1. Classification (GTDB taxonomy): domain Bacteria; phylum Actinomycetota; class Actinomycetes; order Propionibacteriales; family Nocardioidaceae; genus Nocardioides; species Nocardioides szechwanensis. The sequence continues at coordinate 207,097 of NZ_FNIC01000006.1, forward strand.
TCAGGTCGAAGCGCATCTGGTGACCGAAGACGCTGCGGGTCCCGGTGCCCGTGCGGTCGCTCTTCTCGACTCCCTCGTCGAGGATCCGCTGGAGGAGGTCGAGGTACTGCTGCATGGAGCCAACCTACTGCCTAGATATCGACGGTCCCGGTGATGCTCGTGCGGGTGTCGCCGCCGACCCAGACCCCGTCGCCCTCGACCGAGACGTGCACCCGGCCCTGCCGGCCGAGGACGGTGCCCTGCGACGCGACGTACAACGTGGGGAGGCGGTTGCCGGCCAGCCACTGGGCCAGCCCGGCGTTGAGGCTTCCGGTCACCGGATCCTCGACGACGCCGAGACCCGGGCAGAACGCCCGCACCTCGATCGCGACGTCGCTGCCGGCCGGGTAGAGGCCGACGACGCCGATGTCGAGCGAGCTGAACGCCCTCGGGTCCGGTGTGCAGGCCAGCACCGCGGCCGCATCGGCCAGGAGGACGCCCACCCAGCCGGGCCCGTTGTCGATCCACGCGGCGTCGACGATGTCGTGCTCGTCGATCTGGAGAGCGGCCGCGATCCGGGTGAGGTCGTCGATGTCGACCGGACCCGAACGCACCAGTGGCGGCGCGGCGAAGGCGAGCCGCAGCCCCCGGCGTACCTGGACCAGTCCGGCCCCGCACTCCTGGACGACCTCGTCGTCCGAGCGCGGGACGCCGCCGGCCTCCAGCCAGGCGTGGGCGCTGCCGAGCGTGGGGTGGCCCGCGAAGGGCAGCTCCCCGCCCGGCGTCCAGATGCGCAGCCGGTAGTCGGCCGCGTCGCTCGTGGGCGTCAGCAGGAACGTGGTCTCGGAGAGGTTGGTCCACCGCGCGAAGCGCGCCATCTCCTCCTCGGTCAGGCCGTCGGCGTCGTGTACGACGGCCACGGGGTTGCCGAGCAGGGACTGGTCGGAGAAGACGTCGACCTGACGAAATGCGCGCACGCGAGGACGTTACTGCTCCAGGGCCCACGGGGTGCTGCGGGGGAAGGTGCGGTGCACCGTGCAGGTGGTGAACAGGCCCGGGTCGAGCAGTGGACAGGTCACCAGCTGGAGGCTGCCCGAGCTGGACAGGCGGGGTCCGTCGTCGGGGTCGCCCTGCTCCAGCTCGACAAGGTACGTCACCAGGCCGCGGCCCCCGAGCTTGGCGGCGTAGACCTCCGCGTCCGGTGTGAGTCCCGTGTCGACCTCCTGGCCGGTGACGGTGTCGAAGATCCGGACCCGGCCCTGGGCGTCGCCGACGCGCGTGAGCACGTGGTCGCCCTCCGGCGCGAGCTGGGCGCCGACGCCGGGGACCTCGATCGAGGACGGACCGTGCGTCACGAGGAGCGACGTGGGGCCGTCCTGGAACGCGAGCGCGTCCCCGGCCGCGTCGAGCAGACGGTCCCGACCCAGCCTCGCGAGCGCGGTCCAGCCGGGACTGGACTCGAGGCCGTAGGCCCCCTCGGGGCCGGCCACATGGACCGTGGCGCTGTCGACGGCGACCACGCGCGTCAGGTCCCCGACCACCTGGGAGGTCACCTCCTCACTCTCGGCCAGGTCGTAGACGTGCAGCTCGTCGGCGCCGCCGGGGTCCACCCACGCCACCAGGCCGTCCTCGGCGGAGGCGGCGAAGGCCCCGTCCGGCGCCTGGGTGCCGAGCCGGGTCCGCTCGCCGTCGGTCTCGACCAGGATCACCTCGCCCGCGCCGTCTGCGTAGACGGCACCCTGCGGCACCTGGGTGAAGCTCGTCAGGTCGTCGATGGTGAGCGCGACCCGGTCGAGCTGGAGGGTGTCGTCGGTGTACCACCCGACGGCCACCGGGTTGTCGACCCGCTGCACCGGGGCGTCGGGCAGGCCCGGGGGCGGACCGGGCCTGGTCGCCCACCACGTCCAGCCCCCCGCGACCACCGCCAGGACCGCGACGACCGAGACCACGAGACGCGTCGTACGGCGCCGCCGCGCGCGCCGCTCCTGCTGGTCGAGGAGCACCACCTGGTCGAGCTCCAGCGGGTCCACGACGACCGACTCGGCCTCTCGTCGTACCTCCTCCTGGTCGGCCTGCGAGGCCGGTCCACCGACGTCGAGCAGGGCCTGGAGGACCACGGCGGCCTGGTCGGGCGTGCCCGTCGGGTGCTGCCGCGCCCGGCACTCGAGCAGCGTCTGGGCGGTGTGCTCGTCGAGGTCACCGAGCTCGTCGCGGTAGCGCCAGTCGGAGCGCAGCCGGGCCAGGACGGTCCGGGCGAGGTGGTGCGCCTCGTCGGGCGGCGAGCCGAGGAGCACGAGGATCCGCACCAGCGACGGCCAGCGCGCGACGGCGTACGCCGAGAAGTCAGCGTCGTCGCGCACGTCTACCGCCTTTCCGTCCCCCGGGCCACCACGTAGGCCGTCAGCTCCGCGGTGTCCTGCCCCCGAGCATGCCTGTCGTCGGGGTATTCGGTGCCCTCGTCGCCGCGGATGTCCTCACGGATCCGCAGTGCCTCGCGCAGCACCCGGTGGAAGCGCTCGGGGTAGTAGGTCAGCCCCCAGCGGCCGGCCGCGGACTTCGTGGTCATCTCCCCCGTGACCAGCAGGTGGTGCAGGCGGGTCACCCCGAGGACGCACCAGGCGCAGGCAGTCTCCGCCGCGCCCTCCGAGGGCATCGCGGCCAGCGCCTCGGCGTTTCCGCGCCAGTAGGTGTCGAGGTTGTCGACCGTGAAGTCGCGCAGCCGCTCCCGGGAGGTCCAGACCCCGAGCTCGACGATCGGCAGGCCGGCGACGTGGACCCCGTGCCAGGCCAGCTCGTGCCACGCGACGACGCCGTCGTGGACGGTGCCGGCCGGCTCGAAGAGCCGGCCGAGGACGGTCGGCACGTCGGGGCAGCCGGCGGGGTCGGCCGCCAGGTCGCCGGCCAGGACGTGCGGCCCGTCGAAGTGGAGGTCCGGGTGGGCGGCCGCCACCGCCTCATGGGTACGCCGCAGCGCGTCGACCTCGGCGTCGTCCGGCCGGTGGTCCAGCGTGGCGACGAAGTCGACGTCGCTCTGCCCCGGCACCCACTCCCCGAAGCCCACCCCGCCGCGCAGGTAGAGGCCGGTGACGAGACCGGCCGGCGCCTCGCGCAGGAACGTCGCGCAGACCTCCGAGACGGGCTCTGGGGTCACGCGTGCAGCGACATCGGTCCGTAGACCCGGCGGTCGTGCTCGAAGAGCGTGACGCCGTCGACACCCTCGGCCGCGAGGTCGGCCCAGATCTCGCCGACCCAGGACTCCGCGTCGGCCTGGCTGGCGAACCGCTGGTCGGCGTGCTCGCCCGAGACCTCGACCTCCTCGCCGGCGGCGTTCTCGAGCCGCCAGAACCACGGCCGCTCGGTGGGGCTCGGTGAACGGAAGGTCGGCGGCTGGTCGGGCAGGCTCATGACTCCCTCACGGAGGTGTCGACGAAGGGCGGTTTGACGAGCTGGAAGATCTCGCGGCGACCGCGGACATCGACGCCGACCTCGGCCTCCGGATGGATGTCGGAGGGCAGCAGCGCCAGGCCGATGCCCTTCTTGAGGGTCGGCGAGAACGTCCCGGAGGTGATCTCACCGAGCATCACGTCGTGGGTGAGGCTGACCATCATGTGCGGCCGCGGGATCGCGCGGCCGGTGGCGACGAGGCCGCGCAAGGTGCGCCGGGACCCGGCCTCCTTCTCGGCCAGCAGCACGTCGCGGCCCCAGAACGCGTCCTTCTTCCACCCGACCGCCCAGCCAACGCGGGCCTCGTTGGGCGTGATGTCGAGGGATAGCTCGTGGCCGTGGAGCGGGTAGCCCATCTCCGTACGCAGGGTGTCGCGGGCTCCCAGCCCACACGCGAGCATGTCGTACGGCGCGCCCGCGGCGAGGAGTGCGTCCCACAGCGCCTCGGCGACCGAGTTGGCCGCGATCAGCTCGTAGCCGCGCTCGCCGGTGTAGCCGGTGCGGCACACCACGACGCCGACGCCCTCGAACTCCGCCTCGGTGAAGCTCATGTAGTCGTGGCCGACCGGCAGCCCGACCGCGCTCAGTACCTCGTCGGACCTCGTGCCCTGCACGGCGAGCACGACGTAGTCGCGGTGGTGGTCGACGATGGTGACGCCCTCGGGCGCCTCGGCGGCCATTCGGCGTACGACCTCGGCGGTGTTGGCGGCGTTGGGCACGAGCAGCACGTGCTCATCGTCGCGGTAGTAGACGATCAGGTCGTCGACCACGCCACCGGTCGCGTCGTCGCAGCACAGCGTGTACTGCGCCTGGCCCGGCCCGATCTTGCGCAGATCGTTGGTCAGCGTGCGGTTGACGAAGTCGGCGGCGCCGGGTCCGCTCACCATGGCCTTGCCCAGGTGGCTGACGTCGAAGATGCCGACCGAAGAGCGCACAGCCGTGTGTTCCTTGACCACCCCCGAGGAGTACTCGAGCGGCATCGACCACCCGCCGAACTCGGCGAACTTCGCCCCGAGGGCGACGTGGCGGTCGTGGAGCGGGGAACGGAGCAGGTCCTCGGCCATGGCGCGAACCTACAACAGCAGGGGTGCGGGTTAGTCTGCCGCGGTGACCACGTCCTACACGCTGCGCAGTGCCAGCCCCGCAAAGTCCAGAGCAGACGTGGTCGTGGTGGGTGTCCTGTCCACCCCCAAGGGACCCAAGATCGCGACCGGCGGCGAGGACGTCGCCAAGGCCTACGGCCGCAAGTTCGCGCCGCTGCTGGCCACGCTGGGCGTCAAGGGCAAGGCCGGCGAGCTGGTGAAGGTCCCGACCGGCGGCACGATCGGCGCCCCCGTGCTGGTGCTCGCCGGGCTCGGCGACAGCATCACCCCGGACGCCGTACGACGGGCCGCCGGCGGCGCCGCACGCACGGTCACCAACGCGGCGTCCGTCGCGGTGGCGCTCCCCGCCGACTCCCCCGAGCTGGTGCGTGCCGTGACCGAGGGCTACGAGCTCGGCGGCTACGCGTTCACGACGTACAAGAAGGCGACGGCCGACGACGCCCCCGGCGACGTGGTCGTGCTCAGCCCCGGCGCGCGGCGCAAGGAGAGCGTGCTCGCCTTCGACGAGGCGCAGATCGTCTCCCGGGCAGTCGCCAAGACCCGCGACTGGGTCAACACCCCTCCCGGCGACCTGACTCCCCCGGCGTTCGCCGACGCGGCGGTCGCCTCGGCCAAGGAGTGGAGCAAGGGACGCGGCGGCCCGAAGGTCACCGTCAAGGTGCTCGACGAGGAGCGGCTGGCCGAGCTCGGCTGCGGCGGCATCCTCGGCGTCGGTCAGGGCTCGGCCGCGCCGCCGCGGCTGGTCGAGATCACCTACTCCCCCAAGGACGCCCGCTGCCACCTGGCTTTGGTCGGCAAGGGGATCACGTTCGACTCCGGCGGCCTGACCATCAAGCCGGCCGCCTCCATGCACGAGATGAAGAGCGACATGGGCGGCGCCGCCGCGGTCATCCAGGCGACGTATGCCATCGCCGCCCTCGGGCTGCCGATCCGCGTCAGCACGTTCGCCGCGATGGCCGAGAACATGGTCTCCGGCTCGTCCGTACGCCCCGGCGACGTGCTCACGCAGTACGGCGGCACGACCGTCGAGGTCCTCAACACCGACGCCGAGGGACGGCTGGTCCTGGCCGACGCGCTCGGCCGCGCGGTCGAGACCGAGCCCGACGTGCTCCTCGACGTCGCCACCCTGACCGGCCACATGGTCCTCGCCCTGGGCGACCGGGTCGCCGGCGTCATGGGCACCGACGAGATCGTCCAGGGCGTCCTCGCGGCCTCCGAGGTCGCCGGTGAGGACCACTGGGCGATGCCGATCCCCGACGGGATGGTCGACCGGATCAAGGGCAGCAAGGTGGCCGACCTCGCCCAGCACGACTGGGTCCGCTGGGGCGGCGGGCTGTTCGCCGGGGCGTTCCTGCGTGAGTTCACCGGCGGTCTGCCCTGGGCGCACCTCGACATCGCGGGCACCGCGTTCAACTCCGGCGGCCCCCGCGGGCACCTCACCTCCGGCGGCACGGGCTGGGCGGTCGCCACCCTGGTCGACTACGCCCGCGCCCTGTCCAAGGACGACTGAGGCTGCTAGAGCCCCTGCTCCTTGCGCAGCTGCTTCTGGCGGCGGTTGTAGTCGCGCATCCGCTGCGGGATGCCGACCACCGCGGCGTCGTATGACGGCACCTGGTGCTTGTTGGCGAAGTCGTGGGCCCACTTGACCGACGGGACCCGGCGCCGGGTCCACTCACCGTCGTGCGCCACCAGCAGCAGCGTCACGTCGCTGACCGCCGTACGAGGCTCGACGAAGCCCTCCACTCCGCGGCGCTCGGTGACGAACGCGTGCAGGTGCTCCTCGTCGACCTTGCTCGAGGCGCGCACCGTCGTGGAGCCGGTGCGCAGCGCGTCCTTGGCCGGCTTGCGCATGCGTGTGCTGGTGCCGCGACGGAAGCGGTCCATGAAACCCATGCGCCTAGTCTGCCTGTAGGCAGGTCATTGCGTCCGCAGGAGGGCACACCGGACCGCATCGGAGCCATACCGAGGGCATGTCGTGCCGCCGTGAGGCCGGTGTTGTGACGCTCACGAGAAGTGCAAGGATGGTGCGACATTGACTCACGGAGGGACCAGCGTGACTGAGGCGGACTTCGACGTGCTCGTTCTCGGGGCGGGTTCGGGCGGCTACGCGTGTGCGCTCCGTGCTTCCCAGCTCGGCCTGAGCGTCGGCCTGGTCGAGAAGGGCAACCTCGGCGGCACCTGTCTCCACGTCGGCTGCATCCCCACCAAGGCGCTGCTCCACGCGGCCGAGGTCGCCGACTCCGCCCGCGAGTCAGAGCAGTTCGGCGTCCGCGCCACGCTCGACGGCATCGACATGGCCGGGGTCAACTCCTACAAGGACGGCGTCGTCGCGCGCCTCTTCAAGGGACTGACCGGCCTGATCAGCTCGCGCGGCATCACCGTCATCGAGGGTGAGGGCCGGGTCACCGGTGACCGCCAGGTCACGGTCGGCGACCGGGCCTACTCCGGCAAGCACCTCGTGCTCGCCTCCGGCTCCTACTCCAAGTCGCTGCCCGGCCTCGACGTCGACGGCGAGCGGGTCATCACCTCCGAGCATGCGCTGCGACTCGACCGGGTACCCACCTCCGTGATCGTCCTCGGCGGTGGAGTCATCGGCTGCGAGTTCGCGAGCGTCTGGAAGAGCTTCGGCGCCGACGTCACGATCATCGAGGCACTGCCCCGTCTCGTCGCGGCCGAGGACGAGGCGTCCTCGAAGGCCCTCGAGCGGGCCTTCCGCAAGCGCAAGATCGCCTTCCGCACCGGCACGCCGTTCCAGAGCGTCACGACCACCGACACCGGGGTGGCCGTGACGGTCGAGGGCGCCAACGGTGAGCAGAGCGTCATCGAGGCCGAGCTGCTGCTCGTCGCGGTCGGCCGCGGCCCGAGCACATCGGGTCTCGGCTACGAGGAGCTCGGCGTGGCGATGGACCGTGGCTTCGTGCTCGCCGACGAGCGCTGCCGCACCAACGTCGACGGCGTCTACGCCGTCGGCGACATCGTGCCCGGCCTCCAGCTGGCCCACCGCGGCTTCCAGCAGGGCATCTTCGTGGCCGAGGACATCGCCGGCCTCGACCCGCAGCCGATCGACGAGACCGGCATCCCCCGGGTCACCTACAGCCACCCCGAGATCGCGTCGGTCGGGCTCAACGAGTCCGCGGCGGTCGAGGCCTACGGCGCCGACGGCATCGAGACGCTCACCTACGACCTGGGCGGCAACGGCAAGAGCCAGATCCTCAAGACCCAGGGCTTCGTCAAGCTCATCCGCCGCAAGGACGGTCCCGTCGTGGGCGTCCACCTCGTCGGTGACCGGGTCGGAGAGCTCATCGGCGAGGCCCAGCTGATCTACAACTGGGAAGCCCACGCCGAGGACGTCGCGCCGCTCGTCCACGCGCACCCCACCCAGAACGAGGCACTCGGAGAGGCCCATCTCGCGCTCGCGGGCAAGCCTCTCCACGCCCACTCCTGACCACCGATCCCCATCACGAGCTAAGGAACTCCATGGCCACCGAAGTCAACCTCCCGGCACTCGGCGAGTCCGTCACCGAGGGCACCGTCACGCGCTGGCTCAAGCAGGTCGGCGACAGTGTCGCCGTCGACGAGCCGCTGCTGGAGGTCTCCACCGACAAGGTCGACACCGAGATCCCCTCCCCCGTCGCGGGCACGCTGCTCGAGATCAAGGCCCAGGAGGACGACACCATCGAGGTGGGCGCGATCCTGGCGATCATCGGCGACGAGGGTGAGTCCGCCGGTGACTCCGGTGGCGAGTCGCAGGAGTCCGAGCCCGAGCCGGAGCCGGAGCCCGAGCCCGAGGAGAAGGCGGAGCCCGAGCCCGAGGAGCAGGCCCAGCCGGAGCCCGAGCCGGAGCAGCCCGCGGCGTCGTCTGAGGGCGACAGCGGCAGTGGCGGTGGAGGTGGCGGCGGTACGTCGGTCGTCCTGCCCGCCCTGGGCGAGTCGGTCACCGAGGGCACGGTCACCCGCTGGTTGAAGTCCGTCGGCGACGACGTGGCGGTCGACGAGCCGTTGCTCGAGGTCTCCACCGACAAGGTCGACACCGAGATTCCGTCCCCCGTGGCCGGCAAGCTCCTGGAGATCAAGGTCGAGGAGGACGAGACCGTCGAGGTCGGTGCCGAGCTCGCCGTGATCGGGTCCGGCGACGCCACCCCCGCCAAGGCCGAGCCGCAGGCCGAGCCCAAGGACGAGGAGCCCGAGCCGGAGCCCGAGCCCGAGCCGGAGCCGGAGGAGAAGGCTGCCCCTGAGCCGGAGCCGGAGAAGAAACCGGAGCCCGCTCAGGAGACCAAGCCCGCCGCCGAGAAGGCGCCGGAGCCGAGCCCCGAGACGTCATCGGAGTCGTCGTCCTCGGAGGGCGCCGGCTACGTCACCCCGCTGGTCCGCAAGCTCGCCGCCCAGCACGACGTCGACCTGAGCGCGGTCACGGGCACCGGTGTCGGCGGCAGGATCCGCAAGCAGGACGTGCTCGACGCCGCCAAGGCCCGGCAGGCCCCGGCTCCCGCCGCTGCCGCCGCTGCCCCGTCGGCGCCCGCCGCCTCCGCCCCGAGCACGACGCCGTCGCCGTTGCGGGGCACCACCGAGAAGATCAGCCGGCTGCGCAAGATCATCGCCGAGCGGATGCTGGACTCCCTGCACTCGGGGGCCCAGCTCACCCAGGTCGTGGAGGTCGACGTCACCCGGATCGCCCGGCTGCGTGAGGCGTCCAAGGCCGACTTCCTGGCGCGCGAGGGCGTCAAGCTGTCCTACCTGCCGTTCTTCGCCAAGGCCTCGATCGACGCGCTGAAGGTGCACCCCAAGCTCAACGCGACCATCGACACCGACGCGGGCACGATCACCTACTACGACCGCGAGAACCTCGCGTTCGCCGTCGACACCGAGAAGGGCCTGATCACCCCGGTGGTCAAGGACGCCGGCGACCTGTCGATCGCCGGGCTGGCCAAGAAGATCGCCGACGTGGCCGAACGCACGCGGACCAACAAGATCGGTCCCGACGAGCTCGGCGGCGGCACGTTCACGATCACCAACCTCGGCAGCGTCGGCGCCCTGTGGGACACGCCGATCATCAACAAGCCGCAGGTCGCCATCCTCGGCCCCGGCGCCGTCGTGAAGCGCCCCGTCGTGATCGACGACCCGGACCTCGGCGAGACCATCGCCGTACGCCACATGGTCTACCTCGCGCTCACCTACGACCACCGCCTGGTCGACGGCGCCGACGCCGGCCGCTTCCTCCAGGACGTCAAGAAGCGCCTTGAAGCCGGCCAGTTCGAGATCTAGACCCGCACCACACGTTGACCCGCCCGAAACTTTCGGGCGGGTCAACGTGCGATGGGGCTAGAACTCCTCGTCGAAGCCGACCGCCCCGGAGACGCCGACCTGGTAGGCCGAGACCTTGCGCTCGAAGAAGTTCGAGAGCTCCTGGACGTCCTGGAGCTCCATGAACGCGAGCGGGTTCTTGGAGCCGAAGATGACCGGCAGGTCGAGACGCTCCATGCGCCGGTCGGCGACGTACTCCAGGTAGGAGCGCATGTCGGCAGTCGAGAGGCCTGCGACTCCCCCGCCCAGCAGGTCGTCGGCGAACTGCGCCTCGGCCTCGACCCCGTCGATCAGCATCTGCCGCACCTGCGCGGCCAGCTCGTCGTCGAACAGGTCCGGCTCCTCGGCCCGCACGGTGTCGACGACGTCGAACGCGAACGCCATGTGCATCGACTCGTCGCGGAAGACCCAGTTGGTGCCCGAGGCCAGCCCGTTGAGCAGCCCGCGCGAGCGCAGGAAGTAGACGTAGGCGAACGCGCCGTAGAAGAACAGGCCCTCGATCACCGCCGCGAAGCAGATCAGGTTGAGCAGGAACTTGCGACGGTGCTCCCTGGTCTGCAGCTCGTCGAGCTCGAAGACCGAGTCGATCCAGTGGAAGCAGAAGTCGGCCTTGGCCTTGATGGAGGGGATGTTGTCGACCGCCGCGAACGCCTCGTGCCGCTCGGTCTCGTCGGGCACGTAGGTGTCGAGCAGGGTCAGGTAGAACTGCACGTGCACCGCCTCCTCGAAGAGCTGGCGCGACAGGTAGAGCCGGCCCTCCGGTGAGTTGATGTGCTGGTAGAGGTTGAGCACCAGGTTATTGGCCACGATCGTGTCGCCGGTCGCGAAGAACGCCACCAGCCTCGACACCAGGTGCCGTTCGGCGGCGGTGAGCCGCTGCAGGTCCTTGAGATCGGAGTGCAGGTCCACCTCCTCGACCGTCCAGGTGTTCTTGATCGCGTCGCGGTAGCGGTCGTAGAAGTGCGGGTAGCGCATCGGTCGCAGGGTCAGGTTCATACCCGGGTCGAGCAGCATCTGGTCGGTGGCGGTCACTGGCAGGCCTCGCAGTTCTCAGGGTTCTCGAGCGAGCAGGCCAAGGCCTCGTCGTCGCTCATGGTCAGGGGTATGGCGACCGGCGCGTTGACGCTGGTCGTCGTCTGGGTGATCCGGGTGGCGGGACGCGAACGCAGGTAGTACGTCGTCTTCAGCCCGGCCTTCCAGGCGTGGAGGTACATCGACGACAGCTTGCCGATCGACGGACCGGCCAGGAACAGGTTGAGGGACTGGCTCTGGTCGATGTACGGCGACCGCGCGGCCGCCATGTCGATCAGCGCCCGCTGAGGCAGCTCCCACGCCGTACGGAACAGCAGCCGCACGTCGTCCGGCAGCTCACGGATCCCCTGCACCGAGCCCTCGGCCCGCTTGATCGCCTCACGCACCTCGGGCGTCCACAGCCCGAGCGCCTTGAGCTCGCGGGTCAGCGCGGCGTTGACCTGGAGGAACTCCCCCGAGAGCGTCTCGCGCTTGAACAGGTTGGACACCTGCGGCTCGATGCACTCGTAGCAGCCCGCGATCGACGCGATCGTTGCCGTCGGCGCGATCGCCACGAGCAGCGAGTTGCGCAGCCCGTTCTCGGCGATGTCGGCGCGCAGCGCCGCCCACCGCTCCGTCTGGCTGCCGGTGACGTCCCACAGGTCCGGCTGGAGTACGCCGGTCGCCGCACGCGTCTCGTCGTACGACGGATGGGCGCCGTGGCGCCGCGCCAGCTCGCACGACACCTCGAGCGCGGTCAGGTAGATCTCCTCCGAGATCCGGGTCGACAGCTCCTGCGCCTCGTCGGAGTCGAAGGCCAGCCGCAGCGCGAAGAACACGTCCTGCAGCCCCATCAGCCCGAGCCCGACCGGCCGCCAGCGCGGGTTGGAGGCCGCCGACTCCACGCTCGGGTAGAAGTTGATGTCGATGACGCGGTCGAGCAACGGGACCGCCGTACGCACCGTCTCGCGCAGCTTGTCCCAGTCCATGCCCTCGCGCGTCACGTGCTGCGCGAGGTTGACCGAACCCAGGTTGCACACCGCGGTCTCGCCGTCGGAGGAGACCTCGATGATCTCGGTGCACAGGTTGGACAGGTGCACGACTGGCCCGCCCGGCGTGTCGCGGGTCTGGTTGCAGGTGCGGTTGGCGGCGTCCTTGAACGTCATCCAGCCGTTGCCGGTCTGCGCGAGCGTGCGCATCATCCGGGCGTAGAGGTCACGCGCCTTCACCTGCCGCACGTAGCGGCCCTCGGCCTCCACGCGGCGGTAGGCCTCGTCGAACGCCGGCCCCCACAGGTCGGGCAGCTCCGGCGCCTGGTCGGGGTCGACCAGTGACCACACCTCGTCGGCCTCGACCCGGCGCATGAACTCGTCGGGCACCCAGTTGGCCAGGTTGAGGTTGTGGGTACGACGGGCGTCCTCACCGGTGTTGTCGCGGAGCTCCAGGAACTCCTCGACGTCCGGGTGCCAGGGCTCGAGGTAGACGCAGGCAGCCCCCTTGCGGCGACCGCCCTGGTTGACGGCGGCGACCGAGCTGTCGAGCGTGCGCAGGAACGGCACGATCCCGTTGGACTGGCCGTTGGTGCCGCGGATCAGTGCTCCGCGCGAGCGCACCCGCGAGAACGCGATCCCGATCCCGCCGGCGAACTTCGACAGCTTGGCGACCTGGGCGTAGCGCCCGTAGATCGAGTCGAGGTCGTCGCGCGGGCTGTCGACGAGGTAGCACGACGACATCTGCGTGTGCCGGGTGCCGGAGTTGAACAGGGTCGGCGACGACGGCAGGTAGGCCAACGACGACATCAGCCGGTAGAACCGGATGGCCTCCCCCGGGCTCTGGGCGAGACCGCACGCGACGCGGAGCAGGAAGTACTGCGGCGTCTCGATCACCTGCCGGGTCGACGGGTGCCGCAGCAGGTAGCGGTCGTAGACCGTGCGCAGCCCGAAGTACTCGAAGCGCTGGTCACCGGCGGGGTCCACCGCGAAGTCCAGCTTGCGGGCGTTGTCCTTCACGAACGACGCCGTCTCGTCGCCGATCAGCCCCTCGGCGTGACCGAGCGACACCGACTGGCTGAACGACGCGACCCCCTGGTTGCGGACCTCCTTCTCGACGTAGCCGGCCAGCAGCCGGCCCGCGAGCCGGGAGTACTGCGGCTCCTCGCCGATCATCTCCGCGGCCGTCTGGATCGACAACCGGTCCAGCTCCGCGGTGGTCGCGCCGTCGTAGAGCCCGCTGATCGTGCGGGTCGCGACCCGCATCGGGTCCACGTCGGCCAGGTCGCGCGCGACCCGGTCCACCGCCTTGACGATCTTGTTGACGTCGACCGGCTCGCTGTCGCCGTTGCGCTTGCGCACGCTCATGGTCGTGCGCGTCTCGGTGCCCAGATCTGTGACCGTCATGTCTCTCTCCTCGCGAGATCGGTCCTGACGGTCCGGGGTCTGCGAGGGGGACGACGGCACGAGGGCAGGGCGCCGTCGTACGAGCCGTCGGCCGTCCCACGAGGCCTCGGACCACCACACCCGGCGGGTGCGGTGCGCTGGCAGGTCTTCGGACTCGTGGGCATGACGCTCGACCCCTACTGACCGTCGCTTCCCAGGTCTCGCACCCAGTGCTTCGTGACGGCGTTCGTTCCCACTCACCGCTGCGGGGCAGTCCCGGAGTCTCACCGGGTTCCCTCTTGCCTCGACCCGTCTGGATGATGGGCCGAACCAGCTGCGTCGGCCACCATATGTAGTGGCGCCTGCGATCTCCGGGACCACATGTTGGGTCGGCGTGTCGGTTGCTCCGCATGGCAGGGTGGACGGCATGGCCTCCCTCTCGATCGTCCTCGCCGGAGGCTCCGGCTTCCTCGGCACCCACCTGCGAGACGAGCTGCTGCGCCGCGGCCACACCGTCACCACGCTCGTACGTCGGGCCGCGGAGGGCGCGGGCGAGTCGACGTGGGACCCCTACCAGGGCGTCGTCGACCACGACCTGGTCGCGAGCGCCGACGCGGTGGTCAACCTGGCCGGCTCCCCCACCGCGGGCAACCCGCACTCCAAGACCTGGGCGCGTGACCTGCGCGCCAGCCGGGTGCGCACCACGCGGGCCCTGGCCGACGCGATCGCGGCCGCCGACACGCCGCCGGCGTTCCTCGCCGGCAACGGCATCTCCTACTACGGCGACCACGGGAGCCAGGTCCTCACCGAGAGCTCCGACAGCCGCGGGCACGCGCTGCTCACGCAGGTGACGCGCGAGTGGCAGGCCGCGGCCGACCCGGCCGTCGACGCCGGCGCCCGGGTCTGCATCCTGCGCACGTCCCCGGTGATGGACCGGCGCAGCGCGCCACTCAAGCAGCTGCGCACCGTCTTCAAGACCGGCCTCGGCGCCCGCCTCGGCGACGGCCGCCAGCACATGGCGATGATCTCGCTGCGCGACTGGGTCGACGCGGTCGCGCACCTCGCCGAGCACCCGTCGGCGTCAGGCGCGTTCAACCTGTGCTGCGCCGAGACGCCCACCAACGCGGAGTTCACCAAGGCGCTGGCGAAGGCTCTCTCCCGCCCGGCGTTCGCCGTGGTGCCCGGCCCGCTGCTCAAGGTCGGGGCCGGCGAGATGGCCCCCGAGCTGCTCGGCTCCCTCAACGTCCGCCCCGCCGCCCTCGAGGCGTCCGGCTACGCGATCCAGGACCGCGACGTCCACGCCGTGCTCCACACGGCACTGGCCTAGGAGCCTGCGGAGACGGACGCGACGCGCCACCGGCCTGCGACGCGCCACATCGTCACCCGCCGGGTGCCGACCTGCCCGCGCGGCAGCAGCCAGGTTCGCGACCCCGAGCGGGCCTCGGCCCGGGCCAGCCGCTCGGTCACCACGAACGTGACCCGACCCGGCGCGCGTGCCACCGCCGCGCCCGCCAGGACCTGCACGTCCAGCGGCGCGACGGTGAGGCCCCGTGCCGACCACGACCTCAGCATCGCCAGGTCCCGCGCCCCGGCCGCCGACCCCGCGACGTAGAGCGACCGCAGCGCGTGAGGATCACCTGCCGCCCAGGCAGCGGCACGCCGCCGGTCCCAGGCGTGCAGGAGGGCGACCGGGGACCGGCCCGGCACCGCGGGGCCCGCGACCGGCGCATCGGTCGGCACGGTCGCGGGCGGGTCGGGCGTGCACCCCGCGACCGTCACCACGAGGGCGAGGGCCGCGAGCGTCGTACGGGATCGGGACATGCGTGGACTCCTACCCACCTCGCGAGGTGCCGCCGCGGTTGTCCACAGGCACCGCCCGAGTAACCTCGAGCGCGTGAGTGACCTCCGTTTCGAGCAGGTCGGCCTCGGCGCCGACGCGGTCGACTACCTCGCTGCCTGGAACCTCCAGCGCGACGTGCACGCCCGGGTCGTCGACAAGAGCCAGCCCGACACCGTCCTGCTGCTCGAGCACCCGCCTGTCTTCACCGCGGGCAAGCGCACCGAGCCCCACGAGCGACCGGCCGACCCCGGCGGCGCCGAGGTCATCGACGTCGACCGCGGCGGCAAGATCACCTTCCACGGTCCCGGCCAGCTGGTCGGCTACCCGATCGTCACCCTGCCCGACCACGTCAAGGTCGTCGACTACGTACGCCGCGTCGAGGAGGCCCTGATCGGGGTGTGCGCCGACCTCGGCGTGGTCACCGCGCGGGTGCCCGGCCGCAGCGGAGTGTGGCTGCACGCCGACGGCCGCGGCCCCGAGCGCAAGGTCGCCGCGATCGGGATCCGGGTCAGCCGCGGCGTGACGATGCACGGCTTCTCGCTCAACTGCGACGTCGACCTCGGCTGGTACGACCGGTTCGTCCCCTGCGGCATCGCCGACGCCGGCGTCACCACGCTGACGCAGGAGGTCGGCCGGCCGGTGACCGTGCGCGACGTGCTGCCGTCCGTGGAGCGGCACCTCGCCGACCTCCTCGCCTGGGGCCCCTACGTCGCGACCCCCGACTACGAGCCGCGGCCGCTGGCTCCACGGATCGAGCTGCTCACTCCCTGACGCGTGTCTGTCCCTCCGGGCAACCTTTCGGCTGTTTGGATCGTCTACCTCGGACGATGAGAGGGCGACATGAGTGACCTGGTGATCGAGACGACGGGGCTTCGCAAGGAGTTCCGCAGCCGGAGGGGTGGCCTCCGGGTCGCGGTCAACGACCTCGACCTCGCCGTGCCACGCGGCGGCGTACACGGGTTCCTCGGGCCCAACGGCTCGGGCAAGACCACGACGATCCGGATGCTGCTGGGCCTGGCGCGGGCCAGCAAGGGCTCGATGGAGCTCTTCGGGCATCCCGTGCCGTCGGCGCTCCCCCAGGTCATCGACCGCATCGGGGCCGTCGTCGAGTCGCCCAAGTTCTCCCCCAACTTCAGCGGCCACCAGAACCTCACGCTCCTGGCCCGCTCGATCGGGGTGCCCAAGGCCCGGGTCGACGCGGCGGTCGAGACCGTCGGGCTCACCGGACGCGACCGAGACCGCTTCAAGTCCTACTCGCTCGGCATGAAGCAGCGGCTCGCCATCGCGGCCACCCTCCTCAAGGACCCGGAGCTCCTGATCCTCGACGAGCCCACCAACGGCCTCGACCCCGCCGGCATCCGCGAGATCCGCGACACCATCCGCGACCTCGGCGAGCGCGGCGTCACCGTGCTGCTGAGCTCGCACATCCTGGCCGAGGTCCAGCAGGTCTGTACGTCGGCCACGATCATCGGCAACGGCCGGATGCTCGCGAGCGGCCCGGTCGACGAGCTCCTGCAGGGCGGCCCCGCCTCGATGCGGGTCGACGTACCGGACCCGACCGCTGCCCATCGCGTCCTCGACGGCGCGGGCTTCGTGGTGACCACGCCTGCCGACGGGGCGAGCCTGCTGGTCGAGAGCGACGACCCCTCCCGGGTGACCCAGGTGCTCGGCGAGGCCGGCATCTGGCTCTCGGCCCTGACCCCGGTCCGCCGCGACCTCGAGTCGGTGTTCCTCGAGCTCACCGAGGCCGACACGCTGGGTCACACGCTGGGTCACGAAGCCACGGGAGCGACCCGATGAGGCAGCTCCTCGCGGTCGAGCTCACCCGCCTGCGCTGGCGGCGCGCCGTGCTCCTGCTGCTGGCCGCGGCCGTCGTCGTCCCCACCCTGATCGCGGCGACGCTGATCTGGGACACCAGGCCGCCGTCCCAGGACGACCTCGACGCCGCCCGGGCCAGCGCCGCGCCGGAGATCGCGCAGTGCGAGAAGCGCCCCGGCCGGTTCGGGGTGGAGGACCGAGCGTTGTGCGAGGAGCAGGTCGTCGGGTGGTACACCAACAGCCAGCCGCTCAAGCTTGGCCAGCAACGCAGCGAGACCGGGCTGGCGGTCGTCGCCGTGCTGACCCTGCTCGTCATGCTCGCGGGCACGACGTTCGCCGGCCACGACTGGAACAGCGGGTCGATGAGCAACCAGCTCCTCTTCGAGTCACGGCGAGGACGGGTCTGGGCCGCCAAGGCACTCGTCGTCCTGGTGACCTCCTTCGTGGTCTCGGCGGTGATGTCGGCGACGTACTGGTTGGCGCTGTGGATGGTGGCGCGTTCCCGCGACCTGAAGGTTCCTGACGGCGTCCTGGCCGACTGCCTGGAGTTCGCCCTGCGCGGGTCCGTCTTCGGGGCCGCGGCGGCCCTGGGCGCCTTCGCCATGACGATGCTCTTCCGCAGCACGGTGGCCACGGTCGGCGTCCTGTTCGGGGTCGTCCTCGCCGGCAGCCTCATCTTCGCCGCGCTCGGCATCAGCGAGCGCTGGTTCCCCCACAAGAACGTCTCCGCGATCATCAAGGACGGCACCAGGTACTACGTCGAGGTGCCCCAGCACTGCTTCACCGATGGGCCGATCGAGGGCTCCGAGTGTGACCAGCTGCGCGAGCTGACGCTCGTCGACGGCTCGCTCTACTACGGCGTGCTGCTGCTCGGGGTGGGGACCGCCTCGGTGCTGACGTTCCGGCGCCGCGACGTCCCCTGACCGACCCCCGCGTAGAGTTGGCCGACGTGACCACCGCTCCTACCGACCCCGGACCGCGCAAGCTTCTCAGGCTGGAGGTCCGCAACGCCGAGACCCCGATCGAGCGCAAGCCGGAGTGGATCAAGACCCGCGCCACGATGGGTCCGGAGTACAAGCACCTGCAGAGCCTGGTGAAGTCCGAAGGCCTCCACACGGTGTGCCAGGCCGCCGGCTGTCCCAACATCTTCGAGTGCTGGGAGGACCGCGAGGCGACGTTCCTCATCGGCGGCGACCAGTGCACCCGCCGCTGCGACTTCTGCCAGATCGACACCGGCAAGCCGCAGCCGCTCGACCGCGACGAGCCGCGCCGCGTGGCCGAGTCGGTGCAGAAGATGGAGCTGCGCTACGCCACCATCACCGGCGTCGCCCGCGACGACCTCGAGGACGGCGGCGCCTGGCTCTACGCCGAGACCGTGCGCGCCATCCACGAGCTCAACCCCGGCACCGGCGTCGAGAACCTCATCCCCGACTTCAACGGCAAGCCCGACCTGCTCCGCGAGGTCTTCGAGTCCCGTCCCGAGGTGCTCGCCCACAACGTCGAGACGGTGCCGCGGATCTTCAAGCGGATCCGCCCGGCGTTCCGCTACGACCGGTCGCTCGACGTGATCACCCAGGCCCGCGACTTCGGCCTGGTCACCAAGTCCAACCTGATCCTCGGCATGGGCGAGACCCGCGACGAGGTCTCCCAGGCCCTGCGTGACCTGCACGCCGCCGGCTGCGAGCTGATCACGATCACCCAGTACCTCCGCCCCTCGGTGCGCCACCACCCGGTCGAGCGCTGGGTCAAGCCCGAGGAGTTCGTCGAGCTCCGCGACGAGGCCGACGACATCGGCTTCTCCGGAGTCCTGTCCGGGCCGCTGGTCCGTTCGTCCTACCGGGCCGGACGGCTGTACCGTCAGGCGATGGATGCCCGCGAGGGCCTGTCCACCACCGCCACCGTCTGACCACCTGAATAGCAAAGGCAGCACCGCTCTCATGGCCCGAAAGAGCAAGGAAACCCCGACCGACCCCGCCGACATGAGTCGTCGGCAGCAGATCTTCGCCACCTACAAGATGACGAAGCAGACCGACAAGCGGATCGGGCTGTGGCTGCTCGGCTCGTTCCTGCTCTTCGGTGGGATCGGCTTCGCGATCTTCTACCTCCTGCCCGGTGCCGGCGTCATCGGCTGGGTCATGTCGACCGTCGGTGGCCTGCTGCTCGGGTTCCTCGGGATGATGATCGTCTTCTCGCGCCGCGCGCAGAAGACGGCGTACGCCCGGATGTCCGGCCAGCCCGGGGCCGCGGCGAGCGCGCTGACGATGCTCAAGCGCGGCTGGAAGTCCGACCCGGTCATCGCGTTCACCAAGCAGCAGGACGTCGTGCACCGGGTCGTCGGCCCTCCGGGCATCGTGCTCGTCGGTGAGGGCAACCCCCACCGCGTACGCCAGCTGATGCTCAGCGAGCGCCGCAAGCACGAGCGGGTGGCCGCCGAGACGCCGATCCACGAGGTCCTCGTCGGGGACGGCGAGGGTCAGGTCCCGCTCGCCCGCCTGGTGCGCCACGTGACCAAGCTGGGCCGTCAGGTCAAGCCCGCGCAGATCACCGACGTGCTCAACCGGCTGAAGGCGCTCGACGCCAACCGCTCGGCCATCCCGATGCCCAAGGGCCCGGTGCCGACGTCGATGAAGGGCATGCGCGGCAACATGCGCGGGCGCTGACCCAGCTCGTCCTGACTACTGGGTCTCGCCTACTGGATCTGCGAGGCCGGCGGCGCGCTGATGTTGACCGGCTCGCCCCAGTTGTCGTAGGTCGCGGTCAGCTTGCCGCCGAGGTCACCGAGGCCGGCCTCCATCTTGCGGAAGTAGCCGTCGTCGTCGAACCACAGGTCGTAGGCGAACGACGGCGGCAGCGTGCCCTCCGGCAGCGTGCTGACGTCGGTGCCCTGGCCCTCGAGCAGGACGGCGGAGTCGAGCACCAGGCTGTAGTGCTCGAGGCCGTCCTCCTCACCGACGTACGTCGCGGCGGTGATCGCCTTCTCCATCGCCTCGAACTGCGAACGGATGTCGAGCTGGTCGCCGAGGCTGGCGAAGGGGCTGCTGGGGTCATCGAGCGAGGTGGCGGTGAACTTGCCGCCGGTGCCGGGGCTGGTCTGGTAGAGCGTGTTGTCGACGATGATCATCTCGATCGGCTCCGGGAGCTGAGCGATCTCCATGGACACGTGCATCGACGGAGGGACGGTGCTGAAGTCGGCCTCTCCCGTCGCGGAGTAGCCGGCGTCCCCTCCCGTGTTCATGGCGAACGTCGCGGTGGTCGCCTGCTCGAACGCGCCGGCGAAGACCTCGACCATCTCGGACGCGTCGATCTCCTCCCCCGCGGTCGGCTCGGCGGCCTCGGTCTCCTCGGTGGGCTCGTCGGAGGTCTCCTCCGTCGGCTCGCTGGTGGAGCTGCTGGTGTCGGGGACCGGGTCGTCGGCCGACTCGTCGTCTCCCCCGCCACACGCGGCGAAGGCGGACAGGGCCAGGGTGAGCACGGCGGCGGAGGCCGTACGGCGCAGGGCGGTTCGCGACATGGGGGTGCCTTTCGGGGTGGAGGGTGGAGCCAGGCTAGCGCCGCAGGGTGCGGAACGTCTCCAGTGAGACGGTGACGGTTCCCGCGACCAGGTCGTGCAGCCCCCGGCCGTCCGCCCGGTAGACCAGTGGCGGGATGACGAGCGCGACCATCACCTGACGCAGCAGAGCCTTGAGGGGGTTGAGCGGACGGAGCCGCCCGTCGGCCGGTACGACGCGCAGGCGGGTCACGAGCTTGCCGAAGGAGCCACCGAGCAGCCAGGTGAACGCGGCCGACTCGACGACGTACACGACGAGCACGAAGAGCTGGGCGCTGCTGCCCGGCTCGCTGTAGTCCTCGAGTCCCACGATCGCGATCACGGTCAGGGTGGAGGCGATCCAGTCGACGAACAGGGCGAGCACGCGCCGTGCCCACGACGCCGACTCGAGGGCCGGGGTCAGCACGGGCTCATCACCCCTCCAGGCTAGTGGCCACGGGCCAGGACCACGATCTTCTCGCGCCTGACCCACCTGTTACATCCCAGAAACAAAACCGATACGGTCGAGAAATGGCCGGTTCGTAGTTTGCAGGCCATCCCCCGGCGCAACGTCGCACCGGGAGCCCCACTTCGCTTGCTTTTGTCGGCTGCCCCACGTGGGTCGCAGCCAAGGAGGACGAATGTTCCAGAACAGCGACGAGCTGCTCGCCTACATCAAGGACCAGGGCGTCGAGATGGTCGACGTCCGGTTCTGTGACCTGCCCGGCGTCATGCAGCACTTCACGGTCCCCGTCTCGTCGTTCGACCAGTCCGTGTTCGAGGACGGTCTGAACTTCGACGGGTCCTCGATCCGTGGCTTCCAGGCCATCCATGAGTCCGACATGTCGCTGTTCCCGGACCCGACCACCGCCTACATCGACCCGTTCCGTACCGCCAAGACGCTCGTGGTCAACTTCTTCATCCACGACCCGCTGACCGGTGAGCCCTACTCACGCGACCCGCGCAACATCGCCAAGAAGGCCATGGCCTACCTCGGCACCACGGGCATCGGCGACACGGCGTACTTCGCCCCCGAGGCCGAGTTCTACGTCTTCGACAACGTGCGCTTCGAGACCAAGGCGAACGCCGGCTACTACGAGATCGAGTCCGCGGCCGGCGCCTGGAACACCGGCGCCGCGTTCGAGAACGACAACCGCGGCTACAAGGTCAAGTACAAGGGCGGCTACTTCCCCGTCGCACCGACCGACCACTTCGGTGAGCTGCGCGACGAGATGGTCATCGAGCTCGAGAAGTCGGGCCTGCTGGTGGAGCGCGCGCACCACGAGGTCGGCACCGCCGGCCAGGCGGAGATCAACTACCGCTTCGACGAGCTGCTCAAGGCCGCCGACGACGTGATGAAGTTCAAGTACATCATCAAGAACACCGCGTGGCGCAACGGCAAGACCGCGACCTTCATGCCCAAGCCGATCTTCGGCGACAACGGCTCCGGCATGCACGTGCACCAGTCGATCTGGAACAACGGCGAGCCGCTGTTCTACGACGAGACCGGCTACGGCGGCCTGTCCGACATGGCCCGCTACTACATCGGCGGCATCCTGAAGCACGCCCCGTCGCTGCTGGCCTTCACCAACCCGACGGTCAACTCCTACCACCGCCTGGTCCCCGGCTTCGAGGCCCCGATCTCGCTGGTCTACTCCCAGCGCAACCGCTCGGCCTGCGTCCGGATCCCGATCACGGGCTCCAACCCGAAGGCCAAGCGCATCGAGTTCCGGTGCCCCGACCCGTCCGCCAACCCGTACCTCGCCTTCTCGGCGCTGCTGCTGGCCGGCCTCGACGGCATCAAGAACAAGACCGAGCCCCCCGCCCCGATCGACAAGGACATCTACGAGCTCCCGCCCGACGAGATGGCCGACATCGCCCAGGTCCCGACCTCGCTCAACGCCGTCCTCGACTCGCTCGAGGCCGACCACGAGTTCCTGACGGCCGGCAACGTCTTCACCCCCGACCTGATCGAGACCTGGATCGACTACAAGCGCACCCAGGAGATCCTGCCCGTGCAGATGCGCCCGCACCCGCACGAGTTCGAGCTCTACTACGACATCTAGAAATTGTGCGCTTAGTGCTCGCACTCGGCGTTTGAGACGATGAGGGCTCCGGCTTCGCCGGGGCCCTCATCGCGTTCGTCGACTCAGTTGATTCGACGTTGCATCAGGTACGCGTCGGGACCGGCGGGATCCTCGATGCTGCTGACCGTCTCGTAGCCCAACCCCGTGTAGAAACCGACCCGGTCGGGTGCACACTCGAGGACTAGTTCCGCTGGCTCCTCCGTCTCCAACGCCGCCGCAACAGACTCCAGCAGCCGACGCCCGATGCCAAAGCCGTGGAGCGCCGGCTCCACCGCCGCCTTCTCGACCCAGGCGTGCGTATCGAGCAGCCCATGCACCTGCGCGACGTTCTGGTGGAACTGCCAGTCGATGGCAAGGTGATGATCCTCAGGCCGCGGCTCGCGCGCCAGCACCCGACATAGCCGACAGTTTCCCGCCGCGCTTCCCATCACTACCCCGACAAGCACCTCGCCCGCGTGGGCCCCCAGCACGACCGTGGACTCCTCACCCCGCACAGAGGAGTACAGGTCCCAGGACCCGCCCCAGCGATCAAGAAGCGGTTGGCCGTACATCTCTACGGTGAACGGCTCATCGACGAAGGCGCGGTGGAGCAAGGCCCGGGCTGCAGACCATTGCTCTTCGGCGAGAGGCCGCACTGACAGTTGCATGTCCCGCAGTGTCTCGCAGCCCCACCCAGCCCGACCACCGGTTACAAACTCGAGTTGACCTCGACCTGCGTCGGTGCGTCCTCATGCTTGAACGGATCGCGACGGGCAGTCGACGCCCCCTGACCTCGGAGTCGGACGGATCGACCCTCAGCACGGCTCCTAACCTTCGCCCTACTCGCGTCAGCGGCCCACTGGCTTGGCGGCGATGGCGGCCCAGATCAGGTCCACGCATGTCTCGCTGAACCCCGGGTCGACCCGCCCGCGCCTAACCAGCTCGCCCAGGTAGGCGCCGACCAGCACGCTCGCCACGGCGTCGGGGTGCAGGTCGGGACGCAGGTCGCCCGCGCCCATGTCGGCGCGGATCAGGTCGACCAACGCCTGGCGATAGGGATGCAGCACGCTTCGGAACAGCTCGGTGAACCGCGGGTCCGTGTCGCCGATGATCGCGGCCAGTCCCCCGGCTCCGAGCACCTCGGTCATCTGGCGCCAGGTCTGGTCCAGGGCCTCCCGGGCCCTCTCCCGCGGCGTGGCCGCGACCGTCGCGTCGGGGTGCCCGATCGCGTCGGCTAGGGCCGCACGCAGCACCGCCTCCCGGTCGGCGTACCGGCGGTAGCTGGTCGTCTTGGCCACCCCGGACTCGGCGGCCACAGCCTGACCGTGACCGCGGACGGCCCGGCCCGGCGGAGCAGCCGGAGCGATGCCGCGTGGATGCTGCGGTCCGTCGTGACCCGGCGCGGACGACCGGGCCCCGCGCCGGAGCCAGCCCCGCGCCGGAGCCAGCCCCGCCGCCGGTCGCCCCGTCTGTCTGCACTGCCACCTGTACCTGGGCAGCCGAGAGCCCGATCGCACCGCAGATGGGACGGAAGGTCCCTCACGCGGAGTCCCCTCGCAGGAGCGGCAGGCTCACCACGAACGTGCTTCCCGTCGCTAGGTCGCTCGAGCAGGTCACGGTGCCGCCGTGCGCCTCGGTCAGCGACTTGACGATCGCCAGGCCGAGGCCGGAGCCACCGTGGCTGCGGGTCCGTCCGGGGTCGGCCCGGTAGAAGCGGTCGAAGACCTTCGCGAGCACCTCAGGTGCCATGCCGGGGCCGGCGTCGCGGACGGTGACCTCGACCTGACGGTCCCGGGTCCGTACGCCGACCTCGATCGGCGAGGAGGCCGGGGTGTGGGCCAGGGCGTTGGTGAGCAGGTTGGCCAGGACCTGGCGCAGCCGGGACTGGTCCCCGACCACGACCGGTGGATCGGCGCCGGGCTGGGCGTCGATCGCGATCTGTCGCTCGGGCTGCAACGCCTGGGTGTCGACCACGGCGTCGGTGGCGAGGCTGAGCAGGTCGACCGGGGTCCGCTCCAGGGGTCGGGACTGGTCGAGGTGGGCCAGGAGCAGCATGTCGTCGACGAGGTCGCCCATGCGCTTGGACTCCGACTCGATGCGTGTCATGACGGTGTCGAGGTCGGTGCTGATGCCGGTACGCCACATCTCAGCGTGGCCGCGGATGGCCGCGACCGGCGTACGAAGCTCGTGGCTGGCGTCCGAGATGAAGGTGCGCAGCCGGGCCTCGGAGGTCGTGCTGGCCGAGAACGCCCTCTCTATCTGGCCGAGCATGCCGTTGAGCGCGTGGGCGAGGCGCCCGACCTCCGTGTTGCGCCGGTACGTCGGGACCCGCTCGCTCAGGTCGCCGGCGGCTATGTGCTCGGCGGTTTCCTCGATCCGCTCCAGAGGCTGGAGCCCGATCCTGGCGATCGCCCACGCGGCCGCGGCGGTGAACATCAGCACGAGGGCGCTGACCAGCAGTGAGAACCACGTCAGCCGGGAGACGGTCGCGTCGGCGTCCGCGAGGGAGACGGCGAAGACGACAGTCTGGCCGGAGCTGTTGTCGGACTCGGCGCGCACCCGCCACCGGCTCTCGCCGTCGACCGACGGCACGGTGACCAGCTCGTCCGTCGCCCCGAGGTCCGCCTGGTCCAGCAGGGGCGCCGCGTCACCGAGATCGGGTCCCAACGAGCACGTCACGTTGCCGTCGGCGTCGAGGACCAGGAGCAGGAAGTCGCTGCGCAGGCCCTGGGGGTCGCGGGGGTTGGCGCACAGGACGCCCGGGGCGCCCGGCGGAGGCTCCTCCTGGCCCTCGGGTGCGACCGACCCGACCTGCGAGTCGAGCCGGTCGAGCAGGTAGGACCGCAGTAGCAGGATGCCCGAGACGTTCGCGGCGGCGAGGCCCGCCGAGATCAGCAGGACCATGCCGAGCACCAGACGGGCTCGGATGGAGAGCCCCAGGGACGGGAGCCGCATCACTCCCCCGGCACCCTGAGCACGTAGCCGACCCCGCGGATCGTGTGGATGAGCGCCGGCTCGACGGTGTCGACCTTGCGCCGCAGATAGCTGATGTAGGACTCGACCACGCCGGAATTGCCGTTGAAGTCGTAGTGCCAGACGTGGTCGAGGATCTGGGCGCGGCTCATCACCAGCTCGGCGTTGCGCATCAGGAACCGCAGGAGAGCGAACTCGGTGGGCGACAGGACCACCAGCTGACCGGCCCGGCGGACCTCGTGGCGGTCCTCGTCGAGCTCCAGGTCGGCGTAGGTCAGCCGGGTGGTCTCGGTCCGGGCAGCAGGTCGGGTACGGCGCAGCACCACCCCGACCCGGGCCACGACCTCCTCCAGCGAGAACGGCTTGGTCACGTAGTCGTCGCCGCCGAGGGTCAGCCCAGCGAGGCGGTCCTCCAGGGCGTCGCGTGCGGTGACGAAGACGGCCGCCATGTCCGGGTGCACCTTGCGCAGCTGTCGCAGCAGGTCGACGCCATCGGTGTCGGGCAGCATCACGTCGAGGAGCGCGAGGTCGATGCGTGACCTGTCGGCGTGTGCCAGCGCCTCGGAGCCGCTTCCGGCGCGCAGGACGTCGTACCCGACGAAGGCCAGGCACATCGCGAGCATGTCCTGGATCGCCGGCTCGTCCTCGACCACCAGCAGCCGAGTGCCGGGAACGACGGAGTCGGGGGTGATCGCTGCCATGCAGTGAGCGTGGGCCGTCCGGCTGACCGTTTGCTGGCAGGTTCCTGGCAGTTGCCTGTGAGCGAAGGGCTCCCAGCAAACTCCCAGGGTCGTCGAAGCAGCCTCGGAGGTTGTTCGGCCAGTGTCCCCTCCCATGAGCACCCCGGACTCGACCGACGTCCTCCCCGAACCGCTGAGCGACCGGCGGCTGCCCGGGCGCCGCGGGCTGATCCTCAACCTCGTCATCGCGGTCGCCGTGCTGGTCGTGATCGGGCTCATCTTGTGGACGGTCCGCGGGACCGGCGGCGAGCAGGAGACAGAGGCCCAGACCGCGGCTGTGGACACCGGCGCCGTGACGGCCGCGGTGTCCGCGAACGGCAACATCGCCTCCGGGAACGCCGTCAACGTGGACTTCCAGGGCTCGGGCGGGATCGTCACCGCGATCGTGGTCAAGGCGGGCCAGAAGGTGCGCAAGGGCCAGGTCCTCGCCAGGGTCGACCAGACCTCGGCGCAGCAGTCGCTGGCCTCGGCGCAGGCCCAGCTGCGCTCCGCGCAGGCGGCGTACGACGGGGTCCTCCAGGGCCAGACGCCGCAGGAGCAGGCGGCCGACGCCACCTCGATCGACCAGGCCGAGGTGTCGGTGGAGAGCGCCCGCACCAGCCTGCGCTCGGCGCAGCAGAGCCTGAGCCTGGCCCGGTCCCAGCAGAACGCCTCGGTCCGGCGCGCCGAGGTCTCCCTGGCCTCGGCCCAGGACGACCTCCAGGACGCCCGCGAGGCGTACCAGGCCAACCGCACCCCGCAGAACCAGAACGCCGTCGCTGCCGCCCAGGCGGCCGTCAGGACCGCCCAGTCGTCGCTGGCATCGGCCCGCGCGTCCCGCGACTCGACCCTGCTCCAGTCGCGCCAGCAGGTGGCCAGCGCCCAGGACCAGCTCACCTCCGCCCAGACCGGTCTCGCCTCGAGCAAGGCCGGCGTGGCCGTCAGCCGGCAGGGCCCCCGGGACAGCGAGATCGCCTCAGCACAGGCCCAGGTCACCAGCGCCGAGGTCGCGTTCGCCCAGGCCGAGACCACCCTGGAGCAGACGGTGCTGCAGGCACCCGTCGCCGGCACCGTCGCCCAGGTCAACGGCACCGTCGGCGAGCCGGCTTCGGCCACCTCGAGCACGTCGAGCTCGTCCACGAGCACCAGCTCCGGCACCGCGACGACCGAGGCGACGGGCTTCGTGACGCTGACCGACACCGACGCGCTCGAGGTGACCGCGGACGTGGCCGAGGCCGACATCGCCGACGTCCACGTGGGCCAGGAAGCGACCGTCACCCTGTCGGCGAGCGGCAAGGAGATCACCGCCACCGTCACCGCGGTCGACGCGATCGAGACCGTGACCAACAACGTGGTGGAGTACGGCGTCACGGTCACCCTCGGCGAGTCCCAGGGGGTCAAGCTCGGCCAGAGCACCCAGGTCGTCGTCACCACCGGCAGCAAGCAGGACGTCGTCCGAGTCTCGGCTAGCGCGCTCACGACTGTCGGGCAGAACACCACCGCGACCGTCCAGACCTCCGACGGGACCACCAGCACCGTGCAGGTCGTCACCGGCCTGGAGGGCGACGGCTACACCGAGGTGCTCAGCGGCCTCGAGGACGGCGACACCGTCCTGCTCCCCGACCAGGCCGAGTCACCGACCGGGTTCACGTTCCCCGCCGGCGGCGGGATGGGTGGCCTCGGATGACCCGGGTCACCGCCCGTCGTGCCGTCATCGAGCTGACCGGGATCACCAAGGTCTACGGGCAGGGAGAGGCCGCGGTCCATGCCCTCGACGGAGTGGACCTGCGCGTGGAGCACGGCGACTACGTGGCCATCATGGGCGCCTCCGGGTCCGGCAAGTCCACCCTGATGAACATCATCGGCTGCCTCGATGTCGGCACCGCCGGTCGCTACCTGCTGGACGGGATCGACGTACGGCGCCTCGACGAGAACCGGCTGTCACTCGTGCGGAACCGCAAGATCGGGTTCGTCTTCCAGAGCTTCAACCTGATCGCGCGGACGACGGCGCAGCGCAACGTCGAGCTGCCGCTGGCGTACGCCGGCGTACGCACGTCGGAGCGCACCCGGCGCGCCTCCGCTGCCCTGCGCCGGGTCGGGCTCGCCGATCGCGGCTCCCACGTCCCCTCGGAGCTGTCCGGCGGTCAGCAGCAGCGGGTCGCGGTCGCGCGCGCCATCGTCACCGAGCCGGTCCTCCTGCTGGCGGACGAGCCGACCGGCGCCCTGGACAGTCACAGCACCGCTGACGTGCTCGGGCTCTTCGACGACCTCGCGGCCAGCGGCCGCACGGTGGTGGTGATCACGCACGAGGACGAGGTGGCGCGGCACGCCAAACGGATCATCCGGATGAACGACGGCCGGATCGTGTCCGACGACCGCCAGGTCGGCGTGGACGAACCACCCCCTCGTGCCCAGGCAGTCGGTGCCCGATGAACGTCCGAGAGACCGGCCACTTCGCCTGGCAGGGCGTGACTGCCAACAAGACCCGCTCCGCGCTGACCACGCTCGGGGTGCTGATCGGAGTGGCCGCCGTCATCATCCTGGTCGCGGTCGGGACCGGATCCAGCAAGGCGGTCCAGGACTCGATCAGCGCTCTCGGCAGCAACACCCTCACGATCACCGCGGACTCCGGCGGCGGAGGCGGTGGGCCCGGCGGCGGTGGCGGGTTCCCCGGCGGTGGACTCCCCGGGGGTGGGCTGTTCGGCGGCGAGGAGGCGACCACGAGCCAGAACGCGACCTCCACCCGGACCGCGGAGCTGACCATGGACGACGCGGAGGCGGTGGCGACCAGCGAGGAGGCCGACCACGTGCTCGGGTTGGCGCCGGTCGTGAGTGCGTCGTCGGTGACCGCGACCTTCGAAGGCGCCTCGCACGACGTCAGCACGTTCACGGGCACCACCGCGTCCTACCTGCTCATCGACAACTCCTCGGTCCAGTACGGCACCGCGTTCACCGACGACGACTACACCTCACGGCGGCGGGTGGCCCTGGTCGGGCAGACGGTCGCGGAGGAGCTGGTCGGATCCGACCTGACCGAGATCGTGGGCACGATGGTCTCGTTCAACGGGTTCCAGTTCGAGGTCCTCGGTGTGCTCTCCGAGAAGGGCAGCACCGGCCCGACCGACTCCGACGACCGGGTGATCGCCCCGGCGACCTCGGTCCAGGACACTCTGTCCGGGTACGGCGCGCTCAGCTCGATCTCGGTCAAGGCCACCTCCGCGGACGACGTCACTGTCGCCCAGAACGAGATCCAGGCGATCCTCGACGCCCGTCACGGCGTGAGCTCGTCGGACCGGGACTACAGCGTCAGCAGCGCCTCCTCGATCCTCGAGGCCGCGACGTCGTCCAACCAGACGTTCACGGTGCTGCTCGGCGCGGTCGCCGCGATCTCGCTCCTGGTCGGCGGCATCGGAGTCATGAACATCATGCTGGTCACGGTGACCGAGCGGACCCGGGAGATCGGCATCCGCAAGGCGATCGGCGCTAGCCGGGCGGACATCATCGGCCAGTTCCTCGCCGAGGCGGTGCTGCTGTCCCTCTTCGGGGGCGTGGTCGGCGTCGCAGCCGGACTGATCGGCTCCCAGTTCACGATCGTCGGTGTGGAGCCCGTGGTGGCGCCGTACTCGGTCTTCCTGGCCTTCGGTGTCGCCGTCCTGATCGGGCTGTTCTTCGGCCTCTACCCCGCCAACCGGGCCGCAGCACTGCGGCCGATCGAAGCCCTGCGCTATGAGTGAGGACCTCCGCATGACCGACACCGTCATCGACGACCCGATGCTGGACGAGGAATGGCTCGCCGCGCCCGTGAAGCGGTCACGGCTGAGGGCTCTGCTCGTGGTCGCCCTCGCCGCCACCGTCTGCTTCCTCGGCGGCGCCCTGGTCCAGAAGCACTTCGGCACCGCGTCCACGTCCGCCGCTGCCGGCCCGGGAGGCTTCACCGGTGGACAGCTCCCGGAGGGGATGCCCACAGGGATGCCCGAGGGCCTGGCCCAGGGCGGCTTCCCGGCCGACACCGGGACCACCGACGACGACACACAGTCGGTCATCGGCGAGCTGGTCGAGGTCCGCGGCGACGTGTGGATCGTGGAGGACCTCGGCGGCAAGCGCCACGAGGTCCAGGTCGGCGACAACACGGACGTGGTCCGTGAGTCGAGCATCAGGTCCTCCCAGGTCAAGGTCGGCGACCCCGTCGACATCACCGGCACCGAGAGCGACGGCCGCCTCCAGGCCGACGACGTCACCCTGCGATGAGCACCCGACAGAAGGAAGCAACCTCAGTGAACAAGATTCGTACGGCGATCGGCGCCGTCAGCCTCGCCGCCCTGCTCGCCCTCACCGCGTGTGGTGGCGATGACTCGGACGGCGGCGACGAGACCGCCACCGATCCCACCAGCGAGGTCTCGGGCCGTCCCGGCGGCTTCGACACCGGGCAGCTCGAGGAGATCCAGGCCTGCCTCGAGGCAGCCGGGCTGGAGGACAAGATGCCCACCGGCCAGCCGAGCGGGATGCCCACCGACCTGCCGTCGGACTTCCCGACCGACCTGCCCACTGACATGCCGACGGACATGCCCAGCGACTTCGGCTCCGGGGGGCCGGGCGGTGGGATGGGCGCCCTCCAGGACCCCGAGGTCCTAGAAGCCCTCGAGGCGTGCGGGATCGAGCTGCCACAGGCACCGGGCCAGGGCTGACCTCGGCCCCCGCGCGAAGGCTTGGTCGTTTCCAAGCCGACGGGGGTGATCGAGTGTTAGATGTCCGGTGACGTCGGCGATCGTCGGTCGACCGGGCTGTGAGGGATGGGAATGGCTCGAATCGTCGTAGCCGACAACGACCCCGATGCCCTGGACCTCGCCCTCACCGACCTGGGTCTTGAAGGACACGAGGTCTACGGCGCGCCCGACGCAGCGAGCGCGGAGGTGTTGGTCGAGTCCGTCTCGCCCGACGTCGTCGTCCTCGACTACCGCATGCCACCGGGCGAGAACGGTCTAGACCTCGCCGAGCGGCTGGTGGCGACCCACGCCGGGCTGCGCGTCGTCATCTACAGCAACTACCAGGCGACCGCGCTGAGGGCCCGCGCTGCCGCGTTGGGCATTCCGTTCCTCGCCAAGGGCAACCTGCAGGCTCTCCGGTCGGCGGTGACGCGCAGGTGAGCACGGACCGGCGCCGCCTCCCGATGACCTGGGCGTCGACCACGGTGATCGTGCTGACCATCCTGGCGGCGACGGCCACGGTCCTCATCGGTCGGCAGCTCAACCGCCTGGAGGCCGAGCGCGACGCCTCGACCGCGGCCGCCGACATCCTCGCGGCCGTGGCCGAGGACGTGCGGACGACAGCCGACTCCGCCACGGCTGAGGCGTCGGCCGGGGTCCGGGCCTCCGAGGTCGGCGCTGCCTTTCCCGAGGGCGTGGCGGACAGCAGCGCCGTTCGCGCACGGGACTCCGCGCAGCCGGTGCTGGACGACTCCGGCGAGGGGGTCGTCGTAGTGGCGTCCTACGACACCGCGGTCACGCCGGCCACGGTGCAGGAGCGCCGTGACCACGTCGTCGCCTACGCGGTCGTGCCGCTGGACCTGGCCGGGACGCTGCTGACAATGAAGCCCTCCGAGGGCGGCATCGCGGTCGCGGGGCCGGACCGACAGGTGATGTCGGTCCCGGACCACCGTCCCTCGGACGCGGCGTTCCAGACGGTCGACCTGGGCTCCGGAACCACGTCCGGCTGGACGTTGACGGTCTGGACGACGCCGCCGCAGACGCCTGCTGTCGCCTGGCTCATCGCCCTCGGCCTCGGGCTCACCG
This sequence comes from Nocardioides szechwanensis, assembly GCF_900103935.1. Lineage (GTDB taxonomy): Bacteria > Actinomycetota > Actinomycetes > Propionibacteriales > Nocardioidaceae > Nocardioides > Nocardioides szechwanensis. Next base: position 239,041 of record NZ_FNIC01000006.1, read on the forward strand.
GGACCGCCGCGGCCGGCTGGATGGCCCTACGCCGGGAGCGGGACCGGCGCAGCCGGGACGACCTGCTCCGGCTGCAGGAGGCCAGCGCCACCGTGGCGGAGCTGGCCACGGTGGCCCAGCACAGTCTCGACCTGGCCGAGGTGCTTCCAGCCGTGTCGGCGGAGCTCGGCGCTGCGCTCGGGCTGCGCGGGCTGTCCGTGGGGGTCCCGTCCGCCGATGGCGAACGGCTGCTGTTCGTGTGGGGCGAGCGGCCCGACAACGTCCCCGCGGACCACCACCCCCGGGACGAGGTGGGGGCCGGGGACACGATCGCCCTCGTGCTCTCGCGCGGTGGCCGTCTCGCGGCCCGCCTCCTCGTGGTGGCAGGCCGCCGGCTGACCGGACCGGACCTCCGCACCCTGTTCGCGGCGGGTGACGTGCTGACCTCGGCGCTGGCCAATGCCGAGATGTACTCCCAGCAGAGTGAGCTGTTGAAGCGGATGCGGTCGGTCGACGAGCTCAAGACCGTCTTCCTGGCCACCGCCTCGCACGAGCTGAGGACTCCTGTCGTCGCGATCACCGGGTACGCGCAGGTGCTCACCATGCGTCTCGACGAGCTCACCCCCGAACAGACGCGCATGTACGTCGAGCGGGTGGACGCCAACGCCCAGAGGCTCGGGGCGCTGGTCGAGGACCTGCTGGACTTCTCCAAGCTCGAGCGCGGCACCGACGTGGAGGACCACGCTCCCCTCGACCTCGGCGAGGTCGTGAGTCGCATCCTCGAAGAGCAGCCTGACCTGGCCCCTGACCACCTGGTCTCCCACAGCACGGTCCGTGGACTCGGCGTCATCGGGTCACGCCTGGCGGTGGACCGCGTCGTGTCGAACCTGGTCGGCAACGCGGCGAAGTACTCCCCCGCCGGGAGCGCGATCCGGGTCCGGGTCCAAGCTGCCCACGGTCGCGCCGAGCTGATCGTCGACGACGAGGGCTCGGGTGTTCCCCATGACGAACGCGAGCAGATCTTCAGCCGGTTCTTCCGCGGGCACGGCGACGTGGTGGTCCGCACCAGCGGTGCCGGCCTGGGCCTGGCGATCGTCTCCGAGTTCGCCGCCTCCATGGGCGGCCAGGTGTCCGTGGCCGATGCCGACGGCGGCGGCGCGCGTTTCGTCGTCTCCTACCCACTCGCAGCGAGCCGAGCCGAGCCTTCCCGAGGAGCGACAGATGCCGACACGTGACCGACTGATCCCTGCCGTCGCAGGTCTGGCCGTGGTGGCGGTGGCCGTCACGGTGGTCAGCCTGCTCAACTCCGCCGTCGACGGCGGCACCCGTGCGCTGCAGGACGCGAAGGTGGCCCAGGTGCGGACCACTGCCGGCGCGTTCAACGCGCGCGTCGAGTCGAGCATCGGCTCCCTAGGCGGGCTCGGTGCGCGCCCCTGGGAGCTGACGACCGGCAGCACGAACGACGCTGCCGCTCTCCAGGCGTTCGCGATCGACCCCGAGGCCACGTCCGGCTTCTTCCTCGTCGACGGGTCCGACACCATCACCAGCGGTGTGCTCCTGAGCGAGGGAAGCCTCGGCTCCACGTTCGACGCGCCCGGGTGGGCCGCGGCGAAGGCCGCGCTGGCCTCCGCCCCTGCCGTCGTACTGCCGGTGGCCCCGTCCGGGGTCACCACGGAGCTGCCGACCTACGCCTTCGCGGTGGCGATCCGGGGGGCGAGCCCCACCAGTGTGCGCGGCGCCTTCATCTTCGAGCAGGCGCTCACGACCGACTCCGCCTTCAACCAGGAGATCCGCGGACTGGGTGACGACGGTGCCACCACCGCCACCTGGCGGTTCCTGGACAGCGACGACACGGTGGTGGCGTCCACCCTGTCCACCGGGCTCGGGTCACAGATCCCGGACGCGCGACTGCGCAGCCTCGAGCCGGGGCTGCACACCATCGGCGACGACCTCGTCGTCAGCGCTGACGTCCCGGCCGTCGGCTGGCGGGTCGTCTTCACCCAGGACGAGGAGGAGTTCGCCGAGCCGCTGGCGGCCCCTCTTCAGTCGGTCGGTCTGATCCTCGTGATCCTGATGCTGACGGTCGGCCTCACGCTGACGATCCTGCTGGCCAGGCGCCTGCGCCAGTCGCGCGAGCAGGAGCAGCGGCTGCTCGAGCTGAACCGTTCCCAGGAAGAGTTCATCTCCGTCGTCTCCCACGAGCTGCGCACGCCTGTGTCGGGCGTCCTCGGCTTCCTCCAGACCAGCCTCGACCACTGGGACGTCATGAGCAACGACGACCGTCACCACGCCGTACGCCGGGCCTTCGCCAACGCGCGTCGCCTGCAGGCCCTCACTCGCGACGTCCTCGACACCGAGAGCATCGAGTCCGGAGGCTACGGCTACGACCGGCACCCGATCGACCTCGCGGACGAGATCAGCACCGCTGTCGACGCCTGCGACATCGGGTCCGCCCCTGCCATGACCGTCAACCTGCCCACCGAGCCGGTCATCGTCGACGCCGACCCCGACCGGATCCAGCAGGTCCTCTCGAACCTCCTCGACAACGCGCTCAAGAGCTCGGCCGACACCGGCCAGATCACCGTCTCGCTGGAGCGGGCCGGAGCGGCGGCCCGGATCACCGTGGAGGACCACGGCGCGGGCATCGACCCCGACCAGATGGAGCGGATCTTCGACAAGTTCGTCCGCGGACGGTCAGGCACGGTGGCCGGAACGGGGCTCGGGCTCTACATCTGCCGTCGCATCGTCACCGCCCATGACGGTCGCATCTGGGCGGAGAGCCGCCCGGGCGAAGCGACGCGGTTCATCGTGGAGCTCCCCCTCAGCGCACCGGTCGCCCACTAGGGTGGCGGACATGACCACGAGCCTGCAGGCCCTCACCGTCTTGATCGTCGACGACGAGCCTGACATGCGCGACCTAGCCCGGGTAGTGCTCGAGAGCGACGGCATCAACGTCGTCGACGAGGCGGTCGACGGGGTCCAGGCGCTGGAGCGCTACTTCGAGCTCGACCCGCCCCCGATCCCGTCGGCGGTGCTGCTCGACCACCGGATGCCCGGTCTCACCGGGCTCCAGGTGGCCGAGAAGATGCTCGCCCACAACCCCGACCAGGTGATCGTGCTGTTCTCGGCCTACCTCGACGCGAACGTGGTGGTCGCGGCACGTGAGGCGGGAGTCACCGCCTGTGTCTCCAAGATGGACGTCAGCCGACTCGCGCCGATCATCCGGGGACTCCTCCCGGCCCACGGCTGACCTGGCTCATAGCAGCACCTACTGGGCCGCCGCGTTCAGCTCCTCGAGCCGGGTCGCGGCGTCGAGGTACTCCTGGACCCACCGCTCGATCACGGTCGCGGTCTTCTCGACCTTGGTCATCTGCCCGACGACCTGGCCGACCGGGTTGAAGGCGACGTCGACGGTCTGGTCGGGATACTTGTGGGTCGCCTTCACCGCCATGCCCGACACCATGTACTGCAGCGGCATCCCCAGCGGCTCGGGGTTGCCGGGCGTCTCCCAGGCCTCGGTCCAGTCGTTCTTCAGCATCCGAGCCGGCTTCCCGGTGAACGAGCGGCTGCGCACGGTGTCGCGGCTCGACGCGTCGGCGTAGGCCTGCTGCTGGACGGCGGTGTTCTCCGCCTCCTCGACCATCAGCCACTGGGAACCGGTCCAGGCGCCCTCGCAGCCCATGGCCAGCGCGGCCGCGATCTGAGCGCCGCTGCCGATCCCGCCGGCGGCCAGCACGGGGACCGGAGCGACCTCCTTGACGACCTCCGGCCACAGCACGATCGACCCCACCTCGCCGCAGTGACCGCCGGCCTCGCCCCCCTGGGCGATGATGATGTCGACGCCGGCGTCGGCGTGCTTGCGCGCCTGGTGCGCCGACCCGCACAGCGCGGCCACCTTCCGACCGCTGGCGTGGATGTGCTCGATCATGTCCGCCGGCGGGGTGCCGAGCGCGTTGGCGATCAGGGTCATCTTCGGGTGGCGCAGGGCCACCTCGACCTGCGGCGTGGCGGTCGCCTCGGTCCAGCCGAGCAGCTGCAGCGAGTCGTCGTCCGTGCTCTCGTCCACCGGGACGCCGTGGTCGGCGAGCACCTTGCGGCCGAAGTCGAGGTGCGCCTGCGGGACCATCTTGCGGAGCATCTCCGCCAGGTCCTCGCCCGACATGCCCGCGTCCATGCCCTCGTACTTGTTGGGGATCACGATGTCCACGCCATAGGGCCGGTCGCCGATGTTGTCGTCGATCCACTTGAGCTCGACCTCGAGCTGCTCGGGCGTGAAGCCGACCGCGCCGAGCACGCCGAAGCCGCCCGCCTTGCTGACGGCCACGACCACGTCGCGGCAGTGGGTGAACGCGAAGATCGGGAACTCGATGCCGAGGTCGTCACAGATCTTGGTGCGCACGGGGGGCCTCCTGAGGGCGGACGAGAACTAGAACGCGTTCTAGTCTACGCCCAATGCCGTACGCCGGGTCGCGCGGACGACGACGTCGTGGAGGGTGGCCCCGGGGCCAGGGTGCCCGACGACTGTGCGGTGCCGCTCGTCGGCGGTGGCGACCACCCACTGGTCGTCGTCCAGGCGGGCCGTGACGCGTGCGGCGGTGACGGACGCCTCCGCCGGAGGAGAGTCATCATCGTCATCCCCGTGGTGGCCGGCGTGACCGGTGTGCAGGTGCCCGACGATCAGCAGGGTGCCGCCGGGGGCCACCCACCGCGCGAGGCGGTCGTAGAGCTCCAGCTGGGGTATCGACGGGTGGGCGTAGTGCGTCATGACCAGGTCGTAGCGACGGTCCGGCTCCCAGGTGCCGAGGTCCGCCTCCACCCACTCCACACGCTCGTCCAGCCCCACGGACCGCGCGCGCTCGGCGGCAGCGGCCAGCGCCTCGGAGGAGATGTCGACAGCGGTGACCTGCCAGCCGTTCTGGGCCAGCCAGATCGCCTCGGCGCCACCCCCGGACCCGGCATCGAGGGCCGTGCCCGGGGTCAGGTGGCCGGTCTCGGCGGCGAGGTAGGGGTTCGGCTGGCTGCCGCCCCGGGGCCCACCCCCGTCGTGCGTGCGCCAGTGCTGCTCCCAGTAGTCCTTGTCGAAGTCGTGCTCCATCGGTCCCCCTGTGTTGTCCAGATGCCGGGCGGCTTCTCGCCCGCCACGAGAGTGCCGAGTCATCCGGCCGATCCGCAAACATTGTTGCCAAATGGCAAACTGCGGTCATGGACGAGAACCTGGACCGCACCCTCGACGCCGTCGGCCCAAGGCTCAAGCACCTGCGGCTGCGCCGGGAGGTCACGCTCGCCGCGCTCGGCGCGCAGACGGGGATCTCCACGAGCACGTTGTCCCGGCTCGAGTCGGGCCTGCGCCGCCCGACCCTCGAGCAGCTGCTCCCGCTCGCGCGCGCTCACGGGGTCACGCTTGACGAGCTCGTCGACGCGCCGCCGACCGGCGACCCCCGCATCAACCTGCGCCCGATCTCCGGCCGCGGAGGCGCGACGATCCTGCCGCTGACACGCAGGCCAGGAGGCATCCAGGCCTACAAGTTCATCCTTCCGCCCGGGGTCGACGACGCCCAGCCGGAGCTGCGCACGCACGAGGGCTACGACTGGGCCTATGTCCTCGACGGCACACTGCGCGTGGTGCTGGGCGAGCACGACCTCACCCTGGGCCCGGGCGAGGCCGTGGAGTTCGACACCCGCACCCCTCACTGGTTCGGCGCCACGAGCGCCGGACCCGTCGAGTTCCTCAGCCTGGTCGGCAAGCAGGGCGAACGCGCCCACGTGCGCGCCTCACCCAGGGCCGAACCGACCGCCTGAAGAGCGGTCAGCGGACGACGAACCCGCGCAGGCCGCCCGGCTCGCGCTCGACCACGCTGACCCGTTCCACGAGAGCGCCGACCGGACCGTGCCGGCACCACGCGCAGATCGCGCCGACCTCCGCGTGCGGGCCTTCGAACCAGGCCCGCACGCTTCCGTCCGGCTCGTTGGTGACCCAGCCGGCGAGGCCCCGCTGTTGCGCCTCGCGCTGGCAGCTGGCCCGGAAGAAGACGCCCTGCACGCGGCCGTGCACGACGACCTCCCGGGCCACCACCTCCGAGCCGACCATCAGCTCGCGCTGCCCCCGAGGGCTGCGGTCACTCGACGGTCTCGCTCTCGTCCTCGTCGACCTTCCAGTCACCGTCCTCCTTGACCAGGCGGATGGTGCCCTTGCTCGTGAACTTGGTCTCCTCGCCGAAGTACTCGGAGAAGCCCTCGTCGTCGTCGCCGGTGTACTCGACCTTCTGGGTGTACTTCACCTCGGCCGTGTCGTCCTTCTCGCTCACGTCGCCGAGCTCGGTGTCCACGTCGAGGTCGTCGAGGAACGCCTTGATCTTGTCGAACTCCGCGGCTTCCTCACCCTCGAGCTTGTCCGCGTAGTCGGCGCAGTTGTCGACCTCGTAGGACTCGAACTCCTCCTTCTGGCTGCGCTCGGAGGAGAGCTCGCACACCTGCTCGAGATCGGCGTCCAGGCCGGCCTCGAGGTAGTCCTCGGCCACGTCCTTCGGGCCGCCGCCGCCGAGGACGAAGACGAAGAGCACGACGGCGGCGATCACCACGAGCGCCACGACGCCGGCGATGATCGCGATCAGCTTGCCCTTGCCGCCGCCACCGGAGGTCGGGGTCTGCCCCTGCCACGGCGGGACGCCGGGCTGACCGGGCTGACCCGGCTGCTGGTACCCCGGCTGGAAGCCCTGCTGGGCCGGCGGCGGGCCGGACGGCGGCTGGCCGGCGCCGGCCTGGGGCGGCAGGCCCTGGGCGGGAGTGCGGGGAGGAGCGACCACGGTCTGCATCGGGTCGACCGGAGTGGGCTCGGCCGGCGGAGTCGGCTGCGCCGGAGCTGCTGGAGCGGCCGGAGCGGCGCCCTGGGCGGGCTGCGTGTGCTCGGTCCACTGGGTGCCGTCCCACCAACGCTGGCCGCCTTGGCCGTCGGGGTACCACCCCGCGGGGGTGCTGGGCTGGTTCGGGTCGCTCATGGGGTCTCCTCGGACTGATGCCTCGACGGGGGGTTTCCGCCGAATCATCACACGGGAAGCCCCCCGAAGGTCAGAGCCGGGCCGAGCCGGGCCGGAGCCCCGCCGCAGGTGAAGAACCGGGCGCGCCGGCACCGCCCAACGCCTCGCTGGGTGGGTGCGACCGGGTCCGGTCCGCGTGGCCGGGCTCGAGACGGCCGCGGCGCTGGCTCGAGAAGCACGCATGGTCTGGCATAGTCCAGTACATGACCGATGCCCCCGGTGGAGAACGCCGCGCCGTGGTGGTCGAGGACGACGAAGACATCCGGTCACTGATCGAGTTCACCTTGACCAGCCAAGGCTTCGACGTGCGCTCGGTCGAGACCGGCCTCGCCGGTGTCGAGGCCGTCCATACCTTCGACCCCGACCTGGTGACCCTCGACCTCGGCCTGCCCGGCATCGACGGCATCGAGACCTGCCGACGGATCCGCGAGACCAGCGACGTCTACATCGTGATGATCACTGCGCGGGACGAGGAGATCGACCGGCTGATCGGGCTCGAGACCGGCGCCGACGACTTCTTGTCCAAGCCGTTCAGCACGCGCGAGCTGCAGGCTCGGGTCAACGCCTTGTTCAGGCGGCCTCGGCACACGACGCCGGCGGTGAAGGCCGCCCCGGAGCCGCTCGCCGAGCTCGCCAACGAGGTACTCGACCACGGACCGCTCAAGATCGACGTCGACGGGCGTCGCGCGTTCCACGACGAGACCGAGCTCTCGCTGACCCGCACCGAGTTCGACCTGCTGACCGAGCTGATGCGCACACCCGCCCGGGTCTGGACCCGGGAGGCGCTGCTGCGATCGGTCTGGGGCACCGACTGGGCCACCGACACCCACCTCGTCGAAGTCCACGTCGGCAACCTGCGTCGCAAGCTCGGCGAGGCGGGCAAGCTCGTGCGCACGGTACGTGGCGTCGGCTACCGGATGGACTCGCTCTAGGAGCGGATGGCGCCGGCGTACTCGACGAGGTACGCCGCGAGGGCGAGCTCGGCGCGCTCGGCGGCGTCGGCGAGGAGCCGAGCGCGAGCCAGCGCCCCGACGACGTCACCCTTGCGCAGTCGGCCCTCTACGTATCGCGTCATCTCGGCGAGCTCGTGGGTGCCGACGAAGCTGGAGGCCACCCGCAGGCTGAGCGTCGCATCCATCGCTTGGTCGAGGTCCCCCGAATCCATGGCGGCGACGATCCGCTCCACACGAGCAGGAAGGAGCCGACGGTAGTTCTCCGCGAAGGACACCATGAACGGCCAGTTCGCGATGTCCATGGCCAGCTGGTCGAGGTCGCGGGGGTCGAAGATGCTCATGCTGGTGCGTCCTTGTCCTGGTTGGGCTCGGCGTCGGTCCGGGGCCGTCCTGTTGCGACCAAGATTGATGTAGCCAGATCAAGGCAGAGGACGGCGAAAGCCCTGGGTTTCCTCAAGCAAGTCTCAAGGAATCACAGGATCGTCAGGTCCCGCCGCAGGTCGGCCGCGAGAAGCTCCGCGAACCGCTCGTGACCGGCGTTGTTGGGGACCAGCCCGTCCTCCGCGAGGTACGACGCCCGGTCGGCCTCGGGGAGCCACTGCTCGCCCTGGGTGTCGACGCACAGCACGCGGTCGGACTCGAGCGGCTCGCACCAGCCGAGCGCGCGGGCGTTGCCGTAGGGCAGCACCACCGCGACCACCGAGTCCGGCGTCCGGTCGAGCAGCACGCTCACGGTCTGGCGCATCAGCCGGCGGATCTCCGCGGGTGTCGCGGGCGAGACCATCTGCGCCGAGATCACCACGAGGTCCGGGGCGAATGCCGTTCCGGACGGCATCCTGATCACTCGGTCGAGGAACATGCTGCCGGGCACGTCCGGGGCGCTGTGGGCCCAGCCGGAGCCGGGGACCGCGTCGACCTGGTAGTCCCAGCCGAGCAGCTTGGCCGTGCGGTGGGCGAAGCCGCCGCTGGGCGCCGACGCTCCCACCCCCGAGGTCCAGTCGTCGCCGATGAAGAGCACCTCGGCGTCGGACGGCACGGACAGCGGTGGCTCGCTGGTGGTGACGGCGGTGGGCTCGGTCGTCGGCAGCACCCCCTCGACCGGGGCGTCATCCACGCCTGTGGAGCGCGAGAACTCGAACGCGATCACGGCGATGGTGGCGAGGGTCAGCAGTACCAGGCCGGCGAGCCGGGCCCGTCGCGCGAAGCCACTGCCTGCCGTTGACACAACGCCGGAGCCTACGCGGTGCCCGCGAGGTTTGGCGGCAACAGGCAGTGGGCACCCTCAGGGGGCACGCGCACCACCGCTCGACCCCGTCTCGGACATCTTGCACGCCAGCCCGCATCCCGGGCGTGGGCTGCCTCACGAGGGTCACGCAGCGGGGTGCGCGTGCGTTCTGCCCTCATGACATGGAGCGAGCCAGGACGCGACCTCTGGGGGGCAGTCGATCGCGGCCTGGCTCGACACCATTCTCGCACAGAGCGTCCGGACTCGGTCGAATCGACGGCGAACGGCGCGGCCGGTCTGGTCAGCCCCAGAACACCCGTTCAACCACGCCGCGAGCCAACCGCATCCGGCGCAGGTAGTCGTTGACCATCTCGTCGGTCGCACCGGGCGGATAGCCCAGGATCCGCGCCACGGCTGCCCGCTCCCGGGGGTCGCGCGGCAGCTCGTCACCGGGCTTGCCCCGGGCCAGGGTGACGGCGTTGCGGACCCGGCTCACGGTCCGCCAGGCCTCGGCCAGCAGCGCCGCGTCCTCGAGCGAGACCAACCCGGCGTGGCCCGCGGCGTCGAGGGCGGCCAGGGTCTGCGGCGTACGCAGCTCCGGCACTCGGCCGGCATGGCGCATCTGGAGCAGCTGGACGGTCCACTCGATGTCGGCCAGGCCACCGCGGCCCAGCTTGAGGTGCAGCTGCGGGTCGGCGCCTCGCGGTAGCCGCTCCTTGTCGACGCGGGCCTTGATCCGGCGCACCTCGATGACGTCGTCGTCGGAGAGGCCGTCGGGCGGGAAGCGGAGCGGGTCGATCAGCTCGACGAAGCGCCGGCGCACGTCGGCGTCACCCACCACGGCGTCGGCCCGGAGCAACGCCTGCGCCTCCCACACCTTCGACCACTTCGCGTAGTAGGCCGCGTAGGACTCCAGCGTGCGCACGAGCGGGCCCTGCTTGCCCTCGGGCCGCAGGTCGGCGTCGACCTGGAGCGGCGGGTCGACGCCGGGCAGGGCGAGGAGGCGGCGGATGTCGTTGGCGACCGCCTGGGCGTACGACGTCGCCTGGTGCAGGTCGGCGCCCTCGACAGGCTCGTGGACGAACAGCACGTCTGCGTCGCTGGAGTAGGACAGCTCGAAGCCGCCGTAGCGGCCCATGGCGATCACGGCGATCCGGGTGGGCGCCTCGTCGAGGGAGCGCTGGGCGCGTGCCGCGCGGCCAGCGACCTGGAGGGTCGCCTCCAGCGTGGCGTCGGTGAGCCGGGTCAGGCCCTTGCCGACCTCGGCGACGTCGGTGGTACGCAGCGCGTCACCGGCAGCGATGCGGAACAGCTCGCGCCGGCGTACGGCGCGGATCGCGCGCACCGCCTTCTCCGGGTCGTCGTGCCGTCCGGCAGCGGACAGCATCTCCTCGACGATCGGCTCGGCCGCCAGCGGCGAGAGATCCTCCCCCAGCATCTGCACGCCCTGGGGCTCACGCTCCAGCAGGCTGGTCACGTAGCGCGAGGAGGAGAGCAGGTGGGCCAACCGCTCGGCGACCTGGCCCTCGTCGCGCAGGGTCTTGAGGTACCACGGGGTGCGGCCGAGGTTCTCGCTGATCCGGCGGAAGCCGAAGAGGCCGGCGTCGGGGTCCGGCCCCTCGGCGAACCACTGGAGCATCGCCGGCAGGAGCGCCCGCTGGATGGTCGCCGTGCGGGAGACCCCGTTGGTCAGGGCCTCGAGGTGGCGCAGCGCGGCCTGCGGGTCGGCGTAGCCGAGCGCGGCGAGCCGGGCCCCGGCGGCCTCCGACGAGAGCCGGGCCTCAGGCCCCGGGATGCTCGCCACCGCGCCGAGCAGCGGCCGGTAGAACAGCTTCTCGTGCAGCCGCCGCACCTCGCGCCGGTGGTGCTCCCAGGCACGGTCGAGGGCTGCGACCGGCTCGCGGTAGAGGCGCATGCTGCGTCCGAGCCGGCGCAGCGCCGCCTCCTCAGCGGGTACGACGTGCGTGCGGCGCAGCTGGAAGAGCTGGATGCGGTGCTCGAGCGTGCGCAGGAAGGAGTAGGCCTCGTGGAGGGCCTCGCCGTCCTCGCGTCCGACGTAGCCGCCGTCGGTGAGCCGGGCGAGCGCGCTCAGCGTCGTGGGCGGGCGGATCCGCTCGTCCATGCGCCCGTGGACCAGCTGGAGCAGCTGGACCGCGAACTCGACGTCGCGCAGCCCGCCGGAGCCGAGCTTGAGCTGCCGGTCGGCCTCGCGGGCCGGGATGTGCTCGATGACCCGGCGCCGCATCGCCTGGGTGTCCTCGACGAACCCGTCGCGCTCGGCGGCGCTCCACACCATCGGCGCGACCATCTCGACGTACTCCCGACCCAGCGCGAGGTCGCCGGCGACCGGCCGCGCCTTGAGCAGCGCCTGGAACTCCCAGGTCTTGGCCCAGCGCTCGTAGTAGCCGCGGTGGCTGGCGATCGTGCGCACCAGCGGCCCGGCCTTGCCCTCCGGGCGCAGCGCCGCGTCGACGGGCCAGATCGTGCCTTCGCCGGTGTGGTCGGAGCAGACCCGAATCAGCTGGCTGGCCAGCTGGGTGGCAGCCCGGAGCGTGGCCTGCTCGTCGGCGCCGGCAGCTCCCTCAGCCGGCTCGTAGACGAAGATGACGTCGACGTCGGAGACGTAGTTGAGCTCGTGCCCACCGAGCTTGCCCATGGCGATCACGGCCAGGCGTGCCGCTGCGTGCGACTCCCCCACCCGCTGGCGGGCGATCGCCAGACCGGCCTCGAGCGTGCCGGCGGCGAGGTCGGACAGCTCCGCCGCGGCGTCGTCGACCGGCATGTCGTGCGCGAGGTCGCGGGCCGCGAGACGCAGGAGCACGCGGCGGTACTCGACGCGCAGCGCGTCGACCGCCTCGGCGTCGGGCAGCGTGGCGACCGGGTGCTCGGCGCGGGGGTCGGCGCCGACGGCAGCCAGCAGTCCTTCGCGCACGGCGAAGCCCGCGGGCCGGGTGGTGCCCATGGTGGGGTCGGTCAGCTCGCGCCACTGGGCGGGGTGGCGCACCAGGTGGTCGGCGAGGGCGGTGCTGGCGCCGAGCACGGAGAGCAGGCGCATGGCCGTGCCTTCGTCGTCGGCGAGGGCGTCGAGCAGCCCGGGTGCGTCACCGGTGGCCTCGACGAGCCGCGCCAGCTCGTGCAGCGCGCTGTCGGGGTCGGCGGTGCGGCCGATGATCGCGAGCAGCGGCGGATCGACGGCGGGGCCGAGCTCGGCCAGGGCGGCGAGCGCCGCGTCGGTGTCCGCGAAGCCGAGCCGCAGCAGGGTGCCCTTGGAGGTGCTCGCCCGGTTCACGCCGCGCTCCGCACGATCTGGGCCCACGCGGTGGCCAGCGGTCGCCACGCGGCCGTGAGCTCGCCGGCCGCCTCGGCGACCGAGCGCAGCAGGGTCTCCTGGTCGACCCCGCGCAGCCGGTGCGCCTCGAGGTCGGACTCCGCCCACGGGCGCAACACCGCCTCGTCGACCTCGGGGTGCAGCTGGACGCCCCAGGTGCGGGCCCCGAAACGGGCCGCCTGGAGCTCCCTGGCCGGCGTCTCGGCCAGGACCGTGGCGCCCTCGGGCAGACGGGTCACGACGTCGTCGTTCCAGTGCACGCCACGCCGGAAGGAGGCGACCGCTGCCGTCAGCTCGTCGGCCGCCGCCGCGGCGGTCCAGCCGATGGGGAGCAGGCCCAGCTGCTGGCCCCGGGGGTTGGGCTCCACCCGACCGCCGAGGGCCGAGGCGATGAGCTGGTGGCCGAGGCAGATCCCGAGCGTGGGCACGCCCGCCTCGTGCGCCTCGCGCAGGCCGTGCTTGAGCGGGCCGAACCACGCGACGGTGTCGTCCTCGGCCTGCTGGGGCCCGCCCAGCACCAGCACCCCGTCGTACGACGTGAGGCCGGGGAGGTCGTCGCCGGCGTAGGGCCGGCTGATCTCCAGCGCGCAGCCCGCGTCGGTCAGCCAGTCCCCGAAGAGGGCTGGCGGGCACTCGTCCTCGTGCTGGACGACCAGGACCGACGGCATGGCTGACCAGAGCCCCGGTCAGATGACCGGGAGCATCCGGTCGCGCTCGAAGGCCGAGACCTGGCCGCGGTACTCGTCCCACTCGGCGCGCTTGTTGCGCAGGAAGTAGTCGAAGACGTGCTCCCCGAGCGTGTCCGCGAGGAGCTCGGAGCTCTCCGCGATCTTGATGGCGTCGTGGAGGCTCTTGGGCAGCGGCTCGATCCCGAGGCTGGTGCGCTCGCGCTCGCTCAGCGACCACACGTCGTCCTCGGCCTCGCGCGGCAGCTCGTAGCCCTCCTCGATGCCCTTCATGCCGGCCGCGAGGATCACCGCGAACGCCAGGTAGGGGTTGCAGGCCGCGTCCAGGGTGCGCACCTCGACCCGGGTCGACTGGCCCTTGAGCGGCTTGTACATCGGGACGCGGACCATCGCCGAGCGGTTGTTGTGGCCCCAGCAGACGTAGGACGGCGCCTCGCCGCCCCACATCATCCGCTTGTAGCTGTTGACCCACTGGTTGGTGACGACGCTGATCTCCTGCGCGTGCGTGAGCACGCCGGCGATGAACTGGCGACCGGTCTTGGAGAGCTGGTACTCGGCACCGGCCTCGTAGAAGGCGTTCTGGTCGCCCTCGAACAGCGACACGTGGGTGTGCATGCCCGAGCCGGGGTGGGTGGTGAACGGCTTGGGCATGAAGCTCGCCCAGACGCCCTGGCCCAGCGCCACCTCACGGATCACCGTGCGGAAGGTCATGATGTTGTCGGCGGTCGACAGCGCGTCGGCGTAGCGCAGGTCGATCTCCTGCTGGCCCGGCCCGCCCTCGTGGTGGCTGAACTCCACGGAGATGCCCATCGACTCGAGCATCGTGATCGCCTCACGACGGAAGTCGGCGCCCATCGACTGTGCGGTGTGGTCGAAGTAGCCGCTGCGGTCGACCGGGACCGGGTCGACACCCGCCTTCGGGGTGTCCTGGAACAGGTAGAACTCGATCTCGGGGTGGGTGTAGAACGTGAACCCCCGCTCGGCCGCCTTGCTCAGCGTGCGCTTGAGCACGTGGCGCGGGTCGGCGTACGACGGGGAGCCGTCGGGCATCACGATGTCGCAGAACATGCGGGCCGTCGACGGACCCTCGCCGCGCCACGGCAGGATCTGGAACGTCGCCGGATCGGGCTTGGCCAGCATGTCGGCCTCGTAGACGCGGGCGAAGCCCTCGATCGCCGAGCCGTCGAAGCCGATGCCCTCGGCGAACGCTCCCTCCAGCTCGGCGGGAGCCACCGCGACCGACTTCAAGAAGCCGAGCACGTCGGTGAACCACAGCCGCACGAAGCGGACGTCTCGCTCCTCGAGAGCGCGGAGTACGAAGTCTTCCTGCTTGCCCATGCGCCCAGCGTAGGGGCAGGCGATCCGGTCGCGGTGGCAGGCCAGCGCTCGTGGTCAGCGCTGGCCACAGACGGGACTCAGCTCAACAACGTGCCGTCGAGCCAGCGGAGCCCGACCTCGCCCAGCCGGAAGGCCCGTTCCTCGGGTGCGGCGGCCCGCATCTGGTTGACGAAGACCTCGAGCCGGTAGGGCTCGTCCAGGCCGCGGGCCAGCACCCGGACCGCCGGGCGCGGCCCCATGGGCTCGGGCAGCGCCACCAGGGCAGTGTCGTAGCGGAAGGAAGGCGCCACGTCCTTGGCCAGCACGTCGATGATCGGCCGCAGCCCGTTGCTGAAGTCGGCCTCGGTCCCGGCCACGTCGTCCCAGCTGATCCGGGCGTCGGCGCCCCACCCGCGGTAGTCGAGGCCGTCGAGCGTGAGCAGCACCCGCGGCTTGCGGCGAAGCGTCCCCACCGCTGCGACCAGCAGCAGCAGGAAGGCGCCCGCGAGCACCGCCGAGAGGAGCCTGGGTACGGCGAAGTCCAGGACCGCCGCCGTCGCGAGCATCCCGGCCATCAGGAACGAGAGGACGGCGACCGCGGCCGGGACGTGCGGTCGGAAGTCGATCCGGATCCCGCCGTCGACGGCACGCACCCGCCCGTCCGTGCCCGCCGAGCTCCCGACCACGGCGACGATCACTCCCGGCGCCGCAATGACGACGAGCACCACCCACACCAGGACCAGCACAGAACCGTTCATCAGCCGGAACCCTCTTGGTAGTCGTCGAGGAGCTCGCCGAGCTCGCCTTCGGACAGCGGCTCGGGAGGCGGCTCCTCGCCGTTCTCGTAGAGGTGATCGATCCCCTGGTCGGCGAAGTACCCCGTGACGCCGCCGACAATGGCGCCACTGACGGCACCGACCACGTTGCCGGGCCCGGGTACGACGGACCCCACGGCCGCGCCGGTGGCGCCTCCGGCCAGGAGGCCTGCCAGGAGCCCGCCCCCCTGCGACACCACGGCCTGCTCGGTCGACTCCCCCGACTGGACATCGTCATAGACACCGTACGCCGTGGCGAGCACCCCGAGAGCGCCCAGGCCGCCCCTGATGCCGCCGGGCAGCTTGGGGTTCTTGGCTGCCTCGGCGGCCTCGTCGGCTGCGCTGGTGGCGCCCTTGTACTCCCCGACGAGGTGGTCGTAGTTGTCGAGCGTGCCGTAGAACTTCCCGGACCGCATTCGGTCGACCATGTCCTCCAGCTCTCCGGCCAGCGCAGTCACGTTGCCCCGACGGAAGGCGGCCTCACCGGCGAGGATCTTCGTCAGCCGGTTCATCAGGTAGGAGGAGTAGCCGGCCGTCATCAGCCCGACGACCATCTGGACCAGGTCGGCGGTGTGGTCCTTGAAGAAGCCCGTCGCCTCCTCCAGTGCGTCGAACCACTTCTGCAGGTGCTCGGCGTGGTCGGTGACCACCGTGTTCCAGGTCGCGACGGCCGTCTCGTAGGCCGGGCCCTCGCCGGTCTCCGCCGGCGCCAGGACGCGCGTCCCGCTGAGCTGGAGCCCACCCACGACCGCCTGGGTGCGCACCGCGCCCATCCCGAGCTGCACGACCGACAGGACCGACGCGACGTACTCGAGCTCACCGGCCGCTGCCTCGGCCATGGTGACGTAGAAGTCGGCGCGCTCCGCGAGCGTGGTGGCCCGGGAGTGGAAGGCCTCGCCGCCTTCGCCCTCCCACGCCGACGCCAGCAGTCCGCGCTGGGCGTGGACCTCGTCGGCGAGCGTGTCGGCACCGCTCTTGAGGCTCTCGCGGAGATAGGCCGCCGCGCCCTCGATGGCGGACGGGTTGCCGGGGACGTCGGTCTCGAGATACATCAGATCCGGCCGATGTTGACGATGTCGATCGCCTGCTGGGCATCGGTCATCTCCATGTCCGACACGGCGAGGGAGATCGCCCACGCGATGACCTGGGCCTCGCCCGCCACGCGCGACGCCGCGTCGGCGTGGGCGGCGAGCACCAGGTTGACGAGCGCTCCCGCGGCTCCGAAGTCGCCACCCACGTGGGAGGCGCCCTGCGAGTCGAAAGCCTCGCCGGCAGCGACGAGGCGGGCGCTGGCGTCGGCCAGCGCCGCTCGGTCAACGTTGATGTCGCCCATGCCAGTCACCCCTCGCCCGTTCGATGGTCCGCAGAAACTACCCAGCGGGGAGCTCCGCCAAACTGCCGGCGGTCACGGGACGTCGCGCTCGATCTCCGCCAGCCAGGCGGTGGGTTTGGCGTCGGAGGGCATCCGCCAGTCACCGCGCGGCGACATGGTCCCGCCGGCGCTGACCTTGGGGCCGTTGGGCAGGGCGGAGCGCTTGAACTGGCTCATGAAGAACCGGTTGGTGAAGACCACCAGCCACGCCTTGATGGTGGCGAGGTCGTAGGCGACCCGGCGCTCCTCGGGGAAGGCCGGCGGCCACTCCCCCGCGGCGGCGTCGCGCCAGGCGTGCCACGCCAGGAACGCGATCTTGCTGGGCCGCTGGCCGTAGCGCAGCGTGTGGAACAGCGTGAAGTCCTGGAGGGCGTAGGGCCCGACGGTGTCCTCGGTCGCCTGCGGCTTCTTGCCCTCGACGGTCGGGACCAGCTCGGGGGTGATCTCCTGCTCGAGGATCCCGCCCAGGAGCGTGTTGGTCTCCTCGTCGAACTGGCCGGAGTCGGCAACCCAGCGGATCAGGTGCTGCACGAGGGTCTTGGGTACGCCCGCGTTGACGTTGTAGTGCGACATCTGGTCGCCGACGCCGTAGGTGCACCAGCCCAGCGCCAGCTCGGACAGGTCACCGGTGCCGACCACGATGCCCTTGCGGTGGTTGGCGATCCGGAAGAGGTAGTCGTAGCGCAGACCCGCCTGGACGTTCTCGAACGTGACGTCGTAGACGGGCTCGCCGTCGGCGTAGGGGTGGTCGATGTCGGCCAGCATCTGCTCGGCCGCCGGGCGGATGTCGAGCTCCTCGAACGTCACGCCGAGGCTCTTGGCCAGACGCGTGGCGTAGGACTTGGTGACATCGCCGGTCGCGAAGCCCGGCATCGTGATCGCCTGGATCTCGCTGCGCGGGCGGCCCAGCCGGTCCATGGCGCGCGCGATGACGATCAGGGCGTGCGTGGAGTCGAGCCCGCCGCTGATGCCGATGACCGGCAAGGTGTTGCCGATCGCCTGGATCCGCTGCTCGAGGCCGGAGACCTGGATGTTGTAGGCCTCGTAGCAGTCCAGCGCGAGCCGGGCCGGGTCGTCCGGGACGAACGGGTAGCGGTCGACCTTGCGGCGCAGCCCGATGTCGCCGCTGGGCGGGCGCAGCTCGAACGCGATCCGCCGGAAGGCCCGGGTGCGCTCGTCGTGGGTGCGCCGGTTGTCGTCGAACGTGCCCTGGCGCAGCCGCTCCTGGCGGATCCGGTCGAGGTCGACGTCCGCGACGGAGCGGCGCGCCTCGTCGGGGAAGCGCTCGCTCTCGGCGAGCAGGTCACCGCACTCATAGATCATCGTCTGCCCGTCCCACGAGAGGTCGGTGGTCGACTCCCCCTGGCCGGCGGCGGCGTAGAGGTATGCCGCGGAGCAGCGCGCGCTGGCGCTGCGCACGAGCAGCCGGCGGTCCTCGGCGCGGGCGACGGTGATCGGGCTGCCGGAGAGGTTGGCGAGCACGGTGGCCCCGGCCAGCGACGCCTCGGCGCTCGGCGGCACCGGCACCCACATGTCCTCGCAGATCTCCACGTGGAGCTCGAGCCCGTGTACGTCGGTGGCGCCGAAGATCAGGTCGGGGCCGTAGGGCACCGTCGTCCCGTTGATCGTGATCGTGCTCGCCCGCCGGTCGTCGCCCGGCGCGAACCACCGGCGCTCGTAGAACTCGCGATAGGTCGGCAGGTAGGACTTGGGGCTGACGCCAAGGATGACGCCGCGGTGGATCACGACGGCGCAGTTGGTCACCCGGGTCCCGTGGACCAGCGGCGCACCGACCACGATCACGGGCAGCAGGTCGGCGGAGGCCTCGACGATCGTCGCGATCGACGCCTCCACCTCCTCGAGCAGGGTGTCCTGGAGGAACAGGTCGTCGATCGAGTAGCCCGACAGCGCCAGCTCGGGGAACAGCGCCACCGCCACCCCGTCGTCGTGGCACAGCCGCGCCTGCTCGAGCACCCGCTGCGCGTTGGTCACGGGGTCGACGATCGCCACCGGCAGCGTGCACGCCGCCACGCGGGCGAACCCGTGCGCATAAGCCGAGTAGAAGTCCACCCTGTGAGTCTAGGGACAACTCGCGCTGACGCCGTGACCCGAAACGATGAGTCTGGCTGGGCGGCCCGGTCTGCATGGAGACACCCGCACACCCGAGGAGACACCATGACGACCATCTCGCCCTGCCTGTGGTTCGACGACAACCTGGAGGAGGCCGCGACGTTCTACACAGCGATCTTCCCCAACTCGTCGGTCGGGGACCTTGCCCGGCTGCCCAGCGGCGACGCGATGGCCGGCGAGTTCGACCTGGACGGCCTCACGTTCCGCGGCATCAACGGCGGCCCGATGCACGCCGAGTTCACGGAGGCCATCTCGTTCAGCGTCACCTGCCAGGACCAGGCCGAGGTCGACCACTACTGGAACTCGCTGGCCGACGGCGGCAGCGAGTCGATGTGCGGCTGGCTCAAGGACCGCTTCGGCCTGTCGTGGCAGATCGTGCCGACCCGCCTCTTCGAGCTGCTGTCCGACCCGAATCCCGTTCGCGCCCAGGCGGCCTCACAGGCCATGCTCAGTATGAAGAAGATCGTGGTCGCCGACCTCGAGGCGGCCGCCGACGCCGTGGGGTGACCGGCGACACAGCGCCATCGGACGCGGCCCCGGGCTAGCCTGGCTCACGGTCCGTGGACTCCATCAGGGAGCTGCGAGATGAACGCTGATTGGAGCTCGACGATGAGCACTCCCACCCCGGAGGAGACCGCGCCCTACGGCAGCGGCCCGGCCACGCCGGACAGGCCGGCCGCGCCCGTCAAGCGGGTGCGCACCCATCACCTGCGCGAGATGAAGGAGCGCGGCGAGCGCTTCTCGATGCTCACCGCCTACGAGCAGTACGCGGCGCAGACCTTCGACGAGGCCGGCATCGAGGTGCTCCTGGTCGGCGACTCCGCGAGCAACAACGTCTTCGGCAACGAGACCTCGCTCCCGGTGACGGTCGACGAGCTGATCCCGCTGACCCGCGCGGTCAGCCGATCCGTACGCCGTGCGCTCGTCGTCGGCGACCTGCCGTTCGGCTCCTACCAGGCCTCCCCCGAGCAGGCCTACCTGACCGCGGCCCGGTTCATGAAGGAGGGCGGCGCCCACTGCGTCAAGCTCGAGGGCGGCGTCGAGATGGTGCCGCAGATCGAGAAGCTCACCCGCGGCGGCATCCCGGTCATGGCCCACATCGGCTTCACGCCCCAGTCGGAGCACGCCCTCGGCGGCTACCGCGTCCAGGGCCGCGGCGACACCGCCGACCGAGTCCTGACCGACGCCCACGCCGTCCAGGACGCCGGCGCCTTCGCCGTGGTCATGGAGATGGTGCCCGGCGACGTGGCCGGCCAGGTCACGAAGGAGCTCACCATCCCGACGATCGGCATCGGGGCGGGCGCCGACTGTGACGGCCAGGTCCTGGTCTGGCAGGACGCGTTCGGGCTGCGTACGGGGAAGATGGCGCGCTTCGTGAAGCAGTACGCCGACCTGCACGCCACGCTGCTGCAGGCCGCGCGCGACTACGACGCGGACGTCAAGGCCGGGACCTTCCCCGGCCCGGAGCACACGTTCTAGGAAGGGCGGCGCCGGCCCCGGCGGTGCAGCAACAGCGCCACCCACACCGCAGGTACGACGGCAGCGGCGGGGGCGAGCAGCCCCGACGGTGTGGAGCGGTGGTCGGAGCCGAGGTCCTGCGGGACCAGCGGCGGGACGGTCCGGTTGGTGAGCCCGCGGAACCGGTAGACGTCGAAGCCGCGCACGAGGTCGTTGCCGTAGCCGTAGAACGAGCCGTTGCGGCTGATCCTGTTGGTCTTGAACGACCAGGTGTCGGAGTCGGGGAACACGTAGTGCCCGACCTCCCGCATCCCGATCCCGCTGCCCATCGCGACCGTCTCCGGCGACCCCGTCGCGGTGGCGAGGCCCCGGATGTCGATCACCCGGACCCCCTGGCTGTACCAGGCGATGGTCATCAGCTTCTGGCGCGGATACATCCGCAGCACGTGTGAGGTGCAGGTGGTGCCCTCCTGCGGGCGTACGGCGTCGATGAACCAGGCGCCGATCTTGACCGGCTCCGAGACCCGGCTGCCGGTGATGTCGTAGACGTGCAGCCCGCCTCCGGGGCACTCGACGCTCGCCGCGGCACCGGCCCGCTCGTCGGTGATGACCAGCAGCGAACGGGTCGACCCGTCCTTGCGACGCAGGGTGACCGGGTCGGACTGGTGGACGACGTTGATCGACGGGTCGATGATCTGGCCGATCTGCTTCGGCGCGCGCGGGTTGCGCGTGTCGAGGATCAGGGTCTGCGAGAGCGCCGCGACGAAGGCACGGGTGCCGGACGCGTTGAACGTGATGTCGTGCGACTCCGAGCCGAGGGAGGTCGGGACGTAGGGGATCCGGTAGTCCTGGACCTTCTTGGGCAGGCTCGGGCGCGAGATGTCGTAGATCGTGACCGCCGGCGCCGTGCTCGTGGCCAGGTCGGAGTTGGAGTTGTAGAGAAAGTTGCCGCTCGGGTGGACCGTCATGTTGTGCGAGCCGCGTGGCACCGACAGGAAGCTCACCGACTGCGGCCGGCTGGGCGTGGTGAGGTCCACGATGATCGTGCCCGCGTCGTCGAGGCCGAGCTTGAGGTCGCGCCCGCAGCGCGAGGCCGCGCCCTCCTCACCCAGCGTCGAGTCGGCGGTGTAGCTGGCGAGCACCCGGTTCTTCTTCTTCCAGACCTGGATGTCGCCCTGGGAGACCTTGCAGTCGTAGACGGCGACCCGCCGCGGCGCGGTGGGCCGGGTGATGTCGATGATCTGCATCCCGAGGTCGAGGGTGCCGGCGAGTGCGTAGTCGCGGCCGTCGATCCGGACGAACTCGATGTCCGAGCCGTTCTGGGCCTCGCCCGACCGGTCGTACTGCAGGTTGGCCACATGGCTCATCCGCACACCGGCGCCACGCTCCGCGACCTGCTCGCCGCGGGTGTTGGTGGCGACGTCGCCGGCTCCTTCGTGGGCGGTTGCCGAGGGCGCCGCGACGACGCTCAGGCCAGCGGCCGCGAGCGCAAGGGCGACGCGGGTGGTCATGGTGACGGGCACAGTGCCTCCAGGCGGGATCGGGTCTCCACGGGCCAACGAGCCGCAGGACCAAGGGTTACCGTGACCTCATGCGCTCACTCGGTCTCGGTCTCGGAGTCCTGCTCACCCTCGCACTCACCGCTCCGCCCGCGGTGGCCCTGCCCGCGTCACCCGACGCCGGCGAGACGTCCACCACGGCCGAACGCCGGGCGACACCGCGCCTGGTGGTGACCAAGCGCGTCACCGGGCTGAGCAACCCGTGGGACGTGCAGCCCATCGGCAACGGGCGGCTGCTCATCACCGAGCGCGACACCGCCCGGCTGATCGTGGCCGGCAAGGGCGGCAAGCGGGCCGTGCAGTTCCCCTCCGGGTCGGTCTGGGTCTCCGGCGAGACGGGGCTGATGTCGCTCGAGGTCGACCCGGCCTTCGCCACGAACCGGCGCTTCTACACCTGCTCGGGCGGGTTCACGGACGGCGGCGGGCACGACGTACGCGTCAACGCCTGGACGCTCAACAAGACCCTCACGAAGGCCACGCTGGTGAAGAAGCTGATCGGCGGCTTCCCGACCACCACCGGGCGCCACGGCGGCTGCCGGCTGCTGATCACCAGCAACGGCTCGCTCCTCGTCGGCACCGGCGACGCCGCGGTCGGCACCAACCCGCGCAACCTCGACTCCCTCGGCGGCAAGACGCTGCGGCTCAACCGGCTCACCGGCGCACCCTGGCCGACCAACCCCTTCATCGACTCCGCCAGCTCGCGGCGCCGCTACGTCCAGACCTTCGGGCACCGCAACGTGCAGGGCCTGGCCGAGCGCGCCAACGGCACCCTGTGGTCGGTCGAGCACGGCTCCTACCGCGACGACGAGGTCAACCTGCTGGTCAACGGCGGCGACTACGGCTGGCACCCGGTCCCCGGCTACAACGAGTCGGTCCCGATGACCGACTTCGACCTGCCGGGCAAGCAGTACGGCGCGAAGTGGCGCTCCGGCGACCCGACCCTGGCCACCTCCGGAGCGTCGTTCGTCTACGGCAAGAAGTGGGGCTCGCTCAACGGCGCGCTCGCCGTGGCCGCGCTCAAGGCCACGCGGATCCTGTTCCTGACCTTCGACGCCAGGGGCAAGCTGGTTCGCAAGACCGTCCCGCCGATCCTCCAGCGCTTCGGCCGGCTCCGCTCGGTGACCTTCGCGCCCAACGGTGACCTGCTGGTCACCACCGACACCGACTCCGGCGGCGGCAGCGTGCTGCGCGTCCGTCCCGCCAGCTGAGCTAGGCAGACCAACCGAGGAAGGCACCGCCGGCGCTGAGCGCCGCGAACCAGAACACGACGGCGAACAGCGCCACGAACGGCAACCGATCCGGGTGCGGCGTCCACCACCGGCAGCACAGGACGAACAGCACGAGCCAGACCACCAGCAGCGCCACCACCGCCCAGGGTGGGGCGAGCAGGCCGCTGGCGCCGTACAGGAAGAGCGAGGCGGCCATCAGCCCCATGCCCACGAACGGCCAGGGCGAGATCAGCCGTGGCCTGGTGGCCCGGCGGCGTCGTCGGAACACAGCCGACTAGTCCTCGAGCTGCTCGTCGTCGTTCCAGGCGGGGTCGTGGTCCCACGCCTCGGTGCGCTCGGCTGCTGTCTCCAGAGCGCGGGACGCCTCGGCCTCGGTCTCGTAGGGGCCGAGGCGGTCCTTGTTGGGACAGCCGTCCTCGCCCTCGACCCGGGAGTGCGTGATGCAGTACCAGAACTCGCTCATGGCGCCGAAACTACACGCGCCGGGTCGTCATCCGGCGGACACACGGACTTTGAAGGTTGTGCGCGTGAACGCGATGTTCGAGGGCTACGGGTCTAAAGGCGTGGCGTACGATGAGCTCGCCGGCAGCGGTTGCTGAGCCTCAGGCGGCCGAGGTGATCCTGCCGGCCAGCCGCTCGACACGCAGGACCGCGAGCTCGTGCTCGGGGTCTCCGCTCATGGCGGCGGCCAGGCGCAGGTGCGGCAGCGCCTCGTCGTGTCGCGACTGACGCTCCAGGCTGCGACCGAGCGCGTGGCGGGCCCAGACGTCGTCGGGCTGCTCCTCGACGAGCCAGGCGAGCTCCTCCTCGGCCCGCTGGAGCCGGGCCTGGTTGAGGTAGGCCCAGGCGCGCAGGGTGCGCAGGCCGATGTTGTCGGGCTCGGCCTCGAGGGCGGGCGCCAGCACCTCGAGGGCCTCGCGGGGCGCACGTCGTACGAGCAGGTCGTGCGCGACGCGGAAGGCCGCCTCGGGCCGGTGCTGGCCCGGCAAGACCAGCGGCGGGGCGTACCTGACCAGGTCGTCGTTCATGCCTGGTCAACGTCCGTGTTGCGCCCGGGATTCCCGCTACTGTGTCCCTGCGGACGGGCTGGCCGGGCGACCGCGTTGGCCGGAGAGATCCGGTCACCGAGGAAGGTCCGGGCTCCACAGAGCAAGGTGGTGGGTAACACCCACCCGGGGTGACCCGCGGGACAGTGCCACAGAGAACAGACCGCCGGCTCTCGCCTCCGGGAGAGAGCAGGTAAGGGTGAAACGGTGGAGTAAGAGACCACCAGCGACCCGGGCGACCGGGTCGGCTCGGCAAACCCCACCTGGAGCAAGGTCAGACAGCGCACGCTCGAGGGCTGCTCGCCCGAGTGCGCGGGTAGATCGCTGGAGGCTGTCGGCAACGGCAGTCGTAGATGGATGGTCGCCCCTCGGTGCTCGCACCGAGGACAGAACCCGGCCTACAGGCCAGCCCGTCCGCACCGGGTCCTGACTGGCCGGTCAGGGGTTCAGCCGGCCGACGCGTCGTCGATGCACATGATGTTGCCCTCGCTGTCCTTGAACCACGCGGCGTTGCCCATGCCCTCGATCGAGGCGACGTGGCCGTCCCACGAGACCCCGGGCATGTCGTAGTGCTCGAACTCCAGCCCCTTGGCCGTCAGCGCGCGCACCTCGTCGGCGACGTTGTCGACGTGCCACTGGGCGATGGTGTGGCCGGCCTGACCGGCGTACTCCGTCTGGTACAGGAAGAAGGCGGTCCCGCTGTTGGTCCTGAACATGAGCCCGCCAGGGTTCTCCTCGACGGGAGTGAGGCCGAGGACATCGGCGTAGAAGCTGCGCGCTCTGGCGAGGTCGGACGCCGGGACGTTGGCGGTCACTCTGCTGTCGTTCAGCATCGGTGCTCCTTGGGGTCAGGAAGTGTCCCGGGCCGCTTCGCTGTCCAAGGTAATCCCGTTGCCGCGGTCTGACTACGCCTGAGCCGCGGTCGACTCGGTCTCCTCGCCGAGGTAGGCCTTGCGCACCGCGGGGTCGTTGCGGATCTCGGCCGGCGAGCCCTCGGCGATCTTGCGACCGAAGTCCAGGACCACCACCCGGTCGGCGTTGGCGAGCACCAGGGCGACGTCGTGCTCGATGAGCAGCACGCCCATGCCCCACTCGTCGGCCAGGCGCCGGATCAGGTGGCCCAGCTCGGCGCTCTCGGTCTCGTCCAGGCCCGCGGCCGGCTCGTCGAGCAGCAGCACCGACGGGTTGCTGGCGACGGCGCGCGCGATCGCGACCAGGCGGCGCTGGCCGTAGGACAGGTCCTCGGCACGCCGGTCCAGCAGCGGCTCGAGGTCGAGCTCCTCCACCGCGGCGACGACCGTCGCCGGCAGCGGCGGGTAGCCGGGCCAGACGAGGTCGGTGACGTAGGCGGCGCGGTCGCGCGGGTCGGCGGCCGCCAGCAGGTTCTCGCGGACCGTGAGGTCGTCGAAGAGCTCCAGGGACTGGAAGGAGCGGGACAGCCCGGCGCGGGAGCGGCGGTAGGGAGCCCAGCGGGAGATGTCGCGGCCGTCCCAGGTGATGGAGCCCGCGGTCAGCCGGTTGTTGCCGCTCACGCAGTCGATCAGCGTCGTCTTGCCGGCGCCGTTGGGCCCGAGGAGACCGACGACCTCACCGGGCCCGACCTCCAGGTCGACGCCCTCGAGGGCGGTGAACCCGCCGAAGCGCTGGGTCAGCCCCTTCACGGCCAGCCGCCGCGGCTGCACCGTCGTACGCTCCGTCTTCGGCAGCGGCTGCGAGGGGGCGGGACGAAGCCCCGGGATCCGCGCACGCAGTGGGCGGGTGAAGGCGTCGAACCGCTCGGAGATGCCGTTCTGGTTCAGGATCAGCACCACGAGGAGCAGGACGCCGGTGATCAGCGGCAGGTACTGCTGCCAGCTCGCGGCGTCCTCCACCGCTGCGTTGGTTGCCTCGTTGGAGGCCGTCAGCGTGACCAGACCGCCGGAGGCGAGCACCGAGCCGACCATCGGGCCGGCGAGGTAACCGGCGCTGCCGATCACGGTCAGCACCAGCACGCTGATCGACGAACCGGACGAGAACACGGACTGGTAGAGGACTGCGGGGTTGGAGAAGGCCAGGAGTACGCCGCCGAGCCCGGCGATGGCCGCCGAGAGGGTGAACCCGTAGAGCTTGGCCTCGAAGACGTTGACGCCGATCGCGGCGGCGGCGCGTTCGTTGGTGCGTACGGCGAGCAGGCGGCGGCCGCTGCGTCCCCGGCGGATGTTGGCGACGCCGAGCGCCGCGACGACCAGGAGGACGATGCACATCAGGGCGTAGTTGCGCGGGTGGGACACGGGGTCGATCGGGATGCCGAGCAGCGTGAGGTCGCGTGGGATGACCCGCGCGCTCTCGGTGTAGGCGCTGTTGCCGAAGACGAGCTGGGAGACGGCGAACCCGAGACCGAAGGTGATCACCGCGAGGTTGACCCCGCGGGTGCGCAGCGCCGGCAGTCCGAAGAGGAACCCGACCGCCATCGCCACGAGGACACCGGCGAGCAGCGCCGGTTCGAACCGCCAGCCCTGGACTGCCGCCAGCTTCGCCGCCGTGAAGGCTCCGATGCCGGCCAGGGCGAACTGGGCGAGGGAGAGCTGGCCGGTGTAGCCGGTCAGGACCACGATGGAGAGCCCGATGATCGCGAAGGTCGCGCTGATGATGACCGGGACGTACCAGTCCTTGGAGGCGCCGAGGCCGACCCAGAGCAGGGCCAAGGCGGTCGTCACGACCACGACCAACGGACGGGTGCGGCCGGTGCCGACCCGCGGGAGCCGGTCGCTGATGCTGCCGCGCAGCGGGAGCCCGCGGCCGCGCAGCACGAGCACGATGATGATGATCAGGAACGGCAGCGAGTCGGGGATGCCCTGGCGCTGCGTCGCCTCGACGTGGTCGTTGACCCAGTGGCCGACCAACGACTGCGCGACGCCGATGAACAGGCCACCGCCCAGCGCCATCGGGTAGGACTTGAAGCCGCCGAGGAGCGCTGTGGCCAGTGCCCCGATGATCAGGATGCTGAAGGTGATCGGCGAGAGGAAGCCGGAGGTGGTCGCCGGCATCATGGCGCCGGCGACGGCCGCCAGCCCTCCGCCGACACCCCAGGTGACGCTGGCCAGGACGTCGGGCGACCATCCGAGGGCGGCCGCGCCGCGGGGGTTGTCGGCCGACGCCGAGATCGCGTAGCCGAACCGGGTGCGGACGCTGGTCACGGTGAGCAGCAGCGCGAACACCGCGGCGATGCCCACAAGCCAGAACGCGTACCGCCCGATGATGATGCCGCCGGGCAGGGTGACCGCCTCGGTCGGCACCGGCGAGGCGGTGATGATCTGCTTGGCGGTGTACTCCAGCACCACGGCCTGGGTGAGCAGGGTCAGGATGCCCAACGTCGCGATGACCCTCGCCAGCGGGCTGGCACCGCGCAGCGGGCGCATCACCAGGAAGTGGGTCAGCACCCCCATCAGCGCGCAGATCAGGACGGCCGCGACGAGGGAGAAGGCGAGCCCGTTGCCGCGCACGGTCTGGAACTCGTAGACGAGGTAGGCGCCGACCAGGGCGAAGCCTGCGTGCGCGAAGTTGATCACGCCCGAGCCGCGGTAGATCACCACGAGGCCGAGACCGAGGAGAGCGTAGATGCCGCCGGTGCCGAGTCCGAGCAAGCCGAAGCGGACGAGGTCAGTCATGGGTTCTCAGGATTCCTCAAGAGTTTGTCCGGGCGGAGCCGGGCGAGGCGACGGATGAGGTGGCGGGACGTTCACTGGGCCCCGCTGAGGTAGTGCGCGGCGATCCTCTCGGGGTCGTCACGCAGGTCGGCAGCGTCACCGGACATCACGACCCGACCGCGCCGCATCACCTTCACCCGGTCGGCGACCGCGAGTGCCTGACGGACGTGTTGCTCCACCAGGACGACGGCCACGCCGGCGTCGGCGGCGCGTCGTACGGCGGCCAGCAGCCGCTCCACGACGAGCGGAGCCAACCCGAGCGAGAGCTCGTCGGCGAGCAGCACCCGGGGCTCGCCGGCCAGCACCCGGCCGAGGGCCAGCATCTGCTGCTGGCCGCCGGAGAGCAGGCCGACCCTCTTGGAGAGGTGCTCCTCGAGCTCCGGGAAGAACTCGAGCGCGGCCTCCGGCTTGCCCCGGCCGAGCTTGAGGTTCTGCCAACCGGTGAGCTCCATGAAGACGCAGCGCTCCTCGGTCAGGAACCCCAGCCCCCGGCGGGCGCGCTGGTGGAGCGCCCGGCGGCGGCTGTCGCCGTGGAACGAGACAGTGCCCGCGATCGGCGACACCTCACCGGCCAGCGCCAGCAGCGTGGTGGTCTTGCCTGCCCCGTTGGCGCCCAGGAGGGCGACGATCTCACCGCCCCGGACGTCCAGGTCGAGGTCATGAACGGCCGGCGTCCCACCGTACCCAGCGGTCAGCCCTCGGGCCTCGATGACCACGTCACCCACCCGGGACGGCGTCGCCGCCCCGGGTGCGGTTGTCTGCGTCATGCCGGTCTAGGAGGCTGGGACGAGTGCCGACTTGAGGTCGACGTAGTCGTCGCCCTCCTGGACCAGCTCGCCACCCTCGACCTTGATGTAGATCGCCAGGGAGTTGACGATCCGGTTGAGGCCGTCAAAGGGGAACTCCGTCGCGAAGGTGAACGGCGGGGTGAAGCCGGCGGTGTCGACCGCCGCTGTGGCGTCAAGCGCGGCCTGGATCCCGGCCGCGCTGAAGTCCTCGTTCTTCTTCAGCACCGTGGCGAAGCCCTGGTAGGCGACCCAGGTGTTCTGCATGTACATGCCGCTCCAGCCACCGTTGGGGTCGTCCTCGAGCTCGCCGACGACCGCCTTGGCGTCGTCCCAGACCGGGTCGTCGCCGGTGGGGAAGCTGGACAGGGTCACCGTGCCCTCGACCGCGTCGCCACCGGTGTCGGTGACGAAGGTCGTGAGACCGCCGGGCACCAGGTAGTACCGGGTGTCGCTGCCGAGGCTCTTCGCTGCGGTGACGATCCCGAGGAACGGCTGCGGCGGGGTGCCGAAGATGGCGCAGTCGTAGTCGACGGTCTCCTGCGCGATGCTGCTGAAGTCGGTGGTCGTCGGCGGGACCTTGATCAGGTCGGACGCCGGAGCGCCCCCGCTGGACAGCCCCACGTCGACGAGCTGGGAGATCTCGCCCGCGGACGGCAGGTCGTAGTTGACCGACGCGACGGTCTCGCAGCCGTCGGCCGCGGCCTTGGCGCCGAGCCCGGCCAGGCCCAGCACACCGGACGTCAGCATGAAGCTGTTGGGGCTGGAGAGCTCCGCGGAGGAGATCCCCGGAGGGCCGAACCACGGGATCCCGGCCTCCTCGAGGATCGGCATCATCACGTCGCCGTTGGCGGTGAAGCCGCCCACGACCGCCGCCACGCCCTCGTCGACGGCCTGCCGCGCGCAGTCGGCCGCCTTGTTGGGGTCGGCGCCCTCGTTGCAGGTGATCAGCTTGAGCTCGTGGCCGTTGATGCCACCGCCGTTGTTGATGTCCACGACCGCGCCCTGCGCGATGTCGAGAATTGCCTTCACGTTGAGCGTGTCGGTGTCGTAGGCGGTCCACGTCATCACCGTGAGCGGGTCACCGGTGAACTCCACGTCGGCGTTCTGCGTGGGCCCGTCTGAGCTGTCCTCGGAGTCGTCGCTCCCGCCACAGGCCGCGAGGCCGAGCAGCAGGGTCACGGCACTCGCCGCGGCGAGTCCCCGGGTGCGGTTACGCATGGTCATCATCAGTTCCCTCTCCCACAAGCTGGCGCTTTGCCGCACCCCGGCCTCCCAAAGCCGGTGTGTTGGGCGTCACTCTGCCAACTAGAACGTGTTCCTGTCGACGAAACGCGCTAATCGATGCGTTTTATCTGCCCCATCTCGGGGAGCGGGATCCAGCCGGGGGTGTCACTCAGTCGCCGGGACGGGGAACGCCACGCAGTCAGCGCGACGGACGTCGCACCGGACCAGCCGCGCCGCACCGCCCTGGCCGTCGGAAACCAGGGTCGCGACCAGGGTCTTCTCGTCCTCCCAGGTCCAGGTGCTGACCGCGAAGCCCCAGCCCTCCGGGGCCTCCAACACGACCTCGTCGTCGCTCCCGACCGCCTGCGCGCTCAGCGCCCCCACGGCGGTGACCTCGCCGGCGACGGTGCCGGCCGGCGCCCGCACCAGCCAGGTGCCTCCGGGGCTGAGGTCGAGCACGTCGTACGTCGGCAGCGTCGCCCCCGGCGTCAGCCGGCCGTCGCCGTCGATCGTGGCGAGGTAGGGCGCGGTGCTGGTGGCGTCGGTGGCGCCGTCGCCCCCGTCGACGACGACCAGCCCGGCGGGGGTGGCCCCGAGGACCACCTGGTCCGGAGCCGACTCGGTCAGGTCGATGACGGTGCGCTGGTCCTCGAACTGAGCGCGCCACATCAGCCGGGTACGCGTGCCCTGGACGATCACGTCACCCTCGTCGGTGACGGCGGCGACCCGGAGCGCGACGCCGTCCTCCCTGGCGGGCAGGTCGGGGATCGGCGCCTCACCGAAGCCCTCCCCCGCAGGTTGGGTGTCGAAGCCGGTCAGGCGGGCCTCCCCGCTGCTCAGATCCACCAGGGCGATGTAGAGGCCGTTGGGCGAGATCGCCGGCCCCTGGTCGATCTGGGCCTCGATCCGCACAGCCCCCTCGATGCCGGGACCGCCCCACCACCAGGACCCGTCGAACTGTGTCGCGAGCCAGACCCCGTGCCGCGTCTCCAGTCCCCACCACTCCCCCGGCACCTGCGTGCCGTCGACGTAGAGCCGGTTGTCGATGACGTAGGGCACCGTCGGCGCCGTGACCGGGACCGCCGGGTCGGTCACCGAGGGGCTCGGCGACGGTGCGGGCTCGGGCTCGCCGCCACCGTTCCGTCCGACCAGCACCGCCACCACGCCCACGACCAGCGCGACGACGGCGGCCGCCAGGAGCGGCTGCCACGGCCGCACGACACGGCGTGGCTCGTCGGCGGACGTGAGCGAGGGCATCGGCGGCACCAGGACGCCGTCGGCGACCTCGCTCAGCTCGCGGGCCAGGGTCTCTTCGATCTCGGTGGCCATCTCAGGCCTCCTCTGCGTGGTTTGTCTCGGGGCCGACGGCGGCTCGCAGGGCTTGGAGCGCACGATGCGCCGTGGACTTGACGTTGCCGGTGGAGCAGCCGAGGGCGTCGGCGATCTCACGTTCGCTGAGCTGTTCGTAGTAGCGCAGGACGATCACCGCCCGCTGCCGCGGCGGCAGGGTCGCGACGTGCGGCCAGAGCACCATGTGCTCTTCCGGGCCTCTGGTCGGCGCCGGGCGCGGCTCGGGGAGCGCGTCGGTGAGCAGCTCGAGCCGCCGTGCCTTGGGGCGCCGCAGCGAGATGTAGAGGTTGGTCTGCATCCGCCGCACGTACGCCGCCGGCTGGTCGGCCCGGCTCACCTTGGCCCAGATCGGTAGGCCTGCAGCAGCGTCTGCTGGGCGAGGTCCTCGGCATCCGCGTGGTTGCCGGTGAGCAGGTACGACGACCGGTAGAGCGACGGCCACGCGGACGCGGCGTACTCCTCGAACGCCGGCGTGTCCTGCGCTTGCCTCGTGGTCTGGAAGGTCATCGGAACCCCTTTCGTACCCCACTGACGACGGCTGGGGGCCAAAGGTTGCGTCCGACACTCAGTCGGGGCCGACCTCACGGAGGAACGTGACGGCGAAGGTTACGGACGCCTCCACCGGCAGCGCGGTGCGGCTGACGATCGACAGCTCACCGGTCGTGGGGTCCCAGGCCACCACCCGGAAGCCGTCGACCCGGCGCCCGATCGCCGCCACCCGCAGCAGGACGGTCCCGTCGTCGGCCAGCGCCATTGGCCCGAGTCCCCAGTTGCTGTAGTTGCCCTCGAAGTCGAGCACCGGCAGCCGGAACTGCGGGGTCAGCGTCTCGCGGTCCGCGACCACGACGTTGAACGGCTGGTTGTCGTACGTCGTGCCGACGACGGTGTCCTCGTCGGCCTGGATCCGCGAGAGGCGCCCGGTCCGGTCCATGCTCACCTTGCGAGGCGTCCCGCCCGCGTGGTCCGTGAGCACGTTCGGCTGGTCGAAGTCGCCGCTCACCAGCCAGCTGCCCTCGGGGTCGAGCGTCGCCGACAACCCGGCCGGGGCCGTGGTCTCCTCGGTCTCGCCGGACTCGATCGCGACGACGTACGCCTTCGGGCCGCTGTTGAACAGCAGCGTCTCCTCGTCGAGGAACGACCAGCCGGTGTCGTCCCACGGCTCGAAACCTGCGGGCGGTGCCAGCGTCGAGCTGTCGCCGGTGGCGAGGTCGTGCACCGTCACGCCGTAGTCGTGCTCCGGCGTGCGGTTGTCGAAGTAGTAGTAGACGGCGAGCCGGGTGCCGTCCGGGCTGAGCGAGACGAGGGGGTACCGGCCGTCGATCGGCACCGTGCGCCAGCCCCCATCGGTGCCGAGCACCTGGGCGAGACCGTCCTGCTCGACGGCGAGGACGGCCGCCGCGACCGGGTCGTCTGCCAGGGGCGGCGACGAGGCCGGCGGGTCGATCATGTCGGGCAGCGCCGGCGCGACCCGGTCCGGGGCCGCGGGCAGGTCGTCGACGTCGCGCGGGTCCCAGCGCGGCCACACCTTCGCGGTCGGCTCCGGGGGGCTGGTCACGGACGGCGAGGGCGTCTGGCTCGGCGCGGCCGGCGGCAGCCCACCGGTGCGGTCGGCACCCATCCGGGTGCCGACGACGACCGCCACCACCAGGGCGGAGGTCACCACGGCGGCGGCCGCGCCGCGTCGCCGGGCGCGCCGGCGTCGGGCGGTCAGGAGGGCCGCCTGCTCCAGCCGGGGGCTCTCGATCCCGTCGGTGGCCTGGGCCAGCAGGTCGTGGAGCTCACTCATGGGGTCCTCCGATCAGGTCGAGCAGCTCGGGCGCACCCGTACGCAGCCGGGCGAGGGCGGCGGCGTTCTGGCTCTTGACGGTGCCGACGCTGACTCCGAGCACCTCGGCCGTGTCGCGCTCGGAGAGGTCGTCGAAGTGCCGCAGCACGAGCACCGCCCGCTGCGACGGCGTCAGGCGCATCAGGGCACGCCGTACGACGAGCGCGGTGACGGGGTCGCTGCTGACGCCGTCGGGAACCGACTCGTCGGACTCGGTGCCGGAGTGGCCGGTCGTCTCGCGACGCCGGCGCCACCAGCTCACATTGTCGTTGACGACGACCTTGCGGGCGTACGCCGTGGGGTTGCCGGCGCGCAGCCGCGGCCAGCGCAGCGCGACCTTGACCAGTGCCTCCTGGACCAGGTCCTGGGCGCGGTGCAGGTCACCGGTCAGCAGGTAGGCCGAGCGCAGCAACGAACGCTGGCACCCGGCCGCCCACTCGGTGAACTCCCGATCGTCCACGCGCCGTCCTCCCAGAAAGAGTCTTGTCACCCTATGAACGTCGGGGGCAGCCGCCCAGGTTGGGGCGACTTCTCGGCCCCCGCCACGCCACGCTTCGTAGGGTGAGGACATGGCTGACGACCCCTACGCACCCGACGGCCGCTCCATGCGCGAGCGGATGGTGGCCGGCGACCAGTACCTCGCCGACGACCCGGAGCTCGACGAGGAGTCCCACGTCGCCCAGGACCTGATGACGGCCTACAACGCGACCAGGTCGCGACAGAAGCCGCTGCGGCGCGCGCTGCTGGAGCAGCTGCTCGGCTCGGTCGGTGAGGGCACGGAGATTCGGCCACCCCTCTACGTCGACTACGGGTCCCACGTCACGATCGGGGCGCGTTGCTTCGCCAACTACGGCCTGATGGCGCTCGACGTGGCCGAGATCAGCATCGGCGACGACGTCCAGATCGGCCCGAACGTGCAGCTGCTGACGCCCACGCACCCGGTCGAGCCCGGGCCGCGCCGCGACAAGTGGGAGTCGGCCAAACCGATCACCATCGGCGACAACGTCTGGCTGGGGGGCGGCACCGTGGTGTGCCCCGGCGTCACGATCGGCGCGAACACCGTGGTTGGTGCCGGCTCCGTGGTGGTCAAGGACCTCCCCGCCGACGTCGTGGCCGTGGGCAACCCGGCCCGGGTGATCAAGCACCTGGCCTGACGGGTACCGGGTCGGCATGACTACGAACCCGACCGAGCCGCTCCCCGACCCCGACGTCGTGCCCAGCCCGGGCCCCGGTGAGACCCCACCCGACCCGCTCCAGCCGGAGCCGCTGCCGGGCACCGAGCCCGTCCTGCCCTGACTTCAGGATCGCTTCAGGTAGGCGATGAGAACGTAGGACCATGAAGCTCACCAAGAGGACCACCATCGTCGCCGGACTGCTCGCCGTCGGGGTCGTGGCGGGCGCAGGGACCGCGGTCGCGACCCAGATCGTCGACGACGAGGCCGGCAGCACCGACTTCACCGAGCAGCAGGCCGCTGACGCGACCGACGCCGCGCTGGAGGCGACCGGAGGCGGCACGGCCAACTCCGTCGAGCGCGACTCCGAGAACGGCGCGACCTGGGAGGTCGAGGTGACGAAGACCGACGGGACGACGGTCGACGTACGCCTCGACGAGTCCTACGAGGTCGTGGTGATCGAGGGTGACTCCGAGGAGCCCGACTCCGACGGGGACGGCGACGACTGACCGAGCGTCGGGAGCGGGTCGTGGGAGCCTGACCACGTGCGCATCCTGATGGTGGAGGACGACGAGCACGTGGCCGCTGCCGTGAAGCGCGGGCTCGAGGCGGAGGGGTACGCCGTGGACGTGGCCCTCGACGGCACCGACGGCCACTGGATGGCCACCGAGAACGCCTACGACCTGATCGTCCTCGACTCGATGCTCCCGGGGATGGGCGGCGAGGATCTCTGCCGTGCCCTCCGCCGCGCTCGGGACTGGACCCCGATCCTCATGCTCACGGCCCGCGTGGGCAGCGCTCCCGAGGTCACCGCGCTCGACGCGGGTGCCGACGACTTCCTCGCCAAGCCGTTCTCCTACCAGGTGCTGCTGGCGCGGATCCGCGCGTTGCTGCGCCGGGGGCGCCAGGAGCGTCCCGTCGTGCTCGAGTCTGGAGACCTCCGTCTCGACCCGGCCTCGCACGAGGTCTGGCGCGGCGGCGTGCCGATCGACCTGACCCCGCGGCAGTTCGCGCTGCTGGAGTGCCTGATGCGCTCGCCCGGGGTCGCGCTGTCCAAGGTCCGGCTCAAGGAACAGCTCTGGGACTTCGCCTACGACGGCGACCTCAACGTGATCGAGGTCCACATCCGAGCGCTCCGCAAACGGATCGACGAGCCGTTCGGCCGCGCGTCGATCGTGACGGTGCGCGGTGTGGGCTACCGCCTCGACCCCGTGGGCGGCTGAGGTGAAGACTGTCCGGGCAAGGATCACCGCCCTGGCGTTGGTCGTCTCGTCACTGGTGCTGGTCCTCGCTGGTGCCGCGCTGCTGCACGTCCTGGCCTCAGAGCTCACCAGCCAGGGCGACTCCGCCGCCCGGGCGCGCGTCGCGGAGCTGGTCGAGGCTGCCGCAGACGGCTCCCTCGAGCAACAGGTGCCTCCGGTCACGGACGACGGTTTCGTGCAGGTGCTGAACGGCGACGGAACGGTCCTCGCCTCCTCGCCGAACCTGCCCGACGAGCCGGTCGACGCACCCGCGACCGCCGCCGAGAACGTCCACGTACTCGATCTCACCGCGCCCGACGACGCGGAGACGGAGCGCTACCGGACGTGGCGGACCGCCGTGGAGACCGACGGTGGCACGGTCACGGTCCTGGTCGGGACGAGCCTCGAGTCCGCCGACGAGGCCACCCGCAGCCTGCGCACGGCACTCGTCATCGGGATCCCGGTCATGCTCGCCCTGCTGGGCCTCGGCACCTGGTACGTCGTCGGCCGCGCCTTGAGCCGCGTCGACCGGGTTCGCGCCGAGGTCGAGCGGATCCCTGAGGACGACCTGTCCCGCCGGCTCGAGCCCGGCTCCCCCGACGAGGTCGGCCGCCTGGTCGAGACCATGAACCGGCTGCTCGCGCGCGTCGACGACTTCCAGCACCGACAGCGCGACTTCGTCGCCGATGCCTCGCACGAGCTGCAGAGCCCGATCACGGCGTTCCGCGCGCAGCTCGAGGTGGCCCAGGCGCACCCGGACTCGGCGGACTGGGCGGCGCTGACCACCGACCTGTTGGAGGACACCGTCCGGATGGAGGAGCTGGTGCACGACCTGCTGCTGCTCGCGGTGGGCGAGACCCCGCGACCCGAGTCCGACGAGACCGTCGACGTCTCCGGTCTGGTCGACGAGGAGGTCGCGCGCCTCGTCATCCGCCCGGGTGTGCGCGTCGGCTGCGAGACGGGCTTCCCCGCCCAGGTGCGCGGCGACCGCGGGCAGCTCGCGCGAGTGGTCGCCAACCTGCTGGAGAACGCCGTGACCCACGCCGCCTCCCAGGTCACGGTGACCGTGACCGAGCAGGGCGACTCGGTCCTGGTCCGGGTCGTCGACGACGGCCCCGGTGTCCCGCCCGACCAGGCCGACCGGATCTTCGAGCGGTTCTATCGCGGGGACGCCGCTCGTTCTCGCGCCGACACGGGAACCGGGCTCGGCCTGGCGATCGCCCGCGCCCTGACCCGGCGGCACGGTGGCGACGTCGTGCTGGTGGCCGGGTCAAGCGGCGCCACCTTCGAGGTCCGCCTGCCTAGGCTTGGTGCATGAGCTGGGCGACCTGTACCAACGGCCACGCCCACTGGGGCCGTCGCGGCGCCGCCGGACTGCTGCTCGCCGAGCGCGGGCGGGTGCTGCTCCAGCTGCGCGCCCGCTGGGCCCACCAGGGCGGCACCTGGTCGATCCCGGGCGGTGCCCGCGAGCGTGGCGAGAGCTGGGTCGACGCCGCCCTGCGCGAGGCCCGCGAGGAGCTCGGGCTGTCGCGTCACGACGTCGACGTACGCGGGTCCTCGCGCGCCACCTGCGGTGGCTGGACCTACGAGACCGTCCTCGGGGTCCCCACGGGCGTCCTCAGCCTGGCCGACCTCGCGGAGAGCGACGGGCACGCCTGGGTGCCTGCCCACGAGGTGGCCGACCTGCCGCTCCACCCGTCGTTCCGGCTCGCCTGGTCCGCGCCTGACTCGCCGCTGGTGGCGTTCGTCGGCGCCTAGCTAGAGCCCGCCACTAGACGAGGCGCAGCTCGACCTTGCGGGTGGCGACGTCGGCCTTCTCCAGGCGCACTCGTACGTCGGTACCGAGCGGCAGTGCCTGGTCGCCGACGACCCGGGCCTCGACGCCGAGCTCCTTGAGCACGACCACGCCCTGGCTGGGGTTCTTCTCGTCGGTGCTGACGACCACCCCGTCGAGCTCCTCGCCGACCCGGGCCGCCAGCAGCCCGGCCTCGACCAGGTCGAGCACCGCCCGCTCGTAGCCCTTGGCCCGCTGCCCCGACTGCTGCATGGTCTTGGGCAGCGTCGGCAGTGCCTCGAGCACCCACGCCGGGACCGGCTCCCCGGCACACAGCGCCACGCACACCTCGGCGGCGTAGCGGTCGGCCAGCCGCCGCAGCGGCGCGGTGACGTGGGCGTACTCGGAGGCCAGGGCGGAGTGCAGCGGCTCGGCGGGCACCTCGCCGTCGAACGCGACGTAGCCGCTGCCGCGCAGCAGCCGGGCGCTCGCCACGACCATCGCGGCGTGCTCGGGCTTGGCGGGGTCCAGCGCGCGGATGAAGTCGGGGTAGAGGATCTCGGCCGGCCAATCGATGCCGAGGGCGCGCGCGGTGCGGTGCAGGCGCTGCACGTCGCGCGGGTCCGGCGGCGGCAGGGTGCGGAGCAGCCCGACCCGGCCGTAGACCATGAGGGAGGCCGCGCCGAAGCCGGTGAGCAGCGAGATCTGCGCGTTCCACAGCTCGACGGGGAGCATGGAGCGGAACTCCAGTGTCCAGCGGTCGCCGTGGATGTCGATCTCCTGCTCGGGCAGCGGCAGCGAGACCCCGCCGCGGACGGCGTCACGGGCGACCCGCAGCTCGCCGATCTCCTGGAGCAGCTGGAGCACCTCGCTCGCCGTACCGTCGTCGACGGAGCGCTGGGCGCTCTCGTAGGAGAGCTTGGCGGTCGAGCGGACGCGGGCACGTTCGACGTGGACGTCGGTGCCCTCACCGGTCTCGTCGACCTGGATCGTCCAGAGCAGGGCCGGCCGCACCTCGCCGGCCAGGAGCGAACCGGCGTCCTCGGAGATCACCTTGGGGTGCAGCGGCACCTTCGAGTCGGCGCCGTAGAGGGTCTCGCCCCGCCGGTGCGACTCGAGGTCGATCGGGTCGCCCGCCGTGACGAACGCGGCCAGGTCGGCGATCGCGTAGTGGACGACGTAGCCGTCGCCGGCGCGTTCGATGTGCAGCGCCTGGTCGAGGTCCATCGCCGTCTCGGGGTCGATCGTGACGAACGGGATGTCGGTGCGGTCGAGGTCCGGCAGGCGGGGCGCCGCCGCTGCGGCCGCCGCCGCAGCCTCGACCTCGGGCGGGAACTCGGGGGTCACGTCCAGCTCCGCCTGGATCCGCGAGATCCCCTCGCGGAGCACGGCCACGACGGCGTCGTCGTCGGCGGTCTTGATGTGGACGACACGGCTGCTCGGCATGTCAGGAACCCTAACGACCCGTCCTGATGCGGCAGCCCTAGGCTCGGCGGGTGCTGATCCTGCTGCCGCCCAGCGAGGGCAAGACCGCTCCGCGCCGTGGCAAGCCACTCGACCTCGCCACCCTCACCAGCCCGGTCCTGACCCCGGCGCGCGAGCAGGTGATCGCGGCCCTGGTCGAGCTGTGCGAGGGCGACCCCATGGTCGCCGCCAAGACGCTGGGAGTGCCCAAGACCCAGCTCGACCTCGTGCAGCTCAACGCCGCCCTGCGTGAGGCGCCCACAGCGCGCGCCGACCGCGTCTACAGCGGCGTCCTCTACGAGGCCCTCGACCTCGCCGAGGCGTCGTCGGCCGCTCGACGCCGTGCGACCTCACGGGTCGCGGTCATGAGCAGCGTCTTCGGGATGGTCCGGCCGACCGACCGGATCCCGGCGTACCGGCTCTCCGGTGACGCGAGGCTGCCAGGGCTCCCGGGTGTCGGCGGGGTGGCGGCGCACTGGCGCGAGCACCTGGGTCCGGCCGTGAGCGACGCGCTCGGCGGCGGGCTGCTGGTCGACCTCCGGTCGGGCACGTACGCCGCGTTCTGGCGGCCGCCGGCCGAGCTCGCGCGGCGGGTGGCCACGGTGCGGGTGCTGCACGAGTCCGACGGGAAGCGGCAGGTCGTCAGCCACTTCAACAAGGCCACGAAGGGCCGCATCGTCCGCGCGCTGCTCGAGGACGGCCGTGACCCGCGCTCCCCCGCCCGCCTCGCCGAGACGATGCGCGACCTCGGCTGGGTCGTCGAGGTCGGCGAGCCGACCCCGAAGGGCACCCAGCTCGACGTGGTCGTCAGCGAGATCTAGCGCTACCAGGCCGTGGGGTCGGAGAACGCGTCACGCGCGGGCGGCAGCGCGTTGTAGAGGCGCATCGACGTGCGCGGCTCCAAGCCGTCGGCACCACCGTTGAAGAACGACACGACGGTGACCGACGCCGGCGACAGCTCCATCCGGAACACCGAGTCGAGCGGCGCGTTGACGGCGTGGGCCACGAGGGTCTTGATCGGCGTCACGTGGCTGACCACGACGACCGTGCGGCCCGCGTGGGCGTCCAGCACCCGTTGCAGCCCCTCGAGCACGCGCTCCTCCACGACCCGGAACGACTCGCCCCCCTCGGGCGCGACGTCCAGCGACCCGAGCCAGGCGTCGAGGCCCTCGGGGTGCGCTTTCGCGACCTCCCCGAAGGTCATCCCGTCCCAGACCCCGAACTCCATCTCCGCGAAGCCCGGTTCCTCGGTGAGCGGGCGACCCAGGACCTCCGCGACGATCTCCGCCGACTCGCGGGTCCGTCGTACGGGAGACGCGATCACGGCCTCGACCCGCTCGGCGATCGGCGCCAGCCACTCGGCGGTCGCCCGCACCTGGGCGCGGCCGTCGTCGCTCAACCCCGGGTTGGAGCTCGCGAGCCCGCCGGAGAAGCGCTTGTCGACCGTGTGCGCCGTGACGCCGTGACGGACCAGGACCAACGTCGTCGGCGTGCTGCTGCCGGCCGACCACCCCCGTGCCTGGCTCTGGATCGAGGCCGGAGCGTCGCCCTCGGCAGCCGCCGCCGGGCTCTCGATCTCCTCGATCAGCGAGTCCTCGTCGCCGGGCACGCTCACGCCGTCGCGCTTGCCGTCGAGGGCCTCGTTGACCAGCCGGTCGGCGTGCAGGTTGCGCTCCCGCGGCACCCATGTGTACGTCGTGCCGTCCGGCGCCAGCCGGGTGGCCTCGGCCGCGAGCGACCGCATCTCGGGGTGCTTGATCTTCCAGCGGCCCGACATCTGCTCGACGACGAGCTTGGAGTCCAGCCGCACCTCGATCTCGGCGCCCGGCGCGTGCGCCTCCGCCAGCCGCAGCCCCGCGATCAGCCCGGAGTACTCCGCCACGTTGTTGGTGGCCACCCCGATCCGGGTGCCGTCCTCGGCGATCACCGCACCCGTCTCGGCGTCCTTGAGCACCGCGCCGTAGGCCGCGGGGCCGGGGTTGCCGCGCGACCCGCCGTCGACCTCGATCAGGACCCGCTTGGTCACAGTGACGAGCTCACAGGCCGGACTCGCCCGTGCGCACCAGGATCCGCTGGCACTCCTCACACCGGACGACCTCGTTGCTGGGCAGGGCGCGGATGACCGCCAGCTCGGCGTTGTCGATGGTCAGCTGGCAGCCGTTGCAGCGGCGCTGCCGCAGCTCGGCCGCGCCGACGCCGTCCTTGTTGGCCCGGAGCTTCTCGTAGAGCGCCAGCAGGTCGTCGGGCATCCCGTCGACCGCGGTCGCCCGCTCGCCGGTGAGCCGGTCGAGCTCGGCGTCGATCTCGGCGGCCTTGAGGTCGCGGCCGGTGACCAGCCCGGACAGCCGCTCGTCGCCCTCGGCCACCTGGCCCGACAGCTCGGCAAGCGACGCCTGGGCCTCCTCGAGCTGCTCCATCACCTCGAGCTCCTCGTCCTCGAGGGTCGAGATCCGGCGGTCGAGCGACGTCAGCTCGTGCTGCATCCGCTCGAGGTCCTTGGGGTTGGTGATCTGCCCCGCGTCCATCCGGTTGCGGTCGCGGGTGCGCCGAGCCTTGACCTGCTCGACGTCGGCGTCGGCCTTGGCCTGCGCGGAGGCCAGGTCGTCGACCACGATCTGCGCGTCCCGGACCTGGTCGACCAGCTCGGCGCGGCGCGCGGTGAGCGTGGCGATCTCGGCGATCTCGGGCAGGTGGGCGCGCTGGTGCCGGAGCTGGTCGGCCTGGGCGTCCAGCGCCTGGACGTCGAGCAGCTTCAGTTGGGCGAACGGGTCGGCTTTCAGCGGGTGCTCCTCAGATGCGGAAGTGCCAGGGATCGGTGACGGTCGTGCTCACGCGCGTCTCCACCGTATCGCCCAGCGACTCACGCAGCCGCGCCTCCACCACCGGCAGCCAGGTCCACTCCGCCGCCCAGTGCGAGACGTCGACCAGAGCCGGGCCCGCGTGCTCCACGAACTCGCTCGCCGGGTGGTGCCGCAGGTCGCTCGTGACGTAGACGTCGGCCCCGCTGCGCAGCACCTCGCCCAGCAGGAAGTCGCCCGCGCCGCCACACACCGCGACCCGGCGTACGGCGCGCTCGGGGTCACCCGAGACGCGCACGCCCTGGGCGGTGTCGGGCAGTGCCTCACCGATCCGCTCGGCGAGCTCGCGCAGCGTCGTGGCCGGCACCGAGCCGATCCGCGCGGTGCCGGCGGACGAGAGGCCGGGATCGGCGAGCTCGACGACGTCGTACGCCGGCTCCTCGTAGGGGTGTGACGCGAGCAGCGCTGCGACCACGGCCGGGCGCAGGGCGCGCTCGAGCACGACCTCGACCCGGACCTCGTCGACGGTCTCGATCGAGCCCACCGTGCCGATCGTGGGCTGGGCCCCCACGAGCGGGCGGAACCTGCCCTGCCCCGGGGAGCTGAACGACGCGAAGTCGTAGTCGCCGATCCGTCCCGCCCCGGCCTCGGCGATCGCGGCGCGCACCGGCGCCGCCGCGTCGGCGGGCACGAAGGTGGTCAGCT
The DNA here is from genome assembly GCF_900103935.1 of Nocardioides szechwanensis. Lineage (GTDB taxonomy): Bacteria > Actinomycetota > Actinomycetes > Propionibacteriales > Nocardioidaceae > Nocardioides > Nocardioides szechwanensis. The sequence continues at coordinate 281,199 of NZ_FNIC01000006.1, forward strand.
TGTCGCGCGGCGGCCCGGCCGCGTGGGTCAGCGGCCGGACGTCCGTGAGCCCGAGGGCACCGGCGAGCGCGTCGGAGACTCCGGCCTCCGCCCGGTCTGCGTTGGTGTGGGCGGTCAGCAGCGCGCAGCCGGCGCCGGCCAGCGTCGCCAGGGTGCGACCCTTGGGCGTGGTCGCGGCGAAGCCGTGCACGGGCTTGAGGAACAGCGGGTGGTGCACGACCAGCAGGTCGGCCTTCCACGCGGCCGCCTCGCGGGCCACCTCGAGGGTGGGGTCGACGGCGAACATCACCTTCGACACCGACGACGCGGGGTCGCCGTACACGAGACCGACGGCGTCCCAGTCGTCGGCGGTGTCGGGCGGGTACCAGCCGTGCAGCAGGTCGACGACGTCCTGGAGGGTCGGCATGCCCAGCAGGCTAGTGGTGGCTGCCAACGCTCCACCACGCGGGAGGTTCCGGGCCCTTTGCCGTTCTTCCGGGAGGTTGCGACTCCCCGGAACGACGGCGATCTCAGCAGATGGTGAAATCCGACGCGTCACCACCGCGCCCTACGATCGGAGCATGCCCGTCGTGAAGATCAACGCCATCTCCGTCCCGCCGCAGGCCCACGAGGAGCTCGAGAAGCGCTTCGCCAACCGGGCCCACACCGTCGACGGGACGCCCGGCTTCCTCGGCTTCCAGCTGCTGCGCCCGGTCAAGGGCGAGGACCGCTACTTCGTCGTGACCCAGTGGGAGGACGAGGACTCGTTCGCCGCCTGGCGTGACGGCGACGCCGTAGCCGCGCACGCCGCTCCGGAGGGGGCCGAGCGCCCCAAGCCCGTCTCCAGCGGCGCCGACCTGCTGGAGTTCGAGGTCGTGCTGGACGTCAAGCCGTCCTGAGCTAGTTGACCTGACGGTCGCGGTCCTTCCAGTACTCCGCACGCAGCTTGAACTTCTGGAGCTTGCCGGTCGCCGTCCGCGCCAGCACCTCGCGGAACTCGATCGAGGTCGGCGCCTTGTAGCCGGCCGCCTTGTCCTTGCACCAGGCGATGAGCTCGGCCTCGGTGACCTCGGAGCCCTCGGCGAGCACGACGAGTGCCTTGATCGTCTCCCCCCACTTCTCGCTGGGTACGCCGATCACGGCGACCTCGGCGACCGCCGGGTGCGAGAAGAGCACGTCCTCGACCTCGATCGAGGAGACGTTCTCGCCGCCGGTGATGATCACGTCCTTCTTGCGGTCCTGGATCGTGAGGTAGCCGTCGTCGCCGATCACGCCACCGTCGCCGGTGTGGAACCACCCGTCGCCCAACGCCTTCTCGGTCTCCTCCGGCTGCTCCCAGTAGCCCGCGAGCACCACGTTCGACTGGGCCAGCACCTCCCCCGCGCCCTCGGGTGAGTCGTCGGTCCTGAGGCGTACGCCGAGCGCGGGCGCCCCGGCACGCACCAGCTTCTGGGCGCGCTCGTCGGGCGACAGGTCGTCCCACTCGGCCCGGCCGCGGTTGATGGTCAGCAGCGGGGAGGTCTCGGTGAGGCCGTAGATCTGGATGAACTCCCAGCCCAGCTCCTCCTGCACGCGTACGACGGTCTTCGTCGGCGGCGGCGCGCCGGCCATGATGATCCGGACCTTGTCGCGCCCCGGGATCTCGCCCTCCCAGTCCTGGGCGGCGTCGAGCACCGCGGCCGCGACCGCCGGGGCGGCGCACATGACGGTGATGCCGTGCTCCTGCACCCGGCGCAGGATCTCGGCACCGTCGATCTTGCGGATCACCACCTGCTTGACGCCCAGGCCGGTCATCGCGAACGGCATCCCCCAGCCGTTCGCGTGGAACATCGGGAGGGTGTGCAGGTAGACGTCGCGGTCGGTCACCGCCGCGTGCATGGCGAAGGTGACGGCGTTGACCCAGATGTTGCGGTGGGTGATCTGCACGCCCTTGGGCCGGGCGGTCGTGCCCGACGTGTAGTTGATGCACGCGGTGGCGTTCTCGTCCGGCTCCCAGGCCTGGGGCTCAGCGCCCCCCTCTTCCGGCGGAGCTGCGTAGAGATTGTCGTCGTCGCCGATCACGAACCGGTGCTCCGCGGTGACGTCCTTCAGCTCCTCGTCCAGCTCGGGGTCGACGATCAGCACGCGAGCGCCGGAGTGCTCGACGATGTAGCGCACCTCGTCGGGCCGGAGCCGGAAGTTCACGGGCACCAGCACCCGACCGGAACCGGACACACCGAAGAACGACGTGAGCAGCCGCGAGCTGTTGTGGCTCACCACCGCGACCCGGTCCCCCACGCCGATCCCGAGCTCGTCGAGCTTCGCCGCCTGCCGCCGGGCCAGGGCGCCGATCTCGGCGTACGTCAGCTCGCCCCGCTCGTTGCCGAGCGCCGGTGCCGGCTGGGTGGGCTCGTCGACGGCGCCCACGCGCTCGCCGTACACCTGCACGGCACGGTCGATGAAGTCGGAAACGCTGAAAGGGACGATCAAGGTGGCCTCCTCTGTGACGGCTGCCACTGTAGTGAGAGCGACGTTGCTCGGTGGTTGTCCGCGGACGCCTTCGTCGCCCAACGGCCACGGCTCGGCGACGAACGGTCACCGGCGCCCTCGGATGAGAGTCCTCTCATGATGGTCTCACCGCCGCCCCACGATGGTGCAGGATCATGGCTGTCATGAGCAGGTTCTGGCAGGTCGTCCTCGCGCTCGCTCTCGCGCTCCCCGTCGGGGGGTACGTCGCCGGGTCGCTCGCCGCGTCGTCGGCCGACGAGCCGCGCCCCCGCGAGACCATCGTGATCGAGGACTCGTCCGCGAGCCCGACGGGTCGGCCCTCGCCGTCCCGGACACCGACGCCGACGCCGACACCGACACCGACGCCGAGCGACGGCCCCAGCGACGATCACAGTGACGACGACGACGGCGACGACGAGGTCGAGGTGGTGACCCCCGAGCCCGACGAGATCGAGGATGACCGGGGCGACAGCTCCGGCCCCGGCGGGGGCGGCGACGACAGCGATGACCACGAGGACGACAGCTCAGGTCACGGAGGCGGAGACGACAGGGGGGACGACGGCGACGACTGAGCCCGCACGTCTCCCCCGCAACGCCCGACTGCGCAGGTCGGGCGTTTCCGTGCGCCTGCGGATCACCGCCACGGTCGCTCTCCTGGTCGGGCTGACGCTCGGCGGGGCCGGACTGATCGTCTACGTCATCGAGACGCAGCGCCTCGAGGCACAGGCCACCGACGAGGTCGACCAGGAGCTCGACGAGTTCGTGCTCCTCAACCGCGACGGGGTGAACCCCGAGACGGGCGAGTCCTTCGCCTCAGTCCGCGCCGTGCTCACCCTCTTCCTCGAGCGCAACGTCCCCAACGACGATGAGCTGCTCGTGGGCTGGGTCGGGGACGGCCCCGTCATCCAGTCGCCCGAGGACCCGCTGTCCGAGGACCCCGCCTTCCAGGACGCCGTACGTCCTCTCGTCACGGCCGGAGGCACCACCCGCCTCGAGACCGCCGACGGCGAGGTGATGGTGTCCAGCCAGCCGGTCCGCCGGAGAGGCGAGCGTGGGGCGCTGATCGTGGTCGTCTACCTGGACAATGACCGCTCCGAGCTCCACGACACCATGCGCACCTACGCCGTGGTCTCGGGGCTCTCCATGCTGCTGCTGACCCTCGTCGCGTTCTGGCAGTCGGGCCGACTGCTGGCCCCGCTGCGGGTGCTGCGCGCGACCGCCGACGAGATCAGCGAGACCGACCTGTCGCGACGGATCCCGCTGTCCGGCAACGACGACATCACCGCCCTCACCCGCACCGTCAACAGCATGCTGGGCCGGCTCGAGGCGGCGTTCGTGGGGCAACGTGAGTTCCTCGACGACGCCGGCCACGAGCTGCGGACGCCGCTGACCGTGCTGCGCGGCCACCTCGAGCTGCTCGACACCGGCAGCCCCGAGGAGGTCGCGGCGACCAAGGCGCTGCTGCTGGACGAGGTCGACCGGATGTCCCGGCTGGTCGGCGACCTGATCCTGCTCGCCAAGAGCGACCGGCCCGACTTCGTCACCTTCTCCGACGTCGACCTGGGCGAGCTCACCGAGGACGTCCTCGCCAAGGCTCGGGCGCTCGGCGACCGCGACTGGCAGCTCGACGAGGTCGGGCAGGCCACGCTCCACGCCGACGGCCAGCGGGTCACCCAGGCGCTGCTCCAGCTCGCCGACAACGCCGTCAAGCACACGCGGCCCGGCGACGTCGTCGCCCTCGGTTCGTCGTACGACGGATCGGGCGCGCGGCTCTGGGTGCGCGACACCGGCGCGGGGGTGCCCGCCACCGACCGTGAGCTGGTCTTCGAGCGCTTCGGCCGGGCCCAGGTGCCCGAGGGCGACGAGGGTTTCGGACTGGGGCTCTCGATCGTGCGTGCCATCGTGGAGGCCCACGGCGGGACGGTCGCCGTCGAGGACGCCGAATCCTCGGGTGCCCTGTTCGTCGTACGACTGCCGGCGCGAGCACCGTCACCCACGACCGAGGAGTCCGCGTGGCCCGCATCCTGATCGTCGAGGACGAGGCCCGGATCGCGTCGTTCGTGGCCAAGGGCCTGCGCGCCGAGGGGCACGTGGTCACCGTCGCCGCCGACGGGGTCCTCGGCCTCGCCCACGCCCTCAGCGGCGAGCACGACCTGATGGTCCTCGACATCGGGCTGCCCCGGCTCGACGGCTTCGCGGTGCTCGACCAGCTGCGCTCGCAGGGCTCGCGGCTGCCGGTGATCGTGCTGACCGCGCGCGACTCGGTCACCGACACGGTCTCGGCGCTGGAGGGCGGCGCCGACGACTACATGCCCAAGCCGTTCCGCTTCGCCGAGCTGCTGGCCCGGGTGCGGCTACGGCTGCGCCAGACCCAGGGCGGCGACGCCGGTGCGACCGAGGCCCTCGAGGCCGGCGGGATCCGCCTGGACCTGCGCACCCGCCGGGCCACGGTCGCGGGGCGCGAGGTCGACCTGTCGGCCCGGGAGTTCACGCTGGCCGAGATCTTCATGCTCAACCCCGGCCAGGTGCTGTCGCGCGAGCAGCTGCTCGACCACGTCTGGGGCCTCGACTTCGACCCCGGGTCCAACGTGGTCGACGTCTACGTCGGCTACCTGCGCCGCAAGCTCGGCGCCTCGGCGATCGCGACCGTGCGCGGCATGGGCTACCGGTTCAACGCCTGACCTTGAACGCCAGGCGCACGGGCGGCTGCGCGGCGAGCACCGGCTCGAGCGCGCCGGCGATCTCGTGCGGCAGCGGTCGGTCGGCCGGGTCGGGTGACAACGCGGCGTACACGGTCTTGGCGACGTCGTCCGGCACCGTGTCGGGGAGCAGCCGGGGTGGGTCAACGAGCTGCGGGTAGCGCACGTCGCGGTCCTCGAACGGGCGGTAGCCCGCGATCGCCTCGAAGAGCGTCGCGCCCAGGCCCCAGACGTCGCTGGCGTAGCCAGACGTGCCCGCCCGGCCGGGGTCGCACTGCTCGGGCGACATGTAGGCGTCGGTGCCGATGGTGCTCTCGAGCTCGGCGGCGCGGGCCGCCGGCCGGGCCACCGACAGGTCGATCAGGCGCGCGGGAGCGCCCATGATGATGTTGCTCGGCTTGATGTCGAGGTGCACGACGTCGACGTGCCGGAAGTAGTGAAGCGCCGACGCGATGTCGAGCGCGAGCGGCAGGTACTGCTGCTGCTGCAACGGCCCGTAGCGCCGGATCAGCGTCGACAGGCGGGGCCCGTCGATGTTCTCCAGCACCAGGTGCGGCCGCTCGCCGTCGAGCTCGTGGCGCAGCCGCCGCACCACCACCGGATGGTTGGCCTGGTCGAGCGCCGCGGCCTCGCGCTCCAGCCCTCGGAGCGTGTGCTCCTCCCCGCGCTCGGTGGGCCGCACGACCTTGACCACGACGGGTGCGTAGGTGATCTCGTCGAAGGCCAGGTAGGCCTCGTACGCCGATCCCCCGCCGAGCAGCCGCATCGCAGTCAGCTCGGGGGTGATCTGGTCACCCTCACGGAAGTTCCAGCACTCGTCAGGGTTGGTCATGGTCGGCTCCGGTGGTGGTGGGCGGCTGTGCTTCCAGGGCGACGGTCAGCCGCGGGTGTTGTGGCGCGAGCGGTCGTTGGTCTTGTTTTGCGACCAGTCGACGCGCTGAGCACCCGCTCCGTCGGTGGTCAGGTCCTTGACCTGCTTAGCCCGGCTCTGGTCCCGGCCCGAGCGAGCGCCCGTATTGGTGTCGTCGTTGGTGTCGTCCGCGGCCCCGGTGCCCGTGTTGGGGTTGGTCTGGCCGGCAAGGCCGGTGTCGTCGTCATCGTCGCTGTCGTCGACCAGGACCACGTCCGGGGTGTCGTCGTCGCGCTTGAGGACCTGGTCGTCACCGGCGGTGGCGGCGCTGATCGGGAGGGCCAGGAGACCGGTGGTGACCAGTCCGGCCATGCCCAGGGTCGCGACGCGGAGGGTGGTGATCTTCATGGTGTTGTCCTTCGCTCTCGTGGAGTTCCTGTCGAGAAGGACACTGACGTGCCGGCGTGAGCCGCCCATGAGGCCTTCATGAGAGGGCTCTCACGCGTCAGCCGAGGTGCTTGGTGGCCTCACGCCGGCTCAGCCCGGACAACCGCCCCTCCAGGCGGGCCACCTCGGCCCGGACCCACTCCGGGTCGGTCCGCGCGTACTGCCGCAGCGCCCACCCGATCGCCTTGCGCAGCCAGAACGTCGTGTCGTCGACGTTGCTCTCGATCGCGAAGCGCAGCAGGTCGAGGTCGGTCTCCTCCTTCGCGCGGAGCTGGCAGATGACCGCGGTGCGGCGGACCCACAGGTGCTCGTCGACCGCCCACGCTCGCATCACCGGCGTCACCTCGGCCCGGTGCCGCATCAGCACCTCGCCGACCAGGTTGGCCGCGGTCTCGTCGACCACGTCCCACCAGGCGCCGGTCGTCACCAGGTGCCGCCACAGGTCCAGCGACTCCGGGTCCAGCCAGCCCGCCGCCGCGGGGTGCTGGGCGTAGGACACCGCGGCGTACCACTCCTCGCGGTGCGTCGCCTCGTCCCACAGCGCCCGCACCGTCGCCTCCCAGACCTCCGGCGACGGCGGCGGCAGCTCCTTGAACAGCGGCTCGAGCAGCTTGCGCTCCTCGGGCAGCGTGACGCCGTAGTAGGGCATCGCGCTCTTCATGTAGCGCTGCTGCCCCACCGCCCGCTCGGGATCCCCTGCCGCCGCCAGTACCTCGCGCACCAGCGCCACGAGCTCACGGTCGGCGAGGTCGGGCATGGCCTCAGTCTCTACCTGGCCGCGAGCTTGACCGACAGCACGGTGTTGACCTGGGCTAGGCCGTCGCGGTCGCGTACCTCGAACGTCACCGGCAGGACCATGCCGCTCAACGGGGCCGAGCCGATCCGCTGACGTACTCGGCGGTGAGGCCCCCCGCGGCCACGAGCACGGCGCGGTGGCGCTCCGCGAAGTAGAAAGTGACCCGGACGTAGCCGTCCTCCACCGCCTGCTCCCACACCTCAGCGCTAGGCCCGAGCGCGTCGCGGATCCCTGCCTCGTTCGGCTCCGTGTCAGCGTCCCGGGAGGCCGTTCCCATGCCTCCGAGCCTAGAGAGTCCAGCGCCTTCCTCGCAGAGCGCCGCGAGATCCCTCATGATGATCTAGATCGCACACCATGAGGCGAGCCTGTTCGCGGGTCGTGTCCACGCGCAGAGGAGCACAAGCTCGGGAGCTGGGGGATGGTCAAGGGAGCACTGGTTGCCGTAGTCCTGGGTGTCGTGCTGCGCACCGGATCTTGCGGAGCCGACAGCTCGAAGTCCGGGGATGAACAAGACCCCTCGGCCTCCCCTGGGCCTGTGCTGCTCACTCTCGGCGAGAACTCCGGCGGATCATTCACTGCGCTCGTCTCAGGTGAGCTCACGTTGAACGAGGCGAACTGCTTCCAAGTCGGTGACGCCATCCTCGTGGCTGAGTACGGCTCGACGGCACTCCCAGACGGATCCGGCGTCGACATGCCAGGTTTCGGAGAGGTGAAGGTCGGATCACGGGTCCAGGGAACAGGCGGAGAGTTGCCGTCGTCCGGTCCGGGAGTCCCCGAGAACGACTGGCAGCGCTGCGTGCCCGCTGGTTCGACGGATGCCGTCTTCACGAGCCTCCACAAGGGCTCGCCTCGCGGCGAGTAAGCACTGCCAAGCTGGGAACGTCCGGCGATGTCGCTGGCTGGGCTGAACTACTGCTGGTGGGCGCAGAGGGGATCGAACCCCCGACCACCTCGTTGTAAGCGAGGGGCTCTACCGCTGAGCTATACGCCCGTGCTCGAAGCGGGCAGAACACTACGGGACGTCGTACGACGGACCGAACCGCGCCCGGCGGGAGGCCATCATGGGAGTCCCCGGAAATGAGTTGAACCGCTGGCGTCTCGGGTCACCAGCGGTTCAACAATGACAACTTTAGACGGCCACTCAAGGGCCCGTCACCACATCTCAGAAAATGATGCGCGCTTGTCTAGGCCACCGCGGTGAGCTGGGCCAGGTGCTCGTCCAGGTCGCGTCCTTCTGGCATCGCGTTGTGGACCGCCCAGCGCACCAGACCCTGCTTGTCGATGACGTACGACGACCGGCGCGCGGCCCCCGTCGACTCGTCTAGGACGTCGTAGGCGCGGGCCACCTCGCCGTGCGGCCAGAAGTCGCTGAGCAGCGGGAAGTTGAGCCCGTCCTGGTCGGCGAAGGCGCGCAGCGCGAACATCGGGTCGCACGAGATCGCGAGCACCTCGGTGTCGAACGTGAGGAACTCCGCCAGCCGGTCGCGGATGCCGGCCATCTCGCCGGTGCACACCCCGGAGAACGCGTAGGGGTAGAAGAAGATGCCGACGGCCTTCTTGCCGCGGTAGGACGACAGGGTGACGTCCTGGCCGAACTGGTCGCGCAGCGTGAAGTCGGGGGCCGGGCCCCCGAGCTGGAGCCCACTCACTCGGAGTCACCCTCGGTCTCGCCGTCGGTCGCGGCGTCGTCCTTGTTCAGCTCACGCTTGAGCACCTTGCCGGTGGAGTTGCGCGGCAGCTCGTCCATCAGCACGATCTCGCGCGGCACCTTGTAGCGGGCGAGGTTCTGCTTCACCCAGTCCTTGAGCGCGTCCTCGGTGACCGACTGGTCGTCCACGACGACGTAGGCCTTGAGGCGCTTGCCGAAGTCGTCGTCGTCGACCCCCACCGCGGCCGCCTCGACGACGTGCTCGTGGCGGGCCAGGCAGTCCTCGACCTCGCGGGGGAAGACGTTCTCGCCGCCGGAGACGATCATCTCGTCGTCGCGGCCCTCGACGTAGAGCCGACCGTCGTCACCGAAGCGACCCACGTCGCCCGACGACATCAGCCCGTCGACCATCTCCTTGTGCCCGCCACCGGTGTAGCCCTCGAAGAGCAGGCTGTTGCCCACGAAGATCCGCCCGGACTCGCCCTTCGGCAGCTCCTCGCCGTCGGCGTCGAGGATCTTCACGATGGTGGCGTACGGCGGCATCCCGGCCGAGGTGGGCGCCTCACGGAGGTCGGCGGGCGTCGCGATCGAGGCGTAGGCGACCTCGGTGGAGCCGTAGATGTTGTAGAGGTTGTCGCCGAACTGGTCCATCCACTTCAGCGCCAGGTCGCCGGGCAGCGACGAGCCCGACGCGGCGACGACCTTGATCCGGGACAGGTCGTGGGAGTCGAGCTTCTCCTGCGGCAGGCCCATGATCCGCTGGAGCATCACCGGGATCACCACGAGCGAGTCGCAGCGCTCGGACTCGGCGGCCTCGAGCGCGCCCTCGGGGTCGAACTTGCGGCGCAGCACCACGGTGGAGCCGAGCAGCATCGACAGTGCGAGGTGGGCGAAGCCCCAGGTGTGGAACAGCGGCGCCGCGATGTGGGTGCGCCAGCCGCGGCGCAGCGGCATCCGCGAGAGTAGCGAGACCGCGGCGTCGATGCCGGCCTCGCTGCGGGGTGCGCCCTTGGGCGTGCCGGTCGTGCCGGAGGTGAGGATCACGATCCGCGTGTGCCGGTCGGGAGGCTCGAGGTCGGCGGTGGACTCCGAGGCGATCAGCTGCTCGAGGGTGGGTACGTCGAGGTCGTCGCTGTCGACCCACGCGACCACGCGGTGCTCGGCGGCGTCGCCGAGCATGCCGGTGAACTCCTCATCGTGGATCACCACAACGGGCTTCTCACGCTCGAGCACGTCGACCAGCTGCGGCCCGGCGAACGCGGTGTTGAGGTAGAGCAGGTCGGCACCGAGCTTGGCGACGGCGATGCTGGCGTCGATGAAGCCACGGTGGTTGCGGCACATCACGGCGACGCTGTCGCCCTCGTTGACGCCCTGGGCACGCAGCGCGCGGGCGAGCGCGTTGGAGCGCTGGTGCATCTCGCCGAAGGTCAGGGAGCCGATCTCGTCGATCACGCCGACCTGGTGAGGCGCACGCACGGCCAGCGAGGCGAAGCCGCCGGCGGGGCCGGTGCCCCACGTGGTGACCGTCTTGAGCAGCCCGGCCAGGACCTTCGGCGAGTAGGGCCGGATGATGCCGGACTCGGTCAGGACCTTGGCGGTGACACCGAGAGCGGAGGCGCGGAGGGTGAGCTTCTGGAGCATCAGGCGGGGGTCTTGGGCGCGACCAGCCGGGTAGCCGCCCAGTCCTTGCTGACAGCGGCGGTGGTGGTCTGCGACAGGCCGGCGATCGGAGCCGCCTCGGCGATGTCGGCCGCGTCGACGGCGTTGGGCCGACCGATCTTGGGAGTGAGCAGCCAGATCGCGCCGCCCCCGACCAGGTCGGTCAGTGAGTCCACGAGGCCGTCGACCAGGTCGCCGTCCTCGCTACGCCACCAGAGAAGTACTGCGTCGACCACGTTGCCGTAGTCGGTGTCCACCATGTCGGCGTCGATGGCGTCCTCGATCGCGACCCGGAGGTCGTCGTCGACGTCGTTGTCCCAGCCGAGCTCTTGGATGACCATGCCCGGCTTGAAGCCAAGTCGTTCGGCTGGTCCCGTGACAGATCCTGTCTGGGTGGACCCGCCACCCGCGGTCGAGCTCACTGGTTCCTCCAGACATCGAACGGTTGGGCCCACCGTCAGGCGGGCCAGGTGAGGAGTAGTCCACCGGAGTTGACGCGGAGGCGCAACCTCGCGGGCACCCCGTGGACGAATCCGGCGACCGCTCCGCACGTTACCGGCCGCCCTCGGCGGACCCGCCATGGGACTACCCGTGGGTAAATTCCTCCCCCATCAACCGCGTGCGACGATGGACCGGTGACCGAGGAAACACCCAACACTTCAGGAACCCGCTCCGGCTCGGCGCCCTCTGTGATCCACGAGGGACTCCCGACCCAGCTGCCCGACATCGACCCCGACGAGACCACCGACTGGCTGGCGTCGTTCGACGACCTGGTCCAGGAGCGAGGCCGTGAGCGCGCGCGCTACATCATGCTGCGCCTGCTCGAACGTGCCCGGCAGTCCAACGTCGGCGTCCCCGCCCTCCGCAGCACCGACTACATCAACACCATCCCCCCCGAGCGCGAGCCGTGGTTCCCCGGCGACGAGGAGGCCGAGCGCCGCATCCGCGCGTACATCCGGTGGAACGCCGCCGTAATGGTCTCCAGCGCCAACCGCAAGGGCCTCGAGGTCGGCGGCCACATCGCGACGTACCAGTCCTCGGCCAGCCTCTACGAGGTCGGCTTCAACCACTTCTTCCGCGGCAAGGAGCACCCGGGCGGCGGCGACCAGATCTACATCCAGGGCCACGGCTCCCCCGGCATCTATGCCCGCGCGTTCCTCGAGGGCCGGCTGAGCGAGACCCAGCTCTACCGCTTCCGCCAGGAGGTCCAGCACGGGCCCGGCGCGGGGCTGCCGTCCTACCCCCACCCCCGGCTGATGCCGGACTTCTGGGAGTTCCCCACGGTGTCGATGGGCCTGACCGCCCTCAACTCCATCTACCAGGCCCGGTTCAACCGCTACCTGCAGAACCGCGGCATCAAGGACACCAGTGACCAGCACGTCTGGGCGTTCCTCGGCGACGGCGAGATGGGCGAGCCCGAGTCGCTCGGCGCGATCCGGATCGCGGCCCGCGAGGAGCTCGACAACCTCACCTGGGTCATCAACTGCAACCTCCAGCAGCTCGACGGCCCGGTCACCGGCAACGGCAAGATCATCCAGGAGCTCGAGGCCAACTTCCGCGGCGCCGGCTGGAACGTCATCAAGGTCGTGTGGGGCCGCGAGTGGGACCCGCTGCTGGCCCGTGACGTCGACGGGGTGCTCGTCAACAAGATGAACACCACGCCCGACGGCGCCTTCCAGACCTACTCGGTCGAGGACGGCGCCTACGTGCGCGAGAGCTTCTTCGGCGGCGACCCGCGGCTGCGGGCGATGGTCGAGCACATGAGCGACCAGCAGATCCAGAAGCTGCCGCGCGGTGGCCACGACTACCGCAAGGTCTACGCCGCGTTCGACGCCGCCTCCAAGCACGTCGGCCAGCCCACCGTGATCCTCGCCAAGACGATCAAGGGCTGGACGATCGACGCGCTGGAGGGCAAGAACGCCACCCACCAGATGAAGAAGCTGACCCCGGCCGACCTGAAGAAGTTCCGCGACCGGCTCTACCTCCCCATCTCCGACCGCGACCTCGAGCGGTCCTACGAGGAGACCGGCTCGGCGCCGTTCTTCCACCCCGGCGAGGACTCCCCGGAGATCCAGTACATGCTCGAGCGCCGGAAGGCGCTCGGCGGCTCGCTGCCCAAGCGCGTCACCCGGGCCAAGAACCTCACGCTCCCCGGCAACGAGATGTACGACGAGCTCAAGCAGGGGTCGGGCAAGAACTCCATCGCCACCACCATGGCGCTGGTGCGGCTGCTCAAGGACTGGATGAAGGACCCCGAGATCGGCAAGCGGATCGTGCCGATCGCTCCCGACGAGTACCGCACGTTCGGCATGGACTCCATGTTCCCGAGCGCGAAGGTCTACAACCCGGCCGGCCAGCAGTACGAGTCGGTCGACCGGAAGTTGTTGCTCTCCTACAAGGAGTCGGCCCAGGGCCAGATGCTCCACGAGGGCATCTCCGAGGCCGGTGCCGTCGCCTCCGCGACGGCCGCGGGCTCGGCGTACTCCACCCACGGCGAGCAGATGATCCCGTTCTACATCTTCTACTCGATGTTCGGTTTCCAGCGCACCGGCGACTCGATCTGGGCGATGGCCGACCAGCTCGCGCGCGGCTTCCTGATCGGTGCCACGGCGGGGCGCACCACGCTCACCGGCGAGGGCCTTCAGCACGCCGACGGGCACTCACCGCTGCTGGCGTCGACCAACCCGGCGGTCGTCCACTATGACCCGGCGTTCTCCTACGAGGTCGCGCACATCATGCAGTCGGGCCTGGAGCGGATGTACGGCGAGGACGCCGAGAACGTCATCTTCTACCTCACCGTCTACAACGAGCCGGTCCAGCACCCGAAGGAGCCCGAAGGCGTCGACGCCGAGGGGATCCTCAAGGGCATGCACCGCATCGCCCAGGCGGAGGGCGAGGGCGCGCGCGCCCAGGTCCTGGCGTCCGGCGTGGCGGTGCCGTGGGCCCTGAAGGCGGCGCAGATCCTGGCCGACGACTGGGGCGTGCGCGCCGACATCTGGTCGGTCACCTCGTGGAACGAGCTGTCCCGCGACGCGATCGGTGCCGAGGAGTGGAACCTCCTCCACCCCGGCGACACCCCGCGCCGCGCCTACGTCGCCGACAAGCTCGCCGACGCCGACGGCCCGGTCGTGGCGGTGTCCGACTACATGCGCGCGGTGCCGATGCAGATGGCGCGCTGGGTCCCCGGCGACTACCACGTGCTCGGTGCCGACGGGTTCGGCCTCGCCGACACCCGCCCCGCCGCGCGCCGCTACTTCCACATCGACGCCGAGTCGATCGTCGTACAGACCCTCCAGGCTCTGGCCGACGCCGGCACCATCGACCGCGACAAGGTCGTCGACGCCTTCACCAAGTACCGCATCGACGACCCGACCGCCGTCGCCGACGTGAAGCAGGAGGGCGGCGACGCCTGATCCGCCCGAAATCACGTTGACCCGCCCGAAACTTTCGGGCGGGTCAACGTGATTTCAGGCGCTGGTGATGTTCGTGACCGAGGCGACCGGGCTGACCGGGCTGAGCGGGCCGACCTGGCCGTTGCGCAGGAGGCCGCGCCACTTCGCGCGGCTGTAGGACGCCGGCTGCGAGGAGCGGATGAACTCGTGCAGGATCTTGGCGAAGCGCTGCGGGTGGTCGCGGTGCGGGAAGTGGCCCGCGTTGGGGATGACCTCGATCCGCGCCTTGGGCGCCAGCGCCGCGGCGTTGCTGGCGTGACGGACGGGGATCACCCGGTCGTCGCGGCCCCACACGACGGCCATCGGCATCTCGTCGGTGAGGTAGGCGCGGTCGGCCATCGTGACGATCTGGCCCTTCCAGTCCACGACGGCGCGTACGACGTGCCGGATCGCGGCCCGGGCGTGCGGGTCCTTGAACGAGTCGTAGATCTCGGCGACCTCGTCGAGGTCGCGCGTCGCCTTCCAGCCGGTGCCGGCCAGCGCACGCATGCCGGCCACGCCGAGGTGGCGGACGCCGGGCAGCGTGAGCACGCCCATCAGCTGGTGGTAGCCGGGCGTGGTGATCGCACGGATGAACGGCGACACCTCGGGGCCGAGGCCGCCGGAGCCGACCAGCATCATCCGCTCGGTGCGCTCGGGGAACTGGTAGGCGAACTGCATCGCCACGCCACCGCCGAAGCTGTGGCCGACCACGGTGACCTTGTCGATGCCCAGCACCGTCAGGAGGTCGCGCATCCCGTTGGCGTAGCCGCCGACGCTGTAGTCGGCGCGGGGCTTGTCGGACATGCCGTGGCCCAGCAGGTCGGGGGCGATCACGGTGTAGCGCTTGGCCAGGGTGTCGATCACCGGCTCCCACGTCGTGTGGTCGCAGCCCAGCCCGTGCAGCAGCAGGACCGCAGGACCCTGCCCCACCTTCACGAAGGCGCGCCGGTGACCGTGGATCGTGAGGAACTGCACCTCGTGCTGTGCCTCGTGCTGCGTCTCAGCCACCGGAACCTCCTGGGGATCGGCGTTCAAAGATTCAATCAGACGACTTCCTGCCTTGGTAGGGCTGTCACCCAGTGTTGGACCGATTTCCCTTGATTTGTAGGGGTTCCTAGCCCTCTTGGACTAGGCGATGGTGCCTGATCGGGTCTGTCTTCCCCCTCCGGGGTGAGGGCATAGGCTCGATCTCGTGCCTCGTCGTCCGACCTCCAACCCCCGCGCGCGTGCCGCGACCGCGCTCCGAAGGTCCACGGGCGCCCTCAGCACGACCGCGATGGCGCGCATGGAGACCGACATGCCGTGGTTCCGCGAGCTCAGCGCCGAGGACCGGTCCTGGGTCGGACTCATCGTCCAGGCGGGCATCAAGGGCTTCGTCGACTGGTACGGCGCCGACGCCGAGGTGCCCGAGGCCGACGGCAACGCGCTGGCCGCCTCGATCTTCGGCGCCGCCCCCCGCGCCCTGGCCGGCGTGATCACCCTCCAGCAGACCGTCGACCTGGTCCGCCTGTCCATCGAGGTGGTCGAGAGCAACATCGACGGCCTGCTCGACCCCGACGACCTGCCTGCGGTGCACGCGGCTGTGCTGCGCTACGCCCGGGAGGTGGCGTTCGCCACCGCCGAGGTCTACGCCCGCGCCGCCGAGGCCCGCGGCGCCTGGGACGCGCGCCTCGAGGCCCTCGTCGTCGACTCCGTCCTGCGCGCCGAGCCCGACGAGTCCGTGCTGTCCCGCGCCAGCGCCGTCGGCTGGGGCGCTCGCGGCCAGGTCGCCGTCGTACTCGCCGCGATGCCGGAGCGACGCACCGAGACCGACCTCTTCGACGCCGTACGGCGGGTGGCCAGGGCCGCCGGCCTCGACGCCCTCTGCGCGGTCCAGGGCGATCGGCTCGTGGTGCTGCTCGGCGGGGTCGCCGACGCCAAGGCGGCCGCCGAGCCGATCGTGGAGCTGGTCGGGGCGGGGCCGGTCGTGGTCGGGCCGGTCACCGAGGACCTCAGCCACGCCCACCTGTCCGCGCGGGCCGCGCTCTCGGCCTACCGCGCGGCCTCGGGCTGGCCGGAGGCGCCGCGGCCGGTGCGCAGCAGCGACCTGCTCCCCGAGCGTGCCCTCGCCGGCGACGGACACGCGCGCCGCCACCTCGTCGAGGAGGTCTACCTGCCGCTCCTGGAGGCACGCGGCACCCTGATCGAGACCCTGGCTGCCTACTTCGAGACCGGCTCGTCGCTGGAGGCCACCTCACGTGCCCTCTTCGTGCACGCCAACACCGTGCGCTACCGGCTGCGCCAGGTGGGCGACGTGACCGGCTACACCCCCGCGCACCACCGCGACGCGCTGACCCTCCAGATCGCGCTGGTCCTCGGCCGCCAGTCCGGCCGGGGCACCGAGACGCCCACCGAGCGACCGACCGTAGGTTTGTAGAAAACCTACAAAGAACTGCACCCCAGTTTCGTCGGCGTCGGAGGCGCGTCGCGCCCCGCCCGACCTGCACAGTGGTGGAGTGCTCGTCATCGTCGCGCCCGGTCAGGGTGCCCAGACTCCCGGTTTCCTCGTGCCCTGGCTCGAGGACCCGGTCTTCGCCGCGCGGCTCGAGTGGCTCTCCACGGTGGCCGGGGTCGACCTCGCCCACCACGGCACCGTGTCCGACGCCGACACGATCCGCGACACCAAGATCGCCCAGCCGCTCCTGGTCGGGACCGGCCTGGTGGCCGCGCTCGAGCTGTTCCCCCACCCCAGCGACGCCTTCGAACGGGTCGGCGCCGTGGCCGGGCACAGCGTCGGCGAGCTGGCGGCCGCGACCGGAGCCGGCACGATCACCGCCGAGCAGGCGATGGTCCTGGTCCGCGAGCGCGGCAACGCGATGGCCGCCGCCGCGGCCCAGACCCCGACCGGCATGACCGCCGTCCTCGGCGGCAACCGCGCCGAGGTGCTCGCCGCACTGGCCGAGCACGGCCTCACCCCTGCCAACGACAACGGCCCCGGCCAGATCGTCGCCGCCGGCACCCTCGACCAGCTCGCGGCCCTCGCCGCGGCACCACCGGCCAAGGCGCGACTGTTGCCCCTCACCGTGGCCGGCGCGTTCCACACCGAGCACATGGCGCCCGCCGTCGGCCACGTGGCCCGCCTGGCCAAGTCGGTCTCCGTGCACGACCCGCGCATCCCCCTCATCTCCAACCGCGACGGCCACGTCATCCACGACGGTGTCGAGGTGCTCAAGCGCATCGTCGGCCAGATCGCGAGCCCGGTCCGCTGGGACCTCTGCCTCGACGCGATGGCCGACCTGGGCGTCACCGGCATCCTCGAGATGCCCCCGGCCGGCACCCTCACGGGCATCGCCAAGCGTGCGCTCAAGGGCGTCGAGACGTTCGCGCTCAAGACCCCCGACCAGCTCGACGACGCCCGCGCCTTCTGCGACAAGCACGGCGAGGGCTCGCTGATCCACGCCACGCCCACCTGGCGGATGGTGGTCTCCCCGTCCAAGGGCACCTTCCACCTCGACAGCGCCGCGGCCGAGGCCGACGTGCTCGAGGCCGGCGCCACGCTCGGTGACGTCGCCAGCTCGCGCGACCGGGTCGTGATCACCTCGGCCCACGGCGGCGAGATCGTCGAGTGGCTCGTCGAGGACGGCGACCCGGTCTCCCCCGGCCAGCCGCTGGTCCGCCTCCACCCCGTGGGCAGCTACTCGTGACCGGGCTCGCGACGAGCACCGGCACGCCGTACGCCGCCATCCTGGGCGTCGGCGCCTACCGGCCTGTCCGGTCGGTCCCCAACGCCGAGATCGTCGAGGCGATCGACTCCAGCGACGAGTGGATCCAGCAGCGCTCGGGCATCAAGAGCCGCCGCATCGCCGGCCCCGACGAGACCGTCCAGGCGATGTCCGTGGCCGCAGCCAGGGTCGCCCTCGAGCGCGCCGGCGTCGACGCCCGCCAGATCGACTGCGTCGTCGTCGCCACCGTCAGCCACATGATGCAGACGCCCGCGATCGCGACCGCGATCGCCTATGAGCTCGGCACTGACGACGCGGCCGCCTTCGACATCTCCGCAGCGTGCGCCGGCTTCTGCCACGGCGTCGCGATGGCCTCCGACTTCGTGCGCGGGGGCAGCGCCCGGCACGTGCTGGTGATCGGGGTCGAGCGGCTCTCCGACATCACGGACCCCACCGACCGCGGCACCGCGTTCATCTTCGCCGACGGCGCCGGCGCGGTCGTCGTCGGACCGAGCGACACCCCCGGCATCGGTCCGGTCGTCTGGGGCTCGCAGGGCGAGCACTTCGACCACATCCGGCAGGTCGAGGACTGGCGCGAGGTCATCGCCAGCGAGAAGCCGTCGATGCCCCACCTCACGATGCAGGGCAACGCGGTCTTCCGCTGGGCGGCGTTCTCCATGGCCAAGGTCGGCCGGGAGGCGCTCGACCGCGCCGGCGTCTCCGTCGACGACCTCGACTGCTTCGTCCCCCACCAGGCCAACATGCGCATCATCGACGCGCTGGCCCGGTCGATGAAGCTGCCCGCCACCGTCAAGATCGCCCGCGACATCGCCGAGATGGGCAACACCTCGGCCGCGTCCGTGCCGCTCGCGCTCGACCGGATGATCGCCGACGGCGAGGCGAAGTCGGGCGACACCGCCCTGCTCATCGCCTTCGGCGCCGGGCTGGCCTACGCCGCCCAGGTCGTCGTCATCCCCTGATCTGCACCACCCCAAGCAAACGCCCCAAGAAATCACATCGAGATGAAGGAAGCCCACATGGCAACCACCGAAGAGATCCGCACCGACCTCGCCGAGATCGTCAACGAGGTCGCCGGCATCGACGCCGACGACGTCCAACTCGACAAGTCCTTCGTGGACGACCTCGACGTCGACTCGCTGTCCATGGTCGAGGTGGTCGTGGCCGCCGAGGAGAAGTTCGGCGTCTCGATCCCCGACGACGAGGTCAAGAACCTCAAGACCGTCGGTGACGCGGTCGCGTTCATCGAGCGCGCCCAGGCCTGAGAGAGAAACGTCATGAGCAACCGCATCCGCGTCGTCGTTACCGGCCTGGGCACCACCAGCCCTGTCGGGGGTGACGTCGAGAGCACGTGGGAGGCCCTGGTCGCCGGGCGGTCCGGCATCCGTGAGCTCACCGACGAGTGGGCTGCGGAGATGCCGGTCAAGATCGCCGGCCGCGTGGCCGTCGAGCCGACCGAGGTCCTCGAGCGCGTCAAGGCGCGCCGGCTCGACCGTTCGTCGCAGTTCGCGATGGTCGCCGCCATGGAGGCCTGGCGTGACGCCGGCCTCGAGGGCTCCGTCCAGGACGGCAGCGTCGACGGCGACCGCGTGGGCGTCGCCATGGCGTCCGGCATCGGCGGGGTCAACACCCTGCTCGCCAACTACGACATCCTCAAGGAGAAGGGCCCCCGCCGGGTCTCTCCCCTTGCGGTGCCGATGCTCATGCCCAACGCACCGGCCGCCAACATCAGCCTGTACGTCGGAGCCCGCGCGGCCGTCAACACCCCGGTGTCGGCGTGCGCGTCGGGCAACGAGGGCATCGCCCTCGCCGTCGACCAGATCCGTCTGGGCCGGGCCGACGTCGTCGTCGCCGGTGGCACCGAGGCGGCGATCCACCCGCTGCCGATGGCGGCGTTCGCCAACATGATGGCGCTGTCCAAGAACACCGGCGACCCCACGACAGTCTCGCGTCCGTGGGACACCGGCCGGGACGGGTTCGTGCTCGGCGAAGGCGCCGGCGTGCTGGTCCTCGAATCGGAGGCGCACGCGAAGGCGCGCGGCGCGAAGATCTACGCCGAAGTGCTCGGGGCCGGCATCACCGCCGACTCCCACGACATCGCCCAGCCCGACCCCAAGGGCCGGGGAGGCTCCCGGGCCATCCTGCGGGCGCTCGAGGAGTCGGGGATCACCGCGTCCGACATCTTCCACGTCAACGCCCACGCGACGTCGACCCCGTTGGGTGACATCGCCGAGGGTCTGATGCTCCACGCCACGCTGGGCTCCCACGTCGGCAACGTGATCGTCACCAGCACCAAGTCGATGACCGGACACCTGCTCGGCGGCGCGGGCGCCCTCGAGTCGATCGCGACCGTGCTGGCGCTGCACCACCGCGTCGTACCCCCGACGATCAACCTGGACGACCTCGACCCGCAGGTGGAGCTCGACATCGCCACCAAGCCGCGCGACCTGCCACTCGGCGACATCGCGGCGCTCAACAACTCCTTCGGTTTCGGCGGCGCCAACGTCGCCGTGGCGTTCGGTTCTGCGTGATGACCGCGCCCACCACTGAGCGGGTCCCGAAGCCGGTCAAGGTGCCCCGCGAGGACGACCCCCGCAACCCGGTCACCCGGCTGCGGGCGCTGATGGACGAGGGCTCGCTCGAGCTGATCACGCCCGACGACGACTCGGGCATGATCGCCGCGGTCGGCCTCGTCGACGGCACCCGCGTGGTCGCCTTCTGCTCCGACGCCACCGTCATGGGCGGCGCGATGGGCGACCTCGGCTGCCGCGTCGTCGTCGACGCCTACCACCGCGCGATGACCGACCAGCTGCCGATCATCGGCCTCTGGCACTCCGGCGGTGCGCGCCTCGCGGAGGGTGTCCTGTCGCTGCACGCGGTCGGCCGGATCTTCCACATCATGACCCAGGCCTCCGGCAAGATCCCGCAGATCTCGGTCGTGCTCGGGCCGGCCGCCGGCGGCGCGGCCTACGGGCCGGCGCTGACCGACGTCGTCATCCTCGGGCCGGAGGGGCGGATCTTCGTCACCGGACCCGACGTCGTGCGGTCCGTGACCGGCGAGGCCGTCGACATGCTGCGACTCGGCGGTCCCGAGCCACACGGCCGCCGCTCCGGCGTCGTCCACATCCTCGCCGAGAGCGAGCAGGACGCGCTCGACAGTGCCCGCGACGTGGCCTCGCTGCTGGGTTCCCAGGGCAGCTTGCGCGTCGACAAGGTCGACGACCGCGACCTCGAGGCGTTGCTGCCCGAGTCCAAGAAGCGCGCCTACGACGTTCACCCGTTGGTCGAGTCGTTGCTCGACGAGGGCTCGATGCAGGAGCTCCACGCCCGCTGGGCCCCCAACATCGTCACCGCCCTCGGCCGCTTCGGCGGCCGCACGGTCGGCGTCGTGGCCAACAACCCACTGCGCCTCGGCGGCTGCCTCGACTCGCTCTCGGCCGAGAAGGCCTCCCGCTTCGTGCGGATGTGCGATGCCTTCGGGGTTCCGTTGATCGTGCTGGTCGACGTGCCCGGCTACCTGCCCGGCGTCGGCCAGGAGTGGGACGGCGTCGTACGCCGAGGCGCCAAGCTGCTGCACGCGTTCGGCGAGTGCGTGGTCCCGCGGGTGACGCTGGTGACCCGCAAGACCTATGGCGGCGCCTACATCGCCATGAACGCCCGCTCGCTCGGCGCCACCAAGGTGTTCGCGTGGCCCGGGGCGGAGGTCGCGGTCATGGGTGCCGTCGCCGCGGTGCGCATCCTGCACCGGCGCAAGCTGGCGGAGGTCACCCCCGACCTGCGCCCACAGGTCGAGGCCGAGCTGGCCGCCGAGCACGAGCGGATCGCCGGCGGGGTCGAGCGCGCGGTCGAGATCGGCGTGGTCGACGAGGTCGTGGCACCTGACCGCACCCGCTCCGCGATCGCTCGGGCCATCGACGAGGCAGTGCAGACCCACGGCGTGCTCCACGGGGCGCACGGCAACATCCCG
Organism: Nocardioides szechwanensis; assembly: GCF_900103935.1. Classification (GTDB taxonomy): domain Bacteria; phylum Actinomycetota; class Actinomycetes; order Propionibacteriales; family Nocardioidaceae; genus Nocardioides; species Nocardioides szechwanensis. The sequence continues at coordinate 302,884 of NZ_FNIC01000006.1, forward strand.
CTCTGACCCGCCGTGCTCCGGCGTAACCGGACAGGTGACACTGCGTTGTACATGACGTCCGTCACACACCCGGAGGCCCAAACATGCTGCGCACGGCGATTATCGGAACGCTCAGCCTGCTCCTCGGGCTGAGCCTCGGCCTCGGCGCGGTCAGTCCCCCGTCGATGGGCGCTGCCGGCGCGGAGACGACGGACCCGGCGGCGCGCTACAAGCAGTGGGGCATGACCCGCGCTCCCGACCAGGTGCTGCGCAAGGGCTGTCGCTACTACAAGTACCGCTACGCCGTGAACCCTCCCAGCGACGACTGGACCGCCGAGGTGTTCCTGGTCGAGCCCGGTGGCGACACCCTCACCTCGGCGGTGATGGCCCCGGAGTCCGACCCCGCCACCGCCACCCGCTACTGGCGCATCTGCCGGGCCTCCACGACCCCCGGGCGCTTCAGGATGCGGATGAAGATCGTCTGGTACGACAACTTCGACGCCCACGTCGGCTGGGTGAAGCCGGGCTACTTCCGCCTGATCCGGCCCCGCTGACCGGACCGCCCGGGATCACACCACCTGGTGCAGCCAGCGCACCGGGGCACCCTCGCCCGCGTGCCGGAACGTCTCGAGCTCGTCGTCCCACGGCTTCCCGAGCAGCCGGTCGATCTCCACCAGCAACGTGGTGTCGCCCAGCGCCGCCTTCACGACAGCTGCCTTGAGCCGGTCCTCGGGGATCATGATGTCGCCGTGGATGCCCGTGACGGCGTGGAAGACACCCAGCTCGGGGGTGTAGGAGAAGCGGGTCCCCTCGGAGGCCGATGTCGGCTCCTCGGTGACCTCGAAGCGGAGGTGGTTCCAGCCACGCAGCGCGGAGGTCATGCCGGCCGCTGACCCTGCGGACCCGGCCCACGAGAGCTCGGCGCGGTAAGCGCCGGCCTGGGCGGGCTGCGGGGTCCAACCAAGGTCGATGGCGACGCCAAGGACGCCCCCGACGGCCCACTCGATGTGCGGGCACAACGCTGAGGGCGCCGAGTGGACGTAGAGAACGCCCCTCGTCGCAGCGTGGGTGGCAGTGCGTGCGGTCACGGTGACCTCCTTCATCGTCGGCGCGAGCTACGCCTTCCCCAGCGGTCTCGCATTCGATGAACGGATCAGTCGTGTGACACGTGTGTAGTTATGTCCCCCATTGTGACCTATGAGACCCCTGAGCACCAGATCCACCGCTGACCCGTCGCAAAGTTAGCGACGGGTCAGCTTGAGGCGCTGCGGGTGGTACGTCGGGGGCCGAGCTCCATCAGGGTCGAGATCACGTCCTGGGCGATGCCGAGACCGCCCAGGTGGCTCTCGCCGTCGATGGTGCTCAGGGTGGCGTCGGGCAGCCGGTCGACCACGTGCCGACCGTGCGCGAACGGGACGATGTGGTCCTCGTCGCCGTGCCACCAGCGCACCGGCACGGTCACGTCGGCCAGCCGGAAGCCCCAGTCGCGGGTGAAGAGCACCAGGTCGCTGATCGGCGCCGAGGTCTGGAACCGGCTCCCGTTGAGCAGGTCGTCGAGGAACATCGCCTTGAACTCAGGTCGCGACAGCAGGTTCTTGTCCCCGAGCGGCTGCACGGCAGCGTAGAGATCCAGGCCCGGGCCGGCGAGCGGCTTGACCAGGCGGATGGCCCGGTTGAGCACGAACCCGAGCGGGATCCGGGCGAGCCTCAGCACCGGGGACAGGAGCACGGCCAGCTGGATGGCTCCGCCCTCGATGGAGTCCTCCCCCACAGTGGGCGCCACCCCGCCCAGCACACCCACGCCGTGCACCCGCTCGGGCATGGCCGCGCCGGCCGCGAGCACGTAGGGGCCGCCACCGGACAGGCCGATCAGACGGCAGGTGTCGACGGCGAGGGCGTCCAGGAGGACCTCGAGGTCACCGGTCCAGTCGAGGAGGTCCCGGTAGAGGTGCGGAGTCGACGACCCGATCCCGGGGCGGTCGATGCCGATGATCCTCAGGCCGTGCTCGGCCGCATACAGGCGCGCCTCGAACGGGATCTGTCGCCGTGCTCCGGGGGTGCCGTGCATCCACACGATGGCCGGGCCGCGCGGCGCGCCGTACTCCGCGAAGCTGAGGCGTCGCCCGCCGCGAACGGCGACGGTGCCCTCGAGCGAGGGACGCTGGACTTTGCTCATGGCCGGAGTCTGTCACCTTCGGGGCCCCTCAGGCCTTAGTCTCGGCCCATGTCCACTGCTCCCCTCCAGGTCGAGCAACGCCCTCGCTGGCGGCTCGCTGTCTGGGCGCTGGTGGCGGCCGCGGTGCTCGCCGTCACCGTCTGGTACGTCAACAGCCCCACGGAGCTGCCGACCTCGGACCGGACGATCTCGGCCTCGACGCCCGTCGACCAGCCGGTCTACGTCGGCGTCTTCGCCCCGGGGGCCGACTTCGGGCGCACACTGCACCTGTCGGGGGTCAAGGTGCACACGACCAGCAACACCGCGGTGCGCGTGGTCCCGCTGCTGTGCCGGGGCGGGACCATCGGGGTGACGACGGCGCCTGAGTCCTTCTGCGAGGAGCTGGTCAACCCCAAGGGCGAGACCTTCGCCGCCGGTGACGACATCGTGCTCGAGATCAGCAGCTCCGAGCCTGCGATCGCGGTCATCGACCGGGTGCGGCTCGGCTACCGCGACGGGCTCCAGTGGGGCACGCACGAGGCGGGCTCCGGGAGCGTCGTCAGGATCCTGTCGCGCTGAGCCCGGATCCAGGCTGAGCTCAGCGCTCGAGCCGCTTCTCCAGCTGCTCGGCACGCTCAGCGGCGTCGGTCAGCTGGTCGCCGTCGACGGCCTGGGTCCGGTGGAACCACATGAGCGCGTCGTTGTCCCGACCGGCCGCCTCGAGGGTGTCGGCGTAGGCGTAGCGCAGCCGGGTCACCCACGGCGCGCGGCTCTTGGACGTGAGCGGCGCGAGCTCGAGGGTGCGCAGGGCCGCGTCGAGCTGACCCATGTCGCGTCGGGCGCCCGCCTCGACCAGCGTCATCTCGGCCTTGGCCTCCGGGACGAAGTTGGCGACCGAGGGGCTCTTGGCGAGCTTGAGCGCCTGCTCGGGGTGACCGAGCGCGCGGTGGCAGTCGGCCATGATCGGGAGGTACGCCGTGGCGCCGTTCATCCGCTTGGCCGCACGCAGCTCGGCGAGCGCCTCGGCGTAGTGACCGGCCGCGTAGGCGGCCTCACCAGTGGCCTCACGCACGACCGCCAGGCGCGGAGCGCGGGCACGCGCGGCCAGCGTGTGCTGGTAGGCGATCTCGGGGTCCTCGTCGAGGATCTGACCGGCGGCCACCATGTGCCGCGCGATCCGGTTGGCGAGCTTCTCCGGCAGACCCTTGAGCTGGGCGCCGATGGCGCGGTCCAGCTCCTGGCCGGTCACGTCCTCGGGCAGCTCGGGACCGTCGTACAGCGCCTGCTCCTGGGTGCGCGCCGCCTGCTTGTCCTCGGGGCGCTTCCAGTCGCTCGAGCGCGCGGGCCGGCCCTTGCTGTCGCCTCCGGAACGGCGGTCGGTGCGGCGGTCACCGGCGGGCTTGCTGCCGCGACGGTCCTCGCCGGGCTTGCTGCCGCGACGGTCCTCGCCGGGCTTGCCACCGGAGCGACCTCCGGTGGGCTTGCCGCTCGCGGGCTTGCCGCCTGCGCTGCGTGCGGGCCGTTGGCCTCGACGTTCCTCAGCCACGATGTCCAACCTTTCGAGTGCGGCCCTGGGCCGCGGTGATGAGTCCTAAATAGCGTAGAGGCCACCATGACGGTGGCCTCTACGAGGTGTTTGTCCGGCGGCGTCCTACTCTCCCACAGCCTCTCGGTTGCAGTACCATTGGCGCTGTCAGGCTTAACTTCCGGGTTCGGGATGGGACCGGGTGTTTCCCTGACGCTATGGCCGCCGTAACTCTATGACCCCAGTTCCCGGTCTGGCCATCCCCCTATTGTTTTGGGGGTGGCCACCGGTCGGGGTGGAACTTGGTTGTGGACGCAAACATGTCGTTTGTGGTGTGCGCGGTTTGTGGTTTTGGTTGAGGGTTTGTGAAGACAAGCCCTCGGCCTATTAGTACCGGTCGGCTAGGCATTGCTGCTGTATACCTCCGGCCTATCAACCCAATAGTCTGTTGGGGGCCTTACCCACAATTGTGGTGGGAAACCTTATCTTGAAATGTGCTTCCCGCTTAGATGCATTCAGCGGTTATCACT
>NZ_FNIC01000008.1 GCF_900103935.1 Nocardioides szechwanensis
GGTGCGACGTCGACGTCGGTGTGGTGGGCGAACCACACCCGCATGACCCAGCGCGAAGCCGCACGGAAGATCAAGCTCGCCAATGCCCTCGAGACCCACGACCCCGTCGCCCACGCGCTGGCGGCAGGCGACGTGCTGGTCGACCAAGCCCACGTGGTCACCGACGCCGTCGACGCCCTGCCCGACACCGTCCAGCCCGACGTCCGCACTCGAGCACGTGACTACCTCCTCGAAGCCGCTGCGCACTACGACGCCCGCGCGCTGCGCATCCAGGGCCGACGGATCCTCGACGTCGTCGCCCCCGAGATCGGCGAGGCCGAAGAAGCCAGACAGCTCGCCGCCGAAGAGAAGAAGGCAGAGCAGGCCGCCCGGCTGACCATGCACGACGACGGCCACGGCCAGACCCACGGCCGGTTCACCCTCGGCACCGCCGAGGCCGACATGTTCCGCAAAGCCCTCCAGGCCCTGGCCTCACCCAGGGCCGGCGGCGAAGGGCTCTCCCCCCACGGCATGGGGCTGGCGTTCAGCGAGTACATCCGCCGCTACCCCACCGAGCAGCTCCCCGAAGCCGGTGGTGTCAGCGCGACCGTGGTCGTCACGATGACCCTCGAAACCCTCCTCGGCGGACTCAAGGCGGCCCAGCTCGACACCGGCACCACGATCAGCCCCGGACTCGCCCGCAAGATCGCCTGCGACGCCGGTGTCATCCCCGCCGTCCTCAGCGGCAAGAGCGAAGTCCTCGACGTCGGCCGCCGACGCCGCTTCCACACCAAGGCCCAACGCATCGCCATGGCCGCGCGCGACCAAGGCTGCGCCGCTCACGGCTGCGAGAGACCCACCGCAGCCTGCCACGCCCACCACCTCATCCAGTGGGCGAAGGGCGGCGGCACGTCCGTGAAAGGCGGCGTGCTCCTCTGCCCGAGACACCACACCCTCGCCCACCACGACGACTACGACCTCACCCACCACCCCGGCGGCAAGATCAGCTTCACCAAGCGCGAGTGAGAATCACTTCTCCCACCGTGGAACCGGCATGCGTAGCGGGGCGTCTGAACGCCGGAGGGCTGAAATGCATCCGTGAGACCGGCGCGGACGGCGCCGTGTTCGGCTATCCCGACGACTGATCCGCGCCACAACCCGGCTAGATGAAGAGCAGCTGCGCGCCGTCGGTCTTCTCGATGAATTCGGAGGCACTGATGATGGCCTCGACCTCGTCGTAGAGGTCGTCCTTCTCCAGGTGCTGCATGTCGGCCGACATCCGGCACGCCCAGAGGTGGCCACCGGAGTCGACGATCTGCTGGAGGAACTCCGGCACCTCGGGTACGCCGAGGTCGGCGATCGACTTCTTCATCTGGTGGGTGGCCATCGCCGTCATGCCGGGCAGGCCGCCGAGGCCCTGCGGCATGTGCGTGGCGGTGTTGCCCAGCATCGTGAACTTCAGGTCGCCCATCGTCTTCTTGTTGATCATGTCGAAGCCCCAGAACGTGAAGAACAGGTGCGTCTCCATGCCCTCGCCGAGCGCGGCGTTGGCCAGGATCAGGCCCGGGTAGGCCATGTCCAGGTTGCCCTTGGAGCAGATGATGGCGAGCTTGCGGCCGCTCTCCGCCTCACCGAACGACGGCACGAGCGGGGCGGTCTCTGGGCTGGTCGAGGTGGTCATGGTCGGGTCTCCTGTCGGGTCACACGCAGCCGCGGGGCTTGGGCAGTCCGGCGACGTAGGCCATCTTCTTGGCCGGCTTCTGGGGGAACATCGTGAAGAGCTGCTTGGTGGGGATGCCTCCGACCGTGGAGACCCGCCGGAGCGTCGCGGTCTCGCCCTGCGCGGGGAAGTCGCTGCGCAGGAAGCGGATCGCCTTCCAGTGCTCGTCGGTCATCTCGATCCCGATCTGGGCCGCGAGCGCGGCGCCGAGTGTCTCGTCCCACTCGTCGTACACCGTCATGAAGCCCTCGTCGTCGACGTGGATCTCGTGACCGCTGATGGTGGTCGTGGGCATGTCAGTCCTCCTTGGGGTGTTTGCCGGCCATCGACATGTGCGCCGGCAACGGCACGGGACGTCCGGGCAGCAGGACGTTCCAGTAGATCCACCGGAACGCGAGCTTGCCGAGGTGGTTGGTGCGGGTCTCCTTGAGCAGGTCCATCGGGCCGATCACAGGGAGGGGGTACTTGCCGGGCAGCGGCTCGGTGTCGTAGTTGAAGTCGATCAGCAGCGCCTTGTCGTCGCCGGACTCCACGAAGCAGTTGGCGTGGCCGTCGAAGGAGCCGGTCATCGACTGGCCAGCTATGTGCTGGAGGAAGTTGTCCACGAAGATCTCGACCGCGAAGTGCGCCACCGACCCGGCCTTCGAGGCCGGGATGTCGCTGGCGTCGCCGACCGCGAAGATGTTGTCGTGGCTCTTCGAGAGCAGGGTGTGGTTGTCGACGGGCACGTAGTTCAGCTCGTCGCCGAGCCCGGACCGGGCGACGAAGTCCGCGCCCATGTTGAGCGGGACCGTCACCAGCAGGTCGAACGGGATCTCCCGGTCGTCGTAGGAGACGAGCACCTTCCGCTCGGGGTCGACGTGCTCGACCATGAAGTCGGTCTCGACGTGCACCTTGCGCTCCTCGAGCATGCCGCCGAGGTGGGCCGAGGCCACCGGCTTGGTGAAAGCGCCGTCGAGCGGTGTCACGTAGACCAGCTCGACCCGGTCGCGCAGCCCGTGCTTGCGCAGCCAGGCCTCGGCCAGGAAGGTGAACTCCAGGGGCGCGACCGGGCACTTGATCGGCGTCTCCGTGATGTGGACGACGAGCCGGCCACCGTCGAAGGCGGCCAGTGCCTTCGCCAGCGCCTCGGCTCCCTCCAGCGTGTAGAAGTCGAAGATGCTGCGCCGCCACTCCGAGCCCAGCAGGCCCGGCGTCTGGTCCGGACGGGGCGTCGTACCGCTGGCGATGACGAGCTGGTCGTAGGGCAGCGTCCGCCCGTCCTCGAGACGGACGACGTCAGCCTCGGTGTCGACCAGGTCGACCGCGCCGATGACGAAGTCGACGCCGTCGGGGAGGAACGCGTGCCGGGAGCGCACGACCTGGTCCCGGGTGTAGTCGCCGAAGGGCACGAAGAGGTAGCCCGGCTGGTAGTGGTGCACGTCGTCCCGGTCGACGACGGTGATGCTCCAGTCGCGGCGCGGGAGGCGGTGCCGGAGCTTGTTGGCGATCATGGTCCCGGCCGTACCTCCGCCGAGGATGACGAGTGTCTTCATGGCTCCCTCTCCTGCGCTCCGAGGCTCGGTGTCTACTCGTGACGCTACCCCCCGGGGGGATATGCGATCAGGGACGAAGGTCCCGCCGATCCGGGACGTAAGCACCGATCGGGCCACGCGCCGGGGTTGGCTTCCCTAGACTCTGGGGCCGAGCGAGCCGGAGGGTGGAGATGGCAGGCGACGCACAGCCGACGGAGGGCGTTGCACCCTCTGCTCTCTACGGGACCGAGCGGATGAACGCCCTGTCCGACGGCGTCTTCGCGATCGTCCTCACCCTGCTCGTGCTGGAGCTGAAGCTGCCCGAGCGCGACGAGTCGATCCTGGCGCTGCTGGCCGACGACTGGCACGTCTTCCTGGCCTGGCTGATCAGCTTCCTGGCGATCGCGCGGTTCTGGCTGGTGCACCACACGATCACGGCCGGCCTACGTCAGTGCCACTCCGTCACGCTCGCGCTCAACTTCGGCGTGCTGGGTGCGGTCACGCTCGTGCCGTTCTCGGCGGACATCATCGGGACCGAGCGCGTGGCCGAGCCCTGGTCCACGGTCCTCTTCGCCGTCAACATCGGTCTGCTGTCGTTCACCATCGGGCTGCTCGCCCGCCACGCCGCCCGCGAGCCCCACCTGCGCCACCCCGACCGCCCGGTGGACGCGCTGAGCCGGCACCAGAACCACCACCTCTACCTGCTGCCCGCCGTCACCGTCGTCGCGGCACTGCTCGCGTTCGCGGAGCCCTACCTCGCGGTGGGTGCGCTCGTGGCGGAGTTCGTGGTGTTCGGCTGGCTCAGCGCGCGGCGGCGCTGAGCGGTACGTCGCACGTCGTACGACGCTCAGCCGCCGGCGGCGAGCGCCTGCTCGAACTCCTCGTGGGTCGGCATGTGCACCGGCTCCATGTCGCTGATCCGGGTGATCCAGTCGCACACCTGGAGCGGGTCGTGGCGGTAGGTCGGCCCGTGGCCGGTGACGATCAGCTCCGGCGCGACCGCCCGGATGCGGGCGGCCTGCTCCTCGATCAGCGCGGCCGGGATGTGGTGGTACCAGATGTGGTTGGCGCGGTTCATCCAGAAGAAACCCTCCTCCATGTCGGCCGCCGACATGTCGTCCGCGAAGGGGACGTTGTCGGTCAGCACCGTGCCGAAGCAGTCGGCGGAGAAGTAGACGCCGGTGAGCGGGTCGTAGAAGCCCCGCGTCGCCGAGGAGTCGAAGAGCGGCGGCCGGATCGCGGTGATGACGCGGTCGCCGATGTCGAGGGTCTCGCCGTCGTTGAGGAGGTGGACCCGGTCGAGCGGCACCTCGAACTCCTCGCCGAGCTTGCCCAGGCCGAGGAAGTTGGTGATCAGCTTGGCGTTGGGGCAGCGCTCCATCACCTGCATGACGGAGCCGGTGTGGTCGCGGTCCTCGTGGCTGATGAAGAGCCACTGCACGTCCTCGGGCTCGACCAGCTCGAAGACGCGCTCGAGGTAGGACTCCCGGTGCACGATCGCCAGGGTGTCGACCAGCATCGGCTGCTCACCCCTCACGACCATGGCGTTGACCGGCAGCATGCCGATGCCGGGGACGGGCAGGTCGTCGGGGATGACGAAGGTCTCGTCGGCCACCTGGTACGGATCGCGCATCGAATGCTCCCTAGGGCCAGATGTTCATGGGGGATTGAGGCACCGGGCAAGGCCGCCGGCCCTACTGTACGAACACGACCACTCCCCCGGAAGGCACTTCATGAAGTTCGGCATCGGCATGTACCTGTGGACGACCGACGTGACACCGGAGCACTACCCGACGTTCACCAAGCTCAGTGATCTCGGGTACGACGGCGCCGAGATCCCGGTGGGGTCAGGGCTGTCCGCGGACAACGGCGGGATCCGCCGGGCGCTCGACGACGCGGGCCTGGGCTGCACGACCATCCTGAACCTGTCGGCCGAGCAGAACCCGGTCAGCCCGGACACCGCGGTGCGCCAGCGCGGCCTCGACGAGATCCGGTTCGGGATCGACGCCGCCCACGAGCTCGGGAGCGCCGTGCTCAGCGGGCCGTTCCAGACCGCCTACGCGGTCTTCTCCGGAGCCGGGCCCACCGAGGAGGAGCTCGTCTGGTCGGCCGAGGTCCTGCGCGCGGCCGCCGAGCACGCCGCGGGTGCCGGCGTGGTCCTCGCCGTCGAGTTCCTCAACCGGCACGAGGGCTACCTCCTCAACACCATGGAGCAGTCGGCGGCGCTGACCGCTCGGGTCGACCACCCGGCCTTCGGGGTCCTCTACGACACCCACCACGCGCACGCGGAGGAGGACGACGTGGTCGCCGCCATCACCACGCACGGCCCCGCCATCCGGCACGTGCAGGCCAGCGAGAACAACCGCGGCGGGCTCGGCGCCGGCCAGGTCTCCTGGGCCGAGACCGCCCGCGCCCTCCACGAGATCGGGTACGACGGATGGGTGGCCGCCGAGGCGTTCGCGGCCGACGTGCCCGGGCTGTCGACGAAGGCGCACGTCTGGCGCGACACCTTCGGCTCCAAGGACAAGTTCGCCGCCAACGCGATCGGGTTCATGCGCAGTACGTTCGCTGCCGAGGACGGCCGATGAGCGTCCTGTGGCAGAACGCCCCGGCCATCTCGCTTCAGAACGGGTGCTTCGACGGGCTCACGAGCGTCGCCGAGGCCAAGACGCACGGCAGCCTCGGGGTGGGCGCGTTCGACCACCTCGACGGCGAGATGGTGATGGTCGACGGCGTCGTCTACCGGATGCACGCCGACTCGACCGCCCAGGTGGCCGACGACACCGACACCCTGTCGTTCTGCATGGTCATCCCGTTCGAGCCCGAGCTCAGCCAGGAGCTCCCCGACTCGACCACCACCGGTGACATCGGTGCGCTGGTGGCCGAGATGGCGGGCACCAAGAACCTGTTCGTCGCGTTCCGCCTGCACGGCACCTTCGGCCACCTGCACACGCGGTCGATCCCTCGCCAGGACCCGCCGTACCCGCGGCTCGAGGAGGTCGAGCACACCCAGCCGGAGTACCACTACACCGACGTGTCCGGCCTGATGGTCGGTTTCTCGGCCCCGTCGTACGCCGGCAAGATCGCGCCGGGCGGCTTCCACCTGCACGTCGTCGACGACGCACGCACCCTCGGTGGGCACGTCATCGACTTCCAGGACGGCCGCAACCTGCGGATCGAGATCCAGCGGATCACCCGGCACGAGGTGGACTACCCCGCGACCGCCGACTTCACGAGGCGCGAGCTGACCTGAGCGGTCTGAGCCAGCGGCTCAGACGTCGTCGATGGTCATCGAGTCGAACTCCACGTAACGCGTCATCACGAAGGTGTCCATGTCGATGAGGTCGAGGAAGGTCTTGGTGTCGGGGTTGCCGACGAACTTGTCCATGGACGACTGGGCGTCCTCGGCGCGCTCCCAGTGGAGCACCACGACGATCTGACCGTCGTCGTTGGCGGACGTGCTGCGGGTCTTGAAGCCTTGGAGGTGGCCCAGGAAGGCGTGCTCCATCTTGGCGTTCTCGGACTTGAAGGTGTCGAGAGCGACACCCTCCTTGAGGCGCATGGTCACGATCTCAACGGTGTCAGCCATGTCGGCTCCTCGGCAGGGGGGTATGTGAGGGCTCGGACGCTACGCGGTGTTTCTGGATCGTGCCAAGGAAACCGATGAACCCGCCCCACCCGGGCCTTGCGGCACCTAGGCTCGGCCCACCGGAGCACTCGGAACGCGACCCCCATTGCACCCCCCATGCACCTCCGAAGGGACCCCCATGTTCGCCGCTGGAACCGTCCGCATCGCCGCCGTTCCCAATGCCTGGATCAACGACGACCTCCCCGAGCTGGGCGCAGGCACGTCCTTCGAGCAGATCATCAGCGAGATGGCCCTCGCGGGCTACGAGGGCACCGAGCTCGGCAGCACCTATCCCACCGACGCCGCGACGCTCAAGGCAGCACTCGACGTCCGCGGCCTGTCGCCCTCGGGTGGCTGGGTCTCGACCTGGTTCGCCTCCAAGGGCGGCGCCTACGAGAAGACGCTGCAGGGCTTCCGCGACCAGATCCCGTTCTTCAACGCGATCGGGCTCCAGGACGTCTACGTCGCCGAGGTCACCGGCGCGGTGCACCAGCAGCCGGTTCCCGCCCTGGCCAACCGACCGGTCTTCGACGACGAGCAGTGGGACGCAATGGTGCGCGGCCTCGGCGAGATGGGCCGGATCGCGAGCGACCACGGCCTGCGGATCAACTACCACCACCACACCGGGACCGGCGTGCAGTCGTCCGAGGACATCGACCGACTGATGGCCGACACGGTCGCCGGCGAGACCTGGCTGCTGCTGGACACCGCCCACCTGCTCGTCGGCGGCGGCGACCCGATGGCCGTCCTGACGGCCCACGAGGGCCGGATCGGGCACGTCCACCTCAAGAACCTCCGCCAGCCGGTGCTCGACCGGATGCACCAGGAGTCGCTGAGCTTCTGGGACGCGCTGCGCCAGGGCATCTTCACCGTGCCCGGCGACGCCGAGGGCTGCATCGACTTCGCGCCGCTGCTGCACAAGCTCGCCGACGACGGCTGGGCGGGCTGGCTGGTCGTCGAGGCCGAGCAGGACCCCGCCAAGGCACATCCGCTGGAGGCCTTCCGCACCGCCCGGCGCCACATCGCCGACCTGACCGGGCTCTAGAGATGGCCACAGCGGAGGACGACCGCCTGCGGGCCGCCAACGTCGACGGGGTCCCCTGGCGCCAGTGGGGTCCCTACCTCTCCGACCGGCAGTGGGGCACGGTCCGCGAGGACACCTCCCCCGGCGGCGACGCGTGGAACTCCTTCCCCCACGACCACGCCCGCTCGCGGGCCTACGGGTGGGGCGAGGACGGCCTGCTCGGCATCAGCGACGACGCCCAGCGCCTGTGCTTCGCGATCGCGGTGTGGAACGAGGCCGACCCGATCGTCAAGGAGCGGCTCTTCGGCCTCACCAACGGCGAGGGCAACCACGGCGAGGACGTCAAGGAGTACTACTTCTACCAGGACTCGACGCCGACCCACTCCTGGATGCGGGCGCTCTACAAGTACCCCCAGGCTGCCTTCCCGTACGACGACCTGCTGCGCACCAACGCCGCTCGCGGCAAGGGCGACGCGGAGTACGAGCTCGTCGACACCGGCGTCTTCGACGACCAGCGCTACTTCGACGTGGAGATGGTCTATGCCAAGGCAGGACCCGACGACCTGCTGATCCAGGTCACCGCCACCAACCGCGGGCCGGACCCGGCGGTGCTGCACCTGCTGCCGACGCTGTGGCTGCGCAACACCTGGTGGGACGAGCGCGACGGCGCCGACACGCCCCGCCCGCGGCTGACCGCCGACGCCAAGGCCCGGCGGATCACCGTCGACTGCCCCGGGCTCGAGCCCTACACGCTGGCGTGGGAGGACGACGCCGACGTCCTGGTCACGGAGAACGAGACCAACTGGGGACGGATCAGCGGCGGCAGCAACCCCACGCCGTACGTCAAGGACGGCATCAACGACGCCGTCGTCAACGGTCGTGCCGAGGCCGTCAACCCCGACCTGACCGGCACCAAGGCCGCCGTACGGCGCCGGGTCGAGCTGGGTCCCGGCGAGTCCGTGACGATGCGGCTGCGGCTGGCCACCTCGATGCCGCGCTCCCCCTTCGACAAGTTGACGGACAAGGTGGTCGCCCAGCGGCGCGCCGAGGCCGACGACTTCTACGCCTCCATCACTCCGCCCTCGGTCACCGCCGACTCGGCCCTGGTGATGCGCCAGGCGCTCGCCGGGATGCTGTGGTCGAAGCAGTTCTACTGCTACGACCTCGACCGCTGGCTGAGCGAGCGTGACGTGCACCCGCTGCGCAGCGAGACGAGCCTCGACAACCGCAACGCCCGCTGGTTCCACATGGTCGCCGGCGACATCATCTCGATGCCCGACTGCTGGGAGTACCCCTGGTTCGCGGCCTGGGACCTCGCGTTCCACACGATGACGCTGGCCATGGTCGACACCGCCTTCGCCCGCGACCAGATCCGGCTGCTGCTCGGCGAGCGCTACCTGCACCCGTCGGGCCAGATACCGGCGTACGAGTGGAACTTCTCCGACGTCAACCCGCCCGTCCACGCGCTCGCGACTCTGTTCAGCCACGTCGAGGACGTCGACATCAGCGGCGAGGAGGACCACGCGTTCCTCACCGACGTGTTCGGCAAGCTCGTCCTCAACTTCACCTGGTGGGTCAACCGCAAGGACGCCAACGGCGCCAACGCGTTCGAGGGCGGGTTCCTGGGTCTGGACAACATCGCGGTCTTCGACCGCAGCGCCGCCCAGCTGCCGACCGGTGGCCGGCTCGAGCAGGCCGACGGCACTGCCTGGATGGCGCTCTACTGCCAGACCATGCTCGAGCTGTCACTGGAGCTCGCGGCCACCGACCCGCAGTACGACGGGATGGCGCTCAAGTTCGTCGAGCACTTCCTCTACATCGCCGCCGCCATGGAGCGCGGCGACGGGATGTGGGACGACGAGGACGGCTTCTTCTACGACCAGCTGCGGCTGCCCGACGGGTCTGCGGAGCGGCTCCGCGTGCGCTCGATGGTCGGTCTCATCCCGCTCTGCGCGGTCACCGTGGTCCCGGCCGAGGCGTTCGGGACCCTCAGTGACCGGCTCGCCGAGTTCATGGGCCGCCACCCCGACCTGCTCGGCCAGCTCGCCGACCCGATGGTCCCGGGCGTCGCCGACCGCCGACTGCTCACCCTGCTCAACGAGGAGCGCCTGCGCAGCGTCCTGTGCTACCTGCTCGACGAGGAGGAGTTCCTCAGCCCGCACGGGATCCGCGCGCTGTCGCGCTTCCACCGCGACCACCCGTTCTCGATGGACGTCAACGGCCAGACGTTCGGGGTGGGCTACCTGCCCGGCGAGTCCGACAGCGGCATGTTCGGCGGCAACTCCAACTGGCGGGGTCCCGTCTGGATGCCGGTCAACTTCATGATCATCCGCGCCCTGCTCCAGTACTACCTCTACTACGGCGACGAGTTCACCGTGGAGATGCCGACCGGGTCGGGCAACCAGCGCACCCTCTTCGAGGTGGCGCACGAGCTCTCCGACCGGCTGGTGGGCATCTTCGTCGCCGACGACGAGGGCCGGCGCCCCGTGTTCGGCGGAGTCGAGCTGTTCCAGACCGACGAGCACTGGCGCGACAACGTGCTCTTCTACGAGTACTTCCACGGTGACAACGGAGCCGGCATCGGCGCCTCGCACCAGACCGGCTGGACCGGCCTGGTCGCGAAGCTGATCCAGCTCTTCGGCACGCTCGACGCCGCCGAGGTGCTGGCCGAGGAGCGCCCGCACCCCTCCACCAAGCTGTTCCGCCGGGACGCCTAGCGGGTTGGCGGGGTGGTTGGGCCCGCGTCTAGCTGCTAGGAGAGGTCGAAGACGTTGTAGCCGTGCGGGGCGAGGTCGAGGAACAGGCCGTGGGCGACGGTGTCGGCGACGTCGCGGTCGTAGGCGGTGTCGTCGTGCATCCGGTCGACGAGGTGCACCGTCTCGCCCGCGCCCAGGACGGTGGCGAGCACGACGCGGCACTGGGCCTGCTGGTCGCTCAGGTTGACCGCGACCAGCCAGCGCAGCGGGGAGTCGGCGTCGACCGACCACCCGGCCACGACGTACGAGTCGTGCGACGCGTTGCCCTCCCACGCAGGGCTCACCTGGAGCAGCTGCCAGTGGCCGTCGCGCAGGACGGGGTCGGCCAGGACGCCGAGCAGTCGGTCGTAGAACCCGGCGAGGACGGGGTCGCGGGGCTCGTCGGGGCGACGCCGCAGATGGAGCGGCGCCTTGACCCGGCGACCCTCGAGCTGGCCCTCGTGCAGGAACCGGAGGCCGGTGCACAGGAACGTGACGACCGCGGCCGCCTGGTGCTCGGCCGGGTCCGGGAAGGTGGCCGCGGCCCGCGGCTCGTCGTGGTTCTCGAGGAAGCGGGCGGAGCGCGCCTGGAAGTCCGGGTCGGCCGCCAGGTGGCCGCGCACGGCCGCCGCGTCGCCGCTGCGGAGCCGGTCGTAGAGCCGCTTGTCGTAGGTGTAGTCGAAGCCGTGCTGCTGGAGCTGCCACTCCAGGTCCCAGTAGACCTCGGCCATCAGCACGAAGCCCGGGTGCTGGGCGCGTACGGCGGCGATGGCGTCCGGCCAGAACGGTGCGTCGGCCGCCGGCGTGCCGTCGGCGGGGACCGACCGGTCACCCCAGGTTGCGGTGAACACCTCGGGCTCGAGCAGCATCGCCATGTCGCAGCGGACGCCGTCGCAGCGGGCCGCCACGCGTGCGAGCTCGGCAGTCATCGCGGCCCGCAGGTCGGGGTGACGGTAGTTGAGCTGCGCGGTGTCGGGCCATCCGTCGAAGTAGGGGTCGCGCCCGTGGGCGACGACGTGGTCCCCCACCCGGAAGTAGTTCTGCGGCTGCGCGGCCAGGTCGTCCTCGGTGCCTCCCACGTAGCGCTGCGGGGCGTCGACCAGCCAGGGGTGGTCGAGCGCCGTGTGGTTGGGCACGAAGTCCAGCAGCAGCTTGAGCCCGCGCTCGGACAGCCGCGCCCGGAGCCCGGCCAGCGCCACGTCGCCACCGAAGTCACGGTGGACGCCGTAGTCGACGATCGCGAACGGCGAGCCGGTGACGTCGTCGGGCGTGAAGTCGGACAGCGCCTCGTGGTACTCCACGGCCCACTCGGCGTTGGCCGAGGACACCGCCCGTGCCGCCTCGCCGGTCTGCCACACCCCGAGCATCCAGACCCAGTCGAAGCCGCGGGCCGCGATGTCGTCGAGGAAGTCGTTGGGCACGTCGTCGAGGGTGGCCGGGCGGCCCAGCTCGACACCTCGTTCGTAGAGGAGCACCCGGGTGTTCACCTGGTAGAGCAGCGGGTTCATGGCAGTCTCCAGACACGAGGCTTCTGAGGTGCGAGCATGGCCACCGTATGGCTTCGCGGTCCACCCGCGACAGGTTTTCGAGGCCGTCACAGCAGCCCCCACTGCAGCGCCCACTCCGGGAAAGGTGCACCATGCCAGCTCAGATCGACCATGCGGCAGCCGCGAGCATCGACTACGACGTACTAGTCGTGGGCTCCGGTGTCAGTGGTGCCATCGTCGCCAGATCCCTCGCCGAGAAGGGCCTGCGCGTCCTCGTGGTCGAAGCCGGGCCGGGCGACGAGCTCTCGGTCGCCGACTACGAGAGCTACCTGACCCGCTTCTACGGCGCGGCCGCCAAGGACAACAACGCGGCCTACGAGGTCAACCCCAACGCGCCGATGCCGCGCTCCCCCGACGTACGCCGTCTCCAGCCGGGCCACCCGGACTCCACGGGCTACCTGATCCAGAACGGCCCCTACGAGATGGACAGCACCTACACGCGGGTGCTCGGCGGCACCACGATGCACTGGGAGGGCAAGGCACTGCGCATGCTCCCCGAGGACTTCGAGATGCGCAGCCGCTTCGGGCAGGGCCGCGACTGGCCTATCGGCTACGACGACCTCGAGCCCTACTACCGCCAGGCGGAGTTCGAGCTGGGGGTGTCCGCCGACGTGGCGGACCAGGCGTTCTATGGCATCACGTTCCCGCCGGGCTACGAGTTCCCGATGCACGGGCTGCCGAAGTCCTACCTCGACCAGATCATCGCCCGCGACCTCGACGGCACCGAGATCCAGCTGCACGACACCACCTGCACGCTGTCGGTCCGCCCGACCGCGCAGGCCCGCAACGGCGTCCCCAACGCGGCGTACGACGACGGCTTGGGCTTCATCCCGGTCGGTGCCGTGAGCACCCACCAGGTCGATGAGGGCGGCCGCTGCCAGGGCAACATCAACTGCGTCCCGCTGTGCCCGGTCCAGGCCAAGTACAACGCCCGCAAGACGCTGGCCGCGAGCCTGGACACCGGCCGGGTGGACATCCTCACCCAGACGATCGCCTCGCAGGTTCACGTCGGTGCGGACGGCCTGGTCAGCCACATCGACTACCAGTCCTACGGCTCGACGACCTCACCCGAGCACGTCACCGGCTCGCTGCGCGCGCGGAGGTACGTGCTCGCCGCCAACCCCGTCGAGAACGCCCGGCTGCTGCTCGCCTCGGGCCTGCCCGGCAGCAACGGCCTGGTCGGCCGCAACCTGATGGACCACGCCTACCTGCTCACCTGGGCGCTCCTGCCCGAGATCGCCGGCACCATGCGCGGCTCGCAGTGCACGTCCGGCATCGAGGACCTGCGCGCCGGCGGCTTCCGTGAGCGCCACGCGGCGATGCGCGTCAGCATCCACAACGACGGCTGGGCCTGGCCCACGGGTTCGCCGTACACCGACCTGGTCGAGCTGGTCGACGACGCCAACGTCTACGGCGCCGCGCTCCGGCGGGGGGTCGTGGACCGGATCTCGCGCCAGCTGATGCTGTCGTTCATGGTCGAGCTGATGCCCGAGACGAGCAACCGGATCACAGTCGACAGCCGCTACATCGATGCCATGGGCAACCTGCGGCCGGTGCTGTCCTACTCGCTCCCGGAGTACACGATGGACGGCGTCGCGGCCTCCCGTCGGATCTCGCGCCGGATCTTCCAGCGGCTGGGTGCGGAGGACAAGACCCACTACGACCCGCTCGACCCCGGCTACGTCGCCTACCAGGGCGAGGGCTTCGTCGTCCGGGGCGGCAACCACTGGGCGGGCACGCACATGATGGGCGAGACCAGCCACGACTCGGTGGTCGACGTCAACCAGCGGTCCTGGGACCACCAGAACCTCTACCTCGTGGGCCCCGGAAGCATGCCGAGCATCGGCACCTCCAACACGACGCTCACGTTGGCCGCGCTGTCGTTCAAGACAGCCGAGCACATCGCCGCCGAGCTGACCACCCGACCGTCCGTCACCATCGGGGGATGACCAGATGACCCTGCGCCGTATCGCCACCGTCGAGGACCTCCACTCCTACCTGCACATCGCCATGCAGCTGGAGCACGCGACGATCCCGCCCTACCTCACCGCCCTCTACTCGATGCACCCGACGACCAACGCCGACGCCTACCGGGTGATCCGGGTCGTCGTGGTCGAGGAGATGCTCCACCTGACCCTCGCCGCCAACCTGCTCAACGCCGTGGGCGGGACCCCCGACCTGTCGTCCGAGGGCTTCGTGCCGACCTACCCCGCGCACCTGCCCGACGGCGAGACCGACTTCGAGGTCGGCACCCGTGCGTTCTCACGGGAGACGATCGAGACCTTCCTGAAGATCGAGCGCCCGGCGGTGGCGGAGGGCGAGACCCGGTTCGTATCGCGCGAGCGCTCGTCGCGGGCCCTGCTGCCCGCGGTTGACGCGCACGAGGACGACCTGCACTTCTACAGCATCGGTGAGTTCTACGCCGAGATCGGCGAGGGCATCCGCCGTCTCCACGAAGAGATGGGCGACGCCCTGTTCTGCGGCGACCCGGCCCGCCAGGTCGGCCCGGAGTACTACTACTCCGGCGGAGGCGCGATCGTGAAGGTCACCGACGGCGCCTCGGCGGCCGAGGCGATGCGCACGATCAGCGAGCAGGGCGAGGGCCTCGGCGGCGCGATCTTCGACGAGGAGGGCGAGCTGGCGCACTACTACCGGTTCCAGCAGCTGCTCCTCGGCCGCTACTACCAACCCGGTGACCAGGGCGGCAGCCCCACCGGTCCGCCGCTCGACATCGACTGGGACGCGGTCTACCCGGTCAAGGCGGACGCCCAGCTCGGCGACTACGCCGAGCCGGGCGAGCTGCACGACGCCATCCACGCCTACAGCGCGACGTACGGCGAGTTCCTCGCCCGTCTCGACGAGGCCTTCTCCGGACGCCCTGACCTGCTGATGCCGGCGGTCGGTGACATGTTCCGGATCAAGGAGCTCGCCACCCAGATCATCCGTAACCCGATGCCCGGCCAGCCCGGCGTCAACGCGGCCCCGGTGTTCCGTGGCCTCGCTCCCGTGGAGGTGTCCTGACATGGCGGACGACAGCGGCGTCCTGGAGGCGTTCCTCACGCTCTCCGCGACCCTCACCGGCTACTCGCGGTTCCGCCTCCTGGGCACCGGCCAGGCCGAGCCCTACCTCGCGACGACCCTCGACGCCGTCGGCGACGACGCCCTCGGCGAGCTGCTGTCCGCCTCGACTGCGGTGCACGACGAGGCGGCCGGCGACGAGCGCGCCCTCGACCAGGGACTGCGCGCGCGGATCCTCAGCGACGACAAGCTCGGGCCGGTCGCGCGCAACGTGATCAAGATGTGGTTCGTCGGCACGTGGTACCAGCTCCCGCAGGAGTGGCGCGACGCCCACGCCAGCAGGCAGCCGGACTCGACCCACGTCGTCTCCCCCGCGTCGTACACCGAGGGCCTGCTGTGGCCGACCATCGGCGCCAACCCGCCCGGCGCCAAGGGCCAGGGCTACGGCACCTGGAGCAGCCCGCCGACCCTCGACCTGCCCTGAGCCGTCGCCCGGCACCCGACCTCAGGCGTCAGCGCAGGGCCGGCACGGCGTACATCTCGTCGATCAGGTGCTGGTGCCGGGACTCCACGGTCCGGCGCTTCACCTTCATGCTCGGGGTGAGCTCGTCGGCCTCGACCGTGAGGTCGTGGTCGAGGATGCGGAAGTCCTTGATCGTC
This sequence comes from Nocardioides szechwanensis, assembly GCF_900103935.1. Lineage (GTDB taxonomy): Bacteria > Actinomycetota > Actinomycetes > Propionibacteriales > Nocardioidaceae > Nocardioides > Nocardioides szechwanensis. Next base: position 15,826 of record NZ_FNIC01000008.1, read on the forward strand.
TCCCAGCGGTTGAGCCGGTCGTTGAGCTCGTCGACGCAGGCGTGGATGTACTCCTGGACCGCCGGGTGGGCCGCCAGCCTGGCGTAGCCGGCGTCGGGCAGACCGTGCGCACGGCACCACTGGGCCAGCGCCTCGGGGTCCAGCGTCACCAGCGCGGTCGCGTAGTTCTTGGCGTCGCCGTGCACGAGCATCTGGCTGGCCAGCGGGCAGATCGCGCGGAACGTCGTCTCGATGACCTGCGGGGCGATGTACTTGCCGCCGGAGGTCTTGATCAGGTCCTTCTTGCGGTCGGTGAGGCGCAGCTTGCCGCTGGCGTCCATCTCGCCGACGTCGCCTGTCGCGAACCAGCCGTCGGCGTCCAGCACCACGGCCGTGGCCTCGGGGTCGTTGTGGTAGCCGCGCATGACCAGAGGCCCGCGGAAGAAGACCTCACCGTCGGGGGCGAGCCTGACCTCCGTGCCGGCCACCGGCGGGCCGACGACCCCGAACGCGGGGTCGTCCGGGCGAACGATGCAGCCGCCGGCGCTGGTCTCCGTGAGCCCGTAGCCCTCGAGGATCAGCACGCCGGCCGAGTGGAACCACCCGGCCACGTCCGGGGAGAGCGCGGCGCTGCCGGAGACCAGGAAGCGGATCCGTCCGCCCAGCAGGTGACGGATCTTCGCCAGGACCAGCTTGTTGGCCACGGCGTGCTCGGCCCGCAGCAGGAGCCCGGGCTGCTCGCCCCGGAGCTTCGCCTTCGAGACCCGCGCACCGACGCCGAACGCCCACCCGAACAGCCGCGCCTTGACGCCGCCCTCCTCCTGGACGGTCTGGACGACCTTGGCGTGGACCTTCTCGAAGATCCGCGGCGGGCCGGCCAGGAAGGTCGGGTGCACCTCGGCCAGGTTGCTCACGATCTTGTCGACACGGCCGTCGACCGCGGACGCGAAGCCGATCTGGAGCTGGGCCGCGAGCAGCATCTTCCCGAACGAGTGGGACATCGGCAGCCAGAGGTACTGCAGGTCGTCGGGGCGCAGTACGCCGAGCGTCGACGCCGCCGACCCGACGTAGGTCCAGCACCGGTGCGGCAGCTCCACGCCCTTCGGCACTCCGGTCGTGCCGGACGTGTAGACGAGGGTGGCCAGCTGCTCGGAGCGCACCGCCGCCACGCTCTCGTCGACGCTCGCCGGGTGGGCCACGAGGTGCTTGGCACCCAGCGCCTGGAGGTCGTCCAGGGTGATCACCCAGTCGCCGTCGGCGTGGCCGTCGAAGGTCACCACGTGCTCGACGTCGGGCAGCTGGGCGCGATGCGCGTGGAGCTTGGCGAGCTGGGTGTCGTCCTCGGCGAAGACGATCCGCGAGCCACTGTCGGTGAGGATGAAGACGACGTCGTCGCTGCGGGTCGAGGGGTAGACGGCGGTGGTCGCCGCTCCCGCGCAGATGATGGCGAGGTCGGCCAGCAGCCACTTGTAGCGGGTGGCGCTGGCGATGGCCACCCGGTCCTCGGGCTGGATCCCCAGGGCGAGCAGCCCTGCGGCGATGGTCTTCACGGCCTCGCTCGTCTGGCGCCAGGTCACCGACTGCCAGACCTCGTCAACGTGGAACCGGAACGCCTCCGCGTCCGGCATCGCCTCGACCCGGTCATAGAACAGCTGGGCCAGCGAGACCGCCGGCGTGGGGTAGGTGCTCGGATCGGCGGTGCCGATGATGCGGGTCACGACTTGCTCCTTGGTGCTGCTTGTTGCGGGCTGCGCGGGACACCCCTCTTGCAGGTTTGCACCTCGTCCGTGGTGTGCCCAGAGCACTACGTCCCGCTCAGGGGAGCCTTCTGACAGCGCCGAGACAATCGACCACTATCCTTCGATCCCGAGCACAGGAGATCGCGATGCCCGAGCAGGTGAAGCTGCGAGACGGCACCGACGCGTGGGTGATGTCCCTCGAGCGCTCCGACAAGGAGCGCCTCGTCGCGGGGTTCGAGGAGCTGTCCCCCGAGTCGCGACGCCAGCGCTTCCTCGCGCCCGTCAACCGGTTGAGCGAGAGCATGCTCGAGCACCTGGTCGACGAGGTCGACGGGGTCGACCACGTCGCTCTCGTGCTGTTCGCGGAGGGTCCTCCCGACGTCTACGACCCGGTCGCGATCGCGCGGATCGTGCGCTACAGCGACCTGCCGGACGCCGCCGACCTCGCCGTCACCGTCAAGGACGACTGGCACGGTCGCGGGGTCGCCACCGCACTGCTGCCGGTGGTGATGCGCCACCGCCCGGAGGGGGTGACCCGGATCGTCACCGAGGTCGCGAGCGACAACCCGGCCTCGCTGGCGATGCTCCGCCGGCTGGGGCTCACCACGGTGAGCAACACCAGCCCGGGTGTCTGGGACGTCGAGGTCGACGTCACCGTCGATGAGCTGCCCGAGCCGCTCCCCCTGGCCGTGCTGCCGCCGGAGGCGCTTCCCGGGAGCCGGCTGCACGCCGTGCTCGACGACCCCCGACGGCTCGCGCTGCGCAGCCGCGACCTGCTCTGCCCGTGGCTGGACCGGGAGTGGACGTCAGGCGCGCACCGCGAGAGGGACCAGTCGGGTGGAGCCCATGAGTCCCTCCTGACGGGCGACGAGGGCAGCCAGACCGACGGTGGCGAAGGCGGCCAGGGTGTTGATCAGCAGCATGGAGACGCTCTTGACCAGGATGAACGTGTCGAGTGACTGCGACTGAAGCAGCCACAGCGTCATGCTCGCCTTGAGCAGCCCCAGCACCGCCCAGAGCACGGTCAGGTTCCGGAAGAGCCGCCGGATCCGCGGGCGCATCGCCAGCTCGTAGTCCATCGGGTAGAAGTCGCCCGCCAGCCGCGCGACCATCGGCCGGGCACTCGCCAGCGACAGCAGGAACGCCGTGGCCACGATGCCGTCGCTGATGATCGGCTGGAGGAAGTAGAGCCAGGTGCTGTCGGCCACCAGCGCGAGCGCGGTGCGACCGGTCATCAGGATCGCGGTCAGGATCAGCAGCCCCGACGTACGACGCCGCGAGAGCGCCCGGCACGCGATGGCGCCGTAGGTCCAGAGCAGCGCCGCGATGATCGCGGTCCACACCCCGAACAGCGCGAAGAACCCGTAGAACGTCACCGCCGGGACGACCACGGCGACCAGCAGGCTCAGTGAGACGCGCTGGACCACGGTCACCAGACATGGCCGGTGTGGCGCGTCGGGTGCGGGCTGGAGAGAGGTCTGCGTGGTCTGGGTGCGGGTGTCCGGTGACGCCAAGGGGGCCGGTCCTGCCGGCCGTGGTGCAGCCGGGCGTGTGTGTCGTCCACCGCGAAAAGACGGCGGGTGCTCGACGTCTGCGGGTTCCTCGGCTCTTCGACTGTACGCCCGAACCCACGCGTGCGCTCATCGTCGCCGGGGCCGGGTCAGCGGCGGCGCATGTGCCCGTCGGGGTCGAGCCGCTCGAGGAGCGCCTCAGCGATCTCGGCGAGCTGGCCGACCTGCGCGGGGGTCAACGCGTCGATGACGTGACGCCGCACGGTGGCGACGTGTCCCGGGGCCGCGGCCACCACCTCGGCCCATCCGGCGTCGGTGAGCAGGGCGTTGGTGGCCCGTCCGTCCTCGGGACACGGGCGCCGCTCCACCAGGCCCCGCTCCTCCAGACGTCGTACGACGTGCGAGAGACGAGGCAGCGTGGCGTTGGTGCGCTGTGCGAGCGCGGTCATCCGCAACGTGCGGTCGGAGGCCTCCGAGAGCATCGCGAGGACGAAGTACTCGAAGTGGGTCAGGCCCGAGTCGCGCCGCAGCTGGTGGTCGAGCGCCCCCGGCAGCAGCTCCACGACCGCCACCAGCTTGACCCACGCGTCGAGCTGCGTCTCGTCCAACCACTCGGTGTCCATGGTCACAGCCTAGCGCGTTAGTTGACGGAACAACCAACCTCCTGCCATAGTTAATTGAAGCAACAACCAAATGCGGAAGTCCCGCCCAGAACTCAGGAGCACCTCATGGCACACCTCTCCATCCTCGGCACCGGCAACATGGGCCAGGCCATCGCGGCGATCGCCGGCAAGGGCGGCCACACCGTCCAGCTGCTCAACACCAACGACGCCGACACCCAGGTGACCGGCGACATCGTCGTCCTCGCGGTCCCCTACCCCTCCCTCAGCGAGATCGTCGCCACGCGCAGCGAGAGCCTGGCCGGCAAGGTCGTCGTCGACATCACCAACCCGCTGAACTTCGAGACCTTCGACTCCCTGGTCGTTGCCGCCGACGGCCCCGCGGCCGCCGAGCTCGCCGCCGCCCTGCCGCAGTCGAGCGTGCTCAAGGCGTTCAACACCAACTTCGCCGCCACGCTGGCCTCGGGCACCGTCGGCTCGCTGAAGACCACCGTGCTGATCGCCGGCGACGACGCCGACGCGAAGTCGACCCTGGCCGGCGTCATCACCTCCGGCGGCCTCGACGTCGTCGACGCCGGCGCCCTGTCCCGGGCCCGCGAGCTCGAGGCCCTCGGCTTCCTGCAGCTCACCCTCGCCGTCCGGGAGCAGCTCTCCTGGGCCGGCGGCTTCGGCGTCGTCGCCTGACCACCTCCCTACCCACGAGATCGAGCCCTCCATGAGCACCCAGCCCTTCGCACCCCCTGTCGTCGCGACCTACGGCGCCACCGACCCTTCGGCCCCCCTGGTGGTGCTGCTGCACGGGCGCGGCTCCGACGAGCGCGAGATCCTCGGCCTCGCCGGGCACCTCCCCGCCGGTCCGGCATACGCGGCGGTGCGGGCACCGATCGCCGAGGGCGGTGGCTACGCCTGGTTCGCCAACCGCGGCATCGGCCGGCCCGTCACTGAGTCGCTCCGCGCCACGATGGACTGGTTCCGCACCTGGCTCGACGACGTGGCGCCGTCCGGCCGCCCGGTGCTGCTGGTCGGCTTCAGCGGCGGCGCCGCCTTCGCCGGTGGACTGGTGCTCGACGACCCTGCGCGCTACGCCGGCGCGGCTGTCCTCTACGGCACGCTGCCGTTCGACGCCGGCCTGACCACCGCTCCTGGTGGGCTGGCCCACCTGCCGGTGTTCGTGGCCCAGGGCGAGGATGACCACGTGATCCCTCGCGAGCTCCTCGACCGGACCTGGGACTACCTGCTGTCCGAGTCCGGGGCGCCCACGGTCGCCCACCGCCAGCACGGGGGCCACCAGCTCACGGCCGGGACGGTGCACGAGCTGGGCGGCTGGGTCGCCCAGCGACTGGGCCACGTCGCCCGTCATGCGGCGACCCCGGCCGGGCCTCGCCCGGAGGCCACGTGGCCCACGCTGGGCGGCGGCGTCCTCCCGGAGAGGCGCGGCCCGCGCCCCGACGTGAGCTGGACTATCCCCCAGCAGCAGGAGAGCCAGAACGCACCGGCCGACCTCCAGGAGCGGCTCTTCGAGCAGGTCCGGGGGCTGGCCGGCGTCGACGTCGGTCCGTCACACATCTCGGTGGCCGGCGCGCGTGGCTTCACGCTGCGTGAGGGCTCCACCGACGAGCTGGCCTACCTCGTCCCGCAGGTCGCGGAGTTCGCTCACCTGCACCCGGGCTACGACGGCTCGCTGCACCTGGTGCTGCCCCCCGACCTGGCCGCCGATGTCTCGGCCAAGGGCTGGGGACGCCCCCACATGTGGGCCGGGACCCGCCTCTCCCCCGGGTTCATGCTCGTCCACGGCCCGCGCGACGACGACGAGCTCGCCACGGTCCTCGGCATCGTGACCGCCGGCCACGCCTACGCCACCGGCGCACTGGTGCCGGCCGCCGCCCGGTGACGCCGGCCGACGCCGAGGCCGCCCTGCGCGCCGCGCGCGGGGCACGCCGTACCTTGGCGCCCTTCACCGACGCCGACCCCACCCTCGACGAGCAGTGGGGGTACGACGTGCAGTCCCTCGACCGCGCGCGGCGGCTCGGGTCCGGCGAGACGGTGATCGGGGCCAAGCTCGGCCTGACCAGCGCCGCCAAGCAGCAGCGGATGAACGTCGACCAGCCGATCGTCGGCTTCCTCACCGACGTCATGCGCGTCGAGGCCGGGTCACTCGCCCGGACAGTGCCCGGGTGGGCCCAGCCGCGGATCGAGCCCGAGATCGCGTTCGTCACCGCCCAGGCACTCTCGGCCCCGCTGACCCTGGACGAGGCCGCCCGTGCCGTGGACGGGGTGTGCGTGGCCGCGGAGGTCATCGACTCGCGCTACGACGGCTACCGGTTCCGGCTGCCCGACGTCGTCGCCGACAACACCAGCGCGGCGGGGTTCCTCGTCGGCCCGCTTGCGCGACCGACCGACCTCGACGAGCTCGCGCGGGTGCGCTGCGAGCTCGAGGTCGACGGCCACGTCGTGCACGAGGCCACCGGCGCCGCGATCCTCGGCCACCCGCTGCGGGCGCTGGTCCACCTCTCCGAGCACCTCGCCCGCCGCGGCCAGACCCTGCCCGCGGGCTCGCTCGTGCTCGCCGGCGCGCTCACGGACGCCGTACCCCTGCTCGGCGGCAGCCGCTACACGATCCGCATGACCGGGCTCGGCACCCTGTCGGTCGGTGCCTGACTGCCAGAGGCCGTGGACGGGGCCCCGGAAGGTTGTCAGCGTCAGCGGTAGGCGGCGTGCCCCGTCAGCGCCTGGCCGATCACCAGCTGGTGCACCTCGGAGGTGCCCTCGTAGGTGAGCACCGACTCGAGGTTGTTGGCGTGCCGCATGATCGGGTACTCCAGCGTGATCCCGGCGGCGCCCAGGATGGTGCGGCACTCCCGCGCGATCTTGATCGCCTCCCGCGTGTTGTTGAGCTTGCCGAGGCTGACCTGGCGGTGGTCGAGCGTCCCGGCGTCCTTGAGCCGGCCCAGGTGCAGGGCGAGCAGCATCCCCTTGCCGAGCTCCAGCGACATGTCGGCGATCTTGGCCTGGGTGAGCTGGAAGCCGGCCAGCGGCTTGTCGAAGATCTCCCGCTCCTGGCTGTAGGCGATCGCCGTCTCCAGGCAGTCGCGGGCCGCGCCCAAGGCGCCGAAGACGATCCCGAACCGCGCCTCGCCGAGGCACGACAGCGGACCCGCCAGTCCGGTCACACCCGGTAGCACCGCAGAGCCGGGCAGTCGCACGTCGTCGAGGACCAGTTCGGAGGTGACCGACGCGCGCAGCGACATCTTCTGCTTGATCTCCGGCGCGGAGAAGCCCGGCGTGTCCGTGGGCACCGCGAAGCCGCGGATCCCGTCGTCGGTCTGCGCCCAGACCACCGCGACGTCCGCGACCGACCCGTTGGTGATCCACATCTTGTTGCCGGTCAGGACCCAGTCGTCCCCATCGCGCCGGGCGCGGGTTCGCATCCCGCCGGGGTTGGAGCCGAAGTCCGGCTCGGTCAGGCCGAAGCAGCCGATGGCGTCGCCTGCGGCCATCCGCGGCAGCCACTCCTGCTTCTGTTCCTCCGAGCCGTGCTTCCAGATCGCAAACATCGCCAGCGACCCCTGCACCGACACGAGCGAGCGCAGCCCGGAGTCGCCGGCCTCGAGCTCCATGCAGGCCAGGCCGTACGCCGTGGCGCTGGTGCCGGCACAGCCGTAGCCCTCCAGGTGCATGCCCAGCAGACCCAGCGAGCCGAGCTCCTTCGTGAGCTCGCGCGCCGGGACCGAGCCCGACTCGTACCACTCGGCCACGTGCGGCCTGATCTTGTCGGCGACGTACTTGCGGACGGTGTCGCGGATCGCGATGTCCTCGTCGCTCAGGAGGGTGTCGGTGGCGAAGAAGCCCAGCGGGCTCAGTGGGGTCGGGGGCACGGCGGTGATCCTATGGGCGCCGGTGCGTCTCGGCGTCGCGCACGACGAGCAGGACGGGGATGAGCAGCAGCGCGAGCAGGCCGCCGGCCAGCGACAGGACGGCGTAGCTCGTGGTCGCGACGACCCATCCGGACATCGCGCCACCGCCCGCGCCGGCGAGCGCGATCAGCACGTCGACGGAGCCCTGGGTGCGGGCGCGGGTGCCGAGCGGGGTGCCGTCGATGAGCAGCGCGGTGCCACTGATCACGCCGAAGTTCCAGCCCAGCCCCAGCAGCGCGAGGGCGAGGGTCAGCAAGGTCAGGGAGTCGCCGGGCGCGGTGGCCGCGACCAGCCCGGCAGCCAGCAGCGTGGCGCCCGCCGCGGCGGCCATCGGGATCCGGCCCAGGCGGTCGACGAGCGCGCCGGTGACGAGGGAGGGCAGGAACATGGCTCCGATGTGGATCCCGATCACGAAGCCGACCTGTCCCAGGCTGTGGCCGTGGTGACGCATGTGGACGGGCGTCATCGTCATGATCGCCACCATCGCGATCTGGGTCAGCACCATGACGGTGGCGCCGACCAGGACTCGACGGTCAGGTCCCCGGGTCTGGGGCTCGCTTGCCTTCACCTCGGTGGGCTCGGGCGTGAGGTGCTCGTCGAGGGCCCGCGCGACGAGGAGTGGGTCGGGTCGCAGGAAGACGAACAGCACCAGGCCGGCCAAGCCGAAGGCGACGGCCGCGAGCAGGAACGGGCCGGCCAGGGCGGGGATGCCGAGTGCCTCGGCGACCCTGCCGGTGGCCTCGACCGAGTTCGGGCCGGCGACCGCGCCGAAGGTGGTGGCGACCATCGCCACGCTGACCGCCGTGGCGCGACGGTTCGCCGGGGCGAGGTCGGTGCCGGCGTACCGGGCCTGCAGGTTGGTCGCGGTGCCGGAGCCATAGACGAACAGCGAGAGGAACAGCAGCAGCGGGCTCGAGATCACGGCCGCCACGACGATCCCGGCCGCGCCCAGCGCGCCGGCCAGGAACCCCAGCGTGAGTCCACGCCGCCGGCCGGCACTCTGCGACACCCGTCCGACCAGGTAGACGGCGAACGCCGAGCCGAGGGTGAACAGAGCCGCGGGCACGCCGGCGACGCTGGCGCCGCCCAGCATGTCCTGGGCCAGCAGGGCACCCACGGTGACTCCGGCTGCGAGACCAGCGCCGCCGAACACCTGCGAGATGACGACGACGACGAGCACCCGGCGGTGGAGGCGGCGACGCGCGTCGTCGTCCGTCGCCCATTCCGCGTGCTCGTGCGCCGGCCTCGCCTCATGGGCGAGCTTGGAGCTACTCTCCGACATTCGTCTTCCTGACGCTTCGCCCGCTTCGCATTCACCGCGATTCTAGGGGCGGCGCCGTAGAGCCAGAGCCATAGGTCCCACACCGCACAGGGCCAAGGACTCCGGCTGCCGGTGCGCTCGTGAAGATTCGCTGAAGTTGCGGGCCAGGGGCCCTGACCGGGCCCGCGAGGCCTCCGGGTGGGGCCACGATGAGGTGTCCCTTCAAGGAGGATCTCGTGCCGGACATCGTGCCCAACACCATCAAGGTCGCCGCCGCTGCCATCGCCGTCCTCTTCGCCACCGCGACCGCCGCGATACCGGCCTACGCCGACGAACCCACCCCGAGCATTCCGGTGCCGAGTGCCGAGGAGACCTCGGGGGGGCACTCGCAACACGGCTCGGACCACACGACGACCCCGAGCGAGACGGCCGACGAACCAAGCACCGGGCACGAAGACCACGCTCCTCCCACGGAGCCCACGGAACCCCCGAGTCGACCTCGCGCCTGGGTGTTCGGTGGCTTCGCGGCCGTCAACGGAGTGGCGCTGGCCTACGCCGCCTGGCTGCGCCGGCGTACCGCCCCCGACCGGGAGCGACGCACCAGGGCGCGCGTCGCCGCGCAGGTCCGAGAGGGGAACAACCGATGAGCACTCCCACCGTCGAGACACCACAGGCCGGCCCCGAGGACCAGCCCGACACCACCCCTCCCCCGGTCGGCCGCAACCTGATGGACATCCCGGTCGTCGCGCGGATCCTGCGCAGCCGCTGGTACCCCGGAATCGTGCGGGTCCCGATCGCGGCGGTCTTCGGCCTGGTCGCCTACCAGCTGCTGATGGGTCCCGACGCCGCGCACGACAACGCCGGCACTGCCTTGATGTGGGTGCTGTGGTGGCCCCTGCTCCCCATCGTCTTCGTCCTGCTCGGACGGTTCTGGTGCGCGGTGTGCCCCTTCGGCTGGCTCTCCGACCAGGTGCAGCGACTGGTCGGCGCCAACCAGCCGGTTCCGGCGTTCCTGAAGAAGTACGGCATCTGGATCATCGACGCGTCGTTCCTGGCCATCACCTGGGCCGACCACGTGTGGGGCATCGTGGAGTCGCCGTGGGGATCGGGCGTCCTGCTGCTCATCCTGACCACGGCGGTCATCATCTCCGGGGCCTTGTTCCAGCGTCGCACCTTCTGCCGCTACCTCTGCTTCCTCGGCGGGCTGTCCGCCAACTACGCCCGCACCGGCATGGTCGAGCTGCGCGCCGACAGCGACATCTGCGCGACCTGCACGTCGCGCGCCGCCTGCTACAACGGCACCGACAAGGTCGCCGGCTGCCCGATGTTCACGTTCGCGCGCACCATGGACACCAACGCCAACTGCAACCTGTGCGCCAACTGCATCAAGGCCTGCCCCAACGACGCGATCCAGGTGCGGCTGCGCAAGCCCACCTCGGAGCTGTGGTTCATCCGCTCCCCGCGCATCGAGGAGTCGTTCCTCGCGATGGCGATCATGGGCATCGTCATCGTCCAGAACGTCACCATGCTCGAGATGTGGTCCGACGTCCTGGCCTGGCTGCAGCGCACCACCGGGGTCACGAGCTACCCGGTCATCTTCACCATCGCGTTCGCCATCGCGGTCAGCCTCCCTGTCGGCCTGCTGGCCGGCGCCGCCAAGCTCGCCTCGGCGCACAACCTGGAGTCGACCAAGCTGAACTTCGCCAGGTTCGGCTACGCGCTGATCCCCCTCGACGTCGCCGCCCACATCGCCCACAACCTCTTCCACCTGCTCGCCGAGGGCGGGTCGGTGCTCACCACCGTCGCGGCGCTGGTCGGCATCGAGGCCGGCGACGGCGACCCCGCGCTGGCGAGCAACGGCACCATCCAGGTCCTGCAGTTCGCCCTGCTGGCGCTCGGCATCGCCGGTTCGCTGTACGCCGCGTCGCGGATCACCCGCCGCCGCTACCGGACGGCCGCGCGGCGCCGTACGACGTACGCGCCGATGGCCGCACTGGTCCTGCTCCTCGGCGCCGTGAACGTCTGGCTGTTCCTGCTGCCGATGGCGCACCGCATGTGAGCGACCGGCTCAGGCGTCCTCGCTCTTGTTCATCCACGAGGGCGGAGGCGGCGGAGGCGCGCTGGGCGCCACGGGCCCGGTCGACGCCGGAGGTGCCGGCGCGGCCGGAGGCGGAGGCGGAGCCATCCCGCCCGGGGGCGGCGGCACCGTCCCGGCCGGCGGCGGGGGTACGGCGCCCGGGGGCGGCGGAGTGGTCTGCAGCACCAGCGCGGGCAGGGTCCCGGCGGACTCGAGGCCGCCCAGCGCGCTCATCAGCCGCTCCTTCTCACCCTCCGGGGCGGAGCGCCCGGTGGCCTCGAGGTAGCTGACCACGCCGAGGTCGCGCAGGAGCTTCTCCGGGGAGACGGCGGCCCCGGGGCCGCCGAGGCCTGAGCTGGCGAACGCAGTGTCTGCCTTGGCAGCGAGGTTGTCCGCCGCGGCCTTGGCCTTGTCCATGAATCCCATCTCGATGTCCTCCCACCGTTCGGCGCGATGTTGCTCTCGTTCGCGAGCGTACGCCGCACGGCGCTCGTAGAGTCACGAAGGAGAGGTCGGCCACAGGCCGATCGGGACGAGGAAGGAGCCGACGATGCCGCTGCACGGAACACTTCTGGAGGAGTTCAAGGAGAAGGTGTCGACCGACCCGTTCTCCCTGCAGAACAAGAAGCTGCTCAAGATCAACATGGGCTACGGACCGGTGTGGGCCAGGACCGGGTCGATGGTCGCCTACCAGGGTGACGTGCGGTTCGAGAACAAGGGCTCCGGCGGCCTGGGCAAGATGTTCAAGCAGGCGGTCACCGGCGAGGGCGTCGACATGATGCAGTGCACCGGCAGCGGCGAGCTGTTCGTCGCCGACTTCGCCACCGAGGTCCAGGTGCTCTACCTGGAGAACGACTCGCTGTCGGTCAACGGCGCCAACGTGCTCGCCTTCTCCTCCTCGATCGAGTGGGACATCCACCGCATCCAGGCTCGCGGCGCCGCCATGACCGGCGGCCTCTACAACGTCTCGCTGCGCGGCACGGGGTACGTCGCCGTCACCACGAAGGGCGACCCGGTCGCACTCGACGTGGCGAGCGCGCCGACCTTCGCCGACGCGCAGGCGGTCGTGCTCTGGACCTCCGGCGTGACCATGGACATCCGGGTCGACACCGGGGGCCTCAAGTCCCTGGTCCGTGGCGGAACCGGCGAGACGTTCCAGATGGCCTTCGGCGGCCAGGGGTACGTCGTCGTACAGCCGAGCGAGTCGGTGGTCACCGGCGGGCACCAGGCGGCCGGCCAGAGCAGCAGCGGTGGCGGCCTGGGTGGGCTGCTCGGCGGCTGACGCGTCCACGCACCTCCGGGGGCTGCTCGCGCGCGGTTCAGCGCGCCTTCAGCGAGGGTGCGACACGCTCCTCGTCTCCTACGAGACGAGAACCCACGATGAGATCCAACAGAGCACGAGTCCGCGCGACGCTCGTGGCGGCCACCTTGGTCGTGCCGCTGACGCTCACCGCCTGCGGTGGAGACGACGATGCCCCGTCGCCCGCAGGAGCCGGTCTTCCGCAGGGGGACGACCCGGTCGACCTCGACCCCGCCGACTTCACCGCTAGCTCCGACAACCCCTACTTCCCCCTGGAGCCCGGTCGGCAGTGGACCTACCGGGAGACCGACAAGTCGGGGACGAGCCTGAAGGTGGTGGTCACCGTGACCACCGAGACCCACGAGGTTGCCAACGGGGTGGTGGCACGCGTCGTTCGTGACACCGTGACCGAGGACGGCGAGATCGTCGAGGACACCTTCGACTGGTACGCACAGGACGGCGAGGGCAACGTCTGGTACCTCGGCGAGGACACGGCGGAGCTCGAGGACGGCGAGATCGCCACCCGCGAGGGGTCGTTCGAGGCTGGGGTCGACGGAGCGCTGCCGGGCATCATCATGCCGGCCGAGCCCGAGGCCGGTCTCAGCTACCGGCAGGAGTACTACGAGGGCGAGGCCGAGGACAACGGGGCGGTGCTCGCGCTCGGCCAGCAGGCCGACACCGCCCACGGCCCCTTCGACGACGTGCTGCTCACGGCCGACACGATCACCCTCGAGCCAGACGTCCTGGAGTACAAGCTCTACGCCCCGGGCGTCGGGCTGGTCCTGACCTTGGACATCTCCGGGGGCGGCGGCCGCGAGGAGCTCGTGGCCACGAAGCTGATCGACGACGCCACGGCACGGGCCGCGGGCACCGCGCCGCTCGGTACGCCGTACCAGTGAGCGCTGCTACAGCTTGAACCGACCGCCGAAGGCGCGCAATGGCAGGTCGGCGCTGGTCACGATCCCCGGTGGCGCGGCCACGACGGAACGGATCGCGTGCAGGGCAGGCATCCCGGTGACGGTCATGCCGATGGATGCGAAGTCCTCCGGCTTGGAGAGATCGACGCCCGGAGCCGGGAAGATCATGTGCTTGTTGTAGACCTGCGGGTCGCCCTTGATCTGGGTGATGTAGCAGCCCTTGATCTCCCAGCTCGGGTCGGTGTGGGGGGTCATCTGCCACTCGAGGTGCGTCTCGACGCGAGGCACGCCGTCGACGAGGCCCTGGTACTTGACGTAGCTGCCACCCAGCGAGCCCTTCGGGAGCTGGTACCAGCCGAGGTCGACGTCCTTGGTGCAGGCGCCGAGCTCGTAGGAGAAGGTCACCTCGTCGAGGTCGAGGCCGAAGCAGTCGGCCTTCAGGTAGACGGAGTCGGCGAACACCTCGGTGTACTTCTTCAGCATCCCGGGCAGGGCGGGGTCGTCGACCGGCAGCCCGTAGCCGACCTCGCGCCAGGTGTCGGCGGAGTGATGGCACGAGACGTCGACCGACTCGATCGTGGTGACGTTCTCGATGTCGGCCACGTCCGCGGAGCAGACAACACCGAGGATCTGGTTGAGACCGGGGTTCATGCCGGTGCCGTAGAACGTCGAGCCGCCGCGCTCGCACGCGTCCTGTAGAACCTCGCTGGTCCTGCGTCCCGACGGGTGCGGGTGGTTGGTGTCGCGGTGGTAGCCGGTGATCCAGTCGGCCGTGGTCACGATGTTGATCCCGGCCTCCAGGACGCGCACGTAGAGGTCCTCGTCCGGGAACACGCCGTGGAACGTCACGACCTCCGGCTCGGCCGCGATGATCTCCTCGACCGTGCCCGTGGCGACGACACCGACGGGGTCGAGCCCGGCGAGCTCACCGACGTCCCGGCCGATCTTGTCGGCGGAGTAGCAGTGGACCCCGACCAGCTCGAGGTCCGGGTGGGGGCCGAGGCGCTTGATCATCTCGGAGCCGACGTTGCCCGTCGCCACCTGGAAGACGCGGATCGGCCGGCTCGTGACGTGGGTCATGCGTGGCTCCCAGTGGTGGCAGGGGTGGTGGCAGCGGCTGCGGTGGTCGTGTCAGGGTAGAACTGCTCGGCCCACTTCCGCAGGGCGGTGAAGCCGGGGTACTCGCCGCGGGAGAGCGCGGCGGGGCTGGCGTACTTCTGGTGCGACCAGATCGCGATGTCGGCCTCGAACTGCTCGATGACGCCCCGGGCGTGCCGGTCGGCGGACTCGGAGTGGTCGCGGTCGTCGCCGGGCTTGCGGCCGATCCAGACGCTGAACCGTACGTCGCACGTGGCGTCGTCGACCGGCGTGACCGCCGAGGCGGTGCGGTTGTCGATCATGCCCCAGCTCTTGGTCACTGCCAGGCCGAGCCCGCAGTTGAAGGCGTTGACGCCGCTGTTGATGTCCTCGATCGTCCCGCCGGCGTCCGAGTCGTCGAAGGTGATCGTGAAGTCGACGAGCGCGATCGGGTCCTCGAACTCCTGCTTGGTGAAGAGCGGGACGATCGGGACCTGGTGGACGTACTTGAAGTGCGCGAAGTCGACGCCGTTCTCCAGCACGTACTGGGGATGGAGCTCGAGCCGCGTCTCGAACAGGCGCGCGTGCTCGCACAGCGGGTAGTAGTCGTCGGCGCTGGCGCCGTCGCCGAAGCCGGTGAAGATGTCCGGCACATCGAAGTACGGCTCACGTCGTTCGACGTCGTGCCACACGTAGATGGACTCGTTGCGCTCGACCGTCGGCATCGTGTTGATGCGCCGGCCGATGTTGGGGCGGTCCTCGTAGGGGATGCAGACGTTGCGGCCCTGGTCGTTCCACTCCCAGCCGTGGAAGGGGCAGCGGATGCGGTCCTCGATGACGGTGCCGCCGTAGCCGAGGTGGGCGCCGAGGTGCTCGCAGTAGGCGTCCATCACCGTGACCTTGCCCGAGGTGGCACGCCACGCGACCAGGTCCCGACCGAAGTACGTCATGCGGTGGACCTGGCCCACCCCGACCTCGTGGGACCAGGCGACCTGGAACCAGCCGGTCGGATTCATGGGGAGGGTCGGCTTCACGCGACAGGCTCCTCGTCTAGAATGGGTGTTCTGCGAAACAGAACCATGGTTCTATAGCGCGGTCAAGAGGAGGGAGCACGCCGTGTCGGTCGTCGACGAGCGCCGCAGTCTCTACCGCGACCTGGTGCTGGACGCGGCCGAGCTCGAGTTCGCCCGCGTCGGCTTCGCGGAGTCCAAGATGGCGGCCATCGCCAAGGCCTCCGACCTCTCGCTGGCCACCGTCTACAAGACCTTCTCCGGCAAGAACGAGATCTGGAACGACCTGCACGCGGAGCGGATGACCGCGCTCCTCGCCCTCGTCGACGAGCGAACGGCGAGCGCGGGCTCTCCTCTGGCCAGGCTGCTCGACGGCATCGCTGCCGTGGCCGAGTTCCTGATGGCCCACGACGCCTACCTCGAGCTCAGCCTCGGCGCGAGCTCCGGCTGGCTGACCGCCGGCGGCCGGGCGGGCGTCCAGCGCACCGTCTGGAGCTCTGGACTCGACATGATCGCGGCCGGGGTCGAGGCCGCTCGTGCGGCCGGCGAGGTGGCCGACCTGCGCCCCCGGATCGCTGCGGGGCTGGTCGTCTCGGCACTGCAGGTCTGGCTCTCCGACTGGGTCGAGTCCGGCCGCGACCGCGACCCCGACGTCGTCGCCACCGACCTCGTCTCCCACCTCCGGGCGATGCTCACCTCGGTCACTCGGTGACACTGCCGAGGCTGTAGCAGCTCGGCTCGTGGGTCGGCCGCCATGGCGCCGCCTTGGCCTTCATGGTGCCGTCATGTGCGGCTCTTGGCGCGCGCCGACACCAGCCGCGCGACCCGGGGCACGGGTCGGGGGCTGGCCCTGGTTCAGGCAGTCGCCCAGGCCCACGGCGGCACCGTCAGCATCTCCGGCGCCCAGGTCACTCTCGACCTGCCCAGAAGCGACGCACGCTGAGCCCTCGCCCGAAGATAGGTGCAACCGACAGTAGCGCCCGCCGTACTGGTGCTCGTAACGTCGACACATCGGTCACCACCCCCAGATGAAGGAGATCCCGATGCCTCGTTACCTCGTCGAGCGGACGTTTCCGGACGGCCTCACCATCCCCCAGGACGACAGCGGCGCGGAGGCGTGCCTGAATGTCGTCGACGGCAACGCCGGACACGGCGTGACCTGGGTGCACTCCTACGTGTCGCCGGACAAGACCAAGACCTTCTGCATCTACGACGGGCCGTCCCCGGAGTCGATCCGCGCGGCGGCCACGACGACCGGGCTTCCGGTCGACGCGATCACCGAGGTCTCCGTCCTCAACCCGTACTTCTACCGGGCCTGAAAGCCGATCGCCTCGCTGGTGCCATCTACCCGGACCAGCAGGGCGGCGCGCCCGGGCCGTCCGGCAAGCCACTTCGGGGCGGTGTCGCCGAAGACGAACGCCGTGGTGGCGTCGACGTCCGCCCCGGTGAGGGTGGGGGCGACCACGGTCACCGACGCAAAGGTCTGGGGGTCGTCCCGGTCCGCGGATCTGCGATGTGCGGCCCGGCGACGCACCAGGCCGGAGGTGGCTCGTGCGGGCCGACTCCTCGGGTCCGGTGCGCCCAACCTGTGCCTCACCTGCGTCTCTGGAGGCCGTCGGCGTGAGACGCTGCGACGCGTGAGTCCTTCCCCTGGAGCGACGACCGAGTACGCCGTCTCGGCCGACGGCACCCGCGTCGCCTACGAGGTCGCGGGCACCGGCCCCGCCCTCGTCGTCGTCGAGGGCGCCCTGTGCCATCGCGGCATGGGCGCCTTCGACGAGCTGGCCCCGATCCTGGCCGACCGGTTCACGGTCGTCGGCTACGACCGGCGTGGCCGGGGCGAGAGCGAGCCGGGCGCGTCGGTGTACGCGATCCAGCGTGAGGTCGAGGACCTGGTCGCCGTCCTCGGCGCCACCGATCCAGACGCCCATGTCTTCGGGATGTCCTCAGGAGCGGCCCTGAGCCTCGAGGCCGCCCGGCAGGGCTTGGTCACCGGTCGGCTGGCGGTCTACGAGCCGCCGTTCATCCTCGACGACAGCCACCAGCCGGACGACCCGGCGTTCACCGACCGCCTCCGAGCGCTCATCGCCGACGGGCGTCGCACCCGCGCGGCCAAGCTGTTCCTCAGGCTCCTCGGGATGCCGGCACCGATCGTCACCGTGCTCCCAATGCTGCCGATGTGGAAACACCTGACCGCAGCGGCGGACACGCTCCCCCACGACTTTGAGATCGTCTCCCGCTACCGGCGCGGGCTCCCGCTGCCCGACGCGCACTACGCCGCGATCGCCACCCCCACCTTGGTCATCGCCGGCGGCAGGAGCCCCGACTACATGCGCCACACTCCCGCGGCGATCGTGGCCCAGATCCCCGGCGCCCGGACGGCCGAGCTCGAGGGCCAGACCCACGAGGTCAAGGCCGATGTGATCGCGCCGGTCCTGGCCGAGCACTTCACCCGCGGCTGAGGGCTCGCCACGTCGATGAGCACCTCCGCGCCGGGCCCGCTGCCACCCGCGCGGCCGGCCTGGACCCCGTGGCGGACGGTGGTCGCGTTCGGGGCCGTCAGCCTCGCGGGCGACATGGTCTACGAAGGCATGCGCTCGGTGGCCGGTCCCTTCCTGGGCAGCCTGGGCGCCTCAGCACTGCTGGTCGGGCTCATCACCGGCGCCGGCG
Organism: Nocardioides szechwanensis; assembly: GCF_900103935.1. Taxonomy (GTDB): domain Bacteria; phylum Actinomycetota; class Actinomycetes; order Propionibacteriales; family Nocardioidaceae; genus Nocardioides; species Nocardioides szechwanensis. The sequence goes on from NZ_FNIC01000008.1 coordinate 33,901, forward strand.
AAGCGATGGCGCTGATCCTGCGGTTGTTCTCCGGTCCGCTCGCGGACCGCAGCGGCCGCTACTGGTCGCTGACCATCCTCGGCTACGCGATGACCGCCGTCTGCGTCCCCCTGCTGGCAGTAGCACCGTTCGTGGGCAGCGTTGGTCTCGCCCTGGCCGCCACGCTCATCCTGCTCGAGCGCGCCGGGAAGGCCATCCGGAGCCCGTCGAAGTCTGCCCTGCTCGCGCGCGTCGCCGTCTCGGTGGGCCGCGGCCGCGGATTCGCCGTACACAAGGCCCTGGACCAGGTCGGCGCGTTCGCCGGACCCCTCGTGGTCGCCGGGGTCATCGCCCTCGCCGGCGTCCAGTGGCCTGCATTTGCTGTTCTGGCCATCCCGGGCGCGGTGTGCATGTTGCTGCTGCTCACCCTCAAACGCCACGCGGACGATGCGCGACCCGAGTTCGACGCCCCTCACGACAACGACAAGACGGGCGACACGTCGGCCCATGTGAGCACCATCGTCGAGCCAAGTGCCCTGCCAGCGCACTTCTACGCATTCGCCGCCTCGTGCGCACTCGGCACGCTGGGGTTGATGACGTTCGGAGTCATCTCCTACCACCTCGTCGACGCCGGACTGGTCACGACGGCCGTAGTGCCTCTCCTGTACGCCGCGGCGATGGCGACCGAGGCGGTGGCAGCCCTGGCCACCGGGTTCGTCTACGACCGCTGGGGCGCCCCCATCCTGTACACACTGCCGGCCCTCATCGTCGCAGTCCCGGCGTTGGCACTCTCCGACACCTGGTCCCTCGTGCTGGCGGGTGTCCTCATCTGGGGTGCCGTGACCGGTGTCCAGGACTCGACAGTCAAAGCGTTGGTGGCCGACCTGGTCCCCCAACGCCGACTCGCCACCGCCTACGGCGTCTTCGCGGCCTTCCAGGGCGTCGCGGCACTGGCCGGAGGGACGCTGGCCGGAGGCCTCTACACCGACCACCGCACCCTTCTCATCGCCCTGGTCGCCGTGGCGCAGGTCCTCTCCGCCGGCCTCCTCGCGGTCGCGTTGCGGCGTCGCGACGCGCACACGCCGGGCTGAGGGCGCCCACAGGTCAGAGCCTCGGGTCGACCGGCTCGGACTCGAGGGCGAGGACGGCGAACACCGACTGGTGCACCCCGGAGCTCGGAGGCACAGCCGTGGACGTCGCCGATGCCATCGAACGGTCCGGGGACGTCCGTGCGGTCGTTTCACGGACGTTCACGCAGCAGCGTCAGTGCCAGCGCGACGGCCGGTCCCCCGAAGCCGGCCCCCACGACCGCGACCCGGACCCGGCGTACGTCATGCTCCGGAATCGAAGGCGCGGGGCTGGACAGTTACCTAAGATAGAACATGTTCTAGTAGCGCCCGTGGTGTCCGAGCAGGGAGTGGCCTGATGGTGAGCAGCGAAGCGGCTGCCGACCTGCACTACGACGTGGTCGTGGTCGGGTCCGGCTTCGGCGGCAGCGTCACGGCGCTCCGGCTGACCGAGAAGGGCTACCGCGTGGGAGTCCTGGAGACCGGCCGGCGGTGGACCGACGAGCAGTTCGCCGAGGCCGGGCCCCGCGACGCCTTCTGGGCGCCCCGCCTCGGGATGTTCGGACCGATGCGCCTCAGCACGATGGGGGAGATGTCGCTCTTCAGCGCCGTCGGCGTGGGCGGCGGGTCTCTGATCTACGCCAACACCCTCTACGAGCCGCACGACGCGTTCTACGACGACCCGAGCTGGGCGCGGATCACCGACTGGCGCGACGAGCTGGCGCCGTTCTACGACCAGGCCAAGCGGATGCTGGGCGCCACCGCCAACCCGCGCCTGTGGCCGAGCGACGAGGTGCTGCGGGAGGTGGCCGGCGAGCTCGGCGCGCAGGACTCCTTCCGGGCGACCGACGTCGGGGTGCTCTTCGACGAGGCCGAGCCGGGGCGCGCCGTGCCCGACCCGTTCTTCGGGGGCGCCGGTCCGGAGCGCCGCGCCTGCGTCCAGTGCGCGCGCTGCACCACCGGCTGCCCGCACAACGCGAAGAACACCCTGCCGAAGAACTACCTCTACCTCGCGGAGCAGGCCGGGGCCGAGGTCCACGAGCTCACTGAGGTCGTCGATGTGCGGCCGCAGCCGGGCGGCGGCTACGAGGTCGTCGCACGGACCCCCGACCGGCGCCGTGCCGCCCCTCGGCGCTTCACCGCCGAGCACGTGGTCCTCGCCGGGTCGGCGCGCGGCACCCAGCTCCTGCTGCACCGACTGCGGGCCGGCGGGTCCCTCCCCCGCGTCTCCGCGCGCGTCGGCGAGCTGTCGCGCTCCAACTCCGAGGCGATCGTGGCCGTGGTCGCGCCGGACGGGCGTGACTTCGACCGGGGCGTGGCGATCACCTCCTCCTTCCAGCCCGACCCGCACACGCACGTCGAGCTGTGCCACAGCAGCGAGACGCAGGACGGCATGGCGCTGATGAACGTGCCGCTGACCGACGGCGGCGCCGGTCGGGTACGACGCTTCCTCGCCGAGCAGGCGCGGCACCCGGTCGGCTTCCTGCGCAGCCGCTCGACCCGCGACTCCTCGAAGCGCACGGTGTCGCTGCTGGTGATGCAGTCCCTCGACAACTCGCTGACCTCCTACCTTCGCCGCGGTCGCCTGCGGACCCGGCAGGGTGCCGGCACGCCCAACCCGTCCTGGCTGCCGGTCGCACACGACATCGCGCGCCGCTACGCCACACGCATCGGCGGCCGGCCGATGAACCTCGCGACCGACCTGCTCGGCCGGCCCGCCACGGCTCACTACGTCGGCGGTGCGGTGATCGGCGACACCGCCGAGTCCGGGGTCGTGGACCCCTACCACCGGGTCTTCGGCTACGACGGGCTCCACGTCATCGACGGCTCGACGATCGGCGCGAACCTCGGGGTCAACCCCTCGCTGACCATCACCGCGATGGCCGAGCGCGCGGTCGCCCTCTGGCCCAACAGGGAGGATCCGGACCCGCGGCCGCGGGCCGGGGAGCCCTACCGCCGGGTGGCCCCGGTGGCGCCGCGCGGACCCGTCGTACCCCCGACCGCGCCGGCGGCCCTGTTCCTCGGCCCGGTGCGGTCCGCCGCACCGACGGAGTAGGCACCGGCCTACTGCCGCCGCGGGATGGCCAGCCACTCCTGCCAGCTCAGGTCGATGCCCACGTAGCGCGGCTGCTGCAACGGCCACCTCTCAGCGATCCACACGGGGACGAACTGGTCGAGGGCACGTTCGACCTGCGACCCGACGTACTCGTTCCGAACCCACCAGGAGATGTCGGCGTCAGCGCCGGCCTTGTCGGTCGGGTCGATGTAGACGCAGCCGATGAGCTCGCTCTCGTCGGCGTCGAAGAGCGCGTAGTTGAACGACTCGTGGCTTTCCATCTCGTCGGCGTGGTGCTGGAGGTCCTCACGGTCCTGCTCCGCCGTCATGTCCGCCGGCGGCCAGCCCCACGCCTCACCGTAGATGGACCACAGGCGTTCGCGAGACCCCATCACCGCGGGCATGTTCAGGTCCGTGTCGTCGGCCCTGATCGGCCGGAGGTGGTGGCCGGTGGGGAGCTCTTCGCGCTGCGGGTGCTTCCAGTCCGCGGGCAGCCAGGTGTTTTCGTTCATCTCGGGATTCTCCTGTGGTTGGTAGGTCACGCCAAGACGTGCTTCAGCTGCTCGCGCCGCCAGTACCTGAGAGGGAAGACCGGTTCCCTGTGGCTCACTGTCGCGCCTGTCGGCCTTCTCCGGAGCACGGCGTCGCCCCTCCGCTCCGAGCAGTAGGGACGCGTCCAGCTACCCGACGACGCCCGGCCGAGCCGGGGGGCCACCTGCAGAGATGGCGACGGCCACGTCCTCGACGACCAGGTCGTTGTTGATCGCGATCGCTGCGGCTGACCCTTCCCCCGCGGCAGTGACGACCTGGGCGCGGGGGTTGACCGCGTTTCCTGCGGCCCAGATGCCCGGCACGCTGGTGCCTCCAGTCACATCGACTGCGACCCAGCCGTTGTCGTGGGTGGCACACCCCAGGCGCAACAGCAGGTCGTCGTGGGGGACGAAGTCGGGTCTCACGAACACGGCGGCGCGCGGCACGACGCGACCGGACTCGATCTCGACCCCGACCAGCCGGTCGTCCTCGATCGAGAGCCGGGTGACGGGCTCGTCGACAATGCCGATGCCACGGGCAACCAGCTGCTCGCGCTCGTCGACGGTCAGGATGGCGCCGTTGCTGAAGAGCACGACATCGGCGGACCACTCGCGGACCAGCTGGGCATGAGCGATGGCTTCGGGGGTGCCGCCGAGCACCCCGAGGGGTTGGTCCCGGACCTCCCAGCCATGGCAGTAGGGGCAGTGCAGCAGGTCGCGTCCCCACCGCTCGTGCGCGCCGGGAACGTCCGGGATCTCGTCGCGCAGCCCGGTGGTGATGAGGACCCGGCGGGTCCGGAGAGTGCGTCCGTCCTCGAGCCGCACGTGGAACCAGAGCCGAGGCGAGCTCCCCCTGGCGGGTACGACGTCATCGACCCGTCCCTGAAGAACGTGGCCTCCGTAGCCGGCCACCTCCGACCGGCCGGCGCTCAGCAGGTCAGCAGGAGGCATCCCGTCGGAGCCCAGAAAGCCGTGCATGTGCGCGGCCGGCGCGTTACGCGGCGCGCCCGCGTCGACCACGGCGACGCGACGGCGAGCCCGGGCAAGGACGAGTGCGGCGGTGAGGCCGGCGGCGCCCCCGCCGATCACCACCACGTCGTACTCGTGGGACGTGGCGTTCCCCTCGGGTGTCACGGGGTCACCTGCGTAACAGGGCGGTGCGTGCGGACGGCGGTGACCACCCTGGTGATCGCACTCGCCGCGACCGCCGCGTCCTCGGGGTCCTGGACAAGCGAGCTATGGGTGGCGTGCGCCAGTCGTAGGTGGACCGTGTCGGCGGAGAGGCGGGCCAGGGCGTCCTGGAGCGGGAGCCATCCGTCCTGGGCGTCCTTCTCGGCAGTGACGACGACCAACGGGACGGTCCCGAGCGGCCCGGCGTCGTGCGCCGCACTGAGGGACTCCGGGAGGGCGGCGATCTCGTCGCGGAGTGTCCTGAAGTGGGCGGGGGTGGACCAGGTGGCCTCCGACTCGGCGCGCTGAGGCATCGGCAGGTCGCTCCCGACGAGTCCCGTCGCCAGGCGGGCCACGCCGAACCGCGCCAACGTAGGTGCCAGCGCCTCGAGGCGGCGGAAGCCTGCGTAGAACGCGGGGTAGGCCGGTAGCTCCGCCATCGCGTCGGGTGACTGACCGTCGAGCAGGACCACGCCGGCGACCTCGTCGGGATACGCGTCGGCGAACAGCCGGACGTAGACGGCGCCGGTCGAGTGTCCCGCGAGGACGTAGGGCCCAGGCTCCCCCGCCACCTCGAGCAGGGTGCGCAGGTCGTTGACGATGCTCTCGCCGCTGGTGGTCACGTCGCTTGGTCCGCTCCGGCCGTAGCCGGCCCGGTCGTAGACGCAGACCCGGGTGTCGGCGGCGACGGCCGGGGCGATCCACGCGCTCATGGGAGCGGAGGGCTCGCCGAGCCCGGACTCGAGGACGACCGTGGGACTGCCGGACCCCGTGCACGACATCCACAGGTGGTGACCGCCGACGTCGTACAGCTGACCCGTGGCCGTCAGGTCGTCGGTGCCACGGGTCCCCTGGACAGCCTCGTAGAAGCCACCGATGGCGACGACAAACAGGGCCAGCAAGACCGGGTAGAGCAGCACCTGCCGGGACCCGCTGCGCAGTGAGGTGCGTGCCTTGGTGACCGTCCACGTCACGAGCACCACGAGGGCCGGTGGCCACAGCCAGCCGGCGCCGGCAAGGGCCTCCTCGCCGGGGGCGAGGGCGAGGAGGACGGCGCCGGTCACACCAAAGGCAGCCGCGAGGACCAGGGCCCACGCCTGCGGCTGGTCCGTGCGGCGGCGCGCGAAGTGCCACAGCGAGAGCCAGCCCAGCGCCAAGGAGACCAGCATCAGGCCGGTGACTACGGGCTCGGTGGCGCCGGGGACGAGGACGAGGGTCGACAGGGCAGCAGCGATCAGGCCGCCGCCCAGGCTTCCGGCGACGATGCGACCGATGTGGCCACGCCGTCCAGGAGGTGCCCCTCCAGGAACGGTGTTCTGCCGGTCGATGGGTGCGGTCGTGGTGGTCATGATGTGCCTCAGGCTCCGTGGTGGTTGGTGGTGGCAGGTGGTCGTGCCCGATCAGTGGTGCATGTGCATGCCGGCTCCGGCCTCGGCACGGGTCGAGGGCATCCGCCACCGGGCGACGAGGGCAACGGCGACAGCGATCACGGCCGCAGCGAGGAAGCCCCGCTCGAAGCCCGCGACGGCCCCGGCCGGGCTGGTGAGGCTGCCGGCGGTGGAGGCGACCGCGGAGAGCACGGCGACGCCCAGGGCAGCACCGACCTCGTGACCGGTCATCAGGAACCCCGAGGCGACCCCGGCGTGGCTGGCCGGGATGCCGGACATCGCGGTCACGGACACCGGCACGAACACCATGCCGACGCCGAGGCCGAGCCCGACGAGTCCGGGCAGGATGCCGCCGGCGTAGCTCGAGGTCGCGGACGCGGTGGACATCAGTGCGGCCGCGCCGGCGGCCAGCAGGAGACCGGCGGTCGCGACGGAGCGCGGCGAAAGGTGAGCCATCAGGTGGCGCGCGACGATCGTGCCGACGGTGATCGCCAGGGCGAACGGGAGGAACGCCAGGCCGGCGTCCAGGGCGGAGAAGCCGAGAACGGTCTGGATGAAGATCGAGGTGAGGAAGACAGTGCCGACCAGAATCCCGGTGACGCCCAGCATCACGGTCGTGCTGGACACCAAGGTGCGGAGCTTCCAGACGTGGGGCGGGAAGAGCGGGTCCGAGGCGCGACGCTCGACGGCGAGGAAGGCGACGACCAAGACACCGGAGGTGACGAGGGACCCCATGGTCTGCACCGACGACCAGCCGTGGGTCGCGCTGGCACCGAGGCCGTAGACGAGAGCGACCAGTCCGCCGATGACGGTGGCGGCCCCCGGCAGGTCGAGGCGGGTCAGGCTGGCGCCAACCCGATCGGCGTCAGGGGGCAGGACGAGAAGGCCGGCAGCCAGCGCGATGCCCCCGACCGGGACGTTGAGCCAGAAGATGAACTCCCAGCTGGTCCACGTGGTGACGGCTCCGCCGAGCAGCACTCCGAGGGCAACACCCAGGCTCCCGACGGCACCCCAGATGGCCAGACCGAGCTTGCGCTGCTCGCCGTCGTACGACGTGGTGACCAACGACAATGCCGAAGGGGTCAGCAGGGCGGCGCTGAGTCCTTGGACGGCCCGTGCCGCAATCAGCTGCCCGCCACTGTCGGCGAACCCGCTGACCAGCGAGGCGATCGTGAACAGCGCCAGGCCGGTGAGGAACACCGCTCGACGCGACAACAGGTCGGCGATGCGGCCGCCGAGGAGCAGCCCGCCGCCGGACATCATGAGGTAGGCGGTCACCAGCCACTGGAGCTGGCCACCGTCGAGTTCGAGGGAGCGGCCGATGGAGGGCAGGGCGGTGTTGACGACCGAGATGTCGAGCACGACGAGGATCTGCGCGGCCAGTGCCACGGCGAGCACCGACCAAGACCGCTTCGGGAGCCGGGCCTCAGCACTGACAGGGTCCGGGACTTGGGGCGTGTGAGTGGTCATCGGGATCTTCTTCCGGTGAGGCGGTGGGATGCCCCCAGCCTCCGGCGAGCGCGGATCGCTCGCCCCGGTCAAACGACCGGGTTTTGGTCAGCCCAGTTCGAGGCGTGACAGCTCGCCCCGGGAGGTGACACCGGCCTTCGCGAACACGTTGCGCAAGTGGAAGGCCACGGTCCGGGGTGAGACCCAGCACTGCGCAGCGACCTCCTTGTTGGAGAGCCCCTCGCTCACGAGCAGTGCGACCTTGCGTTCCATCGGTGTCAAAGCCAGCAACGTGGACTCGTCGCGTCGCCGGGCGGTCTCGCCGGATGCGCGGAGCTCATCGGTGGCCCTGCCCACCAACGGCTCAGCGTGCAGGTCCTGCAGGGTCGCAAGGGCGTCGCGCAGCGGCAGACGAGCATCGGCCCGGCGACCGTTTCGACGCAGCAGCTCGCCGTGGGCGAGCTGGGTTCGCGCGCGGTCGTACGGCCGCTGCGCCAGCGCCTGGTGCTCCAATGCCTGTCGGAACAGCTCGTCGGGGTCGTCACCCGAGGCTGGATCGGTGGTCAGAGCTCGGCCGAAGAGCACGGTGGCCCGCGCCCAGGGCAGTGGGGTCCCCGCGGCGAAGTCCTCCAGCTCCTTCGTCCAGTCGCGAGCAAGCTCGTGCTCGTCGGCGCGCACGGCGGCGTCGATCCGGTCGTGCGCCGCGAGCCGACGCAGCGTCGGCAGGCGAACCTCACGCAGGTGGTGCAGAGCGCCCGCCCGGTCCCCCGTGAGTGCGGCCCGTGCCCCCGCAGCCCAGTGCACGAGGTCATCCAGCGGGCGAGCGAGGATGCCCCGCGGAGGGTGTGCAGCCAGGAGACCGTCGAGGGCCACCCGGTGGGCGTCATGGTCTGGCCGCCCCTGCAACGCCGCGAGAAGGGTGAGCCAGGCCAGTGGGGTCGCGCTCAGGGCACGCTGCCCGACGCTGCGTCCGAGCGAGACCGCCTCCTCACAGGTGCTGCGCAGCTCGGTCCAGCTGCCCGCGAGGTAGAGCCCGAAGGCCGTGCGCTGCAACGCGTAGAGGACGGCCATGCCGTCGCCGGTCTCCCGAGCCACCGACAGCATCTGCGCGTAGAGCTCGCGATGAACGTCGTCCTCGCCGAGGTGCAGGGCGGCGTTGCCGAGGTTGCCCAGGAGGTCGAGGTCGTCGGTGGCACGACCGGCGGACCGGGCTACCTGCAGCTCAGCAACCGCACCGAAGCGGTCCCCCGCCATGGCGCGCTCAGTGCTGGTCAACAGGTGCTTCAAGGCGCGGGTCCGGGCACTGTCGCCGTCGGTGTCCCGGACGTCGACCGTGCCCGCGGGCAGGACCGCACCACTGTCGGCCCCGTGGCTACGAGCTACCGAAGCCGCCACCGCCATCTCCAGCGCGCGGTGCGGGTCATGGACCGCCACCTGCTCGGCAGCCCGCGTGAGAATGCGGTGCGCATCGTCGGCCGAGCCGGTGTTGACCTCGATCCTCGCCCGCAGGCGGTCGAGATCGGCTCGCAGGAGCGGATCGTCGGTATCGGCCCGCGCTCTCGCGACCAGCGCCGACGCGTGCTGGGCCCGGCCGGACGCCCAGGCGTTTCGAGCGGCGGCCAACCTGCGCGCCGCTGCGGCAGCCACATCGCCCAGCTCGGCAGCCCGTTCGTAGGCGTCCGCTGCCCCCTGGTGGGCCCCTCGGGCCTCAGCCCGGACGGCGACCAGGTCCAGGGCGGCGGCCAGCTCCGGGTCCAACTCGTGGGCGACGGCAGCGAGGTGCCACGTCTGCCGGTCAGCGTCCTGCAAGTCGCCAAGCACCTCGGCGAGCGCCACATGCACACGCCGACGCTCACGAGCGCCGGCTGCTTGGTAGACGGCCGAGCGGACAAGCGGGTGCTGGACGTCGGCGGTGTCTCCGGTGACGAGCAGCAACCCGGACCGTACGACGGCATCAAGGGCCTCGCGCTCGATCCCCAACGCCCGTGCTGCTCGTTCGATCGTGGCAAGACGTCCCGTCCCGTCGGCGACCGCGACGAGGAGGACGGTCTGCGCCGCCGCCGGGAGCTGTCGGCAGCGCTCGAGGAACGCGCGTTCCACGCTGCTGGTCAGCGGGAGAGGCAAGGGCAGCGCCTCGCTACCGTCCCGCTGTCCCGGCGACAGCGCTGTGGGCAGCTCCAGTAGCGCCAGCGGGTTGCCACGGGTCTCGGTCAGCAGGCGGTCGCTTACCTCTTCTGCGAGGTCGCCGGCACTGGCGCTGAGCAGGCGTCGCGCCGACTCCTCGTCCAGGGCACCCAGGGTGAGGGTCGGAATGCCCTCGGCGGAGAAGCCAGTGTCGTCAGAGTGACGGGCGACAAAGCACATGGCGACCTGGTCCGCGTCGAGCCTCCGGGCAGTGAAGAGCAGCGCGTCGGCCGAAGCCTCGTCCAGCCATTGGGCATCGTCGATCACGCACACCAGCGGCTCGTCCTCGGCCGCCGACGTGAGGATCGACAGGGTCGCCAGCCCCACGACGAACGGCTCGAGTCTCGGCCCCTCGGCCTCACCGAAGGCGACCCGGAGCGCCCGCGCCTGAGGAGGTGCGAGTGCCTCCACCAGACCGAGCACCGGCCGCAGCAGGCGGTGGAGGGCGGCGTACGCGAGGGGTGCCTCGGACTCGAGTCCTTGCGTGCGGAGCACCCGGAGCCCGGAGCCCGAGACGACATCGTCGACGAGAGCGGACTTTCCGATCCCGGGTTCGCCACGGACGAGCACGCTGCCGGACCTGCCCAGGCGGGCGGCCTCGACCACCGACGCGAGGTGTGCCTTCTCGGCGTCGCGACCATGAAGCACCTGCCGAGGCTACTGCGTGCTCAGGGTGCCCGGAAGCAAGTCGGAGACGTCATCCAGCCATCCCGGCCGTTTGACCGGGGCGACGGATCAGCCTGTCGCGGAGGGTGTGTCGGGCCGCCGCCGTCGGCCTGCGACCCAAGGAGAAGCCGTGACGCCCGACCGACCCGTTCGCCACATCGGGATGCTGATCTTCGACGAGGTCGAGGCGCTCGACGCGGTGGGGCCGTGGGAGGTCTTGTCGTGGTGGACGAGCCACCACCCCGAGGACGGCTGGAGCATCAGCTGCCTGTCGCGCGACGACGCCCCTGTCACGGCGGCGAAGGGGCTGGTGCTCGGCGCTCACCACGCATTCACCGACGCACCCCAGCTCGACCTACTCATCCATCCCGGTGGACCGGGCACTCGCGCGCTGATGCGCGACGCGGAGCATCTCCGGTGGGTGTCGACGCAGAGGACCCAGGCGCCGCTGCTGGCGAGCGTCGGCACCGGGGCGCTCGTCTTCGCCGCTGCAGGGCTCCTCGGCGGCCGACCCGCGACGACGCATCGCCAGTGCCTCGACCTCCTCCACGACCTCGACCCCACGATTGATGTGAGACCACTGGAGCGGTTCGTCGACGACGGCGACATGATCACCAGCGGCGGCGTGGGCGCAGGTATCGAGATGGCAATTCACCTCGTGGCACGACTCGCCGGCTTCGACCGGGCCAGGGAAGTCCGCCTCGCGATCAGCGACTCGTCGGGGCGACGTCTCGGGGTCGACGGCGCGCCGGTCGACGGATGACGGACCCCGGCTTCGACGCGAGGAGCGGGTCGAAGTCGTCGGTGATCGGGGTCAGGTCGGCCTCGTCGACGAAGACCGCGCCGTCGCGCACCTCCTGGACGAGGTCGCGGCCGAGTACGGCGCCGGCCGTGCCCATGCCACCCCAGATCGTGGCGTTGATGCCGAACATGTGCTCGGTGCTGCCGCCGGCAAGGAACAGGCCCGGGATGTGCGTGGTGACCCGCGGCCGGAACGGGCCGAGGTTCTTCAGCAGCGGGGCGATGCCGTAGCAGGAGCCGTCGGCACTGAGGGTGAAGCGCTCCTGGGTGATCGGGGTGGAGGCCTCACAGAAGACCATCCGCTCCCGGAGGTCCGGGATCATCAGCTCGGCGGTGTCGAGCACCCGCTGGGTGAGCTCCTCCTTGAGCTGGAGGTAGCGCTCGTCGCGGCCGTAGCTGCCGCCGTCGGCGGGACCGGTCTCGACGTTCCAGAACGCGTGCTCCTTGGGCGCCCAGCTCACGAGTTCGAGCGTCGAGTAGCCGGGAGGTGCCGAGTGCGTGCCTTCGGGGTCCTTGGCCGTGGGGCAGCTGATGCCGACCGGCATCCGCTCGGGACAGCGACCGGCGGCGACCTCGCGGTAGTAGCCGTCGATGTCGCTGGTCGGCCACACCCACGCGAGCGGCGGGGTGCCGCGCTCGCGCAAGTCGACGTCGAGCGCGACGTACACCGCGAACATCGGCAGCGTCATCTCGAGACCCTTCAGCCGGCGCCGCAGCCGTCGGGTCAGGTGCTCGTCGCCGACCAGCTCCGCCCAGGTCCGCTTGAAGTCGGCCGCGGAGACGACGACCTCCGCGCGGATCTCCTCGCCGCCACGGAGCCGGACGCCGACAGCGCGCCCGTCCTCGACCAGGACCTTCTCGACCCTGGCCTTGGTCCGCACGCGACCGCCGTGCGTCTGGATGACGTCGGTGAGATGGGCGCCGATGACCTGGCCGCCGCCGCGCGGGTAGTAGGCGCCGGCCTGGAGGTAGTGGTGGAGGAAGCCCGCGTGCATGGCGGTCGGCGTGCGATGCGGAGGCCACGTGTAGTCGCCGTTCTCCGCGAGGATCACCGCCTGGGCGTCGGCGCTGAGACCGCACGCGGCCATCAGCGTCGTGATCGGCCGCACGCCCCACCGCAGCACGGCGGACAGACGACGGAGCGGTCGATCGCCGCTGGCGACCGTGCGCATGATCCCCACGCAGCGACGCAGGCCCGGCTCCTCGTCGGGGAAGGCCGCGACCAGGCGGTCGAGATAGGTGTCCCAGCCGGTCGGCGTCTGGAACGTCGTACCCGGGATCATGATCTGGCAGTGGCCCTCCGGGCGCTGGCGCAGCCACTTGATGCGCTCGGTCAGGGACAGCCCGGAGAGCGCGGTCTGCATCCGGCCACCGGGGCCGCACTCGCCGACGTAGTGGGTGCCGACGTCGAACTCGAACTTGTTGCCGGCGCGGCGGAACACCTGGGTACTCCCGCCGACCACCTGGTTGGCCTCGAGCACCAGGACCTTCTTGCCGTTGGCCGCGAGGTACGCCGCGCAGGTGAGGCCGCCCGGACCGGCCCCCACGACCACGGCGTCCCAGCTCTCGGGCCTGCCCTCGGGGCTGTCCTCGGGGCTCGTGGTCGGGCGCGGCGTGGCGGTCTGCGTCATGGCGGGGTCACTTTCCGGAAGGTCTCTGGAGTCAGACTCTAGTTCACTCGGGAAGCAGGCCCTCGAGAAGCGTCAGGCCGGCCTCGACCACCGCCTGCTCGACCCGCTCGGGCGACAGCACCAGCGCGTCACGGCGCAGCGCCAGCGCGGCCACGCCGTTCCAGGCGCCGAAGAGGAAGTAGGACATGAGCTCCGGGTCGACCCGCCTGATCGCACCCGCGTCCACGGCCTCGCGGATGCTCTCCTCGAACTCGCGCCGGAGCTGGCTGAACCGCGCCACGACCTCGTCCTCGACCGGGGTGCGCGGACCCCGCTCGCCGGTGACGGCGAGGTACTTCCCCACTGCCGGGTGGTCGAGGAGGAGGCGCAGGTAGGCCGAGCCCACGCCTGCGAAGCGCTCGAGCGGGGACGTCTCGGCGGCGTACGCCGATCGGAGTGCCGCCGTGGCCACGGCCAGGACCCGCTCGGTGACCGCCGCCAGGAGCGCGTCCTTGGTCCCGAAGTGCACGTACACCGAGGCGGCGGAGACCCCCGCCTGGGTGGCGACGTCCTCGATCCGGATCTCCTCGGGCGCGCGCTGCGACATCAGCAGCTCCGCGGCGTCGAGGAGCAGCACCCGCGTGCGCTCGCGGCGGCGCGACCCGCGCGCCGCGGCGTCGGTGCCCGCAACGGACTTCGGGGCGTCGTTCACGAAGGACACCCTAGGGACCGGGCACCCTCCCGTCCGGGATCGGTGCCGCGCTCCCCCGGGTGGCCATCCCGAAGGCCCGGCACACCACGCCGCTGCCGAGGAGCGGCGAGAGCATCCCGCGCCGGGTGCCATGGGGAGTGGGGACCCAAGACCTGCCGGGCACGTCGGTGGACTCCCTGGGCCTCGAGGAGTTCCTCACCCGCACCAGCACGCGCGCGTTCGTGGTGCTGCACCGCGGCAAGCTCGTCCACGAGTGGTACGCCGACGGCATCGACCCCGACACCAAGCTGGCGTCGTGGTCGGTGGCGAAGTCGCTGGTCGCGCTGCTGGCCGGCCAGGCAGTCGCGGAGGGACGGCTGCGTCTCGACACCCTGCTGGTCGACGTCATCCCCGAGCTGCGGGTGCGGTCGCCGCTGGACGGCGACGCGGCGTACAACAGGGTCACCGTGCGCGACCTGCTCGACATGACCAGCGGCATCGAGTCCCCCGAGAGCTACACGCTGGTCGACGACCCGACGGTGGTGCTGGACAACCCCAGCCTGCTGGTCACCAGCCTCACCGGCACCTACCCCCTGTTCGCGACCCCGGACGTGCAGAGCTTCGCCCGGACACACCGGACCATGCTCTTCGAGCCGGGCACTGACGGGGAGTACATCTCCCTCAACAGCCAGCTGCTCGGGATGGTCCTCGAGGCGACGTACGGCGAGGACCTCGCCACGCTGTTCCGCACCCGACTCTGGGAGCAGGCCGGCGCGCAGTACGCCGCCACGTGGAACCTCGACCGCGACGGCGGCACCGCCAAGGGGTTCTGCTGCCTCAACGCGACCGGCCGGGACTTCGCCCGGCTCGGGCAGCTCGTGCTCGACGCCGGCACCCCGCGGTCACCGGTCACCCGGGCGTGGAAGGAGCGGCTCCTGCGACCACGCGCGATCCGGCTGTACGGCGGCGAGTGGCCCTACTCCACCAACTTCTGGCACATCCCCGCGGACCTCCCGCGAGGCACGGCTCGTCTCGACGACGCCAGCGCCATCGGCATCTTCGGCCAGTACATCTATGTCAACGACCGGACCGACACGGTCATGGCCAAGCTCAGCGACTACGGCATCGAGCAGGACGAGGCACTGACCTTCGAGGCGATACGCCACATCGCCAGGTCGTTCCCCACCGCCCCGCAGACTGTGTCCTTGAAGCTCAAGGCCCCTCAACGCGGACGACGCGGGCAGCAGACCACGCTCCGCGTCCTCGCGCTGGGCGAGGGCCGCACCCGCCCCCGCGGGCTGGTGCGCCTCAGCATCGACGGCCAGGCGCTCCGCGTCCGGCTCGTCGACGGCCGCGCCCCGGATCCTCTGGACGCCGCACCGGCTGGGCGCGCACACGTTCCACGTCCGCTACCGGCCGGCCTCCGGTTTCAAGCGCGCCTCGACAACGGGACGCCTCGTCGTCCGGCCGTCGCGCTGAGCAGTGACCGCACGCGTCACCACCAGCCGGGTCGTCACACCTCGCGACCCTGAAGGCGCCGGGGCGAGGCGATGATCGCCGCCGGGTCTGGACTGGTCCACGGTCTGGCGTTCGCCGGCATCCTGTAGGGCCTTGGGCTGCCATCGCCTGCCTCGAGGCCGCTCTCATCGGTCACCCGTTGACGGTGGCCTGCGCCGCCGCGGCGACTGCCACGACCTTGTGGGTGGGCGACCGCCGGCGCCGAGGCGGCTCAGCGGCTCGCGGCCGACCTGATCTCCGACGCACTTGACGACCTGTTGCCGTTCTAGCCTCGCGAGAGGTAGGCCATGGCGCGCTGGGCTGCCCGGAACCCGCACATGCCGTGGACACCGGCGCCCGGTGGCGTCGATGCCGAGCAGAGGAACATCCCGGGAACCCCGGTGGAGTAGGGGTCCAGCGCCACCGCCGGGCGCCCCACCAGCTGGCCGACCGTGTTGGCACCGCCCACGATGTCCCCACCGACGTAGTTGGGGTTGTAGGCCTCGAGGTCGGCCGGGCTGCTGACGTGCTGGGCGACGACCCTGCCTCTGAAGCCCGGGGCGAACCGCTCGATCTCCGCGACCACCGCCTCGGTCGCGTCGGTCGCGAGCCCGTGCGGGACGTGGGCATAGGCGTAGATCGGGTGGACGTCTCCGACCGACCTCGTCGGGTCGGCGAGGTACTGCTGACCGACGAGCACGAACGGATGATCCGGCATCCGTCCCGCGGCGATCGCCGCCTCTGCCGCGACGACCGACGCTCCCGCCCCACCCAGGTGGACGGTGCCGGCCCGATGCGCTGCCTCCGCGGTCCAGGGCACCCCGCCACGGACGGCGAAGTCGACCTTGTGCGCTGCCGGGCCGAACCGGAACGAGCGATATCGGTGACGCCGGCGTTGCGACAGTCGGTCTCCGACGATGTCGGCGACCGCACGAGGGGAGGTGTCGAACATGGTGACGTCGGTGTTCGGCAGGTCGGCCGCGGTCCGCACCTGGTGGTTGAGGACGATCTCGCCGCCGAGCTCCTCGAGGAGGCTCGCCATGGCGGTCGAGATCGAGCGCGACCCGCCCTCGGCGACCGGCCATCCGGAGCGGTGCCCGGCCGCGATGAGCATGACGCCGACAGCCGACGACAGTGGGCGGGTGAGGGGCTGGAAGAGGTGAGCCGCGCAACCCAGGAAGAGTGCTCGGGCCTGCGGGGTGCGGAACGAGCGCGCGAGTACCGACGCTGGTGGCGCTGCTCGCAGCCCGAACTGGGCCAGCCGAAGCGGGTGGGAGGGCACGCGGACCAGGGGGCCGAGCACGTCGTCAGCGACGGCGGGGAAGGACCGTTGCAGTGGACCGAACAGCCGCTCCCAGGTCCTCGCGTCCTCCCCCAGCCCGGCACCGGTGGCGGCTGCGTCGCCGGCGAGCACGCCGGCCGATCCGTCGTCGAGCGGGTGGGCCAGGTCGACCTCCGCCCACCGCCACGTCAGGCCGTGCTCGGCGAGCGGCAGGCTCGCCAGATACGGCGAGGCCACCCCGAACGGGTGAATGGCGGAGCACACGTCGTGAACCAGCCCCGGGACCGTGAGCTCGTCGCTACGGGTCCCGCCGCCGACCGTCGAGTGCGCCTCCAGGACCGTCACGTGGACTCCCTGCTGGGCGAGGTGCAGCGCCGCGGACAGACCGTTGGGGCCGGAACCGACGACGACGGCCGTACGACGAGTCGTCACGACGACCTCAGCTCTCCACCGGGCGTGCTGGTCATCGTGATCGGCAGGTCGGTGTCCCAGGGCTGGCGGACCACCATGTCGGCGACCAGCACGGTCCCCCGCTCGAACTCACCTGTGGCGGCATCGATGAGCCGGTACGCCTGGGTGGGCTTGTGGATCGGCTGGGCATCGAGGGTCAGGATGCGGACCTCGCCGGGCTCGAAGGCGCACCGCTCCTGCAGTGCCGCGATGAGCTGTTCGCGGTGCAGGTGCCCGTCGCCGAAGTTCCAGCCGAGCACGACCCCGGCGATGAGCTCGCCGTCCATCACGAGGTAGTTCTCGTGATCCTCTCCGCAGAGCCTGGGGATGAGCGCGAAGTGGGCTCGACCGTGTGTGTGGATGGACCGGAAGGCGTAACCGGTGAAGAGCGGGACCTCGGCCTCCTCCGGCCCGTAGATCTTCTCCAGCTGCTGGTGGGGAAGCATCGTCGCCTTCGTCGTGCCGGAGTCGAACTTGGCCAGCCCCGCCTGCGTGAAACACCACACCGAGGTGTCCCAGTTGCCTGCGTAGTAGCGCATGCCGACCAGGAAGGAGATCTTCTCCGGGAACAGGCTTCCCAAGACCACGAACGACGCGCTGAGGAGCGGGACGAGCAGCACCCAGGGGCGCTCGAGGTCTCCCAGCCCGATGCTTGCCTTGTCGACGAACAGGATCAGGATCGCGAAGATCATGAAGACGTTCCACTCCAGCGGCACACCCATCGGGATCGTGGCGATGATGTGGAGGTGGAAGGCGATCATCACGATCGCGGCGACAGTCGTCAGGGTGCCGCCGCCGGAGCAGATCAGGACGAGCGGGACGCCGAACTCCACGATGGTGCCGCCGTGGGCCAGTGCCGCCGACAACCGCGACGGGCGGAGGTCGTCCGGGAACGACCGGCTGAACAGGTGCTTGATCTTCTTCGAGCGCCAGATCGGGCTGTTGGTCTCCATGGCCTGGACGACGAACGGGAAGTGCCCGTTGATCTTCGAGAGTGCGGCACCCCACCAGATGACCAGCATGACCAGCTTGGCGCCGACGATCGCGTCAGGAGCGGAGAACAGGAACGTGAGCGCGATGGCCGCGTAGACCTCGGAGCGAGCTGCGAGGAAGATCGTGCGGTCCCTGAGCGAGATCACGGCGAGGACCCCGAGGAACAGCAACACCTTCCACACGGGCAGGGCCGACGTGCTGCTGCCCGGGTCGCTCGCGGAGAGCAGGGCGATGACGAGCGTGGCGAGCAGGGCGGCGTACAGCAGCGCGTCGGCGACCGTACGACGGTCGCCGCGGGTCAATGGGACCCGGGCTGGCCATGGCGGGAGGCGGATGGTGCCCGGCCGGAGCCAGTAGAGGAAGGACCCGAGCGGCGGCAGGAAGCGCAGGTTGAGCGGACCGAAGCCGCACCCGAGCCCGAGCACCTCGAACAGCACGGTCCAGAAGACAAGCTTCTGGAACACGATCGGCTCGGCCCACCAGTCGCCGATGCTCGTGAACCCGTCGATGCCGGGCGTGGACAGGGCAAACAGCATCGCTCCGAGCACGTAGAGCGCGATCTTGACGAGGTAGAGCACGTAGACGACGTCGGGGGTCCCGAAACCCACCTCGAGCAGGTGGCGGACCATCGGACGCATCCGCTCGTTGCGGGTGCCTCGACGCCATTCTGCGACGTCGACCTGTGGGAGGTTCGGTTGCAGGAAGCCCATGTGCTTCGCCTGTCGCTAGTGCTTGCAGGTCAGGCCGCCGTCGACGACGACCTCGGTCCCCGTCACGAACGACGCATCGCTGGAGAGCAGGAAGGCGATCACGGTCGCCACCTCCTCGGGCTGCGCCATCCGACCCAGGGGCGCAGCCTGCTCGAAGCCGGTCCGTATCTCGTCGATGTCGAGGGCCTGCTGGAGCATCGGGGTGACGACGAAGCCGGGACAGACCGAGTTGACACGGATCCCACTGGGCCCGAGCTGCGCGGCCATCGAGCGGGTCAGCCCGAGGAGTCCGGCCTTCGAGGCGCAGTACGACGGGATCCACGGGTTGCCCACCAGACCCTCGATCGACGAGATCGCGACGACCGATGCTCCGGGGGCCCGCTCGAGGTGCGGGAGCATCTCCTGGACGAGCAGGGCGTGCGCGCGGAGGTTGACGTCGAGGACGGCGTCCCAGCTGTCTGCGGTGAAAGCACCGACCGGCTCGGGGGACACCCGGCCGGCGGCATGCACCAGCCCGCTGAGGCCGTCGAGCGCCGCCGCCGCGGCGGCCACGGGTGCGGCCAGGTCGGCTGTGACGTCGACGACCTGGCCGTGGGCGCCGATCCGGTCGGCCACCTCCAGAGTGTCGGGCGCGACGTCCCAGAGGGCTACCGCTGCGCCGCGCTCGAGGAGGAGCTTCGCGGTGGCGAGGCCGATGCCTGAGGCACCGCCGGTGATGATCACGCGAGCCGGGTCGGAGGTCCTGTCGGTCATGGGGCGAGCAGCACCTTCAGGCAGTCGGCGGAGCGGGCGGCCACGGCGGCGTACGCCGCGCCGGCCTCCGCGAGGGGGAAGGTGTGGGTGAAGATGCCGGCGGCGTCGAGACGCCCGGACTGCACCAGCGGCACGAGCTCGGCCCACGTGCTCTGGACCGGAGCGGTGGTCATCCGGAGCGTGATGCTGCGGAAGACGCCCATCAGGATCCCGAGGGGGTAGGGGTCGAGGCCGTGGATGCCGATCACCGAGATCGTGCCGGACGAGCGCACGGCGGCGAATGCGGCGTCGAGGGTCTGGTCGTTGGCCACAGCGTCGATCACGCTGTCGGCACCGAGCCCCTGCGTGGCCTCGAGTACGGCGGTCACGGGGTCGCCCGCCAACGCGATCGCTCCGGCGGCGACCGCGAGGTCTCGACGGCCGGCCACGGGATCGAAGGCCAGGACCCGCTCGGCGCCCTGCGCGAGTGCGGAGCGCACGGCGCACTGACCAACGGCACCCAGGCCCCACACGACCACCGTGTCACCGGGCTGCACGCCGGCGCGGCGGGCGCCGGCCCATCCGGTGGCGAGGTTGTCGGTCAGCAGTAGCGCGGCCTCGTCACTGACGCCGTCGGGGATGGCGAGCAGCTGGAAGTCGGCGGCCGGTACGGCGAGCAGGTCGCTCTGGGCCCCGCCGAGCTCGCCCGAGCCGAACACCTTGGCCCCACCCAGGCACGCGATCGGGTCACCGGTGGCGCAGCCCCGGCACGCCCCGCATCCTGCGACCGACGCCACGAGCACGCGGTCGCCGACAGCGAAGCGTTGGATGTCGTCACCGACCTCGACCACGGTGCCGATCGCCTCGTGCCCCACGGCGACCGGGAAGAGTGGCAGGTCGCCGTCGTAGAAGTGGAGGTCGGAGCCGCAGATGGCAGTGGCCTCCACCTCGACGATCGCCCCGGCGGCGTCGGGCAGCACCGGATCGGCGACGTCGAGGACGGCGACCTGGCCGGGCCCCTGGATGGTGACTGACTTCACGATCACGCACCGTAGGCGAGTAGACAGATCGGCGCAAGTGTGTACCCTCTGGTGCCATGCGATCGCAGCAGGCTGGCCTCCGGTTCGACGACTCCGACGACGAGATCAGGGCGGCCCTCGAGGACGTCTCGATCCCGACCCTGCTCGTCTCGTGCGTCCACATGAGCGGCGATGCCTCGATCCTCGACGGCCCCGTCAGACCAGGTGGCGCGATGCTGAACGAGATCCAGGGCTACCTGTCCGAGGAGGACAAGTTGGCCGCGCGCGAGCTCGCGTTCGACGTCATCCGCGACTACCGCGACCGTGGCTGCCCCGAGCCGGAGCCGGTCGACCAGTCGCTCGTCAAGAAGATGATGGAGTTCGTCGTCGGGGCCGCGGTCGCCGACGAGTACGTGCCGATGATGCTCGAGGAGCTCGGCCTCGAACGCCTCGACACCCGGGCCGACGTCTCCGGCAACACAGGACGCGTCGTACCCGACGACTTCTCGGTGGTCATCATCGGCTGCGGCATGTCGGGACTGCTCGCCGCGATCAGGCTCGGTCAGGCCGGAATCCCCTACGTCGTCGTCGAGAAGAACGCCGGCCCCGGTGGGACCTGGTACGCGAACACCTACCCCGGTGCCCGCGTCGACGTCGGCAACCACTTCTACTGCTACAGCTTCGAGCCGAGCGACCACTGGACCGAGTACTTCGCCCGGCAGCCCGAGATCCTCGAGTACTTCACCGCAGTGATGCGCAAGTACGGCGTCGATGAGCACGTCCGATGGAGCACCGAGGTCACGGGCGCCACCTGGGACGACGAGACCAGCACCTGGGTCATCGACGTCGGAGGCCCCGATGGCCGCGAGACCCTGCGGGCGCGGGCGCTCATCAGCGCGGTCGGCCAGCTCAGCACCCCACACGTGCCTGAGGTCCCAGGATCCTTTGCCGGTCCGGCGTTCCACACCGCTCGGTGGGACCACGGCGTCGACCTCACCGGAAAGGACGTCGTCATGATCGGAGCCGGAGCCACGGGATTCCAGGTCGCACCCGCCATCGCCGACACCGTGGGGTCGCTGACCGTCCTGCAGCGCACGGCCCAGTGGATGTTCCCCAACCCGGGCTACCACGAGCCGGTCGGCAGCGGAATGCAGTGGGCTCTGCGTCACCTGCCCTTCTACGCGCGCTGGTTCCGGTTCCTGATCTTCTTCCCCAGCTGCGACGCGGGCCTGGCCGCAGCCAAGGTCGACCCCGCCTGGGAGCCGCAGCAGACCTCGGTCAGCGAGATCAACGACTTCGCCCGGATGATGTTCACCGAGTGGATCGAGAGCCAGCTGCCCGACGATCCCGACCTGCTGGCCAAGGTGCTGCCCGACTACCCGGCCACCGCCAAACGCACCTTGCAGGACAACGGCAGCTGGCTGCGGACCCTCACCCGCGACAACGTCGACCTCGTCCGCGCCGGTGTGCGCCACCTCGAGGCCGACGGCGTCGTCGACTCCGAGGGCACCAAGCACCACGCCGACGTGCTGGTGTGGTCGACCGGCTTCGCCTACAACGAGCCCCTCGCCCCGATGACGATCCGGGGCCGTGGAGGGGTCGACCTGCGCGAGCACTGGGGCACCCGGCCGCGCGCCTACCTGGGCGTCACCGTGCCCAGCTTCCCCAACTTCTTCTGCCTCTACGGACCCGGCACCAACCTCGCCAGCGGAGGCAGCATCATCTTCGCCAGTGAGTGCGAGGTGCGCTACACGATGGCGTGCATCGAGGCCCTGCTCAACGGTGGTCACCGCACGATCGAGCCGAAGCTGTCGGTCTACGACGACTACTACGACCGCTCGCAGGCGGAGATGCGCACCATGGTCTGGGCGTCACCGCACATCGAGCACAACTACTACCAGAACGACGACGGTGAGGTGCACGGACTGAATCCCTGGCGCCTGGTCGACTACTGGGACTGGACCCGCACCGTCGACCTCGACGACTACCAGCTCCAGTGAGCACGGCCGACGACCCTCGCCGTTCCACCCGGGAGCGTGTCCTCGACGCCGCCGAGGCCTGCCTGCGCCGCGACGGCATCCGCAAGACCTCGGCACTGCAGGTCGCAGCCGAGGCCGGTGTCTCCCGGGCTTGGCTCTACCGGTTGTTCCCGGACAAGGCCACCCTGCTCTCCGCAGCACTCATCCGCCGCGACGAGGCTTTCTGGGTCGACGCCCAGCACCAGGTGGACGATGCCGACGGGTTCGCGGCCAAGATCGCCGCTGCCGTGTCACTGTCGCGCGCCGCCCCGCTCGGCCCCCTGGCAACCGAGCTGCGCGACAACGAGCCGGAGGCCTTCGCCGAGGTCATCGGCACCTACGTCGAGGACATCATCCCCGGCATGTCGTGGTTCTGGCAGCACCAGCTCGAGCAAGCAGTCGCCTCCGGCGAGCTACGGCCCGACCTCGACCTCGAGGCGGCGGCGGAGTGGGTCATGCGCCTGGTCGTCTCCTTCGTCAGTGTCCCGAGCGTGTCGGTCGACATCGACGACCGTGACTCGTTGGAGAAGGCCTTCACGACGTTCCTCATGCCGGCGCTAGTGCTCAGCGTATGAGCCCGAGCTGGCAGGCCCGGGCCGTCGCAGCGATCGCCGGCGCCGTACCGGACCGAGTGGTCGCACGCACCCTGGCCAAGCCCTCGCGGCGCTGGGAGCTGATGCCGCTGGTGGCGCCGTCGGTCGCCGAGCGGTACGAAGTCGACGTCACCGAGATCGGGGCCGGGCGCGTCGCGACCGCCCGGCCCCGCTCCGCTGGTTCGTCACGGCACGCGTTCTACCTGCACGGCGGGGCCTACACGCTGGGCCTGACGCACTGGAGCGTGGCCGAGCCGCTGCTGGACCGCGGGTGGACGGTCTCCCTGGTCGACTACCCGCTGGCGCCCGAGCACACCGTCGCAGAGACCGTCCCGATGGTCCTCGACGCCTGGCGGAGCGTGACCGACGGCGCCTCCGGACCAGTCGACGTCCTGGGCGACTCCGCGGGCGGCGGGCTCGCGTTGGTCGTCCTCCAGCAGATCCGCGACCTCGCACTGACCCGCGCCGGTCGAGCGGTGCTCTTCTCCCCCTGGATCGACCTGGTGATGAGCGACCCGGTGACAGTTGAGTCCGCCCGGCACGACCCGGTGCTCTCGCTGCCCGGGCTGCGCGGCGCCGCCGACCTCTACGCCGCGGGCCGCGACCTGGCCGACCCGCTGCTGTCACCGATCTTCGGCGATCTCTCAGGTCTCGGGCCGGTTCAGGTCTGGGTAGGGACCCGTGAGATGTTCCTCGCGCAGTGCTGCCAGCTCGCCGACCTCGCGGCCGCCGAGGGGGTCGACGGGACCGAGGTCGACCTCCGCATCGCCGCCGGGATGATCCACGACTGGTCGATGCTCCCGATCCCTGAAGGCCGAGCCTCGCTGGAGCAGGCGATCCGCTTCCTCGGCTGAGCCTCGACCAACCGGCCCGAAGGAAGTCACGCGGGTCGCTACAGGTCGACGGGGACGACGAGCTTCGCCTTGTAGAACCCCTTGGCGACACCACCGCGCATAGTGGCGATCTGCCGGACCCCGTCGTCCTTGCCGAAGACACCGTCGGAGGAGATGCTGACCCGGTTCAGGTTCGTCGAGGCGCCGTAGCCGCTCTGGGTCCGGTAGACGGCGGCACACGCGGCACGCGGCAGCGCGAGCTGGGACGTCGCCAGGATCTCTCCGCCGGACGTAGCGTCCTTGCGGCTGCGATAGACCTCGAAGTGCACGTGCGGCCACCGACCGGAGTAGCAGCCCGGGAAGATGCTGGTAACCGCACCTTGCCCAAGCTGTCGCTGACCTGCACGCCGCGCAAGAAATTCTCGTCCTCGACGCCCTCCGAGTACATCGAGTACGTGCCGCCTCGGGTGCAGTGCCAGGCATATAGAGCCAGGCCCTTCACCGGCTTCTCGCTCGCTGCGTCGACCAGAGCGAAGACCATCTTGAACGGGAATCCTCCGGCACTCCCGTCGGCCGAGCCGATGCTGGAGCGGATGTCGCGGCGCACGACCCCCGACTGCCCACCTCGAACCTCTGGCTGACGGAGGTCGTGGCCAATCCGTCGACAGGGCGACGTCCACGCAGGACCCACCTCGTCCCTGCCTGTCGCAGGTCCTCCAGGTTGTGGCGTGCGTCCCCTCCACGGCCCCGCGAGCTGCGAGCCGCGTTCCGGCTGCCTACACGTGCTGAGAAGTTTCGGCCGGGAACGCCAAAGGCGGCTCCCGGATCTCTCCGGAAATCACCTCTGACCTGGTGTTTCGATTTGTAGCGGGGGCAGGATTTGCACCTGCGACCTCTGGGCAAGATCGGGGCCTGATCGCACTACCTCAAACTTCGGGTCCCTCTGGAAACCTCGGGTTGTTGAGGAGGTTCCCCATCGGACAGCGTCAACTCTATCGGAACGTCTCGGTACGCTTGCCCGTCGTTTCCGATGACTATTCGATGACGTGTCGAATCCCGGTTGGTCGCATCGGCCAGGCCGACGACCTGTTCCGGATCTCCAGGACCAGCGGGCGACGCCTGGTCGTCGGTGCCGACCGATGCGCCTCGTCAGACGTTGACGGTGACCTGGAGGAACGTGGCCGCGACAGAGGTCCTCTGTGGGTCCGAGCTCGTGTTCTGGCTGGTGAAGAGATCATCCAGCTCCTTCTGGAGCTGCTCAGTCTTGTCATTGGCCGCCGCCGCGGCGAATGCATTCATGGTGGGGCCGTAGTAGTCGCGGAATACGGCGAGCAGCTCCCTGGGGGGTCCCGGGTATTCGAAGGCGTAGGTCTCGCGCGAGAAGCTGATCTTGTCTGCTGGGATGCCGGCCTGCCCCAACCGCTCGATCACGTTCTCCTCCACTCCCCAGGTCACCGGGCTGATGAAGCCCTCCGGCGGAGGCGATGAGTAGGAGCCGGAGATCTTGAGGAGCTGGGCAACCAGGGTCGGGTCCCCTGGGATCCAGTTGCCCATGACGATGCGTCCGCCGGGACGGCTCACGCGCACCAGCTCCTTGGCCACGTCGAACGGACGCGGCGCGAACATCGCTCCGAAGATGCTCACGACGAGGTCGAACGTGTCGTCGGCGAGGTCGTCGAGGTGTGAGGCGTCGCCTTCCTGGAAGCGACAGTTCGTCAAGCCCTCGGCTTCGGCGCGGCGAGTGCCCGCGGCCACGAGGTTGCTGGCGATGTCGACGCCGAGAACATCGGCGCCGAGCCGGGCCTCAGGAAGCGCAGTGGTGCCGTCACCACAACCAACATCAAGAACCTTGAGTCCCGGGGTGACGCCGAGACGGGCGACCAGAGCCTCTCCGCTGGCGCGCATGGTTTCGGCGACCCGGGTGAAGTCGCCCTTCTCCCACAGTGCCTTGTTCGGGTTCGCTGTTTCCGTCATGGCTGCCTCCTCGGCATATTCAAGACTTTTCTTGAGGAAGGTGTAGCGCAGGGCCGCCCTGCTTGTCAAGAGTGTTCTTGAATAGGCCGCTTCAGCGGGAGCGCAGCCGCGGTACGGCAACCCGGTGCTTCTGCAGGCGCCGCATGATCGTGGGCCGGCTCTGCATCAGCAGGTAAGCCCGGATCGCATCCGGCCACCGAGGTCCCGGCGGGAGGGATGTTGCGTTCTCCGTTGCCAAGGTCACCGTCGCTCAGACCCCGCGCTCCACCGGCAGACGAGCCGACGCCCATTCGGGGAACCCGTCCTCCAACCGCGCAGCGTCGCGACCGGCCGCGGTCAGGAGTCGCACGGCTTCGTCGGCATACACGCAGTAGGAGCCGCGGCAGTAGGCGACCACCCGGGCGCCACTGTCGATGTCCCGCAGCCGGGCCCGCAGGTCACCGAGCGGCACCGATACCGCCCCCCGGATGTGCCCGGCGGCGTACTCGGCGGGCGGCCTCACATCAAGGACCACGACGTCACCTGCCCGGAGTCGTTCGCGAAGCTGGTCCCTGGTCATCGTGTCGAGACCTGACCGGTCTCCGACGTAGGCCGTGGCCAGCCGCTCGAGCCCCTCGACGTGCGCCTCGGCAACCCGTCGCATCGTCCGCCACAGCGTGGATACGAGCGGGCTCGAGAGGTCGTAGAAGATGCGGGTGCCGTCGCGACGCGTGCGCACCAAGCCCGCCCGGAGCAACCGCTGCAGGTGCTGGGAGGTGTTCGCGACCGTCTGGTCGATTTCCAACGCAAGGTCCTCGACGGACCGCTCACCCTGCATAAGGACGTCGATCAGCTCGGCACGACGACCATTCGCCAGCGCCTTCGCGGACTCGGCCAGCGCATCGAAGAGTGCTTGCTTCGCCGCGTGATCCGCCATGCTCCGAACCTCCCAATCAGCCATATTCAAGAAGTTTCTTGACAAGAGGTTAGCATCAGGTGTCATATTCAAGGACTCCATTGAATATTTGAAGCCGTCGCGGCAAAGCTGGAAGTCGCCCCAGACACAGGAGATCCCCATGAAGCCTCACTCCTTGACGCGGCACCTCTCCGTCCCACCCGATGACGCCCTGCGCTTCATCGCCGACGTCCACGCACTGCCCAGCTGGAACACGGCCATCACCCGGGTCCTCGACGTACCCACCCCACTGACGGTCGGCGACGAGTGGGTCGTGGAGATGTCCGCCCTGGGGCAGACCTGGTCGAGCCGCTCGCGGTTGATCGCGTTCGACCGGGACGCCCGGCGTTTCAGCTACCGCTCCGCCACCGACGACGGCAACCCGTCCTACGCTGAGTGGACCTGGACCGTCGCCGAGGCACCGGGAGGATGCGAGGTCACAGTGACGTGGACCCTCAACCCGCAGACCTTCTGGCGGCGCGTGCTGCTGGGCCGGATTCGCCAGCGCCAGCTCATCAGGACCGAGGTGCCGACATCCCTTGCGGCACTGCAGGCTGCTGTCGAGGCCGCGGGCGCCCGTGGGTGATCCGCTTCTCTCCGTCGTCCCGGACGCCGGGCTCGGCAACTCGGCGTACCTCCTGGACCTCGGCGACGGCCGCGCCCTGGCTGTCGACGCGAGCCGCGACCTCCGCTCGCTGCGTAGGTCCACCGAGGCCCGGGGCCTGCACGTCGCCTACGCCGCTGACACCCACCTCCACGCAGACTTCCTCTCCGGCGCGGTCCAACTCGCGGCCACCGACGGCGCCCAAGTGCTCGCATCGCGAGCCGGTGGTCGGGAGTTCCCGCACCGCGGGCTCGAGGAAGGCGAGGAGGTCAACCTCGGCGGGCTCACCCTGCGCGCGATCGACACCCCGGGGCACACCGACGAGCACCTGGCCTTCCTGCTGCTCGACGGATCTCGCGAGATTGGCGTCTTCAGCGGCGGCTCCCTGATCGCGGGCTCGGCGGCCCGCGTCGACCTCGTCGCATCCGAACGGACCGAGGAGCTCGCCCGGGCGCAGTACCGCTCGCTGCACCGGCTCGCCGCGCTCGATCCCGCCACCGCTCTCTGGCCCACCCACGGTGGCGGCTCGTTCTGCTCCACCGCGGCGGCGCCGGTGGGCGCCACCACCACGATCGGCGACGAGCTCGCCGCCAACGAGCTCCTGCGGGCACCCGACGAGGACACGTTTGTGAGGCTGCTCCTCGGGTCGCTCGGGAGCCACCCTCCGTACTTCCACCGCCTCGGCGAGATGAACCGTCGCGGCCCGGAAGTCCTTGCCGACGACCCAGCTCTCGAGGGGATCCAGCCCACGGTTGTTGCGGACCTCGTCGCCGCGGGCGCAGAGATCGTGGACGTACGACCGGTGACGTCGTTCGCGCAAGCGCATCCGGCCGGCGCCCTGTCCATCCCACTGCGTCCCGCGTTCGCCTCCTGGCTGGGCTGGCTCGCCCCGGACGACCGACCCCTCGTCGTACTCCGAGAAGCAGATCAGGACGCCGCGGAGATCCTGTGGCAGGCCCTCAAGATCGGCTACGCCAACATCGTCGGGGAGATCGCCGGCGGCATCGACGCGTGGCAGACGGCTGGCCTTCCGACCGCAGCGATCGACCTCCTCTCCCCCACCGACGTGTCCGGCGTGCGGGTGCTCGACATCCGGCAGGAGGGTGAGTACGCCGCGGGACACCTGCCGGGTGCCGCCCACCTGGAACTCGGCGACGTCGCCGAGCACGCTGCGGCGTACGCCGATGGCCCGGTTGTCGTCATGTGCGGTCACGGCGAACGAGCGATGAGCGCGGCCAGCCTGCTGGCCCGCGCCGGCGCAGCCGACGTCCGGGTCCTCGATGGCGGACCCGACGACGTCGCCCGCGCCCTGGACCTCGAGATGGAGCGGGGTCGGTGACGGGCCGGACTCGATCCCCAACGGCACTCGGCCTGCGGCCCAACATCGCCCAGTTCACCCTGCTCGTCGCGGTCAACGGACTGGTCGGCGGCATGCTCGGGCAAGAGCGCACCGTCCTCCCGTTGCTGGCAACTGACGTCTTCGGGCTGGCGTCATACACCGCTGCACTCGCCTACATCCTCGCGTTCGGCATCGCCAAGGCCCTGACCAACTACGTCGCCGGAGCCTGGTCGGAGAGGTACGGCCGCAAGCCCGTGCTGGTGGCCGGCTGGCTGATCGCGATTCCGGTTCCTCTGCTGCTGATCTGGGCGCCGCACTGGTGGATCGTGGTCGCGACCAACGTGCTGCTGGGAATCAGCCAGGGCCTCACCTGGTCGACGACCGTGATCATGAAGATCGACCTCGTCGGACCCGAACGGCGCGGCTTGGCGCTCGGTTTCAACGAGTCCTCGGGCTACCTGGCGGTCGCGGGCACCGCGCTGCTGACGGGGTACGTCGCGGCCAACAGCGGTCTGCGACCCGAGCCGTTCCTCATCGGCCTCGCCTATGCAGCATTGGGGCTGGGGCTCTCCACCCTCGCCGTGCGGGAGACCCGCCATCACGCCGACCACGAAGCGAGCCTGCTGCCCGACGAACGAGAGCTGACACCTCGTGAAGTCTTCGCGCGGACCAGTCTCCGCGAACCCGCACTCTCCTCCGCGAGCCAGGCCGGCCTGGTCAACAACCTCAACGACGGCCTGGCCTGGGGCCTTTTCCCGGTCCTGTTCACCGCGGCCGGCCTCACCCTCACCCAGACCGGCGTACTGGTTGCGATCTACCCCGCGGTCTGGGGAATCGGCCAACTGGTCACCGGCGGCCTCTCGGACCACTGGGGACGCAAGCACCTGATCACCGCAGGAATGCTGATCCAGGCCATCGCGCTCGCCGGGATTGCGGCTCTTGACACGTTCGGCGCGTGGGCAGCAGCAGCCGCTGCCCTGGGCATCGGTACCGCGCTCGTCTATCCGACACTGCTCGCCGTCATCGGCGACGTCGCCCATCCCGCCTGGCGCGCCCGCGCGGTCGGCGTCTACCGCCTCTGGCGCGACCTTGGCTTCGCCGTCGGCGCACTGCTGACCGGAGTGCTAGCGGATGCCTGGGGAATCCGTCCGGCTATCTGGATCGTCGCGGCCATCACCGCAGCTTCAGGCCTGCTCGTCGCGGTGCGGATGTACGAGACCCACGGACCGGAGAGGCGAACCGCCTGATGATTCATGTTTGACTGACCCAGTCAGTCAGTTATCATCTGAGGATGGCGCGCTCCATTCCTCCCAAACGACTCCCTGCGGTCATTGACGCGGCGGCCCAGGTCTTCGTCACCCACGGGTTCCGGCGGGCCCAGATGCAAGACGTGGCCGATGTCCTGGGCTTGGCAAAGGGCACCCTGTACGGCTACGCGGCCTCCAAGGACGCGCTGTTTGCAGCGGCGGTTCGGTGGGGGGATGCTTTGGAACCCCTCCCCGCCCTGAGCGAGCTTCCCCTGCCTGCAGCCAGCGAAGGCGAGCTGGCGGATCTGGTGACCTCACGACTTGCGGCCGAACTGCCCAACCTGGCGCTTACCCGTGCGCTGCAACGGGCGAGCCTCCCGGCCAGCCCGGAGGAGGCCTCGGCCGAGCTGGCGAGCATCGTCACCGATCTGTTCCACCGCCTCGCCCGGCACCGGGTCGCGATCAAGCTGGTCGACCGGTGCGCTCCCGAGCTTCCCGAACTCGCGCGGGTCTGGTTCGAAACCGGGCGCAGCACCCAGATGTCCGCGATGGAGGGCTACCTCGACTCACGACAATCAGCCGGCTTGCTGACCATGCCCGGGCCGACCCCCATCGTGGCGCGAACGATTGTCGAGCTCTGCGTCCTGTGGGCGGTGCACTACCAGTTCGACCCCGCCCCAGCCGCCCGACCCAAGCCGAGCGACGACAGCCTGGCTGCCACCACGGCAGCCCTGATCGCGCGGTCCACCGCGCTCGACGAGAGGTACCCGTCATGAGAGTTGCCGTACGCCAGTGCCCCATTGACCGTCGCCCACTGCCGCAGCGCGCCGCCACCGCCGCGGCTCGGCCGCTCAAGCGGTACCTCTCGGAGCAGGCTGCTCGTCCGCGCGGGATCGGTGGTCGGCTCATCGGTCGCTTGTGGATCACCGAGACCGCAACCGTTAACGATGCGGCAATCGCTCTTCTCGCTCCGACCCACGGTGAGCACATCCTCGAGATCGGCTTCGGCCCTGGACGAGCCCTCGGCATGATCAGTTCGCGAGGGGCCACCGCCACCGGCATTGATGTCTCCGAGGCGATGGTGACGCTGGCCGGCCAACGCAACCGTGACCAGATCCGGACCGGGGCTCTAAGACTCTGCGTCAGCGACGGCGCGACCATCCCCCTACCGAACGACTCAGTCGACGCTGTCATGTCCGTGCACAACGTCTATTTCTGGGCCGAGCCGCGCACCACGATCGACGAGATCGCCCGAGTACTTCGACCCGGCGGCCGGGTCCTCCTGGTCTTCCGCGGTCGCGAGCATCCGCTACCTGGGCGCCTCGACCCGACGATCTACCGATCCGTGACCACCAACGACGTGGAGACGTGGCTGCTCGACGCAGGCTTCACAGACATCGAGACCAAGTCAACACCCAGCGCCCCCACGGAGATCTCGTTCGTGATCGCCAATCTCCAGCCTTAACGAGCCCTGGTCGAACCCCGCGGCCGAAGTCCTCGGTTGCAATTGGGGCCGAGCTTGAACCCGCCAGGCAGCGGCCTCCTTCGACTAAGCGATCTGCGTCCGATGCCGCCACAGCTCGAATCTCGAGGACCTCATCGCAGCGTCAGCACGATGTGCTGGTTCGGCTCCAGGCGGAGGTCGGCCGGGTCGCCGGTGACCTTGGCGCCGTTGCTGGTGAGCTGGACTTGTTCCCCGGGTTTCGCACGTGCGCCGCCGATCTGCTGCCGGTTCAGCGCCACGCCCCACTGGGTGAACAACTGGCCCAGGGTGAACACCTCGCCCACTGAGTCGGCCTCGATGTGGAGGGTTCCATCGCCCTCGTGGGTGTGCAGCGCTGACATGGCACCGGTGCTGGGGTCGGCGCCGATGTTGGGCGGGATCGGTACGTCGGTGCCGTCGATGATGATGCGGAGCTGGGGGTGGTAGTGCTCGGCGGTTCCCATCGGGCCCAGGTCGAGTCCGGCGGCTGCCGCGCGGGCGGACACGTCGGTAGGCGCCGGCCACGGCGGCATCGAGGTGTCGTCGACTGTCGCAGCGCCGTTGGAGCTGGGTGTCGACATCCTCGGATCTGACCTGGGGTCGATGGGGTCGGGGTCGTTGGCGCAGCCGCTGAGACCAATGAGCGTGGTGAGTGCGAGGGCGGCGTACGAGGGGCGTTTCATGCACACGACTTCCGGTGCGGGAGCGAGCGGAGGCTCAGCCATCGGGGTGTGGCTGCAACGTACTGGTCCCATTCCGGGCCGAATCTGGCGGCCATCGCGCGCTCCTCGGCTTCGATCTGTGCCTTGTTGATGAGGAGGACGAAGCCGGCTGCGGAGATGAGGCCAGCGGGCGAGCGCCTGGCGATCGCGTGAGCCACCAGTACGCCGGCCATCGCCACGCACATCGGGTTCCGCGTGACCTGGAACGGCCCGTCGCTGACCAGGCGGCTGGCGCGCTCCGGGGCGAGCGGGTCGACGGTTGTCTCGTGGCGCCGAAAGGCGGTCACGGCCCAGGCCAGGAGCCCGAGACTCAACGCGACGATCATCCTGGCAAGGCCGCGTGATGTGCGGCTCGGGCGACGGCCGCCGGGCAGCAACTTCTGCGCGCCAGCAGCCCGAACGCCAGCCATCCCAAGGGTGGCACCCGACGCAGCTCAGCCGAGTTCACGGTTGTGCTCCTCTGGCTTGCCGGTCGAGATCTGCAGCAGCGTGCTGTCGTCGTTGCTGCAGCAGCCGTCACCGCAGGCGGCAGAGGTATCGACGACGGGGGTGTGTGCGTGGGAATTCGTAGTGGGCGCGCAGCAGCCCTCGCCGCGCCACGCCTCGCGGCCCTCCTTGATCGCGATCGCGGCGATGACCAGTCCGGCGATCGGGTCGGCCCATGACCAGCCGAGTGTCGCGTTGAGGACCAGGCCGACGAGCAGCACGGCCGAGAGGTAGGTGCACAGCAGGGTCTGGGTGGAGTCGGCCACGACCGCGTTGGACCCCAGCGCCTTGCCGGTGCGGCGCTGTGCCCAGGACAGGAACGGCATGATCACCAGCGAGGCCGCTGCCAGCCCGATGCCGACCGGAGAGGGGTCGGGGTCGTGCGCGCTCACCAGGGCTCGGATCGATTCGAACGTCACGTAGGCGGCGAGCGCGAAGAACGAGAACGCCATCAGTCGCAGTGCCTGCTGTTCCCGCGACTCGGGGAGCTTGTGGCGGAACTGCCACAGGATGATCAGCCCGCTGGAGACCTCGACCACTGAGTCCAGGCCGAATCCGACCAGGGCGACGGATCCGGCAACGATGCCGGCGGTGATCGCGATGATCGCCTCAATGACGTTGTACGAAACCGAGGCAGCGGCCAGCAGTTGCGCCCGTCGGCCGAGCCTGGCCTTCTCGGTCGCGTCGAGATTCGCGTGAGTGTGGACGTGGGTGCTCATGAGGCGCCTTCGAGGGTGGCTGCGCCGAAGTTCGGGCACAGCGTGACGGCGTCACCGGTCAGCGCGAGCAGTCGCTCGGCCGCGGCGAGCAGTTCCATGACGGTTTCGGGGTGGTTCAGTGACCACATCGAGGCCCGACCTTCCGGGCGAGAGGTCACGAGGCCGCAGTCCTTCAGGCAGGCCAGGTGCTTCGAGACGGTGGACTGCGCCAGCCCGAGGTGAGCGGTCAGGTCCACCACCCGGCGCTCGCCCAGCGCGAGGTGCCGAACGATTGCCAGCCGGGACGGGTCGGAGAACCCGTGGAACAGGCATGCTGCTGCCGTCAGGGCGGCGCTCTCGTCGGGTAGGGCGCTATCGACGTTCGTCATATTTATCGCCATTTAGCGATGATATCCGAGTTTGTCGCGCTTGCGTCAAGCGTGTTCACGCGGGCCGGGGCGAGTACATGATCACCGCGACTCCGAGTAGACAGATCAGTGCTCCCCCGATGTCGTAGCGGTCCGACCGGGACCCGTCGAGCGCCATCCCCAGGCCAGGGAGCCGGCGACGAAGACACCGCCGTAGGCGGCGAGGGATGCGCCCGAAGTTCTCGCGGGCTGTGGCCGGGTCGTGCGCTGACTCAGAACGCCAAATCCGGGTGCAATCGACGATTCGACCCATCGCCACGATGTCGCAACTGACCGTTGATTGGCCCGTTCACCATGACTCTGCCTCCCACGACCGATGTGTCGCGGTTTTGTGACCCAGAAACCTTGTCCCGGTCATCGCTCCTACAGCGCGCGGCCAACCGTGAGGAGCAGAAGGTGCTCGCCGGGGCCTGGCACGACAACGCCCACGGCGACATCACGTTTCGTGCCTACGTCGAGAAGGAGTGGTTGCCAACAAGCACGTCGAGGCCAGTACGCGAGCGGCCTACATCTCCTACCTCGACAAGCACTTCCACCCCTTCTTCGGACACCGTCGCCTCAACAAGATCTCCCCCTCGCTGGTCCAGGACTGGGTCACCCAGGCCAAGGCCGACGGCCTCGCACCCCGCTCGATCCGCACGTACCACGTCTTCTTGTCCTCGGTCTTCGTCCGCGCGGTCAAGGACGGGGTCCTGGTCTACAACCCGTGTGACCACACCGAGCTACCCAAGGTGATCACCGGCAAGGCCCGCACCCTCGCTCCGGGCGAGTACGAGCGCCTCCTTCCGGCGCTCCCCGACCAGCACCGGTTGATGATCGAGACCCTGATCGAGGCCGGACTGCGATGGGGCGAGCTCGTCGCCCTCAAACCCCGCCACATCGACTTCCTCCGCCGCACCCTGACCGTGGAGGAGACCATCGTGGAGGTCTCCAAGAAGCACTCCCCCACCGGCCAGCGCTACCTCGCGAAGCCGTACCCCAAGGACAACGAACCCCGCACCTTCGGCGTCCGCCAAACCTGGCTCGACGCGGTCGCCGAGCACATCAAAGCCAACGGCATCGGGCACGACGACCTACTGTTCCCCACCAAGGCAGGCACCCCCGATCTCGCGGAACACCTTCCGGACCCGGATCTGGCTGCCCGCGGTCAAAGCCAGCGGGGTCGACTTCCCTGTCCGGGTCCACGACCTCAGGCACGCCCACGCCTCGTGGCTCCTGGCCGGCGGCGCCGACCTGATGTCGGTCATGGAACGCATGGGCCACTCCCAGATCCAGACCACCCAGAAGTACCTCCACACCCTCCCCGACACCGACCAACGCAATCTCGATGCGCTTACGCGTGTCCAGACACGAAGGGACCCATGACTCAGGGACCCGGCGAGGGATGAGGCGCGCATGGCAACCGCGAGCGGGTTCGAGCTCTACTACGACATCTGAATTCGGGGTTCTCGACCCCCTCAGTAGTTGCCGAAAGCGTCGGCTGCGGAAAGGTCTGTCAACGCCTTCCAGCGTCAGCCGTCGCTTCTCGTTGTTGTGCGTACCCAGTGCTCCCCAAGACCCCCGGCCCCGAGGGGTCGAGTGCGCCCTTCGGGCGACGAGATATCCACAGGGTGCGGAGTGCCCGGCGAACCGGAAAAGGCGCCGGCGGCCCGCTTCCTTTGGGGGTAGGAAGCGGGCCGCCGGGGTGGCGAGGTGCATCTAGGGCTGCTACGACGCGCGACGCCAAATGATTCAGGGGCCGGTACATCCAGAGGCCGGTAGAAGCGGTTCTGGCAGACGATCTAGACCGAGGTCAGTCGTCGCCGGAGCCTTCGGATTCAGAGCCGGAGTCAGACTCGGAGCCGACGACGTTGAAACCCTTGTCGAGCTGCACATCGACCTCGGAGCCGTCATCGAGCGTGACCTCGACCTCGTAGTAGCTCTCCTCGTCGCCGACCTCTGTCTCGGTGACCTTGCCCTCACCGGTGTGCGCCAGCGCGGCCTCGGAAGCCTCCTCGAGAGCGGTCCCGCTGATCGGGGTGTCGCTGGCGTCGTCGTCAGCGCCACCGGTCGCGGTGGCCATCCCTGCGCCACCCAACACGACGGCGATGGCGCCACCGGCTGCCAGGTACTTGGCTTGCTTCCTCATGGTCGTATCCCGTCGGTTGAAAGTGTGGATGCGTTCATCCTGCGCCCCGGGACCTGAAGCCACCCTGAACGAAGAGACGCAAACCACGTCAGGTCCGCCAGGCCCTTCTTGGCCCAACCATGAGGATGCCGCCGGTGGCCGCCGCGAGGCGTGGTGCGCCGGTTCCGGCTTTGGCTGCCGGACACCGTGGCGGTTCGGCGTGCTACTCGCGGGCACATCCTGCCTTGCTGCCGCGGGCGCTACGTCGTGGTCGACCCGGCTGCGGCGATCTCGTGGCGGACCAGGATCGGGTTGTCGGTGATGATGCCGTCGACCCCGTCGTCGACGAGTCGTTCGACCTGGGCAGCGCTGCTCTGGCTGGGATCCAGTGGCCACGCGAACACCTTCAGGTGCAGGGCCTGGGCGCCGTCGACGCCTGCGTCGGTGATCGAGCCGGTGGCCGTGTTGACGGTGCGGAGCCAGGTGTCCTGGCCGGTAGTGCCGGCGCTGGTGCCGTCCTCGGTGATCAGGCCCAGTGGCACCGAAGGCGCCGCCTGGTGGAAGGCGGTCAGCGAGGACGCGTCGAAGCTGTGCACGTAGATCCGGCCGGAGCCGATGAAGCCGTGCTGGGAGAGCGCCTGGGCGACTTGGCGTTCGTAGCCGGGATACAGAGCGGGGTCTTTGAGCTCGAGGAGCAACCCGCAGCCGGTGGGTTGGACGGCGGTCAGCAGCTCGTCCAGTGTCGGGACGCCGGTGCCCGCGAACTGGGGGCCTTTCCACGAGCCCGCGTCCAGTTGCCAGACCTCCGCGAGAGTGAAGTTGCCGACAGGGTCCGCCTCGCGGCCGGGGAAGACCGTCGCGACGTCGGTCGTGCGGGCGAACGTGGGGTCGTGGATCACGATGAGGTGCCCGTCGGCGGTGCGTTGGATATCGAACTCGACAAGGTCGGCGCCCGCGGTGGCCGCCGCGCGCATGGCCGGCACGGTGTTCTCGGGCGCGATGTCGGAGAATCCGCGGTGCGCGATGACCATCACGTTCGCGGGCCGCGATGATCGCGCGGTGACGACCGCGTTGCTGGGCGCCGTCTTGACGGTTCGCGTGGTCGGCTCTGAAGTGTTGAGCAGTGCCGACAGCGGGAGGGCGAGCAGTCCAGCGAAAAGTCCGGCGAGCGACACCGCGACGGCGGTCCGCCGGGGCATCATGCCGCGACCTTGGGGCTGGTGTGCTCCAGCGTCGGCGACGTCTGCTGGGCCCGGGTCCTGCGGCTCCGGGCGAGCCCCATGGCCGCGGGAATCAGGGACAGGGCGACCATGCCGATCGCGAACAGCTCCACGTGCGCCGCGATCAGTGGGACCCCGCCGAGGTAGAACCCCACAGTCAACAAGCCGGTGGTCCAGGCGATGGCGCCGAGGAGGTTGTAGGCGGTGAACTGGCGCCGGGGCATGCGGGCGACGCCGGCGACCACCGGGGTGAAGGTTCGGACCACGGGTACGAACCGGGCCAGCACCACCGCCTTGGGCCCGTGCTTGGCGAAGAACGCCTGGGCTCGTTCGGCATGGGACCGGGAGAAGAACCGCGACTCGGTGCGGGAGAACACCCGGGGACCGAACCGGCGCCCGAGGAGGTATCCGACCTGGTCGCCGGCCACCGCGGCCAGCAGCAGGCCCGCCGCGACCAGCCAGAACGGGAGGTGCAGTAGCCCCCCGGCGGCCAGGACGCCGAGGGTGAACAGCAGCGAGTCACCCGGCAGGAAGAACCCGACCAACAGCCCGGTCTCGGCGAACACGATGCCCATCGCGACCAGCAGTGCGACCGGACCGAGGACGAGCAGGAAGGGTGTCAGGGCGGCGATCATGACTCGGACGGTAGGCGCGGTCACCTGCCGATCACCTGACTGAAGCATCCAGCCCCAGCGTCCAACCCGGGCGGACACCACACGGGACACCACGGAGTGCGTCGCGCCGCACACGTCGCCGCACACCTCGGCGCATTTGCAGCGCGGCGCACATCGCGACCCATCAGCGGCACCACCCGGTATCGCGGGGGCACCGACCCGGAGCCGGTGGCTCGTTGGATCGGAGCGGAGGTGGGTTGCTCCCGGGTGGGGTCGCTCCGTGGGCCAGCCCTCGGCCAGCGGTCGAAACTGCACGCTTGGATGGCTGCCTGCCGCGGCGCTGGATGGCGACGGCACCACGACCGCCTCAGGGTCGTGAGGGCAGGTCAAAGGCGCCGTGTCGAGTCTGGGAGCGGGCACCGAAGCTGCGGCTCGGTCGTCAGAGGCGCAGTCCTGCCCGGGTCGTGTCAGTCGTCGGCCGGGTCCTCGGAACCTTCGTTCTTCGAGTCGACGACCTGGAAGGCCTTGTCGAGTTGGACATCGACCTGGTCGCCGTTGCCCAGGGTGACCTCGACCTCGTAGTAGCTCTCCTCATCGCCGACCTCGGTGCCGGTGACCTTGCCGCCGCCGGTGAACTCGAGGGCTGCGTCGCTGGCCTGCTTCAGGGCGTCACCGGTGATCGGGCCTTCGGTGTCGTCGCCGCCCGTGGCGACGGCGACCCCCGTGGTTGCGCCGGTCGCGACCACGAGCACTCCTGCCGCGATTGCTGTCTTGGTCTTCCGGTTCATGTCGGCTCCTGGTGATCGATGGTGTCCAGAGTGTCAGCCGATGGCTGAAGTCACGCTGAACTCCCCTCACCCTGGTTCGCAAGTCCCTGGCCTCAACTGGTCGAGGGCCCGGGGCCACGCTGACCATGTCGTCGATCCACGACCTCAGCGCTCACGGGGGCGACCGGAGTCGGGGCAGTCGGGGGCGAGGTCGCGCACCGATGGGTGCGGTGGGTGGTGATCCGGGGCCGCCGGGTTTCCACCAGCACGGGCTCGGATGGCGACCCGCGCCCCTCAGCGACCGAGAGGGTCGGTCAGGATCTGTGCCAGGGCCTCGAACCCGTCGGTGCACCAGTACTCGCCGTCTGGGGTGACTGCGTAGGCATCAACGCCGTCGAGCCCGTCCAGCCATGGCCGGGAGTTGTGCCCCATGGCGAAGGCGGCGGTCGCGGCCCAGTCGACGAGGGTGAGGTCGGTCCCAACGACGGTGATGGAGGCGAGCTCGCTGGCGAACGTGCCGGCGACGGGATCGATGATGTGCGGGCCGCGTTCGGCTGTCCCCGAGGTGGCCACGGCCAGGCGAGCGTGTTGCGCCGACGGGCTGGCCACGGCGAGCAGCCGGTGCCGGTCGGAGGGGTCGACGATGCCGATCCGCCAGGCATCACCGGGTCCGGGGACTCCAACGCACTGCACATCACCGCCGGCGGTGATGCAGTGGTGCTCGGAACCAGCACGAAGCAGCAGGTTGCTGGCCACCTCGACACTCCACCCCTTGACCATGCCGGAGGGGTCGAGCCGTCCTCCGGGGTGGTCGGTGAAGTAGCCGCCGCTGGCTGTGGCGGCTTGCTGGCACAGGTCGAGCACGTGCCGCACCTCCGGTGCGCACTCGTCCAGGAGCAGTGAGCCGTTGGCCAGCCGGGTGATCTGGCTGTCGGGTCGGTAGGTGCTGAAGGTGTCGTCCACCCACTGCCACCCGGCCACCACCTCATCGACCGCAGCCGCGGCGGGGTCGAGGTCGCGCACATCGAGGGTGAACACGGTGCCCATCACCTCGACGATCCGACGGGTGCCCTGGATGCGGTCGACAGGCGGCCCAGAGGCTCTTGCCGGTGCCGGGGGTGAGGCCGGTGGTGAGGTCGTCGGGGGGATCATGCGCCCTGGCCCGTCTGCGCGGCCTGGGCTGGCTGGTTGGCGAACTGGTCCAAAGCCGCCTGCAGCGAGCTCGCGTAGCCCTCGCTGGTGTAGGTGGCACCGGAGACGGCGTGGATGCCGGCCCCTTGGGCGGCCAGCGCCTCGCGGCGCAAGATGGGGGCGGAGTAGTCGGCGATGCTGCCCGACTTCCCACCGGTGGGCAGAGCGACGGCCTGGACGTCGGTCAGCTTCCCACCCTTCACTGTGACGCGGACCTGGACCGGTCCGTAGCGGGTGGTGATCAACGGTCCGGTCACGGTGCCCTGCGCGGTCGGGGCCAGCGCGACGTTGGACTGGCCGCCGAACGCGAGCGGGTCGGCCGAGGTGGCGGCCTTCCCGCCGATCAGCAGCAGCAGTCCGAGGACGGTGCCGGCGGTGGCCAGTGCGGGACGGTTCATGGCTCTTCCGCCTTCTTAGAACGTGAACTGTTCGGTGTGGATGTGTCGGGCTGGGACGCCGCAGCGCAGCAGGCTGTCGCGGGCGGCGTCCATGAATCGGGGTGGGCCGCAGACGAAGGCGTCGCGGTCCTCCAGGTCGGGGATCAGGTGGCGCAGGCGGTGGTCGACGAGGACGTCGGTGTCGCTGCCGGGTGCACCGAGGACGTAGTGCACCTCGATGTGCTCGGCTCGGGCGAGGGTGTCGAGCTCATGGGCGAGGATGATCTCCTCGGCGTGGTTGGCGCGGTAGAGCAACGTCACTGGACCAGCATCGAGCTCGGTGTCAGCGCCCGTGTCGTGGGCGTGGTGCTCGAGCATGGTGCGCAGCGGGGTGATCCCGATGCCGCCGGCTAGCAGGAGCACGCCGTGGCCGCGTCGGCGTGCCGGGGTGAAGGCCCCGTAGGGTCCTTCGGCGATCACTTTGGTGCCGGGACGCAGGCGCTGCAGGTCGCGGCTGTGGTCGCCGAGGTCCTTGACGGTGATCCGCAGCTCGGTGTCGGTCGGTGTCGCGGACAGGGAGAAGGGGTGGGACTGCCACCAGCCGGACGGGGTGAGGAACCGCCACCGGAAGAACTGTCCGGGTTGGGCGCCGAGCCGGTCCAGGCCCTCACCGGCGACGGTGATCGAGACCACGCCGGGTGCCTCGGTGGTCACCGAGGCGACCCGCAGCCGGTGCCGCAGGGCGTCGCGGACCGGGACCAGCCACCGGTACCACAACAGGGCGGCGCCGACCGCGGCGTACAGGGCGATCCAGGCGGCCTTGGCCCAGCCGGTCTGGAAGTCAGCGCCGGCGGAGAGCACGTGCAGGAAGCTCAACGCCACGGCGATATAGGTGAGCAGATGGATCAGGTACCAGGTCTCGTAGCTGACCCGGCGGCGCACCGTGCGGGCCGAGATGGCCCCGACCACGACGAGCAGGCCGAGCCCGATGGTGGCGAGCAAGACGTTGGGGACCGCGACCAACAGGGTCGAGGCCTCCGCAAGGAACCCGGTCTGGGCGGTGATGGCGTAGCCCCAGGTGATCAACACGGCGTGCGCGATCAGCAGGCTGAGCAGGTAGCGGCCGCCCATGGCGTGCCAGCGGGCCAGCCGGTCCGAGCCAAGGCCGTGCTCGATCCAGGGTGCACGGCTCATCAACAGCAGGATGACTGCGACGGCGTAGCCGCCGAGCAGACCGGTGAGCCGCCCGGCCGAGGTGAGCCACTCCCCCAGGCCGGCCAGGATCGTGGTGTCGTGCCACCACAGTCCCAGGACGGCCGCAGTGCCAGCGAGGACCACGGTGAGCAGTCCGCGTTCACTCACCGTGCGGCGGGCGGGGCGACTCCCCCTGGCCCGCGCGGACTCGGGGGTGGGTATCGGGTGGGCCAGGGTCGTCGTCATCTCACTGTCTCCTCTCTCTCAGGTCACTGTCGGGTCACTGCGGGGTGGTGGCGGGTGATGCGGTGGGGTGGGACGGGCCGGTCGGGGGATCTCGACCCGCCCCACCGTCGGGGGTGCCTCAGGCCGCGGCAGCCTGGGCGTCGGTGTCGGATTCGGCCGGCTGACGGTGCTTCTCGCTCCGGGAGAACCCGATGACGACCGCGAGGATGGTGGTCAGGAAGAGGCCGCTGGTGACCGTGGTCCCTAGGCCCAGGCCACCGGCGCTGGTCGGCTGGGAGAGCAGGTCGCCGATCGAGGCACCCAGGGGCCGGGTCAGGATGTAGGCGATCCAGAAGGCCAGCACGGCGTTGGTGCCGAACTTGTAGTAGGACAGGGTGATCACGCCGATCAGGGCGCCGAACATCAGTGCCGAGACGCCGAACCCGAGGGCGAATCCTTCGGCGACCAGGTCGCCGGCGGCGGTGCCGAGGGCGAAGGTGAAGAGGATCGCCAGCCAGTAGAAGCCCTCACGGCGTGAGGTGACGATGGTGTGGATCGACAGCGTCCGCTCCTTGGCGTACCAGGCGGCGAAGGTGGCGGCCAGGGCGGCGGCGAACACCACGGTGGTGGTGACCAGGCTGACGCCGAAGTTGTCGACCAGGTTGTCGGTGATCAGGGTGCCGACGATGCTGATCAGCACCACCGCCAGCCAGTACACCGAGGGCACGTAGCGGCGGGTGCGGAACTGGACGGTCAGGACCACGGCGAGCAGGCCGGCCATGATCAGGCTGGTGGTGGTGAGGCCGAGGTTGAGGTTGGTGGCCAGGAAGTCCGCGGCGGTCTCGCCCACGGTGGTGGCCAGGATCTTGACGATCCAGAAGAACAAGGTGACCTCGGGGACCTTGTTGAGCATCGCCTTGGCGATATCTCGACGGTCCCCCGTCATCCCTCGGGTGATGGCGCTCATCTGATGTGTCCCTTCAAGTCGTGTGCGTCGATTGAAGGGATCGTGACTCAGGCGGCCTGCCGACAACCTGACTACCGAAGGGCTACTCCGGTTGCTCGGGTGACCGGGCCGGTCCTTTCGGGACCGAGGGCAGGGTCAGCACGAAGTGCCCGCCACCCGGCCGACTGTCGAGGCGCGCCACGGCCTCCACGTCGCCACCGAGGGAGCGCGCCACCCGACGCGCCAGCGGCAGACCCAGGCCGGCGCCGTCACTGGTCGCGCCCCGGTGGCCGGGTACGAAGAGTCGTTCGACCTCGCCGGGCTCGACACCCGGGCCGTCGTCCTCGACGTGGAACTCGACCAGCGCACCGCGTGCCACCACGCGCAGCGTGACTCGGGAAGCAGCGTGGCGGACCGCGTTGTCCAGCAACGGGGACAGGGCGCGCTGCACGAGGTCCAAGGGCCCGGCGATCAGCACCCCGTCGGGCACCGAGGTCACCGTGACTCGCGCACCGGGGCGCAGCTGCGACTCTTCGAGCAGGGGCGCGAGCACGTCACCCGGCGTGCTGCGACCGACCACGCCACCGGTGCGAGCCAGGTCCATCAGCGCCGTGATCGCATCCGACATGGTGTCGCAGGCCGCGACGATCCGGGTCAGGGCCGCTCGTGGCTCCTCGGGGAGGTCCGGATGCAGGGCCGCGATCTCGGCCTCGGCGCGCACGGTGGTCAGCGGGGTGCGCAGCTCGTGCGCCATCTCCTGGGACAACCGCTGCTCGGAGCGGATCACCTCCGCGACCCGGCCCAGCAGGGTGTCAAAGGTGGTGGCCAGGCTGGAGATCTCATCGTTTGGCTCGCCCAGGGCGAAACGCCGGTCCAGGTCCTGCTCGCTCCACTCCCGGGCCCGGGCCGCCATCAACGAGACCGGTTTCAGGGCGCGGTGCAGGCTCCACGCCGCCACGCCCGCGCTCCCGAGTACGACGACGAACCCGAGGGCCAGGGTCACCAACAGCGCATAGTGCTCGGTCCGCTCATACGGCGCCAGGTTGACCGCGACCACCACCACCGCCGACACCTCGCCAGCAGCCCCCAGCTGCACCGGCACCGCGAGCAGCCGATACTCATCATCGACGCTCGCGGTGGACCGCTGCTGGCTGGTCGACAGCTCCTCGACCGTGCGGCGCAGCGCGCCCTCAGCCGGCGCCCCCTCGACCAGACGCCCGGTGTCGTCGTAGACCCAGGTGGACCGGTCGAGGGTCTCGGTGGGGGTTTCCTGGGCCACCACCTGTCCGTCCCGCACGATCAGGGTCGAGGTCACGGCGTCCGCCCGATCCTGCAGCAGCCCGCTGACATCGCCCTCGACCGTGGAGGCCAGGACCTCGTGGACCAACAACGTCAACGCCGCCATCGCGATCAGGGTGAGCGCCACCGTCGTCCCCACCACCTGCTGCCGCAGCCGGGACCCGAGGATCAGCCCAACCCCTGATGATGTCTCAGGCGCCTCGGATGATGCGTGGTCTGGTGCCGCCTGCGGTGCCCCGCCCGGGTGCGAGTCGGTGGTCATCGCAGTGTGTACCCGACGCCACGGACCGTCTCGATCCCGACCGGGGCCTCGATGCCCTCCAGCTTGGTTCGCAGCCGTCGGATGTAGGAGTCCAGGGTGTTGTCGCTGACCATCGCCCCGTCCGGCCAACCGGCCGCCACCAACGTGCCCCGCCGCACCACCTCGCCGTCGCGACCAGCAATCGTCGCGAACAACCGGAACTCCGTCGGCGAGAGCCGCACCTCCTGGGCACCGAACGTGATCGCGTGCTTGCCGGCATCGAGCCGCAGTCCCGTCTCCGACGCCACCGGGGTCGTTCCTCGTCGGGCCAGAGCATCGAGGCGGACCAGCAGCTCGCTCACCGCGAACGGTTT
This sequence comes from Nocardioides szechwanensis, assembly GCF_900103935.1. Taxonomy (GTDB): domain Bacteria; phylum Actinomycetota; class Actinomycetes; order Propionibacteriales; family Nocardioidaceae; genus Nocardioides; species Nocardioides szechwanensis. The sequence goes on from NZ_FNIC01000008.1 coordinate 78,089, forward strand.
GGTCAGGTAGTCGTCGCCACCGGCGTGGAACCCGGCCAAACGCTCGTGCACCGCACCCAGTGCCGTCAGGAACAGCACCGGCGCCGGCTGGCCCGCCGCCCGCAACGCCAAGCACACATCCCGGCCGTCCGCGTCGGGCAGCCCGATGTCGAGCACGCACACCTGCACACCCGAGTCCTTGCCCAGCAGGCGAACCGCCTGCTCTCCAGTGCTCGTCGAGATGACCTCGTGCCCGGCACCCTTCAACGCCGCAACCAGCACCCCCCGCAGCGCCACGTCGTCCTCGCAAACCCCGACGACGGCCATCAGCACTCCCCTCCGTCGCGGCTCGGGAGGTTTCGGTCCACCGACATGGCGGCCCGGTTCAGAGCGGGGGCGAGTGCCGAGCCATCCTCGTTTCTCACCGCGCTCTGCCTCTCGTCGCTGGCCCGTCGTTTCGCAGTAGGCCACCATGCTGAGTGGCCCGGCCTGGACGCCTCACGGTAGCCCGCACGAGTCCTGATTTGCCTGCCTGGGCGATTGCTCCCCTCACTGGTCGGCAGCCTCGCGCTCGTTTCGTTGATAGGGAAGCACCAGCACGAAACGGGCTCCGCGCGTGCCGACCTCGACGTTGAGGTTCCCGTCGTGCGCGGTGCTGATCTCCCGGGCGATCGCCAACCCCAGACCAGTGCCACCACTGGCGCGGGTGCGGCTCTCATCCAGACGCACGAAGCGTTCGAAGACCCGTTCGCGGTCGGCCTCAGGGATGCCCGGTCCGTCGTCCTCGACCACGACCTCGACGTTGTCGCCGCGGATCTGCAGGGTGAGGTCGACGTGACCCTCGGCGTGGCGTGCGGCGTTGTCAGCCAGGTTGCGCAACGCCCGGGCGAGCTGGACGGGGTCACCGTGGATACGCGCTGGCGGCGCCGTCACGGTCACCGTCACGGTGCCGAGCTTGCGGAGTCGCTCCGCCTCCTGGTTGACCAGGTCGTCGACGTCGACGTCGACAGATCGGACCCTGAGTCCGTGTTCGTCGACGCGCGCGAGCAGGAGCAGGTCCGCGACCAGGTGGTCGAGGCGGTCGAGCTCGGCGAGCACGTCGCGGCTGGTCGCAGTGAAGTCGCGGGTCTCAGGGTGCAGGGCGGCGATCTCATGGGCGGCGCGGATGGTGGCCAGTGGGCTGCGCAGCTCGTGCGAGGCGTCCCCGACGAATCGACGTTGTCGGTCACTGCCGGTCTCCAGCCGCTCTAGCATCGCGTTCATCGTGACCGCCAGCCGGGAGATCTCGTCGTCGCCATCGGGCACAGGCACCCGCGCATCCAGCTCCGTGGTTCCCTGGACCGTGGCGACCCGGGTCCGGATGGCCTCCACCGGGGCAAGGGCTCGACCCGCCAGCCAGTAGGAGGTCAGGGCGACCCCTAGCAGCACCACGGGATAGCCGATGAGCAACAGGGTGACGACCACCGCGGTGGACTGCCCGACCAACTCGAGGCTTTGCGCGACCAGGACCACCACCGGGCCGTCAGGCCCTGTGACTCCCAAGGCGACCACGACGAAGTCCTCACCCTCACCGATGGGCAGCGCCCCTGAGCGGATGGTGCTGGTCGATCCCGGGTCTGGTCGGGCGTCGACCACTGCCGGTTCGCCGTCTACGGAGGGACTCGCGGCGAGGACGTTCCCGTCTGCGTCGACGATCTGTACCAGCGACTGGTCCCCGGCGCCGGCGGCAAGGTCCGCGCCGGCCCCGTCCTGGACGACTTGCGCGGCGATGTCGGTGGCCTGCTGTTGGGCGGCCTCGGTGATGGAGGCTTCCAGTTGCTGGCGCTGCGCGAACGCGAACGCCAGCGCTGCGACAGCCAGGAAGACCGCGACGGCGAGGGTGGCCGCCGCGGTGGTCCGCCAGCGCACCCCGCGAAATCTCCTCATCGCTGACTAGCCCCCTGCCCGGACAGGCGGTAGCCCACGCCACGAACCGTCTGGATCGACTGCCGGCCGAAGGGCTGATCGATCTTGCGGCGGAGGTAGCCGACGTACACCTCGACGACGTTCTCGTCGCCTTCGTAGTTCAGGTCCCACACGGCCTGGAGAATCTCCAGCTTGGAGACCACGTCCCCGGGGTGGCGCATCAGGAAGTGCAGCAATCCGAACTCCCGCGGGGTCAGGTCGATCTCGGTTACGCCGCTGTGCACCATTCTGGTCGCCGGGTCCAGCGTCAGGTCCCCCACCTTCAAGACCGTGGGACGCTCGGGCGCACCACGTCGCACCAGTGCCCGCAACCGTGCCACGAGGACCACGAAGGAGAACGGCTTGGTCAGGTAGTCGTCGGCACCGAGATCGAAGGCATCGACCTGGTCGTATTCGCCGTCCTTGGCTGTCAACATCAGCACCGGCGTCCAGACACCGGCCTCCCGGAGGCTCCGACAGACGTCGTAGCCGTTCAGGGACGGCAGCATGATGTCGAGGACGAGTACGTCGTAGTCGCGCGACCGCGCGTGTTCGAGCCCCTCGGCCCCGTCGTGAACGAGGTCGACGACGAAGCCCTCGGCGACCAGACCCCGTCTCACGGTCTCCGCGAGACGGACCTCGTCCTCAACCATCAGTATCCGCACCAGTCGACCTGCCTTCCCTGTCAGCTCCCATCTTGGCGGGCCGCGGCTGAGGACACGCTGTGAAGACACTTCGGGCAGGGCCTTCTCAGGTTCCTCACAGCCGATCGGGCGCATGCTGAGGCAACTCATGTCCTCCCGAGCGAAGGGGCTCCGCAATGTCGGGACGCGGGCGTCCCGGACGCCGCTTTGTGATAGGCCCGGTTACGTGACGAGGCGCGCCATCATCGGCCTCGTCGGAGGGGTCGTCGCCGCGGGATGTGGTGCAGCGGCCTTGTTCGGGTTCGGGATCGTGGGTGACTCGACCCCAGCCCGGGAACTCCCGAGAAGCCCGGCCCCAGCGGTCTCGACAATGACGCTCACACGTATCGCCGTGGCGGGCGATACCGGTACCGGGCCAGGCAGCGCCATCGAGGACACCGTCCAGACCATGGTCGACCAGAGTCGCCAGCGTGGCTACGACGGGCTCGTCCTGCTGGGCGACCTGATCTACCCCGAGGGCGACGCGGACCAGGCCCGTAGCAGGATCACCGACGTTTTCATGCCCATCCTCGGTCGTGGTGCCCGCCTGGTGCCAGTGCTGGGCAACCACGACTACCTGAGCGACGAACCGTCCGCCATCCTCACCGAGGTCGGGCGCGAGCAGACCTGGTACGCCGACAAGGTCGGCATCGTCCGCATCCTCGTCCTCGACACCGAGCAGGTCGACAATCCCGCCCAGACCACCTGGTTACAGGAAACGCTCGCCTCCCCGACCGATGCTGCCTGGACGATCGTCGCGATGCACAAGCCGGCCTACTCCGCCGGCTACCACGGCTCAGACCAAGAGATCCAGCGACAATGGGTGCCGCTCTTCGAGCAGTACGACGTCCCGCTGGTGCTCGCGGGCCATGACCATGACTACCAGCGGTCCAAACCGATCGATGGTGTCACCTACGTGGTCTCCGGCGGCGCGGCCACGCTCCGCCCCACCGGGCGTGAGGACTTCACCGAAGTCAGCACCTCGACCCTCCACTACGTCGATCTCCTCGCCGAGGACGACCGCCTGACGCTGCGCGCGATCGACCAGTCCGGCATGCTCTTCGACTCCGTCGAGCTGTCCCATTAGCCATGCAGCAGCCGCGACCGCGCTGGTGCTGAGGGAGTCCTCAGGATTCCTCAGCCTCCTCACAGTGGCCCCCGGGCACTCTCTAGTTACGAGGTCGCAACCGGCGACCACCCACCGAGGAGACACAGCATGAGGAACCTCAAGCGCAACGCCGCGATCACCGGCGCCGCCGCGATCCTGGCCGCACTCGGCATCGGCGGCGCAGTCACCGCCCAGGCCACTACCAATGACCCGGCCCCGATCGTGCAGCAGTCCGATGGCGACGGTGAGGTCGACGACGCCACCGAGGTCGATGAGGCCAACGACGGCGCCAACCAGGGCCCGGACGCCAACCCCAAGGAGCCTGGCCACCAGGACGCCGACGAGTCCGGCGAGACCGAGGGCCCTGAAGGCGCCGAGGGTGCCGAGGAGGCCAACGACGGTCCCGACCAGGGCCCGGACGCCAACCCGAACGAGCCCGGTCACCAGGACGCCGACGAGTCCGGCGAGACCGAGGGCGCCGAGGAAGCCAACGACGGTGCCGACCAGGGCCCGGACGCCAACCCCAACGAGCCCGGCCACCAGGACGCCGACGAGTCCGGCGAGACCGAGTAAGCGACTCGTCCCCCGTTCAGGTCGCTGAACTCGCCGGCAGCTGTCGGCACCACGGTGGGGCCTGTTGCCACCCGCAACAGGCCCCACCTCTCTGCCCGGAGCACCCAGGGCGCCCATGGGGCTAGTCCCCACCCCGAGCATTGCGAGGACCCACGTCATGAACGAACCCGCGATCGAGCTACGCGGACTTCAGCACCGCTACGACACCGACCTCGTCCTGCGTGGCGTGGACCTGCGGATCGAGCACGGAGAAGTCTTCGGGTTCCTCGGCCACAACGGTGCCGGCAAGACCACCGCCATGAACATCCTGACCACCCTGATCACCCCCACGGCCGGCACGGCCGCGGTCTGCGGGTACGACGTGGTCACCGAACGCAGCGAGGTGACCCGACGCATCGGCTACCTCCCCGCCGACGTGCGCATGTACGGACACATGAGCGCCCTGGAGAACCTTGAGTTCCTCGCAAAGCTCTCCGGGCTACCCGATGCGCGCGCCGCGGCCATGGAGGCACTCGAGTTCCTGGGGTGCGCCGACCTCGCCAAGCGCCGGGTCGGCACCTTCTCCACCGGCATGCGGCAACGCATCGGCATCGCACAGGCGATCGTGCACCGACCCCATGTGCTGCTGCTCGACGAACCCACCTCGGGCCTGGATCCCATGGGCGTACGCCAACTCCGCAACACCATCACCCAGCTCAACGCCGAGCTCGGCATGACGGTCTTCATGAACACCCACCTGCTCAGCGAGGTCTCCAAGGTGTGCACCACCATCGGCGTCCTCAACCACGGCGAGCTCATCTACAACGACAGCATCGAGAACACCACGCTCCGATTTCCCGACGAATCGTCACTGGAAGACATCTACGTCCGAGTCGGTGGCCCAACACCATGACCGCCACCTCCACCAGCGGCCGGGCCGTGATCGGCACGGTCTCGGCCCAGCAGGCCCTGACCTTCCGACGTCAGCGAGTCCGCCTGATCGGGGTGGCGACCCTGATCATGGTCACCGCCATGGCCGGCATCCTCGGCTGGTCAAGCCACCACACGATCGTGCGGGTCTTCGACCAAGCCGTCCAGCTGCAAGCCGCAGCCGGGAATCCCGCACCGGCCAACCCGTTCCTGCTCAAACCGAGCCTGTCGCTGCTGTCCAACATGGTGGTCTACATCCCCCTGATCGGGGCCCTGATCGCCCTCATGGTCGGCCACCTGGCCATGGCCGAGGACCAGACCAACGGGATGGGGCGCCTCATCTTCACCCGGCCCATCGCCCGCACCCAGTACGCCCTGGGCAAGATCCTCAGTGCGGTCCGGTTATTGGCCACTGCCCTCGCAGGATGCTGGGCACTCAGCCTGGTCGCGCTACTGATCGTGAATCGCACCCTCAACGGACCCGACCTGGCCAGACTCACGGGCTTCTATGCCCTGTCCTGGGCCTACCTGGTGGTCTTCGCCCTGATCGGCATGCTCACTGCGCTGCTCATCCGACGCAGGTCCCTGGCCCTACTCTCGGCGATCGCGGTCTGGATCGTCGTCACCTTCGTGCTGCCGCAGTTCGTCTCCGGGCTCCGCCCGACCCAATCCCTGAACCCTCTCAGCGAACCCGCCGGCCTGTCCCAGGGCTTCTTCCGCATCACCCACCTCGCCCAACCGATCTCGCTCGTCGAGGGCTATAAGGACGCCGCCTCAAGCATCCTGCGTACGACACCCGCCACCACCGCCGCCGAGACGGCCCTGAGCGTGCTGCCCACCCTCATCGCCGCCGCCACCCTCGCGCTGCTCGTGCTCTGGCGGATCCAGCGACACGACTACTCCAGGAGCGCCAGCGATGAGTGAGTCCACCCGCCGGATCACCCAGGTGGCGCGCCACGAGTACCGCGCTGCCCTGCGAAGCCGCGTCCTGGTCATCCTGATCGCCATCCTGGTCGCCTCCACCATCGGCTCGGTGCTGATCGGCGCCAGCGACTATGCCGCCCAGCTTGCCGACTACAACACCTACCGTGCGGCCGCCGAGGCCCAAGGGCTCACCCGTATCGCCCCCTCTCCGCTGGCCGTGCTCGCACTGCTTCGCGGTGCTTTGGAGTACATCGAGATCCTTGGCGCGATCATCGCGATCACCCTCGGCTACCTCTCGGTCTCCCGCGAACGCGTCAACCGGACCCTGCCCCTGATGCGGTCCCGGCCGCTAACCGGCGCCGAGCTCGCCACCGGCAGCTATCTGGGCGCGCTCGGCATCTTCGCCACGCTGATCGTCGCCACTGCGCTCGTCGGCGTCGTCTCCCTCGGTCTGATCGGCCACGACTGGATCAGCCCGATCCAAGTGTTGCGTGTGACCCTGGCCTGCCTCGCCGCACTGCTCTACCTCAGCGCCTTCTACTGCCTGGGCGCCATCGCAACCGCCAGGGCCAAAGTCCCTGTGAACGGACTGACCATCGCGCTGGGCATCTGGCTCGTGGTCGTCCTCGTCCTGCCTCAAATCGGGGACACCCTCGACGCCGACAACCAGCTCCCCGGAGGGCTGTTCCAAGCCCTGGGCCTCGACCACGACGGAGAGCTGGCCGTCCTCACCCACTTCACCGGCTACGAACGCGTCCGCACCGGCATCGAGGAGGCCTCTCTCGCCAAGCACTTCGAGCGCTTCGCCTTCGCCATGACCGACGTCAAGGAGCGCTACCGCCCATACGGCCTGTCCTGGCTCCTCAACGAGACCCGCAACAACATCGCATGGCTCCTCGCCTACGCAGCGGTGCTCTTCGCTGCCCTGCGCCGCACTCTGAGCCGTCAACAGCCCATCGAAACCGGAGGAAACTCATGAACATCCCGACACCCCGCCACGGCCGCACCAGCAGGGCCGCTCTCACCACAGTCGGCCTCGCCGCCGTCCTGGCCCTCGCCACCGGTTGCGGCGGCTCCACCACCACCGGGACCGGCGGCAATCCCTCCGGCACACCGGCAGCCTCGACGGGTCAGTCGGCTGGCGCGGTCCTGCCCGTCACCGGCAACCCGATCACCAACACCTCGACCACCCAGACCCTGACCATCGCCAGCGTCCTGGTCGAGAACAACGAGGACCCCTCCGGCAAGGCCGTCGACGACCACCTCGAGATCGCCGTCACCAACACCGGCACCACCGAGCTCTCCGGGTTCGAGGTCTACTACACGATCACCGACCCCAAGACCTCCGACACCGAGAGCTACTACTCCCAGCTCCCGGCCGACTTCGTAATCGAAGGCGGCGACAACCGGGTCATCCACTTCGACAACACCGGCGCTACCGACCACTTCCCGGTCAACCAGTACAGCTTCTACTACACCGACCCAAACGCCCTCGACCTCACAGTCGAGGTCAGCGCCACCGACAGCGCACCCCAGACCGCGACCGTCACCAAGGACGCCGGCGGCGCCGAGGAAGCCGACTGAAGCGGCTAGCCAGCTCCTGACAGGCGGCCCGGCAGGCATCGGCGTCTTTTCCTAACGGCAGACAGAGCGAGCGGCCAGCACCGGGCGATGCCCGCCCCCGTGGGCGACCCGTTCTGCCCTCGACGTGACACCCCCCGGTCAGACGAAAGTCAGCGCGACGACCGCACAAGCCGCGATTCCGACGAGAATGGCAAGGCAGGCGTGGGCGCGCGGCGGACGTACGCGACCGTCACGGGGGTGATCGGCGCGCTCTTGTTTGTCACACTGGGCACTGCGATGTCTCCTTCGCTTCAACCGGGGGATGGCGTCGTTGCCGACGTCGGCCCGGGAGTGAAATCACTACGAGGCAGGCCTGTAACGGGTCACAGCCAGAGTCGTTTCAGCGGCACCGGTTGGAGATGCTTCTCATCAAGCCATCGTGGTGGGCCAGGGTCAACGCCGGCCCCCGGACCTGACGGACAGATCCCAGGCAAGACACCCCGAGGGGTCAGGCGCTTCACGAGTCACGCCCGATCCGGAGGACCGCCGTCAACCCTGCCAGCCAGCCTCAGGCCAGCCTCCACGAACACTTACAGGCGCTTCACAGGCCGTGGTCAACGTAGATTCGGTCGGATTCGACATCGAGGCCGGTCGGGGCGTTGGATTGGGCGGTTGGATCTTGCTGATCGGTGGAGCATGGGGCGTGCCCGGCAAACAGGGCGCTCATGGCGCACCTCCAAGAGCGGACCGGTCATGCCGCGGGACGCAGCCGACTCGAGCATCGGGTCACGCCCGACTCCACCAGCAGGCGCGTCCGAAGCTGCGACAGCGAAAGCAGCAGCATGCCGAGTTGGGACGGTCGCGCGGGGGTGGTGGCTGACAGATTGGGGGACGCTGCTTACAGGCGAGACGATGACCGGGTCAGGAGCGCGGCGACAGCAGCTTCGACGGTCCCGTGGGCTTGGCCTGGCCGCGGGCGACGGCTGCGTCGTGGCTGTCGCGCGCATGCTGCAGCAACTCCATGAGCGGCTCCTCGTCGCGCGCTCTTTGCCGGTACTTAGGCCCCAGCGCGACGATCTGGTCGTGCTCGGAGAGCAGCAGCCCATAGATCCGCTCCCGCTCCGCGGGGTCCTGGGTGTACTCGGAGTCGAGATAGGCACTGGCGTGACGGCGGGCGTTGCTGATGGCGTTCTGGGCCTTGCCCGCCGGGCTGTAGAGCGAGGCAAGGACGGTGACGACCAGGACACCAAGGATGACGCTCAGCGAGAAGCTGGTGCTGATCTCGGTCACCGGGATCGGCTCGCCGTCGTTGATGAAGCCGAGGTTGTTCTCGTGCAGGGCGTGCAGGATCAGCTTGACGCCGATGAAGGCGAGGATGGCCGCGAGGCCGTACGAGAGGTAGATCAACCGGTCCAGCAGCCCCTCGATGAGGAAGAACAGCTGGCGCAGTCCGAGCAGCGAGAACGCCACGGCGGTGAAGACTAGGTAGGTGTCCTGGGTCAGGCCAAAGATGGCCGGGATCGAGTCGAGGGCGAAAAGGATGTCGGTGCCGCCGATGGCCACCATGACCAGCAGCATCGGGGTCATGGCCCGCTTGCCGATGTGAACGGTGAAGAGTTTGTCGCCGTCGTAGTGCTCGGTGGTGTGGATGACCTTGCGCGAGAGCCGCACCACGAAGTTGTCGGCGGTCTCGGACTCCTCGTCCTCCGACTTGAGCATGTTGCCCGCGGTGAGGATCAGGATCAGCCCGAAGAGGTAGAAGACCCAAGCGAAGGAATTGATGAGCGCCGCGCCGAGGAAGATGAAGCCCGTGCGTGCTATCAGGGCAAAGGCGATGCCGAACAGCAGCACCTTCTGCTGGTCCTCACGCGGGACCCGGAAGCTGGACATGATGATGAGGAAGACGAACAGGTTGTCGACCGAGAGTGCCTTCTCGGTGATGTAGCCGGCGAAATACTCCCCACCCGGTGTGGCCCCGCCAAACACCAGCACGCCGAGACCGAACACGATCGCGATGCCCACGTACAGCGAGGACCAGATCGCCGCCTCACGCAACGTGGGCACGTGGGCCTTGCGTACGTGGAAGTAGAAGTCGAAGAGCAGCAGGCCCACGATGCCAGCAATCGTCAGCCCCCACACGAGGGGAGAAACGTCCATGACCCAGTCCTGATCGTCAGGGACGAATTGCCGGTGTGGGGCTCCAACTATGGGCCCGCTGGCTCAGTCCGTCGGAAGGGGCGGGGTGGAATCCCCGCGCCGGTTCCTGTGGACTCCCAGGCTCGCTGACTCTGGTCGCTGATCCGGGTCGTGCGGGCCTTGCGTTACCTCGAGGCGCCCACCTCCGGGTCGAGGGCAGCACCCGGAGGCCGAGCGCTCCGAGGACCACGACCAGGGCGACGACCTCAGCAAGGTCACCGAGCAGGGCCAGGGGCCAGGTCCACTGTGAATCATCCACTGGAAACCTCCGCGTGCCCAGCCGCAGCCGGGCGGTTGGAGGTCTTTCCCACCGCCCTTTGAGCCAGGGCGGCCGAAGCACCGGGTCGGGCAGAGCCGACCGGGGTGACGGTGACAACGTAAGCGGGGTACTCCCCTCGTGCGCTACAGTATTCACGAAGTACGGTTCGGATGTCAACCAGTCGAATACATTGCCGCTGCCACACCTAAGTGGGTTCCGCTGCCCTGTGGCCGTCCCGTTCCCTGGAGAACCCCCGAGACGTCAGACCGTGTCGCATCAGGCGACTATCGGTGCAGTCTGTAGGTATGACTGGCGATCACATCACCCGAGGAAGCATCATCGTCGGGGTCGACGGATCCGACCACGCCGAGCGAGCCGTCCTCTGGGCAGCTGAGCAGGCTGCACTGGAAAAGCATCGACTGGTCGTGCTGCGCGCAGACGAGGTCCTGACCTCTAGCCGTGTTCATGCGGTGGCGAGGGTGACTACTTCAGCGCCTGACGGTGCGTCGAGACAAAACGCAGCCCGGCATCAACGAGCCCCAAAGCTTCAGCCACCGGTCCGTCCACTCACACCACGGTCTCGCAGCAACAGAGGGACGAGACACCTGCGAGGAGACGATCCCGACTTGGCAAGACTTGCCGGGGTCGTCTGCACAATCCCCTTGCGAAATCGAAATCACGTACCGTGCTTCCCATGAGTAGCGGGTGGACATTCTTGTCGAACCATGGACATGTCCTGGTTTCGGTGGCGCTGGACCCGGACGCGCGCATGCGCGATGTCGCTGACGCGGTCGGGATCACCGAGCGGGCGGTGCAACACATCGTGCGCGAACTCTTGGACCAGGGGTATCTGCGCAAGGAGAAGGTCGGGCGTCGGAACCGGTACTTCGTGGCACAGGACGCACACTTCCGTCATGACCTGGAGTCGGCAGTCACCCTGGGTGCGTTCCTCGAGCTGGTGGCGCAGGGTGCCGATCGACAGAACTCACGGGCCTGAAGGCGAGCGGAGTCCGCAATCGCGTCGGTCGCCGGCGGGCGGGCGACTTCACCGCGTGGGCGTGAGCGCGCCCGCCGATCAGTTGCGCGCCGGCTGAGCAAGGCGATGCGGTCGTGCTCGTCGAGGTCACCGTCGTGGACGAGTGCCAACTGGCCGCCGTGCAGGATGACCTGCTCCATCAGGTCGTCGACTGATATAGGTCGGTAGTCCTTCACAAGACACCTCCGGAGGTGCCAAGAAGGGATCTGTCCGATTCCTTCGAGGAACTGGCGTGGCTGCGCCGGTTCTTCTTGGCGACCCCCGGAGGTGGGTTGTGTCTGTTCATGATGTCGCAAGACCGGTCGAGATGGTCGTGGTGGCTGTCGACGTCGGGAAGAACACGGTCGCGTTGTCGGTGACCGATCAGCGTCGGCGGTTGTTGGGGCCGTTGGACTTCGCGATGACCCGACCGGGCCTGGCCGCGACGGTGACCAAGATCGAGGCGGTCGTGCCGGCGCGGGCGCGGGTCCGTGTCGGAGTTGAGGCGGCTGGTCACTATCACCAGCCGTTGTTGGTGCCGTCCTCGTGGCCGGCTGGTTGGGAGCTGCGGGAGCTCAACCCGGGTCACGTGGCCGAGCAGCGTCGGGTCCAGGGTCGGCGCCGGGTCAAGACCGACGCGGTCGATCTGGAGGCGATCACCGAGCTGGTGCTGTCCGGTCAGGGCAGCCGGTGACTGCGCGGGCTGAAGTCCTCGGTGAGCTGGGAGCCTGGGTGACGCATCGGCGGCGCCGGGTCGAGGCCCGGACCTCGACGAAGAACCAGCTGCTGGGCCAGCTCGACCGGGCCTTCCCCGGGTTGACGTTGGCGTTGCCCGATGTGCTGGGGACCTTGGTCGGTCGACTGGTCGCCGAGCACTTCGCTGACCCAGCCCGGTTGGCCGCGTTGGGCGAGTCCCGGTTCATCCGGTTCGCCGCCCACCGTGGACTCATGGTGCGCGGTCCGGTCGCGGCCAGGCTGGTCGCCGCGGCCAGGGACGCCCTGCCCACCCGCGACGCGGCCGTGGCGCGCACGATGCTGACCGAGGATCTGGCCCTGCTGGGTGTGTTGGAGGGCCAGGTCGCTGCCGCCGAGGAGCATCTTGCCCAAGTGCTGCCATTGAGCCCGTTCGCGGTGCTGACCAGTGTTCCTGGGTGGGCTGTGGTCCGCGCGGCCGGCTATGGCGCCGCGGTCGGCGACCCGGCTCGGTGGCCCGGACCGCGGCAGGTCTACCGGGCATCGGGGCTGTCCCCGGCGCAGTACGAGTCGGCCGGGAACCGCCGCGACGGGGCGATCAGCCGCGAGGGCAGCGTCGACCTGCGCCGGGCCTTGATCGACCTCGGCATCGGGCTGTGGCTCAACGAACCGTCCGCCAAGATCTATGCCGCCGGGCTACGGGCCCGGGGCAAGAAGGGTGGTGTCATCGGCTGCGCGATGGCCAACCGTGCCAACCGCATCGCCTACGCCATGGTCCGCGACCAGACCAACTACGACACCCGGCACTGGGCAGCGACTGGGCCACCGATCCCGGGGAGGGCTGAGCAGACCCGAGCTCTTCCATCCGCTCCCGATCGGGTGCACGCTGGGTGGTGACGAAGGGCCGGACCAGACGCCCTTTCGACTATGGCGGACCCGTCATGGGTTACGCCGAATCTAGTGTGGCGCCCGGCCCTTCGCCCCTGTGCAGCTCGAACGTGGCCACCTGACCCGCCGAGGTCGCATACGTCAGTGTGAGCGCACCGCGACCCGTCGCCACCACATCGCTGCCAGCCCGACCGGCCCTCTCATCGTCGACGAACACCGCCGACGACACTGACGGCTGCGCCCTTGACGTATTGACTTGGCCCTACGGCCACTAGGTCATGCACGCACCGGTCCGCCTGCCGGTTCGTCGACTCGCTCGCGCCTTCGCTCACGCTCGCACGGCGATGGGTGCCTGGGCTGATGAAGCTCTCCTCGACCAGCAACATGGCCGGCTTGCGCGCGCCCATGGTCCGCCAGCACCCGTCGATCCCGGTCGCGACATCACCGGGTCGGTCTCGCATCGCCTGGTGCAGCTGGCCGAGTGCGTCCGCACGGCGCGTACGCAAGGAGTCCTGGATCGCGTTTGTACTGGCCAGGGCGAGATCCAGTGCGGTGGTGTACTGGTTGGCGTCGAGTCGCCCTGCCAGCCGCTCGAGGTCGCGGCTGAGTGCGCAGAAGCGGTCCAGGAGTCGCGGCGGGCCCGCCAGGACCAGAGCGCTGGGATGTTTTGAGCGGTAGTCCCCGAGCATCCGGTCGACGCCTCGCAGGTAGGACTCTGCCAGCTCGTCTCGCACGTCCGTGGCGCCCGACGATCCGGCGGGAGGCATCCGGATAGGACTCTTGCCCTTGAAGGGGTCGAGCTGTCCTGCGGGCCGCAGTCCCCCGTCGGCCCCGGCGTAGAGGTGGGCGCAGGTGGGACGGAGCATGAGCAGAACGTGCGGTGGCATCCGATACAGGGCCGAGATCAGCGGGCGGGTGGCGAAGGTCTTCTCCACCACGGCACGCGCCGGTACGGGTTGGGGCAGCCGGAAACTTCGGGTCACTGCCAGGCTGACGTAGATCACCAACCCCTGGTCGGTGGGTCCGACGGCGACCCGCGATACCTGCTCGGCGAGCTTGCGCAGGAGAGGTGCCCGGTTCGTGACTCCGTGCTCACTCAGCTCACGGTCTACTTGAGCCATCAGTGTGTGCAACGCTGGACGTCCGTGGGGGTCATCCGGGGACCAGGTTGAGTTGGCATCAGCACCGAGATGCAGGGATGGCCGGACGTGACGGTGAGTTCGGCCACGTCGCGCGGCCGTAGCGCGACCGGGGGGCGGGCAGGTGTCGGGGTCATGGATGTTTCCTCAGAGTCGTGGTGGCGGGGTTGCTAGGAGCTGAGAGCCCGCTCTGGTGGCTGCCTGCACCAGGACCGTTGCGTCCTGATGGTGACCTGCGCCGACCTGTCGCCGGCGATGCGGAGAAGTTCCACGATCCGCTCCTTCCGCACCTGGTCGATCCGTCCCCGACGCGCGACCACGGCGACCGCAGCGAGCGACCACCGAAGTCGCGGCAGCACGAGTACCACCTGTACCGTGCCGCCTCGGGCTAACTCGCCCCGGATCAGACGCGCGATGACCTCGTCGAGGACGAAGTGCGGGTCCAGCACCAGCCGGGCGGCGCGCCGTCCCAGCTGCCTGGTGGATTCCTCGACCCAGATGCCCGGGAGACCCCCACGCTCCGGCTGGTCCGATGGGTTCCGGTCCCGGGACGCGTCTCGCGCCAAGGTCGTCGTCATCGAGCTGCCGCCTTAGTCTCGTCGCTCTCGGTCGTGCCCTCACTCGTGTCGACGCCCTCCCCAGTGGCGAGGCCAGCGGGCCGCCGAGACGTCAGAGGGGAGGACTCAGAGGGCTCCTTGGACTCGGCGGGCCGCGGCGCCACCAGGTCGCGCGTGGCTCGCAGACTCGCCACGACCGCGACGGTGAGGCAGGCCGTGATCACGCTCAGCGAAAGCCAGATCGGCATCTTGTAGACGTCGAGGAGCAGCATCTTGATACCGACGAAGACGAGGATCGCGGCCAGGCCAGCCTTGAGGTAGATGAACCGGTCGATGAGGTCGGCGAGCAGGAAGTACATCGCGCGCAGGCCGAGAATGGCGAACGCGTTGCTGGTGAAGACCAGGAACGGGTCCTGGGTGACGGCGAAGATCGCGGGGATGGAATCGACGGCGAAGATGATGTCGGTGGTCTCGACCATGACCAAGACGAAGAACAAGGGGGTGGCCACCCACTTGCCGGCCTTCCTCACCCAGAACTTCTGACCGTGGCACTCCTCCGTGGAGGGGACCCGCTTCTTGACCCAACGCAGCACCGGGTTGCTGGACAGGTCCATCTCGTCGTTGCGGTGGGTGAACATCTTCCAGCCTGTGTAGACGAGGAATGCGCCGAACAGGTAGAGGATCCAGGCGAAGTTCTCGATCAGCACGGCACCGCCGGCGATGAAGATCGCCCGGAACACCAGCGCGCCCAGGACGCCGTAGAACAGCACTCGGTGCTGGTACTCCCTTGGGACGGCGAAGTAGGTGAAGATCAGCGCGAACACGAAGACGTTGTCGACGGCCAACGACTTCTCGATCAGGTAGCCCGCGTAGTACTCGCCACCGGCCTGCGCACCGTAGGCCCACCAGATCACGCCACCGAAGGCGATCCCGAGGCTGACCCAGGCCGCGGACCACGCGGCGGCCTCTTTCACGCCGACGACGTGTGCAGTGCGGTGGGCGAACAGATCGATCGCCAGCATCGCGACGATCACGGCCAGGACCGCAGCCCAGGCCCAGAACGGAACATCCATGTCAGTTACCTCCAGCGTGCCCGCGCGCAGCGGTTCCGTTGGAGGTCTCCCCCGCCGACACGGTTGTCCGGGTCGGCCGGCGCACCGGGTCGGGCACAGCCGACCGAACTGACGATGCGTCGAGGTGGGGTACTCCCCTCGTGCGCTAGAGTATTCACGAAGTACGGTTCGGCTGTCAAGGACGCGGGAGACGACGTTGAGTGCTGAGACGCCGGCCATCGCCGGACCGATCGCAGCACGCCTGCGGCGCGACAACACGATCGCGGCTCTCGTGCACCTGCTCCAGGCGGCCGCAGTGCTCGCCCTCGCCTCGAGCTTCGCGCTGCCGGTGACCGCCGCCTATCTCCAGGGACCACCCGGCACCCCTGCCACGGATCCCGAGGTGTTGTTCGACATCCCGACCGGCGCCGCAGTTGCCGGCTTCTTGGCCCTGTCGGCTCTGGCCCACCTCCTGGTGGGTACAGCCTGGCGGTCCCACTACCTCGCCGATCTGGCTCGACACCGCAACCAAGCCCGGTGGGTGGAGTACTCGGTCTCGTCCTCGCTGATGATCGTGCTCATCGCTCAGCTCGTCGGCATCGCCGACGTGGCCGCACTCCTTGCCTTGTTCGGTGTCAACGCCTCCATGATCCTGTTCGGCTGGCTGCAGGAGCGCGACGAGGCGCCCGGCGAAGGCGGCTGGTTGCCGTTCTTCTTCGGGTGCCTGGCAGGGGTCGTGCCGTGGCTCGCCATCGCGGTCTACCTGCTGTCCCTGGGGTCAACGTCCTCGGCGGCCCCGCCAGGCTTCGTCTACGGCATCTTCGCGTCGCTGTTCGTCTTCTTCAACGTCTTCGCAATGAACCAGTGGCTGCAGTACCGCGCCCGCGGCCGCTGGTCGGACTATCTCTTCGGCGAACGCATCTACATCCTGCTCAGCCTCACCGCGAAGTCCGCACTGGCGTGGCAGATCTTTGCTGGGACCTTGGCATCGTGACGGGGTAGATGTCATGGGAGATCGCTCAGCGTGCTGCCAGCGCGCACGCACCGCCACGCGCGTGAGACGTGTGCTTCCTGCGTCCGGGCGCGCCTCCAGCCGTGGGTCGCGCTCTCGACCCGACCTGCTCGTCAGATCCGCCGGACTGGAAGCCTTCAGGGTCCGTCGCGACCGAGACTCAGAAGGCTATTCGCTCCGCGACGCACCGGAAGACCCAGGAACTACTGAACAGTTTGCACCGTCGTGCGCCCGCAAGTACGCGTCAGACGCAGTCACCGTGGCCGTTCGACTGCACGCGGCGGCGCCCCCGGATCGGCAGTAGAGGCTACTCATGTGGATCGTCGCCGCATTCGCCCTCGCCGGCGGACTTGCCCAACTCGTGGGCGGCACCCTGGGCATGGGTTTCGGCGTCACCTCGGCCACCGCTCTGCTGTTCATGGGTGTCGCGCAGGTCACTGCCAGTGCCGCCACGCACGCCGCGAAGTTGCCCACGACGCTCATCAGCGGACTCTCGCACTGGCGCGTGGGCAACGTCGACACAGCGGTCCTGCTCCGCGTCGCCCTACCGGGCGCGGTGGGCGGCTTCCTCGGCGCCGTCGTCCTCACCAACATCAGCCTCGCCTCGTCGAAGCCTTGGATGTCAGGGCTGCTGGTCTTCTTCGGTCTGGTGATCTTTGCCCGCTTCGGCCTCGGGATCCGGCTGATCTCGACACCACAGGCCGGCCACACCGCGCGCTGACTGTCCCCCATCGGTCTCCTCGGTGGCTTTGTGGACGCCACCGGCGGCGGGGGCTGGGGTCCCGTCGTCACGCCTAGCCTGATGACCGTCACCCGACACGAGCCGCGCAAAGGTGGTCGGCACGGTGAACGTCGCGGAGTTCGTGGTCGCGGCATCTGTCTCGCTCGGCTTCCTCACCGGAGCCGCGCAGCACGGGATCCCATGGCTGCCGGTCATCGGCCTAGTCATCGGCGGCGTCATCATCGCCCCGATCGCAGCCCGGCTGGCCGGCCGCCTCCCGCATGCACCGATGGGCACGCTGGTCGGCGGACTCGTAGTGATGGTCAACGGGGTCACGGTGGTCGCAGCCTTGGGCGGAGTGCCGGGGTGGCTGGATGCCGTTCTGCTGCTGCTCGCGGGACTCATCACCTGCACCTACTCTCGTCGGGCGTGGACCCTCGAGAAGAACAGCCGGTCGGGCTCTGACCACGAGCTTCTTTCAGACTCCTAATCCGTCGGTCCGTGCAAGCAACCTTGGGCCGAACTTGTACTGGTCACTGGCACCCGCCACCGACCGCTTGCCTGCAACAGGCCGAGAGCAGCGGCATCTCAGCCGACAGATGACTCATCCGCAGGAGATCTATACCGGAGCGGGTCGGACTGCAGCCGCCATCCAACAGCCAGCATCGTGGGGCGAACCTCGACTGCGAACCTGGTGTCCAGCGCAGTCTGCGTGGTGAGCGTGCAGCCGAGGCCCTCGGCGACAAGTCCGTGGATCATTGCTGAGGTCGTCGGTGCGCATGTGAACCCGTGGTCACGCCACCCGCACGGTCAATACCGGTCCGTTCGTCAAGACGTCAACGCTGGACATGACGTAGATGTGCTCTTGGCTCTCCCTGGTTCCGATAGCGCCGGCGAAAACATACGAAGCTAGATTCGCTACTCTGGTAGCGTATGTATGGCTGTGGCTGCCACTCATTGAGCAGCTTCGCCGGCTATCGGAAGGTCCCTCGTGATCACCCACTCTCTCCCTACCGTGTCTCCCGCGGAACCGTCTGCGGAGTTCCTTGTGATGGTGGGGCGCAGCGCAGAGGTGGCCGAGCAGTTGTCGGCTGCGGTGCCGCGGGCCAGGCGGGAGGCCGCTCACCTGATGGTGGCGCTGACCCTGCCCCGGCGAGGTTTCACCACGGACGCCGCCGTCGCGCGCCGCGTCGCCGCACGTGAGCACGAGGAGGTGCTCGAGGTGGAGCGGATGGTGCGGCACTCGTGCGTGGGGACTGGGGTCACCGCCGAGGTGGTCGTGGTGAGGTACCTGTCGAGTCGGTTTGCCTCGACGCGCCGGCGCCGCTCTACCGCCGCGGTGGAGCGGCTGGCCCGCCGTCGAGGCGGCGTCGTGCTGCACGATCAGGGCCAACGACACCTGGCGCAGTCGTCGGCCGACGAGCTCGTACCCGAGCCGAACGCATACGTGGCCGTCGTCCTGCCTGACAGCGCCGAGGCCGTGAAGGTGGCCCAAGCTGGCGCAGAGCTGGCCCATGCTTCCGGTCAGCCGCTGGTACTTGTCGTGCCCCTTGCCCAGTCAGGGACCAGGGCACACCGTATCGAGCACGAAGACCAGGACGCGGCCGCCATCGCCGGTCGGGTGCGTCCTACGCTGGACCGCTTCGCTTTGACGGCGCGTACGAGGCCAGCCCTTTACTGCGACGACGGAACCTCTGTGGATCGGCAACAGTCGATGGCGGATTCGGTGGATCAGGCATGCCGGGATATCGGCGCTCAGATCGTGGTCGTCTCGGCCCAGTGTCCGGCGCTCTCGCTCCTGGTAACTCCGGTGGTGATCGTGCACCCTGCGCCAGCACGTGCGCGCGCCGTCGCCGACGATGCTTGAGGTCACGACGCAGCGGTGGGTCCTGACGATCGGACTGATCGTCGCGCTGCTGGCACTAGACCTCGGCCTCGCGTTGCTGCGACCTCACGTCGTAGGTTTCCGCGAGGCCGTCATCTCCTCGGTCTTCTTCGTCGCGGTCGCGGTCGCATTCGGTGCCGTCTTCACCGCGCAGGTCGGGTCCGAGTTCGGTTCGCAGTACTTTGCCGGTTACATCGTCGAGAAAAGCCTGTCGGTCGACAACCTGTTCGTGTTCGTCATCATCATGACCACCTTCGCTGTGCCCCAGATCTACCAGCAGAAGGTGCTGATCTACGGCATTGCGATGGCCCTGGTGATGCGAGCGATCTTCATCATCTTGGGGGCGGCGCTGCTCGAGCTGTTCTCGTTCATGTTCCTCATCTTCGGACTGATCCTGGTCATCACGGCCGTCCAGCTGTACCGGCACCGTGACGTCGACCCCGACGTGGCAGACAACGGCGTCGTGCGCCTCGCGCGGAAGGCCCTCAATGTCACCGACGGCTACCACGGTGGGCGGCTGTTCACCCGGAGTGCCGGACGCCGTGCGGTCACACCGCTGTTCATCGTCCTGCTCGCCATCGGCAGCACCGACCTGCTCTTCGCGCTGGACTCGATCCCCGCCATCTTCGGAGTCACCGACGAGGCCTACATCGTGATCGCGGCCAACGCCTTCGCTCTGCTGGGGCTTCGGCCACTGTTCTTCCTCGTCAAGGGCCTCTTGGACCGGCTGGTCTATCTCTCGACCGGCCTGGCGATGATCTTGGCCTTCATCGGCGTCAAGCTGGTGCTGCACTGGGGACACGGCGTCGCCGACAGCGTGCCGCAAATCAGCACGAACCTGAGCCTCGCGGTCATCGTGGTGGTACTGACCGTGACAACCCTGGCGAGCATCTGGAAGGTACGCCGCGACCCCAGCACCCGAGCCCACGCCGGCTCATTGACAGGACGCCCATCACAGGACCCACCTGTGGACCCTCGCCGATAACCGCACTCCAGGCGTGCGCTGCAAGCTGCACCACACCAGCACCGGCAGCAAACCCGACGAAAGTCTGGATCTCACCGACCAACTACCTTTGAGGACGACGTGCAAAACATTCTCGATGCCATTCAGGCCGCAGATACCAGTAGCGAAGAATTCGCCACTATCGAACTGCCCGACTCCTTCCAGGCCATCACGGTCCACAAGGAGGACGTGGACATGTTCGAGGGCATGGCGAGCCAGGACAAGGATCCCCGCAAGAGCCTGCACCTCGACGACGTTGCGATCCCCGAGCTCGCCCCCGGCGAAGCCCTCGTGGCGGTCATGGCGAGCTCGATCAACTACAACACGGTCTGGACCTCGATCTTCGAGCCGGTGTCGACCTTCGAGTTTCTCGAGCGCTACGGGCGCCTCTCGGAGTACACCAAGCGCCACGATCTGCCGTATCACATCGTCGGCTCCGATCTGGCCGGCGTCGTGCTGCGCACCGGTCCCGGTGTCAACAACTGGAAGCCGGGCCGTGAAGTCGTCGCCCACTGCTTATCAGTGGAGCTCGAAAGCCCCGATGGCCACGACGACACGATGATGGATCCCGAGCAGCGCATCTGGGGCTACCAGACAAACTTCGGCGGCCTCGCCCACCTCGCCGTCGTCAAGGCCAACCAGTTGATGCCGAAGCCCGATCACCTCACCTGGGAAGAGGCCGCCAGCCCGGGCCTGGTGAACTCCACCGCATACCGACAACTCGTCTCGAAGAACGGCGCCGCCATGAAGCAGGGCGACACCGTCCTGATCTGGGGCGCCTCGGGTGGCCTCGGCTCGTATGCAACGCAGTTCGCCCTAAACGGTGGCGCCACGCCCGTTTGTGTCGTTTCGTCACCGGAAAAGGCCGAGATCGTGCGCAGCATGGGCGCCGAACACATCATCGACCGCTCGGTCGAGGGCTACAAATTCTGGAAGGACGAGAACAACCAAGACCCGAAAGAATGGCGTCGCTTCGGTGCCAAGATCCGCGAACTCACCGGTGGCGACGATCCGGACATCGTGTTCGAGCACCCGGGCCGCGAGACCTTCGGCGCCAGTGTGTTCGTCGCGCGAAAGGGCGGCACCATCGTTACTTGTGCCTCGACATCGGGCTACATGCACCAGTACGACAACCGCTACTTGTGGATGAACCTCAAGAAGATCCTCAGTTCGCATTTCGCGAACTACCGCGAGTCGTGGGAAGCCAACAAGCTCATCGACAAGGCCCTTATCCACCCGACCGTGTCAAAGGTCTACCGGCTCGAGGACACCGGTCAGGCCACACTCGATGTGCACCACAACCTTCACCAAGGCAAGGTCGGCGTTCTCTGCCTAGCGCCCGAAGAGGGTCTCGGTGTCCGCGACACCGAGAAACGCGCCAAACACATCGACGGGATCAACCGCTTCCGCGGAATCTGAGGGATCGGTCAGCGACCGGGCGACCTCGCGACACCGAGTGAGCCCGCGGCCGTCGTCTTAGGCACCGTCCTCGGAAAAAGACGTCGACCGCGGCAAGGGTGAGGCCCGTCTCAATCACCAGGTCAGCGATCCGATGAGGCAGGTGACAGCCGCCTTTGACTACGTAAAGAAACGAACCAGAAGGGCACCATGTGATCGATCCCGTCATCCTTTTCTTTCTGCTCGGAGCCATCGCCGGCCTGTTGCGTTCAGAATTGCGTCTACCGGCTGCGATCTACGAGTTCGTCAGCATCGTGCTGCTGCTCGCCATCGGCCTCAAGGGCGGCATCGAACTCGCCAAGCAGCCTTTCGGCAGCCTGCTGCCACAAATGCTGGCCGTGGTAGCCCTGGGCTTCTTCCTCGCCCTGGTCGCCTTCCCCGTGCTGCGCTATCTGGGCCGCTTCAAGCGAGCGGATGCGGCCTCTATCGCCGCCCACTACGGCTCGGTGAGCGTGGGCACCTACGCCGTGGCGGTCGCCTACCTCGGCAGCCGGCAGATCGCTTTCGAGGAGCACATGCCGCTGCTTCTGGTCATGCTGGAGGTACCGGCCATTCTTGTTGGAATTGTTCTCGCGCGAGGCCTCTCGCGCGAGACGCGCTGGGGGTCGATCGCCCATGAGGTGTTCCTGGGGAAAAGCATCGTGCTGCTACTGGGCGGGCTCCTCATCGGCTGGGCATCGGGGCCGGAGGGGTTGTCGTCGATCGAGCCCTTGTTCTTCGATCTCTTCAAGGGCATCCTCGCCATCTTTCTGCTGGAGATGGGGTTGCTCACGGCAACACAAGTGGGAACCCTGCGCCGGTATGGACCATTTCTGGTGGCCTTTGGAATTGGGATGCCACTCTTTTCGGCGCTGGTGGGGACCGGGCTGGGGTGGGCGCTGGGCCTTTCTATCGGCGGAACAGTGATACTTGCGACCCTGGCAGCGAGTGCTTCCTACATCGCGGTGCCGGCCGCCATGCGGATTTCGGTGCCCGAGGCCAACCCCACCTTGTCGCTGGCCGCAGCATTAGGGATCACCTTCCCCTTCAATGTTTTAGTCGGCATCCCGATCTATCATGCACTCGCCGTGTGGGCGCACGCATTCGCGAAAGGATGAAACCGATGCAAAACCGTACGCGCAAGCTGTTGACCATTGTCACTGAAGCAGCACTCGAGGGCACCCTCGTCCGGGATCTCGATCAGTTGACTGCCCACGGATACACCATCACCGACGCCCGCGGCGGAGGGACCCACGGCGTCCGCGACGCCGGCTGGGATGCGAGCAGCAACATCCGCATCGAGGTCGTGTGCGACACAGAAACGGCTGAAGCGATTGCCGCATACGTTCAGGAGCACTACTTCGACAACTACGCCATGATCCTGTTCGTCAGCGACGTCGACGTACTCAGGCCGGAAAAGTTCTAAGAATAACTCGCACCGCCGGCCGGCCCCGTGACGCCCGCGATCACGAAGATCAGCACGAACCCCGCGCCTTGGTCAGCTGGAACCGAATGAACTTCAGGATGTCGGCATAGATGCCGCGACCTTCCCGGTCTGGAAGGACGGTCACACGTGAGCGGACCGTTCAACTTCGCGTACGCGAGTTCGCGGCTGCCGATCAACTCACCCTGGAGCTCTGCCATGAGGAAGGCGCTCCATCCCAGGACGACATCTGAGCACGATGGCCAAGTCCACCGTTGCCTCGCTCCGCGACCCTCCGAACGTCGCTGAACAGCCTCCAAGATTGGGCCAGCACAGTCCCCGCCATGCCCTGGGAAATGGTCGCGGTCACCACCGCGATCTACACCGCGGCCCGCAGAGGCAAAGCTGCCGGGCTCACCAACGACGTCCGCCAGGTCACCGGCCGCGAGCCGACATCCTTCGAGAAGTTCACGGTACGCCATGCCAATCTCTGGCGGCCCTGAGGCAACTGCGCTGCACGACCTCACCGGCGAACACCGGCACGGTGGACATCGAGCCATCGCCCGGCGCGCGCTGTCATCCAGCAGCCAGGACCGCGCGCACTTGCTTCGCATTGACCCAGAGGTCGTGGTCACTTCGCCGCCAGAACGACGTCCACGCAGGGCTCAATTCGTGCCCGAATATCCCGGCGCATCCAGATTCGTGTAGGACAGCGCGCTCAGCTCGCTGCCGAGCAGCTGGACGCCGCGCCCGCCCTAGCGCGCGCCGACTGCTTACAGATGCGGACAATCAGCGGTCGGGGAACGTCAAAGCGGTTCCCGGATCTCTCCGGAAACCGCTTCTGACCTGCAGTTTTACTTTGTAGCGGGGGCAGGATTTGAACCTGCGACCTCTGGGTTATGAGCCCAGCGAGCTACCGAACTGCTCCACCCCGCGTCGGTGAACACAACGTTACGGCATGGGCTGAGACGGCTCCAAATCGGGTCAGCTGCGCAGGAGCTGGGCCAGGACACGGCGGCGCAGGCGGCGCCACTCGATGGTGGAGACCACCAGGACGGCGAGCACGAGAGCGACGGGCGCGAGCGTGATCCACCACGGGACGACGATCTCGGGCGGTCCGGTCTGGCCGGTGATCCGCTCGAGCGACAGGGAGCCGAACATCGCGTGGGCGCTGCCGATGCCCAAGGCCAGACCGGCAAGCGCGGCGACGACGACCGGGGTCAGCAGCTCACCGACCAGGATCCGGCGCAGGTCACGGTCGCGGAGACCGAGCGCACGCAGCCGTTCCAACGACTCCGCACGCCCTGGCGCCTCCGTGGCCGCCGCGAGGACCACCGCAAGGACGGCGAAGAGCAGCAGCATCAGCGATGCCGCCACGGCCAGCCGGACCAGGCCCGAGGGCAGCGGTGCGTCGCGCCGCGCGTCCAGCTCGTCGTCGTACCGGGTCACGGATCCGGTCCCGCCCGAGGCCGCCTCGACCGCGCTCGCGGCGCCCGGTCCGACCGCCCACACGGTGTCGGGCTGCGCGAGGGCCCCGGAGGCCGCGAAGGCGAGGGTGTCCACGACGACCACGGGATCCGCCGACAGACCCACGGACGGGGCGGTGCCGACCACGTCGAGGGGCACGCGCACGTCGTCCCAGGCCAGTACCAGACCGTCCCGCAGCCCGGCATCTCCCCCGAGCAGCAGGGCCGGCACCCGCTCGCCCCCGTCTGCACCCAGAAGTGCGAGCTGGGGCGCGTCGGGCAGCGCACTCTCGTCGAGCAGGCGCTGGTAGGCGTCAGCGTCGACCACGACCAGCCGGACCCGGTCGGCGCTGGAGCGCGACGCGGCCAGTACGCCGTCCGCGACCCGGGCGGACGCTGCCGCGCGCACTCCTGGCGCGTCGGCGACCCGCTGGGTGGTGCCCACGAGCGCGGGGTCGGGAGCGGTGGTGAGCCGCACGTCGCCACCCACGCTGAGCAGCGCTCCCGCTACCTGTCCCTCCCGCTCGGTCGCGGCCAGCGCCACACCGAACGTGAGCTGGGCGGTCGCCACCGACACCACGAGCAGCGGCAGGGCCCTCGCCGCGGTCTCCATGAGCCGCGCCGACACGAGGAACCGGATCCCACCGGCCGTGCGACGGGCGGCGCGCAGCGAGAGCAGCACGGCCGGTGGCAGCAGACGGAGCACGACCAGCGCGCCCGCGACCGCCCACCACGTGGCGGCGCTCGCGGCCGTCAGGTCGCCGCCGTCCTCGCCCCCGACGACGCCCCGCTGGCGCAGTGCCACGAACGCCAGCATGGCCACGGCCAGGACCCCCAGCTCGAGTGCGACCCTGCGCAAGCGGACGGCGCGAGCCGCCGTACGGCGGGCGGTGCGGTTGGCCGGCACCCGGCGGGCTCCGGCCGCGCGACCTGCCGTGACGGCGCCGAGCACCGGGGCGGCCAGGGCAGCCACGACGAGCACCGGGACCGGCCAGGACCAGCCCACGCTCCCGACCAGCAGCCGGACGACGGCCAGGCCGACCGCGGCTCCGGCCGCGGCGACGGCCACCGACTCGACGAGCAGCTCCGCCCCGATGCCGAGCAGCGACGCCCCGCGCTCCCGGGCCATGGTCACCGAGCCGGTACGACGACGCACCAGCAGCTGTGCCGCCAGCACGAGCACCATCAGGGCGCAGGCGAGCAGCCCCACGAGCAGCACCTGCGCCTGGCCGCGAGCGGCGGACACCCGCGTCCGCCCGTCGTCCAGCACCCGGTCGAGCAGGCTGTCCCAGGAGATGTCGCCCCGGGCCAGCCCGGCGGAGGTCTGCAGCGACACGACCTCCTGCTCCAGTGCCGAGGAGTGGCGCGACGTCATCAGCGGCGGCTGCGGCGTGAAGACGATGCGGCGGGTGAGGTCGTCGTCCGGTACGCCGAGGCGCAGGTCGGGCAGGGACTCGGCAGAGACCAGCGCCGCCGCCGAGGTGCGCAGGAGACCCTCGGTGACGCCCTGCGAAGGCGTGAGCAGCTCGGTCACGAGCTGCCAGGCGTCGTCGTTCGCGTCGTCCGCGGTGTAGACGCCGCTGATCCGGAGCAGCACTGCGCGGTGCTGCGCGTCCTCGGCCGGGACCCGGTCACCCGGCTTCAGTCCGAGCGCGTCGGCGGCGGCCTCCGACAGAGCGACCTGCACCGGCCAGGGACCCGCGTCGGACGGCAGCGTGAGCTCGGCGCCGTCGACACCCACGCTGGCCCTCGGAGGGCTCCCGGCCGTGTAGGTCACCTCGGGCGCACCGTCGGGAGCGTCGACGAAGGCCAGCCGCAGGTAGCGGCCCGCGCCGGCGTCGAGCAGGTGCAGGGCCGGAGTGGTGACGGTCGCGACCCCCGGGCGGAGTACGGCGGCCAGCCGCGGAGGCAGCCCGTCCTGGGCGTAGTCGGCGTCCTGGCGGATCTCCACGAGCGTGTTCGGGGCACGCGTCCTGGCACGCGGGTCGGAGAACCACTCCGGCATCGTCGCGATGACCGCACCCCGCAGACCGGCGTCGCGCACCGTCGTCTCGATCGCGCGGTCGGCGGTGCGCTCGGCGAGCGGTGCCGCTGCTGCGGTCATCGCGACCGTGACCGCCACGACCAGCCCCATGAGCAGCAGGAGGCCCAGGTCGCTGCGCAGGCGCCCGGTGATCGTCGCCCCGTGTATCCGGGTGCGGGGCATCAGTCGTCACCCGCCCGGAGATGAGCGGGATCCGACCGTCGGACGTGGAACGCCGTCACGATCGCGGTGATGGCCAGCGAGCCGAGCAGCAGCCCGCCGACCAGGAGGCCCTCGGCCGCCCACGGCCACGCGACGACGGCGTCCGGGACCGGCGCGGCTCCCAGGTCGGACCGGATCAGGAGTGGACCGAGCAACACTGCCGCCACCAGGCCCACCAGCGCACCCAGCAGCACCAGCGGGACGAGGAAGGCGCTGTGCTCGACGAAGAGCAGGCGTCGCGCGTCCCGCCGGCTGAGCCCCAGCGCCCGCAGTCGTGCCACCTCCGCCGACCGACGCTGGCGGTCGGCGCTCAGCACGAGCCCGACGCCGGCGAGGAGCAACAGCACGGCGGCGACCACGAGGGTCGACAGAGCGGAGGGCACCGTGACCCGCAACGGTCCCTGGGCCAGCTCCTCGGCCACGTCCTGGCGGGTCGTGACGTCACCGATCCCCAGCGCCCGCAACGCGTCGGCTGTCTGCGGAGTCGGGTCGGCGACCCACCAGGCGTCCACCACCGGCTCCAGCCGACCGCCGCCGATCAGCGCACGCGTGAGCGTGTCGGCGTCGGCGAGCACCGCCACCTGGCCGGGCGCCGAGGGCACGGTCGGCACGACCGCCGTCACCCGGAGCGCGAGGGCGGCGCTGCCGACGATCGCCGAGATCTCCTCCCCGACCTGGGCACCGACGACGTCGGCGAGCTCCTGGGAGACGACGACGGGCACCTCGGCCGGCGCCGCGAACGCGGTCGTCAGGATGACGGCACCGGTGTAGGCGAGGTAGGTGAGGTCGAGGCGCGCCGTCGTACGCACCTCGGTGCCGGCATCGGTCCGATCGAGCGAGACCCTCGCGCCGCGGACCGGGGTGTCGCGCCCCAGGGACCTGACCTCCCAGGACGAGCCGCTGTCCGCCTCCGCACCTGGGACCCGCAGGGTCACCGACACCTCGGGAGCCGACACGCCTGGGCCGACACCCGAGCCGCCGTCCAGGTCCAGGCGTACGCCGACCAGGCGCAGCCCCGACCCGAGCGGCTCCAGCAGCTCGACCGGGTGCGACCGCCCGTCCATGGGCAGCGGCTCCGCGGCCACGGCGCTGCGCAGCCCGGCCGCGTCCTGGACGACGACGGTGGGCTGCACCGTGAGGGCCACGCCGGCCGGAGCCTCGTCCTCGAGCACGCCCTGGAGCTCGAGCCCGGTGCCGGCATCGGGCAGCACGAGGCCGTCCACCGGTGAGCCCGGGTCCAGGTCGGCGGCGACCTCTGCCCAGGTGGTGCCGGGATCGAGGCGCCCGCGCAGCAGTGCTCCCGCGTGCCGGGTGTCGACCGCCACGAGCACCGGTCGCGCGCCCGCCTCTCCGACGTAGCGACCCAGCGCGAGCGGTCGGTCGATGACGGCCGAGACGACTGGCCCGTGCGAGATATCGCCGGTCGCGGCGAGGACCGCGGCGGCCTCACGCGGTCCGGCCGGGGCGGGGAGCGTGAGCGTCAGGTCGGTGCCGACGCGCAAGGCCGCCTGGTCGTCCTGCGAGCGCTCCCAGGTCGTCCTCAGGGCGAGCCCGAAGACCGACGCCGCGACCGCCGCGGCGACCAGGACCATCGCCGTACCGGCGTGCGAGCGCCGGGCTGCCTGCTGCGCCGCCAGGGGCAGGACCAACGCCCGCGACCGCGCGGCGACCCGGGCGGACGCGGCCAGGAGCAGCGGCACCAGGCGCACCGCCACCACGGTCACCGCCGCCAGGCAGAGCACCGGCGCCACCGTCAGCGTGACGTCGCCCGGGGTGGCGGTCGTCGCGGGCTGTGAGCGCAGCTGCCAGAAGGCGACCCCGGCGACACCCAGCAGCGCCAGGTCGAGGCCGGAGCGGGCGATCGCCCGGCGCCGACCGACCGGGGTGCGCATCGTCCCGGTGTCCAGGGCGGTGACCACGAGGGCCAGGGCGAGCAGCACGGCTCCTGCCAGGACGGGGACTACCAGTCCCCAGGTGACGGAGGGCGACTGAGTGAGCCCGGCCGCCTCGAGGTCCGGAAGGTGGGTCAGGCGGGAGTGGACCACCGCCGCGGTCGGCACGGCCAGCAGTGCGGCGGTGACGGCGAGGAGCAACGACTCGAGGAGCGCGACCCCGACCTGCTGGCGGCGGCTGAGGCCCAACGACACCAGCAACGCCCGCTCGTCGTCACGGACGCCGGCGACCAGCCACCCGGCCAGCAGCGCGGCCGCGAGGGAGAGCGCCGTACCCAGCAGGAGGACCACGAGCACGGCCGCTCGGGTGCTGGCCTGCTGTGCGTGGACCCGGTCGAGCGTCCGGGAGAGGTCCGAGGCCACCCGGGTGATCCGCGCCCGGTCGTCGACCCGCGCCGACAGCAGGCCGGAGGCGTGGTCCAGCGAGTCCACGGCGTCGCGAAGGGAGGAGTCCTCGGCCAGGGTGAGGGTGGGATGGGCGACGACGCGCAGCCCGGTGACCGACGACCCGGACGCCAGGAACGCCGCGTCACCGACCAGGAACGGGCCGTAGGCCGGTGCGGTCACCGTGCCGTCGCTGTACGCCGGGTCGAACCCGTCCCCGCCCAGCGGGTCGGTCTCCCACCCGGCGCGATCGTGTGGGCGGTAGGTGCCGACGACCACGACGACCACCCGGTTGTCGACCCCGTCGAGGCCGATCTCCGTCCCGAACGTGACCCGGGTCCCCAGGCTCAGGTCAAGCAGGCGCGCTGCAGTGTCCGGCACCAGGGCCTCGCCAGCCCCCGCGGCAGCGTCGTCGGGCCACCGTCCCGAGGTCAGGTCCGCACGCTGCGCCAGGTCGTCGCCGGTCTCCAGGTAGGCCAGGCGGTCGCTGTCCCCGAGCCGTCGCATCCGGGCCGTCGCGGTGCTGGTGACGGTGGGCTGCATAGGGGCGAGGACGTCCCGGACCACGCTCCGCGCCTGCTCGCGCGCGTCCACCGCGTCAGAGCCGGCGACCCCGACGACGTACGCCGTGACGTCGACGTCCTCCGGCTGCGACCGCTCGATCTCAGCGTGGAAGGCACGGTCGGCGGTGACGCCGAGCAGCAGCGAGCAGATGCCCACGAGACTGGCGGCGACCGCGATCAGCACCACGACGGCCGTCAACAGGCGCCGCTGCACGAGAGCGCGCCGGACGACCAAGGTCAGCACGCGTGCGCCATCTCAGCCGTCGACTCGTCCGTCAGCGATCCTCAGCACCCGGTCGGCGAGGGACATTGTCACGGTGTCGTGCGTCGCCACCACCGCGGTGACGCCCTCGGACTCGACGACCGCGCGCAGCAACGCCATCACCGCGAGCCCGGTCTCGGCGTCGAGCTGTCCCGTCGGCTCGTCGGCCAGCAGCAGCCGG
This sequence comes from Nocardioides szechwanensis, assembly GCF_900103935.1. Classification (GTDB taxonomy): domain Bacteria; phylum Actinomycetota; class Actinomycetes; order Propionibacteriales; family Nocardioidaceae; genus Nocardioides; species Nocardioides szechwanensis. The sequence goes on from NZ_FNIC01000008.1 coordinate 108,105, forward strand.
GGCGAGCCGGCCAGCGCCCGCGCGATGCCGACCCGCTGCTGCTGGCCTCCCGAGAGCTCCGCGGGGCGTTGCAGCGCGTGATCGCGCAGCCCCACCAGATCGAGCAGCAGGGCGACCCGGCTCTCGCGTTCGTGCGTCGGCGTACGACGTAGGCGCAGGGGCACCCCGATGTTCTCCGCGGCGGTGAGCGCCGGGATCAGCCCGAAGGTCTGGAAGACGTAGGAGATCGTGTCCCGCCGCAGCCGGCTGAGTCCCTGCTCGTCCAGGGCGGTGACCTCGGTGCCGGCCACCCGCACCGTCCCCGCGTCCGGACGGTCCAGCCCGCCCAGGAGGTTGAGCAGGGTCGTCTTGCCGGAGCCCGAGCGGCCCACCACCGCGACCAGCTCGCCGGGCGCGATGTCGAAGGAGACCTCGCTCAGCGCGTGCACGGTGGTCGGGGCCGAGCCGTAGGTGCGCGTGAGGCCCCGGACAGCCACCATCGGCTCGGCGACGGCGCTCACCGTGTCTCGCCGCGGTCCGACCGGATCTCGACGTGGTCCTCGGTCAGCGCGAGGCGTACCCGACGGGTGAGGGCCAGCGCCTCGCGGAACTCGCGAGGCACCTGGACCCGGCCGGCGCGGTCCATCACGGCGTACTCCTCCGACCCTCCCGGAGCGTCCGCCGTCTCCCCGTTGCGCAGGACCTCGCTGCTCGTCCGCCCGTCCCGGATCGACACGGTGCGCGCGACCTGCCCGCTCACCGCACTGTCGTGCGTGACGACGACGACGGTCGCGTCCAGCTCGCGGTTGGCGGTGCGCAGCGCGGCGAACACCTCCAGGGCGGTCTCGCTGTCGAGCTCACCGGTCGGCTCGTCGGCCAGGACCACGCTGGGTCGGTTGGCGAGCGCGACGGCGATGGCCACCCGCTGCTGCTCGCCGCCGGACATCTGGTCCGGCCGACGGTCGGCGCAGTGCGTCACCCCCAGGGTCTCGAGCAGGCCGTCAGCGCGGGACCGGCGCTCCTTGCGGGACACCCCGGCGATGGCCATCGGCAGGTCCACCACCTGACGTGCGGTCAGGTAGGGCACCAGGTTGCGCGTGGACTGCTGGCGCACGAACCCCACGACGTGCCGCCGGTAGCGCACGCGCTCGGTGCGCGACATGTCCACCAGGTCGTGGCCCGCGACCTGGGCGCGCCCGGCCGTCGGCGCGTCGACTCCCGCGAGCACCTGCAGCAGCGTGGACTTGCCCGACCCCGAAGCACCGACGATCGCGATCATCTCGCCCTGGTGCACCAGCAGGTCGAGCCCCTGCAGGGCCTGTACCTCGACGCTCTCGGTCTGGTAGATCCGCACCAGGTTGTCGCACACCACGAGGGCGTCGTGGCCGAACTCGGGCTCGCGTCGGGGCGCGGCGGGCAGCCTCAGCTCTGGTCCCGCCACCCGCGCCCCTCCGCTCTACGCCGTGTGCGCGATCGTAGCCCTCGTCAGCTCACCCTGCGTTGTCTTCTCCCGTGCCACCGTTGCCGGCGCCAGTGGGCCGGGTGTTGGCGAGCCGGACCGCCTCGGCCACGGCTGTGGCTGCCTTCTCGTTCTCCTCCTGGTACGTCGCGAGGTCACCCGCGGCGAGTGCGGCCTGGGCCGCGTCGAAGGCGTCCTGCGCGAGGGCCAGCTGCTGCGCGATCTTCTGGTTGAGCGTCAGTGCCGGCTGGTCCGGCCCACCCGGGTCACCGGGCTCGACCGGCGGCGGCTCGACCGGTGCGTTGGGGTCGACACCGAGGGCATCGGCCAGCGCCTCGAGCATGGTGACACCGATGCCTACGTTTTCGCCGTAGGAGACCAGGACGTACTGCAGGATCGGGTACGCCGCACTGGAGCCGGCGCGCACGGCGTAGACGGGCTCGACGTAAATGAGCCCGTCGGCCACCGGCAGCGTGAGGATGTTGCCGAACAACGGCGGCGACTGCCCGGTCTCGAAGTCGCGCAGCAGATCGCGCACCCCCGGGTCGGAGCTGAAGTCGTTGGCGATGTTGCCCGGCCCCTTGGTCGTGGTGTCGGAGACCTCGCGCACGGAGATCTTCCCGTAGTCGTCCGAGGACGCGTCACTGTTGACCGAGACGAACGATGCCAGGTTGTCCTTGCCGTAGGGCACGAAGGTCGAGGTCAGTGACCAGGTCTCTTGGGGCGTCGCACCCTCGTCCCCGGCGGTCTCGTCGACGAAGAGACGGTACGGCGGCTGCAGGTTGCTGCCACGGCTGTTGGGGTCCTCCGGGACCTCCCAGCGGTCGCTGCCCTGGTACCACGCGGCCGCATCGGTGATGTGGTAGCGGGCGTACTGGTAGCGCTGCACCTTGAACAGGTCCTCGGGGTAGCGCAGGTGCTGCTCCAGCTCGTCGGAGATCTCCGACTTCTCCACGACCGTGTCGGGGAACGCACTCATCCAGGCCTTCAGGATCGGGTCCTCCTCGTCCCACTCGTAGAGCGTGACGGTGCCGTCGTAGGCGTCGACGGTGGCCTTGACCGCGTTGCGCATGTAGTTGATCTCGTCGGTGGGCAGGGTGGCCAGGCCGCTGTCGTCCTGGAGGGAGTCGTCGGTCATCTCCTCGAACGACTCGCGCTCCGCACTCGCGTAGCGGTCGGTGGTGGTGTAGCCGTCGACGATCCACACGACCTTGTTGTCCACGATCGCGGGGTAGATGTCGTCGTCGATCGTGAGCCAGGGCGCGACCTTCTCCACCCGCTCACGCGGGGTCCGGTTGTAGAGCACCTGGCTGTTGTCGTGCACGCGACCGGAGAGTAGGAAGTTGGCCTCACCGAACTTCACGGCGTACATGAGCTGGTTCAACGTGGACCCGATGTCGACGCCGCCGGCACCGTCGTAGGTCGTGGTCTCGTCCTCGTCCTCGGTCCCGCTGGCCAGGCTCAGCTCGACGCTGCCGGAGTCGTCCTTCTCCTTGCCCACGACCGAGTAGTCGGGGCTGTCCTCACCGAAGTAGATCCGGCTCTCGTAGCCGCCGGTGAGCTCGCTCAGGTCGTCCTGACGACTGCCGTCGGGGTTGACCTGGTTGCCCTCGGCCCACTGGATCTCGGTGTCGAGGCTGTTGTTGTCGGCGCCGCGCTGGTTGGCGTAGGCGGCGATCACGCCGTTGCCGTGTGTGTAGACGGTGTGGAGGTTGGACCAGTTCTGGTCACCCTCGTTGATGCCCGCCTGGTCGAGCTCGCGCACGCCCAGCACCAGCGCGCGGTCGACGCCGTTCATCTCGTAGCGGTCGACGTCCAGGACGTCGGCGACGGAGTAGTAGTTGCGTCCCTGCTGGTTCTGCTCGAACGTCTCGCGCACGAGCGCCGGGTCCACCAGTGGGATGGAGGAGGTCTCGCCGGTCAGGGCCGACAGCCTGCTGGCCACAGCAGTCGCGTTGCTGGTGTACGGCTCGCTGTCGACGTCGGTGAGGTCGTACGCCGCGCGCGTGGCCTCGATGTTGGCCGCGATGTACTGCTCCTCCTTGTCCGCCTCGGAGGGCTTCACCTGGAACTGCTGGACGATGCCGGGCCAGATCATGCCGAGCAGCACGGCAGACAGGGCGAGGAGCGCGAGGCCCACCGACGGCAGCATCCAGGTGCGGCGCCAGACGTTGAGGAAGAAGAGCACGGCGCAGATCAGCGCGATGCCCATCAGGATGTTCTTGGCGGGGAGCACGGCGTGGTCGTCGGTGTAGGTCAGCCCGGTGATCAGCCGCCCCGACTGGTTGACCAGGTCGAACCGGTCGAGGTAGTAGTCGCCCGCCTTGAGCAGCACGAACAGGCCCAGCAGCACCGAGAGCTGCACCTGCGCGGCGCCGGACAGCCGGTCGCGGGTGGCCTGCAGGCGCACGCCGCCGTAGAGGTAGTGGGTGACCGCCGCGGCGAGCAGGGCGATCACGATCGCGACCATCAGGAAGTCGACGACGAAGTGGAACCAGGGCAGGTCGAAGACGTAGAACCCGATGTCACGGTTGAAGTAGGCGTCCTCGGTGCCGAACTCCTGGGAGTTGCGCCACAGCAGGAACGTGCGCCACTCCCCCGCGCCCGAGGTGCCGGCGAAGAGGCCCAGCAGCAGCGCGACCCCGATCACGATCCAGGTCCGGATCGGCGTGACGGCGTCGCGGTAGCGATCGAGCCCGCCCTGCTCCGGCGACGAGGGCCGGAACAGCGGCCGGAACCGGTAGGCCAGCACGACGTTGACCGCGACGATCACGGCCATCGTGGCGCCGAACGCCAGGAACAGACCGGTGCGGGTCCAGAAGAGCGTGCTGAAGACGCTGCCGTAGCCGGCCGAGCTGTACCAGAGGCGGTCGGTGTAGATCGCCGCGAACGTCGTCAGGCCGAAGAACGCCACGATCAGCACGACCGCCGTGATCACCAGCGCCCGGGAGCGCCGCGAGGTCGCGGGCGGCGCCGGGTCGCGCGGGTCGTTGTCGAAAAGCTCGCTCACGGGTTCTCCTGTGGTTGTGGTGCAGGTTCGTCGACCAGTGTCGCGCTGAGCAGCGCGAGCAGGCCGGGGACGAGGTCGATGCCGCCGACGACCGACTGGTCGTCGTCGTGGGCGCGCAGTCGGAGGGCGCAGTACGTCGATCCGTGGCGGGTCGCGCCGGCCACGATCCGGACCTCCTGGCGGTCCGGATGCTCGCGAGCGAACTCCAGGGCCTCGTCGGCGTCGTCGGGGATGGCGTCGTCGACGTCGGGCGGCAGCACCAAGCGCTCGACCACGGCCGCGCACCCGAGCACGTTGGGCGGCCAGGTGATCGACTCGAGCGCGTGCTCGAGCTCGACCTCGGGGCTGAGCTGGTCCTGCTCGATCGCGGTCAGCGAGCCCAGCTCGGACGTGTCGTCCAGGCCCATGGACGCCGCGAGGGCGGGCTCGTGGGCCACCAGCTGGGCGGTGTCGACCAGGGCGTAGAGCCGGGCCGGCTGGTCCCAGCCGGCCGCGGAGATGTGCTCCTCGATCTCGAGCACGGCCGAGGCCAGCGCCGGGTCGGCGTCCAGCGGGTCGGCCGGGGGGTTGTCGAGCGTCATGCGGCGTCCTCGCAGGAAGGAAGGTCGGCGCCGGGGTCGGCGGCCCAGTCCTGGATCGCCCCCAGGGCGGCGTGCATGGTCGTGGCCTTCACCAGGCGCATGCCGCCGTTGTCGGCACCCAGCGCCTCGCCGCAGTTGTCGGGCGGCACCAGGAACAGCTTGGCGCCGTCGTCGCGGGCGCCGGCGATCTTCTGCTGGATGCCACCGATCGGCCCGACCTGGCCCGTGGCCGCGATCTCACCGGTGCCGGCGACGACGCCGCCGCCGGTGAGCGAGCCGGGGGTCAGGGTGTCGTAGATCGCGAGGGAGAACATCAGGCCCGCGCTGGGGCCGCCGATGTTGGGGTCGATGTTGACCCGCACGTCGAAGGGGAACAGGAACCCGTTGCCGGGCGTGATGCCGATGCGCTGCACGTTCTCGCCGGTCTCCTCGTCGAAGACCAGCTCAGGCGTGACCGACACGTCGCTGACCGTGCGGCCACGGCGTACCGACAGCGTGACGTCGTCTCCCTGCGGCGTCCCGGAGACCGCGTCGACGAGCTGCTGCGCGTCCTTGAGCGGCACTCCGTTGACCTTGAGCAGGACGTCGCGGGCGAGGAGCTTGCCCTCGGCCGGCATCCCGGCCTCGACGAAGCTGACCTCCACGGCCGGCTTGGTCTTGATGCCGAGCTCGCGCAGCGCGACCGCGATGGCGGCGTCCTGGGAGGTGACCATCGAGACCGCGCCCTCGCGGTCGTTGGACTCGGGGGTCTCGTCGTCGCTGTAGACCGCGTCGTAGGGGTAGACGGCGTCGTCAGAGCCCGCCCAGGTCGCCATCAGCTCGTAGAGGTTCTTGCAGCCGCCGGCGCACTCACCCTTGTCCTTGGGCAGCGAGACCAGCACGGTCGTCATCCGCAGCTCGCCGTCGTCGCGGTAGGTCTTGTGGCCGTCGACCTGGATGATCTCGGCGCCGTCGGACTCCGCCAGCACATCGACGGTGTAGCCCGGCGAGTAGGTGACGTAGTCGAGCGGCAGGAACGCCGCCACGACCAGCAGTCCGAGCACCAGCGGTGCCGCGATCATCGCGGCGATCAGGCGCTGGCTCATGGCGCCACCCTCTCACCCCGGCCAAGCGTGCCGGCTCGCGGTCCGGGACCCGAATCCCGCTCAGGAGACGCGGCGCTGGGGTGGTTCGTCGGCGGGCGGCGGGACGGACCGCAGCGGCGCCGCGCGCGAGGGTCGTACGGCGATGCCGGTGCTGCGGTCGCGCGCCGGGTTGCCGGCGGCGTACCGGGGCGCCTTGGACTGCCTCTCGAGCGCCTCACCGAGCCGGCGTACGGCGACCTCGCGGTCGACCTCGCCACGCCCCTCGCGGCCGAGCCAGCCCACCCACACCATCGCCACGACCGTGGCGGCGGCCGGGGGCACGAGCCAGAGCAGGATCTCCACCCCTCGAGAGTAGGACGCGGCGCGGCCGGGTCCGCTCAGGGCGCGCCGACCCACTCCTCGGTGCCGTCGCTGAAGACCTGGTGCTTCCAGATCGGCACCTCGGCCTTGAGGTTGTCGATCAGGGCGCGGGAGGCGTCGAAGGCCTGGCCCCGGTGCGCGGCGGAGGCGGCCACGACGACGGCGATGTCGCCGATCTCGAGGCGGCCGACCCGGTGCACCGCGGCGATCCCGTTGACCGGGAAGGAGTCGGCCACCTGGTCGCACACCTGTCGCAGCCGGTCGAGCGCGGTGGGGTGGGCGGAGTAGTCCAGGCCGGTGACGCCCTTGCCTGCGTCGTGGTCACGCACGCGCCCGATGAAGACAGTGACGCCGCCGTCGGTCGGGTCGTCGAGGACAGCGGTGACCTCCTCGACGCTCAGGGGCGTGTCACGGAGGTCGACGAGGCGGACGGCGGGATTGGCCACACGCCGACCTTACGGCTTGTCGAACCGCAGTACCGTGGCCCCATGAGCACAGGACCCGGCGACGGCCCGGACGAGGCGCCCGACGAGGGCCAGAACCCCTTCAAGGGCACGCCTTTCGAGCAGTTCTTCAGCGCCAGCGGCCTCGGCGGCGCACTGGGTGGCGGGATGGCCGGTATGCCCGACCTCGGCCAGATCATGGGCCAGATCCAGGCGATGATGCAGCCCTACGACGGCGCCCTCAACTGGTCCGTCGCCGAGGACGTCGCCCGCAAGACCGTCGCCCAGACGCCTGACCCGAGCCCCACCCAGAAGCAGAAGGACGCCGTCGCCGACGCCGTCCGGCTCGCCGACCACTGGCTCGACGGCGCCACCGAGATCCCGTCGGCCGTCCAGACGACCGCGGCCTGGAGCCGCGCCGAGTGGATCGTCTCGACCCTCGACGTGTGGAAGGGCCTGGTCGAGCCGGTCGCCGAGCAGTCGGTCAAGGGCGTCAGCCAGGCGCTGCCGCCCGAGGCCCAGGCAGCCGCCGGCCCGATCATCGGCATCCTGGGCAAGGCGATCGGCGCGATGCTCGCCAACCAGGTCGGCTCCGGCCTCGGCAGCCTGGCCGGCGAGGTCCTCACCGCCTCCGACATCGGCCTGCCGCTGTCGACCCCCGGTCTGGCCGCACTCGTCCCTGCCAACGTGGCCGCCTTCGCCGACGGCCTGGACGTCTCCGAGGACGACGTACTCCTCTACCTCGCGCTGCGTGAGGCCGCCCACCAGCGGCTGTTCGCCCACGCCCCCTGGCTTCGCGACCACCTCCTCGGTGCGGTCACCGACTACGCGCGCGGCCTCGAGATCAACGCCGAGGGTCTGCAGAGCCGGATCGAGGAGCAGATGCGCGGCATCGACCCGGCCAACCCCGAGTCCATGCAGCAGCTGCTGGAGGGCGGTCTCTTCGAGTTGCCCAAGTCGCCCGCCCAGCAGGCGGCGCTCGAGCGGCTCGAGATCGCGCTCGCCCTGGTCGAGGGCTGGGTCGACGAGGTCGTCAGCCAGGCCACCGCCGAGCGGATGCCCGCGGCGCTGCGTCTTCAGGAGGCCGTACGCCGCCGGCGTGCGGCCGGCGGTCCGGCCGAGGAGACCTTCGCGGCCCTGGTCGGCCTCGAGCTGCGCCCCCGCCGGCTGCGCGACGCCTCCACCCTGTGGGGCTCGCTGCGCCAGCGCCAGGGCATCGAGGCCCGCGACGGGGTCTGGCTCTCGCCGCACCTGCTGCCGACCTCGGCCGACCTCGACGACCCGCTCGGCTTCCGTGAGGACGCCGCCGCCCCCGAGTCGCTGACCGAGAACGACTTCGACGCCGAGCTGCGCAAGCTGCTCGACGGCGAGTGACGCTCTCCCCAGAAGTGCTCCACGCCGACGCGCGGGCCACGCTCGCGAGTTGGGCCGCGCCCACGCGTGAGCAGGCCGCGCTCCGGGAGCGCTACGTCGCCCACCTCGACGCGCACCCGGACGGGATGACGCGCGCCTGCGTGCCCGACCACCTCACAGCGAGCACGCTCGTGCTCAGCCACGACCACACCCGGGTGCTGCTCACGCTGCACGCGAAGGCGCGTCGCTGGTTCCAGTTCGGCGGCCACTGCGAGCCGGCCGACGCCACCCTGGCCGGCGCCGCCCTGCGGGAGGCCGGCGAGGAGTCCGGCCTCGTCGGTCTCGTCATCGACCCGGTGCCGGTGCAGCTGAGCGAGCACGCGGTGCCGTTCTGCGGACCGGGCGGCGACGTGCACCACCTCGACGTGAGGTTCCTGTCGGTCGCGGGGGCCGACGCCGTCCACGCGGTCAGCGAGGAGTCGCTCGACGTCGCCTGGTGGCCGGTCGAGACACTGCCCGACCCGGAGCCCGATCTGGTGGAGCTGGTCGCGCTGGCGCTCGGGCGGGTTCAGTCGACGTCGGAGCCCGGCGGCGGCTCGAGCCGGGCCGCGGCCGACCAGCCCTCGAGGTAGCCCTTCGCCTTGTCGGAGCGCGGGTAGCGGTCGACCCAGGCCCAGAACGCCGCGTCGTGCCCCGACTCGAGCAGGTGGGCGAGCTCGTGGACGAGCACGTAGTCGATCACCCAGCCGGGCATCGCCTGGAGGCGCGCGGAGAGCCGGATCGTGCGGTCACCCGGCGTGCACGAGCCCCAGCGGGTGTTCTGGTTCTCGACCCAGCGCACCGACTCGGGAGCGGCGAGCCCGCCGAGGTAGCGGTTGCTGAGGTCCCAGGCCCGCTCCATCAGGTCGTCGTCGCTCAGTCGCCGGCGGCGCTCGGACTTCTCGATGCGCTGCACCATGGTCCGGACCCACTCGGCCTCCTCGCGGCGGCTCAGCGAGGCCGGGATGAGCACCACGATCCGGTTGCCGTCGCGGTAGGCCGAGACCGTACGGCGGCGCCGCTTGGAGCGGCGTACCTCCACCTCGGCGTCGTCCATGGGGATGAATCTACTTGCGCGCCCACGCCAGGAGGCGCTCTCGAGGCCAGGTGTTGACGATCCGGTCGGCGTCGATGCCCGCCGCCTCGGCCCGCTCGCAGCCGAGCACCAGGAAGTCGAGCTGCCCCGGGGCGTGGGCGTCGGAGTCGATCGAGAACAGGCAGCCGGTGTCGCGGGCGAGCTCCAGCAGCTTGGTCGGAGGGTCCCGTCGCTCGGGTCGGGAGTTGATCTCGACCGCGACGTCGTGCTCCGCACAGGCCTCGAAGACCGCCTTGGCGTCGAACTGCGACTGCCCGCGGGTGCCACGCCCGCCGGTGACCAGTCGGCCCGTGCAGTGGCCCAGCACGTTGGTGTGCCGGTTGCGGACCGCGCCGACCATCCGACGGGTCATCGCCGCCGCGTCCATCTTGAGCTTGGAGTGCACGCTCGCGACGCGGACGTCGAGCCGGTCGAGGAGCTCGTCGGTCTGGTCGAGGGAGCCGTCGTCGAGGATGTCGACCTCGATCCCCTTGAGCAGCGTGAAGCCGCTGCCCGCGAGGTGCGCGTTGACCGCCTCGACCACCCCCAGCTGCCGGGTCAGCCGCTCGGCGCTGAGGCCGTGGGCGATGGTGAGCCGCGGCGAGTGGTCGGTGAGCACGAGGTAGTCGTGGCCGAGCTCGATCGCGGTGAACGCCATCTCCTCGATCGGGGAGCCGCCGTCGGACCAGTCGGAGTGGGAGTGCAGGTCGCCGCGCAGCAGCGCCCGCAGCCCGTCGCCTCCCCCGTCGGTCAGCGGCCCGGCGAGCTCGCTCTCGGCCTTCGCCAGCCGCTCGGGCACCTCGCCCCGCACGGCGGCGGCGATCACCCTGGCCGAGCTCGCGCCCACGCCCGGGAGCTCGGTGAGCGTGCCGTCGTCGACCCGGCGGGCCAGCTCGTCGTCAGGGATCGGCAGGATCGTCGCGGCGGCCCCACGGAAGGCCTTCACCTTGTAGGTGTCCTCGCGGGCGCGTTCCAGCAGGAACGCGATCCGGCGCAGAGCCGCGACCGGGCCGGCGGCGTACTGACTCATCCAGGTGCTCCTTCGCGGCGATTGCTTCGTGAAATCTGTCGAGAATCTTTCCTCCACACCCGGTGGAGGACCATTCTCCCAGGTCAGGGCCTCGCGGGCGCCCGCCTCGGGCGTGTCCTCCACAGGTCCCTCCCGGCAGATCGCCCGGTTTCCACCGGCGGAGGCAAGTTATCCACAGAGTTGTCCACAGGGTTATCCACAGCGTGACCCGCGGTCGCATTGACCCGGGGCACCCGGCTCCCTAGCGTTCGGGTCGGACGAGGCCCCCGGGGCGCCGACCGACACTCGCAAGGGGAAGGCAAGTGTCGGGACGCGAAGCGGGGGCCTCTACCTGTCTGAGCAGGTCTCAGTGGCCGGTGAAGACCGGCGGCCGCCGCTCCTGGCTCGCCCGGATGCCCTCCTGCAGGTCGGCGGTCGCGAGCGTCACCGGCTGGGCCAGGGCCTCCCACTGCAGGCACGACTCCACGTCGGCGTGGCCGCCGTCGGCCAGCGCCAGCTTGGTGAGCCGACTCGCGATCGGGGCGGTCGCGGCGATCCCCGCCGCCGTCGCCAGCACGTCGTCGAGGAAGGTCTCGCGCGCGTGCACGCCCGCCACCAGGCCCAGGCGCAGCGCCTCGTCGGCCTCCACCATCCGGCCGGTGAGCAGCAGGTCGCGCGCGACCGCCGGCCCGACGACGTTGGGCAGGAGGTACGTCGCGGCCATGCCCGGGTGCATCCCGAGCCTGACGAAGGGGACGTCGAGCTTGGCGCCGGACGCGGCGTAGCGCAGGTCGCAGGCCAGCGCGAGGCACAGGCCGGCGCCGACCGCAGCCCCGTTGACCGCGGCGATGGTCGGGACCTCGAGCCTCCGGATCGACAGCCAGGCGCGGTAGAACGCGATCATCCGGGTGCGCAGCAGGTCGACGGTCGCGTCGGGCTCGCTGGCGATCCAGCCGGTGTTGCCTCCCGAGCAGAACGCCGACCCCTCCCCCGTGACCACCACGACGCGGACGGTGCGGTCGGCGGCCAGCTCGTCGACCGCTGAGACCCACGACCGGGTCATCTCGTCGGACATGGCGTTGCGCAGGTCGGGGTTGTCGAGGACCAGCAGCGCGACGCCCTCGGAGGGGCGTTCGAGGCGCAGGTGAGTGAGCTCAGGCATGCCCGAACCCTACTGAGCCCGAAATCCACGATTTTCGGCGCGCCGGGAGCCTGTTACGCCTGCGAGCCCGCGTGCCGTAGGGTCGAATCGGTTCGGCGACACCCGTTGCCGGACTTCCGACGGGCTTCCCCGATCGATCCCCGTCGCGACGACCGAGTGAGTAACTAGGCAAGGAGGCCGTCATGGCGGAGACCTGGAGCGGCGAGTTCTACTGCGTGAAGTGCAAGGAGAAGCGCGAGGCCGAAGGCGAGGTGAGGGTGAACGACAAGGGCACCCGCATGGCCAAGGCCGTGTGCCCCGTCTGCAGCACCAACCTCAACCGCATTCTCGGCAAGGCGTGAGCATCGACTGACACGCCCCACACGCTTAGCGGCGGCATCACCCTCGGGTGGTGCCGCCGCTGGCGTTCTCGGGGTCCTGCGGGCCTGTGGATGAGCTCCGCACCAGTGCACCGCCCGGTGGCACGCTGAGGCCATGGCCGTGCGTCCCCCGATCCCTGGGCTCCCCGAGCGTCCGGCCCTGCGCCCCGGGCTCGCCGTGGCCCGCCACGACGCCACGCACCTCCAGGTCGGGCTCGACCCGCCGCACCGGGTCGTCGTACCCGATCTGCCGGAGGTACGCCGCCTCCTCGACGCCGTGGCCGCGGGCGAGCCGCTGCCCGAGCTCGACCCCACCACCTGGACCACGTTGCACGCGCTGAGCCGGGCCGACGCCCTCGTGGAGGCCGGCGGCTCCGGGCGAGCCTCGGAGGTGGCCCGGGCGCAGTTCGGCCCGGCCGCGGGCGCACGGCTGGCGGCCCGCGGTGCGGCTCAGGTCGGCGTGCTCGGCCCCCGCGAAGTCGTCGACAGCGCCGAGCGGCTCCTGCGCCAGTGCGGCGCGAGCGTGGCGGGGCCCGACGACCTCGCCGACGTGTGGCTGGTGGCCTCGTCCGGGGAGGTGCCGCGCGCCGCGCTCGACGACCTGGTCCGCGAGGGCACCCCGCACCTGCTGCTGCGCGGTGCGTTGGGCGCTCCCCTGCTCGGGCCGTTCGTGGTGCCGGGCCTGACCGCGTGCCTGCGCTGCGTCGACGCGCACCTCGCCGAGACCGACCCGCGTCGGGCCCTGGTGGTCGAGCAGGTCGCCACCCCGCCGGGCGCCGAGGGCCCGCCGAGCGACCCGACCCTGGTGGCCATCGCGGTGGGCTGGGCGGTACGCGACCTGCTGCGCTTCGTGGAGGGCGACCAGCCTTCGACCTGGTCGGCGACGCACCACATCGGCCCGACCGAGGCACCGGTCACCCGGCAGTGGTCACGGCACCCGCACTGCGGCTGCGCCTGGGACGTGATCGGCCGGTCCGCTCTGACCGGCTGAGGGCTGGCTACCACCACTCGCTGTCGAGTTTGCCCTCCATTGCGCGCAGGTGCTCGCGCGAGCAGGTGTCGCAGTAGACCCGGCGCCGCCCGCGCTCGGTGGCGGTTGTCCACGTCAGCGTCGCGGCCTCGTCGGGCTCCTCGCGACCGCAGAAGTCACACGTGGCCATGGGGCGAGGCTAGCCCTGGTCCGCGACCGGAGACCGGAGGAAATGGGAAGGAGCCGGGCACGACGAGGGTTCGTCGTACCCGGCTCCGGGTTCACCCGCGATCAGGGTGGAGGTGATCTGACCGATCACCCGGTCCTACAGAGCGCGAGCGAGGGCGAGGCGTGCCTGCTGCGCAGCCTGCTCAGCCTTGCGGCTGAGCCGGCGAGCACGGGCAATCCGGTTGCCCATGCGCAACTCTTGCGCCTCTCCCAGGCGCGCGGTCATATGCGCACGCGCCAGGTCTTGCTGCATCAGGTGGTTCATGTCGGTACTCCAGTTCAAGTTCAGGGTCATGGTGTGTGGTGGTGCTTTCCTAGGAGCTGCTCTGGTCGGGACAGGCAGCCGCTTACGCGGCGACCTCGTTCTTGCGGGGCCGGCCGCGCGGACGCTTGCGGGGGATCACGGTTCCTTGGAGGAACAGCTCACCGCCCCAGACGCCCCAGGGCTCACGCCGGTCGATGGCTCCGCTGAGGCAGAGGGTCTGGACAGGGCAGTCCTGACACAACGCCTTGGCGAACTCCACGTCGGACGGGGACTCGGCGAACCACAGCTCGGGATCGTTGACCCGGCAGGGCAGCCGCTCCTCTTCCACCTGACCGGCCTGGTCGTGGAGGAAGCCCAGGGTCATCTCCTGGGTCGCCTCCCACTCGCTCCCCGGAAGGAGAGCCCCAGCGGTGCGGTCGAGAACGCTGATGGTCATGGTTTTCACCTCCTGTCTGTGACCTGATCGCGGTGGGTGTAGCTGGTGTTGCGGGGATCAGAGGCCTTTGAGGAAAGACAAAGGCCGCGGATCCCTTGGAGGGTTCCGCGGCCTGGAGGTGAGCCGATCTGTTGGTGATCAACAGATGGGCGGACTCCAGGCGTGGATCCCCGGGACGTCGGCGACGACGAGCGCCACGTGTCCCTTGACGGCGAAGGCACGGCGGGCGATCTCATTCGTGCGGAGATCGACAGACCGCTGGCCCGTCACCGGGGCACCGAAGGCGTTGTGGCCGCAAGCGGGCATGCCAAAGCCGGACGGAGCTCCCTGGATGGACGGGGTCGTCGTCATGTAGGTGTTGGTGATCACTGGGCCACCTCCTTCGGTTCGTTGGGCGCCGGTCTTGTCAGGACCGTGATGCGCAGTTGCTGATGTCGGAGAAGTTACCGTCCCCGCAATGTAATGAGCAAACGATTTTATGAGTATTTCTGGAGATTCCTCGGATCGGTCTAGCCCACCAGTGCCAGGACGTCGTCGCCGTAGCGTTCGAGCTTGGACTCACCGACCCCGCTGATGCGCAGCAAAGCCTGCTGGGACTGGGGTTTGTGCTCCGCGATGAGCTGCAACGTGGCGTCGGTGAAGATCACGAATGCCGGCACCTCGTCGACCCCCGCGCGCTCCTTGCGCCACTCGCGCAGACGCTCGAACAGCGCCTCGTCGTAGGACGCCGGGCAGTCGCCGCAGCGCCCGCGCTTCTTCTCCGCGCCGGTCCGCAGCGGCTTGCCGCACTCGCGGCAGTTGGCGACCTTGCGGGCCTTGGCGCCCGCTGGCTCCTTGCGGGCGCTTGCCGGCAGCAGCGGGTCGAGGAACCGCGACGGCTTGCGCCGGGCGGCCTGGCCGGGGTTGCGGGCCTGAGCCCACGACAGCGCCAGGTCGATCCGGGCCCGGGTCATCCCGACGTAGAGCAGGCGCCGCTCCTCCTCGATCGCGGCCGGGGTGTCGGCGTAGGTGATCGGCAGCGTGCCGTCCTGGAGGCCGCAGAGGAACACGGAGTCCCACTCGAGGCCCTTCGCGGCGTGGAACGTCGAGAGCGTGACGCCCTCGGCGACCGGGGCGTGCTGCTCGGCGGCGCGGCGGTCCAGGTCGTCGACGAAGGCCCCGGGGGTCGCCCCGGGGGTCTTGGCGAACTGCTCGGCCTGGCTCACCAGGGCCTGCCAGGACTCCCAGCGGTCGCGCGTCTGACCGCGCCCGGTGGGTGCGTCGGGCGCCCAGCCCATGCCGGAGAGGGTGGCCTTGACCAGGTCGAGCAGGTCGTCGCCGCCGTCGCCGGAGCGGGCGGCGCCGCGCAGCCGGGTGACCGCCTCGCGCACCTCGGGCCGGTCGAAGAAGCGGGCGGCACCGCGGATGACGTAGGGGATGCCGCGGTCGGCGAGTGCCTCCTCGTAGGCCTCGGACTGGGCGTTGATGCGGAACAGCACGGCGATCTCGGCCAGGGCGCGACCGGCGTCACGCAGCGCCTGGATGCGGGTCGCGATCTGCTGCGCCTCGGCGACCTCGTCGGGGGCGGGCGTGTAGGTGACCGCCGGACCGGCGGGCCGCTGGGCGCGCAGCTCGACGGACGTGGTGGTCGACGACGCGAGCAGGGTGTTGGCCGCGGCCACGACCTGCGGCGTGGAGCGGTAGTTGCGCACCAGCTCGATCGACGTCGCGCCGGGGTGCTTGGCCGGGAAGTTGGTGAGGTAGTCGGCGTTGGCGCCGGCGAAGGAGTAGATCGTCTGCGCCGGGTCGCCGACCACGCAGATCTCGTCGCGGCCACCCAGCCACAGGTCGAGCAGCGCCGACTGGATCGGGGAGACGTCCTGGAACTCGTCGACGACGAACCACTTGTATTGCCGACGGACCTGCGCCGCGACCCGCTCGTCCTCGGCGAGCATGCCCGCGGTGAGCAGCAGCACGTCCTCCATGTCCATGCGGCCCTGCCCGCGCTTGACCTCCTCGTAGGCGGCGAAGACACGGCCGACGGTCTCGGAGTCGTGGCCGGCCACCGAGCGGCCGCGGGCGTCGGCGAGGCGCGCGTAGTCGTCGGGGTGGACGTTGCTGACCTTGGCCCACTCGACCTCGGAGGCGAGGTCGCGCAGCAGCGCTTGGTCGGTGTTGAGCCGCTGTCGCCGGGCCGCGGTCACCAGCAGGCCGATCTTGGACTCGATCAGCGTCGGCAGCTCGCCGCCGTGGACGTGGGGCCAGAAGTAGCGCAGCTGGCGCAGCGCCGCCGAGTGGAACGTGCGGGCCTGGACCGCGCCGGCGCCCAGGACGCGCAGGCGGCCGCGCATCTCACCCGCCGCGCGGGTGGTGAACGTGACCGCGAGGACCTCGGGCGGGGCGTAGACGCCGGTGGCGACGCCGTAGGCGATGCGGTGGGTGATCGCCCGGGTCTTGCCGGTGCCGGCACCGGCCAGCACTCGGACGGGGCCACGGAGCGCCTCGGCGACCTGGCGCTGCTCGGGATCGAGCGCGGCGAGCAGGTCGGTGGCCGGGGCGCCGTCGAAGGCCTGCGACAAGGAACAACTCCTGGGTGGGGATGGTTTGATCAGTGACAGGTTCGACCCTAGACGCCGGAGGCGACAGTCCCAGATGAGCAGCTTCACGATGTACACGACCCCGTGGTGTGGCTACTGCCACCGCCTCAAGAGCCAGCTCGACCGCGAGGGCATCAGCTACGACGTGGTCGACATCGAGCAGGTGCCTGAGGCCGTGCAGATCGTGGAGTCGGCCAACAACGGCAACCAGACCGTCCCCACCCTCGTCTACACCGACGGCACCGCCCAGACCAACCCCTCCCTGGCCCAGGTCAAGGACAAGATCGCCTCTCTCGCCTGACCGTGGAGTGACTTCGTCACTCCATTGGAAGTACTCGCTGCGCTCGTACTTCCGATCATTCACGTTGACCGGTGAGTTTCGGGCGGGTCAACGTCACCAGGAGCCGGGGAGCGGGCCGCCGTACCAGTGCTCGACGAGTGAGCGGCTGATCGAGACCCCGCCGGGGAGCACGAGGACGCCCGACTCGGCCTGCTCGCGCATCTCGGCGCGGGTGAACCACTGGGCCGCCTCGATCTCGTCCTGGTCGACCACGATGTCGGTGGTCTCGGCGCGCCCGATCATCCCGAGCATCAGGCTGGCGGGCAGCGGCCACGGCTGGTTGCCGAAGTAGGTCACCTCCCCCACCCGGACCCCGACCTCCTCGGCCACCTCACGCCGTACGGCGTCCTCGAGCGTCTCGCCCGGCTCGCAGAAGCCGGCCAGCGTGGAGAAGCGCCCAGCGGGCCAGACGGCCTGCCGGCCGAGGAGGCAGCGCTCGTCGTCGCTGCCCGGCTCGCCGTGCGTGACGAGCATGATCACCGCGGGGTCGGTCCGCGGGAACTGCGCCTTGCCACACTGCGTGCACCGCAGCTCGTGGCCCGCGGCGGCCGGCGCGAGCGTCCCGCCGCAGCGCGGGCAGAACCGTGTCGCCCAGTGCCACTCGGCGAGCCCGAGGGCGTGGAAGACCAGCGGCGCCGCAGCCACGGCGTCACCGGACAGGAGCGGCAGCAGCCCTCGGAGCGGGTGCCACTCCCCCTGCTCCGCCTTGGCGAGCGCGGCGTCGGTGATCACGGCGAACCACGTGCGCCCGTCGCGGTCGCCGAGCAGGACCCGGACCCCGTCGGGCGCCTCGCTCGGCGCAACCCAGTCGAGGGCGCCGTCGCGCGGGCGCACCCGGGTGCCGGAGACCACGAGCACCCGCGTCTCCAGGTCGGCCCAGTGGGCGTCGATCCAGGCGTCGTCGGTGCGTCGCTGGCCGGCCCGATCGTGGGCGTTGGCGGAGAGCTCGAGGTGCGGATACGTCACGACGACAAACTAGTTCTAGGGTCCATGTCCATGAGCACCCACATCGGCGCCCAGCCCGGCGACATCGCTCCCGTCGTCCTGATGCCCGGCGACCCGCTGCGGGCCCGCTGGATCGCGGAGACGTTCCTCGACGACGCCCGGTGCTACACCGAGGTCCGTGGCATGTACGGCTTCACCGGCACCTGGCGCGGCCAGCGCGTGTCCGTGCAGGGCTCCGGCATGGGGCAGCCGTCGCTGGCGATCTACGTCAACGAGCTCTTCACGGAGTACGACGTGCAGTCGGTCGTGCGCGTCGGTTCCTGCGGCGCGCTGACCGAGCGGCTCGCGATCCGCGACGTCGTGATCGCGTCCGGTGCCTGCACCGACTCCTCGATGAACCGGATCGCGTTCGAGGGGCTCGACTACGCGCCGGTCGCGGACTTCGGGCTGCTGCGCGACGCGGCCGCCGCCGCGGACCTGCGCGACGACCTCGAGGGCCGGGTGCACGTGGGGCTGCTGTTCAGCAGCGACTCGTTCTACGCCGCCCGCCCCGAGCTCACCGCCCGGATGGTCGACTACGGCGTGCTGGCGGTCGAGATGGAGGCGGCCGCGCTCTACACGCTGGCCGCCAAGCACGGCCGCCGGGCACTGGCCATCTGCACCGTCTCCGACCACATCGTCACCGGCGAGGAGACCACCTCGCAGGAGCGCGAGCAGACGTTCGCCCCCATGGTCGAGATCGCCCTCGAAGCCAGCCTCCGCACGCAATAACCCAGCGCCCCGGGGCGTTGAGCCCGGTGTGGAGATCCTCGACTCGCTCGTGATCGGCGCCGGCCAGGCCGGCCTCTCCGCGTCCTACCACCTGCGCCGCCGCGGGCTCTCGCACGTCGTGCTCGAGGCCGACCCCGCACCCGGCGGCGCCTGGCAGCACCGCTGGGACTCCCTGACCATGCGCGACGTGCACGGCGTCGCGGCCCTGCCCGGCTCCGAGGCGCCCGGAGAGTCAGGGCTGCGCGCCAACGAGGCCGTGCCGGCGTACTTCGCCGCCTACGAGCGCGCGCACGACCTGCCCGTCGTCCGGCCGGTCCGCGTCGACCGGGTCACCGACGACGACGGGGTGCTCGTCACCCACGCGGGCGGGCGTCGCTGGACCAGCCGCACCCTCGTCAACGCCACGGGCACCTGGCGCCACCCGTTCGTGCCGCGCTACCCCGGCATGGAGACGTTCGCGGGCGAGCAGCTGCACGCCGCCGACTACCCCGGCGCCGAGCACTTCCGCGACCGGCGCACCGTCGTGGTGGGCGGTGGCGCGTCCGCGGTCCAGCTGCTGGGCGAGATCGCGCTGGTCACCGACACCCTCTGGGTCACCCGCCGCGAGCCGGTGTGGCGTACCGACGAGTTCACGCCCGAGGTGGGCCGCGCCGTGGTCGCGCTGGTCGAGGAGCGGGTACGGCAGGGACTCCCCCCGACCAGCGTCGTCGGCGTGACCGGGCTGATGCTGCGGCCGCAGGAGCTGGAGGCCGAGCGGCTCGGCGCCTACGACCGACACCCGATGTTCGCCCGGGTCGAGCCCGCCGGGGTGCGCTTCCCCGACGGCGCCTTCGAGCCGGCCGACGTGATCCTGTGGGCCACCGGCTTCCGTCCCGCGGTGACCCACCTCGGCCCGCTCGGGCTCCGCAGCCCCCACGGTGGCGTCCAGCTCGACGGCACGACCGCCGTCGCCGACCCCCGGGTCCAGCTGGTCGGCTACGGGCCCTCGGCGAGCACGATCGGCGCCAACCGGGCCGGCCGTACGGCGGCGCGCGGCGTCGCCCAGTGGCTTGACCAGTGGCTCGACCGGGCCGAGGCGGCTACGGCCTGAGCAGCTTCTCGAGGTCGTCGCGGCCCGGCAGCTCACCCGGCTCGACCAGCTCGCCCGTGCGCACGTAGTAGAACGCCGCGCGCACCTGCTCCAGCGGGACGTCGTGCAGCTCGGCCCACGCGAGCCGGTAGATGGCGAGCTGGAGCGGGTCTGCGGTCTGCGCGCGGTTGGTCTTCCAGTCGACGACGAGGAACCCGTCGCCCTCCCGGTAGACGGCGTCGATCCGCCCGCGGACCACCTGCCCGTCGAGCACCAGCGCGAACGACGGCTCGATCTCCAGTGGCGGCCGCTCCGCGAACGGGCCCGACTCGAACCGCGCGATCAGCTCCCGCAGGTCGGCGTCGTCCTCGATCCCGGTGTCGGCACGTCCGGGCAGGTCGTCGGGGTCGAGCAGCAGTTGCTGGCCGAACCGCGCCTCCACCCAGGCGTGGAACCGGGTCCCGAACCGCGCCGCCGACGACGGCGGTCGCGGCATCGGCCGGGCGAGGTCGCGAGCGAACGTGTCGGGGTCGTCGCGCAGCTTCGCCAGCGACGTGGCGGACAGGCTCGACGGCAGGGGTACGGCGATGTCGGGGGTCCGGTCACGCGACGCCTCGGCCAGGAGCCGCGCGATCTCGTCGTCCCACTGCTGGACGCGGTCGAGCTGGAGGACGTCCTCGATGTCGTCGGTCGCGTCGGGGTCGGCCGCGCGCACCCACGCGGCCGCCTCGGTACGGCGTACGACCTCGGGCGTGTGGTGGGAGATGGGCCAGGTCTGGTCGACGACCTGGTCGGCGTAGGGACTGGTCTCGCCCTTCGCGACCAGCGCGAGCCAGGCGTCGGGCTCGCCACCCCACGTAGCCATGGCCTCGCGGGTGCGGACGAGGTAGCGCGAGGGGCCGAGGCCGCCCTTGAGGTGGGCGGCCCAGCGCCACGCGGAGACCGAGAGGTGGTGGCGCGCGCGGGTCCAGGCGACGTAGCCCAGCCGCAGCTCCTCGAGGCTCTCGTGGGCCTTGGCCGCGGTGGCGAGGGCGATCAGGTCGGCGGGCGTGTGCCCGGCGAGCTGGGGCAGGTCGCGGGCGTCGCCGCGCAGCTCGGTCGGCATCACCGAGGGCACCGTGAGCCAGCTCGGGCGGCCCCGCTCGTTGGGGAACTTCTTCTCCGTCACGCCCACCAGGAAGACGGCGTCCCACTCCAGGCCCTTGGCGCGGTGGACGGTCAGCAGCTTGACCGAGTCGGCCTCGGAGGGGGTGGCGACGTCGAGGCCCTGCCCGAACTCATCCTCGGCCTCGAGCCAGGCCAGCAGCGCGGACAGCGTGACCTGGCCGTCGACGGCCTGGAACTCCGCCACGGCCTGGACGAACAGGTCGAGGTTGTCGCGGCGGGCGGCCGCGGCCGGGCTCACGGAGGAGGCCAGCTCGACGTCGATGCCGGTCGCGTCGATGATCCGGCGTACGAGGTCGAGGATCCGATCGCCGATCGCGGACCGCAGGCGGCGCAGCTCGTCGGCCAGGAGGCCGAACCGCTCACGCGCCTCGGGTGAGTAGTCGAGCTCGCCCGGGTCGTCGAGGGCGTCGCAGAGGGAGGCGATCTCGGTGGGGTCGGCGCCCTCGACCGCCGCGGCCAGCTGGTCCTGTACGTCGGCGAACGCCTCGCCGCCCGCACGGGAGCCGGCCAGCTCGCCGGCCCGCCGCCCGAGCAGCGCCAGGTCGCGCGGCCCGACCGCCCAGCGCGGCCCGGCCAGCAGCGTGAGCAGCGCGGCGTTGGCGGTGACGTCCTGGACGAGGTTGAGGGTGGCCACGACCTCGGAGACCTCGGGCAGCCGCAGCAGCCCCTTGAGGCCGACGATCTCGACCGGGATCTCACGCGCGGAGAGCGCGTCGAACACCGCGGCGGCGTGGGAGTTGTCGCGGGTGAGGACCCCGATCTCCCTCCATGCGGGGCGCTCGGAGGCGGCGGCGAGGGCGGCGTGGGTCTCCAGCACCCGCTCGGCCAGCCAGGCCAGCTCGTCCTCGTAGGTCTCGTGGACGATCGCGCGGACCTCGCCGTCGGCGGCACCGGGCTTGGGCTCGAGCGGGAGCAGGTCGTCGCGGGTGTCGTAGAGCTCGGCCGCGAGGTGGTTGGCGGTGGCGAGGATCCGGGCGTCGGAGCGCCGGTTGACCACCAGGGGGTAGGAGGTCCGGCTCCCGTCGGCGGCCGGGAAGTCGGCGCCGAACTCGAGGATGTTGGAGACCGAGGCGCCGCGCCAGCCGTAGATGGCCTGGTTGGGGTCACCGACCGCGGTCACGGGGTGCCCGCGCCCGGTCGAGGGGCCGGAGAAGAGCCGGCTCAGCATTAGGGCCTGGGCGACGGAGGTGTCCTGATATTCGTCGAGGAGCACTACGCGGAACTTCTCGCGCTCGATCACCCCCACCTCGGGGCACTCGGCGGCCAGCCGGGCGGCGAGCGCGATCTGGTCGGAGAAGTCCATCAGCCCGAGGTGGGTCTTGAGCCGGCGGTAGGCGCGCACGAGCCCGACCAGCTCGGCCCGGCGGTCGCCGGCCAGGATCGCCTTCTCGTTCTTCTCCCGGTAGGTCTTGCGGTGCTCGGTGGCCATGCCGGCCTCGAAGAGCGGCCGGTGGCGGGCGTCGAGGTCGAGGACCTGCTGGGGGTCGACGAGGTGCTCACTCATCTCGGCGTCGAGCGCCAGCAGGTATTGCACGACGTGCTTCGGGGAGTCGCTGAGGTGGGCCACCGGCGTCGTGTAGCGCTGCACCGCCCGGGTCGCCAGCTGGTAGCGGCTGGCGTCGGCGATCAGCCGGGTGTCGGGCTCGTGACCGATGCGCAGGCCGTGCTCGGAGAGCAGGGACGAGGCGTAGGAGTGGTAGGTCGAGACCGTCGGCTCCTCGACCTCGTCCTCGTCGTCGCCGCGCGGTGCGGAGCGGTCGGGCAGCAGGCCCGCCCGACGCAGGCTGTCGCGGATCCGGGTCTGGAGCTCGGCGGTCGCCTTGGTGGTGAAGGTCAGGCCCAGCACCTGGGCCGGCGACACCCTGCCGGTGGCGACCAGCCAGACGACCCGGGCCGCCATCACCGTGGTCTTGCCCGAGCCGGCGCCGGCGATCACCACGGCCGGCTCGAGCGGCGCGGTGATCGCCGCGAACTGCGGATCGCTGAACGTGAAGTCGGCGTCCAGCAGCTCGCGCAGCTGCTCGGGGGTGTCGATCGCGAGGGCCGGCCGGGTGGCGGTCATGACAGCACCGACCCGGAGGCCTTGTCGGGACAGATCGGCTGGAACGAGCAGCGCTCGCAGTGCTTGCCGGGGCGGGCCACGAACTCCTCGGAGCGCAGCGTGGCGGCGGCCTGCATGAGCTGCTCCTCGACCAGGCGCGGCTCCCCCGCGGCCGGCGGCGGCTGGTGCTGGACCTTGGGCAGCGTGTCGCCGCCGCGGAGCTGGACCAGCTCGGCGCCGCCGCACGACAGGGGCCCGTCGCGGTCGGGGACGTGCTCGTCGGCGGCCCCGTGGTCGACGGCGAGCTGGTAGAGGCCGAGCTGGGAGTGGCGCACCACCTCGGGGCCGGTCGGTGCGTACTTGCCGGTCTTGAGGTCGACCACCACCACCCGGCCGTCCTCGTCGAGCTCGAGTCGGTCGGCGTAGCCGTGGAGCCGGACCACCTGGCCGTCGGGCAACCGGACCTCGGCCCGCATCTTGGGCTCGACGGCGATCACGGTGCGGGCGTCGGGTTGGGCGTGCCAGGCGACGAAGCGCCCGAGGACCTGGGCGACGGCCTCGCGCTCGCGGTCGCTCGACCAGGGGGTGCGGAACTCCATGCGACCCCACACCTCGTCGACCAGCGCCATCAGGTCGGCGTCGAGCGGCACCTCGCGCTTGGCGATGCGCTCCGCGACGGCGTGCACGATCTTGCCGAAGCCCTGGCTGGCGGAGCTGACGACCTCACCGCCGGCCTCACGGGTGAGGAACCACTGGGCGGGGCAGGTGAGCAGGCCGTCGAGCGCGCTGGCCGACAGCGTGAGCGGCTCCTCAGCCGGCCGCACCGGCCGCTCGGCGCGGGTGGGCGCCCGCAGCCCCCACCAGGTGACGGGGTCGGCCTGCGGCGCCACCGGGCGGCCGTGTACGTCGGTCGCGGCCAGGGCGCGCAGCCGGCGGGCGGCGGCCTTGCGCAGCGGCTCGGGCTGGGCGGGGTCAGCGAGGGTGCGGCGGAGCTCGGAGACCAGTCCGGCCATCGACAGCGGGCGGGGCGGGCGGCCGATGCGGTGCACGGGCGGCCGGCCGAGCTCGTCGAGGAAGCGCGACGGCTGCTCGCCGTCGTCATCGGGTGACTTGACCGCGGTGACCACGAGGCGCTGGCGGGCCCGCGTGGAGGCGACGTAGAACAGGCGGCGCTCCTCGGCCAGCATCGCCCGCCGCGACAGGGGCGGGAGGATCTCGTCACGGCCGATGCGGTCGGCGCCGAGCAGCGAGTCGCGGCGGCGCAGGTCGGGCCACGCGCCCTCCTGCACGTGGGCGACCACCACCAGGCGCCACTCCAGGCCCTTGGACCGGTGGGCGGTGAGCAGCCGCACGGCCTCGCCCCGCACGCCCCGGTCGGCCAGCGTGTCGCCGGGGATCTCCTGCGCGCGCAGCGTGGCGAGGAACGACGAGACGCTGGTGTGGCCCTTCTGCTCCTCGGCCTTGGCGGCGTTGTCGAAGAGCGCGCAGATCGCGTCGAGGTCGCGGTGGGCCAGCCGGGCGCCCGGACCCCCGGTCTGCGTGGCGCCGCGCAGCCGCCGCCCCCAGTCGGAGCCCTCCCACACGATCCAGAGGACCTCCTCGACCGTGGCGCCGTCGGCCAGGGCGGCACGGCCCTCCCGCACCAGCGCCGCGAGCCGAGCCGCTCGCCGGGCGGCCTCGCCCTCGACACCGTCGAGCATGGTGGCGTCCAGCACGGCACGTCGTACGAGGTCACGCGCGCGGGCGCCCGGCTCGCGGGCCCGCAGGGCTCGCGTGAGCGCGCGTACGTCGGTCGCGTCGAGGCCGCCGAGGGGCGAGGTCAACAGCCCCTCGACACGGTCGGCTCCGACGAAGTCGTCGGCGGTCGGGTCGTCGACCTCGGCGTCGACGATCACGGACAGCGTCGCGAGCAGGGGTACGACGGCCGGCTCCCGCACCAGGGGCGTGTCGTCGCTGGCCACCTCGACGGGGACCCCGGCCGCGGTCAGTGACCGGCGCAGCTGCGGGATGGAGGAGCGGCCGGACCGCACGAGCACGGCCATGTCGGACCAGCCGATGCCGTCCTCGAGGTGCGCGCGGCGCAGCAGGTCGGCGACGTTCTCCGTCTCGGCGCGCGCGGTGTCGAAGGTCAGCACCTCGACCACGCCGGGCCCCAGGTCGTTGGGTGCGGGCTCGGGGTGGCGGAAGGCGGCGTACTGCTCGGCCGGGATCGAGCCGCTCACCGAGATCGACGCGGCGATGGTGCGCGACGCGGTGAGCAGCCGCGAGCCGAACCGGCGCGTCGTGCCGAGCGCGACGACGTCGGCGGGCTCGCCGTCGCGGGTGCGGAACTCGGCCGGGAAGTCGAGGATGCCGCGCACGTCGGCGCCGCGGAAGCCGTAGATGGACTGGTCGGGGTCGCCCACGACCGTCAGGTCGCGCCCGTCGCCGGCGAGGGCGCGCAGGAGTGCGACCTGGCTGGGGTCGGTGTCCTGGTACTCGTCGACGAAGACGTGGCGCAGCTGCGCGCGCAGGACGTCGCGGTGGCGCTCGGCCTCGATCACGCCGCGCGCGATCAGGTCGGGGTAGTCGATGGCGGACTGGTCGCCGAGGATGTCGAGGTATTGCTGGAGGAACAGCCCGGCTGCCTCGAGCTCCGGGACCTGCTCGCGGCGGCCGAGGTCGACCAGCTGGTCGGGGTCGAGCCCGCGCTCGCGGGCCCGGCCGATAACGGCCTGGACCTCGCGCGCGAAGCCGCGGGTGCCGACGGCCTCCCGGAGCGCGTCGGGCCAGCGCACCGACTCGGGCGCGTCGGTCAGCAGCTCCTGGAGGACGACGTCCTGCTCCGGCGCCGAGAGCAGCCGCAGCGGGGCGGCGTAGAGGTCGGCGGGCGAGAACCGGCGCACGAGGCCGTAGGCGAAGGAGTGGAACGTCGAGCTGAGCGTGGTCTGCATCGTGCGGCCGAGCCGCGCGGTGACGCGGTCGCGCAGCTGCTCGGCGGCCTTGCGGGAGAACGTCAGCGCCAGGATCTGGTCGGGCCGCGCACCCTCCTCGACGCGCCGGACGATCGCCTCGACCAGCGTCGTGGTCTTGCCGGTGCCGGGGCCGGCCAGGACCAGCAGCGGACCGCCCGGGTGGTCGACCACCCGCCGCTGCTGCTCGTCGAGGACCGGGACGTCGACGGCGGTCTCCGGCCGCACGAGGTGGTAGGTCGACGCGGTCACGAGCACCACCTCATCACACCCCACCGACAGCCGGGATGCGCCCCGAAATGCGCGTAGCGTGGGAGGAGGAGGTAACGACCATGACCAGTCCCTACGAAGCCGTCGTGGTGCTCTCCCGGGCCCTCGACCAGGCCGGCGACGTGCTCGCCGCCGTCCACCCCGACCAGCACTCGCAACCGACGCCGTGCCAAGGCTGGGACGTCGAACGGCTGATCCGCCACCTCGTGGCGACGCCGGGCAAGTTCGCCGCGATGGTGCGCGGCGAGCAGCCCGACTGGGCCACCGACCCGCCGGTCGCCGGCGACCCTGCGGCGGCCTTCCGGACCGCGGCCGACGACCTGATCCACCTGTGGCACCAGCAGGGCGACGCCACCGACGAACGCGCGGCCGACATGCAGACCGCCGAGCTCGCCGTCCACACCTGGGACCTCGCCCGGGCCACCGGCCAGTCGGCCGAGCTCGACGAGAGCGTCGCCGACCGTGGCCTGGCGCTGATGGCCGACGGCCTCACCCCCGACAACCGCGGCGACGCCTTCGCCGAGGAGGTCGAGGCCCCCGACGACGCCCCCGTCTACCACCGCCTGGCGGCCTTCTCCGGTCGCCGGCTCGACGACGCCTGGCTCGACGGCACCGCCTGACGACGTACGCCGGACGGGCCGCGAATCAGCCCAGGTCGACGATCGCGGCGACCGGGCCGCCGCCGTCGGGACCCTGGTGGGCGGCCGACACGGAGACGAAGACCGCGGGGTCGCCGGTGACGGCTGCGGTGACGCCACCGACGGCGGCCTTGATCTGGCGGTGCCAGTGGACGTCGGAGTCGTCGAGCATGGCGTTACGTCGTCCTCGGACCTGGCCGTCCTGGGAGACCTCGCACTTGAGGAAGACGTTGACCAGGCGGCCGTCGAGGTCCTCGGTGCGCGGGCGGTCCGGCAGCTCGAGGCCGGCGGAGCGGATCGCCTCCCAGATGCCGTCGGCGTCCAGCGCGTCCTTCATCACCGAGTGGCCGACGCGGTAGCGGCCGCCGACACCGCGGGCGTTGCCGACCACGACCACCTGCGCCTGGTCGAGCTCGACGCCCGACGAGCACGACGCGACCGCCGAGAAGAGCGAGCGGTCGTGCATGACGTCGGCGTCGGTCGGCATGTCGATCTCGCCGAGGGCGACGGCGATGCCGAGCGCCGTACAGCCGTTGGAGAGGTCCATCGACTCGTGGGTGTGCTCGGTCCACACGGTCTTCCCGCGCGACTTGGCGTCGCGGATCGTGTGCACGGTCAGCAGGGGCGTCTTGGTCTGCACGTAGTGGACGTCGGCCACGTCGGTGATGCCCGCGCGCTCCATCGCGACCTTCACGGCCTCGGCGACCTTGGACACCATGGCGACGCGACCGATGTCCTCGGGCATGAGCACCTCGCTCATCGCGAAGCCGACGGTCAGCCGCGGCTCGTCGGTCGGCTCGACCTCGCCGTCGGGCACGGTCGCGAAGATCGTCGCGTGCGGGCTGATCACGCCGTCGGTGCCGCCGGACCACACGATCGGGACCTGCTTGACCTGGTCTGCGGGGGCGCCCTTTTCGATGAGCACCTCGCGGAACGCCCGGTCGCTGATGATCCGGGTGTAGTCGTTGACGCCGCCGTTGCCCTCGGTCTTGCCGATGATCGCGATCACGCGGTCGGCGGCCATCACCCCGTCGTCGATCAGCTTCGCGAGCTCGCTCGCGTCGGCGACGGAGTGGATCGGGACCTTGCGGACTTCGATGGCGGAAGGCATATGGGGTGTCCTTTCGGGACCTACGCGGGCCCTAGATGGGCACTGCGGATGGTGTGACGACCGTGCCGGCTCCACCGTCCACGGCGGAGATGATGTTGTCCAGACTGGTGATCACACCACGTCTGCCGGTGCGCTCGACGAAGCGGCACACCGCGTCGACCTTCGGCCCCATCGAGCCGCTGGCGAAGTGGCCCTCGTCGGCGTAGCCGCGCAGCTCCGCCACGGTGACCTCGCCCAGCTGCTCGGCATCCGGCGTGCCGTAGCGCAGCACCGCATGGGGCACGTCGGTCGCGATGATGAGTACGTCGGCACCCACCGTCTCGGCGAGCAGCGCGGCACCGAGGTCCTTGTCGATGACCGCCTCGACCCCGCGCAGCCTGCTCCCGTCGGCCCCGTCCCGGACGACCGGGATCCCGCCGCCGCCGTTGGCGACGACCACGAACCCCGCCTCGATCAGGGCCTGCGCGGCCGGCGCGTCGAGGATCTCGACCGGCTCCGGGGAGGCGACCAAGCGGCGCCAGCCCTTCTCGCCGCGGTCCTCCCAGACCTCGCCGTGCTCGACCAGCACCGCCGCCTCCCCGGCCGGCAGGAAGCGCCCGATCGGCTTCGTCGGCGTCGTGAAGCCGGCGTCGTCGCCGTCGACGAGTGTGCGCGTCACCACGGTCGCCGTACGACGGTCGACGCCACGCGCCGCGAGGGCGGCGTCGAGGGCGTTCATGAGCACGAACCCCAGCGTGGCCTGGGTCTGCGCGCCGCACCAGTCGAGCGGGACGGGCGGCACGACCGCGGCAGCGAGCTCGTTCTTGACCAGCAGGTTGCCGACCTGGGGGCCGTTGCCGTGCGTGATCACGACCTCCCAGTCGGCCGCGATCAGCCCGGCGACGGCCCCGGCCGCCACCTCGGCGGCGGCGATCTGGTCCTCCGGGCGCGCGCGCCCCTCGGCGTTGGTCATGGCGTTGCCACCGAGTGCGAGCAGGACCCTCATGTCGCGACCCTAGTCCGGCTCACTCGGCCAGCTCGAAGTCGGCGAAGTCGAAGCCGGGCGAGACCAGGCAGCTCACGAGCGCGTCCGCGTTGCCGGGGACAGTGCGTTGCCAGACACCTGATGGCACGTGCGCCTGTGGGTGGTCGAGGTCGACCCTGCTCGTCGTGGCCGCGGCCGTCTCCGGCGCCGGCCCGTAGCCGCCGAGCTCGAGCGTGACCGCGCCGGTGTGCGCGAGCCACAGCTCGTCGGACGACACCCGGTGCCAGGCCGACGACTCCCCCGCGGGCAGCAGGAAGTAGATCAGCGTGGCGGTCGGCCGCTCCCTGCCGTCGGGCAGCGTGACCGTGACCGGCGAGGCCCACGTCTGGCGGTACCAGCCGCCTTCGGGGTGCGGCTCCAGGTCCAGCGCCTCGGCCAGCGGCGGCCGCGCGACCCGGCGTACGTAGCGGTGGTTGGGGACGACAATCGGGCCGTCCGGACCCTCGGCGGCGTAGTCGAACAGCCCCTCATCGACCCAGCCCTCGCGCTCGTAGAACCGCCGGGCCCGCGCGTTGCCCGCAGCCGCGGCCAGCCAGGCCTGGTCGTGCCCGGACTCGCGCACGAGACTCAGCCCCTCGGCCATCAGCTCCTGCGCGACGCCGGCGCCCCGGTGCTCGCCGGCCACGAAGACCTGCTCCAGCTCGGCGTCGTGGACCACGACGAACCCGGCGATCTCGCCCGCGACCACCGCGACTCTCGTCTGCGGGACCCGCTCGGCGGCGCGCTCGCGGAACGACTCGGTCGTGCGTACGGCGGTCAGCTCGTCGGGCACGTGCCCGTCGTGGCCGTCGTGCCACCCACGCTCCCAGATCTCGGCGATCGTCTCGACGTCGTCGTCCGTCGCTGGACGCACCACCGGCTCGCTCATGGCGACGAACCTAGCCCCGACGCGCTGACCCGTCGCAAACTTGCGACGGGTCAGCGCGGATTGGCGAGAGCCTGCGACGGGTCGACTGTCGAGGGCGGCCGGTGGCAGCGGTGAGCTAGGGGCGGTCCGCGAGCAGCGCGCGCAGCGGCAGCGTGCCCACCGGCAGGCCGTGCCGGTCGTAGTAGGCGAACATCGCGGTCAGCCACGGATGGCTGCCCGGGTCGGCGACCCGCTCGGCCGTGAGCCCCTGCTCCGCGGCGAGCTCGCGGACCGTCGCCTGCCGGCTCGCCAGCTCGTACGTCGCTCCGGTGTGACCGTCGCCGAGCAGCACCGTCGCCGCGGCCGCACCGAGGTCGGACAGGTCGAGGAACCCGAACGGCACGTCGACGTCGTACGGCACCCCGACGACAGGACCACGCAGGTCGAGGTTCTGGAGGTAGGCGCCGGGCTGGAGGATCGTCCACGCCAGCCCCGACCGCCGGACCAGGTCCTCGGAGACCGCCTTGCCCAGGTGGTGCGGCATCTCCGGGACGTAGGGCGAGGCCACCGAGTGGTAGACCAGCCGCCCCACGGCGGCGGTGCGCGCAGCGGCGATCGTCTCGGCGACGTACGCCGGCTCCTCGGGATGCAGGTTGGGCGCGATCACGTAGACCGCCGCACAGTCGGCGAGCGCACCCGCCAGGTCGTCGCGGTCCGCGCGGCCGAGGGCGACCGCGGACGCACCACGGCCGACGAGCACCTCGACCACCGCACGCCCGGTCTTGCCATGGCCACCCACGACCGCCACCCGGGCCGACATCAGAGCAGGTCGACCTGCGCGTGGGACGCCCCACCGGCCAGCCGCGCGTAGCCGGGCCCGCGGTCGAAGAACGCCTCGCTGGCTGCCGGACGCGCCGCCCGCTCGGCCGCGGTCGCCGCCTCGTCGTACCCGAGGTCATCGCCGGAGCCCGTCAGCACCACGCCGTACGACGTCAGCGCCGCGGCGGGCGAGACCTTGTGCCAGCGCACGTCGCGTACGACGAGGGCCGGGTCACGCTCCAGTGGGTCACCCCAGCCGCCGCCACCCGTGGTGCGGATCCGGATCAGCTCGCCGGCCCTGACCGGCTCGGCGTCGGCCAGTGCGTCGACCTCCCGCTCGGCCGGGCCGCCGGGGTCGATCACGACCGAGAACGGCTGCCCCGCGAGCCCACCCCGCACGCCCCAGCAGGCCAGGATCGACCGGTCGGCGATGGACATGAAGTGGCCGTCCTTGAGCATCCGGATCTGCTTCTCGTAGCCCAGGCCGCCGCGGAACTGCCCGGCGCCACCGCTGTCGACCGCGAGCGACAGCGCCTCCACCCGGAACGGGAAGCGCGCCTCGGTGAACTCGCTCGGCAGGTTGCGCGAGTCGGGCACGACGTGGATGGTGTCCTCGCCGTCGGCGTAGTAGCGCCCACCGGAGCCACCACCGAGCACCTCGCGCATCAGGTAGGGCAGCCCGTTGAGGTCGTCGCCGTAGACGCCGGTGTAGCGGATCGTCTCCTGGTCGGCCGGCATCCGCCCGTCGACCGCCTTGGCGAGCACGCCGGCGAGCACGCCGAGCAGCCGCAGGATCACGAACGTCCGCGCGTTGGTCGGCGCCGGGAAGACCGGCGTCAGCAGCGTGCCCGGCTCGGGGAAGCGCATCTCGATCAGCGGCACGATGCCCTCGTTGACGTCGAGCTCGGCCATCCGTTCCGGCGACTCGGCGAGGTTGCGCAGGATCGGCGCCAGCCACTTCTTGAGGAACACCCCGTCGCTGTAGTCGCCGCAGTGGTTGATCGGCCCCTTGGCCTGCGGCGACGTGCCGTCGAAGTCGAGGATGATCCGCTCGCCGTCCGGGTCGTCGGCGGCGGTGCGGGTCAGCGTGATCCGCTGCGTGTGCAGCTGCGGCTCGTCGACGCCGTCGTGCTCAGCGTAGTCCTCCCAGACCCAGCTGCCCACGGGGATCTGGCTCAGGATCTCGCGGCGGTACGTTGTGGTCGTGCGGTCGATGATCGCGTCGAAGCAGGACTCGACCACGTCCACGCCGTACCGGTCGAAGAGCTCGCCGAGCCGCCCCGCCCCCATCAGGCAGGCCGAGCACTCGGCGTCGAGGTCGGCCGCGAGCGACTCGGGCATCCGGCTGTTGCGCGTCATGATCGCGAGCGCCGCCCGGTTGGGCACGCCGGCTTCCCAGAGCTTGATCGGCGGCACCATCAGGCCCTCGGCGAAGACGCTGGTCGCGTTGCTGGGCATCGAGCCGGGTACGGCGCCGCCGATGTCGTCGTGGTGCCCGAAGGCCTGCACGAACGCCACCACCTTCTGTGCGCCACCGACGGTCGCGAAGACCGGCACGGTCACGCACAGGTCGGGCAGGTGCCCGATGCCGCCCTCGGAGCGGTAGACGTCGTTGTGGAAGAACACGTCGCCCGGCTGCATCTCCTCGAGCGGGAAGTCGCGCGCGATCGGGTGCACCAGTGCGGAGTAGGAGCGGCCGGTGAGCTTGCGCAGCAGCCGGTCGTGGATGCCGGCGCGGAAGTCGTGGGCGTCGCGGATCATCGGACTCCGCGACGTGCGACCGATGGCGGTCTCGACCTCCATCTCCACGCTGGCCAGGGATCCCTGCACGATCTCGACCAGCACCGGGTCGGCGCTCGCGCCGGCGTCGTCGGTCAGGCTCCCGAACGGGAACTGGGTCGGCGCTCGCCTGCTCATGCCTGTGCTCCTTCGGCCCGCGTGACGATGATGTTGAGGTACTCGTCGACCCGCGCGGTGAAGCCCGGATGGATCGGCACCGTCGAACCGAACTCCTCGATGATCACCGGCCCGCTCAGTGCCGCACCCGGCGCGAGGTCGGAGCGCTGGACGATCGGGGCGTCGACGAACCCCTCGGCTGCGTCGAAGCACACCGCCCTCACGTTGACCCGCCCGAAACTTTCGGGCGGGTCAACGAGGGGGTGGCGTGTGATCTCGGGCCGCTGGATCGGGCCGATGCCGGAGACCCGCAGGTTGACCCACTCGACCTGCTGGGTGGGGTCGCAGGAGAAGTCGTAGCCGTAGAGGCCGCGGTGTGCTGCGTGGAAGGCGGCGGCCACGTCGGCGAGCACGGCCACGTCGACCACGCCGTCCGGCACCGGGACCCGCACCTCGAAGGCCTGGCCGAAGTAGCGCAGGTCGGCGGTGCGTACGAAATGGTGCTGCTCGGGCGCGAAGCCCTCCACGGCCAGCGCCTGCGCGGCCTGCGCCGTGAGGTCGTCGTACAGACCGGCCACGGTGGCGGCCTCGACCTGGTCGGCCAGCGCGACGTGGGTCTGGACGTAGTCGTTCTTGACGTCGACGGTGAGCAGCCCGAACGCCGACACGTTGCCGGGGTTGGGCGGCACCAGCACGGTCGGGATGCCGAGCACGTCCATCAGCCGGCACAGCAGCAGCGAGCCGGAGCCGCCGAACGTCGTCAGCGTGAAGTCGCGTACGTCGAGCCCACGCTTGACCGTGACCTGGCGCAGGGCGTTGGCCTGGTTCCAGGCCGAGATCTCCAGTACGCCGGCCGCGCACGCCTCGGGCGTGAGCCCGAGCCGCTCGGCCAGCTCACGGATGCCTCGGTCCGCGGCCTCGACGTCCAGCGGGATCTCGCCGCCCAGCAGGTGCGGCGGGATCCGGCCGAGGAAGACATGGGCGTCGGTGATCGTCACGTCCCGGCCACCCTTGCCGTAGCAGAGTGGCCCCGGGTCGGCGCCCGCCGACTGCGGCCCCACCTTGAGCGTCCCCTCCGGCGACAGCCAGGCGATCGAGCCGCCGCCCGCGCCGACGGTGACCACGTCGATCATCGGGATCTTCGAGGGGAACGCGCCCACCGAGCCCTCGGTCGTCAGCGTCGGCTCGCCGTGGATCACGACCGACACGTCGGTCGAGGTGCCGCCGCCGTCGCTGGTCAGCACCTGGTCGAAGCCGGCCACCTTGGCGATCAGCGCAGCACCGAGCGCGCCCGCGGCCGGGCCGGACAGCACCGTCGTGATCGGCTGGTGCACGACCTCGTCGGCCGACAGCACGCCGCCGTTGGACTTCATCACGTAGAACGGGATCGCCCGGTCGCCGGCGTACTCCCCCAGCCGCTGCTGGATGTTGGTGACGTACGCCGACAGGCGGGGCTTGACGGCCGCGTCGACGAGGGTGGTCATCGCGCGTTCGTACTCGCGGTACTCGCGCAGCACCTGGCTGCTGACCGACACCACGCAGTCGGGGTGCTCCTCGGCGAGCACCGCGCGCATGCGCTCCTCGTGCTCGGGGTTGGCATACGAGTGCAGGAAGCACACGCCGAGCGTGTTGACGTCGTGGTCGCGGAACCACCGGGCGACCGCACGGGCGCCCTCCTCGTCGAACGACCGGACCTCCGCGCCGGTGACGTCGAGGCGCCCCTCGACGCCGAGCACCAGGTCGCGCGGGACGATCCGGTCGGGCTTGACCCAGAAGTAGGAGTTGCCGTAGCCGTCGGGCACCGACTGCCGGGCGATCTCGAGCATCGCCTCGTAGCCGGTGTTGGTCACGAACCCGAGCCGGTCGACCTTGCCCTCGAGCAGCTGGTTGGTCGCGACCGTGGTGCCGTGGCTGACCGCCGCGATGTCGTCGCCGCCGGCCCCGACCAGCGCCAGAACCTTGTCGATGCCGGCGAGGAACCCGTCGGCCGGGTTGCTCGGCGTCGAGGGGGTCTTGGTCGTCACCAGCGCCCCCGACTCCTCGTCGAAGGCGACGACATCGGTGAAGGTGCCGCCCGTGTCGATCCCGATCCTGATCCGAGGCATGCGTCGATCCAACCAGATCAGGCGTCGGGCGCCCGCTCGTTGTAGACGCCGGCCGGGACCTGGCCGGTCAGCTCACCGATGGCGGCCATGATCAGGTCGGTGACCTCGCGCCGCGCGCGACCGAGAGGGACGCCGTCGTACCGCCCCACGACCTCGATCGGCGCGCCGAACGACACCGTCACCGGCACCACCTTGGGCAGCGACGAGCCAACCGGCTGGAGCTTGTCGGTGCCGACCAGCCCGACAGGTACGACGGGCACGCCGGCCGTCAGCGCGAGGTGGGCCACGCCGGTGCGGCCGCGGTAGAGCCGGCCGTCGCGCGAGCGGGTGCCCTCGGGATAGATCCCGAACGCCTCGCCCCGGCCGAGCACCTCGAGCGCGACGTCGAGGCTGGCGATCGCGGCCTTGCTGTCGTCGCGGTCGACCGGCAGCATCCCCATGCCCTCGAACCACGCACGTTGCAGCGTGCCCTTCACGCCGGTGCCCGTGAAGTAGTCGGACTTGGCCAGGAACGCCACCCGCCGCGGCGCCACGATCGGGATCACCATCGAGTCGGCGAAGCTGAGGTGGTTGCTCGCGAGGATCACGCCGCCCGTGGCCGGGATGTTCTCCACGCCGTGCACCGTCGGCCGCCAGATCGCCTTCGCGACGGGCGGGACGACGGTGTGGAGCACCCGGTAGAGCATGGGCCGATGGTAGGCGTGACCTTGCGGATCGCTCAGAGGGTCCAGATGTACGGCGTGGTCGTGGTGACCTTGCGCAGGCCGGACCGCTCGAGGATCGGGCGCGACATCTCGGTGCAGTCGCTGTGCAGGTAGCGCACGCCGCGGAGCATCGCCGACGCCGCCCGGGCCGCCGTCATCGCGCGGTAGAGACCGCGACCGCGCCACTCGGGCAGCGTCGCGCCGCCCCACAGGCCGGCGCACTCGGTGCCGGGCACCATCTCGAGCCGGCCGGCGGAGATGACGACGCCGTCGGCCTCGGCCACCCACACCTCGGTGTTGCCCTCGCTGCGCTCGACGCGGGCCAGCAGCTCGGCCCCGTCCCCCCCGCGGCCGAAGACCCCGGCCTGCATGTCGGACGCCGCGTCGAGCAGGGCGGCGCGGTCCGGGTGGTCGTCGATGCGCCGGATCACCACGCCCGCCGGTGGAGGTGGCGCGTCGACGAGGGTCGCGGCCTCGCCGATCATCACGGTCTCGACCTCCTCGGGCACGAAGCCCAGGTCCGTCAGCCACTGCGTCAGCTCGGCCGGCTCGTCGTGCGCGCGGGTCTTCCACTCGAAGGTGTCCATCTCCGGGTCCGCGGCGTAGTGGTGGATCGTCTCCATCACCAGCGCCTCGATGGCCGGCTGGTCCAGGCCCGCGAGGGAGCGGTAGGACACCAGGCCACCGTCGTCGTACTTGGAGCGCCACAGCGGGCCGGACCGGTCCCAGCTGCGGGCTCCGGTCACCTCGGCCGCGCCGCGCAGCTGGTCGTCGTACACGGCGAGGAGGTCGATGGTCATGGCAGGGACTCCTGAGAAATAGGCGAAGGGCCCTCGGGAGTATGAGTCACAAGGGCCCTTCTGGTGGCCGGTACTGGTAACGCTTCCGGCCGATCCGCCTTCGTGTCCGGACCCACTGGCTACGTCACCCAGTCAGCGCCGCGGGTTGCCCCGCAGTGTGGTCCTTCTCTTCCGGCTGATCCCGCTCCCCCGAAGGAGTGCGTAGGAAAGTTCTACGCCTCCTGAGGCAGTTCGCGCAAGAGAGAATCCCCATGTTTTTCGGGAGATTCTCGATATTTCTCGTCGCGGCGCCAGAGGTGCCCGAAATAGGTGAAGGGCCCTCGTGAGTATGAGTCACAAGGGCCCTTCGTTTTGACCGGTCCGATGATGCATTCCGATCGACAGCGCTTCTCCTCCGGCCCCGGCAGCCTCATCATCCGACTACCGCGGCAGGTCCCCAGCAAGCTGGTTCTCCGCCGTATGGACCCTCGTCTCCGAACTGTCCCGCTCTCCCCGAGGGGAGTGCGTGGGTCAGTTCTATGCCCCGGAGCAACCCCCGGGCAAGGGCCTTTGGTCACATTCTTCTGGTTCCACCGAAACTCCCCGATCCTCCACAGGTTGCGGGGCGCTTCTCCACAGGTTTCTCGCGTGACTGCACAGTTCTCCCCAGGGTCTGTGGACAACTGGTCTGGACGTACGCCGTCCGCGCCGGGCGCGGGTCGTGTGCCCCAGCGAGCGCCACCGCGCACCCTCAGGCACACGACCCGTCGGCCCGGGTAGCGTGCAGGCTTCGCGCTAGGGACGGGACCCACCATGTACTTCGACAACTTGCCGTGCACCGTCTGCGGAGCCGACATCGAGCTCCGCGCCCACGACGCCTCGGAGGTCCGCAGCGAGAAGAACCCCGACGGCACCGTCGACCTCCGCGTCTGCACCAACCCCGACTGCCCGACCAACACGTCGACCGACGCGGACGCCCCGACTCCCTGACGCCCGCCGGCGACCTCAGGTCGTCGCGATGACGTCGGCGACGACGCGGCCGAGCTCCGCCCCGGCGTCCTCCTGGAGGAAGTGGCCGGCGCCGGCGATGGTGACGTGCGCCCGGCCGCGGGCGCCGGGCACCCGCTCCTGGAAGACCGTCTCCCACCCGCGCGTCGCAGGGTCGCCGTCGGAGTAGCAGGTCACGAACGGCCTCTCGAACTGCTCGAGCGCCCGCATGGTGCGCCGGCCGATCCGGGCGCCGACGTCGTTGCGGGTCAGCGGCAGCAGCGCAATCATCTGCCGCATCCCGGCGGTGAAGCTCGGCTCGGGGAACGGCGCGTCGTACGCCGCCAGCACGTCGGCCGCCAGCGGCGCGACCGTCGCGGCGCCGACGAAGTCGCTGGCGCGCAGCACGGGCGCGCGCTGGGTGTAGAGCAGGTAGTCGACCAGCGACTCCTCCAGTACGACGCGCGAGTCGCCCTCACCGTGCACCGCCCAGGTGAGGCGGCCGGCCAGGCCGGGGTCGGCCGTGTGCAGGATCGTGTTGGCGGCGACGACGCGCGCGAACCGGTCGGTCTCGGCGGCCAGGACGCTCAGCCCGATCGGCCCGCCCCAGTCCTGCGCGACCAGCGTGACGTCGTGCAGGTCCAGCCCGGTGACCAGGCTGCGGGTCCACTCGACGTGGCGGGCGAAGGTGTAGTCGGTGGCGGTGGCCGGCTTGTCGGAGCGGCCGAAGCCGATGTTGTCCGGCGCGATCACGCGGACCCCCGCGGCGACCAGCACCGGCACCACCGTGCGGTAGAGGTAGGACCAGGTGGGCTGCCCGTGCAGGAGCAGCGCGACCGGCCCGTCCGCGGGTCCCTCGTCGAGGTAGTGCATCCGCAGCGGCTCGACCCCGTCCGCCGCAACGTCGACGTAGTGCGGCGCGAACCGGTAGTCCG
The DNA here is from genome assembly GCF_900103935.1 of Nocardioides szechwanensis. Classification (GTDB taxonomy): domain Bacteria; phylum Actinomycetota; class Actinomycetes; order Propionibacteriales; family Nocardioidaceae; genus Nocardioides; species Nocardioides szechwanensis. The sequence goes on from NZ_FNIC01000008.1 coordinate 145,893, forward strand.
GCAGGTCGACGAAGCACTCGTCGGGCGTGCGCAGCACCTCACTCATGCGGCGCCGCCGCGGGCCGCCTCGAACGCCGCCGCCACCTCGAGCAGCCGCCGCTCGGCGCCGTGGGGAGCCACGATCTGCACCCCGACCGGCAACCCACCAGCCGTCAGACCGGCAGGCACCGAGATCGCCGGGCAGCCGGTGACGGTGACGAAGTAGGCCGAGCGCATCCAGTCGAGGTAGGACCCCATCTCGACTCCGTTGATCGCGGTCGGGAACTCCTGGTCGGCCGGGAACGGCGGCACCTGCGAGACCGGCAGCACCAGCACGTCGTACGACTGGAAGAAGACGCGCATCGTCTCCGCCAACGCGGTACGACGTGCGTAGGCGGTCGCGACGTCGGCACCGGTGAGCGACTCCCCGGCCCGGATGTTGTCGGCGAGCGACTGCTTGAAGGACGTCGGGTTCTTCGCCAGCAGCGGCCCGAGCTTCGCCTGGAAGTGCCAGGCCCGCAACGTCCGGAAGACGTCGTCGGCGGCGGCGAGATCGGGGTGCGCGCCGAAGACGCGGGCACCGGAGCGCGCCATCAGGCGACCGGCGTCCTCGACCACGGCGGCCACCTCGCGGTCCACCTCGAACGCGCCCCCGAGGTCGAGCGACCACGCGACCCGAAGCCCTCGCAGCGTGCCGTCGAGCGGAGGCGCGAACGTCGGACCCGGGTCGCCGAGCGCGAGCGGCGCCCGCGGGTCGGGCCCGGCGATCACCGACAGGAGCAGCGCGACGTCGCCGACGTTGCGCGCCATGGGGCCGCCGACCGACGTGGTCTCCCACTGGTTGTAAAGCGGCCACTCGGGCACCCGCCCGAGCGAGGGCCGCAGCCCCACCACCCCGCAGAACGACGCCGGGTTGCGCAGTGAGCCGCCCATGTCGGAGCCGTCCGCCAGCGGCACCATGCCCGACGCGAGCGCCGCGGCCGCTCCCCCGCTCGACCCGCCCGCCGACCGGGTCGGGTCGACCGGGTTGAGCGTGGTCCCGAAGACCGTGTTGAAGGTGTGGGAGCCGGCCGCGAACTCCGGCACGTTGGTCTTCCCGAGCAGTACGACGCCCGCGCGGCGGATCCGCTCGACGATCAGCTCGTCGGCGTCGGGCACGTGGTCGGCGAACAGCGGTGAGCCGTAGGTGGTGCACCAACCCGCCACGGCGTGGGTGTCCTTGACCGCGAACGGCAGGCCGTGGAGCGCCCCCACCGGCGCCCCGGACGCGAGGTGCTCGTCAGCGGCCGCGGCACCGGCCCGAGCGCGGTCGACGTCGAGCGAGACGATCGCGTTGAGCTCGTAGTTGCGCTGCCCGATCCGGTCGAGGTGCAGCTCCAGCAGCTCGCGCGCGGAGATCCGCCGCTCCCGGACCGCGGCCGCCATCTCCCGGGCGGTCGACTCGACCGACAGCTCGCTCATGCGGTCATCTTCGCCGACGGCCGAACAACCCCTGCGCGACGACGCCCAGCAGCACCAGCCCGGCGCCGAGCACGACGCCCTTGAGGAAGTCGTCCTGCGACGAGATCCCGCTCGGCGGCGCGGTGTAGACGGTCCCCGGCACGTTCGCCGCCGATCCCTCCGCAGCCCCCACCGTTGACCCGCCCGAAACTTTCGGGCGGGTCAACGACTCACCGACGTTGCCGAAGAACTCCCCGGCCATCCGCTTCGAGACCGAGCCGAGCATCCGCTGACCGACGCCGCCGACCATGCCGCCGACGACCGCGTCGGCGTCGAACGAGACCCGGGTGCCCTCGGGCACCTCGTCGAAGCGCACCGCGACGGTCGCGTCGATCGTGCCCGGGGCGCCGGCACCCTGGAGCCGCATCGTCAGCGACTCCCGCTCGACGAGGTCGGACAGCGCGCACGAGCCGTCGTACGTGCCCTTGATCGCGGCGACGCCGGCGGTCACGGTCATCGCGTAGGTGTGCTCGCCGGTCGTCTCCAGCCGCGAGCAGCCCGGGATGGTGGCCACGAGCACGGCCGGGTCGAGCAGCGCGCCCCAGACCCGGTCGACCGGATGGGGCAGCACGTTGGCGCCACTGATCTTCACGGGGTCTCCTCGGCGTGGGTGAGTCGGAGGTGGAACAGCTCGGACGGCGAGATCGGCATCGCCGTGATCGGGATGCTCTCGGCGTCCTCGATCGCGGACGCGAACACCGCCGCCGACGGGATCACGCCGGCCTCGCCGGCGCCCTTGATCCCGAGCGGGTTGAGCGGCGACGGCGTCTCGAGGTGGTCGATGTCGATCCCGTCGGGGACCTCGGTGACGTAGGGCATCAGGAAGTCCATGAACGACGCGTTGAGCAGCTGACCGGACTCGTCGTAGACCATCCGCTCGTAGAGCGCGCCGCCGACGCCCTGCGCGACACCGCCGTGGATCTGGCCCTCCACGATCATCGGGTTGATCAGCTTGCCGCAGTCGTGGACCACGGCATACTTCAAGATCCGGATCTCGGCCGTCAGCGGGTCGGTCTCGACGATCACGGCGTGCATCCCGGACGCGAACGTCGAGCGCTCGGGGCTGTAGAAGTCGGTGCCCTCCAGCCCGGGCTCCTCGTCCTCGGCCACCGGCGGCTTGCCGGGGTCGCCGACCGTGAACTGCGTGGCCGCCTTGGACGCCTCGTCGAAGGCGTAACGCAGCGGGTTGGAGAGTACGGCGACCGTGCCCAGGTCGATCGACGAGCCGGGCGAGCCCTTGACCGACACGACCCCGTCGACGATCTGGAGGTCGTCGGGCGAGGCCTCCAGCGCCTCCGCCGCGATCTTGAGCGCCTTCTCCTTCGCGCGCTTCGCGGCGAGGTGGATCGCCGAGCCGCTCATCACCGCGGCGCGCGACGCGAAGGTGCCGACGGCGTACGGCATCCGGCGGGTGTCGCCGGTGACGACCTCGACGTCCTCGAACCGGCAGCCGAGCTCGTCGGCGACCAGCTGCGCGAAGACCGTCGCGTGTCCCTGCCCCTGCGTGGTGAGGCCGGTCGCCACCTTGACCTTGCCGGAGGTCTCGACGTGCACGTGCGCGCCTTCGTAGGGGCCGACGCCGGTGCCCTCGACGTAGCAGGCCAGGCCGATCCCGACCTGCCGTCCCTCGGCGGCCATCTCCGCGCGGAACGCCGGGAACTCGTCCCAGCCGATCAGGGCCTTGATCTTCTCCAGCGAGGCCGGGTAGTCGCCGCTGTCGTAGGTCAGCTCTCGCCCGTCCTGGAAGACCAGTCCCTGCTCGAACGGGAACTCGTCGGGCTGGATGAAGTTGACCGCCCGCACCTCGGTGCGGTCCTTGCCGAGCTCGGCGGCGATCGCGTCCATGGTGCGCTCCATCGCGAAGCAGCCCTGCGGCCGCCCGGCGCCGCGGTAGGGCGTGACCATCACCGTGTTGGTGTAGAGCGACTCGAAGACGACGCGGTAGACCTCGGGCTTGTAGGGCCCGAGCAGCTGGGTGGAGGTGATGATCGGGACGATCAGGCCGTACGGCGTGTAGGCGCCGTGGTCGTGCCAGAACTTCACGTCGAGGGCCAGCAGCCGTCCGTCGTCGTCGAAGCCGACCTCGATGTACTGCACCTGGCCGCGCTCGTGCGCGGTGGAGATGAAGTGCTCGCGCCGGTCCTCCGTGAACTTCACGGTCCGGCCGAGGGTGCGTGCCGCGAGCGGCACCAGCAGCTCCTCGGGCCAGGGATGGTTGATCTTGACGCCGAAGCCGCCGCCCACGTCGGGGGTGATCACGTCGACCTGGCGCAGGTCGAGCCCGAGCTTGACCGCGACGACCGCACGCACGCCGGTCGAGGTCTGCGTCGACGACCACACCTGGAGCCGGTCGATGTCGGGGTCCCAGCGCGCGACCGTGCCGCGGCCCTCCATCGGCATGCAGGCGCTGCGCTCGACGGTGAGGTCGAGGGTGAGCCGGTGCGGCGCGGCCGCCATCGCGGCCTGCACGTCGCCGGTGTTCTGCTCCATGCGGGCGCCGACGTTGCCGGGTACGTCGTCGTGCACGAGCCGGTCGGCGGCGCGGGCGGCGTCGATGCCCACCACGGGCGGCAGGAGCTCGTAGCTGACCTTGATCTTGCCGACCGCGTCCTCGGCGACGTAGCGGTCGTCGGCGACCACGAACGCGATCGCCTCGCCGACGTAGTTGACCTCGTCCTTGGCCAACGCGTACTGCGTGCGGCCGTGGGTCAGCATCGGGTGCGGGATGAGCAGCGGCAGCGGCTCGGCCATCGGACCGGTCAGGTCGTCGTAGGTCCACACGGCGTGGACGCCCTCGACGTCGAGCACGTCGGCGACGTCGATGTCGACGATGCGCGCGTGCGCGTGCGGTGACCGGAGCACCGCGGCATGGAGCGTCGACGGGTCGACGGCGACGTCATCGGCGTACCGACCAAGGCCACGCAGGAACCGCTGGTCCTCGACGCGCTGCACCCCGGTGCCCATCAGCTTGGTGGTCACGACGTCTCCCCCGCACCCAGCTCGGCGGCGCGCTCGACGGCCTTCACGATGTTCTGGTAGCCGGTGCAGCGGCACAGGTTGCCGGCGATCATGTCGCGCGCCTCGTCGTGCGTGGGCTGCGGGTTGTCGCGCAGCCCGGCGGTGATCGTGGTGAGGAAGCCCGGCGTGCAGAAGCCGCACTGGAGGCCGTGGCACTCGGCGAACGCCTGCTGCACGTTGCTCAGCGTGCCGTCGACGTCGGCCAGCCCCTCGACCGTGGTCAGCTCGAGCCCGACCGCGGACACCGCGAACATCAGGCACGCGCGCACCGGCCGCCCGTCGGCCAGGACCGTGCACGCGCCGCAGACGCCGTGCTCGCAGCCGACGTGGGTGCCGGTCAGCCCGAGGTCGTGGCGCAGTGCGTCGGACAGCAGCCGCCGGGCGGGCACCCGGAGGTCGTGGGCGACCCCGTTGACCCTGAGGCGCACCTCCAGCAGTTCTTCAGTCATCGGTCCTCGCCTCGGTTACGACGCGCTCGGTCAGGACGCGCACGAGCTGGGCGCGGTAGGCGGCGGTGGCGTGGATATCGTCGGCGGGGTCGAGCTGCGCGAGGGCGGTGGCCGCCATCTCGTTAAGGGGTACGCCGGTCAGGTCGACGACCGTGGGCACGTCACCGACCGACACATAGCCGACCCTGACCGAGTCACCGTCGACGAGCGCGGCGGCGCCGACGAGCGCGTAGTCGCCGTGACGGCGGGCGATCTCCGCGAAGGCAACCCGCGCCCCGGGCGCGAGTGCCGGGAAGAACGCCGTGGTGGCGATCTCGTCCTGCGCCAGGCAGGTCTCGAGCGGACCGACGTACAGGTCAGTGGCGGGGATGGTGCGGGTGCCGGACGGGCCGGCCACCTCGACCGAGCCGCCGAGGAGCGTGAGCACGACCGGCATCTCCGCGGCCGCGTCGGCGTGGACGATCGACCCGACCGTCGTACCGCGGTTGCGGATGGTCGCGTGGGCGACGTGCGAGAGCGCCAGGCGCAGCAGCGGCTGCACCCGCGCGGCCTCGTCGTGCGCCAGCACGTCGGCGTGGCGCGCCAGCGCCCCGACCCGTACGCCGTCAGCGGTCACCGTGACCGCGTCCAGCCCGGGCAGCCCGTTGATGTCGACCAGCGTCGACGGCGCCGCGAGCCGCATGGAGAGCAGCGGCACCAGCGACTGCCCGCCGGCCAGCACCTTCGCGCCCGGGTCACCGGCCAACGCGCTCAGCGCGTCGGCCAGCGAGCCCGGGCGGACGTAGGCGAAGGGAGCGGGCTTCACGCGGGCCTACTCCTCCTTGTGACGGTGGGGCTGCGCGTGGTCCTCGGTGTGGGCGCCGGGAGTGCCGACCGCGATCATCGTGCCGTCCAGGTCCGCAGGCGCGACCATGCGTGCCAGGTGGTAGCCCACGATGATCACGATAGTTCCTAGGGCGATGCCGCCCAGCGAGAAGTTGTCGGTGACCTCGAAGAACCCGGTCGTGCCGAGGCCGATCCCGAGGATCAGGCCGGCCGCGACCGGGACCAGGTTGACCGGGTTGGCGAAGTTGACCCGGTTCTCGATCCAAATCTTGGCGCCGAGCAGGCCGATCATCCCGTAGAGCACGATCGTGATGCCGGCGAGCACGCCACCCGGCGTCGCCGCCACGATCGCTCCGAACTTCGGGACGAACCCGAGCAGGATCGCGACGAGCGCCGCCACGTAGTAGGCCGCCGTCGAGTAGACCCGCGTCGCAGCCATGACACCGATGTTCTCGGCGTACGTCGTGGTGGGCGAGCCACCGACCGACGAGGCGAGCACGGTGCCGACACCGTCTGCGGCGATCGCCCTGCCCATCATCGGGTCGAGGTCCACCCCGGTCATGCCACTGACGGCCTTGACGTGGCCCATGTTCTCGGCCACCAACGCGATCACAGCAGGGAGCGCGAGCAGCGCGAACGTGATCGAGAAGCTCGGCATGTGCCAGCCCACCGCGTCGAGGTTCCCGAGCTCGTTCTGGTTGCCCACCAGACCTTCGACGGTGTGCCGGGGGAAGCCCAGCCAGCTGGCCTTGTCAACGTTGTCCCAGTTGACGCGGTCGCCGGCGACACCTCCGACGGAGAGGGCGTCGAACAGCCAGGACAAGAGGTAGCCGAAGATCAGGCCGAGGAAGATCGCGATCCGGCCGAGGAAGCCACGCAGGCCGACCGCCATCAGGATGACCGCGGTCATCGTGATGATCGCCATCCAGCGGTCAGCCGGCATGTAGACGCTCGTGGCGACGCCGGCCAGGTTGAAGCCGATGACCATCACCACGCCGCCGGTGACGACCGGCGGCAGGATCTTGTTGACGATGTCGGCGCCCAGGTAGTGGACGATCACACCCACGATCGCGAGCACGACGCCGGAGACCAGGATCGCGCCGGTGACGTCTTCCGGCCCACCGGGCCCACCCTCGCCTGCGTAGGTGTAGATGGCGGTCGCGCCGCCGACGAAGGAGGCCGACGTGCCGAGGTAGCTCGGCACCTTGCCCTTGACGATGAGCAGGAAGCAGATGGTCGCGATCCCGCTCATCAGGATCGCGAGGTTGGGGTTGAGCCCCATGATGACCGGGAAGACGAACGTCGCCCCGAACATCGCGACGACGTGCTGCGCCCCGAGCCCTGCGGTCTTGCCCCAGCCGAGCCGCTGGTGCGGCGCGACCGCCTCACCTGGCGCGGGGTCGACCTTCTCCCACTTGAACTGCGACATCAGAACCCTCCTCGATCGTGGCGACGGCCCCCATGCGCCCCTATGACACACCCTGCGGAGCCCGCCGTGGTGGAGGAACGCCGCCCTGGTCGAGACCAGTTGGGGAGTAGCGTCGGCCGCGTGACGCAGCCCCGACCCGTCCCGGCCAGCGCCCCGAGGCGCGTCGCAGCACGCCTGCGGGCCGCTCCGGACGGCGCTCGGCGGGTCCTCCACGCGGGCCCCGACGCCCTCTACGTCGACCTCGACGGCCGTGCGCTCGGCGTGGTCGGACGCCACGCCTGGCAGGTGCCGTGCGCGCTGCGCACCCGGCTCGACGTGCTGCCCGACGTCTGCCGCGCCGAGGTCATCGGCGGGGTGGTGCACCTCGACGGCCGCCCCGTGATCGTCGGCCGCGTGGTCCGCACCGAGGTCCCGGTCCGCCCGCTCCACCTCGCCGGCACCACGCTCGACGCGGCCGCCCTGGTGGGCAGCGGCGACGGCCTCACGCCGTACGGCGACGACGTGGTCTGCGGCTACCTCGCCGCCCACCGGGCCGCCGGCCGCGCCACGACGAACCTCGACGCCGAGGTGACGCGGCTGCTCCACCGCACGACCGTCCTGTCCGCCACCCTGATCGAGTGCGCGCTGCGCGGCGAGGTGCTGCCCGAGGTCGCCGACCTGCTCGCCGCGTGGGGCACGCCCGCGGCGCCCGCGGCCGAGGCGGCGCTGCTGCGCGTCGGCAGCTCGTCGGGCGCCGGACTGCTCGAGGGCGCGCGGATGGCTCTGGCCGCATGACCACCCACGTCGAGCTCCGCCCGGGCGCCTACGCCGACTCGGTGACGCTGCTCCAGGTCAGCCGCACGGTGGCCCAGCTCGACGGCGTCGCGGCCGCGCAGGTCGCGATGGCCACCCCGCTCAACGTCGAGGTCCTCGAGAGCATGGGCTTCGTCATCCCCGAGGGCGCGTCGGTCAACGACCTCGTGGTCGCCGTACGCCTCGACGACCCCCATGCCCTCGATGCCGTGCTCGCCGGGGTCGACCAGGCCCTCGCCGACAGCACCCGCCGACCCGCCGGCTCCGCCGAGGTCGCACCCCACCGCACCACCGCCACCGCGCTGCGCGACGACCGCGAGGCCACCACCGTGCTGATCTCCGTGCCCGGGCCCAACGCCGTCGTCGAGGCGATGGACGCCATCGAGGCCGGCCGCGACGTGATGATCTTCAGCGACAACGTCCCGGTCGAGCACGAGGTCGCTCTCAAGCAGGCGGCGGCCACCCGCGGCGCGCTGGTCATGGGCCCCGACTGCGGCACCGCCATCGTCGGCGGCGTCGGCCTCGGCTTCGCCAACGTCGTCACCCCCGGACCGGTCGGGATCGTCGCCGCCTCCGGCACCGGCTGCCAGCAGCTGCTCGCCCTCCTCGACCACGCCGGCGTCGGCGTCACCGCGGCCCTCGGCGTCGGAGGTCGCGACCTCGGCACCGAGGTCGGCGGGCTCGCCACCCGCGAGGCCCTGCGCCGCCTCGACGCCGACCCCGAGATCGAGCTGATCGTGCTCGTCTCCAAGCCGCCGGCGCCCGCGGTGGCTACCGCCATCCAGGAGTACGCCGACCGGCTGGGCACCCCGGTCGAGCTCGCCCTGCTGGGTCCCGGCCAGCCCGACCTGACCGCCGCCGCCGAGCGGGTCCTCCAGCGCCTCGGCCACCCCGTCCCGACGTGGACCACGGTTGACCCGCCCGAAAGTTTCGGGCGGGTCAACGGGAAATGGCTGCGCGGGCTGTTCGTCGGGGGGACCCTCGCCGGCGAGGCGCGCCAGCTCGCGACGGAGACCCTCGGCCAGGTGAGCAGCGACCTCGGCGGCCTGGCCACCGGTCACGCGGTGGTCGACTTCGGCGACGACGCCTACACCGCTGGGCGCGCGCACCCGATGATCGACCCGACGCTGCGCCTCGACCACCTCGCCCGGGTCGCCGCCGACCCCAGCACCGGCGTGATCCTGCTCGACGTGGTGCTCGGCCACGGCGCCGAGCCCGACCCCGCCGAGCTGCTGGCACCCGCGATCGAGGCCGCCACCGTGCCGATCGTGGTCAGCCTGGTCGGCACGTCCGGCGACCCTCAGGGACTCGACCGGCAGCGCTCCGCGCTCGCCGCGGCGGGCGCCGAGGTCCACCTGTCCAACGCCGGCGCCACCCGTCGTGCCCTCGAGATGTTGGGAGCGACCCGATGAGCGTCGTCACCACCGGCGTCGACCTGCTCGCCGACGCGATCGCGGCCCAGGCCGTCGACGTCACCCGCGTCGACTGGCGACCCCCGATGCCCGGCACCGAGTCCGATCTCGCCACGGTCGCCCTCGACCCCCGGCGGTCCGCCGCCAACACGCTGGCGGTCACCGCGATGCTCGGCGTGACCGCCCACCTCGTCGACGTGGCACCCGCCTCCGAGGTGCTCGGGCTCCAGCGCGGTGAGTTCCTGCACGCCGGCCCGCCGATCGAGTGGGCCCGCGCGTCCGGACCGATGCGCGGCGGACTGATGGCCGGCGCCGCGCTCGAAGGGCTTGTGGACGATCCCGAGGACGCGGTCGCCCTCTTCGAGGACGGGAAGAGCGTCTCCCTCGAGCCGTGCCACCACCGCGGCACGGTCGGCCCGATGGCCGGCGTCGTCACCCCGAGCATGTGGATGTTCGTGCTCGAGGACCGCGCGACCGGGCGTCGTACCCACTGCTCCCTCAACGAGGGCCTCGGCAAGGTGCTGCGCTACGGCGCCTACTCCCCCGACGTGCTCAAGCGGCTGCGCTGGATGGGCGATGTACTCGGCCCGGCGCTGCGCGCGGCCGTCCGCGGCACTGTCGACACCAGCGGACCGGTCGACGTCACCGGGATCCTCACCCAGATGCTCCAGATGGGCGACGAGGCCCACAACCGCAACCGCGCGGGCACCCTGATGCTGCTGCGCGACCTCTCCCCCGCGCTCGCCCTCGCCGGCCTCGACCCGCAGGACGTCGCCCAGGTGCTGCGCTTCGTCGGCGGCAACGACCACTTCTTCCTCAACCTCGCGATGCCGGCCTGCAAGCTCGCGCTCGACGCCGCCCGCGACATCCCCGGCTCGACCATGGTCGTGGCGATGGCCCGCAACGGCACCGACTTCGGCATCCAGGTCTCCGGAACCGGTGACGAGTGGTTCACCGGCCCCGCGCAGGTGGCCGACGGTCTCTACCTCGGTGACTACGGCCCCGACGACGCCAACCCCGACATCGGCGACTCCGCCATCACCGAGACCGCCGGCATCGGCGGCTTCGCCATGGCCACCGCGCCCGCGATCGTGCGCCTGGTCGGCGGCAGCGTGCCCGACGCGCTCGCGACCACCCGGCGCATGCACGAGATCACGCTCGCCGAGAACCCCCGCTGGTCGGTGCCGGTGCTGGAGTTCCAGGGCACGCCCACCGGCATCGACGTCACCCGCGTCTGCCGCACCGGGATCCTGCCCCAGATCAACACCGGCATGGCCGGCAAGGTCGCCGGCGTCGGCCAGGTCGGCGCCGGCCTGGTCACCCCGCCCGCCGAGATCTTCCCGCAGGCGCTGGCCCGGCTCGCCGAACTGGCCCCCTGAGTACCCACGCTCTCGCGCACAGGTACGCCGCGGGAGTCTGATGAGTACATGACCCGTTACGCCGACCCACTCGCCTGCCCCGACTGCCACGCGGTCCTCCCGGTCAACCCCACTCGATGCCCCTCGTGCGACCTCCCCCTCACGCACCCGCTCGCGGCCGAGCTGCTCCGGACCCTCACCTACGCCGACCACCTGCTCGCGCAGCTGCGGGCGAACGCCGCCCCGCTCCCCGCCTACCCCGTGCCCGCGCCGCGCCCCGCGCCCGTCCCCGCCCCGCGCCGTACCGGCGTGCGGACCGCGTCGGTCCCCAAGATCTTGCTCGGCCTCGGCGCGACCTGCCTGCTCGTCGCGGCCGTGATCTTCCTGGCCGTCGCCTGGTCCTGGCTCGGCGTCGGAGGCCGTACGGCGGTCCTGGTCACCCTCACCGTCGCCACCGGAGTCCTCGGCGGCTGGCTCGGCGGGCGTGGGCTGCGCGTGGCCGGCGAGTCCCTCACGGTCGTCGCCCTCGGGTTGCTGGTCCTCGACGTCGTCGGCGCCGACCACGCCGGGTGGCTCGGCGACCTGACCCAGGACGGACTGGTCCTCGCGGTCGGCGGTGTCGTCGCCGCGGTCTCCCTCGCGCTCGCCCTCACCCCGCCGCGACTGGTCGCACCGCAGGTGGCCACCACCGTCGGCCTCGGTCTCGGCGTGGCGGCCGCCGTCCAGCTCACCACCTCCGACCTCGTCGTCCTCGGCGCCGGAGTGCTGGCCTTCACCGCCCTCGCCGCCGTCGGCCGACTGGCCGCACTGGCGGCGCTCCCCTGGCTCGCCTTCACCGGGGCCACGGTCACCTGGATCGCCTTCACCACCAACGCCGCGAGCAACCTCGAGGCAGCCGGGTCACTGACCTTCGGCACCGTCTGGGCGGCCGGCCCGGGCTGGGCCCTGCTCGCCGCGACCGGGATGCTGCTGCTCCCCGTCGGGTTCGACCGGCGCCGCGAGACCGTCGTGAGCTGCGCCGCCGCGGCCGCCAGCCTGCTCAGCATCACCCTCACCCTGCCGGGGTACGACGAGTCGCTCACCGTCGCCACGCTCGTCGCCCTCGGCCTCGTGGCCGGCTGGGCCGCCGGCTCTTATGCGGCGCCGGCCGACTGGGCCGTCATCGCCAAGGTGCCGGCCACCCTGGCCGCCGTCCCGGTCGCCTTCGTGGCGTTCGTGATGAGCGCCGGTGCCGCGGGCCGGGTGCTCCTCGCCGAGTCGACCAGGCGCACCGACCACCTGGCGAACCCCGCCCTGCTGGTGCCGTCGGTCGCCGCCCTCCTGCTCGTCTGCGCCATGTGGCTGACCCTCCCGCAGGTGCGCCGGCTGTGGCCCGTCGCCGCCGGGTCCCTTGCCGCTGCGGCCGTCGCCACCCTCGCCCTCTACCCGGTCCCGTTGTGGATCCTCGTCACCGCGATCGGCGTCCTCGGCGCGGCCTTGGTCATCGACGCGCTGCGCCGGACCGCCACCGTCGGGACGACCGAGGCGCTCCTCGGTGTCGGTGTGCTCGGGACCGCTCTCGTGGCGGGTCGCCCGAGCGACCTGCTGATGACGCTGGTCCTTGCCGCGACCACCGCCGCCGCTGCGGCCATGGCGTTCCGGGGCCGCTTCCCGAGCGCCAGCTCGCTCGGCGACCTGCTCCTGCCGGTGGCCGGCGCCGCACTGCTGTGGTCCTCCTTCGAGCTCGCGGACGTCGAGACCGTCCAGCGCGCCGTACCGGTCCTGCTCGCCGTAGGCCTCCTGGCCATCGCCCGCCCGCGGGTGGAGCTCGAGGCCTCCGCCATGCTCGCCGGTGCCGCGGCCGCCGCGGCCAGCGTGCTCAGCGCCGACGACTCCGCGACCGCGCTCGCCATCCATCTCACTGTCGCCGGCGCCCTGGTCACGGCCACCGCCGTGGTGCACCAGTCCCGACGCGACTTCGCCTGGCTGGGTGGGTTCCTGCTGGCGCTCGCCACCTGGGTCCGGCTCGCGGACCTCGGCGTCGAGACGCCCGAGGCCTACACCCTGCCGACGGCCGTGGCCCTGGTGCTGGTCGGTCTGGACCGGATGCGCCGCGACCCCACTGCCTCCACGTCGATGGCCGTGGCTCCGGGCCTCGTGCTCCCGACGGTGCCCTCGCTGCTGTGGGTCGTCGCGACCGACCCGGTGTCGCTGCGTGCGGCCCTGCTCGGCGTGGCCTGCCTGGCGCTCGTCCTGGCCGGCACCATGCTGCGCTGGAGCGCTCCCCTCGTGACCGGGGCGGCGGTCGGCGCCGTGCTCGTCCTGCGCGAGCTCGCCCCCTACGTCGCGCAGACTCCCCAGTGGGTCGTGATCGGTCTCGCGGGCACGCTGCTCACGGTGGTCGGCGTGACCTGGGAGCGGCGCCTGGTCGAGCTGCGGCACGCGTCGGCGTTCGTCGGCCGGCTCCGCTAGTCCCCCTACCTACTGGGGCCCCCAGAACGCGTTGACGATGTCGACGGACCCGGAGCGCCGCAGCGGGGTGCCCTCCTCGAGGTAGCGCTGCCGGGCCTCGTCCTCGTGGCTCGGCGGCAGCGACCCGTCGGCGCGCACGACCCGCCACCAGGGCACCGGCCCCCCGTGCCGCGACATCACGGAGCCCACCTGGCGCGGCCCGCCACCGACCGCGTCCGCGATCGCGCCGTACGTCGTGACCCGGCCGCGCGGCACCCGCTCCACGACCTGTAGCACGAGCTCGACGTACTCCTCCGGGTCGGTCACGCCGGCTCCCGGTCGCGGCCCGCGACGATCGCGAACAGCACTGCGGTGGTCGCGGCCACGACACCGGCCACCCAGACCCCGGCCTGCTCGGGCTGGTCACTCAGGGCGTCGGCGAGCAGCCACACCGCCGGCGCGGCCAGGAACACCGCGGCGCCGCGGACCAGCCAGAGGAGGGTGACCTCGCGGTCGAGGGGTACGTCGTCGGGGCCGTAGGCGGCGAGCACCGCCGCGACGTGGCTGGCGATCAGGGCGGCGGCCGCGAGCAACGCGGAGGCGTCCACGAGCCCGGCACCGCCCTCCCACCACGAGGCCAGGACCAACACGAACGCCACCGAGCCGGCGGGCGACTCGGGGTAGAGCGCGAAGGCCGCGGACAGCGCGGCGACGATCACGAGGAGCGGCCAGCCCGGGCCGTCGCCCTGGAGACCCTCCGCCGAGAGCGCCAGCAACGGGCCGGTCAGCACGACGAGCCGCACCACCCACTGGCCGGGCGTCCAGTGCCTCATCGGACCACCACCCGCGGCTGCTGGGCGCGGCGGGCGAGCCGGCGGGTCACCTCGTCGATGGTGCCGGGCCCGCGCCACGGCACGACCGGGCAGCCGAGCGCGGCGAGGCTGGACAGCACCTGCTCGCGCTCGAGCCTGCGCAGCCGCCACGCGAGGTCGGCCGCGACCGGGTCGGTGCCGCGGGTGACCGCCGGCGCGGCGTCCTCCGGCAGCGTGTCGACGACCAGGGTCGGGAGCCCACGACGCAGCGCCGTCGCGGTGACCGTGCCGAGCACCTCGGCCAGCATCGGCGACAGGACGACGACCATCGTGCCCTCGGCGGCGCGCAGCTGGAGGCGCTCGACCTCGCCGTCCTGGGCGGCGACGGGCTGCACGGCGGCCAGCGCGCCGAGCACGCGGCGCAGGTGCACCCAGCCGGCGCCGTACCCGAGCTGGCGGGAGTCGCGGCCCAGCACCCGCAGCGAGACCCGGTCGCCCTGGCGTACGGCGTGCTCGGCCACGGCGGCCGCGGCCCGCACGGTGAGGTCGAGGCTGCTCTCGCCGCCGTCGACCCCGTCGGAGCGGCCGTGGTCGGCCAGGGCGTCGACCACGAGGAGGACGCCGGCGTCCTCCTCGGCGCGGGTCGTGGTGACGTGGAGCCGGCCGCTGCGCGCCGACACCCGCCAGTTGATCCGGCGCAGCCGGTCACCGGGCTCGAAGCCGCGGATCCCGGAGAACTCGGTGCCGCTGCCGGTGCGCGCGGAGCGGTGGGCGCCGACGAGGCCGCGCGGCTGGGGCGACTCGGCGCGCGAGCCGTAGGGCACGCTCGTCGGCAGCACCGAGATCCGGTCGCCGCCGGTCGTGACCGGTCCCCACCGGAAGCCGCCCCAGGCGGAGGTGAGCGCGACGGCGCCGTCGCCCAGGGTACGGCGGCCCCAGCGGCGGGGGCTGACCTCGAAGTCGACCGGGCCGCCCGCGACCAGGCGCGACGCGCGGCCGGCGGCGGGGTGGACCCGGACGTAGGGCTCGCGGGCCGCGACGCGGGTGACCTGCTCGGCCCCCTCGGCACCTGTCAGCACCAGCCGGGAGAGCGTGCCCTGGCCCTCGTGGAGCAGGCGGTGCCCGAGCGTGACGTGCGCGGACGGCCGGCCCGGAGGGCGGCGGACCAGGGCGAACGCCGCGGTCACGACCATCGGCGCCACGAGGACCAGCAGCACCGGGCGGCCACCGACCACGGAGGCGACGACGCCGACCGTCGCGACGATCACCGACCGGGCCAGGCTCCCCGTCGGTCGCCACACGGACGACTGAGCCTCCATCAGCCGCCCTCGAGCGCCGTCGGCGACGCGACCCGGCCGAGCACGTCGTCGACGACGCTGAGGCCGCTGGTCTCGGTCATCCAGAGCTCGGGCTTGATCGTGATCCGGTGGCCCAGGACCGCACGGGCGACCGCCTTGACGTCCTCGGGGATCACGTAGTCGCGGCCCCGGACCACGGCGAACGCGCGAGCGGCCAGCACCAGCCCGAGCGAGCCGCGCGGGGACGAGCCGGTGAGCACCTCGCGGTGGTCGCGGGTCGCCGCCACCAGCTCGACGCAGTAGCGCCCGATGCTCGGGTCGACCCGCACCGTCTCGACGGTCGCCTGGAGGGCGCGCAGCCCCTCCCCGTCGGTCACCTGGTCGAGCGTGATTTCCTCGCGTCGCCGCTCCACGCGCCGCGCGATGACGTCGTACTCCTCCTCGGCGGTGGGGTAGCCGAAGGCGACGCGCATCAGGAACCGGTCGAGCTGGGCCTCGGGGAGCGGGTAGGTGCCTTCGTACTCGATCGGGTTGGCGGTCGCGAGCACGTGGAACGGGTCGGGCAGCGCGAAGGTCTCGCCCTCGACCGTCACCTGCCGCTCCTGCATCGCCTCGAGCAGCGCGGACTGGGTCTTGGGCGGGGTCCGGTTGATCTCGTCGGCGAGCAGCAGCCCCGTGAAGAGCGGGCCCTTGCGGAACTCGAATTCGGCGCGGCGCTGGTCGTAGAGGAACGAGCCGGTCAGGTCGGAGGGCAGCAGGTCGGGGGTGAACTGGGCGCGGGCGAAGTCGAGGCCCAGCGCCTGCGCGAACGACCGCGCCGCGAGGGTCTTGCCGAGGCCCGGGAAGTCCTCGATCAGCACGTGCCCCTTGGCGAGTACGGCGGTCAGCACCAGCGTCAGCGACGCCTGCTTGCCGACCACGGCGCGCTGGACCTCGGCGAGGACCCGCCCGGCGGTCTCGGCGGCGACCGCGATGGTGAGGGGGGCGCTCTGCTCGGTCATAGGTTCTCGATCCTCTGGACGCAGCGTTCGATCTCGGACTTGGTCAGGCGCCGGGCGGGCAGGTGGAGCAGGTCGACGATGTCGGCCCCGAGCATCGCCTCGCCCTCGGGCGTGTGCACGCTCTCGCCGTGCCGGGCCCGCAGCGTCCCGTCGGCGACGAGCAGCAGCCGGGTCGCGAGGGACCGGTCGGGATGGCCTGCCACGAGGTGGTTCTCGATCACGCTCAGGTAGCGCTGGGTGCGCAGGTCCTGGCCACGGGGTACGGCGGGCCGGGCGGGTCCGACGGCCCACCGCGGCGCGGTCGGTGCCAGCTGGTCGAACAGCAGCCACCACGCGGTGACCAGCAGCACCGCCATCAGGGACAGCCGCGGCGCGTCGAGCTCGATGTCGAGGATGACCTGGGTCAGCACCCAGCCGCTCACGAGCAGGGCGACGAGGAACGCCACCCGCCACCGCCACTGCCTCACCTGCGGCTCCTGACCCAGCGCGAGGACAGGCCGCGGTGCAGGGCGTCCAGCGCCGTGCGGGCCTCGTCGCGGGCGGGCTCACCGAGGTCGTGGTCGGAGAAGCGGGCCTCGCGGTAGAGCCGGGCGAGCACGGCGACCGCGTCGAGGTCGGCGTCGACCAGGTCGAGCAGCCGCAGCGTGAACTCCGACGAGGTCTCGGAGCGCCTGCGCGGCACCCCCGCGTCGGCCGCCTGGACCTCGAAGCGGTGCCAGCAGGCGACGATCGCGTTGCGCGGGGTGCCGGTCTCGAGGAGCTCGCGCTGGTCCTCGCCGTCGCTGAGGATGGCCTCGGCGGCGCTCGTGGCCTGCGCGAGGAGCGCGCTCGGGCCGTCTGGCTCCGGGTCCTCGTCAGGGAGCCGGCGACCGCGGCCCCGCAACCACCGCGCGACGTCGAGCGCACGTCGTACGACGTAGACGGCGACGAGCACCACGGCGACACCGATCAGGGTGCGGGCCAGGAACGTCGCCCACCCGGCGTGCCCGTCCCGGGGCGGCGGGGTGTCGCCGCGGGGCTCGTAGCGCGGCCCGGACGCGGTGTTGGCGTCGGTCGGGCGGGTCAGCGTCGCGCCGGCGCCGGGTCCGTCGCCCACGACGTCGTCGGTGCCGATCGAGGCGGCCCAGGTGGCCAGGCCGAGCAGCACCACCGTGGCGAGGAGTACTCCCGCCACCGCGCCGGCTCCCCGGGTCCGAGACGCCTCCTGGTCAGGCATGCGAGCAACGTACCCGCTGGAACCGGCCGTAAATGTGGGAGTGGCCCCGTCCGCCGAAGCGGACGGGGCCACCCATGTCCCCCGGGTCGGTCAGAGGATCGGCGAGAAGGGCTCCGTGCCGTTGGCCAGGGCCAGACCCGCGATGGTGCCGTGGGCCTGGGCGTAGGCCAGCTCGCGGCTCAGGTCGCCGACGCCGTTGGAGGCGGGCAGCGGCGCGATGGCGAGCGTGGACAGGGTGCCGAGCGCGCGGCCGGTGCCGTCGAGGAAGGCCGAGCCGGAGTCACCGGGGACGCCGGGGCTCACGGTGTAGACCGGGTGGGTCCAGCCGCTGCCGGTGGTGCCCAGGCTGATGCCCTGCTTCGGCGAGAGCTCCTCGATGCCGAAGCGGATGCCGGAGTTGCCGTAGCTGAAGACGTCGTCGCCGGCGGCGGTGCCGGTGCTGTTGATGCCGGTCGGGCCGCCCCAGAACGGGATGCTCGGGTTGACCTTGGAGACGTCAGCGGCGTCGACCTTCACCAGGGCGAAGTCGTTGTAGGCGCACGTGTCGGCATTGGACTCGCCGCGGGCCTGCATGGTGAGCCAGGAGCTGTAGACCAGGGTGCCGGCGCCGACCTGCGTGCCGGAGCTCAGGAGCGAGCCGCCGCGGTTGAAGGTGACCCGGGTGCCCAGGGGCAGGGAGTCGGCCAGGCAGCCGTCGGTGTCGGTGGCCTCGCCGGTGCTCGCGCAGTGCGCGGCCTGGCCGAGGTAGACGTTGCCCGCACCGTCGGTGAAGACGAAGTTGGCCGTGCACTGTCCGCTGCCGGCAGTGTTGGTCTGGACGCCCGGCGTGATCGCGGCGGTCGCGGCGGGAGCCCAGGCGACGGTCACGTTGCGGGCGGGCTTCGCCTCGGCGGCGGTCGGAGCCGCGATCATCGAGACACCCAGAGCGGTGCTGGCGGCGGCTGCGGCGAGGCCGGCGAGGCGGCGCTTGGTGTGGGAGACGTGCATCTGGTGATAACCCTCCTGATTTAGGGTCGGCAGCGTTGCCGAGAGTCCTGTCCAGGGCACAACTAGGGAGTCCCCAACGGGTTACGCCCGCCTAGTCACAAATGACTAGACGGGCGCCCGGTAATCAGGAGATTTTACTCAGTACGACGGCTGGCTGGGGTCGACCTGGTTGACCCAGGCAACCACCCCGCCGCCGACGTGCACCGCGTCGGCGTACCCCGCACCCTTGACGATGGCGAGGGTCTCCGCGGAGCGCACGCCCGACTTGCAGTGCATGACGATCTGCTTGCCAGCGTCGACAGAGGGGAGCTGCGCTAGTGCAGTTCCGTTGAGGAAGTCCCCCTTGGGGATCAGCACGGAGCCGGGGATCCGGTTGATCTCGAACTCGTTGGGCTCGCGCACGTCGACCAGGACGAAGTCGCGGGCACCCTCCTCGCGCTCCTTGAGCATGTGCTCGAGCTGGATCACCGAGATCGTCGAGCCGGCGGCCGCGTCGGCGGCCTCCTCGGAGATCGCGCCGCAGAAGGCCTCGTAGTCGATCAACTCGGTGACGGTGGCGTGGTCGCCGCAGAGGGCGCAGTTGGGGTCCTTGCGCACCTTGAGCTTGCGCCACTCGAGCTCGAGGGCGTCGTAGATGACCAGCTTGCCGACGGCGGGGTCACCGATGCCGGTGAGCAGCTTGATCGCCTCGTTGACCTGGATCGAGCCGATCTGCGCGCACAGGACGCCGAGCACGCCGCCCTCGGCGCAGCTCGGGACCATGCCCGGCGGCGGGGGCTCGGGGTAGAGGCAGCGGTAGCACGGAGCGTCGATGCTCTCGCCGTTCTCGTCGGTGGCGTGCGGCCAGAAGACCGACGCCTGGCCGTCGAAGCGGTAGATCGAGCCCCACACGTAGGGGATCTTCAGGAAGTACGCCGCGTCGTTGACCATGTAGCGCGTCGCGAAGTTGTCGGTGCCGTCGACGATCAGGTCGTAGCCCTCGAAGACCTGGAGCACGTTGTCGTTGTCGAGGCGCTCCTCGTGGAGGACCACGTTGATGTAGGGGTTGATCTCGGCGATCGACTCCTTGGCCGACAGGCCCTTCGGCTTGTCGATGTCGCTGACGCCGTGGATGACCTGACGCTGCAGGTTGGACTCGTCGACGGTGTCGAACTCGGCGATGCCGAGCGTGCCGACACCGGCCGCGGCGAGGTAGAGCAGCGCGGGGCTGCCGAGGCCACCGGCGCCGATCACGAGCACCTTGGCGTTCTTCAGCCGCTTCTGCCCGGTCATGCCCACGTCGGGGATGATCAGGTGCCGGCTGTAGCGGCGTACCTCGTCGATGGTCAGCTCATCGGCGGGCGCGACCAGCGCGGGAAGGCTCACGGCATAGCTCCTCGGTGCAGGTGTGGTGCGTGTGGGTGTCTCCGGTCCAACGCGAGGACCTCCCTTCATGTTCCCCGCACGACGCGTGCCCGGGGCGCCGCGTCCCGTCATCCGGACCTTCGCTCCCAACGAGTAGGCTCGCCAGCGGCAGTGAGACCGCCGACATGTAGTAGGCCCGACGTGAGGGGAACTCGGTGAGCGCAGGGCAGTACGACGTCGAGGGTGCCCGCCCCCGCGGCGCCCGCATGCCCCGGCGCGAACGCCGCGCCCAGCTGCTCTCGTCGGCGCTCGAGATCTTCGTCGCGCAGGGCTACCACGCGGCCGCGATGGACGACATCGCCGAGCGCGCCGGCGTCTCCAAACCGGTGCTCTACCAGCACTTCCCCGGCAAGCTGGAGCTCTACCTCGCGCTGCTCGACAACGCCTGCGACCAGATCATCGAGAACTGCCGCCTCGCGCTCGACTCCACCCACGACAACAAGCTGCGCGTCGGCGCGACCGTCGACGCGTTCTTCGAGTACGTCGCGCTCGACACCGGCGCGTTCCGGCTGGTCTTCGAGTCCGACCTGACCAACGAGCCAGCCGTGCGCGAGCACGTCGAGCGGGTCACGACCGAGTGCGCGGCGCTGATCGCCCACGTCATCCGTGACGACACCGGCCTGCCCGACGACGCGTCGTACCTGCTGGCCGTCTCGCTGGTGGGAATGGCCCAGGTCAGCGCGCGGTTCTGGCTCAAGGACGCCGGGGCCATCCCCCGCTCCGACGCCGCCGCGCTCGTCTCGGCCCTCGCCTGGCGTGGGATCCGCGGCTACCCCAAGACCGACGAACACTGAGAAGCACAAGCAGAAGGAGACGACCTGTGGAGGTCAAGATCGGCGTCCAGTACGCATCCCGCGAGTTGGTCGTGGAGACCGACGAGACGGCTGAGGCGGTCGAGAAGCTGGTCGCCGACGCGCTGTCCGGTGACGGCGGCGTGTTCGCCCTCAACGACAACAAGGGCCGCCGCATCATCGTCCCCGGCGCCAAGATCGCCTACGTCGAGCTCGGCCGCGCCGCCGGCGGACACGTGGGTTTCCGCTCCTGATCAGTCCCTAGCTGGCGAGGCCGAGCTCGGCCATGCGCTCGCCATGGCGGTCGGTCAGGCGGGTGAACATCCGCCCGATCGCGGCCAGGTCGAGGCCGGGGCGGTCGATGCCGCCGGCGAGCAGGGCGGTGAGGGCGTCACGGTCGGCGGCGACCTGCTGGGCCTGGATCAGCGCCTCCCCCATCAGCCGGCGGCCCCAGAGGGCCAGCCGCCCGGCCAGCCGTGGGTCGGCGGCAATGGCCTCGCGGACCGCCTCGACGACGAACGCCGAGTTGCTCTCGGTGTCGACCGACGAGACGACGAGGTCGCGGGTGTCGTGGTCGAGGTAGGCCGCGATCTCGCGGTAGAAGTCGTTGGCCAGCCCGTCGCCGACGTACGCCTTGACCAGGCCCTCGGACCAGTCGGCCGGGGCGGTGTGGGCGTGAAAGAGGTCGATCGCGGAGCGGAACGGTGCCATCGCCGCGAACGGGTCGGCGCCGAGCTCGGTGATCCGGTCGCGCAGGGCCTGCACCTTGTGGAGCTCGGCCGCCGCCATGCTCGCGAGGGCCAGCTTGTCCTCGAGCGTCGGGGCGAGCTTTGCGTCCTCGGCGAGCCGCTCGAACGCCGAGATCTCGCCGTACGCGATCACGCCCAGCAGGTCGACCACGGCCTCGCGATAGGCCGGGTCTGCGAAGGCCACCGGGGCGTCGATCTCGGGAGATGCAGGCATGGCACGACCCTACCGATAGACTGAACTCACTTGCGCCGCCTCCGGCGGCCCGTATGTGCGCGGCTACGTGTGAATTAGCCGCAACCGAATTCGACTCGGCTTGACTGGCTGATCCCACACGAAAGCGAAAGACACTGACTTCCATCACCTTCCGCGAGCTCGGCGTACTGCCCGAGATCTGCGACGCCCTCGACCGCGCCGGCATCACCACCCCGTTCGCGATCCAGGAGATGACCCTCTCGGTTGCCCTCATGGGCACCGACCTCATCGGCCAGGCCCGCACGGGCACCGGCAAGACCCTCGCCTTCGGCATCCCGGTGATGCAGCGCAGCGTCGTGTCGACCGACAAGGCCTACGACAACCTGCCGCAGGGCAAGCCGCAGGCGCTGATCGTGGCCCCGACCCGTGAGCTCGCGCTCCAGGTCTCCAACGACCTCCACCTCGCCAGCAAGGACCTCGGTCTCCGGGTCCTGACGGTCTACGGCGGCGTCGGCTACGACACCCAGCTCGACACGCTCGAGTCCGGCGTCGACATCGTCGTCGGCACTCCGGGTCGTCTCATCGACCTCGCCAACCGCAAGGCGCTCGACCTGTCCCACGTGCACGCGGTCGTCCTCGACGAGGCCGACGAGATGCTCGACCTGGGCTTCCTCCCCGACGTGCAGCGCCTGCTCAGCATGACCCCCGAGACCCGGCAGACGATGCTGTTCTCGGCCACCATGCCGGCCGCGATCGTGGCGCTGGCGCGCACCCACATGCGCCACCCGATGAACATCCGCGCCGAGTCGTCGTACGACACCACGATGGTGCCCGCGACCGCGCAGTTCATCTACCTGGCCCACGACCTCGACAAGCCCGAGATCATCGGCCGCGTCCTCCAGGCCGAAGACGCCGGCAAGATCATCGTCTTCACCCGCACCAAGCGTCAGGCCCAGCGCGTCGCCGACGACCTGGCCGAGCGCGGGTTCAGCACCAGCCCCCTCCATGGCGACATGGCGCAGGTCGCGCGCGAGAAGGCGCTCGCGAAGTTCCGCGAGGACAAGATCCGCGTGCTCGTCGCGACCGACGTCGCCGCCCGCGGCATCGACGTCGCCGGCGTCTCCCACGTCATCAACTACACCTGCCCCGAGGACGACAAGACCTATGTCCACCGCATCGGCCGCACCGGCCGCGCGGGCGCCTCGGGCATCGCGATCACGTTCGTCGACTGGGCCGACCTCACCCGGTGGAAGGTCATCAACAAGACCCTCGACCTGCCCTTCCCGGACCCGCAGGAGACCTACTCCACCTCGGACCACCTCTACCACGACCAGGGCATCCCGCCGGGCACGAAGGGTCGCATCGTCGACGCCGCCCCGGTCGAGCGCAAGCCGCGCGAGGACCGTGGTGGCGACCGTGACCGCGGCGACCGCCGTGGTGGCAGTGGCGGGGGTGGCGACCGTGCCCCGCGCAGCCGTGGCGACCGTGACCGCGGCCGGACCCGCACCCGCAGCACCGCCTCCTCCTCTGAGGCCGCCCCGGCCACCGAGGCCCCGGCCCGCTCGTCCGAGGCTGCTTCCTCCGACGCGCCTGCCGGCGCGTCCCGCTCGCGCAACCGTCGTCGTCGCTCGCGCGGCGGCAGCGGTGGTGGCTCCGGCGACGCCGGCGCCACCCAGCAGCCCGCCTGACCTCGTCCCTTCGACTACCCCTCGGGAGCCCCTGATGGCCACGTATGACGCCAACCTCCAGGCCGCGGTCGACGCCACGTCCATCGCCAAGTCCATGCGCGAGACCGACGACCTCGTCGAGTTCCTGCGTGAGCAGCTCCACGAGCGGGACATCGAGACCAAGGACGAGGCTTGGCTCAAGCACACCGTCGAGAAGATCCACGAAGACACCAACTACATGATCGACAGCGAACCGTCCGACTACGAGCGCCCCGAGCCGCAACTCCCCCGCTAGCCCCTGTCGGCAGCTGGGTTGATGCGATGAGACGGCTCAACGCATCGACTCACTCGTACGCCGCATCCTGGCGCTGCCTCGGGATTGTGGATCGTCCGGTGGTGTCTGTGACTCGCTCAACGAAGAAGCCGTGCCCGTGGCAGACAGGCGCGATTGGGGATGTGAGACTGTAACGCCCGATCTTGAGCTCGGCTCCACTGGCTGAGGAGCGGGATACGCTCCCGCGACCGCACAACGACAGGATGTGCCCATGTGGGGCTGGCGATCCCGGCGCGCTTCGAGGTGGTCACCCATCCGCTTCGCGCGGCAGTCGGCCTTGGGGCACCGGCGCGGGCAGACGCTGGCGCTGGTCGGGGTCTCGGCGCTGATCACGGCGTGCACCGCGTTCACGCCCGTCTATGACCGGGCGATGCAGCAGGCGCTCGTCGACACGCTGCTGGCCAACGCGAGCGCCGCTGAGAACTCCGTGACGATCAAGTCGGAGTCGGCGGTCACGGCGGGCGGGGCGACGGAGGCTCGGGACCCTCGCAACCTCCAGGCCATGGTCCCGCGCGACGTGGCCGCGGAGCTCGAACCACTCGTGCTGGGCCGTACGGCGGTCGTCGCTCCGGTCGCCGGCGACGTACCCCCGACCGGGCCACTCGTGTGGCGCGACGGCGCGTGCGAGCACGTTCGCGTCCTGAGCGGTGAGTGTCCTGACGCGGCCGGCGAGATCCTGATCAGCGAGGCCGACGTCGACAACTTCGGGCTGACGATCGGGTCGGCCTCGACGGTGCGGCCGGCAGAGGACGGGCCGGGGGTGCGGCTCGAGGTCGTCGGCACCTATGCGCCGAGTGACGAGGAGTGGTGGCAGGGCGAGACGCTGGTCGGCATCTCCATCGTCTTCCGCGGCAACGAACCCACTGCCGCCCACGACGCCTGGCTGACGACCGAGGCGACCTTCGTCGACGCTCCGATCCTGCCGGGAGAGACCTCGCAGGCCGGTGCCCTCGTGCGCGCCGAGACGGCCGGGGTCGACGAGGTTCTCGCGCTGGGCGACCGGGTACGTGAGCTGTCGCAGGACGTCGGGAGGGAGGGGCGGGACCTGCACGTCCGCACCGAGTTCGGCGCCCTGACGGAGGACGTCCGCGCGCAGACCCGGCAGGCGCACCGCACCGTGCCGCTGCTGATGGCCCCCATGGGCGTGCTGCTGGTCTTCGTCCTCTGGCTGGTGCTGGCGGCCGCGATCGAGCAGCGGCGCGGGGAGGTCGCCGTCGCGCGGCTCCGCGGCCGGGGACCCGCCGGTGCTGTGGGACTGCTGCTCACCGAGCTGCTTCCCGTCCTCCTGCTGGGCGTCGTGCCTGGTGCGGTCATCGCGCTACTCGGGGGGTCACTCGCGAGGGCGCTGCTGCCCGGTACGGCGCCGTTCGAGGCGGGTCCCGGGTTCGCGGCCGCCGTCGTCCTCGCGGTGGCGGCCATGGTGCTGACGACGGTGATAGCCGCCGTACGCATCGCCCGCGAGCCGCTGGACGGCCTGCTGCGCGGCGGACGGCTCTCGTCGGGGCGGTGGGCGCTCGGTGCGCTCGACGCCTTCCTGATCGCCGCCGTGGGGACCGGCGTCCTCGCCTTCGTTACCGGAAGCCTCAGCGGGCCCTTCGCCCTGGCCGGGCCAGCCCTCCTGGCGCTGCTCGCCGGCCTGTTGCTGGCACACCTGGCCGCGCCCACGGCGAGCGCGGCGGGGCGCTGGCTGCTGCGCCGGGGGCGCCTCGTCAGCGGCGTGACCCTGCTCGAGACAGGACGCCGCCGGGAGACCCGCGCGGTGATCGCCGTGATCACCGTGGCCAGTGCCCTCGCGGTCTTCTCCGTGGACGCGCTCGACGTCGGCGACCGCAACCGCACCAATGCGAGCCAGCACGACGCCGGGGCGCCCGTGGTGCTCAGCCTTGCGAGCCGGGACCTGGACGGCGTCCGCGCGGCGCTCACCTTCGCCGACCCCAGCGGCCGCCAGGCGACGCCGGTCACGATCTCCCGCACCACTCTCGCCGTGGAGCCGGACGCCTTCCGGCGGATCGCCTACTTCCCGCGCGGGGCGCCCACCGATGCACAGTGGCAGGCGATCGCACCCCCGGACCTGGAGCCGGTGGCGCTGACGGGTTCGCGCTTCTCGCTCACCGTGCGGCCCGATGCCCAGCTCACCTCGAAGGACGGCCTGGGCAGCGACTCCGAGGTCAACCTCGGCCTCGTGGTGACGACGGGCACCGGGACGCGCCGCACGATCCGCTTGGGCGCGCTGCCGCCGTCCGGGGAGCGCCGGATGCTCGTCGGGAACGACTCGGCGTGTGCGAGCGGCTGCCTGCTGGCGGCGGTGGAGCTCAGGTCCTCGCCGGGGGTCGAGATCGACGGCGAGCTCGACCTCGGCGATCTGCGCGTCGACGGGAGCCCCGTCCACTGGCCGTCCGCGCCCCAGGAGTGGAACCCGACCGAGACGGAGTACGCCGCGATCAGCCCGACGGCTTCGGCGTCAGACGACGCCCTGCGTCTCGTCGTGAGGGTCGGCGGCATCTATCCCGCCGAGATCACCCCGGCCTGGGTGCCGCGCACGGTCCCCGCGCTGCTGCCCGCCGACCGCCGTGACCCCCTCGGGCTCGAGGTGACCGGCGTCGACGGCAGCGACCGGCCGGCCGAGGACGCCGGCCGGGTCACCCTGATCCCGACCATGCCCGAGCGCTCGGCGCTGGTGGACCTCGACGCGATCTCCCGCGGCGCCGAGGTCACCTTCGACGCTCATGCCGAGGTCTGGCTGCTCGACGACCCGGAGCTCGTCGATGCTGTGGTCGCCTCGCTGCGCGAGCGCGGGATCGCGGTCGCCGACGTACGCCGCTACTCGACGATCCGGCAGACGCACCAGGACACCGTCGCCACCTGGAGCCTCGCCATGGGTGCCGTGGTCGGCCCGGCCGTGATCCTGATCGCGCTGCTCATCCTGCTGGTGCTCGCCGTCACCGGCTGGCGCGACCGCGCCCGGGACCTCGCCATCCTGCGGCTGAACGGCGCCGAACGGCGTACGACCCGACGGCTGGCGGTCTGGGCCCAACTGCCGGCCATCGTGCTCGCCATCGTCATCGGCGTCGCCGCGGGCACGCTCAGCGCCGTGCTGGCGATGCCCGACGTCTCCTTCTTCCCCACCCGGCCGGAGGTGCCCGTCGTCGACCCGGCGACCTCGTGGCGGGCGGTCCTGTACGTCGCCGCAGCATGCCTGGTGGTGCTGCCGGCGGCTGCCGCCCTGGCCGGCATTGTCGTTGCCCGTCGGGCTCACCTCGAACGTGTGACGGAGACCGTCTGATGCGTGGACTCGCGATCCGGACCCGGGGACTGGTGCACATCTACCACGTCAAGGAGCACGACGTCGCCGCGCTGTCCGGCGTCGACCTGGACGTCGCGGGCGGCGAGATGATCGGTCTGCTCGGACCGTCCGGATCGGGCAAGTCGACCCTGATGAGCCTGCTGTCCGGCGTCCTCCGGCCCAGCGCCGGCAAGGTCTTCGTGGGCGACACCGAGGTGTCCGCCGCTCCCCCGCGCGACCTCGACCGGCTGCGCGCGACCGAGATCGGCCTGATGCTGCAGGGCGCCGGCCGCAACCTGCTCCCGAACACCACACCCGCCGACAACGTCCGCTTCGCCCAGCACCCGGCGCGGCGGGCCGGCCGGCAGCTCACCGACCCCGGCGAGCTGCTGGCGGAGGTCGGGCTCGCCGAGCACGCCGACCGACCACTGAGCGAGCTGACCCCCGGCGGGCTCCAGCTGGCGGCGATCGCCGTCGCGATCTCCTCCCGTCCGGGCCTGCTCCTGTGCGACGAGCCCACGAGCCAGCTCGACCACGAGGCCCGCGACCAGGTCCTGGCCGCACTCGCGAAGGTCAACCGCGTCTACGGCACCACCGTCGTACTGGTCACCCACGATCCCCATGTCGCCAAGGTGCTGCCGCGCACGGTCACGATCCGCGACGGCCGGATCGGCGGCGAGGGTCGCAGCGGCGAGGAGTACGCCGTGGTGACCGCCGACGGCTTCCTGCCGCTGCCCGGCCACGCCCGCGACCGGTTGCCTCCGGGGACGCTGGTCAGGCTCCACGAGGTCGATGACCACTTCGAGCTCAGGGTGGAGGAGCCATGAGCGAGCTGCGAGCGGCCGGCCTGGGCGTCGCGTACGGCGAGACCGTCGCCGTACGTCCGCTGGACCTGCACGTCGACAGCGGGCGAATGCTGTCGGTGACCGGTCCCTCGGGCGCCGGCAAGTCGTCGCTGCTGTGGGCGCTGGCCTGTGCCTTCCGCCCGGCGGCGGCCTCCGTCACCGGGACGGTCCGCGTCGACGGCTCCGTGCTGAAGGACCGGGATGCCGCGGCACGGGCGGGCGTCGTTCTCGTCCCGCAGCGCAACGGCCTCAGCGGCACCCTGTCCGCCGAGGAGAGCATCCTGGTCCCGCTGCTCGCGCTCGGGGTGCCTGCCCGCGAGGCGTTGCGCCGCGTCGACGAGTCGCTCACCCGGGTCGGCCTCGCCGACTCCAGCCGTCATCTCGTCGACCAGCTCTCCGGGGGCCAGCAGCAGCGGGTGGCGCTGGCCAGGGCCTTCGCGCTGCGCCCGGCCGTGCTGCTCGCCGACGAGTCGACGAGTGACCTGGACGCCGGCAATCGGGAGCTGATGATGGCGGCCCTGCGGGAGGAGGCCGACCGCGGCGCCGCGGTCGTCCTCGCCACGCACGACCCCGAAGCCGCAGCCAGGACCGACGCGACGCTCGCCCTCGACGAGGGCGAGAGCACTGGGGTCCGCGAGATGTGAGGAGTGCTCACCGGCTGCGGACACCGCACGCGAAGGTAAAGTCTCAGAAAGTGGTGAGAACGCCTGTGGACAAGGGGTTCTGAGGCCTTCGACTGTCGGCGCCGGGTGCTTGAGTAGGTCTCATGAGCATCAGCGCCAACCACACTCCGAGGCACCCGGTCGCCTCGTTCGTGGCGCGCATGCACGACGAGCTCGATGACATCACCGGCCGCCCGATGTGGTCGATGGACGACGACGAGACCCGCCACACGCTGGTCCAAGCAACCCGGCTCCTCGCGCGACTCAGCGCCTTGGAGCTGAAGGTCGCCGCGCATGCGGACCGCAACCGGGTGGGCGAGGCGTCGGGTGCGACGTCGGTGGGGGTGCGGTGGGCCAACCAGACCCGGATGACGCAGGCTGAGGCGCACCGCAAGGTCAAGCTCGCGAAGGCGTTGGAGGCCCACGGGCCGGTGGGTGAGGCCCTCGCGCGGGGGGATGTGCTGGTTGACCAGGCCCGGGTGATCACCGACGCGGTGGCCGCGTTGCCCGACACCATTCAGCCTGAGGTGAGGTCGCAGGCTCGTGACTACCTGTTGGGTGCTGCGGCGCACTACGACGCGAGGGCGTTGCGGATCCAGGGCCGCCGGATCCTCGACGTGGTGGCCCCGGAGGTCGGGGAGGCCGAGGAGGCCAAGCAGCTCGCCAAGGAAGAACGCGACGCCGAGGCGAAGGCGCGGTTGTCGATGCAGGATGACGGCCACGGGCAGACCCACGGCCGGTTCACCCTGCCCGACCACATCGCCGGCATGTTCCGCAAAGCACTCCACGCCCTGGCTTCACCGAAGGCCGGCGGCGAAGGGCTGTCGCCGCATGGCATGGGGTTGGCGTTCGCCGAGTACATCCGCCGCTACCCGACCGACAACCTTCCCGCCGCGGGCGGTGTGTCCGCGACGGTGGTGGTCACGATGACCCTCGAGACGTTGATGGGTGGGCTGAAAGCCGCTCAGCTCGACACCGGGACCATGATCAGTCCCGGCCTCGCGAGGAGGCTGGCGTGTGAGGCCGGGATCATCCCCGTCGTCCTCGGTGGGAGGTCCGAGGTCCTCGATGTCGGCCGCAGACGCCGCTTCCACACCAAGGCACAACGGATCGCGATGGCGGTCCGCGACAAGGGCTGCGCCGCGATGGGCTGTGAGCGTCCGACCTCGGCCTGTCACGCCCACCACCTCACCCCCTGGAGCCAGGGCGGCGGCACATCCGTCAAGGACGGCGTGCTCCTGTGCCCCCGACATCACACCCTGGCCCACCACGACGACTACGAGCTCACCCACCACCCCGGCGGCAAGATCAGCTTCAACCGGCGCGAATAGCACCGAATCCAAGCCTCGGCTGAGTCCCTAGGGACCCATTCGAAGCGCCCAGAAGCCATCCTGCTTGTCCCTTTGGCTGCGGAGTAGGACAGGTCGCCCCGACACCGCTCCGGGGTCAATCTCGAGTGCGGTCTATGCGGAGTCAGTCACGCAGGCGTCGCCGAAGCCTCGACCACTCAAACCTGAGAACCCCGCGTAGACCACGCTCCTGAAACGAGTGACGCAGGTCCCAGCGATGGTCAAGCCGGTTCTGCGCCCGCTGTCGCTTGTCCCCGTCGGTAGCAAGCACCTCCAGAGCCCCGGGACCGCTCCAACCCTTGAGCGTCTTTTGGATTTCTTTGATAGAGGAAGACAGGTCGGACAGATGATCGGCCCCGGCAATGGTGTTCTGCAGCGACTTGACGTCCAGCAGCAGCGGAGGATCGTTGTACGACTTCTCGCCGGCGAGGTCGGTGTAGGCGACCGTCGCTTCATAGCTCAGTGGGACTCCGGCTGCTTCAGGCTTGAAGAAGTCAGGGCCAGCCCCGAACCTGAGTCGGATTGCTCGGCCCGGTGCGATCATTGGAATTGGTTGCTTGAAGATATCCAGGTCTCCCAGCTGCCTAGCGTTCCCGGGTACGACCAACGCCTTATCGAAGGTGATCCGCACGTCGCGAGCGGGAGTGCTCCCGATGTTCTTGATGACGAGATCAAGCCACCAGCCCTTGGACTCGAAGTCCACAATCACATAGGGGCGACTCTGATCCTCGCGAATGCGAGCTTGATCCTCCCGAGCGTGTCTGCCCTGCCTTACCTGTATCCATACGGCTGGACCAGCAACAACTGCGACAACCAGGGCGCCGACCTGTCCAAACGCAGCCCACTCGTCGGCACCCCACTGACTCAGATTCACTGGCGAAGCATAGTTCGCGGGCAACCCTCCCTAGCGGCCATCATCTGGGCGAGTGCAGGGTCTCGCAGGGTCGATGAACCCAGCGCCTAGCTGGGCGGAAGGTCGTGGGAATCCGAACCGAACAACGCTGCTGCGACAGGCCCAACGTCCGGTGATGGTGGGCCTGGTGCCGGGTCCAGATCGCTATGCGATGCGGGCGGCCTCACGCAGCGCGCTCTTGGCGAGCTTGCCGGAGCCGGTCTTGGGGAGCGTGGTCATGAAGACGAACTCGTCGGGGAGCCACCACTTCGCCACGGTGGGGGTGATGTGGGTGAGGAGGTCGGCGGAGGTGGTGGTGCTGGCGTCGCGGAGTACGACGTACGCGACGGGGCGCTCGCCCCAGCGGGGGTCGGGGCGGGCGATGACCGCGACCTCGAGGACGTCCGCGTGGGAGGCGATGGCGGACTCGAGCTCGACCGAGGAGATCCACTCTCCCCCGGACTTGATCAGGTCCTTCATCCGGTCGACGATCCGCAGGTAGCCCTCCTGGTCGATGGTGGTCAGGTCGCCGGTCCGCAGCCAGCCGTCGTCGGTGAAGCTGTCGGCTGACTCGTTGCGGAAGTAGCCACTGGCGACCCAGGGGCCGCAGACCTGGAGCTCTCCGATGGAGCGGCCGTCGTGGGGCAGCTCGTGACCGTCGGTCGTGTCGACGATCCGCAGCCGCACGAGCGGGACCGGCTGTCCTTGGGCGGCGCGGACGGCGACCTGGTCGTCGGGCGAGAGATCAGCGTGCTGCGTCTTGGTGCCGCCGATGCAGCCGACCGGGCTGACCTCGGTCATGCCCCAGGAGTGCGTGATGGGTACGCCGATGATCGAGCGGTAGGCCTCGGAGAGAGTGGCCGAGATGGCGGAGCCGCCGCCGAGGAGCAACCGCACTGAGGAGAGGTCGCGGCCGGGCAGGGCGGGCAGGAGGTCGGTCCATACGGTGGGTACGGCGCCGGCGAGGGTGACCCGTTCGCGTTCCATCAGCCCGGCCAGGTGGGTGCCGTCGGTCGACGGGCCGGGGAGTACGAGGGAGGCGCCGGCCATCAGCGCGCCGTAGGGCAGCCCCCACGCGTTGGCGTGGAACATCGGGACGATCGGCATCACGACGTCGGACTCGGTGACCCCGAGGAGACCGGCGGCGAGGGTGCCCAGGGTGTGCAGCACGGTGGAACGGTGGCTGTAGACGACGCCCTTCGGCGGCCCGGTGGTGCCGGAGGTGTAGCAGAGGCCGGCGGCGAGGTTCTCATCCGCGAGCGAGAAGGCGTCCTCCAACGAGCCGGTTGCAGGTACGGCGGCGGCCAGCAGGGCGTCGTACTCGAGGATCCGTGGGTCCTGCGGGATCTCCTCCCCCGAGTCGTCGGGCAGCACGACCCAGTGCCGGACGCTGGGCATCCGGTCGGCGCGCGGCCAGATCCGCGGCAGCAGCGCCTGGTCGACGAATACGACGTCGTCCCCGGCGTGGTTGACGATGTAGTCCAGGTGCTCGGCGGCCAGCCGGATGTTGACGGTGTGCAGGACCCGCTTGGTGGCGGGTACGGCGAGGTAGACCTCGAGGTGGCGGCGGTTGTTGCTGGCGAAGGTCGCGACCCGGGCGCTGGTGGGGACTCCCAGCTCGTCGAAGACGGTCGCAAGCCGCCGACAGTGGTCGGCCAACTCGCCGTACGTCGTGCGCTCGGCGTCGGCGGTGGCCACGGTCTTGTGCGCGAACTGCCGCTCGAGCCGGTCGAGGATGTGCGCGATCGTCAGCGGTCGGGGCTGCATCAGGCCGGTCACGGTCTCGCCCGCCTCGGGGCTCTGCAGAGCGCGTGGCCGGTCAGTCATGTCTGCTCCTGGGCTGGTTCGAGGAGCCGCCAACGAGCCGTGCTCGCTGCGGCGTGAGTGCGGGGAGGGGGTGAGGTGGTGGCTACCCCGGCGGCCCCGGGACCTTGACCTGGACCACCTCGACGCGGCCGTCGCGGATCTCCGTCTCGGCCGGCATCCAGCTGTTGGAGGTGACGAGGAAGAGGCTGCGCCCGTCGGGGCCGCCGAGCACGCAGTCGGCCGGGCATCGTCCGGGTACGTCGACGACGTCGGTGACCTCGCCGCCCGCGACGACGCGGAGGTAGCGCTCGTTGGTGATGCACGAGACCCAGACGCCGCCCTCGGCGTCGACGGCGAGGCCGTCGGGGGTGCTGCCCTCGGGGAGCTCGGCCCAGACCCGCTTGTTGCCCAGCGACCCGTCGGGGTTGATGTCGAACGCCGTCAGCCGCGCACCCCAGGTCTCCGCGACGACCAGGGTCCGCGTGGCGGGGAGGATGACGGAGCCGTTGGGGAACGTCATGTCCGACTCGACGACGGAGGCCTCCCCCGGCCCGGTGATCGCGAAGACAGGGCCCTGCTGCATGGGGGCGTCGGCGTAGAGGTCGTAGCCGAAGCCGCCGAGGTAGAGGGTGCCGGTGGTGTCCATGACCATGTCGTTGATCGGGGCGTCGGTCAGCCCGGACAGGTCGGCGTAGACGGACTGGTCACCCTTGAGGTCGTCGCGAAGCACGACCCGCTTCAGCATCGAGCTGATCAGCAGGGTGCCGTCGGGCAGCCAGGCCAGGCCCGAGGGCTGGTCGTCGATCGTGGTCACGACCTCGGGCAGCTCGTCGGAGTCGGGGAAGGCGCGGAAGATCTCACCGGTGTGCATGTCGGAGAACCACAGCCGGCCGTCGTGCCAGCGGGCACCCTCGGGAAACCGGAGTCCGTCGTACAAGGTGGTGAGCGACATCAGGTGAGTACCTTTCTCGAAGTGATCCGGATCGTCCCGCGGGTCCAGGCCCGTTGGAGGCCGGGTGCGTCCACGACCACGATCAGCGCGAGCAGCCCGGCGTAGAACAACTGTGCCGTGTAGGTCGGCAGCTGTGCCGCGGTGACGATCTGGGCGAGGAACGCCACCGTGAGCGCTCCGGCCAGCAGCCCGGCGACGCTGCCGTGCCCTCCCGACAGCGAGACCCCGCCGAGCAGGGCACCAGCGGCGGCGAGGATCAGCGGCTGCACGCCGGGGTCCGGGTTGGCGGCGCCGAGGCTGTAGTTGAGCAGCGCCCCGGAGGTGGCGGCCAGGACCGCGGAGGTGACGAACAGCCCGATCAGGACGCGGTCGGACTGGACGCCGGAGACCCGGCTCGCGCGCCGGTCGGACCCGATGGCGCGGACCTCGCGGCCCCAACGGGAGAAGCCGAGGATGCTCCCGATGACCACGAAGGCGGCGATCGTCATCAGGCTGCGCGGCGAGAAGACCTCGGACACCGGCTTGTCGAGCCAGAGCGTCACGTCCGGGTTCGCATACGACTTGCTCAGCCCGCCGGACAACGCGTTGGTCAGCCCGAGCAGCGCGATGTAGGTCGCGAGCGTCACCGGCATGGACGGTACGCCGAGGCGCGCGATGATCGTCCCTTGCGTGAGGCCGATGACGACTCCGGCTCCGAGCGCGGCTGCGATGCCGAGCTTCCAGTCGGTGCCGCCGTACTGGACGGCGAGCATGCCGCCGAGCGCGTAGGTGCCGACGACGGACAGGTCGAACTCGCCGGCGAGCATCGTGAGACCGAGGCCGAGCACCAGCGGCGCCAGGCGCGCGAAGACCTGGAGGGCGTTGTAGGTGTCGAAGCTGGTCAGCTCCGCGTCGGAGTACGACGGCAGCGCGATGAACGCCAGCAGGGTGATGCCCAGCGCGCTCGTCGGGAGCAGCCGCTCGGGGCGGCTGAGGAAGATCCGGTGGATCTGGTGCCAGCGCCTCATCGGACCCCCTCCCGCGACCGCAGGTGGATGACCACGACGACCAGCAGGACGATCAGGCCCTTGACTGCGATCTGCACGCCGGTGCTGTAGCCCCGCAGCAGCAGGATGTCCGCGACGGCGGCGATCAGCACGGCACCGATCAGGGTGCGCACGGCCGAGCCGCTGCCGCCGGTGATCGCGGTGCCGCCGGCGAGGACCGCCGCGATCGCGTCAAAGGTCAGGGTGCCGCCGGTGTTGACGTTGGCGGTGGTGTTGAACGCGCCGCTAAACGCCGCGGCGACCGCGATCAGCCCGCCAGCGCCCAGCCAGGCAAGGGTGATGGTGCGACCGACGGGGAGCCCGGCGGCCCGGGCGGCCACGCGGTTCTCGCCGGTCAGGTAGAGCGTCCGGCCCCAGGTGGTGTGCCGCAGCGCGAGCTCCACGACCACGGTCAGGCCGACCAGGACGTAGACGCTGAGGGCGATCCCGGCCGGGGTGGCGTTGAGGTGGACGTAGTCCTTGCCGCTCGGCGCGACTGACAGCCCGCCCGTGGCCCAGGTCGCGATGCCGGTCAGTGCGAAGCTGGCCGCGATCGTCAGCACGATCGGGTTGGCCTCGCCGTAGCCGACGACCATCCCCTGGATCGCGGTCGCCGCGGCACCCGCGGCCACAGCGGCGACCAGTGCGCCGACCAGCCCCCACGACTGGGTGGCCAGGAAGACCATGGCGCACACCGACGCGGTCTGCGAGACGGCCAGCGAGACCGACGTACCGACGATGACCATCAGCGTCAGGCCGAGGGCGGCGATGCCGACCAGGCTGGCGGAGGTGAGGATCGCGCGCGCGTTGTCGTAGCTGAAGAACCGGGGCGTCGCGGCGCCGAGCACAAGCAGGGCCGCGATGACGACGAGCGCAACGGAGTCGTTCCAGGTGAGGCGACGGCCGCGCTTCACGTGGGTCCGCTGGAGAGCGAGAGGCGTCTGCGTGGCGCTCACTGCCGACCTCCGACCATGGCGCTCGTGCCGTGGGTCATCTCGTAGAGCAGCGTGTCGTCGGAGACCTCGCCGCGGTGCTGGGCGACGACCCGTCCCTTGTGCATCGTGACCACGACGTCGGCGAGGTCGAGGAGCTCGTCGAGCTCGGTGGAGGCGAACAGTACGACGAGGCCGTCCTCGGCTGCGCGCCGTACGAGTTGGTGGATGTTGGCGCGGCCGCCGACGTCGACGCCGCGGGTCGGCTCGTCGAGGATCAGGACCTTGACGTCGGAGCGGCCGAGGGCGCGGCCGACGAAGACCTTCTGCTGGTTGCCACCGCTGAGGTCGCCGACCCGGGTCGCCAGCGGCGCGTCGATGCCGCACTCGGCGGCGACCTGCTGCTGGGTACGGCGCCAGCGGCCGCGGCGCACCAGCCCTCCCGTGGCGAGGTCGGGGATCCGGGTCGCCAGCAGGTTGACGCCCACGGAGCGGCTGAGGAAGAGGCCCTCGGACTTGCGGTCGCCGGACGCGAACGCGATGCCCGCGCGCGCGGCCGAGGCCGGGCTGCCGGACGAGACCCGGCGGCCCCCCAAGGAGACCCGGCCGCGCAGCGACGGCTCGAGGCCGGCGACGGCGCGGAGCACGTCGGCGGCGCCCGAGCCCACCTGCCCGGCGAACGCGTAGACGGTCCCCGCCCGCGCGTCGAGGCTCAGGCTCTCGAAGCGGTGCGGCACCGCGACGTCGATAAGTCGCAGCGCGATCTCGCCGTCGGCGGCCGGCTGCTTGTCGAGGGTGGTGGGGGCCTCGCCGAGCATGTGCCGGATCAGCGCGTTGACGGTGAGGTCGGCCGACGCCACGTCGGCCACAACCGCGCCGTCGCGCATCACGGTCACCCGGTCACACAGCTCCAGGACCTCACCGAGGCGGTGCGACACGAACAGCACGGCGCTCCCGGCGGCGGCCACTCGCCGTACGGCGTCGTAGACGCGCTCGCTCTCGACGTCGCTGAGGGTGGCGGTCGGCTCGTCGAGGATGACGACCTGGGCGTGCTGGCCGAAGGCCCGGGCGATCTCGACCAGCTGCCGCTCGCCGAGCCCGAGCGTGGACAGCTGCTGGTAGGGGTCGATGTGGTCGAGGCCGAGCTCGTCGAGCATCTTGCGTGCCCGCGAGCGGACCTGGCGCCGGCGGTAGAGCCAGCCGGCGGCCTGGTCGCCGAGGACGAGGTTCTCCGCGACGGTCAGGGCCGGCACGACGCTGAGCTCCTGGTCGACCAGCGCGACGCCGGCCGCCTGCGCGCTGCGCCGGTTGCGCAGCCGGACCTGCTCCCCTGCGATCGTGATGGTGCCGGCGTCAGGGGTCTCCTGGCCGGACAGCATCCGTACGACGGTGCTCTTGCCCGCGCCGTTGTGCCCGCACAACGCGTGGACCTCGCCCCTGCGCAGCACCAGGTCGGCGCCGCGGACCGCGACGGTGTCGCCGTACGTCCTGCGCAGCCCCTCCAGCCGGACCAGCTCGGGTCCGGCTGGAGGGACGTTGCCTGGGGTCAGGCGTGGCTGCATTGCTCCGCGAACTCCGAGACGTTGTCGGCGGTGACCCGGTCCGACGGGACCGTCTCGACCTGCGGCGGCTCCTCGCCGCTGAGGAACCTCACGATGTAGTCAGCGGTGGCCTCGGCGATGGTGCCGGGGTCCTCGGTCGCGGTCCCGTAGAGCGAGCCTTCCTTGATCGCGTCGATGCCGGCCTTGAAGCAGTTGCTGCTCGTCACGACCAGGCCGTTGGCTCCCGCGACCTCGCACCCGGCCTGCTTGGCGGCCGCGATGACCGGCAGCGCCATGTAGTCGGCCATGCCGTACGCCGCCTGGACGCCGTCGCAGCCGTGCTTGGCGAGGAGCTGGGTGGCGAGCTGGCCGGACAGGGTCGGGTCCCAGTTGCCGTCCTCGATCTCGATGACCTTGTACTGCGGGGCCGCGGCCATCTCCTCGTTGAAGCCGTCCATGCGGTCCTGGGTCACCAAGGACGAGGCGGTGCCGGTGATGACGATGACGTTACCGGAGTCCTTACCCTGCGCCTTGAGGCCCTCGATGATGTTCTGCGCCGCGAACTTGCCGAGCGAGACGTTGTCGCTGAGCACCTGCATCACGGCGTCCTCGACGGCCGGGTCGGGCCGGCCGTCGAAGACGAGCACCGGGATGCCGGCCTGCTCGGCCTTCTGGATCGGCACGACCATCGCGGTGGTGTCGAGCAGCGCGGTCACGATCAGGTCGGGGCTGCCGGCGATGGCCTGGTTGAAGTTGGTGACAGCGGTCGCCGGGTCCATCGTGGTCAGGTCTTGGACCTCCACGCCCTCGGCGTCGAGCGCGTCGCCGAACACCTGGTTGAAGTGGGCTGCCCACTGGTTGGTGTCGCCGTAGCCGACGAAGGCGATGGTCTTGCCCGAGGCCGAGCCGTCCTCGCCGCCGTCGCCCCCGTCACCGCTGCCGCCGTCGTCGCCGCCACAGGCCGCGCCGAGCGCGGTCACGGCCATGAGAGCGCCGGCGAGTGCCAGGCGGGACCCTGTACGGCTGCCGGTGCTGGCGGTCCCCCGTCCGATGTGCCGCCAGCGTCGTCCTGCGTGTCTCATGGGTGCTCCTCAGGATGTGATGGTGTGGCGGGCGCCACGTAACGGGCGTCACGTTATGAGGGATGTTCGGCCCCGCGAGAGGTGGAAATCACCTACTCTTCGACCGACTCCGGGGTGTGTTGTGCACACTCCCCGAGGAAGGGGAGGCATGTCGTCGCAGCCGTCCGCACCCGCCGCCGACGCCGAGGCGTCGCGCGGCTACCACCTGCGCCGCGAGCGGGAGCTGGCCTCGCTGTACGCCACGGCGCGGTCGCTGACCGCGCTCGGCGAGCTCGACGACGTGCTCCAGTCGATCGTGCGGCACGCCCACGAGCTGATCGGCACCGACTTCACCTACCTGTCGCTGCTCGGCCCCAACGGGGAGCTCCGGGTGGGCGCATGCGAGGGCACCATCTCGGCCGACTTCCGCGCCGCCGGCGTACCCCCCAACTCCGGCCTCGGCGGTCAGGTGATCGGGCAGAAGACGCCCGTGTGGGTGCGCAACTACCTCGAGGCCCATGAGCTCGCGCACGACGCCGACTTCGACCTGCTCGTCGTCCGCGAGGGCATGGTCGCGCTGCTCGGCGTACCCCTGCTGGTGCGCGACAAGGCCATCGGTGCGCTGTTCGCCGCGGACCGGTCCGAGCGTGACTTCGACTCCGAGGAGATCGCGCTCTTCAGCGCGTTCGCCAACCACGCGGCGGTCGCCCTCGACAACGCCCGTCTCTACAACGAGAGCCGCTCCGCGCTCCACGACCTCCAGTCGGCCTACCAGGTCATCGAGGAACACGTCGCGACGATGGAGCGGGCGCAGTCGGTGCACGAGGCGCTCACCCATCTCGTGCTGACCGGAGGCGGGCCGGAGCAGGTCGCCGGCCAGCTCGTCGAGCAGCTCGGCGGCGCGGTCACTGTCCTGGGACGCGACGACCTGCCGATCGCTTACGCCGGCGCCGACTCGCCCTTCCCGGACGACGCCGACGGCGAGCGCACTGCGCCGTCGACGATCGCGGCGGCCCTGGTGAGCGCGCGTGGCACCGGGCGCAGCGCGACCGCCACCGACGACAGCGGCACCACGCACAGCGTCGCGGCGGTCCAGGCGGGTGAGACCTACCTCGGCGCCCTCGTCTGGACGCGGCCGAGCGCTCCCGCGCCCGCGGACCAGCGGATGCTCGAGCGGGCCTCGCACATCGTCGGGCTCATGACGCTGAAGGAGAACGCGATCGCCGACGCGGCCGAGCGCCTCAGCGGTGAGCTGCTGACCGAGCTCCTCGTGTCGAGCCCGGCCGTCAGCCGCACGCAGCGCTCCCGCACCCGTGCGCGCGGGATCGACGTCGACTCACTCAACCTGCTCGTGGTCGCCGAGTCCGCGACCGTGCCGACCAGCGCCCTGACCCGCACCCTGCACGCCTACGCGAGCCGGCACGCCGGCCTGGCGGGTGAGTACCTCGGGCGCGCCACGATGATCGTGCACGTCGATGACCCCCATGCGGCGGTGACCGACGCGCACCAGGTCGTACGCCGCCAGCTCGGCCGGCCCGTGACAATCATCGGCGAGCGGGTGCAGGGCACCGACTGGGCCCGCGCCTTCCCCACCGCCAGCCGCTGCTGCGCCCTGGCCGCGGCGCTCGGCCATTCAGACTCGGGTGCGATGACGAGCCAGTTCGCCCCCTTCTCGCTGCTGTTCGACTCCGACCGGGTCGGCGATCTCGAGCACTTCTTGGACAGCTCGATCGGGCCGCTGCTCGCCTACGACGCCCACCGGTCGACCGAGCTGGCGCGGACCGCCACGGCGTACTTCGCCAACCAGGGCAACGTCGCCCAGACGGCCCGGGCACTGCACGTCCACCTCAACACGTTGATGAAGCGGCTGGACCGGATCACCGCGCTGCTCGGCGAGGCGTGGCGTACGTCGGACTCGCTGCGGATCAACCTGGCGTGCCGGCTGCACGAGCTCGCGTCGGGGAGCCCGGCGCACGTGGAGTGATCAGACGCGCTTGGCGCCGATCTGGACGTAGCACATCAGCGCCGGCTGGTCGCTGCGGTTCTCCCAGGCATGGCGGGTGCCGTTCTGGACCACCATGGTGCCCGGGCGGAGCGTGACCTCCTCGTCGTTGTCGAGCGTGAGCACCAGCTCGCCCTCGAGGCAGATCGCGTAGTCGACGGTGTCGGTCGTATGCATGCTGCCCTCGCCGTCGAAGGGGTCGAGGAGCCCGGGCAGCTTCTCCGCCACCTCGTCGGCCTCCTGCTGGGTGTCGCGCTCCGGCTCGGGCTCGTGGGAGTGGGGCGCCCAGCGCAGGAAGATGACCCGGCTGCCACCGACGCCCGGGAAGTAGGGCCGGGTGACGGGCTCTGGGTTGTCCCCAACCGTGGGAGTGCCGTCGGCGGTCCCCCACATCAGGTAGAACTCCGCGCCGGGCAGGGCGCCCACGGTGATCGGGTCGGGACGGCCGTCGGCGACGAACGTCGCGTCGCCGGTGGGGCTGTGTCCCGTGACGATGAGATGGGGCTCGATGGTCATGTCGTCCTTCTCTGGTGGGCGGCGCCGTGCCGCCTCACGGTAGGGGCGGTCGGGTCATGGCGCGAGGTGGGTTCGCGCCACCGCGGATCGTGGCCGGGTGTGGAAAGTGCACACTCCGGACGGTGGTCGAGGTCCGAGCGGTTCAGGTGGTGAGGCTCCAGCCCGCGACATCGATCAGGAAGTGCGCCAGCACGAGCGCGCCGAGGTAGAACGTCGACACGGCCAGCGCGGCGCCGACGCGGGCCGGGATCGCGCTGTGCCGGACGTGGGCGAACGCGGTGGCCGCGGCCCAGCCGAGGGCGGCCTCTGCCGGTACGACGTACACCGCGACGCCGAGCAGGCGGTGCGTGTCGCCGGTGGGCTCCCAGAGGCCCAGCGTGGGGGCGAGGAGCTCGGCGCCGAGGAAGATCACGGCCGACAAGAGGGCCGCGCGCCAGGGCCGGCCGCCGCAAAGGGCGACCGCGGCGAACAACGGGGCGACCCACATCGCGGCCATGGCGAGCGGGATCACGTCGTCGACGCGCGGGCCGCCGGTGTCGGGGAAGCGCAGCGTGCCCACCAGGTCAGCAAGCACCCAGTCGGGCAGCACCTGGAAGACCGAGACGAACGCGAGGAAGCCGGCCAGAGCGAACAGGTCAGCGTGGCCGGTCGCGCGGCACACCCCGAGCAGCGCGGCCACGTAGGCCACGACGCACAGGAAGACGCCCCAGCCCTGCGCGGGCGGGTCGAGCGACAGCGCGATGGCCCCACCGACCAGGAGCGCCGCGTGGACGCCGAGGATCGGCCCGAGGCCCTTGCCGGTGCTGCGTGTGCTGGACCCGGTTACGTCACCCACCGGTTCAGCCGAGGGTGGCGCTGTGGTCGGGCACGTACGTCGTGTGCTCGCGGGGCGGCCGCTCGTAACCGTGTGGCTCGGGACGCTCGGGGAGCTCCAAAGCAGGCAGGGGCACCTCGACGTACGGGATCGTGGAGAGCAGGTGGGCCATCATGTTGAGGCGGGCGCGCTTCTTGGAGTCCGACTCCACGACGTACCACGGCGCCTCGGGGATGTCGGTGTGCACCATCATCTCGTCCTTGGCGCGGGAGTAGTCCTCCCAGCGGGTGATCGACTCCAGGTCCATCGGCGAGAGCTTCCACTGCCGCATCGGGTCGTTGAGCCGCGACTTGAAGCGTCGCTGCTGCTCGGAGTCGCTGACGGAGAACCAGTACTTGCGCAGCATGATCCCCTCCTCGACGAGCAGCCGCTCGAAGATCGGGCACTGGTGCAGAAACCGGCGGTACTCGTGCGGCGTGCAGAACCCCATCACCCGCTCGACGCCGGCGCGGTTGTACCAGGACCGGTCGAACAGGGTGATCTCACCGGCGGCGGGCAGGTGCTCGATGTAGCGCTGGAAGTACCACTGAGTCTTCTCACGCTCGGACGGCATCGGCAGCGCGGCGATCCGGGTGTTGCGGGGGCTGAGGTACTCGGTGATCCGCTTGATCGTGCCGCCCTTGCCGGCGGCGTCACGGCCCTCGAAGATCACGACGACGCGCTGGCCCTCGACCTTCACCCACTCCTGGGCCTTCACCAGCTCGGCCTGGAGCCGGAACATCTCGGCCTCGTACGCCTTGGTGCTGAGCGAGCTCCCCGAGCTCAGGTCCTTTGCCATGGGTCGATCATCGGGGCCGCCGTACCCCGGTGTCACCTCGGGGCCGGTCAGACGGTGACGACGACCGTGGTGCCGAGGGGCGCGAAGTTCCAGAGGGCGATGGCGTCGGCGCGGCGCTGGCGGATGCAGCCGTGCGAGAGCGGGGTGCCGAGGTCGCGGAAGCGCTGGATGAGCTCGCCGTCGAGGATCGGGATGTCGTGGAAGCCGATCGCCGCGCCGGTGTCGCCCTGCGTGAAGCGGACGAAGTACTTCATCGTGCCCGAGTCGTCGATGCCGGTCGCGTCCTCGGATCGGGAGTAGACCTCGAAGGTACCGGGGTCGAGGTTGTCGTAGACGCTGCCGGAGACCAGGTAGGTCCGGACCACCTCCTCGTCGTCGTTGACGAGCCAGACCCGCTGCCGGTGCTCGCTGAAGATGACCCGCCGGCCCTCACCGGAGTCGGCCGGGAGCGAGGTGTCGTTGCGTAGCGCCTCGGCCTCGTTGGCCGCGACCTGCTCGGCGGTGAGGCGGTTGGTCTCGGTGGTCGGCTCGCTCGACTTGTCCTCGGTGTCGACGTCGGGCGTGCTCGACGGGGTCTCGAGCGGTGCGGCCACCTCGCCGACGGGGCCACGTGGCGAGGAGTCGGCGGAGGACGGAAGTGCGCCGGTGCCGCCGAGGACGGCGATCAGGGTGACGGCGACCGACGAGCCCAGCACGGCGATCCGGCCGTAGCGCGGCCGGACCTCGGCGCGGTGCCTCCCCACCAGCTCGTGGCCCACCGGCTCAGCCCCGGCCGGCCCGGGTCACCAGGTTGGCGGCCACTTCGCGGTAGGCCTTCGCGCCCTTGCTGGAGCGGCTCGTGGCCAGGATGGAGCGCCCGGCCGCGGGGGCCTCGGCGAACTTGATGGTCTTGGGGATCGGCGGCTCGATGACCTCGAGGTCGTAGGTCTCGGAGATCGTCTCGAGCACCGTGCGTGAGTGGTTGGTGCGCCCGTCGTACAGCGTCGGCAGCACGCCCCACACGGCCAGGCCCTTGTTGGTGAACCGGCGTACGTCGTGAACGGTGTCGAGCAGCTGCCCCACCCCGCGGTGCGACAGCGTCTCGCACTGGAGCGGGATGAGTACGCCGTCAGCGGCGGTGAGGGCGGCCACGGTCAGCACGCCCAGCGACGGCGGGCAGTCGAGCAGGATCCAGTCGTAGTCCCACTCGTCGCCCTTCTCGGCCAGGTCGTCGACGACGCCGCGGATGACGTGCTCGCGGCCGGTGCGGGTGAGCAGGTCGGCCTCGGCGCGCGCGAGCTCGATGGTCGCGGGCAGCAGGTCGATGCCCTCCTCGGTCTCGATGATGACCTCGGTGGCGTCGAGCCCCTTGGTCAGCACGTGGTGGACCGACAGCTCGAGGTCCTCGGGGTCGATGCCGAGGGAGAAGGTCAGGCAGGCCTGGGGGTCGAGGTCGACGATCAGCACCTTGTGGCCGAGCTCGACGAGCGCCGCCCCGATCGAGGCGACCGTCGTGGTCTTGGCGACGCCGCCCTTCTGGTTGGCGATCGCGAGAGTGGTGGTGCGCTTCGTGCTCATCGGGGTCCATCATGCCGGACACGCCTGTGCCGGTGGGGACGCACACCTGTTTGACTGCTCCCATGTCGAGCACCCCCACGAAGACCGCCCTCGTGACCGGCCCCACCGCCGGCATCGGCCACTCCTTCGCCCACCAGCTGGCGCGACGCGGCTACGACCTGGTCCTGGTCGCGCGCGACGAGGAACGCCTCGCGGCGGTGGCGGCCGAGCTGACCACGTCGTACGGCGTGCAGGTCGAGGTGCTGCCGGCCGACCTGGCCGACCGCGACCAGCTAGGCCTGGTCGAGGCGCGGCTCGCCGAGCGCGACCGCCCGGTCGACCTGCTGGTCAACAACGCCGGCTTCGGCCTCAAGGGCCGCTTCCTCGACAACGACGCCGACACCGAGACCCAGATGCTCGAGGTGCTGGTGACCGCCGTGCTCCGGCTCACCCACGCCGCACTGAGCCCGATGGCCGAGCGCGGCCACGGTGGCGTGATCAACGTGTCGAGCGTGGCGGCGTTCCTGCCGCGCGGCACCTACGCCGCGGCGAAGGCATGGGTCAACAGCTTCAGCGAGTGGGCCGCCAACGAGTACCGCACCCAGGGCGTCACCGTGATGGCGCTGTGCCCGGGCTTCACCAAGACGGAGTTCCACGAGCGGATGGACGTCGGCCGCGACTCCGCGCCGGGCTTCATGTGGCTCGACCCCGACTTCCTGGTCGCCAAGGCGCTCAAGGACTTCGACAAGGGCCGGATCTACTCCATCCCGGGCGCGCAGTACAAGACCGTCATCGCGCTCACCAAGCTCGTCCCCAACAAGGCGCTGCAGGCCTATCAGTCGATGGGCCGCCGCTGACCCGTTGCCCCGCCCGAAACTCACGCCAGAACACGTTGACCCGCCCGAAAGTTTCGGGCGGGTCAACGTCAAGAGGGTCAGCC
The DNA here is from genome assembly GCF_900103935.1 of Nocardioides szechwanensis. Lineage (GTDB taxonomy): Bacteria > Actinomycetota > Actinomycetes > Propionibacteriales > Nocardioidaceae > Nocardioides > Nocardioides szechwanensis. Next base: position 190,531 of record NZ_FNIC01000008.1, read on the forward strand.
TTCGCCGGCGATGAAGGCGCGGACGGCATCGGCGACCAGCTGCACCGCGATCGCCGACAGCAGCAGCCCGGCGATCCGGGTCACGAGGAGCACGCCGCTCTCGCGGATCAGCCGCAGGATCGGCAGCGAGAAGCGCATCGCGGCCCACAGGCTCGCGTGCACGAGTACGACGCCCAGCCCGACCGCAGCGAACTCCGGCCCGTTGTCGACCTCGCGGGTGAACAGCATCGTGGCCACGATCGCGCCCGGCCCGGCCAGCAGCGGCGTGCCCAGCGGGACCAGCGCCACGTTGGTGCCGCTCTGCGCGGTGAGCTCTTTCTCGTTGCCGGTCAACAGCTCCAGCGCCACGAGGAGCAGCAGCAGGCCGCCGGCGCACTGGAGCGCGGGCAGCGAGATGTGGAGGTACTCGAGGATCTGCTGTCCGAAGAACGCGAACACCGTGATCACGAAGAAGCTGACCGCCACCGCCTGCCAGGCCGCGCGCCGCGCGGTAGCCGCGGACCGGCCGCTGGTGAGCGACAGGAAGATCGGCACGGTGCCGACCGGGTCCATGATCACGAAGAGGGTGACGAACACCTCGACGAGCAGGACGGTGTCGAGGACGCTGCTCATGAGCTCACCACGTCGGGGGTGTCGCGGCCCGAGCGTTGCGCGGCCGCGGCGGCCAGCTCGATCAGCCGAGCGTACTCGTCGGGGTCGGTGGTGTTGATGCCCAGGTCGTGGTTGCGCTTGCCGAGCCCGTGGTAGTCGCTGGAGCCGGTCACGACCAGCCCCAGGTTGCGCGCGATCGCCCGCAGCCGGGCCCGGTCGTCGGCGTCGTGGTCCTGGTGGTCGACCTCGATGCCGGCGAGCCCGGCGTCCTTGAGCGCGGCCAGGCCGGCCTCGTCGGGCTGGTCCGGCCCGTGCCGGCCCCACGGGTGCGCGATCACGGTGACACCGCCCGCGTCGATGACCGCGCGCATGGTGTCGAGCAGCGGCGCGGCGTAGCGGTCGACGTACGCCGGGCGGCCGGGGTTGAGGAACTGCCGGAACGCGTCGGTCCGGTCGTCGACGACCCCGAGCTCGACCAGGGTGTCGGCCACGTGCGGGCGGCCGGTCGCGGCGGTGCCGTCGGACACACGGCGTACGTCCTCGGCCTCGATGTCGATCCCGAGCTCGCGCAGCCGCTCCAGCATCGCCGGCACCCGGGAGTTGCGGCCGGCCAGGACCTTGGTCAGGGCCTCGTCGAGCGGCGGGTGCGTGTGGTCGGGCAGGTAGGCCAGCAGGTGGACGCCGACGCCGAGGTGGATGGTGCTGATCTCCATGCCACGCACCAGGTCGATGCCGAGCTGCTGCGCCGCCTCGGTCGCCTCGGCCCAGCCGCTGGCGGTGTCGTGGTCGGTGATCGCGACGACGTCCAGCCCGGCCTCGGCGGCCGCCCGCACCAGCCCGGACGGGGTGTCCGTGCCGTCGCTGGCCCGCGAGTGGGTGTGGAGGTCGATGCGCACCCACGAAGCCTAGGGCCCCGCATCGCTCAGGCCCCAGTCACCAAGGGGGTGCTGGCCCTCCGAAGGGGGTATCCAGGAGCTGCGGTCCCATCGCCGAGATGTCGCGGAGGATCCAGTCCTCGCCCAGCATCAGCACCGCCGAGGCCGGGCGCAGCACCAGCCACAGCCACCGCCCGGCGGCCTCGCCGGCCAGCACGGACCGGTCCCACTCGCGGGACGCGCCGCTGGTGGACACCGCCCACAGCGGCACCGGCTGGTTGCCCAGGCGCACCTTGAGCATGGGCGGGCCCTCGCTGATCTCGACCCCGGGGTCGTCGTGGACCGTGCCGGCGATCCGGGCACCCAGCCCGGTGCCGGGCTCTTCGCTCACGACGATCAGGTCCACGGGCCCGTCGAGCTCGCTGGTGCCAGACGTGCAGGTCATGGTCGCGCGGGTGCTCCGGGGCTCGTCCCCCACCGCCGCGAAGTCGGTCACGCTCCAGCCCGGGCCCAGCGGCCACGGCGCCAGCGTGGGGAAGCCTGCGGAGGCACGTAGGTGGTCGGCGAACGCGTCGTACGACGCCTCCGGTGGGCGCCACAGCGCGGGCACCTCCCCGTGGCCCGGACAGCTCCACGCGTCGCCCGCGCGCGCGATCGGCGTCGCGCAGCGGGGGCAGCCCGGGGTGAGGGACATGGCTCAACGGTGGTCGGGGCGCCGACCGCCGTCAAGGGCCCCAGGTCCCTTGTCGGCTCAGCTCTCGGCGAGGACGACCACGCGGTCGCCCGGCTGTACGTCGAAGGTCTGCGACTTGGCCGGGTTGACCAGCACGCCGAGGGTCTCCGACTTGTAGCCGATCGCCGTGGCACCGCGCGCCGAGGCGCCCGCCACGACGGTGGCGTAGCTGACCTCGTGGCCGGGCTGGACGTACCACTCGGCGGGCCGCAGGTAGATCTCGCTGCCCTGGTCGCCGAGCAGCTGGCCGAAGACCGCCTCGAGCCGGCGGTCCTCGGAGAGCTGGGTGACCAGCAGGCTGACGATCTCGCCGCTGACCACCACGTCGTCGACGTGGGCCACCTGCGCCAGCACCCGGTTGCGGTCGTCGAGCATCTCGGTGACGACCGGCGTGGCCGCGTCGAGCCTGCCGAGGATGTCGCGCACGTGGAGCAGCGTGACCAGGGTGCGAGCGTCGGCCGCCTGCACCTCGAGGTGGTCGGAGTAGCAGAGCACGATGACCTGGTCGAGCCCGCCGACGACATACGTCTCCAGCGTCGCGCGGTCGGTCGTCGAGGCCGCCACGACGGTGACCGCGAGGTTGTCGAGCACCTGCACGTTGGGCTGGCCGAACGACGTCACGACGGTCAGCGAGGAGCCCGGCGGCGCGTAGTGGTCGAGCTCGCGCAGCACGATCGGCGCCCGCTCGTTCCAACCGATCAGGACCCCCTGGGTCGGGGCCTCCTCGCCGGCGACCTGGGTGCCGAGCGCGTCGAGGTCGGGGTGCGTCTGGGCCCGGCCCTCGGTCTCCAGGCCGGAGTCGTCCTCGGCGACGACGACCAGGGTGCGGTTGCCGACGACCGAGTCTCCGGGCGGGTTGAGGGTCGGTACGCCGTCCTCGATCAGGCCGATCACCGAGGCCTTCTCGAAGGCGAGCAGCGCCTCGGCGTACGTCCCGGCGCCGAGGTCGTGCTTCTCCAGGAAGTAGATCTCGTCGCCGTCGTAGTCGAAGAGCTCGGTGTAGACCGCGGCGGCGCCGGACTGGCGTGAGGTCTGGACGACCAGCTTGGCGACCGTCTCGCGGATGTCGAGCAGGACGGTCCGGTCGGCGCCGACCAGTCGGGCCGCCTCGAGGTTGGTCGGGTTGCGGATCTCGGCCACGATGTTGGGGCCGTCGGCGCCGCCGTGGGTGAGCGCGAGCAGGGTCTTGATGACCTCGCTGTCGGGGTCCTCGGAGGCCTCGGGGGCGAGCAGGATCACCGAGCGCGCGGTCGTGTGGCTGCTCAGCGCCAGGTCGTCGATGTCCATCGGCGAGCCGGAGCGGCAGATGACGCGGGTGCCGCGCAGGTCGGGCACCTTGGCCTTGACGTCGTCCTCCATGTCGACCTTGTCGCGGTCGGCGAGGATCACGATCACCGGCTTGTGCCGGCTCTCGTTGGCCAGGGTCAGCTCGCTGATGATCGTGAAGATCGAGTCGGACCACCCGAGGATCACGGTGTGGTCCTTCTCGAGGACGATCGAGCGGCCGCGGCGCAGGTCGGCGAGCTTGGTGTCGATGCCGGCGGCGATGATGCCGATCAGGGCGCTCACGACGAACAGGCCGGCGATCGTCAGGGCAAGCATGGTCAGCACGAAGCGCCACGAGGTGGGGTCGTCGCCGCCGATCGTGCCCGGGTCGAGCGCGTGGAGCAGGCTGTAGAACATCTCGTGCAGGAAGCCGTCGGGCGCGTCCGACTCCGGGCGCAGGCCGAAGATGGTGGTGAACACCGAGAACACCACGATCAGCACCACCGTGACGGCGGTCAGCCAGGCGATGAGTGCCGGCGTACCCCGCGACATGCTGTTGTCGAAGCGGTAGCGCAGCCGGTCGCCGAGGTCGGACTTCGGCGCGTTGGCCGAGCGGTTGCTCGATCCGCCCTTCGCCATCGCCTTCGCCGTGCGCATGCGCAGCTGCTGTCCCGTGCGCGCCATTCCGTGCCTCCTCGTCGCCGGCCCCCAGCCGGACACCGAATACTCGCGTAGAAACCGGACTTCGACACCGCTTTCGGCGCGACTCGTGCCACCATCACCGCGTGGACCTACGCGCCTCCCGGCTGGCCGTCGCCGGCGGCTTCCTCAGCCAGGGCCTGGTCTTCATCAGCCTGACCACGCGGCTGCCGGACTACCAGGACAAGTGGGACGTCTCCGAGCTGGAGCTCTCGCTGCTGTTCCTGATGCTGATCCTCCTCGCCGGAGTCGGCTCGGTGGTCTCGGAGCGGCTGGCGCGCACCCGCTCCAGCGCCTGGCTGCTGCGGCTCGGGCTGGCGCTCACGGTGGCCGCCGTACCGCTGCTGATGCTGGCTCCGGTGTACGGCGCGTTCGTCGCGGGCTTCGCGGTGTACGGCGTCGCGCTGGGCGTGGTCGACGCGACCACCAACATGCAGGCGGTCGCCGTCGAGCACGGCTACGGGCGCCCGATCCTGCCGTCGTTCCACGGCGCGTGGACGCTCGGCGGCATCGTCGGCGCCGCCCTCACGCTGGCGACCTCCGCGCTGCCGGTCGAGGCGGGCGTGGCCGTCGTGGCCGTGCCGCTGGCCGTGTTGTTCCTGCCGTTCCTGGCGCGGGCCGAGGCGCCACCGCTCGCCGCGCCGACCGACGTACCGTGGCGCCCGATCCTGCTGGTCGGGCTCGGGATGGTCGTGTTCTACATGGTCGACACCGCCGCCCAGACCTGGGGCGCGGTCTACCTCGACGAGACCATCGACACCCCCGACGGGCTGGTCGCCCTGGCCACGCTCCCCTACCTGGTCGCCAGCCTGGCGCTGCGCCTCGGCGGCGACCGCCTCGTGCGGTCGTACGGCGCCGTCCGGGTGATCCGCGTCGGCGCGCTGGTGGCCTGTCTGGCGCTCGTGGTGGTCGTGCTCGCACCCTCGTGGCCGGTGGCCGTGCTCGGCTTCACCCTCCTCGGCGCCGGCGTCGCCGTCGTCGCTCCCCTGAGCTTCTCCGCGGCGGCCCGGATCGCCGGCGAGGGCGTCGACGAGCTGTCGCGTCAGGCCCGGGTCGACGCCGTCATCGGCCGCTTCAACCAGTTCAACTACGTCGGCGCGCTGCTGGGGGCGGTGCTCACCGGCGCCGTCGGCCAGGACAACCTGCGGCTCGGGTTCGCCGTACCCATGGTGCTGGTGCTCGCGCTGCTGCCCCTGGCCCGCGCCTTCGCCCCGGCCGCCGTCACGGCCCCCACACCGCCGTCGACACGTTGACCCGCCCGAAACTGACCGAGATTGCGTTGGTGGATTCAAGCGGTGGATGCAACACCGTGTGGATCGTGTGGCTGTGAGAGTAGTTCGTCGAGGGCCTCGGCCGGGGTCTTGAACCCAAGTCGT
>NZ_FNIC01000009.1 GCF_900103935.1 Nocardioides szechwanensis
AGTCGACCGAGACGTTCCACTCCACGGCGCCAGCAGCGTCGGCTTCAGCGACCAGACGAGCGTGGATCTTGTCCCAGGTTCCGTCCGTGCTGAACCGCTTGTGACGCTTCCAGATCGTCTGCCACGGCCCGAAGGACTCCGGCAGGTCCCGCCACGCCACCCCGGTCCGGAGCCGGTAGACGATGCCTTCGATCACCTGCCGGTGATCGCGGAACGGCCGTCCCCGCTGCCCGTCAGAGGAGGGCATCAGAGGCTCGACCCGAGCCCATTGAGCGTCAGTCAGCACAGCAGAACGCGACATGAGTCAACAATCCCGGACCGACCCCGCTGTCTTTAGGAGACACGCCCTAGCCGTCTGCGGCAGCGGTCGCGATGCTGACGCACCAGCGGCTCGCGCGGTCCTGCTGGGCGGTGGCAGCGACCGTCGTCGGCGTCGACAGCTGGCAGGTGAGCCAGGCATCGCCGAACAGGCCGCGGTAGGACCGCAGCCGCGTGCCGCCGTCCTCGCACACGAGTGCCAGTGACGGCACGCCGTACGCCGGGGCGCCGGCGTCGGGCTCGCAGCCCGCGCGCTTGCGCGCCTCGTCGATCAGGGAGTCGGCCGCCGCTGGGGTCACCGGTGGCACGAACACCCAGGCGCGCGCCACCGTGCCGTCCGCACCGCGCCAGGCACAGCTGAACTCGTGAGCAACGTCACGGACCGTGCCCGCGACCTTGGCGCGGTCGCCGTTGCCGTAGGCGGCGGTGGCGATGGACTCGCCGGCGAGCGCCTCGGTCACGGCCTCGTCGGGCACCGTGTCGCAGAACTCCGTCCGCTGCGCGACGAGCTCGGTCGTGTCGAACTCGCTGAGCGGGACGCTGGGCACGTCGACGGTGGCCGGAGCCTGTGGTTCCTCGCCGTCGGTGACCAGTACGCCGACTCCGACCGCGACCGCCGTCGCGCCCAGCGCGAGGAGGAGGGACCGGACGACGCGCACGCGACCACCATACGGAGAACGCCGATCCGTCTCGGCTACTGTCTTTTCAGTGATTCGCTTCGAGAAGGTCTCCAAGGCCTACCCCGGTCCGGGAAAACCCGCCCTCGACAACGTGTCGGTCGACATCGAGAAGGGCGAGTTCGTCTTCCTCGTCGGCGCCTCCGGCTCCGGCAAGTCCACGGCCCTGCGCCTGGTGACGCGCGAGACGCGTCCCACCGCCGGTCGGGTCTACGTCGCCGGCAAGGAGGTCAACCGGCTCGCCGGTTGGAAGGTCCCGCGGCTGCGCCGCCAGATCGGCACCGTCTTCCAGGACTTCCGGCTGCTGCCGAACAAGACCGTCTCCGAGAACGTCGCGTTCGCGCTCCAGGTGATCGGCAAGCCCAAGTCCGAGATCCGCCGCGTCGTACCCGCCACGCTCGAGCTGGTCGATCTCCAGGGCAAGGGGGACCGGCTGCCCGACGAGCTGTCGGGAGGCGAGCAGCAACGTGTCGCCATCGCCCGCGCGTTCGTCAACCGGCCGATGATCCTGATCGCCGACGAGCCCACCGGAAACCTCGACCCGACCACGTCGGCCGGGATCATGAACCTGCTCGGCCGGATCAACGAGACCGGCACCACCATCTTGATGGCCACCCACGACGAGTCGGTCGTCGACCAGATGCAGAAGCGCGTCGTCGAGCTCGACCACGGCCGGGTGACCCGCGACGAGGCTCGCGGCGGCTACGGATCGCAGGTGGGCTGACGTGCAGCTGCGCCACTCCTTCACCGAGCTCCGCCAGGGGCTCCGCCGCAACGTGTCGATGCACATCGCGGTCGTGCTCACCCTCTTCGTCTCGCTCACGCTCGTCGGGCTCGGCGTCCTGCTCAACCAGCAGGCCGTCCGTGCCGCCGACCAGTGGGGCAGCGAGCTCCAGATCACCGTCTACCTCTGCCGCGACAGCGACGACAACCCCGCCTGCCTCTCCGAGGTCACCGACCCCCAGAAGCAGGAGATCGAGCGGGTCGTCGACGAGAGCCCCGAGGTGGCCGACTGGCACACCGAGTCCAAGGCGGAGGCCTTCGAGAAGGTCAAGGAGCTCTTCGGGCCCGAGCGGTTCGAGGGCCCGGACGCCGCGCTGACCGCCGACGATATGGCGGAGTCGGTGTGGATCACGCTCGAGGACCCCGACGAGTACGAAGGCATCGTCAGCGAGCTGCGGGGCCGGGACGGGGTCGCCAGCATCCAGGACCTGCGTGACGTGGTCGGGCCGATCCTCAACTCGATCGACGCGCTCAAGTACGCCGCCATCGGCACCGCCGCCTTCCTGGTGCTGGCCGCACTGCTGCTGGTGGCCAACACCATCCGGCTCGCGGCCCTCGCCCGTCGCAAGGAGATCGGCATCATGCGCCTGGTGGGAGCCTCCACGCTCTACATCGCACTGCCGTTCCTGATGGAGGCGCTGGTGACCGCGTTGCTCGGGGTCGCGATGGCGGCCGGGGCCCTCGCGGCGTTCCTGAAGTTCGGGATCATCGACCGCGCCAGCCAGGGTCTGACGTTCATGCCGTGGGTCGGCTGGGAGGAGTACACCGTCACGGTGATCGTGATCGGGGCCCTCGGCCCGGTGCTGACGCTGCTTCCGACACTCCTACTGACCCGCAAATACATCAAAGTCTGACCCGCGCCACCTACGGTTGAGGCGTTCACTTCCCCGAACACCTAAGGCAGACCTGTGCGCTTCTTCCCCAGCGCGTCTCGTCGGCGTACCGCGGTGGCCTCCCTGGCCCTGGCGGCGGCGCTCGGCGGGTCCGTAGTCCCCCTGGCCAACGCGACCGTCGACGACGACCACCTGCGAGACCGACAGGACAACGTCGAGCAGCAGATCGAGCGCGCCCACGACGAGCTCGGCGAGACCAGCAAGCGAGTGCAGCGGGCGACTGCCGCCCTCGAGTCGGCCCGTTCCCAGCTCCTGGCCGCCAAGGCCGACCTGGCCGACGTACGCACGCGGCTCGCCGCCGCCCGGGCGCGCGACCGTGAGATGCAGGCCAAGCTGCTCGAGGCGCAGGCGGCCCTCGCTCAGGCCCGCCAGGATGTCCTCGACGGCCAGGCGGCGCTCGCCGTACAGCGTGAAGAGGTCGTCGACACGGTCAACTCGATCTACGCCGCCGGCGACCCCCAGCTGCTGGCGTTCGCCTCGCTGCTCGACGCCGACTCCCCGGAGGACCTCGTCCGCCGGCGCGGCGCGACCGACGCGATCGTCGCCAGCGAGGACCGGGCCTACTCCGGGCTCCAGGAGGCCGAGATCCTCCTGCGCGTGCGCGAGATCGAAGTCGAGGACGCCAAGGAGGAGATGGAGACGCGGCGTGCCGACGCCGCCGAGAACCTCGCCATGGTGCGCGACCTGCTCGAGGAGGCGCGGGTCGCGAGGGCCAACGTCATCACCCGGCTCCAGACGACGCGTGAGGCCCGCCAGGTGGCGCTGTCCGCCCGCGCCCATGACAAGCAGGTGCTGCGCACGCTCAAGAAGCGCGAGGAGCGGATCAAGCGGGCCATCATCGCGGCCGCCGCCCGGGCCGCTGCCCGCGCCGCCCGCAACGGCAGGCAGGGCTACCAGGGCAGCACCGGCGGGATCTTCGCGATGCCGGTCAACGGCTACGTCACCTCGCCGTTCGGTTACCGCGTCCACCCGATCTACGGCTACTACGGCCTCCACGACGGCACCGACTTCGGCGTCGGCTGTGGCCAGTCGCTGTTCGCGGTCGCCGGGGGCACGGTGTCCAACACCTACTACTCCTCGGTCTACGGCAACCGCCTCTACCTCAACGTCGGCCAGTACAACGGCAAGAACATCACCGTCGTCTACAACCATGCCGCCGGCTATCGGGTGGCCGAGGGGGAGCGCGTGGCTCGCGGCGAGGTCGTCGGGTACGCCGGGTCGACCGGCTGGTCGACCGGATGCCACCTGCACTTCACGTTGCTGGTCAACGGTGAGCCCGTCGACCCGATGAGGTACATGTAATCCGCATTGACCGGTCCTGAGAGACTGGTGAGATGCCAAAGGAGCAGGGGCGCAAGAACGTCGCGCAGAACAAGAAGGCGCGACACGACTACTTCATCGAGGACACCTTCGAGGCCGGCATGGTCCTCCAGGGCACCGAGGTGAAGTCGTTGCGGATGGGCCGGGCCTCGCTGGTCGACGGGTTCGTCGACATCGACGGACACGAGGCCTGGCTGCACGGCGTCCACATCCCGGAGTACACCCAGGGCACCTGGACCAACCATCCCGCCCGCCGCAAGCGCAAGCTGCTGCTCAACCGGGTCGAGATCGACAAGATCGAACGCCGAGTCAACGAGAAGGGCCTCACGGTCATCCCGCTGGCGATCTACTTCGTCGACGGTCGCGCCAAGGTCGAGATCGGCCTGGCCAAGGGCAAGAAGTCGTGGGACAAGCGGCACACGCTGGCCGAGCGCCAGGCCTCCCGCGAGGTCGAGCAGGCCGTCGGCCGCCGCCTCAAGGGCATGGATGACTGAGGCCCACCCCGACACTCCTGCGGCTCGTGCGTTCTGGCAGGAGCTCGGGCTGCCCGGGCTGTTCGACGTGCACGTGCACTTCCTGCCGGAGAACATCCAGCGCGCGGTCTACGCCGTCTTCGACGCGGCCGGGCCCAAGATCGGGCGGGAGTGGCCGATCCGCTACCGACTGCCGCACGCCGAGCGGGTCGAGGTGCTGCGCGGCTTCGGCGTACGCCGCTTCTCGACACTGCCCTACGCCCACAAGCCCGGCGTCGCGACCTACCTCAACGACTGGTCGCGCGACTTCGCGGCGGGGGTGCCCGAGGTGCTCCGCTCGGCGACGTTCTTCCCCGAGCCCGACGCGCCGGCGTACGTCGCGGAGCAGGTCGCGGGCGGCGTCGAGGTGTTCAAGATCCACGTCCAGGTGGGGGAGTTCCACCTCGACGACCCGCTCCTCGACCCGGTCTGGGGGCTCCTCGAGGACGCCGGCACACCGATCGTCGTGCACGCCGGCTCCGGCCCGGTCGGCAACGAGTTCACCGGTCCCGACCCGCTGCGCCGGGTGCTGGAGCGCTACCCACGGCTGTGCGTCGTCGTCGCGCACATGGGTGCTCCCGAGTGCGAGGAGTTCCTCGTGCTCGCCGAGACCTACGAGCGGGTCCACCTCGACACCACCATGGTGTTCACCGACTTCTTCCCGGCCTATCCCGGGGAGCTGCTCCCGCGGCTGCGCGACCTCCAGCCCAAGGTGCTGCTCGGCAGCGACTTCCCGACCATCCCCTACCCCTACTCCCACCAGCTCGAGGGGCTCGCCCGCACCGGCCTGGGCGACGACTGGCTGCGTGACGTCTGCTGGCTCAACGGGGCCCGGCTCTTCGGGACAACCGCTTAGCCTGGATCCACCGATGGGCGGCGTCGCGTAGCAGCCGGAGATCGGTGGATCCAGGCTTAGGTCCTTGCCCGTGCGCCCCGTAGACTGAAGTCACAACTCAAGAGGGGCTGATCGGTTTCGACTTGGGACGTTAGTTCCAGGGGAAGCGGGTCGAGAAGCCAACGTCATCTCGTAAACGATCGTTGGAAACCTATAACTGCCAACACCAATCGCAGTTCCTTCGCTCTCGCTGCCTGAGCAGTGATCGAAGCGCACACCCGGGCACCCGTCTCCGTCCCGGATCTGTGCGTCATCTAGGAGACTTGCCGCTCAATCCGCGTCGCGGAGGTTGAGCGGGACAATTCCGTGACTGAGCCTGTCGGGGACGTGTTCGTGCGAGCCCCGGGGCCGAGAAAAGCGACATCACGAACTGCACCCGGAGAAGACCTGGTTCGACGCTCGAGGACGCGGGTTCGATTCCCGCCAGCTCCACTCGTTCTGCCCTCTTGAAAGCACAAGCCGTGCCGACCTCGCGTCGGCACGGCTCTGCTGTGTGCTGACCCGCCGCGATGTGGCACTCGTGCTCATCCTCGTTATGGTCCCCTGATGCCTATTCGACCTACCGCCCTCCGAGCCTCCATGCTCGCCGCGACGATCGTCACGGGCGCCGCGGTCGGAGCCGGAGCGCTCCAGCCCGCCCCCGGAGCCGCCGTCGAGGACCGCTCTGAGCAGACGTCCACGAAGGCGACGCCCCCGAAGCCAGGCGACCCGTTCTCCTTCCGCATCGGCACCCTCAACATCCTCGGGAGCCAGCACGCGCGCCGTGGCACCAAACGTGCCGCCGCGCTCGCGCGCGCCATCCGGGACCGCGGCGTCGACCTCGTCGGCCTGCAGGAGGTCCAGGACGACCAGCTCGCGGTCCTGAAGGACCGGCGCCCCGGCTACCGGATCTGGCCCGGACAGTCCCTGGGCAACCAGGGTGTCCGCCTGCAGATCGCCTGGCGGAAGTCGATGTTCTCCCTGGTCGACTCCGGCTCCATCACCACGACGTTCGACCACCAGCAGCGCCCCATCCCGTGGGTCCGGCTGGAGAACCGGGCCTCGGGCGGGCAGTTCTACGCCATCGACGTGCACAACTCGCCCCGCGACCAGGAGCGCGCCCGCGACTCCGCCACCGCGGAGCAGATCGCGCTCATCAAGAGGCTGCGCGACTCGGGCAAGCCCGTCTTCATCCTGGGCGACACGAACGAGCACACCGAGTTCGTCTGCCGCGTCGCTGCGAAGACCGGCATGGTCGCCTCCAACGGGGCCTCCCACTCCCGGCGCTGCAACACCGGCGCCGCCCCGATCAAGGTCGACTGGGTCATGGGCACCGGCGGCCGGGTCGACTTCTCCAGGCACCGCGTCGACTACGGCGACCCGATCCGCTACGCCACCGACCACGCGTTCGTGCACGCGCGGGTGCAGGTCGCGCCAATGCGGCGCCGGGGCTGACGCCCCGGCCGGCCCGGCCCGCGAGGGTGACTCCGCGCCTCCGGCTTCAGTCCTATGCGTCACAGCTTGATGAACGGGGTGCGTGCTTGGATCGGGGCGTGGACTGGGACGGCGCTCGGAACCTGGCGGACCTCGGTGGTCTGCCGACCGTCGATGGCGACAGGACGGCGTACGGACGGGTCTGGCGCTCGGCCGCTACGGAGTGGATGACGGCGACCGGCTGGCAGGCGGCGCGCGAAGCGGGACTGGTCCGCGTCGTCGACCTCCGCAACGAGATGGAGCGCGGTCGCCAGGAGCAGCATCCGGTCGTGGGCGAGGCGGTCACGAGCGGGATCGAGGTGGTGCTCGCGCCCACCGAGGATCCCGACGACCCTGAGTTCCTGGAGGAGTGCGGTCCGTGGCTCGACCACCCGCGGTCTTGGGCGCCCAACGCCGCGCGCTACCCCGAGAAGCTCGCCCGGGTGTTCACTGCCATCGCGGACTCGCCCGGCCCGGTGCTCGTCCACTGCGCCGGAGGTCGGGATCGGACCGGCCTGGTCACGTCCATGCTGCTGTCGCTGGCCGGCGTCGAGCGCGACGCGATCGCTGACCACTACGAGCAGGGCTTCCGCGGGGCGGGCGAGCACCGCGGGCACGGCCTCGGCTACGACCCGGACGCCGGTGAGTGGGTGCCCGCTGACGACGATGAGTGGAGTCCCGCCGAGCTGGACGCCGCCCTGGCCGACCGCCGGCCGGTGCTCCTCCAGTGGTTGGACGACATGGACGTCGCGGCGTACCTGACCGACGCGGGCCTGGGCCCCGACCAGATCGAGAGGCTCCGGCGCCTCCTGCGTGCTTGAATCGAGTCGTGTACGACCCGGTGGACGCCGCGTTCGCCGCGGCCCCGCGCGAGGAGTTCCTGCCGCGGGACCAGCGCGAGCGGGCGTCGTACGACGGGCCGCTCGACATCGGCCACGGGCAGACGAACTCGCAGCCGAGGACGGTCGCGGCCATGCTCCGCCTGCTCGAGGTGCAGCCGGGCGACCGCGTGCTCGACGTGGGCTCGGGCTCGGGGTGGGCCACCGCGCTGCTCGCGCACCTGACCGGGCCGGCCGGCTATGTCATCGGGGTCGAGATCAAGCCCGACCTGGTCGCGTTCGGCGCGGCCAACCTGGCGCGGGTCGGTCCGACGTGGGCCTACATCGTCGCCGCCCGGCCGGGGGTGCTCGGGCTGCCGGACCACGCGCCGTTCGACCGGATCCTGGTGTCCGCGCAGGCGCGCCGGCTCCCGGAGGCACTCGTGGCCCAGCTCGGCGCGGGCGGCCGGATGGTGCTGCCAGTCGACGGGACGATGCTGCTCGTCGAGCAGCAGGAGGGGGAGCCCCGAGACGTGCCCCGGGTGACCCGGCACGGCAGCTACCGGTTCGTGCCGCTGCTCTGACTCAGGCCCGGGCTGGTGGTTGAATGCCGGGCATGCCCGTGCGCCACCTGTACCTCGCGCGGCACGCCGAGCCGGGCGATGACGGCAGGCTGACCGAGCGGGGTGTCCAGCAGGCCGAGCTGCTCGGGCGGCGCCTGTCGAAGGTGCCCTTCGGATCGGTCCAGCACGGCCCGCTGCCGAGGGCCACGGAGACCGCGCAGCTGGTGGCCCGGCAGCTCGGCAGCCAGGTGCCGGTCGTCGAGCTTGAGGCTGCGGGGGACTACGTCCCCCACGTGCCGTCCCCGGACGAGGTCGACCCGGAGCACCGGGCTGGTGTCATGGCGTTCCTGGCGGACGTCTCGTCGGCGGAAGCGGCACAGGGAGCCGAGCTCGCCGCGGAGGCCATCCGGCTGCTGACCGGGCCGGAGCAGGGTGACGGCGACAGCCACCATCTCGTCGTGACGCACGCTTTCACCGTGGGGTGGCTGGTCCGCCATGCGTGCGGTGCTCCGCCGTGGCGCTGGTTGGGGCTCGACAACGGCCACGCCGCGCTGACCGTGCTTCGGTACTCCACGGACCGGCCGCCGACCATGGTGGTGTTCAACGACATGTCGCACCTGCCCGACGAGCTGCGGTTGACCGGACACACCTGGTGAGACGCGTCCCGTTGCGGGAAATCGGCCCTGACCTGGGAGAGTTGACCCGATGAGCAGCCCCACCGACACCCGCGCCCGCCGCACCTTCGCGGTGATCAGCCACCCCGACGCCGGCAAGTCGACCCTCACCGAGGCCCTGGCGCTGCACGCCCGGGTGATCTCGGAGGCGGGCGCGGTGCACGGCAAGTCCGGCCGCCGCGGGACCGTGTCGGACTGGATGGAGATGGAGCGCTCGCGTGGCATCTCGATCACGTCGGCGGCGCTGCAGTTCGACTACCGCGACCACGTGGTCAACCTGGTCGACACCCCCGGTCACTCCGACTTCTCCGAGGACACCTACCGCGTGCTCTCCGCGGTCGACTCGGCCGTGATGCTGGTCGACGCCGCCAAGGGCCTCGAGCCGCAGACCCTCAAGCTCTTCCAGGTGTGCGCCCACCGCGGCATCCCGGTCATCACCGTCATCAACAAGTGGGACCGCCCCGGCCTCGACCCGCTCGCCCTGATGGACGAGATCGAGAAGGAGATCGGCCTCAAGCCGACCCCGCTCACCTGGCCGGTCGGACAGTCCGGGGAGTTCCAGGGCGTGCTGGACCGCCGTACCGGCCACTTCATCCACTTCACGCGTACGGCGGGCGGCGCCACCCGCGCTCCCGAGCGCCACGTCCCCGCCGACGAGGCCGCCGACGTGGCCGGCGACGCCTGGGCCGCGGCCCTCGAGGGCCACGAGCTGCTCGAGATGGACGACGCCGACCACGACCAGGAGCGCTTCCTGGCGGGCCGGACCACGCCGGTGCTGTTCGCCTCCGCTCTCCAGAACTTCGGCGTCGCCCAGCTCCTCGAGGTCCTCCTCGAGCTGGCGCCGGCCCCCACCGCCACGCCGACCGTCGACGGTGGCGCCCGCGAGGTCGACGACGAGTTCAGCGCGTTCGTGTTCAAGGTGCAGTCCGGCATGGACACCAACCACCGCGACCGCCTCGCCTACGCCCGGGTCTGCTCGGGCGTCTTCCAGCGCGGCATGGTGGTCAACCACGGCGAGACCGGCAAGCCGTTCGCGACGAAGTACGCCCAGGCCGTGTTTGGCCGCGAGCGCACCGTCGTCGAGACCGCGCTGCCCGGCGACATCGTGGGCCTGGTCAACGCCAACGCCCTGCGCGTCGGCGACACGATCTATGAAGGCACACCGGTGCGCTTCCCGCCGATCGCCAGCTTCGCCCCCGAGCACTTCATGTCGGCGCGCGCCGCCGACACCGGCCGCTTCAAGCAGTTCCGCCGCGGCATCGAGCAGATGGACCAGGAGGGCGTCGTCCAGGTGCTGCGCTCCGACCTGCGTGGTGACCAGGCGCCCGTGCTCGCCGCCGTCGGCCCGATGCAGTTCGAGGTCGTCAGCGCCCGGATGGAGTCGGAGTACGGCGCCGCGATCCGCCTCGAGCGGCTCGACTACCAGCTCGCCATGCTCACCGACGCCGACGGGGTCGACGTGCTCAACGGCGTCCGCGGCGTCGAGGTGATGCGCCGCTCCGACGGCGCCTTCCTCGCCCTCTTCCCGGACAAGTGGCGCGCCCACACCGCCAAGCGGGACCACCCCGAAATCGTGCTCGAACAGCTGCCCGCGAGCGGTAGCTGACCATGGAGCAATGCTCCACAGACCAAGAACGGAGCTCCCCGTGAGCCATCCCCATCCCGAGCTGCAGACGCCCCCCAAGCTGCAGAAGGGCGCCCTGCGCGTCGTGGCCCTCGGCGGCCTCGGCGAGATCGGCCGCAACATGACCGTCTTCGAGTACGACGGCAAGCTGCTCGTCGTCGACTGCGGCGTGCTCTTCCCCGAGGAGCACCAGCCCGGCGTAGACGTGATCCTGCCCGACTTCAGCTGGATCCGGGACCGCCTCGACTCGATCGTCGGCATCGTGCTCACGCACGGGCACGAGGACCACATCGGTGGCGTCCCCTACCTGCTGCGCGAGCGCGCCGACATCCCGCTCATCGCGTCGCGGCTGACCCTGGCGTTGATCACCGAGAAGCTCAAGGAGCACCGGATCCGCCCCGAGCGCCGTGAGGTGAAAGAGGGTGAGCGGGCGACGTACGGGCCCTTCGACCTCGAGTTCGTCGCGGTCAACCACTCCATCCCCGACGGCCTCGCCGTCGCGATCCGCACCGGCGCCGGCATGGTGCTGCACACGGGCGACTTCAAGATGGACCAGTTCCCGCTGGACAAGCGGATCACCGACCTCCGCGGCTTCGCCCGCCTGGGCGAGGAGGGTGTCGACCTGTTCCTCACCGACTCCACCAACGCCGAGGTCCAGGGCTTCACGACCTCCGAGCGCGAGCTGACCCCGGCGATCGAGCAGGTCTTCCGTACGGCGCCGCGGCGCGTCATCGTCTCCAGCTTCGCCAGCCACGTGCACCGCATCCAGCAGGTGCTCGACACCGCCCACGCGCACGGCCGCAAGGTCTCGTTCGTCGGCCGCTCGATGGTGCGCAACATGGGCGTCGCCCAGGACCTCGGCTACCTCAAGGTGCCGCAGAACCTGATCGTCCCGCTCGACCAGCTCGAGAAGATGCCGGCCAACAAGGCCACGCTCATCTGTACCGGCTCGCAGGGCGAGCCCCTCGCCGCGCTGTCGCGGATGGCCAGCCGTGACCACAAGATCCGCGTGGGGGAGGGCGACACCATCCTGATGGCCAGCTCGGTGATCCCGGGCAACGAGAACGCCATCTCCAACGTCATCAACGGCCTGACCCGCTGGGGCGCCAACGTCGTCCACAAGGGCAACGCCAAGGTGCACGTCTCTGGCCACGCCAGCGCCGGTGAGCTCGTCTACTGCTACAACATCGTGAAGCCGAAGAACGTCATGCCGGTGCACGGCGAGTACCGCCACCTGCGCGCCAACGCCGACCTCGCGATCAGCACGGGCCTCGACCGCAAGAACGTCGTGCTCGCCGAGGACGGCGTCGTGGTCGACCTCCACCAGGGCAAGGCCACGATCACCGGCAAGGTCTCCGCCGGCAACATCTACGTCGACGCCCAGACCGTGGGCGGCGTCACCGAGGCCACGCTGAAGGACCGTCGTACCCTCGCCGAGGAGGGCGTGGTCACCGTGCTCGCCATCGTCGACGCCGACTCAGGCTTGCTCGCCGACCCGCCCGACTTCCTGGTCCGTGGCTTCATCCACGAGCCCACGGCCTTCGACCCGGCAATCCAGGTGATCGAGAAGACCCTGGCGCACGCTGCGCGCGAGGGCATCGGCGACGCCCGTCAGCTCGAGCAGATGCTGGCCCGCGACGTCGGACGCTGGGCGCACAAGACGTTCCGCCGTACCCCCCTGATCATCCCGATCGTCATCGACGCCTGAGCAACCGCAACACACCGATCCAACCGTTGACCCGCCCGAAACTTTCGGGCGGGTCAACGTCGATTTGGGTCAGGTGCGGTGGCGGAGACGGGCGACGACGTAGAGAAGCGCGCTGAGGAGATAGGCGGCGAGCACGAGCAGCAGCCAGCGCTGGAGGAACGGCTCCTGGGTGAGGCCGGTGGCGTTCGCGTAGGTGCTGCCGCCGCGGGAGAGGATCGCAGGGAAGAACAGCAGGAACGTCAGGCCCGCGACCAGCGTGGGGACGCGCACATAGTTGAGCAGCGGCACGCGAGGCGTGGCCCGTCGACCCGCGCTAGGGCCGAGGCGAAGTCGCAGCAGCCGGTCCACCAGCGCGTACGCCGGGAAGAGCACGAGGTCGTGCAGCACGACCGCGCCCACGAACCAGACCGCGATCGACTGCCACCACACGTCCGGATCCCACAAGGCGGCGAGGCCGACGGTCAGGACGACGTACGTGACCACAGCCAGGCTCGCGAGCATGAGGGCGAGGTGCCAGCCGGAGGCGCCGTAGGCACGCGACCACCGGGCCGCCCTCGCCGACGACATCAGGCCTCCTCGAAGCGGATCGACTTGACCCACTTGGTGTTGAGGACACCCGGCATGGCCGGGACGATGATCCGGGCCGGGAAACCGTGGTCGAGCGAGAGGTCGACACCGTTGACCTGGAGGGCGAGCAAGGCGTCGGGGTGCCGCACCTGACCTTCGTTGAGGACGGCCTCCTTGAAGGCGCCCTCCTCCTGGAGGGACTGCACGAGCGCGCCGCTGGGATCGGCGAGCCCTACCCGGTCCGCCAGGTCCCGGATCCGAACGCCGGTCCAGGTCTGGGTGGTCGACCAGCCCTCGACACACGCGATCGGCAGTACGGCGGTGTGCTGCGGCATGGCCGCGAGCTGCGCGCGGTCGAGGGTGACGGAGGCTCCCGCACCCTCCAGCGCCAGCCGCCATCCCGACTCCGTCGCACCCGGTCTGATCCCGGCCGCCTCGGCGGTCTTGTTGACGGGGAAGTCGTTGGGTCCGTCGCCGGTGTCGAGCCCGCGGGGGAGGAGCAGCGCGAGCTGCCGGGTGGGTCCGCCGATGGTCTGGCCGGCGGTGAGGGCGAACGTCAGCAGCGAGCCACCGCCGACGAGCGCGAGCAGGCCCCGGCGGCTCATGGTCGGCGCGGACGGGTCGGCGGCTACCAGGCCATCGGGGTCGGCAGGCTCGGGGACGGTGTCGGTCCGTCGGGTCCGCAGCTCCTGGGCGAAGGAGCGGGAGCGGAGCGACCGCACCATCGTCGGCAGCTTGAGCGCCACGTGCGACACGAAACCTACGATGAACACCCAGGCGCCGTAGTAGTGGGCGGTGTAGAAGCTGAACCCGAAGACGTAGTCGTACTGGATGTTCAGGACGCCGGTGACGATCTCGAACAGGAGCCCGCCCACGAGCATCAGCAGGGTGATCCGCTCGAGCACCTGCGCTATCGAGCGGGCCGGGGGCCACACGAAGAGCCGTGGCACCACGGACCACAGCTTGGCCAGCACGACCGGGACCAGCACCAGCCCGAGCCCGACATGCAGTCCCTGCGTGAGGCGGAACAGCCAGGAGGGGTTGGTCGGCCAGTCGAACATCGGCAGCCGCAGCCAGCCCACGTCGGTGGGGCGGGCCTGGTCGCCGTAGGCGACGTACGACAGGAGCCCGGTGACGATGACGATCGGGATGGTGGCCAGCAGGACGGCGCCGAAGGCCGACGTCAGCCACGGCCCGCGCAGCGGGCTGCGCCACACGATCCGGTCGATGCCGGGAGGACGGCGTCGCGCAATCCCTGCCCAGAGTCGGGCCGGGAAGGCGTACGTCGTGCTCTCGGCCATGGCTCTCAGACCCCGCGTGGACGCAGGGTGGCCACGACCCGGCCGCCCTGGTTCCGGACGCCCATGACGATGAGGCCGGCGTCCGCGGCGACCCGCTCGATGTCGTCGACACCGAGGACGCACCAGGCAAACGAGGTGCTGATGGTGTCTCCCACCTTCAGTCGCAGCTGCTCGGGACCCGAGGGTACGCCGGGCCCGGCGAGCTCGACCAGGACGGTGCCGTTCTCGTCCAGCAGCTCGAGGATGCGCCGTAGGAGGACAACGGGGTCCCCACCCAGGCCGATGTTGCCGTCGGCCAGCAGCACATGGCTCCACTGGGAGCCGATCGGTAGCTCGTCGAAGATGTCGCGGCGGAGCGCCATGGCGCCGCGAGCCAGGGTGAGCCGGACGGCCTCGGGCGAGGTGTCGATGCCCAGGACCTCGAGTCCCCGTGACGCGAGAGCTCCCGCCAGGCGGCCAGGTCCACAGCCGACGTCCAGGGTCGGCCCGTGGCACGGGTCCACGAACAGGGAGACATCGGTGGCCGTCGTGTCCCCTGACCACAGATGGGTGGCGAGGGCGTGCGTCGAGCCGTTGGCGCGCACGACCTCACAGGACTGGCCGGAGAAGGCGGCGTCGAAGGCCTCGGTGCTCTGCAGCACTGGCCCCTCTGACGCCGCCCTCTCTCGGACATCCCCACGAGCGTGGGGATGCGATGTCACTTCGTGTTGACCGTGATGGTCGCGATGCCGACCAGGAGACCGGCCTTGACCGCGTCGGTCTTGAAGGTGTCGTTCAGGAGCGGGGCGGCCACGTCGGAGATCTGGACCTGGGTGCCCTGCAGGATCGCGGTGTTGCCCTTGGTCTCGAGGGGCTTGAGCGTGCTGCCGTTCAGGTTGAACAGGAACGCGCTCGTCACGACGGTCTTGCCGTTCACCGCGACGTCACCGTAGACGCGCGAGACGCCCGGGTCGACGTTGAAGTTGGTGAGCTCAACCGTGGTGCCACCGGCGGTCAGCGACAGGCCGGAGTCCTCGTGCTGGATCTGGCCGACCACGTAGTTGGGGACCGAGCCGGGCTCGAAGACCGACACGTTGCCGCCGGTGATGGGGAAGATGAGCGAGCCCTTCTCCAGCTTGGCCCCACCGGTCACGCCGGGGGTCAGCTTCAGGCTCGCGAGGGCGTCGGTGAAGCCCTTGTCGAGGGCGATGGCAGTGCTCTCACCCGTGAGGGCGTCGATCACGGCGACCGGCTCGGGACTGGAGCTCGAAGAGGAGCCGCCAGACGTGTCGTCCTCACTGCCGCAGGCGGTGAGCGGGAACGCGAGCAGGGTGGCCGCGGCGATGCCGGCGGCGAGACGCTTCGATGTGGTGCGCATGGGGAGCTTCCTAACATTGGGTTACGTCGTGCTGTCCCCGGTCATTCGCTCCCACCCGTCGATCGGATTGGTCATGTGACCCGCCGCACACCCTCAGGGCTTCTCAGGCGGCGCCACGCCTCGGCGAACAGTCCGTGGGGCGCGTCCATGGCAACGGCGTCCGCGTCGGCGACGGTGTCCACGTCGCGCAGGCCGACGGTGGCCGTCACCCGCAGTCCGGCGCTGGTCAGGGCGTCGTGGGTGTCGTCGTACGTCGTCGGCATCGACATGGCGACCCGGCTCAATGGCGCGGCGCGGCGCGCGTCCCGCAGCGCCAGCACCCACCAGCCGCCATCACCGGCCGGGCCCAGCACGGCGTCCGAGGAGGCCGGGTCGTCCGGTTCGCCGAGAGCGCGCTCCGCGCCCTTCAGCAGGTCGGGCGTCACCTGGGGGGTGTCCATCCCGATCTGGACGACCGGCCCGCCGCCCCGGCCCGCCGCCGTAGCGTGGGCGTGCGCCAGTCGCTCGGCGAGACCCGTGCCCTGCTGCGAGAAGACGTCCCAGCCAACGAGTGCGGCCTCGATCTCGTCGACCCGCACGGCCGACCTGACGTCACCGGCCAGAGCCAGGTGGCGCCGGGGCGCCGGGTACGCCGCAGCGCACGCGCGCAGGGTGTCGAGCAGCGCTGCCGCCGCCACGTCGGCCGCGGCGTCCATCCCGATGTCCGCACCCAGACGGGTCTTGACCGCACCGGCCACCGGGGCCTTGGCGAGGACGAGGACGCGGCTCACGACAACACCTTCCAGAAGTCCCGGGCCGTGCGCAGCGTGCCCTTCACCGAGCCGGACACCTTTGAGCGGGTGCCCTCCGCCCGCGGTAGGTAGGTCACGTCCCGCTCGACCAGCCGCCAACCGGCCAGTGTCGCGAGCTGAAGCAGCTCGACCGGGTAGCCGAAGCGCCGGTCCCGCACGTCGAGGTCGAGCAGGTCCTGGCGGCGGCACACGCGCATCGGCGCGATGTCGTGCGCCGTCATGCCGATGCGACGCCGCAACCACGCCACGATCAGGCGGTTGCCCAGTCGTGCGTGCCACGGCCACACACGATGGTTGACCGGGCGCCGGCGGCCGACAGCCAGCTCGCCCCGGCCGGCCCGGACGTCGCCGAGCATCGGCAGCAGCTCGGTGGGGTCGAAGGACCCGTCGCCGTCCATGAACGCGACGTACTCATGGGTGGCCGCGAGCAGCCCGGCATGCACTGCGGCGCCGTAGCCAGCTATCGGCTCGTGCACCACGCGTGCTCCGAGACCGGCGGCCACTCCGGCGGTGTCGTCGCTCGAGCCGTTGTCCACCACGATCACGGCGAACTCGGCCGGCACCTGTGCCAGCAGCGCCGGGAGCGCCGGTCCCTCGTCCCGACAGGGCAGGACGAGATCGCAGACGGGCTCCATCCCCTCACCGTAGAGGCGACCCGGTCATGGGAGCGCCCCTACGGTGTGGGCATGCGACCGTCGGCGATGTGGGGAGGGCTGGCAGCAGCGTTGTCACTCGTGGCCGCGGCCGTGCTCGTTCCCGTGCTGTTCGACTGGCAGGTCTACTCACACGCCAACCCGAGCCCGGAGGACGTGGCGCCGCTCCATGCCCTGTGGGACCCCCGGGTCGGTCCCGGGACCATCCCGGCTGTCCTGATCGCCCTGCTGGGGTGGCGTCACGCGCTCGGACTCGCGGAGCGGCTGCCGTGGCGCACGCTGTTGGTAGGGACCTATGTGGTCGGGCTGGCCTGGATGTTGAGCCTGGCCCTGGTCGATGGTGTCGACGGGGTCTCGTCCGTGCTCGCGCACCCCTACGAGTACCTCGAGACCGCGCGGGTCACGAACGACTTCCCAGCAGCCTTGCGGGAGTGGGTCGGCCGTATTCCGCTGGACGCTCAGGACAACTGGCCGACGCACGTGGCCGGACACCCACCGGGCGCGCTGCTGTTCTTCGTGGTCCTGGACCGCCTGGGACTGGGCGGCGACGGCGCCGCGGGGCTGGTGGTGACCCTCGTGGCCGCCACGGTCCCCGCCGCCGTCATGACCACCGTGAAGACCCTCACCGGGGAGGGCCCGGCCCGTCGCGCCGCGCCGTTCCTGGTGCTCGGACCGGCCGCGCTGTGGCTGTGCGTCTCGGCCGACGCGGTCTTCACCGCCGTCGCCGCGTGGGGCCTGGCGGCGCTGGCCGTCGCCGCCACGCGCTCCGGGCGTGGTGAGAGCGCTGCGTGGTCCGCGGTCGCCGGTGTCCTGCTCGGCTACTGCGTGATGATGTCCTACGGACTGCCGCTGCTGGGGCTGCTCGCCCTGGCCGTGCTCGCGGCCGCGCGTTCGTGGCGCCCCCTACCGGTCGCTGCCGTCACTGCGACGGCCGTGGTGCTGGCCTTCGCCGCCGGTGGTTTCGCGCTCTGGGAGGCCTTCCCGGTCCTCCGTGAGCGCTACTGGGACGGCATCGCGACGGAGCGGCCGGCGACGTACTGGACCTGGGCAAACCTCGCCGCCCTGGTCCTCAGCGCCGGACCGGTCCTGGGCGCCGGACTCGGCCGGTTGTGGTCGGAGCGGTTTCGCGTCGAGAGACCGGTGCTGCTGCTGGTCGGCGCCGCGGCGGCCTCGATCGTCCTGGCCGACCTGTCCCAGATGAGCAAGGCGGAGGTCGAGCGCATCTGGCTCCCCTTCGTGCCGTGGCTCCTGCTGGCCACGTCCGCGCTGCCGCCACGATGGCGCCAGGCAGGGCTGGGGCTCCAGCTCGCCTCAGCGCTGGTCCTGCAGCACCTGCTGCACACCTCCTGGTGAGTCAGGCCCTCAACGGTGCGACCGCGAACGCCGGCAACCCCTCGTCCGGGGACACGGCCGCCGAGAAACCGAGCTCCTCACGGGCCAACCGCGGCGAGGCCACCACGTGCCGCACGTCGCCGGCCCGGTACTGGCCCGTCACCTCGGCCGCCAGGTCGCTGCCGGTCCCACTGATGACCAGGTCCGCGACCCGCTTGATCGTGACCGGCTCGCCGGAGCAGACGTTGTATGCCGCGACCCCTCCCGCCGAGAAGCCGACCGCGGCCTCGATCGCCAGGACGTTGGCGGCGGCGACATCAGCGACATGCACGAAGTCGCGCATCTGCCCGCCGTCCTCGTAGACCTTCGGAGCCTCGCCGCGCTCGATCGAGGACCGGAACATCGCGGCGACGCCGGAGTACGGCGTGTCCCGTGGCATGCCGGGGCCGTAGACGTTGTGGTAGCGCAGGGCCACGACAGCGGAC
Organism: Nocardioides szechwanensis; assembly: GCF_900103935.1. GTDB lineage: Bacteria > Actinomycetota > Actinomycetes > Propionibacteriales > Nocardioidaceae > Nocardioides > Nocardioides szechwanensis. The sequence continues at coordinate 18,724 of NZ_FNIC01000009.1, forward strand.
TCGGCCTGGCGCGCCCAGGTGGCGGCGTAGTGCTCCTGAGCCAGCTTGCTGGCGGCGTAGGTGCTGCGCGGGTCCAGGCGGGCGGACTCCTCGACCAGGGCCCACGCCAGCCGGTCACCGCAACGTGGGCAGTGGTTCTCGAAGTCGCCTGCATCCAGCGAGGTGCGAGACCGTGCGGGCGGCACCTGATGGCCATGTGCCGGGCACTCGTACCGCCCTTCGCCGTAGACGACCATCGACGACGCGAGGACCAACGAGGCGACCCCGGCCTCGTGCATGGCAGCGAGCAGGGCCGCCGTACCGAGGTCGTTGTGCGAGGCGTACGCCGGCAGGTCGCCCACGCGGACTCCGGCACCCACGAGTGCCGCCTGGTGACAGACCGCGTCGACGCCGCGAAGCAGCTCGACCCACTGCAACGCGTCGCGGACGTCGAGCCGGTGGGTCCCGGCGGGCGCCTGGGACGTGCCGTGGGCCTCGGGCAGCATCAGGTCGACGCCGACCACCTCATGCCCACGCGCCGCGAGCGCGGACTCCACGGCGCTGCCGATGAACCCGGCCGAGCCCGTCAGCAGCACTCTCATGCCGCCATCATGGCTTCCTGCCCGCTCGCCACGGCATCCGGCACCTGGCGGGTTGACGGCGGCACTAGTCTCCGGTGAGGTTCGTGGGGACCGACCGAAGGGGGATCGCGTGAGCGACCAGACGGGCGACGAGGTGGTCGACCTGTCTCAGCGCGACCCTGAGTACGTCGCCAAGCTGCTGCCGCTGCTGCGGCTCGCGACCAAGTGGTGGTTCCGCTCGGACGTGCGTGACATCGACCGGATCCCCGACGGCGGGGCGCTGGTGGTGTCCAACCACTCCGGCGGGCTGATGGCGATGGACGTGCCGGTGATCGCGGTGGCGTTCTTCGACCACTTCGGTGAGGAGCGGCCGCTCTACGTGCTCGCCCACGACATGCTCTTCACCGGGTCGGCGGAGCCGGTCTTCTCCCGGGCCGGGTTCCTCAAGGCCACGCGCGCCAACGCCAACGCGGTGCTGCAGTCCGGGGGAGTCACGATCGTCTTCCCGGGCGGCGACTACGACACGTTCCGCCCGTTCACCAAGAACAACACCATCGACTTCGCCGGCCGCACCGGCTACGTGCGCACGGCGCTGGCCAACGACGTACCGCTCGTCCCCGTCGTCAGCATCGGCGGCCAGGAAGCCCAGCTCCACCTCGCTCGGGGGGAGCAGCTCGCCAAGCTCCTCCAGCTCGAGCGGCTGCTGCGCACGAGATACATGCCCGTGACGTTCGGCTTCCCCTTCGGGCTCACGTTCGCGTTCCCGCCCAACCTGCCGCTGCCCACCAAGATCGTCACCCAGGTCCTGGAGCCGATCGACATCCGCGCGGAGTTCGGCGACGACCCCGACATCGCCGAGGTCGACGCGGAGGTACGACGCCGGATGCAGGCCGTGCTCGACGACCTCGCCCGCGCCCGACGCTTCCCGGTGCTCGGATGACCTGGGTGAGGCGCCTCGGGCGCCGGCTGTGGGTCTTCAAGATGCTGCTCGTCAGCGGCATGATCGCGCCGCTGCGCCCCGACAAGTACCTCCGGATGGGTGCCGTGATCCGCCGCCAGGGCGTCACCGCCACCACCGGATTCTCGCTGGCCGCCGCCCGACGCCCGAAGGGCACCGCACTGGTCGACGAGCGCGGCTCGCTGACCTGGGGCGAGCTCGAGGCGCACACCGACGCCCTCGCCGTCGGCATCGGTGCGCTCGTCGGTGGCCCGGTCGGGTCGTTGGCCATCCTCTGCCGCAACCACCGCGGCTTCGTCGAGGCGCTCGGCGCCGGCGCCAAGCTCGGCGCCGACGTGCTGCTCCTCAACACCGCGTTCTCCGGCCCCCAGCTCAGCGACGTGCTGCAGCGCGAGGGCGCCAGCGTGATCGTGTACGACGAGGAGTTCGCCGGCATCGTCGCGCTCGCCGGCCAGGGGGTCGACGGCCTGAAGGAGGTCGTCGCTTGGACCGACGCCCCGGACGCCGGCCCGCTCACCGTCGACGCGCTCGTGAAGCAGCACCTCGGTCAGCGACCGGGCAAGGCGCCCCGCGCGGGCAAGGTCATCCTGCTGACCTCGGGCACGACCGGCACCCCCAAGGGCGCACGGCGCTCCGGTGGTGGCGGGGCCGCGGCGCTGGCCGCGATGCTCGACCGGATCCCGTGGCGCGGCGAGCAGGTCACGGTCGTCGCCGCCCCGATGTTCCACGCCTGGGGCTTCGGCCAGCTGGCGATCGCGGCCACCATGACCTGCACGGTCGTGATGCGCCGCCGCTTCGACCCCGAGGCCACCCTCGCCCTCGTCGACGAGCACCGGGCGACCGGCCTGGCCGTCGTGCCCGTGATGCTCGAGCGGATCGTCGACCTGCCCACCGAGGTGCTCGACCGCTACCGCTGCGACAGCCTGCGCTTCGTGACCGCCAGCGGCTCACGGATGCGCACCGACGCGGTGACCGCGTTCATGGACCGCTTCGGTGACGTCGTCTACAACAGCTACAACGCGACCGAGGCCGGCCTGATCAGCACCGCCACCCCGGCCGACCTGCGGGTCGCGCCCGACACGGCCGGACGCCCGGTCGTGGGCACCGACCTGCGCATCGTCGACGACGAGTGGCGCGACGTGCCCCAGGGCGAGGTCGGCAAGATCACCGTGCTCAGCGACTCGCACTTCGAGGGCTACACCTCGGGTGACAGCAAGCAGTTCCACGAGTCGTTCATGGTCTCCGGCGACATCGGCCGGGTCGACGAGACCGGCCGGCTTTACGTCGTGGGGCGCGACGACGAGATGATCGTCTCGGGCGGCGAGAACGTCTACCCGCTCGAGGTCGAGGAGATGCTCACCGCCCACGAGGCGGTGCGCGAGGCCGCGGTGGTCGGGGTCGACGACGAGGCCTTCGGGCAGCGCCTGGTCGCGTTCGTCGTACCCGTGCCGGGAGCCACCGTGACGTCCGACGCCCTCAAGCTCCACATCAAGGAGCACCTCGCGGCCTACAAGGTGCCGCGCGAGGTGACGCTGCTCGACGAGCTCCCGCGCAACGCCACGGGCAAGGTCATGAAGCGCGAGCTGGTCGCCGACGGTGGGCCGGACTAGCGCGTGGAGCGGATGGAGGGTGTCGACGCCGGGTATCTCTACATGGAGACGCCCACGCAGCACATGCACACCCTCAAGGTGGCGCTGATCGAGCCGGCCCCCGGTCTCGACCTCGCGGCCTTCTCGACGGGCCTGCTCGACCGGCTCGACGACCTGCCGCCACTGCGCCGCCGGGTGCTGCCGGTGCCCTTCGCGCTCAACCACCCCGTGTGGGTGGCAGACCGGCCGATCGACCCGAAGCGCCACTTCTTCCACCACCACGTGCCCGCGCCCGGCGGGTTGGCCGAGCTGGAGGAGGTGATCGGCCGGATCGCGAGCACCCCGCTGGCCCGCGACGTACCGCTCTGGGAGATCCACCTCTGCGACGGCCTGGCTGAGGGCCGCCTCGCCACGGTCGCCAAGCTCCACCACGCCGTCGCCGACGGCAACGCCGCCAACGCGCTGCTCGCCAACGTCACGGACGTGGCCGCAGCAGGGCGGCACCAGGCGACCGCCGGCCTCGGCCTGGAGCCGACGCCCGGCCGGGCCGACCTGGTGCGCTCCGCGCTCGCCGACGCCATCGTCCAGATCGGCAGCGTGCCGGGCCTCGTGTGGCGCACGGTCCGGGCACTGGTCGCGGTCGCCCGGCACAAGCGCCGCTCGATCGTCCCCACTCCGAGGCCGGTGCTCGACGCGCCGCGGGTCTCCTTCAACGGGCCGCTCAGCAGCCGCCGGGTCTTCGCGACCTGCTCGCTCCCGCTCGACGAGATCCAGGCCGTACGACGGCTCCACGGCGTCAGCGTCAACGACGTCGTGCTGGCGGTCGTGGCGGGTGCCCTCCGCTCCTGGATGGACGCGCGCGGCGAGCGGCCGACCTCGTCACTGCTGGCCGGAGTGCCGGTCGGCACCGACCAACGGGGAGGACCACCGCGTCTCGGCGGCAACCGGGTCTCCAACCTGTTCACCACGCTCGCCACTGACGTGGACGACCCGATCGCGCGGCTCCAGCTCATCTCGCGCACGACGGGGGAGGCGAAACAGGTGCAGAACACGCTCGGGCTGGACATGCTGGCCGACTGGGTGCAGTTCACGCCGCCGGCGCCCTTCAGTGCCGGCATGCGCCTCTACTCGCGGTCGCGCGCCGCCTCGCTGCACGCCGCGCCGTTCAACGTGATCGTCTCCAACGTGCCCGGCCCGAGAGAGCCCGCCCAGATCGACCGGGCGCGGCTGAGCGACCTCTACAGCGTCGGACCGATCCTCGAGGGCATCGGCCTCAACGTCACCGCGTGGTCCTACGTCGATCGCATGAACTTCTCCGCCCTCAGCTGTCCCGACCTGGTCGGCGACCTCGGCTCCCTGATGTCGCGGTTCCGCCCTGCCCTCGACGAGCTGCACGCGAGGCCGGCCTGAACTGTCGGCCGCCCGACGGCGACGGTTCACCGGCGCCACGCTCGTGAGTCACCTGGGCGCGGTTGCCTCGGCGCCATGACCTCTCGGACCGGCGTACGACGCCCTGCCCTCTTCCTGCTCGTCCTCACCGGCCTCGGCGGACTCGTCGGGCCCACCCTGGTGGCCGCCCCGGTCGCCGCCGAGGCCGGGGACTCCCACGCGAAGCACAGCCAACGCCGGGCCGACCCGATCGTGATCGGGCACCGCGGCGCGTCCGGCTACCGCCCCGAGCACACGCTCGCCTCCTACCGGCTCGCGATCCAGCTCGGTGCCGACTACGTCGAGCCGGACCTCGTCTCCACCAAGGACGGCGTGCTGGTGGCTCGCCACGAGAACGAGATCAGCGGCACCACGGACGTCGCCGACCACGCCGAGTTCGCCGCCCGTCGTACGACGAAGACGATCGACGGCCGTCCGGTGACGGGGTGGTTCACCGAGGACTTCACGCTCGCCGAGCTGAAGACCCTGCGCGCCAAGGAGCGGCTGCCCCAGGTCCGCCCGGACAACACCCGCTACGACGGTCGTTTCGAGATCCCCACGCTGGTCGAGGTGCTGCAGCTCGTGCGCGCCGAGTCCAAGCGCACCGGGCGCACGATCGGCGTCTACCCGGAGACCAAGCACCCGACCTACTTCGACTCCATCGGGCTGTCGCTCGAGGAGCCGCTGGTGCGCACGCTCGACCGGTTCGGCCTGGACCGCACGCGCTCCAAGGTGATCATCCAGTCGTTCGAGACGGCCAACCTGCGCGACCTCGACACGATGACCCGGGTCCCGCTCGCGCAGCTCGTCGACGCCTCAGGCGCGCCGTACGACCTGGTCGCCGCAGGCGACCCGCGCACCTACCGTGACCTGGTCACGCCGGCCGGCCTCGCCGAGATCGCCGAGTACGCCGACGGTGTGGGCGCCAACAAGGACCTCGTGCTGCCGCGCGACCCCGCGACCGGCGCCACCACCGAGCCGAGCCGGCTAGTGGCCGACGCCCACCGTCGTGGCCTGGTCGTGCACGTGTGGACGGTGCGGGACGAGAACCAGTTCATGGCCACGAACTTCCGCCGCGGGGTCAACCCGATCGCCAAGGGTGACGTGCACGCGGAGGTGCTCGCCCTGCTCGAGGCCGGTGTCGACGGCATCTTCGCCGACCACCCCGACTCCGCGGTCGACGCGCGAGACGACTGGCTGGACTAGTCCGCAGAGGGCACACTGCCCCCATGTCGTTCGGGCGGTCACGCCTCTTCCTGGTGTCCACCGCGCTCTCCGCCGCGATGCTCGTGTCCGTCGCGCCGGCGGCCAGCGCGGCCGAGCCGACCGTGCTCACGCTGACGGCGCCGGGCGGCTACGCGGGCGAGGACACGACGCTCGCCATCGCGCTGACGCAGGCCGACGGCGCTCCGGTGCCCGCAGCCCAGGTGGTGGTGGAGCGCCGGGTCGGCGACGCGTGGGCGGTGGTCGGCGCGGTGACCACCGACGACGCCGGTTCGGCGACGTTGGAGCAGACGCTCTCCCGGGCGGCGGCCGACAACCTCTGGAGGGCGTCGTACGCCGGCGACGCGACGTACGCGCCGTCGGCCGACGAGGCAGGCGCCTCCCTGCGCCGCCGCAACGCCACGGTCCGCCTGACCGGGCCCGTGCGTGTCGTCGACGAGCGTTCGGCGCTGCTGCGGGTGCGTTGGACGACGGGCTCCGGACAACCGGTCCGTGGGACGCTGCGCCTCGAGCGACGGATTGCCGGGCAGGGCTGGAAGCGCGCCGGGACACTGCTCACGCGCGCCGACGGGCGGGCGTCGGTGCGCATGTCGCCGCGCATGGACTCACGCTGGCGGGTGCGGGCGCCGCGCCTCGACTGGGTCCACGGCGACCTCAGCCGGGTCCATGTCCTCGACAACGTGCCGCCGCGCGCCCCCGTCGTACTCCCCGCCGGCGCGCCGGAGCCCCGGGTCCAGGTGCCGGTGCCGCGCCGCGCCGTGGGCGAAGGCGCCAACCTCGTGGTCTCGCCGATCCCGGACGGGGTCTGGGACGAGATGACCGGCGTGACCTGGCACCGCGGCTGTCCGGTCGGCCGCTCCGGCCTGCGACTGGTGCGCGTCAACTACTGGGCGTACGACGGTTACCGGCGGCGCGGTGAGGTGGTGACGGCGGCGGGTGCCAGCGACCAGATCGGGGGCGCGCTCGCGGAGATGTACGACCGCGGGTTCCCGATCCGCTCGATGTACCGCGTCGACCGGTTCGGCTGGTCACGGCGGCTCCACGGTGGCGACGACTACGCGTCCATGGCGGCCGGCAACACCTCGGCGTTCAACTGCCGCTGGGTCGTCAACAGGCCGGGAGTACGCTCACCGCACTCCTACGGCCGGTCGCTCGACGTCAACACCTGGGAGAACCCCTACCGCTCGGCCACCGGCCTGGTCCCCAACAGCTGGTGGCAGGGGCGGTCCCACCCGCTGGTGGCCTGGCGCTCGCGCAGCCACCCGGTCGTGCGGATCATGCGCTCCCACGGCCTGCACTGGACCTACGGCCGCGGCGACACCCAGCACTTCGACGCCCGGCGCCACGGGCGCGTGGTGGGTTATCGCGGCTGCGTGGACGTCTACTGCCACTGACCTCCTCCCGCGAGTCGGCGCGTGTGCACGCCAGAAACACGCCGAGTCGGCGCCAACGTCGTGCACAAGCGCCGACTCGGCGTCGAATGGAGGTGCACAAGCGCCGACTCGGCGTGCGGTGCACTGCCACTGAGCGACCGGCGGTACTCAGAACTGGTGGTCGGACACCCCAGACTCGAAGACGGTCGTGACGTTGGTGCCCACGCCGCCCAGGTCGGTGGCCAGCCCAGAAGGAGTCCACGACATGGTCGAGGCGTTCGAGGTGGTCCGCACCGCGCTGCCACTGGCCTGCCCGCCGACCGAGATCGTCACGCGGGTGACCTGTACGCCGTTGACGGTGACGGTCGACGCCACCATGGTGGCGTTGAACTGGGCGGTCAGGTTGTTGCTGATGTAGTCCTCGCGGAGGTTGACCGACCCGAGGTTGACCGGTGCACCGCCGCGCAGGATGTCCACCGTGTCCGAGTTCCCGGTCAGGCCCAGGACCCTGCCGTCGCGGAGCCGCAGGGACACGGGCACCGCCGAACCGTCCCAGCCCGAGCTGATCGAGCTGGTCGTCATCAGCTCGCTGTAGGTGAAGCTGATCGAGTCGCCGCTCTCCAGCCTGCCGGTCACGCCACCGTTGGTGGTCTGGACGTCGGAGGCCCGGGGCGCGGTGTTGTCGACCCGGCGGTTGACCACGACGTTCGAGGTCGTCGTCCGGCCGGCGCCGTCGGTGACGATGGCGCGTAGGTCGTAGAGCCCGTCGGGCTGGGTGGCGGTGTTGTAGGCGCAGCTGTAGGGCGAGGACGTGTCGGTGCACACCGGGCCCCAGGTGTTGGCGCCGGCCGGGGACCCTTCGATCCGGACGGAGGCGACTCCGGAGGTCGAGCTCGCGGTGGCGGTCAGGCTGACGGTGCCGCGGATGATCGCGCCCGGGTTGTTCATGACGACCGAGGTCACGACGTTGTCGACCACCCGGTTGGTGACCACGGCGGATGTCGTCGAGCTCCCGGCGACGTCGGTCGCCACGGCGCGGAAGGAGTAGCTGCCGTTGGCCAGAGTCGCAGTGTTGACCTGGCACGAGTACGGCGACGTGGTGTCGGTGCAGAGGTCGGTGTACGTCGACGAGCCCGTGACGGCGTACTGGATGACGACGCGCGCGACACCGGAGTGGGCGTCGGTGGCCGTGGCGGAGAAGGTGACCGTGCCGTTAAGCGGGCTGCCCGGGTTCTGCATCGTGACCGTCGGTGCCAGGTTGTCCACGAGGACGTTGCTCACCACGGAGGAGGTCAGGGTCGTGCTGGCGGACGTGGCGACTGCGCGCAGGTCGTAGGCGCCGTTGGCGACTCCGGCCGTCGCCCAGCTGCACGAGTAGGGGGCGGTGGACTTCGTGCACGCCGTGGTCCAGGTGGACGTGCCGCGCACGGCGTACTCCATGCGGACCACGTAGCTGTCGTCGGCTCCGGCGTTGGACAGCGTCGCGGTCAGGGGCACCGAGCCGCGCACCACGGCGCCGGGGGAGGCGAGGGCGAGACGGTGGGCCAGCGAGTCTGACACCGTCCAGGTGTTGGAGGGCGAGACCGTCGTGTCCGTGAACCCGGCCGAGGCCAGGTCGCCGCCGGAGACTCCGATCCCGCCCGCGACCAGGAGGGCCAGGGTGGGCACCACGGCTAGGGGTCGCCGGCGGCCGAAGCCGCGGTGGCGGCGACCCGGGCGCGGGTTCCCGGCGCTTCGGTCGTTGCCGTCGCGGTTGCGGCCGAAGCCGCGCGAGGCGAGGCCCATCGCCAGGGTCGTGATGGCTCCCCACAGCACGAGAGGCACGACGTCGCCGTCGGCGAACCAGACGAGTGGTCGGCCGATGAACGGCACCAGCAGGGTGGCCCGGGCCTCGACGTCCTCGCTGGTGATCGGTGTCGCGTCGTTCGAGGCGTTGGCGTCACCGGCAGTGGCGAACTCGCCGCTGTCGAGCTTCTCCACCACCCGGTGCACGAGCAGCTCGTCCTCCCCGGGCTTCGCCGGGTTCGCGAAGATCACCACGCGACCGAGCGGTACCTCCTCGGACGCGGCGAACGGCTTGGCCACCACCACGTCGCCGACCGAGATCGACGGCTCCATCGAGCCGCTGCGCACGATGAAGGTGGACCAGCTGACCAGCGTCGGCAGGATCGCCGCCAGCAGGAGAGTCACGATGAACGCGCGGTAGACCCGTCCAACGACGTGCGCCAGGAGGCCGGCCCAGGCAGCGAGCGCCGCCCGCTCGCGCCCGTCCCTGTCTGCGGGCGCGGCGGGAGGAGCCAGCACGGCGGCGGTTGCCATGGGGTTCCTCTCGACGAGCTCGGAGGGAGCGCGAGGTCAAGCAGGTCAGCTGCTCTGGAGCTCCCACTGCAGGTCGAGGCCGGTGTGGGTGCCCTGGAAGTTGTCGACCTGGGTCTGGGTGAGGCCGGTGGTGTCGAAGGTCCACGTGATCTGGTAGGTCCGCGACTGGGTGCCGGCGATGACCGGCCAGCCGCCGACGCCGTTGGCATAGCTGCTGGCCAGGGCGAGGTTGGCCAGTGAGGTGTTGTTGATGATGGGGTTCCCGGTGGTGTGGGCCACGAAGCCGGTGCAGTCGGCGAACGAGCCGCCATCCCCGGTGTTGACGGTGACCTTGATAGCGCTCTCGAGGCCGGAGGTGGAGGCGACGGCGTTGAGGGCGTAGGCCTTGACGGTGCCGGGTGCGGTGGTGGTAGCCGTGACGGTGATGCACTTGGTCTGGGTCTGGCCGGGAAGCATGTTCGTAACCTGGAACCGTGCGGAGCCGGCGTCGTCGTCGGTCAGGGCGATCGAGCCGGTCGACCAGTCGTTGCCGGAGTTGCGCGTGGTGCCGCTGAAGGCGGCGTACGACGACTGCCAGATCAGGGCGGCGGCCGCGATCATGGCGACGGGGGTGGCTGCGGTGACCGCGATCTTCGCGGCCGTGGTGGAGGGGGTGCGCATGGTGCTCCTCAGGTGGGGGGTGTGCCCGCATCCTTTACGTCGGGTAACACTTTCCCTAGCGATTCGCGGAGAAATGACTAGACCGGTGGTACAGACCACCCGAATTGACTAGGCGAAGCCTCCACACCGCTTCCGTTCGGGCGTCGATCGGTACCCTCCGACCATGACTGGGCGGGGGTCTCCGACGTGCGTGTTCTGCGCGATCGTCGAGGGCGAGGTGGAGGCCGACCTGGTGCTCGACGAGACCGACTTCGTGGCCTTCCTCGACCGGCGCCCGGTCTTCAAGGGCCACGTGCTCCTCGTGCCGCGCCGCCACCTCGTCACCCTGCCGGACCTGCCCGCCGAGCTGCGCGACGGCTTCCTGGAAGCCGCCCAGCGGCTCGCGGCCGCGGTGGTCGAGGCGCTGGGCGCCCAGGGGAGCTTCGTGGCGATGAACAACGTGGTCAGCCAGTCGGTCCCGCACCTGCACCTGCACGTCGTCCCCCGCACGAAGGGCGACGGCCTGCGCGGGTTCTTCTGGCCCCGCACCAAGTACGCCGACCAGGAAGCGGGGCAGTACGCCGCCCGTCTTCGCGCCGCTCTAGAGTGATCGACCGAGAAGCAGAGCGGACTGGACCGAGATCGAGGAGCTGCACATCATGGGTCGTTTCGACGGACGCGTCGCCGTAGTCACCGGAGCCGCCCGCGGCATCGGGTTCGGGACCGCCACGCGGTTCGCGGAGGAGGGTGCGTCGGTCGCGATCATCGACCTGGACGAGACCGCCGCGGCCGAGGCCGCGGCCAAGCTCCCCCTGACCGACGGCGCGAAGGCCGTCGGCATCGGCGCCGACGTGAGCAACGGCGAGTCCGTCGACGCCGCGGTGGCCCGCGTGGTCGCCGAGCTCGGCGGCATCCACATCCTCGTCAACAACGCCGGCATCACCCGCGACAACCTGCTGTTCAAGATGTCCGAGGACGACTGGGACCTCGTCATGAACGTCCACCTCAAGGGTGCCTTCCTGATGACCAAGGCCGCCCAGAAGCACTTCGTCGAGCAGAAGTACGGCAAGATCCTCAACCTCTCGAGCGTGTCCGCGCTCGGCAACCGGGGCCAGGCCAACTACTCCGCCGCGAAGATGGGCGTGCAGGGCTTCACCCGCACCCTCGGCATCGAGCTCGGCCCCTTCGGCATCAACGCCAACGCGATCGCCCCGGGCTTCATCGCCACCGAGATGACCGACGCCACCGCGGCCCGGCTCAAGATGGACGTCGACGAGTTCCGGGCGCTCAACGCCGAGGCCAACCCCGTGCGCCGGGTGGGCTTCCCCGAGGACATCGCCGCGGCCGCCGCGTTCCTGTGCAGCGACGAGGCGTCGTACATCACCGGGCAGACCCTGTACGTCGACGGCGGCGCCAAGCTCGGCTGACCCCTGGGGGTCCGACACACCGGCGCGGATGCGCCGTCGAGGCGACTGACGCAGCCACACTGAAGTCGATCAACTCACTACACGTTTGGAGCTTGTCGTGCGTCTTTCCCGCATGTTCGCCAGCATTCTCGTCGCCGGAAGCCTCGTGCTCGCCGGCTGCGGAGGCGACGACGGGGGTGACGAGCCCGACGAGCCGGGCGCCGAGTCGAGCACGGCCCCCGACGTCCCGGACTCCTGGCCGCTGACAGGCCTGGAGGTGCCGGGCGGCAAGAGCGCCGCCCTCACGCACCCCGTGATGGTGCTCAAGATGGACAACACCGAGTCGAGCGCGCCCCAGGTGGGGCTCGGCAAGGCCGACCTGGTCGTCGAGGAGCTGGTCGAGGGCGGAGTGACCCGGTTGGCGGTCTTCTACTACTCGCAGGTCCCCGGCAACGTCGGTCCCGTGCGCTCCATGCGGGCCAGCGACATCGGCATCGTCTCGCCGGCCGACGCGGCCATGGTGACCAGCGGGGCGGCCCCGGTGACGATCCGGCGGATCAAGGAGGCCGGCATCACGTTCTTCGCCGAGGGAGCCAAGGGCTTCTACCGCGACGACAGCCGCATCGCGCCGTACAACCTCTTCACGAACATGAACGACGTCGCGACGCTGGTGAAGCAGAAGGAGAAGCGCCCGGGCGACTACCTGCCCTGGGGTGACGCGAGCGACCTGCCCAACGGGCAGCCCGCCAAGCAGATCGCGGCCAGCTTCTCCGGCGGCCACACCACCAACTGGGCGTTCCGCGACGGCGGTTACGTCAACGAGAACACCTTCGCCGCCGACGGCGACCACTTCCCGGCCGACACCGTGCTGGTGCTGCGGGTGAAGGTCGGCGACGCCGGCTACACCGACCCCGCCGGCAACCCCGTCCCCGAGACCAAGCTCGAGGGCAAGGGTGCGGCGCTGCTCTTCCACGACGGCCGCCTCGTGCGCGGCACCTGGTCCAAGAAGTCCCTGGACTCCGCGCTCGAGCTCTCGACGCAGGCCGGCAAGCTCACCGTCCCGGCCGGCCGGGTCTGGATCGAGCTGGTCCCCGAGACCGGCGGCGACGTCACCTTCTCTGGCTAGGTCACTCCACGACGTGGAACGCGTTGGGCAGGGCCACGTCGTTCTCGACGAGTGCCTGGAAGCCCGAGAGGATGAAGCCGATCGCGGTCTCGACGCGCACCGCTGCGGCGATCGGGTCGTCGGAGCTGGACACCGCCTCGCCGGCTGACGACATCGCCCCGAAGAAGATCCGGGCGAAGGTCTGCTGCATGGCCTCGTCGAGGTCCCACTTGCCGGCGGCGAGCACCGACTTGACGATGTCGAGCACGTTGGCGAACGTCGAGCGCTCCTCCTGCTCGCGGTAGCGCTCGTAGCCCAGCACGGCCGGGCCCTCCTGGATCACGATCCGGCGGTAACGGGGCTCCTGCACGACCTCCAGGAACGCGCGCAGGCCGGCCAGCGCCTTGTCCCACGGGTCGCGGTGGCCGCGTAGCGCACCCTTCACGGCACGCGCCGCGTCACTCTCCACCCGCTCGAAGACCGCCTCGAACAGCGCCTGCTTGCCGCTGAAGTGGTGGTAGAGGGCGCCCTTGGTGACCTGGGCGCCGGCGACGATCTGGTCGAGGGAGGCCGACGCGTAGCCGTGATCGGTGAAGAGCTGCTCGGCGACGTCGATCAACGCCCGCTTCGTGGAGGCGGAGTAGGCCGCGCGTCGGCTACCGACGGTGGGGACCTTGGGGACGAGCTTGGAGACCGCGGACTTGCTCACCGACCGAAGCATAGGCGTGCGCTCGGTCACTGGTGGTCAGGATCACCCTGCCGGAGGTTGAGGTACTCGCAGTCGGCTACGTACTCTGAGTACGTACTCGCGGTATGCGAGTGCCGACGCAACCTCAAGGGGAACTGCCATGACCTGGAAGTCCTTCCACAACCGGGGCGAGATCCTCCGCTCCGTGACGGCTGCTGCCGACACCCGCCGCGACGGCGTCCTCCCGATGGACGTCGACGGGGTAGCCGAGACGTTCGGCGACGAGCTCACCCTGCTCGCCGCCCTTCAGCTCAAGTGGCACACACGGCTCGCGGGCAACGTGGAGAAGGCCCTGACCGACCAGCCGCTGGACCTCGACGTCGCCGTCGAGTCCGCCTGGGGCGAGACGGCCGACCGGATGCCTGGGATCCGCCTGATCCTGGACCACTACCGCGCCGAACCGGTGGACGAGGCCATGGCCCGCGCCATGGCCAAGGCCACCGCCAAGGAGCACATGATGCTGGCGGCCACGGCCGGCCGCTCCAGCGTCGACGACGCAGCGGCGGTGGCGGTGGGCGCGCAGCTCGAGGAGGCCGCGCGCCTCCACCACCGGGGGGTCTCGACGGTCGTCGTACCCGGCGGTGCGCACGCCCGGCCCACGCTTCTCGACCGGCTCAAGGCGGTCGTGGCGGCCTGAGTCCGTGACCACCCGCCTGCTGGGGGGCAGGCGGGGCTGCCGTGCGCCGGCACGGTGTTGCATGATGGCGAGATGACGCAGGTGGCGGCGGGGATGCTCCTCGTGGCCACGCCTGCCCTCAACGACCCCAACTTCGTCGACGCGGTCGTGCTGATGCTCGACGTCGATGACAACGGGGCGCTCGGCGTCGTCCTCAACCGGCCCTCCGGGCTCCCGGTGGCCGAGGTGCTCGACGCGTGGCGCGACGTCGTCACCGAGCCCGAGGTGCTCTTCCAGGGCGGCCCGGTCATGACCGAGGGCGCACTCGCCGTGGCCCTGTTGAGGTCGGCGGACGACAACCCGGTGGGGTTCCGTGCCGTGACCGGACAGCTCGGCCTGATCGACCTCGACACCCCTGTCGAGCTGCTCGGTGACAGCCTGGACTCGCTGCGAATCTTCGCGGGCTACGCCGGCTGGGGTGCCGACCAGCTCGAGGGCGAGATCGAGGAGGGCAGCTGGTACGTCGTGCCGGCGCACGCCGCCGACGTCTTCCGCGAGGACCCCTCCGACCTGTGGCGCGACGTGATGCGCCGTCAGCCCGGCGACCTTGCCTGGCACTCCACGCGCCCGGTCGACCCCGACCTCAACTGACCTCCCCCCTGCGCGTGGCCTGGGCGTGACCTCCGTCGCGCCGTTTTACCCTCTTGAGCGGGGCAGCTAGCACCGGGGTGTGACCGCGGTTACGCCTGGAGACTGGCGGATTTGAGGCGTCCGACGCCCATCTGGCCCACTGGTTGCTAACTCCCTGCTTGCAAGAGCAAGCAGCGTCGCCAGAAAGCAGCCCGTTCCATGCGCCTCCGTCTCCAGCACCTCCTCGTGGTGCCCGCCGTCGCCGTCGGCCTCCTCGGCACGTCGTACGCCGAGACCCCCGCGGTCCGCCCCACGAGCGCCCAGGTCCAGGCGCCCCCCTACCTCGTCCGCGCCGGGCACACGTTCCAGCCCGCGCCGTGGGCCCTCCCGGTCACCGACTACCGGCTCACCGGTCGCTTCGGCGCCTCCGACTACTACTGGGCCAGCGCCCACACCGGCCTCGACTTCGCCACCGCGCAGGGCTCCACGATCCGCGCCGTCGCCGGAGGCATGGTCACCCTCGTGGAGTACGACGGGTCCTACGGCTACAAGACCGTCGTCACCCTCGAGGACGGCACCGAGATCTGGTACTGCCACCAGGACGAGCAGCTGGTCACGACCGGGCAGCGGGTCCGCACCGGCCAGCCGATCGGGACCGTGGGCTCCACCGGCAACGTCACCGGGCCCCACCTGCACCTCGAGGTGCGCCCGGGCGGCGCCGACCCCGTGGACCCGCGGCAGGCCCTGGCCGCCCATGGCCGGCTCGCCTGAATCCCACCTGGTTTCCCGGGCCCGGACAGGGCTTAGAGTTGGGGGCGTGACCTCCATCGGCTTCTCGACCAAGACGGACACCATCGTCGAGCAGGACCGTCGTACCGTCCCCACCGACGAGGGTGACCACGAGCGCTTCTCTCACTACGTCGACAAGGACAAGCTGACCGAGGCGATGGTGATGGGCACCCCCGTGGTGGCCCTCTGCGGGAAGGTCTGGGTGCCGAGCCGCGCGCCCGAGAAGTTCCCGGTGTGCCCGGAGTGCAAGGAAGCCTGGGAGAACTTCAAGGGCGCCGACGAGTGACCGAAGGCGCTGACCATCACGACGCCACCGCCGCCCCCGTCCCAGAACTGACTCCCGCGCTCACCCCGGCCTGGCCGGACCGTGCGGCCTGGGGCACGGCGCCCTCGCTGCGCGCCTGGCAGACCGCGGCGATGCGCGACTACGTCGAGCGCTCCCCGCGCGACTTCCTGGCCGTGGCGACGCCCGGCGCCGGCAAGACGACGTTCGCGCTGTCCGTCGCCGCCGAGCTGCTCGGCCGCCGCGTCGTCGACCGGATCATCGTGGTCGCGCCCACCGAGCACCTCAAGCTCCAGTGGGCCGAGGCCGCCGCGCGCGCCGGGGTGCCGATCGATCCGGCGTACTCCGCGGGCAAGGGCAAGATCTCCAGCGACTACCTCGGGGTGGCGGTGACCTACGCCGGGGTGGCGGTCAACCCGCTGGCGATGCGCATCCGCACCGAGCGCTTCAAGACCGTGGTCATCCTCGACGAGGTGCACCACGCCGGCGACGCGCTGTCGTGGGGCGAGGGCGTGCGCGAGGCCTTCGAGCCGGCCGCCCGCCGGCTGGCGCTGACCGGCACGCCGTTCCGCTCCGACATCAACCCGATCCCGTTCGTGACCTATGCGCCTGGCCCCGACGGCGTACCCCGCTCGGTCGCCGACTACAGCTACGGCTACGCGCAGGCGCTGGCCGACCACGTCGTGCGCCCCGTGCTCTTCATGGCCTACTCCGGCGAGATGACCTGGCGCACCCGCGCCGGCGACGAGATCGCCGCGCGGCTGGGGGAACCGCTGACCAAGGACCTCACCTCCCAGGCGCTGCGCACCGCCCTCGACCCCTCGGGCTCCTGGATCCCCTCGGTGCTGGAAGCGGCCGACCGCCGTCTCTCCGAGGTGCGCCGCCACGTCCCCGACGCCGGGGGGCTGGTGATCGCGACCGATCAGGACTCCGCTCGCGCCTACGCCAAGGTGCTGCGCCGGATCAGCGGTGAGCCGCCGGTGGTGGTGCTCTCCGACGAGAAGGCGGCGTCGAAGAAGATCGCGGGGTTCGCCACCAGCGAGGCGCGCTGGATGGTCGCCGTACGGATGGTCTCCGAAGGGGTCGACGTGCCCCGCCTGGCGGTCGGAGTCTACGCCACCACCACCTCGACCCCGCTGTTCTTCGCCCAGGCGGTGGGCCGCTTCGTGCGTGCCCGCTCCCGCGGCGAGAGCGCGTCGGTGTTCGTCCCGTCGGTGCCGGCGCTGCTGGGCTTCGCCTCCGAGATGGAGGTCGAGCGCGACCACGTGCTGGGCCGCAAGGTCTCCGACGAGGGTGACCTCTTCGCCGCCGAGAAGGAGCTGCTCGCCCAGGCCGAGGCCGGTGACACCGAGGCCGGCGACGAGGGGCTGCCGTTCGAGGCCCTCGGCTCGGAGGCGCGCTTCGACCGGGTGCTCTACGACGGTGGCGAGTTCGGCCACGCGGGCGAGGTGCACGTGGGGTCCGAGGAGGAGATGGACTTCCTCGGCATCCCCGGGCTGCTCGAGCCCGGCCAGATGCGCGAGCTGCTCCAGCAGCGGCAGAGCGACCGCGCCAAGCAGCAGAAGCGCTCGGCGCTCCCGCCCGACCCGACCGACGCCACCGAGAGCCTCCTGGCCCACGAGCAGCTGGCCGTGCTCCGGCGCGAGCTCAACGGGCTGGTCGCTGCGTGGCACCACCGCACCGGACAGGCGCACGGCATCACCCATGCCGCGCTCCGCAAGGAGTGCGGCGGCCCGGCGGCCGCGGTCGCCAACGCCGAGCAGCTCCAGATCCGGATCAACCGCGTGCGGGAGTGGGCGGCGCGCAAGTCGTCCTAGGCTGGGGCCATGGCCGCGGAGACCTCCCAGACGCTCGACCGGGGGGTGCGCGTCCTCAGCGTCCTCGCCGGTGCGCCCGACGGGCTCACGATCTCCGAGCTCGCCGTACGCCTCGACATCAACCGCACGGTCGTCTACCGCCTGGTCAGCACGCTCGAGCAGCACGCACTGGTACGTCGGTCCGCGCGCGGACGACTCCACATCGGCCTGGGCATGCTGCACCTCGCCTCGGCTGTGCACCCGCTGGTGCGCGACGTCGCCAACCCGCTGCTGCGTGAGCTGGCCGAGTCGGTCGGCTGCACCGCCCACCTGACCGTCGCCGAGGGTGACGAGGCCCAGGCCCTGGCCGTCGTCGAGCCGTCCTGGACCGACTTCCACGTCAGCTACCGGGTCGGCTCGCGCCACCCGCTCACCCAGGGCGCCGCGGGCAAGGCGATCCTGGCCGGCCGGGCGGGGGAGTCGACGCCCTACGTGCTCACCGTCGGCGAGCTCCAGACCGGTGCGCGCGGCCTCGCCGCTCCGGTGCTCGGCGTCGAGGGACTGGAGGCGAGCGTGGGCATCGTGACGCTCGGCGACCTCGACGAGGAGGGCGTCGGCCCGCAGGTGGTCGAGGTCGCGGCCCGAGTCGCCGAGCGGCTGCGCTGAGCTAGAACGGACGCGCCCCGGGGCCGGGACGCGGCGCCACCCGGCGCACGTCGTCGACGCGGTGGCCGTCGGCGCACTCCAGGACGGCGTTCATCTGGGCACCACAGTCGCGGTGCGCGAACTCGACCGGTGGGCCCTCGGGGTCGGCGACGTAGCGGTCGCCCCAGGCGGCGATCGCGACCATCACGGGGTAGAGGTCGAGCCCCTTGGCGGTGAGGCGGTACTCATGGCGCAGCCGCTCGCCGGGCTCCTGGTAGGGCTCCTTGCGCAGGATGTCGTGGTCGACCAGGAGCCCGAGCCGGTTGGTGAGCACCTGGCGCGGCATCGCGGTGTGGCGCCGCATGTCCTCGAAACGGCGTACGCCGTTGAAGACCTCGCGCAGGACCACCAGCGTCCCGCGCTCGCCGAGGATCGTCATCGTCCGGCCGACGGTGCAGTTGTCGGTGGCGAAGGCGAGGGCCGGGGGAGCGGGGTGCGGGCTCATGCGCGCAGCCTAGGTCTTGTTGACAGACCCAGCAAGGACGAGGCAGGCTGGGTCCATGACTCAGACTCAGGTGGATCCCTCCGCGATGGACGGCTACGAGCAGCTCCTCGCGATCGGCGACGGCCGGCTTCCGCCACCTCCCATCGCCGAGACCCTCGGGCTCGTGAACTTCGGCGGCGAGCGCGGCGCGATCTCGGTCGAGCTGACGCCGGAGCTCCGCCACTACAACCCGCTGGGCTCCGTGCACGGCGGCGTCCTGTCGACGATGCTCGACACCGCCGCCGGCTGCTCGGTCCACTCGACGCTGGCGGTCGGGGAGGGCTACACCTCGCTGGACCTCACCGTGAAGTTCCTGCGGCCGGCGACGGTCGAGTCCGGCCTGCTGCGCGCCGTGGGCAAGGTCATCCAGCGCGGACGGCGTACGGCGCTGGCCGAGGCGCAGGTGTTCGACGCCCACGGCAAGCTGGTCGCGCACGCGACCAGCAGCTGCATGATCTTCAGCTGAGCTCGCGCACCAGGGGCAGCACCCGGTAGGGGACCTGCGTCGCCAGGGCCATCACCGTCGACGCGCGCTCGACGCCGGTCAGGGACACGACCCGGTCGATGACCCGCTGGAGGTCGGCGTTGGTGCGGGCGACCACCCGGCACCACAGGTCGCCGGCACCGGTGATCGTGTAGGCCTCGAGCACCTCGGGCACGCCGGCGAGCTGCTCGGCCACGGCCTCGTGGCCCGAGGACTGCTTGATCTCCAGGGTCAGGAACGCCGTCACCGGGTAGCCCAGCGCCTCGGGGGACAGGTTGGGCCCCCAGTCGGTGATGACGCCGCTGGAGGTGAGCTTGTCCACGCGTGCCTGCACCGTGCCGCGGGCGACACCCAGGCGCCGCGACGCCTCGAGCACGCCGATGCGGGGGTCGTCGGCGAACAGCTCGATCACTCTGCGGTCCAGGTCGTCCACGTGAGGCTCCGTTCTTGGACAAGTTGCACACTTGCTCATCGGACTGTTGCACAAAATGTCAGCAGCAGACACCCTGACGCCATGACGACGACTGCCTCCACCGGTGGCGCCCTGACCGCCGACGAGCTCAAGGCCGACCTCACGCTCGAGCAGCTGCGCCAACTCGTCGGCCTCGTCGAGTACGACGAGGAGGGCGACGTCTTCCCGGTCACGGGCTGGGACGCCATCGTCTTCGTGGTGGGCAACGCCACCCAGGCCGCGCACTACTACCAGTCGGCCTGGGGCATGGAGCTGGTCGCCTACTCCGGGCCCGAGAACGGCCAGCGCGACCACAAGTCGTTCGTGCTGAGGTCGGGCTCCATCAAGTTCGTCCTCAACGGCGCGGTCGACCCCGACAGCCCGCTGGCCGATCACCATCGCCGGCACGGAGACGGCGTCGTCGACATCGCGCTCGAGGTGCCCGACGTCGACCGCTGCATCGCCCAGGCACGCCAGGCCGGCGCGACCGTCGTACGCGAGCCGGAGGACGTCACCGACGAGCACGGCACGGTCCGGATCGCGGCCATCGCGACGTACGGCGAGACGATCCACACGCTCGTCGACCGCAGCGGCTACCAGGGCCCCTACCTCCCCGGCTACGTCACGCGGGAGAGCACCTGGGTCAAGCGCGACGGACAGCCCAAGCGCCTCTTCCAGGCGCTCGACCACATCGTCGGCAACGTCGAGCTCGGCCACATGGACGAGTGGGTGTCGTTCTACAACCGGGTCATGGGCTTCGTGAACATGGCCGAGTTCATCGGTGACGACATCGCCACCGACTACTCCGCGCTGATGAGCAAGGTCGTCGCCAACGGCAACCACCGCGTGAAGTTCCCGCTCAACGAGCCTGCGATCGCCAAGAAGAAGTCGCAGATCGACGAGTACCTCGAGTTCTACCGGGGCGCCGGCGCCCAGCACCTCGCGGTCGCGACCAACGACATCGTCGCCTCGGTCGACGCCCTGCGGGCCAACGGCGTCGAGTTCCTCACGACGCCCGACTCCTACTACGAGGACCCGGCGCTGCGCGCCCGGATCGGCAACGTCCGCGTGCCGATCGAGGAGCTGCAGAAGCGGGGCATCCTGGTCGACCGCGACGAGGACGGCTACCTGCTCCAGATCTTCACCAAGCCGCTGGGCGACCGGCCCACCGTCTTCTTCGAGCTCATCGAGCGCCACGGCTCGCTCGGCTTCGGCAAGGGCAACTTCAAGGCGCTCTTCGAGGCGATCGAGCGCGAGCAGGACGCCCGCGGCAACCTCTGAGGCGGCTCAGGCGTCGAGGACCGAAAGCGGCATGCCGAGCTCGCGGGCGGTGCCCTCCATCGAGTGCCACGCGAACGAGCTGAGGTAGCCGCCGACCTGCTCGCGCGTCATCGTGCGGGTCTCGAGCCACCACTCGCCGATGGCCAGCCCGCTGCCGACGATGCCCTGGGCCCAGACCTCGGCACCGCTGTCGTCGAGGCCGAGGCCGCGCAGCGTCTCGCTGAGGAAGTGCGCGAGGGTCGAGACGATCTTGACCTTGCCGTCGGCCAGCGGGTCGCCCCCGGGGCGGTGGCGCACCAGCATTACGAACAGCTGGTGGTGCTCCTCGATCATCGAGAGGTAGCCGTCGATGGCACCCGCGAACTTGTCGCGCACGGGGCCATCGGCGAGCATCGCCGGGACCACTCGACGCAGCACCTCGTCGGCCCCCCACTGCCCCACGGCTGCGTGGAGCTCGTGCTTGTCGGCGAAGTAGCGGTAGAGCACCGGCTTGCTGACGCCGGCCTCGGAGGCGATCTGGGCCATGCTGACATCGGGCCCGTGAGTGTCGATGGCTGTCACCGCCGCGGCCACCAGTTCGGCGCGGCGTTCAGTTCGGTGGACGTTCCAGCGCGAGGAACGTCCGTCGGTCTCCCCAGACGACATGCCTGGAGGCTATCCCGAGAACTGGCATGATCCCGGAATGGTCACGTACGTGGGGTTTCTTCGGGCGATCAACCTCGGCGTGAAGCGCAAGTTCCCCAAGGACGCGATCGTCGCGGCAACGCAGGCCGCGGGCTTCACGAACGCGGCGACGCACATCAACACCGGAAATGTCCGGTTCGACACCGCCATGCGGTCACGCGCCAGGATCGAGGCCGCTCTCGAGCGCGCGTACGAAGCGTCCCAGGGCTTCGAGGTGCCGACGATCGTGTTCACCCAGGCCGAGCTGTGCGACATCGCCGCCGAGGCGGACCGCCTGGGGGACGGGCATGCGGGCCGTCACTACGTCTCGCTGCTCAAGGACCCGCCCGCACCGGCGCAGGCACGGGCGATCGAGGAGCGCAGCACCCCCGAGGAACGCGTGCACGTCGCCGGGCGCGCGGTGCACCTGCTGCTCGGGGAGAACTACCACGAGGCGACGCTGAGCAACGCCGCCGTCGAGAAGGTCCTCGGCGTCGCCACCAACCGCAACGTGACGGTGATCAGGGCGCTACGTCAGAAGTGGTGCTGACGCGCGGCAGGGTGCGCACCGCCCTCGACGCGAGGGTGAGCGCGACGATCGCGAGGTAGGCGAGGCCGCCGAACAGGATCACCCGCTGTACCCCGAAGGCCACGCCGAGCGGCCCGAACAGCAGCTGCCCGACGGGGATCGCGACGAACGAGCCCAGGGCGTCGTACGAGTAGGCGCGCGAGAGCATGTCGTCGGGGATGTTCTCCTGCATGGCGAGGTTCCAGCCGAGGTTGAAGATCTCCGTGCCGGCGCCGGCCAGGACCGCCACCGCCATCACCGGGGCGACCTGCGGATGGAGGCCGAGCATCACCATCGGCAGCGCGAGCGCACCGATGCCGACCATCCCGAACAGCAGCGGCCGCTCCAGCCGCACCCGCGTCATCACCAACGTCATCGCCAGCAGCCCGACCGCCTCGGCCGACAGGATCAGGCCCCACCCGCGCTCGCCGATGTCGCTCTGCTTGGCCAGGACCGGGCCGAGCGTCGAGATCGCGCCGGAGTGGATGGCGTTGAGCGCGCCGAACGCCAGGACGACGACCCACAGCCAGGTCGTGGACCGGAAGACCGTCCAGCCCTCGCGGAGCTCGACGAGCATCGAGGGGGCGTCCTCACGCCGCACGGGCGCGGGGATCTTGACCCGCAGCAGGAGGGCCGCGGCGGCGAGGTACGACGTGCCGTCGACCGCGAGCGCCCAGCCGGGACCGACCGTGACCACCAGGATGCCGGCGACCGAGGGCCCGACGACGGTGAGCGTCCCGCGCATCATCGAGATCAGCACGTTGGCCTGCTGCAGCTGGTCGCGCGGGACGAGCTGCGGCAGCACGCTGGCGAGCGCCGGGAAGCTCAAGGCCGACGACGTGCCGATGATCGCGGCCAGGCAGACCAGCTGCCAGACCTGGGCGTGCCCGCTGAGCACGAGCGACGCGATGCCCAGCTGGCACAGCCCGGAGACGACGTTGGCCGACTGGATGACGAGCGTGCGCCCGAACCGGTCGGCGACCACGCCACCGACGAGCAGGAACACCACCATCGGGATGCTCATCGCCGCCAGCACGGTCCCGAGCGCGCTGGGGGAGTCGCTCACCTCCAGGACGGCGAACGCGAGCGCGACGCTGGCCATGGTGCCGCCGACCATGTTGACCAGGCGGGAGTAGAAGTACCAACGGAAGTTCTGCTCGCGCAGCGGCGCGAGCGTGTCCGGCCTTCTCTTGCTCATCCCCCAGCCCCTCCCATTGTCGAAACCGGTCTATATCACCCTTGCCTCGGCATCGGAGCCCGGGGCTACCTTGAACACGAGGTGGTGGCGTGAGCCCCTGGGGGGCGCCTCGCGGTCAAGACATCCCCTCATCGATCGGTAGGCCTCCCCCATGCCCCGACTTTCGCTCTGCTCACTGCGCAGCTCCATACTCGCTCTCCTGACCACGACGGTCCTCGTCGTCTCGCTGTCCGCCTCTGTGCCGGCCGCAACCGGAGACGCCCCGTCGGCTCGGGAACCTGCCCGGTCGTCCGAGAAGGCGAGCCCGGCCGCCAACAAGGCGCTGCGGACCCTCGTCACCCAGACCGGCAAGCTGTCCAGGAAGGCCGTCAGGCCACCCTCTCGCACCCGGCTGGTCAAGCTCTCCCGAGCGGCGCGCAGTCACGCGGCCGCCGCGCCGTGCCGCTCGGTGGCCGAGCTGGCGAGGTACCGGACCGTGCTCAAGGGCACCAAGGTGCGACCCAGGCCCAAGGCGCTGAGGACCCGGACGCTCAACCGGCTCGCGGGTCTCAACACCCTCTCCACCCGGGCCAGCCTTCTCTTGCTGGCGTCCCCCAAGACCCGGCAGTGCGGGGGCGGCGTCACGCCGAGCACCCGCGACGACTCCAAGACGACCGTGCTGGCCAGCACCGGCAACCACCTGAAGCTCGCGGTGGCCATGCCGCGGGTCGTGATGATGCCCGAGCGGGTCGGGGGCAAGTCGTACGTCAGGCTGCTGGCACCCGACACGGTGACCCCGGGGCGGCCCGGGCAGCCGGGGATCCCGATCGTCTCGGAGCTGTTCGGAGTGCCGGAAGGCGCCGAGGTTTCGGTCGACCTCGCCTCCTCGAAATCCGTGACCCTCGACAACGTGCAGCTCTTCCCCACCCAGCCGGAGCCCGTCGACGACGAGCCGGCACCCGACTTCGACGCGCCGCCCTTCAGCGCGCCGGACTTCGTGGCGGAGCTACCGCTCAAGGGCACCTTCCCGCAGCGGCCGGCCGACGCGGACCTGCTGGGGACCGCGCGCGACGTCCGCATCGGACGGATGGGGCTGGCAACGGCCCAGTACACCCCGTCCACGGACACCCTCAAGGTGTTCACCAACCTGGTGTTCGACGTGAGGTTCAAGAACGGGAAGGGCTTCGACGCCCCGCTCTCGTCGCCGTGGGAGCTGTCAGCCTCGCGACTGGTCGGTGGGCTCCTCAACGAGGAGCTCATCCACAACGGCGGCGTGTTCGAGCCGTACCGCTGCGGTGAGGAGCTGATGGTCATCACCAGCGCCGCCACCTTCTCGGAGGCCCAGACCTACGCCGACGCGCGGACGGCCGACGGCTTCCGCACCCGGGTCTACACGCTCGGGCGCGCCCTGGGAACGACAGCCACGGCGATCCAGACGTTCATCCGCTCGCACCTCAACAGCGCCACCTGCATCCGACCGAGCTACGTCACGATCATCGGCGACGACGAGTACGTGCCCACCTTCACCACCGGGCCGGGAGGCATCCCCTCGGACAACCCGTACTCGACGGCTAACAACGCCGACGAGCTGCCCGACGTCGCTGTCGGCCGGATCCTGGGCAACACCACGACCGAGCTGCAGAACTTCATCGCCAAGATCAACCACTACACGGCGACGCCGCCCACGGGCGCGATGCTCACGCGGGCCAGCATCGCCGCGCAGTTCCAGGACACCGACGACGCGGGCGAGGTGAACGACGGCCGCGAGGACCGGACGTTCATCCAGTTCGCAGAGACCGCGCGCACGGGACTGATGCGGCGGGTGGTGACGGTCGACCGGATCTACGACGACAACCCCGCCACGACGCCGACCCACTTCAACGACGGCACGGCGCTGCCCTCGGGTCTGCTCCGGCCCGGGTTCGCCTGGGACGGCGACGGGGCCGACGTGACGGCGGCGTGGAACGCCGGCCGGTTCCTGATGGTCCACCGCGACCACGGGTGGTCCGACGGCTGGGGTGACCCTTACTTCACGACCACCGAGGTCAACGCCCTGACCAACACCAACGACCAGCTGCCGGTCCTGATGAGCATCAACTGCGCGAGTGCCAGCTACGACAACGACGAGACGTCGTTCGTCCAGCAGGCACTGGTGAAGGAGACCGGTGGGGCGGTCGCCGCCTTCGGTGACACGCGCAACTCCCCGAGCTGGCACAACTCGCAGATCGGCCTCGGGTTCCTCGACGGCCTGCTGCCCCACGTGCTGCTCGGTGAGGGCCCGTCGACCAAGCTGCGAGTCGGCGACGCGCTCGTCAACGGCAAGCTCCGCCTGGCCGGCCTGGCGCCGCCGTCGGGACCGGGGATCGCCGGGGGAGATGGCAACACCCGCAACGAGCTCTACCTGTGGCACCTCTTCGGTGACCCGACCATGAAGATGTACGGCGGGACCAAGCAGTTCCTGATCCTGGAGCCTCGGCAGTTCACCACGGTCTACCGCCCGCTGCCGCCCACCCCGGAGCAGACCTTCCCGTACGAGGTCGAGATCAACCTGCCGCAGCCGTTCGCGGGCCAGCCGATGAGCCTGATCACCCTCAACGCCAACGGCGGGTTCCTCGACGTCGTCGGAAAGGCCGTCGGTGACGGGTCGGTGAAGGTCACGATCCCGGCGCAGTTCAGTGACGGCGCGCCGGACCGGCTGGCCGTGGTGGTCAACGCCGACGACGCCAACCCGGTCGTGATCGAGGTGCCGATGGCCCAGTGACCGCCTGGTGATCACTCACCTCTGAAGACGGGCCGGCGACGTTCGCTGAAGGCACGCATGCCTTCGGCGACGTCGCCGGTGCGCATCAGCAGCGTCTGGCCGGTGCGCTCTCGTTCGAGTGCGGGCTCCAGCTGGGTCAGGGTGGCGGCGTTGATGGAGCGCTTGGTGGCGGCGAGGGCCAGTGGGGGGCCGGCGGCGAGACGGCGCACGATCTTCTCCACGACGGCGGGGAAGTCCGCGTCGGAGGCGAGGTGGGTGACCAGGCCGGCGTCGTAGGCCTCCTGCGCCGACAACGGCTCCGCGAGCAGGCCCATCCGCATCGCCCGGGCCCGGCCGATGGAGGCGGCCACGGTCGCCGACGCGCCGCCGTCGGGCATGAAGCCGATCCTCGTGAAGGCCAGCAGGAAGCTCGCGGACTCCGCGGCGACCACGATGTCGGAGGCCAGTGCGGCCGAGCAGCCGACGCCCGCGGCGATCCCGTTGACCGCCGCGACCACCGGCTTGTCGAGGCCGACGATGGCCCGGATGATCCGGTTGGCCGCGTCCATCGCGCGCACGTCGAACTGCTCGTGCGCGTTGTCGCCCGAGATGTCCGCTCCGGTGCTGAAGGCGGGCCCCGTGCCGGTCAGGACGACGACGCGCACGTCGTCGCGGCTGACGGCCTCCTCGGTCAGCCGTGCGAGGTCGACGGCCATCTCCGGGCTGAGGGCGTTGAACACCTCGGGCCGGTCGAGCGTGAGCCATAGAGCGCCGTCGTCGAGGCGTGTCTGGAGATCCGTGCCTGAGTGCATGCGGGGAGTGTGCCACCATGGATCCGTGTCCGCTGCCAGCCCCGTCGAGGTCGAGCCAGACACCGACAAGGACCTCGCTCACGACGAGATGACGGTCCTGGCCACCCCCTGGGTGACCATCGTCTGGAACGACCCTGTCAACCTCATGTCCTACGTCACCTACGTCTTCCAGAAGCACTTCGGGTACGACAAGTTGAAGGCCGAGAAGCTGATGATGGAGGTCCACGAGGACGGCCGTTCGGTCGTCAGCACGGGCAGCCGCGAGGAGATGGAGCGCGACGTCCAGGCGATGCACGAGTACGGCCTGTGGGCCACGCTCCAGAAGTCCGAGTAGCGGCGTGGGAGCTTTCACCCGGCACCGCCGCAGCCAGCGGGTCATCGCCAACTTCACCGGCTTCGAGGCCGACCTGCTGCGCTCGCTGGCCTCCCAACTGGTCGAGCTGCTGCGCAACGAGTCGGCCGTGCCCCGCGAGGACCAGGACCCGTTCGAGGCGATGATGGACTTCTCCGGGCCTACCTCCGAGCCCGAGGACCCGGTGCTGGCCAGGCTGTTCCCGACCGCCTACCCTGGCGACGAGGAGGCCGCCTCGGAGTTCCGTCGGTTCACCGAGGGGGCACTGCGCGACGGCAAGGCCGCCGCGGCCTGCACCGTCATCGACACCCTCGAGGAGGCCGGGCTGCCCGAGCAGCTCAGCGAGGACGGGCTGATGATCGACGTCGAGCTGGACGAGCCGACCGCCGAGACCTGGCTGCGCTCCTTCACCGACGTCCGCCTCGCGCTGGCCAGCCGGCTGGGCGTCGAGGAGGACGACGACGACTACTGGCTCAGCCTTCCCGACGACGACCCACGGGCCCAGGCCCACGACATCTACGCCTGGGTGGGCTACCTCCAGGAGACGCTGGTCGATGCCCTGAGTCGGTGACGACGGTGCGGATGAAAGACTCCGGACCATGCGTTTTCCACGACTGCTCATCGCTGCCCTGGCACTCGCCGCCGCTCTGACCGCCTGTAGCGGTGACGACAAGCCCGAGGGCGACGACCCGCCGGCCTCGACATCGCCGGCGACCGACGACCCCAACGCGCCTGGTGCCCAGGGGCCGTGCAAGGTCAAGATCGAGGTCGAAGGCGCCGCGACCGCCTCGTGGGAGGGCCGGGGGACGGTCCGGGTCGGCGACGCCGACGGCCCGGAGGCGATCTACCAGGCCGTCAACGGTGACAACCTGCTCATGGCCTACGCCGAGGGGCCCGACTTCCCCACGTCGGTCACCGTGACCGTGGGCGACCGGACCTTCGCCAACAAGCCCGGGAGCGCCGAGGGCCTCGACATCCGGGGCGACCGCTCCGGCATCGACCTGGACTTCACTGCCCTCGACGTCGAGGGTGCCGAGGCCGGCGTCACCGCCACCTTCGACTGCAGCAGCACTCCGGACAAGGACAAGAAGAAGAAGAACAAGAAGAACAAGGGCTGAGGCGTGCCGATCCCCCCGTTCGTCGTCGAGCTCCGCAAGCTCGTCGGCACCCGCGAGCTCTGGCTGCCGGCGGTGACCGCGATCGTCGTACGAGACGGGCACCTGCTGCTCACGCTGCGCGCCGACAACGGCCAGTGGGCGCCGGTGACCGGCATCGTCGACCCGGGGGAGGAGCCGGCGGTCGCGGCCCGGCGCGAGGCCCTCGAGGAGACCGGCGTCGAGGTCACGGTCGACCGGCTCGCCTCGGTCAGCGTCAGTCCGCAGATCACCCACACCAACGGTGACCTCGGGGTCTACCTCGACCTGACCTTCGCGTGCACCTGGGTGGCCGGCGAGGCGCGGGTCGCCGACGACGAGAACACCGACGTGCGGTGGTGGCCCCTCGACGGCCTGCCGGAGATGAGCCCGTTCCTCCAGAAGCGGATCGAGGCCGGTCTGTCGGGCGAGACGGCGACCCGGTTCACGACCTGACCCCACTACCCTGGGGTGGTGCTGACCATCGACCAGGCGACGTACGACGCCATCGTCGCGCACGCCAAGCGTGACCACCCCGACGAGGCGTGCGGCATCGTCGCCGGCCCGCAGGGCAGCGACCGCGCCGAGCGCCTGGTCGAGATGGTCAACGCCGCCGGCAGCCCGACCTTCTACGAGTTCGACTCCATGGATCTGCTCCAGCTCTACAAGCAGATGGACGCGAACGACGAGGAGCCGGTGGTGATCTACCACTCACACACCGCCACCGGGGCCTACCCCAGCCGCACCGACATCGGCCTCGCGCAGGAGCCCCAGGCCCACTACGTGCTGGTCAGCACGCGCGAGCACGGGAATAACGACGGCCCGGTGGAGTTCAGGTCATACAGAATCGTCGACGGCGAGGTGACCGAGGAAGAGGTCGCCGTCGTCGCGCAACTGAGCAGCAACTAGGAGTCTCTGACATGGCCATCGAGGTCCGGATCCCGACCATCCTGCGCACCTACACCGGCGGTGAGAAGGCCGTCAGCGGTGACGGCGCGAGCCTGAGCGCCCTGATCGACGACCTCGAGACCAACCACCCCGGGCTCAAGGAGCGTCTCCTCGACAACGGCGATCTGCGCCGCTTCGTCAACGTCTACGTCAACGACGAGGACGTGCGCTTCATCGGTGGCCTCGACGCCGAGCTGAGCGACGGCGACGAGGTCGTCGTGCTGCCGGCCGTAGCCGGAGGCTGAGCCCCTTGTCGGGCCAGGTGTCGGGCCGGAGGACGTTCGTCCTCGTCGACGGCGAGAACATCGACGCCACGCTCGGCAACTCCCTGCTCGGACGGCGCCCGCTGCCCGAGGAGCGCCCGCGCTGGGAGCGCGTGACGGCGTACGCCGCGTCGCTGTGGGACCAGCCGGTCGTCGGCCTGTTCTTCCTCAACGCCTCCAACGGCCAGCTGCCGGGCAGCTTCATCCAGGCGCTGCTGGCCATGGACTACCGGCCGATCCCGCTGGCCGGCCGCAGTGACGAGAAGGTCGTCGACGTCGGCATCCAGCGCACCCTCGACGCGCTGGTCGGCCACGACGACGACGTCCTGCTGGTCAGCCACGACGCGGACTTCGCGCCCCACCTGGAGCGGCTCCTCGGTGGCCGGCGCCGCATCGGCGTCGTCGGGCTCAACGAGTACGTCAGCATCCAGTACAACGACCTCGACATCGAGATCCACGACCTCGAGGACGACGTCCAGGCGTTCAACGTCCCGCTCCCGCGCGTGCGGATCATCGAGCTCGACGACTTCGACCCCGAGCGCTTCCTGCGCTGACGCCCCCCGCCCGGCCGATCCCGAAGGACACCCCGCTCATGCGCTACGACAACCTGCTCGCCTCGGTCGGCGGCACCCCGCTGGTGGGCCTGCCGCGGCTGTCGCCGAGCCCCGACGTACGCCTCTGGGCCAAGCTCGAGGACCGCAACCCGACCGGTTCGATCAAGGACCGTCCTGCGCTGAAGATGATCGAGGAGGCGGAGAAGGACGGGACGCTGCGCCCCGGCTGCACGATCCTCGAGCCCACCTCGGGCAACACCGGCATCTCGCTGGCGATGGCGGCCAAGCTCAAGGGCTACCGGCTCGTGTGCGTGATGCCGGAGAACACCTCCGAGGAGCGCCGCCAGCTGCTGCGCATGTGGGGTGCCGAGATCGTGTCCTCGCCGGCGGCCGGCGGCTCCAACGAGGCCGTGCGGGTGGCCAAGAAGGTCGCGGCCGAGCACCCCGACTGGGTGATGCTCTACCAGTACGGCAACGCCGCCAACGCGCTCGCCCACGAGGAGGGCACCGGCCCCGAGATCCTCGCCGACCTCCCCGGCATCACCCACTTCGTCGCCGGCCTCGGCACCACCGGCACGCTGATGGGCGTCAGTCGCTACTTCCGTCAGGCCAAGCCCGACGTCAAGATCGTCGCCGCCGAGCCGAGGTACGGCGAGCTCGTCTACGGCCTGCGCAACCTCGACGAGGGCTTCGTCCCCGAGCTGTACGACGCCAACCTGATCGACTCGCGCTTCTCGGTCGGTCCGCGCGACGCCGTCCGCCGGGTCCGTGAGCTTCTCGAGCTCGAGGGAATCTTCGCCGGCATCTCCACCGGCGCGATCCTGCACGCCGCGCTGGGCCAGGCCGCGAAGGCCGTCAAGGCAGGCGAGAGCGCCGACATCGCGTTCGTCGTGTGCGACGGCGGCTGGAAGTACCTCTCCACCGGCGCCTACGAAGGCACCATCGACGAGGCCGAGGACCGCCTCGAGGGCCAGCTCTGGGCCTGAGCCGGCCCTCGGCGGCTCGTCAGTACCTCAGCTGGATGCCGTAGACCGACACCGTCGAGCAGGTGTCCGCGGCGTCGCCGCCCACCCGCGCGAGCCCGAGCTGGATGAACATGCCGGGGTTGTCCAGGAACGGCCAGGACAGGGTCAGCGTGTGCACCGACCCGTCACCGGCCGGCACCGAGACGAGACCGCTGTAGCCGCTGCCGCTCCCGGGGAACTGCCAGCCTCCGTTGTGGATGTCCGACCCGGTGTCGGAGTCGGGGCCCTCCAGGCCGGAGGTCGCCACCGACCACGAGCAGGCGCCGGGGCTGTCCTCCCGGTAGACGACGTCGACCTCGAACGGGGCGTCCGGGACGTGGTCGGGCGGGACCACCACACCGAACCGCAGCTCGCCGGTGCCGGCCGCCGGAAGGGTGACGCCGTCGGCGCCGACGATCGCGGCGCCGCTGCTGCCGACGCCCTGCGGGGGGATCGTCATCGCCGAGGTCTGGGCATGGGTGAAGCCACCGAGCCTTGCTGCGTCGGGCGCCTTCGCGATGATGTTGTTGGGGAGCCGGCCTGCGGCGTTGGTGGCCACCAGCTTGCCCTTGCGCTTGGCGACGGGGGCGCCGGCCGACACGGCGTGCTTGCCGTCGACCTTGTGCGCGTTCTTGGCGTCGTAATTGGCCTTTGCGACGGCGCCGCCGGAGAAACCGACGAGCACAGTGAGCGCGAGCACGACCACGTGGGTGATTCGGGGAGTCATTCGGGTCATGGCTGATACTGCTCCCGCGCAGGGCGAAGTGTCGAGGGTGCTGGGCGGGATACCGTCGACCAATGTTCGCTCGTGCTCTCGCCCTCGCCCTGTGCGCCACCGCCTGGTTCGTGACCCCCGCCGCCGCACTCGGCGTCGCCGTCGACCCGGTCAGCACCCAGCCGCCCGTCGTCGAGGGCTCGGCCGTGGTCGGCGAGGTGCTGCGGTCGGGGCGCGGCGCCTGGGAGCCGTCCGAGGTCACCGTGACCTACCAGTGGCTGCGTGACGCTACGCCGATCCCGGGAGCGACCGGACGCGGCTACCGGATCGAGCCGGCCGACCTGCGCCACCGGCTCGCGGTCCGGGTCACGGCCACCAGCACCGACGGTGGCACCGGCACCGCGACCTCGGAGCCGACCGACCGTGTCGTGCGCGGACGGCTGGACAACCGGCGTCCGCCCGGCGTGATCGGCACCAAGCGCTTCACGCACACCGTCGAGGCCTCGCTGGGCCGCTGGTCCCACGACCCGCAGCGGGCGTCGTACCAGTGGCTGCGCGGCAACCGCCCGATCCCCGGCGCCACCCACCGCCGCTACCACTACGCCCCCGAGGACGTCGGCCGCCGGGTCCGGGTCCGGGTGGTCGTGCGGGCCGCGGGCTACCACCCCGCCACCGCGACCTCGCCGCGTGCCGAGCAGGTGGCGCACCGGGTCGACGTACGACGCACCGTCACCTACCACGTCGAGACGCGCGGCAAGATCACCACGAGCGTGCGCGACTTCGCCCGCCTGGCCCAGGAGACCTACAGCGACCCGCGCGGGTGGCGGGCCAAGGGCGTGCAGTTCGTGCGCGTCGACCGAGGCGGCTCGTTCACGCTGGTGCTCGCCGAGGCGCCCCGGGTGCCCGTCTTCTCGTCGGGCTGCAGCAGCGACTGGAGCTGCCGGGTGGGCCGGTTCGTGATCATCAACCAGACCCGGTGGAAGCACGCGTCGCCCGCCTGGAACAGGGCCAACGGGGTGCTGCGCGACTACCGGCACATGGTGGTCAACCACGAGACCGGCCACTGGCTCGGCCGTGGGCACGCGGGCTGCCCCGGCCCGGGCCGACTGGCGCCGGTGATGATGCAGCAGTCCAAGGGGCTCGGGGGCTGCCGGTTCAACCCGTGGCCGACTCTGGGCGAGCTGCGCTAGCTCCTACATCGTCGGCGCGATGTCGGCCGCGGTCGTGCGCAGCAGGTCGCCGCGCTCCTCGTCACCGGGCTCGGTGCCACCGAGGTCGGCCATCAGCTTGCGCGCGGCCTCGAGCGTGCCCTTGAGGTACTTCCAGCTGAGCTCGGAGTCCTCGAGCTCCAGCGCGTAGATCGCGGCGGTCAGCCCCTGGACGACGTTGTCGTTGATCTCGGAGGCCTGACGGCGGCGCTCGTGCGCCTCACCGAGACGTACGGCGGCGGCCTGGCGCTCCTCCTCGGCGTGCACCCGGTCGGTGATGTCGATGCACGTGCCGCGCATCCGGATCGGGCTGCCGGTGCCGTCGATGACGACCTGGCCGTTGGAGGAGAGGTAGCGGACCTCGCCGTCGGGGCGCACGATCCGCTCGACCATCTCGTAGGGCTCGCCGGTGGCGTACGAGTGCTGGTGGATGGCGGTGATCCGCTCGCGGTCGTCGGCGTGGATGTGACCCAGGAACCGCTCGTAGGTGGCGTTGAACGACTGCGGCTCGTGGCCGTAGATCCGGTAGAGCTGGTCGGACCAGCGGTTGGTGTCGGTCGGGATGTGCCAGTCGTAGTCGCCCATGTTGGCCAGCGCCTGGGCGTTGTCGACCCGCTGGGTGAGGCTGGCCAGCTCCTCCTCGGCCACCTTGCGCGCCCGGGCCTGCTCGAGCAGCACCGTGGCCAGCTCGGCGGCCACGACGTGCTCGCGCTCGACCGATGCCGCCAGCAGCAGCGTCAGCTCGTCGACGACGGACTGGACGGCGGATGTTTCGTCGGACGCGGCAGCCAGCGCGATGAGCTCCTGGAGTCGGACCATGCCGCCAGTGTGTCCCTAAGAGGGGTCTTGTGCGGCGACTCGCGAATATCAGTCGGTCAAGACTCGGAGCTGTTGGGTGGCGTTGAAACGGCTGCCCGGCACCGGCCCCAGACCGAGCAGGTCGGTGACCAGGTTGGCGACGTCGCCGTTGCGCACCGGCTGCCGGCCGGCGAGGTCGGGCCGGGTGCGGCCGGGGTTCTCGTAGGAGGGGTTCATGGCGTAGAGGTCGCCGTGCTCGACGCCGGGTCCCCAGGCCATGAACGGCACGCGCATGTCTCCCAGCTCGTTGACCTGGTAGTGGCTCGGGCCGACCCCGCCGTGGTCGGCGGTCAGCACGATGACCAGGTCGCCGAGCTCGTCGTGGTTGTCGATCGCGGCCAGGAGCTTGCCGACGAGGGCGTCCACCCGGCGTACGGCGTCGAGGTAGGCCGGCGACATGAAGCCGTGGTCGTGCCCGGTGCGGTCGGCGACGCCCAGGTGCAGGAACGTGAACGCGCGGTGCTGCGTCAGCAGGTCGGCTCGCACCGCCTTGACCACGCGGAGGTCCTGCTCGTCGTGCAGGACGATCCGGTCGATGCCGGCGTCCCACGAGCGCTCGAAGATGCTGAACTTCGGCTTGGTGCCGAAGAAGGCGGTCGTGCCACCGTCGGCGTGGACCACGGTGTAGACCGACGCGACGCCGTGTCCGGCGGCCTTCTGGACCGTCGTGCCGGGGCGGTCGGTGTTCCAGGTGACGCCGTGGCCGCCCTTGGCGGCGTTGATCCGGCGCCCGGTGAGCATGCTGGTGTGGTTGGGCAGCGTCTTGGTGAGCTCGTACTGGCTGCGCGCGTTGAGCGTCGCCGCGCCCTCGTCGACGAGCCGCCACAGGTGCGGGAGCGCGTCGCGACCCAGCTTGGTCATGGCCTGCGGGTTGAGTGCGTCGACCGAGATCGCGAGCACGCGGGGCGTGGTCTCGGCGCGGCCGGCAGGGTCCGGGGAGACCGGGGGGGCAGGTGGCGCGGCGGTGGCCGACGCGACCGTCAGCAGGGGGATCAGGCACAGCGTGGCCACGGCCCGGGAACGCAACGTCATAGGACGACCCTACGGCGGGTCCGCTCGCCGCTCGGACGCCACGACGTGACCTCCGTCGCCACTCGTGCGGTTGAGGCTGGTGAGCACCTACGCTTCCCTCGTGCCGCCACTCACCGACGCCGAACTCCGGGACGCCCCCATCGGCATCTTCGACTCCGGGTTCGGTGGGCTCACCGTGGCGCGGTCGGTGATCGACCAGCTGCCGCACGAGTCGATCCGCTACGTCGGCGACACCGCCCGCCAGCCCTACGGCCCCAAGCCCATCAGCGAGGTGCGCGAGTACGCACTGGAGTGCCTCGACCACCTCGTGGCCGAGGGCGTCAAGGCACTGGTCATCGCATGCAACTCCGCCAGCGCCGCGATGCTGCGCGACGCCCGCGAGCGCTACGACGTACCCGTCGTCGAGGTGATCTACCCCGCCACCCGCCGGGCCGTCGCCGCCACCCGCAGCGGCCGGATCGGCGTGATCTGCACCGCGGCCACTGCCGAGTCGATGGCCTACGACGACGCGTTCGCGGCCGCTCCGCAGGTCGAGCTGACCACCCGGGCCTGTCCGCGCTTCGTCGACTTCGTCGAGGCCGGGATCACCGGCGGCGACGAGCTGCTCGCCGTCGCCCACGACTACCTCGACCCGCTCACCGAGGCCGGCGTCGACACCCTGATCCTCGGGTGCACGCACTACCCGCTGCTGACCGGCGTCATCTCCTACGTGATGGGCGACGACGTCACCCTGGTCAGCAGCGCCGAGGAGTGCGCCAAGGACGTCTACAAGATGCTGGTCGGGACCGGCCTGATGCGCGAGACCGGCGACCCGGCCTACAGCTTCGTGACTACGGGCTCGCCCGACGAGTTCGAGACCATCGGACGGCGCTTCCTCGGCCCGGAGATGGTCTCGGCCAGCCAGTTCGCGGGCGGCCTGACATGAGGATGACGGTGATCGGCTGCTCGGGTTCCTACCCGGGCCCCGACTCCTGCGCGAGCTGCTACCTGCTCGAGTCCGAGTGGGAGGGGCGCACCTGGCGGGTCCTGGTCGAGCTCGGCAACGGGGCGCTGGGCCAGCTCCAGCGCTACGTCGACCCGCTGACGATCGACGCGGTGCTGTTCAGCCACCTCCACGCCGACCACTGCCTCGACCTGTGCGGCTACTACGTGATGCGCAAGTACCACCCCACGGGCCCGCAGCCGCCGATCCCGGTCTGGGGGCCGCCGGGCACCGCCGACCGGATGGCCCACGCCTACGACCTCCCGCTCGACCCGGGCATGAACGAGGAGTTCGACTTCCGCACCTACGCCGACGAGTCGTTCCGGGTCGGTCCCTTCGAGGTCACCCCCGTTCCGGTCGACCACCCCGTCGACGCCTTCGGCCTGCGGATCGCCGCCGACGGGGCGACCATCGGCTACAGCGGCGACACCGGCCCGTGTGCGGGCCTCGACCGCGTCGCCGAGGACGTCGACCTGCTGCTCGCCGAGGCGTCGTTCCGCACCGGTGACGACAACCCGCCCAACCTCCACCTGACCGGCACCGACTGCGGCGACGTGGCCGCCCGTTCCCGGTCGAAGCGGCTGGTGCTCACGCACATCCCGCCGTGGTTCGACAAGCAGGCCGCGCTCGCCGAGGCGACCACGGCGTACGACGGTCCGGTCGAGCTCGCCCAGCCGGGCGCCGTCTACGAGCTCTGACGCTCACTCGCCCTCGAGCGCTCCCGCGTCGTGTACGCAGATCGCGATCTGGACGCGGTTGGTGGTGCCGAGCTTCTCGAAGAGCCGGGACACGTGCGCCTTGACCGTCGGCACCGACAGGTGGAGCGCGGAGGCGATCTCGGCGTTGCTGAGGCCCCGCCCGACCGCGAGCGCGACATCGTGCTCGCGCTCGGTGAGCAGCGCGAGCCGCTTCTGCGCCCCGGCGCTGCGGTCGTCGCCGGAGTCGGACCGCACCCGGTTGATCAGGGTGCGGGTGACCGAGGGCGACAGCATCGGCTCGCCGTCCGCGACCTTGCGGATCGCCTCCAGGATCAGCGCCGGCGGAGTGTCCTTGAGCAGGAACCCGTCGGCGCCGGCGGCGAGCGCCCCGACCACGTGCTCGTCGGCGTCGAACGTGGTCAGGACGATCACCCGTGGCGGGTCCGGGTCTGCGTGGAGGGCGCGGGTGGCGTCGAGCCCGTTGAGGTTCGGCATCCGGATGTCCATCAGCACGACGTCGGGGCGCAGCTCCCGGGCCAGCGCCACGCCCGCCCGCCCGTCGGCTGCCTCGCCGACGACCTCGACGTCCGACCGGCCGCCGAGCATCAGGCCGAGCGCCGAGCGCACCAGGGGGTCGTCGTCGACCACCAGGACGCGCACGACCGGGCTTGCATCCGGGCTCATGCCGCCCACGGTATCCACGCATGCAGCTCGAAGGCGCCGTGGTCGGTCCGGTGCTCGAGCCGCCCGCCGCGCAGGATCGCGCGCTCGGTCAGCCCGACCAGCCCGAGTCCCGCGCCGGGGGTGGTGCTCGTCCCGAAGCCCAGCGGGTTGCGCAGCGTGACGTCGACGCCGTCCTCCGGACCGCCGGTCACCGTGATCGTCAGTCGCGCGCCGGGCGCATGCTTGCGGGCGTTGGTGATGCCCTCCTGCACGATCCGGTAGAGCGTGCGGCCGACGACATCGGGCATCGGCTGGTCGCACGCGAGGTCGTCGGCGAGGGTCACCGGCATCCCCGCGGCACGAGCGTCGTCGACGAGGAGTGGCACGTCGGCGTACGTCGGCTGCGGCGTGCTCATGGGCTCGCCGGTCTCGTCGTCGCGGAGCACCCCCAGCACGCTGCGCAGGTCGGTGAGCGCCTCGTGGGCCCGGTCGCGGATCACCGCGACGCTCTCGCGCATCTCGTCGGCGCTCAGGTCCTCGCGGAAGCTCAGGGCGCCGGCGTGCATGGAGATCTGGGAGATCCGGTGGGCCAGCACGTCGTGCATCTCGCGGGCGATGCGGGCCCGCTCGGTGCTGCGCGACTGGGCCACGCGCAGCTCCTGCTCCGCCTCGGCCTGCTCGGCGCGGTTGCGCAGGGTCCAGATCAGCTCGCGGCGCGACCCGATGTACATCCCCCAGGCCATGCTGGCCGAGATCGCGAAGACCGCCGCGAGGAACGAGATCCACGCCGGGTCGTTGTTGGCGCTGGGCTGGGTCTCGGTGTAGACCGTCGACGTGGCCAGAGCCACGAGGGCGACCACGATGACGTGCAGCCACCGGCGTCGGGTCGCGAGTGACACGGACGTCAGCGTCGCCGGGCCCTGCGCGGTGCCCGAGACAGCGCCCATCACGTTGGTGACCAGTGCGATGGCCAGGGGCCACCGGCGCCGGAAGAACATCAGCACGTAGGCCGCCAGGCCGACCAGCAGATCGATGTAGAACAGCAGTGGCATCTGCTCGATCTGGGCCTCGGCGGCGGCCACCCAGACCATCGCGCTGATGGCCAGGGTCAGCAGGACGCGCCAGGTCTGCCCCCACCACGTGAGCGGAGGCTGGTAGGTCTCCGGCGCGGGCCTGTCCACTCCGGCAGCGTAGGGCCGACCCAGGAGCGGGCACAGGCTCCCGCGGTCGCGGCGTACCCCCTACTTAGGTCATCGGCCCCCCTCCGCGTGGCCGATGCGCCGGCGGGCCGGGTTGCGGCAGGGTAGGAGACATGATCGAGGTCGAAGGACTAACCAGGAAGTACGGCGCGTTCACCGCCGTCGATGACGTCAGCTTCGTGGCCGAGCCCGGGAGGGTGACCGGGTTCCTCGGTCCCAACGGTGCCGGCAAGACGACCACGATGCGGGTCATGGTGGGGCTCACCCCCGCCACCCATGGTCGGGTCACCATCGGGGGTCACCTCTACTCCGACATCCCCAATCCCGGACTCCACGTGGGTGTGCTGCTCGATGCCTCGGCACAGCACGCCGGGCGCACCGGCCGCGAGATCCTCACCCTCGGCGCGACCACGATGGGGCTGCCCAAGTCGCGGGTCGACGAGATGCTCGCGCTCGTGTCGCTGTCCGACACCGAGGCGAAGCGCCGCCTGCGCAACTACTCGCTCGGCATGAAGCAGCGCCTCGGCATCGCGCACGCGCTGCTCGGCGACCCGTCCGTGCTGATCCTCGACGAGCCGGCCAACGGTCTCGACCCGGCGGGCATCCGCTGGATGCGCGGACTGCTCAAGGGCTACGCCGAGCGCGGTGGCACCGTGCTGCTCTCCAGCCACCTGCTGCACGAGGTGGAGATCATCGCCGACGAGATGATCCTCATCGGACGGGGCAAGATCGTCGCCCAGGGGAGCAAGGAGTCGTTGCTCGCCGACGCGGACCACTCCTCGACGCTCGTGACCTCGCTCGACAACGACCTGCTCGGCAAGGCTCTGCAGCACAAGGGCTACGGCGTCGCGGCGGCCGGGACCGGCCTCCGGGTCGAAGCCGCTCCGGTCGACGTCGGCCGGGTGGCCGCCGACAACACCATCGTCCTCACCGACCTCCGCTCCGCGGACGGCGGCCTGGAGGACCTCTTCCTCGCGCTCACGTCCGAGACGCAGCGCGACGTACTCCCCGAAGGAGCGCAGGCATGAGCAGCACCGCGGCACTCGGCCAGATCGACATCAACGCCAACCCCCCGGTCCCCATGAGCCGCCTGGCGCAGGTCGAGGTGCGCAAGGCGCTCGACACCAGGGCCGGTCGCTGGTTCGCGGCCTCGATCATCGGGCTGGTGCTCGTCGTCGAGGTCATCTACGCCCTGGTGGCCGACGACGCCGACAAGAACTACGGCGACTTCCTGAGCATCGCGGGTGGTGTGCTCGGCTACTTCCTGCCGATCCTGATCATCATGCTGGTCACCAGCGAGGCCAGCCAGCGCAACGGCCTGGTGACGTTCACGCTCGAGCCCCGGCGCCCGCGGGTCGTCGTGGCCAAGTTCGTCGCCGGGATCGTGCTCGCAGTCGCCGTCATGATCATGGGCGCGGCGATGGCACTCATCGGCACCTTCATCGGCATCGCCAGCGGTGCCTCGCCGGAGTGGTCGGTCGACGGCAACCTGTTCTTCAACGGGTTCGTGCTCGCCAACGTGATCGGGGTCTTCGTCGGGTTCGCGATCGCGATGCTGCTGATGAACACCCCCGCGGCGATCGTCGGCTACTTCGCCTACAGCCTGATCCTCCCGATCGCGGTCGGCATCCTGTCGGCCCTCAGCTCGGGGTTCGAGAAGGTCGCGCCGTGGATCGAGTTCAACACCGCGCAGACGCCGCTCTTCATGGGCGACTACCAGCCGAGCGGCGAGGAGTGGGCCCAGATCGCCGTGTCCGGCACGATCTGGCTGATCATCCCGCTGGTGCTCGGCATCATGCGGCTGCTGCGCATCGAGTTCAAGTAGCCCGTCCTCCTCGTGCGCCCGGCCCCCGTTAGGGTCGGGCGCATGACGTCCCTCCCCCTCACTCCCCGCGTCGACGGCCGTGCCGACGACGAGCTGCGACCGGTCACGATCACCCGCAACTGGCTCGACCACGCAGCCGGCTCGGTGCTGATCGAGTTCGGCCGGACCAAGGTGCTCTGCGCCGCGTCGGCCTCGACCGGCGTACCCCGGTGGCGCAAGGGGTCCGGTCTGGGCTGGGTCACGGCGGAGTACGCCATGCTGCCCGCCTCGACCAACACCCGCTCCGACCGCGAGTCGGTCAAGGGCCGGATCGGTGGCCGCACCCACGAGATCAGCCGGCTGATCGGCCGCTCGCTGCGCGCGGTCATCGACTACCAGGCGCTGGGCGAGAACACGATCCAGCTCGACTGCGACGTGCTCCAGGCCGACGGCGGCACCCGCACCGCGGCGATCACCGGCGCCTACATCGCGCTGGCCGACGCCTGCGCCCACCTCGGCGTGCCCAAGGCGCTCACCGGCTCCGTCGCGGCGATCAGCGTCGGCATCATCGACGGCGCTCCGCGCCTCGACCTGCCCTACGTCGAGGACGTCCGGGCCGAGACCGACATGAACGTCGTGATGACCGGCGACGGCAAGTTCGTCGAGGTGCAGGGCACCGCCGAGGGTGCGGCGTTCGACCGCGCCGAGCTCGACGCGCTGCTGGCGCTCGCCGAGAAGGGCTGCGCCGACCTGACCCGCAGGCAGCTCGAGGCACTGGCTTGAGGGGGGTCACGTGACGAGGGTCTTCCTGGCATCGCGCAACGCCAAGAAGCTGGAGGAGATGCAGCGCATCCTGGCCGCGCACCTGGGTGAGGTCGAGGTCGTCGGGCTCGACGACGTGCCGGCCTACGACGAGCCGGTGGAGGACGCCCCCGACTTCGAGGGCAACGCGCTGCTCAAGGCACGGGTCGGTGCGACGGTGACCGGGCTGCCGACGATCGCCGACGACAGCGGGCTGTGCGTCGACGCGCTCAACGGGATGCCGGGCGTGCTCTCGGCGCGCTGGTCCGGACCTCCCAAGTCGGACGCCCGCAACAACGAGCTCCTCCTCGCCCAGATCGCCGACGTGCCCGACGACCGACGCGGCGCTCACTTCGTCAGCGCGGTCGCGTTCGTCCTCCCCGACGGGCGCGAGCTCGTCGTCGAGGGGCGGATGGACGGCCGGATCACCCGCGAGCCGCGGGGGAGCGGTGGCTTCGGCTACGACGTCGTCTTCGAGGCCGACGACCGCCCGGGAGTCACCACCGCCGAGCTCGACCGGGCCGACAAGGACGCGATCTCACACCGCGGCCGGGCGCTGCGCGAGATAGCGCCTCAGGTGGCGACCTTGGTGGCCTGAGCGACCCGGCGGCTGATGATCATTCCCCAGCCGGCCGCGAGGAAGAACATCAACAGCGAGTAGACCGCCGCCGGGACGGCGATCTCGTTGACGTCGAGGATGTTCTCCGCGACGAAGATCGCCAGGGTCCCGTTGTGGACGCCGATCTCGAACGACGACGCGATCGCCTGGCCTTCCACGACGCCCAGCGCACGCGGTACGACGTACCCGACGACGAGGCTGATCGCGCAGAACAGCGCGGCCACGATGCCGACGTCGGCGAGGTAGTCGCCGACCCGGTCCTTCTCGCCGAGCAGGATGCCGAGCACCAGCACCGCCAGGATGATCGCGGACGCGATCCGGACCGGCTTGTCCATGGCGGCGGCGAACGACGCCTTCTTGGCGCGCACCAGCATGCCGAGCCCGGTCGGGACCAGGATCAGGACGAACACCTTGACCACCTCGGCCAAGGGCATCTCCACGGACTCGCTCTTGTCGAAGTAGTCGATCGCGAGGTTGGTGATCAGCGGCAGCGTGCCGATCGCGATGATCGAGTTGATCGCGGTGAGAGAGATGTTGAGCGCCACGTCGCCGCGGAAGAGGTGGCTGAACAGGTTGGCGGTCGTGCCGCCGGGCGACGCCGCGAGCAGCAGCATGCCGATGCCGAGGAACGGCGGCAGGTCGAAGAGCACGACCAGCCCGAAGCAGACGGCCGGCAGCAGCACCAGCTGGCAGGCCAGGGCCACGAGCACGGCCTTGGGGTGCTTGCCGACCCGGCGGAAGTCCGCCAGCGTCAGGTCCAGGCCGAGCCCGAACATGATGATGGCCAGGGCGATCGGCAGCCCGATCTCGGTCAGCGCGGAGTCCATGAGCGGACCCTAGTGGACGGTGACCCCCGTCACACGGAGGCCACCCGGTACGTTCGCGCCATGGGCCGACGCTTTCTGATCCGCAGGACGTTCGCGCGGGTTGTCCTCCGGGCCGCGCGCTGGAAGACGACGGGCACGGTGCCCCGCAAGGGGATCCTGGTCGGCGCACCGCACACGTCCAACTGGGACTGGGTGATCACGATGCTGCTGGCCTGGGACAGCAGCGTGCAGATCCGGTTGCTGGTCAAGCAGGAGTTCTTCAAGGGCCCGGTGGGGTGGTTCATGCGTGCGACGGGTGCGGTCGCCCTCGACCGCGCCAACCCCGGTGCCACCATCAAGGCGTTGCTCGCCGACGCCGAGACCGACGAGGCGTTCCTGCTCGGCATCGCCGCCGAGGGCACCCGCAGCAAGACCGACTACTGGAAGTCCGGCTTCTACCGGATCTCCCAGCAGACCGGCATCCCGGTGACCCTGGCCTACGTCGACGGCCCGTCACGCACCG
Organism: Nocardioides szechwanensis; assembly: GCF_900103935.1. GTDB lineage: Bacteria > Actinomycetota > Actinomycetes > Propionibacteriales > Nocardioidaceae > Nocardioides > Nocardioides szechwanensis. The sequence continues at coordinate 61,714 of NZ_FNIC01000009.1, forward strand.
TCGGCTGGGGGCCCACCTTCTCGCTGACCGGCGACGTCACCGCCGACATGGACCGGATCCGCGAGTTCTACGCCGACAAGCGGGGCATCCGCCCCGAGTTCGCCTCCGTGCCCCGTCTCCGCGAAGAGGACGCCGGGGACTAGCTCGACCAGGTCCAGCTGTCGAGGATGTCGGTGAACGCCTGCTGCGCCTTCTCGTCGCCCGCCTCGGCGGAGAGGATCACGGAGTAGAGATCGCCGTCGTGGATGGCGAGGTAGCCGAACTGCTCGATGGCGATGCCGTTCTCGTTGATCCGCGCGATCTTGATCGCGATCGCGGTCTCGCCGTCGAAGTTCTCGGTGCCGTTGTCCTCGGGGGTCGCACCGGTCGCGGTGCTCATGTTGGACTCCCACTGCTCGCGCAGCGCCTCGGGGTCGGTCTCGCCACTGGCGAAGCCGGTCTCCACGATCAGGTTGGCCCGGGCGGCCTCGAGCGAGCTGCCCCACGCGACCGCCAGGTCGGTGGCACCCGCCTCGCCGCCGGCGAGCACGTCGGCGGTGACGTCCTGCCACGCGTCGGGGAGTGCGAACGAGTAGCCGTTGCCGGCAATGTTGTTGCCGGTCGGTGTCGAGGCGCTCGACGGGTCCGTCGCGCCGGTGCTGGGGTCGGTCGGCCCGCTGGTGGGGTCGTCGTCGGCCGACTCCTTGCCGTCGCCGCCGGACAGCAGCACCGCCGTGAGGATGCCGCCCGCCACGACGAGCACCGCCGCGACGATGCCGACGACCAGCCACGGCCCGCGCTTGGCGGGCTGCTGGCCGGGCGGGTAGGAAGCCGCCGGGTAGGCCGTGGGGTAGGCGGTCGGGTAGGCCGACGGGTGAGGCGAGGCAGGCGGTGACATCGGCGGGGGACCGGTCGGCGACACCGGCGCGTAGGCCGGGGCCTGGGTGGTCGACGGCGGCGGGTCCGTGGGTCGCGGCTGCGTGGAGTGCCGGTCGAAGCGGCGTACGTCGGTCGCGCTGACCTTGCCGACGGCGAACCCGAGGACCGCGCACGCCCAGCGGGTGGCGTTGACGTCGGAGGTGCCGCGGTCGCGGGCCAGCAGCTCGCCGGCCGCCTCGACCGCCCGGGTGGGCTCGGCCCCGCTGTCGATGGTCGTGAGCATCATCCGGAAGGCACCCAGGCGCACGGCGTCGACCAGGAGGTTGATGTCGCCGGTTGAGGCGGCACCCTCGTCGAGGTAGTCGTCGAGCGCGGCGCGCAGCAGGTCGGCGTCGTCGAAGACCGTGCGGCCGGAGGTGAGGCCGAGCTCGTAGAGGGACTCGTGGAGCTCCATGGGCAAGAACCTTCTCTGGGACTTCGGCGGGCAGGCAGAGGAATGTTACGTGGGTTCTCGACGTAGGGTGGCCGCCGGCTGTCGGGAGCCCCGCGACGCCGTGCACCCGAGAGGCGTCCGATGACGAAGTCCCACAGCCGCCGCTGCGTCACCTTCGTAGTGGCGGCCCTGGCCGCGCTCCTCGTCCTGGCCGGCGTGCCGTCCGCAGCGGCCGCGGCGGGCCCCATCGACGGGCCCACCGACGGCCTCACCGGCTACGCCTTCGACGCGCGCTGCGCCCCGACCCAGGCCGAGATGGACGCCTGGCTCACCGGCTCGCCCTTCTGGGGCGCCGGCATCTACATCGGCGGCTCGATGATGTCGTGCGGCGCCGAGGAGCAGCCGCACCTCGACGCCACGTGGGTGCAGCGGCAGACCGGCAACGGCTGGAAGCTGCTCCCGATCTGGGTCGGCCCCCAGGCCTCCTGCGGCGGCTTCACGGACCGGATCGACCCCGACCCGGCCGCGGTCGCAGGCACGCCGTACGGCGCGGCCGAGGCCCAGGGCCGCGACCAGGCAGCCGCGGCCGTCGCGCGGGCGACCGCGCTCGGCCTGACCGCGGGCAGCACGCTCTGGTACGACCTCGAGGGGGGCTTCGACCTCCAGGACACCGACTGCCGCCGCTCCGCGCTCCGCTTCCTCTCGGGCTGGACGCTCGCCCTCCACGAGCTCGGCTACCGCTCCGGCGTCTACTCCAACATCGCCGACGGCATCCATGCCCTCGACAACGCCGACAACCTCTCGCCCGGCTCCTACGCGATGCCGGACCAGGTCTGGTTCGCCTGGTACAACAACCACGCCGACACCCTGGTCGACCCCCAGTGGGTCCGGGCGACCAGCTGGGCGCGCCAGCGCGTGCACCAGTACGCGCAGAACCAGTCGATGACCTTCGGTGGTGTCACCCTCACCGTCGACCCCAACTACGTGGACCTCGACGGCGGCTCGGTCGCCCCAGCCGCGCCCCGTGCCTGCGGCGGCGTCCGCATCGACTTCGCCAAGTACCCCAGCCTGGGCCGCGGCAAGAGCGGCGCCGGCGTCAAGGCACTGCAGTGCCTGCTGAAGCAGCGCGGCAAGTACCGCAAGGCCGTCGACGGCCGCTACGACGCCGACGTCGTCGCAGCCGTACGCGCCTACCAGCGGTCGCGGTCCCTGCCGGTCACCGGGCGGATGGTCGCCCGCACCTGGGTCTCGCTGCTGTCCCACGGCGCCACCACCCCGCTGCTGAAGGAGGGCTCGGCCGAGGACGCCGTACGCCGTCTCCAGCGGGCGCTCAACGTGGGCACCGCCGACCTCACGGTGACCGGGGTCCTCGACCGCGCCACCAGCACCTGGCTGCGCCGCTACCAGGCCGACGCCGGCTTGACCGTCACCGGCGTCGTCTCCGCCGACACCTGGGAAGCACTGCGCCGTGGCCGTCTCTGACGAGGGCCATGCGTGCCGAAGGGGGGACTTGAACCCCCACGCCCGAAGGCACAGGTACCTAAAACCTGCGTGTCTGCCAGTTCCACCACTTCGGCTGGCGCGATCAGTTTAGGGCGAGGTCCCGGCGCAGCTTCGCCACGTGGCCGGTGGCCTTCACGTTGTACTGCGCCACCTCGACGCGCCCCTCCTCGTCGACCACGAACGTCGAGCGGATGACGCCCTGCACGACCTTGCCGTAGAGCTTCTTCTCGCCGAACGCGCCGTACGCCGTCATCGTGGCCTTGTCGGGGTCCGACAGGAGGCGGATGGTCAGGGCGTCCTTCGCACGGAACTTCGCGAGCTTCTCGGGCTTGTCCGGGGAGATGCCGAGCACCTCGTAGCCGGCCGCCTGGAGCGAGTCGAGGGAGTCGGTGAAGTCGCAGGCCTGCTTGGTGCAACCCGGCGTCATCGCGGCCGGGTAGAAGTAGACGATCACCTTGCGGCCGCGCAGGCCGGACATGGAGACCTCGGCGCCGGTGTCGTCGGTGAGCGTGAAGTCGGGGGCGGTGTCACCGGGGGACAGGCGGGCGGTGTCGGGCACGACGGGCTCCTTGTTGCGAACGATGTGCAATAACGTAGGGTGAGCGTTCGCCCCAACCTAGCGACCAGCCCCCTGACGATCGGAGACCGACCGCCATGCACGTGCCCGACGGCTTCCTCGACGCTCCGACGTCGATCGTGACCGGTGTCGTGGCCGCGGGCGGGGTGGCGGTGGCGCTTCGCAAGGCGCGCGGAGAGCTCGACGACCGCACCGCGCCGATGGCCGGCCTGGTCGCGGCGTTCATCTTCGCCGGCCAGATGATCAACTTCCCGGTCGGCGCCGGCACCAGCGGCCACCTGCTCGGCGGCGCGCTCGCCGCCGTCCTCGTGGGGCCGTGGACCGGTGCGCTGTGCCTCAGCGTGGTGCTCCTCGTGCAGGCGCTGTTCATGGCCGACGGGGGCGTGACCGCGCTCGGCACCAACATCACGCTGATGGGGCTCGTCGGCTGCTTCGCCGGCTACGCCGTGTTCCGTCTGGTCGCCGCGGTGCTGCCGCGGCGTACGTCGTCGGTCGCCCCGGCCGCCGCGATCGGTGCCCTCGTGTCGGTGCCCGTGGCCGCGAGCGTCTTCACCCTCCTGTTCGCCATCGGCGGCACCGCGCCCGTCGAGATCGGCGCCGTGCTCACCGCGATGCTGGGCTGGCACACCGTGATCGGGGTCGGCGAGGCGGTGGTCACCGGGCTCGTCGTCGCCTCGGTCGTCGCGGCCCGTCCCGACCTCGTGCACGGTGCGCGGCACCTCGTGGACACCCAGGAGCTCGAGATCCGGACGGCGGCCACCACGTGAGGTCGCGCCGCTTCTTCGTCGTCGGCCTGCTGCTCGCCCTGGTCGTCGCGGGTGTCGGCAGCTACTACGCCAGCTCGCACCCCGACGGCCTCGAGTTCGTCGCCGAGGAGACCGGCTTCCTCGACTCCGCCGACGACCCCAAGACCGCCGACAGCCCGTTCGCCGACTACCAGACCGCCGGCGTCGACAACGACCGGCTCAGCGGCGGCCTCGCCGGGGTCGCGGGCGTCGCCCTGGTGCTGGTCCTCGCCGGCGGACTGGCCTACGCCGTACGCCGCCGCACGCCCGCGGACACCTCGACCGGGCCGACGGACTGACGTGGGCGCCGGTCACGGCCACCGGCTGTTCTTCCACGGCCACAGCGCGGTCCACCGGGCCCCCGCGCACCTGAAGGTCCTGGTCCTGGTCGGCTTCATGCTCACGGTCGTGGCCACGCCGCGCGACTGGTACCCCGCCTTCGCCGGTTACCTCCTCGCCGTCGTCGCCGTCGTCCTGCTCGCGCGGGTCCCGCTCCTCTACGTCGTACGACGGATGGTCATCGAGGTGCCGTTCGTGGTCTTCGCGGTGCTGGTGCCGTTCATCGCGACCGGTCCGCGCACCGACGTGCTGGGGCTGACCGTGTCCGAGCCGGGGCTGCTGGCGGCCTGGGGGCTGCTCGCCAAGGGCACGATCGGCGTGATGGCGTCGCTGACCCTGGCCGCCACCACCGAACCCACCGACGTGCTGGTCGGGCTGCGCCGCCTGCGCCTGCCCGACCTGATCGTGCAGATCATGGGCTTCATGATCCGCTACCTCGACGTCGTCACCGCCGACCTCGGGCGGATGATGGTGTCCATGCGCTCCCGTGGGATGAACCCGCGCTCCCCGCGGAGCTGGCCGACCCTCGCCCGGACGCTCGGTGCGCTGTTCATCCGCTCCTACGAGCGCGGCGAGCGGGTGCACCTCGCGATGCTGTCGCGCGGCTACACCGGGCAGCTGCCATGAGCACGCCGGTGCTCGACGTGCGCGGCCTCGCCTACGCCTACCCCGACGGCCACCAGGCCCTCTTCGGCGTCGACGTGCACGTCTACCGCGGTGAGCGGGTGGCGCTGCTCGGGCCCAACGGCGCCGGCAAGACCACGCTCGTCCTGCACCTCAACGGCATCCTCACCGCGGGCGCCGGCTCCGTGGCAGTCAGTGGGCTGCCCGTGGAGAAGGCCCACCTCGCCGAGATCCGGCGCCGGGTCGGCATCGTCTTCCAGGACCCCGACGACCAGCTGTTCATGGGCACGGTCCGCCAGGACGTCGCGTTCGGCCCGGCCAACCTCGGACTCAAGGGCGCGGCGCTGGAGGAGCGGGTGATGACGGCGCTGGACATGGTGGGCATGGCCGACTTCGCCGGGCGGCCGCCGCACCACCTGTCGTTCGGGCAGCGGCGGCGCGTGGCCGTCGCGACCGTGCTGGCCATGGAGCCGGAGATCCTGGTGCTCGACGAGCCGTCGTCCAACCTCGACCCCGCCTCGCGGCGCGAGCTCGCCGACATCCTGCGCTCCCTCGACGTGACGGTGCTGATGGTCACCCACGACCTGCCCTACGCCCTCGAGCTGTGCCCCCGGGCCGTCGTGCTCAGCGACGGGCACGTGGTCGCCGACGGCACGACGTACGACGTCCTGACCGACGCGGCGCTGATGCGCGCGCACCGGTTGGAGCTCCCGTTCGGGTTCGATCCCCGGGCCATTGATAGCCTGCCCGGGTGAGCAACGAGCTGTCTGCCATCGAGGCCGAGATCGAAGAGACCCGGGAGCGGTTGGCGGTCACGATCGACCAGCTTCTCTACCGCTCGAGCCCCAAGACGATCGTGAGCCGCGAGGTCGCCAGCCTCAAGGCGCACTTCGTCGACTCGACCACGGGCCAGCCCCGCACCGACAACATCCTCAAGGTCGTCGGCGGTGTCGTCGGGGTGGTCGCGCTGTTCGTCGTCATCCGCAAGGTCGTCAACTGACGCCCTGCCCGCCGGGGCGGAGCCTGACATGACAGAGAAGCGCCCGATCAAGATGCTGCACGACCGCATCCTCTGTGAGCTCGACAAGGACGCCGGGGAGCGACGCTCCTCCGGCGGCATCGTCATCCCCGCCACCGCGGCCATGGGCGGCCGCCGGCTGGCGTGGTCCCACGTCGTGGCCGTCGGCCCGCAGGCGCGCGCCGTCGAGGCCGGCGACCGGGTGCTCTACGACCCCGAGGACAAGGCCGAGGTCGAGGTCCACGGCGAGGTCTACGTCGTCATGCGCGAGCGTGACGTCCACGCGGTCGCCGCCGACCGTCTCGCCGACGAAGCGACCGGTCTCTACCTGTAAGTGGACGGCGCTCGAGGCGGCGTCACCGCTCGTCCTCGAAGACGACGTGCCCCGCTGGGAGCTGCGAGCCGTCGTACGCATTCATCGGGATGCCTTCGATGACACCGCGGACCTGCTCACGCTGCGACTCGGTGCACTCGATGCGGACGCACTCGACCATGCCGATGCGGTCGACCCCGGACGTGAGACCGGCCAGCGCCAGCGCGGACTCGACAGTCACGGGATCCACGCCGTTGGGAATCGCGTAGGCGACGGTGTGGGTGCTCGGGTCTCGCAGGTGTGCCTCGCGCCGGGACTCCTCGCGGACCCAGCTGCGCAGGTAGAGGTTGATGCCGATGCCGCCGATCACCACGACGACCAGAACGAAGAAGACTGCTGCGGCCATGACCCCTCCTCGAGTCGCTGGTTTCGGTTCGTTCCAGCATCGGCGGCCTGACGAGACCGCGGTAGGGCCACTAGTCACCTCGCGACAGGCCGCTCGTCCCTCCAGGGGGCACGTGGTCGACCCTCCTCATCGCTGGTCGAGCCGGGCGAGCGTCAGCGAGTCCGTGTCGAGACCGCCGTGAGCCGACCGTGACCGCGGGGGACTGAGACCCGCGCGCGTAACAAACCGGGCCTCGCCGTCAAGGAGCTTCGCCCGCTTCGCGGCGCCTACGGCGTCCTTGACTGCGAGCCTCTCCCGGTTTGCTGTGGCGGCGCACGGGCGGCACGGCTTTGCCGCGCCGCCCGACAAACGCGGGCCCCGGTGGCAGTCCCCGATGCCGAAGGTAAAATGTTGAAGAATCCTCGAATCCCCTGTGTACAAAGGGTTCTGAGGCCACGGACTGTCGGTGGGCAGTGCTGCAATGTACCTATGGCCAGCGCCGGAAACTGCACCGATCGGGACCACCCGATCGTTGCTGCGATGTCGGTGATCGAGGCCGAGCTCGACGGTGTCGAGCATGCGCCGGCGTGGTCGCTGTCCGATGCGGACACCCGCGTGGCGTTGGTCCGAGCGACCCGTCTGATTGCCCGGCTGACTGCCCTGGAGCTCAAGGTCGCCGCGCACGCGGACCGCAACCGCGTCGGCGACGCCTCCGGTGCCACTTCTGCGGGGGTGTTCTGGGCCAACCACACCCGGATGACCCAGGCCGAAGCGGCGCGGAAGGTCAAGCTCGGCAAGGCACTGGGGCATCACGAGCCGGTCGAGGAGGCACTCTCCGCCGGCGACGTCCTGGTCGACCAGGCCAGGGTGATCGTCGATGCCGTGACCGCGCTGCCCGATGACGTCGACGCCGACATCAAGACTCAAGCTCGCGACTTCCTTCTGGAGGCTGCGCGGCACTACGACGCAAGGGCACTGCGGATCCAGGGTCGGCGGATCCTCGACGTGGTCGCCCCCGAGATCGGCGAGGCCGAGGAAGCCAAGCAGCTGGCAAAGGAAGAACGCGACGCCGAGGCCAAGGCCCGGCTGACCATGCACGCCGACGGGCACGGGATGACCTACGGCCGGTTCGCGATCCGCGACGCGGAGGCCGACATGCTCCGCAAAGCCCTTCACGCGATCGCGTCACCCCAAGCCGGTGGCGAGGGGCTGTCCCCACATGGCATGGGGCTCGCGTTCGCGGAGTACGTCCGCAGATACCCCACCGACAGGCTTCCCACCTCCGGAGGCGTGTCCGCGTCCGTGGTGGTCACGATGACCCTCGAGACGCTCATGGGTGGGCTCAAGGCCGCTCAGCTCGATACCGGCACCATGATCAGCTCCGGGCTGGCCCGCCGGATGGCCTGTGAGGCCGGGATCATCCCCGTCGTCCTCGGCGGCAGGTCCGAGGTCCTCGACGTCGGTCGCAGACGCCGCTTCCACACCAAAGCTCAACGGATCGCGATGGCCGTGCGCGACAAGGGCTGCGTCGCGCAGGGCTGCGAACGCCCCATGTCCGCCTGCCACGCCCACCACCTGACCCAGTGGGCGAAAGGCGGCAGCACCTCTGTCGAGGACGGCGTACTCCTCTGTCGACGACATCACACCCTCGCCCACCACCAGGACTACGAGCTCACCCACAACCCCGACGGCAAGATCACCTTCACCAGACGCGAGTGAGGCGCACACCCAACCGTCCTACCGGATCAGCCGATGAGCGGCCACAAGGTAAGCGTGATTGACGCGGGGACCTACGCATGCGCGCCTCGGCGAGCGCGGACCTGTCCGGGGCTTCTGATTACATCCAAGGCGTGAATACTTTGACCCTTCGCATCGGGCTCGGGACCAACACGTTCGGTCGCACCAGCGACGAGGCCGCGTCGCGCGCCGTCGTGGACGCCTTCGTCGACGCCGGCGGCACTCTCGTTGACACCGCAGACACGTATGGCGAGTCCGAGGCGATCGTCGGAAGGTGGCTAGCCGGGAGCCGCTGGCGCGAGCAGGTCATCGTCACCACCAAGGTCGGCAACCACCCGGAGTACGAGGGGCTGTCGACAAACTCCGTGACGCGTGGCGCCGAGGCGTCGCTGCGGCGACTCGACATCGATCGGATTGATCTCTACTACGCCCACTACCAGGACGACTCGACGCCGATCGAGGAAAGCGTCCGAGCCTTCGACGCCCTCGTGCGCGCAGGAAAGATCGGGCGCATCGGCCTCTCGAACTTCACACCCCACGCGATCGCGGAGTGGCTCCGAGTGGCCGACGAGGGTGGCTACACCGCACCGATCGCACTCCAGCCGCACTACAGCCTGCTCCACCGACGCGCCTACGAGACCGAGTACGCCGCACTCGCCCGAGACGCCGGGCTCGAGGTGTACCCCTACCGCGCACTCGGTGGCGGGTTCCTCACCGGCAAGTACCGCACGGAGCTCGACCTCGAAGGGAGAGCCCGAGGTGCCGGCGTCCGCGGTCTTCTCACGCCCGAGGGCCTGGGAGTGGTCGACATGGTGCGCGACGTCGCCGACGCGCACAACGCCCCTGCCTCTGCGGTCGCGCTCGCCTGGTTGATCCACCAGGCGACCGTGACGGCCCCGCTCGCCTCGGCGACGACCCCCGATCAACTGGCGGAGCTGGTCGCCGCCGAGGCGCTCCACCTCAGCACAGAGGAGATGGCGGCCCTCACGGTGGCGTCCGCGACGTATGCCTAGCCAGTGGCGCGGCCACGACTGCCGGCGCCGACGAGCCGTCCACGTAGACGGTGCCATCGGGGTCCCGCGGGCCTGAGTGCTGGCTCTCAGCCCGCGCCCAGCAGCTCGTCCGTCCATGCGAAGCAGAAGGCAGACTGCGCGGCCAGGTCGCCGTTACCGGGGACCAGCGCGTACACCCGCTGGGTCACGGCGGTCGGCAGGTCGGTGTGGAGGTAGCGCAGCCCGAAGTCGTGTCGCCAGGGGCAGTGATCGACCCGGAGCAGCTGCACCAGCGGCGCGAGGGCGAAACGCAGGTAGAGGGCGACTGCCTCGGGTTCGTGGCCGCGGCGCAGCGCGCGGTTGACCAGCCACTCGGCGGTGGCGCGGCCCTGGCGGACCTGGTCCACCGCCTCGTCGATTGCGGCGCGCATCGCCGCCTCGTCGTCGTGGCGCAGTTCGACCAGGTCGTCCGGGTCGTGCACCACGATCGGGGTGCCGTGGCGTCGTACGTCGACGAACCGGTGCGCGTCGGACAGTTCGGACACGTGCAGGTCGACGATCCGGGTCGGCTCCTGGAGCGTGCCGGGGCGGGGCTGGTGATTGACGAAGCTCTGCCGCCCGTCGGGCCACGTGGCGTCGGGCAGCCGCCAGACGTGGTCGACGTCGAAGTCGCGGTGGATCCGCTCCAGCAACCGGTCGTGCACGGCGGCCGCTTCGCCGGGCGTGCACAGAAGGTCGATGTCGAGGTCCGACCATTCGTCGTACCCACCCGTCGCCGCCGACCCGCCGACCCACACCACCAAGATGTCGGGGTCGGTCGCGCCCTGATCGGCGAGCCAGGTCAGCCAGTCGGAATGGCGGGACAGGTCCGCGTCGGGCGCGTTCACGGGGAAACGTTTGCACTTGGCGCGCGTCCGAGCAATGGGAACTGCCATGACGCGGAACCAGGCGAGACCCAGGCACTGCCTGGTTACTGGTCCGTAACCATCGTCACACCTGGGCCGTTGAGCGGGCATGCTCCGACACCGCCTCACCGCCCTGGTTGCTGCCCTCTCGCTGGTCCCGGCCCTCGCAGTCGTCTCGGTGGTCTCCGCGAGTGCCGATGCGGCCCGGGTCGACCCTCCCGCCCCGCCGACGGCAGTCGAGCAGGCCCCCCCGCGACCGGCGTACACCGCGAGCATCAAGATCACCGAGCACGGCATCCCGCACATCACGGCGAAGAGCTTCGGTGGGCTCGGCTTCGGCAGCGGGTACGCCGCCGCGGACGCGTCGATCTGCACGCTCGTCGACACCGTGCTGACCGGCCGCGGCCAGCGCTCGCTCTACCTCGGCCCGACCAAGCGCTACGACGACCAGGTCACGCTCGAGGCATCCAACCTCCAGGTCGACGCGTTCGTCACCGACCTGCGCAACCGCCGCGTCGTCGAGCGGCTGCTCGCGTCCAAGGCCGGCCCCGGCCAGGAGGCACGGGCGATGGTCAGGGGCTACGTCGCGGGCATCAACAAGTGGCTGCGCACCAACACCGTGACCGACCCCGCCTGCAAGGGCGCCGGCTACCTCAAGCCCAACGCCAAGCCGATCGACCTCTGGTACGGCGTCTACCTCGCCAACCTGCTCGCCTCCGCGGGAGTGTTCGTGAAGGAGATCGTCGACGCCGACCCGCCGACGCCCGGCGAGCCGGGCCTGCCCGAGCTGCCGGTCCGCGCCGCCGACGTCGACCGTGAGGCGCTGCTCAAGGGCCTGGGCCGCGACCCCGAGTCGGCGTTCGGCTCCAACGCCACCGCCGTCGGCGCTACGTCCACCTCCACGCGGCGCGGGATGCTGCTCGGCAACCCGCACTTCCCCTGGCGCGGTCGCTACCACTTCACCCAGCAGCACCTCACGATCCCTGGCAAGTACGACGTCGCCGGGGCGTCGCTGATCGGCTCGCCCGTGGTCAACATCGGGTGGAACAAGAACGTCGCCTGGAGCCACACCGTCTCGACGGCCTACCGGTTCACGCCCTACGAGTACCCCACCGTCGGGCCCACGACCTACACGACCGAGTCCGGGCCTCGCCAGCTCGAGCACCGCGTGGTCAAGGTGCGCGTCAAGCGGGCGGACGGCTCGGTCGGGACCGTCACCGAGGACCTCTACCGGACCGCGCAGGGCTACGTGATCGACGCCCCGGCGCTGCTGATGCCGTGGGGCCCGACCAGCCTCTGGGCGATCCGCGACGCCAACGGCGAGCAGCTGCGCACGATCGACACGTTCCTCAACATGGGCAAGGCCCGCAACGTCCGCGACCTCCTGCGCCGCCAGGACAAGGGCGGAGGCATGCCCTGGGTCAACACCACGGCCGCCGACCGCTTCGGCTATGTGCTGTACGCCGACCACTCGGTGGTGCCGCACGTGACCAATGAGATGGCCGCCGCCTGCATGACCCCCGTGGGCCGCGTGCTCAACCAGGTCGCCGGCCTGCCCGGTCTCAACGGCGCCCTCGCCGAGTCGTCCTGCGCGTGGGGCACCGACGCCGACGCGCAGCGTCCGGGCATCTTCGGGCCGCAGAACCTGCCGTCCGTCGTCCGCCGCGACTGGGTGATGAACGCCAACGACTCCTACTGGCTGCCCAACGACAAGGTGCGGCTCGAGGGCTTCGACCAGATCATCGGCTGCGAGCGCTGCCAGCGCACCATGCGCACCCGGATGGTGTCGCAGTACGTCCTCGACCGGCTGAAGAAGGGCCGCGAGACCCCGCTCAGCTTCCGCCGCCACGAGCACGAGAACCGGCTGCGGACCGCCGAGGTGATGCGTGCCGGCGGTGCCCTCGACGAGGTCTGCGAGGCCACCGGCGAGACCAAGGCCTGCGCGGTCCTGCGCAAGTGGGACGGGCGTTCGCGTACGACGTCGGTCGGCACCCACATCTTCGAGGCGTTCGTCGAGCGGCTCCCCGCGGTCCCGCTCGGGCTGGCCGAGTCCGTCTGGCGGGTGCCGTTCTCCGCCGACGACCCGCTCAACACCCCGCGCGACCTCAACAGCGACAACCCGGAGGTCGTCGCCGCGATGAGTGACGCGATCGCCTCCCTGCGTGCCCAGAAGGTCCCGCTCGACGCGACCTGGGGCTCGCTGCAGGTCGCGGGAGACCGGGGCGCCCCGCCGATCCCGCTCGGTGGCGGCACCGGCGACTCCGTCGGCAACGCCAACGCGCTGGCGTCGCGCAACCCGATCCAGAACGCCGACCGGTTGCGGGCGATCACCTACGGCTCGTCGCACATCCAGGCGATCTCGTTCCTGGACGGCGGCCGCGTCGACGCCCGCACGATCCTCACCTACAGCCAGTACGAGAACCCGCGCTCGCGCTGGTCGGCCGACCAGACCCGGCTGTTCGGCAAGGGCCGCTGGGTGCGCTTCGCGTGGACCGACGCGCAGATCAGGAAGGACCTGGTGCGGGCCTTCGTGCTGCGGAGCTGACGCTCGAGGCGCCGGGCACGTAGCCGAGCTCGGCGTTCTCGGCGTCCTGCAGCGGGCCCGACGTGGGCTGCTCGCGGTGGTCGGGGATGAAGTACGCCGCGGTCGCGGCGGCCACCATGCCGACGGCCAGGACCGCGAAGCCGATCGTGTAGCCGCGCTCGGCCGGGAAGCCCGCGGGGCCGACCTCGGCGGTGACGATGCCGGCCATGACGGCGGCGCCGAGGGAGCCGCCGATGGTGCGGATGTTGGCGTTCATCCCACTGGCGACGCCGGTCTGCTCGGGCGGGACCGACGCGATCACGACGCCGGCCAGGCTGGAGAAGACCAGCCCGGACCCGATCCCCTGGACCGTCGTGGCGGCGTAGAGCTGCCAGGTCGCGTCGTGCCAGATCGCGATGCTCAGGAAGGCCGATCCGGTGAGGAGCGTGCCGGTCATGATCACCGCGCGGGCGCCGACGACGTGGATCAGCCGGGCGGTGAAGAAGCCCACCAGGAAGCTCGCGATCGCGGAGGGCACCAGCAGGTTGCCCGACTCGGAGATCGAGGCGTCGAAGCCATAACCGGCGGCGGCGGGCGTCTGCAGGAACTGCGGCAGGAACCCGAACGCCGCGAACATGCCGAAGCCCACGAACGCCGCCACCAGGTTGGTCGTCCACACGCCGCGCAGCGCCATCATCCGCATGTCGATCATCGGCACCGGCACCCGGCTCTCGACCATCACCCAGGCGACGGCCCCGACGGCGGCGAGCGCGAACAGGCCGAGGATCCGGGGCGACGCCCAGCCCCAGACGTTGCCCTCCGAGAGTGCGAGCAGCAGCGCGACCAGCCAGACGGCGAGGAGCAGGGCGGGCACGACGGGGAGCCGCGCCGGCGTACGCACGGGTGACTCGGGCACGAACAGCCAGGCGGCCAGGGCGGCGACGGCGGTGACCACCATCGGCAGCCAGAACAGGCCCTGGTAGCCGAACGCGTCGACGATCGGCCCGGCCATCACGATGCCGAACCCGAAGCCCACCGCGGTCAGCGACGCGAGCACGCTCAGCGCGGTGGCGACGCGGCCCTGGAACTCGTCGCGGGCGATCCCGAACGCCAGCGGCAGTACGCCGCCCCCGGCGCCCTGCACCACCCGTGCGAAGATCAGCCAGCCGATGCTCGGGGCCAGCGCGGCGAGCAGCGAGCCGACCACCAGGGCGCACAGGGTGATCACCAGCATCCGGGTCTTGCCGACCACGTCGCCCACGCGACCGAGCAGGGGAGTGGCGATGGAGGCGCTCAGCAGATAGGCGGTGAGCACCCAGGTGACGGTCGTCTGGTCGGTCTCGAACTCGGCCTGGATGGTGGCGAGGACCGGGACGATCAGCGACTGCAGCAGCGCGAACGACGAGACCGACACCGCGAGCACGGCGAAGGTGATGCCCCCGCGCCCGGCCCCGGGATGTCTGGTCATGAAAGGCTCCTCGATGGTTGCAGAAGGCAACTATCCCGGAGTCTAGTAGAGGTAGCCTGGCGACATGCGCCCAGTTATGCGACCAGCTATCGCCGCACTGGCGGCCCTTCTCCTCGTGGGCGTCTCCGCCCCGACCGCACACGCTGTCGATCCGGTCGTCGACGCCTACGACTACCAGCAGGACGTCAAGATCTACCCCCGCCCCGGGCCTGGTGACGTCCAGCGCAAGACGATCGACCTCTACCGGCTGACCGTCACCCAGCTCACCGGCAAGGTGCGGTTCACCGTGCGCCTGAAGAAGGTCCTGCCCGAGTCCTACAAGTACGACCAGATGGTCTTCATCGACCTCACACCGGCGCCCTCCAGCGACCAGACCTGGTCGGCCAACTACGGCTTCAGCCCCCAGCAGCCCACGCTCGGCTACGCGAACCTGTTCCTCGACGAGTCGGGCGAGAGCTACAAGGTGTGCGACCCCGTGGTCACGGTGGCCAACACCGCCAAGCGCAAGGTCTACGTCGACGTCCCCAACAAGTGCGTCCCGACGACCCCGGCGAAGATCAAGCTCAACTCCTACCTCGGCATCTTCCGCTCCGACGCCCCGACGTACTCACGCGACTTCATGAAAGTGAACGGCGCGCACGACCTGCGCTGAGCCGGTCAGTCGGTCGACGACGGGTCGATCGTGCGGCTGCGGTCGGGCGACAGCCCGTGCGCGATGCCCCACAGGACGGCCTGCGAGCGCCGGGTTACGCCCATCTTGCGGTAGGCGGTGCGCACGTAGGTCTTGACCGAGTTGATGCTGAGGTAGCAGCGGTCGGCGATCTCCTGGTTGGACAGGCCCTGCGTGATCAGTGCGATGACCTCGGCCTCGCGGGCGCTGAGCCCGTGGTCGACGCCGGGCCAGGCGGTGTTGAGCTGGCCACCCTCCGTGCCGTCCTCGACCGGAACGACAACGACCTCGCCCGCGTGCACCGCCTCGATGCCCTTGACCAGGTCCTCGGCGCTGATGCTCTTGGAGAGGTAGCCGGCCGCGCCGTGGGCCAGGGCGCGATCGATGAGCTCCCGCTGCACGTTCCAGGTGAAGATCACGACCCGCGCGCTGCCGTTGCCGAAGATGAGCTGGTCGAGGTCGACGGTGTCGCCCTGCACCTGCCCGAACGTGTCGTAGAGGAGCACGTCGATGTCGCTGATGACGGGCATCCGGCTGTCGAGCTCGACGACCTCGATGCGGTCACGGTAGGGAGCGAGCACCGCGGCGACGCCCTCGACGACGATCTCGTAGTCGTTGACGATCGCGATGCGGATGGGGGAGGCAGACACGAGGCGCGAGTCTACGCAGGAAACGATGGTGGTACGGCATCAGGGACTCGAACCCCGAACCCGCTGATTAAGAGTCAGCTGCTCTGCCAATTGAGCTAATGCCGCGCGTGGTGAAGCGACGCAGACATTACCAGCGGGCGGCCTCGTGGAAAAATCCGGGGACCGTCGGGCAGCGCCCTCAGCGGGAGGCGAGCACGGCCTGCGCCGCGTTGTGGCCGCCGAGGCCGGAGACGGCGCCGCCGCGACGCGCTCCGGAGCCGCAGAGCAGCACGGCGTCGTGGTCGGTCTGCACCCCCCACTGCTGGGCGGGGGTGTCGAGGCGGGTGCGGTGCGGTGCCCAGGGCCAGTCGAGGTCGCCGTGGAAGATGTGGCCGCCGGGCATCGCCAGGTCGCGCTCCACGTCCTGCGGGATCTTCGCCTCGATGCACGGGTTGCCGTCGGCGTCGCGTGCGACGCAGTTCCCGATCGGCTCGGCGAGGTGCTGGTCGAGGGAGGCGATCGCCCGCTCCACCGCCAGCGCCTTGGCCACCTCCGGGTCGTCGCGGAACAGCCGCGCCGGCGTGTGCAGCCCGAAGTAGGTCAGCGTGTGGGTGCCGGGCGGCACGTCGCCGAGGATCGAGGGGTCCGTGAGCGAGTGGCAGTAGACCTCGCCGGGCAGCGCGGCCGGGACCCGGCCCTGCGCCGCGTCGTCGTACGCCGCCTGGAGCTGCGTGTAGTCCTCGCCCAGGTGGAGCGTCCCGGAGAAGGCCTGCGCCGGGTCCATCCCCGAGCGCAGGGCGGGCAGTCGGTCGAGCAGGAAGTTGATCTTGAGCTGGGCGCCCTCGGGCTTGGACTCGGTGTCCTCCGGCTCGCCGAGCAGGATCCGCAGCACCCAGGGGGCCACGTTGGCCAGGACGTAGCGCGCGGAGACCGTGTGGGCGGTGCCGTCCTCGTGCCAGGTCACCTCGGCGCCACCGCCGCCCTGCCCGGTGGTGATCGCGCTGACACCGGCGTCGGTGTGGATCTCGGCGCCAGCCTCGACGGCGGCGCGGTGCAGCTCGGTGGTGACTGCTCCCATGCCGCCCACCGGCACCCGCCACTCACCGGTCCCGTTGCCGATCAGGTGGTAGAGGAAGCAGCGGTTCTGGACCAGCGACGGGTCGTGCAGCGACGCGAAGGTCCCGATCAGCGCGTCGGTCGCGACCACGCCGCGCACGGTGTCGTCGGTGAACCTCGACTCGATCACCACGCCGAGCGGAGTGGTGACCAGGTCGCGCCAGATGCCGGGGTCGACGCGGTCGCGCAGCTCGCGCTCGCCGGGCAGCGGCTGGGTGAGGGTCGGGGCGACGGCATGGGCGATCTCGGCGACGTCGGCGTAGAACTCGCGCCAGGCGGCGTACTCGTCATCCGACCCGGTCAGCTCGCGGAACGAACGACGCGTCGCCTCGCCCTCGTCGTGCTCGACGAACAGCCCGCCGGGCTTCCCGTCGCGCATGACCGGTGTGTACGACGCCGTGCCCCGCGAGGCCAGCGCGAGGTTGAGCCCGAGGTCGCCGATGACCTGCTCGGGCAGGAGCGACACGAGGTAGGAGTAGCGCGACAGACGTGTTTCCTTGCCGCGGAACGCGGCGGCGGAGACGGCCGCGCCACCGGTCTGGGCGAGTCGCTCCAACACCAGTACCGACAGCCCCGCCCGGGCCAGGTAGGCCGCCGAGACGAGTCCGTTGTGCCCGCCGCCGACGACGACGACGTCGTACTCCTGGTGTCGAGTGCTCATCGGTCGAACCTACGACACGGGGTAACGACTGGTCTCAGTGCGCGGCGGATCGGCGTTTTCCCGGCATGGGAGGGGGTCTTGCTGGTTCGATGTGCCGTGGGGACTCGCCTTGGGAGGGGTGCAACGTTTGCCCAAGTCCTGGGTGGCACGTGTAGCAGCAGTGGTCCTGCTGATGGCAGTGACCGGTTTTGTCGCGGTGTGGGGCGCTCCCGACGGTGGACGGGTCACCGGCATCTGGCCCGCCGGCCTGGCTACGGGCGCCCTCCTGCTGGCGCGCCGCCGTCACACCGCCCGCCTCCTGCTGGCGATCCTCGTCATCTCGTTCGGCACGGTCTGGCTCGGCGGTCGCCCCTGGGACGTGGCCCTGGGCTTCGCCCTCGGCAGCACCCTCGAGGCGCTCGTGGTCGCGCGGCTGTTCACCGACGGCAGGGAAGACCGCCCGCCGCTGCGCTCCGACGACGATCTGCTCTCCTACTTCCGGGCCTGTGCGGCCGGCGGCATCCTGGTCGCGGCGGCCGGCTTCCTGACCTCGGCCGTGACGGGCTGGGGCAACCCGGTCCTGGTCGCCATCTCGGTCGCCACGGCACACATGGCCTCCAACCTGGTCCTGATCCCGTTCTTCTGCCGGCCCCCCAACCAGGAGTCGATCGCCTCCCAGAGCGAGCGTGTCATCCAGTGGGCGACCATCGTCGTGGTGACGCCGTTCGCGTTCCTGCCGACCGACTTCCCGTCGGTGGTCTTCATCGCGATCCCGGTGTTGGCCTGGGGCGCCCTTCGCCTGAGCCCGAAGGAGTCGCTCGCCCAGCTGGTGGCAGTGCTCGCCTTCTCGATCTTCATGACCACCGCCGGGTTCGGTCCGTTCGCTGACGTGCCCGACCGCTACGACATGCCGGTCGACATCCGGGGCGTGCTGCTGGCGCTCTTCGCGATCACCTGCGCGATCATCGTCGTCCCGTTGATGATCCGGGTCGGCCAGCAGATCGCCACCGCCCGTGAGTCGGCCGCGGAGCGCGACATCGTGCAGCGGATCGTCGACGGTGCGACCGGCATCGCGATCATCGGCACCGACCATGACGGGCGGGTCACGCTGTTCAACCCCGGCGCCGAGAAGCTGCTCGGCTACGAGGCCTCCGAGGTCCTCGGGGAGCACACGACCATGTTCCACACGGCGGGCGCCATCAGCGACAAGGCCAAGGAGCTGGGCGTCCGCGACAACTTCCTCGACGTCGTGCTCGAGATGACGAAGCCCGGCGGCGCGGGCACGCTCGTCCGCTTCCGGCGCAAGGACGGGGTCGAGCGCACGCACGCGATGACCCTGTCCCGTCTGGTCGACAACCGCGACCGCACGACCGGCTACGTCAGCACGTCGGAGGACGTCACGGACCAGATCGACGCGCAGCGCGCCCTGGAGGAGGCGCTCGAGGCGGAACGGCAGGCGGTCGACCGGCTGCGCGAGGTCGACTCGGTCAAGGACGCGTTCGTCTCCAGCGTCAGCCACGAGCTGCGCACCCCGATGACCAGCATCCTGGGCTACCTCGAGATGCTCGGTGAGGGTGCCTACGGGGAGCTCAGCCCGGACCAGAACAAGGCCGTGCACCGAGTCTCCGACAATACCCAGCGCCTGCTCGGGCTGATCGACGACCTGCTCACCCTCTCGCGCGTCGACAACGACGGGTTCGACTACGTCGACCGCGTCTTCGACCTCCGCGAGGCCGTGCGGGCGGCGTACGGCGTGGTCTCGCCCGCGTGGCAGGAGCGACCGCTGACGGTCTCGCTCCACCTCCCCGAGGAGCCGGTGCCGCTGCTCGGCGACCGCGACATGATCGAACGGGTCACGCTCAACCTGCTGGGCAACGCCGTGAAGTTCACCCCCGACGGTGGGTCGATCTACGTCGGCCTCGAGCTCGAGGGTGACTTCGCCGAGATCGCGGTGTCCGACTCCGGCATCGGCGTGCCCCAGCAGGAGCAGGCGCAGCTGTTCAACCGGTTCTTCCGCTCGACGCTGGCACAGAAGCACGCGATCCCGGGGAGCGGACTGGGGCTGTCGATCACCCGCGCCATCGTCGAGAAGCACGGCGGGACCATCTCGTTCACCTCCGAGGCGGGCGAGGGTACGACGTTCCGGGTGCAGCTCCCGGTGGTGACCTGACCGGAATATCCAACATTCAACTACCGTTGATCCGGTGACCCGAAGGAGGTGGGCACGATGCCCGCAGTCACCGTCGACGACCTGACCGTTCTCGACCGTCTCCGCACCCCGGGACTGGGAGACCAGCCGCGGCCCGTGTGGGGGATCACCACGGCCCCGCAGGGCTACGAGGGCGAGGGCTTCCCCGTCCGCCGTGCGTTCGCAGGCATCGACATGGCGCAGCTCGACCCGTTCATCATGATGGACCAGATGGGCGAGGTGGAGTACGCCCCGGGCGAGCCCAAGGGCACCTCGTGGCACCCGCACCGCGGCTTCGAGACCGTCACCTACATCATCGACGGCACCTTCGACCACCAGGACTCCCACGGTGGCGGCGGCACCATCACCAACGGCGACACCCAGTGGATGACCGCCGGCTCCGGCCTGCTCCACATCGAGGCCCCGCCCGAGTGGATGGTCCAGCAGGGTGGGCTCTTCCACGGGATCCAACTCTGGGTCAACCTGCCGCGCGACGCCAAGATGAGCGACCCCCGCTACCAGGACATCCGCTCCGGTGAGGTCCAGCTGCTGTCGTCGGCCGACGCCGGTGCCCTGGTCCGCGTCATCGCCGGCACCGTCGACGGCCACGCCGGTCCCGGTGCGACCTACACGCCGATGGCGCTCGTGCACGCCAGCATCGAGCCCGGTGCGCGCCTCGAGCTCCCGTGGGACGTCGACTTCAACGCCCTCGTCTACGTGCTCAACGGCAGCGGCACCGTCGGTGTCGACGCCCGCCCGATCCGGATGGGGCAGTCGGCCGTCCTGGGCGCCGGTGACTACCTCACGATCGCCGCCGACGGGAGCCAGGAGAGCCGCTCGCCCAAGCTCGACGTGATCGTGGTCGGCGGCCGCCCGATCCGCGAGCCGCTCGCGTGGGCCGGGCCGTTCGTGATGAACAGCAAGTCCGAGGTGCTCCAGGCCTACGAGGACTTCCAGAAGGGCCGCTTCGGGCACATCCCGGCCTGACCGCCGGGTGAGTTAGGGTCACCTCACCATGGCCCGGACCTACCGTGACGCGTACGGCGTACCCCACGTCCGGGCCGACTCGGTCCTCGACCTCGCGCGCGGCCAGGGCGAGGTCACGGCGCACGACCGGACCTGGCAGCTCGAGTGGCTGCGCCGCCGCGCCACCGGCACCACCGCCGAGGCGTTCGGCGCCACGGCGCTCGGCTGGGACCGGTTCGCCCGACGCACCCTGATCGCCCACACCGCTCGCCGTGCCCACGCGGCTCTGGGCGACGAGACGCGCGCCTTCGTCGCGGCGTACGTCGACGGCGTCAACGCCGGCCTGCGCACCGACGTGCCGGAGTTCGACGAGCTCGGCCTGGAGGCCCAGCCGTGGGAGGAGTGGACGCCGCTCGCGGTGTTCCTCGCGCAGCACCTGCTCTTCGCCAACCTCGGCGGCAAGCTGTGGGCGCAGCGGGCCCGTGACGTGCTCGGCGACGACGCCGCACTGCTGTCGCACGAGGGGCCGCTGGTCAGCGGCAGCAACGCGTGGGCCGTCGGCGGCGCGCGGACGTCGTCGGGCCGGCCGCTGATCGGCGGCGACCCGCACCGCGTGATCGAGGCGCCGGGCGTCTACCAGCAGGTGCGCCTCGCGTGCGAGGACCCCGACGACCCCTTCGACGTGGTCGGTCTGGCCTTCCCGGGTGTGCCCGGCGTGCCGCACTTCGCGCACGCGGGCGAGGTCGCGTGGGCGATCACCAACGCGTGCGGCGACTACCAGGACGTCTTCGCCGAGCCCACGCCGTACGACGTGGTGGAGCGGTGGGTCGAGTCCGTCCCGGTCCGCGGTGCCGACCCCGTCGAGGTCGAGGTGGTCGTGACACCGCGCGGCCAGGTCTTCGAGGACGGGCTCAGCCTGCGCGCCGCCTCGACGGTGCTCGGTGACCTGGGCTTCGAGGCGATCCTGCCGCTGCTGCGCGCGCGCAGCGTCGATGACGTCGACCGGGCCCTCGACCACTGGGTCGAGCCGGTCAACAACGTCGTCATCGCGGACCGGCACGGCGCCGTGCGCTACCGGCTCGCCGGCCGGGTCCCGGTGCGTGCCGACGGCAACCGGCGCGGGGTGGTCGACGCCCGCGACCCGGCGACGGGCTGGACCGGCTGGCTCGACGACACCCATCGCGCCGACGTACCCGCCGACGGCCAGGTCGTCACCGCCAACGAGCGGCGCGGTCCCGAGAGCGACCAGGTCGGGCGGGTCTTCGCGCCGCCCTACCGGGCCCAGCGCATCCACGCCCTGCTCGACGGCCGCAGCGACCTCACCGGCGACGACTTCGCGGCGATCCACGACGACTCGCTCCTCGCCACCGTGGCGACGCTGCGCACGCTCGTGCCCGGCGCCTTCGGCGACTGGGACGGCCGGATGGAGGCCGGCTCGCGGCCTGCGGGGGCCTTCGCGGCCTGGCGGTCGGCGCTGGTCCGCCGGATCGCGGCCGACCCCGTCTTCGCACCACTCCACGAGCTGCGCCACGACCCGCTCCTGCTGCCCTGGCTCGACGTCACCGCACGGATCGGGCTCGCCCTGCCGACCCTGGTGGCGCACGGGACGCCGTACGCCATCGACCTGGCGGCGCTCGCCCGCGACGCGTTGGCCGAGACCGCGGACGTCGACGTCACCTGGGGCGCGACCCACGTGGTGACGCCGGTGCATGCCTTCGAGATCTACGGCGACGACCTCGTCCCGCCGCCTGTGCCCGCGGTGCCGGTCAGCGGCGACAGCGACTGCGTGCGCTGCACCGGTTCGCTGCCGGGGATCTCCGACGACGCCTATCGCGGGTCGGTCGCGCGCTACGTGTGGGACCTCGCCGACCGCGACGCCAGCGCCTGGGTGGTGCCGCTCGGCGCCTCCGGTGACCCCCGCGACCCCCACCACCACGACCAGCTCGCCCTGTGGGCCGACGGCCGGCTCGCCCCCGTCGTCACCGACTGGGCACGACTGACGGAGGAGCGATGACCGACTCGGGCATCCGGCACCTGCGCCTCGAGCGCTTCGACCCCGCGCGGGACTCCCCGCTGCTGCACTCGTGGGTGGTCCAGGAGCGTGCGCAGTTCTGGATGATGGGGGAGCACACGCTCGCGGAGGTCCGCGAGATCTACGAGTGGATCGACGAGCAGCCCACCCACGCGGCCTACCTCGCCTGGGCCGACGACGAGCCCGCGGCGCTGTTCCAGACCTACGACCCGCGCGCCGAGGAGGTGGGCGACCACTTCGACGTCCGCCTCGGCGACGTCGGTGTCCACTTCATGCTCGCGCCGCCGACCCGGCCACGCAGTGGCTTCACGAGCACCGTGATCTCGTTCCTGGTGGACACGGTCTTCGCCGACCCGGAGGTGCACCGGCTGGTCGCGGAGCCCGACGCGCGCAACGAGAAGGCCGTCAACCTGGTGGTGCGGCTCGGCTTCGAGCTGGGTCCGGTCGTGGAGCTGTCGACCAAGCCCGCGCAGCTGGCCTACCTGGACCGCACGTCCTTCTCGAACCACCGCTCCGCATAGGGGTTGTCGTTGTAGCGCTCGATCGAGCGGTAGCCGTTGCGCTCGTAGAGCGCGATCGCGTCGGTCAGGGTCCCGTTGGTGTCCAGTCGTACGACGGTGTGGCCCAACGCCGTCGCGTCGTCCTCGAGCCGGCGCAGCATCCGTGCGCCCAGGCCGGCGCCGCGCCAGCCGTCGTGGACCCACATCCGCTTGATCTCGCCGATCCCGGCGCCGAGCGGCTGCACCCCGCCGCAGGCCGCGACCTCGCCGTCGCTGCGAGCGAGCACGAACGTGCCGCCGGGTGGTCGCATCGTCGCGAGGTCCTCGTCGGTGAGCGGTCCGGGGTCGAAGCCGCCGTCGAACCGCCGGTCGAGCTCGTCGAAGTAGTGGCCCATCGCGGTCCGGGCGTCGGGGGAGGCCGGGTCGACCACCTCGAAGGCGATCGTGGCCGCCCGGACGAGGAGGTCTGCCGTGGCCAGCGCCTCGGCCAGCCGCCCCCGCTGGCGCTCGCTCAGCGGCTCCAGCAGCCCCAGGGCCAGCTCCTCGGACCGCTGGTCCAGCCGGGCCAGCATCCGGCCGCCGGCGCGGGTCAGCGACACCACCCGTCGGCGCCGGTCGCCGGGGTCCGGCGCCACGGCCACCAGGGCGCGCTCCTCGAGCCCGCGCAGCAGCCGGCTCAGGTAGCCGGAGTCCAGTCCCAGGCGAGCGCGCAGCACCTGGGCGGTGACCGGACCGACGTACCCGATCTCGAAGAGGAGTCGCGCCGACGCCAGCGGCAGCCCCAGTCCGAGGAACGTCTCGTCGAGCGCGCCGATGCGCTGGGTGTAGGTGCGGTTGAAGCGCCGCAGGACCGCCGTACTCTCCATTTGTCTGACTCTAGTCAGATAATCGGCAAGGTCCATAGTCACAAGATGCAGGGACCTTGGGCCTCGCGTCGGCGCAGGCGGGTTAACGCTGGTCGCGCCTTCCTATACTCGACAAGACGGTCCCGAGCCGACGCCGGGACGACGATGAGCGAGAGCGACGTATGAGCAAGCAAGCACGACTCAGGACGCAGGAACTCCGTCGAGCCCAGGAAGAAGCGGCCGCGCGGCAGGCCAGGCAGCGCCGCATCGTCCTGGCGGTCGGGGGCCTGGTCATCCTGGGCCTGGTCGTCGCCATCATCTTCGCCGTGGTGAAGGTCGCGGGTGGTGACGACGGACCCACCACGGCCAGCGGCAAGGTCGTCGTCCCGGCCAACGCAGACGCGGGCGGCGCCATCCCGGTGGGCGAGGCCGGCGCGCCGGTGACCGTCGAGATCTACTACGACTACATGTGCCCGGCCTGTGGCGCGTTCGAGGCCGCCAACGGCGCTGAGCTCGAACGGCTGCTCGACGAAGGCACGATCCGGGTCGAGCTCCGCCCGATCTCGTTCCTCGACGAGACGTCGAACGGCACGGAGTACTCCACTCGCACCGCCAACGCCATCGCCACCGTCGCCAACGGTGCGCCGGACAAGGTCTGGGACTTCCACGCCGCGCTGTACGCCAACCAGCCGGAGGAGGGCACCGACGGGCTCGACGACGACGAGATCGCCGAGATCGCTGCCGACGCCGGCGTACCGGCCGACGTGGTGAGCGCCTTCGGCGACGAGAGCTACCGCGGCTGGGTCGCCTCGGTGACGGAGCGGGCCTTCGACTCAGGTGTGGAGGGGACCCCCACGCTGAAGATCAACGGAGAGTTCTGGGAGGGCGACGTCTACACGGTCGGTCCCCTGACCGAGGCGATCGAGTCTGCCGCCGAGGACCAATGACCTCCACGGTCGACGAGGCCCCGGCCGCCGACCAGGGCTCGCGGCTGCACCGGCTGCGGCACAGCAACGTCACCGTCTGGGTGACCATGCTGATCGCCTCGGTGGCCAGCCTGGTCGCGTCCTTCGTGCTGTCGATCGACGCGCTCAGGCTCGCGGAGGACCCCACCGCCGACCTCGGCTGCAACATCAACGCGGTGATCAGCTGCGGGACCGTGGCCAGCTCCTGGCAGTCCTCGCTCCTGGGGTTCCCCAACGCGTTCCTCGGGCTGATGACCGAGCCGGTCGTGATCACCATCGCCGTCGCCAGCCTCGCCGGGCTGAAGTTCCCGCGCTGGTTCATGGTGACCGCGCAGGCCATCTACACGCTCGGCCTGGTCTTTGCCTACTGGCTCTTCCAGCAGGCCATGTTCGAGATCGGCGCCCTGTGCCCCTGGTGCCTGCTGGTGACCCTGGCGACCACGTTGGTGTTCTTCGAGATGACCTACGTCAACATCCGCGACGACAACCTCTTCCTGCCCCGGCGGGTCCAGGCCGCCCTGACTAGGTTCGTACGGTCGGACCTCGACCTGATCCTGGTCGTCGTGTGGGTGCTGGTGCTGGTACTGGCCGTCGTACTGAAGTATGGCGAGGCGCTCTTCGCCTGAACCCTCGGCGACCATGGGACCGGAGCACCTGAGACCTTGTCCTCGGTCGTGGGCTCTCGGAGGTGGACAGAGAGGTTCGGCCCAGCGCCTGGGACCTGTTGCCCCTTAGGGGGGTGGGGCGCTTGGTGGGGCGGGTTCCAGGCCGGCGACGAGGTTGAACGCGCCGGTGAGCACGTTGAGCGCGACGATCCCGACGACGTCGACGATTTCACGGTCGCTGTAGCCGAACGCGTGCAGCTCCTCGACCTGGGCGTCGGTGATGGTGGTCGGGTTGGAGTAGATCGCCAGACCGGTGGCGATCATGGCGGCGACTGCGGGGTCGGGTGAGGTGCCTTCACGTGCGGCCGCTATTTCGGCGTCGGTGACACCGAGCGTGCGGGCGGCTGCGATGTGGGCGTCCTGGCAAAGCTGGCAGCCCTGCCGGGTCTGGATGGCGATGGAGACGACCTCGCTGACCCGGCGCGAGAGCTTGGCGCGCTTCATCGCCTTGCTCAGCTGTAGATAGCCGCCGAGGACCGCAGGTGAGTGGGCCATGGTGGAGACCATCGATCCGACTTGACCGTGCCGGCCGACCAGGTCGGCCAACATCTCGTGGGCGGCGCCCCTGGCGGTGGCCGGGGTGAGCGCTGCGATGCGGCTCATCGGCCCTCACCGCCGACCTGGTTGCCGGCCAGCGGCTTGAACCCGCTGAGTCGCAGGCTGTTGGCGACCACGAACACCGACGAGAACGCCATTGCGGCGCCGGCCAGCATCGGGTTCAGCAAGCCGGCGGCAGCCAGAGGTAGGGCGGCGATGTTGTAGGCGAAGGCCCAGAACAGGTTGCCCTTGATGGTGCCCAAGGTCCGCCGGGCGAGCCGGATGGCGTCGGCGGTAGCGCGCAGGTCGCCCCGGACCAGCGTCAGGTCGCTGGCCTCGATGGCCACGTCGGTGCCGGTGCCCATGGCCAAGCCGAGATCGGCCTGGGCCAGGGCGGCAGCGTCGTTGACGCCGTCGCCGACCATGGCCACGGTCCGGCCTTCGGCCTGGAGCCGCTTGACGACGTCGACCTTGTCGGCCGGGAGCACGTCGGCGATGACGTCGGCGGCGTCGATGCCGACCTCGGCTGCTACCGCGGCGGCGACGGTGGCGTTGTCGCCGGTCAGCAGCACTGGCCGCAGACCCAGGTCGCGGAGCTGGGCAATGGCGTCCGCCGAGGTCTCCTTGATCGCGTCGGCGACCACGATGACTCCGCGAGCCTTGCCGTCCCAACCGACGGCAACGGCGGTGCCGCCGCGTGCCTGGGCGTCGGCCATGGCCCGTTCGAGGTCGATGGTGAGGTGCTGGGACCATTCCTCGAGCAGCCGTGGCCGGCCGACCAGGACGGCGTGGCTCACGGGGCGACCGCCGGTGGGGGTGCCGGCGATGATCCCCTGGACGCCGAGGCCTTCGACGTTGGCGAAGCCCTCGACCGTGGGCAGGGTGCCAACGCGGTGGCGGGCGCCGGTAGCGATGGCCTGGGCGATCGGGTGCTCGGAGGCGTCCTCGAGAGCACCGGCCATCCGGAGTACCTCGTCCGGGTCCTCGCCTTCGGCGACGATGACGTCGGTCAGGGTCATGCGGCCGGTGGTGACGGTGCCGGTCTTGTCCAGGACGACGGTGTCGACCTTGCGGGTGGACTCGAGCACCTCGGGGCCCTTGATCAGGATGCCGAGCTGGGCACCGCGGCCGGTGCCGACCATCAGCGCGGTCGGGGTCGCGAGGCCCAGGGCGCAGGGGCAGGCGATGATCAGGACCGCGACGGTGGCGGTGAAGGCGGCAGCGAGGCCGCCGCCGGTGCCGAGCCAGAACCCGAGGGTGCCGATGGCGATGGCGATCACGATGGGGACGAAGATCCCGGAGACCCGGTCGGCGAGGCGCTGGACCTCGGCCTTGCCGTTCTGGGCGTCCTCGACGAGGCGCGCCATCTGGGAGAGCTGGGTGTCGGCGCCGACCCGGGTGGCGCGGACGATGAGGCGGCCGCCGGCGTTGACGGTGGCCCCGACCACGTCGTCGCCAGGTGCGACCTCGACGGGCACGGACTCGCCGGTCAGCATGGAGGCGTCGACGGCGGAGGAGCCCTGCTCGATGACGCCGTCGGTGGCGATCTTCTCGCCGGGGCGGACGACGAACAGGTCACCGACGCTCAGCTGGTCGGTGGGGATGCGCACTTCGACGGGCCCGTCGGGGGTGTCGCGCAGGACGGCGACGTCGCGGGCGCCGAGGTGGAGCAGGGCGCGCAGGGCGGCACCGGCGCGGCGCTTGGAGCGGGCCTCGAAGTAGCGGCCGGCCAGGATGAAGGTGGTGACCCCGGTGGCAGCCTCGAGGTAGATGTTGCCGCTGCCGTCGGTCCGTTGAACGGTTAGTTCGAATGGGTGGGTCATCCCGGGGACGCCGGCGGTGCCCCAGAACAGCGCGTAGAGCGACCAGCCCAGTGCGGCGATCGTGCCTAGTGAGATCAGGGTGTCCATCGTCGTGGCCCCGTGGCGCAGGTTCGTCCACGCTGCGCGGTGGAAGGGCCAGGCGGCCCAGACCACGACCGGGGCGGCCAGGGTCAGAGAGAGCCACTGCCAGTAGGTGAACTGCAATGCCGGTGCCATCGCCATGGCGATGACCGGGATCGTGAGCAGAGTCGATACGAGGAGCCGCTGCCGCAGGGAACGCGTCGGGTCGACGTCGTCCTCCTCGTCTCCGGCGGACGCTTGCCCCGTGCCCTTCGGCTTGGGCAGGGCGGCCTGGTAGCCGGCCGCCTCGACAGCACTGACGAGAACGTCGGTGGAGACCGAGGGGTCGTAGGTGACCTTGGCCTTCTCGGTGGCGTAGTTGACGGTCGCGGTTACGCCGTCGAGCTTGTTGAGCTTGCGCTCGATCCGGTTGGCGCAGGAGGCGCAGGTCATCCCGCTGATCTCAAGCTCGATGGCGCTGGTGGTGGGTGTCGAGCTCTGGGGTTCGGTTACGGAACTCACTGTTCCTCCTTCGGTAGGTGTCTCTGCAATGACCTGTCGAGACGTTCTCGTCAGGTGTTGAGTCAGTGGCCGTGCTCGCTGTCCTCGTGCTCGTCGCCGTCGCCGTCGCCGTCGCCGGTGTTGGTCTCAGGCGCCGGCGACGCGGCCTCGTCGGCCTCGTCGTCGGTGGCAAGGTTGAAAGCAGCAGTGCGGACCACCCCGTCGCGCTTGAAGTCCAGGTAGAGGTGGTAGTCGCCGTCGCTGGGCACGGCTGCGTAGAACACGACCTCGGGGCCGGGGTCGGTGCGTCCGTCGCCGGGCGCACCGTCTGGGTGGACGTGGAGGTAGGCCAGGTCGCCTTCTCGCAGCGCGACCAGGTGACCGTAAGCACCTAGGTAGGGCTGCAGGTCGGTGACCGGCTCACCGTCCTTGGACACACTCAGAGTGAGCTCCGCGTCGGCTCCCGGTGTCAGGGTCCCGGTCAGGGTGACGGTGTAGTCGTCCACCTGTGCGGTGCGGGTCTCCGGGCTCTCCGGTGCCAGGTCGAGGTTGCCTGGGACCTGCAGGTCCGCCCCGAGGGTCAGGCCTTCGCCGCCGGTGGGTGTGAAGTCGGCGAAGACCCGCCACTGACCCGAAGACAGGTCGACGGGGACCGACCAGGTGCCTTGGCTGTCTCGCCGGGGGTGGACGTGCTGGAACCCGGTGAAGTCGCGTCGTACCACGATCAGGTGGAGCTCCTTCTCGTGCTCGACCTTGTAGTCGGTGACGGGTTCGCCGTCGGGCCCGGTCACCGTGAACTCGACCAACCGGTCCTTGCCGGATGGTGAGGTGGCGGTGTGCAGGTCGAGGGTGTACCCGTCCTGGGAGACCAAAAGCCCCCCCGGGATGTCGGCCGCCGTCGTGCCCTGGGCGCTGTTGCCGTGCGCGCCGTGCGCGTCGGTCTCCTGATCCGTCTCCACGTGCTCTCCTGTGGTGTGGCTGGCGGGCGGGTCGCCGACGGGTCCGACGGCGTTGCCGATCCCGTAGGTAGCGCCGAAGACTCCGGCGAGCCCGACGACGAATGCGCCGACGGTGGTCGGGGTGTTCATGCGAACTGGTAGCCGGCGTCCTCGACCGCGGCCTTGACGGCTTCGGCGGAGACGGGCTGGTTGCTCGTGACGGCGACGGCTCCGCTGTCCAGGTCGACCTGGACGTCCACGACGCCCGGGATCTCGGACACTTCTTCGGTGACAGAGGCGACGCAGTGGGCGCAGGTCATGCCGGCGACGGTGTAGGTGGTGGTCTCGCTCATGGGAGTTCCTCTTTCGGGTTGGATGATGGGAGGGACTGCCGGTTGGTCAGGAGACCTGGTATCCCGCCGCGGTGACGGCTCCACGGACCTGGTTCTGCTCGACCTCGCCGGTCACGGTCAGCGTGCCGGTGGCCAGGTCGACGTCGAGGTGGGTGACGCCGTCGAGGTCGCGGACGGCCTCGGTGACCTTGGTGGCGCAGCTGCCACAGGTCATGCCGGCGACCGTGTAGGTGGTGTTGTTGCTCATGGAGGGATGCTTCCTTTCGATGTGGCGGGGCCCTGGTGGCTGCCGCCGACGTGGTGCGCTTGCGTCGGGTATGTCCCCGACTCTCGACCGAGGGGGTTGCCGGTCACTGTCCAGCCGCTGTCCAGGTGGGCTTCGCAACAGACGACAGGTGGTGGCCGCCCTCGGCACCCGTAGTCACTGGTCGCCGGACGAGGCCCGTGCGTGCTGCACCAGGGCCGTGACCGCGCAACGGAGCATGCAGCCGACAGCGTTTCGAACGATCGGGCCTAGGACGACCGGCAAGTCACGCCTGGTCTCGTTCTCGGTCGTGGGAGGGACACCAGCGGAGGCGCGGGCTGTCATCGATTGCTTCGCCAGACCACCGTCGTCCGGGAGTCGCCTGGAAGCAGTGCCAGGGTCCCGATCCCTCCGGGGCGGCTCAGCCGGAACACGCGCGTGCAGTGGGTGTGGCGGGTAGCTCTATCGTCATCGACGCCCTGCCGTGTCTGGGACATGAAGAGGGCTGCGTTGATTTCGCTCATGGCTGTGTTGCCTTTCGTTTTGGAGCAGACCTAGTCGTGCCATCCGCTGACGGGGCCGGGGTGGAGTAGCGCGAGGGGAACGCTGAGGGAGTCGGCGGCGGCGGTGCGCCGGGCGGTCCTGGGAGCGGAGAAGTCACCGGCGTAGTAGCCGTTGTGGGGGTGCCTCCGCCGCGTGTGATTTCCGGACTCCTGCTCGATGAAGATCGAAGCTGCCATCTCGTTCACGTCCTCAGGGTCGGTCCGGGTCTGCGTCCCGGTGTCGTTGGTTGGTGGCACGACTCTGGAAGGCCGCGGTTGCCGACCCCTGTCTGGACGCTGTCCGGGCGGGGCCGACGCCGACAGTGGACAGTCGTCGGACAGGGCCTGGTCGCACGCTGGGGCGAAGCACCTGCACGCGAGAGGAGAACCCGAGATGCGGACTATTGGCCTGGTGGTCGGTGGCATGCGCTGCCGACGTTGCGTCCGGGAGGTCACGGCCCGGCTCCGCGATGTTCCGGGCGTCGAGACCGTGATGGCCGACACCGAGAGTTCCGTGGTCCGGCTGGCCGGCACGATGACCGTCGATGACGTCCTCGGGGCGCTCCGTGGCCTCAACTACCCGGTGGAGCTCCTCGGCGAGCCCGGCCACGCCGAAGACAGCTGATCACATCGACGCCGACAGGCACGAGACAGCGAGAGGACAGCCGCCGTCGCGAGGCTCCTGACGTCAGCCGATGTCGGCTGGTCCGTCACGAGAGAAGGGCACACCATGTCTTCCACATCCTCGCCCGCGGAGACCGTGAGCAGCCGGCGCTGGCTCGCACTCGGTCTCATCGCCGCGGCTCAGTTCATGGTCATCATGGACACCTCGATCATCGGGGTTGCACTGCCCGAGATGCAGGCCGACCTCGGCTTCACCCCTGAGGGCCTCAGCTGGGTCTTCAACGCCTACGTCGTCGCATTCGGTGGACTCCTGCTGCTCGGCGGCCGACTGTCCGACCTGTTCGGCGCCCGCCGGATCTTCAGCATCGGCTGGGGGCTGCTGGCGGTGGGCTCGGTGATGGCAGGTCTCGCCGACGGCGTGGCCGTCGAGCTGGCCGGTCGGGCAGTCCAGGGGGCCGGCTCGGCGCTGATCGCGCCGGCTGCCCTGACCCTGCTGTTCACCATCTTCGGGGCCACGCCCAAGGAGCTGACCAAGGCGCTCGCGCTGTACGGCGCGGCGGCACCGGCCGGCGGAACCGCCGGCGTGTTCCTCGGCGGTGTCCTGACCGAGTACGCCAGCTGGCCCTGGGTCTTCTTCATCAACCTGCCGCTCGCTGCCGTCGTACTCCTGCTCACGCCCTCCGTGATGCCCAAGGGGATGACTCGCTCGGGATCGCTCGACCTTGCTGGCGCCGTCACCGTGACGGCGGGCCTGGCTGCGGTGGTCTTTGCCATCGTCCGGGCGCCGGAGGTCGGTTGGGTGTCTGCGTCGACGCTCGTGACCGGAGTCGCCGGCCTCGCGCTGCTGGTGCTGTTCGTGGTCTTCCAGGCCCGCCGCAGGGAGCCGCTGATGCGACTGGGCATCCTCAAGGCGCCCAACCTGGCTGCCGCGAACGTCGCGCAGTTCATGCTCGGCGCCGCCTGGATCCCGATGTTCTTCTTCGTCAACCTCTACCTTCAGCAGGTGGTGGGGCTCGGGGCCTTCGCCAGCGGTGCGGCGCTGCTGCCGCTTACCGTCACGATCATGGTCGGGATGGTCGGTGCCGCCCCGCGGCTGATCGCCCGCTTCGGTCCGAAGGCCATGACGGTCTCCGGGCTCGCGACCCTGTCGGTCGGCCTGGTGTGGCTCTCCTTCATCCAGCCCGACGGGAGCTTCGTCCGCGATGTTCTCCCCGCATCGCTCGTCGCGGCTGCCGGGATGGCGATGGCATTCATCCCGTCGCTCGGACTGGCCCTGACGGCGGCGGCCCCGGAAGAGGGTGGTCTTGCCTCCGGGATCGTGAGCACCAGCTACCAGATCGGCTCGGCGCTGGGTCTGGCGCTGATGACCGCGGTCGCGTCCGCCTTCGGTGCCGACCGGGTCGGCGATGCCGTGTCTCAGACCGAGGGATGGTCGGCCGGACTGCTCGGTGCCGCGGGCACCGCCGCCCTGGGCGCCCTTCTGGCGGTGGCCTGGCTGCGCCGGCCCCAGGTGCCTGACGAGGCAGTCCAGGAGACGTCTGACGCGGTCGCTTGACCTGGGGTCCGACCGACTAGCCCTTGAGTAGGCCGGCTACTCGCTGGCCCGTTTGAGCACACGTCCCGGCGGAGTTCCCCCCTCCGCCGGGACGTGGTTTCACGCAGGGATCGAAGGTCACAGCGGCCGTCGGGTGATTGCTCCCGCCCCGCCGTTACGACACCATGACCCGAGGAGCGACGAGGAGAGAGCCATGGACGTGCGCTTCAGGCTGCTCGGTCCGATGGAGATCCTGGTCGGAGGGCGATCTGTGGGGATGCCCGGCGCGGCCGAGCGCGCTGTCCTGGTCCAGCTCCTGCTCTCGCCGGGCCGCACGATCCCGGCCACCATGCTCGTCGACCGGCTCTGGTCTGAGTCGTCGCTCCCGGTCGATCCGATGAACGCCCTCCAGATCCGGGTCTCGAAACTGCGGCGCAGCCTGAAGATGATCGGTCTGCCGGAGGTGGTCACCCGTGAAGGGGTCGGCTACCGCGCCAACGTCGATCCCGGCTCGGTCGACGCCGTCGACTTCGTTGCTCGCGTGCGGGAGGCGCGGGGGCACGCTGCTGGTGAGCCGGACGGAGCCGACGCATCCCTCGAGGCGTACGACGAGGCGCTGGCCCTGTGGCGTGGCGACGCGCTCAGTGACTTCGCTGCCGAGCAGTGGGCCACCATCGAGGCCGCACGGTTCGCGGAGCTCAGGCTGACCGCGCTCACCGAACGTGCCCAGATCGCACTGGCGCTCGGCCGCCAGGGGGAGGTCGTCGCGGATCTGGAACCCCTGGTCGCACACGATCCCACCCTCGAGTCGCTCACTGGCCTGCTCATGGTGGCCCTGTACCGCAGTGGCAGACAGGCGGAGGCGCTCGAGGCGTACCGGCGCACCCGCGAAGTGCTGGACGAGTCCCTGGGCCTCGAGCCCTCCCTCACGCTGCGCTCCCTGCACGAACGCGTGCTGCGCCAAGACGAGGCGCTGGGCTCGCAACCCGACCTGACCCCAGCGTCGGTGGCAGTGTCCGGCACCCCGCGTCGGCCCGAGGGAAGTGGCACCTCACCTACGAACCTGCCGACGGTGGTGCGTCCGCTGATCGGCCGTGATGCCCAGCTTGACTCCCTGGTAGAGCTTGTCCACGGTGCTCGTCTGTTGTCGCTGATCGGTCCCGGCGGTGCGGGCAAGACCTCCCTGGCCCTCGCCACTGTGGTGCGCAGCTCCGCCGCCTTCCCCGATGGGGCGTTCGGGGTGCGACTCGCGTCGGTCGATACTCCCGACCAGGTGCCGCTGGCGGTGGCCGATGCTCTCGGCGTGCCTTTGGACGGGGCGGCGGGAGACCGAGACGTGCGTGAGCGAGTGGTCTCCTACCTGGTGAGACGCCGGCTTCTACTGCTGCTCGACAACTGCGAGCACGTCATCGACGCCGCCGCCGGCCTCGTCGACGAGATCCTGGGTCGGTGCCCGGAGGTGACGATCCTGGCGACCAGCCGCGAGGCACTCGCCGTCCCCGACGAGGTTCAGGTGACCGTGGACCCC
Source organism: Nocardioides szechwanensis (assembly GCF_900103935.1). Classification (GTDB taxonomy): domain Bacteria; phylum Actinomycetota; class Actinomycetes; order Propionibacteriales; family Nocardioidaceae; genus Nocardioides; species Nocardioides szechwanensis. The sequence goes on from NZ_FNIC01000009.1 coordinate 96,075, forward strand.
CTGGAGACGCCGCCGGACGGTACGCCCCCCGGCCGCGTGCTGGAGCACCCGGCCGCGCAGCTCTTCGTCGAACGCGCCCGATCGGTGCGGCCCGGTACCGTGTTCGGTGACGACGACCTCGCCGCGATCGGTCGCATCAGCCGCGCTCTTGACGGGATCCCCCTCGCGCTCGAGCTCGCGGGTGTCCGGGTCGCAACGATGTCACCCGTCGAGATCGCTGGCCGTCTGGACCAGCGGTTCGCGCTGCTCACGACCGGGGCGCGCACCGCTGAGGCGCGGCAGCAGACACTGCGCGCGACCGTCGACTGGAGCTATGCGCTGCTCACCGAGCGGGAGCAGCGCGTGTTCAACCGGCTCGCGGTCTTCCAGGGCGGGTGGACGCTGACGGCGGCCGAGGCCGTCGTCAGCGACGCCAGTCTTGCGGTGGGCGAGGTACTCGACACGATCGGCCGCCTGGTCGAGCGCTCCATGGTGGTTGTCGAGCGTGGGGCCCCAACCCGCTACCGGATGCTGGAGACCCTGCGGCAGTACGCCGCCGAGCAGCTGTCCCTCGGCGGTGAGCTGGAGACCATGACCCAGCAGCATGCGGAGCACTTCCGCGATGTCGTGCAGGAGGCTGAGCCGCAGCTGCGCGGCGCCGCCCAGCGGGACACCTTCCGACGGCTGCGCGACGAGCAGCCCAACATCAGGGCGGCGCTGGCATGGCTGGGTCGGCCGGGAGGGGATCTCGATTCGGCCCTCGCGACCGCTGGTGCTCTCGGGCTCTTCTGGCACCTCGGGCGCCATCTGGAGGGCCGTGAGGTCCTTTCCCGCCTGCTCGTCTCGGGCAATGGCGGCCCGTCCGCACGGGCCCGCGCCCTCCAGGCCGTGTCCCTTGTGGAGAGGCCCCGCGCCTGTCTCGTCCACCCCAGTCCGCGCTGTGCCGAGACTGCGCGGGAGAGCCTGGCGACCTTCGTGGAGCTCGAGGACGACTCCCGTGCCGCCCTGTCGCGGGTCCTGCTGGCCGTCGAGGGGGTCACCGGCCAGGACCGGGACCGGGCTGAGGGCCTGCTGCGCGAGGCCGAGGCGCAGTTCGCGGCTGATGGTGACCACTGGGGCCTGGGCGTCGTCGGCTTCGTGCGCATGGAGACCGCCCTCAAGAACGGCGACGAGGCGGCCGCGGTCCCCATCGGGCGGGCCACCGCCGCGGCGTTCCGGCGACTCGACGACCCGTGGGGCCTGTCGGCGATCCTCTACCACCTCGGCTGGGGCCTGCGGCAGTTCGGACGCTACGACGAGGGGTCACGCGCCCTCGAGGAGGCGATTGACGTCGCGGCGGCGGCCGGCCTGTACAACACGGTGCAGTGGGCGTTGGCTGACCTCGCGATCGCCCAGCTCCACCTTGGCGAGGAGGATGCCGCGCGGGAGCTCTTCGACCGGGCGAGCGCCGCGTCGGAGCATGTCGGTGACGGCGCCGGCGCGGTCCTCGCGGGTTACGGCCACGGGCTGCTCGCCCAGGTGGGGGGAGACTGGGACCGGGCCCGAGGCCGCTTCACGAAAGCGTACGTCGGGTTCGGCCAGCTCGGCACCCCGGTGTCCCAGGGGCTCGCACTCGCCGGCTTGGCCAGGTGTGACGAGGCCGCGGCCGACGCGACGGCTGCCGGTGAGCGGTACGCGGAGCTGCTCGAGCTCGGCCGCGCCGCCGGAGAGCCGGGACTCACCAGCACTGCCCTGGAGGGCCTGTGTCGGCTGGCCGTCGGGCGCGGGGATCGCGCGCTCGCCTCGACCCTGCTTGCCGACGCGATGGACCTGCGTACCGGCTTCGCCCGACCGGCGCCGCCGCACGAGCGGCGTGACCTCGAGGCGTACATCATCGACCTGGCGCAGGATCCCGTCCCGAACGCCTGACTTGCCCGCGGTGGCCAGTGGCATGGGGCGAGGCCGGGCCCGGCTGATGAAGTACTCCGCGACGGCGAGATAGATGATCCAGGCGGAGCCCAGGAGCAGGTCGCGTGCCACTGCCTGTGTGCCGAGGAAGGCCTCGCCTAACCCTTGGGTGAACACCTGGGTGCCGGCGCCCAGCGCGAGAAGTTGGACGCTCACCTCGTGGCGCGGTCACCAGCGGAGACAGGCAAGATCCTGACAGCCAGGAGCGGCCTATCGGGCTACAGCCGCCCGGGTTCGGCTGGTCTGCGTAGCTGACCCGTGACGAGCGGTTCGGCTGTGCCGGTGATGTGGGTCGGCGTCGACTCTCGCGTGGCTTCCAGGGGCCAGCATGGCGACTCCTCGTCCGTGAAGGCGGCACGCATCCGGAGGTCGCGACGCGGATCAGCCACCCCGCAGCATGAACGCAATTGCACGTGGCCATTGTGCGATGCGAACACCAGAAGCGCGACGGCTGCGATCAACACTCCACCAACGATGTAGGCCACAGCCAACTCCTCACTGCAAAAAGCACGTTGAGTCCGAATGCGTTCAGTGTGCGCCACTACAGGGCGTCGAACCAGTACCGCCTTCTCTCACAGCACGACCAGGCCGCCGATCGAGTGGAGCAGCGTGCCAGGGACGCGGGCTCGGCGGCTCGTGGGAAAGACACCAAGGCCCTACCGGACCATCAGCAGTTCTTCACATCGGAGGAGGAATCTGGAGGCATTGGAACCCTAGAAAGGACCGTAATGAAACTACGACTTCGTTCAGCACTCGTCAGCAGCGCCGCAGCAATCGCAGCGCTTGTCGTTCCCGGGCCGGCAGTGGCTTCCCAAGGAAACGATGCGTTCATCGAGCCCAGCTCTACGGCAACCGTGGCGATGAACGACATGCCCCCCGGGATGCACACAATGATGAACTCGCCCGGACACGAGAGGTTCGTGGCGTCATCCGGCCACGAGCACGTCATGAGCTCGCCGGGCCACCAGGCGATGATGGACTGAGATACCAACGTCCCGAGCTGCTGTTTCCGCCTCTGAGCTCAGCACAGCGGTCGCGAGACACCTCCCATGGCCGTAAGCCGGTCATCCTCTTGTGGGTTCGTATCGCTTTGAATCCTCACTGTGATGTCTCAAGACATCGGAAACTCCCGGACCCACGACTGTGGGTCCGGGAGTTGTCATTTCTGGGTGGGCCGGGTGGGTCCTCTGGGTGCTCCGGTGGGCTGGTAGTCAAGGTGCCAGCTGCTGATGGTGTCGGCACCCGCATCGAGCCCGGCCTCCTCGAGTCGTGTGCGTAGGCCCAGGACCAACTCGACCGTGGTGGCCGGGATGGCCTCCTGGTGAGGTCTTCGGACGCCGCGAGCGTGGCTCGAGAGCCGCCTCGCCCTCGGCGCGGTAGCGGGCCAGGAGCTTGCTGACCCAGCCCGGGCTCACGTTGTACGTGCGGGCCGCCTGCGCCTGGGTGAGGCCTTCGGTCTCGACGGCGGTGATGACCAGCCTGGCTTTCGACACGACCGAGCATCAGGCCCCCGCCAGGACTAGGCGGAGTTTCCTATGTCTTGAGACATCCGTTTCCTATGTCCTGAGCCAGCACGGCTTTGAATCCTCAGTGCTGCGCCATGCACGATCGGTCAGGGACGGGGGAAGCCGGCTGCGAGTCGCGCGCTCGCGAGCCGAACCCGACCCAGTCCGGCCAGCGTAAGGCGGCGGTCGGTGGTGCGCGAGGCGGAGATCTGGAAGTACATGGCGACGGCGGTCAGGAAGGCGGCTGCCCACCCTGCGGTGACGGTCTGGAGTGCGGGGCCGCCTCCGGTGCCGCCGAAGAGTCGTGGGGCGTAGGTCAGCCGCGGGTACACCAACGGCTCCTGAGGGCAGTAGCCCACCAGCCCGCTCCTGGTCACGATGCCGGCATTGCATGGTGTCACTTCCTCACCTGACCATCCTGCCGAGTCAGATGGCTGCGGTTGAGCGCCTACTTGTGACTGTGTCCGCCGGGCATCATGAACATCATCGCGGCCATCATCGCCACGCAGCCCAGGGCCCACAGCAGGGCGCCGGAGCCGGCGGTCCCGGACACGATGAGCAGCAGCACGATCGCGATCATCGGAACACAACAGATGAGCATCATCCACCGGTGTCCGCCGTGCGCGTCGTGGCCCGTGCCCGTGTGAGGGTTCAGTTGTTCTTGGCCGGGCTCCTGCGAGGAGCCCTGGGTCGGGCCCCACAGGGGGCGGTCGGGTCCGGTCGGTTGGCTGGTCATGACGTCTTCTCCTTCAGTGAGGCAGGCAGGTGGCCGAGGCGGGCGTAGAGCGGGCAGTGCCCGAGGGCGCCGGTGACCACCAGGTCGAGGCCGGCAACCACGAGGAGCAGCGCGAGGACCACCGCCACGACGCCCGAGGTTGATGCGAGCAGGACTACCCCGGCGAGCGCGCCGAGCCCTCCGACCAGGACTCGGGCGGTCCGCTCGGTCGGCGTGATGTTGACCTTCCAACCACTGGCCATGACTCTCAGCTCCTTCGCTGACCCGGCTTGTCCGGGTCCTTGCACCTTCAGCGTCGTCGTCCGAGGTCAAGATCGCCGCGAGGCTTCGATGAAGGTTCCCTGAAGGACCAATGGCCGGCTCGAACAGCGGGGGTTGGGGCAGTTCGACGAGGCTAGGTGGGCTGGTCAGTCGTGGTGTTCGGAGTGCTCGGGGTCGATCTGACTCGGTGCGGGTTCCTGCTGGTCGGTGCCGCTGATGGCGGGGCCGATGACGAATGCTGAAAGCGAGAACATGACCGCGAACACCGCAACCGCCACGGTGGGGGCCTTCCAGGTCCCGAACCTGCGGTGGAGGCGGCGCAGCATCGGCACCGAGAGGAGCAGGCCGAGAGCCCCGAACACCAGGTTTCCGCCTACTCCGGTCACCAGGGCGGCACCAGCGAAGAAGCTGACGTGGTGCAGCAGGTGTGGCAGCAGTCCCATCACCGCACCGACGGCCGCAGTGATGCCGCTCCACAGGGTTGCCAGCCGGCCGCGTCCTGCGGACGGGTCAGACGACAGGTCCAGCTGCGCCGTGGCATCTGGGACGGTGTCGCCGCTGTGGCTGGGGCTGTGGCTGTGGTCATGGGGCATCGGGTCAGCCTCCGCTGCGGTAGGACAGGGTCGTCATCATCCCGGTCTCGGCGTGGTAGATGTTGTGACAGTGCACGGCCCACTGGCCGGGGTTGTCGGCGTCAACATCGACCTCGAGTGCCTGCATGGGGCGCACGATGACGGTGTCTTTGCGTGCGCCTCCGTCGACGAGACCGAACGTGTGGCCGTGCAGGTGCATCGGGTGGAACATCATGGTCTGGTTCACGAACCGGAGCCGTACCCGCTCTCCGGCACTGACCGATAGGGGCGTGGCGTCCGGGAACGACTCTCCGTTGATGGTCCACCGGTAAGGCGCCATCGATCCGCCGAGCGCCAGGTCGTATCGCCGGTCCACGCCGCGTCCACCCAGGCGCACCGACGCGGCGCCCGAGAGGTCGCTGCCCAACAGGGTTCGCCGCCCCAGCTCCGGCACTCCGACGTCGCGGGCGGGGCGTCCCCCGGGGCTGGTGCGGACCAGCGCGAGCGCGCGGCCTGTCTTGCCCTCGGCTGCGGCAACCAGGGGGAAGACGCCGTCGGCGAGGTCGATCGTGACGTCGACCCGTTCTCCCATGCCGATCAGTAGCGCGTCGGTGGACACCGGCATGACGGGGAAGCCGTCGCAGTGCGAGACGGTCATGCGGTGTCCACCGACGGCAACCCGGAACGCCGTGTCGGATCCGGCGTTGACGAAGCGGATGCGGACCCGTTGCCCGGGTCGGCCGGTGAAGGTATGAGGCGCCGAGGGCGTGCGGCCGTTGATCAGGTAGTACGGGTAGTCGACGTCGCCGGCGCCGCCCAGCATGAGTGACTGCATGCCCTCGGCCATCCCGCCCATCCCCGAACCGTGGTCCGTCCCACCCATCGACCGGCCCATCGAGCCGTGGTCCATACCGCCCATGGCTCCGCCTGAGGTGCTGGTGGCCTTCTGGAGGTCGGCGAGGACCTGGTCGGGGGTGCGGCCGGTGCCGTCGACCCAGTCATCGAGCACGACGATCCACTCGTCGTCGTACCCGCCGGGCTCCGCGGGGTCGTCCACGATGAGCACGCCGTACAGGCCGCGGTCCAGCTGTACGCCCGAGTGCGGGTGATAGAAGTACGTGCCCGGGTCGGGGGCGATGAACTCGTAGTTGAACGACCCGCCGGCGGGGATGGGGTCCTGGGTCAGGTGGGGGACACCGTCCATGTCGTTGCGCAGCGCAAGGCCGTGCCAGTGCACGCTCGTCTCGACCGGAAGCTGGTTGTCCACCGTGACCTGCAGCAGATCGCCTGCGCGTGCTCGCAACAGCGGACCGGGGACCTGCTCGCCGTAGGCCCAGGTATCGACGCTCTGGCCGCCGAGGTCGACCGTCACCGGTCGAGCAGTCAGACCCGCGGTAACGACCCGGCGACCGGCGACGCGGCGCGCCCGCTCGGCGGCCGCGACCGCGGGCGAATCGGGCCCGATCAGCGCGAGCGTTCTGGGGTCGGTCGAACAGGCGGCGACGCTGCCAACGGCAGCGACTCCGACCAGACCGACGGTCCCGTGGAGAACGGTGCGTCGCGACAGTGACGGCAAAACGACCTCCTCTGCGAGGGTGCGGCTAGACGGGGATCAGGGACGTTGTCAGTGATGCGCTGCGCGGAGCACGTCAGCCCGGGCGTGGTACTCGACCTCGTCGATCTCGCCCCGGGCGAACCGGTCATCGAGGATGTCCAGCGGGTCATGGTTCGCGGCCCGGGTGCCCTGCGACTCGGTGCTCCGGAAGAGCACGACCACGGCCCACACCACCAAACCCCAGAAGGCAACCATCCCGAGCGCCATGCCCAGCCAACCGCCCCAGCCCATCCCGTCGTGGTACCAACCCATCATGGTCCTCAGCTCCTTTTGTGGTGTGAGCTCCACTGTCGGCGGCGAACCAGGGGCTCGGGGTCGCCGTTCGATGAAGGTTCACTGAAGAAGGGCCACCTGAGCGCCCGCTCCCACGGATCGCGGCATGCGGGCTGTCACGATGGACGGCATGGAACGTGACGTCGGCGCCCCCGCAAGTCCAGCCGCGGCGGCGGGCACATCGAAGCCGGCCTCTGGGCTGCGAGCGCTCGTAGTCGAGGACGAAATCAACCTCGCCCGACTCGTGGGCAGCTACCTGGAGCGCGACGGGTTCGAGACGACCCTCGCGCACGACGGACTGCAGGCGGTCCTCCTCGCTCGCGAGGTGGACCCCGACGTGGTGGTCCTCGACCTGGGTCTGCCGAGCCTGGACGGGGTCGAGGTGTGCCGGCAGATTCGCACGTTCAGCGACGCCTACGTCGTTATGCTGACCGCCCGCAGTGATGAGATCGATACGCTCATCGGCCTTTCGGTAGGTGCCGACGACTACGTCACGAAACCTTTCAGCCCGCGCGAGCTGATGGCCCGCATCCAGGCCATGCTGCGGCGCCCACGAGTAGCGCAAGGCGCGAAGCACCAGCCAGACGACCTGGCGTTCGGCGACTTGAAAGTCGATGTGCGGGGCCGCGACGTCTGGCTGCGCGGTGAACCGGTTGCGCTGACCCGCACCGAGTTCGACCTGTTGGCGGCACTTGCCGAGCAGCCCCGGCTGGCGTTCAGCCGCCGCCAGCTCATCGAACACGTCTGGGGTCAGACATGGGTGGGGGACGAGCACCTGGTCGATGTCCACATCGGCCATCTGCGTCGCAAGCTCGGCGACGACGCCATGGAGGGACGGTTCGTCCGAACCGTGCGCGGTGTCGGTTACCGGATGGGCACGGGCGAATGACCCGGGGCACGGCGGGGCGTGGCCCGCGGTTCGCCACCAGGCTGCTGCTTGCCCAGTCCCTCGTCCTCGTTGCCGGTGCACTGACCATCTGGTTGGTGGCCTCCGTCGTCGGGCCGAGCATCTTCCACGACCACCTGGAGCGCGCGGGCGACACGCACAGCGCGGAGGAGACCAAGCACGTCGAGGAAGCCTTTGCCTCCGCCCTGCTCGTATCGATCAGCGTGGCCCTCGTCGCTGCGGTCGCCGCCGCACTCGCCGTGTCGTGGTATTTCAGTCGCCGCATCCAACGCTCCATCGACCACGTCGCCGAGGCCTCCACCCGGATCGCCGCAGGCCGCTACGACACCCACGTTGACGACCCCGGCCTCGGCACCGAGTTCGCCACCCTCGCCGGCACGTACAACAAGCTCGCTGACCGCCTCGAGGCCACAGAGACCACCCGACGTCGGATGCTCGCCGACCTCGCCCACGAGATGCGCACGCCCTTGGCGACCATCGACGCCCACCTCGAAGCGATCGAGGATGGCGTACGTCACCTGGACTCCGACACCATCACCGTGCTGCGGTCCTCGACCCAACGGCTACGGCGCCTCGCCGAAGACATCGGGGCCGTCTCCCACGCTGAGGAAGGCAACCTGAGCCTGGACTCACACCTGATGGACGCGGCCGATCTCGCCGCTACGGCCGCGGACGCGGCCCGCGACCGCTACGAGAGCAAGGGTGTCCGACTGAATACCCACCTACCACCTGCGGGCGGGGTGAACGTCGACCCGGACCGGATCGGGCAGGTGCTCGCCAACCTCATCGACAACGCGCTACGCCACACCCCGAGCGGAGGCAGCGTGACTGTGTCCTGTCGACGCATCGGCCACTGGGTGGAGTACGCCGTGGCCGACACCGGCGACGGCATCGCCGCAGAGCATCTGCCCCACGTCTTCGACCGGTTCTACCGGGTCGACACCGCCCGCGACCGCACCCACGGCGGCTCCGGCATTGGCCTAGCCATCGCCAAGGCCCTCATCGGGGCCCACGGCGGTGGCATCTTCGCCACCAGCGCGGGACCGGGACACGGCAGCGCCTTCACCGTCCGCCTGCCCTCGGCGTGAGGTCGGCAGCAATCCAGATCGCAGTCAGCGGTACTTCCGGGAGCGCAGCACCTGAGTCAGCTGCTGCCTGCTCGGCGAACCGGCCAACCCGGTCTCCGTGGGGTACAACCGGCATGCCAGTCCGACGGCCGCGTTCGGGTCAGCGAACGGGTCCACCCCGTCCACGAGCACGGTCGGGGATCCGTGGAACGAGAGCGCTGCTGCCTCCTCGGGCGTCTCCACCCGCTGGAGTACGAGCTTGTCTGACGCCACGCCCAACTCGCCCATGACGTCCAAGAGCAGGCTCTCCGTGGTCTTCCAGTTGGGACAGCCGTCGAAGTACAGCAGGGCCACATCCATGCCCCCAGTGTGCCGCGCGACTGGTGGACCAGTGCCACGCGTCATCGAGAACCCGAACGAGCGTGACTTTCGTCCCACGCGCCTTCACCGAACCTTCATCGAACCGTCGGCGGAACGCCGAGGCGGCGCGCGGATCCTCGTGGACAGCGACGTCGGTACGTAGCAGAAGGGAGCCAACGATGGTCGGCTCAGCCAGCAAGCAGCCACCGCGGGACGCGCCTCCCGCGGTCCTGGTGACAGTCGTGGAGTCCGAGGCCTGCCACTTCTGCGTTGACGCGCACCGAGTGCTCGTCGCCCTCGCGGTCGACTTCCCACTGGTCGTGGACTCCGTCGACATCCGCTCGGAGACCGGGCGTCAGCTGATGGCGCGGCACCGGGCCGTCATGAGCCCGCTGGTCCTGATCGACGGGGCCTTCTTCAGCAACGGCCGGCTCCCTCGACGCAAGCTCGCCAAGCTTCTCCGCCAACGCTTCGGCACCCCCACGGGCGTTCAGTCAGCTCGAAGCGGAGGCACTCATGGGTGACCTGCTCACCACAGGCTCCGTGCTCGCCGCGTTCTTCGCCGGTGGCGTCGCGCTCTTCGCGCCCTGCTGCATCGTCTTCCTCGCCCCGTCCTACCTCGCAGTCGCGGTCAAGAACCGCCGCTGGCGTCTCCTTCCCCTCACCTTCGTCTTCGCAGCGGGCCTGGCTCTTGTGCTGGTCCCGATCACGCTCGGCATGAGCCTGGTCGCATCCGCGATCGCGAACTACCACCAAACCCTCTACTACGCCGGCGGCCTGCTGATGCTCGCGCTGGCGCTCCTCAGCCTGTCCGGGAAGATGTTGAGCCTGCCGTCGTTCCTGCGTGCCCCCGACACCCGTCGCGGTGACGCCGGCAGTTTCTTCGCCCTCGGGGTCTTCTCCGGCATCGCCAGCTCCTGCTGCGCCCCGGTGCTGGCTGGGGTGATGACCCTCTCCGCGCTCTCCGGTTCCGCACTGGGCGGCATCACCCTGGGCCTTGCCTACACCTTCGGAATGGTGTTCCCGCTCTTCGTGATGGCGCTCGTGTGGGACCGGTACCGGCTCGGCGAGCGGCGGTTCCTGCAGGCCAAGCCCATCCGGTTCAGGATCGTCGGGAAGATCCTGGCAACCAACACCGTCAACCTGGCCGTCGCAGCCGCCTTCGCGGCCATGGGCGGTTTCGTGATCTACCTCGCTGGCTCAGAGCAGATGACCGGCGGCCCCGGGTTCCAGGTCACCCTCGGCAACGGCCTCGAACGCGTCTTCACCCGCTTCGCGGCCTGGACCGACCCCGTCCCCGAGCCCGTCCTCGGCCTCGCGGTCCTCGCGCTGGCCGCTGTGTTCGTCACCGCCACCCTGCGTGACCACCGACGCCACCCACCCGGCGACGACGACCCGAGGGTCGACGCGTTAGACGACCACTCGGGATGCCACGGCGCATCGCAGGCTCCGGCGTCGCCTCGAAGCGCCGCGGATCTTGACCCCACCGACCACCAGCACTGAACTGCCCCGCACCGAAGGAGACCCGAGATGTCACACAAGGCCGCGGACAGGTCCCGCGCCGAACGCGCCCAAGCAGCCGCCGCCGAGAACGTGCGACAGCGCCGGCGCCGGCGCCTTCGATGGGGGGCCATGATCACCCTTGCTGCGGTACTGGTGGCCGTCGTAACCGCGATGATGCTCACCTCACGTCCCACTACCTCCGAGGCCACCCGCACCGCACCCGACTTCACCCTCACCGACACCGCCGGCGTCACCCACACCCTGGCCGATCACCGCGGAGAGAACGTGGTGCTGTACTTCAGCGAAGGCGCGGGTTGCCAGTCCTGCATCGTCCAGATGGGCGAGCTCGAGAGGAAGGCCGCCGAGCTGGCCGAGGCCAACATCACTGTCCTTCCCATCGTCATGAACACCCGGGACCAGATCCTTCGCGACATGAAGACCAATAGCGTCACCACGCCGTTCCTGCTGGACGACGGCACCGTGGCCCAGGCCTACGGCACCCTCGGCAACGGCATGCATGCGGGACTGCCCGGCCACAGCTTCGTCCTCATCGACACCGAAGGTCAGCAACGCTGGAACGGCGAGTATCCGTCCATGTGGCTCGATCCTGCGGAACTCCTCAACGAGATCCGCGACCGCCTGGACGCCTAGCGACCGATCAATCCAGTTGCCTGCGCGTCAACCGCCACCTCGAGGGGACTCTGCCCGTGAACAAGACCGCGAACTCCGACCGCGACCCCAGCTCAGCTCACACCGACCCGACCTCGAGGCGCCCCAGGCTCCTCCTCAGTGCCGCAGCGATAGGGCTTCTCGCGGCTGCCACTGTCACTGTCGTGGCCATCAACGGCGGCGGCGAGGGTGGCGAGGACTCGGAGCGTGACATCGCGGTCGCCGGGCACACCGGAATGGTGACCGGAACCGTTTGGGTCGCCAACGAGGAAGCCGGCACCCTCACCGCGATCGACGCGGCCACCAACCAGGTCGTCACCAGTCTGGAAGGCATCGAGGGCCCCCACAACGTGCAGATCGGGCCCGACGGAGCAACCCTGTGGACTGTGAGCGGTCACGACTCATTCGCTGCCATGATCGACACCACCTCGATGCAGGTCCACGGCACCGTGCCCACCGGCGGATCCCCAGCCCACGTCGTCGTCACCCCCGACGGGGCGACCGCGTACACCACCAACGCCGAGGACGAGACCGTCACCGCCATCGACACCGCGACGATGAAGTCGGTCGCGACCATCCCGGCCGGTGCCGGACCTCACGGCCTCCGCCCGAGTCCCGACGGACGATGGATCTACGTCGCGAACGTGGCCGGCACCACCCTGAGCGTCATCGACACTTCCACCAACACCCTGGTGGACGACATCACCGTCGGAGAGTCCCCTGCCCAGGTCGCCTTCTCGCCGGACGGCCGCTTCGTCTACGCCTCCCTCAACGGCCAGGACGCGGTCGCCAAGGTCGACGTCGCACGTCGCCGACTGGTCGACACGCTCAAGGTCGGCGACGGTCCCATCCAGACGTTCGTCACCCCCGACAACCAGTACCTGCTCGTGGCCAACCAGGGAGACGAACGAGACCCGGGAACCACCGTGTCGCTCATCGACCTGGCTTCCTTCACTCTCGCCGGGGAGGTCGAGACGGGCGAAGGCGCCCACGGCATCGTCGTAGACCCCTCCGGCCGGCACGCCTACATCACGAACCTGTACGGCAACGACGTGGCAGTCCTGGACCTCGACACCCTCACCGTCGTAGCCAGGATCCCTGTCGGAGCCAAGCCCAACGGCATCAGCTTCTCCCCAGTCACCACCGCCGAGCAGCCTGCGACCACCCTTGATCTCCCAGCGGGACACGCGACGGAGCCGGCGGAACATTCAGAGGGCACAGGTCACGACGGCGGAGCCCACTGACCTCCCCGGCGGCGCGGTGCATGCAGCCGCGGCCCGCCTCCATGAAGGTTCCATGAAGGGTCTCCGGCAACCCTTGCATAGGTACCCCGGGGGGGTACAGTGGAACTGGGTGGAAAAGCCAAGCACCCCCTAGTCCGAGGAGGCCCGTCATGCACACGGAGCCTGGCTACATCACCGAGAAGCAGGCGATCCAGACCCGACTGCGCCGCATCGAGGGGCAGGTCCGGGGACTCCAGCGCCTAGTCGACGAAGAGACCTACTGCATCGACATCCTCACCCAGATCTCGGCTTCCACCAAGGCACTCGAGAGCGTCGCTCTACTGCTGCTCGACCAACACCTGCAGCACTGCCTGACCCACGCGCAGGACCCCGACGACACCCGACGCAAGCTCACCGAGGCCTCCGAAGCCATCGCACGACTCGTCCGCTCCTAACCACCACATCAACGAAAAGGACACCAACCGTGACCGAGATCGCCAACACCCCCCGCACTCTCCCGCTGCTCGAAGATTCGGCCACGAATGCTGGCGGTTCCGGAGGGTGCGGCTGCGGGGGATGCGGGTGCGGCGCCTCCGAGGCGGACACCGCAACATCCGCACCGCTCATCCCCACCGAGGAGGACGACCCGATGACCACCCAGACCTACCTCGTGTCTGGCCTGACCTGCGGACACTGCGCAACCGCCGTGACCAGCGAGCTGATGTCCCTGGCCGGGGTCACCGGCGTGCACGTCGACCTCGTCGCTGGCGGCACCTCTGCCGTAACCGTCATCCGCCAGGACCCCCTGGACAAGACACAGGTCGCAGCCGCCCTCGACGAGGCCGGTGACTACCACCTCGTCCAGCAGTAGCCCACCAGCACCCCGCCGCAGCAGGTGCCCACGCAAGGAGATGACCTCGAATGACGACGCAGACGACCACCCCCGACCAGTCACACAGTGAGCTGGAGCTGACCATCGGCGGGATGACCTGTGCCTCCTGCGCGGCTCGTATCGAGAAGAAGCTGAACAAGCTCGACGGAGTGAGCGCGACGGTCAACTACGCCACCGAGAAGGCCAAGGTCAGCTTCCCGACCACACTCACCCCAGCTGACCTGGTCGGCGTGGTCGAAGCCACCGGCTACACCGCCACCCTCCCTGCCCCGGTCGCGGACGCGAACTCCGCACCCGACACCGGGCCCGATGAGAAGGCCGTCGAGGCCGCGGGCTGGTGGCGACGCCTTGTCATCTCAGCGGTGCTGACGGTGCCGGTCCTCGCCTTTTCCATGGTGCCCGCCTTCCAGTTCGACAACTGGCAATGGATCTCGCTGACCCTCGCATCGCCAGTGGTCGTGTGGGGGGCGTGGCCGTTCCACCGCGCGGCCGTGACCAACGCCCGGCACGGCGCGGCCACCATGGACACCCTGATCTCGGTAGGGGTCTCGGCCGCCTGGCTTTGGTCGCTGTGGGCACTGCTGTTCACCCACGCCGGGATGACCGGGATGCGGATGCCGTTCGACCTCTTCCCCGACGGGGAGGCGGGAGTCCACATCTACCTCGAGGTCGCCGCTGCCGTCACCACCTTCATCATCGCCGGCCGCTACTTCGAGGCGCGCGCCAAGCGACAGTCCGGTGCGGCACTGCGTGCCCTGCTCGACATGGGAGCGAAGGACGTCGCAGTGCTTCGCAATGGGGGAGAGGTGCGCATCGCCGTGAACCAGCTCGTCGTCGGCGACCGGTTCGTCGTACGCCCTGGAGAGAAGATCGCCACCGACGGAGTCGTCGAGCAGGGCACCTCCGCTGTCGACGCCTCGATGCTCACCGGGGAACCCGTACCCGTCGAGGTCGGCCCAGGTGACAGCGTCGTCGGTGCCACCGTCAACGCCGGTGGCCGCTTGGTGGTCGCTGCCACCCGCATCGGAGCTGACACCCAGCTGGCTCAGATGGCCCGGCTCGTCGAGGACGCCCAGAACGGCAAAGCACAGGTCCAACGGCTGGCTGACCGGGTGTCCGCGGTTTTCGTGCCCATCGTGATCGCCCTGTCGTTGGTGACCCTGGGCGGTTGGCTGCTGACCGGCCACAGTGTCACCGCGGCCTTCACCGCCGCGGTCGCGGTCCTGATCATCGCCTGCCCCTGCGCACTGGGTCTGGCTACTCCGACCGCCCTCCTGGTCGGGACCGGCCGCGGCGCCCAGCTCGGTGTCCTGATCAAGGGCCCCGAGGTCCTTGAGTCCACCCGCGTCGTCGACACCATCGTGCTGGACAAGACCGGCACCGTGACCACCGGCCGGATGGAGCTGGTCGACGTCATCCCCGCCAGCGGTGTCGACCCCGACGAGCTGCTCCTCCTGGTCGCCGCACTCGAGTACGCCTCCGAGCACCCGATCGGTCAGGCCATCGCCACCGGTGCGCAGGTCCGCCTCAGCGAACGACTGCCGGAGGTTGATGGGTTCATCTCTACCCAAGGCCTCGGAGTCGCCGGCGTCGTAGTGGGCCGCGCGGTCGTGGCCGGCCGGCCAGGCTGGCTGGCCACCGAGTGGAGCCAACCTCTCGACACCCACCTGGCCGAGACGGTCGATGTCGCCGAGCAACAGGGCCGCACTGTGATCGCAGTGGGCTGGGACGGCACCGCCCGAGGGGTCGTCATCGTCTCCGACACCATCAAGCCCACGAGTGCCCAGGCCGTCGCCGAGCTCAAGCAGCTCGGGCTGCGACCGGTGCTGCTCACCGGCGACAACGAACGTGCCGCGCGTGCGGTCGCCGCGGAGGTCGGCATCGACGAGGTGATCGCCGAAGTCCTCCCGGCCGACAAGGTCGCCGTCATCGAACGCCTCCAGCGCGAAGGCCGCACCGTCGCGATGGTCGGCGACGGAGTCAACGACGCCGCCGCACTGGCCACCTCCGACCTCGGCATCGCGATGGGCACCGGCACCGACGTGGCTATCGAGGCCTCCGACCTGACCCTGGTGCGCGGAGACCTCCGCGCGGCCGTCGACGCCATCCGGCTCTCCCGCCGCACCCTGCGGACCATCCAGGGCAATCTCTTCTGGGCCTTCGCCTACAACGTCGCCGCCCTACCGCTCGCGGCGCTCGGCCTGCTCAACCCGCTCATCGCCGGTGCCGCCATGGCCTTCTCCTCAGTGTTTGTGGTCTCCAACAGCCTGCGGTTGCGCCGATTCCGGGCCGTCTCCACCACCTCCACACCTCACCCGGACGCAAGCCTCGACCAGACCGCCGCCGGCGTACTCCCCAGGAAGGCAGACCGATGACCGCGCACGCACACTCCGAACACCACCACGACCTGGAGCACCCAGACGGCAGTGGAACAGCCACCGCGGTGCTTGAGGTCTCCGGAGTCCAATGGGCTACCAGCAAGAACGTGGCCGAGGCCGTCCTGTCGCGGCGGCCCGGGGTCCACTCGGTCGATGCCAACCCCGTGGCGCAGACCGCGACCGTGACCTACGACCCCGACCGCACCAACCTGACCGAGCTGCGTGACTGGGTTCGCGAGTGCGGCTTCCACTGCGCCGGCCAGTCAGTTCCCCAGCACGTGTGCGACCCGATGACCGAACCCACGGCGGCTCACGGGCCGGACGGCCGCCTTGCCCATGACGCTCACGCGGGGCACTCCATGGCGCCCGCGTCCCCGGTCAGCTCGCCTCACGACGCGATGGGCCACGGTGGACACGGGTCCATGTCGATGGCCGACATGGTCCGCGACATGCGCAACCGGTTCCTCGTCGCGCTGATCCTCTCCATCCCGATCCTGCTGTGGTCGCCGATCGGCCGCGACGTCATCGGTTTCGAGACCGCGGCCCCGTTCGGGCTGCGGGACGACGTGTTCAGCCTGCTCCTCTCGCTGCCAGTGGTGTTCTACTCCGCCTGGATCTTCTTCGACGGTGCCTGGCGGGCCCTGCGCGCACGAACCCTCGACATGATGGTGCTCGTCGCGGTCGCCGTCGGAGCGGGCTGGACCTATTCGCTCGGAGTCACCCTCACCGGAGGCGGCGAGGTGTTCTACGAGGCGGCGACCGTGCTGACCGCGTTCGTGCTGCTGGGCCACTGGTTCGAGATGCGCGCCCGCGGCGGCGCCAACGACGCCATCCGCACCCTCCTCGACCTCGCCCCGCCCCAGGCGCTCGTCATCCGTGATGGCGAACCGGTCGAGATCTCCACCGCAGACGTCGTCGTGGGCGATCTGCTCCTGGTTCGCCCCGGCGCCAAGATCGCCACGGACGGTGTCGTAGAGGAAGGCGAGTCCGACGTCGACGAGGCCATGGTCACCGGCGAGAGCCTCCCCGTGACGAAGTCTCCCGGCGACCCGGTCATCGGTGCGACGGTCAACACCACTGGCACCCTCCGGGTCCGAGCCACCAAGGTCGGAGCCGACACAGCCCTGGCCCAGATCGTCGCGCTCGTCCAGCAGGCGCAGAACTCCAAGGCTCCCGGACAGCGACTGGCGGACAAGGCCGCGTTCTGGCTCGTCCTGGTCGCCCTGGGTGGTGGGGTCGGCACTTTCCTGGTCTGGCTGGCCGCGGGCGCGAGCGTGCAGACAGCCCTGCTGTTCGCGATCACCGTCGTGGTGATCACCTGCCCCGATGCCCTCGGGCTGGCGACGCCCACCGCGATCATGGTCGGCTCGGGACTCGGCGCCAAGCGCGGCATCCTGTTCAAGAACGCCACCGCGATCGAGACCTCGGCCCGCATCGACACGGTCGTGATGGACAAGACCGGGACCCTCACCAAGGGTGAGCCCGAAGTCACCGACGTGGTCGTCGGTCCCGGTGTTGACGAGCAACGGGTACTCGCGTTGGCCGGCGCGCTCGAACGCGAGTCAGAGCACCCGCTCGCCCAGGCAGTCGTGCGTCATGTCGACACACGCAGTGTGCCGCGGCTGCGCGCCACTGGGTTCCGCAACGTGACCGGGATCGGTGCGTTGGCCGAGGTCGACGGACACAAGGTGGCGATCGGCAACCTGCGTCTCATGGAGTCCGAAGGGATCTCGGTAGAGGCGCTCGCAGCCAAGCGCGACGAGATCGCCGCCGGCGGCCGCACCGCGGTGTTCGTCGGCGTCGACGGCACGGCCGTCGCGGTGATCGGGATGGCCGACGCGGTCCGCGAGACCTCCGCCGCCGCCGTCACCGCCCTGCACGAGGCCGGCATCAGGGTGGTCATGCTCACCGGCGACAACCAGGCGACTGCCGAGCGGATCGCCGAGGAGCTGGGCATCGACACCGTGATCGCCGAGGTGCTCCCCGAGGACAAGGCTCGCCACGTCAAGCAGCTGCAGGGCGAGGGGCGTGTCGTCGCGATGGTCGGCGACGGCGTCAACGACTCTCCTTCCCTGGTGCAGGCCGACGTCGGCATCGCCGTCGGCGCCGGCACCGACGTCGCCATCGAGGCCGCCGATGTCGTCCTCATGCGGTCCGACCCCCTGGACGTGCCCGTGGCGCTCACGATCGGGCGGGGCACCCTGCGCAAGATGCGACAGAACCTCGGATGGGCCGTCGGCTACAACGCGATCGCGCTACCCATCGCCGCCGGTGTCTTTGAACCCGCCTTCGGCCTGGTCCTGCGACCCGAGATCGCAGCGCTGTCCATGTCCGGGTCGAGCTTCCTGGTCGCCGTCAACGCCCTGATGCTCAAGCGGCTGACCCTGCCCACGCAACCAGCCCAGCCCGGACCAGACCAAGCGCACAACCTGCAGCCAACGAGTTGAGTCAACGGGTCGCCCGGTTTCTTCAGCGAATCTTGACCTGATCTGGGTGGACCCTCCATCTCCTGCGGCCAGGATCACAGGCACAGGCGGCGCCTTGGCGCGCCATCACACACACCGGATGGAGATCTCCATGAGGAAGACGCTGGCTGCGATTGCCCTGCTCGCGGCCGCAGGACTGACGTTGACCGCGTGTGGAGAGGACACAGACGGCGACGCGACAGGCACCGAGAGCTCCGCAGCCTTCAACGACGCCGATGTGACCTTCGCCCGGCAGATGATCCCTCATCACGAACAGGCGGTCGAGATGGCGCAGATGGCTCAGGGGCGGGCAAAGAGCGAGGAGGTTCTGTCGCTCGCCGAGGACATCGAGGCCGCTCAGGGGCCCGAGATTGATAGCCTTCAGGGCTGGCTCGACACATGGGGTGAGGATGTCCCTGCCAGCGGCATGGAGCATGGCGACATGGGTCACGACTCGGGCGGCACCATGTCCGGCATGATGGACGAGGAGCAGATGAGCGACCTGATGGCAGCCTCGGGTGCGGACTGGGACCAGATGTTCCTGGAGATGATGATCGAGCACCACGAGGGCGCGATCGAGATGGCTGAGTCCGAGGTCGACCAGGGCGAGAACCCGGACGCGGTGGCCCTGGCCGAGAAGATCATCAGCGACCAGCAGGCCGAGATCACCCAGATGCAACAGCTCATGCAGCCCTAGGTCCGCCGTCGCCTCTTCGGACAGGAACCCCATGTCACAACGCCATCAATCGTCGAGCGCGACGGTCCGGCGACGCATGTCCCTTGTGCTGCCCTGGGTGCTCCCGGTCCTGTTTGTCGCAGGCGTTGGCGCGTTCGTAGCCCTCGACGGTGACGGGCGAGACGGGGCCGCGGAGCCAGTTCCCAGCAACGGCATGGGCCACATTCACGGCCTCGGTGTAGCTGACCAGGGACAGACGATCTACATCGGTGCTCACACTGGGTTCTTCCGGGCCAGCGCTGGAGAGCCCACCGAGCGAGTCGGAGACACCTGGCAGGACACCATGGCGTTCCTGCGGGTCAGTGAGGGTGACTTCCTTGCCAGCGGGCACCCCGACCTGACCAGCGACCTCCCCACGCACCTGGGGCTTGTCGGATCCACGGACCAAGGTCGCACGTGGGAGCTTCTCTCGCTGGCAGGCGAAGCCGACTTCCATGCGCTGGAATCGGCCGGCCGATGGGTGGTTGGCTACGACAGCCACGGAGAGCGCATCCTTGCCAGCAAGGATCGCCAGACATGGACCACGATCGATGACGGTCCCATGCTGGATGTCGCCGTTGCCCCGGTGAACACGGCGGCGAAGCTTGATCAGGGTGAGTTGGGCGCCTTCCTGGCCACGACTGCCACGGGTGAGGTGGTCCGCTACCCCGGGGCTTCCGGTCAACCCCGTCCCCTCACGACCGCACCGACGCTCGCGCTGTTGGACTGGCCGACGCCCGAACTGCTGGTCGGCGTCGACCCGCAGGGGACGGTGTACCTCAGCCGGACCGGCGGTCGCGACTGGGAATCCCGAGGCAGCATCGGAGGGTCACCGGGAGCGTTGGAGGTCACCGCCAATGCTTGGTACGCGGCCACGGCGACGAACGTCGTGGTGTCCCTCGATCAGGGCCAGACGTGGTCAGTCATCGCATAGTGCCCCGCCCCCCGAACCGGCGTGTCGCCGGACCGCGCGACCTTCCCCTGAAGCGCGTTCGGCGACACGCTACCTCTCGAATATTGCCGGCGTGGTGAAGGGGCATCGAACACAGCCCGGCCGCCGCGCACAGCCACGCCGACGCACCGGTCAGGTGACGTCCGGCGCGAGTGGACGAGGGGGACGGCGGCGCCTCAAGCGCAGAAGATTCGCGCGCGGCCGCGTCCGTGCTGCTTGTTGCGCTCTCCTCGTCACAACTGCTGTTGTGGCTCTCGGACTTCAGCTTCGTCCACCGCAGTCGCCGGACGAAGCGGCAGCAGGGACCGCGCGGAGACAGGTCACGGTGACCGAGTTCGAGACAAGACCGTTTCGGCCACCGGAGCCCACAACTGCCTCCGGACCTGATCGGTCTCGCGAGACACGGGTCGGCCCGCGGCCCCCCGTCGCGATCGCCGTACCTGAGGTGGGTGACGGCACCTTCAAAGTGGCCCCAAAAGCGTCCCGTGCTGCGCAGGAAGACGAACCCGCCACCACCTACACAGTTGAAGTGGAGGCAGGTCTGCCGTTCGCGGTCGACGACGTGGCGAACGTCGTCGACGCGACGCTCAGTGACCGTCGCCGGGGCTGGTCAGCAACAGGCAGCCACCAGATGCGGCGAGTCGGTGGTGGGGCGGTCCTGCGAATCCTCCTGGCGTCCCCGGCCACCACCGACCGCCTGTGCTCGCCACTGGAAACCGAGGGGCGGCTCTCATGTCGCAACGGGCAGCTGGTCGTCCTGAACGCGTGGCGTTGGGCGAACGGCACCCAGGGGTATGAGGGCCAGCTCCCCAAGTACCGGCGTTACGTGATCAACCATGAAGTCGGCCACGCCCTGGGGTATCCGCACGTTCCCTGCCCTGGATCGGGGCTGCCAGCACCCGTGATGCTGCAGCAGACCATTGGCCTCGAGGGCTGTCTTCCCAACCCGTGGCCCGCAGCAGTGGACTTACGGTGAAGTTGCGCCGAGCGGAAATGGGTCGAGCCCCTGACCGACATCTCGGTCAGGGGCTCGAACCATTGGGGTGAGTAACGGGACTTGAACCCGCGACATCCGCCACCACAAGGCGGCGCTCTACCAGCTGAGCTATACCCACCAGGGCGATCCGAGCCGTACGAGGCGTACTGCCTGGATCAGAGAGGAGTGTAGACGGCTCAGGCGGTCGGGTTGGAATCGGGCTCGGCGATTCCGGTCAGGGCACCGCCGTGTCGCTGCGCGATCGGCCGGGCGGTGGCGGCGTCCGGGCCCGGAGACGGCACGAAGACGGTCTCGCGGTAGTAGCGGAGCTCCTCGATGCTCTCCTGGATGTCGGCCAGGGCCCGGTGGTTGCCGCGCTTGGGCGGGGCCGTGAAGTAGGCCTTCGGGAACCAGCGTCGGGAGAGCTCCTTGATCGAGGAGACGTCGACGATCCGGTAGTGGAGGAATGCGTCCAGGTCGGGCATGTCGCGCGAGATGTAGAGGCGGTCCGTGCCGACGGTGTTGCCGGCCAGCGGCGGACGGCTGCCCTCGGCGCAGTGCTCGCGGATGTAGGCGAGCACCTGCTCCTCCGCCTCGGCCAGGGTGATCCCGCTGTCGAGGTGGTCCAGGAGCCCGGACTTCTCGTGCATGGCACGGACGAAGTCGATCATCTGGTCGAGCGCCTCGGCCGGTGGCTTGATGATGAGGTCGATGCCCTCGCCGAGCACGTTGAGGTCGAAGTCGGTGACCAGGGCCGCGACCTCGATCAGGGCGTCCGCCCGCAGGTCGAGCCCGGTCATCTCGCAGTCGATCCACACCAGTCGGTCATTCACAAGAGATCACCCTAGTCCCGGGCTCGGGCGAGCCGCGGTTTGGTCGCCCGGGTGGGTGGGCTGGCACCATTCCGCGATGAGCACCAGTGACTTCATCGCGCGGCTGCCGAAGGCCGAGCTGCACGTCCACCACGTCGGGTCGGCCTCGCCGCGCATCGTCAGCGAGCTCGCCGAGCGCCACCCGGGCACGGTGCCGTCCGACCCCGACGCCCTGCGGGCGTACTACGAGTTCCGCGACTTCGCCCACTTCATCGAGGTCTACCTCGCCGTCGTCGACCTGATCCGCACCCCTGAGGATCTGCGCTACCTCACCTACGAGGTGGCCCGCGAGATGTCGGTCGGCCAGTCCCTGCGCTACGCCGAACTCACCTGTACGCCGTACACATCGGTCGCCGCAGGCATCCCGATCGAGGCCTACACCGAGGCGATCGAGGACGCGCGGGTGGCGGCGGAGCGTGACTTCGGGCTGGTGCTGCGCTGGATCTACGACATCCCCGGCGAGTCGGGCCTGCCCGCCGCCGACGACACGCTCCGCTACGCCCTCGACCACCGGACCGACGCGCTCGTCGGCTTCGGCCTGGGCGGCCCCGAGATCGGCGTACCCCGGCCGCAGTTCGAGCCGCACTTCACCGCGGCCCGCGCGGCCGGGCTGCGGTCGGTGCCGCACGCCGGCGAGACCACCGGACCGGAGACGGTGTGGCACGCGTTGCAGCTGCTGGGTGCCGAGCGGATCGGGCACGGTACGTCGTCAGCGGCCGACCCGGCGCTGCTCGCCCACCTCGCCGAGCACCGGATCCCGCTCGAGGTCTGCCCGTCCTCCAACATCGCCACCAGAGCCGTCGCGACGCTGGCCGAGCACCCGCTGCGTACGTTCGTCGAGGCCGGCGTGCTGGTCACCATCAACTCCGACGACCCGCCGATGTTCGGCACCTCGCTCAACCGCGAGTACGAGATCGCCGCCGACCTGCTGGACCTCGACGAGCGGGGGATCGCCGACCTCGCCCGGGCGGCGGTCGACGCGTCGTTCGCTCCGGACGACGTACGTGCCTCGTTGCTCGCCGAGATCGAGGACTACGTCGGCTGAAGCCCCCAGGTCAGCGCCTGGGGGCATGCATAAGGCCCCGCACACTCATACTGTGCGGGGCCTTCGCCATTGAATCTCGGCGGGTATGCGGGATTGGGGAGCCCGGCCGCGTGTCGATGAAATACTCTTGACCCCATGACACCCCCACAGGCACCGATACGGATCGCCGTCGTCAATGACTACGAGATGGTCGTCGCGGGGGTCGCGGCTATGCTCAGCCCCTTCAGCGACCGGGTCGCCGTCGTCGAGATCGACGCCGGCCTGCCGGTCATCACCGACGTCGACGTGATCCTCTACGACACCTTCGGTCAGGTGCAGGGTGACGGGGTCGACCTGGAGGACCTCGTGCGGGGCGGGGGCGCCAAAGTCGTCATCTACAGCTGGAACGTCCAGCCGGAACTGGTCGAGCGCACGCTCGCCAAGGGCGCCCGCGGCTACGTCTCCAAGGCCTACACGGCCGAGCAGGTCGTCGCGGCGGTCGAGGCCGTCAGCCGCGGCGAGGTCGTGCAGCCCACGCCGCCCGAGAGCGTCGGGCCGGAGCGGGGTGTCTGGCCGGGCCAGGAGTTCGGCCTGAGCGCCCGCGAGGCCGAGGTCATCGCCCTGATCACCCAGGGCCTGTCCAACCAGGAGATCGCCGACCGGTCCTACCTGAGCATCAACTCGGTGAAGACCTACGTGCGCACCGCCTACCGCAAGATCCACGTCACCCGCCGCTCCCAGGCGGTCGCCTGGGGGATGACGCACGGGCTGTCCCCGGACCGGATGCGGGCCGTCGACCCCGCCAGCTGACGCAGCAGACAGACTGGGCGCCCCCGGCAGGATTCGAACCTGCGACCGGCGGATTAGAAGAGATGTCCGTCATTCCGCATCACACCTAGGGCGTGTCTCCCTATTCGCGAAGCCAGATGGTGATGGCGCGTAGGACTACGCCTCCGCGGTAGACCACGGCGAGTTTGTCGTAGCGG
>NZ_FNIC01000015.1 GCF_900103935.1 Nocardioides szechwanensis
CGCTGCCAGGGCGAGTGGGGATCACAGAAGTAGATGTCGAGATCGGTCGCAGCGGCGATCTGGACGTGGTTGGCCATCTCGCTTCCCTGGTCCCAGGTCATGGTCTTGCGCAGGGTTTCTGGGAGCCGGCTCATCGCTTCGATCATCGCTTCAGCGACAGCGTCCGCGCCGTGATTCTCGGGTAGGTGGAGCAGGGCCACGAACCCGGTCGTCCTCTCGACCAGGGTCCCGATCGCAGACTTCGAGTACGCCCCCACGATCAGGTCGCCTTCCCAGTGCCCGGGCACTGCTCGGTCCTCGACCTCGGGCGGCCGTTCGGCGATGCCGACCATCCCGGGGATCTTTCCGCGCCGCTCCCCGAGGGCTCTGCGGGGCTTACGCAGCGCGCGGCCGGTGCGCAGCCGTACGTGCAGGTCACGGCGTAGTTCACCGCGGCCCTGGACGTAGAGCGCCTGGTAGATCACCTCGTGGCTCACGTGCATGTCCTCGTCGTCGGGGAAGTCCATCTTCAACCGTGCGGCGATCTGCTCGGGACTGTGCTCGTCCTCCAGGGCTGCGGTGACCAGGGCGGCCAGGGCCGGGTTCCTGGCCAGCTTGCCGGGTAGGTGGCCGCGCGAGGCCCGCCGGTCCGCGGCGGCCTGGGCGACCGAGGCGCGGTACTTCGGGCGCCGCTGAGGACGAAACAAGGAGCCCGCAGCGAGCTCGCGCCCGATCGTTGACCTGTGGACCCCGACGCGGCGAGCGATCTCGGCGTTCGAGAGGTCTTGAGCCTTGAGGACCGCGATCTCCTCGCGTTGCTCCAAGCTCAGACGCGGACGTCGACCAACCGGCCCTGGTGAAGGTGGAAGCACCCCGCCACGTTGTCGGAACCATCGCAGTGCTGAGGGCTCAGACACACCGGCAACAGCCGCTGCCTCTGCGGTCGAGGAACCTTCACGAATCGCCGACCAGAACACCTGCTCGAGCCCTTTGGATAACCGCGGACGACCTGGACCACCCATCGCTGCAACACCCCTGCCTGACTAGAGGTGTTGCATCCATCCCTTGAACCCAAGGTTGACCCGCCCGAAAGTTTCGGGCGGGTCAACGTCAATCAGTCGGTGGGAGCTTCGCCGGGCCAGTTCTTGTCGGGCTGGGGGACGGGGCGGCCGGGCTGCTCGCCGCCGCGGTCGGTGAGGTAGCTGTCCTTGGGGACCATCACCTTGCGACGGAAGATGCAGACGACCTTGCCGTCCTGGTTGTAGCCGATGGTCTCGACGTAGACCACGCCGCGGTCGTCCTTGGACTTCGACTCCCACTTGTCGAGCACGCGGGTCTCGCCGTAGAGCGTGTCGCCGTGGAAGGTCGGGGCGACGTGGCGCAGCGACTCGATCTCGAGGTTGGCGATCGCCTTGCCGGAGATGTCGGGCACCGACATGCCGAGCAGGATCGAGTAGACGTAGTTGCCGACCACGACGTTCTTGCCGAACTGCGTCGTGGACTCGGCGTAGTTGACGTCGAGGTGCAGGGGGTGGTGGTTCATGGTGAGCAGGCAGAACATGTGGTCGTCGAACTCGGTGACCGTCTTGCCTGGCCAGTGCTTGTAGATCGCACCGACCTCGAACTCCTCATAGCTACGACCGAACTGCACCTGCACTCCTCGGGGTCGACGACGTCGCCCCGATTCTGTCAGCCGCTCGTACGACGGTCAGGAGCCGCCCCCACCGGCCTTGCGGCGATGCATCTTCGGAGCGCCGCCGATGACCTCCGAGCCGTGTGCCTTCTCCGGGGTCGGGCCTTCCTGGTGGACCCCCTTCTCCTTGGCGTTCTTGCGCTCGAGCGCCTCGCGCATCTTGGACTTGAGGTCTTCGTTGCTGTTGGAGTCGGTCATGCCTCCACCTTCGCACGGGAGGCAAGGACCGTCGACCGATATGTTCGGCGACATGCAACCCAGCGGCGCCGGCGCCCGTCAGAACCTCATGATGCGCACCCTGCTCGCGACCGCCGCCGTGTCCCTCGTCCTCGTCGGCTGCGGCTCCGAGCCCGACGACGACACCGTCGCCAACGACCCCACGACGTCGCCCACCCCGACAGAGACCACGTCCACCGCCCAGCCGACCGTCGGCACCTACCCCGACTTCGAGCCCGACGACTACAGCTACACGCTCGTCGTCTCCTGCTTCTGCCCCGACGCTGGCACCCCGGTGCGCGTCACCGTCGTCGCCGGCGAGGCGGTCGAGGCGGTCTACGCCGAGGACGGACGCGGGGTGACCCAGGGCGATCCGGCGCCGGAGTACCGCTGGCTGACGATCGACGAGGTCATCGAGGCCGCCAACGACACCGAGGCCGCGGTGGTCAAGGTCAAGTGGCCCGAGGGCCAGGAGTACCCCAGCGCGGTCTCCGTCGACCAGGACAAGATGATGGCCGACGAGGAGATCGGCTACCTCGTCTCGGACGTCGTCGTCGGCTGAGCGTCTATCCAGGCTGAGACCGGCGCCCCTGAAGTACGACGTCCCGCAGCTCCTCGACCTCGGCGCGCAGCCGCTCGTCGACGGGGACCGTCTCCGGGTCGATGCCCGGCACCGCGACCGGCGCCAGCTCCGCCAGGTCGCCCACGACCCGCGCACCCGTGGCCCGCAGCCGCCCCTCGATCTCCCCGGCTCGCTGCACCAGCCAGGCCGACGGTTCGAAGCCGATCGGCGCGCCGCCGCGCCCCGCGAGGGCGCGCTTGCCCAGCCCGAACTTGACCAGCCGGTGGTACTCCCCCGTCGGCAGGTCGTCGTCACGCAGCCGCAGGTTGAGCTCGCGCAGCAGCACCGCCGACGCCGCGTCGAGTGACGTGTTGGCCGGCTCGACTGGCGCCGCGTCGCGCGCCTCGAGCCCCGCTGCGTCACAGAACCGCTCCCAGAGCAGTCCCGGCTCGGCGCCCGCCGGCGGCACGGTCACGAGCGCCACGCGCTCCGGTCCGACCTCCGCCACCCAGTTGCCCGCGATGCGCCCCATCCCCTGCTGCCGCCAGAACGCCCGGGCCGGCCGCCGGGCGCCCGCGAGCTGACCGACGTACTCCGCCCAGGGGACGACGCCGCCGTTCTGCAGGCTCTCCTGCCACATCGCCGGGACGGTGCGCCCGAGGTCGCGCAGGGTCACGACCACCTCGACGGTTGCAGGCGCCAGCGAGCCCACGACGCGGGCGATCGAGTCGGGCGTCGCCGGGCCGAGGAACTCCATGCTCACGATCGCCGGGCCGTCGTGCGCCACCACCTCGTCGATCAGCGCGGCCCAGCGCCCTGCGGACTTGTCCAGCAGCTGCTTGCGTCCGAGCACGTCGCTGACCGCCAGCATCTGGTCACGCCAGCGCTCGCCGGGCAGCAGCACGCCGCGCTCAGCGAGCAGGGTGCGGTTGGCGTCGAGGCGCCGCTGGAGGTACGACGTGCCGGACTTCATCAGCCCCACGTGCAGGACCACCCGGCTCGCCATGGGCCGCACGCTAGTGCAGGAGCTCGACGTGGGTAGGTACGCCGTGGCCGACCGACGTGCCCAGCACACGCCGCTCCCCCGTCGGCCAGGTCTCGAGCCAGACCAGGAACTCGTGCTCCGACTCCGGCGTACGCCGCGAGGGCTCGAGGTAGACGTGGGCGAACGGCGCCTCCCGCGTCGCCCGCGCGCCGAGCGCGTCGATGCTCGCGCGCACCCGGTCCTGCTCGTCGCGGCCGAGGTACTGCCACATCACGCTGTGCCACAGCACGGTCGTGGTGGCGTCCACGAGGTCGAGGCCGGCCACGAGGTCGCCCGCGGCCTCCCGTCGTACGACGGTCGGCGTGCGGTCGGCCAGCGCGAAGGCGCCGCGCAGCCGCTCCAGCCGGTGGGTCTGGTCGGGCCAGACGTAGGCGGTCAGGGTCAGCCGGCCCTCGGTGGTGCGTACGTCGACCGGCATCACGTCGGAGCCCAGGCGCTCCACGATCCGCGGCGGCTCACCCAGCGACTCACCCAGCGGCAGGACGCCGGTCCAGGCGGGGTCGAGCACGACCGGCGAGTCCTCCGGCCCGACCGAGCCGGACGGGGTGACGTAGCGGAACTGGTCGGCCAGCAGGTTGAGCCCGCCGGACGAGCCGATCTCGAACAGCCGCACCGGGTGCGGCCACGGCAGCGCGAGCAGACCGGCCATCAGCGCGGTGGCGCGCCCGACCTCGTTGGTCTGCGGCGGCCGGTCCAGCCACTCCCGTACGGCGTCCGGTTCGGCGGCGAGCAGGTCGCGCAGGGCCAGCCAGCCGGCCTCGGGCTCCCAGGTGCCGCCCACGCTCGGGTAGTACGCCGCCAGCGCGCCGCCCCGGCGCTCCAGCACCAGACGGTGGACGCTGCCCAGCAGCCGCAGCGCCAGCGCCGACGGACCCGGGTCGTCCTCGTGGCCGGCGAGCACCATCGACGTGGGCCCGCCCGCGGCGAGGTCGTCGGCCAGCCGCTCGCACAGGCCGGCGTACATCGGCGAGCCGAGGTGGGCGCAGGCCGGTGCCTGGCGACGTACGGCCTCGACGACGTCCACGGCTACTTCTTCAGCTTGTAGTCCTTGAGCAGCGACCGGCCGATGATCATCTTCTGGATGTCGGAGGTGCCCTCGCCGATCAGCATGAACGCGGCCTCGCGGTAGAGGCGCTCGATCTCGTACTCCTTGGAGTAGCCGTAGCCGCCGTGGATCCGGAAGGAGTCCTGGACGACCTCGTTGCAGTACTCCGCGGCCACCATCTTGGCCATGCCGGCCTCGACGTCGTTGCGCTCGCCCGAGTCCTTGGTGCGCGCGGCGCGGACCATCATCGTGTGGGCGACCTCGACCTTGGTCGCCATCTCAGCGAGCCGGAAGAGAATCGCCTGGTGCTCGGCGATCTGCTTGCCGAAGGTCTCGCGGGTCTGGGCGTAGGCGACGCCGAGCTCAAAGGCCCGGTTGGCGATGCCGCAGGCGCGCGCGGCGACGTTGACGCGGCCCACCTCGACGCCGTCCATCATCTGGTAGAAGCCCTGGCCCGGCTCACCGCCCAGGATCTGGTCGGCGGAGACCTGGTGGTTGTCGAAGATCGCCTCGGTGGTCTCGACGCCCTTGTAGCCCATCTTGTCGAGCTTGCCGGGGATGGTCAGGCCCGGTGCGGTCTCGCCGAAGCCGGGCTCCTTCTCCACGAGGAATGTCGTCATGTTCTTGTAGACCGAGTCGGCGCCCTCGTCGGTCACCACGAGCGTGGCCACCAGTGTCGAGGTGCCGCCGTTGGTCAGCCACATCTTCTGGCCCGTGATGGAGTAGCCCCCATCAGCACCGTCGTTCTTCGTCGCCTTGGTCTTGATCGCGGCCACGTCGGAGCCGAGACCGGGCTCGGACATCGAGAAGGCACCGCGCACCTCGCCGGTGGCCATCTTCGGCAGGTACTTCTTCTTCTGCTCCTCGGTGCCGTGCCTCATCAGCATGTAGGCCACGATGAAGTGGGTGTTGATGACGCCGGAGACGCTCATCCAGCCACGCGCGATCTCCTCCACGCACAGCGCGTAGGTGAGCAGCGACTCGCCCAGCCCGTCGTACTCCTCGGGGATCATCAGCCCGAAGATGCCGAGCTCCTTGAGGCCGTCGACGATCTCCTGGGGGTACTCGTCGGCGTGCTCGAGCTCGGTCGCGACGGGGAGGATCTTCTCGTCGACGAAGGTCCGGACCGCCTTGAGGATCTCGGTCTGGTCGTCGGTGAGTCCGTCGGTCTGGCAGAGGCGACCCATGGTCTGCTCCTTCGTCTCGGTCGTACAGGCGGCGAGAACGTTACCCGCCGGTAGGTTCGGGGCTAAATCGTGTCCACGGTCAGCGCCGCCGTCGCAGCAGGCGGGTGCGGTGCTCGAGCGGGCCTACCAGCGCCTGCTCGAGGGCGGTCACCTGCGCGGCCAGCGGGTCGGCGAGCAGGGTGTTCTCCGCGACCGCCTCCTCGAGGTCCTCGACCCGTCGCTGCAGGCGGAGCACCTCCTCCAGGCCGGTGCCGGCCGCCATCCGCCGGGCGACCCCGTCGAGGCGGGCGGGCACCTTCAGAGGGACCTTCACAGCGACTCGCTGCGGTAGGCGTTGAGGGCCTTGGCGGCCACCCGGCCGTCGGTCGAGTGCGGCGGCATCAGCAGCTCGGTGACGACGTCGGTCAGCTCGGCGACCCGCAGGTGCAGCGCCCGGCTGCGGGCCACCTCGGCCTCGAGCTCGGCCACGCGGGCCCGCAGGTCCTCGGCGCGGGACTCGACCCGCGGCGCCGTGACCCGTCGTACGACGCCCTTGCCCAGCGCCTTGATCCGCGAGCCCTCGTCGGCGAGCAGCGAGGTGTCGGTGTCGCGCTCCAGCGTGCGCTCGCGCACGAGCAGCAGTAGCCGGACGATGGTCTCGACTGCGGTGTCGAGCAGCTCGGCGTCGGTCGCCTCCCCCGGGGTGCGGGCGTCACGCCGGCTGGCGAGGATGTCATCGAGGTCGCCGTGTACGGCGTAGCCCGCGTCGCGCAGTGCGGTCGCGGCCTCCTCGGCACGCTGGGTCGCGTCGGCGAACTGCTCGTCGGTGATGCCGATCGGCTCGCCGCCGAGCTCGACCAGGACCCCGTGGGCGAGGGTGTCGCGCAGCCAGCGGGACTGCTCGCGGCTGCCCGAGATCGGCTCGCGCACCTTCTCGTTGACGCGGCGCAGCAGCTCGGCGGCGACCAGCCCCAGGGAGGCGTTGGCCCGCTCCACGTCGAGCTGGAGACCGGGAACCTCGATGCCGCAGGCCTGCGCGAAGCGGCTCCACAGCTCGTGGTCTCCGGACCGGTCGCGGGGCACGGTGACGATGTGCACGTGCTCGGGCGGCAGGGACGCGCCCCAGCGGGCCGCGACCCCGGAGGGGTCCATGGTGCGCCAGGCCCACTCGGCGCGGGGGCCGGCGGACTCCGGGCGCGGCCGCCAGCGCTCGAGCGGCGTGGTCAGCGCGAACTTCAGGCGCTCCTGCCAGGCCGACGGCACGGCGGAGCCCAGGTCGCGGGCGGTCACGACGACGTGGACCTCGATCCCGTCGAGGTCGGCGAGGGCGGAGCGGACCTGTTCGGGAGACGCGCCCGCGAACAGCTCGTAGCTGAGCACCGCGGACTCGCCGCGCCAGCCCCTGACCTGCGCGACCAGCCGGCTCCACGACGTGCGGGCGCGCTCGGGCAGGCTCTCGAGCCGCGGGTCCTGGCGGACCACCATCGCGGCGTGGATCCGGTCGAGGTGACGGTCGCCGACGACCAGGACACCGGCGTCGGCGAGCCGGGCGCGGTTGGTCTCGAGGACCCGCTGCAGGTAGGTCGTGCCCGACTTCGGCGCACCGACGTGCAGGTAGAGACGCTGGGTCACTGCTCGGGGTCCTCTCCTGCCGGGCGGGTGCTGGCCGGCCACTCGACGACCATTCTCCACCGCGCGGGTGCGCCACCCGACACCGCGGCCGCCGCCGCGAGGAACCCCTCCCGGTGGGTGACCGTCCCGCCGGCGCGTACGGCGGCGCCCTCGAGCATCCGCGGGTCCAGCGAGTGGCGCCGGCCGCCGCCGTGGGCGGAGCGCCACTCGGCCGCGTCGGGGCGCGACAGCGCGTGGCCCTCGAGGTACGCCGTACCACCGGCGCGCAGCGTCATCGACGCGAAGCGCCAGAAGCTGTCCAGGCCGTCGGCGTCCAGGGTCTCGAGCACCTCGCGGGCGTAGAGGCTGTGCGGCCGCTTGTCGCGGGCGACCAACGCGGCCCGGGTGAGCACGTCGCGCAGGTCGTAGAGGTTGAGGTGCGAGAACGACACGGCCAGCTTGCCGCGGCGGGCCAGCCGCTGAGGGCGGCGCAGCGACGGGCGGGCGTAGTCGAGCGCGACCACGGGGAAGCCGGCGCCCGCGAGGTGGAGCGCGTCCTGGCCGGAGCCGGAGCCGATCTCGATCACGCGGCTGCCGGCCGGCAGCCGCGCGGCGACCCAGCGGGCGAAGTCGGAGGGCCCGTGGGCGGTGTCCTTGAAGAGGTCGGAGACGTGCTGCTCCCAGTCGCGCCGCTGGCGCATCAGCGAGGAGAACCAGCCGTCGAAGCGCTGCCCGATCTCGGGGCCCGGCTCGTGCTTGAACGACGGGTCGGGCACCCGCCAGCCGGGCCCGTAGGAGACGGCCAGCATCGCGTCGGGGTCGGCGGGGGCCGGGAGCATCCGGCCCTCGAACTCGAGCTCGGTCAGGGGCAGGATCGCCGAGCGCGGGACCCGCTGACGCACGGTGGCGGTCTCGTAGAGGAGGTCGCCGACGTAGAAGCAGGTGTAGACGTCGATGCTGGCCATCCCGCCGTCGGGCGAGGTCCACACGACGGTGATGAACGAGCCCGACTTGTTGAGCACGCTCATGCCGTGGCGCCGCAGCGCCCGACCGATCTCGTAGAGCTCCACCGCCATCTCGGCCGGCGTCGCCTTGTCGCTGAGGTAGGCCAGGTCGATGTCGGAGTCGTGGCCGATGACCTTGCCCTCGCGGGCGGCCCCCAGCAGGGTGCCGAAGGCGATCCAGCCCTGGACCCCGCACTCGGTCTCCATCACGTCGAGGATCCGGTCGGTGATGTCGACCATCTGCTCGACGACCCCGGCGTCGCGACCGGAGAATGGCCGCTGGAGCAGGCCCCACTTGTCGATCATCACCGGGATCCCGGCCTTGTCGACGAAGCGGACCCGCCCCTTGCCGTTGCCGAACGACACGGCTCCGGAGAAGAGCTCCTCGTCGCCGGAGACCACGCGGACGTCGGAGACGCCGTTGAGCCAGCGCTTCATCCGCTTGGGCCAGGGCACCAGCGTCTCGTCGCGGCCCCGGCGGGGGGTGGCGGTGTAGGACCACGCGTGGTGACCGTCGAAGTAGACGTCACCGGTGCCGTCGTAGTCCGCGGGGAGGTGCACGCCCGCGTCGTCGACCCGTACGTCCGTCTCCGCCACGACAGGCGAGGTTACGGCACCGACACCGTGCTGGTGAGCACGGCATGGTCGGTGATCCGGCGTACCTCGGGGCCCTCGTCGAGGCGGAATCCCGAGAACGAGATGTCGGGGGTGCCGAAGATCCAGTCGACGCGGTTGGGGCGAGGCGCCCGGCAGCTCCCCCCGGAGCTGGAGCCGCCGTTGGCCGCGATCATCCCGGCGTTGGCACTGAAGTAGCAGAACGCCTCTTCGTGCTCGTTGAAGTCGCCGATCAGGAAGACCGGGATGCCGTCCTTGCGCAGCTCGCGGACCGCCTCCGCCTCGATCGCCATCGCCTTGTCGCGCTCACCCTCACGCCCCTGCGCGTCCCGCGGGGAGTTGTGGATGTTGAGGACGTAGATCTCGCGGCCGGTCTCGGCGTGCTGGAGCCGGACGACCGGCTGGGGGCGGGTCTTGCCCATGAATGGCACGGTGATGGAGCCCTTGAACGTCGGGCTCCACACCGACGACTTCCACATCAGCGACTGCGGGATCCCCTGGCCGCCCAGCGCGGCGCCGGGCCAGAACTCCCAGGCACCGCCCAGCGCCCGGTCGAGACCGCTGAGCTGGTCGCCCTGGAGCTCCTGGAGCCCGACCACGCTGGAGCCGTAGGAGGCGAGCAGCGGCGCCGCCCACTCGGTGCGGATCCGGCCCGGAGCGAACTCCGCGGCAGGCCCGCCCGGGGCGGTGTGCTGGCTGCCGAGAATGTTGAACGTCGTGATCACGAAGCTGTAGGGCAGGTCGCCGGCGAGGCCCTCGGCCGCGGCGGCGAGGGACTTGGCGCCCGACGGGATGCTCTGCGGGGCGATCTTGCCGCGATCCTGGAGGGCCTTGCTCGCAATCTCCTCGGGCGACATGGTCGCGAGCTCGGCAGCACCGGTGCTCAACGGTGCAGACGGGGTGGCCGCCTGCGGCGCAGGGGTCTCGGACCCGCCGCGCCCGATCAGGTTGGCCGCGACGACGACGAGCACGATCGCGACCACGCCGCCGACGGTGGCGAGGACGCTGAGGCGCTCCTGGGAGAGACGGGGACCGTCGCTCATCGCACCTCCTCCGGGACCGGCTGGTCGCTGCGGGAACCGTTGCCGATCTGGCCCAGCTCGTTGTTGCCCCAACACGCGATGACGCCGCCGTCGCCGGTCCCACACTCGTGGAACCAACCCGCGTCGACCGACAACCAGGGCTGTTCGCTGCTAACTAGGACGGGCACCGTCTGGTGCGCGTTCCGGCCGTCACCGAGCTGCGTGTAGCTGTTGCTGCCCCAGCACCACGCAGCGCCCGTGTTGTCGACGCCGCACGAGGTGGCGTCACCCACGGAGAGGGTAGTCCAGATCCGGTCACCGCTCACCGCAACCGGCGTGCGCCGCAGCACCTTGGTGCCGTCGCCGACCTGGCCCCGACGGTTGAGGCCCCAGCACCAGGCGGCCCCCTCGACGGTGACTCCGCACGTGTGTGCCCACCCCGCACTGAGCTCGGCCCAGAGCTGTGTGCCGGGCACGCGGACCGGCCGCGGCTGCGGGGCCTCGTTGGCGTTGGCGAGCTGGCCGAGGGCGTTCTGCCCCCAGCACCAGGCGGTCGCGTCGGTGCGGACCCCGCACGTGTAGTAGCCGCCGGTGGTCACCGAGGCCCAGTCGCTGTCGGTACCGACCCGGGTGGGCGTGCCCCGGTTGTCGAAGCTGCCGTTGCCGAGCTGGCCGCGCAGGTTGCTCCCCCAGCACCACAGCGAGCCGTTGCTGCGGGTCGCGCAGGTGTGGAACCAGCTGGTGCTGACCGACGTCCACGCGACCGACGTACCCACCTGGACCGGGGTCGAGCGTGGGGCCCCGCGCCCGATGCCGAGCTGGCCGAAGTTGTCGAGCCCCCAGCACCACAGGGTGCCGTCGAGCTTGGTCCCGCAGGTGGTCGACCCACTGGTGCTGAGCGACGCCCAGCCCGCGCTGCCGGCGACCTTCCTCGGCGTCGACGCGGCGGTGGTCGTGCCGTCGCCGAGCTGGCCGAAGCTGTTGCGGCCCCAGCACCAGCCGGTGCCGTCGGCACGGGTCTCGCACGAGGTCTGGCCGCCCGCGCTGACGCCGGCGGACTCCGAGGCCACGGTGAGCACCACGACGCCGCGGGACCCGGTGGTGGCCGGCTCGGTGCCGCGGACGACGTAGGTGATGTTCCAGGTGCCGTACGCCGCCGGGGTGCCCGTGAGCAGGCCGTCGGCCGTGAGCGTGAAGCCCGGCGGCAGCTGCTGCGCGTCGGTCCACTCGACCCCGGCGGCTGCCTCGGGGAGCACGTCGACGGCCAGCTGGAGGGACAGCGGCTGGTCGACCTCGCCCGTGACCACCTGGATCTCCGGGCGCGGCACCGGGCGCAGCAGGGCCAGGCGCCAGACGGTGCCGGCCGCGGCCCGGACCAGGCGCGCGCCCGGGCCGGTGTGGTAGCTCCGCGCAAGCCCGAGCGCCTCCTTGGCGGGGTTGTTGACCGGGTCGCAGACCAGGTCGCGGGCGGTGCACACGTTGACGACGGCGAACGTGGAGATCGTGGGCGGCACGTCGGCCACCGTGCCGACGACGGCGAAGACGCCGCTGCGTCTCGGGCCGGCCGCGGGGGCGCCCACGAGCGTCGCCACGCTGCGCGCCAGCCGGTCGGGGTCGGAGACGAGCGCAGCACCCGCGACCCGGGACAGGACGTCCGGGTGGCTCTGGAGGGCGCCGAGCACGCGGTGCACGACGGAGGCACCGTGGGCGTAGCCCGCGAGCAGCACCTGCTGGTCGGGACAGTCGAGGGCGGCCTGGCCGAGCGCCGCGAGCGCCCGGTCGACCCCGTCGGCGACCGGCTTCCGCCAGATCCGCACGCGCAGCGGCGTGACCGCAGCCTTGGCCTTCGGCGCGCGCGGGTTGCCGAGCAGCTCGCGCGGCGGCTCGGTCTGCAGAGCGATGCCCACGTGGTGGAGGGTGCGACCCGACGTGGCGGCGTGGCGGCGTACGGCCCGGAGGAAGACGTCGACGGTGCGGCCGGGCTGCTCGGCGCTGCGGGGACGCTCGCCCCCACCGTCGACGGTCAGCAGCAGGGCGTCGTCGCAGCGGTCGACCGCGGCCGCCGTGGCCGCGCCGAGCACCGCCTGGTGGGGCGGCCGGGCGGGACCGGGGTCCGAGGCCTGGTGCAGGACCACGGCCACGACGCCGACCGAGAGCGCCGCCGCGAGGGCGAGCGCCACCAGTGGCGCGCCACGGTGTCGCCAGCCCGGTCGTCGCACGCGCTCACGCTAGGTGCCGTGACCGCCTTCCGGCGGGACGCGCGCGGGGACCGGGCTCAGCTCAGTTGACCTCGATGCCCGACTCGGGACGGATGCCGCTGGCGATCACGCGGGCGCGCGCCATCCTGGCCTCGACCGCCTCGGCGCCGGTCAGGCGCGGAGGGTTGGCGTAGAGGTAGTCGACCCAGTTGGCGTACTGGGCACGGATCCGCGGGCCGATGATGCGCATCACGATCTCGTCGCTGGCCAGCGCGACGCCGGTCCAGTTGGCCGAGCCGTTCCACGTGACGTTGGCGTCGGTGCGGCCCTTGTAGACCCCGCTGACCGCCATGTTCTTCATGTGGAGGTACTTGTCGTAGACGCCGTCGAGGTCGAAGTCCTGGGCGATCTGGCGGATCGGCATCTTGCCGCGGCTGGTGTGCCGCAGGATCGAGAGCACCTGGTTGCCGAACACGGCGTAGACGATCTTGATGTCGCAGCCGTTCTCGTACATGTCGCGCAGCCGGTTGGCGATCTGCTTGCCGCGCTCTCCGTGCATGGAGGTCTGCGCGATCCGGATCTTGGTGCGACCGTTGGTGCCGGTGCCTCCGGTGGCGCCCTTGCAGCGGATGTCGTTGAGGTCGCGCAGCAGCGGGTCGTCGCCGGTGCCCTGGCCCTTGTAGGGGTAGAAGTACGACGTGGTCGACCCGTGCGCGTAGGTCTCGTAGGCCTGCTTGATCGGCTGGTCCCGGCGCATCTGGTCGAAGATGTGCAGGAACTCCTGGTAGATGTTGCCGCGGCCCTTGATCGTGAACATGTCGTTCCACTGCGAGTGGGCGGCGAGGTCGGTGGCGTTGTTGGAGCCGTAGATCACGACGTTGTGCGCCTTACCGGCCTTGCTGAACAGGAAGAACTTCGTGTGCGCGATGCCGGAGTAGTAGCGGCACGAGCTCACGCACTTGCGGGTGAAGCTCTTCTGCGAGGGCATCCGGCTCTTCTGGCCCTCACCGAGCTTGCGGGCCATCCGGTCGAAGCCGGGGTTGGGCTTGGCGGGACCGGCGTTGCCGCGGTCGATGATCACGCGCACCGAGACGCCGCGCTCGTGGGCGCGGATCAGGGCGTTCTGGATGTCGGTGCTCTTGACGTTCCAGCTGGCGATCCGGATCTGCTCGCGGCCCGGGACGCTGTTGATCGTGCGCAGCAGGTGGCGGCGGATCCGGCCGCGGGCCTCCTTGCCGGCGAGCGGGTTGTTGAACTTGGGGCCGGCCGGCGGCGTGTACTTGTCGGGCGCGGGCTTGGGGCCGACGCCTCGCCTGGCCTCGGCCTGCTGGCTGGCGGTGAGAGAGGGGGCGGGCTCGAAGCTCTGGCCCGCGGAGGCCGAGGAGGGAAGACCTCCGAGGAGGCTGGCCACGACGATCAGGCTGGTGGCGAGCACGGTGGCGGCGGAGAGACGTCGCACGCTGGGTTCACACTCCCTGGCTAGGGTGCCGTGACGAGCGCGTCGCGTCGTCCGGCCGGGTCGGGCAGATCGGGGAAGTCCCACCTGGCGGAGGTGCGGCAGGACGGTTCAACGCCCGTTACCCCACCCGCGAGACTGTAACAGTCGGGGCTGGTGATTCAGGAGATCTCGGTCGTGGGTCAGCCGCCGCACTTGTTGAGGGCGGTCTTGAAGCTGTCGTCCTTGGCGAGGGGTCCCTCGGTCTCGTTGACCGGCCCGTTGGGCACGGCGTAAAAGCTGTTGGCGTAGAAGAAGAGCTTGGTGCCGAACTCGCAGTAGACCGACTCCGCCTGGATCTTCTCGGTGCCCTCGAAGCAGCCGCGGTAGCGCTCGGGGAACTTCTTGCCGTCGACCCAGATCTCGCTGCACTGGGGGCTGGTGTCGGGTGGTGCGGACGTCGTCTCGGACTCCGAGGGGCTCGGCGAGGTCGACGTGGTCGGCGTCGGGTCAGGGTCGTCGGCGGACGACGGGGAGTCGTCGCCACACCCCGTGACGAGCACGAGCGGCAGTGCCAGGGCAGCCAGCCAACGTCGAGTCCTCATGCAAGGAGTGTAGGACGAACCGGCGCGGAGCGACCGTGAGCTGCGCTCATGGCACTAGCGTTGCGCTGTGAGCACCACCCCTGCGCGCGTCTACGCCGCCCGGCTCGTCGGGCTGCCGATCTTCGACCCCCGCGGCGACCAGGTCGGCAAGGTCCGCGACCTCGTGGTCGCGATCCGCTCCGAGGAGAGCCAGCCGCGGGTGCTGGGGCTGGTCGCCGAGGTCTTCGGCCGGCGCCGGATCTTCGTGGCGATGACCCGGGTGACCAACATCGACAGCGGGCAGGTCTACACGACCGGGCTGCTCAACATGCGCCGCTTCGAGCAGCGCTCCACCGAGACCCTCGTGATCGGGCAGCTGCTCGACCGCACGGTGGTGATCAAGGAGAGCGGCGTCACCGGCACCGTCTACGACGTGGCCATGGAGCAGGCCCGCAACCGCGACTGGGTGCTGAGCCGAGTCGCGGTCCAGGAGCCGGCCAAGGGGCTGCGTCGCCGCGGCCAGACCCACGTCGTGGAGTGGCGCGACGTCTCGGGTCTCGTGGGCCGCGAGGAGTCGCAGGGCGCCACGCACCTGATCGCCGCGCTCAACGAGATGCGGCCGGCCGACGCGGCCAGCATGATCCACGACCTGCCCTTCGAGCGCCGGGCCGCCGTCGTGGCCGCCCTGGACGACGAGCGACTGGCCGACGTACTCGAGGAGCTGCCGGAGGAGGACCAGGTCCAGATCCTCGAGGCGCTCGACTCCGAGCGGGCCGCCGACGTGCTCGAGGAGATGTCGCCGGACGACGCGGCCGACCTGATCGCCGACCTGCCGCCCGAGACGGCCGAGATCCTGCTGGGCCTGATGGAGCCCGAGGAGGCCGAGGACGTGCGCCGGCTCATGTCGTACGTCGACGACACCGCGGGCGCCATGATGACCCCCGAGCCGGTGATCCTCGGCCCCGACGCCACCATCGCCGACGCGCTGGCCCACGTGCGCAACCCCGAGCTCACCCCCGCGCTCGCCGCCCTGGTCTACGTCTGCCGGCAGCCGCTGGAGACGCCGACCGGCCGGTTCCTCGGCATCGCCCACATCCAGCGGCTGCTGCGCGAGCCGCCCTCCACGCTGGTCGCCGGCGCCCTGGACGACTCGATGGCGTCGCTGCGGCCCGAGGCGACCATCGACCAGGTGGCAGCCCACCTCGCGACCTACAACCTGGTCGCCGCGCCCGTCGTCGACGAGAACGGCCACCTGCTCGGCGCGGTCACCGTCGACGACCTGCTCGACCACATGCTGCCCACCAACTGGCGCGACCGGATGCCCCGCGGCGGTGGACCCCTGGGGGTGAAGGATGGCTGAGCCGCGCACCCCCCGGCTGGACACCCCGCGCAGCACCCGGCGCCGACTGGTCCGCCGCCCGGCCTTCAACCCCGACACGTTCGGTCTCTTCGCCGAGCAGTTCGCCCGGTTCATGGGCACCGCGACGTTCCTGATCTACATGACCGGGTTCGTGCTGCTCTGGGTCGGCTGGAACGCGCTGGCGCCCGATGACTCCCGGTGGGACGCCTACCCGTTCATCTTCCTGACGCTGATGCTCAGCCTCCAGGCGTCGTACGCCGCACCGCTGATCCTGCTCGCGCAGAACCGCCAGGAACAGCGCGACAAAGTGATCGCCGAGCAGGACCGCCAGGCCAACGCGCGGGCGCACGCCGACATGGAGTTCCTGGCCCGCGAGGTGGCGTCGCTGCGGATGGCGGTCGGCGAGGTCACGACCCGCGACTTCCTGCGCTCCGAGCTGCGGGCGCTGCTGGCCGACCTCGACGAGCGTGCGCAGGACGCCCCTCCCGAGGACGCGCCGGAGGGTAAGCAGTCTCACCCCACCGCCGCCTCGGGGCCGGACTCGACCGCCACCTAGACTGGCGGCACCATGAGCTCTTCCTCCCCGTTGCCCACTCTCGACGCCGTCAACGCCGCGCTCGCGACCGTCAACGACCCCGAGATCAAGCGCCCGATCACCGAGATCGGGATGGTCGACACGGTCGTGATCGACCCCGACGGCCTCGTGCACGTCAAGGTGCTGCTGACCGTGGCCGGCTGTCCGCTCAAGGACACGATCACCCGCGACGTCACCGGGGCCGTGAGCCGGGTCGCCGGCGTCACCGGCGTAGACCTCGAGCTCGGCGTCATGAGCGCCGAGCAGCGCAGTGGCCTCCAGGAGGTCCTGCGGGGCGGGCAGGCGCAGCGCGAGATCCCCTTCGCGCAGCCGGGCTCGCTCACCAAGGTCTACGCCATCGCCAGCGGCAAGGGCGGCGTCGGCAAGTCCTCGGTCACCGTCAATCTCGCGCTCTCGATGGCCAAGCTGGGCCTGCGGGTCGGGGTCGTCGACGCCGACATCTACGGCCATTCGGTCCCGGCCATGCTGGGCGTGGCCGACACCCGGCCCACCCAGGTCGAGGACCTGATCATGCCGGTCCCGACGCCGAGCGGCGTCTCGGTCATCTCCATCGGCATGCTCAAGCCGCGCCGCGACCAGGTCGTCGCCTGGCGCGGCCCGATGCTCGACCGGGCCCTGGTCCAGATGCTCTCCGACGTGTTCTGGGGCGACCTGGACGTGCTGCTGCTCGACCTGCCGCCGGGCACCGGCGACGTCGCGATCTCGCTCGGGCAGCACCTGCCCGGCGCCGAGGTCGTCGTGGTGACCACCCCGCAGGAGGCCGCGGCCGAGGTCGCCGAGCGCGCCGGGACGATGGCCTCGATGATGCACCAGCGCGTGGTCGGCGTCGTCGAGAACATGAGCTTCCTGCCCTGCCCCCACTGCACCGCCGAGGGCAAGGACCACCGTCTCGAGATCTTCGGCTCCGGCGGCGGTGACCGCGTGGCCGCCACGCTGTCCGCGCGTTTCGGCTACGACGTACCCGTGATCGGGCGGATCCCGATCGACGTGTCGCTGCGCGAGGGCGGCGACGCCGGCAAGCCGATCGTCGACTCCGACCCCACCGCCCCCGCCGCTGTCGAGCTCGCTGCCATCGCGGGCACCCTGTCGGGCCGCGGTCGCGGACTGGTCGGCATGCAGCTCGGACTGACCCCGACCAGCAAGTTCTGACCCGTGTTCGACGTCGGGCTGGCCGAGCTAGCCGTGATCGCGCTGGTGGCGATCTTCGTCTTCGGACCCGACCGGCTGCCCGAGCTGGCCAAGCAGGCCGGCGCGATGCTGCGCAAGGCGCGCGACTTCGCCAACTCCGCGCGTGACGAACTGCGCGACGAGCTCGGCCCGGAGTTCTCCGACCTCGAGCTGCGCGACCTCGACCCCCGCACCATCGTGCGCAAGCACATCATGGAGGCGATGGAGGACGCCGAGGGCGAGCAGGCGGCGACCCGCACCAAGGGCAAGCGCCCGCTCGACGACGGCGAGGTCCCGCCGTACGACTCAGACGCGACCTGACGCCTGCCTGCGGGGGTCGGTCAGTCGTGGCTCTGGACGGCCGCGAGCGCGGCGAACGTGACCAGCACCGTCCGCCCGGCCGGTCCCGTGAGCTCGACGAAGTCCTGGCCGACCCGGGCCACCTCGCCCTCGTGGGCGTGACCGTCGAGCGTGCGCACGACGCACCGCTCCCCTGACTCCGCCAGTCGACGCAGAGGCGAGCCGAGGCCCAGCCGCGACACCGGCGACCACGCGACCTCCGGCAGCGCACGCTCGGACGCGCCGGTCACCACGGCGACCGCGGCGAGCCGCACCAGCCAGTCCTGACCGGGCCCGCGCACCAGGCACCACTCCGCCGCGCTGCGGCTCAGCGTCCCGGCGACGGTGCCCACGCCGAGGACCTCGAGGGTCACGTCCTGGTCGAGCGAGGCCATGAGCCGGCTGGCGTGCGTGACCTCCTGGTACGCCGACCGGCTGCGGTCGGCGAGCTCCGGCGCGCGCTCGGCGTCGTACAGCGCCTCGGCCTGCTGCTCGAGGTCGTCGAGCAGCGCGAACAGGTCTTCCTCCCAAGCCACCCTCCGAGGGTAGGTGCCACTGGGCAGAACAGAACCGCCCCCAACGTCAGGCGCTGGGGGCGGTTCTCGGTGCGGGGTGACTCAGCGACGGTCGCCGCGCGTCGAGGACGCGTCGTCGTCGTAGAAGTCGCGGCTGCCGGACTTGGCCAGGCCGCGGCTCACCATGTAGCCGATGGTCAGCAGGGTGACGTAGAACCACGCCTCCTGGGCGCCGAAGTCGGTGACGTCGACGAGGGCGGAGGCGACGAGGACGCCGATGACGGCGGCGACGTAGGCGATCAGCTCGGTGGTCTTGAACGACGCCTTGGTCTCGGTGCTCACGCGGCGCGTGGTGCCGTGGACGTGGGTCTGGTTGTCAGTGTGTACAGCGTTCGACATGTTGTCTCCTCGGGATAGATCCAGGGGCTTGGGCCGGGTCGGCCTGACCTGTCCTGGGGTGTGCGCTTGTGGCGCGGTGGGTGCTGGTACCCGCGGTAACGGTCACCAAACGTATGCAAAATGGTGGGCTGGGCCACATGAGCCCGTGGGACCGCCTGGGCGCTACGGCGTCGGCGACGTCCCGGTGGACGGATCCGTACGACCCGGGGTCCAGATGACGACGAGCGCACCGGTCACGAGGTAGATCACCTGGAGGAAGTGGAACGCCCGGATCGGCCAGCTCCCAGCCGTCGCTGCGCTTGAGCGTGGCGACGGCGGCGATCAGGGAGCTGCCGCCGACGACGGCCAGCAGGATCACGCCGGGGAAGTAGTTGCTCTCGAAGTCGGTGTCCCGGACCCACGACGCCTGCTCCGGGATCCAGTCGAGCATCAGCGCGAGCCCGCCCCCCACGGCACTGACAGCGTTGAACAGCAGCAGCCCGAGCAGGCTCCTCCGCTTCGCGTCCATGGCGATCACCCACGCTGCCACCGCCCCGGGCGGCGAGCCAGGG
Organism: Nocardioides szechwanensis; assembly: GCF_900103935.1. Classification (GTDB taxonomy): domain Bacteria; phylum Actinomycetota; class Actinomycetes; order Propionibacteriales; family Nocardioidaceae; genus Nocardioides; species Nocardioides szechwanensis. The sequence continues at coordinate 19,102 of NZ_FNIC01000015.1, forward strand.
TCGAAGGTCCTCGCACCCGGCGTGCCGCCCGGCTGTGGAGAAACGCTTGACGATTAGGTCAAAGAAGCGCAATCTGACGCAAACAGATGCAAACGCAAGGATCAGCCATGAACGGTCTCGGGACTGCTCGTCGCCTCCGCTGCCTACTGGTGTGGACGGCGACCACCGCGGCGATGGCGCTCGTCGTCGCCTGGTGCGCCGCCGACCTGCCCTCGGCGGCGGGCCTGCGGGACGCCGGGTTCGACCGGGTCCTCGTGTCGCTCTGCGCCGCGGCGCTGGCGGTCTGTGCGCTCTGGTGGTGGCTGGTGACGTCCGTGGTGGTCGTCGAGGCGTGGCGTGGCGCTCCCCCGTGGGCGCTGACCGGCGTCCCGGCCCCGGCGCGGCGGTGGGTGCTGGCGGCGTGCGGCATCGCCCTGGTCGGTGCCGGCGTCGCTCCCGCCGCGGCCACGCCCGGCCACGTCCACGAGGACGACCGGCCCCGGGTCCGGGCCGCGATCGCCGGGCTCCCGTTGCCCGAGCGCCCCCTGGGCGGGCTCCACCTTCCCCACAGCGAGCCCGACCGAGTCGTCGTGGTCGCTGCCGGCGACTCCCTGTGGAGCCTCGCCGCGGACGCGCTCGGCCCCGGAGCCACCGACGCGGCGATTGCCGCCGAGTGGCACCGCATCCACCGCCGCAACCACGGCGTCGTCGGCGCCGACCCCGACCTGATCCACCCCGGGCAGCGCCTCGTGCTGCCACCCCACAGCACACCGCCCACCCACCGTTGAGGAGTCAGCCATGTTTCCCGAGACCGTCGTACCGTTCCGAGTCCCGGTGCCCGTCGCGAGCACCCAGGGCACCCTGGCCCTCGACCTGCTCCCCCGCCAGGACCCACCCGTGGCCCCGGTAGTCCCTATCGGGCGGCAGCGGCGCCGCAGCGCCGAGGCGTGGGCGCAGCGCTTCGTGCAGGCCGCGGTCGAGATCGTCGGCGGCGACCGGCCGGCGACCCAGCTGCTGCGCTGGACCTCCGCCAGCGTCTTCGCCGACCTCAACCGCCGCGCCCAGCTGGTCGCCCGGGCCGGCGGCCACGCCCCCGGCCAGGGTCGCGTGCAACCGGTGCGGCCCCGGGTGCTCAGCGTCCACAGCTGCTTCGTCAGCGAGGACGTGCTCGAGACCAGCGTCCACGTCCGGTACGGCGAGCGCTCCCGGGCCCTCGCCGCCCGGTTCGAGGCGCGCAAGGACCGCTGGGTCTGCACCGCCCTCGACTGGTCCTGAAAACACGTTGACCCGTCACAAACTCACCCAGAAACACGTTGACCCGCCCGAAAGTTTCGGCTCTTGTGACGGATGTGTGGGTGGGGTTGAGCAGTTGACGTAGGACACGCCGTTCTCTGGCTAGGTTTCTGAGCTGTTGAGGAACAGTTACCTGGCGAAGGAGAACGGCGTGTCTGCGCTCACCCTATGGCGACCCCTGCTCGGACTTGAAGACACCGCGATCGAGGACGTTCGAGTCGAGCCGGGTCACGGTGGCCGGGTCGTGGTCAGTGTCCGACCGATGGCGCGTCAGAAGAACCGTTGCGGTCGGTGCCGGCGTCGGTCCCGGCGCTATGACCAGGGACGTGGACGGCGGCTGTGGCGGACCCTGGACCACGGCACCAAGCCCG
>NZ_FNIC01000007.1:0-184378 GCF_900103935.1 Nocardioides szechwanensis
CATGCAGGAGAGTGTCGTATCAGGTATTAGACCCCGTTTCCGAAGCTTATCCCCAAGTGGAGGGCAGATTACTCACGTGTTACTCACCCGTTCGCCGCTCGTGTACCCCCGAAAGGGCCTTACCGCTCGACTTGCATGTGTTAAGCACGCCGCCAGCGTTCGTCCTGAGCCAGGATCAAACTCTCCGTAGAAAATTCCATCACTGACAAGAACAAAACTGACAATTGCCAGAATCATTAATGCCGAAAAAACAACCCAAACATCCAAAGATGAGGGCATACAAACTAATTCATCGACTATGACACACTGTTGAGTTCTCAAAAATCAGACACACACCTGACAGAGGCCGTCTCCGACCCAGCCTGGGGCTGTGGTTCCCGCACACGGCTTTGCGCCGGCTTCTGGACTGTGGCTCAAGGCCACGGTCCTCCACCGGTGAAAGTGTGATGAGGAGTGGCCGCCTCGGGGCCGGAAGCCCAACCTTTCGGTCTTGCTTCCCGCCGCTCCCTGGCGACATGCAGAACACTAGAGGACTCCCGCGCCGATGCACAAATCGGGTCGAGGTGAGCCAGAGCACAATTGTGTTTTCGCAGGTCAGAGGGGGTTTGGCCGCGTAGGGGCCGCGATCTCGCGCGTGTCGGCGACGGTGCGGCACCCCGCGAGACGCAGCGCTTCGACGCTCTGGCGGAGCAGCTCGGCGTGCATCCTGCCCACGCCGGGCTCGCCCTCCAGGAGCGCGTAGAGCGGAAGCCGGCCCAGGAAGACCGCGTCCGCCCCCGACGCGAGGGCCGCCAGGACGTCGAGACCGGTGCGCACTCCCCCGTCGACGTAGACCTGGGCGTCCCCGGCCACGGCCTCCACCACGGCAGGCAGCGCCTCGACCGTCGACGCTGCTCGGTCCAGCTGGCGGCCCCCGTGGTTGGAGACCCACACGGCTCGGGCGCCCGCCTGCACGCAGCGGAGCGCGTCGTCCGGACGCAGCACGCCCTTGACCACCACGGGCAGGCCGGTGTGGCCTGCCAGCCAGTCGAGGTCGTGGGGTCCGAGGTCGAGAGCCTTGGCCGCGCCGGGCTGCTCGTCGTACCCGGCGTCGAAGTTGGCCCGCACCAGCCCGGGGTCCACCACGTCCCAGACCACGTCACCCGCGTGGTGCTTGAGCGCGACCACCGGGGTGTCGACCGTCAGCACCACCGCCGACGCGCCCGCGGCGACGGCCCGGTCCAGCATCGGCGCGGCCAGCGTGCGGTCGGCGGGGAGGTAGGCCTGGAGCCACCAGTGCACCCCGATCGCGCCGATCTCGGCGAACGGCGTGCCGGCGTTGCTCGAGACGACCATCAGCCCGCCGGCGGCCGCGGTGGCCCGCGCCATCGCCAGCTCGCCGTCGGGGTGGACGGCGCGCTGGAGGGTCGTGGGCGCCACGCCCCAGGGCAGCGCCAGCCGTTGGCCCAGCAGTTCCACGTCCAGCCGTACGTCGGTCACGTCGCGCAGGACGCGCGGCAGGAAGCGCACGGACCGCCAGGAGCCGACGGCGCGCGCGGCGGTGAGGCCGTCGCGCGCGCCCTGGACGAGGTACTCGAACACCGGGGCGGGCAGGCGCTCGCGCGCCTGTGACTCCAGCCCCGCGAGCCAGCGGGCCTCGTCCATCTCGCTCACCCCACCTGGACGCCGGAGAAGTTCTTCTTGCCTCGGCGCAGCACCAACCAGTAACCGCCGACCAGGTCGTCGGTCGTCGGGCGGGCCTCGGCGTCCTCGACCCGCACGTTGTTGAGGTAGGCGCCGCCCTCGGTCACCGTGCGCCGCGCCTCACCCTTGCTCTTGGCCAGGCCGGTCTCGACGAGCAGGTCGACCACCGTCGGCAGCTCGTCGGTCGCCGCGACCTGGATGCTGCCGGCCTCCCGCAGGGCCGCGGCGAGCGTCGTCGCGCTGAGACCGGTGAGCTCTCCACCGCCGAACAGGGCAGCCGCGGCGGCCTTGGCCTGCTCGGTCTCGTCGGCACCGTGCACCAGCGTCGTCACCTCGTCGGCCAGCGTCTTCTGTCCCTCCCGCAGGAACGGCTTCTCGGCGTGCCTGGTCTCGAGGGCCTCGATCTCGGCGCGCGGCAGGAACGTGAAGACCCGCAGCAGCTCGCCGATCTTCTCGTCCTCGACGTTGAGCCAGAACTGGTGGAACGCGTAGGGCGACAGCATCTCCGGGTCGAGCCACAGGGCCCCACCCTCGGTCTTGCCGTACTTGGTGCCGTCGGACTTGGTCATCAGCGGCGTCGCGATGGCGTGCACCTTGTTGCCCTCGGTGCGGCGGATCAGCTCGACCCCCGCCGTCAGGTTGCCCCACTGGTCGGAGCCGCCGAACTGCAGCGTCACGCCGTGCTGGCGGTGGAGCTCGAGGTAGTCCATCGACTGGAGCAGCACGTAGCTGAACTCGGTGTAGCTGATCCCGGCCTCGAGCCGGCTCCGCACGACGTCGCGCGCCAGCATCCGGTTGACCGGGAAGTGCTTGCCGATGTCGCGCAGGAAGTCGATCGCCGACATCGGCGCGGTCCAGTCGAGGTTGTTGACCATCGTCGCGGCGTTGTCGCCCTCGAACGACAGGAACGGCTCGATCTGGCGTCGTACGCGCCCCACCCACTCGCCCACGGTCTCGACGGAGTTCATGACCCGCTCCCCCGCCTCCTTGGGGTCGCCGATCATCCCGGTGGCGCCGCCGACCAGGGCGTACGGCGTGTGGCCGGCCTCCTGCAGCCGCTTGGCGGTGAGGATCTGCACCAGGTGCCCCATGTGCAGGCTGGGCGCGGTGGGGTCGAAGCCGACGTAGAAGCGCACACTCCCGGCGGTGAACGCCTCGCGCAGGGCGTCGAGGTCCGTCGAGTGCGCGATCAGGCCGCGCCACTCGAGGTCGCCGAGGAGAGTGTGGTCGATGGTCACGGGTGGGCCTTTCGGGGTGGCTCGCGAAGTCGTACGTGGCTGGCTCCAGCCTGCCGCATCACCGTGCGCGCCGACGAACGGGTTACTGACTACCCTTGCCACAGGAGGAGGACGAGTGATCGCAGGGAGGTACTCGCTCGACCGGGAGATCGGACGAGGCGGGATGGGTGCGGTCTGGCTCGGGCGCGACGACGTGCTCGGTCGCCAGGTGGCGCTCAAGCGCATCGGGATGATGTCTCCAGGAGGCAGCAGCCCCGACCTGCTGCGCGCCGAGCGCGAGGCCCGGCTGGCCGCCCGTCTCAACCACCCGCACGTGGTCGCCGTCTTCGACCTCGTCGACGAGGACGACCAGCAGTGGCTGGTCATGGAGTACGTCGAGGGCAGCACCCTCGCCGAGCTCGTCCGCAGCAGCGGCGCCCTGTCCCCCGACCAGGCGGCGCAGATCATCGCGCAGGCCGCCGAGGCGCTGGCCGCCGCGCACGAGGCGGGGATCGTCCACCGCGACGTGAAGCCCTCCAACATCCTGGTGACTCCCGAGGGTCAGGTGAAGCTCTCCGACTTCGGCATCGCGCGCGCCGAGGCCGACGCGTCGCTGACCCAGACCGGACTGGTGACCGGCTCGCCGGCCTACATCTCCCCCGAGGTCGCCTCCGGTCGGCAGGCCACCGACCTCAGCGACGTCTGGTCGCTCGGCGCCACGCTCTACCACGCCCTCGCCGGCCGTCCGCCGTACGACATCGGCGACAACGTGATCGGCGGGCTCTACCGGATCGTCCACGAGGACCCGCCGCGTCTTGCCGACGCCGGCTGGCTGACGCCGCTGCTGGAGTCGAGCATGGTCGTCGACCCGCACGAGCGTTGGTCGATGCGGCAGGTGGTCGACTTCCTGCGGGCCGGACCCACCGCGGTCCCGCCCACGCCGGCCCGTCGTCTTCGCCCCCTGGCCACCGATGGTGACGCGTCGTCCACCCAGGTGATGTCGGCGGTCCTGCCCAGGGCGGAGGCAGACCCCGGCACCCGCGCCCCCCGCACCTCGCGTCCGAGCCGGCTGCTGCCGCTCCTCGCCGCGGTCGGGGTGGTTGCGCTGCTGACCGTGATCGGCGTGCTGATCGGGCTCAACCGTGGCGACGACACCGACAACCCGTCGGCCGACAACAGCCCGTCGGACAGCAACACCCGGCCCAGCGCGCGGGTGACGCAAGCCGGCATGGAGGAATTCGGCCGCAGCTACCCCGAGACCGCCAGCAGCGACACCGCGGAGGGCTTCTCGCTGCTGACACCGGCCTACCAGGACGAGAGCCCCAATTACGACGAGTTCTGGGGCAACGTCAGCAACGTCGACGTCCAGGACGTGCAGGCCGACCCCGAGGCGATGACCGTCACCTACACCTACTCCTACGACCACACCGAGAACGGCCAGGTCACCGAGACGATCCGGCTCACGCTCGAGGGCACAGACGGCGACTACAAGATCTCCGGCGCGGAGACGCTCGATGGACCGTGAGCTCTATCGCGACATCGTCGAGACCGCGTCCGACGGCATCTGGGTCTTCGACTTCGACGGCCACACGGTCTACGCCAACGCCGCTCTGGCCGCGATGTACGGCGTGCCGCGCCGCGACTTCCTGGCGCTAGACGTGGTGGACACCCTCGACGAGACCGGCCGGCTGCAGTTCGCCGCCCACCTCGAGGCGCTTCGTCGCGGTGAGCTGAACGACGGACCGGTCGAGAGCCAGTTCGTCGCCAAGGACGGCTCGTGCACGTGGGTGGAGGTGCTGGAGAGCGGGCTGCACGCACCCGACGGCACCCTGACCGCCGTACTCCATCGGATCTCGGACGTCAGCGAGCGTCGCGCGACGATGGACGAGCTGGTCGCGAGCCGCGCGCGCCTGGACGAGGCTCAGCGGATCGCGCGCGTGGGCAGCTGGGAATGGGACTACGACCGCGGCGAGATCGTGACGTCGACCGGTCTGGACGAGATCTACGGGTGGGCACCCGACGAGGTCCCCCACACCTACGACGAGTTCCTCTCCGTCGTGCACCCGGACGACCTGCAGTCGGTCGTCGACGCCGTCGCCGAGGGAGACGAGGGCGCCGACGGCTTCGTCTGGATCGCCCGCCTGCGTGGCAAGCACGGCTGGGTGTGGACCCGTGGGCGCGGCATCATCCGCCGCGACGCCAGCGGGGTCGCCATCGGGCTGTCCGGGACACACCAGGACATCACCGAGGTCAAGGAGGCCGAGCTGGCCCTCGTCGACCAGGTCAACCAGAACGTCCTGATGCAAGCGGTGGCCAGCGCGGCCAACGAGGCGCGCACGCTGCTGGACGTGCTCGTGCAGGCCAAGGACCTCGTCCTTTTCCACGACGACTGGCGGCGAGCCCGGGCCTTCGACGTCGTGGACGACGGCGCCCGCGTGGAGCCGATCTACGTGACGGAGCAGGACCGCCTGCTCGACGAGGCGACTCCCAAAGACACCGCGCTGGAGCTCGCACTTGCGACCGAGGCGCTGCGCCGGGGTGAGTCGGTGTGGAGCGACGACCGGCTGACGATCGCCTTCAACGTGGGTCACGGCGGCATACCCGCCGCCGTGCTCACGATCACGTCGGCCCCGCCGCTCTACCGGCACGACATGATCGAGGCCATGGTCGAGTCCGTGGCCTTGCAGCTTGCCAGGGTCGCGGAACGTGAGGAGGCGCAGCGGGTCGTGGCCGCGGCCCGCGACGCGGCGATGGCGGCGTCCCGGCAGAAGTCGGAGTTCCTCGCGACGATGAGCCACGAGATCCGCACCCCGCTCAACGGGGTGATCGGGCTCAACGACCTGCTGATGCGCACCCCGCTCGACACCGACCAGCACCGCCTGGCGGCCGGGGTGCAGGTGGCCAGCCGGGCGCTGCTCAGCGTGATCAACGACGTGCTCGACTTCTCCAAGATGGAGGCGGGTCGGCTCGAGCTGGAGCAGGTCGACTTCGAGGTCCGCTACCTGCTCGAGGAGGTCGTGAGCGTCCTGGCCGAGTCGGCGCGCGCCCGCGGCGTGGAGCTGCGGGCCAGCTGTGACGACAGCGTGCCGGTCTCCCTGTCCGGTGACCCGACCAGGCTGGCCCAGGTGCTCTCCAACCTGCTCTCCAACGCCGTGAAGTTCACCGACGAGGGTGAGGTGACCGCGACCGTCACCGCGACCAGCGAGGGCGACCGGACCGAGCTGACGGTGCGCGTGAGCGACACCGGCATCGGCATCGCGCCGGAGCAGGTCCCCGGGCTCTTCGCGCCCTTCACCCAGGCCGACTCCTCCACCACCCGCCTCTACGGCGGCACCGGGCTCGGCCTGGCCATCTCCAAGGAGATCGTCGAAGCCCTGGGCGGACACATCGGCTACACCCCCAACCTGCCGCACGGCAGCGTCTTCACCTTCACGGCGTCGTTCAGCAACGCTCTCCAAGGCAGCTCGGAGCCGCGTCGCGGGACCACGCAGGCCGAGCCCGGCGAGACGGACGCCGCCGGTGGCTTGCGCGTGCTCGTGGTCGAGGACAACGAGGTCAACCAGATGGTGGCGGTGGGCCTGCTCGAGGCCATGGGCTACGCCGTCGAGGTGGCCGGCGACGGCGTCATCGCGCTCGAGGTGCTGGCGGAGCGCTGCTTCGACGTGGTCCTGATGGACGTGCAGATGCCCAACCTCGACGGGTACGCCGCCACCCGCGCCCTGCGGGCCTCGGAGGGGGACGGCCGCCGTACCCCGGTGATCGCGATGACCGCCGCCGCCATCGAGGGCGAGCGCGAGCGGTGCCTGGAGGCCGGGATGGACGACTTCCTCACCAAGCCGGTCGACGCCGGGGCCCTCTCGGCCGCGCTGACGCGCTGGACGGTTCTGCCTCCGAGCGAGGACTTCGTGGGCGATGATGAGCGGGTGCTGCCCCCCACCGCCCCGATCGTCGGGCTCGACGTCGAGCGCCTCGACATGCTGCGCGACCTCGACCCCGGCAACACCGCCTACCTCGACCGGGCGATCGGCAACTTCTCGGTCAACTCCGTGGCGGCGGTCGAGACCATCCGCGAGCACATCCTCGCCGGCGACGCCGACAAGATGCGCCAGGCGTCGCACAAGCTCGCAGGCAGCGCGCTCAACCTCGGTGTCCAGGGCTCGGCAGCCGCGGCACGGCAGATCGAGTGGCTCGGCGACGCCGGCACGACCGACGGCGCACTCGAGATGGTGGCGCCACTGGAGAAGGCCCTCGAGGAGGGTCGCGCGCTGCTCCGCAGCTACCAGGCGACCTACTCCGACCTCCCCGGCTGAGCCATCCACCAACTGGGTACCTAAGGTGAACGCCCAAAGGAGGCTGCCATGAAGAGCCTGATCGGAATCATCGTCGTCGTGTGGCTCGTGGTCGGGGTGCTCGCTGCTTTTCAGCGGGGCTACTTCGGTGACGACCGCGACGTGAACTGCAAGACGTTCGGCGACACGTCGCTGACGATCCTCGCCGGACCGCTCAACTACGTCGGCGTCAACCCGAAGATCGAGTGCAGGACACCTCAGCCCTCGAAGTGACCGACCGCGGCCCGCCCCACGGGTCTACACTCCGGACATGGAACACGCGTGAACCGCCCCCTGCGGCTGGCCATCGTCAATGACTACGCCGTCGTGATCGCGGGGGTGGCCGCGTTCCTCGCCGACGAGCGGATCGACGTGGTCGAGACCGGCGCGTCGCTGCCCGTGATCACCGACGTCGACATCGTCCTCTACGACACGTTCGGCCAGGTCCAGGGTGACGGCCTCGACCTCGAGGACTTCGTGCGCGACAGCGGTGCCAAGGTCGTCATCTACAGTTGGAACCTCCAGCCCGACCTGGTCGAGCGCGCGATCGCGCGCGGCGCGTCCGGCTACCTGTCCAAGGCGCTCACCGGGCCCGAGATCGTCGGGGCACTGGAGCGGGTCATGGCCGGCGACGTGGTCGTCCTCACGGGCGACCACGAGACCAGCGCCGGCGGCGAGGGCGACTGGCCCGGTCGGGCCGTGGGCCTGTCGCCGCGTGAGGCCGAGATCCTGGCCCTGATCACGCAGGGGCTGAGCAACCAGGAGATCGCCGACCGCGCCTATCTCAGCATCAACTCCGTGAAGACCTACATCCGTTCGGCCTACCGCAAGATCAACGTGGAGCGCCGCTCCCAAGCGGTCCTGTGGGGCGTGAAGAACGGCTTCGAGCCCGACACCGAGCGCAGTATCGACCCGGCACTGCGGTTCCGGCCCACGGCCGTCGCGAACCCTCGGGTGTGACCTAGAGGCTCCGGAGCCAGCGCAGGACGGCGGTCCGCGTCTTCGGTGCGGTCTTCTCGAGAGGCAGTGCGCTGCCGGCGCCCGCGAAGGTCCGCGTGGTCACCTTCTCGCTGGAGCCGAACGTCGAGGCGGAGTCCTGCGTCCCGCCGTCGCGGATGCGCGCGTCCTTGCCGCCGGACAGCAGCAGCACGGGCACCTGGACCTGGCCGGCGGTGGCGGAGGCCGCGAGCAGGGTCGACGAGAGGCTGGCGACGTCACCGCAGGGCGTCGGGTTGCGCCGGCGCACGGCCGTCTGCTGGACGGCCTTGGGGGACGTCGCGAAGAGCAGGCGACGGTAGGCCTTCGCGCTGGCGCCGTACGCCGCGTAGTCGGCGCCCTGCGCGCAGGTCGAGGTCTGCTGCTGGGCCTGCTCGAGGGCCAGCTCGGACAGGTTGGCGCCGGCCCACGACATGAGCACCAGGCCGTCGGTGTCGTTGAAGCGGGCGGCCTCCACCTGTGCGATCGCGCCGCCGACACCGTGGCCGTGCACGACCACGTGGGACGCCGCCGGCGTCGACGTGGCGTCGCTGGTGAAGTCGTAGCGGCCGGAGTAGAGGTGCTGCACGACCTGATGGAGCATGTTGGCCTGGGCGTCGAGACAGGTGTCGTTGCCGTCGGCGAGCGGGCTGCGGTCGTAGCCGAGCCGGTCGAGGACCAGCGACGTCTGGCCCTGGCGCGCGAGCTGGGTCGCGTAGTCGAACGCGGGGTGCTTGCGCAGGTTCCAGAACCATCCCCCGGTGCCCACGTCGTGCACAAGCACGTTGACCCGGATCGCCCCACCGCGGCCGAGGACCGCCTTGCGCGGGCCCACCAGGCGACCGCGGACGTCGTACGACTTGTTGTCACCCTGGCAGCGGACGAGGCTGGCGCTCGAGTTCACGAGGTCGAAGACGACCGCACGCGAGGTCACGGTGATCGCCCGCTCGGCCGCGCTGGAGGCCCCGGCTGCGGGGCGAGCGGTCGTCGGCGGAGCCGCGAGCACGCTCGCGACCAACGCGACGACGAGGGCAGGAAACAGACGAGCAGGCACAGACATGCTGTTGAACCTACGTCAATAGCGGAGCCGGGAACACACCGACGGTATGTGACCCCGGCTACGTCGGCGGCTGCTCGAACGTCTGCCAGGTCGCGTGGATGAGCAGCGCGGCGACCACCGAACCGAGCCAGCCGAGGGTCAGGTCGCCGAGCGTGTCGGCGTAGGCCCAGTTGAGCTCGACCGACCTGGTCACGAAGGAGACGTACTCGAAGAGCTCCCACGCCAGGGAGCCGGTCAGCCCGGCCGCGATCGCGCGCTCGACCACGGCTGCCCGGGTGGCGGTGTGGTCCAGGGTCAGGATGACCACCGCCGCGCTCACAACACCGGTGTCCATGAAGTGCATCCAGTCGTCGAACCACGTGAGGGCGTCGTACAGGTCGAGCCGGTTGCCGAGGATGTCGCTGAAGCAGGCGAGCGTGGCGAGGAGGTCGGCCGCCCACGGGTAGGGACGCCGGGTGCGCAGGAACGCCCACCAGATGGCCGGCACGACGAACGCGAACATCGGGTAGATGACGGCACGTGCGACTGGTGCCTTGCCCTCGAGGTTGCCCCACTCGGGGTTGATCGCGACCAGGATGAGCAGGACCAGCAGCACGGCCTTGGCGACGATGTCGAGGACGCGGACCAGGACGAGCCCGCGATGTGTCTCCGCACGGTGCGTCTCACGGGTGCTCTGCCCGGGAAAGCCGATGACCGCCATGGGAAACACCACCTCTCGAGCCCACCATGGCGCCGCCCATGTGGCGCTCACCAGGGAACAAAGGCCTCGCCGGAGGCGACGTTCGTCAGTCAGCCAGCTGTACGAGCACCTGGCCGCCGGTCACCGCGGTGCCGGCAGTGACGAGGATGGCGGAGACGGTGCCGGCGTGGGGGGCGGTGATCTCGGTCTCCATCTTCATCGCCTCCAGGACGATCACGACCTCGCCGGCCTCGATGGCCTGGCCCTCCTCGACCAGCACGCGGGCGACGGTCCCGGACAGGGGCGCCTGCACGCTGTTGCCGTCGGCGGCCGCGCCACCGGACTTGGGTGCGGACACAGCCGGGGGCGAGAAGCCGCCGCCAGTCATGAAGATCGCGCCGAGTGTCGGCTGCGGCTCCTCCTCGACCTCGACCTCGACGTCGTACGCGACGCCGTTGACGGTCACCTTGAGCTGCATGTCTTCTACCTCGACCCGTGGATGTTGTGGCGGCCCTGGACGACGACGCGGCCCTGCTGTGCCCAGGCCTGGCCGGTGCGATAGTGCATCTGCTTGATCTTGGCGCGGTGCCCGAGGAACGCCGCGACCGCTGCGGAGATCGCGATCGCCACCTCGTCGGGGACGCCGGGGCTCTCCTGGCGGCGCTGCTCGAGCTCGGCCTCGAGGTGGGCCACCCGCTCCGAGAGCGAGCGCACTGCCTCGAGCAGCTCGGCGACCGTCTGCTCCTCGGGCTTCGCGGGGCTCATGTCGGGCCCAGCCCGTGCTTCTTGGCCGGCCGGATGGTGCGCTTGGTGATCAGGATCTCCAGCGCCCGCGACACGTGCTCGCGGGTCCGGGCGGGCTCGATGATGTCGTCGACCAGACCGCGGGCGGCGGCGACGTACGGCGTCGAGAACGTCGAGCGGTACTCCTCGACGAGCTCGGCCCGGCGTGCCTTCGGGTCCTCGGCCTCGGCGATCTCGCGCCGGAAGACGATCTCGGCGGCACCCTCGGCGCCCATGACCGCGATCTCCGCGGTGGGCCACGCGAGCACCTTGTCGGCGCCGAGGTCCTTGGAGCACATGGCGACGTAGGCGCCGCCGTAGGCCTTGCGGAGCACGACGGTGATCTTGGGGACCGACGCGGCGGAGTAGGCGTAGAGGAGCTTCGCGCCGTGGCGGATGATCCCGTTGTGCTCCTGGTCGACGCCGGGCAGGAAGCCGGGCACATCCACGAGCGTGAGCAGGGGGATGTTGAACGCGTTGCAGAAGCGCACGAACGACGAGCCCTTGTCGGAGGCGTTGATGTCGAGCACCCCCGAGAGCACGTTGGGCTGGTTGGCCACGATGCCGACGGTGCGACCGGTGATCCGGCCGAAACCCACCACGATGTTGCCGGCGTAGCCGGCCTGGACCTCGAGAAAGTCACCGCGGTCGACGAGGCGGACGATCACCTCGCGGACGTCGTAGCCCTTCTTGTCCGACGCGGGCAGCACTCCGGGGAGGTCCGGGTCGGCTTCCACGACGTAGTCGGGGTCGACGATGGGCGGGTCCTCGGAGTTGTTCTGGGGCAGGAAGCTCAGCAGCTTCTTGGCGATCAGGATCGCCTGCTCGTCGTCGTCCGCGACGAAGTGGTTGACCCCGGACAGCGCCATGTGGGCGTCGGCGCCGCCGAGCTCGTCGGAGGTGACCGACTCCCCCGTCACCTGGGCGATCACGTTGGGCCCGGTGATGAACATGTGGGCCTTGCGGGTCTGGATGATGAAGTCGGTCAGGGCCGGGGAGTAGGCCGCGCCGCCGGCGCAGGGGCCAGCGATGATCGAGATCTGCGGGACCACGCCGGAGAGCAGGACGTTGTTGTAGAAGACGCGGCCGTAGCCGGCCAGGGAGCCGATGCCCTCCTGGACGCGGGCGCCACCGGAGTCGTTGATGAACACGAACGGCGTACCCGTGCCGAGGCTGGCGCGCAGCGTCGCGGCGACCTTGTTGGAGTGGATCTCACCCGCGCTGCCGCCGGCAACCGTGAAGTCCTGGCTGGCGACGTGGATCGGACGCCCGAGCACCGCGCCCTCGCCGGTCACGACGCCGTCGGCCGGCAGGTCGGCCTTGTCGAGGCCGAAGTACGTCGACTGGTGGCGGGCGAACATGCCCGACTCCTCGAACGTGCCGGGGTCGAGCAGCGCCAGGACCCGCTCGCGGGCGGTCAGCTTGCCGGCCGCGTGCTGCTTCTCCAGGCGGGCCTCGCCGCCACCCTTCTCGATCTCCGCGCGGCGTTCGAGCAGCTCAGCGGTGCGGGCCTCCATGGAGGCTTCGTGGTGCTTCTTCTTGCTCACGTGTTCCCTCAGGCTCTCTCGACGGTGACGGAGTGCGCCTTGCCGTCCATGCTCACGGAGTAGCGGATCGGGCCCTTGACCGGGCCGCCGCCGGACGACGACTTGGACAGCTCGTCGGCTGCCACCTCGGCCGGGTCCTTGCCGACGTTCTTCGGTCCCTGGGGGCGCTCCACGAAGAAGCCGGGAGCGACACCGGGGAACATCGCGTAGGTCAGCACGTCCTCGTCGGTGCCGTCGCAGCCCTCGAGCGCGGTGGCCTCGGAGACGAGCTTGTCCCACTCGGGCGGGATCAGGTCGGCGGGCCGTACGTCGATCGGCTCCTTGCCGGCCTGGGCCTGGGCGGCCGCGACGATGTCGGGGTCGCGCTCGCCCAGTGTGGAGCCGTAGTAGCCCAGCATCAGGTCGGCGAACTCCGCGGTCTGGACCTTGTAGGGGCCCATCAGCACGTTGAACACGGCCTGGGTGCCGACGATCTGGCTGGACGGCGTCACCAGCGGCGGGTAGCCCGCCACCTGGCGCACGCGCGGCACCTCGAGCAGCACCTCCCGGAGCCGGTCGCCGGCGCCCTGCTGGCGAAGCTGGCTCTCCATGTTGGAGATCATCCCGCCGGGGATCTGGCTCTTGAAGATCTCGGTCTCCACGCCGGTGATGGCGGACATGAACTGGGTGTACTTGGGGCGCACCTTGGCGAAGTGGTCCTTGATGCTCACCAGCCGGTCGTCGTCGAGGTTGGTGGTGTACGGCGTACCGCGCAGCATCTCGACCAGCGACTCGGTGGGGTTGTGGCCCGGGCCGAGCGAGAGCGACGAGATCGCGGTGTCGACGACGTCGGCGCCGGCCTCGATCGCCTTCATCAGGCTGACCAGGGTCACGCCGGTCGTGGAGTGGCAGTGGACGTGGATCCGGACGTCGGAGCCGAGGTCGTCCTTGATCGCCTTGACGATGTCATAGGCCGGCTGCGGCTTGAGCAGGGCCGCCATGTCCTTGAGGCACAGCGAGTCGCAGCCGAGCTCCATCAGGTCGCGCGCCATCTGGACGTAGCCCTCGACGGTGTGGAGCGGGCTCTCGGTGTAGCAGATGGTGCCCTGCGCGTGCTTGTCCACGCGGCGGACCGCGGCGATGGCCTGCTTGACGTTGCGCACGTCGTTGAGGGCGTCGAAGACGCGGTAGACGTCCATGCCGTTCTCGGCGGACTTCTCGACGAAGCGGTTGACGACGTCGTCCTCGTAGTGGCGGTAGCCCAGGAGGTTTTGGCCGCGCAGCAGCATCTGCAGGCGGCTGTTGGGCATCAGCTCGCGGAACGTTCTCAGCCGCTCCCACGGGTCCTCGTTGAGGAACCGGATGCACGCGTCGTAGGTCGCGCCGCCCCAGCACTCGACCGACCAGTAGCCGGCGGCGTCGATGTCGGCACACGCGTCGACCATGTCCTCGAGGGCCATCCGGGTCGCCATCAGGCTTTGGTGGGCATCGCGCAGGGCCAGCTCGGTGACGCCGACCTCGCGCGTCGGCGTCGTCGTTTCCGTCATGTCTCCACCTTGTCGCATTCCGGCCCGGAAACAGAGAGCCAGAGCAACACAGATGACCAAAGTCCCAACGATTCGGGGCTCTTGGCTGGGCGGTAACCCCCCGGGCGGTCAGCCCTCGTAGGGAATCTCGGTGCGCCAGTGCTGCTCGTCCTGGGTGGCGGCGTCGTAGAGCGCGTCGGCTACGCGGTCCGGCGTGAACGGGCCATCGCCCGAGAGGGTCCCGCGCACCGTCACCGACACCGCACGGATGCCATCGTCGCGCAGTGTCGCGTCGAGGCTGTGCACGAGGTTGCGCACGCCGGCCTTCTGGACCCCGAGGGACGCGGCGCGGTGCCACGGCTGGTCGGCGGCCATGCTGCCGGTCACGGTCACGCGGCCGCCGTCCTGGAGGAACGGCCGCGTCGCCTGCACGGCGGTGAGCAGCGCGCCGACCCCAAGCGCGACGTCGGCGAGCAGGTCGTCGACCTCCAGCTCGAGGGGGTCCTTCTCGCGGAACGCGCTCGGGTTGAAGTGCAGGACGTCGACGCGGCCGAAGGTCTGCGCCAGCCCGGTCAGCGACTCCCGCGCCGCCTCGACGTCGGTGACGTCGGCGAGCCTGGTCTCCACGCGTACGCCGCGCGCCCGCAGCTCACCGGCCAGCGTCTCGACCGGGTCACGGTCGCGACCGAGCAGGGCGACGTCGTACCCCTCACGCGCGAACCTGCGCGCCACCGACGCGCTCACGCCGGGGCCGGCTCCGACCACGAGGATCACAGGGTTGGTCATGCCGCGATCCTAGGTCGGCCGGCCCTCACTTGACCGGGGTCACTCGATGGTGACGGCGCGGGTGTCGCTCATCGGGGTGCCACCCTCGCCGCCGGAGGGGTCGTCCTCGATGATCTCGACGGTGTAGGTGCCGGGCTCGAGCTCGACGGGGAACGCGAACGGCGCGAACGTCTGGCCCTGCTCGGTCATCGTGAAGCCTGCCTGCACCTCCTGGCCGTCGGCGTCGAGCACCCGCCAGCCGAGGGTCGCCTCGAAGACCGCCGCCTCGCCCTCGATCCGCAGCGGCGAGGAGGTCACGAGGCCCTCCGTCGGCGCGTCGATCTGGATGAGCACGCGCACGCCGAGCGGGTCGTCACGGACGACCGGCTCGTCCCAGGCGACGACGCCCCACAGCTCCCCCGCCGGCTCGCCCTCGATCAACAGCGTGACCGCGGCGTCCTCGTCGAGCGCCTCGGTGACGGTGTAGACGAGCTGCTGCACCATGAGTGCCGCGCCCTCGGAGCCGACGTTCGTCGTACGCGCGTCACCCGAGAGGTCGACGGTGATCGCGCCGCCCTCGTCAGTCACGCCCAGGACCTCGGTCGCGGGGTTCCAGGTCGTCGTGTAGTCGGGGTCGGCAGCACCCTCGATCATGGCCGCGACCGCGGCCTCGGGGGCCTGGTCGTCGGGTACGGCGCGCAGCTCGCGCGCCAGACGCAGGCCGGCGCGGGTGTCGACGACGTAGTAGACGCCCGACCTGGTCGTCTCGGGGGCCTCGGAGGTCACGCTGGACGTCGGGTCCGGGGCCTCCGGATCGTCGTCATCGTTGCCGCACCCGGTGAACACCAGGGCGGCGGCGAGAGTCATCGCACAGGACAGGTAGCGGGAACGACGGGAACGCATCATCACGGGCCTCCCGGATCGGTATCCCTGGATACTTCGATCCTCCGCCGCGTCCGTAGTGGCCGCCAGAGTCCAAGGGCCCGCTTCGGCCGATTCATCAAGGATGTCGACGGACCCGCGACTGACCACCAGCAGGGAGACTCGGCTCTCGTGGGGTGCAACGTTTCGTCGCCCTGCGACGACTGAGAGGTGTGATGGAGATCGAGAAGCCGGTGCCCGTCGTGGGCTTCGAGGAGGCATACCGGGAGCACCGGGTCGCTCTCCTGCGGCTGGCGTACCTGATGTCCGGTTCGCACGACGCAAGCGAGGACGCGGTGCAGTCCGCGTTCACGTCGGCCCACGACCGCTGGGACCAGATCGAGAAGCCGCTGCCCTACCTCAAGAGAGCCGTGGTCAACCTCGTCAAGGACGGACAGCGCAGACGGTTCCGCCTGCTCGCGACGCCGCCCGACCCCGTGACGGTGGACCTCCCACCGGAGATCGACGAGACGTGGGGTCAGATCAGCCGGCTGCCGTGGACCCAACGTGCCGTGGTCGTCCTGCACTACTACGAGGACCTCCCGTTGGTGGAGGTGGCCGAGCTTCTCGGCAGACCGGCAGCAACCGTCCGCTCCGACCACCGCCGGGCACTCGACAAGCTTCGAAGGGCAATCTCATGAACGACAGGACGACCCCGGACAGCACCGAGCAGCGCGTGCGACAGACCCTGCACACGGTCGCGCACACGCTCACCGAAGACGCCTTCGACGTGGCCCAGAGACCCGCCACCCGGACCTCGCATCGTCGGCGGCGGCGCATCGTGCTCGGCGTCGGCGCACTCACCCTCATCCCCGCCACCTTCGCGGCGGCAGCCATCGTGAACCAGGGACCGGAGTACGTGGACACCATCCCGCCTGAACGCATCGTCATGTCCGGGAGCGTCGACGGCAGCCGCTACCTGCTCATCGAGACCGACCGGACCGGGCAGTGCGACGAGCCGATCACGGGGGTCGAGCTGGTCGAGGAGAGCGAGAACCTGCTCGGTAGTGAGTGGAACACCTCCGGCTACGAGTACGGCGAGTACGTCGAGACGCACTGCGGAGGCAACCTCGTCCACGTCAACGACACCGCCCGCTACCTCGAGGACCCGGCCCTGTTCAACTCCTCCGGGACCGAGGTCGGCAACTCGTTCGTCTGGGTCTACAGCGTTCACCCTGGGGTCACCGCCGTGCGCATCACCTCCGGCGACTACGTCGAGGAGCTGGAGGTCTTCGAGGTCGACGGCGCCGGCTACGCTCCCTTCGAGATCCCGGAGGACATGACGGAGTACACCGCTGAGCTCCTCATCGGCGATCAGGTCGTGCCCGGGTCCGCAGAGGAACGAACGGTTCCGCAACCGTGATGTGTCGCGCCGACCAGCAGCTCACGCTCGCTGTCCGTCCGTGATCATGCGGCGGGCGACCCGCACCGCGGGCCCGAGCCTCGACACGTGGGCGGCGAGGTCGTCGGCAGCGGCGTGCAGGGCTTCGTCCGTCATCGGGCCCAGGGCGTCGAGGATGAACAGGACCGACGTGGTGTCGTCCCGGAGCTGCGTACGTCGTGCCTGGCGCCAGTTCCAGCGTCGGCAGGTCACGCCCACGTCGTCGCACCACACGACCTCCCCGGGCGCGGGGTGCTCGACGACGGTTTCCGCACCGGCCACGGTGTCGAACGACTCCTCGCCCGTGGCGCGCATCAGCCGCGGCGGGCCGGCGTACCGGTCCAGGTCCTCGCCACCGACCGGGATCTGGTGCAGCACCGACACCGCGTTGTAGAGGTCGGTGAGCTGGTTCACCCGGGGCAGCCCGGTCTCGGCGCGACGTAGCAGAGCCTCCAGGCTGTTGCGGGTGCGTTGCGGCTTGGCGCCGAAGGCGCGGTAGGCCTCGCGCCACGCGGCCACGTGCGGAAGTACCTCGACAGGGCTGCTCCGGAGCCACTCCCCTGCCGCGGCCTCGGCATCCTGGAGGAGGGCCTCGCTGGCCTCGTCGCTGGGTCCGGGCACGATCCCGTCGACGGTCAGCAGCATCGCACGGTAGTCGGGGCGAAGGTCGAAGACCGCGGCATCGACGCGGCCACCGGCCAGGAGCTGCTGCGCGCCGTGACTGTGCGGGCTCATGGTCATGGGCCAATAGTGCCCGTTGCGTCGGAGCGGAATGGGTGGCCTTGCAGCGGGGTACCCAACGAAGGTCTCGGAAGGAGCATGCATGGCGGGGCGGGTCCGGATCGGCATCTCGGGCTGGACCTACGCCGGGTGGCGCGGCGACTTCTACCCGCGCGGGCTGGTCCAGCGGCGCGAGCTCGAGTACGCCGCCGAGCGGATGACGTCGATCGAGATCAACGGCTCGTTCTACTCCCTCCAGCGGCCCACGTCGTACGCCGCCTGGCGTGACCAGACGCCCGAGGACTTCGTGTTCGCGGTGAAGGGTGGCCGCTACATCACGCACATGAAGAAGCTGCGCGACGTGGAGACGACGCTCGCGAACTTCTTCGCCTCCGGCGTGCTCGCACTCAGGCCCAAGCTCGGGCCGCTGCTGTGGCAACTGCCGGAGAACCTTCCCTTCGACGCCGATCGCCCGCTGCGCCACGCGCTGGAGTTCCGCAGCACGTCGTACTGCACACAGGAGGCCTACGCGCTGCTGCGTGAGCATGACGTCGCGTGCGTCGTCGCCGACACCGCCGGCCGGTGGCCACACGTCGAGGAGCGCACCAGCGACCACCGCTACGTCCGCCTCCACGGCGACACCGAGCTCTACACCAGCGGCTACAGCGACGCCTCCCTCGATGTCTGGGCCGGGAAGTGCCGACGCTGGGCGGCCGACGGCGAGGACGTCTACGTCTACTTCGACAACGATGCGAAGGGGTTCGCACCCCACGACGCGGTCCGGCTGCTCGAACGGGTCTCGTAGCTCACCGAGCTGGCCCGTCACGTCGCTAGGCTCCAGCCATGACGTACGACGGGGTCGCGACCGCGAGAGCGGTGCTGGACCGTCTCGAAGCAGGCATCGCGGCCGGCGACCTCTCCTTGCTCTCAGAGCTCTGCGCCGGGGATGTCGTGCTGTTCGGCTCGTCACGTGCCAGCTTCGGGCACGAGGAGACTGTCGGTTACCTGGAGCTGGTGGCGCAGGCGAACACGATCAAGTGGCTCCTCGACCGCTGGTCGGTGATCCACCAGGACGACGAGCAGCTGCTGGTGGCCGCCGTCGGACAGGTCGAGTTCGACGACGGGACAGGCCCCCAACGCGCGGATTTCCGGCTCACGCTGTGGCTGGTGCGGGAGGACGGCGAGTGGCGGCTTCGACACTTCCACGGATCCGTCCCTGCGGCCTGAGCCCGGTGCCGTCAAGATTCCGGTGCCGTGGGGCGGGTGGGGCTCGAACCCACGACCCAAGGATTATGAGTCGGTTTGCGCCTAATCGCCTTCGTAGTGGGTAGGACTGATTCGTGCTTGGCCGTGGCCGTGATGACCGTTTTCAACCGTCGTTGTGGCAGGCCATCCTGGTGCGTTGCGTAGCACTCCGTTAGCAACCGAGTAGCCAACCGACTCCGTCGTTGTCGGTGCACACACCAAGCGGCGTGTGGCCATGGTTTTCCACCATCCGCTCAGCCGATGAGCGGTCAGTGGCTCAACCGAGAGCCCGGCTTCCCCGGCCCGCATGTCTTGACTAAGGCCGGGTACCGAGCCGTTGTCGGAACGCTTACCCGCTCGGGGTGACTTCTCACCACCGCGGGTGGACCTTCGGCAGTACCACTGGGGACGATCCCTTCCGGCAGCGGCGGGGAGCGTTGCACACGGAAAACGTGTGCCCTCCTCTTGCAGGCCCCGACGTGGGGCAGGTTCGGGGAGGGCTGGGAGTCTTTCCGTCACGCTGGGTGCGCGGAACTGTCGATGACAGGCGTTGCGGACTCCCAGTCTCGGCGAGGTCAATCGCCGCCCATCAGTTCGGGACGTCGGATATCAGCCCATCATCGCCTGGTGACCCGGCGAGTTCATCACGTGCTCGTGGCCGGGTGACGCCATGAAGTTCTCGTGTCCCGGCGAGTTCATCATCATGTGCATCCCGGGGGGCATGTCGCTCATCGCTACGGTCGCCGTAGGGCTGGACGTGATGCTCGCGTCGTTGGCTTGCGATGCAAGCGCCGCGCCGGGAACGGCAAGCAGTGCGATCGCGGCGGCGCTGCCGACGAGTGCTGAACGAAGTTGGATTCTCATGTTGGTCCTTTCCTGGGTCCAATACCTCCACACTCCTCCTCCGACGTGAAGAACCTGTTAAGGCTCGGTAGAGCCTTGGTGGGGACTGCCCAGGGATCGGTTGACACCTGACCTGTGAGGATTCGTCCTCGCTGGAAGGATGTTCAACATGCCAATGCCGTTCCCGATCGAGTTCCGCAATGACGCGGTCGCGGTCGCCCGCAACGGCGAGGCATCGATAGCACAAGTCGTCTGCAGGGCTCGATGGGCCGCGTCAGTGCCTGCGCCGACAACGCCGCCGTGGAGTCGTTCTTCGCGCTCCTGCAGAAGAAGTCCTCAACCGCCAAAGGACCGCGACCACCCGCGAGGAACTACGCCTCGCGATCGTGGTCTAGATCGAGAAGACCTACCACCGCCGACGCCGACAACGAGGCCTGGGACGGCTCACCCCGATCGAGTACGAGACCATCTACAAGACCGCACCTGCGGCCTGAGACCCACCCATCATCGGTATCAACCAGAAGCTGGGCGGTCCCTTCCTCCACGAGTGGGTGCCCGAGGGCTAACCGTGGATCTGCTCCACCCGACGCTCGGCGGCACGCATGGTCCACGCGTGTCCGGCGTCATGCCTACAGGGATGACGGTGCTCGGCCAGGTAGCCGTTGAAATAGTTCCGCACCGCCCGCCACCTGTGCGCCTTGATCTGCCGTTGGAGGTATTGCGCGGATAGCCGCAGGGGCAAGCGCCGTCGCCAGTCCCGGAACAGCCCCACCGGGTAGGTGTCGGTCTCCGTGAACCTCATGCTGACACCTCCTCGGTAACGGTGGGCTCGCCGCCGAGAATGCTCCGGGCGGCAAGTAAGCGCAGGCGCAGCAACAGCCTCGGGAACGCACCGCCGCGACGTTGACGAGCGGTCACGTGGTGCGCCGGGTGGAGATCTCGCCGACGTCGAGCTCGAAGTCGGTCATGCTCAGCTGGCGGATGTGGTTCAGCTCCATGGCGACAGCTCGAGAGGCCTGAATCGCCGAGGTCGCACGAAGGCTGCCGCGGACGATGAGCCGCACCTCGACGCCGAAGTCGGCCATGTCCTCATCGCACCTCAAGCAGCCAGCGGCGTCATCATCGAGGCTGCCGGCGATCGCGTGGGCGGTCGTGTCGTGATCGCTCACACTCCCACCGCCTGCTGCAACTGCCAGCCGGTCTCGAACGCGACCGAGGGTCCGAGCCGCTCAGCCGGCTCGTGGGAAGGGTAGACGAGGGTCAGCCCCGCCTGGACGATCACGTGCGCCGTCTCGTGTTCGTTCTCGGTGGGAATGCCGCCTTCGCCTCGATGCGCCACGGCCAGCTTCTGGGCCACGTCGCGAGTGTGGATCACTTCGGTCAGATGCATTGCTGCTTCCCCTACCCGTTGGATAGCGGAACTCGACCAACGTGCCTGGGAAGGTGTCGCGGCCGAGTTCCGCTTTGAGCGAGTCGAGTTCATTGACTTCCCCTGAGCCGTCGCTTCCGCCATCCGGCACCAACACTCGTTCATGACTCGTTACCGACCGTAACCCCCATGTTGGCCAGAGTCACGTCCTGCTCCTCGCGACGGGTCCGTCGACATGCAGCACACCGAGCCGCCGTTCCTGCCCGCCTTCGCCCTTCGCCTTCATCGGCCCGGCAGACGTGCCGCCTCTCTCTGACGAAGACGCCCGCGGACTGGCTCGCATCGTCTTCGCCGTGCATCAACGGCGCGCCGCAGCGGCTTCTCCACCTCCAACGGCGATCAACGACCGATTCCGCACATAGCGCCCCCGGCTTCTTGCGGAATCCGGTCCACCGCGCGCGTGACGAACGTCCAAGAAATGCGATGACATCGGTGTCATCATCGTAAGAGCCGGCCAGGCGACCGCCAGGCATCCTTGCGCTGGAGCAGGCGCAATAACCCGGGGGGTTGGCTGGTCTGCTTGCCGGATGTCTGACTCACTACGGCACCTTGTCTTGCTAGCGTTGCCGCATGGACGAAATGGACAGTTCGCATCGACGGCGGGTTCGAGCCAGCCGTAATCGCACCGTCCGTTTCGACTCGCTCTACTTTGGGTCAAGTCCACGGTCGTGGTGGATGAAGGGGCCCACCGCGTGATCCGGTGGTTGCACTCTAGGCAGTGAGCGCGGCGGGTGTCAGGTCCTCCTTCTGCATGGTGGTCTCGGTGGTGTTGATCAGGGCCATGCGGGAGCGGGCCAGGACCTCGAGTCCGAGGTAGCGGCGGCCTTCGATCCAGTCGTCGTGTTGCTCGGCCAGGACGGCTCCGATGAGGCGGATCGCGGAGGTGCGGTCGGGGAAGATCCCGACGACGTCGGTGCGGCGGCGGATCTCGCGGTTGAGCCGCTCTTGGGGGTTGTTGGACCAGATCTGGCGCCAGATCTCCTTGGGGAACGCGGTGAAGGCGAGGATGTCGGCGCGGGCTTCCTCGAGATGGTCGTGGACCTGGGGCAGCTTGTCGGCCACGGTGTCGAGGAGCTTGTCGAACTGGGCGTGCACGGCCTTGGCGTCGGGCTGGTCATAGACCGAGTGCAGCATCGCTTTCACTCCGGGCCAGGCGTGCTTGGGACAGATCGCCATCAGGTTGGCGGCGTAGTGGGTGCGGCACCGCTGCCACGTCGCGCCCTCTAGCGTCGCGCCCAGGGCCGCGACGAGGCCGGAGTGGGCATCGGAGGTGACCAGCTTGACGCCGGACAGGCCGCGGGCGTTGAGGCCGCGGAACAGGGTCAGCCAGCCGGCCTCGGACTCGGCTGAGCAGATGTCGAGGCCGAGGATCTCGCGGTGCCCGTCGGCGTTGACGCCGGTCGCGACCAGGACGTGGGTGTTGAGGACCCGTCCGCCCTCGCGGACCTTCATCGTCAAGGCGTCCGCGGCCAGGAGCGTGTACGGGCCCTGGTCCAGGGGCCGGGTCCGGAAGTCCTCGACGTGGGCGTCGAGCTCTTTGGCCATCGCCGAGACCTGCGACTTCGACAGCCGGGTGATGCCCAAGTTTCGATCGGCTTCTCCATCCGCCGGGTCGAGACCCCGAGCAGGTAGCAGGTCGCGACCACCGTGGTCAGCGCCCGCTCCGCCCGCCGCCGGCGCTCGAGCAGCCAATCCGGGAAGTAGGAGCCCTCGCGCAGCTTGGGGATCGCGACCTCCATCGTCCCGGTGCGGGTGTCGAAGTCGCGGGTCCGGTACCCGTTGCGGGAGTTGACCCGCTCCGCCGAGCGCTCCCCGTAGCCGGCGCCGCAGATCGCGTCGGCCTCGGCCGACATCAACGCCTGCACGAACGTGGAGAGCATGTTGCGGAGCAGGTCGGGCTCGGCGCGCTGCAGGTGCTCGGCCATGAACGCGGGCAGGTCAATAGAGTTGGGGTCGACGGTCATCGTGGTGACTCCTTCAGTCGTGCTTTCGCAGGTCTTCTGAAGGATCACGCGGTGGCCGTCCTGGTGTCAGAACGCCACGCTCAGGCAGTGCCCGTCGTACACCACGTCCGTGGACTCAACTCGAGCATGTCGGCCAGCCGACTGCAGGACACCCCGGCTCGAACTCGAAGTTCTCTCTTGTCGTCTTGATCCAGTAGCCGGCGTCCGGATCGAACCTCGGCCCGCAGGTTGCTTGTTGTACTCATGGAGACGACTTCAGCCGTCCCGGACCATAAAAGCAACAGCTCCGCACGTTCGTCGCGTTTCATGATTGGTGCATGAAACGAGACACTGTGCAGAGTTGTTGCATTCCACGGTGACGCTCACTACGGTCGTTCATCATGGACCTGAATGCATCCCGATGGACCAGCGTCGAGGGCAGTGACTACGAGTTCGATGACCGGTCTGCCGGTGGAGAGTGGCTCAGGGTGCGAGGCGGTGGCCTCAGCGACGTCCTCGAGGTCAAGTTCGCACTCGTGGGCGGGACCTTCCGACTGACTGGGCTCCAGTTCGACAGCGGGCGACCACTGGAGGCCCGGCTCCTGCGAGAGCCCCGCATTCAGGCTATCGAGGCCGCCTTTGCGTCATACCGGCCGAGGGCCGTAGAGCGGTTGAGTGACGCACACGAGCACTTCGAGGGCCTCCCGGCCGGCGACATGACAGACGCCGAAGCGGAGGACCACTACTCCACCCTCCGCGTCCTCGATCAGATGCAGGCTTCTGAGGACGCCTGGACGGCCAGGTTGAGCGAGGCAGGCGAGGCAGTGCCCCTGCGCCCTCGTGGCCGGGGGGCGTCCCCTCCCTCAGACCAGGAGCTCGCCTCGTTCGCGCGTGAGCTGACCAAGCAGCAACTGGCCGGTCGCGGTGCGGTGACTCGTACATCGGCCTCCATCGGGATCAACCGAAGCACGGCGTACCGCTGGATCGAGACGTGCAGAGAGCGCGGCTATCTACCCCCGAAAGAGGATCGGCAATGACGGGCAAGATGAAGGACGGCGTCATCCAGCGAGGGAAGACGTTCTCCTACGTCATCTACGAGCCCAACACCGCGACCGGCAAGAAGAGGCAGCGGTGGGTAGGCGGGTTCCCGACTCGCAGGGCGGCAAAGGAAGCCCGGGATGCCGCCCGTCACAGCGTCAACAGCGGCACCTACGTCGCCCCCCAAGACCTGACGGTCGCCGCGTGGCTAGACCGTTGGATGGACGGCCACGAGGTGGAGTTGAAGCCGTCCACCGCGAAGACGTACCGCGACAAGATCCGGCTATACCTCGTGCCCGCACTGGGCCACGAGCGGGTCCAGGCACTTTCGCCGAGCCGCCTGTCGGTCGCGTGGCGGGAGATGAAGGCGAGCGGCGGGAAGGACGGGAAGCCGCTGGCTCCACGAACTGTCGAGTTCGCCCGCGCTGTACTGCGTAAGGCGATGGAAGACGCCGTGGTCGAGCGCGTGATCACTGTCAATCCTGTCATCGGCTCCAAGATGGCCAAGCGCGACGGGAAGCCGAAGCACACCACGTGGACGGGGACACAACTCGCAGCCTTCCTCGACGACGTCTCAGAAGACCGATGGACTCCTCTGTGGCAGACCCTGGCGTCGACCGGGATGCGGCGAGGCGAGGTTGCCGGTCTCCGCTGGGACGACATAGACCTCGACGCTGGGACGATCTTCGTAGGGCGATCCACCACCCAGTTGAAGCAGGAGAGGGTCACAACCACCCCGAAGAACCACGAGCGTCGGACGGTGGCCATCGACGCCGAGCTCGGCTCGGCCCTGCGGGCGTGGAGAGCGGTCACCGCCGCCGAGCGTCTGGCGTTCGGACCGGGCTACGCAGACCGCGACTCGACCGTATTCCTCTGGCCTGATGGCCGACCGATCCTGCCTGACTACATAACCAAGACCTTCGCCAGGGCGCAAGCGACGGCCAACAAGAACGCGGCTGCCCGACAGTCAGGGCGAGGCTCAGACGAACCGGCACCCGTCCTGCCCAAGTTGATCGTCCACGAACTACGGCACACTCACGCGACCATCCTGCTGCGGGACAAGGTGCCCGTTCACGTCGTTGCCAAGCGACTCGGGCACAAGGACCCCTCGGTGACGCTCAATGTGTACGCCGACGTGATCCCAGACGACGACACCAGCGCCGTCGACGTCTTCCGACAGGCAGTTTGGGGTGCTTGCCGGTGGGCGCGCACCCGAGCACGCACGCCTGTTCGACTGGCGGGTTAGCAGTTTCTTAGCAGCGAGGCGGCAGAGATCCATAACGCTCGACAACCGCAAGCCGCTGACCTGCGCAAACTCTCGTGGGGCGGGTGGGGCTCGAACCCACGACCCAAGGATTATGAGTCCTCTGCTCTGACCGACTGAGCTACCGCCCCGTGCCGGGCGAGCCGGCGGATGCCGACCCTATCGCCAGGGGGGGAGCGCGAGTTCCGGGCGAGGGACCTTCCTCGGTATGGTGAGGCATCCCTAACTGTGAAGGTCCCATGAAGCGCGCGCCTCTCCTCCTCGTCCTCGCCTCGGCCCTGTCCCTGGCCACCGTCGGCTGCACCTCGGACGACGACGGTCCGTCGATCACGGTCTACAACGCCCAGCACGAGCAGCTGCTCGAGGAGCTGGCGCCGAAGTTCACCGAGGAGACCGGGATCGAGGTCAAGCTGCGCAGCGGCAAGGACCTCGAGCTCGCCGCGCAGCTCGTGCAGGAGGGCGACGCGTCGCCGGCCGACGTGTTCCTCACCGAGAACTCCCCCGCGATGTCGCAGGTGGAGCGGGCGGGCCTGTTCACCGAGCTGCCCGAGAGCGTCCTGTCCCCGATCCCGGAGCAGTACCGCCCGGCGAGCGGCCTGTGGACCGGCTTCGTGGCGCGCTCGACCGTGCTGGTCTACAACACCGACCTGGTCGACCCCGCCGAGCTGCCGCTCTCGATCCTCGACCTGGCCGAGCCCGAGTGGGACGGCCGGATCTCCTTCTCCCCCACGGGCGCCGACTTCCAGGCGATCGTGGCCGGGGTCCTGGAGCTCGAGGGCGAGGACGCCACCCGCGCCTGGCTCGAGGGGATCAAGGCCAACGGCACCGTCTACGACGGCAACAACGTCGTGCTCGAGTCGGTCAACGCCGGCGAGTCCGAGGTCGGGATCATCTACCACTACTACTGGTACCGCGACCAGGCCGAGTCCGGCGAGGTCAGTGACAACAGCGAGCTGCACTTCTTCGGCAGCCAGGACCCCGGCGCGTTCGTGAGCGTCTCGGGCGCCGGCATCCTCGCGTCGAGTGAGAAGCAGGACGACGCCGAGAAGTTCCTCGAGTTCCTCACCGGTGAGGTCGGCCAGCAGGCCCTCGCCGACAGCTACGCCCTGGAGTACCCGCTCAACCCGGCCGTGCAGCTCGCGCCCCCGGTCAAGCCCCTCAGCGAGCTCCAGCCGCCCGTCGTCGACGTCTCGGACCTCGACGGCGAGACGGTCGTCGAGCTGATGACCGAGGTCGGCTTCCTCTGAGCGAGACCGCCACGCGCGAACGACCCCCCGTCCGAGACGACCCGCGCACCGGCAACAGCAGGACGGGCCGTACGGGCGCGCCGCTCCCACTCCTGGTCGTCGGCATCCTGGTCGCGGCGGTCAGCCTGGTCCCGCTGGGCTACGTCCTCTTCTCCTCCGCCGAGCTCGGGCCCACCGAGGCCTACGACTTCCTGGCCCGCCCCCGGATCGGCGAGCTGCTGTGGAACACCACCCGCCTGCTCGTCGCGGGCGTCGCGCTGAGTGCGCTGCTGGGGGTCGGCGGCGCCTGGCTGGTCGAGCGCAGCGACCTGCCCGGGCGCACCTGGTGGCACGGCGTCCTGTGCGCACCACTCGCCGTACCCGCGTTCGTCAACGGCTACGGCTGGGTCTCGACCACCCACGCCGTCCAGAGCTTCTGGGGTGCGGTGCTGGTCGTCAGCCTGTCCTACTACCCGCTGGTCTACCTGCCCACCGTCGCCGCGCTCCGCCGGCTCGACCCGAGCCTCGAGGAGGTCGGTGCGTCCCTGGGCCACAGGCCGGCCCAGATCTTCACCCGGATCGTGCTGCCGGCGATCAGCCCGGCCGTGCTGGGCGGATCGCTGCTCGTGGGCCTCCACCTGCTGGCCGAGTACGGCGCCCTGCAGCTGCTCAACTACCCGACCCTGACGACCGCGATCATGCAGCAGTACGGCGCCGCCTTCAACGGCCCGGCGGCCACCCTGCTCGCCGCCGTGCTCGTGGTCTTCTGCCTGGTGCTGCTGGGACTCGAGGTGCTGCTGCGCGGACGGCGCCGCCACTCACGTGTCGGCGCGGGCGCCAACCGGCCCGCGCCCCGGATCGTCCTCGGCCGACGCCGCCCCGCGGTCGTCGCCCTGCTGGTCGGCACGGCCGCCCTCTCCCTCGGCGTACCCCTCCTCAGCCTGACCCGGTGGCTGGTCCGGGGCAGCTCGACCGCCCTCGACCTCCCGGCCCTCACCTCGGCGGCGACCACCACGGTCGGGTTGGCCGCGGCCGGCGGACTGCTGGCGACTGCCGCCGCGCTGCCGGTCGCCTGGCTGGCCATCCGGCACCGCGGCTGGCTGACCACGCTCGTCGAGCGCAGCACCTACACGACCAGCGCGATGCCCGGCATCGTGGTGGCGCTGGCCCTGGTCACGGTGTCGATCCGGGGGGTGCCGTCGCTCTACCAGACCATGCCGGTGCTGCTGGTGGGCTACGCGATCCTGTTCCTGCCCCGCGCCCTGGTCGGCGTCCGGTCCACGCTCGAGCTCGCACCGCCGGTGCTCGAGGACGTCGCCCGGTCGCTCGGCTGCTCCGCGGCCGGCGCCGGCGCGCGCGTGACCCTGCCGCTGATCGCCCCCGGCCTGGCCGCGTCGGTCGCCCTGGTCTCGCTGGCGGTCTCGACGGAGCTCACCGCGACCCTGCTGCTCTCCCCGATCGGGACGACGACGCTGTCGACGCAGTTCTGGTCCGACGCGTCGTCGGTGGCCTACGGCGCTGCGGCGCCCTACGCGCTCGTGCTGATCCTGCTGTCGATCCCGGCCACCTGGCTGCTGGGCCAGGTCACTCTCGGCCCGGCCACCTCGGGAGGCACCCGATGAGCGCGCTCGTGGTCAGCGGCGTCACGGCGTCGTACGGCGCCGGGCCGGTGCTGCGCGGCGTCGACCTCACCGTGACCGAGGGAGTGACCGCCGTGCTGGGGTCGTCGGGCTGCGGCAAGACCACGTTGCTGCGCGTGGTCGCGGGCTTCCTGGCGCCCGACTCCGGGACCGTGTCGATCGCGGGCCGGGAGGTGGCCGGCGCCGGACGCGCGGTGCCCCCGCGCCGCCGCAACATCGGCTACGTGCCGCAGGAGGGCGCGCTCTTCCCGCACCTCACCGTCGCCGCCAACATCGGCTTCGGGCTGCCGCGCGCAGAGCGCCGTCACTCGGTGCGCATCGACGAGATGCTCGAGCTGGTCGAGCTGCCCCGCGACCTGGCCGACCGGTTCCCCCACCAGCTCTCGGGCGGGCAGCAGCAGCGGGTAGCACTCGCCCGCGCGCTGGCCGCGCGCCCCGCACTGGTCCTGCTCGACGAGCCGTTCTCGTCGCTCGACGCCGGGCTGCGGGAGGAGACCGGGCGGGCGGTCGCGCGCGCCCTGCGCGCGAGCAAGGCCGCCGGCGTGCTGGTGACCCACGACCAGGGCGAGGCGCTCTCGCTCGCCGACCAGGTCGCGGTCATGGCCGAGGGCCGCTTCCTCCAGATCGCGGCTCCGGCCGACGTCTACCTCTCCCCCGCCGACGAGGCCGTCGCGGCCTTCCTCGGCCACGCCGTCATGCTCACCGGCACCCTGGGCCCCGACCAGGTCGCCCAGTGCCCCCTCGGCGCCGTGCGGGCCCGGGGCGAGCTGCCCGCCGGACCCGTCGTCCTCGCAGTGCGCGCCGAGCAGGTGCGGGTCTCGGCCGACACCACCCTCGGCACCACCGCGACGGTCCTCGATGTGAGCTTCTTCGGCCACGACGCCACGATCCGGGTGCGCCTCGACACCGGCGAGGTGCTCACGGCCCGCACCCCGGCCGGTGCGATCCCGCTCACCGGCGACCGCGTCGGCGTACTCGTCGACGGAGACGTGGTGGCGTTCCCCGGACACGCCCGGTGACCACCCTCGCGTTCCCGCCGGTCGGCTCCCCCAGCCTCGAGCCCGGCCTCGACACCGATCTCTTCCTCCTCGGCGGCCGCGCCGACGACCTCGCCCTGGTCTGCCCCGAGGGCTCCCTGACGTACGGCGAGCTGGGTGCGGCGGTCGTCGACGCCGCCCGCGAGCTGGGACCTCGCCGACGGGTCGTGCTGCTCGAGGCGGCCAACGACCTGCGCACCGTCATCGGCTACCTGGCGGCGCTCGCCGCCCGCCATCCGGTGCTCCTGGTCCCCGTCGGCACCCGCGCCCAGCAGGACGAGCTCGTCGCGCGCTATGCCCACGCCGCCGAGCCGGACCTGCACGAGGACCTCGCGCTGCTGCTGTCGACGTCCGGCTCGACCGGGTCGCCCAAGGTGGTCCGGCTGTCCCGCGCCAACCTGCTCGCCAACGCCCGCAGCATCGCCGACTACCTGCGCATCCGCCCCGACGACCGTGCGCTGACCTCGCTCCCGCTGCACTACTGCTACGGCCTGTCGGTACTCAACAGCCACCTCGCCAACGGCGCCACGGTCGTCCTGACCGACCTGTCCGTGACCGACGAGTGCTTCTGGGACCTCGCCGCCCGCGAGCGCGCCACCAGCTTCGCCGGCGTGCCCTACACGTTCGACCTGCTCGACGCGAGCGGCTTCGAGGAGCGCGACCTGCCGCACCTGCGCTACGTCACGCAGGCCGGCGGCCGGATGGCGCCGGCCACGGTCAGCCGCTACGCCGAGCTCGGCCGCCGACGCGGCTGGGACCTCTTCGTCATGTACGGCCAGACCGAGGCCACCGCGCGGATGGCCTACCTGCCACCGGACCTTGCCGCGACCCGACCCACCGCCGTGGGCAGGCCCGTGCCGGGCGGCACCTTCACCCTCGCCCCGGTCCCCGGCCTGGTGCAGACCCCCGGGGAGCCCGAGGTCGGCGAGCTCGTCTACACCGGCCCCAACGTGATGATGGGCTACGCCGACTGCGTCGCCGACCTCGCGCTCGGCCCCGAGCTGACCGAGCTCCACACCGGCGACCTCGCCCGCCAGGCACCGGACGGGCTCTGGGAGCTCACCGGGCGGCTCAACCGCCACGCCAAGGTCTTCGGGCTGCGCCTCGACCTCGAGCGGCTCGAGCGCCTGCTCCACGACACCGGCGACACCACCCGGCTCGTCGCCGTCGGTGACTGCCTGCACGCGTTCGTCGACCGTCCACGGCGCGCGGCCGTCGTACGCAAGAAGCTGACCGGCCTCGCGTCCCTGCCGGTGGGGGCGGTCCGCGTGCACCCGCTGGCGGAGCTCCCGCTGACCACCACCGGCAAGTGCGACTACGCCGCCCTGACCCGGCAGGCGGAGGAGAGCGAGCGCCTGGCCGCCCGGACCGACGACGGCGAGTCGAGCGTCGACTCCCTGCGCAGCCTGTTCGCCGTGGCGCTCGGCCGTCCCGACGCGACGCCGGCCGACAGCTTCGTCAGCCTCGGCGGAGACTCGCTGTCGTTCGTGGAGGTCTCGACCCACCTCGGCCGGCGGCTCGGTCACCTGCCGGCGCAGTGGCCCTCGTCGAGCATCGAGGAGCTTGCCGGGCAGCGACGGTGCCGACGCCGCTTCACCGCCCCGGTGGACACCGCGGTGGTGCTGCGCGCGCTCGCCCTGCTGATGATCCTGGTCAGCCACACCGACATCTGGCTCGTGCTGGGCGGCGCGCACGTGCTGCTCGCGGTCGCGGGCTACAACCTCGCCCGGTTCACCCTGGCCGCGCACCCCGCGGTCCGCACCCGGCGGGTGCTGGCGGCGCTCGCCGGCGTGGCGGTCCCCGCGGCGCTGTGGATCGGGGGCTGCGCCCTGGTCACCGGCGCCTACCGACCGACGACCGCGCTGTTCCTCAACGGGATCGTGGGCGACGACCGGTGGAGTCCCGACTGGCACTTCTGGTTCCTGGAGGCCCTGGTGTGGGCCTACCTCGGCGTCGCCGCGCTGCTCGCGCTCCCGGCTGTCCGCCGCCGGCACCAGCGACACCCGTTCGCGTTCGCGCTGGCGGTGACGCTCGCGGCGCTGGCCGCGCGCTACGCCCTCGTCGGCGTCGAGGCGGAGGGCACCGAGAAGTACGCCGTCGGCGCCGTGCTCTGGGTGCCGGCCCTGGGCTGGGCGGCCGCCGAGGCCCGGACGCACTCTCAGCGACTGCTGGTCGCCGTCACCGCGCTCGTCGGGCTGGCCGGCTTCTTCGCCGACGGGCAGCGCGAGCTGCTGGTGCTGGCCTCGGTGGTGCTGCTCCTGTGGGCCCGGCCGGTCCCGGTGCCGCGGGGCCTGGCCGCGCCCCTGCGCGTGGTCGCCGGCGCGTCCCTGTGGGTCTACCTCACCCACTGGCAGGTCTACCCCGGGCTCGAGGCCGCCGGCCACCCGGTCCTCGCGATCGGGGCCTCGCTGGCGGTCGGCGTCGTCGCCGCTTGGGCGTACGACGGTCTGGTCGAGCGGCTGCGCCGAGTGCTGCCGGGGCTCACTCGGAGGCCGTGACCGTGCTGCCCTCGGGGTTGTAGGCGCAGGCGTCCTCGGTGTCGTCGGAGGTCTTGGGTGGCTTGGGCGCACCCGGCTTGCGCGCCGGCGGGTGCAGCGCCTTCTCCACTGTCTCGCGCACGTAGTCGTAGTCCGGGTCGCCGGAGAAGAACTGCTCCGAGGTCTTGAACACCACGGACTTCACCTTGGCGCCCTTGACCTCGAGCGCCAGGTCGACGAACGCCGGGGCGACGTCGAGCGGGATGTCGGTGTAGATGATGTCCTCGCCGGCCTTGACCAGGTCGAGGTAGCGGGTGAGCAGGTTCATCGGGTTGGCCGCCTCGACCAGCGCGTCGACCATGCAGCGCTGGCGCTCCATGCGGGCGTAGTCGTCGGAGCCGTAGCGCCCCCGCGCGAACCACAGCGCGTGGTAGCCGTCGAGGTGCTGGTCGGGGCCCGGCTCGAGGTAGCCGATCGGCGGGATGCCGGCGTCGGTGTTGCCCTCGATGGCCACCGGCTCGTTGATGTTGACCGTGACCCCACCCATGGCGTCGACCACCTCGCGGAAGCCGGCCAGGTTGACCAGGAGGTAGTAGTCGACGGGGATCCCGAGACTGCCCTCGACCGCCTGCTTGACCGCGTCGGCGCCCTCGTTGTCGCTCTTGCCGAGGATGCCCGGGTGCCGCTCGGGGACCTGGCCGTAGATGGCGTTGAGCATGAAGAAGCCGGGGTCCTCGGTGCTGCCCCGGCCGTAGCCGTCGGGGTAGACGTCGTGCAGCGGGCTGTCCTCGGGGAACTCGGCGTACATCATGTTGCGCGGGAGGCTGAACATCACCGTCTTGCCGGTGTGGGTGTCCATGCTGACCAGGATCACCGTGTCGGTGCGGACCCCGGTGCGGCCCTCGCCGCCGTCGCCGCCCAGCAGCAGCACGTTGACGCGGTCGGTGCCCGCCCAGGGGTCCTCCTTGGTCACGCCCGTGGGGATCGTCGCGCTCTGGTTGTCGTCGAAGACCTTCTCGACGGCGTCGGCGGTGGCGAGCGCGGACCGGGCGGCGTAGGTCGCGGGTGCGACGGCGGCCAGGCACAGGGTCGCGACGACGACGTTGCCGACGACGGTGTGCGAGCGCGGCCGGGAGGCGGGGCGGACCAGGCGGTAGGACGTGAAGACCACGAACGCCCAGACCAGGAAGCCGAGCCCGAGGACGGCGGCGGCGATCTTGAGGCGGGTCGGGTCGAAGGCGAAGTCGATGGCCGTCCGCACGTCGCGGCCGAAGTACCACGCGATGCCGACCAGGAGGGCCAGCCAGGCGCCGAGCACCACCACGCCCGCGGCGCGGCGTCCGGCGTACAGGTAGCCGGAGCCGGGCAGCAGGGCGCCGAGCAGGGTGAGGCCGAGCGTGCCCGGGAGCCCGTGCGTACGCCGTCGGTCACGTCTCAGCGCGCGGGTGCCACCGGAGCGACGCAGGCTCGGCCAGGTGCGGGCCGGCCGGGTGGCGCGCCGCACACCACGGCGGGCACCGCTGGTGGCCTCGGGCATGGTCGACCCCGTCGAGCAGGAGTGGGTGTGGGCGGTCGGCCGGTGGCCGAACAGCGCAAAAATAGCACCGGCTTCCCGGAAGAGGTCGGTTTCGGTTGTGGCCCTCGCGTCGAGTGACGTGCGGGGCCGGGGTGAGGGGGGATTTCACCGGCCCCGCACGTCACTCGACGCATCAGGGCGCCGCTGGCATGCTCGCGGCATGACGACCACCCCGCCCGCACCGGCACCACTGGAGCCACTCAACGAGGACTGGGAGCGCGCCCTGTGCGTGGTCGCCCACCCCGACGACCTGGAGTTCGGCAGCGCCGCCGCCGTGGCCCGCTGGACCGAGCAGGGCAAGACCGTCGCCTACTGCATGGTCACCAGCGGTGAGGCCGGCATCGACGCCATGGAGCCGGAGCAGTGCCGCGGGGTGCGCGAGGCGGAGCAGATCGAGTCGGCGCGGATCGTCGGCGTCCCGGAGGTGAGCTTCCTCGGGTTCCCCGACGGCGTCCTGGAGTACGGCGTGGACCTGCGGCGCGCCATCGCCCTCGAGGTCCGCAGGTTCCGGCCCGACATCGTGGTCACCGGCAACTTCCGCGACACCTTCGGCGGCCGCAACCTCAACCAGGCCGACCACATCGCGGTCGGCCGCGCGGTGCTGGACGCCGTACGCGACGCGGGCAACCGCTGGGTGTTCAACGACCAGCTGGGCGACGGCCTGGAGCCCTGGGGCGGCGTACGTGAGGTCTGGGCCGCGGGGTCGCCGGACGCCACGCACGGCGTGGACACCACCGACACCTTCGACGCCGGGGTGGCCTCGCTCGAGGCGCACAGCGCCTACATCGACGGGCTCGGCTGGGAGCACTTCGACGCCCGGGAGTTCCTGGAGGGCTTCGCCCGTCAGGCCGGCCAGCGCCTGGGGGTCGCGTTCGCCGCGCCGTTCGAGGTGTTCCCGATGGGCTGGGCCGGCGACGAGTAGCGCTACAGGACCAGGCCGAGCTGGCGCAGGTGACCAGGTTGTTGAGCACCTGGGTGTCGTTGAGCCCGTTGGCGGTGCCGGGGTTGGGTCGGCGGGCGACGGGGGTGACCCCGAAGAAACCCGTCCTGGATCTTGTCGGCGCCGAACACCTCGCCGGTCGCGTTGCCGGCGAAGTTGTTGCCGTGCACGAGGTGGGCGGCGGTGCCCGACATCGACAGCCCGTAGTGCTGGGTCTTCGGTGACTGGTTGTCGAAGCACTGGATGCCGATCACCGTGCGGCCGCTGCCGACGATGATCCGGATCCCGCCGCGCCGGCCCGTCGTGGGGTCGGAGGTGTAGCCGGTGAAGTTGCTGTAGACGATGTCGCCGATGATCGCGACCCGGTCGGAGTCGCAGAAGATGCCGTCGCCGGTGTTGTGGTGGACGGTGTTGCCCGAGACGGTCGAGCCCGCGGCGTACGACATCGCGATGCCGATGCCGCTGTTGGCACCACCGGGGGCGCCGATGCTCGGGTCGTTGGCGTTGTTGCGGCAGACGTTGCCGATGACGGTGATGCCGCGCTGGAGGTCGGTGCCGACGGTGACGTCGGTGGCCGAGATCTCCGGCTCGCAGCGGATGCCGGCGTCGGAGTTGTCGACACAGGTGTTGCCCTGCACGATCGCGCCGAAGCACTGGTTGGACACCAGGATGCCGCGCCGGTTGCCCTGGAGGTGGTCGCTGGTGACCTGCACGTCCTGGCAGCGGAACACCGCGATGCCGTGGCCCTCGGCGCCCACGCCGCCCGGGTCGAGACGGGCCCCGGAGACGTAGTTGCCCGAGACCAGGACCTCGGACTGCGAGGCGCCGTTGGCGCGGCGGATGAAGATGCCGGTGGCCATCAGCTCGGGGTCGGATGAGGTCACCCGGTTGCCGACCACGCGGGCCACGCCGTCGGGCTGGTCGATCGTGACCGCCCGCCCGCAGCCGACGAACTCGTTGTCCTCGACGTGGACGCCGTCGGAGGTCCAGACGTAGACCGCGGCGTACGCCGGCGCGGTCTGGCCGGGCATGAAGGCCTCGAACCGGCAGCCACGCACCCAGATGTTGCGCTGGGCGCTGCTGCTGTTGGAGGCGTAGACGGCGGAGCCGATGTTGGGGCTGCCGCCGCCGTGGAAGGTGACCTTGCTGCTCCCCACCAGGATGCTGGGGTTGCCCGAGCGGACGAGGTAGGTGCCGGGCGGGAAGTAGCAGACGCCGCCGCCCGCGGTGGCGTCGAGGGCCTTCTGGATCGCCGCGGTGTCGTCGGTCTCGCCGTCACCCTTGGCGCCGTAGGCGGCGTCCTGGACGTTGACGACCAGCCCGCCGGGCGTCTCGGTGACGTAGGTCGGCGGGTGGGCGGCGTACCAGTCGTCGAGTGCGGGCTCGTAGTGGAAGTAGGGCAGGTCGCGCCACACGCTCGAGCCGTCGCCGATCTTGTGGCGCCCGGTGTTGGTCTCGAAGCCGGGCTCCCCGGCCTGGAGCACGGGGTCGGCGGCGGCCCACTGCGCGGAGGTACCGTGGCGGAACTTGATCACGTCGGCCATCAGGGGGTCCCTCCGTCGATGACCTGGGGACTACTGCCGGTCAGCCGGACCGTGTCGATGCCAACTCCCCGCAGCAGGACCGCGAACTTGCGGCCCGACTCGAAGCCGTTGCGGTCGGAGGCCGCGTCGAACGGCGTCGCCTGCCCGGTGGTCGGGTGGGTGTAGCGGATGCGCTGCCGGCCGTTGGCCAGCCGCTGCCGCGAGGCCACCCGGACCACGGTCGAGCGCGGCCCGACGACGAGGTCTCCTGGCTTGAGCTTGCGGGCCGGGAGCAAGGCCGCTCCCGTCGCCGCTTCGGCCGGTGTGATGCCGGCGGTGAGCAAGCCGCCGGCGACGGCGCCCGTCATCAGGTTGCGCCGTGCTGTGATCCCCGTCAGGAAATCCTAAAGGTACGACGCCCCGTCACGGGTTCTGTGCTCGGCAAAGACAACGGGTCCGACCCGCTCGCGCCGGTCGGACCCGTCTCCTGCTCCCCCGGTTGGACTCGAACCAACGACATCCTGATTAACAGTCAAGCGCTCTGCCAGCTGAGCTACAGGGGATCACGCCGACCATCTCTGGACAGCGCGCACACATTAGCAAGGGCGGCGGCGTGGTCGAAATCGGGATAGGCCGTGCGGGTCAGTCGACGACGACCTCACCGCGGGCGGCGGCGAGCGCCTCGTCGACGGCGGTGCGGACCGCC
This sequence comes from Nocardioides szechwanensis, assembly GCF_900103935.1. Classification (GTDB taxonomy): domain Bacteria; phylum Actinomycetota; class Actinomycetes; order Propionibacteriales; family Nocardioidaceae; genus Nocardioides; species Nocardioides szechwanensis. The sequence continues at coordinate 36,452 of NZ_FNIC01000007.1, forward strand.
GGATCGTCGGGGTCCACGCCCTCGTCGTACTCGAGGAACCACGCCAGCTCGCCGGTGCTGTGCGGGGCCCGGCGCGCGACCACCCGCACCCCGCGACGCCCGCGCAAGGCGACGTGGCGCTGGAGCACGATGCTGGCCGTGACCCGCTCGCGCACGAGCTCGAGCAGGCTGCCGGGCTGGTCGAGGGTCACCGACTGCTGGGGTCGGGTCTGCCCCCAGGTGCCGACCTCGCTGACCGTGAGCACGGACGTGTCGCGGTCCCAGTCGGCGGCCTCCACCTGCTCCCAGGGGATCCGGCGGCCCGGGAGGTAGAGCGCGTCGCGGGTGCCGCCCACGACCGCGCCCTCGGCGTCGGTGGCCCAGGCGAGCAGCTTCTCCCCCGGGGCGACGGCGAGGTCCGGCTGCTCGCGGCCCAGTCGAGGGGGTCTCAGCGGGCTCACTCGGTGCCCGCCATCCGGTCGCGGAGGGTCCGGCGGTGCTGCTCGAGCGCGGCCAGCTCACCGAACATCTTGTTGTAGTCGGCCGGGTGCTCGACGGGGTTGGTGCGCTGCAGGCGCGATTTCACGTCGGCGATCCGGCGCTGGGCCGTCAGCTCGAGCAGCTTGAAGACGTAGGACCCGACGTACTGGGCGTCGGGCTCCCTCATCAGCGGCTCGACGCCGAGGGCGCTGATCGCCGAGGACACGTCGGGGTCGGTGGCGGCGTCACGCAGCTTGGTCGACCAGCCCGGGTCGGCCGCGCCCGCGACCAGTCCCCCGGCGGCGTCGACGAGCTCCCAGACACCGCGGTAGGTCGGGTGGGTGAAGTCGTTGGGCCCGATGTCGGCCGTGGCCCGGCCGATCGCCATCGGGTGCTGGATCACCAGCTTGAGGGTCTCGCGCTCGATCGAGAACCGGGGGTGACGCGGGTCGGGCAGGGCCGGCCGGGTGGGTGCCTCGACCGGTGCCGGCCGCTCGCCTCGGCGCTGCTGCGCGCGGTCGTCGGGCCGCGCCGCCGGGCGGTTGGCGGCACGTCGTACCTCGCTCAGGACGGCGTTGGTGTCGACGTCGGCGCCGATCATCTTCGAGATCTCCTGCGCGAACGCGGTCACCTTGGACTGGTCGCGGATCGAGGCGACCAGGCGGGCGCTCTCGCGCAGCGCGTCGATGCGGCCGTCGGCGCGGTCGAGGTCGTACTTGCTGACCACGTTGGTGAGGACGAACCGGTAGAGCGGCACCCGACGTGCGACCAGCTCGCGCACAGCCGCGTCGCCCTTCTTGATGCGTACGTCGCACGGGTCGAGACCGTCCGGCTCGACGGCGACGTAGGTCTGGGAGACGAAGTTCTGGTCGCCCGCGAAGGTCTTGAGCGCGGCGTTCTGGCCGGCCTGGTCGCCGTCGAACGTGAAGATGACCTCGCCGCGGAACTCCTCGTGGTCGTGGAGGAACCGCCGCAGCACCCGGGTGTGCTCCTCGCCGAACGCCGTGCCGCAGGACGCGACCGCGGTGCCGACCCCGGCGAGGTGGCAGGCCATCACGTCGGTGTAGCCCTCGACCACGACGGCCTGGGAGGAGCGGGCGATCTCGCGACGAGCGAGGTCGATGCCGTAGAGGACCTGGCTCTTCTTGTAGAGCGGGGTCTCGGGGGTGTTCAGGTACTTGGCGTCGATCTTGTCGTCGTCGAAGATCCGGCGCGCGCCGAAGCCGATGGTGTCGCCGCTCGCGTCGCGGATCGGCCACAGCAGCCGCCCACGGAACCGGTCGTAGGCCGAGCGCCCGATCGCGACCAGCCCGGCGCCCACCATCTCGTCCTGGCTGAAGCTGCGGCCGCGCAGGTGACGCAGCAGCGCCTCGCCGTCACGGGGCGCGAAGCCCATGCCGAACCGCTCGGCCACCTCCTGGTCGAAGCCCCGCTCGAGCAGGAACTGCCGCCCGGACGCCGAGTCGGGCGTCTGCAGCTGCTCGGCGTAGAACTCCGCGGCCACCCGGTTGGCCTCGATCAGCCGCTGCCGCGGCGGACCCTTGGGCCGCTCGTCGCGCTCGTCGCCCTCCTCACGCCGCAGCACCACCCCGACCTTGTCGGCCAACCGCTCGACCGACTCGGCGAAGGAGAGGCCGTCGATCTTCATCAGGAAGGTGATGACGTCGCCGCCTTCCTGGCAGCCGAAACAGTGAAAGAACCCGCGACTCGGGGTTACGTGAAACGACGGGGACTTCTCGTCGTGGAAGGGGCACAGCCCCTTCATGGAGCCGCCGCCGGCGTTGCGGAGGGTGACGTACGACGACACGATCTCGTCGATGCGAGCCTTCTCGCGCACCTCTGCGATGTCGTCCTCGCGGATCCGGCCTGCCACGTGGTGATCCTAGTCGGGACCTAGTAGTCGCCGGACATGATGTTCCACAGCGGCTCACCCGCTGCGTAGCGGTGGAGCTGGTCGCGCACGAGGCGGTGCGCGCGCGGCCACATCGCGCTGCTGGCGCCGCCGACGTGGGGCGAGATGAGCAGCCCGGGAGCCGCCCAGAGGGGGCTGTCGGCGGGCAGCGGCTCGGTCTCGGTGACGTCGACGGCGGCGGTGATCCGGCCGGTGTGGAGCGCGGCCACCAGGTCGTCGGTGCGGACGACCGCGCCCCGGGCCAGGTTGACCAGCAGCGCGCCGTCCTTCATCCGGTCCAGGAACGCGGCGTCGACGAGCCCGCGGGTCTCGTCGGTCAGCGGCACGATCAGGATCACCACGTCGGCGTGGGGCAGCAGGTCGGGCAGCTCCTCGATCGCGTGAACGCCGTCGCGCGCGGTGCGGGCGACCCGCGTGACGTCGACCTCGAAGGGCAGCAGCCGCCGCTCGATCGCCTGCCCGATCGCCCCGTGGCCGACGAGCAGCACCCGCTTGTCGGCGAGCGCCGGTCGCCACTGCGGCGACCAGGCCCGCTGGTCGTGTGCGCGCACGAACTCCGGGATGCCGCGCAGCGAGGCCAGCACGAGCGTGAGGGCCAGCTCGGCGGTGGAGGTGTCGTGGATGCCACGGCCGTTGCACAGGGTCACCCCCTCGGGGACCAGGGGCCGCACGTTGTCGACGCCGGCCGAGAGGGTCTGCACCACCTCCAGCGAGGTCATCGCGGGCAGCACCGTCCCGACCTCCGGCCCCATCGCGTAGGGCGGCACGTAGAACGCGACCTCGGAGACCGAGGCGGGCACCTGCTCGCGCGGGTCGACGACCTCGTAGCGCAGGCCCGCGGGCGGGTCCCCGAGCAGGTCCGGATCGAAGGGGAGCCACACCAGGGGCTCGCTCATGCCCGCCGCCTCAGGCGGGTGTGCCACGCCACGGCGCTGGCGTCGGTGAGCGACGCAACCTGGTCGATGACGACCCGCAGCCGGGCGGCGTCGTCGCCGGCGGCGTCCCAGTCGTCGGCGAACGGGCGCTCCAGCGCGCCGGGCGCGCGGAACGCCAGGATGGCGACCAGCTCGGCCAACAGCTCGCGTTCGAGCTCCATCGCGGCGAGCCGGTCGGGCGCCTCCATGACGTAGTGGGCGGCGATCCCCTTGAGCACCGCCATCTCGAGCCGGGTCTCCTCCGGCACCACGAGGTCGCGGGCGTAGCGGACGAACGGGCCCTCGCCGGACTCGAGCGTCGCGTGCTGCACCGCGCCGCAGAAGCGGCCGACCAGGTCACTGGTGAGGTTCTTGAGGGCGGCCAGGCTGCGCCTGGAGGCGTCGTACGGCGTGGTCGGCCAGCTGCCCTGCGTGCGCAGCCCGGCCAGCACGTGGTCGAGCTCGTCGTCGGTGGCGTCGGGGAGGTACCAGGCGCGCACGGTCGCCCACACGGCCGGCTGGTCGAGCGCGGTCAGGTCGATCCGCCCGGCGACGGTGCCGTCCTCGACGTCGTGGACGGAGTAGGCGACGTCGTCGGCGAGGTCCATGACCTGCGCCTCGAGGCAACGACGGGCCGGGGGCGCGTCCTTGCGCAGCCAGGTGAACACCGGCTCGTCGTCGGCGTAGACGCCGAACTTGGCCGGGTCGGGTCCGGAGCCGCGCGGCCAAGGGTACTTGGTGCAGGCGTCGAGGGTGGCGCGGGTCAGGTTGAGGCCCACCGAGCGGCCGTCGGCGTCGAAGGTCTTGGACTCCAGCCGGGTGAGCAGGCGCAGCGTCTGGGCGTTGCCCTCGAAGCCCCCGCACTCCTCGCTCAGGTCGGCGAGCACCCGCTCGCCGTTGTGGCCGAACGGCGGGTGGCCGAGGTCGTGGGCGAGCGCCGCGGTCTCGGCCAGGTCGGGCGCGCTGCCGAGGGCACGCGACAGGTCGCGGGCCACCTGGGCCACCTCGAGGCTGTGGGTCAGCCGGTTGCGGGTGAAGTCGTCGGTCTGCGGCCCCACCACCTGGGTCTTGGCCGCGAGCCGTCGGGACGCGGCCGCGTGGACCACGCGGGCGCGGTCGCGCTCGAACGGTGTGCGCACGGGGGCGTCCACTCGCTTCGGCGGCTCGTCGACGACGCGCTCGCGCGCGCTGTCGTCGTACAGGTCCAGAGGGTCCATCGGCGCGAGACTAGTCCGCTGCCCCGACTGTCCGGTGCTCAGGCGCTGGTGCCCGGCTCGAGCCGGGCGCCCGCGGAGAGCGAGACCCCGGCTCCGACGGTCGATCCACGACCGACCAGCGTGACCACGTCGGAGTCGTCCGTGCCGGCGACGCCGGCCTCCCCGACGCGGGCGTCGGTCCTGATCTCGCAGAAGGTGTCGACGATGCTCCAGTGGACCTGTGCCCCCGCGCGGACGACGCTGTCGCGGAACACCACGCTGTCGTGGACCTCGGCGCCGGCCTCGACCACCACGCCCGGGCCGAGGACGCTGCGTCGTACGACGCCCGCGACCGTGGCGCCGGGGCTGACCAGGCTGTCGGCCACGTCGGCGCCGTCGAGGAAGCGGGCCGGGGCGCGTTGCGGCTGGCGGGTGAGGATCGGCCAGTCCGCGTGGCCCAGGACGTCGTGGTCGTCGGTGAGGAAGTCCTGGTGGGCGCGCAGGTAGAGGTGCGGCTGGCCGAGGTCGCGCCAGTAACCGTCGAGCGCGTGCGCGTGGGTGCGGCCGCGCTCGACGAGCCGAGGCAGCAGGTGGTCGCCGAAGTCCTCGAGGCCGGAGTCGCCGGAGTCGCTGTCGCCGCCCAGCTCGCGGTGCAGGTCCTCCAACACCTCGACCAGCACCTTGGCGTCGTAGGCGAAGACCTCGGTGGCGATGGTGCCGGTCGTCGGCTTCTCGGGCTTGTAGTCGAAGCCGGTGACCAGGCCGTCGGCGTCGGTCTCGACGGTGGCGTGGTCACTCGCGTCCTCGATCGGGACCTCGGTGGTGACCACCGTGCACTCCGCCCCGGTGCGCCGATGGGTCTCGATGACGTCGGCGTAGTCAAGGCGGTAGACGTGGTCGGCGCTCATCACGAGCAGTACGTCGGGCGCGAACGACGCGATCTCGTCGCGGATCCGGAACAGCTCGTCGGCGTTGCCCTTGGCGAACCCCTCCTCGTCGAGGCTCCCGGTGCCCTCCTCGGGCATCAGCAGCCGCAGCCCTCCGCGCGAGCGGTCGAGGTCCCACGGGCGGCCGTTGGCGACCTGCTCCTCGAGCGTCCCGCCCTGGAACTGCACCGACAGCCAGACCTCGCTGACGCCGCTGTGGGTCAGGTTGGACAGTGGCAGGTCGACCAGCTGGAAGACCCCGAGGAACGGCAGCGCGGGCTTGGCCCGCTCGCGGGTGAGGACGTCCATCCGGCCGCCGGCGCCGCCGGCCTGGATGATGGCGAGCACGCGGTCACGGGGCATGCGGCGCAGTCTGGCACGCAGGTAAAGGCGCCCTGCATGAATCCGGTGCCGGGCAGGCGCGCGGTCGTCTACCTCAGTACGTCGTGACGTGCACGTGGTCGTAGTGGTTGGCCGTGGTCGAACCCCGGTCCGACATCGGCCGCCAGCCCTCGCCGGAGCGCTCCACCGACCAGATGTTCTGCGAGTAGATCAGGTAGCTCACGCCGAGCGCGGCGTAGTTGGCGCGGACGAACTCCGCGACCTCCCAGCCGCGGTCGCCCGACACCATGATGTCGACCGCGATGCCCTGCGAGTGCTCGCCGTCGCTGCGGAAGGTGCCGTAGACGGTGATCTCGGGGAAGTTGGCGCAGACGGCCTGGTGCACGGCGACGATGTTGGGGCTGACGCCACTCGCCACGGAGGATCCGTTGGTGCAGGCGCCACCGAGGGTCGGGCCCTCCTCGGGCTTCTCGGCCGAGAGGTAGCCGGCGGTCACCCAGCGCGACTTGCCGTCGAGGACGATCTCCTCGCGGCCGTAGAGGCTGCGGCCGGTGACGAGAACCTTCTCGCCGGTCTCGACCTCGCCGACCTGGCGGGCCTTCTTGCCCGGCTCGGCCCAGAGGTTGAGGGTGGTGGCGGTCCACAGGCGCGTCTTGGCGTTCTTGATCGCCTGGCGCGTCGACTCGCTCGACATCATCATCTCGCTCTTGGAGAGCAGGCTGGCCAGCTCACCGCGCGAGCCGGACCGGCTGACGCTCTCGCTGCGCTTGCCGGCGGCAGCGGCCGCGCTGGTCGCAACCGACGTGGGAGCCGCGGTCGGCTTCTCGGTGCTGCTGGCGGGATCGCCGGTCATGACGCCGAGGGTGACCACTGAGGCGGTCGCCAGGAAGGCGAGCGGGCCGGCGACGACGACGGCGCGGGGCGTGCGGCGGGCATTGGCGTCCCGCTTGTGGCGATGATCTGCCACAGCGCTGATCCTTTGCTGTTGATGACAGGGACGGTGCCCACAGCTCGGAACTTCACCGAGAGGCGGGCACGAGATTCGACTAAAGCACAGTCGCGGTGACGCCGCCGAATTACGCACCAGGAATCCTGGGGTGTTCCCGGTCACCCTCCGTCGGTCTCGGAGGCGTCCTCGCGCAGGTGTACGTCGGTCCCGTCGGCGTCGTCGAGCCACCCGTCCGGCAGCGCCACGCGCCGCGGCGAGCCCTGTCGGCCGCGCGGGGAGCCCAGCGCCTGGAGCGGGAAGGCCTCGTCGGGATCGAGCTCGGCGAGCAGCCGGTCGAGGGTCGCGAGCGTGTCGATCATCGCCAGGGAGCGACGCAGCTCGCCCCCGGCCGCGAAGCCCTTGAGGTACCACGAGACGTGCTTGCGGAACTCCTTGCAGCCGCGCTCCTCCCCCATGTGCTCGCACAGCAGCTCGGCGTGCCGGCGCATCATCGCGGCCACCTCGCCGAGCGTCGGCAGGGTCGCGGTGGGCTCGCCGGCGAACGCGGACGCGAGGTCGCGGAAGAGCCACGGCCGCCCCAGGCACCCGCGGCCCACGACCACTCCCGCGGCCCCGGTCTCCTCGACCATCCGCAGCGCGTCGGCGGCCTCCCAGATGTCGCCGTTGCCCAGCACCGGGATGTCGACGTGGTCGACGAGGGCGGCGATCGCGCCCCAGTCGGCCTGGCCGGAGTAGGACTGGGCGACGGTCCGGCCGTGCAGGGCGATCGCCGCGCAGCCCGACTCCTGCGCGATGCGGCCGGCGTCGAGGTAGGTCAGGTGGTCGTCGTCGATGCCCTTGCGGGTCTTCATCGTCACCGGGACGCCGTACGGCGTGGCTGCGGCGACGGCGTGCTCGAGGATCTGGCCGAGCAGCCCCCGCTTCCACGGGAGCGCGCCTCCCCCGCCCTTGCGGGTGACCTTCGGGACCGGGCAGCCGAAGTTGAGGTCGATGTGGGCCACGCCGTACTCACCGCAGAGGATCTCGGCCGCCTTGCCGACGTAGACCGGGTCGGTGCCGTAGAGCTGCACCGAGCGCACCGTCTCGAGCTCGTCGAAGACCAGCATCTTGAGCGTGGTGTCGTCGCGCTCGACCAGACCGCGCGACGTGATCATCTCGCAGACGAAGAGACCGGACGCGCCCTGGGTCCGCATCTGGTCCAGGCAGAGTCGGCGGTAGGCCGCGTTGGTGATGCCCGCCATCGGCGCGAGCACCACGGGGGTGTCGACGCGCAGGGACCCGAGGGTCAACGACGTGGGTGCGGCAGGCATCCGCCCATTGTCGGACCTGGCGCCGCGACCGCCCAAACCGACGGAACCCTCCTACGCGCCGAAGTACTCCTGCGAGAAGGAGACCGTGATCCGCCGCCCGCGCGGGACCCACGGCGTCGCCCGCTTGCACGGGCCGCTCACCCCGCACCGCACCACTGCGCGCCCCCGGGAGGTCGCGACCACGAACATCAGCTTGGCGTCGCTCTCCCAGAAGAGCGGTGCGCCGTACGGGTGCTGGGTCCGGATCGACCGGACCAGGACCCCGTTGACCATGTCGCGCACCTGGATCCGCTTGCCGTCGAAGCTGTAGCCCACGACGTAGGACCCGGCGGTCGAGACCTGGCGCGGCAGGAAGTCGGCGCTCCACTCGGCCGCGTCGGGCAGGCCCAGCGTGGTCGGGCCGTAGCCATCTCCGGTGGCCGGCACAAACAGGATGTTCTTGCGGATGTCGGCCGCCGGGCTGGCGTCGGGAGAGATGGCCGACTTGGGCGAGCCGACCACCCAGTCCCAGGTCTTGTTGGCGGAGACGACGGCGCGGTCGCCGGTGAACGCGAGCACGCTGCCATAGCCGTTGAAGCGCATCGACTTCTTGTTGCGGCCGTCGAGGTCGAAGACGACGGCGTAGGAGATCGCGCTGCGGTCGACGTAGAGCTGGATGACCCGGCGCCCGTTGACCCCCAGCCGCCAGGAGTACGCCGAGTGGTCGCCCACCGACCAGAACTTGGTGGCGGTGCCACCCCTCACGCGGAACAGCTTGGCGGTCAGGCCCGTGGTGTCGACGACCACCCAGCCGCGCGGGCTCGGCCCGAGCAACGAGAGCTCGCGAGCGTGCGACGCGGGGAACGGCAGGGTCTGGACCGCCCCGGACGGCAGGTGCAGGCTGCGACCCTCGAGGTAGGCGACCGCCGGACGCGGGCCCTTCGCCAACGAGGTGGCGACGACCGTCTCGCGCGACACCTCGGGCGCGGGCACGGCCGAGCCGGGAGGGACAGCGGTGAGCCCACCGGTCAGGAGCAGGGCACCGAGCCCCACTGCCAGTCGTCGGGTGCGCGTCATTGCGTCCTCCTAGTTGCCTTGGTCGCCCTTGCCCTTGTCGCCCTTGCCCTTGTTGCCCGTGGGCTTGTCCGGGAGCGGCTTGGTGATCGTGCCGGTCCAGGTGATCGGGATGAACTCCTGCGACGGCCGGAAGCTGACCGCCTCGAGCTCGGAGCCCTCGGGGGCCAGGAAGACCAGGCACACGGTGCGCGAGTCCCCGGAACCGAACGGCTGCGGGAACGGCTTGCTGGGGCAGGGCTTGAAGGTGCCCTTGAACTGCGACGGCTCGACCAGCCGGTCGGCACTGTCGACGATGCGCAGCGGCACGGGGCGTCCGCCGAGGTCGGCCTCGCCCTCGTTGGTCAGCGTCGCGCGCACGAAGTAGGGGGTCGTCCCGGTGAACTCCGGCCCGAGCTTCCACCCCGCGAAGGACTCCTTGAACGAGGTCTTCTCGATCCGCTCGACCGTGATGCCGAGCACCCCGACGACGTCCTGGCGGGGCCGGTAGGCGACCACCGCGCTGTCACCGAGCGCGAGCTCGGAGCCCTGGGCGGTCAGCTCCACGCCGTCCGGCACCGGCAGGTAGGGCGTCTCGCTCGCCGTGGCCGAGCCCGGCGTCGAGGTCGCCGTGGGTTCGGGATCAGCCTTCGGCTCGTCGTCGGGCTCGTCGGAGCACCCCGTCAGCGCCGCGGAGGACAGCGCCAGGACGGACAAGAGGGCGCCTGCACGGCGTCGTACCCGGTTCACCGCGCCATTGTGCACCTGCGACCCGATCAGCAACCGAGGAAACGCTCCGCGAAGTACGACGAGATCCGATCGAGACCGATCCGCTCCTGCGCCATGGTGTCGCGCGAGCGCACGGTGACCGCGTCGTCCTCGAGGGTCTCGAAGTCGACAGTCACGCAGAACGGCGTGCCGATCTCGTCCTGGCGGCGGTAGCGCTTGCCGATGGCGCCGGCGTCGTCGAAGTCGACGTTCCAGTACCGGCGCAGCTCCGCGGCGAGGTCGCGAGCCTTCGGCGACAGGTCGGCGTTGCGGCTCAGCGGCAGCACCGCGACCTTGACCGGCGCGAGGCGCGGGTCAAGGCGGAGCACGCTGCGGGTGTCGACGCCGCCCTTGGTGTTGGGCGCCTCGTCGACGTCGTAGGCGTCGACCAGGAACGCCATCAGCGAGCGGGTGAGCCCGGCCGCCGGCTCGATCACGTAGGGCACGTAGCGCTCGCCGCTGGCCTGGTCGAAGTAGGACAGGTCCTTGCCGGAGAACTCGCTGTGCTGGGTGAGGTCGAAGTCGGTGCGGTTGGCGATGCCCTCGAGCTCCTCGAAGTCTCGCGGGGAGAAGCCGAAGCGGTACTCGATGTCGACGGTCCGCTTGCTGTAGTGGCTGAGCTTCTCCTTCGGGTGCTCGTAGAGGCGCAGGTTGTCGGGGTTGATGCCGAGGTCGACGTACCAGGCCATCCGCGTGTCGATCCACTGCTGGTGGATCTCCTCGTCCTCGCCGGGCTTGACGAAGTACTCCATCTCCATCTGCTCGAACTCACGGGTGCGGAAGATGAAGTTGCCCGGCGTGATCTCGTTGCGGAACGACTTGCCGATCTGGGCGATCCCGAACGGCGGCTTCTGTCGGCTGGTGGTCACGACGTTGGCGAAGTTGAGGAAGATCCCCTGCGCGGTCTCGGGGCGCAGGTAGTGCAGCCCGGACTCGTCCTCGATGACGCCGAGGTAGGTCTTGAGCATCATGTTGAACGGCTTGGGCTCGGTCCAGGCGCCGCGGGTGCCGCAGTTGGGGCACGCCAGCTCCTTGAGGTCGACCGTGTCCGGGTCCTCGATGCCCTTCTTGGAGGCGTAGTCCTCCTGCATGTGGTCGGCGCGGTAGCGCTTGTGGCAGGACTGGCACTCCGTGAGCGGGTCGCTGAACGTGCCCAGGTGGCCGGAGGCCTCCCAGGTGCGGGTCGGCAGGATCACGCTGGAGTCGAGGCCGACGACGTCCTGGCGGGCGGTGACCATCGCCTTCCACCACTGGCGCTTGATGTTCTCCTTGAGCTCCACGCCGAGCGGGCCGTAGTCCCAGGCGGACTTGGTGCCGCCGTAGATGTCGCCGCAGGGGTAGACGAACCCCCGGCGCTTGCTGAGGGAGACGACCTGGTCGTACTTGGATGCGGGCTTCTGTGCCACGGGGAGAACTCCTCTGTGCGTCCCGACTGGCTGCCGGTCCTGGAAGGCGTCAGCCTAGCGACCGGGCCGACCCGACATTGAGCACGGCCCCCGGCTCCACCGGCTCGTAGGCGCTGGGCTCGTCGATCGCCCGGCTGAGCAGGCGCACCGCGCCCATCTTGACGTCGTACGTCGACAGCGCGCGGCGGTAGGCCCCGACGTTCTCCCAGGTGGTGGTGAGCACCCACAGCGTGGGGTCGTCGAGGTTGCGCCCGATGCCCCCGCCGACATACCCGCGCTGCGCCGCTAGCACCGCGAACGCCGCCTCGATGTCGCCCCGGAACGCGTCGCCGTCGTCCTCCGGCACCCGGAACCTGTTCACCACCAGCATGCGAGTCACCCTAGACGCCAGGCAGGACATCCACAGAGTTGACAACCGTTCTCAACTAGCCTGAGAATCATTCTCATGAGTCGTCGTCACCTGGTTGCCCTCTCCCTCTCGCTTCCCCTTGTCCTCGCCGGGTGCTCCGCCCTCGGCGACGAGTCGGACGACGGGCTCCAGGTGGCGACGGCCTTCTACCCGCTGCAGTACGCCGCAGAGCGCGTCGCCGGCGACCTCGCGGAGGTCGACAACCTGACTGTGCCCGGCAAGGAGCCGCACGACCTGGAGCTGACCGTGTCCGAGACCGCGGTGATCGTCCAGGCCGACCTGGTCGTGTTCGAGGGCGGGTTCCAACCGGCAGTGGACGACGGCATCGACCAGAACGCGACCGGGACCGTGCTCGACGTGACCACCGCCGCCGACCTGCTCCCGATCGAGGACGGCCACGAGGAGGAGTCGGAGGAGGAGCAGGCGGAGCACGACCACGGTGACCTCGACCCGCACTTCTGGCAGGACCCGCTCCGGATGGCGGCGGTCGGTGACGCGGTGGCCGAGGAGCTGGCCGAGATCGACCCCGAGCACGCCGACGACTTCCGGGCCAACGCCGCCGACCTGCGCGCCGACCTCGAGGCCCTCGACACCGAGTACGCCGAGGGGCTGGCCGACTGCGAGCGCGACACCGTCGTCGTCTCGCACGACGCCTTCGGCTACCTCGCGAAGTACGGTCTGCACCTGGCCCCCGTCGCCGGGCTCTCCCCCGAGGCGGAGCCGACCCTGGGCGACCTCGCCGACCTCCAGCAGCTCATCGACGACGAGGGGATCACCACCGTGTTCTCGGAGACGCTGGGCAGCCCCCGCTTCACCCGGCCGCTCGCCGACGACCTCGGGCTCCGGACCGACGTACTCGACCCGCTCGAGGGTCTGGCCTCCGAGGGCGACACCTCCGACTACCTTTCTCTGATGCGCGACAACCTCGCGGCGCTCCAGGAAGCCAACGGCTGCCGATGACGCCCATCGAGCTCACCGACGGCGCGGTCGCGATCAGCGGCCGGCCGATCCTGCGCGGGGTCGACCTGCGCGTGGAGACGGGCGAGTTCGTCGCCCTGCTCGGGGCCAACGGCTCGGGCAAGTCCACCCTGGTGCGCGCCCTGACCGGTCTCCGGCCGCTGGCGCACGGGCAGCTGCGGCTCTTCGGCACCGACCTGGACCACTTCGACGACTGGCAGCGCATCGGCTACGTGCCGCAGCGCGCCGGGGCCACCTCCGGCGTACCGGCCTCGGTGTGGGAAGTCGTCGCCTCCGGACGCCTCACCCGGCGCCGGCTACTACGCCGCCTCTCGCGCGCCGACCGGGCCGCCATCGACGACGCCCTGGAGGTGGTCGGCCTGAGTGACCGGCGCCGCGACGGCGTGGCCCAGCTGTCCGGCGGCCAGCAGCAGCGCGCCCTCATCGCCCGGGCACTGGCGGGCGAGCCCGAGCTGATCTTCCTCGACGAGCCGACCGCGGGGGTCGACGTCCCGAACCAGCTGGCCCTGGCCGAGGCTCTCCGGGAGCTCAAGCTGCGCGGCGCCACGATCGTGCTCGTCACCCACGAGCTCGGGCCACTCGCCGCTCTCGTCGACCGCGCGGTCGTCATGCGCGACGGCCGGGTCGCCTACGACGGTGCGCCGCTGACCGACCACGAGGTCCACGACCCGTGGCTGGGCGAGCCGCACACGCACCACCACCATCCCCGCCAGCAGCGCCACGACCACGCGCCCCACGTCTCCTCACCCCTGGAGGGCAGCCCGTGAGCGCCGCCGAGCTGTTCTCGCTCCCGTTCATGCAGCGGGCGCTGATCGCCGCGCTCTTCACCGGCCTCGCGGCACCGGCCGTCGGCACCTACCTCGTCCAGCGCCGCCTGGCCCTGATGGGCGACGGTCTCGGTCACGTCGCCGTCACCGGCGTCGCGGTGGGCCTGCTCACCGGCACCTCCCCCACTTGGACCGCGGTGCTGGTCGCCATCCTGGGCGCCGTCCTGATCGAGGTGATCCGCGAGCGCGGCCACACCAACGGCGACGTCGCCCTGGCCCTGCTCTTCTACGGCGGCCTCGCCGGCGGCGTGCTCATCACCGGCCTGGCCGGACAGTCGGCGGCGAGCCTCCAGCAGTACCTCTTCGGCTCGATCACGACGGTCTCCGCGACCGACGTACTCATCACGATCGGCCTGGCCGCGTTGGTCATCACCACCTGCGTGGGCCTGGCCCCGCAGCTCTTCGCGGTCTCCCAGGACCAGGAGTTCGCCCGGGTCGCGGGCCTCAACGTCAGGTTCTACAACGTCCTGGTCGCCGTGCTGGCCGCCGTCAGCGTGACCGTCGCGATGCGCACGGTCGGGCTGCTGCTGGTGTCCGCCCTGATGGTCGTCCCGGTGGCGACGTCGCAGCAGCTCACCCGCTCCTTCCGTACGACGCTCGGCGCGGCCATGGCGCTGGGCACCCTGGCCTCCCTCGGCGGGCTCGTGATCGCGGCGCTCGCGCCGTTCGGGGCCAACGTCCAGCCGGGCCCCACCATCGTGCTGCTGTCGCTCGCCGGGTTCGTGGTCACCTGGCCGATCGGCGCCTGGCTGCGCCACCGGGCCCGGATCAACGAGCCGTTCGCGAGCGACCCGCCCATCGAGCACCAGGTCACCGACGAGCACCCCCACGACCACGGACCCGACTGCGGTCACGCCGCGGTGGAGCACGGCGACCACGTCGACTACGTCCACGACGGCCATCGCCACGCGCCCCACGGGAGGCACTATGACGAGCACTGAGCCCGGACTGCGCCCGACCAAGCAGCGACTGGCCGTGGCCGCCGCGATGTCGTCGTTCGAGGACTTCCGCTCGGCCCAGGACATCCACGAGCTGCTCGCCCACCGCGGCGACCCGGTCGGCCTGGCGACGGTCTACCGCACCCTCCAGCGGATGGTGGACGCGGGCGAGGTCGACCTGCTCCGCACCGAGGACGGCGAGGCGATCTACCGCCGCTGTTCCGACACCCATCACCACCACCTCGTGTGCCGCGACTGCGGCGCCACCGTCGAGGTCGAGGGCCCGGCGGTCGAGCGCTGGACCCGCGCGATCGCCGGCGAGCACGGCTACGGCGACGTGAGCCACACCCTCGAGATCTTCGGCACCTGCCCCTCCTGCCGCTGAGGCCGTCGGTCTCCTGGGGTCCTGAGGTCAGCCGGTGCCGTGGGGGCTGCTCGGCCCGAGGTCGGGTGACCCGCTGAGCGGCAGCCGTACCCGGAAGGTGCTGCCGCGGCCGACCTCGCTCTCTACGTCGATCCGGCCGCCGTGGCCCTCGACGATGCTGCGGGTGATGTTGAGCCCGAGACCGACGCCCTGGATGGACTGCTCCGCGGCCTGCCGCGCCCGGAAGAACCGGGTGAACAGGCGGTCGCGGTCGGCCGCGTCGATGCCGACCCCGGTGTCGCTGACCGCGATCTCCACCCGGTTGGCGTCGATCCCGACCTGCACCACGACCTCACCTCCGGCCGGGGTGTACTTCACGGCGTTGGAGACGAGGTTGTCGACCACCTGGGCGATCCGCTGCGGGTCGACCTTGAGCGGCAGCCGCGGCGGCGCCTCCACCCGCAGGGTGATCTGGCAGGCGCGCGCGGCCGGCTCCGCGGCGAGCACCGCCTGCCGGACGACCTGGGTCAGGTCGGTCTCGACCCGCTCGAAGTGGAGCGCGTCCTCGTCGACCTGGACGGCGTGCAGCAGGTCGCCGACGAGCCGCTGCAGCCGGTCGGTGTTGCGGACCACCACCTCGAGGTGCGCCCTCGCCTGCGCGGGGAGGTCGTCGCGCTCGAGCAGGAGCATCGCGTAGCCGTGGATCGAGGTGAGCGGGGTGCGCAGCTCGTGGGACACCGACGACACGAACTCGTCCTTCACCTCGAGTGCCCGCATGAAGTCGGTGACGTCCTTGTAGGCAAGGGCGGCCCCGGCGAACCTGCCCGCGTCGTCTCGTACGACGCGCGCCGAGACCGAGAGCGCCCGCCGGGTCACCGGGTCGTCGCCCACCCAGATCCGCACGTCGTCGAACTCGTGGCTGTGCGCGGCGAGGTAGGTCGGCATCTCCTCCGTGGGGACCAGGGTGGTCCCGTCGAGCCCGTAGACCAGTCCGAGCTGGCCGGCCTTCCCGGCGTGGCCGTCGGGGAAGGCGAGGTGCATGAAGTCCAGGTGGCGGCGGTTCATCGCCTGGTAGGTGCCGTGCTCGTCGAGCAGCATCAGCCCCACGTCGACGCTCTCGATGATCGCCGCCGAGACCCGCTGCTGGAGCTGGAGACGAGTGACCGCCTCGGCCATGGCGAAGGACGCCAGGGCCGCCACGGCGAGGCTGAGCGCGCTGCGGGACAGGTTGGGCCCGTCGCCCTGGAAGTACAGGAGGCCGGGCAGGCTCACCAGCAGGGCACCGCCGACCACGGTGAGGAGGACACCGGGGCGTCCGAAGTAGCGCCCGAGGTAGAGGGCGGGCAGCACCATCAGGATGCCCGTGCCACCGCCTGTGTCGTCCAGGCGGCTCAGCCCCATGGCGGCCAGGTCACCCAGTGCGACCACCACCGGCACCCAGCCGGGGATCCGGCTCCAGGGCACGACGTACGTCACCAGGGTGAGGGCGACGACGATCACCGCACCCGTGCGTGGCCACGGTCCGCTGACTGCCTCCCCGGCGAAGCGGAGCACCAGGTCGAGGGCGAACAGCGCCGCACACACCGACTGGGCGGCCCGCGGATCCGCGAACCGGTCGCGTGCCCACGAGCCCGCCGTCAGGTCACCGTGACCCGCGTTGGCCTCCCTCACCGACATGCACGTCACCCTCTCCCGCCCAGCACACCCTGGCAGACCCGACAGACCCTCGGCGCCGGAAACACACCATTCGGCCCTGGCGCCGCGGGTGCTGCAGCGTACGCTGGAGACCCGACCGGAGGTGACCGATGTTGAACGACCGTTTCGCCGCACTCCCCGAGCCGATCCCGCTCGAGGACACCCGCACCTCCCAGGACGTCGTCGACCACCCCGCGGAGATGGCCGACGAATACCGCGAGATCGACTGGTTCCTGCGTTCGACAGCCGGCTGAGACCCCGCCCGGTCCTACCTGGTGAAGTTCGGCTCCGCGCCGCCGTAGCGGCGGTCGCGGCCGGCGTAGATCTCGATCGCCTGCCACAGCGCGCGGCGGTCGACGTCGGGCCAGAGGATGTCGGTGAAGACCAGCTCGCTGTAGGCGGCCTGCCACAGCATGAAGTTGGACAACCGCTGCTCCCCCGACGTGCGCCAGACCAGGTCGGCGTCGGACTGCTCGGGCACGTAGAGGTAGCGCGCGAAGGTCTTCTCGTCGACCTTGTCGGCCTTGAGGCGCCCGGCCGCGACGTCCTGCGCGATCCGGCGGGCGGTGTCGGCGAGCTCGGCGCGGCCGCCGTAGTTGACGCACATGGTGAGGGTCAGGACGTCGTTGTCCTTGGTGAGCTCCTCGGCGACCTGGAGCTCACGGATCACCGACTTCCACAGCCGCGGCGCGCGCCCGGCCCACCGGACCTTGACCCCGAGCTCGTGCATCTCGTCGCGCCGGCGCCGGATCACGTCGCGGTTGAAGCCCATCAGGAACTTGACCTCGTCGGGCGAGCGCGACCAGTTCTCGGTCGAGAACGCGTAGGCCGAGACCGCCTTCACGCCGATCTCGATGGCCCCCTCGACGACGTCGAACAGCGAGCTCTCGCCCTGCTCGTGGCCCTTGGTGCGCGGCAGGCCCCGGTCCTTGGCCCAGCGGCCGTTGCCGTCCATGACGATCGCGACGTGTGCCGGGACCAGGTCTTTCGGGATCGCCGGCGGCCGGGCACCCGAGGGGTGCGGCGTGGGTCGGCGGACGGCTCGCTTCACGGGGGCGACGCTATCGCTCGACGTGCTCCAGCGAGCGCAGGCCTCGTTCGAGGTGCCACTGAAGGAACGCCGTCACCAGCCCGCTCGCCTCGCGCAGCTGGCGCGGGTCGGCCGCCTCGACGACCGGCCAGTCGCCGGCGAGCAGGGCGCCGAGCACGGCGATCACCTGGGGCGACGGGCTCGCCGAGCCGGGCAGCCGGCAGGTGGTGCACAGCATCCCGCCCATCGACGGGTTGAACCAGCGGTGCGGGCCCTCGATGCCGCAGTGGGCGCAGGCGTCGAAGGACGGGGCGTACCCGGCGACCGACAGCGAGCGCAGGAGGTAGGAGTCGAGCACCTGGCCGGGGTTGCGCTCGCCGGCCGCCATCGCGCGCAGGCCGCCCACCAGGAGCAGGAACTGCTGGAGCGAGGGCTGCTTCTCCTCCGAGACCAGCCTCTCGGCGGTCTCGAGCATCGCGGTGCCCGCGGTGTAGCGCTCGTAGTCGGCCCCCAGCCCGGCAGAGAACGCCGACTTGGTCTCGGCCTGCGTGATGATGTCGAGGTTGCGGCCCTCCGCGAGCTGCAGGTCCACGTGGGTGAACGGCTCCAGCCGGGAGCCGAACTTCGACGTGGTCCGCCGTACCCCCTTGGCGACCGCGCGCACCCGCCCGTGGTGACGGGTCAGCAGGGTGATGATGCGGTCGGCCTCCCCCAGCTTGTGGGTGCGCAGCACGATCGCCTCGTCGCGGTAGAGAGGCACCTCCCTAGTGTGCCTGTCAGTTGGCGGTACGGCGGCTCCGACGCGGCGTCTTCCAGCACCCGAGTGCGAAGCCGACCGCGGCGCGGTTGAGCCGGTCGGGCCACAGCCGCCACTCCAGGATGCTGCGGGCGTTGACGAACGTGGCGTTGGGCAGCTCGTCGGCGAGCATCTCCGCGTCGGCCGCCGGGTGGATCGGGTCGGACGGATGCCCCACGACTAGGGCAGGGGCGCGGATCGCCCGGCGCTGCTTGGACGAGGGCGCGATCCGGCCGAAGAACAGCCCGTGCACCACGGCCGCCATCGAGTCGGCGCGCTGGTCGAGGGTGTCGAGCGCGATCCCGGCCCAGAACGGCACGATGCCGCGCGGGATCGGCCGGGTCAGGCGGCGTACGCCGTTGATCGTGAACGGCAGGAACCGCGCCGAGAAGAGGATCGGCGCGAACGCCAGGATCCCGGCCTCGAGCGCGTTGTCGAGCACCGGCATCTCGATGAGCAGGCCACGGACCCGCTCGGGCGCGATGACCGCGACCTCCAGGGAGACGTTGGCACCCAGCGACGTGCCGCCGACCACGGCCTGGGGCGCACCGAGGTGGTCGAGCAGCGCCACGACCTGCTCGCCGAAGGCGGTCATGGAGTAGAGCAGCGGGTCGGCCGGGCGGTCGGATCGCCCGTGCCCGAGGAGGTCGAGCGTCACGACGTGCAGGCCCTCCGCGGCCAGCGCCCGCGCCAGCGGCTGGTGCATCCGGCGCGGCATCAGCTGGCCGTGGAGCAGCACCACCCAGGCGTCGCCGGCGCCGTACTCGGTGTACTCGAGGCGGTCCCGGCCGCTCTCGCTCTCCACGAAGAACTGACCGATGCGTTCAGAGACGAGCATGGCCGCAATCTACTCGTCAGGACGGCGTGAGCTTCTCAGGCAGCAGCTTGTGCGTGCCGTCGCACCACGGCTTCTTCGCGGACTTGTCGCAGCGGCACAGCGCGGTGACCCGGCGGGTGGTCTCGTGCAGCTCGCCGCTGGAGTCCTCGATCACGTGCTTGCCCCGCAGCAGCAGCGGGCCACCAGGGCACAGCACGACGTCCGCGTGCGGATACGTCGGTACGTCGGTCACGTCGCCGCCCCCCAGCGGGCCAGGAGCTGCTCGGCCAGCCGGTCCTCGAGGTCGAGGCACGTGAACGCCCCGAAGTAGATGTCGTCGCGCAGCTCCGGCTCGACCGCCAGCAGCTCGCCGCAGATCGCGCGCACCGCGAGCTGCTCGTGCACGGCGTCGGCCTCGACGTGCTCGTCGTAGTACGCCGCCATGTCCGGTGCCAGGCCGAGCCGCGCGATCCCCTGCGACAGCTGCCGCGACGGGATCGAGCTGGTCGCCTCGAACGCCGCCAGGTGACCGAGCGCCGCACCGCGCAGCCGGCGGTGCAGCCCCATCAGCGACATCGCGTTGTTCTGCTCGAGGATCTCCAGCGGCACGTCGTCGACGTACGCGCCGTACTCGGAGCGCAGACCGATCGCCTCGAGACCCCGGGCGAAGAGGTGCGAGTGCACCCGGTTGGGGTCGCCGCAGCCGTACTCGTCGTACTGGAGCTCCATCAGGGCTGCCTTCGACGCCGTCGGCAGCCGGGGCACCACCCATGCCGTGGGGTCGGACTCCTTGAGGTGGTAGACGGACCGCAGTCGCAGCAGGTCGAGCACCTGCTGCTCGTCGGCCTCGGTCTGCACGAAGCGCGCGAGCGAGCGGCCGTCGTGGGCGGCGACGAGCGCGAAGAAGTCGGCACTGAAGTCGGCGGTCACCTCGTGGGGACTCGCATAGGACTCCCAGCGCGCACGGAGCCGGCCTTCGAGGTCGATCTCGAGCGGCCGTCGCACGGCCAGCAGGTCGGGGTCCCACTCGGCGGTCTCGTCGACGTCGTCGAATCCGCGGTAGGACAGCTCGTACAACGCCCACAAGGTGATCGCCGCGTCCTCCGGCTCGTCGGCCTCCGGATGCGTGCGGGCCACCGGCTCCGTGGGCAGGGCGCGCATCGACTCGAACACCGCCGCGCTCAGGGGACCCCGCGGCTTCGGAAGCATCATGACCAAGCAGTACCCGGGCGGACGACCGGCCAATCCAGGAACGTCCCGCGATCCAGCCACCCTTCCGGGTGATTTTCAGCCGCCACCCCTTGGGGTGTGCGGGTCGACGGCGAGCCCGACCTAACGTCGAAAGGGATGGGGAACCCCTCACACTCGGCAAGGAGATCCCTGATGACCGTCTCACCCATGACCTCGCGCCGACCGCGTCTTCTCGACGGCGATCGCGGGCTCACCAGGGCACAGCGCAGCGAGCGCACCGCGGCGCTGCTCGCCGCTGCCACTGCCACCGCCGACACCGCCGAGGCCCGCACGATCCTCGACGAGGTGATCGTGATCAACCGTGGTGTCGCCGAGTCGGTCGCCTCCCGCTACTACGACCGCGGCGTCGACCGCGAGGACCTGCGCCAGGTCGCCTACGAGGGCCTGACCAAGGCCGTACGCCGCTTCGACCCGGCCACCCGCAACGACCTGCTGACGTTCGCCGTACCGACCATCCGCGGCGAGCTGCTGCGCTATTTCCGCGACCGCGGCTGGACGGTGCGGCCCCCGCGCCGCATCCAGGAGCTCCAGTGGCGCGTCAACCAGGCGATCGAGACCCTCGAGGGTGAGCTCGGTCGCACCCCCGCCACGGCCGAGATCGTCGAGCGGCTGGGCATCACGGAGGACGAGTACCGCGAGGCGTGCGAGGCCTTCGGCTCGTTCCAGCCGGCCTCACTCGACCAGCCGGTCGCCTCGGACTCCGCGACCAGCATCGGCGACCTGCTGCCGGGCACAGATGGTGAGGTGTCGGCCAGCGAGGCCAGGCTGACCCTGGCCCCCGTCGTCAGCCGCCTGTCGGAGCGCGACCGACGTGTGCTGCACCTGCGCTTCTTCGACGACCTCACCCAGGAGGAGATCGGCCAGGACCTGGGAGTGACCCAGATGCAGGTCTCGCGCCTGCTCACCCGGGTCCTCGCCACCTTGCGAAGCGAGATCGGCGAGGACGACGAGCTGCAGGCAAGCGCCTGAGCGGATCCGGGTGCATGGCACCCACCGACCTGGGCACCGGCGGGGCATGTCCAACCTGACCGCGCTCGTCCTGTCCTGCACGCTCAAGCCATCGCCCGCCGAGTCCAGCTCCGTCCTCCTCGGGACCCAGGTGCTCGACGCGCTCGGGTCCCACGGCGTGACCGGGGAGGTCGTCCGCGTGGTCGACCACCGGGTCCGTTTCGGCGTCAGCACCGACGAGGGCGACGGGGACGAGTGGCCGGCGCTGCGGCAGAAGATGCTGAACGCCGACATCCTGGTGATCGCCACCCCGATCTGGATGGGGCAGCCCGCGTCGGTCTGCAAGATGGTCCTGGAGCGGCTCGACGCCGAGCTCAGCGAGACCGACGCCGAGAGCCGGATGCTCACCTTCGGCAAGGTCGCCATCGTCGCCGTCGTGGGCAACGAGGACGGCGCGCACCACACCGTGGCCGAGGTGCTCCAGGCGCTCAACGACACCGGGTTCAGCATCCCGGCCGCCGCCGGGACCTACTGGGTCGGCGAGGCCATGCAGAGCACCGACTACCAGGACCTCGACCCCAGCCCCGAGAAGACCGTGGGCACCACGCAGACCGCCGCAGCCAACGCCGTACACCTGGCTAGGTTACTCAAGAACGAGGAGTACCCCCCGTCATGAAGATCGGCTACTTCCTGTCCTCCGAGGAGTACACACCCGCCGAGCTGGTCGAGCAGGCGGTCCTCGCCGAGCGCGCCGGTTTCGAGGCGCTCTGGATCAGCGACCACTTCCACCCGTGGAACGACGAGCAAGGTCAGAGCCCGTTCGTGTGGAGCGTGATCGGCGCCCTCTCACAGGCCTGCACGCTGCCGGTCACCACGGCGGTGACGTGCCCGACGGTGCGCATCCACCCGGCCGTGATCGCGCAGGCCGCCGCAACCGCGGCCGTGCAGCTCGAGGGTCGGTTCACGCTCGGGGTCGGCACCGGTGAGGCTCTCAACGAGCACGTCCTCGGTGACGTCTGGCCGTCGTACGACGTGCGCATGGAGATGCTCGAGGAGGCCGTCGCCCTGATTCGCCGCCTCTGGGAGGGCGACTTCGTCACTTCCCGTGGACGGCACTACGAGGTCAGCAACGCGCGCATCTACACGCGCCCCGACAGCCCGCCGCCGATCTACGTCAGCGGCTTCGGTCCCAAGGCGGTCGACGACCTGTCCCGCTTCGCCGACGGATTCATGTCCACGTCGCCGGACGCCGAGATGGTGAGCAAGTTCAAGGAGGCCACCGGCGGCAAGCCCGCCCAGGCCGGCTGCAAGGTGGCATGGGCGGCGACCGAGGACGAGGGCATCGACCAGGCCCACCGGCTCTGGGCCACCGCCGGGCTGCCCGCCGAGCTGGCGCAGGTGCTGCCGTCGGTGCGGCACTTCGAGCAGGCCTCGACCCTGGTCACCCGTGAGGCGACGGCCGAGAGCGTGGTGGCCGGCCCCGACATCGCCAAGCACCTGCAGCAGCTCCACGACTACCGCGACGCCGGCTTCGACGAGGTCTACGTCGCAAACATGGGCCCCCACTTCCGCGAGATGATCGAGGCCTATGGTCGCGATGTCCTCCCGACCCTGAGGAGCAACGCATGAGCACCAACGAACGAGTGATGAAGGCGACCCCGGAGAAGGTCTGGGAGATCCTCAGCGACGGCTGGCTCTACCCGCTGTGGGTCGTGGGCGCGTCCCGCATGCGCGACGTCGACGAGACCTGGCCCGAGGTGGGCGCCCAGCTGCACCACTCCGTGGGTTCCTGGCCGGCCCTCATCGACGACAGCACCGAGGTGCTCGAGTGCCGGCCGCTGCGGATGCTGAAGCTGCAGGCCCGGGCCTGGCCGACCGGCGAGGCGACGGTCGTCCTGCACCTGGAGCCCGTGGGGGCCGAGACCCGGATCGTGATGGAGGAGAACGCCACCTCCGGGCCGGCCGCCCTGCTCCCCAAGCCGCTGCAAGACCCCATGCTCAAGTGGCGCAACGTCGAGGCGCTGCGCCGCCTCGCCTACCTGTGCGAGCGCCGGTAGTAGTGAGGTACGACGCGGTCGTCGTCGGAGCCGGACCCAACGGTCTGGCGTCGGCCAACAAACTGGCCGACGCCGGCTGGTCGGTGCTGCTCCTGGAGGCGCAGACCGAGGTGGGCGGCGCCGTACGAAGCGACCGCGAGCTCGACCCGGAGTTCGTGCACGACACGTTCAGCGCGTTCTACCCGCTGGCCGCCTCCTCGCGCGGGCTGGCGGCGTTCGGGCTGGAGGAGCACGGCCTCGCGTGGCGGCACGCGCCGGCGGTGCTCGGCCACCCGCTGCCCGACGGCCGGTGGGCGCTGCTGCACCGCGACCGCCAGGTGACCGCCCGGCTTATGGACGAGCAGCACCCCGGCGACGGTGACGCCTGGCTCGACCTCTGCGCTGTCTGGGACCGGATCGGGGACCCGCTCGTCTCGGCCCTGGTCTCGCCGTTCCCCCCGGTGCGGCCCGGGCTCTCCCTGCTGACGCGGCTGCGCGGAGCCGGCGGCCTCGACCTCGTGAAGACGCTGCTCACGCCGGCCATGGAGCTGGGACGCCGTGGCTTCGGCGGCGAGTCCGCCGGCCTGCTGGTCGCGGGCAACGCCGGCCACGCGGACCTGCCGCTCGACGCCCCCGGCTCCGGGGTGTTCGGGCTGCTGCTGACGATGCTTGGCCAGACCGTGGGCTTCCCGGTGCCCGAGGGCGGCGCCGGCCGGCTGAGCCAGGCGCTGGCGCGGCGGCTGGAGTCGCTCGGTGGCGAGATCCTCTGCGACTCGGAGGTCGCGCACGTCGTCGTCGAGCACGGTCGCGCAGTGGGCGTCATCACGACCGACGGCCGGCGCTACGACGCCGGGCGGGCCGTGGTCGCCGACGTCAGCGCCACCCGCCTGTTCGGCGGGCTCGTCGACGCCGCCCACCTGCCGGCCCGGGTGAACCGCGGGATGCGCGACTTCCAGCTCGACCCGGGCACGGTCAAGGTCGACTGGGCCCTCGACGGCACCCTCCCGTGGGCCTCCCCGCCGGCCCACGCCCCGGGCACGTTCCACGTCGCCGACTCGGTCTCCGAGATGACTGAGGCCCTCGGGCAGGTGGCGGCCGGCGTCATCCCCGCCCGCCCTTTCCTGCTGGCCGGTCAGATGACCACCTCCGACCCCACCCGCTCCCCCGCCGGCACCGAGTCCCTGTGGGCCTACACCCACGTCCCGCAGCCCGATCGCACGGTGCGCGACGCCGGTGAGGGCGGCGTACGCGGCGTCTGGGACGCCTCGGACTGCGAGCGCTTCGCCGACCGGATGCAGGCCCGCATCGAGCGGCTCGCCCCCGGCTTCGGCTCCCGGGTCCGCGCACGCCGGGTGCTCGGGCCCCGCGAGCTCGAGGCCCGCAACGCCAACCTCGTCGGTGGCGCCATCAACGGCGGCACCGCCCAGCTCCACCAGCAGCTCTTCCTGCGCCCGGTCCCCGGTCTCCTGGGGCGTCCCGAGACCGGCGTACCCGGTCTCTACCTGGGCTCCGCCTCCGCCCACCCCGGCGGTGGCGTCCACGGCGCCCCTGGCCTCAACGCCGCCCGCGCCGCCCTCCTCCACCACCGGCTCGGGCGTCTCAACCCCCGTCGTCGTTGACCCGCCCGAAACTGACCGCGCTCCTTGTTGACCCGCCCGAAAGTTTCGGGCGGGTCAACGTGAGATCTGGATAACCGCATCATTTGTGAGGGCACGGGGACCGGGGGGCATGGCACTCGTCTCCCTCTGGCAGGACCGGCACCTGCGCACCTTGGTCGAGCAGCAGCCCGTGGAGGGTCACGCCGACGTCGTGGTCGTCGGGGCCGGGATCACCGGCCTGACCACCGGGCTGCTCCTGGCCCGAGCCGGCAAGTCGGTCACCGTCCTCGAGGCGGAGTACGTCGGTCACGGCACCACCGGCCGCAGCACCGCGAAGGTCAGCCTGTTGCAGGGCACCCAGCTCTCCCAGGTCGCCAAGCGGCACTCGACCGACCTGGTGCGCGACTACGTCGACGCCAACACCGAGGCGCAGGCCTGGGTCGCGCGGTTCTGCGACGACCACGGGGTCGACGTCCAACGCCGCCCGGCGTACACCTATGCCCACAGCAAGCACGGCCGCACCTCCGTCCAGCGTGAGCTCGCCCTCGCCCAGCAGGCCGGCCTCGGCGCCGTCTGGCTCGACGAGCTCGACCTCCCCTACCCCACGGCCGGCGGGGTCCGGCTGGACGACCAGCTCCAGCTCGACCCGATCGAGCTGCTCGAGGCGCTGGCGCAGCAGGCGCGCGACCACGGCGCCGACATCGTCGAGGGCGCCCGGGTCGTCAAGGTGCGCTCGGACGACTGGGTCACGGTCGAGACCGAGGCCGGCACGGTCACCGCGGACCGGCTCGTCGTCGCGACCAACATGCCCATCCTCGACCGGGGCGCGTTCTTCGCCCGGGCGCACCCCGCGCGTTCCTACGGGATGGCCTTCCGCACCGCGACCCAGGCGGTCGACGGCATGTACCTCTCCGCCGACGCCCCGTCCCGCTCGCTGCGCGACGCCCCCGCGAGCGACGGCCACCTGCTGCTGGTCGGCGGCGCCGGCCACACCACCGGACGAGGTGCCCCGGAGTCCACGCGGCTCGACGAGCTGCGCCAGTGGACCCACGAGCACTTCCCCGGCGCCACCGAGACCCACGCGTGGTCGGCGCAGGACTACGTGCCCATCCACGCACTGCCCTATGCCGGGCCGCTGGTGCCGGGTCACGACGAGATCCTGGTCGCGGGCGGCTACTCCAAGTGGGGCATGACCAACGGCGTCGCCGCTGCGCTCGCCCTGAGCGGGCAGATCCTCGGCGGCCACCAGGAGTGGGCGCGCGTGATGCGGACCTGGAGCCGGCACGAGCTGCGCGGCGTACTGGATGGGCTCCGCATCAACGGCGAGGTCGGCTTCGAGATGACCCGCAGCTGGGTGCGCCCGCTACGGCCGGCGAGCGGTACGCCCGAGGAGGGCAGCGGCCGCGTGCGCTTCGACCACGTGGGCGCCCCCACCGCCGAGTCCACCCAGGGCGGCCGGACGACCCAGGTCTCAGGCGTCTGCACGCACCTGGGTGGCATCGTCCGCTTCAACGACGCCGAGCGCAGCTGGGACTGCCCGCTGCACGGCTCCCGCTTCGGCTCCGACGGCGAGGTCCTCGAGGGCCCCGCGGTCTGCGGCCTCCGCAAGCGCTGACACACGTTGACCCGCCCGAAAGTTTCGGGCGGGTCAACGTCAGATCAGTAGTCCGAGTCGGGGACGACGTGCATGGCTGCCTCCTCCGCAGAGGCGCCCGCGCCGTCGATGCCGACGTCGTTGCCGATGAGGTCCTTCTCGGAGTCCTCACCGGTGCCCTCGTCGGGGTCGACGAGACGTCCGGCGCGCACGTCGCCGACCTCACCGTCGTCGAGGAACTCATCGGCCTCGCTCGGGCCGTCGTCGACTCCTGAGGCACGCTCGGCGTAGGGGTCCGGCTCGGGCTCCTCCTGGCGAATCCGCTGCTCGAGGCTCTCCCCCGTCGCCTCTTCGTACGGCGTGTTCCCGAAGCCCTGCCCCGCCGAGTAGTGCTCGGGCGGGGAGTAGCCGCGGTCCAGGATGTCGGCCACGTCGTCGCCACTCAACGAGTCTCCCGGCTGGAGCTGGTCCTCGTCGTCGACGCTGTAGTCCCCGTAGCTCTCGGTTTCGCTGCTCATGCCTCGACGCTACTCCTCGCGCCACGGTTGACGGCGCTGACCACGGCCTTCAGCGAGGCGGTGACGATGTTGGCGTCCAGCCCCACGCCCCACAGGATCTCGTCGCCGACCGCGCACTCGACGTACGCCGCCGCGATGGCGTCGCCGCCCGACGAGAGCGCGTGCTCGTGGTAGTCGAGGACGCGGACGTCGAAGCTGCCGCCGTGGCCGTCGCGGGGAAGCTCGTTGATCGCGTTGACGAACGCGGCGATCGGCCCGTTGCCGGCGCCCTCGAGCGTGCGCACCTGGCCGTCGACGTAGACGTTGACGGTGAGCGCGTCCTTCTCGCCGGCCGCCGAGCTGGTGTGCACGGAGTTGAGCCGCAGCGGCACCTCGCGGGTGAGGTACTCCGAGGAGAAGACCTCCCAGATCTCCTCCGGCGAGACCTCGCCACCCTCGGCGTCGGTGCGCTGCTGGATGACGCGGCTGAACTCGATCTGCGCGCGGCGCGGCAGGTCGAGCTTGTGCTCGGCCTTGAGGATGTAGGCCACGCCACCCTTGCCGGACTGGCTGTTGACGCGGATGACCGCCTCGTAGGTGCGGCCGACGTCCTTGGGGTCGATCGGCAGGTAGGGCACGGCCCAGGGCTGCTCGTCGACCGGGACGCCTGCGGCGGCCGCGTCGCGCTCCATGGCCTCGAAGCCCTTCTTGATGGCGTCCTGGTGGGAGCCGGAGAAGGCCGTGTAGACCAGGTCGCCGCCGTAGGGGTGGCGCTCGGCGACCGGCAGCTGGTTGCAGTACTCCACCGTGCGCCGGACCTCGTCGATGTCGGAGAAGTCGATCTGCGGGTCGACACCCTGGCTGAACAGGTTGAGGCCCAGGGTCACCAGGCAGACGTTGCCGGTGCGCTCGCCGTTGCCGAAGAGGCAGCCCTCGATCCGGTCGGCCCCGGCGAGGTAGCCCAGCTCGGCCGCCGCCACCGCCGTACCCCGGTCGTTGTGGGGGTGCAGCGAGAGCACGACGTGCTCCCGGTGGGCCAGGTGCCGGTTCATCCACTCGATGGAGTCGGCGTAGACGTTGGGCGTCGCCATCTCGACGGTCGCGGGCAGGTTGATGATGACCGGCTTCTCGGCGGTCGGCTCGAAGACCTCGAGCACCTCGTTGCAGACGCGTACGGCGAACTCGAGCTCGGTGCCGGTGTAGGACTCGGGGCTGTACTCGTAGAAGACCGTGGTCTCGGGGATGGACTCCTCGAACTTCTTGCACAGCCGCGCGCCCTGGACCGCGATGTCGGCGATGCCGTCCATGTCGAGCCCGAACACCACGCGCCGCTGCAGCGTGGAGGTGGAGTTGTAGAGGTGGACGATCGCCTGCTTCGCGCCGCGGATCGACTCGTAGGTTCGCTCGATCAGCTCCTCGCGGGCCTGGGTCAGCACCTGGATCACCACGTCGTCGGGGATCAGGTCCTCGTCGATCAGCTGGCGCACGAAGTCGAAGTCGGTCTGGCTGGCGCTCGGGAAACCGACCTCGATCTCCTTGTAGCCCATCTGGACGAGCAGCTTGAACATGGCGAGCTTGCGCGCCGGCGACATCGGGTCGATCAGGGCCTGGTTGCCGTCACGCAGGTCGACGGCGCACCAGCGCGGCGCCTGGGTGATGGTCTTGTCCGGCCAGGTGCGGTCGCCCAGCACGACCGGGGTGAACGGCTCGTAGCGCCCGAACGACATCGGGCTGGGCTGCTGGGGGTTGTTCTCATGCATGGTCATGGTCCTCGCGGTCGGGCTGTGGGGCGGCCGGTCGCACGCACTCACTCCGCAGCGAGGGGGTCCGGCTCTGGCTCAGACCTCGCTGCGGCAGCGAAGGAGAAGCTGACGCGTCATGACGAGGCGACTCTACACGCTCGCGTACCACTCACGGGACCTCACCCGGATGGGTGGTTCTGCCGACTCTCGGTTTGGTACGTCGCCCGCGTGGGCATCCGGAAGTCACCTACCTCAGGGAGACCTCATGCTGAGTCTTGACTGGCCACTGCTCATGATCCTCGCGATCGCGCTCTCCGTGCTGATCGGCGTGCTCGGCGGATACGTCTCCGCCCGCTTCGCCGTGATCGGCTCGGAGCGCCGGCTCAACCGCTCCCTGAGCAGCCGGATCGCGCATGTCCGATAGCGACTGGATGGTGGTGTTGATCCTGCTCGTGGGCGTGCCACTGGCCGTGTGGGCCGGCGTGGCCATGCTGCGCGACCGCCGCTGACCATGGGCTGAGAGTCCGTTGCATATGTGCGAGCCGAGGGGGCACCGGTGGGCATGACGCGCGACACGAGAGAGCGCATGGCGTTCAGCCACCTGACTATCGAGTACGACGCCCGGGTGCTGGAGCCGCGCCCGTGGACCGCGATGCAGTCGCGATGGGCGGCAGAGCTGATCCCCGGGTCACCGGTCGGGCGGGTGCTCGAGCTCTGCGCCGGCGCCGGCCACATCGGGCTCCTGGCCGTCTCCCTGGCCAGCCGCCCGCTCGTGTGCGTGGACCTGAACCCGGCCGCGTGCGAGCTCACCCGGCACAACGCCGCGCTCGCCGGACTAGACGCCGACGTCGAGGTGCGCTGCGGCGACCTCGCGGACGTCGTACCTCCCGGCGAGGAGTTCGGCGTCGTGATCGCCGACCCGCCCTGGGTGCCCGCCGCCGACACCGGTCGCTTTCCCGAGGACCCGCTGCTTGCCATCGACGGGGGCGACGACGGCCTCACGGTCGCGCGCCAGTGCCTGCGCGTCGCCTCCGGGAGCACCGCCGACGGGGGCCACGTGCTGATCCAGCTCGGGACCCCGGAACAGGCCCGGCAGCTGGCCACGGAGGCGGCCGGGACCGCGCTCGACCTGGTCGAGATCCGCGAGGGCGAGCGCGGCGTCGTCGCCCGTTTCGACCGCGTCTCGTAGGGCGCCAAACGGGCGATCAGGACCCTTCACCCGGCGGGGTGTGCCGGTCACGGGCGGGGTCCGACACTCTCGATAGACACGGACAAAGGGAGCCCATGACGATTTCCACACTCGGGCGCACAGTCCCGCGAGACGTACGAAGCAGTGAGACGGCGCGCCTGTTCGCGCTCGTCTCTGAGGCCGACGAGGCCGAGCGGGAGGTCCTGCTCGAGCAGGTCGTCACCCTCAACATCCAGGTGGCCCACGCCATCGCCCGCCGCTACCAGAACCGCGGCGTCGCCATCGAGGACCTCGAGCAGGTCGCCTGCCTGGCACTGGTCCGCGCCGCCCAGCGGTTCGACCACACGATGGACCGAGACTTCCTGTCCTACGCCGTGCCCACGATGACCGGCGAGGTCAAGCGCTACTTCCGCGACCACGGCTGGACGATCCGTCCGCCGCGCCGCATCCAGGAGATCCAGTCACGCGTCATCGAGGCCCACAAGCAGGGCACCGAGCACGGCCGCTCCCCCACTCCCAGCGAGATCGCCGAGCGGCTCGACCTCAAGGTCGACGACGTCGTCGAGGCGCTGGGTGCCGGGGTGTGCTTCCAGCCGATCTCCATCGACCAGGCCGTCGAGGCCGACAGCCTCGAGTCGCTCAGCGACTTCCTCACCATCGACGACGAGGGTGCGCTCAACGCGGCGGAGGCGCGGGTACTGCTCGCACCGGTGCTGCGCCGTCTCGACCGCGACGAGCTGCGCCTGCTCGCCATGGCCTACGGCGAGGGCATGACCCAGCAGCAGATCGGCGACGCCCTGGGAGTCACCCAGATGACCATCTCGCGCCGCCTCACCCGGGTCCTCGCGAAGCTGCGCCAGGAGCTCAACGCCCAGCAGCACGCGGCCTGATCAGGTCCGTTCGTCCAGCAGCAGGGCCGCCGCGTTGAGGGCGGCCCACCCGAGCGTGATCGCCATGACCTTGGTGCGCAGCCCGCGGTCGTTGGTCGAGGACGACAGGGTGACGCAGTCGGTGAGGTCCATCGCGATCCTCAGCCCGACCGCCGTCCGCACCACCGCAGGTGAGCGCCCGCCGAGCGCCGCCAGGCTGATCGCCAGGTCGCGCCCGCCGTACGTGAACGCGAGGTCCCGGTAGGCCGGCATCTCCGCCAGGTCCGCCTTCAGGGCCTGGCCGAGGTGCTGGGGCTTGGCGAGGCAGTAGGCGCCGTACGCCGCCGAGGCGGCCGCGGTGACGCGGCTCGCGAGATAGGTCGTCATGACGCGCCGGTACCCATCCGGGGCGGACGTACGTCAGCCACCCTGCTGCCGGTTCGCGAGACCGGGACCCTCCGCTCCGCGCCGTGCGTCGACACGGGCCAGCCACGGCTTCGCCGAGACGCCGTGCACCAGGACCGACAGGACGATCGTGAACCCCACGGTCGACCACAGCCACGGCAGCGAGTCGAACTCGGCCTCGCCGGCGGCGTACGCGAGGTAGTAGAGCGAGCCCACACCTCGTACGCCGAAGAAGGCCACGGCCATCCGGTCGCCGCGGTCCATCCCACCGGGGCGGTCCTCGGCCCGGGGGAAGGCGGCGAGCGACACCCAGCCGGCCAGCGGCCGGATGACGAAGATCGAGGCGACCCCGACCAGCACGCTCGACCAGGTCAGGTCACTGAGGAGGCCGCGGGTGGTGGCGATGCCGAGGAACAGCAGCACCGCCAGGGTGAACAGCCGCTCCAGCCGCTCGATCACCTCGTGCATGGCGCGGTGATAGTCGTGGGCGCGCTCCGAGGCCCGCATCGCCATCGCGCAGGCGAAGACGGCGAGGAAGCCGTAGCCGCCGACCAGCTCCGCGGCGCCGTACGACGCCAGCAGCGCGGCGAGGGCCAGCAGCGGCTCGCCCTGCTCGGCGAGGCGGAGCGACGGCCGGTTGGAGCGGAACGCGATCCTGCCCAGCGCCCAGCCGGCGGCGATGCCGACGACGACGCCGATGACGACCTTGCCGGCGAGGTACCAGCCGAGCCACTCACCGGCGTCCGCGAGGCCGAAGCCGCCGGCCGCGATCAGGATCGCGAGGTAGACGAACGGGAACGCCAGCCCGTCGTTGAGGCCGGCCTCGGAGGTGAGCGCGAACCGCACCTCGTCGAGCCGTTGGGCGGTGTCGCCGTCCTCCTCGGCCAGCCCCTCCTCGAGCTCCTCGAGGTCGTCGGCGAGCATCGGCCCGCCCACCTGGACGTCGGAGGCGAGCACGGGGTCGGTCGGCGCGAGCACGGCTCCGAGGAGCAGCGCAGCGGCCGGCCCGAGGCCGACGACGGCCCAGCCGAGGAGCGCGACGGCCGCGATCGAGACCGGCATCGCCACGGCCAGCAGGCGCCAGGTGGCCGACCAGCTGGTCCACGTGCGCCACTTGTGCAGCCGCAGCGGACGGTCGAGGGCCAGCCCGACCCCCATCAGGGCGACGAGCACGGCCAGCTCGGTGACGTGCAGGATCACGGTCCGGTCGTCGACCGGGTCGAGGGAGAACTCGCCCGGGATCGGGAACAGCCCGATCACCAGGCCGATCCCGACCAGCACCATGGGTGCCGAGACCGCGAGCGAGCGCAGGGCTTGGGGCAGGATGACCGCGAGGAGCAGGCACAGCCCGGCTACGAGGTAGACCAGGGCATCGGTCATCGAGGCGTCGGGCTCAGGCGATCACAGCATCGATGGTCTTCTTGAGAGCGCTGGGCTGGGCCGGCGAGCGCGGCGCCTTCTTCTTGGCCTCCAGCATCTCCGCGCCGATGTCCTGGAGCACCTTGCGGCCGAGACCCTCGCGCACCTTGGGGAACCACTCGTCCTCCTCCTCCTCGATGTGATGGCGCACATTCTCGATGAGGACGGTGGTCTTGGCGGTGAAGCGCTCCGCGTCCGGCTTCATGCCGAAGAGCTCCATGACGAGCACGTCGGCCACGTGGTGCTCCTCGTAGGACTCGAGGACGTCATCCTCGACCTCGGGCAGCAGCTCGCGGACGCGGGGGTACATCACCTCGTTCTCGATGTAGGTGTGCACGGTGAGCAGCTCGATCATCTTCTGGACGAGCCGGCCCTTCTCCTTGTGGGCGTTCTCGCCGGCCTTCTCGAAGGCGGTGAACGTCTTCAGGATCTCTTTGTGGTCAGTCTTGAGCAGCACGATGGCATCGGTCGAAGTCATGTCCTCCGGTACCCATCACCCGCCGCAGTGACACAGCTGGGTGACACAGTGGACCCCATGAAGACCAGACTCACCTGCCCCTGCGGCACGATCATCCGCGCGACCGACGAGGACGACCTCGTCGAGCAGGCCCAGGCCCACCTCTCCGCGGAGCACCCCGGCCGCGAGTACGACCGCGACGCCATCCTCTTCATGGCCACCTGAGTCGAGACGTGCGCCGGCTCCTCGTCGTCCACCACTCCCCCACGCCGTCGGTCCGGTCCCTGACCGACGCCGTGGTCGCGGGCGCCAACGACGACGCGATCGATGGTGTCGACGTGGTGGTGCGCGACGCGCTGGCGGCGACCGCTGACGACGTACTGGGTGCCGACGGGTTCCTGTTCGGCACGACCGCCAACTTCGGCTACATGTCGGGTGCGCTCAAGCACTTCTTCGACACGATCTTCCTCGAGGCCGGCGGCGCGCTGGCCGACGACGGGTCGGCGTCGGCCGCGGGCGGTGGCAAGAAGCCCTACGGGCTGTGGGTGCACGGGCGCTACGACACGACCGGGGCGGTCCGGTCGGTGCAGTCGATCATCGGCGCGCTGCCGTGGGACCAGGCCGCGGCGGTGCTCGAGGTGCTGGGTGACGTGGGCGAGCAGGACACGGCGGCGGCGTACGACCTGGGCGGGACGCTCGCGGCGCTGCTCAGCGAGTAGGGCCGCGGCCGGCGGAGGTACGCTCGCAGCCCAAGCTCGCACCTCAGCCGGAAGGAACCGTCGTTGTCGCACCCGTGGTGGCGCCGCGCGGCCCTGACGTGCGCCGCGCTGGTCCTCGGCGTGGGACTGGCTGCGTGTGGTGAGTCGCCGCAGGGCGAGAACACCGACCCCGACCAGGTCGACTCCGTCGAGGTCCCCGAGCTCGGCGCCTGTCGCGTGCTGGCCCCGGACGACGTGGCCCAGCCGAGTAACGCCACCAAGGCGGTCGACTGCAGCGAGCGGCACACGGCACAGACCTACGCCGTGGGCGAGCTGCCCGACACCTTCGACGAAGCCGGGTACGACGACGAGGAGCTCGGCGCCTTCGCCTACGAGACCTGCTCGACGAAGTTCGAGAAGTTCCTGGGCGCTGACGAGAGCCTCGTGATGCGCACGATCGTGAGCTGGGCGTGGTTCCGTCCGAGCGAGAAGGCCTGGGAGGACGGCGCTCGTTGGTACCGCTGCGACGTCGTCGGCGGCGGCGAGCAGACCGAGGAGTTCGTCCAGCTCCCGGAGTCGGCCGAGGGCCTGCTCCTGGGACGCCCGAGCGACCGTTGGATGGTCTGCGTCTCCGGACCCTCGGTGACCGACTCGCTCAAGATCTCGTGCAGCGAGCCGCACGACTGGCGCGCCGTGACCACGATCAAGGTCGGCGAGCCCGAGGAGCCCTACCCGGGCGACCGGGTCGTCGAGGTGACGACCCGCGACTACTGCTCCGACTCCGTGGGCGCCTGGCTCAACTACCCGGTCGACTACGACTTCGGCTACACGTGGTTCCACGAGGCCGAGTGGGAGGCCGGCAACCGGCGTTCGGTGTGCTGGGCGAAGACCGCCGACTGATGTCAGCCCCGGTCCGAACCCCCAGGCGAGCCCGGACCCGTGCGCTGCTCGCGGTCGTCCTGCTCCCTGCGGTCCTGCTCGCCGCCGGGTGCACCGCCGACGAGCGCGAGCCGGAGTCCCCCGCCGCCTCGTCGGCACCCAAGCCCACGGCGACCGCCGTACCGCTTCCCGCGGACGGCGCCTGCTACCGCCTCTCCTTCAACGACGTCCTCGCGCCCAGCACCCAGGCCGAGGAGGTCAGGTGCAGCGCGGAGCACACCTCGATGACGTTCGCGGTCGGCACCCTCGACCGGGTCGTCGACGGCCACCTGCTCGCCGTCGACTCCGACCGGGTGCTCGACCGCCTCGCGGAACGCTGTCCCGACCGGCTCGCCGACCTGGTCGGCGGCACCCGGGAGGAGGCGCGGCTCAGCATGCTGCGCCCGGTGTGGTTCACGCCCACCCTCGCCCAGGCCGACGCCGGCGCCGACTGGTTCCGCTGTGACGTCATCGCCGTGGCCGGGCAGGAGCGCCTGGCACCGCTGCCCCGCCGCCTCGCCGGCGTGCTCGACTCCGACGAGGGCCGTCGTAGGTGGGGCATGTGCGGCACCGACGAGCCCGACTCCGCGGACTTCGAGCGGGTCCTCTGCTCGGCGCCCCACTCCTGGCGGGCGATCGCCGTCGTCGCCTTCGAGGCCGGCGACTACCCCGGCGAGGACGTCGTCCGCGACCGCGGGCAGACCCCCTGCGAGGACGCCGGCCGGGAGGTCGCCGACGACGCGCTCAACTTCCAGTGGGGCTACGAGTGGCCGACCCGCGAGCAGTGGGCCTCGGGCCAGACCTACGGCCGTTGCTGGGCACCCGACTGACGGCATGCCTCGCCTGCGGGCGGGTACCGGTGCCGCATGGAACGCCGTCGTCTTCTGATCATGTGGGCCGTCATCGTCTTCCTCGTCGTGGGTGGGGTGATGTTGTTCATCGGCATCTCCCAGGGTGAGGACACGTCGTACGGCGACAAGCCGGGCGGGACCGTCCAGCTGGGCGGTCCCGCGTGAGCACGAGCGAGCAGCAGCAGACCCCGACGGTCCACCCGGACGCCGACCCGGACGCCGGCAAGGTCGAGTCGCCGTCCGACCTCAGCAAGCACTCGTGGCACTACGTGCTGCGCAAGACAATCCGTGAGTTCTCCGACGACGAGTGCACCGACCTCGCCGCGGCACTCACCTACTACGCCGTGCTGGCGCTGTTCCCCGCCGTGGTCGCCCTCACCTCCGTCCTCGGCCTCGTCGACCAGGGCACCAAGGCCGTCGAGACCGTGCTCGACATCCTCGGCGACCTCGGCGGCGCGTCCGTCGTCGAGAGCGTGCGCGAGCCGTTGCTCGAGCTGAGCCAGTCGCAGAGCGCCGGCCTGGCGCTCGCGCTCGGCATCGCGGGAGCGCTCTGGTCGGCCAGCGGGTACGTCGTGGCGTTCGGCCGCGCGATGAACCGGATCTACGAGATGCCCGAGGGTCGCCCCGTGTGGAAGCTGCGGACCGCCATGCTGCTGCTCACCGTGGTCCTCGTGGCGCTGGTCGCGATCGTGCTCCTCGGCCTCATCGTGAGCGGGCCGGTCGCGGAGGCGGTCGGCGACGCGGTCGGGCTCGGCTCGACGGCGGTGACCGTCTGGAACATCGTCAAGTGGCCGGTGCTGCTGGTCGTCGTGATCCTGATCGTCGCGCTGCTCTACTACGCCACGCCCAACGTCAAGCAGCCGAAGTTCCGCTGGGTCAGCGTCGGCGCCGTGCTGGCCATCGTGACCTGGGTGCTCCTGTCGGCGGCGTTCGGCTTCTACGTCGCCAACTTCTCGTCGTACGACAAGACCTACGGCACCCTCGGCGGCGTCATCGCCTTCCTGCTGTGGCTCTGGCTGACCAACCTGGCCCTGCTGTTCGGTGCCGAGCTCGACGCGGAGCTGGAGCGGGGCCGCGAGCTCCAGTCCGGGATCGCGGCCGAGGAGGAGATCCAGCTCCCGCCGCGCGACACCCGCAACATCGAGAAGT
Source organism: Nocardioides szechwanensis (assembly GCF_900103935.1). Classification (GTDB taxonomy): domain Bacteria; phylum Actinomycetota; class Actinomycetes; order Propionibacteriales; family Nocardioidaceae; genus Nocardioides; species Nocardioides szechwanensis. The sequence continues at coordinate 73,141 of NZ_FNIC01000007.1, forward strand.
CGCGCAAGAAGGAGCTCGAGGACATCCGGCGCGGCCGCGCGCTGCGCGTGGGCCACGTCCGCCGGCGCCGCCACCAGGAGTGACCCTCGCTGAGCGGCAGCCGGCGGGTCGACCAGGACAGCGCGGTGGATCTGACACATCTGGTGTGTCAGATCCACCGCGTTGTGGGCGAACCGGGCCTAGACGCAGGCAGTTCACCCCCTGACGCCGGCATCTCAGGCGTGGAGCGGGCCGCCGACCCGCGAACTGCCGACATCCGGAGCCCGCGTGTTGGGTGCGGGCGGCGCGGCGAGACCCGGGCTGCTACCGCGCGGGCCGCCAGTCCTCGAGGAAGAGTCAGAAGCCCAGCTTGCGCAGCTGGCGGGGGTCGCGCTGCCAGTCCTTGGCGATCTTGATGTGCAGGTCGAGGTAGACGGGCGTCCCGAAGAGCGCCTCGATCTGGAGCCGGGCAGCCTTGCCGACGTCGCGCAGGCGGGCGCCCTTGTGGCCGATCATGATCCCCTTCTGGGAGTCGCGCTCGACGTAGAGGTTGGCGTGGATGTCGAGCAGCGGCCGGTCGGCGTCGCGGCCCTCGCGCAGGCCCATCTCCTCGACCACCACGGCGATCGAGTGAGGCAGCTCGTCGCGGACACCCTCGAGGGCGGCCTCGCGGATCAGCTCGGCGACGATCGCCTCCTCGGGGGCGTCGCTGAGGTCGCCGTCCGGGTAGAGCTGCGGGCCGGCGGGCAGCAGCCCGACCAGGAGCTCCTCGAGCAGCTTGACCTGGTCTCCGGCCTTGGCCGAGACCGGCACGATCTCGGCCCACTCGATGCCGGTCTCGGCGCCGAGCTTCTGGATGTCCAGCAGGTGCTGGCCGATCTGCTCGCCGGTCGCGAGGTCGGTCTTGGTGGCGATGGCGACCTTGATGGTGCGCTTGACCTTCGCCATCTCCTTGACGATGAACCGGTCGCCGGGGCCGACCTTCTCGTTGGCGGGCAGGCAGACGGCGACCACGTCGACCTCGCCGAGCGTGGTCTTCACCAGGTCGTTGAGGCGCTCGCCGAGCAGCGTCCGCGGCCGGTGCAGGCCTGGGGTGTCGACCAGGATCAGCTGGGCGTCGGGGCGGTGCACGATCCCGCGTACGACGGTGCGCGTCGTCTGCGGCTTGGAGCTGGTGATCACGACCTTGGTGCCGACCAGGGCGTTGGTGAGCGTCGACTTGCCGGCGTTGGGCCGGCCGACGAACGACACGAACCCGCTCTTGTGCTCAGGGGTCTCGTCAGCCATCTCGCACCTTGTCGTCGTAGTCGGCCCAGATCTCGTCGTCGTTCTTGCCGGCGGCCTTGCCGGCCCGCCAGAGCGGCCCGGGGTCGACCGCACGAGGCTGGCGGGTCGTACCGCCACGCCAGTAGCCCATCACGTCGTACGCCGTGCTGGGCAGCCGGCGCTCGCGCATGAGGTGTTTGCGGATCGCCCGCATCTGCGCGGACTCCCCCGCCATCCAGAAGTAGCCGTCGCCCTCGGGCCAGTCGATCGTCTCGACGACCGAGGCCAGCCGGCTCTCGCCGTCGTGGGGCGCGTCGAGCCAGTGGACGGTGGAGTACGTCGGGAGGTACTCGCTGAGGTCGTCGGGCACCTCGGCCCACACGTGGACCGGGACCGCGACCGAGGTCGAGATCCGCGCCATCGCCGGCATCGCGGTGAGGTCGCCGACGAGGATCACCCACGCCGCGGCTTCGGGCGGCGCGAAGGAGCCCTTGGGCTCGGTGAGCGTCACGGTCTCGCCGACGCAGTCGCCCTGGACCCACTCGGTCACCAGGCCGACGTCGTGCACGACGACGTCGAGGGTGAGCTCGCCGCCCTCCCAGGAGCGCACCGTGTAGTAGCGGCTCTGGAACTGCCCCGGCACGACCAGACCGACCCACTCGTCGGGGAGGCCGGTCGACTCGAAGTCGGCCAGGCCCGGTCCGCCGAGCACGATCCGCACCAGGTGGTCAGAGACCCGGGCGCGACGCAGCACCTGCGCGTCGTAGGACCGGGCTCTCGTGCTCACCCGTGCAGGCTAGTCACCAGGAGGGTCGCAGCGGGAATCCGTCGGAGCCGTCGTCGCCGGTGCGCACCGCGAGGACCTGGTGGAGCTGGATCTCGTTCCACTCGAACCCCAGGCGGCAGCTGGCCATGTAGATGCCCCAGACCCGGGCGGTCCCGATGCCGACCTCGTCGACGCAGGCGTCCCAGTTGTCGACCAGGTTGCGGTTCCAGTCGCGCAGCGTCATCGCGTAGTGCATCCGGAGGTTCTCGGAGTGCATGACCTCGAGCCCGGCGTCCTGCGCCTCCTTGATGTGCGTGCCCGAGCCGATCAGCTCCCCGTCGGGGAAGACGTAGCGGTCGATGAACGCACCGGTCTCCTCGCGGCGGTTGTGGTGCCGCGTGATGCTGTGGTTGAGCAGTCGGCCCTCGGGCTTGAGGTGGTCGCGCAGGAAGCCGAAGTACGACGGATAGTTGCGGACCCCGATGTGCTCGGTGAGCCCGATCGAGCTGATCGCGTCGAAGCCGGTCTCGAACACGTCGCGGTAGTCGAGGTGCCGGATCTCGGCGACGTCCCCCAGCCCCTCGCGGTCGATCGCCTCCTTGCCCCAGTCGGCCTGCTGCTGCGACAGGGTGACGCCGAGCGCCTTGACGCCGTACTCCTTGGCGGCGTGGATGACCATGCCGCCCCAGCCGCAGCCGACGTCGAGCAGCCGCTGGCCCGGCTTGAGGTCGAGCTTGCGCGCGACCAGGTCGAACTTCTCGTGCTGCGCCTCCTCGAGCGTGGCGTCCGCGTCGGGGTAGACCGCGCAGGTGTAGGCCATGGAGGGCCCGAGCACGTGGCGGTAGAACGCGTTGGACACGTCGTAGTGGTGCGAGATCGCCTCAGCGTCGCGGCCCATGGAGTGCCGCAGCCCCTCCATGGCGCGGCGCCAGCGCGGCAGGTGCTCCTGCGGCGGAGGCGGCGGGGGCTTGAGGTTGGCGAACCCGAGCCCGCGGACCAGGGCGACGATCTCACCGGGCGACACCTTGCGGAACTTGGTGTGGCCCTTGAGCCGGCGTGCCAGCTCGTAGGGGTCGCCCGGGTGCGCGCCGTGCACCACCAGGTCGCCCGCGGCGTAGGCGCGCGCCAGACCCAGGTCTCCGGGAGCCGTCAGCAGGTAGGCGAGCCCGCGCTGGTTGACCAGCTCGAGGGTGATCGGTGAGTCCTCGGGGCCGGTGCCGCTGCCGTCGTAGGCCTCGAAACGCACGGGCATCCCGTCGCGAAGCAGGTCCGCGATCGCGTCGGCGATCTTGATCGTCGTCATCGTTTCCTCACTGCCTTGTCGTAGAGCGTGGTGAGTCGGTCCTCAGGGTCGTAGCGGTGCTTGACCTCGGCGAGGTTGGTGCCGTCGTACAGGCGGTCGAAGGTCTCCGGGTCGTAGAACGCCTCGGAGTAGAGCGACTTGTGGCCGCCCAGCTCGTGGACCCGGGCCTCGATCGCCCGGTTGAGGGGGCCGTCGGAGGCCTCGGGGCCGACGTGGACGGTGCCCCAGAAGCCGACGTTGACGTAGGTCTGCCCCGGCTCGAGCGGGTAGGTGCGCCACGGCCGCTTGGCGACGAGGGGGCACAGCCACACCGGACGCATGCCGACCTCGGCGTCGAACCACTCGAGGAACTCCGCGAGCCGGTCGAGGTGCACCTCGACGTCCTGGATCACCCGCTCCCGCATCGGCCGCCCGGCCCGGCGGTCGAGCCGGTCGGCGATCCCGAAACGCCGGTCGAGCCCGAGCAGGCGGTGGTAGACGTCGGAGCGGCGCAGCCGGGCCGGCCACACCCGCCGCACGAGCGGGTGCTGCGCGCCGAAGGCCCCCGAGCACCAGAACCAGTCGGTGTCCCAGCGCCAGAGGTAGTCGTACGTCGTGAGCAGGTCGGTCTCGCGCTGCTGGATCGACCGGAAGTAGATCTCCTGCCCGGTGTAGTCGCTGGGGGTGGCGTCGCCCGGGCTCTCGGTCCACCGCGCGAGGGTGAGGTAGAGCTCGCCCGGCTCGAACGCCGTGCCGTCGAGGCCGTCGACCCGCTCGCCGGCGTACTCCCCCGTCTCGACGATCTCGGAGACGGTCTTGGCCAGCAGCCCCACGTCGTCGAAGCGGACGTGGCGCAGCCCGACGTACGACGGCACCGGCTCGAGCTGGATACGCAGCCGGGTGGCGTAGCCGAGCGAGCCGTAGGAGTTGGGGAAGGTGTCGAACAGGTCGTCACCGGGACGGCAGGTGACCACCTCGCCGGCGCCGGTGAGCACGTCCATCTCGAGCACCGACTCGTGCGGCAGCCCGCTGCGGAAGCTGGTCGACTCGATGCCGAGGCCGGTGACCGCGCCGCCGAGGGTGATCGTGCGCAGCTGGGGCACGACGAGCGGGATCAGGCCGTAGGCCAGGGTCGCGTCGACGAGGTCCTCGTAGGTGCACATGCCCTGGACCTCGGCGGTCCGCGCCACGGCGTCGACCTCGATCACGCCATCGAGCCCGGAGACGTCGAGACCCGGGGTGGTGGTCGCCTGGCGCGGCCGGAAGAGGTTGGAGGTCCGCTTGGCGAGCCGCACCGGCTGGCCCGCGGGGATCGCAGCGGCCGACTCCACGAGCCGGCGCACCGCTGCCTCGTGGTCGACCCAGGCCCTCCCTGAACTCACGGGGGCACGCTACTCCGATCGCGTTGCGTGTGTGTTTCCCGAAGTCACGTGGTCGAGGTGGCCAGGATCGAGCCGCGGGCGTCGCCCCGGTGTACGACGACGCCGGGCCCGCCGAACTCGGTCAGCACCGCCACATCAGCGGGGGCGACCTCGTCGGCATCGCTCAGGATCACTGCGGCCTCCAGCCCGTGCGAGCCGGAGGCGACGGCCATCGCGACGCACACCTCGAGGGCGGAGAGCGAGAGCGAGGGCAGGGCGACCGAGGCGGCGGCGTAGGTGCGGCCGTCGGCGTCGCGGATCGCGGCACCCTCGGCGGCGCCGGTGCGGGCGCGGGTGGCCCGGGCCAGGGTGACGAGCTTGGCGTCCTCGGGGGTCAGGTCAGTCATGGGCGGACTCCAGGTCGGTATTGGGGTCGGGGTCGGCCTGTGCCGCGACCCGGTGGATCAGGACTGTGCCGATCTTGTTGCGGCGACCGGAGGCGTCCTCGGCGAGGAAACGCAGCCCGTGGGCCTCGACGATGGAGCCCGGGATGGGGACCCGGCCCAGGTGCTTGGCCATCAGGCCTCCCACGCTGTCGACGTCCTCCTCCTCGACGTCGAAGCCGAACAGCTCGTCGAGGTCGTCGATCGGGTAGCGCGACGAGACCCGGATGACTCCTTCGGACACGGTCTCGACCTCGATCTCGTCCTCGTCGTACTCGTCGGTGATCTCACCGACGATCTCCTCGAGCAGGTCCTCGATGGTGATCAGGCCCGCAGTCCCACCGTACTCGTCCACGACGACCGCGATGTGCTGTCGACGGGCCTGCATCTCACGCAGCAGGGCGTCGACCGGCTTCGACTCGGGCACCCAGTGGACGGGGCGCATGACCTGCTCGATGCGCTCGGTGAACTCCACCTCGGGTGCCTCGAAGTCGCGCCGGACGATGTCCTTGAGGTAGGCGAAGCCGCGGATGTCGTCGAGGTTGTCGCCGATCACCGGCACCCGGGAGTAGCCGGAGCGCAGGAACAGCGAGAGCGTCTGGCGCAGGTTCTTGTAGTGCTCGATGTAGACCACGTCGTTGCGCGGCACCATCACCTCGCGCACCGAGGTGTCGCCGAGCTCGAAGACGGAGTGGATCATCTTGCGCTCGCCGGACTCGATCAGCGCCGACGCCTCGGCCATGTCGACCATCTCGCGCAGCTCGGTCTCGCTCGAGAACGGGCCCTCGCGGAAGCCACGGCCCGGGGTGATCGCGTTGCCGACCAGGATCAGCAGGCGCGGCAGCGGGCCGAGCACGGACGTGAACAGCACCAGCGGCCCGGCCGACAGAAGAGCCACCGACTCGGAGTGCTGCCGACCGAGGGTCCGGGGGGCCACCCCGATCACGACGAACGAGACGACCAGCATCGCGCCGATCGCGGTGAGCGCGCTCGGCAGCCAGGCTCCGTCGTACCCCTCGGCGATCTGGAGGGTGACCAGGACGATGGCCGAGATCTCGCAGAGCAGGCGCAGCAGCAGCGCGGTGTTGAGGTAGCGCGGAGCATCGTCGAGGATCGCGACCAGCGCCCGCGCGCCGGCTCGGCGCTCGCCCTGGAGCTCGAGGGCTCGGGCCTTGGAGAACGACGCCAGGGCGGCGTCGGCGGCCGTGAAGACTCCGGCCAGGAGGACCAGGGTGGCTGCTGTGACCAGCAGCCAGATATCGCCGGAGGTCATGGCTCGAGGGTGGCAGCCGGGGCGCGCCACTGGGCGAGCAGACGGTCCTGGAGACCGAACATCTCGGCGTGCTCCTCGGGCTCGGCGTGGTCGTAGCCGAGGAGGTGCAGGATGCCGTGGACCGTCAGCAGCTCGATCTCGGCGTCAGTGCCGTGGCCGGCCTCGGCCGCCTGCCGCTCGGCGACGGCCGGGCACAGCATCAGGTCGCCGAGGACGCCCTCCTCCGGCTCCTCGGTGACCAGGCCGGGCCGCAGCTCGTCCATGGGGAAGGCCAGGACGTCGGTCGGGCCCTCCTTGCCCATCCACTGGGCGTTGAGCTGGGCGATGGTGTCCTCGTCGACGGCCTTGACGCACAGCTCGGCGAGCGGGTGGACCCGCATCTCGTCCATGACGAAGCGCGCGAGCTTGGCCAGCCCCTTCACGTCGAGGTCGTGGCCCGACTCGTTGAGCACCTCGATACTCATCGGGGGCTCATCGGGGTGCCTGGGGTGCGGAGTGCAGGCCGCCGCTGGCGTCGAACTCGTCGTAGGCCGCCACGATCTTGCCGACGAGCTTGTGCCGTACGACGTCGTGGCTGGTGAGCCGGTTGAAGGCGATGTCCTCGACCCCGTCAAGGATGCCCTCGATGACCCGCAGCCCGGACTTCATGCCCGAGGGGAGGTCGGTCTGGGTGACGTCGCCGGTCACCACGATCTTGGAGCCGAAGCCCAGGCGGGTCAGGAACATCTTCATCTGCTCGGGCGAGGTGTTCTGAGCCTCGTCGAGGATGATGAAGGAGTCGTTGAGGCTCCGCCCGCGCATGAACGCCAGCGGTGCGACCTCGATCGTGCCGGCGGCCAGCAGCTTGGGGATCGTCTCGGGGTCGACCATGTCGTGCAGTGCGTCGTAGAGCGGGCGCAGGTAGGGGTCGATCTTCTCGCTGAGCGTGCCGGGCAGGTAGCCCAGGTTTTCACCGGCCTCGACCGCGGGGCGGGTGAGGATGATCCGGTTGACGTTCTTGGACTGCAGCGCCTGCACGGCCTTGGCCATGGCGAGGTAGGTCTTGCCGGTGCCGGCGGGGCCGATCCCGAACGTGATCGTGTGCTTGTCGATGGAGTCGACGTAGCGCTTCTGGTTGAGCGTCTTCGGGCGGATCGAGCGGCCCCGGTTGCTGAGGATGTTGAGGCTCAGCACGTCGGCGGGCCGCTCGGTCGTCTCGGTGCGCAGCATCGCGAGCACCCGCTCGACGGTCTCGGCGGTGACGCCCTGGCCGGTGCGGATGATGGTGACCAGCTCGTCGAGGAGGCGTTCGGCCAGCGCCACCTCGCCCGGGTCGCCCTGCATGGTGATCCGGTTGCCGCGGACGTGTACGTCGGCGTCGAAGGAGCGCTCGATCAGCGCAAGGTGCTCGTCGCCGGGCCCGAGCAGGCTGACCATGTTGACGCTGTTGGGGACCACGACCGTGTGACGTGTCTGGCGGGTCTCCCGCGAGGAGCTCCGGTCGCTGCTGCTGTCAGTCATGGGTGCCCTGGCGGGCGGCCTTTCGGGTCGGGGATGAAGGCGACCTCCATGCTACGGGAGCGTCGCACGGGAGCCCACCTGGTTGTTGGCCGTACCGTTGACCCATGCAGCCCGACGAGTACGACGAGGACTGGGAGGGTGACGACGACACCCCGCCCGCCTGGTTCTCCGGGCAGCACCTGCCACCGCACGCCCGGGCGATGGGGCTCACCCATCACGTGCCCGACGGCGCCCTGCTCGACTTCGCCGGGTCCCTCGACAGCAGCAAGCGCCGTCACCGCGCGACGGCGTGGGTGCTGCTCGTGGTCTTCGGCCTGCCGGTCGTGTTCATGCTGCTGCGGCTGGTGCAGGCCGTCTTCCCGGGCTGATCCCTGATGGAGCTGCAGGAGACCGCAGCGCTGGTGACCTACTCGTCGTAGGCGACGGTCAGCGTGCCCAGGCACATCTCGTCGGTGGTGCCCTCGCCCCACACGACGTACTTGTCCTCGCGCTGGGTCTCGAACGCCGGCAGCTTGTCGCGCAGCCACTGGGCGTGGGTGCAGGTCACCTTGACGGTGTCGAAGGGGTCGAGGTGGATCGGTCGGACCCGGCGCGAGCCTTGGTCGTCGAAGTCCCACGGCTTGATGTCGAGCACCGTGCGAGCCTCGGGCGTCCCGGGGTTGGTCTCGATGGTGATCCGCCGCCCGAGCAGGTGCATGTGTCCAGCGGCGGCCGTGATCGTCATGCCGCGGCCGATCGTCCGGAGGCACATGGTGGTGTCGGACGCGACGACAGGAGTGCCGCAGAGCAGATGCAGGGCCTGGGCCAGCCCTCCGCCGGAGGGGCCGAAGCGCACGCGGGCGTCGGCGAGCGAGGCCTCGCGGTCGCACAGCGGCCCGTCGTCGCGGCCCGGCCGGCACGGCATCTCGACCGGGGCCGGCAGCAGGAACGTGTGGAGCTGGGTGATCCCCGGCTTGCGGGGGCTGACCCGGATCTGGGTGGAGCTCATGTCGGGGCTGGCGCCGGCAAGCAGGTTGTAGTGCACCTGCATCACCACCCGCGAGCCGCGCGGCAGGTCGACCCCGTAGCCGTCGCGGACCATCGTCTCGTCGCCACCGGGCGCCCACGCGCCGAGCCACGGCGCGTCCTCGATGTCGCCGAACTCGCCCTCGAGCCCGGTGCCGCCGAAACAGGTCCAGCCCTGGTCGGCGGTCTCGGCGTCCTTCGCCTCGGCCTGCGCCACCTGCTCGGGCAGGATCCTGAACAAGATGACGTGGTGGACCACGTCGGGGTTGCCGGGCACGACGTTGGTGCCCGTGAGGTAGCTGTCGCGGGCGATGTGCGGGTCGAGCAGGAAGCACCGGTAGTCGTCGGTGCCGGTCCCGGTCGGCGGTGACGGCGTGTAGGTCTCGGGCATCGTCATGGTGACCCGACGCTCGCCCTTGCGCAGCGGCTTGAGCTTGGCGGGCTTCACGTCGGGGTGGTGCGACGACGGCGGGTCCGTCGGCTCGGCCCCTGGATCGACACTCGGGGTCTCGGTCGCCTGGGTGTCGGAGGCGGACGGCTCACGTGCGGCCTGGGGCTCGGGGTCGTCGGAGGCGGAGCAGCCCGACAGCACGAGGCCGAGCAGGGCCGCGGCCACCCACGTCGTATGGCGGCGGCTCATCCGGGCGGCCAGGTCATCGAGCGCCCGGCGAGCACGTGGACGTGGGCGTGGAAGACCGACTGCCCTACGCCGGCACCGGTGTTGAACACCAGGCGGTAGTCGTCGTGGCCCTCGGCGGTCGCCACCGCGGCGGCCGTCAGCAGCACCTCGGCGGTAGCGGCAGGGTCGCCGGCGGCCAGAGCGGCGGCGTCGGGGTAGTGGTCGCGCGGGACGACGAGCACGTGCGTGGGTGCCTGCGCGTTGATGTCGCGGAACGCGACCGTGCGCTCGGTGCTGTGCACGACCTCGGCCGGGACCTCCCCCGCCACGATCTTGCAGAACAGGCAGTCGTCCACCAGTCCGCCCCCCCTCCCAGGAGTAGGCCCACATCCTTACACGGAAACTCGGGCATCGCCGCGGTAAACCCCGAGGGCCACCTGCGCGTGCCACTAGCGTGAGGACTCATGCGGAGCTACGGCGGCAGGCGGTGACCGACCCCGCCACCTGGGGCGCGGACGCGGCGCTCGACGAGCTGTACGCCGCCCACTGGCGGCAGCTGGTCCGGCTGTCGGTGCTTCTGGTGCGCGACGTTGGCCTGGCCGAGGAGATCGTGCAGGACGCGTTCGTGGCCATGCACGGCCGCTGGGGCCGGCTGCGCGAGCCGGACAAGGCGTTGGCCTACCTGCGCCAGTCGGTCGTCAACCGGTCGCGGTCGGCGTTGCGTCACCGCGCCGTGGTCGCCCGCCACGACGCCGCCCAGCTGCCACCGGCCGTCCAGCCGGGCGCCGACGAGTCGTCCGTGTCCGCCGTACGGCGCGACGCGGTGCTGGACGCCATGCGCCAGCTGCCGGCGCGGCAGCGTGAGGCGCTGGCGCTGCGCTACTACCTCGACCTCTCCGAGGCCGAGATCGCCGACGCCATGGGGATCAGCCGCGGCGCCGTGAAGAGCCACGCCTCCCGCGGGTCCGCCGCGCTGCGCGACCTGCTCGCCGGCCAGATCGATGACCAGAACGATGGAGACCTGTGATGAACGACGAGACCCTGGCCCGCCTGGTCACCGACGCCGTGGCCGACGTCGAGCCCGCCGACTGCCTCGACGACATCCGCGCTCGCACCGCCACGTCGGCTGCCGGCTCACGCCGCCACCTCTTCATCGCCGGGGGCTCCGTGCTCGCCGCCGCGGCAGCGGTCGTGGCGATCGCCCTGGTCACGGTGGCCCTCAACCAGCCGTCCGCGGAGGCCCCGCCGACCGACGACCCGACCAGGATCATCGACACCCCGACGCCCAGCGCGCACGCCGTCCCGCTCTACTTCGTGGGCGATACGGGTCGCGGGCCGCGCCTCTTCCGTGAGTTCCAGGTCGACACCGGCCTCGCGGGAGTGGCCGAGGCCCTGGAGCTGCTGAGCGACGGTCCTGAGGACCCCGACTACCGCACGCTGTGGCCGGCCGGCTCGTTCGCGGGCGGCAAGGTGCGCGGCGACGTCATCGACGTGGTGATCGCCGACGCCGCGCTGCACGACCGTCCCGCGTCGATGACCGAGGACGAGGCGGCACTCGCCCTCGAGCAGGTGATCTTCACGGTCCAGGCGGTGGTGGGTCAGCGGCTCGGGGTGCAGTTCCGCTACGGGGACAACCCGGTCGACATGGTCCTGGGGCAGCCCACGTCCGAGGCCGTCTCCAGCGCCGAGCCGCTCGACGTGCTGTCGCTGATGAGCGTGACGTCCCCCTCCGAGGGGGAGGTGGTGTCCGGGTCCTTCGTCGCCGAGGGCGTCAACAACGGCTACGAGGCCACCATGAACTGGCGCCTCGAGGACGCCGCCGGCGACATGGTGCTCGACGGCTTCGCCACGGCGGAGGGCTGGACGGGCACCAAGCTCTTCCCGTGGAGGACCGACCCGATCGATGTGTCCGGGCTCGCCCCCGGGACCTACGAGTTCGTCGCCGCCAACCCCGACCCGTCCGACGGCGAGGGTTTTCCGCCGGACACCGACACGCGCTCGATCACCGTCGAATAGCCCGTGAACGCCGGAAGGATGGACGCCATGAACACACCTCGGAGCCGCTCGGTCGCACTCTCCCTCACCGCTGTCCTCAGCGCCGCTGCCCTCGCCGGGTGCGGCAACGACCCGGACCCGGTGGCCAGCGACCCTGCCTCGACCTCGGAGCCCAGCAGCACGCCGGAGTCCACCGACGCCACCACCGAGCCGACCGACCCGGCCGAGACGACGGAGCCGACCCAGCCCGCGACCACGACGGCCGCCCCCGTCTACTTCGTCGGCGACACCCCGATGGGCCCGCGCCTCTACCGCGAGTTCCGCCAGGTCGAGGCCGACAATCCCTACGCCGAGGCGGTCGCGCTGATGGTCGCCGGCGACGTGGTCGACCCCGACTACGACTCCGCCTACCCCGACGGCCGCTTCGCGAGCATCGAGGTCGACGCGGAGGAGGGCGTGATCCTGGTCGAGGCCGCCGACGACGGGTGGAACACCCCCGCGCCCGGCATGACCAAGGCCCAGGCCGAGCTCGCCGTCCAGCAGCTCGTCTACACCGTCCAGGGGATCGCCCAGGACCGGCTGCCGGTCCGGGTGTGGCTCGGCGACCCGACCAACGCCGTACCCCTGTTCGGGATCGACACCGCCGACGGCCTGACCGCCGCCGACCCGCTCGACGTGCTCGCCCTGGTCAACGTCACCTCGCCCGAGGAGGGCACGACGGTGAGCGACAAGTTCGTCGCCAACGGCCTGGCCAGCTCCTTCGAGGCCACCGTCCCGTGGGAGATCCGGCAGGGCGACACCGTGGTGCTCAAGGGCTTCTCGACCGCGGAGGGCTGGATGGACAAGCTCTACCCGTGGCAGTCGGACGTCGACGTCTCGGGCCTGGCCCCGGGCGACTACACCTTCGCGGCCATGACCGACGACCCGTCCGGCGGCGAGGGCCCCGGTCCGTTCGAGGACACCAAGACCATCACGGTCGAGTGAGGCTCAGCCTGCCCGCCCGGGACGTCATACGGAACGTGGATGCGACTCCTCGGGACGTATGACGTCCCGGAGCGTCAGTGCCAGCGGTCGGTGCGGGCCAGGAGCGCGGCGCAGGCGGCCACCCCGGCGGTCGAGGTGCGCAGCACCTCGGTGCCGAGCCGGACGCTCACGGCGCCGGCGTCGACCAGTGCGGTGACCTCGTCGTCGGTGAGCCCGCCCTCGGGGCCGACCACGACCACGACCACGCCCGAGGCAGGTACGTCGAGCCCGGCCAGCGGTGCGGTCGCCTCCTCGTGGAGCACGACGGCCAGGTCGGCCCCGGCGACGAGCCGGGCGACATCGGCCATCGAGGCGAGCTCGGCGACCTCGGGGTGCCAGGCACGGCGGGCCTGCTTGGCGGCCTCGCGTGCGGTCGAGCGCCACCGGGCCAGGGACTTCGCCGCGCGCTCGCCCTTCCAGACCGCGACGCTGCGCGCCGCCGCCCACGGCACCACCTGGTCGACCCCCACCTCGGTGAGGACCTCGACCGCGAGCTCGCCGCGGTCACCCTTCGGGAGCGCCTGGACGACCACGAACGACGGGCCCGGCCGAGGCACCTCCTGCGCCTGCGCGACGTCGACGGTGAAGACCCGCTTGCCGGTCGACGCGACCGCACCGGTGACGGAGCGGCCCGCGCCGTCGGTCAGCACCACCGTCTCGCCCACGCGCAGCCGGCGTACGGCGACGGCATGGTGGGCCTCGTCACCCTCGACCGTCACGGTCGCGCCGGGCGACACCCCCGCCAGCGACGGGACGAGGTGGACCGGGAGCGTCATGGTCAGTGCGGGTTGAACGCGTCGCGCAGGCGCCCGAAGACCGAGCGCTGAGACCCGGCGGGCACCTGGCCGGTCGGCGACTCCTCGTCACGGATGGCCGCCAGCTCGCGCAGCAGCTCCTCCTGGCGGGCGTCGAGCCTCTGCGGGGTCTCGACCAGGACGGTGACGACCAGGTCGCCGCGTCCGCCGCGCAGCCCGGGGACGCCGCGGCCGCGGAGCACCTGCTGGGTGCCCGACTGGGTGCCGGCCCCGACCTCGAGCTCGAACGACGTCTCGACGCCGGAGTCGGCGCCCTGTTCGACGTCGGCCTCGAGGGTCGGCAGCGTCAGTGTCGTGCCCAGGGCGGCCGCGGTCATCGGCAGCGAGACCGTGGAGTGCAGGTCGTTGCCGTGGCGGGTGAACGTGGGGTGCTCGGCGACGTGGATCTCGACGTAGAGGTCGCCGGCCGGGCCACCGCCCGGCCCGACCTCGCCCTGCTCGCTGAGCTGCACGCGGGTGCCGTTGTCGACGCCGGCGGGGATCTTGACGGTGAGGGTGCGCCGGGAGCGCACGCGGCCATCGCCCGAGCACTCGCGGCACGGGTCGGAGATGATCGAGCCGAAACCGCGGCACGCGGCGCACGGGCGCAGGGTGCGGATCTCGCCGAGGAACGACCGCTGCACATGAGCGACCTCGCCCTGGCCCCGGCAGGTCTCGCACGGCACCGGGTGCGACCCCGGGGCGGCGCCCTCGCCGCTACAGGCGGTGCAGAGGACGGCGGTGTCGACCTTGAGCTCGCGGGCCACGCCGAACGCCGCTTCCGCCAACGTGATCTCCAGCCGGATCAGGGCGTCCTGGCCGCGGCGTACGCGCGACCGGGGGCCGCGACCGGGCTGGCCGGCGCCGGGCTGACCGCCGAAGAAGGCGTCCATGATGTCGGTGAACGAGAAGCCGGCGCCCTGCCCGAACCCGGCCTGGCCGCCGGCGAACGGGTCGCCGCCGCGGTCGTAGGCGGCGCGCTTCTGCGGGTCGGAGAGCACCTCGTAGGCGCGGGTGACCTCTTTGAAGCGCTCCTGCGACTCGGGGTCGGGGTTGACGTCGGGGTGGAGCTGGCGCGCCTGTCGCCGGTAGGCCTTCTTGAGGGCGTCGGCGTCCGCGTCGCGGGCGACACCGAGGAGGTCGTACAGGTCCTGGCTCAACGTGGTTCCTTGTCTGACTGGTCTATCTGGTCTGGGTCGGGAGGTCGGTGGGCCCGGCTCACGCCTCGTCGAGGATGCGCGAGACGTAACGCGCGACGGCGCGGACCGCCGTCATCGTGCCGGGGTAGTCCATGCGGGTCGGGCCGACGACACCGAGCGTCGCCAGCGCGTCGTCGTGGGGCCCGTAGCCGGTGGCGACCACGCTGGTCGCGGAGAGCTGCTCGTAGGGGCCCTCGTGGCCGATGCGCACGGTCACCATGCCGCCGCTGGTCGCCTCGCCCAGGAGCTTGAGCAGCACGACGTGCTCCTCGAGCGCCTCGAGCAGGGGCCGGACGGCGGAGTCGAAGCTGTCGCCGTAGCGGGCCAGGTTGGCGGCCCCACCCACGGCGATCCGCTCGTCGGAGCGATGGTCGCTCATCGCGTCGGCCAGGGCCTCGACGACCGGACCGACGTACGGCGCGATGGTGCGGCTGGGCGGCTCAGCCGCGAGGGTGCGCAGCGCGGTCACGGCGTCGGCGATGATCGCGCCGGTGACGACGGTGTTGACGCGCACCCGCAGGTCGGCGAGCGCGTCGTCGTCGAGGTCGGCCTCGAGCTCCACGAGGCGCTGCTCGACTCGGCCGGTGCTGAGGATGAGTACGGCGAGCAGCCGGCGGGGCGCGAGCGCGACCAGCTCGACGTGGCGCACCGTGGAGCGCGACAGCGTGGGGTACTGCACCACGGCCACCTGGCGGGTGAGCTGGGAGAGCACGCGGACCGAGCGCTGCACGACGTCGTCGAGGTCGACGGCGCCGTCGAGGAACGTCGACACGGCGCGTTTCTCCGCGGCGCTCATCGGCTTGACCGTGGTGAGCCGGTCGACGAAGAGCCGGTAACCCTTGTCGGTCGGCACCCGGCCGGCGCTGGTGTGGGGCTGGGTGATGTAGCCCTCGTCCTCGAGGGCCGCCATGTCGTTGCGCACCGTGGCCGGCGAGACGCCGAGCTTGTGTCGCTCGACCAGGGCCTTGGAGCCGACCGGCTCCTCGGTGGCGACGTAGTCCTCGACGATCGCGCGGAGCACGGCCAGCCTGCGTTCTTCCTGCACGGTCGCCTCCTCGGGTCCTTGCGTGGTGTTGGCACTCCACTGTCGCGAGTGCCAATGCTACAAGGCCCGCCCGCCCGTCCGCCCCTTCCTCACCCGCCAACCCTTAGGTAGGTTAGGCTTGCCTTACTAACGATGAGGAGTGTCGATGACCACCTATCTCACGATGCGCGACCCGATGACGCTGGCCGCGGCGGCCCGCTCCGTCCTGGCCTGCCCCTCGTCGGTTCACCTGGTGGTCGACGGGGTCGCGGACGTGGCCTCCGAGGACCTCTGCCTGCAGGACCTGGAGGGGACGCCCACCTTCTCCTGCGTGCCGGGAGCCGACCTGGGCCGCGCCGCGGGCCGCCGGGCCAGTGCGCTGCTCACCCTCGAGAGCGGCCTCGGCCGGCCCGGCGCACCCGAGCGGGCCGCCACGCTCACTCTCGCCGGGACGCTGCGTACCGAGAAGCGCGAGGACTGCGACTGCTGCGGCGAGGCGCGCGACATCGTGACCATGAGGCTCACCTTCGCGCTGCTCGCCCACCACCCCGGGCGCGGGCGACCCGAGCAGCAGTTCCGGGTGCCGCTCGACCAGTTCCGCTCCCCCGCCCACCGGCTCAACCGGGGCTACCTCCAGCGCTCCGTCGAGCACGCCAACCAGTGCCACCAGGAGGAGCTGCGCCGCGCGGTCGCCGCCACCTCAGGGACCCGACTCTCGCACGTGGTCGGTGTCTCGCTGGCCGGCCTGCGGCCAGACCGGGTCGAGGTCCAGTGGGTCGACCTCGACGGGGCCCACACCCGCACGCTGACCTTCCCCCGCCCCGCTGCCAGCACCGAGGAGCTCGGCGACCTGCTGCGCCGCGAGCTGCACGCCGGGCTCTGCTGAGGCCGCCCCGATGACGGGGCCCCTAGGGTGGCCGGATGGGGTTCATCGAGGTCGCCGACCGGGTCTGGGTCGCTCGCTACGAGTGGTTCGACGTCAACGTCAGCGTCATCGGCGGGGCTGACGGGCTCCTCGTCGTCGACACCCACGCCTCGGACCTGGCCGCCCGCGGGGTGATCGACGAGATCCGCGCACTCGGCGCCGGCGAGATCGTCGGGGTGGTCAACACGCACGAGCACTTCGACCACACGTTCGGCAACCACGCCTTCCGCACGGCGTGCGGCACCATCCCGATCCACGCCCACGAGACCGCCGCCGAGCGCACCGTCTCCGCCGGCGAGCGGATCAAGGGCCTGTACGACGCCAGCCCGGTCTCCGGCGAGGACGCCGACCCCCACCGCGAGGAGGTGCTCGCCACCGAGATCGTGGCGGCCGACCGCACGTTCTCCTCCGCCGTGTCGCTCGACCTCGGCGACCGTCTGGTCGAGCTGGTGCACCCCGGTCGCGGCCACACGGGCGGCGACCTGGTGGTGCGCGTGCCCGACTGCGACACCCTCCTCGCCGGCGACCTGGTCGAGGAGTCGGCGGCGCCGGGGTTCGGCGGCGACTGCTACCCGCTGGAGTGGCCGTGGACCCTCGACATCCTGCTCGGCCTGACGACGTCGTCCAGCGTCGTCGTCCCCGGGCACGGCGCGGTCGTCGACCGCGAGTTCGTCGAGGTCCAGCGCAACCAGATCGGACTCGTCGCCGAGACCATCCGCGAGCTGGCCGGGCGCGGCGTCAAGGTCGAGGAGGCGCTCCGCGCGGGCGAGTGGCCCTTCCCCGGCGACGCCCTCGCGCAGGCCGTACGACGTGGTTACGAGCAGCTGCCACGCAGCCAGAAGCGCTTGCCCCTCGCGTGAGGCCGCGTAGGTTCTGGTCATGAGCGAATCCCAGGACCAGTCCCCCGACGAGTCGCCGGTCGGCATCAGCGACGACCTGCTGCCCGAGGACCTCCAGCCCGGCGAGGACAACCCGCTCGCCGACGGGCTCGACGACGGCGAGACCGTCGACGACCTGCTCGACGGCGGCAAGGACGCCGAGCAGCTCGAGGACGGGTCGACCGAGGAGTCGTCGGACGAGTCCTCGGACGAGGAGCCTGACTCCGCCGACGACTGACCGGGGACTGAACGCGGACTGACCGGCGCGGCGGAGCGGGCGCTGTCGGCGCGCGCACCTACCGTTGACCCGGTGAGCGACCGCTACGGCACTGACGTCCTGTCCGGCGACTGGCGCAAGCCCAAGCGCGGGCGCGCCGTCGAGGCTCCCGCCGAGCTCGGCGCGGTCGTAGAAGAGGTCACCACCGACTGGGTGGGCGAGATCGTCGCGGTCGACCGCGACCTCCACACCCTGACCCTGGAGGACCGCCGCTCGCGTCGGCGCACCTTCCCGCTCGGGCCGGGCTTCCTGCTCGACGGCCGTCCGGTGATCCTGACCGCGCCGGTCCGCCTGGTGGCCCCGGCCGCACCGACCCGCACCGCCTCAGGCTCGGTCGCGGTCCATGGCGCCAAGGCCCGGGTGGCGCGCGCCAGCCGGATCTTCGTCGAGGGCCGCCACGACGCCGAGCTGGTCGAGAAGGTCTGGGGCGACGACCTGCGCATCGAGGGTGTGGTCGTCGAGTACCTCGAGGGCGTCGACGACCTCGTCGAGCACCTGCGCGCCTTCGGTCCCGGCCCCGACCGCCGTGTCGGCGTGCTGGTCGACCACCTCGTGCCCGGCTCCAAGGAGAGCCGGATCGCCCAGCAGGTGGCCGCCTCCCCCGTCGGTCGCCACGTGCTCGTCGTGGGTCATCCCTACGTCGACGTCTGGGCCGCCGTGAAGCCCGACCGGATCGGCGTCGCCGCCTGGCCCGACGTACCGCGGAGCATGGAGTGGAAGAAGGGCGTGTGTCGCCACCTCGGCTGGCCCCACGCCGACCAGGCCGACATCGCCCGCGCCTGGCAGCACATCCTGTCGCGCGTGCACTCCTACGACGACCTCGAGCCCGCCCTCCTGGGCCGGGTCGAAGAGCTCATCGACTTCACCACCAGCTCCGACTGAGCCAGCTCCGCAACCGGCTCAGCTGCGCAGCATCAACCCGTTGGCGTCCTTGCTGTCGCTGGCCAGCATGATGATGCCGTCGATGACCGGCCACAGTGCGCCGATGCCGCAGGTGAAGATCGTGACCAGCAGCTGCGCGACGCCGATCCCGGAGTCGCCGATGTAGAAGCGCCCGATCCCGAACGGCACCAGGATCTGGAGCAGCCCGGCGACCACCTTGGACTTGTCGGAGTAGGGGATGCCCGTGACCGGGTGGACGCCGTACGGCGCTCCCGGCATGGCGCCCACCGGCGCACCGTAGGACCCGTAGGGCGCCTGCGGGGGCTGCGGGGGCTGCGGCGCGCCGTACGGCGGAGCCGCGGCGGGGGGCGGCGGAGGCACCGAGCCCTCCGGGGCGCCGTAGGGCGGGGGCGGCGGCGTGGGCGCGCCGTAGGGCGGCTCGCCGCCTCCGGGCTGGTTCTGCTCGGACGGGTACTCGGGGCCCTGGTTGGTCATGTCCCCAACCCTAGGGCAGAACTACGGCAGCAGGTCCCTCACCACGGCGTCCGCCAGCAACCGGCCGCGCCTGGTCAGGACCAGCCGGTCGGGGGCCGCCTCGACCAGGCCGTCGGCCACGAGGAGCGGTACAGCGGCCAGCCCGTGCGGGTCGAGCACGTCGGTGGGCAGCCCGTCGCGCAGCCGCACCTCCAGCAGCACCCGCTCGACCCGCCGGCTCTGCGCGTCGAGGACCTCGCGGGCGTGGGCGGGGCTGAGCCCGCGCGCCAGGCGGTCGGCGTACGCCGCGGGGTGCTTGACGTTCCACCAGCGGACCCCGCCGACGTGGGAGTGCGCGCCGGGGCCGACGCCCCACCAGTCGCCGTCGGTCCAGTAGCCGAGGTTGTGCCGGCAGCGGCTGGCGTCGTCGCGCGCCCAGTTGGACACCTCGTACCAGCCGAGCCCGGCGCGGGTCAGCCGCTCGTCGGCGGCGTCGTACTTGTCGGCGAGGTCGTCCTCGTCGGGCATCGGCAGCTCACCGCGACGGACCCGACGGGCCAGCGCGGTGCCGTCCTCGACGATCAGGGAGTACGCCGACACGTGGTCGGGCCCGCACGCCAGCGCCTCGTCGAGACTGCGCTCCCAATCGGCCAGCGACTCGCCCGGCGTGCCGTAGATGAGGTCCAGGCTCACCTGCTCGAACCCCGCGGCCCGGGCCCACGCGACGACGTCGGGCACCCGCGCCGGGTCGTGGGTGCGGTCGAGGACCGCCAGCACGTGCGGCACCGCCGACTGCATGCCAAAGGAGATCCGGGTGAAGCCGCGCTCCCGCAGGCCGGCCAGGGTCTCGGGCGTGACGCTGTCGGGGTTGGCCTCCGTGGTGACCTCCGCGCCGGGTGCCAGCCCGAACTCCGCGGCGATGACGTCGAGCACCGCCCCGAGGTCGTCCGGGCTGAGCAGGGTCGGCGTACCCCCGCCGACGAAGACCGTGTCGACGCGTACGTCGGTGTCGCCCAGCACCTGCCGGGCCCGGCGTACCTCCGAGACCGCGGACGCGGCGTACGTCGCGCGCGAGGCGCCCGGCCCCAGCTCCTCGGCGGTGTAGGTGTTGAAGTCGCAGTAGCCGCACCGCACCCTGCAGAACGGCACGTGCACGTAGAACCCGAACGGCCGCTCCCCCAGCCCCTCCAGCGCCGACGTCGGGAGGGCGCCGTCCTCCGGCACGGGGTCCCCGAGGGGCAGGGCGGACGGCACCGCCCCATCCTCCCCGCGAGTCGGCGCTTATGCACACTCAGGAAACGCCGAGTCGGCGCAAACGCAGTGCACAAGCGCCGACTCGGCGTTTTGACAGCGCGCACAAGCGCCGACTCGGCGGTCAGACGGGGACGTTGAGGGAGATCGTGTAGCCCTCGTCGACGGTGCCGGTGACGGTAGCCATCTGGAGGGAGACGCCGTCGGAGAAGACGTTGTCGCTGTCCAGGCTGGTCTGCTGCATGTTGGCCGCGCTGGCGTCGTACCCGTCCGCGTTGGCGTAGACGTCGTTGCAGACGTCCTCGGGCAGGGCGAGCTGCGAGGTGCGGAGCTTGTTGGTGTAGCTCGTGGCGCCGGCGAGCGTCTGGTAGACCTCGAAGTGCATGTGCGGCCAGCGTCCGGAGTACGCCGCCGGGAAGATGCTGGTGAACTCCACGGTGCCGTCCGCCGCGGTCTCCTGCACGCCGCGCAGGTAGTTCTCGTCGGCGACGTTCTCGGAGTACATCGAGTACTCGCCCTCCCGGTTGCAGTGCCACAGGTAGACCGCGGCGCCGCTGAGCGCCGTCACGTCGGTGCCGTTGAGGTCGTAGACCTTCGGCCGGACCGTGACCGGGACCCCTTCGGCGACGCCCGAGGCGGAGCCGAAGCTGGAGGTGAGGTCACTGCGCACGATGCCGCTCTCGGCGAGCACGTTGACGCCGTTGGAGCCGTCGCCCGGGTAGGGACCGGCGGTCTCCTCGGGGATCTCGCCCTCGGCCACCTCCACCGACGACTCTCCTCCCATGTCACCGCCCCCGTCCGGCGGCGTGCCACCGGGCCCACCGGCCGCCGCACCGGCGTCCGCAGTGGACGCGGTGTCGCTCGCGGTCGAGGTCGAGGAGCCGTCGGCGGCGCAGCCGGCGACCGCCACGACCCCCACGCCGCCCAGGATGCTGAGCAGCCCGCGGCGCCCCCACCGGTTGCGTTCGACGATCTGCGGCAGGTCGTGCGACAGGCCGAGGTCGTGGTCCTCGAGCTCGTCGTGGGCGTGGCCGTGGCTCATGCGTGTCCTCCAGGAAGTGCGAATGGGTGCCGGCGGTCTCCCGCCGACACCCATTCGACCCGGACTCCCTGTGGGGTTCCTGTGCGGAAACCCTCAGGAGCCGGTCAGCTGTAGAACGCCGCGATGCGCTCCTTGTTGTTGTCCTCGACGACGTTGCGCTTGACCTTCATGGAGGGGGTCAGCTCGCCGGACTCGATGGTCAGGTCGTGGTCGAGGATCTCCCACTTCTTGATGGTCTCCCAGCGGTTGAGGCGCGAGTTGAGCTCCTCGACGTAGCCGCCGACCATGTCGTGGACCTTCTCCGAGGTGACGATGTCGGAGTACGACGCGCCGGCCATGCCGTTCTCCTCGGCCCAGCCCGTCATGGCGTCGGGGTCGAGCGTGATCAGCGCGACCACGAAGTTGCGGTCGTTGCCGAAGACCATGAACTGGCTGGCGTAGGGGCACACGGCCTTGAACTTCGACTCGATCGCCGACGGCGCGATGTACTTGCCACCCGAGGTCTTGAAGAGGTCCTTGATCCGGCCCGTGATCGTCAGGAAGCCGTCGGCGTCGAGGCTGCCCTTGTCACCGGTGCGCAGCCAGCCGTCGTCGGTCAGCGTCTTGGCGGTCTCCTCGGGGAGGTTGTGGTAGCCGTCCATGACGTGGGGGCCACGCAGCAGCACCTCGTCACCCTCGCCGATGCGGACCTCGCTGCCGGGCAGTGCCCGTCCGACGGTGCCGATCTTGTTCTCGTCGGGGTGGTTGACCGTGGCGCCCGCGGAGTTCTCGGTCATGCCGTAGCCCTCGAGGATGACGATGCCGGCGGCGTTGAACCACTCGGCGATCTCCTGGTTGAGGGCGGCCGAGCCGGAGATGAAGAAGCGGACCCGTCCTCCGAAGCGCTCACGCACCTTGCTGAACACCAGCTTGTCGAACAGGCCGTGCTGCAGCTTGAGCAGCGCCGGGACGCTCTTGCCGTCGCGCTTGAGGGCCTCGACCTTCAGCCCGACCTCGAAGGCCTTGTTGAAGATCTTCTCCTTGGCCCCACCCTCGGCGGCCTGCATGGTCTGGATCCGGCCGTAGGCCTTCTCGAAGATGCGGGGGGCGGCGCCCATGAACGTCGGCTTCACGATGCCGCAGTTCTCGACGATCTTCTCGACCCGGCCGTCGATGGCCGAGGCGAAGCCGCACGCCAGCTGGGCGGAGAGCAGCACCTTTCCGAACGAGTGCGACATCGGCAGCCACAGGAACTGCAGGTCGGACTCGTCCAGGATGTCCTGCACCTGGATCGCGGCACCCTCGTAGACCCACGCCTTGTGCGTCAGCCGCACGCCCTTGGGGCGCCCGGTGGTGCCGGAGGTGTAGATCAGGGTCGCCAGCTGCTCCGGGCGGATCGACTTCGCGACCGTCTCGATGGCGTCGGGGTGCTCGGCGAGGTAGGCGTCACCGAGCTCGGTCAGCGCGTCCAGCGTGATGATCCAGTCGCCGTCGGCCGTGCCGTCGAACGTGATCACCTTCTCGAGGTGCGGCAGCGACGACTTGTGCTCCTTGAGCTTGGCGATCTGCTCGTCGTCCTCGGCGAAGACCATCCGGCACTCGGAGTCGCCGAGGATGTACGCCGTGTCCTCGGCGTTGGTCGTCGGGTAGACGGTGGTCGTGGCGGCACCCGAGCAGACCACGGCCAGGTCGGCCAGGATCCACTCGTAGCGGGTGCCCGACGCGATGCCGATGCGCTGCTCGGACTCGATGCCGAGGGACAGGAGCCCGGCCGACAGGCTGCGGACCTTGTCGCCCGCCTGCTGCCAGGTCAGGGACTCCCAGGCCTCACCGACCGGGTAGCGGAACGCCTCCGACTGGGGCGACGCGGCTACTCGGTCGAGGAACTGCACCGCCATGTTCTGGGGAAGGTTGTCGACGAAAGTCGTGTCGTGATTGACGGGCATGCCACTCCTGGGTGAAACCGAGACGGGTGTTTGCGAGTAACCTAGATCACTCTTCGTACTCGCGGGTAGTGACCCGCTCTGAGAGACGGTTTTCCTTCGACCTGACCGCCCATCCGACGGCGGGGCCGGTGGCGAGCGCCGCGGCGAGCAGGATGCCCCCCAGCAGCAGCCACCCCAGCAGCCCCAGGGCCAGGGGCAGCAGCGCCAGCACGGTCGGCGCCAGGAACGAGCTGATCGAGAAGCTCATCCCCCAGACCCCCTGGTACTGGCCCATCGCCTCCTCGGGCGGCAGCTCGAAGCCGAGCAGGAACGACGCCGAGGCCTGGGCCAGCTCACCCGCCACGTGCACCAGCGAGCCGACGACCAGCAGCGCCACGGCCAGGCCGGCCGACACTCCCCCGCTGACCCCGAACAGGGCACAGGCGCCGAGGAAGAGGACTCCCGAGAGCACGGTCGCGCGCACGGCGGCCTCGACGGTGGCCACCCGCTTGGCGACCGCCACCTGGGCGAGGACCACCGTGACCGTGTTGATGACCATGAGGATCGCCACCACCGAGCGGGGGGCCTCGGTGTGGTTGACGACCCACAGCGGGATCGCCAGCTCGAGGATCCAGTAGTGCATGCAGACCACGGAGCTGATGCCGGCCACCGCGACGAACGGCAGGTCGCGCAGGGCGCTCAGCATCGCCAGCGCCTCCCCGGCCGGCCGCGGGGGCACGTGCGGGACCAGGGCCATCAGCCCCGCGGTCACGACGTACGTCGCCACGTCGACGTAGAGGACCACGAGGTAGGCCTCGCGGGTGTCGAAGTGCAGGGCGATCGCGGCGACCCCGGTGCCGATGGTCATGCCGACGTTGGTGACCGAGCGCAGGTAGGCCCGGGTGCTGGACCTGGCCGCGCCCTGCACCAGCCCGGCGATCAGGGCGCCGCGGACGGCACCGGCACCCCGGTCGAGCACCGCGATCAGCGTGGACACCAGCACGAACTGCCACCACTCGGTGACGAGCAGGTAGAGCGAGGCCAGCCCCGCGATCACCAGGACCAGGGCGACCTGGACCTCGCGCGGACCGCGCCGGTCGGCCAAGTGGCCGATCGGGACCCCTGCGAACAGCGCGACGCCGGCAGCGATGCTGAGACCGGTGCCGACCTGGAGCACGGAGAAGCCGACGATCCGGGTGAAGTAGAGCGCACTGAGCGTGAAGAAGATGCCGTTGCCGGTGGTGTTGACCAGGGTGGCCAGGGCCATCCGGCGTACGGCGGGCTCCTCGGGAAGCAGCCTCACAGCCGGGTGTTGGCGACGTAGGCGTCGGCCTTGCGGCGCGCCTCGTCCACGAGACCGTCGACCCGGAGCAGCTCGGGCAGCAGGCTGTGGTCGGTGTAGAGCGCCCGGAACATCGTCGACACGGTCACGCCGTGGCCCGGCTCGTGGACCACCGTGATCTCGTCACCGGCCTGCGCGGGGCCGGGCGCGACCACCCGCAGGTAGGGACCGGGCCGACCGACCGTGGCGAAGCGCTTGACCCAGGCGGTGTTGTCGTAGCCGGAGCGGCCCATCCACATCTTGAAGTCGTTGCAGGGGTTGCGCACCGAGCTGACCTCCAGGAGCGCCTCGCCGACCCGCCAGCGCTCGCCGATCTCGGCCTCGTTGACGTCGATACCGACCGTGGTGAGGTTCTCGCCGAACTGGCCGTCGCGGATCTCGAGGTCCAGCTCCCCGGCCCACCAATCGAGGTCCTCACGAGCGAAGGCGTAGACGGCCTGGTCGAGCCCCCCGTGGTGCTTGGTGTCCGACACCTGGTCGCCGGCGGGACCGTAGAGCCCGATCTCGACCTGGCCGGCCACCGGCTGCTTGTCGATGGACGTGCGCCCGATGCCGGCCCAGGGTGCCTCCCGTGGTTGGCCGACGTTGAGCGAGCGCAGGAACGGCATGAGCCCATTGTCCCTGGCGCGGGCCGGCGTCCGCCATCGGATTGCCGGTGGGGCGGGTCAGTCCTGGACGGCCTTGGCGATGGCCACGCACGTCGTCAGGTAGTCGCCGTTCGGGGCGTCCCGGTGGTCCTCGAGCTCCCAGAGGGCGTTGTGGAGCATCCGGACGACCACCCAGTCACGGGCGCGGTCCTCGTCGAGGCCGGCCGCGTCGATGACCGCGTGGAAACGGCGGCGGACTCCCCCGCGGACGTCACCGGCGAGCTCGTCGAAGCGGTTCCACAGCAGCGGCGCGACCTCGTAGTGCGGATCGCCGCTCACCGGCTTGGGGTCGATGACCAGCCACGGCTCACGGTCGGCGGCGAGCACGTTCTCGTAGTGCAGGTCGCCGTGGATCATGGTGCCGTCGCTCGCCGGGTCCGTGACGAACGTCCGCCCCAGTGCGACCGCCTGCTCGACCAGCCGGCGCGGGACCGGCGCGGCCCGGGGCAGCGCGGCCAGGCGGTCCGTCCACCGACCGACGTACGACGTGAGCGTGCGCAGCTGCGGCGGCGCGGGCACGTGGATCCTGGGGTAGAGGCCACCGACGACCTCGCAGGCCTCGATGTCCCACACGTCGGTGAGGTCGCGGGTGTGCAGCCGCTCGAGCAGCAGCAACCGCCGGCGCGGGTCGGCCTGGAGAAGACGCACCGCGCCGTTGCCGCCGAGGCGCTGCAGTGCCAGCGTCTCGTGCTCCTCCTCGTCCCCGTCGGGCATCCCGGGACAGACGAGCTTCAGTACGGCCGGGGTGTCGTCGCGGGTGCGGACCGGGAGCACCAACGCGGTCCACCCGTGCATCGGGTCGCCGTCGCGGGTGAGGTCCCACTCGGCCAGCACGTCGTCGACGAGCCGCGGCAGCCCGCGCACCCAGTCGGCCCACGCCGGGCCGCGCTCGGCGAACCCGAGGACGAACGGGGGCAGGGTCAGGCCCACCGGCTACTTCTTGCCGGACTTCTCGCCGCTCGGGGCGTTGGAGAGAGCGGCGATGAACGCCTCCTGGGGGACCTCGACGCGGCCAACCATCTTCATCCGCTTCTTGCCCTCCTTCTGCTTCTCCAGCAGCTTGCGCTTGCGGGTGATGTCGCCGCCGTAGCACTTGGCGAGCACGTCCTTGCGGATCGCGCGGATGTTCTCGCGGGCGATCACCCGGGCGCCGATGGCGGCCTGGATCGGGACCTCGAACTGCTGGCGCGGGATCAGCTCCTTGAGCTTGCCCGCGAGCATCACGCCGTAGGCGTAGGCGGCGTCCTTGTGCACGATCGCGGAGAACGCGTCGACCGGCTCGCCCTGAAGCAGGATGTCGACCTTGACCAGGTCGGCGGCCTGGTCGCCGGAGCGTTCGTAGTCGAGCGAGGCGTAGCCCTTGGTGCGCGACTTGAGCTGGTCAAAGAAGTCGAAGACGATCTCGCCCATCGGCAGCACGTAGCGCATCTCGACGCGGTCCTCGGAGAGGTAGTCCATGCCCTGGAGGTTGCCGCGCTTGGACTGGCAGAGCTCCATGATCGTGCCGATGTAGTCGGACGGGGTCAGGATCGTGGCGCGTACGACGGGCTCGCGGACCTCGGCGATCTTGCCGCCGTCGGGGTACTCGCTCGGGTTGGTCACCTCGATGACCTTGCCGTCCTCCATGACGACCTCGTAGACCACGTTGGGCGCGGTCGAGATCAGGTCGAGGTTGAACTCGCGCTCGAGCCGCTCGCGCACGATCTCCATGTGCAGCAGGCCGAGGAAGCCGCAGCGGAACCCGAAGCCGAGCGCCCCGGAGGTCTCCGGCTCGTAGGCCAGCGCGGCGTCGTTGAGCTGCAGCCGCTCCAATGCGTCGCGCAGCGTCGGGTAGTCGTCGCCGTCGATCGGGTAGAGGCCGGAGTAGACCATGGGGTTGGGGTGCTTGTAGCCGCCGAGGTCCTCGGTGGCGCCGTGGTGCTGGCTGGTGACGGTGTCACCGACCCGCGACTGGCGCACGTCCTTCACGCCCGTGATCAGGTAGCCGACCTCGCCGACCCCGAGCTCGGTGGCCTTGACCGGCTCGGGACTGATCACGCCGACCTCGAGCATCTCGTGCACGACGCCGGTGGACATCATCTTGATCCGGTCGCGGTGGCTGAGCTTGCCGTCGACGACGCGGACGTAGGTGACGACGCCGCGGTAGGTGTCGTAGACGGAGTCGAAGATCAGGGCCCGCGCCGGGGCGTCGGCGTCGCCGACGGGCGCCGGGGTCTGCCGGACGATCTCGTTGAGCAGCGCCTCGACGCCCAGGCCGGTCTTCGCCGAGGTCTGCAGCACGTCGGCCGGGTCGCAGCCGATGATGCCGGCGAGCTCGGCGGCGTACTTCTCGGGCTGGGCGTTGGGCAGGTCGATCTTGTTGAGCACCGGGATGATCGTGAGGTCGGCGCCCAGCGCGAGGTACAGGTTGGCCAGCGTCTGGGCCTCGATGCCCTGCGCGGCGTCGACGAGCAAGACCGCGGCCTCGCAGGCCTCCAGCGAGCGGGAGACCTCGTAGGTGAAGTCGACGTGTCCGGGGGTGTCGATCATGTTGAGCACGTAGTTGCCCGGCGTGGCGCCCTGGTCGTTGTCGGCCGGCACCGTCCACGGCATCCGGACGGCCTGGCTCTTGATCGTGATGCCGCGCTCGCGCTCGATGTCCATGCGGTCGAGGTACTGCGCACGGGCGGCGCGGGCGTCGACGACGCCGGTCAGCTGAAGCATCCGGTCGGCCAGCGTCGACTTGCCGTGGTCGATGTGCGCGATGATGCAGAAGTTCCTGATGATCGCGGGGTCGGTGTAGCCCGGACGGGCAGCGGCAGAGGGCGAGGACACGATGCCAGATCCTCCCACGCGGAAGGTCTGGACCGAGAATCCGTTTGCGGGCCTGGTGCCTGCGAGCCGAGACTCGAGCGGTGCAGGTGGCCTTCCGACGTACCGGTGAGCGGCGGTACGCCGTCGACGTGCACCGCGAGCGCTACCCCGACCTCACGATGGACCCGGCCCCCGGCTACCAGGACGAGCTCCCCCACGACCTCCTGCACTTCCTGGTCGAGCTGCACTGGGGCCTCCGCGACGGGATCTTCGGACAGGTCGCCGGCGGTGGCAACGCGTGGACGTTCCGGTTGGCGCCCGGCGACGGACCCGTGACGCGTGACTCCCGGCGCCGGGCCCGGCGCGTGCGCGAGGGCAACCAGACCGGCGGGCGCGACATCGGACGCTCGGAGGTGCTGGCCCGGGTCGTCCACGAGCGCTGGCACGCGCGCCGGCCCGGGGTCGGCCGGCCGTCGTGGCACGACGCGGGCCTCTGCGACTCCGGCGCCACCGAGGCGGAGATCCAGGCGTGGCTGGCGCTGGCCGAGAGGTTCGTACGGGACTGGCAGTCGACTCAGGTGGGCGCGTACGTCGCCTACGAGTGGCCATGGCCGGAGACCGGGGCGCGGCGTGTGTGACGGAGGATGGCCGCGTGATCCCGTCGCCGATTCCCACCGGACGCACCGCCCGACGTCTCGAGTGGCCCTTCCTCCCGCCATTCCTGCGGCAGCTGATCGAGCAGCACTGCGGCTCCCCCGTCGTCGACGCGGCCTCACAGGGCGCAGGCTTCACGCCCGGCTTCGCGTCAGTGCTGACCTGTGAGGACGGCTCGCGTCACTTCGTGAAGGCCGCCTCCGACAAGGCGCAGCGGATGTTCGCCCACTCCTACCGCGAGGAGGCACGCAAGCTCGCCTCGCTGCCCCGCTCGGCTCCGGCCGCCCGGTTGCTGTGGCTCCACGACGCCGACGACTGGGTCGTGCTGGGTCTCGAGCACGTCGAGGCGCGCAGCCCCCACCGACCGTGGCGACAACCCGACCTGGACGCCGCCATCGCCATGTTGGCCCGCTCGGCGGAGGTGCTCACCCCGGCCCCGGCGGCGATGGCCCTGGACACGTTCGCGGTGGAGTTCGCCGACTTCCCCGGCCACTGGGACCACGTACGGCGCACCCGGCCCGGCCTGGCCCACCTCGAGGAGGGCGCCGCGCTGGCCGCGGGGTTCCGCGAGGTGACGGCCGGCGACTGCGTGGTCCACACCGACGTCCGCGACGACAACATCCTGATCCGGCCCGACGGCTCCGCGCTCCTGTGCGACTGGAACTGGCCGGCGCGGGGCGCCGCGTGGCTCGACACCGTGTTCTTGATGATCGGCCCGCGCGGCGACGGGATCGACGTCGACGCCGTGCTCGCCGCCACCCCGCTGACCGCCGACGTGCCCGCCGAGCACGTCGACGTCGTCCTGGCGCTGCTCACCGGCTACTTCCTGCGCCAGTCCGACGAGCCCGTCCCCCCGACCTCGCCGCACCTGCGCGATGTACAGGCCTGGCAGGGCGAGGTCACCTGGGACTGGCTGTGCGAGCGCCGGGGCTGGGCGTGAGCAGGCGCCGTACGGCGTCACGGCAGTGGATTTGGGCGGGTGAGCGGCCCGCTGCTAATCTTGTCCGTCGCGTGTTCCGGCAGCAGCCTGCGCCGACCGCACACCAGACCTGAGACAGCATCCACCCTGGAGACGAAGGCACACCTGTGGCGAACATCAAGAGCCAGATCAAGCGCAACAAGCAGAACGAGAAGGCGCACGAGCGCAACAAGGCGGTCAAGAGCAACCTCAAGACCGCCGTGCGCAAGTTCCGTGAGGCCGCCGAGGCCGGCGACAAGGACCAGGCGATCGCCCTGAGCCGCGACGCCGCCCGCAAGCTCGACAAGGCCGCGTCCAAGGGCGTCATCCACAAGAACCAGGCCGCCAACCGCAAGTCCTCGATCTTCAAGAAGGCCGCGTCGCTCTGACCCGCCTTCACCCGCTGACCCGTCCGAAACTTTCGGACGGGTCAGTGTCATTTCAGCGGGGGTCTCGTAAAGACGTGACCGTGAGGACCAGTCGCTCGAGCGTGTAGGACGGGTCGCTCGCGGCGCCCTTGATGTCGGCGTCGGCCTTGGCCACCGCGCGGATGACGCGGGAGAGGCCGGCATCGGACCAGCCGCGGGACTGGTCACGGATCGAGCGCAGCTTCCACGGGGGGACGCCCACCTCGCGGGCCAGGTCGGCCTCGCGCATGCCGCGCATCGCGCCCTTGTAGCGGGCCAGCCCCCGCGCGCTGCCGGCGAACGCGGAGGTGACCAGCACGGCGGCGGTGCCTCCGTCGAGGGCCCAGCGCAGCTCCTCGAGCGCGGCCGTGCGCTGGCCGGAGAAGGCGGCGTCGGCCACGGCGAACGACTTGGCCTCGGCCCGGCCGCCGAAGTACTGCTTGACCCGGTCGACGGTGAGCACCTGGCCCGGGAAGTCGTTGGTCAGCTGGTGGGCGGCGGCCGAGAGCGACCGGAGGTCGTGGCCGACGGCCTGCACCAGGAACTGGGTGGCCTCCTGCTCGATCGTCGACCCGTGCCCGCGCACCTCGGCGGCGACGAAGCCGGCGAACTCCGACGGCTTGAGCTCACCCGACTTGGACTCGGTGACCCCGACGAGCTTGCGGAGCTTGGCGAGCACTCCGGTGCCCTTCTGGCCGCCGCCGTGCACCAGCACCAGCGCGACCTCGTCGGCCGGGTCGGCGGCGTAGGCGAGCAGCCCGTCGACGGACTCCTCGGGGAGGTGCTCCAGGCCCCGGACGACCACGCAGCGCACGGTCGAGAACAGCGACGGCGCCGACAGCTCGCCCAGGGTGCCCAGCGTCAGGTCGGAGGCCGTGGTCTCGGAGAGCTCGGCCTCGGCGTCGTGGGAACGGACCACCTTGCGCACCGCGGTGATGGTGCGCTCGTTGAGGAACTCCTCCTTGCCCGTGACCAGCGTGACCCGGCCGAGGACGTCACCAGCGTGCATGCGCGCAACCCTGCCACAGGGCCCCGACACCGACGGCGTCACCGGGTCACCGCGACCACGGTGTCGCCGTCGGGCACGACCAGGACGTCGCCCGAGGTGTCGGTGCGGAGGACCTCGGCGCCGGCGGCGGACAGTGCCTCGAGCACGTCGGAGGCCGGGTGGCCGTAGTCGTTGTCGCCCACCGAGACCAGCGCCAGCTCGGCGCCGAGAGAGGTCAGCAGGTCGAGGTCCTGGTAGCGGCTGCCGTGGTGAGGCACCTTCAGGACGTCGACGTCGAGGCCGGCGATCACCGCGGCCAAGGCCTCCTGCCCGGGCGGCTCGAGGTCGCCGGTCAGGAGGATCCGGACGCCGCGCACGTCGGCCAGCAGGACCACGCTGGCGTCGTTGGCCTCGCTGCCGTCCCCCGCTCCCCTGCTGGGGAGCCCGGGCCGTGGCCACAGCGCCTGGAGGGTGACGTCGCCGACGGTCCGGACCGCGCCGTACGGCGCCAGGACGGGCGCGAGCCCGGCGTCGGCCGCCGCGTCGGTGACGGTCTCGACCCCACCGGGCGGATCGAGCACCCTGGTGGTCTCGACCGCTCCGACGGCGCGGCCGGACAGCACCCCGGACAGGCCGTCGACGTGGTCGGCGTGGAAGTGGGTGAGCACCAGCAGCGGCACGGACTCGATCCCGAGCCGGCTCAGGCAGCCGTCGACCGCGACCGGGTCCGGGCCGGTGTCGACCACGACTCCCGAGGCCGGTCCCGCCCGCAGCACCAGCGCGTCGCCCTGGCCGACGTCGCACATCGCCAGGACCCAGCCCGCAGCCGGCCACCCGGGCGTCGGCAGCCGCACGGTCACCGCCACCGCGAGGAGGACGAGGCAGCCGATGCCGGTCGTGGGCCGGCGCAGCACGCACGGCGCCACCAGCACGAGGACCACGCACACCAGGACCAGGACGACCACGGCGACGGGGGTGGCGCCCCACTCGACGGCGGCCCCGGGCAGGTCGGAGCCGCGGCGCGCGACGGCCACGATCCACGCCACGCACCAGCCGGCGCCGGTCCCGCACAGTCGGCCCAGGGGTGGGACCACCAGGCCGAGGAGCCCACCGGCCAGGCCGAGCACCGTGGCCGGCCCGACCACCGGTGCGACGGCGAGGTTGGCGACCACCGCCACCAGGCTCACCTGCCCGGAGATCACGGCCACCAGCGGCGTGCAGGCCAGCTGGGCGGCCGCCGGGACCGACACCGCCTCGGCCACCCAGCGCGGCGTCCAACGGGCGAGCGCGTCGCGCCAGCCCGGCGCCAGCACCACGATGCCCGCGGTCGCGAGCACCGAGAGAGCGAAGCCGACCGAGACCGCCAGCGCCGGCTGGACCAGCAGGAGCACCACCACCGCGACACCGAGCGCCCGGAACGCACGCTGCTGGCCGTTGACGCCCATGGCGAGCAGGCCGACCGTGCCCATGACCGCCGCCCGGAGCACGCTCGGCTCGGTGCGCGCGATCAGGACGAAGCCGAGGATCCCGCAGCCGCCGACGAGGTAGAGCCAGCGCCCACGCACCCGGCACCACCGGGCGAGGAGCAGGACGAAGCCGACGACCAGCGTGAGGTTGGTGCCGGACACCGCCGTCAGGTGGGTGAGCCCGGTCGTCCGGAAGTCCTCGGCCAGGGCCGGGTCGAGACCAGCGTCGTCACCGTCGACCAGCGCCGGCACCAGCGCCCGCTGGTCGGCGGGGCGCCCACCCACGGAGTCGCGCACGGACGCGCGGACCGCCCCGGCGGCACGCCACCAGACGTCGGGCCGGGCCACGACCACCGGGTCGCGGGCGGCGGTCAGCACGCCGGACACGTCGGTGTCGTCAGAGGCGACCAGCAGGCCCGACGTGCGAACCGTCGCGCCCAGCGGAGCCTCGGACCAGCCTTCGCCGCCGAGGACGAGCACGGGCGTGGCCAGGCGGTGGACGACCCCGCGCCCGGTCACCTCGCGCACCTCGACCCGCACCAGCACCTGGTCGGTGTAGCGACCGGACACCGGACGGGGGTCGGAGACCACCGTGCCGGTCACAGACACTGCGGCACGCTCGCGGGCCAGGTCGGCCACGGGGTTGTCGGCCACGGCCTGCTGGCGAAGCAGCGCCGCACCGGCCACGGCGCCCGCCACCAGCGCCACGCCCCCCACGGTCGACACGCAGCGGCTCCCCCGCACCCGGCCGAGCGCGGCCGCGAGCAGCACGAGCGCCCCCGGCGCCAGGGCCCAGGCGCCGACCTGATGGGTGCCCAGCGCCGCGAGCCACGCCGCCGCCCCGAGCGCCGGCATCCGGAGGTCGCGGTGACGGTCGCCGGTGGTCGGCTCGGACGGCGGCACCGGTTCTAGACGGTGACATGGGGAGCGATCTGGGCCAGCGTGGCGTCGCCGATGCCGTCGACCTCGAGCAGCTCGTCGATCGCGGAGAAGCCGCCGTGCTCGTCGCGCCAGGCGAGGATCGCCGCCGCCGTGACGGGGCCGACCTCGGGCAGGGTCTCGAGCTCGGCCTGCGTGGCCCGGTTGAGGTCGACCAGGGCCACCGGCGCCGCGCCGGGCGTCGGCACGCTCCCGGGAGGCGCGGGCGCCGCCGCCGGGCGCCCGACCAGGATCTGCTCACCGTCGACGAGCACCCGGGCGAGGTTGAGGGTGGACAGGTCGACCCCCGGGCGGGCGCCGCCCGCCGCCTCGAGGGCGTCGACCACGCGGGCGCCGGCGTCGAGCACGGCGATGCCCGGGCGGCGTACCTTGCCGGCCACGTCGACGGTGACCGTGCTCGCCGGCCCGACGGTCGGGGCGGTCTCCTCCCCGGAGACCGGGAGCGCCACCAGCGCACCCGAGCCCGCGACGACCTCCGGCCCGGCGGGAGGCACGGTCTCGGCGTCACCACGGACCACCCACCAGGCGGTGGCGGCGAGGCCGAGGGCCACGATGACCGCCAGTACCGTCACCTGGGCCGGGCCTAGGCCGACCCGACCGCGCAGGGTCTCGGGCAGCGCTTCGGCGAGGAGCCGCCGGCCGCGGCGGGCGGCGTGCCGGCCGGGCACCGGCACCGCAGGTGGCTCGACGAACGCGTCGGCCACCTCCGGCGGAGGAGGTACGACGACCAGCGGTGCGCGCACCGGCGCCACCCGGGTGTGCCCGTCCCACCAGTCCCCTCCCGCGGCCGGCGCCACGGCCGGCGCCGCCTCGGGCACCTCGCCGCGGGTGCTCGCCAGCTCGGCGCTCAGCTGCGCCAGGCGCCGCGAGACGGCCTGCTCGTGCTCCTGCTGGGATCGTCGAGATCGCATGCCGCGACGCTACGAGCGCCGACGGACGTCTCGCCGGCATCGACCTCGACCCTGTGGACGACCCGTCACGCCGTGCCGCTGTGGACGACTCATGGCCCGTCGGGCGGCTCAGACCCGGGGGGCCACGCAGACCGCGATCATCCCGGGGCCCACGTGCGCGCCCAGGACCGCGCCGAGCTCGCCGCACCACACCTCACGACCCTGGAGGTTGTCGGCCAGGCGGGTGGCGAGCGCCTCGGCCAGGGCGCCCGCGCGGTCGGGGTTGGCGAGGTGGGCGACGCACAGGTCGATCGCCTCGTCCCCCGCCGCCTCCGCCGCGAGGTCGCCCAGCCGGGCGAGGGCCCGGCCGGTGGTCCGCACCTTCTCCAGCGACGCCACCACACCGTCCTCGATCGTCAGCAGCGGCTTGAACGCGAGCGCGCCACCGAACAGGGCGGTCGCGGCGCCGATGCGGCCCCCGCGACGCAGGTACTCCAGCGTGTCGACGTAGAACAGCGACGAGCAGGCGTCCGCACGCCGGCGGGCCGCCTCGGCGGCGAACTCCACGGACCCACCGCCCACCAGCGCGTCGGCGGCCGCGAGGGCGGCGTACCCGGTGGCGACCCCGACCTGGCGGCTGTCGACGCAGATCACCCGGACCGGGGCGTCGCGGGCGGCGAGCTGCGCCGACTCGAAGGTGCCGCTCATGTCACCCGAGATGTGGATCGACACGATCTGCTTGGCGCCGCCGGCCGCGGCCCGCTCGTAGGCGTCGAGGATCACCCTCGGCGCCGGGCGGGACGTGCTGACGGGTCGGAACTCCCGCAGCGCCTCGGCGACCTTCTCGGGAGTCGCCTGGGGCGAGCCCTCGTCGTAGGCGTTGGCACCGATCACGACCTGCAGGGGCACCACGATGATCCCGTGGGCGGCCGCGACCTCCGGAGGGAGGCTCGCGGTCGAGTCCGTGACGACGACGACCGACATGACGCAGAGGGTAGCGACCCCGGCTGAAGGGACGTCAGACGACGACGTTGACGACCTTGGGGGCCCGCACGATCACCTTGCGGATCTCCTTGCCGTCGATGCTGCGTACGACGGCCGGGTCAGCCAGCGCCAGCGCCTCCAGGTCGGCCTCGGAGATGTCCGGGGACACCTCCAGGCGCGCACGGACCTTGCCCTGCACCTGGACGACAGCGGTGACCGCGTCGGCGACCAGCAGCGCCTCGTCGACGGCAGGCCAACCGGCCCGGGCGACGGTCGGCTCGTGGCCCAGCCGCTCCCACATCTCCTCGGCCGTGTAGGGCGCGACCAGCGACAGCAGGATCGCCACCGCCTCCACGGCCTCACGGACCGCGGGGTCGGCGCCGCCGGGGCCGGAGTCGATGGCCTTGCGGGTGGCGTTGACCAGCTCCATCGTCCGGGCGACCATCACGTTGAAGCGGTGGATCTCGATCAGGCTCTCGGCGTCGTGCAGCGTCTTGTGGGTCAGCTTGCGCAGCACCACGTCACCGGTCGCCGGGTCGGCCCCGACGGCGCTGGCCACGTCGCCGCTCAGCCGCCAGGCCCGCTGCAGGAACTTCAGCGAGCCGGCCGGGGACATGTCGGCCCAGTCGATGTTGTCCTCGGGGGGTCCCGCGAAGACCAGGGTCAGCCGCACCGCGTCAACGCCGAAGGCCTCGAGCTGCTCCCCCAGACTGACGCCGTTGCCCAGCGACTTGCTCATCTTGCGCCCGTTGTTGATGACCTTGCCCTGGGACAGGTACGACGAGAACGGCTCGTCCCAGTCGACCATGCCCATGTCGCGCAGGGCCTTGGTGAAGAAGCGCGCGTACAGCAGGTGCAGCACCGCGTGCTCGTCGCCGCCGACGTACAGGTCGATCGGCCCCCAGGTGTTGGCCAGGTCGGTGTCGAACGCCTGCGTCTCGTCGTGCGGCGAGACGTAGCGGAAGAAGTACCAGGACGAGTCGACGAAGGTGTCCATGGTGTCGGTGTCGCGCGTCGCCGGGCCCCCGCACTTCGGGCAGCTGACGTTGACCCACTCGGTGGCGGCACCCAGGGGCGAGGTGCCCTTGGGCTTCAGGTCGGCGCCGCGCAGCTCGGGCAGCTCGACGGGCAGCTGGTCCTCCGGTACGGCGACCTCGCCGTCGACCGGGCAGTGGATGATCGGGATCGGAGCACCCCAGTAGCGCTGGCGCGACAGCAGCCAGTCGCGCAGCCGGAAGTTGACCGTGCCGCGCCCCAGGCCCTTGTCCTCCAGGAACGCGATGGTGGTCGACTTGGCCTCGGCGACGCCCATGCCGGACAGGTCGATCTCGTCGTTGGCCGAGTTGATCGCCGGGCCGTCGCCCGTGAACGCGTCACCCTCCCAGTCGGCGGGCGGCTCGACGGTGCGGATGATCGGCAGGTCGAACGCCTGGGCGAACTCCCAGTCGCGCTGGTCCTGTCCGGGCACGGCCATGATCGCGCCGGTGCCGTAGTCGGCCAGCACGTAGTCGGCGGCGTAGACCGGGATCTCGGTGCCGGTCAGGGGGTTGGTCGCGTGGACGCCCAGGAACACCCCGGTCTTGGGGCGGTCGGTCGACAGCCGGTTGATCTCGGTCTCCTTGCGGACCTCCACCAGGTAGTCGTCCAGCGCACCACGTTGCTCGTCGGTGACCAGCTCGGAGGCTAGCGCGGCGTCGGCGGCGACCACCATGAAGGTGGCGCCGAACAGCGTGTCGGGGCGCGTCGTGTACACGGTCAATGGTTGCGACCGTCCGGCCACATTGAAGTCGACGTGGGCACCCTCGGACCGGCCGATCCAGTTGCGCTGGGCGTTGACGACCTTGGCCGGCCAGGTCGGCTGCAGGTCGTCCAGGCAGTCCAGCAGCTCCTGCGCGTAGGCGGTCGTGCGGAAGTACCACTGCGTCAGCTCACGCTTGGTGACCTCGGCCCCGCAGCGCTCGCAGGCGCCGTCGACGACCTGCTCGTTGGCCAGCACGGTCTGGTCGTTGGGGCACCAGTTGACCCAGCTGTTCTTGCGGTAGGCCAGGCCCTTCTCGTGGAACTTCAGGAACAGCCACTGCGTCCACTTGTAGTACTCCGGGTCGGAGGTGTTGAAGCGCCGCGACCAGTCGAAGCTGACGCCGTACTTCTGGAAGGACTCCAGCTGCGTGGCGATGTTGCCGTAGGTGTAGTCGGCGGGGTGTGCGTCGTTGCGGATCGCGGCGTTCTCGGCGGGCAGGCCGAAGGAGTCCCAGCCCATCGGGTTCAGGACCTCGTAGCCCTTCTGCCACCAGTAGCGCGCGACCACGTCGTGCAGCGCCGTCACCTCGGCATGACCCATGTGCAGGTCGCCGCTCGGGTAGGGAAACATCGTCAGCGCGTAGCGCTTCTCACGCGGCGACGCGTCGTCGGCGTGGAACGGGTCGAGCTTCTCCCACACCGGCTGCCACTTGCGCTCGGTGGCGGCGACGTCGTACGTCGCAGGTTCGGTGCTGTGCTGCTCGGTCATGATGTCTCTCTCGGCTCTCGTCGGATCCTGCTGCTCTTTGGGCACAAAAAAGCCCCTCAGTCACGAGGGGCAGCCGCGTCGCTCTGGGAGTCGTCGACGCGGCTAGGTAAGGAGCAGGGTCCTGTGCATGTGCCCAGAGTACCCGAAACCGGGTGCCCTACAGTCGCGGCCATGACTGTGACTGACATGTTCCGGCTCGACGGCCGGGTCGCTGTGGTGACCGGCGCCTCGAGCGGTCTGGGCGTCGCGTTCGCCCAGGGCCTGGCCGAGGCCGGCGCCGACCTCGCGCTCGGCGCGCGCCGCGTGGAGAAGATGGCCGACACCGCCGCGCTCGTCGAGGCCGCGGGCCGTCGTGCCCTGACCGTGGCCACCGACGTGGCCGACCCCGAGGCGTGCAGCAACCTGGTCGCCCTCGCCATGGAGGAGTTCGGCCGGGTCGACATCCTCATCAACAACGCCGGCATCGGCACCGCCGTGCCCGCGACGCGCGAGACGCCCGAGCAGTTCCGTGAGGTGATCGACGTCAACCTCAACGGCTGCTACTGGATGGCGCAGGCCTGCGGGCGCGTGATGCTTCCGGGCTCGAGCATCATCAACATCTCGTCGGTCCTCGGCCTCACCACCGCCGGCCTCCCCCAGGCGGCGTACGCCGCGTCGAAGGCAGGGCTGATCGGCCTGACCCGCGACCTGGCCCAGCAGTGGACCGGGCGCAAGGGCATCCGCGTCAACGCGATCGCCCCGGGGTTCTTCACCTCGGAGATGACCGACAGCTACCCGCCGGGCTACCTCGAGTCGCAGGGCGCCCGGATCCCGGTCGGCCGCAAGGGCGACCCGGCCGAGCTCGCCGCGACCGCGGTCTTCCTGGCCTCCGACGCCGCCGGCTACATCACCGGCCAGACCCTGGCCGTCGACGGCGGGATGACGATCACCTGATCGCCGGCCCGCCGTCGACTGGCGCTCCGGGTGGTCCTCAGCGGCGCTTGTAGGCCACGCAGACCGACGGCCGGGGGAAGTCGTCGGTGTGCGGCCAGGTGCTCGCCTGCTTCTCGAACGTCGCCCCATCGATCTCGCCCGGGTGCTGCACCGCGAAGAACAGCGACCGGTTGCGGTCGGTGATCAGCGGCCCGCACGCCTCCGCCCCGCGCGGCATGGTCACGAACTGACGTACCTGCCCGCGCAGCGGCCCGGACACCGGCACCCGGAAGATGCCGTCGTTGGAGCCGAGCACGTTGCCGTCGGTGGAGATCCACAGCTGGCCCTCGCTGTCGAAGCTCACGTTGTCGGGGCAGCTGATCGGGCTCACCGTCGACTTGTCCACGCCGCCGAAGTAGGTCTCGGCCGCCGCCGGGTCGCCGCAGACCAGCAGCAGGTCCCAGGTGAACATGGCGGCCGTGTGCTCACCGCCCGCGGGCGTCCACTCGAGCACGTAGCCGTTGCGGTTGCCGGACGCCGCGGTGAGCGGAGCGCCCAGCGAGGCCCGCACCATCGAGCTCGCGATCGGGTTGGCCTCGTCGACCGGCAGCTCGGGCTTGCCGCGGTTGGA
The DNA here is from genome assembly GCF_900103935.1 of Nocardioides szechwanensis. Taxonomy (GTDB): domain Bacteria; phylum Actinomycetota; class Actinomycetes; order Propionibacteriales; family Nocardioidaceae; genus Nocardioides; species Nocardioides szechwanensis. Next base: position 112,423 of record NZ_FNIC01000007.1, read on the forward strand.
GTTGTTGGTCAGTGCCGCGTAGACCTTGCCGTTCACCGGGTTGGGCTCCACGTCCTCGGGCCGGTCCATCTTGGTCGGGCCCATCTTGTCCGCGGCCAGCCGGGTGAAGATCAGGACGTCGGCGACCGACATGCCCTCGACGTACGAAGTCGTGTCGGTGCACAGCGGGATCCAGCTGCCGGTGCCGTCGTAGCTGCCGTCGCCGGCGCCGTCGCCGACGAACTTGGCGACCGAGAGGGTGCCCTTCGTCAGCAGGGTCAGGTTGTGGCGGCGCGCCTTGACGGTCTTGGCGGGGTCGAACTTGTCGGCCGAGACGAACCGGTAGATGTAGTCGCCGCGCTCGTCGTCGCCCATGTAGGCGACCGCGTGGCCGCTGCGCGCGATCACGATGTTGGCGCCCTCGTGCTTGAAACGACCGAGCATCGTCTGCTTGCGCGGCGTCGACTTCGGGTCGGTCGGGTCGACCTCGACGATCCAGCCGAAGCGGTGCGGCTCGTGCGGGTCCGTGGTGAGGTCGAAGCGGGGGTCGACCTCGCTCCAGCCCTTGCCGACCCCGGTGATGCCGTAGCGCGCGTACTGCGCCGTGTACCGCGCGTCGAGGTCTCCGGACTTGTCGAAGTACTGGTTGAAGTTCTCCTCGCCCGAGAGCACGGTGCCCCACGGGGTCGTGCCACCGGCACAGTTGTTGAGGGTGCCCAAGGCGGCCCGGCCGGTCGGGTCGGCGACGGTCTTGAGCCGGTCGTCACCCGCGGCAGGGCCGACGATCGCGAACGGCGTACCGATGTGGAGGCGCCGGTTGTGCGGGGCGTTGCGGAGGTTCGTGACCTGCTGCCAGTCCCCCGGCACCAGGCCGCGCTTGATCGTGACGACCGACATCCCGTGGTTGACCATGGCGATCGCCTTGATCTCGGCCGGCGTGTAGGTGTCGGCGGGGAACATCAGGTTCTCGTCGGTGTACTCGTGGTTGACGATCAGCAGTGCCTTGTCCCGGCCGAGCGGGAGGATGCCGACGTAGTCGCAGTTGTAGCCGAACTGCATGCTGGCCGCCGCGGCGGTCTGCTTGTAGGCGTCGAAGACCGGAGCCCCCGGCAGGACCCGGTCGCCCCAGCGCATCACGACGGAGTGCGTGAAGCCCTCGGCGACCGTGACGCTGTCGCGCTTGTTGGGTCGCACCGGGGAGAAGACGGACGTCGCAAGGTCGCCGGCGACGGCCCGGGCCGGCTCGACCGCGGCCGCGGCCAGGCCACCCGAGGCAGTGGCGGCAGCGCCACCGACGACCAGGGCGCCGGACCCGACGGCCGCTCCCTTGAGCACCGAGCGGCGCGCGAGGGCGCGGGTGATCTCCTGCTGGATGTGGCCGTTGTCGGTGAGGTTGGGCTCGGGGTGGTCGCACGCGTTGCCGCAGCGGAAGAGGCAGGTCATCCGGCTCCGGGAGCCGTGCCGGTTCACCGGCGTGATCGGGATGTTCGGGCGGGTGGGGGCGGTCGTCATGGACGCAGCCGACCAGCGGCCGGTGAATCCCCCGGGTTGCTCAGTTGGCCGGGACGTGGCGCCCGGCAGTCGGTCGCGTTAAGACCTGGGGCGGGAGGCCTGCCAGCGTCTCCGCGCATGGAGGTACGCCGCCGAGCTCCCGTAGCCCAGCCGCTGGGCGACGACCGCGACCGGCATGGTGGCGCGCCCGCCCCGCAGGGCCAGGTCCATCGAGGAGCGAACCTCGTCGAGGAGCAGCCGGTAGGCCACGCCCTCGTCGGCCAGATGGCGCCGCAGGGTGCGCTCGCTCAGGGCGAGCGCGTGAGCGACGTCGGCCATCGGCGCCCCCTGCGGCAGACGCTGGGTGATCAGCACGCGCACGTCCTGGGCCAGGCCGGTGCGAGCCCTCCTGGCGTCGACCACCTCGGCGCACATCCGGGCCGCCAGCTCCAGCCGCTCGGGGCTGCGCTCGGGCAGCGGCCGACTCAGCTGGTCGGCCCCGAACTCGATCCGCGCGGCGTGCTCGGTCCAGGTCACCCGCGCGCCGACCCCACCCGGCACCAGGCCGTCGAGCACCGCCACCACGGCGGTGACGTCGCGCTCCACGAGGAACCTGCGTACGTCGGCCGGCAGGTCGCCGCCGTCGACGGTCACCACCACCTCGTCACCGACCACGGAGGCGCGCGGGATCGCGAACGCGAAGCTCAGGTCGATGAAGCGCAGCGCGAGGTCCATCGCGTCGAGCACCGTGCGGCTGGCCAGCATCGCGAAGCCGAACGCGCCGAAGGTCGACGCGCGGTAGCGCTGCCCCACGTCGACACCGACCTCGCCGAGCAGCCCGCGCAGCGTGCGCACGACGGTCAACTCCTGGGCGGCGGTCACCTCGCCCTCCACGAGGTCCTCGGGGTGCAGCCCGGTGCCGGCCAGGGCCCGGCGCGCCCCGACGCCGCGCGACCCGGCGTACTCGACCAGGACGAGGATCGCCGTCGCGGACCGCGGGAAGCCCCAGTCGGCCGCCGCCGGCGCAGGGAGCTCGGTGGCGACGGACGGCATGTCCGGAATTATCAACCACGTGCGGCTGCGGCGCTCCCGCTGGTCCCGCGCGCGGCCTAGGTTCCTCCCATGAGCACTCGCGTCGTCATCATCGGGGCCGGCTTCGGCGGCCTCGGCGCCGCCCGCGCCCTGAAGCAGCAGGGCATCACCGACATCACGATCCTCGAGCGCGCGGACGCGGTGGGCGGGGTGTGGCGCGACAACACCTACCCGGGCGCCGCGTGCGACGTCCCGTCGCCGCTCTACTCGTGGTCGTGGGCGATCAACCCCGCCTGGGGGCGGCGCTACTCCGCGCAACCGGAGATCCTCGACTACATCCGCGACGCGGCCGACCGCGAGGGGCTGCTCGACCTCGTGGAGACCGGGGTCGAGGTCACCGGGCTCGCCTGGGACGAGGCCGCCCGGCTGTGGCACGTGACCACGGCGAGCGGTGCGACGTACGACGCCGAGGTGGTCGTGTCCGCCGTCGGTCAGCTGTCCAACCCCGTGATCCCCGACCTGCCCGGCGCCGAGACGTTCGCCGGCCCGGCGTTCCACTCGGCGCAGTGGCGCCACGACGTCGACCTCGAGGGGAAGCGGGTGGCGGTCGTCGGCACCGGCGCGAGCGCGATCCAGTTCGTGCCGGGCATCGTCGACGAGGTCGCCGCGATGACGGTCTTCCAGCGCTCCGCGCCGTACGTCGTGCCGAAGCCCGACCAGGAGTACCGGCCGCGCCACCACCGCGCGTTCGCCCGGCTCCCGTGGCTGCTGACCGCCGAGCGACGCTCGGTGTTTCGGCTGACCGAGGTCCTCAACGGCACCCTCGGCGGCGACTCGAGGCTCACCAAGCCGATGATCGCGGCGCTGCGTGCCGCGTGGCGGCTGACGCTGCGGCGCCAGGTGCGCGACCCCGAGCTGCGCCGCAAGCTGGTGCCGGACTACCCGATCGGCTGCAAGCGGCTGCTGTTCTCCAACGACTGGTACCCCGCGCTCTCCCGCGACCACGTCGACGTCGTGACCGAGCGGGTCTCCGCGATCGAGCCCACCGGCGTGCGCACCGCCGACGGCCGGCTGCACGAGGCCGACGTACTCATCTGGGGCACGGGCTTCGCCGCCACCGACTTCCTCGCCGACGTGACCGTCACCGGGGCCGGCGGCGCCGACCTGCACGAGCTGTGGAGCGACGGCGCCCGCGCCCACCTCGGCCTGACCGTGCCCGGCTTCCCCAACCTGTTCTGCATCTACGGCCCCAACACCAACCTCGGGGGCAGCTCGATCATCGCGATGATGGAGGCCCAGGCCGGCTACCTCGCCCAGGTCACCCGGCGGATCGCCGACGGCCGCGCGCACGCGGTCGCCGTACGTCCCGACGTGGCCGAGGCCTACGACCAGGAGATGCAGTCGCGACTCGCCGACAGCGCCTGGGCCGGCTGCAGCAGCTGGTACGTCGACGGCCCCCGGATCACCACCAACTGGCCCGGCCTGGTCGCGGAGTACCAACGCCGTACCGCCACCGTCGACTGGTCGGAGCTCGAAGAAGTCGGGTCGCCGGGATAGTCCCTAACACCAGAGCGGATAAGAGGGCTCTCATTCGCTCTCCTGTTGGGGACTATCCCGACGGTGCGGGTCTACGAGAGAGGTGTCCTAGCTGACGACCTGGGTCTTCGCCCAGCGGTAGTCGGCCTTGCCGGAGGGTGAGCGCTGCATCTCGGTCACGCGAACGATGGCCTTGGGGACCTTGTAGCGGGCGACGTGGCGGCCGGCCTCGGCGACCAGCTCCTCGTCGGTGGCCTCGCTGCCCTCGGCGAGCTGGACGACGGCGACGACCTCGCTCCCCCAGCGCTCGGACGGGCGGCCGACCACGACCACGTCCCGTACGGCGGGGTGCGCGGCGACGGCCCGCTCGACCTCCTCGACGAAGATCTTCTCGCCGCCGGAGTTGACGGTGACGCCGTCCCGGCCGAGGAGCTCGATCCGGCCGTCGGCGAGCAGGTTGGCCCGGTCGCCGGGCACCGACCAGCGCGCGCCTTCGATCACCGGGAACGTGCGGGCGGTCTTGTCGGGGTCACCGAGGTAGCCGAGCGGGATGCGGCCGCGACGGGCCAGCCAGCCGCCACCCTCACCCGGCTGGAGCCGGCGGTCCAGGTCGTCGCTCACGACCGTCGTGTCCTCCTGCGGGTTGAAGATGGCGGTGTCGGCCTCCGACCCCTTGGCGGAGTAGTGGTTCATCTGGATGCCGGTCTCCGACGAGCCCACCGCATCGAGCAGCATGATGTGCGGCAGCGCCTCGAGCAGCCGGCTACGCACCGTCGGAGTCATCGGGGCGCCGCCGTTGCTGAACGCCGCGACCCCCGACATGTCGTAGTCACCGCGCTCGAGCTCCTCGACCAGCGGCCGCGCCACCGCGTCGCCCACCACCGGGATGCTCAGGCACTTCTCCCTCACCGCCGTGGAGAGCGCGTCCGCGGGATCCATGCGGTGCACGTCGTCCGGGATCACGATCTTGCCGCCGGTGGTGAACATGTGGAACGCCGACCACTGGGCCGCACCGTGCATGAACGGCGGCAGCATCAGCAGGGTCACCCCGCCATTGGCGTCGCGTGCGGCCTGCGCGATCTCGTCGTACGACGCATAGGGCTCGGTGGTGCCGAACGGCAGCCCGCCCATCGCGGAGATGAAGACGTCGTCCTGGCGCCAGACCACGCCCTTGGGCATGCCGGTGGTGCCACCGGTGTACATGATGAAGAGGTCGTCACCGTCCGGCTCGGGCATGCCGCCGACCGGCGGGGGCGTCGCCACGACCGACTCGTAGTCCACCGCCCCGGGCAGCAGCGCGTTGCCGCTGTCGTCGGCCACCTGCACCAGCACCTTCAGCCCCGCCACCTGCTCGCGCAGCGCGGCGACCTGCGGCGCGAACTCCGCGGCGTAGACGAGCGCGTCGGTCTTGGCATCCTCGAGCAGGTAGAGCAGCTCCTCCTCGACGTAGCGGTAGTTGATGTTGTACGGCGCCACGCGGGCACGCCACCCGCCGACCAGGGTCTCGAGGTACTCGTTGCCGTTGCGCAGGTAGATGCCGACGTGGTGCTGGCCGGACTCGTGGCCCGCGAGCCCCGCCCGCTCGGTGTGACAGCCGAGCCCCTGCTCCACCAGGAAGTGCGCGACACCGTCGGCGCGCGCGTTGCTCTGCGCGTAGGTGAACCGCCGGTCGCGCCAGACCAGGACCTCCTGGTCGGGCACGGCGCGGGCCACGGTGTCGAACACGGTCGAGAGGTTGAAGCCGGGCATTGCCACACTCCTGGGCCGGAACTAGAACAGGTTCCAGGACTGTAGCCGCCGTCACACCTGACGCGTGTCAAATCCCACGGTGTGGTGGGTCGCTAGTCGGGACGGACCACCCTGATCGTCGGGCTGACGTCCATCTTGCAGCCCGGCTTGGCGCCGACCTTCGCGTAGAAGCGCCCCTCGGTCCCGGTGTTGCCGGTGGACCAGACGTACTTGGCGCCCTGCTTCTCGGTCGTGTCGGAGGCCCAGAGGTGCGGCTCGCCGTTGACCAGCTTGAACACCTTGACCGTGCGGTTGGCGGCGCACTTGAGGGGCTTGGTGCTGGAGACCGTGCCGGACATGTCGGTGCCCTCGGCCTTGATGGTGACGGTGACCGACGCGGCCGGGGCCGCGGCCTCGGCGGCGATGCCGCTCAGAAGGCCGGCCGGAAGTACGACGGCGAGTGCCGCCACTGACAGAGTGATTGCTCGCATGTGAGTTCCTGTCTCGATTTCCCCCCTGGCAGCGTAGGCCGGTACCCCGCCCCTGTCACCGGCTGAGAGCCGCCATTAACCTCCGATCGTGGATCTCTCCTTCTTCCGAGCCGACGGCGCCCTGCTGGTCCCCACCGAGATGGCGCAGAGCATGTGGGACACCAACCACATGCACGGCGTCGCGGTCAGCGGCGCGCTGGCCCGGGCGCTCGAGCGCCAGGTCGCCGACCTCGGGCGGCACGACCTGCACCCGGCCCGGCTCACGGTCGACCTGTTCCGGGCGGCCACGATGGACCCCTGCGAGGTCACGGCCGAGGTCGTGCGCGAGGGACGCCGGATCTGTCTCGTCGACGCCGTGCTGACCCAGGGCGGCCAGCGGGTGGCGCGGGCCAGCGCGGTCTTCCTGGCGGCCACCGCCACCACCGAGGGCGAGGTCTGGAGCCCGTCGGAGCGCCCGGTCCCGCCGCCGCTGGACGTCGCGCCGCAGACCGACGTGCCGCACGTGCCGTTCCTCCACAGCGAGGCCGGCTGGTCGCAGAACTTCGGCGAGCACCAGAACGCGTCGCGCAAGCAGTCCTGGAACTCCGCCATCCCCGTCCTGGCCGGCGAGCCGATCACGCCGTTCCAGGCCGCCGCCGCGGTCGCCGACGGTGCCAGCCTGGTCACCAACTGGGGCAGTCGCGGCGTGGAGTACATCAACACCGACATCACGCTCACCCTCGCCCGCCAGCCCGACGGCGCCGAGATCGGCCTCTCCGCCGTCGACCGCGTGGAGTACGACGGCATCGCGGTCGGCACCGCGGCCGTCTTCGACCGCAGCGGACCGCTCGGCACGGCGGTCGTCACGTCGGTGGCCAACGCCCTGCGCACCGTCGACATGGGTGGCATCGAGTACTCCGACGACGGCACCCGCACCGGCGGCTGACAGGCTGTTCCCATGACGTCGGAGCAGCTGCCCGGAGACCTCGGCGAGCGACTGGCCTCCTGGCTCGAGGGCCTCGGGCTGACCGAGCACCTGGGGGCCGCCGGGCTGCCGACCTTCGCCCGTGACGGCGAGGGCGGTGTCCACTGGACGGACCCGGTCACCCGCAAGCCGCTCGACGCCGACCAGCTCCACCAGCTCGACCGCCTGCTCCACCGCGAGGGCTCCGAGCCCGAGCACGCCGTGCCGGTGCCGCTGCTGCTGATCGCCCGCCAGGCGCGCGTGCGCCAGGAGCTGCTGGCCGGACCGTCGTACACCTACGAGACCCTGGCCGCGCTCCGCGGCGCCTCGGTCAACGCCACCCGCTTCGCGGTGCACAAGGCCCAGAACGACCACGGGCTGCTCGTCGTCGCCACCGAGGCCGGCACCGTCGTACCCGGCTTCCAGCTCACGGAGGCGGGCGAGCTGCGGCCCGAGCTCGAGCCCGTGCTCCGCCCCCTGCTCGCGGCGGGCATGGACCCGTGGCGCGCCTGGGCGTGGCTGACCCAGCCGGCCGGCCTGCTCGGCGGGCAGGTACCGGAGCAGGTGGCCGCCGACCCGGCGGAGGCAGACGTGGTGCGCCACGCGGCGGTGCGGCTCGCCGAACGGGTCGCCGAGTCCGCCTGACAGTCTCCGGAGACGGGACGAGCCCGGCCGACCGTGAGGTCGACCGGGCTCGCGCCGCTGGCCGGGTCAGCGCAGGTCGAAGCGGTCCAGCTCCATGACCTTCGTCCAGGCGGCGACGAAGTCGTGCACGAGCTTGTCCTGCCCGTCCGCGCTGGCGTAGACCTCCGCGAGCGCCCGCAGCTGCGAGTGGTAGCCGAAGACGAGGTCGACCGCGGTGGCGGTCCACTTGAGCTCGTCGGTGGCCGCGTCGCGGATCTCGTAGACGTGCTCCCGGTCCGAGGCCTTCCACCGGGTGCCCGGCGAGAGCAGGTTGACGAAGAAGTCGTTGCTCAGGACCCCGGGACGGTCGGTGAGGACGCCGTGCTGCGCGCCCTCGACGTTGGCACCGATCGCCCGCAGCCCGCCGACCAGGACGGTCATCTCGGGAGCGCCCAGCTCGAGCATGTAGGCGCGGTCGACCAGCAGCGTCTCGGGCGACATCTTGTCCGTCGCTCGCAGATAGTTGCGGAACCCGTCGGCGCGCGGCTCGAGGACCCGGAACGACTCGACGTCGGTCTGCTCCTCGGTGGCGTCGGTGCGGCCGGCGTGGAACGGCACGGTGACCTCGACGCCGGCGTCCTTCGCCGCCTTCTCGACCGCGGCGTTGCCGGCGATCACGATCAGGTCGGCGAGCGAGACCTGGGCGCCCCCTGCGGCGTTGAACTCGTCGCGGACGCCCTCGAGCTTGGCCAGGACGCGGGCAAGCTGCTCGGGCTGGTTGACGGCCCAGCTGCGCTGGGGCTCCAGGCGGATACGGGCACCGTTGGCGCCGCCCCGCTTGTCGGTGGTGCGGAAGCTCGCCGCCGAGGCCCACGCGGTGGAGACCAGCTCGGAGACCGAGAGGCCCGACTCGAGGACCTTGCTCTTCAAGGTGGCGACGTCGGCGTCACCGACGAGCGCGCCCTCGACCGGCGGGACGGGGTCCTGCCACAGCTGCGGCTCGGGCACCCAGGGACCGAGGTAGCGGTCGACCGGGCCCATGTCGCGGTGCAGGAGCTTGTACCAGGCCTTGCCGAAGGCCAGCGCGAACTCGTCGGGGTTCTCGAGGAAGCGGCGCGAGATCTTCTCGTACTCCGGGTCGAAGCGCAGCGCGAGGTCGGAGGTCAGCATCGTGGGCTTGCGCTTGGGCGAGTCCGGGGCCGGGCCGGGGATGATCGCCTCGGCGTCCTTGGCGACCCACTGCTTGGCACCCGCGGGGCTCTCGGTGAGCTCCCACTCGTAGCCGAAGAGGATCTCGAAGAAGCGGTTGCTCCACTGGGTGGGTACGTCGGTCCAGGTGACCTCGAGGCCGCTGGTGATCGCGTCGGCGCCCATGCCGGAGCCGTACTCGCTCTTCCAGCCCAGGCCCTGCTGCTCCAGCGGAGCCGCCTCGGGCTCGGGGCCGACCAGGTCGGCGTCGCCAGCGCCGTGGGTCTTCCCGAAGGTGTGACCGCCGGCGATGAGGGCGACGGTCTCCTCGTCGTTCATCGCCATCCGGGCGAAGGTGTCGCGGATGTCGCGGGCGGAGGCCAACGGGTCGGGGTTGCCGTTGGGGCCCTCGGGGTTGACGTAGATCAGCCCCATCTGGACCGCGCCGAGGTGCTCGTGGAGGTCGCGCTCGCCGCTGTAGCGCTCGTCGCCCAGCCAGGTGTCCTCGGGGCCCCAGAAGATCTCCTCGGGCTCCCACACGTCCTCGCGGCCGAAGCCGAAGCCGAAGGTCTCGAAGCCCATGTCCTCGAGCGCCACGTTGCCGGCGAGCACCAGCAGGTCGGCCCACGAGATCTTCTGGCCGTGCTTCTGCTTGACCGGCCAGAGCAGCCGGCGGGCCTTGTCGAGGTTGGCGTTGTCGGGCCAGCTGTTGAGGGGCGCGAACCGCTGGCCGCCGTCGCCGGCGCCACCGCGGCCGTCGTAGATCCGGTAGGTGCCGGCGGCGTGCCAGCTCAGCCGGATGAACAGGCCGCCGTAGTGGCCGAAGTCGGCCGGCCACCAGTCCTGCGAGGAGTGCAGCACCTCCACGATGTCCTGCTTGACCGCCTCGAGGTCGAGCTTCGCGAACTCGCTGGCGTAGTCGAAGTCAGGAGCGAGCGGGTTGCCCTTGGGCGAGTGGGAGTGGAGCACCGAGAGGTCGACCTGGTTGGGCCACCAGTCGCGGTTGCCGTGGGGACGGCCCTCCTTGACGGTCGGCGAGTCGATCGCCGGGTTCTCGCTCTCGCTGCCCTTCGCGGCAGCGGAGCCCTGCATGACCGGGCATCCCGCCTCAGCCTTGCGGTCCACCCCTTGGGGGCTCTCGGGGGTGCTGCTGTCCTGGCTGTCGGTCATCTGCTTCCTTCCGGCTGACGGTTCACTGGATGAGGGCTGCGGTCGTGCAGGCGGGGCAGGTGCCCCAGTAGACGACCTCCGCCTCGTCGACCATGAAGCCGTGGTCGTCGGAGGCGGTGAGACAAGGGGTGTGGCCGACGGCGCAGTCGACGTCCGCGATCGCGCCGCACGAGCGGCACACGACGTGGTGGTGGTTGTCGTCGACCCGCGACTCGTAGCGCGCGACCGACCCGGCCGGCTGGATCCGCCGGACGAGACCGGTGCCGGTCAGGGTGTGCAGCGAGTCGTAGACGGTCTGGTGCGAGACGTCGGGCAGCTCGCGTCGTACGGCGCCGATGATCGTGTCGGTGTCGGCGTGCGGGTGCGCGTGGACCGCGGCGAGCACGGCCACCCGCGGTCGGGTCACGCGCAGCGCGGCCTCGCGCAGCAGGTGCGGGAAGTCGTGCTCGGTGGCCATGCGAATCATTCTGCCGCTTTTCTGGAACAAGTCAAGAAAGGACTCGCAGGCGGCGAGAGGGCGGCGGGACAGCCGGGAAATGACGAGAGCGGCCCGGTCCTGCCTCAGCAAGACGAGCCGCTCTCGATCGGTGGAGCTGAGGGGACTCGAACCCCTGACCCTCTGCATGCCATGCAGATGCGCTACCAGCTGCGCCACAGCCCCTCACGTCGAACGAAGTCTCCTTCGGACAACTCGCGGAATACTAGCCAACCCGGCACGCCCCACGAAAATCGGGGGGCGAAATCGCGGGTCACGCGGTGCGGTTGTAGGCCCCCAGCCGCAGGCCGCCGACCTCGGGATGCTCCTCGAGGACCACCCAGCCGCAGTTGGTGAGCCCGCGCAGAGTGTGGAACTGCTCGTCAGGCCAGCCCAGCATCGCGCCGGTCGCGACCCGGATGGCGGCGCCGTGCGAGACGGCGACCGCGGCCTCCCCCGGCGCCAGGGCGGCGAGCAGCTCGTGCAGCGCCTCGGTCATCCGGCGGCGTACGTCGTCAGCGGGCTCGGCCCCCGGCGCGGAGTCGTAGTGACCGCGGCGGAACTGCTCGAACTCGACCGGGTCGGCGGCGGCGTACTCGTCGTGGGTGAGGCCCTGGCGCTCCCCCAGGTGGAACTCACGCAGCCTCGCGTCGTACGTCGGTGCGAGGCCGGTCGCCTCGGCGAGCGCGCCGGCGGTCGCCCGCGCGCGCACCAGATCGGAGGACCAGAGCAGGGTGGGACCGAGCTTGGCGAGCGCCTCGGCGGCCACAACCGCCTGCTGGCGCCCGACCTCGTCGAGCTCGACGTCCAGCTGGCCCTGCACGCGCAGCCCGTGGTTGAAGGCGGTGCGCCCGTGGCGCAGCAGGACGAGCGTGCGCACCGTCAGCCGGCCGGGCGGGTGAGGTCGGCCGGCAGCTCGATGGTCGGGCAGTCGCGCCAGAGCCGCTCGAGGGCGTAGAACTGGCGCTCCTCCTCGTGCTGCACGTGGACGACGATCTCGCCGTAGTCGATGAGCACCCAGCGGCCGTCGCGCTCGCCCTCCCGGCGGATCGGCTTGGCGCCGATCTCGCGGAGCTTGTCCTCGACCTCGTCGACGATCGCCTTGACCTGGCGGTCGTTGGTGGCCGAGGCGAGGACGAAGGCGTCGGTGATCGCGAGCTGCTCGCTCACGTCGAACGCGACGATCTGCGTGGCGAGCTTGTCGGCCGCGGCGCGCGCGGCAGCGACGACGAGCTCGACGGCATGGTCGGTGGCAGTCATTGTTCTCCGGGGTAGAGGCGGTGCTTCTGGATGTACTGCACCACACCGTCGGGCACGAGGTACCACACGGGCTGTCCGCGGCGCTGGCGCTCGCGGCAGTCGGTGGACGAGATGGCGAGGGCGGGGATCTCCACCATGGTCACCCGGGCGGCGGGGATCGAGCCCAGCACGTCGGGGTCCATGTCGTAGCCGGGGCGCGTGCAGCCGACGAACTGCGCCAGCTCGAAGAGTCCCTCCGCGTCGCGCCAGCCGAAGATCTCGGTCAGCGCGTCGGCGCCGGTGATGAAGTAGAGGTCGGCGTCGGGCATGGCCGCGCTGAGGTCGCGCAGCGTGTCGATCGTGTACGTCGGGCCCTCGCGGTCGATGTCGACCCGCGACACCGTGAACCGTGGGTTGGCGGCCGTGGCGATGACCGTCATCAGGTAGCGGTGCTCCGCGGGCGAGACCTGGCGGTCGGACTTCTGCCAGGGCCGTCCGGTCGGCGCGAACACGACCTCGTCGAGGTCGAACCACGCCTGCACCTCGGACGCCGCCACCAGGTGCCCGTGGTGGATGGGGTCGAACGTGCCACCCATGACGCCGACCCGGCGGCGTACCGGCTCTGCCTCACTCATGGGCGGCAGTCATGCGAGCTCACTGAGGGGTGCCACTCAGGTGTGCTCGCGTCCTCCGCCGAAGGCGACGAGCGCACCGATCATCGCGAGCAGGATGGCGATGGTGATCGCACCGACGATCCAGGGGTTGATGACCTGCTCGTGGTGCTCCTCGGCGGCCCGGCTCAGGGACAGCGTGATCTGGCTCAACGACATGGGGCGCAGCCTATCGGGACCCTCAGCCCAGCAGCGACTCGACTCCGGCGAGGACCAGCCAGAACCGCAGCGTGCGGCCGACCAGGATGGTGGGCAGGAAGACGTACATGCGCATCCTGAGCGCCCCGGCGACGGCCGCCATCACCAGCAGCGGCGGCACCCCGGCGAACGACGAGATCAGCATGATCCCGCCCGAGAACCACGGCCGGCCGTCCATGCGGGCCTGCCAGCGGGCGTAGCTGGTCTTGATCTTGTCGCCGGAGAGCTTCTTCTGGACCCAGTCGGTCTCGATGCTGCGCCGGGTCGCCTCGTACCAGACGATCTTGCCGAACATCTGGCCCAGGCCGGCGGTCAGCGCCAGCGGGAAGGCGTGGCCGTCGCCGACGGTGGCCGCCATCCCGCCGAGGATCACCTCCATGTTGATCAGCGGGAACAGGGCGGAGGCGATGCTGACCCCGAAGGTCCAGAGGGTCAGGCTCATGCGAGCCTCATACGGCGGCGCGCTCCGGCACCGGGATCCCGAGCTGGAAGAGCCACCGCATCGAGACGCACTTGAGCACCACGAGAGCCAGTGCGATCACCAGCCCAACCTGCCACCAGCCGGTGACCAGCAGCAGAACGGCGAACAGCGAGGAGTTGACGGCCTTGGCCGGCTTCGACCAGTTCCAGGTGTAGATCCGGCGGTCGACGACGTAGAAGTAGTTGGGGCTGCGGATCGGCCAGGCCAGGAACGCCAGCGACAGGAACATGTCGATCACCATGAAGTTGAAGAGGTAGACCGACACCGGGAGCACCATCTCGGGCTCGAGCCAGGCCAGCCCGATGTAGAAGGCGGCGCAGTTGATGCGGTCGCACATGATGTCGAGGACGCCGCCGATGCGGGTCTCGCAGTCGAAGAGACGGGCGTAGCCGCCGTCGGCCATGTCGCCGACCCAGTAAACGACCAGCCCCACGATCAGCAGCGTGCGGTCCTGCTCGACCGCCGCGACCAGGCACAGGGCCAGCGACGCGAGGGTCCGGACGAACGTGATGACAGTCGCGCCGGTCCACAGCCGCTCCACGCTCGCATCGGCATGGATGGCGCGGTCGGAGGCGGGCATGGGCAAAACGCTATCGCGAGGGGTGTCCCCCTCAGCGCACGTGGCCGTCGCCGGTGACGACGTACTTCGTCGAGGTCATCTCGGGCAGTCCCATCGGACCGCGCGCATGGAGCTTCTGGGTGCTGATCCCGATCTCCGCGCCGAAGCCGAACTCACCTCCGTCGGTGAAGCGGGTCGAGGCGTTGACGAGCACCGCCGCGGAGTCGACGGCGGCCACGAACCGGCGGGCCGCCCCCTGGTCCTCGGTCACGATCGCGTCGCTGTGCTGGCTGGAGAACCGCCGGATGTGGGCGATCGCCGCGTCGAGATCGGGTACGACGGCCGCGGAGATGTCGAGCGAGAGGTACTCCTGCGCGTAGTCGTCGTCGGTGGCCGGCTCGACGCCGTCGTGGGCACCGAAGGCCGGGTCGCCGTGGATGGTCACGCCGGCGTCCTGGAGGGCTGCGACGACACGCGGCAGGAACTGCTCGGCGACGTCCGCGTGGACCAGCAGCGACTCGGCCGCGTTGCAGACGCTGGTGCGGTGGGTCTTGGCGTTGAGCACGATCGCGAGCGCCTTGTCGAGGTCGGCGGCGCGGTCGACGTAGACGTGGCAGTTGCCGACCCCCGTCTCGATCACGGGAACCGTCGACTCCTCGACCACCGAGCGGATCAGGCCGGCGCCGCCGCGCGGGATGAGCACGTCGACGTGGCCGCGGGCACGCATCAGGGCCTTGACGCTGTCACGGGTCTCGCCCGGGACTAGCTGCACCACGTCGGCGTCGAGCCCGGCCGTGGTGACCGCGTCCCGGAGCACGGCCACGATCGCGGCGTTGCTCGAGCGGGCGCTCGAGCTGCCTCGCAGCAGGACCGCGTTGCCGGACTTGAGGCAGATGCCGGCGGCGTCGGCCGTGACGTTCGGGCGGGCCTCGTAGATCATCCCGACCACACCGAAGGGCACCCGGACCTGGCGCAGCTCGAGGCCGTTGGCCAGGGTGCTGCCGCGCACCACCTCCCCCACGGGGTCGGGCAGGCCGGCGACGTCGCGCAGACCTTGCGACATGGCGTCGAGGCGGTCCGGGGTCAGCCGGAGCCGGTCCACGATGTTGGCGGGCGTCCCGTCCGCCTCGGCGCGGGCGACGTCGTCGGCGTTGGCCGCGAGCACCTCGTCGTGGCGTTCGGCCAGGGCGTCGGCCATCGCGTGCAGGGCGCGGTCCTTCTCGGCCCGCGTGGCCAGGGCCAGCGTGTGGCTCGCCGTACGGGCTCGGCGTGCGACCTCGAGCACGTCCTGCTGGATGTCGGCGGTGCTCATGCCCCGAGCCTAGGCGAGCGTTCGTGCCGGACCCGACCTGTCTCGACCAGTCGACCGATCCGCCCGGTACGCAACCAAAACCCCCGCCAGAGCGTCCACACTGCAGACGTCACCCATCAGTGGAGGAACCCTTGTCGCGGACCCGTCGTACCCTGCGAGGCTTCGGCCTGGCCAGCATCGCCCTCCTCCTTCCGGCAGTGCCGGTCCTGACCGGCCCCACCGCCACCGCCATCGCCACTGCCCCCGCGGCCCCACCCGTCAGCCAGCGGGCGGAGGGCGACTCGCCGCTCTCGCTGTGGGCCCCGAAGCGCTACGAGACCTTCGTCTACCGGGGCCGGGCCTACACGGACCTGGGCCTGCGCCTGCTGGCCAACGGAGAGACCTTCGAGCTGAGCTCCACCCGGGCGAGCTACGAGGAGACGATCAAGACCGTCTGGAAGGCCCCCGGCGGCGACGTCGCGCTGCCCCCTGGCTCCATGACCAGCATGGGCACGCTCCGGCAGTTCGTGAAGCTCACCCTGGTGCCCATGAAGGGCGGGCCGACCCAGACCCTGGTCCGCGGCGTCTGCTTCGCGGGCTACGCCCAGCGCATGCGTCCCGACGCCCCCGCGACCTCGCCGTACGCCGACTGGTGCAGCTACAACCCGTTCGCGATCGGCGCCCGCCAGGGCATCCAGGCCGGGTGGGCGATGCCGCTGCTCGGCTACAGCCGCAAGCCGCTGCGTCTCGAGGCGGGCCGCTACCAGGTCACTGCGCAGATCACCCCGCGCTACGCCACGGCGTTCGGCCTCAACGAGGCCGACTCGACCCGCACGCTGACGCTCGTGGTCAAGGAGGAGGCGGGCGTCGAGGAGCCCGTGGGTCGTACGACGCCGCCGTCCCGCGTCGCGCGGCCCGCCGCGACCCGGCCCACCGGCCCGGTCGCCCGCGACCTGCCCACGACGATGCCGGACCTGCGCGCCGTGCCCGCCTGGGGCATCCGGGTCGCCGAGAAGGGCGACTTCCTACAGTTCTCCGCGACCGTCTGGAACGGCGGCGACAGCCCGTTGGTCGTCGACGGCTTCCGGCGCGAGGGCGAGGACGAGATGGACGCCTACCAGTACTTCTTCGACGCCGACGGCAACCAGACCGGCTACCAGCCGGTGGGCCACTTCCACTGGGACGCCAAGCCCACCCACCAGCACTGGCACTTCCGCGACTTCGCGTCCTACACGCTGCTCAAGGCCGACCAGACCGCGATCGTGAAGTCGCGCAAGGAGGCGTTCTGCCTGGCCAACACCGACGCCGTCGACACGACCGTGCCCTCCGCGGTGCTGAACCCGGTCAACACCGACCTCACCACATCCTGCGGTGAGTACAGCTCCCTGTCGATCCGCGAGGTGCTCGTCTCCGGCTGGGGTGACACCTACGCGCAGTTCCGCGCCGGCCAGTCGTTCAGCCTCGAGGGCCTGCCCAACGGGACCTACTACATCGAGGTCCGGGCCAACCCGCGCGGCCGTCTCGTCGAGGGCTCGACGGACAACAACGTCGCGCTCCGCAAGGTCGTCATCGGCGGCAAGCCGGGCGCCCGCACCGTCCACGTGCCCCAGGTCGGCCTGGTCGTCGAACCCTCACAGGGTGGCGGCGCCGGCGAGGGTCGCTGACCCGGAAACGACGTTGACCCGCCCGAAACTTTCGGGCGGGTCAACGACTGTTCGCGTGAGTTACGGGCGGGTCAACCCTTGCGCTTGTTGATCTGCTCGGTCGCGGCCGGGAGCACCGTGTGCAGGTCGCCCACGACGCCGAAGTCGACCAGCTCGAAGATCGGGGCCTCGTCGTCCTTGTTGACGGCCACGATCGTCTTGGAGGTCTGCATGCCGGCGCGGTGCTGGATCGCACCGGAGATGCCGTTGGCGACGTAGAGCTGCGGCGAGACCGTCTTGCCGGTCTGACCGATCTGGAAGGTGTGCGGCGTCCAGCCCGAGTCGACCGCGGCACGCGAGGCACCGACCGCCGCGCCGAGGGCGTCGGCGAAACCCTCGATGGGCTCGAAGTTGCCACCGGTGCCGCGTCCACCCGCGACCACGATCGCGGCCTCGGTCAGCTCCGGGCGCCCGCTCGCCTGACGCGGCTGCGAGGCCACGATCTTGGCGCTCTTGGCGGCGTCGGAGATGGTCGCCGCGAACTCCTCGACAGCGCCCGCGCCGTCACCCTCCTCGGGTGCCGCCGCGTTGGGCTTGACCGTGATGATCGGCGTGCCCTTGGTGACCTTCGCCTGGACGGTGAAGTTGCCCGCGAACACCGACTGGGTCGTGACCGGGCCGCCTTCGGAGGACTGCACGTCCACCGCGTCGGTGATGATCCCCGACTTCAGCTTGATCGCCAGACGACCGGCGATCTCCTTGCCCTCGAAGGAGGAGGAGATCAGGATCGCTGCCGGCGAGGTCTTCTCGGCCAACTGCTGGAGCACCTCGGCCTTGGGGGCCACGAGGTAGCCCTTGATCTCGGTGTCGTCGACCGTGTAGACCTTCTCGGCGCCGTACTTCTTGACCGCCTCGGCCGCACCGGAGGCCTGGTCGGCCCCGCCGATGAAGACCGCGGACGGCTCGCCGAGGCGCTTGGCGATCGCGAGGAGCTCGTAGGTCGGCTTGCGGACCGCGCCGTCGACGTGGTCGATGAGTACCAGAACTTCAGACATGTCTTCCCGCTCCTCAGATGAACTTCTTGGACGCGAGGAACTCGGTGAGCGCCGTGGCGCCCGAACCGTCCTCGTCCTTGACGATCTCGCCGGCCGAGCGCGGCGGGCGCTCGGTGGTGTCCTCGACCTGGGTCCAGGCGACCGACAGCCCGACGTCGCCCGCGTCGACACCGAGGTCGCTGAGCGACCAGGTCTCGAGGGGCTTCTTCTTGGCGGCCATGATCCCCTTGAACGACGGGTAGCGCGCCTCGCCGGTCTGGTCGGTGACCGACAGCACCAGCGGCATGGTGCCGCCGATGACCTCGGTCGCGGTGTCACCGTCGCGCTTCACACGCACCTGGTCACCCTGGGTCTCGACGACCGAGGCGAACGTGACCTGAGGCAGGTTGAGCTGCTCGGCCAGCATCGCCGGAACGACGCTGCCCGCGGCGTCGGTGCTCGCCATGCCGCAGATCACCAAGTCAACGGCCCGCTCTTCCCCGGCCTTTGAAATGGCCTTGGCAAGCACGAGCGAGGTCGCGACGTAGTCGGAGCCGGCGATCGCCTCGTCGGAGACGAGGATGCCCTCGTCGGCGCCCATCTGCAGTGCCTTGCGGACCGCGTCGACTGCCTTCTCGGGACCCACGCAGAGCGCGGTCACCTTGGTCTCCTCCGGGTTGTCGGACTTCTCCTTGATCTGGAGGGCCTGCTCGACCGCGTACTCGTCGAGCTCCGAGAGGAGACCATCGACGCCTACGCGGTCAACGGTGTTGTCCGACTCGAAGCGCCGGTCGGCGGTCGCGTCGGGGACGTGCTTCACACAGACGACAATGTTCATGGTGGTGTGGCCGGGAACGGCCCCTCCTGTGGACTCGTGAGGTCATGGTGAGGTCCATGACTGCCAGGACTCCTGGCGAGGGCAGGCTACCGCCGAGTCACGTACGACGAAACACAGGTCCGCGGTCGACTACGTCACAGCGTGGAATGGGTCACCCGTGCCTCGGAGCCACTCGTCAGGGCCGGACCAGCCGGTCGACGAGCCGGCCGAGGACGAGGTAGACGACCGCGCCGATGCCGTAGTTGAACAGCGCCGTGGTGGTCTCGCCGTTGTCGCCAGCGAAACGCTTGATCGGGTTGTCGAGGTCGAAGACGCCGAGGTCGACACCGTCCGCGAGGTTGAGCACCAGCTCGACCAGCGGGTTGTCGGGCTCGGCCTCGAGCGCGATCAGCAGCGCCGCGACGGCCAGTACGGACGCGCACGCCACGAAGAGGAGCCAGAGCAGCCGCGCCGCCACCACCCTCAGTCGCGTGCTGCTTGCCTTACGTTCTGCCACGAGCTCACCGTCCCCCGAACCGAGCCTTGCCTGGACCGTTGTCGACGAAGGATTGCATACCCGTGCTCCGGTCCTCGGTGGCGAAGAGGGCGGCGAACTGCAGCCGCTCGATCTCGAGCCCGCTGGGGAGGTCGAGCTCCAGGCCGCGGTCGATGCTCTCCTTGGCCGCCCGCACCGCGAGCGAGGCCGCGCCGGAGAACTGCCCCGCCCACGCCACCGCCTCGTCGTAGACCGACTCGGCGGGTACGACGCGGTCGACCAGGCCGATCGCGAGTGCCTCGTCGGCCTTCACGAAGCGGCCGGTGAAGATGATGTCCTTGGCCTTGCTCGGACCCACCAGGCGGCTCAGGCGCTGGGTGCCGCCGGCCCCCGGGATGATGCCGAGCAGGACCTCGGGCTGGCCCAGGGTGGCGTTGTCGGCGGCGAACCGGACGTCGGCGGCCAGCGCCAGCTCGCAGCCGCCGCCCAGGGCGTAGCCGGTGATCGCGGCCACGACGGGCTTGGGGATCCCTGCGACGGCCGTGACCGCCGACTGGATGGAGCCCGACAGCGTCACCATGTCCGCGTAGGAGAGCTCGGCCATCTCCTTGACGTCGTTGCCGGCCGCGAAGACCCGCTCGCCGCCGTACAGGACGACGGCCTTGACGTCGTCGCGCTCGCTCGCCTCGGCGGCCGCGGCGCGCAGCTCGGCCTGCACCTGGAAGCTGATCGCGTTCATCTTCGGCCGGTCCAGCCGGATCGTGCCGACGCCGTCAGCCACCTCGAGGCCTACGAACTCACCCATCACGCTCACTCCTTCGCTGCTGCCGCTGCGGCCGACTGCGAGGCCGATGCGGACTTGTGAGGACCCACCCTCTCGCATCGGCAAGAATGAGTCAGTGACCCCCGGCCTCTGGCGCAACCTCGGCGACCGAGCCGCGGTCTGGCCCGGAAGCAACCACCCGCTCGGCGCGACCTGGTCGCCCGAGGCCACCAACTTCGCCGTCCACGCCCCGCGCGCCCACGCGGTGTGGGTCTGCCTGTTCGACGAGGAGGGTGGCGAGAGCCGCCACGAGCTCACCGAGCACTCGCTCGGCATCTGGCACGGCGCCGTCCCCGGCGTCGCGGTGGGCGCCCGCTACGGCTTCCGGGTCGACGGACCCTGGAACCCGGCAGCGGGCCTTCGGTTCAACCCCGCCAAGCTCCTGCTCGACCCGTTCGCGCGGGCGGTGAGCGGTGAGGTCGTGGTCGACCAGGCGATCTACGGCTTCCGCGAGGAGGACCCGGAGCAGCGCGACCCGGTCGACTCGGCGGCGTACGTCCCTCGCAGCGTGGTCGTCACCGACGACTTCGACTGGGGCGACGACGCCCCGCCCGACCACCACTGGCGCGAGACGGTCATCTACGAGGCGCACGTCAAGGGCATGACCCAGCTGCACGACCGGGTGCCCGAGGAGCTGCGCGGCACCTACGCCGGCCTCGGGACGCCGGCGGTCGTCGACTACCTCCGCGACCTGGGGGTGACCGCGATCGAGCTGCTGCCGATCCACCAGTTCGTGCCCGAGGTGGCTCTGGTCGAGCGCGGGCTGACCAACTACTGGGGCTACAACTCGATCGGCTTCTTCGCCCCCCACAACGCCTACTCGGCCTCCGGCGACCGCGGCCAGCAGATCACGGAGTTCAAGTCGATGGTCAAGGCGTTCCACGCCGCCGGCCTCGAGGTCATCCTCGACGTGGTCTACAACCACACCGCGGAGGCCGGCGCGGACGGGCCCACCCTGTCGTTCCGCGGGTTCGACGACGCGGTCTACACGCGGGTCGGACCGTCCGAGCCCGACAAGCCGGCCGACCACTACTGGGACGTCACGGGCTGCGGCAACACCGTCGACGCGGCCTACCCCTTCGCGCTGCGGATGATCCTGGACTCGCTGCGCTACTGGGTGACCGAGATGCACGTCGACGGCTTCCGCTTCGACCTGCTCTCGGCCCTCACCCGGATCGACCACGAGATCGACATGGGCTGCCACCTGCTGACGGCGATCGGCCAGGACCCGGTGCTGCGCCACGTCAAGCTCATCGCCGAGCCCTGGGACGCGTCGATGGACGGCTACCGCGTCGGCGACTGCCCGCCACCGTGGGTCGAGTGGAACGACCAGTTCCGCGACGAGATCCGCGACTTCTGGCGCGGTCGCTCGTCGGGCATCCGCCGGGTCGCGACCCGGTTGGCCGGGTCGTCGGACCTGTACGCCGACGACGGCCGGTCGGCGTACGCCTCGGTCAACTTCGTGACCGCGCACGACGGGTTCACGGTGCGCGACCTGGTGAGCTACGAGCACAAGCGCAACGAGGCCAACGGCGAGGGCAACCGCGACGGGACCGACAACAACCGGTCCTGGAACCACGGCGTCGAGGGCGAGACCGACGACCCCGAGGTGCTCGCGCTACGACGGCGGCAGGCGGCCAACCTGATGGTGACGCTGTGCCTGAGCAACGGGGTCCCGATGATCACCGCGGGAGACGAGCGGGGCCGCACCCAGCACGGCAACAACAACCCCTACTGCCAGGACAACCCGGTGTCGTGGGTCGACTGGCGGCCCGACGACGCCTGGCTCGACGTCTACGAGATCACGAAGGCCGCCCTGCGCCTGCGGCGTGAGCACCAGGCACTGCGGCAGCGGCACTGGTTCGAGGGCCAGCCGTCGATCCTCGGCGGACCCAAGGACCTCGCGTGGCTGCACGCGTCGGGGCGGGAGATGACCGCCGACGACTGGCACGACTCGCACCTGACGACGATCGGCATGTTCGTCTCCGGGAAGCCCCTGCGCTCCCCCGGCCCGCGCGGCGAGCAGCAGGTCGACGCGTCGTTCATGCTGTGGTTCAACTCGGGCTCGGACCCGGTCGACCTGGTGATGCCCGAGAACGACTGGGTCCAGCAGGGCGACATCGCCCTCACCACCGACCCCGACCTCGAGCCCGGCTCGCCCGTCAAGGCCGGCGACGCCCTCACCCTCGGGCCCCGCACCGTCCTGGTCCTGCGCGGCACCTGACCGACCGCCGAGTCGGCGGTGAGGTTCGGGTCAGGCCATGGCGACGACGCCGAGCTCGGCGTCGGAGACCAGCAGGTCGTGGCGGGGGATGATGCGGACGGTGTAGCCGAAGGCGCCGCTGTGGTCGAGGGTGACCTCGCCGTCGAGGCGGTGGCGCCCGCCGTCGTAGGACTCGGCGACGGTGAGGGTGTCGATCCGGGTCTCGGAGAGCTCGTCCTCGCCGTTGGTCTTGCCGTGGACCAGCTGGACCTCCACGTCGTCGGGGGTCAGCGAGCCGAGGGCCACGAAGGCGCGCACGCTCATGACGTCGCCGACCTCGGGGGCGTCGCCGACGCCGCTGCTCTCGACGTGCTCGACCTTGACCTCGGGCCACAGCGACTTGACCCGCTGCTTCCAGTCCGCGAGCGAGCGGGCTCCCTCGAAGTCGTTGTTGAGGCGGCGCGCGTTGGAGGCCGCCGGGGCGTAGAGCTTGAGGGTGTAGTCGCGCACCATCCGCGAGGCGAGCACCTTGGGGCCGAGCGACTTCAGGGTGTGGCGCAGCATCTCGACCCAGCGGGTCGGCACCCCCTCGTGGTCGACGTCGTAGAAGCGCGGCGCGACCTCGTTCTCGATCAGGTCGTAGAGCGCCGAGGCCTCCAGGTCGTCACGGCGCTCGGGGTCGTCGAGGCCGTCGGCCGACGGGATCGCCCAGCCGTTCTCGCCGTCGTACCACTCGTCCCACCAGCCGTCGAGGATCGAGAGGTTGAGCCCACCGTTGAGGGCGGCCTTCATGCCCGACGTGCCGCACGCCTCGTAGGGCCGCAGCGGGTTGTTGAGCCACACGTCGCAGCCGGGGTAGAGCGGCAGCGCCATCGCGATGTCGTAGTTGGGCAGGAACACGATCCGGTGCCGCACCTCCGGGTCGTCGGCGAACTTCACCATCTCCTGGATCAGCTTCTTCCCGCCGTCGTCGGCGGGGTGCGACTTGCCGGCGATGACCAGCTGGATCGGCCGCTCCGGGTCGAGCAGCAGGGCCTTGAGCCGGGCGGGGTCGCGCAGCATCAGCGTCAGTCGCTTGTACGACGGGACGCGGCGCGCGAAGCCGATGGTCAGCACGTCCGGGTCGAGCGCGCCGTCGATCCAGGCCAGCTCCGCCTTGGCCGAGCCGCGGTTCTCCCACGAGCGCCGCAGCCGCCTGCGGGCGTCGAGCACCAGCCGCTCGCGCAGCCGGCGCTTGACCGACCAGACCTGCGCGCCGGAGACCCGGTCGACGGCGTTGAAGAAGGGGTCGGTGTCGTCGGTGTCGGCGTCGGCACCCTCGGCCTCGGCGAGCTCGATGATCTCGCGCGCCACCCAGGTCGGCGCGTGCACGCCGTTGGTGATGGAGCCGATCGGCACCTCGGCCTCGTCGAAGGCCGGCCACAGGCCGTTGAACATGCCGCGGCTGACCTGGCCGTGCAGGACGGAGACGCCGTTGGCGCGCTGCGCCAGGCGGAAGCCCATGACCGCCATGTTGAAGACCGACGGGTCGCCGTCCTCGTAGTCCTCGGCGCCCAGGGCCAGCACACGGTCGATGGGGACGCCGGGGGTCGCGCCCGACTCACCGAAGTACTGCTCGACCAGGGTCTGCGGGAACCGGTCGATGCCCGCGGGCACCGGCGTGTGAGTCGTGAAGACGGTCGAGGCGCGGCTCACCTCGAGCGCGGTGTCGAAGTCGAGCCCGGGCCCGCCCTCGGCCACGGTCAGCTCGCGGATCCGCTCGATGCCGAGGAAGCCGGCGTGGCCCTCGTTGGTGTGGAACACCTCCGGCTCGGGCGCTCCGGTGATCCGAGAGTAGGCGCGCAGCGCCCGCACGCCGCCGACGCCGAGCAGCATCTCCTGGCGCAGGCGGTGCTCGCTGTTGCCGCCGTAGAGCCGGTCGGTCACGTCGATGTAGTGGTCGGGGTTGCCCTCGACGTCGGTGTCGAGCATCAGGAGCGGCACGCGACCGACGCTGGCCACCCAGATCCGGGCGAGCAGGTCGGGGCCGCCGGGCATGGCGATCGAGATCGTCGCGCGCGAGCCGTCGGGCTCGCGCAGCAGCGAGATCGGCAGCCCGTCGGGGTCGAGCACCGGGTAGGTCTCCTGCTGCCAGCCGTCTCGGGACAGCGCCTGCTTGAAGTAGCCGTGGCGGTAGAGCAGGCCGACGCCCACGATGGGTACGCCGAGGTCGCTGGCGGCCTTGAGGTGGTCACCGGCGAGGATGCCGAGGCCACCGGAGTACTGCGGGAGGACGGCCGTGATGCCGAACTCGGGCGAGAAGTAGCCGATCGCGACGGGGCCGGCCTCCGTGGTGGCCGACCCGGCGGCCACCCGGTGCTGGTACCAGCGGTCGCCGGTGAGGTAGGCGTCGAGGTCGTCGGAGGCAACCTTCAGGCGGGCCAGGAAACCCTCGTCGGTGGCGAGCTCCTCGAGCCGGGCGCGACCGACCGCGCCGAGCAGCCGGACCGGGTCGTGGCCCGTCGACTCCCAGAGGTCGGAGTCGACCTCGTCGAAGACGTCCTGCGTCTCCGGGTGCCAGGACCACCGCAGGTTGAGCGCCAGCACGCCGAGCGGCTGGAGGGCGGGGGGCAGGACCGGGCGGACCGTGAATCGTCTGATTGCTCGCACCAGCAGGACGCTACCGTCGATTTCTTGAACGATCCAATAGATCTCGTAAAAGGTGCCCTCGGCATGTGAAATTCACGTTTCGTCTGACAGCCACATAACGATCGTGCACGCCGGGCGTTGTGCTGGACATGACACACCTGCCCTCTCGGGGTCGCCGCTACAGCGCGGCCGCCTTCGCCCTCCTGACCGCCACCCTGGTCCCCGGGCTGCTGCAGATCCCGGCGCTCGCCGACACCCCGGCCGCCGCGCCCCGCTCCCCCGCCTCCTCGGCACCCGTCGTCGACGACATCCGCACCATCGGCGACCCGGTGCACGGCATGGCCGACCTCGACCGGCGCGGTACCGCCCGGCCCAGCCTCACCCAGCAGCGGGCGGTCGCCGGCCTCGGCGCCGTCGACGTGCGCTGGAACCGGTTCGGTACGCCGGCGTCCCTGCTGCCCGCCGACGGCGCGCTCGCGGAGACGACCTCGGCCGACCCCGTCAAGGCCGCCCGCACCTGGCTCAGCCGCAACGCCTCGGTCTTCGGGCTGACCGCCGCGCAGGTCAGCGACCTCGAGCTCGTGAGCTCGCAGCCCTTCGCCGTGAGCAGCGCGCGTGCCGTCCTCTTCCGCCAGCGCTTCGGTGACCTGACCCCGGCCCTGGCCAGCATGGTCACCGTGGGCGTCGCCAACGGCGAGATCGCCTACGCCTCCTCCTCGATCAGCAAGACCACCGGCGACGCTCCCTCCGCCCAGCTCTCGCCGCTCCAAGGCTGGCTGAAGGCGGCCGCCAACGTCGGTCGCGCCATCCCCGGCGGCGACCTCGCCGACATCACCCAGACCGTCGCCGACGGCTGGACCCGCCTCGCCGTCCCCGGCTTCGACCAGGAGCAGCTGGTGCGCCTGCGCGCCCTGGCCATGGCCGACGGCTCGGTCCGCCCGGTCCTCGAGTCCAACGTCGTCGACGCCGCCGCGGCCCCGGCGCTCGGCTACACGCTGATGGTCGACGCCGTCACCGGCGAGATCCTGCACCGCCAGAACAAGGTCGAGAACAGCAGCGACGTCTTCCCGTTCCAGGGGTCGATCACCGCGGCGACGTGCGGGCCGAGACACCCGTTCACGCTCACCGACAACAACACCCGCCAGATCGTCGCGGTCGCCTCCACCGTCAACGCCGCCAACGACATCGTGGTGAAGCTCTGGGGACCGGGCAACGTGCTGCTCGTCGCCGGCGACCTCGGCACCAGCCCCGAGACCGCGACGTACTCCGCCGACCCGATCCCGGGCGGCGACTACTCGGTCCAGGTCTGCCCGTTCGAGGACCCGACCGCGCCGTTCCTGCCCCCGGGCAACTACGGCGTCGCCGTGACCACCAGTGACGAGGGTGCCCCCGGCGCCGACGACCTGGCCTACAACTCCAAGTGGCGCTTCTTCCCCACCAACCCGACGATGAACTTCTCCCCCAACCACACCCCGGGCAACTCGGTGGTCGGCTGCTGGCTGGCCGCCTCGGGCTGCACGCTCAGCACCGGCCCTCTCCGCAACCTCCAGGCGGTCGGCCCCTGGGACTTCATGACCGCCTCCGGGACGTCGTCGCTCACCACCACCGGCAACAACGCCACGACCCACGAGGCCTGGGCCAGTCCGCTGACCCCCGGCGGCCTGGCGCAGGCACCGGTGTCGCCGACCCAGCAGTACACGACCCCGTTCACCGACGCGTGGAACAACAGCAAGTGCAACCCCGCGGAGCTGGTGCCCGGCGGCAACGACATCAACGCCAGCGTCACCAACCTGTTCGTGGCGCACAACCGGATGCACGACTACTCCTACTACCTGGGCTTCAACGAGCGGAACTTCAACCTCCAGACCGACAACATCGGCCGCGGCGGGGTGGAGAACGACCCCGAGGTGGGCAACGCCCAGGCCGGCGCGCTGTCCGGCGGTCAGCCGTCGTTCCTCGGCCGCGACAACGCCAACCAGATCACGCTCCAGGACGGCGTGCCGGGCATCACCAACCAGTACCTCTTCCAGCCGATCGCGGGCGCGTTCTACGCTCCGTGCACCGACGGCGGGCTCGACATGGGCATCGTGGCCCACGAGTACACCCACGCGATCACTGGGAGGATGGTCGGCGGCCCCGACGAGGGCCTGACCTCGGAGCAGGGTGGTGCCATGGGTGAGTCGTGGAGCGACCTGGTCGCCGCGGAGTACCAGTTCAGCCACGGCTACAAGAACGGCGGCAACATCTGGGCCGTCGGCGTCTACGCCACCGGCAACAAGCAGACCGCCATCCGCGACTACGCCATCAACCGCAACCCGCTCAACTACTCCGACTACGGCTTCGACAGCACCGGCGTCGAGGTGCACGCGGACGGCGAGATCTGGAACGGCACGCAGTGGGAGGTGCGCCAGGCCCTGGTCAACAAGTGGAACAAGGTCAAGCGCTTCCACTACTCCCGCGCCAAGCTCCAGCTCAAGTGCGCGCAGGGCAACCGGGACAAGGGCGTCCAGCGCCCGCAGCTGTGCCCGGGCAACCGCCGCTGGGTCCAGCTGATGTTCGACTCCTTCCTGCTCCAGCAGGGCGCCACGTCGATGCTGGACGCGCGTGACGCGATGCTCGCCGCCGACCGGATGCGCTTCAACGGCGTCAACCAGAAGGTCATGTGGGCCGCCTTCGCCCGCCGCGGCATGGGCAAGGGCGCCTCGGTGCCCAACGCCGACTCCGGACAGCCGAAGCCGAGTTTCACGTCCCCCAAGGGCGCCAACGGCACGGTGAAGTTCACCAGCACCAGCCCCGGCAAGCTCTTCGTCGGCGACTACGAGGCGCGGGTCACCCCGGTGGGCGACACCGTGAAGAAGACCAAGCTCGACAACGTCGTGGGCTTCACCCCGGGCCGCTACAAGATGCTCTTCGTGTCGCCGAAGACCGGCTTCACCCGGTTCACGCTCAAGGTGACCCCGGGCAAGACGGCGTACCGGATCAAGGACAAGCTCAACCTCGCCGCCCGCGCGTCCGGTGCCAAGGTGATCGGCTCGACGGCGGGCTCGCGCAACGCGGGCTCCCTCATCGACGGCACCGAGGCGACCAACTGGGGCGGCGTCACCGCCGGCAACGTCGACGCGACGCGTCCCTTCGTGTCCGTCGACCTGGCGGGCAAGATCCACACGGTCCGCCGGGTCCAGGTCAGCGCCTACCTCAACCCGGCGCCGGCCTCCCCCACCGACGTACCGCTGGCGGCCGACCCCGACTCCGGGTCCCGCTTCACGGCGCTGCGCCGGTTCGCGCTGGAGGCGTGCGTGAAGAACTGCACGAAGGCCAACGCGAAGTGGAAGCGCTTCTACGTCTCGAGCGCCGACGCGTTCCCGTCCAAGCGCCCGCGACCGGTGGCTCCCACCCTGAACCTGCGTTCGTTCAAGGTGAAGCCGACCAAGGCGGCCGCCATCCGACTGGTCGTCCTCGAGAACCAGTGCACGGGCTTCGCCGGCTACGCCGGTGAGCTCGACAACGACCCCGTCAACGCCACCGACTGCAAGACGGCGTCCGACCGGGGCACGATCGTCCACGCCGCGGAGCTGCAGGTGTTCTGAGGCTGGGCCTCCCTCCGGGGAGAAAGCGGGCGGGGCGGGCGTATGGGGCGCCTGCCTCGTCCGCGTTCCGCTTCACCCCAGCACGCCTGTCCGCACCCCTGCGCGCCGCCCGTCTCACCCCGTAGGGGGGTGGACAGAACCCCGGCTTGCAAGGGCACTGGCAACCGGCAAGGGTGGAGAGATGGCTGGACGAATCCCTGTAATGGACGTCATGCCTGTCGTCGATCTCGGCAGGCAGGCAGCAAAGGCGACCGTCGGTGAGCCCTTCCCCGTGACGGCGACGGTGTTCCGCGAGGGGCACGACCAGCTCGCCGCCGAGGTGGTGCTCACCGGACCCGACGGCACGAGGCGCGAGCCCGTGCGGATGGCGCCGTACGGCGAGGAGCCCGACCGCTACCGCGCCTGGGTCACCCCCGACGCTCCCGGCCCCTGGACCTTCGAGGTGCACTCGTGGTCCGACCCGGTGGCGACGTGGGACCACGACGCCGGTCTCAAGATCCCCGCGGGGGTCGACGTCGACCTGATGTTCCTCGAGGGCAAGCTGCTGCTCGAGCGGGTCAAGGCCACCGTCCCCAAGAAGGCCAAGGCCCAGCACCAGGTGCTGTCGGCTGCGATCAAGGCCGCCACGGACGGCAAGCGACCCGTCGAGGCACGCCTGGCCCAGCTCCAGTCCGACGACCTCGCGGCCGTGCTGCTGGCCTACCCGGTGCGCGACTTCGTCACCGTGGAGGGCCCCTACCCGGCCTACGCCGACCGCACCCTCGCGCTCTCCGGCAGCTGGTACGAGTTCTTCCCCCGATCGGAGGGTGCCACCCGCGACGAGGTGACCGGCAAGGTCACCAGCGGCAGCTTCCGCACGGCCGCACTGCGCCTCGACGCCGTGGCCGCGATGGGCTTCGACGTGATCTACCTGCCGCCGGTCCACCCGATCGGCGAGGTCAACCGCAAGGGCCCCAACAACACGCTGACCCCCGGGCCGGACGACCCGGGATCACCGTGGGCGATCGGCTCCAAGGACGGCGGCCACGACGCGCTGCACCCCGACCTCGGCACGTTCGACGACTTCGACGCGTTCGTGGCGCGCGCCAACGAGCTCGGCCTCGAGGTCGCCCTCGACCTTGCGCTCCAGGCGGCGCCCGACCACCCCTGGGTGACCACGCACCCCCAGTTCTTCACGACGCGCGCCGACGGCACCATCGCCTACGCGGAGAACCCGCCGAAGAAGTACCAGGACATCTACCCGATCAACTTCGACAACGACCCGACCGGCATCTGCCGCGAGGTGCTGCGGATCGTCCGGCACTGGATGTCGCACGGCGTGCGCGTCTTCCGCGTCGACAACCCGCACACCAAGCCGCTGCCGTTCTGGGAGTGGCTGCTCAAGGAGGTGCGCCGCACCGACCCCGACGTGATCTTCCTGTCCGAGGCGTTCACCCGCCCGGCGATGATGCACGCGCTCGGCTCGGTGGGCTTCCACCAGTCCTACACGTACTTCACCTGGCGCACCGCACGCTGGGAGATCGAGGCCTACCTCACCGAGCTGGCCAGCGAGTCCGACCACCTGGTCCGGCCCAACTTCTTCGTCAACACCCCCGACATCCTCCACGCCTCCCTCCAGTACGGCGGGCCCGCGGCGTTCAAGATCCGCGCCGCCATCGCGGCCACCGGGTCCCCCAGCTGGGGCGTCTACGCCGGCTACGAGCTCTACGAGCACGTCGCCGTCAAGCCCGGCAGCGAGGAGTACCTCGACTCCGAGAAGTACGAGATCCGGGTCCGCGACTGGGACACCGCGGAGGCCGAGGGCCGCACGCTCACGCCGTACCTCACCCGGCTCAACGAGATCCGGCGTGCACACCCGGCGCTCCAGCTGCTGCGCAACCTCACGATCCACAGCAGCGACGACGAGAACATCCTGGTGTTCTCCAAGGTGGCGGGCGAGGGGCCGGGCGCCGACCGGGTCATCGTGGTGGTCAACCTCGACCCCCACGCGACCCGCGAGACCATGATCCACCTCGACCTGCCCAGCCTGGGTCTCGACTGGCACGACGGCTTCACCGTGCACGACGAGATCACCGGCGAGGACTGGCACTGGGGCCAGCACAACTACGTCCGGCTCGATCCCGGGCACGAGCCCGCGCACGTGCTGACCATCAGGAGCACCGAGTGACCGACCCGCAAGCCGTGAACCTCCCCGAGACCGACCCGACGACGAGCGACCCGTTCCCGGACACCGAGGGCAGCACCCCCGACTGGTTCAAGTCGGCGGTGTTCTACGAGGTGATGGTGCGGTCCTTCCGCGACTCCAACGGCGACGGCACCGGTGACTTCAAGGGCCTCACCGAGAAGCTCGACTACCTCGAGTGGCTCGGCGTCGACTGCCTGTGGGTGCCGCCGTTCTTCACCAGCCCGCTGCGCGACGGCGGCTACGACGTCGCCGACTTCACCAACATCCTTCCCGAGGCCGGGACCGTCGAGGACTTCCACCACTTCCTTGACGAGGCCCACAAGCGCGACATCCGCGTGATCATCGACTTCGTCATGAACCACACCAGTGACCAGCACCCGTGGTTCCAGGCCAGCCGCGAGGACCCCGACGGTCCCTACGGCGACTTCTACGTGTGGTCCGACACCGACGAGCTCTACCAGGACGCCCGGGTGATCTTCGTCGACACCGAGCCGTCCAACTGGACCTGGGACCCCGTGCGCCAGCAGTACTTCTGGCACCGGTTCTTCTCCCACCAGCCGGACCTCAACTACGACAACCCGGCCGTGCACGACGCGATCCTCGAGGCCATCTCGTTCTGGTTCGACATGGGCCTCGACGGCTTCCGTCTCGACGCGGTGCCCTACCTCTACGAGCGTCCCGGCACCAACGGCGAGAACCTCCCCGAGACCCACGAGCTCCTCCGCAAGGTACGCCGCTTCGTCGACGACAAGTACCCCGGACGGGTGCTGCTGGCCGAGGCCAACCAGTGGCCGTCCGACGTCGTCGACTACTTCGGAGACTTCGACAAGGGTGGCGACGAGTGCCACATGTGCTTCCACTTCCCGGTGATGCCGCGCATCTTCATGGCCGTGCGCCGTGAGTCGCGCTTCCCGATCTCCGAGATCCTCGAGCAGACACCGCCCATCCCTGACGGCTGCCAGTGGGGCATCTTCCTGCGCAACCACGACGAGCTGACGCTCGAGATGGTCAGCGACGACGACCGCGACTACATGTGGGACGAGTACGCCAAGGACCCGCGGATGAAGGCCAACATCGGCATCCGCCGGCGGCTGGCCCCGCTGCTCGACAACGACACCAACCAGATCGAGCTCTTCAACGCGCTGCTGCTGTCGCTGCCCGGCTCACCCGTCCTCTACTACGGCGACGAGATCGGCATGGGCGACAACATCTGGCTCGGCGACCGCGACGGCGTGCGCACCCCGATGCAGTGGACGCCCGACCGCAACGCCGGCTTCTCCGCGGCGACGCCCGGAAAGCTGTTCCTCCCGGCGATTCAGGATCCCGTCTACGGGTACCAGTCGGTCAATGTCGAGGCCCAGCTGGAGAACCCGTCCTCACTGCTGCACTGGACGCGGCGGATGATCCAGGCACGCCGGCGGCACGACGCGTTCGGGCTCGGGTCGTTCCACGACCTCGGCGGGTCCAACCCCGCGGTGCTGTCCTACGCCCGCGAGCACGTCGCCGACGACGGCACCCAGGACATCATCGTCTGCATCAACAACCTGTCCCGCTTCGCGCAGCCGGTCGAGCTGGACCTGCGGCGCTTCGAGGGCATGGTGCCGGTGGAGCTCCTCGGGGGCGTGCCGTTCCCGCGCGTCGGCGAGCTGCCCTACCTGCTCACCCTCGGCGGCTACGGGTTCTACTGGTTCCGGTTGACGCCGGGCGCCGACCACGGAGAGGGGCAGCTGCTGTGACCGCACCCCAGGTTTCCGGGCACCTCGAGCCCCAGGTCTTCGCCGACTACCTCGCGCGCACGCGCTGGTTCGCCGGGAAGGGCCGTCCCTTCACGGTCACGGATGTCCGCACCGTCGGGGAGGTCCCCAGCCGCGTCGACGACAGCCCACGCGTCGTCATCCACCTGGTCGAGGTCAGCTACGCCGACGTCGCCGCGGGCGCGCCGGACGCCGTCGAGCTCTACCAGGTGCCGCTCGCCTACTACGAGCACCCCGAGAACCGGCTCGACCACGCCTTCGTCGGCTGGTGGGAGGACCCCGAGCACGGCTGGGTCCACGCCTACGACGCCCTGCACGACCGGGAGGCCATGGCCTGCTGGCTGCGCTCCTTCGACGAGGCCGCCGGCCAGGAGCACGACCACACGGTCGACCCCGAGTCGATGCTGACCTTCCACCGGCTGCCGGGGCACGACCTCGACCGCGAGGCCGCCTCCACGCTGTTCACCGGCGAGCAGTCCAACTCGTCGGTCGCGTTCGGTGAGGACGCCCTGATGAAGGTGTTCCGCAAGGTGACGCCGGGCGTCAACCCCGACGTGGCCGTCCACGAGGTCCTCACCCGGGCCGGCTCCGACCACATCGCCAGCCTCTACGGCTGGCTGGACGTGCTCGACCCCGACTCCGACGCGGTGATCCAGCTCGCGATGCTCCAGCAGTTCCTGCGCACCGCGATCGACGGCTGGGACATGGCCCTGGGCAGCGTCCGCACACTGTTCGCCGACCCCGAGCTCCACGCCAACCAGTCCGGCGGCGACTTCGCCGGCGAGGCCACCCGCCTCGGGGAGGCACTGCGCGAGCTGCACGAAACGCTGCGTGAGTCGTTCGGCACCGAGACCGCGGACGCCGCCGGTCTCGTCGGCCAGATGGGCGAGCGCCTCGCCGCCGCACAGACCGTCGTACCAGGTCTGCGGGAGCACCACGACCGCCTGGCCGCCGTCCACGCGCGGGTCGCCGGGCTCGGCCAGATCGAGGTGCACCGGGTCCACGGTGACCTTCACCTGGGCCAGACGCTGCGCACCAGCAAGGGCTGGAAGGTCGTCGACTTCGAGGGCGAGCCCGCCAAGCCGCTCGCGGAGCGGATGCTGCCCGACTCGCCGTGGCGCGACGTCGCGGGCATGCTGCGCTCCTTCGACTACGCACCCCACGCCGTCGAGCGCGACCGCACCGACGACGACCTGGCCGACGCGGCCATGCTCCGCGTGCGTGCCGACGAGTGGGCCAACCGCGCGGCCAACCACTTCCTGACGGCTTATGCCGGAGGGTCCCTGACCGACGAGCAGCAGATCCTGCTCGATGCGTACGTCGCCGACAAGGCCGTGTACGAGACCGTCTACGAAACGCGCAATCGCCCCACCTGGGTGGACATCCCGCTCCAGGCTGTGGCGAGGATCGGAGCGGAATGACCCGCACCATCGCACCCGTCCCCACGTCCGAGCTCGACCAGATCGTCAACGGCGAGCACGGGCACCCCCACGCCGTCCTCGGCCCGCACGTCTACGAGGGCGCCGTCACGGTGCGCGTGCTGAAGCCCCTGGCGTCCAGCGTCGTGATCCGGCACAGCGGCACCGAGACCCCGCTCGAGCACGAGCACGAAGGCGTCTGGGTGGGCGTGCTGACCGGCGAGACCGCCGTGCCCGACTACCGCATCGCCGTCTCCTACGACGACGGGCCGATCGAGCTCGACGACCCCTACCGGTTCCTGCCGACGCTCGGCCAGGTCGACCTGCACCTCATCAACGAGGGCCGTCACGAGCTGCTCTGGACGGTGCTCGGCGCGCGGGTCCACCACTACAAGACCGTCGACGGCATCGTCAGCGGCACGTCGTTCGCGGTCTGGGCTCCCTCCGCGAGGTCGGTCCGGCTCAAGGGCGACTTCAACGCGTGGGACGGCCGCGAGCACCCCATGCGCCAGCTCGGCTCCTCGGGCGTCTGGGAGCTGTTCGTGCCCGGCATCGGCTCCGGTACGACGTACAAGTTCGGCGTGCGCGGTGCCGACGGCGAGTGGCGCGAGAAGGCCGACCCGATGGCGTTCCACGCCGAGGTGGCGCCGGCGACATCGTCGCGGGTCACCGAGTCGACCCACACGTGGAACGACGACGAGTGGATGGCTGCCCGCGCGAAGAAGAAGCCGGTCGCCGAGGCGATGTCGATCTACGAGCTCCACCTCGGGTCGTGGAAGCGACACCCGGGCGGCGGCTTCTGGTCCTACGACGAGCTCGCCGACGACCTGGTCCCGTACCTCTCCAACCTCGGGTTCACCCATGTCGAGCTGATGCCCGTCATGCAGCACCCGTTCGGCGGCTCGTGGGGCTACCACGTCACGTCGTACTTCGCGCCCGACTCCCGCTACGGCGACCCCGACGGCTTCCGGCGGCTGGTCGACCGGCTGCACCAGGCCGGGATCGGCGTGATCCTCGACTGGGTGCCCGGTCACTTCGCCACCGACGCGTGGGCGCTGGCCAGCTTCGACGGCACGCCGCTCTACGAGGACCCCAACCCGCAGCGCGGGTGGCACAAGGAGTGGGGCTCCCACATCTTCAACTTCGGCCGGCCCGAGGTACGCAACTTCCTCTACGCCAATGCCCTCTACTGGCTCGAGGAGTTCCACGCCGACGGTCTCCGCGTCGACGGCGTCGCGTCGATGCTCTACCTCGACTACGCCCGCGAGCACGGCGAGTGGTCGCCCAACAAGCACGGCGGACGCGAGAACCTCGAGGCCGTGCAGTTCCTCCAGGAGATGAACGCCACCGTCTACAAGCGGGTGCCCGGCGTGGTCACGATCGCCGAGGAGTCTACCTCGTGGCCCGGCGTCACCGGCCGCACCAGCGACGGCGGTCTCGGCTTCGGCTTCAAGTGGAACATGGGCTGGATGCACGACTCGCTCGGCTACCTCGAGCGCCCGCCGGTGCACCGGTCCTGGCACCACAACGAGCTCACGTTCGCTCTCACCTACGCCTGGGCCGAGAACTACGTGCTGCCGATCTCGCACGACGAGGTCGTGCACGGCAAGGGCTCGTTGCTGCGCAAGATGCCCGGCGACCGGTGGCAGCAGCTGGCCAACCTGCGCGCCTACTTCGCCTACATGTGGGCCCACCCCGGCAAGCAGCTGCTCTTCATGGGCTGCGAGATCGGCCAGGAGTCGGAGTGGGCCGAGGCCCGCGAGCTCGACTGGTGGCTCCTGGACCACCCCGAGCACCGCGGCGTCCACGACCTGGTGCGCGACCTCAACCGCGTCTACACGAGCTCCCCGGCCCTGTGGTCGCGCGACCACGACCCGCAGGGCTTCGAGTGGGTCGACGCCAACGACGCGAGTCGCAGCGTCTACTCCTTCATCCGCCGTGGCGACGGCCCCGACGTGGTGTCGGTCAGCAACTTCCGCGACCACCCGCAGGAGGGGTTCCGCCTCGGCCTGCCGGCCGCCGGCACGTGGCAGGAGGTGCTCAACACCGACTCCGACGGCTACTCCGGCTCGGGGGTCGGCAACCTCGGCGCGGTGACCGCGGTCGCGGGCGAGCACAGCGGTCAGCCGGCGCACGCCGACATCGTCCTGCCGCCGTTGGCCACCCTGTGGCTGCGCCACGTGCCCGACTGAGACCGCGACACTAGGGTTGGGCGGGTGAGTGACCGACCGAGCATCGTGACCGTCGACGACGGCGTCGCCCGGATCATCTGGGCGCCGGCCGACGGTGACTGGGCCGACGCCGTTGACGTCGTACGGCGTGAGGTCGAGGCGGCGCTCGAGCGGCACGGCCGCGTCGAGATCCACGTGGCCGCCGACGACGAGGTTGCCCAGCGGGTCGCGACCTGGTCCGGCATGCGCCGGGAGGGCGTACGCCGTGGCGTGGGCGGCGACGAGGTCGTCTACGCACGACTGACCTCCGACGTGCCGGTCTCCGAGCCGGGCGGCTTCCGGGCCCTGCTCAACTCGTTCCTCCCCCGCAAGCGGGCGATCAGCCAGATGCTGATCCGCGACCACGACGACCGGATCCTGCTCTGCGAGCTCACCTACAAGCAGGACTGGGACCTGCCCGGCGGCGTCGTCGAGGTCGGCGAGTCGCCGCAGCTGGCCGTGGCCCGCGAGGTCGAGGAGGAGCTCGGCCTCGCGATCAAGGCCGGCCCGCTCGTGCTCACCGACTGGCTGCCGCCCTGGGGCGGCTGGGACGACGCGCTGTGCCTGGTCTTCGACGGCGGCGTCCACGACGCCTCCATCGCCGACACGATCGTGCGGCAGACCCGCGAGATCCGGGCCACTGAGTTCCTCACCCTGGAGCAGGCGCGCGAGCGGTGCGCCGACTTCACCGCCCGGCGGCTCACCTCCGCCCTCGCCAACCTCGGCGGGGGGCCGGCCTACACCGAGTCGGGGGTGTGACCGCCGGTCACTGTTTCGGCTCGTCCTGGCCCGGTAGAACTGGTCCCCACGGTCGGAAGGGGGCCTCATGGCTGACGTCGAGGTGTCGGAAACACAGCTGAAGGCGGGCTCCATCGGCTTCGTCGACGCGCTGGTCATCGGGCTCGCCGCCACGTCCCCGGCGTACTCGCTGGCCGCGGTCATCGGGGCGGTCACGGCGGCGGTGGGGGTCTACGCGCCGGGCGCGCTGCTCGCGTCGTTCGTGCCGATGGCGCTGATCGCGACCGCGTTCCTCTACCTCAACCGGGTCGACCAGGACTGCGGCACCACCTTCAGCTGGGTGACCCGGGCGATGGGCCCGTGGTTCGGGTGGATCGGCGGCTGGGCCATCGCGATGACCGGGGTGCTGGTGATCGGCTCGCTCGCCGACGTCGGTGTCAGCTTCACGCTGCGCACGTTCGGTGCCGACACCGCGGCCGACAACGCGTGGGTCCGGATGCCGCTCGCGATCGGGCTGATCCTGCTGCTCACGTGGGTCTGCGTGCTCGGCACCGATGTCTCGGCACGGCTTCAGAACATCCTGATCCTCGCGCAGGTGGGCTCGCTGCTCGTCTTCGCGGCGGTGGCCATCGTCAAGGCCGTCACCGACAACAGCTCGCTCGACCCGATCGACCCGTCGCTGTCCTGGCTCAACCCGTTCGGCGCCGGCGGCGCCAGCCTGTCGACCGCACTCCTGCTCGGGGTCTTCGCCTACTGGGGCTGGGAGTCGTCAGTCAACCTCAGCGAGGAGACGACCGACGGCGCGAGCACTCCCGGACGGGCTGCGGTCTGGTCGACCTTCATCCTGCTCGCCACCTACGTGTCGGTCGCGATCGCGGTCGTGGCCTACGCCGGCACCGACTGGCTGACCGACAACGCCGGCGAGGAGGAGTTCGTCTTCGCCGAGCTCGCCGACCGCGTGATGGGCGGCTGGGGCTGGGTGGTCCTCGCGTCGGTGGCGACCTCCGCGATCGCGTCGACCCAGACCACGATCATCCCGGCGTCACGCACCGGGCTCTCGATGGCCCGGCGTCACGCGCTGCCGTCGTACTACGGCCGCATCCACCACCGCCACCGCACGCCGCACGTCAGCACCTGGTGGGTCGCCGGCATCGCGATCGTCTGGTACGTCGGGATCTACCAGGTCAGCGCCAACGCGCTGTTCGACTCGCTCACAGCGCTCGCGCTGCTGATCGCCTTCTACTACGCACTCACCGGGATCGCCTGCGCGGTCTACCACCGCAAGCACCTGCTCGAGAGCCCCAAGAACCTGTTGCTGATCGGCGTCGGCCCGCTCCTGGGCTCGGCCATGCTGATCTGGCTGCTCGTGCTCTCGGTGCGCGACATGTCCGACCCGGCCAACTCCTACAGCGGCCAGTCGTGGCTTGGCGTCGGCCCGCCGCTGGTGATCGGCGCGGGCATCTTCCTGGCCGGCGTCGCCCTGATGCTGTTCTGGCGGGCGAAGGACGGCCGCTACTGGTCGGAGCGGGCAGGCCTCCCTGACCCCGACGTGGTCCGAGGCGTGAAGCGGCCCGAGGCCGACCCCGACGGACTGGAAGGCTGAACGACATGGCAGTAGTGCTGGGGTACGACGAGTCGCCGGGCGCCGAGGCGGCACTGACGACGGCGATCAACGTGGCCGCGCGGTTCGACGAGCCGCTGATCCTGGTCTACGGCGCCGCTCCCCCGGGCAACGTCGGCGAGGAGTTCAAGGCCCACCGCGACGCGCTGCGCGAGATCGGCCGCACCGCTCTCTCGCATGCCGTCGAGCGCGCGCACGCCGCCGGGGTTGACACGCAGATCGAGCTGGTCGACGCCAAGCCCGCCCAGGCCCTGATGCAGGTGGCCGACGCCCACGACGCCACCGTGATCGTGGTCGGCACCGCCGGCGAGAGCCCGCTCAAGGGCGCGATGCTCGGCTCGACGCCCCACAAGCTGCTGCACCTCAGCACTCGGCCGGTGCTGTGCGTGCCGGTCGGCGAGCCCTGACCTGCGGCGCCAGAGCCCGCCTCGGCGGGCGCACCGCGACCAGCACACCGAGCACCAGCAGCAGCCCGCCGAGGGACTCGGCGGCGTTGGGCCGCTGGTCGAGCAGCAGCGTCGCGGAGGCCATCGCGACCACCGGTGCCAGCAGCACCCACGGGACCACGGACGCGGACGGGTTCCGCGCCAGCAGCGTGTTGAAGATGCCGTAGCCCACGAGCGAAGCCAGCCCCGCGGTGTAGAGCGTGGAGGCGAGCGCCTCCCAGCCGAACGCCGCCAGCCCGTCGGCCACTGCCGCAGGCCCGTCGAGCAGCAGGCTCAGGGCCAGCAGCGGGACCGGAACCACCAGCGCCGACCAGACCGTGAGCGACAGCCCGCCGCTCACGCCCGAGGCGCGCGACAGGACGTTGCCGATGCCCCACGTCAGCGCCGCCAGCAGGGTCAGCGCCAGGGCGAGCAACGAGACGTCGCCGCCGCGACCCACCGCCACGACGAGCAGGCCGACCGAGCCCAGCAGGACCCCGGCCACCTGGCCGGGCGTCGGACGCTCGCGCAGCACCCCGGCCGCGATCAGCACCGTGAAGATCACCTGCGCCTGGAGCACGAGCGCGGCCAGCCCCGGAGGCATGCCCGCCGCCATCCCGACGTACAGGAAGGCGAACTGGCCCAGGGACATGAACAGCCCGATCATGGCGACCACCCGCCACGGCGCCTGCGGGCGCGGGATGAGCAGCACCGCGGGAAACACCACCAGCAAGAAGCGGGCGGTGAGGAACAGCAGCGGCGGGACCTCGCCCATCCCCCAGTCGATGACCACGAAGTTGAAGCCCCACACGGTGGCGACCAGGGCGGCCAGGAGCGAGTCGCGTCTGTTCACCGGCCCATCGTGACGGCCGAAACCCGGAAGCACCAGCGAATGTTCATACACCTATCTGTGTAGCATCGCTGCATGATCGACCTGGGTGCCCTCACCGCGCTGCGCGCCGTCGACACCCACGGCTCGGTGGTCGCGGCCGCCGACGCCCTGGGCTTCACCCCCAGCGCGGTCTCGCAGCAGGTCAAGCGGCTCGAGCGCCAGACCGGCGTACCGCTGCTCGAGCGCGTCGGCCGCGGCGTGATGCTGACCCGGCACGGCCGGCACCTCGTCGACGCCGGCGTCCAGGTGCTGACCGACCTCGAGCAGATCGAGTCCGGGCTCCACCGCCAGGCCGAGACCGTCGCCGGCCACCTGCGCATCGTCGCCTTCTCCACCGCCATGCGCGGGCTGGTCGCTCCGATGGTCCGGTCGTTGCTCGACGACCACCCCGACCTCACCGTGCAGCTCTCCGAGCGCGAGCCGTGGGACACCATCGACCTGGTGGCCTCCGGGCAGTGCGAGGTCGGCGTGGTGCACAGCTGGGGCGACGCCGCCCTCGCCATCCCCGACCACCTCTCCTCGGTCCGCCTCGCTCCGGACGTCGCCGACGTCGTGGTCCACCGCGACCACCCCCTGGCCCGGCGCCGCGTGGTGGCGCCGCGCGACCTGCTCGACGAGGGCTGGATCGCCACGCCGGAGGGCACGATCTGCCGCCAGTGGCTGACCCGGATGTACGACGGCACCGGGCGGCTGCCGCGGATCGCCCACGTGGCGATGGAGTTCGACAGCCACCTCGCGATGGTGCGCGCCGGGCTCGGGATCGCCCTGGTCCCCCGGCTCGGGCGGCAGCGCCTGGGCGACCAGCTGGTCGCCGTACCGGCCCACGACCCGGTCCCCACCCGCGCGGTCCTCGCGCTCCACCGGCGCAGCATGACCGCCTCCCCCGCGGTCGCCGCCGTCCTGGCCGGTCTCTGCGCCGACGGTCGGGAGAGCTGAGTCCTCCTCGACGAGGTCGCGCGCGAGCATGGTGGCTCCGACGACGGCGGCGGGCATGACGATCACGGCACCCAACGGCGCGAGGAAGAACGCCTGGACGGTCACGCCGAAGCCGAGCACCGAGGAGCGGCGACCGCGGGTGAGGGCGGTGCGCCGGGCGGCGTCCAGGCCGCGCGCCTCCAGCGGCCGGGCGAGCAGGTCGCTGGCCAGCAGCCACCCCGAGACCGCCAGCCCGAGCAGCACGCCGATCACGGTGCCGACCAGGGGCAGCGACCCCACGACGACCACGACCACGCTCGCCGTGACGCCCACGACCATCAGCACGACCGCGTCGCGCGCGGCCCGCCAGGCGCCCAGCTCGCCGTCGGGCACCGAGCCCCCGAGCATCAGCTCGGTCTCGCGCCAGATCCGGGCGTAGAACGGGTCGCCCACGGCCAGGGTCAGCCCCACGAAGGTCGACGCGGCGAGCGCGAGCGCCCCGGCCACGATCACCAGCGACACGCTCGTCCGCACCAGCACCCGCACCACGTCGGCGGAGTCGTCGACGAACGGCGTCAGCCACCGGACCAGGTCCGGCAGCTGCAGGAGCAGCACGACGTACGCCGCCAGCAGGACCGCGGATACCACCAACGCCGGGACCATGCCGAGCAGCATCAGCCCGGGGCGGCGGCGCCACATCGTGAAGCCGCGCAGGACGTAGGAGGCCCCGGAGGTCATCGCGGCCCGCTCTGCGTCGCGCGGCGGAGCTTGCGCCATGCCCAGACGCCGCCGACGACCAGCGCCCCCGTGAGCACCGCGCCGAGGAGCCGCGCCGCCTCCGGGGTGGTCGGGCCCTTGCTGGTGGTGCCCACGAAGTCGTCCGGGGTCAGCAGCAGGCCGGCGGCCATGGCGACCAGCAGCAGTACGACGGAGCCGCCGGCGACGACGACGCCGATGAGACCGCGCGTGTCGGAAAGAGCGACCCAGGCCAGTCCCAGCCAGAAGGCCACGCTCGCGACCCGCGCCGCGACCATCAGGCCACCCACCGGCCGGTCCGCCGCCAGGTCGGCGACCAGCCAGCCGAGCATGGCGAGCGCCAGCACCAGGAGCAGCAGCCCGAGCAGCCGGTCCTTGGTGGTGCCCTGGCCCGTCACCGGCTCAGAAGAGGGCGGAGGCGAGGTTCTGGCGACCTCGGAGCACCCGCGGGTCGTCGTTGCCGACGGCCGCGAAGAGCGCGAGCAGGTGCTCGCGGGCCTTGGTGCGGTCGTCGCCGGACGAGCGGCGTACGAGCTCGATGAGCCGGCTGAACGCATCGTCGACGTGGCCGCCGAGCAGGTCCAGGTCGGCCACCAGGCTCTGGGCGGCCAGGTCGTCGGGGGCCGCCGCGGCGGCCTCGCGGGCTGCTGTGAGGTCGACGCCCTCCGTGCGCTGGAGGACCTTCGCCATGGCGAGCCCGGCGACGGCCTCGGCGTCGGCGGGGTTGGCGTCGACCAGCTTCTGGTACTCCGCGACCGCGCCGTCGATGTCGTTGGCCGCGAGCGCGTCCTGCGCCGCGGCGTACCTCGGGTCGACCTGCTCCTCGCCGTCCTCGGCGGGTGCCGGCGCACCCGTCAGGGGCTGGTGCCGCGCGGTCATACCCTGCGTCGCGAGCTGCTGCATGACCTGGGTTAGGGCCGCCCGCAGCTCGTCCATCGGCACGACGTCCTGGAACAGCGGCGCGGGGCGGCCGTCGAGCACGGCGACCACGAGCGGGATCGACTGCACCTGCATCGCCTGGGCGATGCCCGGGGACGCGTCGACGTCGACGAGACCGGCGAGGAACCGGCCCTCGAACTCACCCGAGAGCGTGGCCACGTCGTCGGCGAGCTGGCCGCTCTCGGGCATCCGCGAGCGCGAGAACAGGACCAGCAGGACCGGTGCGGTCATCGACCGCTCGATGACCTCCTGGAAGTTCTGCTCGTTGACCTCGAGGGAGTACGACGTGGCGCTGGCGCCGGCTCCAGCGGTCGGGCCGGCGGTCGGGCCGTCGATCGGGCCGGCGCCCGCGGACGGCGGTGGTGCCGCCGGTCGCTTCAGGGCGGACAGGTCGATCGCTCCGGGACGGCTGAA
Organism: Nocardioides szechwanensis; assembly: GCF_900103935.1. Lineage (GTDB taxonomy): Bacteria > Actinomycetota > Actinomycetes > Propionibacteriales > Nocardioidaceae > Nocardioides > Nocardioides szechwanensis. Next base: position 155,017 of record NZ_FNIC01000007.1, read on the forward strand.
CGGCTGCTGCGTCATGGCCCCAATCCTAGGGACCTCACGCGAGGCCGAGACCGACCGCCTCCTCGCGCAGGTCCTCGCGCACGCTCGGGTGGGCGGCGTTCTCGATGATCTGACGGGCCTGCTCGCGCTGGTCGCGACCGTAGAGCTCCGCGAGACCCTGCTCGGTCACGATCGCGCTCATCTGGAACGACGTTACCGGCTCGTCGACGAGCGCGACCACCGTCGAGCAGTCGGCCTTGGGGTGCCATGAGCGCAGGGCGATGAACGCCTGCCCTCCGAAGCTGTGCATCGCGCCGACGATGAAGTCGGTCTGGCCGCCGAACCCGGAGTGGATCCGGGCGTTGATCCGCGACGCGTTGGCCTGGCCGAACAGGTCGACCTGGAGCGCGGTGTTGACGCTGACCATCGCCTGGTTGCGGGCGATCAGGGCGGGGTCGTTGGTCACCTCGGTACGGACCATGTTGACGCGGTCGTTGCCGTCGACCCACTCGAGCAGCTCCGGGGAGCCGAAGAGGAACGACGCCGTGATCGGCACCTCGCGGTCGAGAGCGCCGGCCCGCTCGAGGGCCAGCACGCTGTCGGAGAACATCTCGGTCCAGATCCGAAGCCCACGACGGTTCACCAGCCCGTGCAGGGTGGCGTCCGGGACGGCTCCGATGCCGGCCTGGAGCGTGGCCCCGTCGCCGACGCGGGCCGCCACGAGCTCACCGATCGTCGCCGAGGCGTCGTCGATGGAGCTGCCACCCGAGGCGTGCAGCAGCGGCTCGTCGGCCTCCACCATGACGTCGATGTCGTCGACGGAGACCAGCGCGTCGCCCGACGTCCACGGCATGTTGTCGTTGACCTGGGCGACGACCAGGCCGCCGGTACGACGTACCGCCTCGATCGCCGCGGGCAGCACGTTGACCTCGACCCCGAGCGAGACCTTGCCGTCCTTGGGGCGCGTGGTGTGGATGAGGACCACGTCGGGGGGCATCGGGCCGCTGAACAGCAACGGCACCAGCGACAGCCGCGACGGGACGTAGCTCAGGCGCGGGCTGCGGCGCATGCCGGAGCCGACGAAGGACGTCTCGAGCGTGACACCCTCGCGTTCGGGCAGTCCGGGCTGGCCGTTGAGCACCCACAGGCGGAACTCGGGCAGGGCTTCGTCGATCCGACGAAGCGTGGTCCACGGGGTGGCGTGGTTTCCGGTGACGACCACACGGGGGTTGGCAGGGAGTCGCGAGAGCTGGTCTTCGAGGTCGCCAGCCGGGTGTCGGGTGAGATTCACGCTCCCGATTCCAGCAGGTATGCCGTCGGCGGGCCAGTGACCTCAGTCCCTGATAAGTGCACCCCGTGTGGTGACTTTCGTCCTTCCCTGTTGGTCACCTCCCGTTCGACCGCCCGGCCCCGCGGCGTGGCAGCATCGGAGCCATGACTCTCTCTCGGGCTGTCGTGGCGAGCGCCGCGGCCATCACTCTCAGCACCACCCTCGCTGTCACGGGCCTCACCACGGGCCCCATGGCCGGCGCCGCCGCCGGTCGCGACCATGGCGGACCCGGCCACGCCGACCGGCACGACACGGTCCGCTTCCAGACGTTCAACGCCTCGCTCAACCGCGCCCGTGCCGGCGAGCTGGTCGAGGACCTGTCCACCCCGGACGACCCGCAGGCCTCGGCGGTGGCCGAGATCATCCAGCGCACCCGCCCCGACGTGCTCCTGCTCAACGAGTTCGACTACGTGCCCGGCCGCGCAGCCGTCGACCTGTTCCGCGACAACTACCTCGAGGTCGGCCACCACGGCGCACGCCCGATCCACTACCCCTACGCGTTCGTCGCGCCGTCCAACACCGGCGTGCCGAGCGGGCACGACCTCGACAACAACGGCACGGTCGGCGGCGGCAACGACGCCTTCGGGTTCGGTGAGTTCGAGGGCCAGTACGGCATGGTCGTGCTCAGCAAGCACCCGATCGCGACCCACCGGGTCCGCACGTTCCAGACGTTCCTCTGGAAGGACCTGCCCGGAGCACTGCTCCCGGACGACCCGGCCACGGCCGCCCCCGCCGACTGGTACACGCCCGCCGAGCTGGCCGACGTACGGCTGTCCAGCAAGTCGCACTGGGACGTCCCGGTGAAGATCGGCCGCGAGACGGTGCACTTCCTGGTCTCGCACCCCACCCCGCCGACCTTCGACGGCGCCGAGGACCGCAACGGGCGCCGCAACCACGACGAGATCCGCTTCTGGGCCGACTACGCCTCCGGCCGTGACTACATGTACGACGACAGCGGTCGCCGCGGCGGCCTGGCGCGCGGCGAGCCGTTCGTGATCGCCGGCGACCAGAACAGCGACCCGGCCGACGGAGACTCGGTCGACGGCGCGATCCAGCAGCTGCTCGACCACCGCCGGATCATGGACCCGCTGCCGACCTCGCGTGGCGCGGTCGAGGCGGCGGCCCGGCAGGGCGGTGCCAACGCGGCGCACGAGTCCGACCCGCGCTACGACACCGCCGACTTCAGCGACTTCCCGGCGCCGGGCAACCTGCGCGCCGACTACGTCCTGCCGTCACGCGGCCTGAGGGTGCGCGACGCGGGCGTCTTCTGGCCGGTGCCGTCCGACCCGCTCTCGCGGCTGACCGGCGAGTTCCCGTTCCCGTCGTCGGACCACCGGACGGTCTGGGTCGAACTGCGGCTGTGACAGAACGCAGAGACGCTTCCAGCGGTAGGCACAGCGGTACTACCGAAGTAGCATTGCCCCATGAAGCTCAGCGTCAGTCTCTCGGAGGTCGAGGTGGCCGCCCTCGACAACTACGCCCGCGCAGCCGGGCTGGGGTCGCGTTCCGCGGCGGTTCAGCACGCAATCCGGCTACTGGGCGATCCCGAGCTCGAGCACTCCTACGCCGCCGCCTGGGACGAGTGGGAGGCCTCGGGCGACGCAGCGGCCTGGGAGTCGACTGCCGCCGACGGACTCGTTGATGCTCCGCGGTGAGATCCGTCTGACCGACCTGGAGCCGGCCCGGCCAAGCGAGGCCAACAAGCGTCGCCCGGCGGTCATCGTCAGCAACGACCGTGCCAACGCCACCGCCGCACGACTGGGTCGCGGCGTCGTGACCATCGTGCCGATCACCAGCAACGTCACCCAGGTGTTCCCGTTCCAGGTGCTGCTACCAGCCGCAGAGACGGGTCTTCGGGTCGAGTCCAAGGCGCAGGCCGAACAGGTCCGGTCCGTGTCCGTCGAACGTATGGGCCCCGCGCTCGGCCGCGTCCCCACGCACCTGCTGACTCAGCTCGACGAGGCCCTGCGCCTGCACCTCCAACTGTAGCCGTCTCGCAGAGGTCGGTCAGAAGCGCGCAGGCTCGCGGTACTCGCCCCACTCGGCACGCAGGGCGTCGCAGATCTCGCCCAGCGTTGCCTCGGCGCGGCAGGCGTCGAGCATCGCCTCGATCATGTTGTCGTCGGTGCGCGAGACGTCGACCAGGTGGGCCAGGGCGGCGGTGACGGCAGCGTCGTCGCGCGCCGTACGTCGGTCGGCGAGGGTGCGCACCTGGTCGGTCTCGACCTCGTGGGAGACCCGCAGGATCTCGAGGTCGTGGGTGACGGAGTCGGTGTGGCAGTTGACGCCGACGATCCGCTTCTCGCCCTTCTCCAGGGCGACCTGGTACTGGAAGGCCGCCTCGGCGATCTCGCTCATGAACCAGCCGTCCTCGATGCCGCGCAGCAGGCCCTTGGTGACCGGCAGCTCGCCGCGGCCCACGGCGGCGGCGATGTCGGCCGGCCGGTCGTGGGTCAGCGTGGAGCCGCCCAGGCTGAGGATCTTGTCGAAGATCTGGTTGGCCTCGGCCTCGATCTTGTCGGTGAGGGCCTCGACGTACCAGGACCCGCCGAGCGGGTCGGCGACGTTGACGACGCCGGTCTCCTCCATGATCACCTGCTGCGTGCGCAGCGCGATCTCGGCCGCCTGCTCGCTGGGGAGCGCGAGGGTCTCGTCGAGGGCGTTGGTGTGCAGCGAGTTGGTGCCACCGAGCACGGCGGAGAGCGCCTCGATGCCGGTGCGGACGACGTTGTTGTAGGGCTGCTGCGCCGTCAGCGAGACGCCGGCGGTCTGGGTGTGGAACCGCAGCCACTGGGCCTTGTCGGTCTTGGCGTCGTAGACGTCGCGCAGCCAGCGGGCCCAGATCCGGCGGGCGGCGCGGAACTTGGCGATCTCCTCGAAGAAGTCGACGTGGGCGTCGAAGAAGAACGACAGACCGGGGGCGAAGACGTCGACGTCGAGGCCGCGTGACAGCCCGAGCTCGACGTAGCCGAACCCGTCGGCCAGCGTGAACGCGAGCTCCTGCGCGGCCGTCGAGCCGGCCTCGCGGATGTGGTAGCCGGAGACGGAGAGCGGCTTGTAGGCCGGGATCTTCTCGACGCAGTGCTCCATCAGGTCGCCGATCAGGCGCAGGTGGGGCTCGGGGCCGAAGATCCACTCCTTCTGGGCGATGTACTCCTTGAAGATGTCGGTCTGGAGCGTGCCGTTGAGCTTGGTGGTGTCGACGCCCGCGCGCTCGGCGGCGACGAGCATCATGCAGAAGATGGGTACGGCGGGGCCGCTGATCGTCATCGACGTCGTGGTGTGACCCAGGTCGATGCCGTCGAAGAGCCGCTCCATGTCGGCCGCGGAGTCGATCGCCACGCCGCAGTGGCCGACCTCGCCGAGCGCCTTGGGGTCGTCGGAGTCGCGGCCCATCAGGGTCGGCATGTCGAAGGCGACCGACAGGCCGCCGCCGCCCCGGTTGAGGATCATCTTGTAGCGCTCGTTGGTCTGCTCGGCGTTGCCGAAGCCCGCGAACTGCCGGATCGTCCAGGTGCGTCCGCGGTAGCCGGTGGCGTAGAGGCCGCGCGTGAACGGGAACTCGCCGGGCCACTCCGAGTCGTCGGTGCCGTACGCCGGCTCGACCTCGACGCCGCTCAGCGTCGTGAAGTCGACCTCCCGGGTGCGGGACTTCTCGTAGCGGTCCTGCCAGCGGGCGCGTGCCGTCTCCGTCATGGGGAAATAGTAGGACGTCCAACTATATTTCCCAAATGAGCCGTCAGCGGCTCCAGCGGTAGACCTGGCCGTCGCGGACCTCGACCTCGGTCGGCGGCCTCGGGGTCGGGTGGTCGTGCAGGTGCGCGAGCAGCTGCGACCGGCCCCGGAGACTCAGCGACCCGTCGGCGAAGCGCACGTAGGGGTTCAGCAGCGACCGCAGCTCGCCCCACTCCTGGCGGTCCATCGCGTCCCAGGCCGCGGCGGTCGGCGCCGGCTGCTCGGGCAGCTCGTGCAGCATCGCCGGCGAGCACAACCGCCAGGCGTCGGTGACCAGCTCGCGCATCTCGTCGGCCCCCAGGCGGTCGAGATGCGCGCACACCCACTGGTAGCGCAGGTCGCTCGTGGGTGGCAGGAAGAAGGTCTCGGGGTCGGAGGCGACCAGCCCGTCGCGCTCCAGCTTCGGGTAGCCGAAGCCCATCTGCGTCTCGTCCCGGCTGAACGCCGCGTAGACGATCTGGCGCACCTTGAGCTTGGCGCGGCCACCGGTGTGGAACTCGTAGGACCGGGGCAGCGCCAGGCCGACGCGGCGTACGTCGTCAGCGGTGACCATCGGACGTGCCCCGACCTCAGAAGTCGCCGGCCTGCTGGCGCACCGGACGCAGCAGCTCGGACAGGGCGACCAAGTCGGCCTCGGCCATCGCGTTGAGGGCGAAGCCGGACTCGACCAGGTCCTTGGTGGCCGCCTCCACGACCTTGCGCCCGGCCGGCGTGATCTCGGCCAGCACGGCCCGCCCGTCGTCGGGGTGCCGCCTGCGCAATATGTGACCCGCACCCTCGAGCCGGCGCGCGATCGAGGTGACCGACGTGGGGTGCACCTGGAGCCGCTCCCCCATCTTGCCCAGCGGCAGCGCGCCACGCGACGAGAAGACAAGCAGCACCAGCGCCTCGTAGCGCGCGAACGTGAGCCCGTGCGGCTTGAGCAGCGCGTCGAGCTGGCCGATCACCAGCTGCTGGACCCGCATCAGCGACGTGACGGCGTGCATCGCGGGGACGCCGTCCCAGCGCTCGCCCCACTGGCGGGCGGCCTCGTCGATGGGGTCGAAGGGCAGGGACATGATGCGCCCATAGTGGCAGTGATCGCCGACAGTCACGCACCGACGGAACCGAACCGTCGCTCCGGGTTGTCTGGTTGGGTGACGGCGACTCCGGATGGCAGGCGTGAGGGGGTGCGGATGGAGCGGGACGCGGACTTCGCGGCGTACGCCGCCGGCCGCTGGACGTCGCTGGTGCGCTCGGCGGTGCTGCTCGGCTGCTCCCACGCCGACGCCGAGGTCCTGGCCCAGGCCACGCTGCTCAAGGCGTGGAGCAGCTGGGGACGGGGTACGGCGTGCGGAAGACCCGGACGCCTACGTCTACCGGATCCTGGTCAACACGCTCTCCACCAGCCGCCGGCGCCGGTGGTGGGGTGAGCGCCCCACCGACCGCACCCCCGACCGGGCCGTCGCCGACGCCAGCGCCGACGTCGAGCTGCGCGACAGAGTGGTGCGCGCGCTCGGCCGGGCTGCCCGCCGAGCAGCGCGCGGTGCTGGTCCTGCGCTTCGTCGCCGATCTCAGCGAGCGGGCCACCGCAGAGGCGCTCCAGATCCCGGTCGGCACCATCAAGAGCCGGGTCTCGCGTGCCCTGGCCGCCATCGACCTCACCGAGCTCGCCCAGGAGGAGCTGTGACCCACGATCCGCACGACCACCAGGTCGCGCTGCTGCGCCGCGCCGCTGACGCCGTACCTGTCGGACCGCTGCCCGCAGACCACCTCCTCGCCACCGCGCACCGACGCCGCCGGCACCGACTCGGCGCCGCCCTTGCTGCGACTGCGGTCATCGTCGTGGCCGGTGGCACCGCCGCCGTCGGGCTGACTAGGGACGACCCGTCGCGACCTCGGGACGAGGCTCCCGTGGTCCAGCCTGCGCCGCCCGCCGCCGAGACCCGTCTCGTCGGTGTCGGCCGGCTCGCCGTCGAGGTGCCGGCCTCGTGGCCGAGCGGAAAGGCGGAGTGCGCCGGCCCGTCTGTGTCGGAGCCGACGGTGTTCTGGGGAAGTAGCGGGAGGGAATGCCTGATCACCAAGCCGGCGCCGTACGTCTCGGTGCTCGATGACGGCTACCTGACTGACGGCTATGGGGACGGGAGCGACGAGGAGCTCACCCAGGTCGAGGTCCCTGGCGGCACGTTGCTGGTCTCCCAGACAACCACCGAGGGCGGCCTGGTGACGATGTTCGTCAGCCATGACCCTTCAGGCTTCCTGGCGATCGCCACCCACAGCGAGGCCGAGACCCGCGCGATCATGGAGAGCGCCCGGATCGTCCCGGCCGACCAGGTCGCCGTGCCGTGGACCCCCGAGGCGATCGAGGCGGCCGGGCTCGTGGTCGAGGAGGTACCGGTCGACACCAACAGCCAGTTCAGCGACGGCTATGTCCTCGGCACCCAGCCGGGTGGCGGCAGCGTTGTGCTCGTGGGCTCGACGGTCCGGGTTCGGATCGCGCGGAGCACGGACTGGCCGAGCGTGTCCATCGGCCCGGCGATCAGCTGTGCGTACGACTACCCCGACGATCTCCCCGATAGGGCCGGGGCCATAGCCGGGACCGTGATCGGGGTCCGGCTGACCGAGTACGTCGCCGGCGCCGATGCCGTCCCAGCCACGGTGAGCGTCCTCATCTCTGAGTGGTTCCGGGGCGGCAGCGATCCCACGGTCGTACTCAACACCTTCGACTTCATGCTTCCCGACGACTGGCGGGACGCCGTGGGCACGAAGATCCTGGCCGCCTTCGGCCCCACGCGCGACCTGATGGCGTGCGGCTTCACCCGTCCCTGGGACGAGAAGACGGCTCGAGAGTGGCGGGCGGCCTACTAGCTCACTCCCGCCTGGTGAAGGAGATCCTGCCCTCCGGATGGTGGGTGACGGCGTAGTCGTGGTGGTGGGCCAGCGCGTGGTGTCTTGGGCAGAGGAGTGCGCCGTTCTCGACGCTGGTGCTTCCTCCTTGGCTCCAGGGGATGAGGTGGTGTGCGTGGCACCAGGAGCCGGGTCGTTCGCAGCCCATCGCCACACAGCCCTTGTCTCGGACGGCCATGGCGATGCGTTGGGCCTTGGTGTGGAACCTGCGCTTGCGACCGACGTCGAGGACCTCGGACTTGCCGCCGAGCACCACGGGGATGACACCGGCCCCACACGCGAGCTTGCGGGCCAGTCCGGGGCTGATCATCGTTCCGGTGTCGAGTTGGGCCGCCTTCAATCCGCCTAGCAACGTCTCGAGAGTCATCGTCACCACCACGGTGGCGTTGACTCCGCCGGCGGTGGGGAGCTTGTCGGCCGGGTAGCCGCGGACGTACTCACCGAACGCGACCCCCATCCCGTGCGGATCGAGACCGTGCCCTTTCGCGTTGGCAATCGCGTGGAGGGCCTTGCGGAGCATGTCCGCTTCAGCCGTGCCGAGAGTGAACCGGCCGTGAGTCTGCCCGTGGCCGTCGTCATGCATCGTCAACCGCGCGGCCTGCTCAGCCTTACGCTCCTCGGCCTCGAGCTGCTTGGCCTCCTCGGCCTCACCGACCTCGGGCGCGACCACGTCGAGGATCCGGCGGCCTTGCAGGCGCAGGGCTTTCGAGTCGTAGTGCTTGGCTGCCTCGAGGAGGTAGTCCCGCGCCTGGGTGCGGACCTCGGGCAGGACGGTGTCGGGAAGTCGGTCGACCGATTCGGTGACTGCCTGCGCCTGGTCGACCAGCACGTCACCTGCCGCCAAGGCCTCGCTCACCTGGTCCTGCTGCTCAAGCGCCTTGGCGAGCTTCATCTTCCGGGCGGCCTCGCGTTGGGTCATCCGGGTCTCGATGGCCCACCACACTGCAGCGCTCGTGGCGCCCGACTCGGCGCCGAGGTCGTTGCGGTCCGCGTGGGCGGCGAGCTTGAGCTCCGCCGCGGCGACGCGGACTGCGACCCGGGTCGTTCGGAGCAGCGCCTGGCGAGCGTCAGCGTCACTCAGGAACCAGGCTGGGGCGTGCTCGATCGCGTCGAGCTCGACCTCGATCGCGGACAGCGCAGCAAGGATCGGGTGGTCCCGATCGGTGCGGTGTCCGGTGCTGGTCATACGTCCATTCCAGCATCGAGCACCGACAGTCCGAGGCCTCAGAACCCTTGATCCACAGGGGTTTCGAGAACTTTCTGACATTTTACCTTCGAGTTCGCGGTGGTGGTTCCGAGGCTCGCTGCGCTCGCCCCTCAACCACCGCCGGAGGGTCCCCTCGCACGCGCCTCAAACACAGGCGGGAGTCGCCAACGGGCCCGCGCTTGGCGGGCGGCGCGGCGAAGCCGTGCCGCCCGTGCGCCGCCCAAGCAACCCGGGAGAGGCTCGCAGTCAAGGACGCCGAAGGCGCCCCGGAGGGGGCGAAGCTCCTTGACGGCGAGGCCCGGGTTGCTACGCGCGCGGGCCACAGTCCTAGAGAAGACAGCCACCACGACGGCCCGAGCTAGAGGTGGTCCACCCACTCGGTCATCGCGTCCCACAGCCGCGAAGCAACAGCGGAGTCGAGCGCGTCGGCGGACGGCTCGGCCACAGCCGACCTCACGTGGTAGCCACCGGGTACGGCGTCGGCGGACGTCGCGCACCAGACCGTCGTACGCGCTCCGACCTCAGGCGTGGCCAGGGCCCGTCGTTCGAGCGGCGCGGCGAGCCGACGCAGGCGCGCGAGCACCGGAGCTGTCTCGAGGCCCCGGTCGGCGACCTTCGTGTAGACCGAGCCTGGGTGCAGGGAGTAGCCGTGCAGCCCACGGTCCCCGTAGCGCCGCTCGAGCTCGGCGGCCTCATGGACCAGCGCGAGCTTGGAGGTGCCGTACGCCGCCCAGGAGTCGTAGGGCGTGAGGTCGCCGAAGAGCCAGTCGTTGCGGCCGCGCTCGTGGAGCTTGGAGACGACGTTGACCACGCGGGCCTGCCCCTGAGCGGCAGCAGTGTCGAGGAGCAGCGGCAGCAGCAGCCGGGTGAGCTGGGCGGTGCCGAGGTAGTTGGTGCGCCAGTGCACCTCGTGGCCGTCGACGAGCTGCGGCTCGCGCCACTTGGAGCGCAGGTCGAGGTGGACGCCCGCGTTGTTCACGAGTACGTCGAGGCGGTCGGTGACCGTCGGCACCCACGCCGCCAGCGCGGCCACCGACCCGGCGTCGGCGAGCTCGAGCGGGTGGCTGTCGAGAGTGGTCTCGCTGGAGCGGGTGGTCGTGAGCACCCGCCAACCGGCCTCCCGGAGGGCCGCCGCGGTGGCCTCACCGAGCGAGCCGGGTCCGACCCCGGTGACGAGCGCGACGCCGGTCACGCGTCCTGCGTCTCCCGGGCCGCGAGGTTCTCGGCGATCTCGGCGCGCCAGTGCTCCTGGGCCTTGGTGGTGTCGACCTCGAACTCGAAGCGGTCGACCATGTCGGGCTGGATGTCGGCGACGTCGACGTAGAACTGCTCGTACCACCGGCGGTTCTGGTAGACCGGCCCGTCCTCCTCGCACAGCAGCGGGTTCTGCACGGGCACCTTGTTTTGCCAGATGTGCACGTCCTGGAGGAACCCCTCGCCGAAGTGGCTGGACATCGATGTCGCGATCTTGCCGGCGGTCACGTCGTCGAGTCCGTCGGCCCGCCGTACGGCCACGCCCCACTGGAGCATGAAGGAGTTCTGGCTGATCGGGTAGTGGCAGTTGATCAGCGCCGACTCGACCCCGAAGCCGTTGCCGAAGTCGTTCTTCAGGTAGTCGATCATGTACGCCGGTCCGTAGTACGCCGCCTCCGAGCGCAGCAGGGCGGCGTCGATGTCGAACTTGTCAGTGTCGTGCACGTCGGCGCGTGCCTTGGACTCCATGATCTGCGCCGCCGTGTGACCGTCGAAGACGTTGCGGAAGGCGGTCGGCACCGCGAAGTGGATGTAGAAGAAATGCGCCATGTCGGTCAGGTTGTCGATCATCTCCCGGCAGTTGGCGCCCTCGATGAGCTTGGTGTGCCAGGCCCAAGCGCTGTACTCGCCCTCGGCCATCCCGGGGATCGCCGGGATCGCCTGCTCGGGGATCGGCGGGTTGCCCTCGGGGTCGTTCCAGATGAAGAGCTGGCCGTTCTGCTCGCAGGTCTCGTAGCGCTGCGTGCGCGCACGCAGCGGCACCCGCCGCGCGTAGGGGATGGACTGGCACTTGCCGTCGCCACCCCACCGCCAGTCGTGGAAGGGGCACGCGATGTTGCCGTCCTTCACGCTGCCCTGGGTCAGGTCGCCGCCCATGTGGCGGCAGTAGCCGTCGAGCACGTTGATCTTGCCCTCGCCGTCGGCCCACACCACCAGCTTGGTGCCGAAGACCTCGATGCCGTGCGGCTCGCCGTCGCGGAAGTCCTCCGCGAGGCCGAGGCAGTGCCAGCCCCGGGCGTAGCGCGTGGGCAGGGTGCCGCGGTCGAGCTCTCGTACTCCGGCCATGTCAGTGCTCCTTCTCGCTCGTCTTCTTCACGTCGTCGTAGAACGCCTGCATCGCCGGGCCGATCCGCGCCAGCTCGACGTACGGCGCGCCTGAGGCCGAGCCGTCGACGTACGCGAACTCGATCTCGCCGCCCATCATCGAGCCGCGCATGAGCACCCGCAGACCGGCCGCCTCGGCCCGCTCGCACGCGGCGCCGAGGTCGTCGACCGCGAAGCAGACGTGGTGCAGGCCAGGCCCGTGCGCCGCGAGGAACTCCGCGTGGACGGTCTCCCCCGACACCGGCTGGATCAGCTCGAGCTGGAGGTCGCCGGCGTAGCCGAGCGAGACGTGGATCGTGAAGTCCACCGGCTCGCCGCGCAGTGTCGTCTCGTCGGGGCCGAAGCGGACGTCCTCCAGCCGGGTCCACGCACCCACGCCGAACTGCTCGCTCAGGAGCCGCTCGGTCGCGGCGATGTCGTCGGTCACCCAGGCGAGCTGGATGACGGGTCCCTCGGCGATGCTCATGCTGGCGACTTTAAGGCAATTGCCTTAAACTGTCCATGTGTCCACGGCAAAGGAGCGGCTCCTCGACGCCGCCGAGCGGCTCGTCGCCGAGCGCGGCATCGAGGTGTCGAGCCGCGACATCGCGGCCGCCGCCGGCCAGCGCAACAACTCCGCCGTGCAGTACCACTTCGGCTCCCGCGACGCGCTCCACGAGGCGGTCATCCGCCGCCGGCAGGTCCCGCTCGAGGCACGGCGCCGCGAGCTGCTCGACGCGCTGGCCGAGTCGGGGCGTCTGCACGACGTCCACGGCCTGGTCGACGCGCTGGTCCGGCCGATGACCGAGCTGCTGGCCTCGGGGCCGACCCATTACGCGCGCTTCCTCGAGCAGGTGCGCCGCCACCCGGTCCTCTCCACCCCGGTCGCCATCGATGCCGACTGGGCCGCCTCCCAGGAGGTGATGCACCGCCTCGGCCGGGACGGCGTACGACGCGGGCAGGCGCTGGCCACGACGCTCTTCGCCCTGCTCGCTGACGCCGAACGCGACGGCCACTCCCCCGACCCCGACGACCTGGTCGCGATGCTGGTCGGCCTGCTCGCCGCACGCGTCTCCGAGTCGGCGCAGATCGCCCGCTGAGCGACGGGTCAGTCGGTGAAGGACTCGAGCAGCTGGTCGGCGGCGGTGTAGGGGTCGGTGTCACCCGCGACGACCGCGGCAGCGAGCTCGTCGAGCTCGGAGCGGCCGTGGACGTCGCCCCAGCGCTTGCGGAGCGCGGTGACGGCGATCGCCTCGATCTCGTCGCGCGAACGGCGGATCCGGCGACGCGTCATCTCCCCCGACGACTCGAGCCAGGCGCGGTGGTTGTCGATCTCGGCGACCACCTCGTCGATGCCCTCGCCGGTGTGGGCGACGGTCTTGACGATGGGCGGGCGCCAGGAGCCCTCGGGGCGCTCGCCGAGGGCGAGCATCGCGCGCAGGTCACGTCGTACGGTGTCGGCGCCGTCGCGGTCGGCCTTGTTGACGACGTAGAGGTCGCCGATCTCGAGGATGCCGGCCTTGGCGGCCTGGATGCCGTCGCCCATACCCGGGGCCAGCAGCACCATCGTGGTGTCGGCGAGGCCAGCGATCTCGACCTCGCTCTGGCCGACGCCGACGGTCTCGACCAGGATCACGTCGCAGCCGGCGGCGTCGAGCACGCGCAGCGCCTGTGGGGTGGTCCACGACAGGCCGCCGAGGTGGCCGCGCGAGGCCATCGACCGGATGTAGACGTCGCGATCGGAGGCGTGGTCCTGCATCCGCACCCGGTCGCCGAGCAGGGCGCCGCCGGAGAACGGCGACGACGGGTCGACGGCGAGTACGCCGACCCGCTTGCCCTGCTTGCGCAGGGCGGTGACGAGCGCGTTGGTCGACGTCGACTTGCCGACGCCGGGCGAGCCGGTGATGCCGATGACCTGGGCGTCGCCGGTGTGGGCGGTGAGCGCCGCCATCACCTCCCGCAGCAGCGGCGACTCGTCCTCGACCAGCGAGATCAGCCGCGCGACCGCCCGGGCCTCACCGTCGCGGGCGCGGGCAACGAGGTCGGGGACCGACGCCGTCGAACGGCGCCGGCCCCCGCCGGTTACTGGTGTCTGCGTCACCAAGGAGCTGCTCAGGCCTTCGGCACGCGCACGATCAGGGCGTCGCCCTGACCGCCGCCGCCGCACAGGGCGGCCGCACCGACGCCGCCACCGCGGCGCTGGAGCTCGAGGGCCAGGTGGAGCACGATCCGGGCGCCGGACATCCCGACCGGGTGACCCATGGCGATCGCGCCGCCGTTGACGTTGACCTTGTCCTCGGAGATGCCGAGCTCGCGCGCCGAGACGATGCCGACGGCCGCGAAGGCCTCGTTGAGCTCGACCAGGTCGAGGTCGGAGACGGCGATGCCCTCCTTCTCGGTGGCCTTCTTGATGGCGTTGGCCGGCTGGGTCTGCAGCGTCGAGTCGGGGCCGGCGACCTGGCCGGAGGCGCCGATCTCGGCCAGCCACTCCAGGCCGAGCTCCTCGGCCTTGGCCTTGCTCATCACGACGACGGCGCAGGCACCGTCGGAGATCTGGGAGGAGGAGCCGGCGGTGATCGTGCCGTCCTTGGAGAACGCCGGACGCAGCTTGCCGAGCGAGTCAGCCGTGGTGTCGCCACGCACGCCCTCGTCCTGGCTGACGACCACAGGCTCGCCGCGGCGCTGCGGGATCTCGACGGGGACGACCTCGCCGTCGAAGACGCCGTTCTTCCACGCCTCGGCCGCGAGCTGGTGGGAGCGGGCCGAGAAGGCGTCCTGCTCCTCACGGGTGAGCTGGGCGCCCGCGACGTTGCACGCCTCGGTCAGCCCGCCCATGGGCTGGTCGGTGAACTGGTCGAACAGCGCGTCGTAGGCCATCGAGTCGACCAGCGCGGTGTCGCCGTACTTGAAGCCCTCGCGGGACTTCGGCAGCAGGTGCGGGGCGTTGGTCATCGACTCCATACCGCCGGCCACGACGATCTCGTGCTCGCCGGCGCGGATCAGCTGGTCGGCCATCGCGATGGCGTTGATGCCCGACAGGCAGACCTTGTTGATCGTGATGGACGGGACGTTCATGGGGATGCCGCCCTTGACGGCCGCCTGGCGCGCCGTGATCTGGCCGGCGCCGGCCTGGATGACCTGGCCCATGATCACGTACTCGATCTGGTCGCCGGAGACACCGGCCTTGTCGAGGGCCCCCTTGATGGCGTGTCCGCCGAGGTCGGCGGCCGAGAGGCCCTTGAAGCCTCCGAGCAGGCGACCGATGGGGGTGCGAGCACCCGCGACGATGACAGAGGTGGGACGGGCAGGGTCGGACATGGTGCCTCCACGGAGATTTGCGGTGATGCAGCGACGATACCCACGAGTACACCGTCGGGGCAGCGGGGTCCACTTGAGTCGAACGTCACAGCCCCGCCCGTGCGTGCCGAGGCGTTTCGTAAGACGATGAGCACATGACTGCTTCGCTGGACCTGACCGGACCCCTGTTCACCGCCATCGACCACGTCGGCATCGCCGTACCCGACCTCGACGTCGCGATCGCGTTCTACCGCGACACCTACGGCATGGAGATGGTGCACGAGGAGGTCAACGAGGAGCAGGGCGTGCGCGAGGCCATGATCGCCGTCGGCGACTCGGGCTCGTGCATCCAGCTCCTGGCGCCCCTCGACGAGAACTCGACGATCGCCAAGTTCCTCGACCGCTCCGGCCCCGGCGTGCAGCAGATGGCCTACCGGGTCACCGACGTCGAGGCGGTCAGCGCCGTGCTGCGCGAGCGCGGCGTGCGCCTGCTGTACGACGTCCCCAAGCGCGGGACGTCCGACTCACGGGTCAACTTCATCCACCCCAAGGACGCCGGCGGCGTGCTCGTCGAGCTGGTCCAGCCTGCGGGCGGGGCACACTGACCCGTTACCCGCCGGTAATATGACGCCCGCTCGCCCCCCGACCCGCACCAGGAGCTGACGTGCAACACATCCTCGACGCCATCCAGGCCGCCAGCGCAGATCCGGCCAGCACCTCCAGCGAGGACTTCGCCAACCTCGCACTACCCGAGTCCTACCGCGCGGTGACCGTGCACAAGGACGAGGTCGACATGTTCGAAGGGATCGCGACCCGCGACAAGGACCCGCGCAAGTCCCTGCACGTGGAGGACGTCCCGCTGCCCGAGCTCGGCCCGGGCGAGGCCTACGTCGCCGTCATGGCCTCGGCGATCAACTACAACACCGTCTGGACCTCGATCTTCGAGCCGGTCTCGACGTTCGGCTTCCTCGAGCGCTACGGGCGCCTCTCCGAGCTGACCAAGCGCCACGACCTGCCCTACCACGTGGTCGGCTCCGACCTGGCCGGCGTCGTACTGAAGACCGGTCCCGGCGTCACCAGGTGGAAGCCCGGCACCGAGGTCGTGGCCCACTGCCTCTCGGTCGAGCTCGAGGACCCCGCCGGCCACGACGACACGATGATGGACCCGCAGCAGCGGATCTGGGGCTTCGAGACCAACTTCGGGGGCCTCGCCCACATCGCGCTGGTCAAGTCCAACCAGCTCCTGGCCAAGCCGGCCCACCTCACCTGGGAGGAGGCCGCCTCCCCCGGCCTGGTCAACGCCACCGCCTACCGCCAGCTCGTCTCCAAGAACGCCGGCCAGATGAAGCAGGGCGACAACGTCCTCATCTGGGGCGCCTCCGGCGGCCTCGGCGGCTTCGCCACCCAGTACGCCCTCAACGGCGGCGCCAACCCGATCTGCGTGGTCTCCAACGAGGAGAAGGCCAACATCGTGCGCTCCATGGGCGCGGAGATGATCATCAACCGCTCCGAGGAGAAGTGGCAGTTCTGGAACGAGGAGGGCACCGAGCAGAACCCCAAGGAGTGGCAGCGCCTGGGCAAGAAGATCCGTGAGCTCACCGGCGGCGAGGACATCGACATCGTCTTCGAGCACCCCGGCCGCGAGACCTTCGGCGCCTCGGTCTACGTCACCCGCAAGGGCGGCACCATCACCACCTGCGCCTCCACCACCGGCTTCATGCACGAGTACGACAACCGCTACCTGTGGATGAACCTCAAGCGCATCATCTCCAGCCACTTCGCCAACTACCGCGAGGCGTTCGAGGCCAACCGCCTCATCGCCCAGGGCAAGATCCACCCGACCCTGTCGCGCACCTACACCCTCGACGAGGTCGGCCAGGCCGCCCTCGACGTCCACAAGAACGCCCACCAGGGCAAAGTCGGGGTGCTCTGCCTGGCCCCCGCGGAGGGCCTCGGCGTCCGCGACCACGAGATGCGCGCCACCCACCTCGAGGCGATCAACCGCTTCCGCGGCGTCTGACCGCAAGATTTCGTTGACCCGCCCGAAACTTTCGGGCGGGTCAACGGTCATTTCGGTGAGTTTCGGGCGGGTCAACCCTAGGACCGGACCGGGGGTGGGTTCTCGGGACCGGATCAGGGAGGATGGGAGCACGATCCCACCAGCCCCCACCACAGCGAGGAATCTGCCGCGATGAGCGACCAGGGCCTGTCCATCTTCGATCACGAGTCCGAGGGTGACGACACCAACGCGGACGCCGAGGCGACGCAGGTCATCCCCGTCGTCCAGGACCAGTCCACCAAGCAGGAGCCGGCCGCCAAGCCGTCCCGGCCCGTGCTGCCACCGCCGGCCGAGCGCACCGCGACGGCGCCCGCCGTCCCTCCCCGCCGCCCGGCTCCCACCCCTGCCGCGGCTCAGCCCACGCTGCCGCCGCCCGCGGCCGGCAACTTCCCCGTCGTACGCCGTGGCGGCTACGACAAGGCCGCCGTCGACTCCCGGGTGCGTCAGCTCGCGAGCGAGAAGAACGGGCTCAGCACCAGCCTGACCCAGTCCGAGCAGCGGGTCCTCGACCTCGAGGCCGAGCTGCAGGAGACGCGCACGCTGCTCTCGGAGAACCAGACCCCGTCGTACGCCGGTCTCGGCGGCCGCGCGAGCGCCATGCTGAGGCTCGCGGAGGAGGAGGCGACCGAGATCCGCGACATCGCCGAGCGCGACGCCACGGAGATCCGGGAGCAGGCCACCCGCGACGCCCGCGCGATCCGCGCCGACGCCACGCGTGAGGCCGAGGACATGCGCACCGTCCAGCTCGAGGAGCTCGAGCAGACCCGGATCCGGATCCTGGCCGACGCCGAGCAGGAGCGCTCGCTGGCCCGGGCGGAGGCCGAGGACCTGCTGGCCGCCGCCAAGCGCGAGGCCGACCAGCAGCGGCTGGCCGCGCAGCAGGAGACCAGCGAGATGCGTACGTCGGCCACCCGCGAGGTCGAGCAGGCCCGCGCCGCCGCCGACCGCGAGGTCCAGGAGGCACGACGCACGCTCGCCGTGGAGAAGGAGCGCCTCGCCCGCGAGGCCACCGACCACCACAACAGCGCCACCGCGGAGACCAAGCGGCTGGTCGAGGAGGCCGAGCAGCGCGCCAACGCCGCCGAGCAGCGCGCCGGCGAAGCCAGCAAGCAGGCCTCCGAGAACCGCGCGGCCGCGCAGTCCGAGTCCGAGTCCCTGCTCTCGCGGGCCCGCCGCGAGGCCGAGCAGATCGTGGCCTCGGCGCGCAGCCAGGCGGAGTCGCTGGAGTCCACGGGCAAGGCCGAGGTGGAGCGTGAGATCGCTGCTCGCCGCGCCGAGCTCGACCGGCTCACCAAGCGCCGCGACGCGATCACCGCCCAGCTCGCGTCCCTGCGTGACGTCGTGGCCGGGTTCGGCGAGGACGAGAGTTGACCAAGGAGCCGTCGCCCGACGCTGAGGCGGCGGCTCGGCACGCCGAGGCGGCCGCCGAGCACGCCGAGGACGCTGCGGAGCACGCCGAGGTCGCCGCGTCGCTCGCCGAGGCCGCGGCAGACCACGCCGAGGGGCACACCGACGAGCACCAGGAGTTCGGCCAGCAGGGGGCGCCCTTCGAGCGCCGCTCGCCGTTCTACATCGGGTTCTTCGGTGCGCTCGGTGCCCTGCTCGCCTACTTCCTGTGGACGGCCCTGCTCGGCATCGGCTCGGTGCTGATCCTGATCGTGGTGTCGCTGTTCCTAGCCGCCGGGCTCAACCCGGCGGTGGAGTTCCTCGAGCGCCGTGGCCTGCGCCGCAACTACGCCGTGACCGCGGTGATCGTCGCGTTCCTCGGTGCGGTCGCGCTGTTCCTCGTCGCGATCGTCCCGGTCATCACCGACCAGGTGGCCGCGATCAGTGACAACGCGCCCGGATGGCTCGACGAGCTGGAGAACAACAAGAAGATCCAGGAGCTCGACGACGAGTACCAGATCATCGACAAGATCAAGGACTACGTCGCCAACGGCGACTTCGTCAGCGGCCTGTTCGGCGGCGTGCTCGGAGTGGGCCTTAAGATCCTCGGCGCGCTCTTCAACGCGTTCATCATCCTGGTCCTGACCCTCTACTTCCTCTCCTCGCTCGACAAGACCAAGAAGGCGTTCTACCGCCTGGCCCCGGCCTCGCGGCGTCCGCGCGTGACCCTGCTCGGCGACAAGATCGTCGACAACGTCGGCGGCTACGTCTCCGGCGCGTTCATCGTCGCGCTCTGCGCGGGCGTCTCGTCGCTGGTCTTCCTGTTCGCCGTCGGCCTGGGCGAGTACGCCGTGGCGCTGGCCTTCGTGGTGGCCCTGCTCGACGTGATCCCGATGATCGGCGCCACCATCGGCGCGGTCGTGGTGACCGCGATCGCCTTCGCCACCGACGTCAAGACCGGCATCATCTGCGCGATCTTCTTCCTGATCTACCAGCAGGTCGAGAACTACGTCATCTACCCGCGAGTGATGTCGAAGTCCGTGGACGTCCCCGGCGCGGTGATCGTGATCGCCGCCCTCGTCGGTGCCGGCCTGCTCGGTGTCGTCGGCGCCCTGCTCGCCATCCCGACGGCCGCCGCGATCCTGCTGATCATGCGCGAGGTCGTCGTCAAGAGACAGGACACGCGCTAGCTGTAGCTCGGCTCAGGCGGGCTCAGGCGGGAGGTCGAACGAGATCGGCACTGTGCGCTCGCCGAGCTTGACCGCGACCACACCGGCCAGGATCAGCAGGCCGCCGACCAGCTGGATCGTTCGCGGCAGCTCGTCGAGCAGCAGCCAGGCCCAGAGCACGCCGGCCACGACCTCGATCAGGGCGACGAACGAGGCCACCCGCGAGCCCAGGCGGCGGCTGGCGGCGATGCCGGAGACGTAGGCGATTGCCGCGGTCACCACGCCGAGCAGCACGAGCGGGACCCACCAGGCGACGGTCGCTCCGGCCATCGACACCGAGTCGGTGGTCGAGGTCATCGGCAGCACACCGACCAGGCCGAGCAGTCCGAGGCCGACCACGCCGACGACCAGCCCGGAGGCGGCGAGGGCGATCGGGGGCAGGCCGTTGTCCTCGTCGGCGGAGATCACGAAGTAGACCGCGCACCCGACCATCGCCGCCAGGGCCCAGAGCACACCTGCGACGTTGAGCTCGGCACCCGAGATGAGATCGAGGACGAGCACCAGGCCGAGGGCGGCCAAGCCCGCGCCGGCGAGCGTGAGGGCACCGGGGCGCTCGCCGTGGCGCAGCCACAGCCAGACGACGACCGCGGCAGGCGCGGTGTACTCGATCAGCAGCGCCGGCCCGACCTGCATGTAACCGACAGCAGAGAAGTAGCTGAACTGGGCGCCCGCGACCGCGAGCAGCCCGTAGGTGAGCACCACGCCGAGGCTGGAGCGCAGCAGACCCCACCGACCATGCAGGGCGACCAGCCCGAACGGCGCGACGACCAGGGCCGCGAGCCCGATCCGGACCAGGACCACAGACCCGGGCGTCCACCCGGTGTCGAGAAGCCCACGGGCGAGCGCACCGGACATGCCGAAGGTGACGGCCGAGAGCAGCGCCAGCGACAGTCCGCTGACCGTGCGTGACGACCCGGTCGCCAACGCTTCGTCACGAGTCACGGTGGTCATGGGTCATGACACTACGCATGATGCAGTAACCTGTCAACGTGGTTTTTGCTCATGACACCGAGATGTCGCTCCAGGCGGCCGTCACCCTCGTCAACTCGGAGGACGTCGACGAGGACACCTTGGCGACCGTCGAGGACCTCGACGCGTTCTTCGAGGAGTTCGAGTACACCGGTCGCCGTGACGGCGACCAGGCCGAGCTGGACGCCGTACGGCGCCTGCGCCCGCGGCTGCGCACCCTGCTGAGCGCGGAGCGCGACGACGCGGTCGTGATCGTCAACGAGATGCTCGCCGCCGAGCGGGCGGTCCCCCGACTGGTCCGGCACGACGCCTACGACTGGCACCTGCACGCCGTCGAGAATGAGGCCCCGCTGGCGACCCGGATCATCGTCGAGACCGCGATGGCGATGATCGACGTGATCCGCGCCGACGAGATGTCGCGGCTGGCGCTGTGCGCCGACGACGACTGCAACGGCGTCGTGCTCGATCTCTCCCGCAACCGGTCGCGCCGCTTCTGCTCGACCTCCTGCGGCAACCGCAACGCCGTCGCCGCCTACCGCGCGCGCCAGTCCGCCGGCGCCTGACAGACCTATATCGCTACGGTCGAGCGGACCGGGCAGTGGGGATCAGCTCTGGAGGAACCGGCGGAGCACCTCGGTGAAGACCTCCGGCTGCTCGGAGTGGACCCAGTGGCCGGCGTTCTTCACCGTCACCCTGCGGTTCTGCGGGAACCAACGGTCCATCGCGGCGCCGTACTCGTCCTTGACGTACGCCGAGGTCTGGCCGGCCACCCACAGCACCCGGCCGGGGTAGGGCGCAACACCGTCGAGCCGGTCGGCGGGCCAGCCACCGAGCGCGGCGAGGTCGCGCCCGAGCACCGCGAGGTTGGGCTGCCACGACCAGGCGTCACCGTCGCGGCGCAGGTTCTGCAGCAGGAAGCTGCGGACCGTGCGGTTGGGCACCGCCTCGGTGAGCGCTTCGTCGGCGTCGCTGCGCCGGGTGAGCGCCCCGAGGTCGAGCCCCTGCATCGCCTCGATGAAGTCGCCGAACTCCGTGAGGCCGTGGTAGTCGACCGGCGAGATGTCGACGACGCACAGCCGTTCGACCAGCTCGGGGTGGCGCAGCGCGAGCACCATCGCCGCCTTGCCGCCCATCGAGTGGCCGACGAGCGCGACGGGGTCGTCGGCGGAGAACAGCGTGGCCACCTCGTCGGCCATGTCGAGGTAGTCGACCCGGTCGTGCCAGTCGGACCGGCCGTGGTTGGGCATGTCGACGAGCAGCACGCGGTGGTCGGCGGCGAGTGACTTGGCGATCGCGGTCCAGTTCTTGCCCTGGCCGAAGAGGCCGTGACAGAAGGCCACCAGCGGGCCGGACTCCCCCATGGCCGTGGTGTTCAGCACCACGCGTGCACCCCGTCCGGGCTCAGGTCCCGGTCGCGGAGCACGATCGGCAGCCGGTCGCCGTACTGCTCGCAGGCCTCCTCGAAGTCGGCCTTGCGGTACTCCACGAGCAGCACCTGGTCGCCGTACGCCGCCACGTAGGCGTCGCACTCGTCCCACTGCGCGCACGACTCGGAGACCGCGAAGTCGAACCCGAGCTGCGTCCCGTCGTACTCGGCGAGATTCTTCTGGCCGACCGCCAGTCCCGCGCTGTGGGCGCGGCGTACGAGGAGCCGCGCGAACGCCAGCGCGTGCTTGCGGCGCAGCAGCCCGTCGCTGCGGGTGTAGGAGTCGAGGTTGTCGTACTCCACGGCCGTGAAGCCGTCGGCGGCGCAGCCCCGGGTCCAGCGTCCCACGATCTTCGCGATCGCCAACCGCTTGCGGGCCGTGCGCAGGTCGAGCAGCCACTCGCCCCACGCCTCGTCGACCACGGCCTTGCCGTCCTGCTTCAGGACCAGCCACCACCGCGCCCGCCAGAAGCGCTTCTCGTCGGGCTGGGTCTGGAAGCCGTTGACGTAGCAGATGTTGTAGCGGCCAGCGGCCGGCTTGGCGTTGCGGTCGCGCACGATGATCCCGACGTGCGGCGGCATCGCCGTCGCCCCACCGAGCTGGTAGTCGACGTCGGTGTCGGCCGGCAGCCGCTCCACCTCGGCGTACGACGGTCCGGCGAGGCCGGCGACGACGACGGCCAGGATCAGGGCGAGCAGCAGGGCGCGACGCATGCGCCGAACCTATCGCCCGCCACCAGCTCGTAACCCGGGAGCGACCTGGCGCGTTGTCGTGGCAGTCCACGAAAGGGATCCTGATGTCGCACCTGCGCACACGGATGGTGGCGCTGACCTGCGCCGCCGCCCTCGCGTTCCCCCTGGCCGGCGCCACCGATGCCACCGCCACGGGAGCCACCAACGCTTCTGCCACCCTCAGCGCCCTGCGCGCGACCCACGCCGGCCTCGACCGCCTGCTCGCCACCGGCACCCACGCCGACCGGGCGATCGTCACCTTCAGCGCGGTCCCGACCGCCGACCAGGTGGCCGCGCTGCGCGCCCTCGGCCTGACGGTTCAGCCGATGCGGCGCCTGCCGCTGGCGCTGGTCTCCGGGCCCGTGGCCCAGCTGGTCCGGACCGTCACCAGCGGCATCGCGCTCGACGTCTACCCCGACGAGCAGCTCGACTACCTCGACACCGCCTCCTCCGACGTCATGTCCTCCTCCACGGCGGCCGCGCGGGCGCTGCGCAGCAAGGGTCTGACCGGCAAGGGCGTGACCGTCGGTGTCGTCGACTCCGGCTGCGACGGCACCCACCCCGACCTCGCCGACCACATCACCCACAACGTCACCCTGGTCAGCCCGGAGTACGTCAACGGCGGCACCAGCCCCACGATCGTGGTCCCGGTCGACCAGGGCCCCTACAGCAACACCGACCTCGGCAGCGGGCACGGCACCCACGTTGCCGGCATCATCGCCGCCGACGGCACCACCGGCGCCGGCCAGCTCGGCGTGGCCCCCGACGCCGAGCTCGCCTGCTTCGCGATCGGCGCGGTCATCACGACCACGGCCGTCGTGACCGCCTTCGACTACATGCTCGCCCAGCCCGACCTGCTCGGCATCGACGTCGTCAACAACTCGTGGGGCAACTCGTTCCGCCAGTTCGACCCGCGCGACCCGGTCAACGTCGCGACCAAGGCCGCCACCTTGCGCGGCGCGGTGGTGGTCTTCGCCGCCGGCAACTCCGGCTCCGAGGACGGCGAGGCCAGCGTCAGCCCGTTCAACCAGGCGCCGTGGGTGATCTCGGTCGCGGCCGGCGACCTGGACCGCAAGCGCGGCAGCTTCTCCTCCAACGGCCTGCAGTACGACAACGGCCGCGCCGCCCCGATCGGCTCCGGCGGCCACACCGTCTTCCTCGGCGACCGGGTCGGCAACACCCAGCCGGACCTGATGGCACCGGGCGTCGACATCTCGTCCACCTGCGACAGCACCGGCTCGGTGATCGGCCCGTGCCCGACCGGCGGCAACGCCACCGCATCGGGTACGTCGATGGCGTCGCCGCACATCGCCGGCGCGGCCGCCGTACTCATGCAGGCCAACCGCCGGCTCACGCCGGCCCAGGTCCGGGTGGCCATGACCGCCACCGCCTCCCTGGTGAGCGACGAGGGCAAGGTGCTCAGCTCCTCGCAGGTCGGCTACGGCCACGTCAACCTCGACCGGGCCGTGGCGCTGGTGCGCTCCGGTGACTGGAAGACCCGGCTCGCCACCGCGCAGCGCAAGGCGACGGCCCGGCTGCTCGCCCAGGACCCGTGGCAGGTCACGCGCTCCGACCTGTGGCAGGAGGCCGCCCCGGCGGTCGCGGTCGGAGGCTCCTACTCGGCGACCCGCACGGTCACTCTCGCCAAGGGCTCGACCGCCCTCAAGCTGGCGCTCGTCTACCCCACCCCCGGCACCGCCGCCAACTTCGCCAGCTACACCGCGACGCTGCGCAACGCCGCCGGCAAGGTCGTGGCCACCACGACGACCGACCTGCTCTACGCGACCGGCATCGCCCACGCCCTCGCCAAGGGCCTGAAGCCCGGTCGCTACACCGTGGAGGTGACCGGCGACTACTCCGTCTCCGACCCCGACACGATCGACAGCGACTCCGTCAACGGCCGCGTGGTGTTCCTCCAGGTCGCACAGCTGCGGAGGCGATGACAGGATCGCGGGCGTGACCGACACCCGCATCGAGGCCGAGCGGCTGATCGCCGCGCCCGCCGCCGACATCTTCGCCCTGCTCTGCGACCCCCAGGGCCATGTCGCCATCGACTCCTCCGGGATGCTCCAGAGCGCCGAGGGCGAGCCCGTGAGCGCGGCCGGCGACAGCTTCGTCGTACACATGGACCGCGAGTCCCTCAACGACTACCCCGAGATGGGGCGTTACGACGTCACGGTCACGATCCGCGACTTCGAGCCCGACCGGCTGGTCTCCTGGACCGTGCTGGGGCGCATCCGCCCCCAGATCGGCCACGTCTACGGCTACCGGCTCGACCCCGACGAGGCCGGCACCCGGGTCACGTCGTTCTACGACTGGTCCGACATCGCCCCCGAGTGGCGCGACGCCGGCATCTTCCCGGTGCTCTCCGAGAACGCCCTGCGCGGCACCCTCGGCATCCTCGACCGCACCGTGCGCCGCGGCTACCCCCGCGGCTGACGTGCGCGTCGAGGCCGAGGCGGTCGAGTACCTCCGGTTCGAGGACGGCTCGCCCGTCCGCGCCGCGTCGGCGGTCGCGCGGTTCGGCGACGGGTTCCTGGTCAGCCAGGACGACGCGACGTCGGCCTGCTGGTGGCGCTCCGGAGTCGGTACGCCGGTCAGGTTGCTGCCGCCGGTCGACGGCCACGACACGTTCTCGGAGGCCGAGCACACCAAGGCGCTCAAGCCGGACCTCGAGGCGGCGCTCCACGTCACGCTCGACGACGCCCCCGCGGTGCTGCTGCTCGGCTCCGGCTCGACCGAGGCCAGGATGCGGGCCGTCCTGGTCGGTCTGCTCGACGGGGTGCCCTGGGCGGTCTCGCGCGACCTGCCGCCGCTCTACGCGCTGGTCGCCGACCTGCTCGGCGTCGACCCCGAACAGCTCAACCTCGAGGGCGCGTGCGTGCTCGACGGGGTGCTGCGCTGGTTCCACCGCGGTCGGCCGGCCGCCGGGCTGTCCAGCAGCAGCGTCGACCTCGACCTCGCCGCGCTGGTCGCCGCGGTCGCCGGGCGCGCTGAGCCCGCCGACCTGCACGCGACCGGCGTACGCACCTATGACGTGGGTGACGTCGAGGGGGTCGGTCTCGCGATCACCGACGCGGTGGTGCTGCCCGACGGGGCCGTGCTGGTCAGCGCCGCGGCCGAGGACAGCCCCAACGCCTACGACGACGGGCCGGTGCGTGGCTCCGCGCTCGCTGTCCTCCACGGCTCACGCGTGAGCGCCACCGCCGCGATCCCGAGGATCGGCGGCCGGGTCGCCAAGGTGGAGGGCCTGGCCCTGCTGGCCTGGGGCGAGCACGGCGGCCGGGTCCTCGCCGTCGTGGACGAGGACGACCCGACCGCCGCCTCTGCTCTGCTCACCCTCCGGGTGAGCCTGCCGTGACTCAGCGCTGGCTGTAGTCGCGGAACCCGCGCTTGGTCTTGCGGCCGAGGTAGCCCGCGGTGACCAGGTGCTCGAGCAGCGGCGCCGGCGCGAAGCCGGGCTCGCGGAACTCGAGGTAGAGCTCGCGCTGGATCGCCAGCGACACGTCGTTGCCGACCACGTCGAGCAGCTCGAACGGACCCATCGGCAGCGCGCAGCCCTGCTTCATCGCCAGGTCGATGTCGTCGGCCGTGGCGTAGTGCGCCTCGAGCATCTTGACCGCGTCGTTGAGGTAGGGGAAGAGCAGCGCGTTGACGATGAAGCCCGCGCGGTCGGCACACGAGACGCCGACCTTGCCGATCTTGGCGACCAGCGCCCGGGTGGTCTCGGTGACGTCCTCGTCGGTCGCGACGGTGGAGACGACCTCGACCAGCTTCATGATCGTGGCGGGGTTGAAGAAGTGCATCCCGATGACGTCCTGCGGGCGGCTCGTCACCTTGGCCATCGCGATGATCGGCAGGCTCGAGGTGGTGGTCGCCAGGATCGCGCCGGGCTTGCAGATCTCGTCGAGGTTCTCGAAGAGGGTGGTCTTGATCGCGAGGTCCTCGGCGATCGCCTCGACCACGATGTCGACGCTCTTGAGGTCGTCGAGGCTGGTCGTCCCGGTGACCCGTCCCAGCACCTCGGCCTTGGCCTCCTCGGTGGCCTTGCCGCGCTGGATCTGCTTGTCGAAGTTCTTGGTGATCGTCGCGGTGACCCCGGCGACCTTCTCGGCGCTGCGGCCGACGTAGAGGACGTCGTACCCCGACTTGGCGAAGACCTCGACGATGCCGCTGGCCATCGTGCCGGTGCCGACCACCCCGACCTGCAAGATGTCGTGCTTGAGCTGCGGCTGCTCGTCGGCCGACGGCGTCTTGTCGTCGGCGACGACGACCGGGCTGTCGGGGCCCTCGTAGGTGTAGAAGCCGCGGCCGGTCTTGCGGCCGAGCAGGCCCGCGGTAACCATCTGCTTGAGGATCGGGGTGGGCGCGTGGAGGCGGTCGCGGCCCTGGCGGTACATCGTCTCCAGGATCTCGTACGCCGTGTCGAGGCCGATCAGGTCGAGCAGCGCGAGCGGGCCCATCGGGTAGCCGCAGCCGAAGCGCATCGCGGCGTCGATGTCCTCACGCGACGCGTACTTGCCCTCGAACATCGAGGCCGCGTGGTTGAGGTAGCCGAAGAGCAGGGTGTTGGCGATGAAGCCCGCCTTGTCACCGCAGACCACGGGGCTCTTGCCGAGCGCGGTGACCAGGCCCTTCACGTCGTCGAGGACGTCGGGCTCGGTGACGACGGTGCGGATGATCTCGACGAGGTTCTGGACCGGCGCGGGGTTGAAGAAGTGGACACCGATGACCCGGCCCGGCGACGAGTTGGCGGTCGAGATCTCGGTGACTGAGAGCGAGGAGGTGTTGGTGGCGAGGATCGCGTCGGGCGCGACGATCGCGTCGAGCTCGCGGAAGATCGCCTTCTTGGTCTCGATCGACTCCACGACGGCCTCGACCACGAAGTCGGCGTCAGTGAGGTCCTTGAGCTCGGTGGAGAACGTGATCCGCCCCAGCAGCTCGGCCTGCTCGGCCTCGGTGAGCTTCTCGCGCTTGACCGCGCGGGCGGTGGAGTTCTCGAGGTGCTGGCGGCCGCGGGCCAGGCCCTCGTCGTTCTGCTCGACGCCGACGACGGTGTAGCCGTTGCGGGCGAACACCTCGGCGATCCCGGCGCCCATGGTGCCGAGGCCTACGACGCCGATCGTGGTGAACGTGCGGCCCTGCTGGACAGTCTCTTCTGCGGTGCTGGTCATGTTCCGCATCATTCCACGCCCCTCGGCGGGGCTCGGAACATGTTCACTCACCGGTAACTTAGGGCCTCCGCGGGCGGCCCAACCGAGCCACCATCACCACGCGCGGGCCGTGCCGGTCCAGGCCCAACGAGCGCTCGTGGTCGCGCTGGCGGCGCAGGAACGGCTCCGTCTCCCCGGCCTCCTCGAAGCCGAGCCGCGCGTAGAACGGCCCGTTGAACGGCACGTCCCGGTAGGTCGTCAGCGTCATCCGGTCGAACCCCGCGTGCCAGGCCTCCGCCAGCGCCTCGCGCACGAGCGCGCTGCCGACCCCCCGGCGGGCCTCCGTGGGCAGCACCGAGAGCTGGGCCAGGTGTGCCAGCCCGTCGACGTACACGACATGGGCGAAGCCCACCGGCTCCCCCACGGGTCCCGACACCAGCAGGTACCCCGGCTCGCCCACCCGGTCGCGCCCGTCGTCGCCGGGCGAGGCGAGCACGTCGCCGGTCAGGTCGCCGAACTGCTCCTCGAACAGCGGCACCCCCGCGTCCTCGATGGCCTGGATCCGGGCCAGGTCGGCCGCTCTGGCATGACGTACGGCGGGACGTACGGCGGGCGGCTCCATGTGGTCACTGTAGATTCGCCGCCGTGAGACTCGTCGTAGCCCGTTGCCAGATCGACTACGCCGGGCGCCTGACCGCCCACCTGCCGATGGCGACGCGGGTGCTGATGATCAAGGCCGACGGGTCGGTCCTCGTCCACTCCGACGGCGGCTCCTACAAGCCACTCAACTGGATGTCGCCGCCGTGCACGCTGCGCGAGGGCGCCACAGAGGACGGGCAAGTGGAGTGGACGGTCACCAACCCCAAGACCGATGACACGCTGCGCATCCTCCTCGCCGAGGTCATCTCCGACTCGTCCCACGACCTCGGGATCGACCCCGGCCTCCAGAAGGACGGCGTCGAGAAGCACCTCCAGGAGCTGCTCGCCGACCACCCGGGCACCCTCGCCGAGGGCCTGACCCTCGTCCGGCGTGAGTACCCCACCGCCATCGGCCCCGTCGATCTGATGTGCCGCGACGCCGTCGGTCTCAGCGTGGCCGTCGAGATCAAGCGCCGCGGCGACATCGACGGCGTCGAGCAGCTCACCCGCTACCTCGAGCTCCTCAACCGCGACCCGCTCCTCACCGGCAACGGCGCCGTACGGGGCATCTTCGCCGCCCAGGAGATCAAGCCCCAGGCTCGCGTGCTGGCCACCGACCGGGGCATCGCCTGCGCCGTCGTCGACTACGACGCCCTGCGCGGCCTCGACGATCCGAGCCACCGGCTATTCTGACGGGCGGTGTGGCGCGCTGATCCACAGGCGTTCGGCACGGCTCTGGCGGCTCTCGAGAACCCCGCCTACGGTGACAGGCATGACGAATGATCCCGGCATGAGTCGCCGCGTCACCCGGCTCGAGAACGACACGGAGTCGCTCTACGAGCTGACCAGCGAGGTCAGGTCCACCCAGGACCAACACACGCGCCGCTTCGACCAGGTCGAGAGCACACTCAACGAGGTCAAGTCCGCGCAGGGCAACCACGCAGGCCGCTTCGACCAGATCGAAAACACACTCAACGAGGTCAAGTCCGCGCAGGGCA
>NZ_FNIC01000007.1:184388-271023 GCF_900103935.1 Nocardioides szechwanensis
CACACTCAACGAGGTCAAGTCCGCGCAGGGCAACCACGCAGGCCGCTTCGACCAGATCGAAAACACACTCAACGAGGTCAAGTCCGCGCAGGGCAACCACGCAGGCCGCTTCGACCAGATCGAAAACACACTCAACGAGGTCGTCCGGCGCCTTCCCGAGCTGCCGTGAGCCGGCTCGACGAGCCACGCCAGCGAATCCCCTGATGGTCCAGATTTTCCACATCGCGACCGTGGCCGACTGGGCCGCAGCTCAGACCTCTGGCGGCTACACGACCTCCACGATCGGACGCACCCTCGTCGAGGAGGGCTTCATCCACGCCAGCCGCGCCGACCAGTGGCAGGGCGTGCGCTCCCGCTTCTACGCCGACGTCACCGAGCCGCTCGTGCTGCTCGTCATAGACACCGAGCGGTTGTCGTCGCCGGTCGTCGAAGAGGCGGCGGACGAGAGTGGCGAGACCTTCCCTCACGTCTACGGCCCGATCAACCCCTCGGCTGTCGTGCAGACGATCCCCCTCGACGGCCGCCAAGCCCCCACCACCGACGCGTCGTTCTCCCAGCTCTTCATGGGCGAGGTGTTCCACCGCGTCGTCCTCGCCATCATCGCCATGATCACCGCCGTCGTCGGCGCGCTTGTCGGCGCCGTCGTCGAGCCCGACCTCGGCCCGTCCGTTGGCCTCCTCATCGGCCTGGCCGTCGGCGTCCTGTTCGCGATCGTCGTCCACCGCCGGCGCCGCTGAGGGCCACGTCCACGCGGGGGACTGTGATCCGCGCGCATAGCATCCCGGGCCACAGTCACCCAGCGGACACCAGCGCGGTGACCTCGTCGGCGCAGCCCCAGCTGAGCGTGACGCCGGCGCCGCCGTGGCCGTAGCAGTGGACGACGCGACCCTCCCGCTCCAGCCGTACGACGGGCCGTGCGGGCCGCAGGCCGACCTTGTGCCGCAGCACCCTGGCCGATGCGAGCGACGGCACCAGCGCGGAGGCGCGCGCGATGATCCGGGCTGAGGTCCCGGGGGACGGCGTACGGCTCCAGTCGCCCTCCTCGTCGGTGCCGCCGAGCACGATGTCGTGTGCGCGCGGGACGACGTACAGCGGGCCGGAGCTCTCCAGCCACCAGTGCTCCAGCCCGACCTGCTCGACCACGACGACCTGGCCGCGCACCGGCACGACCGAGGAGTCGGACGCGAGCAGCCGCGACCCGATGCCGGAGCAGTTGACGACGACGTCGGCTCCCCCAGGGAGGGCAGCGAGGTTCAGCCGGCTGAGCGTCCCGCCGAGGGCCTCGACCCGGCCGGCCAGCCACGGCAGGTAGAGCGTCATGTCGGCGACCGGCGCGACGAAGGACCAGCCGTCGGCGACCCTCGAGAGGGACGGCACAGCGTCGGCCCACCACGGCGACGACGCAGTGGACGCCACGACGTTCGTCCCGGCCATCATCCGCACCCCGGCGTCCGGCGACGACGCCGCAAGCCCCTCGAAGGCGCCGTACGACGTGGCCGCCCAGGCGGTCACGCGGTCCTGCGGCAGCGCGCGATAGGGGTACCAGAGCGCGGCCGCCACCGACGACGTGGTCTCCAGCGGCAGGTCCCGGGCGACGACGTCGACGCGGTGCCCGGCCTCGAGCAGCCGGACCGCGCAGGACAGGCCCACGACACCGGCGCCGACCACGATCACGCGACTCACGCCCCAAGTCTCCCCTACTGGCGCGTAACCCGGGTCACATCGCGCTCGTTGGGCGGGCAACGAAAGGATCGTCCATGTCTCGGTTCCGCCGGCTCGTCCTCAGTCTGTTCGTGATTCCCGCCCTGTCCGCGTCCGGTCTGGTCCTGGGGGGCCAGACCGCCGCATCCGCCCACGAGGAGCGTCCCGCGGAGTTCCCGAAGGGACTAGGCGCGGTGCCGAAGTTCCTCGGCTACGACAACCCCCGCAGCCGCGTGGTCTGCAAGGGAGCCGACAGCGAGCGCCGGATCAAGGCGATGCCCGCGGGGGCGGCGAAGCAGCGGAGCCTGCGGCTCCTCGAGCGCTGCGAGTTCAGCTCGATCCAGGACGCCGTGCGCTCGATCACCAAGCGCCGTACGTCGATCTACGTCCTGCCGGGCGTCTACGAGGAGCGCAAGTGGGGCCAGCGCAAGCGCAGTGACTACTGCTCCCACCTCGGCACGCAGTCCGACGAGCCGCTGCTCGGGTCCAACTACATCGGCAGCATCTCCTCCCCCGAGACGCCGGCGCCCGACGGCCTCGCGGCCGAGGCGGAGGCCGAGACCGACCCGATCGCGCTGTCGTACGCCGACCAGCGCCGCTGCCCCTACAACCTCAACCTGATCTCGATCTTCGGCGACCAGACGCCGGGCAACGGCTCGATCGCCTGCGACAGCCGCTTCTGCGGCACCCAGATCGTCGGCACCGGCCGCCGGATGACCGACGTGGTCGTCGACAACGACTTCCAGAAGCTCAACGCCATCCGGCTCGACCGCGCCGGCGGCTCCTACGTCTCCAACATGACCTTCCAGCAGGCGGAGTTCAACGCCGTGTACGTGCTGGAGACCGACGGGTTCGTGCTCGACCGGCTGATCACGCGCGGCAACGACGAGTACGGCATCCTCGCGTTCGCCAGCGACCACGGCCTGATCCAGCGCTCCAACGCCTACTACAACGGCGACTCGGGCATCTACCCCGGCTCGGGCTCCGACCTCAACGGCGACAACCCCGAGTTCGAGGTCACCCGCTACGCCATCGAGATCCGCAACAACCGCAGCCACCACAACACTCTGGGCTACTCCGGCACCGCGGGCAACTCGATCTGGGCCCACCACAACGACTTCTACGACAACGCCACGGGCATCGCCACCGACTCGCTGTTCCCGGGCCACCCCGGCCTGCCACAGGACCACGCCCGGTGGGACCACAACGAGGTCTACCGCAACAACACCAACTGGTACACGAAGTTCGTCGACCAGGGTGTCTGCGACCTGCCGATGCCGCAGCGCGGCTACATCAACGGCACGGTGTGCCCGGTCGTCCCCACCCCGGTCGGTACCGGCGTGCTGATCGCCGGCGGCAACTACAACTCCACCGACCACAACTGGATCTACGACAACTGGCGGGTCGGCACCATGCAGTTCTGGGTGCCCGCGCCGCTGCGTGACGAGATGGACCCGGCCAAGCTCTACGACACGTCCAATCACAACCACACCACCGACAACCACATGGGCAGCACCCCCGAGGGCAAGGTCCTCGAGAACGGCATGGACCACTGGTGGGACGACCAGGGCGTGGGCAACTGCTGGCAGGGCAACATATATGCCGACGGCACCCAGGACGACAACTTCGTCCTGCCGCTCTCCTGCACCGACGGTGGCTCGGTGTTCCTTCCGGGCGCACCGGTCAAGGACGCCGGCTTCCTGAGCTGCAGCGAGTACGACCGGTCCGACCCGACGCTTCGTCACCCGCCGGGATGTGAGTGGTTCGACAGCCCG
Source organism: Nocardioides szechwanensis (assembly GCF_900103935.1). Classification (GTDB taxonomy): domain Bacteria; phylum Actinomycetota; class Actinomycetes; order Propionibacteriales; family Nocardioidaceae; genus Nocardioides; species Nocardioides szechwanensis. Next base: position 187,865 of record NZ_FNIC01000007.1, read on the forward strand.
ACCAAGCCGTCCGCCAACCGCGCGGCGTCCGACGTACCCGGCGCCGACCGGGAGCGTGCGGTGAGCGGTGCCCCGCTCTTCGCTGCCACCGGCGGGCTGATCCTGCTCCTCAGCCTGGGGCGCAAGCGTCGTGCGCGGACGGCGTAGCGCACTGGTCGCTGCCGGCGTGCTCGTCCTCGTGGCGGGCGGCGCCGGCGTCGCCATCGCCCGCAGCACCCCCAGTCTCGAGGCGGTCGGGCCGACCTCGGTCTCCGGCACCGAGGCGACGGCGGTCTTCGAGGTCGGTGACCGTACCGTCCGCCAGATCCGGTACGACGACGGCGGGACGCTGCGCTACACGTTCCGCCTCGAGAACGACGGCCCGCTGCCCGTCACCGTGCTCGGCCTCGACGAGGAGCAGGCCGACCCGCGGCTGTTCACGTTCGTCGGGCTGACCGAGCAGACGATCGGCGCGGGCGAGTCGGCCGACCTGACGCTCGCGATGTCGATGGGCGGCTGCGAGACGCTGTCGTCGCGCTCGGGGTCGTTCGTGAGCACGATCGCCGTGCGCACCCAGCAGGCGGGGCTGTTCGAGGACGTCGTCGTGCTCGCGCTGCCCGAGGAGGTCCATACCGGATCTCCCCGCGAGGCGTTCTGCCCCAACTCGACCGCGACCTCGCGGCCCCAGGGCTGAGCCAGCCTCAGGCGCCGGCGATCCTCGGGGCCGTCGGGTCGGCGTCGCCGCTCTTCTGCTCGCGGGCGACGTACTCCTCGATGTCCTCGATGTCGTCACGGTTGCGGGTGGTCACGGCCAGCAGGTCACTCATCGTCGCGACCTCCTCGACCTGCTCCTTGATGAACCACTGCATGAACTGCTCGGAGGCGAAGTCGCCCTCCTCGCGCGCGATCCGCAGCAGCCCGTTGATCTGCTCGGTGACCCGCTTCTCCTGGTCGAGGGCGAGCGCCACCGGCGCGACGACGTCGGCGAACGCCGCCTTGGGGGCGTCGACGCCGGGGATCAGCACCTCGGAGTCGGTGTCGAGGAGGTACTGCACCATCATCATCGCGTGGTCGCGCTCCTCGAGCGCCTGGGCGTAGAAGAAGGCGGCCATCTGCGGCATCGTCTTGTCGTCGTAGTAGACGGCGCAGGCGAGGTACTGGTTGTGCGCGGCGAGCTCGTTGCCGATCTGCACGTTGAGCTGCTCGGCGAAACGCGGTGCGGGCAAGGGGATCCTCGGCTTTCGTCGATGGACCGCCAGAAGGTCAGGCGGCCTTGGCGAGCTTCTTCTTGGTGACCTTCTTGCCATCCACCGTCACGAGCTTGCGCTTCTTCACGGTATACCCGGAGGGCAGGGTGCCTTCCTTCAGCATCCGCAGCGGGCAGCGCCCGCACTTGGACTTGGAGACACAGCACTCGGTCTTCGGGAGCTTCCTCACCGACGACATCGCGGAGGCTTTCTGCTTGGGCATGTAGGCAACCCTAACAGAGGCTAGCCTCACCTACAGAGTGGTCCGCGCCACGTCGGTCGGGCGTCAGTCGAGTCCGTTGGCCTCGCGGATCACGTCCACGATCCCGCCCATGATCTCGGTCAGCCCGAAGTCCTTGGGCGTGTAGACCGCGGCCACGCCGAGCTCCTTGAGCCGCTTGCCGTCGGAGTCGGGGATGATCCCGCCCACGATCACCGGCACGTCGGCCAGCCCGGCCTCGCGCAGCCCGTCGAGGACCGACGGCACCAGCTCCATGTGGGAGCCCGACAGGATCGAGATCCCGACGCAGTGCACGTCCTCGGCGACGGCGGCCGAGACGATCTGCTCGGGCGTCAGCCGGATGCCCTGGTAGATCACCTCGAAGCCGGCGTCACGGGCCCGTACGGCGACCTGCTCGGCGCCGTTGGAGTGCCCGTCGAGCCCGGGCTTGCCGACCAGCAGCCGCAGCCGCCCGCCCAGCTCCTCGCCGGTGGCCCGCACCTTCTCGCGTACGGCGGTCAGCTCGGCGCCGGCCTCGGCGACCCCGACGGCGCCGCTGACACCCGTGGGTGCACGGAACTCGCCGAACACCTCGCGCAGGGTCCCAGCCCACTCCCCCGTGGTGGCGCCGGCACGGGCCGCCACCAGGGTCGCTGCCATGAGGTTCTCGGTGGTCTTGGCGGCCTCCGCGAGAGCGGTGAGCGCCGCGGCGACCTCCGCCTCGTCGCGCGTGGCCTTCCACTCGGTGACCGACTGCTTGGCCTGCTGCTCGGCCTGCGGGTCGGCGGACATGATCGCCCCGTCGAGGTCGGCGGTCAGCGGCGACGGCTCGGTGGTCTCGTAGACGTTGACCCCGACGACCTTCTCCTCGCCGCTCTCGATCCGGCCGCGCCGGGCGGCGTGGGCCGAGACCAGCTCCTGCTTCATGTAGCCGGACTCGACGGCCGCGATCGCGCCCCCCATCGCCTGCACGCGGTCGATCTCGGCGCGGGCGCCGTCGACGAGCTCGCGGACCTTGGCCTCGATCACGTGGGAGCCGTCGAAGATGTCGTCGTACTCCAGGAGGTCGGACTCGAAGGCCAGCACCTGCTGCAGCCGCAGCGACCACTGCTGGTCCCACGGGCGGGGCAGGCCGAGCGCCTCGTTCCAGGCCGGCAGCTGCACGGCGCGGGCGCGGGCGTTCTTGGAGAGCGTCACCCCGAGCATCTCGAGAACGATCCGCTGCACGTTGTTCTCGGGCTGCGCCTCGGTCAGGCCGAGCGAGTTGACCTGGACGCCGTACCGGAACCGGCGCATCTTGGGGTCCTGCACGCCGTAGCGCTCGCGGGTGATCTCGTCCCACAGCTCTACGAAGGCGCGCATCTTGCACGTCTCCTCGATGAACCGCACGCCGGCGTTGACGAAGAACGAGATCCGGCCGACGACCTTCTCGAAGTCGTCCTCGGAGACCTGCCCCGACGCCTTGACCTGGTCGAGCACCGCGATCGCCGTACAGAGGGCGTAGGCGAGCTCCTGCGTCGGCGTCGCGCCGGCCTCCTGCAGGTGGTAGCTGCAGATGTTGATCGGGTTCCACTTCGGGATCTGGTGGACGGTGTAGCTGATCATGTCGCCGATCAGGCGCAACGAGTGCTCCGGCGGGAACACGTAGGTCCCGCGCGAGAGGTACTCCTTGATGATGTCGTTCTGGGTGGTCCCGGCCAGCAGGCCGGCCACCTCCTCGGGCGACAGATCGGGGTTCTGCTCCTCGGCGGCGACCTGGTACATCGCCAGCAGCCACATGGCGGTCGCGTTGATCGTCATCGAGGTGTTCATCTCGGTGAGCGGGATCTGGTCGAACAGCTTGCGCATCTCACCGAGGTGCGGCACCGGGACGCCCACCTTGCCGACCTCGCCCCGCGCCAGCGGGGAGTCGGGGTCGTAGCCGGTCTGGGTCGGCAGGTCGAAGGCGACCGACAGTCCGGTCTGACCCTTCGCCAGGTTGGTGCGGTAGAGCGCGTTGGACGCCGTGGCGGTCGAGTGCCCGGCGTAGGTGCGCATCACCCAGGGCTTGTCCTTCTGGGGACGGTCCTTCTCGGTCATCCCCCGAGGGTAGGACGTGACCTACCTGTTGGTAACCGGACGGACGTGTGGGTTATCCGACACGCTCAGGCCGAGGCCGCCGCGCGCTCGATCTCGACCACACGGATCAGCCGGGAGATGTGGAGCATCCGGCGCACGGCCGGCCCGCACCCGCGCAGGGTGAGGTGATGGCCCTCGCGCACCGCCTGCCGGGTCGCGAACGCGAGCACCTTGAGCGCCGTCACGTCCACCGTCGTCACGTCGGTGAGGTCGACGACGACGTCGTCGTGGGTGTGGAGCTGGTCGTAGATGGCGTTGCGGACCTCCCACGTGCTGCGCACGTCGAAGTCGCCGCTCAGCACGAGCGTCGGACCATCGGTGACGATGTCCATCTGCCAGCCTCGTCTCCTGCAAAAGGTAAAGACCTGTCACCCACTATGACGCGGCACACACCCCGAAGGTTGCACCCGGACGGGTGAGACTTTTGGGCGAGTCGTGGCGCACTAGTCTCGACGGCATGGTCAACCTCACCCGGATCTACACCCGCACAGGCGACGGCGGCGAGACCCGCCTGGGCGACATGAGCCTCACGTCCAAGAACGACCTGCGGCTGCACGCCTACGCCGACGTCGACGAGGCCAACGCCAACCTGGGGCTCGCGCTGGCCGTGGGCGACCTCGAGCCGGACGTCGTGAGCGTGCTGACCCACATCCAGAACGACCTGTTCGACGTCGGCGCCGACTTCTGCACGCCGGTCGTGCCCGACCCGGAGTATCCGCCGCTGCGTATCGAGCAGGACTACGTCGACCGGCTCGAGCAGTGGTGCGACCACTACAACGAGACCCTCCCCAACCTGCGCTCGTTCATCCTCAACGGCGGCACCCCCGGCGGCGCCCACCTCCACGTCGCACGGACCGTCGTACGACGTGCCGAGCGGTCGGCCTGGGCGGCCTTCGAGCAGCACGGCGAGTCGATGAACAAGCTCGCCATCACCTACCTCAACCGGCTCTCGGACCTGCTCTTCATCCTCGCCCGCCACGCCAACCGCGAGGCCGGCGACGTCCTGTGGGTGCCCGGAGGCGAGCGCGGGAAGTGACCTAGGGCGAGCGTACGGCGAGGACCGCCGCCGCGGCCGGGGCCATGAGCACCGTGACTGCGAGCAGCGCGTCCAGGGTGCCGACCCGGTCGCCCAAGGCGCCCAGGAGGGGCGGACCGGTCAGGAACGCCGCGTAGCCCACCGTCGAGACGACGCTGACCCGCGCCGCAGCTCTCAGCGGGTCGTCGGCCGCGGCGCTCATGCCGACGGGGAAGCCGAGCGAGGCACCCAGTCCCCAGACGACGATGCCGACCGCGGCCAGCGCCAGGCTCCCTCCCAGCACCGTGAGCAGGGTGCCCGCAGCCACGGCCGCGGCCGTCGCCCACAGCACGGCCCGGCGCCCGAAACGGTCGAGGGCGACCGGCCCGAGCAAGCGGCCGGACGTCATGGCCGTCACGAACAGCGCGTAGCCGCTGACGCCGACCCAGTGCCGCTCGTCGTAGCCGTCGATGATCGCCAGCGAGAGCCAGTCGTTCGCCGACCCCTCGGCCACGGCGAAGGTCAGCACCATGAGGCCGATGGCGAGGGTGCGTGGCTCGGTCCACGCCGACCGGGGCGGCCCCGACTCCGGGTGCACCTCCGGGCGTACCGGCAGGAACTCACGGACCGCGACGAACGCCGCCAGCAGGGCCAGCACCGCCACACCGCCGAAGTGCGCCAGGACGGGCGCGTGCCAGGCCGCCATGGCGACCCCGACCCCGGCGCCGCCGATGTTGCCGAAGGACCAGCCGGCGTGAAAGCGCGGCATCACGGTGCGCCCGAGCAGCCGCTCGACCTCGGCGCCCTCCACGTTCATGGCGACGTCCCACACCCCGCTGCCGACCCCGAACAGGAAGAGCCCGACGGCGGCCGCCGGCACCGACGCGGCCGTGAACGCGCCTACCGCGCAGGTCACCAGGCCGACCGCCGTGACCGTCGCACCGAGTCGTACGACGGTCGCGGCGCTCGTCCAGACGATCAGGCGGCCACTGGTCGGCAACGACAGGATCGAGCCGGCCGCGATGGCGAGCAGCAGCAGCCCGAGCGCGCCGTTGTCCAGGTCGAGCTCGGCCCGCAGGTCCGGGATGCGCGAGATCAGGCTCGCCATGAGCACCCCGTTGAGCACGAACGCAGCGGCGACCGCGCGCTTCGAGCTGGGGAGGGTGGGACTCACCGTGCCCAGTCGGTGCCGGGCGGGCGGGCCTCCAGCCAGGACTGGAAGCCGGTGAGGGAGGCCGGGCTCATGGCCAGCTCGACCTCACCCGCAGCGGTCTGGCAGTGGATCACGACGTGGTCGGGGTAGAGCGACATCTGCTCCGCGCCGATCGCCTCCCGGCGGCCGTCGTAGCTCAGGTCGTCACGGGCCCAGATGCGGGTCGGGGTCGGTCGCAGCGTGAAGATCCGGAACCACTCGAGGTGCTGACCGGAGTAGCGACCGAGTCCGAGAACCCAACCGCGCCCGGGCCTGTCGGACCGGACGCGATGGCTGAGCTCGAAGGTGCCGCCGTGACGCGAGAGCATCCGGCGGCGCACTACGAGGGCGAAACCCCAACTGAGGACGAGCAGCAGCAGGACAGCGGCAACGTCGATCAGCCACTGCCACACCGGCATCCGGTCCCCCTTCCCCTCGGACGTCCCACCCTATCGGCAGGGAGCCGCGGTCCCTCCACGAGGGGCCGCCCGAGAAGCGGGGTCAGGAGGCCTTCTCGACCGCCCTGATCCGGGCCTCGGCACGACGGATGCGCAGCTCGCGCTCGTCGCTGGTGGGCATGCCGTGCGCGGCGTCGAGCTCGGCCTTGGCCTCGTCGATCTGGATCTCCTCGGCGAGCAGGACCCGCTCGGAGAGGATCGAGACCCGGTCGCCCGCGACCGAGAGGAAACCGCCTTCGACCGCAGCCACCACGCCGCCGTCAGGCGTCGTGATCTCGACGGTGGCCTCGGTGAGCAGCGACAGCATCGGCGCGTGGCCGCGCAGCACGCCGACGTCACCCTCGACCGTCCGGGCGATGACCATCGACGCCTCGCCGGACCAGACGGTCCGGTCGGCGGCGACGAGCTCGACCCGGAGGCCGGTGTCCATCTCGGAAGCCATCAGAGGCTCTTCTGGATCTCGGCCCACTTCGCCTCGACGTCGTCCAGACCGCCGCACATGAAGAAGGCCTGCTCGGCCACGTGGTCGTAGTCGCCGTCGGCGATCTTGTTGAACGCCTCGATGGTGTCCTTGACCGGTACCGTCGAACCCTCGATGCCGGTGAACTGCTTGGCGACGTAGGTGTTCTGCGACAGGAACCGCTGGATCCGGCGAGCGCGGGACACGATGATCTTGTCCTCTTCGGACAGCTCGTCGACACCGAGGATCGCGATGATGTCCTGGAGCTCCTTGTTGCGCTGCAGGATCTGCTTGATCCGGATCGCGCAGTCGTAGTGCGCCTGCCCGATGTACTGGGCGTCGAGGATCCGCGAGGTCGACGTCAGCGGGTCCACCGCGGGGTAGATGCCGAGCGACGCGATCTCACGCGACAGCTCGGTGGTGGCGTCGAGGTGGGCGAACGTCGTGGCCGGCGCCGGGTCGGTGTAGTCGTCGGCGGGCACGTAGATCGCCTGCAGCGAGGTGATCGAGTTGCCTCGGGTCGAGGTGATCCGCTCCTGGAGCTGACCCATCTCATCGGCCAGGTTGGGCTGGTAGCCCACGGCGGAAGGCATGCGGCCCAGCAGGGTCGAGACCTCGGAGCCGGCCTGGGTGAACCGGAAGATGTTGTCGATGAAGAGCAGCACGTCCTGGTTCTGCACGTCGCGGAAGTACTCCGCCATCGTCAGCGCCGAGAGGGCGACGCGCAGACGCGTGCCCGGCGGCTCGTCCATCTGGCCGAACACGAGGGCCGTCTGGCCGATGACGCCGGCCTCGGTCATCTCCGCGATGAGGTCGTTGCCCTCACGGGTGCGCTCGCCGACACCGGCGAACACCGACACACCACCGTGGTCCTTGGCGACTCGGGCGATCATCTCCTGGATCAGCACGGTCTTGCCGACACCGGCACCACCGAACAGACCGATCTTGCCGCCGTTGACGTACGGCGTCAGCAGGTCGATGACCTTGATGCCGGTCTCGAACATCGTGGTCTTGGCCTCGAGCTGGTCGAAGGCCGGAGCCTTGCGGTGGATGCCCCACCGCTCCTTGACCTCGTACTCCTCACCCTCCTCGAGGTTGAGGACGTCACCGGTCGCGTTGAACACGTGACCCTTGGTGATGTCACCCACGGGAACCGTGATCGGGCCGCCGGTGTCGGTCACCGTGGCGCCGCGCACCAGGCCGTCGGTCGACTGCATCGAGATGGCGCGGACCATGCCGTCGCCGATGTGCAGCGCGACCTCGAGGATCAGCGTCTTGGTCTCGCCGTTGAGCTCGAGGTCGACCTCGAGCTTGTTGTACATCTCGGGCATCGAGTCCGCGGGGAACTCGACGTCGACGACCGGTCCGGTCACTCGCGCGACGCGACCGGTGCCGGCGGCGCCCGATCCGGTCTTGGTCTCTTCAACAGTGGCAGTCATGGTCTCTCACTCATTCCCTGAGTTGGCGTCGGCCAGCGCGTTGACGCCACCAACGATCTCGCTGATTTCCTGGGTGATGCCGGCCTGGCGGGCCTGGTTGGCAACACGGGTGTACTTCTTGATGAGCTCGTCGGCGTTGTCGGTGGCCGACTTCATGGCCTTCTGGCGTGCGGCCAGCTCGGAGGCGGCCGCCTGGAGCAGTGCGAAGAAGATCCGGCTCTGGACGTACTGCGGCAGCAGCCCGTCGAGCACGGCCTCGGCCGACGGCTCGAACTCGTAGAGCGGCAGAACCTCACCGCTCGAGTGCTCGTCGCCCGTACCCTCCTCGGCCTCGATCACCTCGAGGGGAAGCAGGCGGACCGCGGTGGGCTCCTGGACGAGCATCGAGCGGAAGCGCGTGTAGACCAGGTGCACCTCGTCGACGTCGCCGTCCTCGCCCTGCTGCTTGAGGAACGACTCGATCAGCACGCGACCGATGTCGGCGGCCGTGTCGTACGACGGCTGGTCGGAGGCGCCGGTCCAGGCCTGGATGATCGGGCGCTGGCGGAACCTGAAGTAGGCCTCGCCCTTGCGACCGGCGATGTACCAGTCGATCTCCTTGCCCTCGCCGCGCAGCTTCTCGGCGAGCCGCTCGGCCTCCTTGAGCACGCTCGAGGAGTAGGCACCGGCGAGTCCACGGTCGCTGGTCACGATGAGGACGGCGGCCCGCTTGGGGTCCTCCTCCTCCCGCGTCAGCGGGTGGTCGACGTTGGAGAACGTCGCGACGGCCGATACCGCACGCGTCAGCTCACGGGCGTACGGCGCTGCCGCCTGTGCCCGCTGCTGCGCCTTGATGATCCGGGACGCAGCGATGAGCTCCATGGCGCGCGTGATCTTCTTCATCGACTCCGTCGACTTGATCCGCGCGCGGTACTCGCGCAGCGAGAGGGCCATCTCAGCCTCGCTTCTGCTTGACGATCTGCTCCTGGTCCTCGTCCTCCAGTGCCTCGGCCGGGGCCTCGTGGCCGACCTTGATCGAGCCACCTTCGGAGGTCTCGAACTCGTTGAGGAAGGAGTCGTAGGCGTCAGAGGCAGAGGACTCGGTCTCGTCCTCGAACTTCAGGGACTCGCGGATCGCGGAGAGGATGCCCTCGTGCGAGCGGCGCAGGTAGTCGAGGAACTCGCGCTCGAAGCGGAGGACGTCCTCGACCGGGACCCGGTCCAGGCGACCCGAGGTGCCCAGCCACAGCGAGATGGTCATCTCGTCGAGGGGGTAGGGCGAGTAGGCCGGCTGCTTGAGCAGCGCCATCAGGCGGCCGCCGCGGTCGAGCTGCTGGCGGGAGGCCGCGTCGAGGTCGGAGGCGAACATCGCGAACGCCTCCATGGCGCGGAACTGGGCCAGGTCGACCTTGAGCGACCCGGTGACCTGCTTCATCGCCTTGGTCATCGCCGAACCACCCACTCGCGACACCGACACACCGACGTCGATGGCCGGGCGCTGGTTGGCCGCGAACAGGTCGGACTGCAGGAAGATCTGCCCGTCGGTGATCGAGATGACGTTGGTCGGGATGAACGCCGAGACGTCGTTGGCCTTCGTCTCCACGATCGGTAGGCCGGTCATGGAGCCGGCGCCCAGGTCGTCGGAGAGCTTGGCGCACCGCTCGAGCAGACGGCTGTGCAGGTAGAAGACGTCACCCGGGTAGGCCTCGCGGCCCGGCGGGCGGCGCAGCAGCAGCGACACGGCGCGGTAGGCCTCGGCCTGCTTGGTCAGGTCGTCGAACACGATGAGGACGTGCTTGCCGGCGTACATCCAGTGCTGGCCGATGGCCGAGCCGGTGTAGGGGGCGAGGTACTTGAAGCCGGCGCTGTCGGACGCGGGGGCGGCGACGATGGTGGTGTACTCCAGCGCGCCGGCCTCCTCGAGGGCACCACGCACGGAGGCGATGGTCGAGCCCTTCTGACCGATGGCGACGTAGATGCAGCGGACCTGCTTGCTCGGGTCGCCGGTCTCCCAGTACTGCTTCTGGTTGATGATCGTGTCGATCGCGACCGTGGTCTTGCCCGTGGCGCGGTCGCCGATGATGAGCTGGCGCTGGCCGCGGCCGATCGGGGTCAGGGCGTCGATCGCCTTGATCCCGGTGGCGAGCGGCTCGTGCACCGACTTGCGGTGCATCACCGAGGGGGCCTGGAGCTCGAGCGCACGGCGGCCGTCGGTCTCGATCTCGCCGAGCCCGTCGATCGGGGTGCCCAGCGGGTCGACCACGCGGCCGAGGTAGCCCTCGCCGACGGGGACCGAGAGGACCTCGCCCGTGCGACGCACGGTCTGGCCCTCCTCGATCTTGTCGAAGTCACCGAGGACGACGGCGCCGATCTCGCGGGTGTCGAGGTTGAGGGCCAGGCCCAGCGTGCCGTCCTCGAACTCCAGCAGCTCGTTGGCCATGGCGGAGGGCAGACCACTGATCCGCGCGATGCCGTCACCGGCCTCGGCGACCGTGCCGACCTCTTCCTTGCCGGCCGCTTCCGGCTTGTAGTCGGAAACGAACTTCTGGAGCGCGTCGCGGATCTCGTCCGGACGGATCGAAAGCTCCGTCATGTCTGCCTACTCTCTGACTCAGGTGAACTTGTTGGTCTGGGTTGCCGGCGTCAGCCGGCGAGCTTCCGTCGTGCTTCGTCGATGCGGGCCGCCACGGTGCCGTCGATGACGTCGTCACCGATCTCGACCCGCATGCCTCCGAGGAGGGCGGGGTCGACGGTGACGTTGAGGTGGACCTCGCGGCCGTACTGCTTGCTGAGCGCCCGCTGGAGGCGGGTGCGGTCGGCATCGGAGAGCCCCTGGGCCACACGCACCTTGGCCACGCTCTCCTCGTGCACCGACGCCGCGATCTTCTGGTAGTCGGCGATCGCCAGGCCCACCGTGCGGTAGGCACCCGAGAGCGCCTGCTCGGCGAGAGCCAGCGCCTCCGGGAGGACCTTGCCCTCGAGCAGCGAGCGCAGCAGCGTCCGCTTGTCCTCGACGGACCGGGCGGGGTCGCCCAGGGCCGTGCGGAGCTCGGGGTTGTCGTTGATCGTCTGTCCGATCACGAACAGCTCGTCGGAGAGTCGGGTCGTGTCGGCGGCCTTCGTGCCCACCGAGCGGACCACGGCGATGACGCCGAGTTGCTCGAGGGTGTCGGCCAGGTCACGCGTGGCGGTCCACCGTCGGGAGACCGCGTCGGCGACCAGGTCGAGCGCCGCCTCCTCGATCTTGCCCTCGAAGATCGAGCGCATCAGGCCCGACTTGGCCGAAGAGTCCGTTGAGACGTCCGTCGCCAGCCGTCGCAGCGCCGGCTCCGAACGGAGCACGGCGGCCACGCCGAACAGGTCCTGGCCCAGGCTGGTGCCGGGGTTCTTGACCTGGCCGAGCTGGTCGCGAAGACCAGCCCCGGCCTCTGCGGAGGCGCCACGCACGGACATCAGCTCACTCCACTGCCGGACGTGCCGGCACCAGTGGACTCGATGGCCTCGAGGTCGGCGAGGAAGCGGTCGACCACGCGCGAGGAGCGCTCGTCGTCGTCCAGGCTCTCGCCGACGATGCGGCCGGCGAGGGTCGTCGCGAGCGCGCCCACCTCGGTACGGAGCGAAGTGACCGCCTGCTGGCGCTCCGCCTCGATCTGAGCCTTGCCGTGCTCGGTGATGCGGGTGGACTCGGCCTGGGCCTGTTCCCGCATCTCGGCGATGATCTGGGCGCCCTGCTCGCGCGCCTCCTCACGGATGCGCGCAGCCTCGTGCCGAGCGTCGGCGAGCTGCTTCTCGAGCTCGGCGAGCTTGGCGTCGGCCTCGGCCTGCTTGGTCTCCGCGGCCGCGAGGCCACCCTCGATCGCCGTCGTGCGCTCGGCGTACGTCGCCTCGAACGCCGGGACCACGAACTTCCTCACGAGGAAGAACAGGATCCCGAAGACGACGAGCGAGAGCGCGATCTCAGCCAGGTGCGGAAGCAGCGGGTTGAGCGCGGGCTCCTCGCCCTCTTCGCCTTGGGCCCTCACGACGAGCGGGAGGATGAGTGTCTGCATGGCAGTCCTTTGTGTTCGGTCGGCCTACGTCGGTGGGACGTCGGTCAGAGGACGAACGCGAGGGCGATACCGATGATCGCGAGCGCCTCGGCGAGCGCGAACCCGAGGATCGCGATGGACTGGAGGCGGGACTGTGCCTCCGGCTGGCGAGCGACACCGCTGATGTACGCGGCGAAGATCAGACCGATGCCGACACCGGGCCCGATGGCCGCCAGGCCGTACCCGATCATGTTGAGGTTGCCGTCCACGGCGATTTCCTTTCGGTTGTTTCTATCTCAGGTTGTACAGCTGTGGGGGTGGTGCTTGGTCAGTGCTCGTCGGCCAGGGCGCCCTGGATGTACATGGCGTTGAGGAGGACGAACACGTAGGCCTGGAGGAACTGGATCAGGATCTCCAGGAAGGCAACGGCCAGGAAGAGCACCCAGGCGAGGACACCGACCGGGGCGTAGGCCAGGCTCATCTCGACGATGAGGTACTCGCCGCCGAGGGCGAACAGGATCAGCAGCAGGTGGCCCGCGAACATGTTGGCGAAGAGTCGCAGCGCCAGCGTGACCGGCCGGACGATGATGTTGGACATGAACTCGAGCGGCACCAGGAGCAGCAGGATCGGTCCGGTGATGCCGGCAGGCACCGACTGGAGCTTGAAGTAGCCCCCGATGCCGTGCTTCTTCATGCCGACGACGTTGTAGATGATCCAGCTCATCAGCGCCAGGCCGTAGACCATGCCCGAGCGCGAGAACGTCGGGAACTGGATGAAGGGGATCGACGCGAACAGGTTGTTGAGCAGGATGAACGTGAACAGCGTGAACAGGTAGGGCACGAACCGCTGGTAGTCGTGGGTGCCGATGATGTCGCGGCCCAGGGAGTTGCGGACGAAGCCGTAGGCCTCCTCGCCGACGAACTGCAGCTTGCCCGGCACCATCGCGCGCTTGCGCGACGCCAGGTAGAAGAAGCCGAAGATCAGGACCGCGGAGAGCACCAGCTGCAGCATCGGCTTGGTGACGCCGAGGACGAACTCCTGGCCGAAAGCGTGGAAGGTCCCGAAGTCGCCGCCGATCGGAGGCAGGTCGAAGTCAGCCGGTCCCGGGGGCGTGAAGCCCTCGGTTCGGATGCTCCCCTGGGGGAGAAGTGCGCTGCCGATGCCGCTCAACGTGTCTCCTGTGTCGTTGCTGCCGTCTTGTGCACTCGTGCTTGGTTCAGCTCTGCTCGTCCGTCTCGCTCGGCCGGAAGCGCATCCAGGTCTGGTAGGTACCCAGGACAGCGCCCAGCAAGATCCCCACCGCGACCAGGAACGAGGTGCCCAGCCATCGGTCGAAGAGCCATCCGATCAACCCGTAGAGCAGTACGCCGGAGACCAGATAGCCAAAAGCCATCCAGGGATCTCCGCGAGGTTCGTCGTCGTGCTCCCCAGGGGGAATCTCCTGAGCCATCGCGGACAGGACGATAGCAGCCGTGAGGACTCATCGTTCACCCCCCTGTGCGGGCTGGGTGGTGACCTGCGAGGGCAGCTCGTAGACCGGGATCCGGCGCCGCGTGGTGAGCACAACCTGGCTCACGAGCCAGATCGCGGTCCCGCCGATGACGACGCCGGCGAGCCAGCCCCGGTCGACGGTGGAGTCGAGCAGGCCGGAGCCGGACAGGATCGCGAAGACCAGGCCCATCAGGACGACCTGGAGCGTGTAGGTGAGCATCGCGACCATCAGCGCCGCGGCGGGCATCAGCCCGGCGACCACGTTGACCACAAAGGAGCCGAAGCCCAGCACACCGACCACGAGGAGGGTGCCGACCAAGGCGCCGAGGGCGGCTTCGGAGCCGCTCACGAGGGCGCCGACGACCGTGGCTGCGAGACCCAGGAGCAGCGCCGCGCCACCTGCTCCGAGGAGCACGCTGGCGCCGCTGTCGCGGTCAGCCTGCCCGGTGCGGGGAGCGTCGGTCGTCATGTCGGCGGCCGTTCTGTGGGGGTCGATCGGGTGCTCGTGAAAACTATCACAAAGTCTCGGTAGCGCCCGAATCGGCCGCCGGCTCCCCTTCCGCGGACCCCGGGTCGGCCGGTTCGACCAGGTCGGCCAGCAGCTGCGGTCGGTGGACCACCGGCAGGATGAACGTCAGGAGCAGGGTCACGGTGGCCATGGCTCCCAGGGCTCCCCACATCCGCGGGCCGGTGTAGAGGCTGGCGAGCACGGTGCCGAACGCGATCAGCGCCGCCCACAGCCACATGATCACGACAGCGCGGCGGTGCGAGTGGCCGATCTCGAGGAGCCGGTGGTGCAGATGCTGCTTGTCGGGGGCGAACGGCGAGCGTCCCGCACGGGTCCGACGTACGACGGCGAGGACGAGGTCGGCGAGCGGGACGATCAGGATCAGCACCGGGAGCGCGAGCGGCAGCAGGAACGGCAGCAGGCTGGCCTGGGAGCCGTCGGCGCCCTGGGTGAGCTCGTTGCCGCGGAACTGGGTGGTGATGGTCAGCGCCGTCGTGGACAGCACCAGGCCGATCAGCATCGACCCGCTGTCGCCCATGAACAGCCGCGCCGGGTGGAAGTTGTGGGCGAGGAATCCGGTGCAGGCACCGGCCAGGGAGGCGGAGAGCAACGCCGCCGTCGTCGCCAGGGACGCGCCGTTGAGGTTGGCCAGCTGGTAGCTGAAGAGGAAGAACGCCGCCGCGCCGACGCCCACCACGCCGGCGGCGAGCCCGTCGAGGCCGTCGACGAAGTTGACCGCGTTGACGGTCGCGACGACGACGACGAGGGTCAGCAGCGCCCCTTGGGCGGGGTCGAGCACGAACTGGTAGCCGTCGGGTCGCGGGAAGAAGTTGAACTGAAGGCCGGAGTAGATCAGCAGGCCCACGGCCAGCACCTGGCCACCGAACTTGGTCAGCGCGTCGAGGTCGAAGATGTCGTCGAGCACCCCGATGCCGCACACCATCGCCCCCGCGATGAGCACGTACTTGGCGTCCACGAACACGAACGGCCCGCCGTTGGAGAGGAACGGGAGCTCGCGCGCCACGACGTACGCCGCCACGAGCCCGCCCAACATCGCGATCCCGCCGAGGTAAGGGATCGGCTCGGCGTGGACGTCACGGTCGCGGACCTTGGCCACGGCCCCGGTACGCAGCGCGATCTCACGAGCCACCACGGTCAGCAGATAGGTCACCGCCGCCGCGACCAGGAAGACCAGGAGGTACTCGCGCACCGGCTCAGCCCTCGTCCGTCAGCGTCGCCCCGAGCGGCTCGAGCACCTCGTTGAGCTGCTCGAGCGTGAGCGCACCTCGGCGCAGGATCCGGCCCTGGCTGCCGGTCACGTCGACGATGGTCGAGGCCTCGCCCCCGGGCGACTCCCCCGCGTCGATGATGACCGCGACGTCGTCGCCGAGCATCTCCTCGGCCTGGTCGGCGTCGGTGGCGGCCGGCATGCCGGTGCGGTTGGCCGAGCTCACGGCCAACGGGCCGGTGCGCTCCAGGACCTCGCGCGCGACGTCGTGGTCGGGCATCCGGACCGCGACCGTGCCGCGGGTGTCCCCGAGGTCCCACTGGAGCGACTGCTGCTGGTGGCACACGAGCGTGAGCGGGCCGGGCCAGAAGGCCTCCACCAGGGCCCGCGCGTAGCCCGGCACCCGCACCGCCAGCGCGTCGATGGTCGTGGCCGAGCTGACCAGCACCGGCGGAGGCATCTCGCGGCCCCGGCCCTTGGCCTCGAGCAGCGCCCGAACCGCGGCCGGGTCGAAGGCGTCGGCCGCGACGCCGTAGACGGTGTCGGTGGGCAGGACCACGAGCTCACCACGCTGGATGGCCAGGCTCGCGGCCTCGACCGCGGTCTCCAGCTCGTCCGGGGTCTCGGTCGGGTAGCGCTCGCTCACGGCCTCATCGTGCCAGTCGCGCCGTCACGAAGCGCGGACGGTCGGCCAGATCGCGGTGGTCGCGTACGTCGGTCCAGCGCCCGGTGGCGGCGAACACCGCCGGCGCGGCCTCTCCCTGGGCGTCGGCGTGCTCCGCGCCCACGACGCCGCCGCTCCGCAGGAGCAGTGCGGCCCGCGCCTCGAGGACCCGGATCGCGTCGAGCCCGTCGGCCCCGGAGAAGAGCGCCAGGTGCGGGTCGTGGTCGCGCGCCTCGGCAGCGACCGACTCCCAGGCCTCGAGCGGGATGTAGGGCGGGTTGCACACGATCACGTCGACGGTGCCGGCCAGGTCGTCGAACGCGGTGGCCAGGTCACCGAGGCGCAGCTCCACGTCGGTGCCGGCCAGGTTGCGCTCGGCCCACGCGTGGGCATCGGGGTCCAGCTCCACGGCGTGGACGCGGGCGTGCGGCAGCTCGTCGGCGATGGCCTTCGCGATCGCACCCGACCCGGTGCACAGGTCCAGCACCACCGGCGCCTCCAGGGCGCCGGCCTGCTCGATCGCCCAGCCGGCCAGCAGCTCGGTCTCGGGCCGCGGCACGAAGACGCCGGGGCCGACCTGCAGCTCCACGTGGCGGAAGTACGCCGTACCGGTGAGGTGCTGCAGGGGCTCACGGACCGCGCGGCGGGCCACCAGGTCGGCGAACTGCCGGGCCGCGTCGTCGCCGACCTCGTCGACGAGGACGAGGCGGCTGCGGGTCGTGCCGAGCACGTGGGCCAGCAGCTCGGCCGCATCGTGCTCGGGGCTGGCCACCCCGGCCTCGGCGAGCTGCGCCACCGCCTGGGTGACCAGCTCTCGTCGCTGGCCGGCCATCAGTTCTCGAGGGTCGCGAGACGCGCGTCGAGGTCGGCCTGGATGCAGGAGTCGAGCACCGGCTGGAGGTCGCCGTCGAGCACCTGGTCGAGGTTGTAGGACTTGTAGCCCGTGCGGTGGTCGGAGATCCGGTTCTCGGGGTAGTTGTACGTGCGGATCCGCTCGGAGCGGTCAACGGTCCGGACCTGGCTGCGACGGATGTCGCTCGCCTCGGCGTCCGCCTCCTCCTGCGCCGCGGCCAGGAGCCGGGCGCGCAGGATGCGCATCGCCTGCTCCTTGTTCTGGAGCTGGCTCTTCTCGTTCTGGCAGCTCGCGACGATGCCGGTGGGGACGTGCGTGATCCGCACGGCCGAGTCGGTGGTGTTGACGCTCTGGCCGCCCGGCCCGCTGCTGCGGTAGACGTCGATGCGCAGGTCGTTGTCGTCGATGGTCACGTCGACGGTCTCCGCCTCCGGCAGCACCAGCACCCCGGCGGCGCTGGTGTGGACGCGGCCCTGCGACTCGGTGATGGGAACCCGCTGGACCCGGTGCACCCCGCCCTCGAACTTGAGCTGGGCGAACGGGCCCTCGCCCGGAGCCGGCGTGCCCTTGGCCTTCACGGCCAGGGTGACCGACTTGTAGCCACCGAGGTCGGACTCGGTGGCATCGAGGATCTCGGTGCGCCACCCCCGCTGCTCCGCGTAGCGGGTGTACATGCGCAGCAGGTCGGCGGCGAACAGGGCCGACTCCTCGCCGCCCTCCCCGGACTTGACCTCGAGCAGGGTGTCCTTGTCGTCGGCGGGGTCGCGCGGGATCAGCAGGTAGCGCAGCCGCTCCGCCGCCTCCGTCTGGCGCCCCACGAGGCTCTCGGCCTCCTCGGCGAACGAGGAGTCCTCGGCCGCCAGCTCGCGGGCCGCGCCGAGGTCGTCGCCGGCCACCTGCCAGGCACGGTACGCCGCGATGATCGAGCTGAGCTGGGCGTAGCGCTGGTTGAGCGTCTTGGCCAGGCGCGGGTCCGCGTGCGTCTCGGGCGCGCTGAGGCGCGACTCGAGCTCGGAGTGCTCGGCGACGTAGCTCTCGACGGCCTCGAACATGCGTACTCCTGGGTGGCTTCGGACTGCGGACAAATCACGAGCGCCGACCCGTCTGCATGGAGGCAGAGGGTCGGCGCTGTGAGTGCAGCTACTTGCTGTCGGCCTTGGTCTCGGCCTTCTTGGCGTAGCGGGCCTCGAAGCGGGCGACGCGACCGCCGGTGTCGAGGATCTTCTGCTTGCCGGTGTAGAACGGGTGGCACTGCGAGCACACGTCGGACTTGATCGTGCCGCTCGACATCGTGCTGCGAGTGACGAACTGCGCGCCGCAGGTGCAGGTCACCTGGGTGTCGACGTAGTCCGGGTGGATGTCCTTCTTCATGTTTTCCTCTCTTTTCCCATCTCTGGGAGGGCCGCCGGGTCGTCTCCGCGGAGTGCGGAGGCGTGAACCGGAACCAACGAGCAATGATAGAGAACGCCGAGGGGCCGGGCCTAATTCCCCGCTAGTCCCCCGCCGGGTCCTCGGCGACGCGTAGGCCGCCGTACCCGTGGAGGCGCAGCCGGATGAACACGGTGGTGCCCTTGCCCTCGGTCGACTCGATCATCACATCACCGGCGTGCTTGTCGATGATGGTCTGCACGATGCGCAGGCCCAGGCCGGTGCCCGCGATCTCGTTGGTCACCGCGTTGGAGGCACGGAAGAAGCGGGTGCCGAGCCGGTCGAGCTCGATCCGGGGGATGCCGATGCCGTGGTCCTGGACCGCGATCTCGACCTGGTGCGGCTCGAGCTTCTGGACGGTCACGTCGACCTGACCGTTGTCGTGGCTGAACTTGACCGCGTTGGAGAGCACGTTGATCAGGGCCCGCTGAAGCATCGCGCGGTCGCAGAGGACCGTCATCGGCTCGGCCGGGGCGGTCACCTCGATCCGGATCCCCCGCCGCGCCCCGGTGATGCGTACGTCGGTCACGCCGTCGCGCACCAGCGTGGTCACGTCGGCGGCCTCGAGGTCGGTGGCCCGGCTCTCCGCCTTGGACAGCGCGAGCAGGTCGTCGATGAGCGCCTTGAGCCGGGTCACGTTGCGCCGGGTCGCCTCGAGCATCCGCTCGTGGCGGGGCTGGAGCTGGCCGTCGAACTCCTCGGCGACCATCTCGAGGTAGCCGCTGATCGTCGTGAGCGGCGTACGGAGCTCGTGCGAGACGTTGCTGACGAAGTCGTCCTTGGCGGTGTCGAGCACCCGTAGCTCGTTCTGGATGCGGCCCTCGACCGCGCGGGCGCGCCCCTGCGCGTCGGCGTAGTCGTTGAGCGCGGTGGCGACCGAGCGGACCTCCTTGGGACCCCGGGCCTCGGCCCGGGCGTCGAGGTCGGTCCTGGTCATCTTCTGCACCGCGGACTCGAGCGATCGCAGCGGCTCCGAGATCTCGTTGAGCAGCCGGTTCCGGAAGCGGCCGACGAGGTACCACGCGGCCAGCGCCAGCAGGGCGACCGCGACGATCGTGCCGCGGAAGAGCAGCGTCGCCTCGCTGCGACCGTCACGGACCCGGGCGTCGAAGGCCGACTGGGTCTCCTGGTGGGCGGCCTCGAGCTTGCTGTACAGGTCCTGGCCGACGCGGAAGCGCTGCGGGTTGAAGGTGCCCGGGCCGCCCTTGGCGACGATCCTCGGCTCCGCGTACGAGTCGACCCACGCCTGGGTGCGCTCCTCGAGGCGGGCCACCAGCAGGTCCAGCTCGGCGTCGTCCGCGGCGAACTGGCGGACCTTCTGCTGGTCGGCGGGGAGCCGGCGCTCGGCCTGGCCGTAGTCGTCGACGGCCGAGCTCCGCCCGCTCAGCGCCCACGTGCTGACCGCGGCGTTCATCTCGGTCAGGTCCTGGAGGACCGCGGCGTTGGCGTCGGCCGCGGGCTGGACCTCGTCGGAGAGGTAGGAGACGGCGCGGAACGAGAGCACCATCCCGGCGATGGCGACCAGCGCCATCACGACCACCAGGGCGCCGAAGCGGAAGAGGACGGGGGTCACCAGGCGGGCGACGGGCCGCCCGGGGTCGGTCTTGGGCGTGCGCTTGCTGGGAACAGGGGTTTTGGACACAGCTCTGTCCACGGTCCCCCCTTCCGGTGTGTGACGATCCCCCAACCGTCGGCCTACACATTACCGCGAGTCCGGGCTGGCCGGACCACAACGTCAGGACACGAGAGAGGCTTCTAGGAGGAGCCCTCGGCGGAGCGCGACAGGAGTGCCTCGACCCGCGAGGCGAGCTCGCGCGGGCTGAAGGGCTTGGTGATGTAGTCGTCGGCGCCGGAGTCGAACCCGGTCTCGACGTCGGACTCCTGGGCGCGGGCGGTCAGGAGGATCACCGGCAGGCCGACGAGGTTGGGGTCGGCCCGGATCGCCCGGATCGCGTCGAGACCCGAGGTGCCGGGCATCATCACGTCGAGCACCGCCAGGTCGGGCCGCTGGGCCTGGCACGCCGCGATGGCCGCGGCGCCGTCTCCGACGGCCACGATCTCGTGACCGAGCGTGGACAGCTTGAACTCGACGAGCTCGCGGATGTCCACGTCGTCGTCGGCGACCACGATGCGAGCCACGGCGTACCTCTTCCCCCTGTTTGAAGACTGCTTGGTCAGACTAGCCCTGCCGGACGTCAGTCGTCCTGACCTCCGGGAGTCGGCGTGGTCTTCTGCACCTGCATGAGGAACTCCAGGTTGCTCTGCGACTTCTTCAGCCGCTCGAGCAACAGCTCGAGGGCCTGCTGGCTGTCGAGTCCGGAGAGGACCCGGCGCAGCTTCCAGATGATCGCCAGCTCCTCCTTGCTCATCAGGAGCTCCTCGCGCCGGGTGCCGGACTGGACGGCGTCGATCGCGGGGAAGATGCGCTTGTCGGCGAAGTCGCGGCGTAGCCGGATCTCCATGTTTCCGGTGCCCTTGAACTCCTCGAAGATCACCTCGTCCATCTTCGAGCCGCTCTCGATCAGCGCGGTCGCGAGGATGGTGAGCGAGCCGCCGTTCTCGATGTTGCGCGCGGCGCCGAAGAACTTCTTCGGCGGGTAGAGCGCCGCGGAGTCGACGCCGCCGGACAGGATCCGGCCGCTCGGCGGGGCGGCGAGGTTGTAGGCGCGCCCGAGGCGGGTGATGCCGTCGAGCAGCACGACCACGTCGTGGCCGAGCTCGACCAGCCGCTTGGCGCGCTCGATGGCCAGCTCCGCGACCATCGTGTGGTCGGAGGCCGGACGGTCGAAGGTCGAGGAGATGACCTCGCCCTTGACCGAGCGCTCGAAGTCGGTGACCTCCTCGGGGCGCTCGTCGACCAGGACCACCATCAGGTGGCACTCAGGGTTGTTGGTCGTGATCGAGTTGGCGATCGACTGCATGATCATCGTCTTGCCGGCCTTGGAGGGCGACACGATCAGGCCGCGCTGGCCCTTCCCGATCGGGGCGGCGATGTCGATGACCCGCCCGATCAGGTTGCCCGGCTCGGTCTCGAGGCGCAGGCGCTCCGAGGCGTAGAGCGGGGTGAGCTTCTGGAACTCGACGCGGTGCTTGGCGGTCTCGGGGTCGCCGCCGTTGACGCTCTCGATGCGCACCATCGGGTTGAACTTCGCCTTGCTCTCGCCCTCGCGCGGCTGGCGGACCTCGCCGACGATCGCGTCACCGCGGCGCAGACCGTACTTGCGGACCATCGACAACGAGACGTAGACGTCCTCGGGGCCGGGGAGGTAGCCGCTGGTGCGCACGAAGGCGTAGTTGTCGAGCACGTCGAGGATGCCGGCGGCGGGCACCAGCACGTCGTCCTCGAGGATCGTGGTGTCGGGCTCGTGGCGCTGGCTCCCGGTCCCGCCGCCCGTGGGGGCGCCGGGGCGGTTGGCGCGGTCACGTCCGCGGCGGCGACGGTTGCGCCCGCCGCCCTCCTCGGTGCCGCCCTGGTTGCGGTCCTGGTTGGCCCGGTCCTGGTTCGCCCTGTCCTGGTTCGCCCTGTCCTGGTTCGCCCTGTCCTGGTTCGCCCGGTCCTGGTTCGCCCGGTCCTGGTTCGCCCGGTCCTGCTGGGCGCGGTCCTGGTTGGCGCGGTCCTGGTTGGCCCGGTCCTGCTGGGCGCGGTCGCTGCCGCCCTGGTTGCCCTGGTTGCCCTGGTTGCCCTGGCTGCGCTGGTTGGCGTCCTGGTGGTCACGGTTGCGGGTGCGGGTGCGCTCGCCCTGGGAGCCGGACGGCGCGTTGCGCTGGTGGTCGCGGTTGCCGTCGCGCTGGGCGCTGTCGTCCCGCGCCTCGCCCTGGCTCTCCTGTACGGCGGGCTCAGCCTCGCGCTTCGCGGCGGGCCTGTCCTCGCGGGGAGCCTTCTCCTCGCGGGGAGCCTTCTCCTCGCGGGGAGCCTTCTCCTCGCGGGGAGCCTTCTCCTCGCGGGGAGCCTTCTCCTCGCGCGGTGCCTTGGCCTTGGCCTCGGAGGCGTTCGACTTGCCGCCCTGGGCGGCCTTGATCGCCTCGACGAGCTGCGCCTTCTTCATGGCGCCTGCGCCCGAGATGCCCATGCCGCCGGCCATCGACTTGAGGTCGGCGAGCAGCATGGAGTTGAGTCCGCCGCCGCGCTTCTTCGGGGCCGCAACGGCCTCGGGTGCGTCACTGGTGGATTCGGATGTTTCGGTCACGTGAGGTCCTTCCCACGCTCAGGCCGAAGCGGTGAGTCCACCGCCGGCCGCCTGGTCAATGCCCCGCCTCGACGCCAGCACGCGCCCTCGGGAGGGCTGGCGGGTACGGAGATGCTCCGCATGGTCCAAGGATGGGGTTTCGCACCACAGGGATTGACTGTCGAAGACAGTGGTCACACAAGGGCGCAACGCCTAAGATTCTGGCGCCGCGTCAATGTATCACTCGTCTCACTGGTCCCGGCAGCACACCGTCACGCGAGACCGGCGCCGTCGTGGTCGACGGTGAGGTGGTGGGCGGCCCAGCCCTCCGGTGCGTGAGCGAGCAGCGCGTCCGCGCTCGCCGCCTCGGGCCAGCCGCAGAAGGCGAGCACGGTCGGCCCGGCCCCCGAGACCACGGCCGCGACGCCCTCGGCGCGCAACCGGTCGACCAGCGCCAGCGACTCCGGCATGGCCGCGCGGCGGTAGTCCTGGTGGAGGTAGTCGCGGGTCCCGCGCCACAGCTGGTCGGGGCGTCCGGCGAGCGCCGCGACCAGCAGCGCCGTACGCCCAGCGTCGGCGGCGGCGTCCGCGTGCGGCACGGTGGCCGGCAGCAGCCCGCGGGCCAGCTCGGTGGAGACGCCGGTGGGTGGCACGAACACCACCGCGGTGACCTGCGGGTCGACCGGCGACTCCACGGCGTAGAACTCACCGTCGTCGCTGCCGGAGACGACGAAGCCGCCGTAGAGCGCCGGGGCGACGTTGTCGGGGTGTCCCTCGAGCCGGGCGGCGACCCTGAAGAGAGCGTCGTCGCCGAGCAGCGCGTCACCGTCGACGACGAGCGCGCGCGCCAGGACCAGGCCGCCCACGATGGCCGCCGACGACGAGCCGAGGCCACGCGCGTGAGGGATGACGTTGGTGCATGACAGGCGCAGCCCGGTCGGCTGGCCGCCCAGCTCCTCGAAGCCGGCGCGCATCGCCTTCACGACGAGGTGCGACTCGTCGAGAGGTACGGCGTCCGCCCCGGCGCCCTGCACCTCGACGTCAAGGCCGTCGGGCAGCACCTGCGCCTCGAGCCGGTCGCGCAGGTCGAGGGCCAGCCCGAGCGAGTCGAAGCCCGGCCCGAGGTTGGCCGAGGTGGCCGGGACCGAGACTCGGACCGGCCCCTCGACGAAGCGCACCATCAGATGAGGCCGGCAGCGCGGGCCGCCTCGGTGACGTCCGCGTCGATGACGGTGTCGACGATGCTCTGCCCGGAGCTGGTGAAGCCCTCGAGCGCGGTGACGGTGTCCTTGAGCCCGTGACCGGTGACCGTGACCGCCACGGTCTTGCCGGCGTAGGACTCGCCCTGAGCGAGCTCCTGCAGGAGACCGGCGATGCCGGCGGCTGAGGCCGGCTCCACGAAGACGCCGTCGCGGGACGCCAGCTCGCGCTGGGCGGAGAGGATCTGGTCGTCGGAGACCGCCGCGAAGCGCCCGCCCGACTCGTTGCGGGCGGTCTCGGCCAGCTTCCACGACGCGGGGTTGCCGATCCGGATGGCCGTGGCCTTGGTCTCGGGGTCGGGGAACGGCTCGCCGGTCACCAGCGGCGCGGCTCCCTCGGCCTGGAAGCCGCGCATGACCGGGGTCTTCGAGGCCTCGCCGATCCGGTGGTACTGCGTGTAGCCGAGCCAGTAGGCCGCGATGTTGCCGGCGTTGCCCACCGGGAGCAGGTGGTAGTCGGGGGCGTCGCCCAGGAAGTCGACGATCTCGAAGGCGGCGGTCTTCTGGCCCTCGAGGCGCGCGGGGTTGACCGAGTTGACCAGCGCGACGGGGTACTCCCAGGCCATCTGCCGGGCGAGAGCGAGGCAGTGGTCGAAGTTGCCGCGGACCATGAGCACCTGGGCGCCGTGCAGGATCGCCTGCGCCATCTTGCCTGCGGCGATCTTGCCCTCGGGCACCAGCACGAGCGGCTTGAGACCGGCCTTGGCGGCGTAGGCGGCCATCGACGCGGACGTGTTGCCGGTCGACGCGCAGACCACGGCCTGGGCGCCGTCGGCCTTGGCGACCGAGATCGCCGTGGTCATGCCGCGGTCCTTGAAGGAGCCGGTCGGGTTGTTGCCCTCGACCTTGAGCCACACCTCCGCGCCGGTCAGCCCGGAGAGCCACTCGGAGAAGACGAGCGGGGTGCCGCCCTCGCGCAGGGTGACCGCGGGGATTCCCTCGGGGATCTCGAGCAGCTCGCGGTACTCCTCGATGACGCCGCGCCACTGGTGGGTGCGGGTCGCGGTCCGTTCGCCGTTCATTCGGTGTCTCCTTCGACCCGCATCACCGAGGTGACCTCGCGGACGATATCCATGCCTCGCAGGTGCTCGACGGTGGCGCTGAGCTGGGCGTCGGTGGCCTCGTGGGAGACCACGACGAGCTGGGCGTCGTCGCCGCGCCCTTCCTGGCGCACCGTCTGGATCGACACGTCGTGCTCGGCGAAGGCCTGCGCGACCGAGGCCAGGACGCCGGCGCGGTCGTCGACGTCGATGGCCACGTGATAGCGGGTGCGGGTCTCCCCCATCGGCAGCACCGCCCGGTCGGCGTACGCCGACTCGCCGGGCCCGCGGGTGCCGGCAAGGTGGTTGCGGGCCACCGTGACCAGGTCACCGAGGACCGCCGAGGCGGTCGGGGCGCCACCGGCGCCGGGGCCGTAGAACATCAGCTGACCGGCGGCCTCGGACTCGACGAACACCGCGTTGTAGGCCTCGCGCACGCTGGCGAGCGGGTGGGATCGCGGGATCATCGCGGGGTGCACGCGGACCGACACGGCGTCGCCGTCGGGGCCCGGCCGGAGCTCGGCGATCGCGAGCAGCTTGACCACGCTGTTCATCTCGCGGGCGGACTGGACGTCGGCCGCGGTGACCTCCGAGATGCCCTCACGGTGCACGTCGGCGGCGGTCACCCGGCTGTGGAACGCCAGCGACGCCAGGATGGCGGCCTTGGCTGCGGCGTCGAAACCCTCGACGTCGGCGGTCGGGTCAGCCTCGGCGTAGCCGAGCTCCTGGGCCTCCTCGAGCGCCTCGGCGAAGCCGGCGCCCGAGCTGTCCATCTTGTCCAGGATGAAGTTGGTGGTGCCGTTGACGATGCCCAGGACCCGGGTCACCTTGTCGCCGGCGAGCGACTCGCGCAGCGGTCGCAGGATCGGGATGGCGCCGGCCACCGCGGCCTCGTAGTAGAGGTCGCGGCCGGCCTTCTCGGCCGCCTCGAAGAGGGTCGGCCCGTCCTCGGCGAGCAACGCCTTGTTGGCGGTGACCACGGAGGCGCCGTGCTCGAGAGCGGAGAGGATCAGCGACCGGGCCGGCTCGATGCCCCCGATCACCTCGATGACCAGGTCGACGTCGTCGCGGCTGACCAGCCCGGCGGCGTCGGTGGTCAGCAGCCCCTCGGGTACGTCGACCTCGCGCGGGGCGTCGATCCGGCGCACGGCGACCCCGGCGAGCTCGACCCGCGTCCCGACCCGCGCTGCGAGGTCGCCGGCCTGCTCGGTGAGCAGCCGCACGACCTGCGAACCGACGGAGCCACAGCCGAGAACTGCCACCTTGAGCGGCTTCTGACCCTCACACATCACGCACCAACATCCGTTGCCAACAAGTCGTCCTCAGTCTCGCGCCGCACGATCACTCGTGCGACGCCGTCCCGCACCGCGATCACCGGGGGTCGCAGCGCGTGGTTGTAGTTGGACGCCATCGACCGGCAGTAGGCGCCGGTGCCCGGGACCGCCAGTAGATCACCAGGAGCGAGGTCGGAGGGCAGGAACTCGTCCTTGACCACGATGTCGCCCGCCTCGCAGTGCTTGCCGACGACCCGGGTCAGCATCGGCGGCGCCTGGGACTCGCGCGACGCGAGGGTGCAGGAGTAGTCGGCGTCGTAGAGGGCGGTGCGGATGTTGTCGCTCATCCCGCCGTCGACGGAGACGTAGGTGCGCACGGCGCCGCCGTCGAGCGCGACCGGCTTGACGGTCCCGATCGTGTAGACGGTGCACATCGCGGGCCCGACGATCGCGCGGCCGGGCTCGATCGACAGGCGCGGCTCGGCGATGCCCAGCGCGCGGCACTCGTGCTCGACGATCTTGCTCATCTCGGTGGCGAGCTGTGCAGGGTCGGACGGGTCGTCCTGGGTCGTGTAGGCGATGCCGAAGCCGCCGCCGAGGTCCATCTCCGGCATCGTCACCCCGACCTCGGTCGACACGGTGGCGTGCAGCGCCAGCACCCGGCGGGCGGCCACCTCGAACCCGGAGGAGTCGAAGATCTGGCTGCCGATGTGGGAGTGGAGGCCCAGCAGCTCGAGCCCGTCGGCCGCGACGACGCGGCGTACGGCCTCGAGGGCGTCGCCGGAGGTGATCGAGAAACCGAACTTCTGGTCCTCGTGCGCGGTGGCGATGTACTCGTGGGTGTGGGCCTCGACCCCGGCCGTCACCCGCACCATCACGCGCGTGGTGGTGCCGAGGTCGGCGGCGACCTGGCCCAGCCGCTCGATCTCGATGAAGCTGTCGACGATGATCCGGCCGACACCGGCGGCGACGGCCCGGCGCAGCTCGGGGTAGGTCTTGTTGTTGCCGTGATAGCCGATCCGGGCCGGGTCGAAGCCCGCCTTGAGCGCGACCGTGAGCTCGCCCGACGAGCACACGTCGAGGTTGAGGCCCTCCTCAGCCACCCACCTCGCGACCGTGGTGCACAGGAACGCCTTGCCGGCGTAGAAGACGTCATAGGCCGCGAACGCGTCGCGGAACGCGCGGGCCCGGGCGCGGAAGTCGTCCTCGTCGAGGACGTACGCCGGGGTGTTGAACTCCGCGACCACGTCGGCCACCGCCACTCCCCCGACGGTCAGCTCGCCGTCGACCTTGTGGGCGGTGCTGGACCACAGCAGCGGCACCAGCGCGTTGGGGTCGGCGGGCTCGCGCAACCAGGACGGCCCGCGCAGGGCGCCCGGAGCGTGGGCCCAGCCGGCTTCGTGGGTCACCCGGTCACATTCTCTCGGGCGCGGAGACACCCAGGAGCGCGAGACCGTTGGCGAGCACGGTGCGCGTGGCGGCGACCAGCAGTAGCCGGGCACGGTGCAGGTCTGACGGCTCCTCGTCGCCCATGGGCAGCACCCGGCAGTTGTCGTAGAAGCGGTGGTAGTGCCCGGCGAGCGACTCGAGGTAGCGGGCCACGCGGTGCGGCTCGCGCAGCTGGGCGGCCGCCGTGATGACGCGAGGGAACTCCGCGAGCGCCCGGAGCAGCTCGCCCTCCTTCTCGTCGGAGAGCAGCGCCGGGTCGAACTCGCTGCCTGCGGGCTCGAGACCCAGCTGGGCGCCGTTGCGCAGGATCGAGGCGACCCGGGCGTGCGCGTACTGGACGTAGAACACCGGGTTGTCGCTGGACTGCTTGGTCCACAGCCCCAGGTCGATGTCGATGGTCGAGTCGGAGCTGTAGCGCGCCAGGGCGTAGCGCGACGCGTCGACCCCGATCGCGTCGACGAGGTCGTCGATCGTCACGACCGTGCCGGCCCGCTTCGACATCCGCAGCGGCTCGCCGTCCTGGACCAGGTTGACCATCTGGCCGATCAGGATCTCGAGGTTCTCGTGCGGGGTGTCGCCGAACGCGGCGCACATCGCCATCATCCGACCGACATAGCCGTGATGGTCGGCGCCCAGCATGATGAAACAGCGGTCGAAGCCCCGCTCACGCTTGTCGAGGTAGTAGGCGAGGTCACCGGAGAGGTAGGAGCCCTCGCCGTCCGACTTGATGACCACCCGGTCCTTGTCGTCGCCGTACTTCTCGGTGGAGAGCCACAGGGCGCCGTCCTGCTCGTAGGTGTTGCCCAGCTCGGTGAGCCGCGCCACCGCCCGCTCGACCGCACCGCTCTTGTGCAGCTCGTCCTCATGGAAGTAGACGTCGAAGTCGACGCCGAAGTCGTGCAGGCTCTGCTTGATCTCGGCGAACATCATGTCGACGCCCCCTGCGCGGAACGCCTCCAGCGACTCCTCCGGCGGCAGGTCGAGAGCGTCCGGCCGCTTCTCGATGACGGCGCGCGCGATGTCGTGGATGTACTGCCCGCCGTAGCCGTCGTCCGGGGCCGGCTCGCCCTTGGCGCTCGCCAGCAGCGACCGGCTGAACCGATCGATCTGGGCGCCGTGGTCGTTGAAGTAGTACTCCCGCGTCACCTCGGCCCCGGTCATGGAGAAGACCCGACCGAGGGCGTCGCCGACGGCCGCCCAGCGCACGCCACCGATGTGGAGCGGGCCCGTGGGGTTGGCGGAGACGAACTCCAGGTTGATCTTCTCGCCTGCGAACGCGTCGGAGGTGCCGTACGACGCACCGGCGGCGACGATCTGCTGCGCGACGATGCCCTGGGCGCCGGCCTCGACGGTGATGTTGAGGAACCCCGGACCGGCGATATCGACGCCGGCGACGCCGTCGATGGCGGCCAGGCCGCCCTGCACGAGCTCGGCGAAGGCGCGCGGGTTCATCCCGGCGCGCTTGCCGAGCTGCATCGCGATGTTGGTGGCGTAGTCGCCGTGACCCTTCTGCCGGGGTCGCTCCACCGTCACCGTCGTCGGGACACCGTCGGGCAGGGTGATGGCACCCTCGTCGGACAGGGTCGTCAGGACATCGACGATCGCGGTGGAGAGCTGCTCTGGGGTCACCGGCCAAGACTATCGGCGTGGGGTGCGGGACTCCGAACCGGTTTCACCCCAGCCCGACCGCGCCTGTAAGGTCGTGCCGCACCCAAGAGCCCCCGTAGCTCAGGGGATAGAGCGCCGCCCTCCGGAGGCGGAAGCGCAGGTTCGAATCCTGCCGGGGGTACCCATCACCACGGCGGGACGAAGGTCCCGGCCACCGACGCCCCCGGACCCTGGGCTGCCGGCATGACCCACGCCATCCTGGAGTTGCTCCCTGGAGGCAGTCATGACCAAGCGCGTGCTCCTCGCGGCGGCCGGTGCCGTCGCCCTCGTCATCGCCCTGGCCACAGCCGCAGTCACGCTCGCGAACGACGACGACCGCCACCCGATGATGGGCCGCGACGGCTCGGGGATGTCGATGATGGGCGACGACGACCGGACCGGCGACCGGACCGGCGACCGGATGGGCGACCGGATGGGCGGCGGGAGGCACGGCTCGGCGTCCACCAGC
This sequence comes from Nocardioides szechwanensis, assembly GCF_900103935.1. GTDB lineage: Bacteria > Actinomycetota > Actinomycetes > Propionibacteriales > Nocardioidaceae > Nocardioides > Nocardioides szechwanensis. Next base: position 217,477 of record NZ_FNIC01000007.1, read on the forward strand.
GAGCCGGCGTACCTCGTGGAGATGGTCGCTCACCACGAGGAGGCCGTCACCACGGCGCGGGAGCTGGGCCGGTCCGACCGGCCGGAGATGCGGGACCTCGGTGCGTCGATCGTGGAGAGCCAGACCGCCCAGATCGAGCTGATGCGCGGCTGGCTCAACGAGTGGTATCCCGACGCCGGGCCGGCGGACTACGAGCCCATGATGCGCGACCTCGACGGCCTCGAGGGCGACGAGCTCGACCGCACCTTCCTCGAGGACATGGTCGGCCACCACATGATGGCGGTGATGATGTCGCAGCACCTGCTGATGTCCACCGACGTCCACCCGGAGGTCGCCGAACTGGCCGGCACGATCCGCGACGAGCAGCAGCGCGAGATCGTCGTGATGACGCAGTGGCTGCGCGACTGGTTCGACGCGTCCTGGTCGGGTCACATGAGGTGACCTGCCCCCGGGTCAGTCGGCCGGCGGGAAGCCCATCAACCGCGCCAGCTCGGGCGCCAGGTACTCCGCGTACTCCACGGTGATGTGCTCGTCGTCGCGGTGCGTGATGAACTGCCCGATCACCGTCGGGCACAGGTCGCGGGCGCAGAACCAGTCGGCGGTGTAGACGAAGTCGGCACCGGCGGTCTCGGCGGCCCGCTCGGTGGCCCGCATCATGCGGATCGATCTCTCCTGGGGCGGCCCGAGGCAGCCGAGCAGGGTCGGGTCGTCCCGGGTGATGCACTCCACGGGGCCGACCGTGTGGATCGGCGGGTCACCGATCACCACGGTCTTGCCGCTGGAGGGCTTCACCTGCTCGATCGTGTCCACCAGTCCCGACTCGAGGAACGCCTCGATCCCGGCCTCGTCACCGACCTGGTTGCCCTCGTCGTCGGTGAAGCCCCGCTCGTTGGCGTCCGTGGCGAGCACGGTCAGGTCGGGCTCGAGGTCCTGGACCTGCTCGACCGCCCAGTCCTGGAACTCCGGGCACCCGACCGACCCACCGCCGGTCTTCTTCCACGGGACCACGTCGGCCGCCGGGCAGCCCTCGCGCACCAGGAAGTAGGCGACGTAGCCGTGGTCCTCGGCGATCTGCTCGAGCGCCGGGATCCACTGTCGGGCGTGCGAGTCGCCGATGAGCACCATCTGCTTGTCGCCCTCGGTGTCACCTCGGGGGCAGAGCTCGAGGTCCTTGGTCTTGAGGTCGAAGTAGGGGCAGTCGTCCGTCGACGCGACGCTGTCGACGAGGTCGAGGGGGCTGGGTCGCAGCCCGCCCGGGACCTCCATCTCGTTCTCTGCGGCGAGCACCGAGGCCTGGACGAGCGCGACGTAGGGGTCGTCGCTGAACCGGCGCGGCTTGTCCGAGTCGTCCTGGCCGTAGTTGGTGACCGTGATCGCCGCCCCGCCATCGTTCGACCCGGCCCGGACCACATGGTTGGCGACCGCCACCGACGGCAGCACGATCGCGATCGTCGCGGGGTAGAGCAGCAGCGCCCGGGTGTGGCCCTTGCTCCACACCTTGCGGGTGCGGAACGGCGTCTCGACCCAGTAGTACGTCGCCGCCGACAGCGCCAGGGCGACGCCCAGCACGGCCAGGCCGCGCCAGCCCGAGATCCCCCCGAACTGGTAGCGGGCGACGATGATCACCGGCCAGTGCCACAGGTAGAACGAGTAGGACCAGTCCCCCACCAGGCGCATCGGCAGCACCGAGAGGGCGCGCTGGGGTCCCCAGGCAGCGACCCGCTCGCGTCCGCCGAGCAGCAGCAGCGCGGTCCCCACGACGGGCACGGCCGCGGCCGACCCCGGGAACGGCGTCTGCGGCGTGTAGACCAGGGCGGAGTAGCCGATCATCGCCACGCCGACCCACGACGCGAGGGCGAGCAGGAACGGAAGATAGCTGCGCCAGAACCGGGCGAGGTACGGCGTGACGGCGGCGGCGAGCGCTCCGATCGCCAGCTCGTAGGCACGCGCCGGGGTGGAGAAGTAGGCCGCGGTCGGGTCCTGGGCGGTCTGGTGGACCGACCACGCGAAGGAGGCCGTGATGATCACCACGAGCACTGCGATCGCGGCCCGGCGGGGGCCCTTCAGCCAGCCGGCGAGCAGCGCGATGGCCCCGATCAGGATCAGCGGCCAGAAGAGGTAGTACTGCTCCTCGACGGCCAGCGACCAGTAGTGCTGGAGGGGCGAGGCCGGCGCACCCTCGGCGAAGTAGTCGGTCTCCTCGGCGGCGAACTTGATGTTCGCGGCGAAGAACGTCACCCAGATGGCCTGCTCCCCCACCGACAGCGCCCGTGCACCGTCGAGGAAGAGCACCGCGAGCAGGATCGTGGCGAGGGTGACCAGCAGGGCCGCCGGCAGGATCCGGCGCGCTCGGCGGGCGTAGAAGCTCGACAGCGAGATGTGCCCGGTCTTGTCGGCCTCGCGCAGCAGCAGCGACGTGATCAGGTAGCCCGAGATCACGAAGAAGACGTCGACGCCGATGAAGCCGCCGTGGAACGGGCCGACCGCCGCGTGGTCCAGCGCCACCAGGGTCACCGCAACGGCACGTAGCCCCTGGATGTCCTGCCGAAAATGCGCCTGCACGCAGCGGGACCTTACCCACCGGCGACAGTCCGCCCAAAAGCCAGCAGCTCGGCCCGATGCCCGGTCCTCAAGTGCCGACCCGTCACGCTCCGAACCACTGGTCTAGTCGTCTCTATAACGTCCGTCACGTTGAGCCGTTGTCACAACATCGGACTCGGCCGGTCGTCTGCCTCGTCACCCCATAGGAGTCACTCGCATGAGAAGTTCGCTCGCTCGCTCGATCGCCGTCGCGGTTGCCTGCGCCGCCGGCCTGTCCGCCAGCCTCACCGTCACGCCTGCCGTCGCCTCCGCCCCCGCGGCCTCCGAGAAGGGCGCCGTGACCCGCTTCGGCTACAAGGCCAGCGTCTACGGCACCAAGCTCCTCGTGAACAACGTCGAGGTACGCACCCTGCGTGACGCCGACCTTCAGCTGCCGTGCACGCGGATCGCCGGCGTTCGCAAGGCCCAGCCCTCGCTGGCCACGCTCCCGATCGAGAACGACCTGATCAAGGTCGCCGCCACCAGCAGCGAGAGCAAGACCTACCGTGACGCCGCGAAGGGCATCAACGGCGTCCGCGCGATCAGCACCGTCGCCGACATCGAGCTCGGTGGCGAGGTGGCCGGCGTGGCCACCCCCGTCCTGACGATCGAGGGTCTCCGCTCGGTGGCCGACTCCTTCTACGACGCCCAGGCCAACAACGGCGCCGGAGCCTTCCGCGAGACCCACTCCTTCGGGTTCCAGGGCATGAAGCTCACGATGCCGGAGAACTCGCCGGTCCCGGCCGAGGTCCAGCAGCTGCTCGACATCCTCAGCCAGGTGACCGCCCCCGTCACGCAGATCGTCAACCAGGTCGTCCAGCTGCTCACGGAGCTGGCCGCACCTCTCGAGATCCCGGGCCTGGGCAGCATCAGCCTCGGCACGTCGTCGGGCAAGACCGGCCCCAACTTCGCCGCCGCCGAGGCCTACGCCCTGCGGATCCTGGTCGACGCGACCGGTGAGGACACCGTGCTCCAGCTCGGCCGCGCCAGCAGCCGGATCAGCCGCCCGGTCCCGGCCGGCGTCTTCCGCTCCACGATGTCGGCGCTCGAGCTGACCGCCCTCAACGACATCGTCTCCCTCGGTGGCATCGCCCAGCGCTCGATCCCCTGCGAGGGCACCTTCGGCAAGGTCCGCACCATCAGCACCCCCACCGCCAGCCTCGTCCACGAGCAGCTGGGTGTGAGCCTCAAGGGCATGAAGTACACCTACCAGGGCCTCCAGAAGGGCGCCGTCGGGCGTGGCTTCAGCTCGGCGCAGGTCGACGAGGTCCGGGTCGCGGTCCCCAACAGCCTCGACATCCTGATCAAGGGCCTCTCCTCCCGCGTGGACGTCTACGCCCCGGGCAAGGGCCAGGAGGTCCGCAAGAAGGTGTCGACGACGTTCGCCCAGATCCTCGTGAACGGCGTGGACATCACCGACTCGCTGCGGCCGGGCCCCGGCTACACGTTCGACAACGGCGTCGTGCAGATGCTCGTCCAGCAGGACCGCAACTACTACGGCACCAAGGTCAGCGGCCTCGTGATCCAGCTGACCGCGCTGGACACCGCGATCAACCTCGGCCAGGTCTCGGCACGGTTCCTGACCAAGTGACCCGCTAGCACCAACGACGTCGGGGCGGACCGCAAGGTCCGCCCCGACGTCGCATTTCGGTCCATCCGGCTCAGCAGCGCTCGATGGTGGCGTCCTTGCGGGCCTGGTCGCCGTAGCTGCGGGCCTGCTCGACGTAGGGCAGCACCACGCTGGCGCCCCCGATGTTGCCGATCCCGCCCTGGACCACGCAGCCGGTCACCTTGGTGGGGTCGACCTGGGCGATCGCCTGGGCGAGCTTGAAGAGCTCACCGGGGGGCAGGTCGGTGTGGAGGTGCTTCATCACCGTGAGCACGCCGCGCTCCATGAAGCCCGGCTGGTCCGCCTTGTTGCGCACCGTCGACTGGATGCCGCGCAGGACCCGCTGCTGGTTGGCCGAGCGGTCGAAGTCGCCGCCGGGCAGGGTCTTGCGGATGCGGGCGAACGCCATCGCGGAGTAGCCGTTGAGGTGCAGGCGCCCGGTCTTGAAGCCGTTGGGCTTGAGGTTCGAGTCGGAGAAGTACGACGGGTTGCGTACGTCGATCCCTCCGATGTCGTCGACCATGTCCTCGAAGAACGGGAACCGGGTCACGAAGACATACTCCGGCTGCACCCCGATCAGCTCCCCGATCGCCCGGCCGAGCAGCTCGGGACCGCCGTAGTAGAGGGCGGCGTTGATCCGGTCGGAGCCGGCGCCCGGGATCGACACGTAGGAGTCGCGCGGCACCCCGATCGTGGTGGCCGCTCCCGTCCTGGTGTTGATCCCGATCAGCTGGAGGGCGTCGCCGCGGGTGCGCAGCATGTCCTCGCCGGGACGGGCGTCGGAGCCGACCGCGAGGATCCAGACGACGTCGGGCTCGAGGTCGATGCCCTGGGCGCTCTCGATCTTGACGAGCGTCACCTCCGTCGAGGCCACGGTGGAGTCCGGGATGACCAGGGCCGAGACCGCGAGGACGCAGCCGAGGGCCACCGTCCGGAGGGTGCGGGCGAGCCGGGCCGGATGCTGTGCGCGCCTCATCGGCCACGCCCCCTGTTCACGTCGTAGCCGAAGACCCGCCAGGCGCCGTCGTCGTAGGTCAGGAAGAGCCGGCCTCGGACGCGCTCCCGGCGGTGTACGCCGCCATCGAGCGTCATCGCGAGCACGAAGCGAGCGGTGGCGGCGACGGCGTGCTTGCGCACGGCCAGGGCGTCGACGACGACCTCGCGCCTGGTCGCGACGACCTGCTCGAGGTCGGCGGCGAAGCGCTTGTTGGTCATCAGGGCGGCGTCCGTGGTCGCGTCGGCGGCGGCGCCCTTGGTGAAGCCGGGGAAGGCGTCGGAGAAGTCGGTGCGTGGGAAGTCGCCGAGGTAGGCCGCGTCGATCCAGGCGTCCACGACCTCCGCGACCTTGGTCTTCAGCCGGGCCTTCTTCTGCTTGTCCAGGTCGCCGACCACCTCGCCGAGGCGGGCCACGGTCTCGATCGGAGGAGGCCCGGAGGGAGACGCGCTCGTGCTCGGCGGATCGCCGTCCTCGGGCTCGTCGTCGCCCGAGCACGCCGTGAGCGAGAGAGCCAGGGCCAGGCAGACGGCCGTGGCCGGCACCGCCCGCGTCGGCCGGCCTGCTCGGAGTGGGAGTCTGACCATGGTCGAGTTTCGTCCTCTCGGGCCGTGTCGGCAGCCCTGACTGGTGGGTTCGGCAACACCCTGCCCCAAAGGCTGGGCTCGGGTCGGTATTTGCTGGCCCGTGGGTCTAGCCTTGACGACACACACCCTCATCCCCGCGCGCTCATCGAAAGAGGCGAAGCAAGTCGTGCCGCAGTCGTCAGGCAACCCGTCCGCCAGTTCCCCCCAACCCTCCTCGTCACTGGGAGCCAACGAGTGGCTCGTAGAGGAGATGCGGGAGCGCTACACCGCGGACCCGGGCAGTGTCGACGCTACGTGGGTCGACTACTTCAAGAGCGGCGGGGGTGCAGCATCGACCAACGGCTCCTCGACCAACGGGGCCACGCCGGCCAAGGCCGAGTCGAAGACCGAGCCCAAGGCCGAGCCTGAGGCGAACGCCGACGCGCCGGCCAAGAGCGAGGCTGCGCCCGAAGCCGAGGGTGAGACCAAGAGCGAGGCGAAGCCGGCTCCGGTCGCCAAGCCGCGCCCGCAGACCAAGGCCGCCGAGCCTGCCAAGGGCACCAGCGACCCCATGCCCAAGGAGTCGCGCCCGGCCGAGCCGGCCGCGGCCAGCGACGAGCCGACGTACACCGTGCTGCGTGGCGCCCCCGCCCGCACGGCGCACAACATGGACGCCTCCCTGACCGTGCCCACCGCCACCTCGGTGCGGTCGGTGCCGGTCAAGCTGCTCTGGGACAACCGGACGGTCATCAACAACCACCTGGCCCGCGCCCGCGGCGGCAAGGTCTCCTTCACCCACCTGATCGGCTACGCGCTGGTCAAGGCGGTGCGCTCGATGCCGGAGATGAACAACGGCTTCGAGACCCGCGACGGCAAGCCCACCCTGATCACCCCGGCCCACATCAACCTCGGCCTGGCCATCGACGTCCAGAAGCCCGACGGCGGCCGGCAGCTCCTGGTGCCGAGCATCAAGGCCGCCGAGACCATGGACTTCGCCGGGTTCTGGACCGCCTACGAGGACATCGTCCGCAAGGCGCGCGACAACAAGCTCGCGGTCACCGACTTCCAGGGCACCTCGATCTCGCTGACCAACCCCGGCGGCATCGGCACCGTCCACTCCGTGCCGCGCCTCATGGCCGGGCAGGGCGCGATCATCGGCGTCGGCGCCATGGAGTACCCCCCTGAGTGGCAGGGCGCCTCGGCCGAGGCGATCGCGCGCAACGCGATCAGCAAGGTCATGACGCTCACCTCCACCTACGACCACCGCGTCATCCAGGGCGCCCAGTCGGGCGAGTTCCTCAAGCGCATGCACCAGCTGCTGCTCGGCGAGGACGACTTCTACGACGAGATCTTCCGCTCGCTGCGCATCCCCTACGAGCCGATCCGCTGGAGCAACGACATCTCGACGTCCCACGACGACGAGATCAGCAAGCAGGCGCGCATCCTCGAGCTGATCCACGCCTACCGCGTGCGCGGCCACATGATGGCCGACACCGACCCGCTCGAATACCGCCAGCGCAGCCACCCCGACCTCGAGGTCGAGTCGCACGCGCTCACCCTGTGGGACCTCGACCGGGAGTTCGCGACCGGCTCGTTCGGCGGCGAGGGCCGGCGCTTCATGAAGCTGCGCCAGATCCTCGGCATCCTGCGCGACTCCTACTGCCGCACCACCGGCATCGAGTACATGCACATCATGGACCCCGAGCAGCGCCGGTGGATCCAGGAGCGGGTCGAGCAGCCCCACACCAAGCCGCCCCGCGAGGAGCAGCTGCGGATCCTGCTCAAGCTCAACCAGGCCGAGGCCTTCGAGACGTTCCTCCAGACCAAGTTCGTCGGGCAGAAGCGGTTCAGCCTCGAGGGCGGCGAGACCACGGTCCCGGTGCTCGACGAGATCTGCGAGGCGGCCGCCGAGGCCAACCTCGACGAGGTCACGATCGGCATGGCCCACCGCGGCCGGCTCAACGTGCTGGCCAACATCGTCGGCAAGAAGTACTCCCAGATCTTCCGTGAGTTCGAGGGCAACATCGACCCGCGCACGGTGCAGGGCTCCGGCGACGTGAAGTACCACCTGGGCGCCGAGGGCGAGTTCGAGGCCGGCTCCGGGCACAAGATCAAGGTGTCCGTCGCGGCCAACCCCTCGCACCTCGAGGCGGTCGACCCGGTGCTCGAGGGCATCGCCCGCGCCAAGCAGGACGTCCTCAACCGCGGCGCCGAGTACCCCGTGCTCCCGCTGCTCGTGCACGGCGACGCGGCCTTCGCGGGCCAGGGTGTCGTGGCCGAGACGCTCAACCTCAGCCAGCTGCGCGGCTACCGCACCGGCGGCACCATCCACCTGGTCGTCAACAACCAGGTGGGCTTCACCACCTCGCCGGGCTCGTCGCGCTCCTCGCTCTACTGCACCGACGTCGCCCGGATGGTGCAGGCGCCGATCTTCCACGTCAACGGCGACGACCCCGAGGCGTGCATCCGGGTCGCCCGGCTCGCGTTCGAGTACCGCCAGGCGTTCAAGAAGGACGTCGTGATCGACCTGGTCTGCTACCGACGTCGCGGGCACAACGAGGGCGACGACCCGTCGTACACCCAGCCGCTGATGTACGACCTGATCGAGCAGAAGCGCTCGGTCCGCAAGCTCTACACCGAGTCCCTGATCGGTCGTGGCGACATCACGATCGAGGAGGCCGAGCAGGTCCTGCGCGACTACCAGCAGCAGCTGGAGCGGGTCTTCACCGAGGTGCGCGAGGCGAGCAGCCAGCCGTCCGAGTGGACCACCGTGCCGGACTACCCGGACAAGCCGGCCGGCGACACCGAGACCGCCATCCCGATGGAGGCCCTTAAGCGGATCGCCGACGCCTACGTCACCCCGCCCGACGGCTTCACGGTCCACCCCAAGGTGATGCCGCAGCTGCAGCGCCGGGCGACCGCGATCACCGAGGGACCGATCGACTGGGGCACCGGCGAGATCCTCGCCTTCGGCGCCCTGCTGATGGACGGCCGCCCGGTGCGCCTGGCCGGCCAGGACTCCCGCCGCGGCACGTTCGTCTCCCGCTTCGCGACGATCATCGACCGCAAGAACGCCGACGAGTGGACGCCGCTGTCCTCGCTCACCGAGGACCAGGGCAAGTTCTACGTCTACGACTCGCTGCTGTCCGAGTACGCCGCCCTCGGCTTCGAGTACGGCTACTCCGTGGCCCGCCCCGAGGCCCTGGTGCTGTGGGAGGCGCAGTTCGGCGACTTCGTCAACGGCGCCCAGACCGTGATCGACGAGTTCATCAGCTCCGGCGAGACCAAGTGGCGCCAGGAGTCGGGCGTCGTGCTGCTGCTCCCCCACGGCTACGAGGGCCAGGGCCCCGACCACTCGTCCGCGCGGATCGAGCGCTTCATGACGATGGCCGCCGACGAGGCCTTCGTGGTCGCGCAGCCGTCGACCCCGGCGTCGTACTTCCACCTGCTGCGGCGCCACTCGCTCGGCGAGAAGCACCGCCCGCTCATCGTCTTCACCCCGAAGTCGATGCTCAAGCGCAAGGAGGCGGCCTCCCAGCCGGCCGACTTCACGAGCGGCGCGTTCCGCCCGTTCATCGGTGACGAGTCCGCCGACCCCAGCAAGGTCGACACGCTGCTGGTGTGCTCGGGTCGCGTGACCTGGGACCTGATGGTCGACCGCGCCAAGCGGGAGAACGGCGAGCGCTTCGCGATCGCCCGGGTCGAGCAGCTCTACCCGCACCCGCTCGACGACATCCGGTCCGAGATCGCGCGCTACCCCAACCTCAAGCAGGTGCGCTGGGTGCAGGACGAGCCGGTCAACATGGGTCCGTGGCCCAACTACGCGCTGAACGTGTGGCCCGAGGTCGACGCGCAGGTGGAGCCCGTGACCCGCGAGGCGTCCAGCTCGCCGTCCGTGGGCACCGTCAAGCGGCACGCTGCCGAGCAGAAGGACCTGCTGGACCGGGCCTTCTCCTAAGGACTGGCATGTACTTCACCGACCGCGGGATCGAGGAGCTCGAGAAGCGCCGGGGTGACGAGGAGGTCACCCTGGCGTGGCTGTCCGAGCGCCTCCAGGAGTTCACCGACATCCACCCGGAGTTCGAGACCGCCGTCGAGCGGTTCGCGACCTGGCTCGCGCGGCTGGACGACCCGGACGACTGACCCCCGAACCCCGCTAGGGTTCCGGGCATGGTTGAACAGACCCCCAAGACGAACGCCGACACGACCCCCGAGACGACGTCCTACCCCGCCGCCCCGTGGAGCATGGTGGGCTCGCTGTGGCTCTCCCTGTTCAAGGTGAAGGAGCAGGTCGACGAGACCCGGCCCGCGGGCGTCTACGGCGCCGCCTTCGTCAGCTACGAGGAGGGCAGCCCGCTGACCTACTCCGAGCTCCTGGTCGCCCGGCCGGTCAAGTCCGACGAGCACGGCCGCCGCGTGACGATCACCGACATCTGGGTCGACTCCCCCGCGTCCGTCGCCGGTGGCCGTGAGCTGTGGGCGATCCCGAAGGGGCTGTGCGACTTCACCCTCGAGACCAGCCACACCGGTCCGCTCTCGCGCACGCAGTGGTCCGCCACCGCCGGGCGGCGACCGATCGCCTCCGCCCGCTTCACCGACGTCTCGCGGGCCGCGCTGCGGCTGCCGTTCAAGGGCGGCACCTGGCAGCCCGAGCTCCCGGAGGGCGGTGACGAGAAGACCGCCACCCTGCAGGGCTCGTCCAAGGCGCTGCCGTGCCGCGGCCACTGGGAGTTCGCCGCCGACGGGCCCCTGGCCTGGCTGCGCGGCGCCCGCCCCCTGGCCTCGGCCCGGATGTCGGCGTTCCGGATGACCTTCGGCTGAGCCGCTCGCCTTTTCTCGTTGGTCGAGCCGGGCGAGCGCCAGCGAGCCCGCGTCGAGACCCTCGTGAGGGTGACTGTGTCCTCGGGGAACTGGGGCCCGATTCCGACGGTGGTTGAGGTGCGAGGAGCGCCAGCGACGAGCCTCGAAACCACCATAGTAAAATGTTAGAAATTTCTCGAAACCCCTGTGGAACAAGGCTTCTGAGGCCCCTCACTGTCGGTGCTCGCTGCTTGACTTGCCCCCATGACCACCCCGACCGGACCCGACGCCAGCTCCGTGCTGGATCAGGTCCGCTCGGGCAAAGCAGCTCAGACCCGAGCAGAGCTACGCACCCTCAACGCCCTACTCGAGTGGTGCGTGATCCACGAGACCGACGACGAAGGCGACGCCGCGTTCGGCGACCACGGGATCCCGTTGGCCGGCGACGGGGCACCCTGGGTTTCGGAGTTCGCGGTCATGGAGCTCGGCGCCGCCCTGGGCCAGTCGACCGACTCCGCCAAGAGGTACGTCGGAGCAGCCCTCGAAGTGCGCTACCGCCTCCCCAGGCTGTGGGAGCGCGTCGCCTCAGGCGTCCTTCCGTTCTGGCGGGCCAGGCTCATCGCGGAGCACACCATGTCGTTGCCGGGGCAGGGTGCGGCGTTCGTGGACCAACGCGTCGCGTTCGTCGCGCACAAGGTCTCGTTCGCCGAAGTCCTGCGCCAGGTCGACGCAGCCAGGCTCCGGTTCGACCCCGAAGCCGCAGAGAAGGCCCGCCGCCGGGACGCTGACGGCCGCTGCTTCGACATCCACAAGGACCAGGTCACCCCCGCCGGGACCGTCTCCGTCGACGGCGTCCTCGACCTCCCCGATGCACTCGACCTCGACCTCGCCCTGTCCACACGGGCCGCCGAGCTCAAGGACCTCGGCTGCGACGAGTCGCTCGACGTCCGCCGGGCGTTGGCGGTCGGAGACCTCGCCCGCGGCCACGCCACCCTCGCCTACGACAGACCCCACCGCCAGATCGTGGTCCACCTCCACGGCGACACCGTGTTCGGCAACCCCAACGGCGCCAGCCCCGGGGCCGACAACGTCGGTCGGTGCGACAACACCCGGACACCGATCCTCGCCGAGAGCATTCGCGCCTGGTGCGGCAACCCCGACGCCACGATCATCGTGAAACCCGTCCGCGACCTCGCCGACCACATCCACGTCGGCGCCTACGAGGTCCCCGAGCGCCTGGTCGAGCAAGACACTCTCGTGGACCACCACTGCGTGTTCCCGTGGTGCAGCAGACCAGCGGCCCGCTGCGACATCGACCACGTCGTTCCGCACAACCGTGGCGGACCTACCTGTTCCTGCAACCTTGCCCCGCTGTGTCGAGGCACTTCAGCTCGAGGCTTACGACGTCCCCGACTCGGCGCCTACCTGTGGCCCCCGCGAACATCTGCTCGGCCGTGACCGCGCCGGCACCGAACCACTCACCGGCGAACCTGACCACGCCACCCCCTCCGCGCGACCCGACGGTCCACCAGCCTGCCCAGGCACGTGAAGCGCGGCTGGGTCAGCCAGGCAGGTCGGCGGTGAAATGGACTCCGCTGAACTGCGCGCGCCACTGCGTGACCTTAGGGCCGACGCTCGCCGGGTCGGTGGCGGGGTCGAGGCCGGCCGCGACGAAGCCCGCCAGGTCGTCCATGTCGGCGGCGGTCATGCCGAGGCGCGCCACCTCGGGCGTGCCCAGCCGCAGCCCGTTGTTGTCGCCCGGGACCTCCGCGACCGGCAGGCCGATGCCGCAGGTGAGCAGGTTGGCCCGGCGCAGCCGCTGCGAGGCCCGCTGCCCGCCACCGAACGGCTCGGCGAGCGCCGCGAGCTGGTGCGAGCGCGTGGGCCCGTGTGCCCCGCGGTAGAGCGCGACGTCCCGTCGTTCCAGGCCCTCGGCTAGCGCGGCGGCGGTCTCGACCATCCTGGCGGCGTACGCCGCCCCGGCGACCTTCCAGTCCACCATCGTGACCGCGAGCGCGGCGGCCTTGGCGGCGTCGAAGTTGGCCGTGAGGCCGGGGTAGGCCACGGCGTCCAGGCGCTGTGCCAACTCGGCGTCGTTGGTGACGATGAGTCCGCTGGGCGGGCCGCCGAGGCTCTTGTACGTGCTCATCGTCATCAGGTGCGCGCCCTCGTCGAGCGGGTTGGGCCAGGCGCCCCCGGCGACCAGGCCGCACACGTGGGCCGCGTCGAAGAGCACCTTGGCCCCGACCTCGTCGGCGATCTCGCGCACGGCGGACACCGGGTGCGGGTAGAGGTTGAGGCTCGCGCCCAGCGTGATCAGCCGCGGCCGGACCTCGTGAGCCAGGTCCCGGAGCCGGGGCAGGTCGACGGTGAACGCCTGCGGGTCCACGGGCGCCTCAACGGTGCGGAGTCGGTACATCCCCGCCGAGCCTCCCGCGTGGTGGGTCACGTGTCCGCCGATGGAGGGCGGCGGCGCGATGATCGTGTCGCCCGGCTCGCAGGTCACCAGGAACGCGTAGAGGTTGGCGACGGCACCCGACGGCACCCGGATCTCGGCGTACGACGCCCCGAAGACCTCGGCGGCGAGCTCGGCGGCCAGGACCTCGATCCGCTCGATCGCCTCGAGCCCGGTCTCGTACTTCTCCCCCGGGTAGCCCAGCGACGCGCGTGACCCGAGCCGGGCCGAGAGCAGGGCCTCGGCGCGGGGGTTCATCAGGTTCGTGGCCGGGTTGAGGTTGAGCGTCTCGACGTTGTGGATCCGGTCGTTCTCGGCGACCAGCCGGTCGATCTCGGCGAGGGCCTCGGCCGGGGAGGCGTCGGCCGCGCGGGCCGCGAGGTCGGCGACCAGGGCCTCGCTGGCGGCGGGGACCCAGGGCCGGTGCTGGAGAGCGTGCGTCATGGGCGCCAACCTAGGGCGGGGCGGGGAGCACGCGCACCGGACGCGTGCACGGACCTACGGGAACTCTCTCCTACAGTTGTACGAACAGGCACGGCGGAGCGGAGGCCACGGGTGGGTGCGGGAGACGTCCAGGACGTGCTCGACTCGCTCGCGGACGACCTGGACCGCAGCCTCACGCTCGACGGCCCCGAGGGGGACCTGCTCGCCCACAGCATCCGGGGCGACGACAGCGACCGGGCCCGGGTCAGCAGCATCCTGCGCCGCAGCGTCGCCCCCGACGTGCACGCGTGGCAGCTTCGCCACGTCGACCTCACGATCGGCACCCTGCAGCGGGTGCCGGCCAACGCCTCGCTGGAGCTCTCCGCTCGCCGCTGTCTGGTGGTCCGCGCCCAGGACCGGTGTGTGGCGCTGGTGTGGCTGCTCGACGACGGCACGCCGCTGACCGACGCCGACCTCGACGCCGTACGTCGTGCCTCCGGCGACCTCGCGCGCCTCCTGACGGGGCGCGAGCGGCGCAGCGCCCGGCTGCGCGTGGTGGCCACTGCCGACGACCGCCCGCCGGCCGTCGTCGCCACCGAGGACGAGCTGCGACGTGCGGTGGCCGCTGCCCCCGCCGGCACGGCGGTCGGGGTCAGCGACCCGGGCGAGCCGGGCCGGGCCGCGGGCGCAGCGCTGGTGCGCCAGGCCGAGCTGGCGGCCCGGATCTCCGCCGACGACCCCTCCGTGCCCTCGCCCGCGCACTGGTCCGCGCTCGGGATCTACCGGCGGCTCGACTCCGACCCGGCCCACCCGGACCCGCTGGCGGCGCTCGACGCGTCGCCCTCGGGCCCGATGCTGCTGGAGACGCTCGAGGCCTACCTCGACCTCGCCGGCGACGTCCGGGCGACGGCCGCACGGCTGCGCCTGCACCGCAGCAGCCTCTACTACCGGCTGGAGCGGCTGGCCGCGGTCCTCACCATGGACCTCGGCGACGGGCGGGTCCGGCTGGAGCTGCACCTGGCAGTCAAGCAGCGCCGCTGGGACCGCGTGAGCCGCTGAGCCCGGCGGTCAGTCGCCCTGCTCCTCGGCGGCCTTCTTAGAGGCGTCCTTGATCTCGAACAGCTCGGTGGCGAAGCCACCCAGCGCGCCCGCCACGTCCTGCACGGCCTTGGTGATGATGCCGGCGACCTCGCCGACCGTGGAGGCCGCGGCCTCCACGGTGGACTGCACGGCGTCCTTGCCGATCTCCGGCTTGGAGAGGCGGTCGGGGCCGGGACGCTCGCTCATCCGGCCATTGTGGCCCTCGATGCTCACGCGGCCAACGGGGTCTCGGCCACCGGCTCCCCGGAGCGGCCGCCGCCGAGGAAGCCGGGCAGGAAGCGGGGCGCCTTGTCGGGCAGGGCGAAGCGGCAGATCTTGCGCGCGACGCTGCCCAGCTGCTTGCCCAGGGGGCCGGTGTTGTAGGCGATCCCGTAGCGCTCGCAGATCTCGCGGACCTCCTCCGCGATCTCCGGGTAGCGCCGCGCCGGAAGGTCGGGGAAGAGGTGGTGCTCGATCTGGTGCGACAGGTTGCCGGTCATCACGTGGAAGAGCTTGCTGCCGGTGATGTTGGCCGAGCCCAGGAGCTGGCGGTAGTACCAGTGCCCGCGCGACTCGTCCTCGCACTCCTCCTGGGAGAACGTCGAGACCCCCGCCGGGAAGTGGCCGCAGAAGATGATGTTGAACGCCCAGATGTTGCGGACCAGGTTGGCCGTCGCGTTGCCCGCGAAGGTCAGCGGGAACAGCGGCCCGGTCAGCGCCGGGAACAGCAGGTAGTCCTTGAGCGCCTGGTTGCGGATCTTGCGGATCAGCCCGGCGTGCAGGTGCTTGGTCTCGGCCCACGTCTTCTCGCCGGCCATGATCCGCTCGAACTCCAGGTCGTGCATGGCCACGCCCCACTCGAAGCCGAGCATCAGCAGGGTCGCGTAGAGCGGGTTGCCGAGGTAGTGCGGCTTCCACTCCTGCTCCTCGTCCATGCGCAGGATGCCGTAGCCGATGTCGCGGTCCTTGCCGAGGATGTTGGTGTAGGTGTGGTGGATGTAGTTGTGGCTGTACTTCCACTGGTCGCTCGGGCAGACGTTGTCCCACTCGTACATGCGGGAGTTCAGGCCCGGGTCACCCATCCAGTCGTACTGGCCGTGCATGACGTTGTGGCCGATCTCCATGTTGTCGAGGATCTTGGAGACGCTCAGCGCGGCCACGGCGAGCGGCCATGCGGGAGGCACGTAGAAGAGCGCCCGACCGGCGACCTCGAAGGCGCGCTGGGCCTTGACGACGTTGCGGATGTAGGTCGCGTCCTCCTCACCGAGGCGGCCGATGACCCGCTGCCGGATCTCGTCCAGCTCGGCGCCGAAGGCCTCGATCTGCTCGGGGGTGAGGCGGCGCAGCAGCGCGTCGCCGGGGATCGTGTGGGTGTCGGTGGGGGCGGACTGGGCGGTGACGGTCATGGCGGTCCTTTCAGAGCTCCACGGTGCAGTCGCCGACAGGGGCGCTGACGCAGATGCGGATGTCTTCGTCGGGGAGGGAGGACTCCTCGCCGGTGAGCACGTTGCGGACGGTGCCCTCGCTCTTGCGGGAGGTGCAGGTGAAGCAGATGCCCATGCGGCAGCCGAACTCGGGACGCAGCCCGAGTGCCTCGGCCTGCTCCAGGAGCGAGGCCCCGGAGTTGGGCGCCGACTCGCCGGAGCGGCTGAACGAGACGTCGCCGCCCACCTCGCTGGAGGCGGCCGGCCGCGGGGCCTTGAAGTACTCGACACGGAGGGCGTCGGACCCGTCGTACGCCGCCTGGACGGCCTCGATCAGCGGCGCCGGGCCGCAGGCCCAGGTCGGCACGTCGCGGTAGCCGGGCACCAGGCGCTCGAGCCAGGCCGGCGAGAGGGCCGGGTCGCCCAGCTCGGGGTGGAGCAGGTGGACGTCGATGCCGTGGCCGGAGCGGCGGATCTCGTCGAGCTCGGCGGCGAAGATCTGGTGATCGGGGCTCTGCGCGTAGTGCACGAACGTCACCCGGCCGCGGTGCGTGCGGCGCTGCAGGGAGCGCAGCATCGACATCACCGGGGTGATGCCGGAGCCCCCGGAGATGAAGAGCACGTGCTCCGGGACGTGGTCGGGCAGCACGAAGTCGCCCTCGGCCTCGGAGAGGTGGACCATCGTTCCGGGCGTGGCCCGCTTCACCAGGTAGCGCGACACGACCCCGTCGGGGTTGGCGCGCAGCGTGATCGTGAACCGGTCGCCGCGGCGGGAGTCGGGGCTCGAGACGGTGAAGACCCGCGTCGTACGGCGGGCGCCGTCGATCTCGACCCCGAGCTGGACGTGCTGCCCCGCGCGGTGGCCGCGCCAGGTCGACGTCGGCTGGAGGGTGATCGTGGCGACGGGCGGGTGGCCGGGGACGTCGACCTCCCGGTCGACGCTCACGATGCGGGCGCGCACCTCGTGGGCGGCCCACATCGGGTTGACCTGCTCGAGGTAGCGGTCGACGCCGTGGGGCGAGGTCAGTGCGGCCACAGCACGTGAGCGGAGGATGCTCTGCCCAATGCTCATGGGGGGCTCCTTCGTCGAAGTTTGAGTGTACGTTCGTACACCGAAAACCCTGGCAGGGCCTCCCGTCGCAGGTCAACCGGCTCAGCCGTGACTGTGCACACATGTGCACTGATATGGTCGTGGGTTGTGACCGAGACCCGGGGTGAGCGCAAGGAGCGCACCCGGCGGGCGATCCTCGACGCCGCGCTGGCCCTCTGCGAGGAGAGCAGCCTGGTCGCGCTGTCCCTGCGCCAGGTGGCCAAGGAGGTCGGCATCGTGCCGACGGCGTTCTACCGCCACTTCGACTCGATCGAGGCGCTCGGCCTGGCCCTGGTCGACGAGTCGTTCGTGTCGCTGCGCGCGATGCTGCTCGACGTACGGCGCAGCAACCCGGGCTTCGACGACACCATCGACTCCTCGATCGGGATCCTGGTCGAGCACGTGCATCGCCAACGGGCGCACTTCCAGTTCATCGCACGCGAGCGGGCCGCCGGTCCGGCGCAGGTCCGCGAGGCGATCAACCGCGAGATCAGTCTGTTCGAGCACGAGCTGGCCACGGACCTGGCGCGGCTGCCGGGCACCGTTACCTGGTCGTCGGAGGACCTGCGCATCCTCTCCGGCCTGATCGTCACCGCCATGGTCGCCACCGCCGAGGCGATCCTGCGCTCCCCCGGGCGCCCCGACGTCGAGAAGCAGATCGTGGAGGACGCCCGCGTCCAGCTGCGGATGGTCCTCGTCGGCGCGCTCAACTGGCGTTCGCGCACCTGAGTTGCGCATTCGGGCGACACCGCCCGACGCCTCGTGGTCGACTGCCCCATGAGCATCGCCGCCGACCTCGGCTACGCGTTCAAGCGGCCGAACCCGTTCCAGCGCCTGATGCAGGCGTTCGCGTCGAGCCGATTCGGGGCCTGGCTCTTCTCCAAGCTGCTGCACCATCTCGACGACGCCGTCGGACGGCTCAGCGGCGGGCGACAGAGCGTGCCCGGGCTGCTGGCCGGGCTGCCGGTGGTCGACGTCACCACGACGGGGCGCAAGTCCGGCCTGCGTCGTACGACGCACCTGATCTCGATCCCGGTCGGCGACACGCTCGCCCTGCTCGGCACCAACTTCGGCCAGGCCTCCACGCCGGCCTGGGTGTTCAACCTCGAGGCCGACCCGCACGCCAGCGTGGCCTTCCGGGGCACGACCCTCGACGTGGTGGCCCGGCCCGCGACGGAGGCGGAGTTCGACGAGGTGATGGCTGCGTCGGCGGGGATCTACGGCGGCTACAAGAAGTACCGCACCCGGATCACGGGTCGCCGGATCCGGATCTTCGTGCTGGAGCCCGCCTCTACCTAGGTGGCGCGCGGGACGACCGGACGGACCGTGACCTCGGGGATCGTGGCGTCGCGCGGCAGGTCGAGCACGTGGAGGATCGTGTCGGCGACGGTCTCCGGGGAGATCCACCGCGAGGCGTCGTAGGTGCGCCCCTCCTGCTCGTGCACCTTCTCCTGCATGGGGGTGGCCGTCCGGCTGGGGAAGACCGTGGTCACCCGGACGCCGTGCTCGACCTCCTCGGCCCGCAGCGAGTCGGCGAAACCGCGCAACCCGAACTTGGACGCGGCGTACGCCGACCAGTCGGCGCTCGCCGAGAGCCCGGCTGAGGAGTTGACGAAGACGATCGTCCCCCGCGTGCGTCGTACGGCGGGGAGGCACAGGCGCGTGAGCAGGGCCGGGGCCAAGAGGTTGACGTCGACCTGTGCGCGCAGGTGCGCCAGCGACTGGTCGGCGACCGGCGCGAGGTCGACGACCCCGGCCACGTGGTGCACGGAGTCGAGCTCGTCGGGCAGGCCGGTCAGTGCGGCGACGGCGTCGGGGTCGGCCAGGTCGGCGACCAGCACCTGGCTGCCGGGGTAGCGCGCGCCCAGCTCGGCGCCGCGCTCCTCGGAGCGGGCGAGCAGCACCAGGTGGTCGCCGCGGGCGTGCAGCCGGTCGGTGAGCGCGGCGCCGATCCCGGAGCCGGCGCCGGTGACCAGGTGGCTGGCGGGCCCGCTCATCGCGTGAAGACGACCTTGCCGAAGATGTCGCCGCCGGCCATCGCGGCGAAGCCCTCGCGGGCGTCGGCCATGGGGATCGACCGGTCGATCAGCGGCCGCGCCCCGGTCGCGTCCAGCATCGTGACCAGCGACGCCAGCTCGGCGCGGGTGCCCATGGTCGAGCCGATCACGCTGAGCTGGAGGAAGAAGATGCGGGTCAGCTCGGCGTCATCGAGCTTGGGACCCGACGTCGTGCCGCTGATGACGATCCGCCCGCCGGGCCGCAGCGCCCGGATCGAGTGTGACCACGTGGCGCGGCCGACGGTCTCCATCACCGCGTCGACCTTGACCGGCAGCCGGGCTCCCGACTCGAAGACCTCATGGGCGCCGAGCTCGAGCGCCTTGGCCCGCTTGGCCTCGTCGCGTGAGGTGGCGAGCACCTTGAGCCCGCCCGCGCGGGCCAGCGTGATCAGCGCGGTGGCGACTCCGCCGCCGGCGCCCTGGACCAGCACGGTCTCGCCGGGCTTGAGGTCGCCCTGGCTGAAGAGCATCCGGTAGGCGGTGAGCCAGGCCGTCGGCAGGCAGGCGGCCTCCTCGAACGACAGCGACGCCGGCTTGGGCACGACGTTGACCGCGGGCACCACGACGGAGTCGGCGAACGTGCCCTGGTGCCGCTCGGAGAGCAGGGAGCGCTTGGGGTCGAACGTCTCGTCGCCGCGCCACGCGGGGTCGGAGATCACGGAGTGCACGACGACCTCGTTGCCGGCCTCGTCGTACCCCGCCGCGTCGCAGCCCAGGATCATCGGCAGCGCCTCCTCGCGCAGGCCCACGCCCTGCAGCGACCAGAGGTCGTGGTGGTTGAGCGAGGCCGCCTTGACGGTCACCCGGGTCCACCCGTCGGGCACCTCTGGGTCGGGCCGCTCGCCGACCACGAGGCCGGAGAACGGGTCGTCGGAGTCGGCGGCGGCGAAGGAGTCGGCGTAGACAGCGAACATGTCTCGACCCTAGCGGCGCGCGACGCCGTCCCTGCGGGCGGCGGCGGACACGGCGGCGGCGACGGCCGGGCCGACCCGCGGGTCGAACGGTGAGGGGATGATGAGGTCCTCGGACAGGTCGTCGCCCACCAGGGCGGCGAGCGCCTCGGCGGCGGCGAGCTTCATGCCCTCGGTGATCGCGGTCGCGTGTACGTCGAAGGCGCCGCGGAAGATGCCGGGGAACGCGAGCACGTTGTTGATCTGGTTGGGGAAGTCGGAGCGCCCCGTGGCCACGACCCGGGCGTGCCGGTGGGCGACGTCGGGGTGGACCTCGGGCATCGGGTTGGCCAGGCCGAAGACGATCGACTCGGGCGCCATCGTGGCGACGTACTCCTCGGGCACGGTGCCGCCGGAGACGCCGATGAACACGTCGGCGCCGACGAGCACGTCGGCCAGCGAGCCGGTGCGGCCGAAGTGGTCGGCGGTGTCGACGGCGAGCGCCCGCTTGACGGGGGTGAGGTCACCGCGGCCGGAGTGCAGCACGCCCTTGCGGTCGACCACGGCGAGGTCCTTGATGCCGGCCTCGAGCAGGATCCGGGCCACGGCCACACCGGCCGCACCGGCACCGGAGATGACCACACGGGTGCCCTCGGGGCTGCGCCCGGTGAGCCGCAGCGCGTTGGTCAGTGCGGCCAGGGCGACCACGGCGGTGCCGTGCTGGTCGTCGTGGAAGACGGGGATGTCGAGGCGCTCCTTGAGCCGGTCCTCGATCTCGAAGCAGCGCGGCGCCGAGATGTCCTCGAGGTTGATCCCGCCGAAGCTCGGAGCCAGGCGGACCACGGTCTCGATGATCTCCTCGACGTCGGTGGTGTCGAGACAGATCGGCACGGCGTCGACGCCACCGAACTGCTTGAACAGCACGGCCTTGCCCTCCATCACCGGCATCGCGGCGGCAGGCCCGATGTCGCCGAGGCCGAGCACGGCGGTGCCGTCGCTCACGATCGCGACCACGTTGGGCACCCACGTGTAGTGCTGGGTCATCGACGGGTCGGCGGCGATCGCCTCGCACACCAGCGCCACGCCGGGCGTGTAGGCCTTCGAGAGGTCGTCGGCACCGGTCAGCGAAACCGTCGAGACGGTCTGCATCTTCCCGCCGACGTGCAGGTCGAAGACGGGGTCGCCGGCATGCGGGTGCGAGGAAGAGTCAGCGGCAGCCACGAACGTCGATCCTTCCACACGCGAATGCGTTGCCCGCACCAGTCCCAGATGAGGCCCGTCACAGCCGCCGAGCAGGGCGGGGCCAGGCACGGGCCAGCACGACGGCGAGCACGTCCGCGTCGGCGACCGGCCCGCGGTGGCGCGAGTCGACCCCGGCCCTGGCGTTGTCGCTGAGCAGCCACCAGCCCGTCGTACGACGCTCCGCGGCGCGCTTGACGGTGAGCGTCCCGTCGGGGAAGCGCGCGACCACGACGTCCCCGGGTGCGGGTCGGCGGCGGTAGGAGACCAGCAGCCGGTCGCCCGCCGACAGCGCCGGCTCCATGGACTCACCGCGCACGAGTGCCCACCCCCAGAACGCGCCTCGTCCACCCTCCCGCATGCGGAGTAGTGTCCCAGCGAGAAGCTCACACGACGACGAGAGGACACGCATGTTTGCGCGACTGTTCGCCCCCACTGTTGAGGTCTCGGCCCACTGCGACCTCCCCTGCGGTGTCTACGACCCGGCCCAGGCACGGATCGAGGCGGAGTCGATCAAGGCGATCATCGCCAAGGTGGCCGACAACGACGACCCCGACTTCCGGACGCGGGCCATCCTGATCAAGGAGCAGCGCTCCGAGCTGGTCAAGCACCACCTGTGGGTGCTGTGGACCGACTACTTCAAGCCCCCGCACTTCGAGAAGTACCCCCAGCTCCACACCCTGGTCAACGAGGCGACCAAGCTCGCCGGCGCCTCGGGCACCAAGGGTGAGCTCGACGCCGGCAAGGCCGACGAGCTGCTCGCCAAGATCGACGAGATCGACGAGATCTTCTGGGAGACCAAGAAGGCCTGACGTTCTCGAGCACTAGACCAGCGTTTGTCGAGGCCGGTCACCGGGTACACACCGGTGGCCGGCCTCGGCCGTTGCTCGCAACCATCGCAGTAGGGTCGGTCGACCTGACCCGCACCAACGAAGGACGAACACATGTCTGAGACGGGCACCGCTCAGGGCGGCATCACCAACGGCCGGGCCGACGTCGAGCTGCGTCTCCCCGCCGACAGCGCCTACGCCTCCGTGCTGCGTACGACGACGGCGGGCCTGGCCGCGCGCCTCGACTTCACGATCGACGACATCGAGGACCTGCGCATCGCCGTCGGCGAGGCCAACGCGATGGTGCTGCCCGAGGCCGACCTCGGCTCCGACCTCACCTGCGAGTTCTTCCTCGCGCCCGGCGAGCTCCGGATCGCCGTCGGGGTCACGTCCGCCGAGGCGCCGGCACCCGACTACGACAGCTTCGCGTGGCAGGTGCTCAGCACGCTCGCCACCACCGCCACCGCGGAGTCGCGCGACGGCCGGTTCGTCGTGACCATGACGATGCAGTCGACAGCCGGCGGACCCGGCCTCTGACATGGACGCCCCACCTCCCCGGGACGTCACGGTCTCGGACGACGACGAACCCCTGGTCGGGGTCGAGCTCACGCGCTTCACGAGCGCGGGGCTGTTCGTGGAGTTCCACGACGACACCTCCCCTCAGTCCACCCGTGACGCGGCGCGCGACTCGCTGGTCCGCCTGCACCTGCCGCTCGTGGAGCACTGCGCGCGCCGGTTCCGCAACCGCGGTGAGCCGTTCGAGGACCTCGTGCAGGTGGGCACGATCGGCCTGATCAAGTCGATCGACCGGTTCGACACCGACCGGGGCGTGGAGTTCTCCACCTATGCCACGCCGACGATCATCGGCGAGATCAAGCGCTACTTCCGGGACAAGGGCTGGGCGATCCGGGTGCCGCGCCGGCTCCAGGAGCTGCGCATGCAGATCGGTGCCGCGTCGGCCGAGCTGACCCAGTCGCTCGGCCGCTCCCCCACCCCGCGCGAGCTGGCCGAGACCATCGGCTGCACGGTGGAGGAGATCGTGGAGGGGATCGAGTCGAGCAACGCCTACTCCACCCTCTCGCTCGACGCCTCCGACGACTCCGACGACTCGACCCCGTCGATGCTCGACGCGATCGGCGTCGACGACGAGGGGCTCGAGCACGTCGAGATCCGCGAGTCGATCAAGCCGCTGCTCGACAAGCTGGACCCCCGCGAGAAGAAGATCCTGCTCCTGCGCTTCTTCAAGAACATGACCCAGTCCCAGATCGCCGAGGAGATCGGCGTCTCGCAGATGCACGTCTCGCGGTTGCTCACCCGCACCCTGGACCAGCTGCGGGCCTCGCTGGAGGAGCAGGACTAGTCCGCCCGGCCCCGCATCGGGTCGTCGGCGAGCACGTCCTGGGTGGCCGGGCTCAGCATGCCCGCGACCACGATCAGGGCGACCAGGGCCATCGGGATGCTCAGCTCGAGCCGGTCGCGCAGGTTCCAGGCGAGCCCGAGCTGGATCAGCTGGGTCAGCAGCACCGGGCCACGGGCCCACGCGTGCTGGCGGGTGAGCGCCCACGCGCAGCCCAGCAGCGCGGCGCCGTACGCGAAGAAGAACGCGCTCGTGGTGAGGCCCATCGACATCCGCTCGGAGGACAGGCTGGCGGCCTCGAGCACCGCGAAGAGGAGCAGCAGCAGTCCCTGGACGGCGACCAGCGAGGCCGCGACGAGGAGCTGGGGCGGGTTGGCGGGCACGCCCGGAGGGGCCGGTTCGGACACGTTCGCAGCGTACGGGGCTCCCCGGTGGGACTGCCTGTGACCCAACCGACCTACCAAAAGGCTTGATCCGGGCGGGTTTACTTGCGAGTCTGGACCTTCCGCTCGTGAAATCGTTCACATTTGCGACTACACGCGCGCCCGCAGGCCTGAGTACCCCTGCCTGCACTCAATGCGAAAGTGAGATCCACCCTCCATGGATTGGCGCCACCGTTCCGCGTGTCTCGATGAGGACCCGGAGCTGTTCTTTCCGATCGGCAACACCGGTCCGGCCATCCTCCAGATCGAGGAGGCCAAGCAGGTGTGCCGACGCTGCGACGTGCGCGAGCAGTGCCTGGCGTGGGCGATCGAGGCGGGTCAGGACCACGGCGTGTGGGGTGGGCTCAGCGAGGACGAGCGGCGGGCGCTCAAGCGCCGCAACGCGCGCTCCCGCGTCCGGACGGCCTGACCCTGCTGGGGTAGGCCTCAGTCGAGAGGTACGTCGACCTCGGCGCGCGTCCCGCTCCCGTGCGGGCTCGGGCCGATCGTCAGCAGGCCGCCGAGCTCGGACTCGACGAGGGTGCGGACGATCGACAGCCCGAGGCTGGCCGACGTGTCCAGGTCGAAGTCGGGCGGCAGTCCACGACCGTCGTCCTCGACGGTCATGTGCAGCCGCCCCACCAGGCGCTGCACGGTGACCGTGATCGTGCCGGTGGCCTCGGCGTCCTCGGGGTCGTAGCCGTGCTCGACGGCGTTCTGCAGCACCTCGGTCAGCACCATCGCCAGCGCGGTGGCCGACTCGGAGGGCAGGACCCCGAACGTGCCCTCGCGGCGCACGCGCACCCGGCCTCCGAGCGAGCCGACCTCCGCGACCATGGTGCCGAGCCGGTCGGCGATCTCGTCGAACTCGACGGTCTCCCCCACGGCCTGGCTGAGCGTCTCGTGGACGATGGCGATCGAGCCGACCCGGCGTACGGCCTCCTCGAGCGCGAGCTTCGCCTCCTCGGAGTCGATCCGGCGGGCCTGGAGCCGCAGCAGCGCCGCGACGGTCTGCAGGTTGTTCTTCACCCGGTGGTGGATCTCGCGGATCGTCGCGTCCTTGGTGACCAGCTCCCGGTCGCGCCGGCGCAGCTCGGTCACGTCGCGCACCAGGATCAGGCCGCCGATGTGCTCGCCCAGCGGTCGCAGGGGGATGGCCCGCACGATCAGGGACACCAGGTCGGTGCCGATCTCGGTGTCGCGCTGCGCGCGGCCGCCGAGCACCGCGCTCAGCGTCTCCTCGTCGGGGCGCCGCCGGGGCGGGACCAGGTCGCGGGTGAGGTCGGTCAGCACGAGACCCGTCAGGTCGCCCGAGAGCCCGAGCCGCCGGTAGACCGACAGCGCGTTGGGGCTCGCGTAGACGACCCGGCCGGCCTCGTCGACGCGCAGGAAGCCGTCGCCGACGCGGGGTGAGTCGGCGTGGTCGCTGCGCTGACCGGTGGACGGGAAGTGCCCGGCGGCGATCATCTGGGTCAGGTCGGCGGCGGTCTGGAGGTAGGACAGCTCGAGCCGGCTCGGTGTGCGCACCCCGAGCAGGTTGGTGTTGCGGGCGATGACGGCGATGACCCGCCCGGACCGCCGTACGGGGATGGTCTCCACCCGCACCGGCACGTCGTCGCGCCACTCGGGGTCTCCCTCGCGCACCAGGCGGCCGTGCGCCCACGCCTCGTCGAGCATCGCGCGCCGCCCGGCGGGCACGAAAGTCCCCACGATGTCGTCGACGTACGCCGTGGGGCCGGTCGTGGGCCGCATCTGGGCGCCCGCCCAGAACCCGTTGCCGCGCTGGTCGGGGAGCCACAGCACGAGGTCCGCGAAGGAAAGGTCCGCGATGATCTGCCAGTCGGCCATGAGCAGCTGCAACCACGCCACGTCGTCCTCGTCGAGGTCCGTGTGGCTCCGCACGAGCTCGATCAGGGAGGGCACCGAGCCAGCCTAGGTGGATGAGACCCCGGGGCGACGGGACGCCAGGTCTTTGACAGGATGGGCGGCATGTCTCGGGCGTACTGGAAGCAGATTCACGACGATGACTTCGCAGTGCCGACGGACCGACCACTGGCCGATCTCACGGCCGAGCTGACCCGACTTCTGGGCGATGTCGACCCTGACCTCCGCGACGGCCTCGCGCTGCCGGCGCTGGCGACGTGGGTCGAGCGCGGCGTCTACGACGACCTGCTGCGGGGCCTGGGCGACGGCATGGCCGCCGGGCTGCGGGCGGGCCTGGGCGAGACCGGCTCCGACACCGTCTTCCGCCGCAGCTTCTCCGTCCTGGTGCTGGGCGAGTGCATCCGGCGCGACAACGAGCGGCCGCTGGTGCCGGGCGGCACGGTGCTCGACTGGGGTGACCGGGTCGCCACCTGGATCCTCCAGGAGCGCGACCTGCGCGGCTACGTGCCGGGCAAGGGCTGGGCCCACGCGATCGCGCACGGCGCCGACGCCCTCGGCACGCTCGCCGAGTCGCCGCACGTCGGGGCCGCCGAGCTGGTGGTCGTGCTCGACGTGATCGCCGAACGACTCTGCCTGCCGGTCGACGCGCTGTTCACCGCCGGGGAGCCCGACCGGTTGGCCCTGGCCGCGATGTGCGTGCTGCGCCGCAACCGCGTGCCCTTCGACATCGTCGAGCCGTGGGTCGAGACTCTGGCCGAGGCCGCCCGCACCCGGCCGTGGAGCGACGACCGTGACCCGTTCCTGGCCGGCGGCAACGCCGAGGCCTTCCTCCGGGCGCTCTACCTGCAGCTCGCGATGGGGCAGCGACCACCCGCCGTACGAGCCGACCTGATGCTCCTGCTCGTCGACGCTCTGCGGTCCACCAACCCGCACTACCTGGGGCCGAAGTAGCCTGCGGGCATGACTCAGGAGCAGACCACCGACGGCACCCTCGAAGGACACTCCGGCGAGCTCGCCGTAGCCGTCGCCCGCGCCTACGGCGTGGAGACCATGTTCACCCTCTCGGGGGCCCACGTGTTCCCGATGTACGACGGTGCGGTGAAGGCCGACCCGCCCATGAAGCTGCTGGACGTGCGCCACGAGCAGACCGCGGCGTTCGCCGCCGAGGCGACCGGCAAGCTGACCCGCGTGCCCGGCCTGGCCGTGCTCACCGCCGGCCCCGGTGTCACCAACGGCATCAGTGCGATCGCCCAGGCGCAGTTCGCCGGCTCGCCCATGGTGGTCGTCGGCGGCCGGGCGCCGGCCAACCGCTGGGGCAGCGGCAGCCTGCAGGAGCTCGACCAGCCGCCGATCGTCGAGTCCGTCTCCAAGCTGGCCACCACGCTCCACACCGCCGCCGACATCCTGCCGGGCATGGACCGCGCGTTCGCCGCGGCCGGCTCGTCGCACCGCGGCCCGGTCTTCGTCGACATCCCGATGGACGAGTTCTTCAACTCAGCATCGGGTCCCGCCCCGACGGCCTCGTCCACCCGCGGTGCCGAGCCCGACGGTGACACGGTCTCCCGGGTCGCGGGCCTGCTCGCCGCCGCGAGCCGTCCGGTGCTCATCCTCGGCACCGACGTCTGGGCCGACCGCGCCGAGGAGGCCGCGCTGCGCTTCGTCGAGGCCGTCGGCATCCCGACCATCACCAACGGCATGGGCCGGGGCGTGATCCCCGGCGGCCACAAGCTGCTCGCGACCAAGGCACGCAGCCAGGCCCTCTCGGGCGCCGACCTGGTCGTCGTGGTCGGCACCCCGCTCGACTTCCGCCTCGGCTACGGCATCTTCGGTGGCAAGGACGGCGCCGAGCCCGCGCAGGTCGTCCACATCGCCGACTCCGCCGGCCAGGTGTCGGGTCACGCCAAGCTCGCGGCGTCCGTGTCCGGCGACCTCACCTCGGTCTTCGACGGCCTCCAGACCGGGCTGGAGCGGGGCAACAAGCCCGACTGGACCGCCTGGGTCTCCAGCCTCCAGGACACCGTCGCTGCCGCCACCGCCCGCGACCTCGAGCTGCTCAGCGCCGAGGCCGACCCGATCCACCCGGCCCGCATCTACGGCGAGCTGGTCCCCCGGCTGGCCGACGACGCGGTCGTCATCGGCGACGGCGGCGACTTCGTGAGCTTCGCCGGCAAGTTCGTCGAGCCCAAGCGCCCCGGCGGCTGGCTCGACCCCGGCCCCTACGGCTGCCTCGGCGCCGGCCTCGGCTCGGCGATCGCCGCCCGCCTGGCCCGTCCGTCGTCGCAGGTCGTGCTGCTGCTCGGCGACGGCGCGGCCGGCTTCTCGCTGATGGACGTCGACACCCTGGTCCGCCACAACCTCCCGGTCGTCATGGTGATGGGCAACAACTCCGCCTGGGGCCTCGAGAAGGGCCCGATGCAGATGCTCTACGGCTACGACGTGATCGCCGACCTCGCGCCACGCACGGCGTACGACGAGGTGGTGAAGGCGCTCGGCGGGGCCGGCGAGACCGTGACCGACCCGCGCCACATCGGGTCCGCGATCGACCGCGCCTTCGAGTCCAACGTGCCCTATCTCGTCAACGTCATCACCGACGTCAACGCGGCCTACCCGCGCAACACCTTCGGGATCTGATGCGGCTGCGGCGGGCCACGCCGGACGACCACGACCAGGTCGCCCGGGTGACCGTCGCGGCCTACGACCGCTACCTCGGGGAGGACGGCCCGGAGACCGACTACGTCGAGCAGCTGGCCGACTCGGCCGGCCGAGACCGCGACGGTGAGCTGTGGGTGGCCGAGGAGTCGGGCCGGGTGCTCGGCTCGGTGACCGTCTGCCCCGAGGGCTCGCCGTGGCGAGAGCTGGCCCGAACCGGCGAGGGTGAGTTCCGGATGCTCGCCGTCGACCCGGAGGCACAGGGCCGCGGCGTCGGCCAGGCTCTCGTCGACCTGACCGTCGAGCGGTTCCGCTCGGCCGGGGCGTCGGCCGTCGTGCTGTGCAGCATGAAGGAGATGACTGACGCCCACCGGCTCTACGAACGGGCCGGCTTCGTGCGCGACCCCGAGCGCGACTGGTCGCCGGTGCCCGGCGTCGACCTGGTCGCCTACCGCCTTGCACTGCCCACCGAGGAGCCCCGATGACCACCCTGACCGCCGCCCTGACGTTCACCGTCACCGACGACGACACCGCGCTCGCCGTCGGCTCGGGGAGCCTGCCGGTGCTGGGCACGCCCCGGCTGCTCGCCTGGCTCGAGGCCGCCACGTGCGCCGCGCTGGAGCCCTCGCTGGAGACGGGCTCGACCAGCGTCGGCACCCGGGTCGCGCTCGAGCACCTCGCCGCCAGCCCGGTCGGCCAGGAGGTCGAGGTCAGCGCCTCGGCGTCGTACGTCGACGGCCGCCTGCACCGCTTCACGGTCGCCGCCCGGCACCTCGACGCGGGCGCTCCGGGCAAGGTGGTCGCCACCGGCGAGATCACCCGGGTGGTCGTCGACGCCGACCGGTTCTTGAGCCGGATTTCGCCTGAGTCCTGAAGTTTGGGAGACTGTCCCGTGGCCCTCGTTGGGTCGAGACCGATTCCAGGAGGACACCATGGGCAAGACCGGACGCAAGCGCCGCGCTCGCAAGAAGAAGGCCGCCAACCACGGCAAGCGCCCCAACGCCTGAGCTTCCGCTCGGCACGTTGCACTGAACCCCTCGCCCGCTGGGCAGGGGTTCGTTGCATTTGTGGCTGGCCGTGCGCCCGATCGCGAACTCGAGTCAGCGGTTCCGCTTGAAGCCCCAGCACCCTTCGAGCCTGAGCACCCGCCCGGTCCCCGCGTCGGTGAACATCGCACAGTGGATCTCGTACGTCGGCTCGTCGACGCAGGCTCCGGCAGGACCGAAGCACGGATCCACCCGAGTCTGATGGGGGCGGTAGAGAAGCAGTGCGGCGACGTGGTCGCGCTGGATGATCGGGGCCACCGGAGGTTCCGCCTCCGGGTCGCCGGCGCGACCGGTGCGTGAGTAGTCGACGAGACAGGCCGTGAACTCGTCGATCCAGCTTGTGTCACCGGTGACCGTCTGCCGCACGAGCTCGGCGCGGGTGGCGGCCAGCTGCTCCAGGGACGGCTCCGACAGCCCGCGCAGCCGGACGTCCGAGGTCTCGGCGGCTCGCTCGAGCACATCCCCGGGGACGGGGGCGAGCTCGTTGCCTTCAGCGAGGCTCCGGCAGACCCCCTCGATCGGTGCCGGCGGACGCAGCGTCACCCACAGGACCGCAGTGACGACGCCGACGGTCACGACGGCGACGCCCCGGAGGATCCACCTGCGTCTACGCCACGGCATCAGCCGAGCGTAGACGGGACCCGGCGGCTACTGCTCGGTGATCTGGATCTGCACCTGACGCAGGCGCAGGAGCACCCGGTCACGCAGCTCGGTGGGCGCGGTCTCGGAACACGAACGAGCGACCACGGACTTCACGGTGCGCTCAAGGTCGTACTTGACCAGGCAGGGGTTGCACGAGTCGAGGTGGCGACGCACCTCGGCACAGTCGGCCTCGTCGAGCTCGTTGTCGATGAAGTAGACGATCCGCTCGAGGTAGTCGGCACACTCGGCGCTGGAGACCTCGTCGTGGGAGTGGTCGTGGCTCATGACGCGCCTCCGTCGGGGCCGACTCGGAGCAGGTGGTGGGTGCGCACGTGGTCGGAAAGCATGTCGCGCAGCTGGCGCCGGCCGCGGTGCAGCCGCGACATGACGGTGCCGATGGGGGTCTCCATGATCTCGGCGATCTCCTTGTAGGCGAACCCCTCGACGTCGGCGAGGTAGACGGCCAGGCGGAACTCCTCGGGGAGCCGCTGCAGGGCGTCCTTGACCTGCGAGTCGGGCAGGTGCTCGAGCGCCTCCATCTCCGCCGACTTCAGGCCGGTGGAGGTGTGCGACTCGGCGCGCGCGAGCTGCCAGTCCTCGACGTCCTCGGACATCGACTGCTGCGGCTGGCGCTGCTTCTTGCGGTAGGTGTTGATGAACGTGTTGGTGAGGATCCGGTAGAGCCACGCCTTGAGGTTGGTGCCCGGCCGGAACTGGTGGAACGACGAGTAGGCCTTGGCGAACGTCTCCTGGACCAGGTCCTCGGCGTCGGCGGGGTTGCGGGTCATCCGCATCGCGGCCGAGTAGAGCTGGTCGAGGAACGGCAGCGCGTCACGCTCGAAGCGCGCGGTGCGGTCGGCGTCGGTCTCGGTGGCGACGTCGATGTCAGCGGGGTCGATCTCGCCGGCGTCCGCAGGGGTGGTGTCGAGAGGGGTGTCAGTCATCGCTCCCCAGCCTAGCCGGGGATCCACCACGGTCGGTCGTTCGAGCAGGATCGTCACGCCAGGAGGAACGCCTCATGCCGTGACGGCATTCCCGGTGATCTCGCGGACCATCCACTCGAGGGTCGCCTCGACCACGATGTCCATCGCCTCCTGCTGGCTGACGGGCCCCCTCGCGGGGACCTTGAGACCGTGGTCGCCACCGGGTACGACGCACAGGTCGGTGTCGGCCGGGAACTCCTCCGGAATGCCCATGGTGTCCCTCTCCCCCTGGATCACCAGCGTCGGAAGGCGGCTGCCGGTCAGCTCGTCGAGGCGGGTCTTCTCCGGGCGCCCGGGCGGGTGCAGGGGGAACGACAGCGCCAGGACGCCCGCGGCGCCGAGCGAGTGGGCGCTGCGGGCGGCCGACCTGGCCCCGGCGGACCGGCCACCGATCACGAGCGGAGTGCGGCCGCGCAGGGCGTTTGCGGCGGCGCGGAGACCAGCGTCGAGGGTGGGCGGCGGCCCGGCGATCTTGCGTCCGGCCCGGCGCCACGGCTGCTCGAAGCGGACCACCGTGATGCCGTTGCGTGGCAGGTGACGGGCGAGCGCCTCGAGGTCGCGGGCCTCGATGCCGCCACCGGCGCCGTGGCTGAGCAGGAGGGTCGCCAGCGTGTTGCGGGCGCGCTCGGTGACCAGACGGCCCTCGCCGTGCGGGGTGGGGATGATGCGTTCGGAGCTCACTGTGACCTCATTGTGGGAGGACCTCGAGAGCCTCGTCGAGCGGCAGCGGCTCGAGGAGCTCCGGACCGTTGTTGCGCACGTTGGAGACCAGGGTGGAGACGGGGTAGGCCTCGAGCCCGCCCGGCGCGGCCGGGACCAGCAGGCCGGGCAGCGCGTCCTGCGGCGCCTCGGGGTCGAGCCAGGCCGACCACCGGTCGGCCTCGACCATCATCGGCATCCGGTCGTGGATGCGGCCCAGGGAGTCCTCGGCCTCGGTGGTGATCACCGTGCAGGTCCACCGGAACCGCTCGGGGTCGCCGTCGTCACGCGTGGGGTCGCGCCAGATCTCGTAGAGACCCGCCATCGCGAGCGTGCCGTGGTCATGGGGCCGGATGAAGAACGGCTGCTTGCGCGGCTTGCCCGACAACGTCTGCTCCGAGGTGGGGTACCACTCGAAGTAGCCGTCGGCCGGCAGCAGGCAGCGGCGCTTCGCGAAGGCCCGCTTGTAGGCCGGCTTCTCGGCCACCGTCTCCATCCGGGCGTTGATCATCCGGTTGCCGATCGAGGGGTCCTTGGCCCACGACGGCACCAGCCCCCAGCGCAGCACCCGAAGCTGACGCACGGCCGGCTCGTCGCTCTCGCGGCTCGCAGGCCGCTGCACGACGGCGTAGACCTCCTTGGTGGGGGCCACGTTGTAGTCGGGCTCCAGCACCTTGTCGACCCGGCTCTCGACGACCTCGAACTCCTCGATCAGGTCCTCGGGGCGCCGACTGGACGCGTAGCGGCCGCACATGCCGTCAATCTAGCGGCCGGCGGGGACGCCCGGTGGTGGCCGGGCCAGGAGCCTAGAGCCGCGCGAGCTCGTCGAGCAGCGCTCCGGCGGCGAGGTCGCCGCCCGGTAGTCCCTCGATCCAGACCCGGGCGGTCGTGCGCTCGAGCAGCGTGCGCAGCAGCGCGACCCGGCGGGCCAGCACGTCGTCGCGGTCGACCAGGACGGCCACCCGGGTGAGCCCGATCCCGGCCACGGTCTCGGACCCAGCGAAGACGGTGCGGACCGTGTCGCCGAGCCGGGCGAGGTCCAGCGTGTGGCTGACCGGCTCGTCCGCGTCGGCCGTTGCGGACGACTCGACGACGACGAGCGCGTGCGAGCGGCGTACGTCGTGGCTGCGGTAGAGCTCGGCGAGGCGACCTCGCAGGTGCGCCTGGGTGGACAGCCCGGTCATCGGGTCGGCGCACGAGAGGCGGTGGAGGTAGCCGAGCGTCGCGTCGCTCCAGGCCACGGACACCGCGACCAGCTCGGCGTAGTCGGGCTGGTGCCCCCGCACCAGGACCGACGTGAGGTAGAGCGACTCGAGCGCCTCCTCGAGCGACACTCCGTCACCGGCCAGCAGCCGTCCTGCCTCGCGGCAGGCGGCGACCGAGTCCGACCCCGAAGCCTGGGCCTCCCCTACTGCCAGGAGCCGCTGCGGCAACGCGTGCGCCACCTTCTCCGGCAGTTCCGCCCAGGCTTCGAGGGCAGCCGTGGGGCGCATGATCTTCCAGACGCTGCGCCCCACGGTTCCCTCCCCCAGTCCCAACCAGTCACTCTGTCCCGGCACGACCTGGGCCGAAGCCCGTGTCGCACACCCCAGGAACGGCGCCCGACCGGTGGCATGACGCGGATTCAACGAGATAGTGCGAGAAAATCTGGTGCGCCGCGGACCGTCATCTTTAGTGCCGTGGACCGTTGGACTCATGTGAGCACCACCACGACCAGCGACGCCCCCGGCGACGCCGAGCTGATCTCTGCTGTGCGCGGTGGGGACGTCGAGGCGTACGGCGAGCTGTTCGCGCGCCACGTCGACGCGGCGCGGCGGCTGGGTCGGCAGCTGGTCTCGGCCGGCGACGTCGACGACCTGGTCTCCGACGCGTTCGCGAAGGTGCTCGCCGTCCTCCAGCGCGGCGGCGGGCCCGACCTGGCGTTCCGCGCCTACCTGCTCACGGCGATGCGACGCCTGCACATCGACCGGATCCGCGCGGGCTCGCGGCTGCGCACGACCGACGACCTCACGCCGTACGACCCGGGCGTGCCGTTCCACGACACCGCCGTGGCCGGCTTCGAGAGCGCCGCCACGGCCAAGGCGTTCGCCAGCCTGCCCGAGCGCTGGCAGATGGTGCTGTGGCACACCGAGGTGGAGGGCGCCAAGCCCGCCGAGGTCGGCGAGCTGCTCGGGATGTCGGCCAACTCGGTCTCCGCGCTCGCCTACCGGGCCCGCGAGGGTCTGCGCCAGGCCTACCTCTCGATGCACGCCCAGGACGCCGCCAGCGACGCCTGCGCCTGGACCCGGGACAACCTGGGCGCCTATGTCCGCAACGGCACGTCGCGACGAGACTCGGCCAAGGTCGAGGCGCACCTCGGCGAGTGCCGCTGCTGCACGGCGATCTACCTCGAGCTCACCGAGGTCAACTCCCGGCTCTCGCTGGTGCTTGGTCCGCTCGTGCTCGGTGCCGCCGCGACCGGCTACCTGTCCTCGGCCGCGGGAGGACTCGGCCTCAAGGCCGGCACCCTCGCCCTGCTCGGCCGCGGGCGCGACGTCCTGGTGTCGCACGCCCCTGCCTCCGCGGTCGCCGGCGTGGCGGTCACCGCCGTCGCGATCGGCTCCCTGGTCGGCCTCCCGGGCGGCGACGAGTCCTCGCCCACTGCCGCGCCCGACTCGTCCGCCTCGCGCCGCTCGACGCCGCAGGACCCGTCGCGCCCCGCCACCCCACGCCGTACGCCGTCGCCCGCGGCCGTGCCGGTCGGGACCACGACCGACCCCGCTGGGCCGACCGCGACTCCGACGAGCGAGCCCACGAACATCGAGCCCAGCGACCCCACCACCGGCCCGACGACCGACCCCACCACTGGCCCGACCACCGAGCCGACCATCGAGCCGACCGAGACCGTGGACCCCGAGCCGGAGGGCGTGACGGTGGCCGCGCGCACCAGCAACGTCGGCGGGCTGGTGTGGGACATCGCCGTGACCGTGGCCGGTGTCGAGCCCGGCGCCTCGACGAAGCTCGTGGTGCGGGCCGGCTCCCCGGTGGTCGCGCTGACCCTCGACCCGCGGTGCGGGCCCCTGCGCAGCGGCTGGTCGAGCTGCGAGGTGACCGGCCCCGCGACCTACCGCTTCACGGCCGTCTCGCTGCCTGAGGTGTCCACCACGCTGACGTTCACGGTGAACGGCCGCTCGTCCACCGTGCACCTCACCCCCTGAGGTGCGTGTGACGCCTGGCGCGTCGGGTACTAATGAGTCATGACCGTCAGCCGACTGATCGCCCGTCCGATGCTCGCCTCCATCTTCGTGGTGGGCAGCGTCAACGCCCTCCGCAACGCCCCGGCCCTCGCGGCCAAGGCACAGCCGGTCACCGACAAGCTGGTGCCGCAGCTCAAGAAGGCGATGCCTGGGCTGCCGATCCCCGAGGACCCCACCACGCTGGTCCGGCTCAACGCCGCCGCCCAGCTCGCCGCCGGTGCGGCCCTCGCCACCGGGCGCGCCCCGCGACTCTCCGCCGCCGTGCTGGCCGCCTCGATGGTGCCGACGACCGTCGCCGGCCACCGCTTCTGGGAGGTCGACGACGAGCAGGCCAAGTCGCAGCAGAAGCTCAGCTTCTTCAAGAACGTCTCCGTGCTCGGCGGCCTGGTCATCGCCGCCGGCGACACCGACGGCAGGCCCGGCGTCGCCTGGCGTGCGCGCCGCGTGGCCAAGGACGCCCGCCGCGAGGCCAAGCACCTCACCCACGCCGCGCGTCGCGAGGCCAAGCTCGCGAAGGCGCAGCTCACCTAGGACACGCCCTAGAGTTCGGCCTGTGACTCCAGACGACCCGTGGCCCGCACCGCGCTTCACCGCGCCGGTCGACGCCGTCGTCTCGCTGCCCGGCAGCAAGTCACTGACCAACCGCGCGCTCGTGCTCGCGGCGATCGCCGACGGCCCGTCCGTCGTACGACGGGCCCTGCGCTCGCGCGACACGTCGCTCATGGCCGCGGCGCTGGGCGCGCTCGGCTCGCACGTCGACACCTCCGGCGACGACTGGGTGGTGACCCCGGCGGCGTTCACGGGTGACGCCCAGGTCGACTGCGGCCTCGCCGGCACCGTGATGCGGTTCGTGCCACCGATCGCGGGGCTGTCGACCGGCGCGGTGTCGTTCGACGGTGACCCCCACATGCGCACGCGCCCGGTGGGCGAGGTGCTCAACGCCCTCGTCTCGCTCGGCATCCGGGTCGACGACGACGGCCGCGGCTCGCTGCCGTTCACCCTGCACGGCACCGGCCGCGTGCGCGGAGGGACGGTCGTGGTCGACGCGTCGGCGTCGTCGCAGTTCATCTCCGCGCTGCTGCTGGCAGGCGCCCGCTACGACCTCGGCGTCGACGTGCGCCACGACGGCAAACCGGTGCCGTCGCTCCCCCACATCGACATGACCGTGGCGATGCTGCGCGACCACGGCGTGGCCGTCGACGACAGCGACGCCAACCGCTGGTCGGTGGCCCCCGGCCCCGTGCACCCCGTCGACCACGTCATCGAGCCCGACCTGTCCAACGCGGCGCCGTTCCTCGGCCTCGCGGCGCTCTCGGGGGGTTCGGTGACCGTGCGCGACTGGCCCCACGCCACCACGCAGGCCGGCGACGCGCTGCGCGAGATCCTCGGGCTGATGGGCTGCGAGGTGTCGTTCGTCGACGAGGGGCTGAAGGTCACCGGCCCCGAGAGGCTCCAGGGTCTCGACTACGACCTGCACGACGTCGGTGAGCTCGCCCCCGCGGTCGCCGCCCTGTGTGCCCTCGCGGAGACGCCCTCGCACCTGCGCGGCATCGCCCACATCCGCGGCCACGAGACCGACCGGCTCGCCGCCCTCGCCAAGGAGCTGGGCGGCCTGGGCGCCGACGTCACCGAGCACCCCGACGGGCTCTCGATCCGCCCGGCGCCCCTGTCCGGCGGGCTGTTCCACACCTACGCCGACCACCGGATGGCCCACGCCGGCGTGCTCGTCGGCGCCGCCGTCGACGGGGTGCTGGTCGAGGACGTCGCGACGACCGGCAAGACCTTCCCCGACTTCGCAGGCTTCTGGGCGTCCCTGCTGTGACGAACCGATACGGCGAGCACGACCAGGAGCACTACGAGCGTCCGCGTCGCCGTACCCGCCCCCGGACCAAGGAGCGCCCGACGTACGACGATGCGGTCGACGGCGTCGTCGTGACCGTCGACCGCGGCCGCTACACGCTGCTCGTCGACGGCCGCAAGGTGATGGCGATGAAGGCCCGGCCACTGGGCCGCAAGGGTGTCGTGGTGGGCGACCGGGTCCGCGTCGTCGGTGACGTGTCCGGCAACGACGGCTCGCTCTCGCGCATCGTCGAGGTGACCGAGCGGGTCACCACCCTGCGGCGCACCGCCGACGACGACGACCCGGTCGAGCGGATCATCGTGGCCAACGCCGAGCAGCTGGTGATCGTGACCGCGCTCGCCGACCCCGAGCCCCAGCCGCGGCTGATCGACCGTGCCCTGGTCGCGGCCTTCGACGCCGGCATGCAGCCGTTGCTGTGCCTGACCAAGGCCGACCTGGCCGACCCCGAGACCCTGCTGTCGACCTACCGCTCCCTGGGCGTCCACTGGGTGGTGACCGAGCGGGGCGGTGACCTCGACGCGGTGCGCGAGCGGCTGTCGGGCAAGACCAGCGTGATGGTCGGCTCCAGCGGCGTCGGCAAGTCCACCCTGGTCAACGCGCTGGTGCCCACGGCCCACCGCGACGTCGGCGTGGTCAACACAGTCACCGGGCGCGGCCGGCACACGTCGACGTCGGCCTACATGCTCGAGCTCCCCGGGGCCGACGGCTGGATCATCGACACCCCGGGCATCCGCTCGTTCGGGCTGGCGCACGTGCAGCCCTGGACGCTGATCGAGGCGTTCCCCGACCTCGACGAGATGACCGAGGACTGCCCGCGGGGCTGCACGCACGGCGACGACGAGCCCGAGTGCGGGCTGGACGTGGCCGTCACCGAGGGCACGGCCGACCCCGAGCGGGTCTCGTCGTTCCGCCGGCTCCTGGCCGCGCGCAGCGTGTCGGTCTACTGAACGTCAGCCCTCGACGCCGTACCACGCGACCTGCGCACCGGCGTCGCCCGTGAGCACGACGTAGACGAGCGTGACCACGGCCGAGGCCGCCACCAGCCCGCCCATCACCAGGCGCACCGGCCCGGTGCGGGTGTGCCACCAGGCCGCCAGGAACGACAGGACCGCGAACGCGGTCATCGAGATGCGCAGGATGCCGGCGCGCTCCTCGTGGGTCTCGACCAGCGCTGCGAGCGGGCCGCCGTAGGTGTTGGCCTCGGTGAGCTCCTCGCCGCTGAGGTAGGCCACCCAGATCGCCCCCAGCGCGATGGCTGCGGTGGCGACCAGAGGCCAGCGGAGACGGTCGCGCCAGCGCGGGACGAGGGCGTAGAGCAGACCGGCCAGTGCCGCCAGCGGCCCGAATACCACCGCGGCGTGGACGACCAGCGCGTGCAGTGGCAGTCCGTTGAACTCCATAGATGAACGCTAAACCACTTTGCTGAAAGTAGCCTGTGCCTGTGGCGACCGATTACACCGACGACCTCCGTCTCGCTCACGTGCTCGCCGACGATGCCGACTCGCTGACCACAGCGCGTTTCAAGTCGCTCGACCTCCACGTGATGAGCAAGCCCGACCTGACCCCCGTGACCGATGCGGACCAGGCGGTGGAGGAGATGATCCGGCGCACCTTGTCCCGGGTGCGCTCACGCGACGCCATCACCGGCGAGGAGACCGGGTCGAGCGGCCACAGCCAGCGGCGCTGGATCGTCGACCCGATCGACGGCACCAAGAACTTCGTACGCGGCGTGCCCGTGTGGGCCACCCTCATCTCGCTGGTCGTCGACGAGGAGGTGGTCCTCGGTGTCGTGTCCGCACCGATGCTGCAGCGCCGCTGGTGGGCGTCGTCCGGCAACGGCGCGTGGACCGGCCGCTCGCTGCTGAAGGCCACCCAGTGCCAGGTCTCCGACGTACGACGGCTCGAGGACGCGTCGCTGTCCTACGCGTCGCTGCACGGCTGGGACGAGCGCGAGCGGCTCGACGACTTCCTGTCGCTGATGCGCCGGTGCTGGCGAACCCGCGCCTACGGCGACTTCTGGTCCTACATGCTCATCGCCGAGGGCGCGATCGACCTGGCCGCCGAGCCCGAGCTGGCCGTCTACGACATGGCCGCGCTCGACATCATCGTGCGCGAGGCCGGCGGCCGCTTCACGTCGCTCGACGGCACCGACGGACCGTGGGGCGGCAACGCGATCGCCTCCAACGGCCACCTCCACGAGGCGGCCCTGTCGTTCCTCGGCGGTCTGCCCGACAACGACGACGATCCCGACTGGCGCACCCCCGGCTCGGCGTCGGTCTCCGACCTCAGCGCGCGGCGCCGGAGCGAGACAGACGGTCCAGCCCGCGGCTGACCCCTGGCCTCGGCCCGGTCCCGGCAGTACCGTCGACCTCATGCATATCGGCGACATCCTCAAGGCCAAGTCCTCCTCCGAGGTCATCACCATCGGCCCCGACGCCGGGGTCCGCGAGCTGCTGGCCCTACTGTCCGAGCACAACATCGGCGCCGTGATCGTCAGCGGCGACGGCAAGAGCCTCGACGGCATCGTCAGCGAGCGTGACGTCGTACGACACCTGCACTCCGACGGCACCGTCATCAACACCACGGTGTCGGCGATCATGACGGCGGTCGTCGAGACGGCCGCGCCCGAGGACGACCTGGACGGGGTCATGCACGTCATGACCGAGCGCCGCTTCCGTCACATCCCGGTCTGCCAGGACGGCGAGCTGGTCGGCATCATCAGCATCGGCGACGTCGTGAAGCACAAGATCGGCCAGCTGACCTTCGAGCGTGACCAGCTCGACAGCTACGTCCACCAGACCTGAGGCGCGAGCCCGGCCTCTCGAGACCGTTGGCTAGGCTGACCGGCATGGACAAGCCTGAGATCGACTTCTTCGACCCTGAGCCGCCGACCGACCTCGTCGTCACCGACGTGACCGAGGGCGACGGCGCCGAAGCCACCTCCGGCAGCACCGTGAGCGTGCACTACGTGGGCGTGGCCCACTCCACCGGCGAGGAGTTCGACGCCTCCTACAACCGGGGCGAGCCCCTGCAGTTCCGCCTCGGCATCGGCCAGGTCATCTCCGGCTGGGACCAGGGCGTCCAGGGCATGAAGGTCGGCGGCCGCCGCCAGCTCGTCATCCCGCCCCACCTCGGCTACGGCGACCGCGGCGCCGGTGGCGCGATCAAGCCAGGCGAGACCCTGATCTTCGTGGTAGACCTCCTCGAGGTTCGCTGACCGTGGCGTGACTTCGTCACGCCATTGGGAGTACTCGCTGCGCTCGTACTCCCGTCCGAAACTCACCGACAATCACGTTGACCCGCCCGAAAGTTTCGGGCGGGTCAACGTGATTTCTGAGCAGTTCGGGACGGGTCACCAGGGCAGGTTGTCGGTCACCTCGCCGTGGGCGACGCGGGCGCTCTGGCCGGCGAGGGTCACGACGTCGCCCTGGGCCAGCTGGCGGCCGCGGCGGGTCTCGACCTCACCGTTGACCGTCACCACGCCCGACGCGATCAGGGGCTTGGCCTCCGAGCCGCTCTCGACGAGGTTGGCGAGCTTGAGGAACTGACCGAGCCGGATGGACTCGTCGCTGATCGGGACGTCCATGGGCTCGCTCATGGACTCAGTGAACCAGTCTCAGCCCACGAGTACGGCGACGGTGTGGATCAGCACGCCCACCAGACCGCCCACGATGGTGCCGTTGATCCGGATGAACTGCAGGTCGCGGCCGACGTGGAGCTCGATCCGGTCGGCCGCCTCCTTGCCGTCCCAGCGCTCGATGGTGTGGGTGATCACCGCGGTGACCTCCTCGCCATAGCGCGACACCGCGAAGACCGCGACGTCGCCCGCGGTGGAGTCGATCCGGGCGCGCAGCTCGGCGTCGGCGGCGAGCCGTTCGGCGAACGCGGAGAGCTCGTGCAGCATCCGGCGGCGTACGGCGCCCTCGGGGTCCTTCAGCGAGCCCGTCAGTGCGCGCCGGAGCGCGTCCCACAGCGAGATGCTCGACGCCAGCACCGAGGGGTGGTCGAGCAGACGCTCCTTGAGCCGCTCGGTGCGCTGCTGCGTCGACGGGTTGTCGAGCAGGTCGCCGGCGAGCTGCTGGAGCATCGAGTCGAGGGCCTGCCGCGCGTGGTGGCGGGGGTCGGCGCGGATGTCGCCGACCCAGCGCACCATCTCGAGGTGGACGCGCGCGGTGACGCGCTCGTTGAGGCGGGGCGGCGCCCACCACGGGGCCCGCTCGCCGAGGACCTCCTGCACGGTGTCGGGGTTGTCGCGCAGCCAGCCGTGGAGCTCCTCGAGGGCCAGGTCAACCAGCCCGTGGTGCAGGTCATCGGTGAGCATCTCACTCAGCAGCCCGCCCAGCAGCGGTGAGATCGGCTCCTCGCGGAAGCGGGGCACCAGTGCCTCGTGGACCAGGCTCTCGATGTGCTCGTCGCGCACCTTGGACAGTGCGATCGTGGCGACGTCGGCCACCTCGCGGACGACCTTCTGCGCGTTGTCGGGGTCGCCCAGCCACACACCGACCCGCTCGGCGATCCGGGCCGAGGCGATCCGCTCGCGGATGATCCCCTCCTGGAGGAAGTTCTCCCCGACGAACTCCTCGAGCCCCTTGCCCAGCTCGTCCTTGCGGCGCGGGATCAGCGCGGTGTGCGGGATCGGCAGGCCCAGCGGGTGCTTGAACAGCGCGGTCACGGCGAACCAGTCGGCGATCGCGCCGACCATCGAGGCCTCGGCGCCGGCGTTGACGAACCCGAGGAACCCGTCCTGGTCGAGCGTGACGACGTAGACCGCGGCGGCGAAGAGCAGCAGCGAGACCGCGACCGTGCGCATCCGGCGCAGGCCGGAGCGTCGTACGGCGTCTGCGGCCGGGTCGCCGGCGGCCAGGGACGAGGGGGTCGCGGTGGTGGTCGTCATCGACACCATCCTCGCCCACACCCACCGTCCGCGCCGGGACGGGGGCGGCGTGCCAGAATAGCTGCCCATGTCAGCAGAGGGGTCCAGCGACCGGCCACGCACGGTCATCACCTTCGGGACCTTCGACGTGTTCCACGTCGGGCACCTGCGGGTGATCGAGCGCGCCGCGGCGCTCGGCGACCGCCTGGTCGTCGGGGTCTCCGCCGACGAGCTCAACCAGCGCAAGAAGGGCCGCGAGCCGGTCTTCAGCGAGGGCGAGCGGCTCGCGATCGTCGCCGCGCTCAAGCCGGTCGACGAGGTCTTCATCGAGGAGAGCCTCGAGCTCAAGCGGCACTACATCGAGCACTACGGCGCCGACGTCCTCGTCATGGGCGACGACTGGGCCGGCAAGTTCGACGAGTTCGGCGACATCTGCGAGGTCGTCTACCTCTCCCGCACGCCGGCGATCTCCACCACCGCGCTGATCGAGAAGATCTCGTCGGGCGCCTGACCGGGTTTTACGCTCCCTCTTGCGGGGAGGCTCCGCACACCGGATCGTCGACGGACGCCGGGCCATCTCGAGATCTAGGGGAACCCTCCAATGCGTCGCACTTTTGCCGCCGCCCTCGTCGCCCTGAGCACGGCGGTCACCGTCCTGCCCGCGCTCGGTACCCCCGCCTCCGGCTCGGCCGGCTCCCCCGTGCTCGCGGCCCAGGGCTCCGACCGCGACCCTGTCGCCGGCGACGTGCTCAAGCGTGCCCAGAAGTCGCTCGGTAGCTGGCGCGACGCCGGCCGGCCAGACGCCCGTCGGCCCGAGACCTCGCTCGACCTGCGCGACCTCTTCCTGGTCCGGTCCCGGCTGGACGGCGACGACCGCGACATCGCCGACGCGCTGCTGGCGCGGCCGACCGACGGCGCCAGTGACCCCTACGGCGACGGCTACACCGTCCCCGCGAAGAAGAAGTGCAAGCAGAACGTCTGCCTGCACTGGGTGGGCAGCACCGCCGACGCCCCGCCCAGCACCAAGTGGGCGATGAAGAGCCTCGGCACGCTCAACAAGGTCTGGAAGTTCGAGGTCGGCCAGATGGGCTACCGCCGCCCGCCTGGCGACCTCGGCGTCGGCGGCAACAAGTTGTTCGACGTCTACCTCAAGGAGCTCGGCAGCCGCGGCGTCTACGGCTACTGCGCGCCGGAGTACCGCGTCCCCGGCACGAAGTACGTCGCCACGTCGTTCTGCGTGCTCGACAACGACTTCGCGAAGTCTCAGTTCGGCGCCCCGCCGATGAACAGCCTGCGGGTGACCGCGGCCCACGAGTTCTTCCACGCGATCCAGTTCGGCTACGACTACCACGAGGACCGCTGGCTCTTCGAGTCCACCGCGACCTGGATCGAGGAGCGTTACGCCGACCCCGTCAACGACAACCGGCAGTACCTCCCCGCCGGCCAGGTCGGCCGCCCGGACATCCCGCTCGACACGTTCAACCCCAGCGGCTCGACCCACTACGGCAACTGGGCCTTCTGGGAGTACGTCACGCGCCGCTACGGCAACGGCGTCGTGAAGAGCGTCTGGAACAAGTCGGCCGCCTTCAAGGGCGCGCCCAACATGTACTCCACCAAGGCGCTCAAGAGCGTGCTCGCCGGCCGCGGTGGGTTCCCCGCCGTCTTCCGCGCGTACTCCGCCGCCAACGTCATCGCCAACCGCACCTACAGCGAGGGCAGGGAGTGGCCGGCCGCCAAGCTGACCAAGGCCTTCACGCTCGGCAAGGGCTCGCGGCGGATGGGTGCCACCACCCGGATCGACCACATGGCCGCCAACCACGTCGTGTTCCGGCCCGGCACCAGCCTCAAGGGCAAGCAGTGGAAGCTGAAGGTCGTCGTCGGGGCCCCGCGGACCAAGGCGGGCGGCGCGGCCTACCTCATCGTCAAGAAGCGCAAGGGTGCCTGGATCAAGCGGGCCATCCCGCTCAACGGCAAGGGCATCGGCTCGGCGAAGTTCACGTTCACCCGCAGCTCGGTCGAGAGCGTGATCGTGACCCTCGTCAACACCAGCACCGGCTTCCAGTGCTGGAAGGACAACCCCTACTTCTCCTGCTCCGGCAACCCCACCGGCGACAACCGGAGGTTCAAGATCCTGGGGCAGGTCCTCAAGCGCTGACCCGAGGCGACGGAAGGGCGGGACCGGTGGGGTAACTTGACCGACGTGACCGCCCGTCGTCGCCCACTCACGCGCCGCGACGTCGACGTGCGCCTGGGCTACACCGGGCTCGGTGTCGGCGCCGTCGTGTTCGTGCTGGTCCTGGTCACGTCGTACGTCGTGATCGAGGTCGCCCCGAGGATCGGGCTTCCGGGAGCACGGGACGCGCGCGCCCAGTCGGTGGTGCGCTACCCCGCCCTCGAGGCGGTCCCGACCGTCGACCGTGGCGGCCGCTCGGCCGGTGGTGGCGTGGCCACGCGAGCGCGACCGGGGATCGCTACCCAGGAGGCCGGCACGACCAGCCCTGCTATCGACGAAGCGGGCGGCTCCGCGGAGGACGGCGGCTGGGGCAGCGCCGGCACCGGCAGTACGTCGGACGGGCCCGGCACCGCGGTGGTCGAGGGGCAGGTCTCCCAGGCCGTCGACCCGGTCGTCGACGGTCTCGCCGCGTCGCTCGACGCGGCCACGGGCGGCGCCAGCGGTGCCGTGACCGGTCCGGCCGGCGGGGTGGTCGACGACGCCACCGACCTCGGCGACGCCCTCCTCCCCCGGCCCTGAGACTCGGCTGCCGTTCTAGCATCGGAAGATGCCCCCGCGTTCGCCGTTGCCGTCGCGCCACGGCCTGAGCGCGGCCTGGCTGCGTACGCCGGACCGGGACCGCCCGCGACCCGAGCCCTGGCCGACGATGGGCGCGTGGCTCGACCACCGGCTCGGCGACCGGGTCGACGTCGCGCAGATGCTGGCCGACGAGCGGTTCGTCTACGACGACCTCGCGTGCGTGCGCGACGACGACGCCTACGCCCCGCACACGTTCGTGTGGTTCCACCGCGACCTGCGCGAGGAGGTCGTCGTACCCGGTGAGCTGCGCGTGGTGCACCGCGACAAGCGCCTGGTGGTCGTGGACAAGCCGGCCTTCCTCTCGACCATCCCCCGCGGCCAGCACGTCATGCAGAGCGTCGTCGTGCGGCTGCGCGACGAGCTCGGGTTGCC
Source organism: Nocardioides szechwanensis (assembly GCF_900103935.1). Taxonomy (GTDB): domain Bacteria; phylum Actinomycetota; class Actinomycetes; order Propionibacteriales; family Nocardioidaceae; genus Nocardioides; species Nocardioides szechwanensis. The sequence goes on from NZ_FNIC01000007.1 coordinate 262,350, forward strand.
CGAGGTGTCACCGCTGCACCGGCTCGACCGCGTGACGTCCGGGCTGCTGCTGCTCGCCACCGAGAAGCGGTGGCGCGGCGCCTACCAGGTGATGTTCGAGCGGGGCACGGTGCGCAAGACCTACCGGGCCCTGGCGCCGTGGCGCTCCGACCTCGCCACGCCGGTGACCGTGCGCAACCACGTCCGCAAGGACCGCGGCGTGTGGCGCGCCGAGGTCGTGCCCGACGCTCCGGTCAACGCCGAGACCCTGGTCGAGCTCGAGTCGCGTGCCGGCGACCTGGCCATCTACCGGCTGACTCCCCGCACCGGCCGGACCCACCAGCTGCGGCTGCACCTGCACGGCCTGGGCGCGCCCATCGTCGGCGACCCGCTCTACCCCGTCGTGCGGGAGACCTCGGTCGACGACTTCACCACGCCGCTCCAGCTGCTCGCGAGCGAGCTGGCGTTCACCGACCCGATCGACGGGACCGCGCGGCACTACGAGAGCGCGCGGCGGCTGCCCCTGGCCGCGGAGTCCTGACCAGACCAGTGGACGTGGCGCCAGGGCGGTGGTTTCGTGTCCTGGGTGACACGCGGAGTCGACGTCGACTACCTCGTGGTCGGCGCCGGGGCCACCGGCATGGCGTTCACTGACGCGCTGATCGACCACGCGGACGTCCGAGTCGCGCTCGTCGAACGCCGCGAGGGCGTCGGCGGTCACTGGCGCGAGGCCTACCCGTTCGTGCGGCTGCACCAGTCGTCGATGTTCTACGGCGCCGCCTCGACCCTGCTCGGCGGCGGCCGGATCCAGCAGGAGGGTCCGGAGGCGGGGCTGCACGAGCGCGCCGACCAGCCGACGATCTGCGCCTACTACGACGACCTGCTCGCCGACCGGATGCTCGGGTCGGGCCGGGTCGAGCTCTACACCGGCTGTGACTACGTGGGCGGGCGCGAGTTCGTCTCGCGCGAGACCGGCGAGCGGTTCGAGGTGCCCGAGCACTGCCGGATCGTCGACGCGCGCTACCTGGCTCCCGACATCCCGGCGGAGACACCACCGCGGTTCGGGGTGGGTGACGGAGCGCGGGTGATCCCGGTCAACGACGTCGTGAGCGCCGAGCACGACCCGAGCCAGTACGTCGTGGTCGGGTCGGGCAAGACCGCGACCGACGCCTGCATCTGGCTGCTGGCGCGCGGGGTGGACCCCGACGCGATCTGCTGGGTGCGACCGCGTGACCCGTGGATGCTGAACCGGGCCAAGATCCAGCCCGATCCCGTCATCTACCTCGGGATGGTGGCGGACATGATGGGCGCGGCCGGGGCCGCCGCCTCGCTGCCGGAGCTCTTCCTCGCGCTGGAGGAGGCCGGCATCATGCTGCGCGTCGACAGATCCGTCACTCCGAGCATGGCCAAGTCGCCCACCCTCGGCCTGTGGGAGCTCGACAAGCTGCGGACGCTCGAGAACGTCGTACGGCGCGGCCACCTCGAGACCGTGAGCCGCGGCCGGCTGGACTTCGCGGACGGGTCGGTCGCGGTGGCGGACGACGCCCTGGTGGTCAACTGTGCCGCCGACGGCCTGAAGATGCCGCCGCTGGTGCCGATCTGGGGGCCGGAGGCCATCACCGTGCAACCGATCCGGGCCGGCTTCCCGTGCTTCGGGGCCGCGCTGGCGGGCTACGTCGAGGCGACGCGCGACGACGACGCGGAGAAGAACCGCCTGTGCCCGCCGTCGTCGTACGGCAACACGCTGGAGGACTGGGCGCGGATGAACGTGCTGGGGCTGCGCAACTCGGCGTCGTTCAACTCGGAGCCGGACATCAAGGACTGGACCAACCGGGTCGCCCTCAACCCCGCGCGCGTCCCGCCCGAGCATCCGGCCTCCGCGGAGCTCGACGACGCGCTGGCCCGGCTGGCGGCGAACGTGGGTCCCGGGGTGGCCAGGCTGGCGCAGCTGGGCGGGATGCCCGACGCGTAGAGTCCACCTCCGACGACAGGGGTGCGACATGGTGGCGAGCCGGACCGCCCGCGAGAAGAAGGCGGCCGTCGAGGCCGGCCCGCTCGCGAGGGTGAAGATCGACGTCGACGGGAGCCAGCAGTTCGTCTACAAGATCAGCTGCACCGAGTGCGTCGCGAAGGGCGACCGCAGCTGGTCGGCCTACCGCCCCGGCGAGGACAACGGCTTCATGGCGGCCATGGACCGCTGGACCTTCCACCTGACCGAGAAGCACCCCGACGCCGAGGCGCCCTGCCTGGCCTACCTCCCCGCCGCGCAGCAGCGGCTGCACGAGCGGCGCGAGGGGTCCGGCGCCGACAGCTGAGGCGGGGCGTGACCTTCTAGGTGACGCAGGCTGTCTCCGCGGCGGGGTGGGGCCACGGCTTCGCCGCGCCGCCCACAAATGCGCGGGCTTGGTCCGAAGGCAGGGCCGCTGCTGAAACAACGCGGTGGATCTGACACACCAGATGCGTCAGATCCACCGCGTTGTTGGCAAACCGGCCGAGATGCAGGCAGTTCACCCCCTGACGCCGTTCTCTCAGGCGTGGTGCGAGCAGTCGAGTCGCGAACTGCCGACATTGCGGTCCTGGCAGATGGCACCATCGCGGGATGAGTGAGCGCGCGCTGAGCTTCGGAGCGGTGGCAGCGGACTACGAGCGATTCCGGCCCGGCTACCCCGAGCGGCTGGTCGACGAGGTGCTGGCCTACGCACGGACGCGGGTCACGACCGCGCTGGAGATCGGGGCCGGCACCGGCAAGGCCACCCGGGTCTTCGCCGCACGCGACATCGCCGTGACCGCCACGGATCCCGATCCCGCGATGCTCGCGGAGCTACGCCGCCACGTGCCCGCAACGGTCGAGACGGAGCAGACGGCTTTCGAGGACCTGCCGCTCGACAGGCCGTACGACCTCGTCTTCGCGGCCGCGGCGATGCACTGGACCGACCCGGAGCACCGGTGGTCGCGCGTGGCCGCGCTGCTCGAGCCGGGCGGCACGTTCGCCTCGTTCGGCGGGCAGTTGCTTCTCGCAGAGCCGGGACTCGAGAAGTCCGTGGCCGCGGTGAGAGCTCGGTTCGGGATCGACGACGCCGTCCCTTCGCCCGACTGGACGCCGCACGACAGCACGATGCAGTGGCCGGGCGCCGAGCTCTCGCAGTCCGACCTGTTCACCGCCGTACGGCAGCTGGAGATCGGGCGGCGAGTGGAGATGTCAGCGTCTGACTACCTCGGCCACCTCGGGACGATCTCGGCCTACCTCCAGCTCCCCCTGAGCGTGCGCGTGCAGGTCTTCGACCAGACCCGGTCCGTGCTCCCCGAGCGGGTGACCCTAAACGGCGACCTCACCCTGCACCTGGCACGAGCAGCCCCGAACGCACCAGCATCCGCTCGACGCGTTCACGTTCGAGCTCCCGCTCCACCATCGTGAGCCGCGACTCCAAGCACTGCTCCAGGTCGAGGGCGCGGCACGCGGCGACCAGTACGTCGTCGTAGGCGGCGCTCCAGCCCCGCCTCCGGGCGGCCGGCATCCCGGGAGGGGTGTGGCGGATGTCCGCCCGGATCCGGCGTACGTCGGCAGCGATCCGCTCGATCGGCGGGCCCACCGGCACCGGAGCCGGAGGCGACACCAGGCCGAGCCACCGGCCGACGAGCAGGGCGACGTCCATCTCTCGATGATCGCCCCGCGGCAGCGGCGCCACAAGGCGGGTCTAGCGGGAGACCGCGTCCGCTCTCACGCCCTCCGCGGCGGGGGCCGACTGCCGGCGGACGACCGGGATCACCGCGGTGATGGCCACGCCGACGAAGGCAGCGATGGCTCCAACCACGAAGCACAGCGTGAACGCGGACTCGCTGGGCACCTGCGTGCCCGCGAAGGTCGTGGTCGAGCCGGTCAGCAGCATCGCCATCACGGCTGCGGCCAGCGTGGTGCCCATCGACCGCATCAGCGCGTTGATGCCGACCGCGGAGGCGGCCTCACGCATCGGCACCGCCGCCAGGATCAGGGTGGGCATCGCGGCGTAGCCGATGCCGACGCCCGCAGAGGAGATACAGCTCGCGACCAGGACCTGCCACGGGGCGTGGGTCAGGAACGCGGCCACCAGGTAGCCCGAGCCGAGCACGGCCGCACCGAGCATCAGCGTCGGCTTGGCGCCGGCGCGGTCCATCATGCGGCCCGAGAGCGGCGCGAACACCATCATCATCAGGCCACCGGGGGCCATCCAGAGCCCGGCCTCGAGGATCGTCTGCCCGAAGCCGAAGCCGGTCTCGGAGGGCAGCTGCAGCAGCTGGGGTACGACGATCGCCTGGGCCATCATCCCGAACCCCACCGCGACAGCGGCCAGGTTGGTGAGCAGCACCGGTGCCTGCGCGGTCACGCGCAGGTCGCACAGCGGGTCGTCGACCCGAAGCTCGTACCAGCCCCAGACCAGCAGCACCACGACCCCGCCGACCAGGCAACCGAGCGTGCGCGGCTCGCCCCAGCCCCAGGCGTTGCCCTTGGTGACGGCCACGAGGGTGGCGACCAGACCGGTGGTGAGGCCGAGGGCGCCGACGACGTCGAGGCGGCCACCGCCGCCGTCGTGGATGTGCGGCACCACGGTGGCGACGCCGACCGTGACCAGGACGGCCAGGCCCGCGGACATCCAGAAGAGCGCGTGCCAGTTGAAGTCCTGAGCGACCCAGGCCGCCAGCGGCAGCCCGATCGCGCCGCCGACACCGAGCGTGGCGCTCATGGCGGCGATCGCGCTGGTGGTCATCTTGGGCGGGGTGATCTCGCGCATCAGACTGATCCCGACCGGGATGAAGCCCGTCGCGAAGCCCTGGACGGTTCGCCCGGCGAGCATCGGCAGCAGGGAGTCCGCCTGGGCGCAGATGAGCGAGCCCACCATGAGCAGGACCGCGCTCACCATCAGCACCCGCTGCTTGCCGAACATGTCGGCCAGCCGCCCGGCGATCGGCATCGCCACGGCCGCTGCCAGCAGGGTCGAGGTGATCACCCACGACGCGTTGGCGGCCGAGGTGTCGAGCAAGCGCGGCAGCTCCGACTGGATCGGGATCACCAGGGTCTGGGTGAGGGCGGCGCTCAGTCCGCCGAAGCAGAGCACGACCACGCTCAGCAGCGCCCGCGGGGAAGCCGGGGTGGGCCCCACGACTGGCTCGGTGGACATGCGGTTTCCTTCGGTGGCAGGCCAAACAGATGCTTGCCGAAGTCAACCTTATTGCCGAGGCCCGGTCAAAGTGACCTGCACCTCAGCGCACGATCTTGAAGTTGAACTCCCCCGTGCCCAGGGCCTGCATCAGGCGGAGCCAGACCGGCATCAGCATCTCGGTGCCCCGCGCGGTCTCGATGCCGCCGAGGTCGATCACGTCGTCGTGACCCATGGCCGCGAGCAGGCCCGTGACCATTCCCTTGGCGCTGGGGTCGTCCCCGGAGACGAAGACGGTGCTGCTGCTCCCGAGGGTCTCGGGGTGCACCATCAGCGACGCCGTGAGCGTGTTGAGCGTCTTGACGACGCGGGCCTCGGGGAACGCGCGCTGGATCTGCTCCCCGAGCGAGTCGGTGTCCTTGACCAGCAGGGTCGGCGGGAAGCCGGCCGAGAAGTCCAGCGGGTTGGAGATGTCGACCAGCGCCTTGCCCGCGAGGTTGTCCGCACCCGCCAGCGCGAGCACGTCGAGTGCCACCTCGCCGGAAACGGCGAGGACCACCAGCTCGGCGCGTGCCGCCGCGTCGGCGTACGTCGCCAGCGGCAGCTGCGGATGGTCGGCGCGGGTCAGCGTGGCCTCCGGGTCCCGCGTGCCGATCGTCACCGTGTGACCGAGCTCGTCGAGGCGCGCTGAGACCGTGCGCCCCACCGATCCGGTGCCGAGGACCGCGATCTCCATCAGGACTCCTTGGTCAGCTGTGGTGCACCCAGGTGCTTGCTCATCTGCTTCTGCACGAACCGGATCGCCGTCCGCGGGACGACCTTGATCGCCAGGTTCATCACCTTGGCATCGGTGCCGACGTAGACGTGCAGCTTGTTGCGCTCGACGCCCTTCAGGATGGCCCGGGCGGCCTGGTCGGCCGCCGTCATCGGCACCTTGCTGTCGCTGTCGCTCGTCGGCTGCTCGACCCCGGAGTTGGCGGTGATGCTGGTTTCGACGGCACCGGGGAAGACCACGGTGACCCGGACCGAGGTGTCGAGCAGCTCTGCGTAGAGGCCCTCGCTCAGCAGCTTGACGGCCGCCTTGCTGGCGCCGTACATCGTCTGGCCCGGGAAGGGGAAGAAGCCACCCATGCTCGACACGTTGACGACGTGACCCTCCGGGCGGGCCAGCAGCCGCGGCAGGAACGCCTGCACCATGTGCAGGGTGCCCATCAGGTTGACGTCGAGCACCCGCTGGATCGTGGCGTCGTCGAGCTCGGCCACGGGCACGAACGGCTGGATGATCCCCGCGTTGTTGACCAGCCCGTCGACCGCGCCGTGCGCGGTCTCCACGTCGTCGGGGAGCGCCCGGACCGCGGCCCGGTCGGTGATGTCGACGACGTGGGTGGAGAGACGCCCGCCCGCGTCGGCGAGGGCGGTGAGGTCCACCAGACCGTCGGGGTTGCGGTCGACCGCGGCGACCCGGGCACCGCGTCGGAGCAGCTCGAGCACCAGCTCGCGGCCCATGCCGCTACCGGCCCCGGTGACCACCCACACCCTGCCGCTCAGCTGCATCGTGACCCCTCTCCGGACGACGATGCCACCCTACGGCGACGGGCCGCTACGGCGAGCCGCGCAGCACGGCCCGCCGTGCGCGGTAGTCCTCGAGGTCGATGTCGCCGCGGGCAAGGCGCTCGTCCAGGATCGCCTGCGGGTCCGGGTGCGCCGCCGGCGGCGAGCCCGCCGAGCCTGGCCGCGCAGAACTGCGGAACAGGGTCACCACGGCAGCCACCACCAGACCCCAGAACGCGACCATCACGAGCATCATCAGCAGCCACCCGCCCCAACCCCCACCGTCGTGGTACCAACCACCCATCATCGAGACCAGCTCCTTCGTCGTCGTTCCCTGCCCCCTGCTCTGCCAGTGTTCGCCCGCGACGTGCGGACCGGGTCGCCGTCGTGTGGCCGGTGAGGCCTACGACGTACGCACGTTCGGGGGGCTGGCCGTCGACCCCACGGCCCGTGAGGTGTGGCTCGACGGCGAGCCGGTCGACCTCACGGTACGACGTTCACGGCACGGCTCCGCACGGCCGACATCTTCAGGGAATCTTGACCTGACCTGAACAGTCCGCCTTGGGTCACCCGACCATGCTGGCGAGCATGAAGAAGATGACCGCAGTCCTTGCGCTGCTCCTGGCCGGAGTCCTCACCCTCGCCTCCTGTGGCGACGACGACGGCACGCCGGAGGGCGGCGACTCCGCCGGCGCCGAGTTCAACGACGCCGACGTGCAGTTCGCGCAGGACATGATCCCTCACCACGAGCAGGCGGTCCTGATGGCCGAGATGGCCGAGAGTCACGCCGACAGCGCTGAGGTGAAGGACCTGGCCGCGGGCATCGAAGCCGCCCAGGGACCGGAGATCGAGACCATGACGCGCTGGCTCGAGGACTGGGGGCAGGACGCCCCCTCCGGCGACATGGGCCACGGCGACATGGGCCACGGCAGCGCGTCACAGATGCCCGGGATGATGGACGAGGACGCCCTGTCAGACCTCGACGGCGCCATGGGCGGCGACTGGGACCAGATGTTCCTCACCATGATGATCGAGCACCACGAGGGGGCCATCGAGATGGCCCAGGCCGAGCAGTCCGACGGCGAGAACGCCGACGCCATCGCGCTGGCCGAGCAGATCGAGTCCGGCCAGACGGCGGAGATCGAGGTCATGCAGGACCTGCTGCTCGCCGAGTGACAACCGCTGGTCGAGCCGGGCGAGCGCCAGCGAGCCCGGGTCGAGACCCCGTGAGCCGACTGTCACCGCGGCGACGCGGCGCGGATGACCACCACCACTCCTCGAAGCCGTGCCGCCCGCACAAGCGCGGGCCAGATGCCGACCCCCCACGGCGGATGAGGTGCGAGCGCAGCGAGCCCCGAAACCACCACCGTGAACCCGAAAGTAGAGTCTCAGAAAGTTTTCCGAATCCCTTGTGTATACAGGGTTCTGAGGCCTCGGACTGTCGGTGGTCGATGCTGGAATGGGTCCATGACCAGCACCGGACACCGCGCCGATCGGGGCCACCCGATCCTCGCTGCGTTGTCCGCGATTGACTCCGAGATCGACACCGTCGAGCGCGCTCCGGCGTGGTCGATGAGCGACGAGGACACCCGGCAGGCACTGGCCCGGGTGACCCGGTTGATCGCACGGCTCAGCGGCCTGGAGCTGAAGGTCGCCGCGCACGCCGACCGCAACCAGGTCGGCGACGCGTCTGGTGCGACGTCGACGTCGGTGTGGTGGGCGAACCACACCCGCATGACCCAGCGCGAAGCCGCACGGAAGATCAAGCTCGCCAATGCCCTCGAGACCCACGACCCCGTCGCCCACGCGCTGGCGGCAGGCGACGTGCTGGTCGACCAAGCCCACGTGGTCACCGACGCCGTCGACGCCCTGCCCGACACCGTCCAGCCCGACGTCCGCACTCGAGCACGTGACTACCTCCTCGAAGCCGCTGCGCACTACGACGCCCGCGCGCTGCGCATCCAGGGCCGACGGATCCTCGACGTCGTCGCCCCCGAGATCGGCGAGGCCGA
>NZ_FNIC01000011.1 GCF_900103935.1 Nocardioides szechwanensis
GATCTGGTCCCACATCGCATCGCTGAGCACCGCCATCCGCGTCATGCGCTCAGCATCAAGCCCGAAGCCCGCTCAACATTGGAGACACGCCCTAGCCGCGCAGGCGCCGGCCCAGCGCCGACTTCAGGCGGCGCGGAAGAGGCGCGGCCTCGGCCGGAGCCTCGGTGGCCTCGCGCTGCTCGCGCAGCAACCGGCGGAGCCGGCGGTTCTTGTTCTGGAGGTCGGTGACGAGGGCCTGCGCCTCGTGGGTCTCGTAGCGGAGCTCGTCCTGGACGAGCGCGCGCGCCTCGGCGAAGAGCCGCGCGTAGGACCGGGTCACCTCGTCGAGCCGCTCGCAGGCCGCGCCGTCGCGCGGGTCGCCGCACAGCTGGTCGAGCTGCTCCCAGGTGGCCTCGGCCAGGGCCTGGACCTCGGGGGTCACGCGCAGGTCGTTCCACGTGAGGGTCGAGCGCTGCATGCCCGGGTCGAGCCAGGTGTCGAGCTCGTGGGTGCCGGGCTCGGAGGACGTGTCGATGCCGAGGTCGAGCTGGTCGGAGACCCGCCCGAGCGCGGTGCGCCAGTCGCCGACGAGGTCGTCGTACCGGATGAACGAGCGGGTCCTGCCGCGGGTGTCGCGCTCGGTGACCAGGGCGATCTCGACCCACGCTGCGACGTTGGTGATCTCCTTGGCAGCCCGCTCGACGTCGTCGCGCTCCTGGCCCCAGACGAGGTCGCGTGAGCCGACCACCTCGGCGGGGTGGCGCACGGTGGTCAGGTAGCGCAGGTCGATGCCCAGGTCGTCGCAGGCACCGCGCCACACGTCGAGGAACCGCATCGCGTGGGGGTCCTTGACCACCAGGCGGGGCTCGGTCTGGAGGGCGAGCCAGTCGCGTAGCTCGGCCCGGACGTCGGGGTCGGCCAGTACGTCGGCCAGTCGCTGCTGGGTCTCGGGGCTGGCATCGCCGGCGCGGACCCCGGCCCGCTTGAGGTGCTTCTTGTGGAAGTCGATGCAGAACCACGGCTCGAAGTGGCCCTTGGCGTTGCGCTCCGACGCCGGGACCATCGGCTGCGGCACGTGGAACCCGAGGTGGTTGAGGCTGCCGGCGAGGGCGCTCGTGCCGCTGCGCGCGGAGCCGGTGACCAGCACCAGGACCTGAGGGTCGCGCTGACCCGCGTCTGCTCCGCTCACGTCCACGGCGACAAAACTACCGGGCGCGGCCGGCGGTGCCGGTCACAGGCCCGCGAGCAGGGACTCCATGCGGGCGATCTCGGCGGTCTGCGTGGCGTTGACGTCGCCCGCGAGCTCGTTGACGCGCTGGTCCTCGCCTTCGGAGAGGACCGTGAGCGCCATCGCCACGGCACCCTCGTGGTGCTGGACCATGCCGGTGAGGAACAGCTCGTCGAAGGCGGCGCCGTCGGCGTCGGCGAGCGCGGCCATCTGGTCGTCGCTGAGCATCCCGTGCAGGTCCCCGTCCATGTCTCGGTGCGCGTGGTCGGGGACCTCGAGGCCTTGGTCGACCAGCCAGTCGGACATGACCAGGATCTCCGGCGCCTGCGCCGCAGCGATCCGTGCGGCCAGGGCCCGGACCTCGGGCGACTGCGCGCGGGTCTGGGCCAGCACGGCCATCTGGAGGGCCTGCTCGTGGTGGGGGATCATGCCCTCCAGGAACGCCGCGTCGGCGTCGTTCCAGCCCTCCTGCGGGGAGGCGCTCGTCTCGGGGCTGGGGTCGTGGCTGGAGCTGTGGCCGGGGTCGGCCTCGGGCCGGGGTTCGTCGTCGCTGCAGGCCGAAGTGCTCGCAAAGACCAGCAGGGCAAGACAGAATGCCGCCACGCGGCGCGTCGGGATCACGGGTCAACCGTAACTTTCCCCGGTGGCCGCGGTTGGCCCAGTCGTTGGTCCAGCACCCCCTCCGGAAGGACCGCACGTGAAGCTGCTGCCCGCTGGCACCCTGGCGGCCACGCTCGCCGGCGCCGTCGGCGCCCTCGCGTTCGGCAGCGTACCCGCGCTCGGCAGCGGCGAGGACCCGAAGCCCGGACAGTGCACGGCGGCCGAGGTCGCCGAGCTGCGCGCGGCCGGTGACAACTTCGCCGACGTCTGCTTCCTGCCCGGCCAGGAGCTCGCCGGTATCGAGGGCTTCGACGTCGCCCTCGACCCCGGGCAGGTCGACCGCAGCAACAACCTGAGGCTCGTGGCCAACCTCCCGCTGACGGGGGCGTTCAAGGGCGAGGGGGCCTACGGCACCGACCTCGCGTTCAAGGGCGACTACGCCTTCGCCGGAAACTACGAGGGCTTCACGGTCTACAACATCGAGAAGCCGTGGAAGCCCAAGCGGGTCGCGCAGGTGGTCTGCCCGGGCTCCCAGAACGACATCTCGGTCTACCGCGACCTGCTGGTCCTCTCGGTCGACTCCAGCCGCAGCAACCCGACCTGCCGCAACGAGAGCCAGTCGGCCAGCGAGAAGTCCTCCTGGGAGGGCATCCGCGTCTTCGACATCAGCAAGCCGTGGCAGCCGCGCTTCCTCAGGTCGGTCGAGACCGCGTGCGGCTCGCACACGCATACGCTGGCCCCGAGCAAGAACGGGCGCGACCTGTTCGTCTACGCGTCGTCGTACTCGCCGAGCGAGGACCAGCCCGACTGCCAGCCGCCGCACGACTTCATCAGCGTCGTGCGGGTGCCGATCGCCCACGGCGAGCGGGCCAAGCTGGTCGGTGAGCCCGTGCTCTTCCCCGACGGCGGCAACCCGGGCGGCGTCTACTCCAGCGACACCAGCGGCTGCCACGACATCACGGCCTACCCGGCCAAGGACCTCGCCGCCGGTGCGTGCATGGGCGACGGCATCCTCATGGACATCTCCGACCGGGCGCACCCGCGGGTGATCCACCGGGTCACCGACGAGGTCAACTTCTCCTTCTGGCACTCGGCGACGTTCAACAACGCCGGTACCAAGGTGGTCTTCACCGACGAGCTTGGCGGCGGCGCGATGCCGACCTGCAACCCGGTGGTCGGCGCGGCCCGCGGCGCCGACGGGATCTACGACATCGTCGACCGGCAGCTGGTCTTCCGCAGCTACTACAAGATGCCGCGCACCCAGAGCCTCACCGAGAACTGCGTGGCCCACAACGGCTCGCTGATCCCGGTGCAGGGCAAGGACATCATGGTCCAGGCCTGGTACCAGGGCGGTACGTCGGTCTGGGACTTCACCGACTCGGCCAACCCCGTGGAGATCGCCCACTTCGACCGCGGCGCCGTCTCCGACACCGAGCTCGTGCTCGGCGGCTCGTGGTCGTCGTACTGGTACAACGGCTACATCTACTCCAGCGACATCACGCGTGGCCTCGAGGTGTTCGCGATGGACGACAAGCGCGTCGCCAGCGCCAAGAAGGTGCGGATGTCTCGGTTCAACGCGCAGTCGCAGCCGTCCTACAACGGCTGAGCCCCGCGACCGCAGGGTTTGTAGCCTGAGGGGATGCCGACCTCTCGGGTGACCCTGTCCACTCTCGTGCTGGTCCTCGCCACCTCGCTGGTCGGGGCGGGAGGCGGCCCGGCCTCGGCCACGACCTGGCAGGTGCCGGACGGGGCGACCGTCAAGCTCGTCGGGCACGGCTTCGGGCACGGCCACGGCCTCTCGCAGTACGGCGCGCAGCGCGCGGCGACCCAGGGGCTGGGCTACCGGAAGATCGTCCGGTTCTACTACCCGGGCACCTCGTGGGGCCGGTCGGCCGGCCCGGTCGCGGTGCTGCTGACCGCGGACACGACCCGCGACGTGGTGGTGGGGGCGCGCTCGGGCCTCACCGCGCGCCCCGTCGGTGGCAGCCCGATCGCGCTGACCCGGGTGCGGCCGAAGGCCACGCTGTGGCGGATCACGCCGGTGGTCGGCGACCGCAGCGCGATCCACTACAAGACCGACGGGTGGCACCGGCTCCGGCTCGTCAAGGGCGACGCGGAGTTCAGCGCCGGGGGCGCCCCGATCCGGCTGTTCGTGCCCGGTGGCAGCCGCTCCTACCGCGGGGTGCTGCGCTCGGCGTCGCCCGGGAGCTCGCTCGACCGCGACACCGTCAACGTGCTGAGCCTCGACGCCTACCTCAAGGGCGTCGTGCCGCGCGAGGTCCCGGCCTACTGGCACCCGCAGGCGCTGCGGTCGCAGGCGATCGCGGCGCGCAGCTACGCGGCGTACGAGCGCAAGCACTCGACCCGGCGGCACTTCCAGATCTGCGACACCGACCAGTGTCAGGTCTACGGCGGCTTCACCGACGAGCAGTCGCGCACCAACCAGGCCATCGACGCCACCCGCGGGCAGGTGCTGACCAAGAACGGCGGGCCGATCTTCGCGCAGTTCTCGGCGAGCAGCGGTGGCTGGACCTCGGCAGGGGCGTTCTCCTACCTGCCCGCCAAACCCGACAAGTATGACGACTTCCCGGGCAACGACTACCACTCGTGGACGGTGCCGACGACGGACGCGAAGATCGAGCAGACCTGGCCCGCGGTCGGTGACCTGACGTCGATCGAGACCCGTGACCGGGACGGCAACGGCGAGTGGGGCGGGCGGGTCGGGACGGTGGTCCTGCGCGGCTCCGGGGGCACGGTCGAGGTGTCCGGCGACGACTTCCGGTTCCTGCTGGGGCTCTACTCGACCTGGTTCACGCTCCGGGTCTCCTGAACTACAGATCTGTAGTTCGCCCGGACCGATTGCGGGGCGCTGTGGCGCGTGTTGCCATGTGGGGTCACACCTGTGATCTCCCGCCACATCCGTCCCTCAGAGAGTCCCCATGCGCCTCCACTCGCGGCTCGTCACCGCTCTCTCCGTGCTCGCCCTCGTGGGCCTGCCCGGACCCGCCGAGGCCGCGGGCGACACCTGGACGGTGCCCGCCAGCGCCTGGGTGACGATCTCCGGGCACGGCTACGGGCACGGGCACGGGATGTCGCAGTACGGCGCCGAGGGGGCCGCGCGCAGCGGGCTCACGCACCGCCAGATCCTGGACTTCTACTACCCCGGCACCGAGTGGGGACGCGCGTCGGGCCGGGTCACGGTCCTGATCAGCGCCGACACCAGCGACGACCTCGAGGTCGTCGCCCGGCCCGGCCTCAGCATCCGCGACACCGCCGGCGGCGACCCGGTCACCCTGCCCGCCAAGGGCGCCAGCCGCTGGAGGGTGGCCGTGGCGCCCAACGGGCTCAACCGGGTCTCGTTCAAGACCGACCACTGGCGGCGCTGGCGCGACCTGCGCGGCGAGGGCGAGTTCTACGCCGGCGGCGACCCGATCACGCTGGTCACGCCGAGTGGCGACCGGGCCTACCGCGGGCGGCTGCGCGCCGTCGCGGTGGCACCCGGGTCCACCGCGCGGGACACGGTCAACGACCTCGCGATGGACAGCTACCTCAAGGGCGTGGTGCCGCTCGAGATCCCGGCGTCGTGGAGCACCGAGGCCGTACGCGCCCAGGCGGTCGCGGCCCGCACCTACGCGTCGTTCGAACGCATCAACCGTGCCGACGGCCGCCTGTGCGACACCACCTCGTGCCAGGTCTACGGCGGCTACGGCGCCGAGCACCCCGCATCCAACGCCGCGGTCGACGCGACCGCGCGCAAGATCCTGACCCACGGTGGCGCCCCGGCGTTCACGCAGTTCGCGTCGAGCAGCGGCGGCTGGACCTCGGCCGGCTCCGTGCCCTACCTCGCCGCGATCGAGGACCCGTACGACGACTGGGCCGGCAACCCCGTCCACGACTGGACGACCCGGCTCGCGGACACCGCCATCGAACGGGCCTGGCCCAAGGTCGGCGACCTGACCCGCCTGACCGTCACCCGCCGCGACGGCAACGGCGACTGGGGCGGGCGCGTCGCCTCGCTCACCATCACCGGCACCACGGGCAGCGTGGTCGTCTCCGGTGACACGTTCCGCTCCGTGCTCGGGCTGCGCTCCACGTGGCTCACGTTCCGCGTCACGAAGCGCTGAGTGCCGCGCCCGGGCCGGAGCACGCGCCGCTCGGGCCGACTGGGACGATGAGCGCATGGGTGAGATGTTCGACTGCGAGATCCAGGCGCGCTACCGGGACGTCAACCTCGGCGGGCACGTCGACAACGTCGAGGCGATCCGGCTGATCGACGAGGCGCGGATCCAGTTCCTGCGGTTCTCGCCGCTGTCCGCGGACGCCGCGCCGGGGCTGCTCGCCGACCTCCCGAGCGGCGTCGTGGAGCTGGTGGGGTCGCAGCGGGTCGACTACCACGCGGAGATGCGGTTCGCGCCGTTCCAGCCGTTCCTGGTGCGGATCTGGGTGAGCCGGATCGGCGGCTCGTCGTTCAGCGTGGCCACCGAGGTCCGGGTCGCCCCCGGGCACGCGCCGGCGCTCGTCGCCGAGACCGCGCTGGTCCTGTGGGACCACAACACCCAGTCGTCCTGGCAGCACTCCGACGTCGTACGACGGAGCCTGGAGCGCTACCTCGGCGAGCCCGTGGGCCTGCGCTCTTAGCCTGGTTCCACCGATCTGCGCCTGCTACGCGCCACCATCCGGGCGTGCTGGCTGCGTTACCGACGCTCGATGGACAACCAGTACGCCGTCGCACCGGCGCCTTGCCATCACACCCGCCTGGTGACGCTCGCGACGCCGCCCATCGGTGGATCCAGGCTTAACCCAGCACCAGCACCAGGTCGCCGCCCTCGACGGACTGGGTGCCGGACAGCGCGAGCCGCTCGACGGTGCCGTCCATGGGTGCGGTGATCGAGGCCTCCATCTTCATCGCCTCGATCGTGGCGACCGTGTCGCCCGCCGACACGCTGTCACCCTCGGAGACCACGATCGTGACCGCGCCCTGGAACGGCGCGGCGACGTGGCCGGCCTTGCCCGGGTCGGCCTTCTCGGCCGCGGCGACCGCGGAGGCCACCGACTTGTCGCGGATGCTGATCGGGCGCATCTGGCCGTTGATGGTGGCCATCACGCTGCGGTAGCCGCGCTCGTCGGGCTCGCCGATCGCCTGGAGCCCGAACAGCAGCGTCTTGCCCTCGCCGAGCTGGACCTCGTGCTCCTCGCCCTGGCGCAGCCCGTAGAGGTAGTCGAGGGTCGGCAGGACGGAGACGTCGCCGTAGGTCTGGCGGGCCTCGGCGAAGTCCTTGGTCGGCCCGGGGAAGAGGAGCTCGTTGAGCGTCTGGCGACGGGTCGGCTGCGCGCCGGCCAGCCCCTCCGCCTGCGCGTCGGTGAGCTCCGAGGCGGGCGGCTTCCAGGTGCGGCCCTCGAGCGCCTTGGTGCGGAACGGCTCGGGCCAGCCTCCGGGCGGGTCGCCGAGCTCGCCGTTGAGGAACCCGATCACCGAGTCGGGGATGTCGAAGCGGCCCGGGTCCTCCGCGAACTCGGCGGGGTCGGCGCCGATCCCCACCAGCGACAGCGCGAGGTCGCCGACGACCTTGGAGGACGGCGTGACCTTGGGGATGCGGCCGAGGATGTCGTTGGCCGCGGCGTACATGTCCTCGACCTGCTCGAACTTCTCGCCGAGGCCGAGCGCGATCGCCTGCTGACGCAGGTTGGAGAGCTGGCCGCCGGGGATCTCGTGGCGGTAGACGCGACCGGTCGGTCCGGGCAGTCCCGACTCGAACGGCGCGTAGACCCGCCGGGTGGCCTCCCAGTAGGGCTCGAGCGCGTTGACCGCGGCCAGCGACAGGCCGGTCTCGCGGTCGGAGTGGTCGGTCGCGGACACCAGCGCCGAGAGCGGCGGCTGCGACGTCGTGCCGGCCATCGACGCGGTCGCGGCGTCGACGGCGTCGACCCCGGCATCGATCGCGGCGAGCAGGGTGCCGAGCTGGCCGCCCGGGGTGTCGTGCGTGTGCAGGTGCACCGGCAGGTCGAACTCGCGGCGCAGGGCGGTGACCAGGGTCCGCGCGGCGGGTGCGCGCAGCAGCCCGGCCATGTCCTTGATCGCGATCACGTGGGCGCCGGCCTCGACGATCCGCTCGGCCAGCTTGAGGTAGTAGTCGAGCGTGTAGAGCCGCTCGCCCGGGTCGGACAGGTCGCCGGTGTAGCAGAGCGCGACCTCGGCGATCGTCGTGCCGGTGGCCCGGACGGCGTCGATGGCCGGCCGCATCTGCTCGACGTCGTTGAGGGCGTCGAAGATCCGGAACACGTCGATCCCCGTGGCCGCCGCCTCCTCGACGAAGGCGTTGGTGACCTCGGTGGGGTAGGGCGTGTAGCCGACGGTGTTGCGCCCGCGCAGCAGCATCTGGAGGCAGATGTTGGGGATCGCCTGCCGGACCGACGACAGCCGCTCCCAGGGGTCCTCGGACAGGAACCGCAGCGCCACGTCGTACGTCGCTCCGCCCCACGCCTCGACGGACCACAGCTCGGGCGTCGTGCGCGCCACGTGGCCGGCGACCGCGAGCAGGTCCTTGGTGCGCACGCGGGTGGCGAGCAGGGACTGGTGGGCGTCGCGGAAGGTCGTGTCGGTGACCGCGACCGTGTTCTGCTCGCGCAGTGCCCGGGCGAACGCCTCCGGCCCGAGCGTCAGCAGCTGCTGGCGGGTGCCGTCGGGGGCGGGCACGTCGAGGTTGACGTCGGGCAGCTTGGTGGCCGGGTCGAGGGTGACCGGCGCCTCGCCGTGCGGCTGGTTGACGGTGACGTCGGCGAGGTAGGTGAGCAGCTTGGTGCCGCGGTCGCCGCTGGCCCGGGCCTGGAGCAGCTGCGGGTGGGTCTCGATGAACGAGGTGGTGATGTGGCCGCTCGCGAAGTCGGGGTCGGCCAGCACGGCCTGGAGGAACGCGATGTTGGTGGAGACGCCGCGGATGCGGAACTCCGCCACCGCACGGCGTGCCTTCTGCACCGCCATGTCGAAGGTGCGGCCGCGGCACGTGAGCTTGGCCAGCATCGAGTCGAAGTGCGCCGAGACCTCGGCGCCGGTGTAGGTCGTGCCGCCGTCGAGGCGGACGCCACCGCCACCGGGGGAGCGGTAGGTCGTGATCACACCGGTGTCGGGGCGGAAGTTGTTGGCGGGGTCCTCGGTGGTGATCCGGCACTGGAGGGCGGCGCCGCGCAGCTTGATGGAGTCCTGGGAGAGACCGAGGTCGGCCAGGGTCTCGCCGGCGGCGATCCGCAGCTGCGACTGCACGAGGTCGACGTCGGTGACCTCCTCGGTCACGGTGTGCTCGACCTGGATGCGGGGGTTCATCTCGATGAAGACGTAGTTGCCGTGCGGGTCGAGGAGGAACTCCACGGTGCCGGCGTTGCGGTAGCCGATCTCGGTCGCGAAGCGCACCGCGTCGGCACACATCCGCTCCCGCAGCTCCGGGTCGAGGTTGGGCGCGGGCGCGATCTCGATGACCTTCTGGTGGCGTCGCTGCACCGAGCAGTCGCGCTCGAAGAGGTGGATCACGTTGCCCTCGGCGTCGGCGAGGATCTGGACCTCGATGTGCCGCGGCTCGACCACGGCCTGCTCGATGAAGACTTCTCTGTCGCCGAAGGCTCCCTCGGCCTCACGCATGCAGGTCTCGACCGCCTCGCGCAGGTCCAAGGGGTCGTCGACCCTGCGCATGCCGCGGCCACCGCCACCGGCGACGGCCTTGACGAACAGCGGGTAGGGCAGCTCCTTCGCGCTCTCGACCAGCGCGTCGACGTCCGTCGACGGCTCGACGCTTGCCAGGGTCGGTACGCCGGCCGCCTTGGCCGCGGCGATCGCGCGGGCCTTGTTGCCGGTCAGGGTCAGCACGTCGGAGGTCGGGCCGATGAAGGTGATCCCGGCGTTGGCACAGGCCTCGGCCAGGGCGGGGTTCTCCGAGAGGAAGCCGTAGCCCGGGTAGACCGCGTCGGCGCCGGCCTTGACGGCCACCGCGACGATCGCGTCGGGGTCGAGGTAGGCCCGGACCGGGTGTCCGCGCTCGCCGATCTCGTAGGCCTCGTCGGCCTTCAGCCGGTGCTCGGACCAGCGGTCCTCGTGCGGGAAGACGGCGACCGTTCGGGCCCCGACCTCGTAGGCGGCGCGGAACGCTCGGATGGCGATCTCGCCACGGTTGGCCACCAGTACCTTGGAGAACATGGCCCAACGCTATAAGGCCGCGAACCAACTCGCCGTGCCGAGCGTCGTACTGGACATGAAGACGAACCGCGCCCGCCGCACCGTGCCCCTCCTGCTCGCCCTCGCCGCCGCCTCGTTGACGGTCGCGGGCGCGCCCACCGCGACCGCTGCGGCGCCGCCCCGGTGCCACGGCCACGCGGCCACGATCGTGGGCACCAACGCGTCCGAGTACCTCGCCGGCACGCCCGGTCGCGACGTGATCGTCGCGCGCGGCGGCAACGACCGGATCCGCGCCGGCGGAGGCAACGACCTCGTCTGCGCCGGCAAGGGAGCCGACCTGTTGTGGGGCGGACCCGGCAACGACCGGCTCTACGGCCAGGGCGACCGGGTCTTCGCCGACCAGGGCGGCCCGGGCATCGCCGGCGACACGCTGCGTGGCGGACCGGGCGACGACGTCCTCGACGCGGGCTTCTACGCCAAGGGGGACACCGGCAACTTCCCCAACACGATCGCCTACGACGAGGCGAGGACGAAGGTCGAGGTGCTGCTGGGCGGCGACACCTGGGTGGCCACGGGCGAGGGTCGCGACCGGATCGTGCCCACGGGCCGGCTCACGCTCGTCGGGTCTGCGTTCGCCGACCGGCTCGACGCGAGCCGCGTCCAGGGCGACGTCAAGGTCGTCGGGGCCGCCGGCAGCGACCGGATCCGCACGGGTGCCGGTGACGACGAGGTGTTCACCGAGGGTGAGAGCGTCGACCACGCCGTCGGTGACACCGACCAGGTCTGGACCAACGACGGCTCGGACACGGTGTCGTCGTACACCGGATCCGACACGCTCCTGCTCGGTGACGGGCCCGACTTCGCCCTCACCGCGAGCGGCGACCCGGTGACCGTGCAGGGCGGCAACGGCGGCGACCAGATCAACGCGATCGTCCACCAGGTCGACGGGCTCGTCCTCGATGGCGGGACCGGCAACAACACGGTCGTGCTCGACGCCACCGACGTCGACCACCAGCTCACCCTCGACCGGCGGCAGGGGACGCTCACGGCCGAGACGCTGGAGGCCGTCGTACGACGCTTCACGTCCTACGACCTCACCGGCGGTTCGGCGTGGACCTACCGCGGAGCCGACCTGCCCGACCTGGTGGTCGCGCTGTCCGCCGGCGGGCCGATCCAGATGTTCACCCTCGGCGGCAACGACGAGCTGTGGGGCTCCGCCTTCGACGACCTGCTCGACGGCGGCGCCGGCACCGACGAGGCCCACCCCGCCGGCGGTACCGACACCTGCGTCAGCATCGAGGTCGGCGTCTGCGACTGACGGCCTAGGCCAGGAACTGGCGTACGACGTGCGGCAGGGTCGCGTCGGCCAGGGCGACGGCCTGCGGCTCCGGTACGTCGAGGATCGTCACCGACTGCCGACCGCCGGCCGTGGTGGCGACCAGCGAGGTCAGCCCCACCCGGCGCTGGAACCAGGTGGCGCGCAGGTTCCAGCCGATGACGTCGTCGACGTCGAGGTGGTCGCGTCGGCGGGCGAGGCTGCCGGAGCGGGCCACGACGTAGCCGTCGGACAGGGCATGGCCGAGGGAGCGGGCCCGGTCGGCGGCCACGGGCACGGCCAGCAGCGGCAGGCCGAGCCCCAGCACCGCCCACCACCCACCGCCGGCGAGCAGCACGGCGACGGCGAGCGCGGCCCCGAGCACCCCGGCGGTGCCGACGGCGCGCGTCCACCGGCGGCGCCGGGCGGCCGGCCCGTGCCCGGTGAGCGGGGCGTGCGCGGGGGAGTCGGTGCCGAGCACCACCCCCGCCACCCGCACGAGCACCTCGCGCGGGGCGGGTGGCACCAGGACCGAGCTGCCCGCCTGACCGGCGCCGAGACCGGTGACGATGGCGCTCAGCCGCCCACCGCCGGCAAGGCGGAGGCCGAGTGGCTCGGCGACCGTGACCCCGGCGACGCGGCTCTCGTCGAGGCTGGTCTCGCGGGTGGTGAACAGGCCGCGGCGCAGGTGCCACGCACCCGGACCGCGGGTGAGCGAGAACTCCCAGTTGGTGACCAGGTAGCCGAGCACCGACACGGCGCTGACCAGGACCACGATCGCGACGACGCCGAGCGCGACCACGGTCCAGCCCGGCATCCCGAGGTCCCACGTCCGGCTGTCGACCTCGATGCCTCCGGTGGCGCCGAACACCTGCCCGGCCGCCCCGAGCAGGCCGGCGGTCACGACCGCGCCGCTGCTGGTCAGGGGCGCGTAGCGCAGCCAGGCCAGGTCGAGGGTGAGCACCGGGGGCTGGGGTGTGAGGTCGGCGTCCGGGTCGACCTCAGTGGCCGGGGCGGCATGGAGCAGGTCGGCGCGCAGCGCCCGTGCCCGCTCGGTTGGCAGGCCGTCTAGGTCGAGCTCGTCGTCCTCCCCGGTGGCGATGGTGCCGGTGCCGATGCGCAGCGTGGTCAGGCCCAGCAGGCGGTGGATGGGGGAGGCAGTGAGGTCGACGGTGCGGACCCGGTCGAGGGGCGTGGACAGCACGTGCCGGTCCAGCAGCCCGCGGCGCAGCTCGACCCGGCCGCCCGCGATCCGGAAGCTGGTCGTCAGGTAGCGCATCAGGCCGAGCGCGACCGGGAACAGCACGCCCAGCAGCTCCCAGGGCGCGCCGCCACCGGAGGCCTGGCCGGCGACGAACACCGCGACCAGCGGCACCAGGAAGCGGGTGATCTCCTTCACCGGGTGGACCAGGAGCATCCGGGGGTCGAGGCGCTGCCACTCGGTCAGGTCGTCGATCTGCGGAGCGGGTTCGCTCACGTCGCGTCGCCCTCGACCGCGTCGGCCCTGAGGGTGAGCTCGTCGACCAGCTCCCGCGCCCGCAGCCGGTCGAGCCCCGCGATCTGCAGCGCCCCGGCGGCCGAGGCCGTGGTCACCGTGACCGTGGCCAGCCCGAACAGCCGCGCGACCGGGCTCTCGGCGTAGTCGACGGTCTGGATCCGCGACATCGGCGCGATCCGGCGCTCCCGGGCCCACCAACCGGTCTGCGTGTAGACCGCGGTCTCGGTCACCTCCCAGCGGTGCACGAGGTAGCGCCACTGCGGCACGACCCCGACGTACACCGCGACGGCGAGCAGGCCGATCGTGGCCATCCACCAGGTCAGGTCGACCGCGTCCCACACGGCGGCGGCCGCACCCAGGATCGCGACGCTGACGACTCCCTCGACGAGGTTGGAGATCTGCCACATCAGCCGGGCGCGGGGGCTGACCCGCTGACCGGGCTCGCGCAGGGTCGGGGTCGGGGTCGGGTCCACGTCCTCGAATCTAGCCACCCCCGTCAGGCCTGGACCGGGCGCCGCATCACCAGCAGGTAGAGCCCGCCGGCGAGCAGCGACCAGAACGCGGCACCGACGCCGAACGCCACCACGCCCGAGGCGGCCACGACGAACGTGATCGCGGCCGCGTCCCGGTGCCCGGGGTCGCCCAGCGCCGAGGTGGCCGCCGACGCGAACGTGCCGATCAGCGCGACCCCGGCGACCGCGGCCACCAGGCCGGTCGGTGCCGCCACGGTGACGGCGGCGACGGCAGCCGCCAGCGGCCCGAACGCGAGGTACGTCGTGCCGGCACTGACGCCGGCCACCCACCGGCGGGCCGGGTCGGGATGCGCCTCGGGACCGGCGGCCAGGGCGGCGGAGATCGCGGCGAGGTTGATCGAGTAGCCGCCCAGCCCGGCCGTGGCCACGGTCGCCCCGCCCGCGTAGAACAGCGCCGGCCGCATGGGTGCGTCGTACCCGAACGAGGCGAGCACCGCCGCGCCGGGGATGTTCTGGCTGGTCATGGTGACCAGGTAGAGCGGGAGCCCGATCGCCAGCATCGTGGCCAGGTCGAAGCCCGGAGCGGTCCAGGTCAGCCGAGGCGCGATGTCGGCCGAGTCGACCGCGGCGAGCGAGCCGGTCACGACGATGACCACCACGGCCGCGGCGAAGGCGCCGGGGACCGCCCAGCGGCGGGCGACCCGCAGCAGGAGCAGCCAGGTCAGCAGCACCGGCGCCACCGCGGCCGGTTCGTCGACCAGCGCCCGGAACGGCTGGACGCAGAGCCCCAGCAGCACACCGGCGAGCATCGCGTTGGCCAGGGCGAGCGGGATCGCGCGCACCAGGCGCGCGAGTGGTGTGAAGAGGCCGGTGAGGGCGTAGAGGACGCCGGCCACGACGAACGCGCCCACGGCGGTCGCGTAGCCGCCTTCGGGCGCCACCGCCCCCGCCAGGAGCGCGGCGCCTGGGGTCGACCAGGCCATCGTGACCGGCCGGCGCAGCCGCCACGAGAAGGCGATGGTGCCCACGCCCATCGTCACGGAGAGGACGAACAGGGCGGAGGCCGCCTCGTCGGCGGAGGCGCCGACCGCATCGAGACCGGTGAGGACGACGGCGAACGACGACGTGAAGCCGACGACCGCCGTCACGACCCCCGCGACTATCGCGTGGGTGCTGGTGCTAGGGCGTGACTCCCGATTCATGGCCGGCTACGCGACGCCCAGGACGCACGCTTCCTTCGTTGCCGGAGACTCGACGGAACAACCCGGTACGCCTTCGCTCCGCCGCCTTGGAATCGCACGCCCTGGACGCCGCTCGCTACGACCAGCAATCGAGAGGCACGCCCTCAGTCCTTGAGCTCACAGATGACGGCGCCGTTGGTGACGGTGGCGCCGACCTCGGCCTGCAGACCCGTGACGGTGCCGGCCTTGTGTGCCTTGAGCGGCTGCTCCATCTTCATCGCCTCGAGGACCACGATGACGTCGCCCTCGGCGACCTCCTGGCCCTCCTCGACGGCGATCTTGACGATGGTGCCCTGCATCGGGGACGCCACGGAGTCGCCGCTGGCGGCCGCGCCGGCCTTCTTGCCTGCGGCGCGCTTGGGCTTCTTCGCGCCCGCGCCTCCACCGGTGGTGAGCCCGCCGAGCCCGGCCGGCAGCACGACCTCGAGGCGCTTGCCGCCGACCTCGACGACGACCTTCTGCCGCTCGCCCTGCTCCTCGGCCTCGGCAGAGTCGCCGCCGTAGGGGGTGATCTGGTTGTCGAAGTCGGTCTCGATCCAGGTGGTGTAGACGGTGAACTCGCCCTCGCCCGAGGGCGTCGAGGCGCCGACGTACGCCGGGTCGCTGACGATCGTGCGGTGGAACGGGATCACGGTCGGCATGCCGTCGACGACGAACTCGTCGAGGGCTCGGCGCGAGCGCTCGAGGGCCTGGGTGCGGTCGCGGCCGGTGACGATCAGCTTGGCGATCAGCGAGTCGAACGAGCCGGGGATGGTCTCGCCGTTCTCGTAGCCGCCGTCGAGGCGGACGCCGGGGCCGCTCGGGGGCGACCAGGCCGACAGGGTGCCGGGGGCGGGCATGAAGTTGGCCCCGCCGTCCTCGGCGTTGATCCGGAACTCGATGGAGTGGCCGCGGATCTCTGGGTCGTCGTAGCCGAGCTCCTCGCCGGCCGCGATCCGGAACATCTCGCGCACCAGATCGATGCCGGTGACCTCCTCGGAGACACAGTGCTCGACCTGGAGGCGGGTGTTGACCTCGAGGAACGAGATCGTGCCGTCCTTGGCGACGAGGAACTCACAGGTGCCGGCACCGACGTAGCTGGCCTCGCGCAGGATCGCCTTGGACGACTCGTAGAGCCGGGTGACCTGCTCCTCGGTGAGGAACGGCGCGGGCGCCTCCTCGACCAGCTTCTGGTGGCGGCGCTGGAGCGAGCAGTCGCGGGTCGAGACGACCACGACGTTGCCGTGCTGGTCGGCCAGGCACTGGGTCTCGACGTGGCGCGGCTGGTCGAGGAACTTCTCCACCAGGCACTCGCCGCGACCGAAGGCGCTGACCGCCTCGCGGACTGCCGACTCGTAGAGCTCGGGGATCTCCTCGAGGGTGCGGGCGACCTTGAGGCCGCGACCACCGCCGCCGAAGACGGCCTTGATCGCGACCGGCAGACCATTCTCCTCGGCGAACGCCACGATCTCGTCGGCGTCCTTGACCGCGTCCTTGAGACCCGGGGCGAGGGGGGCGCCGGCGGCCAGCGCGATCTGCTTGGCCTTGGCCTTGTCGCCAAGGGCCTCGATCGCGGCCGGCGGCGGACCGATCCACACCAGACCGGCGTCGATCACGGCCTGGGCGAAGCCGGCGTTCTCGGCGAGGAAGCCGTAGCCCGGGTGCACGGAGTCGGCGCCGGACTTCTGCGCGACCGCGATGATCTTCGAGATGTCGAGGTAGGAGTCGGCCGGCGTGGCCCCGCCCAGCGAGTGCGCCTCGTCGGCGAGCCGCACGAAGAGCGCGTCCCGGTCGGGATCTGCGTAGACGGCAACGCTGCCGATCCCGGCGTCCTTGCACGCCCGGATGACCCGGACCGCGATCTCTCCGCGGTTGGCGATGAGGACCTTCTGCAGCGGCTTGATCTCTGCCGACTTGGGCACGTGACGCTCCTGAGCTGTGGTGGCGGACTCGCCCGGCAGGGTATCGCCCGAAGACGAGGAGCGGGCGCGAGGCTCTGGTCGTGGACTCCGGTCCGGTGCTTATGCTCGGGCGCGTGGCGCAACGACAGGGCTTCTGGCGAGAACCGTCCGGCACGCCGACCTCGGAGGCGATCGCCCTCGAGGCGTGGGTGCGCGAGGCGTACGACGTGCTGAGCGAGGTCGCCACGGCGTACCACGCGGTGATCACGACCACCGACCTCGGCGAACGGGTGCAGGCAGCCAGCGACATCCGCACCAGCCGGCCGCCGGCCCAGTGGCTGGGCAAGGTGCTGCTGCCGGTCGCGCACCTATGCTCGCGCAACGGCGAGCCTCCGCTCCCGGCGCTGGCCGTGGACCCGCACAGCGGCTGGGTGGGAGAGGCCTACGACGACGTCCTGCGCGTCGCCGAACGGCTGCCGATCACCGACCCCATCAAGCGCGAGACCCACGCGGCCCAGGCCCGGCTCGAGTGCTACCGCTGGGCCGGGTCGGCCCCCGCGGGCGGCGGCGAGCCCGCGCCGGTGCCGGAGCCCTCCGGCAGACGGCCTCGGGCGGCCCGTGCCCCCGGCGCGACCGCGGCCCCGCGGACGCCGCGCGTCCCCAAGCCACCCGCGCCACCCACCAAGCCCCGGATCGCGGCCAGCGACCGCCCGGTGACCGTCTGCGACCGCTGCTTCATGGCGGTGCCCGCCACCGGCCTCTGCGACAACTGCGACTGAGGGGTCGGCGGATTTCAGCAGATGCTGAGATCCCCGTCGTTCCGGGGAGTTGCTACCCCCCGGAAGCGCGGCGAAAGACCCGGAACCTCCTGGGTGGCAGCACTAGGTTGGGGTCATGCGATCCCGTTGTGCCGTCTACGTCGACGCCGGCTACCTCCTGGCGTCCGCGGCCACGCGGGTCACCGGCACGTCGCTGCGCAGCGGCGTCCACGTGCTCCACGAGCGCCTGATCACCGCGATCACCGAACAGGCCGAGGAGAGCAGCGGGCTTCCGCTGCTGCGGATCAACTGGTACGACAGCGGTGGTCGCCCCGGCGGCACCGCCGACCCGATCCAGGAGCAGATCGGCCTGCTGCCGCGGGTCAAGCTGCGGCTGGGGCGGCTCAGCCACTCCGGTGAGCAGAAGGGCGTCGACCTGCGCATCGGCCTCGACCTGATCATGCACGCGCGCAACCAGGCCGTCGACGTCATGTACCTCGTGTCCGGGGACGACGACCTCACCGAGGCCGTCGAGGAGGTGCAGGGGCACGGCATCCCGGTGATCCTGCTCGCCGTACCCAACGCCGACGGTCGACCGCACGCCGTGAGCCGCCACCTCCAGCGCGAGGCCGACGGGATCGAGACGCTCAACCCCGAGGCGATCGACACCTCCGTGATCGCCGTCCGGGCCAAGCCGGAGCCGGTGGCGCCCGTCGCCGAGGCCGCCCCCGTCGCCGAGGAGGTGGCCGTCGCGACCGGTGGGACCGCCCGGCCGTCGCCCACGCTGCTCGCCCAGCGCCGGCCCACGCCGCGTCCGGTCGAGCCAGTGCCGTCGGCCCGCGCGCCCTCCGCGCACCTCGTCTACTCGTCGGCGACCGGCCAGAGCAGCGCCGCCGACGGCCCCGAGCCGACGGTGACCACCGACCTCGTCGACGAGGTCTGCGCGAGCGTCCTGAGCACCTGGCTCAACGGCGCCAGCCGGGACCAGATCGCCGCGCTGCGCGGCGCGCGGCCGCTGATCCCCGGCGAGCTCGACCGGGCGTTGCTGACCGACCTGTCGGGCCGGATCAACGTCTACTACGTGGAGGAGGAGACCCGGCGCCTGCTCCGCGAGCGGTTCTGGGTCCAGCTCGAACGGATTGCAGGTTAACAATCGCTAACCTCGCGGCTAGCATGGCGACATGACCTACGACCTGTCCCGAGAGCACGAGGAGTTCCGCCGGAGCGTGCGCGAGTTCGCGCAGGCCGAGATCGCGCCGCACGCGGCGCAGTGGGACCGCGACCACCACTTCCCGGTCGACGTCGTGCAGAAGATGGGCAAGCTCGGGCTGTTCGGCCTGACCACGCCCGAGGAGTACGGCGGCGCGGGCGAGGACGGCGACTTCACCAGCCTGTGCGTGGCGATCGAGGAGATCGGCCGGGTCGACCAGTCGCTCGGGATCACCCTCCAGGCCGGTGTCGGCCTCGGCATCAACCCGATCCTCACCTACGGGACCGACGCGCAGAAGGAGCGCTGGCTCCCCGAGCTGGTCGCGGGCGACAAGCTGGCCGGCTTCGGCCTGACCGAGCCAGGCGCCGGCTCCGACGCAGGCGCCACCCGCACCAAGGCCGAGCTCGACGACGGCGAGTGGGTCGTCAACGGCGCCAAGCAGTTCATCACCAACTCCGGCTCCGAGATCACCAGCCTGGTGACGGTGACCGCGCGCACCGGCACCCGCGAGGACGGCAAACCCGAGATCTCCGCGATCATGCTGCCGGCGGGCACGCCCGGCTTCACGGTCGAGAAGGCCTACGACAAGCTCGGCTGGCACGCCTCCGACACCCACCCCCTCAGCTTCGAGGACGCCCGCGTCCCGGCCGACCACCTGCTCGGCGCCCAGGGCCGCGGCTACGCGCAGTTCCTGGCCACGCTCGACGACGGCCGCGTCGCCATCTCCGCGCTCTCGGTCGGCTGCATCCAGGCCTGCCTCGACATGTCCGTGGCCTACGCGGGGGAGCGGCAGACCTTCGGGGGCCCGATCGGCCGCAAGCAGGGCGTCGCGTTCCAGATCGCCGACCTCGAGACCATGCTCCACGCCAGCCGGCTGCTCACCTACCGCGCCGCCTGGCTCAAGGACTCCGGGGCGCCGATGAAGGACTTCCGGCAGGCGGCCTCGGTGGCCAAGCTCTACGCCACGGAGTCGGCGGTCACCGCCACCCGCATCGCCACGCAGGTCTTCGGCGGCTACGGCTTCATGGAGGAGTACCCCGTCACCCGGTTCTACCGCGACGCGAAGGTGCTCGAGATCGGCGAGGGCACCTCGGAGGTCCAGCGGATGCTGATCGCCCGGGGTCTCGGCCTGCCCGTGGAGTAGCCCCCTGGTTGGCGCGCGGGGTTCGTGGAATCCAAACACCCTGGATTAGCATTCGCGCGTGCTTGGGATCTCGGACTCGTCTGTCGTCGTACGACGGACAGTGATCGGGCTCGCCGTCGTCGTCGTGCTCCTCGTGGTGGCGCTCAGCCCGTCGTTCGGCCGCGCCGAGCCCACGGGCAATTACCGACCGGACCTGGCCCCCGACGCGCTGGACACCGGCTGCTACCCGCTGCCCGAGGGCCTCATCCTCGACTTCCCCTACCAGGTGCGCACCGACGGTGACGTCACCGTCGACGGGGAGCAGCGCCGCGAGCTCCGGGTGCAGTACGACGTCGTGGGCGCCGACGAGGTGGTCGAGAGCCTGACCGCGTCGTTCCTGGATGCCGGGTTCACCACCGTCACCGCCACCGGCGACGTGCTGACATTCGAGCGGTCCGACGCCGGCGCCGTCACGGCCACAGTCACGCCGCTGGAGGACGTCCCGGAGGACTCCATCGTGCGTGGCACTGTCGTGTTCGACCTGCCGTCGGTCCCCCTCGCGTCCGACGACCCGATCTGCGACGACCCCTACGCGACCAAGAGGTTCCCCGAGTCCTACGAGCCCGCTGAATGATCGACGAGCTCGAACGCACCTACCGACGCCTGCCCCGGGGCCGGACGATCCTGGCGGTCCTGGTGGCCGTCCACGTCGTGGTCAAGCTGGCCCTGCTGCCCAAGGTCGGCCACACGCCTCTGGTCGGTGACGAGGCGTCGTACGTCGACGGCGGCCGTGCCCTGTCCAACCTGGTCCGCGACCTGGTCAGCTTCGGCCCGGTGGACTCCGCCGAGCTCGAGCGCAACGTGATCGGCAGCGGGTGGTTCATGCCGGGCATGTCGGCCCTGCTGACGCCGCTGTTCGTGGTCGACCCGGACGCCTCCGTGTTCGTGATCCGGTGCTACATCGGGGTCCTCACGACGGTGCTGCTGCTGCTCGCCATGCGCTCGGTGCGCCGCACGTTCGGCGACCTCTACGCCGCGCTGCTGCTGGTCTTCCCCGGCCTGCTGCCGATGTGGCTGCTCTTCTCGTACGGCGCGTGGGGCGACCTGGTGGCCGGCCTGCTGATCGCGATGCTGGTCGCTCACCTGGTCACGATCTTCCGGCAGGTCCGCAGCGGTGCGGCGTTCTCGCTGCGGGAGGGTGCGTGGCTCGGCCTGGTCGGGATCGCGGTCGTCTACCTGCGCTCGAGCGCCACGCTCCTGGTCGGCGGCATGTTCGTGGTCCTTCTCGCCTCCGCCGTGGTGCTGCTGCGCCGGCGCGAGCGGTGGCAGGCGGTCGCCGCGCTGGCCGTGGCGGGCTCTGTCTTCTTCGCGCTGCTGGCGCCGTGGTCGATCGCCGCGAGCCAGAGCCTGGGCGGGCGGGTGGTCACCACCACCTCGGTGCCCACGGTGCTGGCCAACACCTTCGGTGACTACGACCGGATCTGCTTCGGGGAGTGCGACCCTGAAAGCACCATCTGGTTCTCGCCGTTGCGCTACGCGCGAGAGGTGGCGCGCGCCACCGACAGCTCCGAGGTCGCCGTCCAGGTCGAGATGTCCCACTACGCGCGGGCGGACGTGACGCCGCACAGCTACACCCGCGACGTGCTGCAGAACTTCCGCGCCTATGCACTCGAGCCCGCCGGGTACAACGACCAGCTGATGCTCCCCGACGACGAGGACACCTTCACCTACTGGTTCGCCACCATCGGCACGTCGGTGATGTGGTACGCCGCCCTCCTGGTCGCGGCGTGGGTGCTGTTGCTCGCGACCAGGCGTTCGTTCGACTCCCAGGTCCTCAGCATCGTGCTCAAGCTAGGCCTCGGAGCGCTGTTCACCCAGCCCTTCGTGCACCTGGCCTCGGGGCGCTACTGGCCGACAGCCGCTCCGCTGCTGGCCCTGGCCGCAGGGCTCTGGCTCCAGGTGCGCACCGAGCGCCGGGTAGCGGTGGGGGTCGGGCACGACCGGCCGGTCGGCGAGCACGCCGCCGGCACCCCCACGCCGGCCGCGGTACACCGCGGGCTGTACTGGGTGCAGCTGTTCCTGGTCTGCGCCACCATCGTCCTCGTCGCCGGTGTGCTTCTGTTGGCCCTATGAGAGCCCTCGCCGGCGTGCTGGTCGCCGTGCTGGCCCTGTCCGGCTGCGGCGACGACGCACCGCCCGACCCGGGCGCCGGGTCGACGCCCTCCCTGGTCGCGGTGACCGGCAACCCGTTCCTGGACCGCGAGCCCTACGCGGATCCCGACTCCCACGCGGCGCGGGCCGCGGCCGCGGCCGAGCAGCGGGGCGACACCGAAGCCGCCCGGGTCTTCGACCGGCTGGCCGAGACCTCCGCCGGGATCTGGCTGACCCCCGAGCAGTACCCGCCCGGCGAGGTCGGCGCGGAGGTCGCGCGGGTCGCGGCGGCCGCCGCAGCCCAGGAGCAGGTCCCGGTGCTCGTCGTCTACGGGATCCCCGACCGGGACTGCACCGGCGGGTTCTCCGGTGGCGGGCTGACCGCGGACCAGTACGGACCGTGGGTGCAGGAGATCGCCGCCGAGGCCATCGGGGCGGTCGTCGTGGTCGAGCCGGACGCGCTGGCCTCCGCGCTCGAGTGCGACCGCATCGACGAGCGGGTCAGCCTGATCGGGGACGCCGTCCGGGTGCTGGCCGAGGCCGGCGCCGCGACGTACGTCGACGGCGGACACTCCCACTGGGTCGACCCGGAGCAGCTCGCGTCCCTGATGCGCGAGGCCGGGGTCGAGCAGGCCCGGGGCTTCGCGACCAACGTCTCCAACTACCAGACCGACGAGGACGAGCGCGGCTACGCCGATCAGCTGAGCGGGCTCCTGGGCGGGGCCCACTACGTCATCGACAGCGGCCGTAACGGCCGCGGGTCCTCCGACGAGTGGTGCAATCCCGCGGGGCGCGCCTACGGTCGCACGCCCGAGGTGGTCGACGACGGCTCCGCGCTCGACGCCTACCTGTGGGTCAAGCCGCCGGGTGAGAGCGACGGAGAGTGCCAGGGCGGCCCGGCCGCGGGGGAGTTCTGGCCAGAGCGGGCACTGGAGATGGGTGCAGCCTCCGGTTGGTGAGGCGTGGCCGGTGCAGAGACGGCGTCTGGGGACGATAGGCTCGCCGCATGCCGGCCAACGACTGGACCGCGGTGATCATCGAGGATGACGCCGACGTCCGTGAGCTGATCGACATCGTGCTGACCCAGTCGGGCTTCACGACCGTGGTGGCTGAGGACGGGCCGAGCGGGGTCGAGGCGGTGCACGCCCACAACCCGCTGATCACCACGCTCGACGTCAACATGCCGGGGATGGACGGGTTCGCGGTGGCCAAGCGGCTGCGCGAGTTCAGCAGCACCTACCTGATCTTCATCACCTCGCTCGGCGACGAGATCGACGTCGTCCAGGGCTTCGAGGCCGGCGCCGACGACTACCTCGTCAAGCCGTTCCGCCCGCGTGAGCTGCGCGCGCGCGCCGACTCCATGCTGCGCCGCCCGCGAGTCCGTCAGGACTCCCCGGCCGGCCCCGAGGCCGGCCCCTCGGCTGCACCCGCGGCCCCGGTGGCTCCGGTGGAGGAGACCTGGGCGGCCAAGGCGGCCCGCGAGCTCAAACAGCACGCGAGCCCGGCTCCCGCCCCGGCTCCGACACCTGCCCCCGTACCGCAGCCGGCTCCCGTGCCGCCGGCTCCCGTGCCGCCGGTTCAGCCTCTGCAGCCGGCTCCCGTGCCGCCGGCACCCGTGCCGCCCGCACCCGTGCCGCCGGTCCCGCAGTCCGCGCCCGTCTACGAGGCCGCCGCGACCTCCGCCCCTGCCGTCGACGGCGCGTGGGTGCGGTTCAAGGGGCTGGCCCTCAACCACGAGACCCGGATGGTCACTCTGGGGGGCGGAACCGTCGACCTCAGCCGGGCGGAGTTCGACCTGCTCGCCTCGCTACTGAGCACCGGTCGGCGGGTGCGCAGCAAGGCCGACCTGGTGCTGGCGATGCGTGGCCAGCAGTACGTCACGTCGTATTTCGTCAACGAGGCCGACAAGCGCTCGGTCGAGGCCAACATCACCAACCTGCGCCGCAAGCTCGGCGACGACGCGGCCACCCCGAGGTTCGTCGAGACGGTGCGCGGCGTGGGCTACCGGCTCGCGGAGGGCTGAGCCCCAGCCGCTAGTTGGCGTTGATCGGGATCGACGCCACCACGGTCGGCTCGTCGGACTCGAAGATCGCGATCGGCACGGTCTGGCGGATCTGGCGCTTGTAGAAGCGCTTGCTGCCGGGGGACTCCTGGATCCACACGGTGGCCGTGAACGACAGGTCAACGCCGCGGGTGTCGAGCGACATCGGCTTGATCCGTTGGTTGCGCAGCTCGAGCGAGCCCTTCGGCGAGGTGATGAGCATGCCGTACTTGGTGCTCAGAGGCTCCGGGTCGAAAGTGACCCGCCTGGCCTCGGCGTCGAGGCTGTAGGGCCGTTGGTTGCCGCGGCCGTCGCTGGTCTTGGTCACCGACGTGGCCTGGATGTGGTCGAGGTAGACCAGGCGCTTGGTCCTGAACGGGTCGCGCAGGGCCCGGTCGAGGTCGTAGGCCTGGAAGGTGACGGTGAAGAACTTGTTGCCGCGGGGGTACCACTCGTTGGTGCGCGGCGTCGACTTGGTGGGGTAGAGCGTGTAGACGAAGTCGACCCCGTTGACGTCGATGTGGGACTGGAAGGTGCCGTCGCGGGTGAACTGCGAGTCGTAGGGCTCCTCGGTCACCTCCGCCGTCGGGGTGGTGCTGGGCTCGGCCCCGGGATCGGCGTCGCCCTCGAGCAGCGAGCAGCCGGAGAGTACGACGGTCAGGAGCAGCGCGAGCGCCGCTGGCAGAACGGGCAGCGTGCCACGTCGAGGTCGGCGGGTCATGCCTTGAACCCGCGGTAGCGCTTGCTGCCCTTGATGATCATCCACGCAGTCTGCAGCACGGTGATGACGCCGAGGATCGGCCACCCCACAGCGAGCAGGTCGGACTGCGTGGCGATCGGGACCTGCACCCACGCGACGCCCGCGACCACGAAGATCACGGCGACCGCGACGAACGGGTAGAGCCACGCGGTGCCCTTGCCGCGCTCGGCCTTCGCCTGGGCGGCCCAGTTGTCGGTCTGCTGCTTGCTGAAGAACTTCAGCCAGGCGCGCACGAAGTGGCCCATCCGGACCCACATGTAGAGCTCGGCCGGGAAGAGCAGCATCGCGAAGAGGTAGTCGCGCCTGTTGGCGAACTCCATGGAGCGGGCCACGCGGAAGTTGAGCAGGATCGCGGAGGCGGGCGGGATCAGCCACCAGGGGCTGAACTCGAAGGCACTGATCGAGAGCGATCCGGCCAGCAGCAGGGCGAACATGAAGCGGGTGACGATGTTGACGACCATCGACATGTGCTCGAACCAGCGCAGCCGCAGGTTGGGGTGGAACGGCTGGCCCTTGGTGTCGCCGCGCTGGCCGGGCCACATCAGGTCGATGGCGCCGAAGTTCCACTTGACCTGCTGGGCGTCCAGCGAGCGCAGGGTGTTCATCCCACCGACGTGGGCGCGGGCCCGGGCGCTGATCTTGGTGAGGTAGCCGGCGCTCTTGATCTGCAGCGACAGCAGGGAGTCCTCGACCTCGGAGTCCTTGACCCACGGCGTGCGCTGGTGGCTGTCACGCATGACGTCGCGCAGGGCCTGGGTGGAGAAGATCGAGAACTGGCCGCCGAGGACCGCCATGTTGCGGCCCTTGAGGAGGTTCTGCATGTTGAACGCCGAGAACTGTGCGCGCTGGCCGGCGATCAGGAACTTCGCCATCGGCCCGTCGAGGGCGCTGTCGTCGATGGAGTAGATCGCGGAGATGCCACCGATGCGGTCGTCGCTCGCCGCCTCGTCGATGAGGTTCTGGATGGCGTCGGGCTCCGGCGTGGTGTCGCCGTCGACGCCGAGCAGGAAGTCCATGTGCTCGACCAGGGAGTAGCCGTAGTTGAGCGCACCGACCTTCTTGTCGGGGTTCTTGCCGATGTCGTGGACGTAGATGACGGTGCTCTGCTCGCCGCTCGGGGTCATCCGCGTGTGCGGGCCGGCGTAGTGACTGGCCACCTCGACGGAGTCGTCGGTGGTGTTGTTGATGATGACGTGGACCGTGTCGGGGAGCCGGGTCTGCTGGAGCAGGGAGTCCAGGACGCCGGAGATCGTCTCGCCCTCGTTGTAGGCGGGGATGACGCAGCCCACCGTCGGCCGGTAGGTCGGCAGCTCCTCGACCGCGTCGAGGAAGTTGGGCGCGTAGGCGGCGAGGTTGGGGTCGGGCACGCGGACGTAGCCGTCGTCCGCCGCGGGCACTGCGCCCGCGATGGGCTGCTGCGGCGTGCCCTGGCCCTCGATGTAGGCGTTCACGTTGGTTTCCCCTTGGTCTCGTGCTGTCTGCCCCAGTGTGTGGATCGACCCGCAAGAGCCCCCGGGGAGTCCCCCCAGAGTTCCTCAAGATTCGCTCTAGATCCTGCCCGTGCCCTCTAGAGTGCCACGTTGCGCGTCCAGAGCTCGGTCCACGACTCGCCGAGCTCGGACAAGAGCTCGCGGACCAGGGGCAGGCTGACCCCGACCACGTTGTGGTGGTCGCCCTCGATGCCGGTGACGAAGGCCCCGCCGAGGCCGTCGACGGTGAAGGCCCCCGCCACCTGGAGGGGCTCACCGGTGGCCACGTAGGCGTCGATCTCCTCGTCGCTCAGGTCGGCGAAGTGGACGGTCGTCGACGCAGTGGCTGCCGCGACCCGGTCGCCGGCCGTGGCCCGCACGCAGTGTCCGGTGTGCAGCACCCCGGTGCGGCCCCGCATCGCGCGCCAGCGGCGTACGGCGTCAGCGGCGTCGTCGGGCTTGCCGTAGGCCTCGCCGTCGAGCTCGAGCACCGAGTCGCAGCCGAGCACGAGCGCGCCGGCGGGCACCTCGTCGCGCTGGGCGACGGCCGCGCACTTGAGCTCGGCGAGCTGGAGCGCCAGCTCGGCCGGGGGCAGGCCGTCGAGCTGGGACTCGTCGACCCCGGACACGATCACGACCGGCTCGACGCCGGCCTGGCGCAGGGTCGCGAGGCGGGCGGGGGAGGCGGAAGCGAGGACGAGGGTGGTCACGGGGAGAGGGTAGGTGAGGAATATTGAGGATCGATGTCGAAGAACCTGTCAGCCGTTCGACGTGTCTACGAGAAGCAGCCAACCAGGAGGAGTGATCAAGATGCCGCGTTTCATGGGATTCGTGAGGATGGAAGAGGGCGTCGGCACGCCGCCGCAGGCGCTGTTCGACGCGATGGACACCTACATCGGCCAGCAGGCCGCCAAGGGGGTGTTCCTCGACGGAGGCGGTCTGTACGGCACCGAGGACGCCGTGAACTTCGTGGTCCGCCAGGGGGAGGTCAGTCGGGTCGACGGTCCCTACGCCGAGGCGAAGGAGGTCGTGGGCGGCTGGGCGATCCTGCAGTACGACACGCTCGAGGAAGCCGTGGCGGAGCAGCAGGAGTTCGCTGAGCTGCACGCGAAGCACTGGCCCGAGGTCACCGTGATCTCGACCCTGCGCCAGATCTCGACGGGCCCGGAGGAGCCGGGCGCCTGAGCCTGGCCCACGCTGAGCTGTCCTGCTCGACGACGGGGACTCACTACGCTGGCGTCGTGTCGGCAGAGACCCGTA
Source organism: Nocardioides szechwanensis (assembly GCF_900103935.1). Lineage (GTDB taxonomy): Bacteria > Actinomycetota > Actinomycetes > Propionibacteriales > Nocardioidaceae > Nocardioides > Nocardioides szechwanensis. The sequence goes on from NZ_FNIC01000011.1 coordinate 27,148, forward strand.
CGGATGACCCGAGCGAGGCCATCATCGCCGCGTGGCGGGCCGAGTCGGCCCGCCTCGTCGGTGCTCTCACCCGGATGACGCGTGACGTGGAGCTCGCCGAGGACCTGGCGCAGGACGCACTGGTCGCCGCGCTCGAGCAGTGGCCCGCGGCCGGCGTACCGGAGAACCCGAGCGCGTGGCTGATGACCACCGCCAAGCGACGCGGCATCGACCACTTCCGACGCGCCGACGTCCTGCGCCGCAAGGTCGCGGAAATCGGGCATGCCGGCGGGGGAGAGGAGGAGGGGATGCCCGATCTCGACGCCCAGCTCGACCACATCGAGGACGACGTCCTGCGACTCGTCTTCCTGGCCTGCCACCCCAGCCTGACCAGCGAGTCCCGCGCGGCACTGACGCTTCGACTGGTCGGTGGGCTCACCACCGCCGAGATCGCCCGCGGGTTCCTGGTCGCCGAGTCCGCGATGGGGCAGCGGATCTCGCGAGCCAAGAAGACACTGGCAGAGGCGTGCGCCGAGTTCGAGCTGCCCTCAGGGCCGGAGCGGACCCGGCGTCTCGACGACGTCATGGCCGTCATCTACCTGATCTTCAACGAGGGCTACACCGCCACGACCGGCAAGGACTGGATGCGCCAGGACCTGTCGAACGAGGCGATCCGGCTGGCGCGGATGCTGGCCGAGCTCGCTCCCGACGAGCCCGAGGTGCTGGGGCTGCAGGCGTTGCTGGAGCTCCAGGCCTCACGGATGGGCGCCCGGCTCGACGAGTCCGGCGCGCCGGTCCTGCTGGAGGCGCAGGACCGGAGGCGCTGGGACCGGTCGTTGATCCGGCGCGGGATGGCGGCCCTGCAACGGGCCGAGCTGCTCGCCTCGCGCGGGAAGCCGGTCGGCAAGTACTTCCTCCAGGCCTCGATCGCCGTGCAGCATGCCCGCGCGGAGCGTGCCGACGACACGAACTGGCGCCGGATCGCTGCTCTGTACGACGTGCTGGCCGACGCCGCGCCGGGGCCGGTGGTCGAGGTGAACCGGGCCGTCGCGCACGGACGGGCCTATGGCGCGGACGCGGGGCTGGCCGTGCTCGAGGCACTGGGCGACGGTGCCCTGGGCGACTCGCCGCTCGTCCCCAGTGTGCGCGGAGACCTGCTCGAGCGGGCGGGGCGGCACGGGCCGGCGAGCCAGGCGTTCGCCGAGGCGGCCGCACGCACCAGGAACGAGAGCGAGCGTGCACTCCTGCACCGTCGGGCGCAGCTGAACCTCGAGCGGGTGTCGAAGTCGAGGTGACTGCGCACGTTCAGAGGCGCGCGAGCGCCGCCTTGAGCGGGTCGAGGCCGAGCGAGCCGAGGTCGAGCGCCGAGCGGTGGAACGCCTTGAGGTCGAAGGCTGAGCCCTGACGGGCGCGCGCCTCGTCGCGGGCCTCGAGCCAGATCCGCTCGCCGACCTTGTAGGACGGCGCCTGCCCGGGCCACCCGAGGTAGCGCTTGACCTCGAAGTCGATGAACGCGGGGTCCATCTGGCAGTGCTCGCCCATGAACTCCCGGCCGAGCGCGGGGGTCCAGGTCTCGCCCGGGTGGAAGCCGAACGGGTTGTCGGCTGGGATCGTGAGCTCGAGGTGCATCCCGATGTCGACGATGACCCGGGCCGCGCGGAACGACTGCCCGTCGAGCATGCCGAGCCGGTCGGCGGGGTCGGCGAGGTAGCCGAGGTCGTCCATCAGCCGCTCGGCGTAGAGCGCCCAGCCCTCGCCGTGGCCGCTGACCCAGCACATGAGCCGCTGCCAGCGGTTGAGGAGGTCCTGGCGGACGGCGGTCTGGCCGACCTGGAGGTGATGGCCGGGCACACCCTCGTGGTAGACCGTCGTGACCTCGCGCCACGGGCTGAACGACGTGATGCCGTCGGGCACCGACCACCACATGCGCCCGGGACGGGTGAAGTCCTCGGAGGGGCCGGTGTAGTAGATGCCGCCGTCGTTGGTGGGGGCCAGGCAGCACTCTATCCGCCGGATCTGGTCGGGAATGTCGAAGTGGGTGCCGGCCATCTCCTCGAGGGTGCGGTCGGCGAGGTCCTGCATCCAGCCGCGGAAGGCCTCCTTGCCCTCGATCCGGCGGGCCGGGTCGGCGTCGAGATGCGCCACGGCCCCGGCCACGGAGGAGCCCGGCAGGATCCGGTCGGAGGTGGCGGCCATGTCGTCGGCGAGCCGCTTGAGCTCCTCCCAGCCCCAGGCGTAGGTCTGCTCGAGATCGACGCTGGCGCCCAGGAAGCGCCGGGACTCCAGCGCGTAGTGGTCGCGCCCCACCGCCTCGCGCTCGCGGCCCCGTGGGGCCAGCTCCTGCTCGAGGAAGCGCCCGAAGTCGGCGAAGGCGGACGAGGCACCGGCCGCGTGGCCGGCGAGCTCGCCCTGGAGGGAGGCCGGGGCACGCCCGGCCAAGGTGGCGAAAGAAGTCGCCGGCGTCGCCCTCCTGCCCGGTCCAGTTGCGCACCTGGGTGGCGACCTCGACGTACTGCCGACGGGCGCCGACCCGGCCGGCGTCGGCCTCGTCGGCCAGGGTCGCGCGGTAGCCGTCGAGCACGCCCGGGACGGCCGCCATCCGGGAGGCGACGTCGTGCCAGCCCTCGTCGGTGTCGGTGTCCATCAGGTCGAAGACCTGGCGGACCTCGTGGAGGCCGCTGGTGATCACGCTCACCAGGGAGCGGGACAGCCCGGCGTCCATCGTCTCGATCTCGAGGCCGAGCCGCTCGAGGAAGGCGTCGCGGGCCACGACCTCGCGCTCGTCGACCGGCGTCGCAGCCTCCACCGCGGCGTAGGCCGACCGGGTGAGCTGCTCGCGGGCGGCGTAGCCGTCGGGGGAGAGGTCGGGCAGCTCGGCCTCGTGGCCGGTCACCCCGAGGTAGGTCGCGGTGATCGGGTCGAGGGCGCAGTAGCGGGTGACGAAGTCGTCGGAGGCGGAGTCGACGGTCCGGGTGGGGTCGCTGGTCACGAGCGCGACCCTAGACGGCGTCGCCGACCTCGGGCGACCTACATTTCCGCGAGGGCGTCTCCGAAGGCGCAGACGGTGAGGCCCGCGAGGTCGTCACCCGCCTCCGAGTGCTCCGGGGCCTGCATCGACACCATGACGTTGAGCAGCATGCCCTGCGCGATGAAGTCCTTGGCCCGCTCCGGCTCGCACCCGGTGCCCATCAGCGTGGCGTAGATCTGGCCCATCCCGGCGCGGGCCTGGGCACCGATCTCGGGGACGGAGCCCGCGGAGAAGCCGTGCATCAGCACCTGGAGGAAGTCGCGGTCGGCGAGCATCTCGGCGTAGGCCAGGCCGAGGCGCAGCCAGACCTCGTCGTCGGTGGGCGCTGTGCCCTCGGCCCTGGCCTGCGCCAGCACGTCCTCGAAGACGCTGCGGATCTGGTCGGAGGAGCGGGCGAAGACCTCGAGGAACAGCTCGAGCTTGGTGCCGAAGATGCGGACGACGTAGGGCTGGGAGACGCCGGCCTCCTTGGCGACCGCGTCGGTGCTGGTCCCGTGGAAACCGCCGCGGGCGAAGGCCCGGGTCGCGGCGCGCAGCACGAGCTCACGGCGGTCGTCGGCGTTCATCCGGGGGACGGGAGGGGCGGTCATGGTTGACAGGTTATCACTTGATTACTTATGGTCCTGATCTAAGTAATCATTCAATGCCTTCTTGACCGAGAACGTCTGGAGACCGAGATGTCCGTGCTCGCCCCACCCCGTGACCCCCGCTCCGGCGAGGCGCCTGCCGCGCCCGCCCCCGGCCGGCGGGTGCCCGTCTGGCTCGCGATCCTGGCCGCCTCGTTGCCGATGTTCATGGCGACGCTGGACAACCTGGTGATGACCAGCGCCCTGCCGGTCGTCCAGGCCGACCTGGGCTCGAGCGTGAGCCAGCTGTCGTGGTTCATGAACGCCTACACGCTGACCTTCGCCACCTTCATGCTGCCCGCCGCGACGCTGGGTGACCGCCTCGGGCGCCGCCGGATGATGCTGGCCGGGCTGGTGCTCTTCACGGTCGCCTCGATCGCGTCGGCCCTGAGCACCACCTCGGAGGCCCTGATCGCGGCGCGTGCGGTCCAGGGGCTCGGCGCCGCCGCGATCATGCCGCTCTCGCTGACCCTGCTGGCCGCCGCCGTACCGCCCGCCCGTCGTGCCGTCGCGATCGGCGTCTGGGGCGGCGTGTCCGGCCTCGGCGTCGCGCTCGGCCCGGTCGTGGGCGGCGCGGTGGTGGAGGGCGTGAGCTGGCAGGCGATCTTCTGGCTCAACGTGCCGGTCGCCCTGGTCGCCGGCCCGCTCCTGCTCGTCGCCGTCCGCGAGTCGCGCGGTGCGTGGCTGCGGCTCGACCCCGTGGGCGTGGCGCTGCTCGGCGGCGCCGTGTTCCTCGGGATCTGGGGCATCGTGCACGGCAACGACGACGGGTGGGGCTCGCTCGGGGTGCTCGGTCCGCTGGCGGCCGCCGCCCTGCTGCTGCCGGCGTACGTCGCCTGGGCGCGGAGCCGCGCGCACGCCGTGCTGCCGCTGCGCCTCTTCTCGTCGCGGGGGTTCTCGGTGGCCAATGCGATCGGGCTGTTCTTCACGCTCGGGATGTTCGGGACGGTCTTCCTGCTCGCGCAGTACCTCCAGATCGTCCAGGGCTACACCCCCCTCGAGGCCGGCCTGCGGACCCTGCCCTGGACCGCGGCCCCGATGGTCGTCGCGCCGATCGCGGGCGCCCTCGCCGGACGGCTCGGGCTGCGCACGCTCCTGCTCTCCGGCCTGGTGCTCCAGGCGGCGTCGCTGGTGTGGTTCGCCGGGCTCACCGAGGCCGGGTCCGGCTACTCGTCGTTCGTGGTGCCGCTCGTGATGGCTGGCGTCGGCATGGGCCTGACCTTCGCGCCGAGCGCCACCGCGGTCCTGGAGGGGCTGCCCGAGGACGACTTCGCGATCGCCAGCTCAGCCAACTCCACGATCCGCGAGTTCGGCGTCGCCCTCGGGATCGCCGTGCTCACCGCGGTCTTCCTCGGCAACGGCGGCCAGCTGACCCCGACCGGCTACGACGGCGCGATCGCGCCCGCGCTGCTCACCGGTGCCGGCGCCGTGGCCATCGCGGTCGTGGCCGCGCTGTTCGCGCCGGGGCGGGTGCGGAAGTAGCCGCTACATACCTTGGGTAAACGGTGGCTGCCGGGACCGTCAGCGGGGCAGGCTGCTGGTGCGCCAGCCGTCGGGGCCGTGCGGTGGGGTGGGGCGCAGCTTGCGGTGGTGCGACTCCCACTCGGGGGTACGGCGGGGGGCCGGCGTCGCGCCTGCGCCCAGCGCGGCGAAGACCGCCACCAGTGCGGCGATCTCCTCCGGGGTCGCGTCGGCGTTGACCACGCGCAGCAGCGGGGCCGCGGGGGCCTCGGCGGCCTGGTCTTCAGGCGTCGTCGGCTCGGCTGGACTCTCGGCCGACGGGTTGTCTGTGGGCGCTGACACGTCGCTAGCTTCCCTCCTCCGCTGCGCTCCCCCGAGAAGTTATCGACGGGTCAGCGACATCCCCCGGTTCGGGGACCCACCGGGCGCTCACAGGGGGATGTTCCCGTGCTTCTTGGTCGGCAGCGTGGCCCGCTTGGAGCGGAGCAGCCGGAGCGCGCGGACGATCTCGATCCGGGTCTCGTGGGGGCTGATGACGGCGTCGATGTAGCCGCGCTCGGCCGCGATGTAGGGATTGGCCAGCGTGGTGTCGTACTCGTCGATCAGCTCCGCGCGGCGGGCCTCGACCTCTTCGTCGGAGCCGCCGTCGGCCTTGATCTGGGCCAGCTCCTTGCGGTGCACGATGTTGGCCGCGCCCTGAGCGCCCATGACCGCGATCTGGGCGGTGGGCCAGGCGACGTTGATGTCGGCGCCGAGGTGCTTGGAGCCCATGACGTCGTAGGCGCCGCCGTAGGCCTTGCGAGTGATGATCGTGACCAGCGGGACCGTGGCCTCGGAGTAGGCGTAGATCAGCTTGGCGCCGCGGCGGATGATGCCGTTCCACTCCTGGTCGGTGCCGGGCAGGAAGCCGGGCACGTCGACGAACGTGAGCACCGGGATGTTGAACGCGTCGCAGGTGCGCACGAAGCGGGCGGCCTTCTCGGAGGCGTCGATGTCGAGCGTGCCGGCGAACTGCATCGGCTGGTTAGCGACGACGCCGACCGAGCGGCCCTCGACCCGGCCGTAGCCGATGATCAGGTTGGGCGCGAACAGCGGCATGACCTCGAGGAACTCCTCGTCGTCGAGCGTCGCGGTGATCACGTCGTGCATGTCGTAGGGCTGGTTGGGCGAGTCGGGGATCAGCGTGTCGAGGGACCGGTCGAGGTCGGTGAACGACATGTCGGCCTCCTCGTCGTAGATCGGCGGGTGGTCCAGGTTGTTCTGTGGGAGGTAGGACAGGAGCGCCTTGGTGTACTCCAGCGCGTCCTCCTCGTCGGCACCCATGTAGTGGGCGTTGCCCGACTTGGTGTTGTGGGTGCGCGCGCCGCCGAGCTCCTCCATCGTGACGTCCTCGCCGGTGACGGTCTTGATCACGTCGGGACCGGTGATGAACATCGCGGAGGTCTGGTCGACCATGATCGTGAAGTCGGTGACGGCGGGGGAGTAGACGTGCCCGCCGGCGCAGTTGCCCATGATCAGGCTGATCTGCGGGATGACGCCCGAGGCGTGCACGTTGCGCCGGAAGATCTCGCCGTACAGGCCGAGCGAGACGACGCCCTCCTGGATGCGGGCGCCGGCGCCCTCGTTGATCCCGATGATCGGGCAGCCGGTCTTCATCGCCAGGTCCATGACCTTGGTGATCTTCTCGCCGTAGACCTCACCGAGCGAGCCGCCGAAGATCGTGAAGTCCTGCGAGAACACGCACACCTGGCGGCCGTCGATCGTGCCGAAGCCGGTGATGACACCGTCGCCGTAGGGGCGGTTCTTCTCCAGCCCGAACGCCACGGAACGGTGCCGCGCCAGCTCGTCGAGCTCGACGAACGAGCCCTCGTCGAAGAGGTGCTCGATGCGCTCGCGCGCGGTCCAGCGTCCCTTCGCGTGCTGCTTCTCGACGGCCTTCGCCGACCCGGCGTGGACGGCCTCGTCGAGGCGTCGCTCGAGGTCGGCCAGCTTGCCGGCGGTCGTGTGGATGTCGAGGTCCTGTGGCACCTCAGTGCCTGGTCCGGGCTGTGCGCTCACGCGTATCTCTCCTGGTAACGGCTCGGCTACTAGCCTCAGTGCGTCTGCTGCGACAGGGTAGTGCCCGTGACCTCGGACCCCGCTGCGCGCCCACCCCTCGACAAGACCCGCCTCGCCGGACTCGCCCCGGACGTCGTGCCCGACGTGCACATCCTGGTCGTCGACGAGGTCCCCTCGACCAACGCGCTCGCGGTCGAGCGCGCCCACGCGGGGGCGGCCGACGGCTTCGTGGTCGTGGCCGAGCACCAGAGCCAGGGCCGCGGCCGGCTCGACCGGACCTGGGAGACGCCACGCGGGACGGCGCTCACGTTCTCGATGGTGCTGCGCCCGTCCGTGCCCACCCGGTCGTGGCCGTGGCTGCCGCTGTTGACCGGGTACGCCGTCGACAAGGCGCTCAAGGCACTGGGGTACGACGCCGGGGTGAAGTGGCCCAACGACGTGCTGATCGGCGACAGGAAGGTCGCCGGCATCCTGATCGAGCGGATCGAGACCAGCGAAGGCCCGGCCGCGGTCGTCGGGGTCGGCCTCAACGTGGGGATGCGCGAGGACGAGCTTCCGGTGCCGACCGCGACCTCGCTGGCCGTCGCCTCGGGCACCGAACCCGACCGCAACGTCGTCCTCGTCGCGGTGCTCAGCACCCTGCGCGAGGCCTACGACGCCTGGCAGGCCGGCGGTGACGCGACCGGGCTGCGGCTGGCGGAGTCCTACGCCGCGGCCTGCGTGACCGTGGGGCAGGACGTGCGCGTCGACCTGCCGGACGGCTCGGCCCTCACCGGCCGCGCGACCGGGATCGACCCCAGCGGACGGCTCGTGGTCGAGGGCCCCGGCGGCACGACGTACGTCGCCGCTGGTGACGTGATCCATGTCAGAGCCGCCGAACAGTGACATGATCCGCACGTGGCCATCTCGCAGAAGCTGTTGAACCCCGGCGAGAAGATCGTCGTCAGCACCCGTACCCATCCCAAGGCACTGCTCGTGCCCCTGTTCGCGCTGGTCGTGCTGCTCGCGATCGGTGTCGCCTTCCAGGTGCTCGTCGACAACTCCACCGCCCAGCTCGTCGTGTGGGCCCTCATGGCCATCGGCATCCTGTGGCTGACGGTGTGGCCGGCGCTCGACTGGCTGATGGCGTCCTACACGATCACCAACCGACGCCTGATCACCCGGCACGGCATCATCACGCGCAAGGGCCACGACATCCCGCTCTCGCGGATCAGCGACGTCGCCTACGAGCTGGGCCTGATCGACCGGATGCTCGGCTGCGGCACGCTCGTGATCAGCGACGCCAGCACCAACGGCCAGGTCCTGCTGCCCGACATCCCGCGCGTCGAGGAGACCCAGCGCAAGCTCAACGAGCTGCTGCACGAGCTCCACGGCGGTGCCGCCAGCCTCGAAGAGGGCCACTGACGCTCGTCCCGACCCCTCGAGCACGACCGGTCGGACAGAAGTCGGACACTCATGACGGAAGCTGACGACGACTCCCTCGCGCGGGCGATCCTCGGTGAGGAGCTCGCGTTCAACGCTGCCGAGGTGGCGGCGGAGGCCGGGGTCACGATCGACGAGACCCGCCGGCTCTGGCGCGCCCTGGGGTTCCCCGAGCACGGCGTGGAGCGGGCGTTCACCCGCTCCGACATCGACGCGGTCGCGCGGCTCGTCGGCACGGTCGACGCCGGTTTGTTCGACTTCGACACCGCCGTCAACCTGACCCGGGCGGTCGGGCAGACCATGGCCCGACTCGCCGACTGGGAGGTCGGTGCCCTGGTCCACCGGGTCGAGGAGCTCGAGGCCAGTGAGGAAGCCACGGGCACCCGCGTCGGCTCGGCGCTGCGCCTGATCGAGGACCTGATGGACCCGTTCGAGGCGCTGCTCCTCTATGTATGGCGCCGGCACCTCGCCGCGGCTGTGGTCCGGATGGAGACGTTGGGTGCCAACGAGGAGGACCTGCACACCACCGAGGTCACCGTCGGCTTCGCCGACATCGTCGGTTTCACGGCGCTGTCCAACGAGATCTCGCGGGACAAGGTCGGCGACCTCGTCGAGCTCTTCGAGTCCCGCTGCGCCGACGTCATCGCCACCCACCGCGGCCGGGTCATCAAGAGCCTCGGCGACTCGGTGCTGTTCGTGAGCCCCGACGCGATCAGCGCCTACGACACCGCCGAGGGCATCATCAACGTGGTCGGCCGCGACGCCCGGATGCCCGATGTCCGGCTCGGCCTGGCCAGCGGCTCGGTGGTCATGCGGCTCGGCGACGTCTTCGGCCCGCCGGTCAACCTGGCGGCCCGGCTCACCGCCGTGGCCCGGCGCAACCGGATCATCATCGACGCGGCGACCGCGGCGCTGCTGCCCGTGGACCAGTTCGAGACGCGGCGCCTGCCTGCACGGCCGGTGCGGGGCTTCGGCCTCGTCGAGCCGGTCGCCGTACGACGCAACTGACGCCCCGGACTAGCCCGGTGCGGAGGCTTTGTCCGGGTTTCCCTCACTCGGGGAGCGGTTCGTACCTACCTTGTAGGAGTGTTCGAGGTGCAGGACGTGCGGCTGGACCCCGTGAGCCGGCGCACGTGGCGGGGGGGCGACGAGGTCGTCCTGTCGCGCAAGGAGTTCGACCTGGTCCATGCGCTGATCGCACGGGCCGGGGACATCGTCACGCGTGACGAGCTGATGCGCGACGTGTGGCACACCACCTTCTGGACCTCCTCCAAGACCATCGACGTGCACCTGGGCTGGGTCCGCCGCAAGCTCGGCGACGACACCCGGCACCCGAGCCTGATCACCACGATCCGCGGCAAGGGCCTGCGTTTCGAGACCCACACTCCCGTCGGTGAGGGCGTCAGCTAGCAGGCACTAGGGTTGCCGCGTGGCAATGGCTCCGACTCTCGCGGTCATCGGTGGCGGCCAGCTCGCCCGGATGATGGCGCAACCAGCGATCGCGCTGGGGCTGCCGCTCCGCCTGCTGGCCGAGGCCGACGGCGTGTCCGCGGCCCAGGTGATCCCCGACCACGTCGTCGGCGACTACACCGACCTCGACACCCTGCTGAAGGTCACCGACGGCTGTGCCGCGGTCACCTTCGACCACGAGCACGTGCCGACCGACCACCTCCACGCGCTCGAGGACGCCGGCATCGCCGTACGCCCCGGGCCGGAGGCGCTGGTGCACGCCCAGGACAAGGGAGTGATGCGGGCGCGGCTGGCCGAGCTCGGCGTCCCGTGCCCGCGCAACGCCCTGGTCGGCTCGGTGGCGGACGTCGAGGCGTTCGGGCTCCCGTGCGTCCTGAAGACCACCCGCGGCGGTTATGACGGCAAGGGCGTGTGGTTCGTCGGCACGCCCGACGACTGCGCGGAGCCGTTCGCCGCGGCGGCCGCGAGCGGGGTCGGCCTGCTGGCCGAGGAACGGGTCGACTTCCGGCGCGAGCTCTCGGCCCTCGTCGCGCGCTCGCCGAGCGGCCAGGCTGCGGCGTACGCCGTGGTCGCCTCGACCCAGGTCGACGGGATCTGCGCCGAGGTGGTCGCCCCGGCGCCCGACCTGTCCCCGGAGCTGGCCGGCGAGGCCCAGCAGATCGCACTGCGTGTGGCCGGCGAGCTGGGCGTGGTCGGCATCCTCGCCGTCGAGCTTTTCGAGACCTCCGACGGGCGGGTGCTCGTCAACGAGCTCGCGATGCGCCCGCACAACACCGGCCACTGGACCCAGGACGGTGCCGTGACCTCGCAGTTCGAGAACCACCTGCGCGCGGTTATGGACCTGCCGCTGGGCTCCCCGGCGCCGCGGGCGCGGTGGACCGTGATGGTCAACATCCTCGGTGGCCCCGACGACCAGGTGGGCCGGCTGTACGACGGCTTCCCGCACGCGCTCGCCCGGGACCCCGCACTGCGGGTGCACCTGTACGGCAAGGAGCTGCGCCCCGGCCGCAAGGTCGGCCACGTCAACGCCTACGGCGACGACCTCGAGGACTGCCTGGAGCGCGCGCGGCATGCTGCTGCGTGGTTCCGGGGGGATCTCGGCAATGAGAGCGAGTAGCGAGTGAGTGACATGACTGAGCACGTGCGCGTCGGCATCGTGATGGGGTCGGACTCCGACTGGCCGGTGATGAAGGAGGCCGCGGACGCCCTCGCGGAGTTCGGAGTGGCCTACGAGGCCGACGTCGTCTCCGCGCACCGGATGCCCGAAGAGATGCTGGCCTACGGCAAGGAGGCCGCCGGCCGCGGTCTGTCGGTGATCATCGCCGGCGCGGGCGGAGCCGCCCACCTGCCCGGGATGCTCGCCTCGGTCACCCCGCTGCCGGTGATCGGCGTACCGGTCCCGCTGAAGTACCTCGACGGCATGGATTCCCTGCTCTCGATCGTCCAGATGCCCGCCGGTGTGCCCGTGGCTGCCGTCGCCATCGGCAACGCCCGCAACGCCGCGCTCCTCGCCGTACGCATCCTCGCCACCGGCGACGCCGACCTGCAGCGCAAGATGGTCGACTTCCAGGCCGAGCTCAAGACCGCCGCCCAGGCCAAGGGCGAAGTCGTGCGCGGCGGCGGCGCCCGCAAGATGGGCTTCTAGGTCCGACTCACTCGCGCTCGCTGGGTGGGTCGTGTGTCTCAGCGAGCGCCACGCCGCACCCCGGGGCACACGACCCGTGCAACGACGCGAGGGGTCAGCCAGTGAGGCCGTGCTCGTGCGCGAACACCACGATCTGCACGCGGTCGCGCAGGCCGAGCTTGCGCAGGATGGCGCCGACGTGGGTCTTGACGGTCGACTCGCCGGCGAAGACGAGCGCCGCGATCTCGGTGTTGGACAGGCCGCGTGAGACGGCCGAGAAGACCTCGCGCTCCTTGTCGGTGAGGGTGAGGTACGCCGGCGGCGTGGGGCTCTGCGCCCGGAACTGTCCCTCGAGCAGCGCGGACAGGTCGCCGGGCGCGAGCACGGCGTTGCCGGCGTGGACGGTGCGGATGGCGTCGCGCAGCAGCAGGGGAGTGGTGTCCTTGAGCAGGAAGCCGCTGGCGCCGTAGCGGATCGCGGTCGCGGCGCGGTCGTCGAGGTTGAAGGTGGTCAGCACGACCACGCGCACCGGACGAGTCCGGCGGGCGACCCGCTCGGGCAGGAAGATCTGCCGCGTCGCCTCGACGCCGTCCATCTCGGGCATCCGGATGTCCATGAGCACGACGTCGGGCTCGAGCTCCTCGACCAGCCGTACCGCCTCGAGGCCGTCGCCGGCGGAGCCGACCACCTCCATGCCGTCCTGGGCGTCGACGATCACGCCGACGCCCTCACGGAAGAGGTCCTGGTCGTCGACCAGCAGGACTCGGATCGTCACCGGCTCACCGTACGCACGGGCACCCACGCGGTGACGGTGAAGGTCGGTCCGCCCGGCGCCTCCCGACGTCGTACGTCGAGCCGTCCGCCGACCGCCTCGAGGCGGCGTCGCATGCCGTCGAGACCCTGGCCCGGCGGGGTGTCCTCGACGCCGGTGCGCACGACGTTGCGCACCTCGATGCGCAGCTCGCCGACCCAGCTGCCGTCGGGCCAGTGCCGCTCGACGAACACCGGTTCGTCGCGCTGCCCGTGCTTGATCGCGTTGGTCAGCATCTCCTGGAGCACCCGGAAGGCCACGACCTCGAGCTCGGGCGGCAGCGGCTGCGGCGTGCCGACCTCGGTGGAGACGACCTCGTGCCCGCTGGCGCGGACCCCGGCGATCAGGTCCTCGAGCGCTGCGCTGCGCGGCGCCTCGGGGGAGGCGGCCGGGGTGAGCACCTGCCGTACGTCCTGGAGCGACGAGCGCGCGGAGGTGGCGATGTTCTCCATCGTCACCTTGAGCTTCTGGGTGTCGACGTCCGTGAGGTACTGCGCCGACTCGGCCTGGGCCAGGATCACCGCGAGGGAGTGCCCGACGACGTCGTGCACGTCGCGGGCGAGGCGGGCCTGCTCCTCGCGGAGCCGGGCGATCTCGCGGGCCTGCTCGGACTCGTGCATGGCCCTCGCCGCCTCCTGCTCGGCGGCGACCTGGGACTCCTCGGAGGCCTGGGCGCGGGCCATGAAGCGCAGCGCCAGCCCGGCCAGCCACGGGGCGCCGAGCACGGCCACCCCGATCACGACCGCGCCGACCTCCCAGGAGTCGCTGACGTTGTAGGCCGCGCGGATGAGCTCGCGCAGGCTGCCGTCGTCGATGCCGGACAGGTAGTCCTCGCTGACCACCAGCAGCGCGGTCAGCAGCGCCGCAGCGGGGATCGAGAGGGCGCTCGCGATCACCGTCGCGGTGCTGCCCCACCGCGCCGTACCGAAGGCGACGACCGCGATCGTGACCTGGACCAGCAGGATCGGCGCGCCCGCCAGGACCTGGGTCGCGCAGATGACCCACACCAGCCCGAGGGCGAGCCCGGGCTGCGCCCGGCTCAGCCCCACGGCGGCGCCGGTGCCGACGACGACGAGGAACAGGGCCATCGCCACGAGGTCGCTGTAGACGGTCATGCCGTTGATCTCGAACAGCCCGAGGGCGCCGACGACCAGCCCCAGGGCGGCGTCCGGCAGCCAGCGTCGTACGTCGGTCACGTCGCCGCCACCACGGCCGGGAGGCGCCGCTCCTGCCACGGCCGCTCGACGGCGTACCAGCTGACCGCCGCCATCGCGAGAGTCAGCACCGCGGCGACCGGGCCGGCCAGGTCGAGGTGCGGGCGCAGCCAGAGCGTGAGTGGGTAGTTCCAGAGGTAGGCCGCGTAGGAGACCGTCCCGAGCCACACCAGCGCGGTCAGGGCTGGGCCCGACACGGTCGTCCAGGTGCGCCAGGAGACGAGCAGGACCGCGGTCAGGACAGCGATGGCCGGGCCTCCCGCCAGGTAGGTGAGCGCATGACCCCGCAATGGAACCACGCTCAGCAGGGCCAGCCCGGCCAGCGCCACGGGTACCGACCAGCCGGGCAGCACCAGCCGGTCGGCGTAGACCCGCGTGGCCGCGCCGATCACGAAGCACACCGCCCACGAGGTCGGCAGCGCGTAGGCGAGGTCGGGCGACTCAGCGAGCCACAGCAGCGTCAGCACGCAGGCGAGCAGGCACGCGGCGGCGGTCACCGCCAGCGCGACGCCGACCCGGCGACGGGCGAACGCGAGCGCCAGGACCGCGGGCCACACCAGGTAGAACTGCTCCTCCGTGGCCAGCGTCCACAGGTGGAACGTCGCGTCGCTGGCGTGCCCGAACGGCAGGTTGCCGGTCCAGGTCAGGGCGACGAGCACGGTCTTGCCCAGCTGGTCGCGGTCGCCCAGCGGGTCGAGCAGCAGCGTCACGGCGACGACCCCGGCGACGAGGAGCAGCAACGCCGGCACGAGGCGACGGGCCCGCCGCCGGTAGAAGCGGCCCAGGTCGACCCGGTGCTCCCGCTCGAGCTCGCCGAGCAGCACGCCGGTGATCAGGAACCCCGACAGCGCGAAGAACATCACGACCCCGACCACCCCGGCGCCCGCGAACAGCGAGGGGAACGCGTGCCGCAGCATCACCAGCCCGATCGCGACGCCGCGCAGGAGGTCGAGCCCGGCTATCCGCACGGTGCCGGCGCCGCCAGCGCGTCGCGGACCAGGAGGTCCAGCAGGTCGGGGTAGGACAGCCCGCCGGCGGCGTACATCTTGGGCACCTGCGACTCCGCAGTGAAGCCCGGCATGGTGTTGACCTCGTTGAGCACCGGTCCGGCCGCGGTCAGGAAGAAGTCGACCCGGGCGACGCCCCGGCAGCCAAGGGCGTCGAACACCGCCACGGCGGCATCCTCGATCCCCTTCGCCTCCGCGTCGGTCAGCGAGGCGGGCACCCGGAAGTCGGCGTGGCCGCCGTACTTGGTGTCGTGGTCGAAGAGCCCCTCGGCCACGATCTCCAGCGCCGGCGAGACCAGCCGCGAGCCGTCGGGTCGCGCCAGCACGGCGATGTCGACCTCGCGCCCGGTCATCACGTCCTCGACGAGCACCCGGTGGTCGAGTGCGAGCGCCGCGTCGAGCGCCTGGTCCAGCAGCTCCGGCCGGTCGACCAGGGTGACGCCGTGGCTGGAGCCCGCCGCGACCGGCTTGACCACCACCGGGTGGCTCCAGGCGTATGTCGGTGCCGTCGCCGCCGTCAGCACGACGCCCGGGGCGGTCGCGAGGCCGACGGCCTCGGCGACCAGCTTGGTCACCCACTTGTCCATGGCGATCGCGCCCGCGCCGACGCCGGAGCCGACGTAGGGCAGACCGGCGAGCTCGCACAGCGCGGCGAGCGTGCCGTCCTCGCCCCGCGGGCCGTGCACGACCGGGAGCACGACCTCGCAGCTGCGCAGCACGTGCGCGGCGCCGGCCAGCCCGATCGGGCGGTTGCCGCTGTCGAGCCAGGTGCCGTGCGGGTCGATGGTCAGCCGCACCACGTCGTACGACGTCCGGTCGAGCGCCGCGGCCACGGAGGCCGCCGAGGCCAGCGACACCTCGTGCTCGCAGCTCTGGCCGCCGCCGATGACGGCCACCCGGATCATCGCGCCACCCGGCTGCCGATGCCTGTGACGATCTCGTGCTCGATCGTGTCGGCCCACGACGCCCACTCGGCCACCGTCGGCTCGCCGGCGTGGCCGGGTCCGAACACGGTGGCGGTCTCGCCGACGGCGACGGTCGCCTCGCCCACGTCGACGACGACCTGGTCCATCGAGATCCGGCCGACGACCTGGTGCCGGACGCCGCGCAGCGACACCTCGGCCCGTCCGTAGCTGGCCCGCGGCAGCCCGTCGGCGTAGCCCAGCGGCAGCAGCGCCAGGTTGGTCGCGCGGGGAGCGCTCCAGGCGTGGCCGTAGCCCACCGGCGTGCCCGCGCGCACCCGGCGCACGCCCACCACGGGCGCGGTGAGGGTCATCGCGGGGGAGAGGACGGTCGTGTGCGAGGGGTCGATGCCGACCAGACCGGCCCCGACCCGGCTCATCGTGTGGTGGCTCAGCGGGTCGGTGAGCGTGGCCGCGGTGGCCGCGAGGTGGCGCAGCGGCGGGCGCAGGCCGCTGGCGCGGGCGACCTCGATGCCCCACGCGAACCGGGTGCGCCCGGCCGCGTTGTCCGGGTCCGCCGGTTCGTCGGCACAGCCGAGGTGGCCCATCACGCCGACCACCGAGACGCTTCCGAGGCGCTCGGCGTGCCGGGCGGCGCGGCACAGTGCCGCCCACGCGGACGGCGCGGCGCCGTCGCGGGCCATGCCGGTGTCGAGCTGGAGGTGGATGCGCGCGCCGATGCCGGCCCGGCAGATCGCGTCGAGGTGCTCGCGGCTGGGCACGGCGAGGTCGACCCGCGAGCCGATCGCGGTCGCGAAGTCGGCGTCGAGCGGGTTCAGCCAGCTGAGCACCGGCGCCCGCAGCCCCGCGTCGCGCAGCGGAAGTGCCTCGTCGATGCTGGTCACGCCGAGCCACGACGCCCCGTTGGACAGCGCCGTGCGGGCGACGCCGACGGCACCGTGGCCGAAGCCGTCGGCCTTCACCACCGCCATCAGGGCGCCCTCGGTGCGGGCCGCGAACAGCTTGGTGTTGGCCGCCACCGCGTCGAGGTCCACGGTCAGGCTCGGCCCGCGGCGACGCACCGGCCCCGGGTGCACGGCCATCAGGGCATTCATGCCGCGACCTCGACGTCGACCGGACCGTAGAGCGCGTGGGCCGCCCCGGTGGCCAGCGCCCAGTAGCGGTCGCCGAAGCTCCAGTGCCACCACTCGGTCGGGTAGTTCACCAGCCCGACCTCGCCGAGCACCGTCGCGAGCAGCCGACGGTGGGCGCGGGCGTCGGCGCCGATCCCGTCGGCGGCGAAGTAGCAGCGGCCGTCGCTCTGTTCGGGGGTGTCGTCGATCGCGGTGCCCAGGTCGAGCTCGTCACCGCAGGCGTCCACCAGCGTCAGGTCGACCGCCGCGCCCGCGACGTGCGGCGCGACGGCGACGGGTGCGACGTACCTGCTGGTGAGGCGGTGCACCTCGGGCTCGGAGGCGCCGGGGTGGGCGGCGCGCACCACGGCGGTGTACGACGCCACGATGGCGCGCTGGACGGCCAACGGGCGGTGACCCTCGACCACCAGCAGGCCGATGCCGGGCGGCAGCGCGGCGTCCGCCGCGACCAGCCGCTCCGCGAGACCGCTGCGGACCAGCTGGCGGCTGGGGGACAGCTCGGCGTCGAGCCGCACCAGGGGCTCGCCCAGGTCGCGCACGGGGACCGCGGACACCCGCGGGTCACTGAGAAGGATCGTCATGCTGACGACGCTAGGGAGCAGACCACCCCCGCCGCGTCCGCCTCAAGTGCCGCTCACCGGTCCCTGAGTAGGAGGCCTCTCAGACGCTCGGACGCTTGCGCCACTCGATCGCGGGGCAGGTGTCCATCACCATCGGGACGCCGGCCGCGGTCGTGCGCTCGAGGGCGGCCTCGTCGACCACGCCGAGCTGGAGCCACACGGCCTTGGCGCCGACCGCGACGGCCTGGTCGGCGAACTCGCCGGCCGACTCGGAGCGGCGGAAGACGTCGACCACGTCGATCGGGAACGGCACGTCGGCCAAGGTCGCGTAGCCGGTCTCACCGAGCACGGTGAGCCCGCCCTCCCCGGCCGCCGCGGGATGGATCGGCACGATCCGCTTGCCGCGGCTCTGCAGCAGCTCGGCGATGGAGTACGCCGTCCGGCTGGGGTCGCCCGACAGCCCGACCACCGCCCAGGTCTCGCAGTCGTCGAGCATGAAGCGCACGGCCTCGGGGTCCTGCCAGCTGGTCATGACGACATAACCCGGCGTCGCCTCCCGCCATTCCTGCCGGGCGCGCTACGCTTGCCCCAGCACCGGCCCTCGACAGCTGTCGGCCAGGTGCGTCCGGTCCCGGTCACGTCGACCAAGACACGCGGGACCGAGTGCTGCGTCGCGGGATGGACACCTGGTCCGTTCCGCTCGACGTCCCGGCGGCCCCGGCCCCGGGACAGTGTGCGGTGTCGCCCGTCCGCCCCGGCGGAACCGAGCGGCACCCGAAGGAGGAGTCTGTGGCCCGACGAGGCCAGCGCCGTGCCGGCGCCACGCGCACCGCCCCGCGCAACCAGCGGCGTGGCCGCAAGCTCGACAACGAGGGCATCATCCCGGTGCTCGCCCGCGCGGTGCGCGAGGTCGAGCACGAGGTCCAGCGCGGAGCCGTGAGCCGCCCCGGGCGCACCAAGTTCCAGGTGATCGCGCTGCTCGTGCGCGAGGAGCGCTCCCGGGTCAGGTCCGACGCCGAGATCACCGAGGCCCGCCGCGCCGAGCAGATGAAGCGGCTCGACGGGGTCGCCACGATCCTGGCCAAGTCCGCGGCGCGCGACACCTCCCTGCTCTCCCTGCTCGCCGAGGACGCCGACGTCTCCGACGCCGCCCAGATGCTCAAGCGCGAGCTCACCGAGGCCGCCGGCCTCGAGGTCGAGGAGGAAGAGGAGCCCGCTCCCGCCGAGGCCGCGGCCACACCGGTGGCCACGCGCCGGGTCGTCCCTCAGTCGGTCGTCTCCCGCCAGCTCGCCAACCCGTTCCTCACCCCCGACTTCTCCGCCCCGCAGCCGCGGGCCCACCCGCGCCGGCTCGCCACCTGGGAGCTCCTGGAACCGCTCTTCCGTGCCTTCGAGTACGGCGGGGCCTCGTCCTGCATGGCGCTCCCGGAGCCCGACACCCTGCTCGGGCTCCCGCCCGGGCTCGAGCTGATGCCCCACCAGGCGCAGGTCGTGGCCGCGGCCGAGGACGGCCACCGCACCTTCCTGCTCGCCGACGAGCCCGGCCTCGGCAAGACCGCCCAGGCACTGCTCGCCGCCGAGGCGGCCGGCGCGTTCCCGCTGCTGGTCGTCGTACCCAACGTCGTCAAGACCAACTGGGCCCGTGAGGCCCACCTGTGGACCCCCCAGCGCCCGGTGACGGTCATCCACGGTGACGGGCACGAGATCGACGCCTTCGCCGACATCGTCGTGGTCAACTACGAGGTCCTCGACCGCCACGTCGGCTGGCTGGGCGACCTGGGCTTCCGCGGCATGGTCGTCGACGAGGCCCACTTCATCAAGAACAAGAAGTCGCAGCGCTCCCAGCACGTCCTCCAGCTCGCCGACCGGCTGCGCGCGCGCACCGTCCGGCCGCTGCTGATGGCGCTCACCGGCACCCCGCTGATCAACGACATCGACGACTTCCGCGCCATCTGGCAGTTCCTCGGCTGGATCGACGACAAGTTGCCCGGCCCGCTGCTGATGGAGGCGCTCGAGGAGACCGGCCTGACCCCGGTCGACCCCGGCTTCTACCCCGCGGCCCGGGCCAGCGTGATCGAGCTCGGCATCGTGCGCCGCCGCAAGATCGACGTCGCGGCCGACATCCCCGCCCGCCGGATCGCCGACCTCCCGGTCGAGCTCGACGACATGGTCGGCAGCTCGATCCGCCAGGCCGAGCGTGAGCTCGCCGAGCGGCTCGTCACCCGCTACCGCACAGCGCTCGAGACCCGTACCTCCGGCGTCACCGTCGAGGGCATCGACCACGAGCTCGTACGGCGGGTGGCCGGCTGGGAGCTGGCCGACTCCGACTCCGCCAAGACCGGCGAGAACGTCTTCGGGATGGTGCGCCGGATCGGCCAGGCCAAGGCCGGCCTCGCCGCCGACTACGCCGCCCAGCTCGCGCGCAACGTCGGCAAGGTGGTGTTCTTCGCCAAGCACGTCGACGTCATGGACCTCGCGGAGGAGACGTTCGCCAAGCGCGGCATCGGCTACGCCTCGATCCGCGGCGACCAGACGTCGACGAAGCGCCAGAAGAACATCGACGCGTTCGTCAACGACCCCGAGGTCTCGATCGCGGTGTGCTCGCTGATGGCCGCCGGGGTGGGGCTCAACCTCCAGGTCGCCTCCAACGTCGTGCTCGCGGAGCTCTCGTGGACCGACGCGGAGCAGACGCAGGCGATCGACCGGGTGCACCGGATCGGCCAGGAGGAGCCGGTCACGGCGTGGCGGATCATCGCCGCCCAGACGATCGACACCAAGATCGCCGAGCTCATCGACAGCAAGGCCGGGCTCGCGGCCCGGGCGCTGGACGGCTCCGACGAGGAGATCTCGTCGTCCTCCGACGTCCAGCTGGAGGCCCTGGTCGCCCTGCTCACCGAGGCGCTCGAGTCCGAGTCCTGACGGGCCCGGAAAGGTAAAGGTTTCGGCCGCCGCGTATACGCCCGGGGTGCCCGGGTACGGGTGACTTGGTCGAGGCCGCCGATATCCCCCCACTTCGGCGGCCTCGACCAATCGCATTTTGACCCATTCCGGGAGCACGGCTCCGGGTGCAGAGGTCCAGACCACTTCTCCGCGTTTCGTGGGTGGCCCCCGCCCCCTCGTGCGACCATCGGTGTGACGGTCTGGGAGGCCGTCACAGGGTCATCGCACTGGGTCATGCACTGGGGGAGGTGTTGGGGATGGAGCCGAGCCCGGTTTCGTATGCCCAGTCGTCTGCCCATGGTGCTGCCCCGGCGCTGAGCGAGTCGCGCCGCCGGATCGAGACCGCGCGCCTGCTGTCGCGTGCGCGCGCCAGCGTGGGCGACACCCGGGCGCGCTACGAGAACGACGTCATCCGGATCAACATGGAGGTCGCCCTCGACGTGGCGCGTCGCTACCACGGCCGCGGCATCGCCGACGAGGACATCGACCAGGTCGCCTACCTCGGGCTGATCAAGGCCGTGCGCGGCTTCGACCCCACGCTGGGTGACGACTTCCTGAGCTACGCCGTCCCGACCCTGCGCGGCGAGATCCGCCGCTACTTCCGCGACGCCGGCTGGACGGTGCGCCCGCCGCGGTCGGTGCAGGAGGTCCAGACCCGGGTGAGCAACGCCGAGGCCGACCTCTACCAGCGCCTCGGCCGCGCCCCGCGGCCCTCCGAGATCGCCGTACACCTCGACATCCCGCTGGCGCTGGTCATCGACTCGATCAACGCCATCGGCTGCTTCGCCCCCGACTCCCTGGACGCCCCGCGTCCCGAGGGCGACCCGGAGGCACCCGCCGAGAAGCTCGGCGACCTCGACCCCGCCTTCGCCAGTGCCGAGGCGCGGCTGGCGCTCCAGCCGCTGATGGGCGCGCTGAGCCCGCGTGACCGCCGGATCATCGAGCTGCGCTTCTTCGAGAACCGCACCCAGGCCCAGATCGGGGCCGAGGTCGGCGTCACCCAGGAGCAGGTGTCGCGGCTGCTCACGGGCATCCTGGCCAAGCTGCGCCGCAGCCTGGCCGCTTGACCGGTTGCCGCCGCGTCGTGGGCCGGGTCTCGACACGCCGGTCGCGGGTTCGTGCCTCACCCGCGCGGCTCGCTCGACCACCATCAGCGGGTCCGCTGGCGCGTCCCCGCTAGAAGATCCGCGGCAGGTCGCTCGCGCGGCCGGCGAAACGTGGCGCGCGCTTCTCGCGGAACGCCGCCACGCCCTCCACGCCGTCGCCGATCGAGGTGTAGAACATCGCCAGCGAGTCCGACAGGTGCGCCTCGAGCGGGTCGGCGGCGGCGCCGTTGCGGTAGAGCAGCTGCTTGGCCAGCGCCAGCGCCACGGGGGAGCGGTCGACCACGAACGAGCGCGCGAGCTCCTGCGCCGCGGGCACCAGGTAGTCGGGCTCGTGGACGCTGCGCAGCAGCCGGCCGGCGAGGGCCTGGTCGGCGGTGAGGATGTCGGCGGAGTAGACCCACTCGAGCGCCTGCTGGATGCCGACGATGCGCGGCAGGAACCACGACGAGCAGGCTTCCGGCACGACGCCGAGACGGCCGAACACGAACCCGATCCGGGCCTTCGTCGAGGCCAGGCGCAGGTCCATGGCCAGGGTCATGGTCGCGCCGATGCCCACGGCTGGCCCGTTGATCGCGGCGATCACGGGCTTGGGCAGGGCGTGGATCGCGAGCGTGACGCGGCCTCCGGTGTCGCGGATCCCGTCGTGGTACGGCGGCTCCGTGAGGTGGGCGCGCAGGTCCTCCGGGGTCGGGGTCACCGACTCGTCCAGGCCGAACACGTTGCCCTCGGCCGAGAGGTCCATGCCCGCGCAGAACGCCCGGCCGGCACCGGTCACCACCACGGCGCGGACGGCGTCGTCGCGGGCGTCGGTGAGGAACACCTGCTCGAGCTCGCGCGCCATCGTGAGGTCGAAGGCGTTGAGGGCGTCGGGGCGGTTGAGCGTCAGGGTGGCGACCCCGTCGCTGTCGACGTCCCAGGTCAGGGTCTCGTAGCCGCTCATCGTTGGTTGGGGAGACCACTGGGCGTGCACTGCGCCGGCTTGATGTCGTCGGTGCGGTCCTCGATGAACGCCTTGAAGATCGGCTCGGCCCGGTCGCGGTCCCACGTCTCGGCGGAGCCGTCGGTGACCGGCATCGTGCAGGTGAGCCCGTCCTTGCCGCCGACCTTGGTCATCGCCAGGGCCCAGCGGCCGGCGTCGAGGGTGCTGGTCTCCTCGCCGAAGCCGAAGAAGCCGGGCACCGAGTTGTTGAGGCGCCACCAGCGGACCGGGTTGAGCACCGACCAGGGCGAGAGCACCTTGTCGCCGATCGCGGCCACGACCTCACGCTGGCGCTGCACCCGGTCGAGGTCGCCCAGCGCCGACTGCTTGCGCGAGCGGGAGTAGGCCAGCGCGACCTCGCCGTCGACCTCCTGGCAGCCCTTCTTGATGTCCAGGCCGGCGAGCTTGTCCTTGATCGCCTCCTTCGGGCAGACCTCGATGCCGCCCACGGAGTCGACGACACCGGCGACGCCGCCCAGGCCGATCTCGACGTACTCGTCGATGCGGATGCCGGTCTCGTTCTCGATGGTGCGCACGAGCAGCTTGGCGCCGCCGCGGGCGTAGGCCGAGTTGATCTTGCTCTGGCCGTGGCCGGGCATGTCGACGATCGAGTCGCGCGGGATCGAGAGCAGCACGTCGGGCCCGTCGCCGGTGTGCAGCAGCATGATCGTGTCGGTGAGCTCGCTGCTGGGGTTGCCGGTGTTGAACTTCTTGCGCTCCTCGGCGCTGAGGCCCTTGCGGGAGTCGCTGCCTACCAGGAGGTACGTCGTGCCGGGCTGGTCGCCCGGTCGGTCACCGTCGGGGGCGAACTCGACCTTGTCGGTCTTCTGCCACGCGAAGAACGGCACCGCGATCGTGTAGACGAGCCACAGCACGAGCAGGAGCAGCACCATCCGGAACCAGAAACGCGGCCGGCGGAAGCGGCTCGAGCCGCCGGACGAGGCGCGGGCGGGGGGACCGCC
Organism: Nocardioides szechwanensis; assembly: GCF_900103935.1. Classification (GTDB taxonomy): domain Bacteria; phylum Actinomycetota; class Actinomycetes; order Propionibacteriales; family Nocardioidaceae; genus Nocardioides; species Nocardioides szechwanensis. Next base: position 50,451 of record NZ_FNIC01000011.1, read on the forward strand.
CGGGGCAGGTGTCGGTGCCGGGGCCGGGGCGCGGGGTGCGCTGCCGGCGGGTGGCTGCTGGGTGGGCATGACCCTGGTCTCGTCGTGGCGGGGCTGGTCGGGGCTGGGCTGATCCGGCCGGGACTGCTTCGGGATGGCGCGGGTCGCGTCGGGTGGCGGCTCCTGGCCACCCTTGGCGCCGTAGAGCCAGCCGTAGTTGGTCCCGTCCTCGGGACCTCCGTTCCCGGGACGATCTGCCATGGGGCAGACGCTACCGTGCGGCGACCAGCAGCTCCTCGAGTGACGCGGCGATGCCGTCGGTCAGCAGGTCCAGGTCGGGGACCGTCTCGAAGTCGCCGGTCAGCCCGAAGGTGAGGGTGTCGCAGTAGGAGAAGATCACGATCCCGATCCGGACCCGGTCGGCGATCGGGACGTAGGGGAGCATCTCGACCGCGCGCCGGCCCAGGCACCACAGCGGCTGCCGGGGCCCGGGCACGTTGGTCGCGACGGTGGTGATCTGGCGCTGTGGGAAGCGCATGCCGAGCCGGATCCCGGCTGAGACGGTCGGGAACGGCGCCAGCTGGGAGAGCAGCGTGAGCTGGCCGCCGGCCTCGTCCTCGTGGTGGGCGCGCAGGGTCTGCACCCGCTCGCGGACCGCGGCCAGCCGCTCGAGGGGGTCCTCGAGGTCGACCGGGAGGTAGGGCAGCAGCAGCGACACCTCGTTGCCGGGCACGGCCTCGGTGCCCGGGCGGCGGGTCGAGACCGGCACCAGCGTGCGCAGGGTGTGGGCGTGCGGCACCTCACCGCGCGACTCGAGGAGCCGGCGGAAGCCCCCGGACACCGCGGTCAGCGCGAGGTCGTTGACGGTGACCCCGAGCGCCGTGCGCGCCGCCAGGATCCGGGTCAGGTCGGCGGTCGTCCAGGAGTAGCGCCGGGAGCCGTCGAGGGGCCCGGTCAGGGTGCTGCGGGTCGTGGGAAGCAGTGCCCCGGCGATCTCGACGACGCCGCGGGCGGACCGCAGGCCCGCCGCCGCCGCGGCCCAGGGCCGGCGCAGGCCGCGCACCGCCGCACCGGCGAGGTGCCCGGGGGAGGCGGCCAGGTCGCGCAGGGCGGCCATCGTGAACTCGACCTCCGAGACCGGTGCCTCGGGGACCCAGGTGTCGGGCACGGACGGGCTCGGCTCCGGGCCGGCGTCGAGGACCAGGCGGTAGATGTCGGTGCCCGAGACCCCGTCGACCATGCTGTGGTGGACCTTGGAGAGCAGCGCCCACTGCCCGCCCTCGAGGCCTTCGACGAAGAGGTACTCCCACAGGGGGTTGCTGCGGTCCATGGGCACGGCCATCTCGCGGCTCATCAGCTCGCCGATCTCGGCGCGCCCGCCGGGCGCCGGCAGCGCGACCCGGCGTACCTGGTTGCGGACGTCGAACTCCGGGTCGTCGACCCACGCCGGCGGGGCCAGGTCGAAGGGCACGTTGCGCAGCCGCTGGCGGTAGCGCGGGATGAGCGGGAGCCGGCCCTCGATGGTCTTGACGAAGTCGTAGAAGTCCGGGGCCGGGCCCTCGAAGACCGCCAGCGAGCCGATCGCCAGTGAGGCCAGGGGGTCGACGTTCTCGGCCTCGAGGAAAGCAGCGGACAGCGGGGTCAGGCGTTCCATCTGGGCCATCGGGTCCTCCCGGACAGCGGGGGTGATGCTGCCGAGTCTGGTCGTGCGTCCGGGGACCGCCTACGGCCATTGGGCCCGTCGTTCCGGGACCCCCGCCCCTGTGCGCAGCCGTCGGCACGGGGCGACGGTGGCAGCACGGCGGCAGTTACCCGACGTCCCTGAGGAGCACCCGATGAGCCACCGCACCATCGACCCGGTCGACACCATCTGGCTCAACATGGACCGGGACAACAACCTGATGGTCATCGAGAGCCTGATGACCTTCGACGGTCCCGTCGACTGGGAGCGGTTCCTGGCCGTCTTCGAGCGCCGGGTCGTCGACCCCTTCCCGGTGTTCCGGCAGCGCCCGGTGTGGTCCGGGATGCCCTTCGCGACGCCGCGCTGGCACGACGACGAGGACTTCGACCTGGGTCGTCACGTCCGCTACGCCACCCTGAAGAACCCGGGTGACGACGTGGCGCTCCAGGACTACATCAGCTCGTTCGTCAGCCGCCCGTTGCGCCGCGACCGGCCGCTGTGGCAGGTGCACCTGATCGACGGCTACGAGGGCGGCTCCGCGGTCTACACGCGCCTGCACCACGCCCTGGCCGACGGCATCGCGCTCACCCAGGTGTTGCTGTCCCTGGTCGACGACAGCCCGGGCGCGGACCTCGCCGAACCCCCCGAGCACGCCGACCGGGAACGCGGGGCGTTCGCGCTGGCGGTCGACGCCGCCGGCGCGGTCTCCGCGCTGGGACACACGCTGGGCCACGCCCTGCTCGAGCTGCCCCACCTGCTCACACCGGCGTACGCGGTCGACGCGTTCTCCGCCACCCGCCAGGCGACCGGTGTGGCCGCCAAGCTGATGCTCGCCAAGAGCCCGCACGGTCCCCTCAGCGGGGTGCCCGGCGTGCGCAAGCGGGTCCTCTGGGGCGAGCCCACGCCGCTGGCCGACATCGTCGCCGTGGGCAAGGCGACCGGCACCACCGTCAACGACGTCCTGGTCGCGGCGCTCGCGGGTGCGCTCGCGGGCTACGTGGCCGAGCAGGGCGGGGACCCGACCGACGTACCCACGATGGTCCCGGTCAACGTCAGGCCTCCCGACCAGCCACTGCCGCGGGTGCTCGGCAACCAGTTCGCGCTGGTCCTGCTGTCGCTGCCGTCGGAGCTCACCACACCGTTCGCCCGGCTCGCCGAGACGCACCGCCGGATGGAGGCGATCAAGCACTCGCCCGAGGCGTGGCTGACGTTCGGGATGATCCAGGGCATCGGCCGCACCGGTCCCGAGATCGAACGGTTCCTGGTCAACTTCTTCGCCGGCAAGGCGACCGGCGTGACCACCAACGTGCCCGGCCCGCGCTCGACGGTCTACGTCGCGGGCAGCCGGGTCCGCGCGCTGCTCGGCTGGGCCCCGGGCTCGGGCAACCAGACGCTGGAGACGTCGCTGTTCACCTACGACGGCAACCTGCACGTGGGCTTCAAGGTCGATGTCGACCGGATCGCCGAGCCGGAGCGGCTGGTGCGGCTGTTCGAGGCCGAGCTGGCCGAGCTCGCGCGGCTGGTCGTGCCCCAGAAGCGGGTCGGCCGGGCCAGCAAGGCCCGGGCCGTCGCCGGGTCGGCGTAGGTCGTGTTCGAGATCAGGATCCACGGCCGCGGTGGCCAGGGCACCGTGACCGCCGCGGAGATGCTGTCCGTGGCCGCGTTCGACGAGGGCTGGCACGCCCAGGCGTTCCCGACGTTCGGCTCGGAGCGAACCGGTGCGCCGGTGGTGGCGTTCTGCCGTCTCGACCGGCGCCCCATCCGCATCCACGAGCCGATCGCCGAGCCCGACGCGGTGATCGTGCAGGACCCGACCATGCTCCACCAGGTCCGGGTCTTCGAGGGTCTGGGACCCGACTCCTTCGTCCTGGTCAACACCGGGCGGTCGTTCGCCGAGCTCGGGATGACCGACCTGGTCGCGGGCCTGCGCCCCGGCCACGCGCTGACGGTGCCGGCCACCGCGATCGCCCGGGAGACGATCGGGCGGCCGCTGCCCAACACCGCCCTGCTGGGCGGGTTCGCCGCGCTCACCGGCGCGGTCTCGATCGACGCGGTCGCCGACGCCATCCGCCAGCGCTTCGAGGGGCGAATCGGCGAGGACAACGTCGCGGCCGCGCGGGCGGCGTACCAGCGCGTCCAGGAGCAGAAGGAGCAGGTCGATGCCCGGTCAGAGGCTTAGCCAGATCGAGGGGTCCGTCGCGGTCGCGCAGGCCGTGGCTCGGTGCCGCCCGAGCGTGATCGCCGCCTACCCCATCTCGCCGCAGACCCACATCGTCGAGGGGCTCTCAGACCTCGTGCGCGGAGGCGAGCTCATCGACTGCGAGTACCTCATGGCCGAGTCGGAGTTCGGCGCGATGTCGGCCTGCATCGGCGCGTCCGCCGCGGGCGTGCGTACCTACACGGCCACGTCCAGCCAGGGCCTGCTGTTCATGGCCGAGGCGCTCTTCAACGCCTCCGGCCTCGGGCTCCCGATCGTGATGACGGTGGCCAACCGGGCGATCGGGGCGCCGATCAACATCTGGAACGACCACTCCGACTCGATGTCGATGCGCGACTCCGGCTGGATCCAGCTGTACGCCGAGTCCAACCAGGCCGCGGTCGACCTGCACGTGCAGGCCTTCGCGCTGGCGGAGCGGCTCTCGGTGCCGGTGATGGTGTGCATGGACGGCTTCGTGCTCACGCACGCCGTGGAGGAGGTCGAGCTGCCCGAGCAGGAGCAGGTCGACGCGTTCCTGCCGCGGTTCGTGCCGCAGCAGCTGCTCGACCCCAAGGAGCCGGTGTCGATCGGCGCGATGGTCGGGCCCGAGGCGTTCACCGAGGTGAAGTACCTCATGCACGCCAAGCAGGTGCAGGCTCTCGACGAGATCCCGCGGCTGGCCGCGGACTTCGAGGAGATGTTCGGCCGCCCCGGCGGCGGCCTGGTCGCGCCCTACCGCACCGACGACGCGGAGACCGTCGTGGTCACCCTCGGCTCGGCCCTCGGGTCGGTCGAGGAGGTCGTCGACGAGCTGCGTGAGGACGGCGTGCGGATCGGCGCGCTCGGGATCACCTGCTTCCGCCCGTGGCCGCTCGACGAGGTGCGCGCCGCGCTGGCGGGCGCCTCCCGCGTGATCGTGGTGGAGAAGGCGTTCGCCGTGGGCGCCGGCGGCATCGTCGGGCAGAACGTCCGGCTGGCGCTGTCGGGCCTCCCCGCCACCGTGTACGACGTCGTGGCCGGCCTCGGGGGCCGCCCGATCACCCGGGCGTCGCTGCGGGGGCTGTTCCGCGACGTGCTCGAGGACCGGATGGACAGCCGGTCCCTGCACTTCCTCGACCTCGACGTCGAGCTGGTCGAGCGCGAGCTGGCCCGGACGCGGCTGGGCGGCACCGGGCCGCACGCCGAGCACATGCTCCGCGCGCTGGTCGGCGTGGGCGCCGTACCCCCGGGGCCGGAAGCTCCCGTCGGGGAGGAGAGCTGAGATGACGACCGTCGATCTCAAGCTCTACCAGGTCGGCACCTTCGCCGCCGGCAACCGGCTGCTGCCGTTGGAGGACCGCACCGTGCAGGCCCACCCGGACCGCTCCAACTCGATCACGTCGGGCCACCGCGCCTGCCAGGGCTGTGGGGAGGTGCTGGGCGCGCGCTACGTGCTCGACGCCGCCATGCGTGCCACCGGCGGCGACCTGGTCGCGGTCAATGCCACCGGCTGCCTCGAGGTGTTCTCGACGCCGTACCCCGAGTCGTCCTGGCAGCTGCCGTGGCTGCACTCGCTCTTCGGCAACGCGCCGGCGGTCGCGAGCGGCGTCGCGGCCGCGCTGCGCGCCACGGGGCGAGGGCACACGCGGGTGGTCGGCCAGGCCGGTGACGGCGGCACCGTCGACATCGGCTTCGGGGCGCTGTCGGGGATGTTCGAGCGCAACGACGACGTGCTGTTCGTCTGCTACGACAACGAGGGCTACATGAACACCGGGGTGCAGCGCTCCGGGGCCACCCCCGGTGGCGCCCGCACCGCCAACACCAAGGCGATCGGGCCCGAGCCGGGCAACGCGTTCGGGCAGGGCAAGAACATGCCGCGGATCGCGATGGCCCACGAGATCCCGTACGTCGCCACCGCCACCGTCGCCGACCTGCACGACCTCGAGCGCAAGGTGGAGAAGGCGATGACCTTCCACGGCGCCCGCTACCTGCACGTCCTGGTGCCGTGCCCGCTGGGTTGGGGGAGCGCATCGAAGGACACGATCCTGCTCGCCCGGCTGGCCCAGCGCTCGGGCATCTTCCCGGTGTTCGAGTCCGAGGGCGGTGAGGTCACCGCGGTGACGCCGATCCGGCGCCGGGTCCCCGTCGAGGACTACCTGCGCCCGCAGCGCCGCTACTCCCACCTCTTCGGCGCGCACCCGCGCCCTGATGTCGTGGCCCGGATCCAGGCCGGGGCGGACCGGTCCATCGCCCGCTACGGGCTGCTCGCCGACAGCTCAGAGAAGTAGTAGGGAGCCTGACATGGACAAGCCCTTCGCCATCACCCTCGACGTCGGCACCAGCCGCGCCAACAAGACCGGCTCGTGGCGCACCGAGCGTGCCGTCTACGTCGAGCGGCAGCCACCCTGCAACCAGGCGTGCCCCGCGGGAGAGAACATCCAGGGCTGGCTCTACGCCGCCGAGGAGGGCCCCGGCGCGGACGGTCGCGGCTACGAGCGGGCGTGGCGCACGATCATGGCGGACAACCCGTTCCCGGCGATCATGGGCCGGGTCTGCTACCACCCGTGCGAGACCGCCTGCAACCGCGAGATCGTCGACGAGGCGGTGGGCATCAACTCGGTCGAGCGGTTCCTGGGCGACGAGGCGATCCGCCAGGGGTGGACGGTCAGCGTCGAGGCGCCTCCCACCGGCAAGCGGGTGCTGGTCGTCGGAGCCGGGCCGGCCGGCCTCTCGGCGGCGTACCACCTGGCGATGCTGGGCCACGACGTGACAGTGGTGGACTCGGCGCCGCTGACCGGCGGCATGATGCGGTTCGGGATCCCGGCCTACCGCCTGCCGCGAGACGTGCTGGACGCGGAAGTGCAGCGGATCCGCGACCTGGGCGTGCACTTCCACCTCGGGGCCACCGTGACCGACCTCGACGAGACCATCCGGGACGGTGGCTACGACGCCACCTTCCTGGCGGTCGGCGCCCAGGTCGGCAAGCGCGCCTACCTGCCCGCCGGGTCGGTGTCCCACGTGCTCGACGCGGTCACGATGCTGCGCGGCCTCGAGGAGGGTGAGGCACCGATGCTGGGCCGCCGGGTCGCGGTCTACGGCGGGGGCAACGCCGCCATGGACGCCGCTCGGACCGCGCGCCGGCTCGGTGCCGACGAGGCCGTCGTGATCTACCGGCGCACCCGCGACCGGATGCCGGCCCACGAGGGCGAGGTGCGCGAGGCGCAGGAGGAAGGCGTCCTCTTCCGCTGGCTCACGACCATCACGCAGGTCGACGAGGGCTCGCTGACGGTGGAGCGGATGGAGCTCGACCAGTCGGGCTTCCCGCACCCGACGGGCGAGTTCGACACGCTGTCCGCGGACGCCCTCGTGCTGGCGCTAGGCCAGGACACGGACCTCTCGCTGCTCGAGGGCATGGACGACATCGCCGTACGCGACGGAGTCGTGACCGTCGACCACGAGCTGATGACCGGGCGGCCGGGCGTCTTCGCAGGCGGCGACGCGGTGCCGCACGAGCGGTCCGTGACCGTCGCGGTCGGCCACGGCCGGCGGGCGGCGCGCGCGATCGACGACTGGCTGGCCGACCGGGCTCCGGAGCCGGTGCCGCACCGGGAGCTGGCCGACTTCGCGATGCTCAACACCTGGTACTACGAGGACGCGCCTCACCAGCAGCGCTCCATGCTCGAGGCAGTGCGGAGGCAGTCGACGTTCGACGAGGTCGTGCTCGGGCTCGACGAGACGACCGCGCTCTACGAGGCTCGGCGCTGCATGTCGTGCGGCAACTGCTTCTCGTGCGACAACTGCGTGGGCGTGTGCCCGGACAACGCGGTACGCCGGCTCGGTCCGCCGGGCGAGTACCTCATCGACCTCGACTACTGCAAGGGCTGCGGCCTGTGCGTCGCCGAGTGCCCCGCGGGGGCGATCGCGATGGTGCCCGAGGAGATCTGAGCGCGCTAGCGTGGCGCGGTGACCACCCCCCTCGCCCCGCTGCACCCGTCGTACGCCCGCGTCTCGCTGGCGATGATGACCTCCGCCAACGAGGCCAACCTGCTGGGCAACATCCACGGTGGCGAGATCGTCAAGCTCGCCGACTCCACGGCCGGCGCCGTGGCGCAGCGGCACAGCGGTGGTCCGGCCGTGACCGCGGCCCTGGACGAGATGGCGTTCCTCGCGCCGGTCCACGTCGGCGACATCGTGCGCACCCTGGGCCAGGTCAACTGGGCGGGTCGCTCCTCGATGGAGATCGGGGTGCGGGTCGAGGCCCAGCCCTGGAACGACCCGTCGGCCGAGGGCCTGCACGTCGCGTCGGCCTACTTCGTCTTCGTCGCGATCGACGCCGACGGCCAGCCCCGCGCCGTACCACCGCTGCTACCCGAGACGCCTCATGAGGTACGCCGGATGCGCGAGGCCGAGATCCGGCGGGCGCACCGCCTGGCCAAGAAGACCGAGATCGACCAGGGTCGCGTCGACTCCTGAGACCTCCTGCAGACCTCGGCGCGTCGCTGCGCCGTGTGACGCGTGTGACTGGTGATACTGGCTGGCAGCACTGTTCTTCCCCCCGGTGCTGGAAAGAGGCGTCCGATGACCTCCACGGTCGAGCGCGCTGCCCGCGTCCGTTTCCGTCGAGCCGTGTCCTTGATGGTGATGACGCTCGTCGTCCCCGGATCCGCGCAGCTGGCCGCCGGCAACCGCAAGGTCGGCCTGGTCGCGTTCCGGATCTGGCTGTGCCTGCTCGGCATCGGTGCGGTCACCCTGCTCGCCGTCCTGGTCGACCGCAGCCTGGTCCTGGAGATGGGCTTCAACACGACGCTGCTGCTCTTCCTGCGCCTGGCGCTGATGGCCGCGGCGATCGGCTGGGCCGGCCTGCTCGTCGACGCCTGGCGCCTCGGCCAGCCGCTGTCGCTGGGCATGACGCACCGCCGCGCGATGGTCGGCGTCAACGGGCTCCTGTGCTTCGGCGTCGCCGGCGTGCTGCTGTTCGGCGCCCACATCGTCGGGGTGCAGCGCGACTTCATCCTCGCGCTGTCCGGCGACGGTGAGGCCACCTCCGCCCACGACGGCCGCTACAACGTGCTCTTGCTCGGCGGCGACTCCGGCGCCGGCCGCTGGGGCCTGCGGCCCGACTCGATGACCGTCGCCTCGATCGACGAGGACACCGGCCGCACCGTGCTGATCGGGCTGCCGCGCAACATGGCCAACTTCCCGTTCGCCAGGGGCTCGGTCATGCGCGAGCAGTTCCCCGACGGCTTCGACTGCGAGGGCTGCTACCTCAACGGCGTCAGCACCTGGGCCCAGGACAACACCGAGCTCTTCCCCGACTCGACCAACCCCGGCGTCGACGCCACGATCATGGCGATCGAGGGCATCACCGGGCTGAAGATCAACTACTGGGCGATGGTCAACCTCGCCGGCTTCAAGGACCTCGTCGACGCCGTCGGCGGCGTCACCCTCAACGTGCGTCAGCCGATCCCGGTCGGCGGCCTCGGCTCCGACGTCACCGGCTACATCGACCCGGGCGTCCGCAAGCTCAACGGCCACGACACCCTCTGGTACGCCCGGGCCCGCGAGGGCTCCGACGACTACTCCCGGATGGCCCGGCAGAAGTGCGTCATGAACGCGATGCTCGAGCAGGTCAGCCCGCAGACCGCGGTCCGCAACTTCTCCGACATCGCCGAGGCGTCCTCCGAGATGCTCTCGACCAACCTGCCGTCCTCGGAGTTCGCGACCTTCGTGTCGCTGGCCCTCAAGGCCCGTGACCAGAAGATCGCGAGCCTCTCCCTGGTCCCGCCGATGATCAACACCGGCGACCCGGACATCAAGCTGGTCCACCGCAAGGTCGCCGAGGCCATCGACCGCGCCGAGGGCCAGGCCCCGCCCCCCGACAAGTCAGCGAAGGCCAAGCAGCCCGACTCCGTCACGGGGGGCTCCGTCGGCTCCCTCAGCGAGGGCTACGCCGCCAACGACTCCGAGGACCTCGGCGCCGCCTGCTGACCTTGCACTGCGCCGCGAGAACGCGGGTCGTGTGCCCCACCGTGCGCTCCGGTGCACCCTCGGGCACACGACCCGACCAACCCTCGCCCTAGGGTGTACGCCGTGACCGACCAGCCCCCTGCGACCTCCCCGCGGGTGGTGGCCGTGGTCGTCACGTTCAACCGGCTGGGGCTGCTCGAGCGGCTGGTCGGGCGACTGCGTGACTTCCCTGCGGTCGCGGAGATCCTGGTCGTCGACAACGCGTCGACCGACGGCACGGGGGAGTGGCTGGCCCAGCAGGGCGACCAGGGTGACCTGGTCAGCCGGACCCTGGCCGACAACCGCGGTGGCGCCGGCGGGTTCCACGACGGGCTGGAGTGGGCGATGGAGCGCGGCGCCGACCTGGCCTGGCTGATGGACGACGACGGCCTGCCGGACCGCGACTGCCTGAGCCTCCTCCTCGAGCGCACCGACCTGGACTTCTGGGGGCCGGTGGTCGTCGACGAGCAGCGCACTGAGCGGCTGGTCTTCCCGATCCGGCTCCCCGGCGGCACCAGGACCGTGCACGAGATGGACGACGTCCGGGCGGCCGCCGACGACGGGCTGATCCGCGACGTGGTCATCCCCTTCAACGGCGTGCTGGTCACCCGCGCGCTGGTCGAGCGGATCGGGCTGCCCCGGGCGGAGTTCTTCATCTGGGGCGACGACCACGAGTACCGCCTGCGCGCCGAGCGTGCCGGCGGCCGGATCGCCACCGTCGTGGGCGCACGGGTGCTGCACCCCAGCGTGGGCGAGCTCGGCACCCCGATGATGTTCGGCCGCACGACCTACAACCACACGCCCAGCGACCTCAAGCACTACTGCATGGCCCGCAACAACACCCTCAACCTGCGCACCTACCGCGGCTGGCCGCACGTGCTGATGTTCTGGGTCAAGACCGTGTGGTTCTACCTGTTCACCCGCCCCCAGCCGCGCCGCGTGGTCACCAGCGCCCGGGCGGCGTACGCCGGTCTGCGCGGCGACTTCACCGGCCACCGGAGATACCTCAGTACCACCCCACGACGTTCTTCGTCTCCCCCGCTTCGCTCCTCCGACGAACAACGCCGCGGGGACCCCGGCCATGGCTGAGGTGCGAGCGCAGCGCGAGACCGTTGCCGTCGTGGTCGTGACCTACAACCGCGCCGACCTGCTGGTCGGGATGCTCGACGGCCTCGCGGCCCTCGAGCGCCGGCCCGACGCGGTGATCGTCGTCGACAACGCCAGCACCGACCACACCCAGGACGTGCTGCGCCGCGACGACCTGCCGCTCCAGGTCCTCACCACCCCCGAGAACCTCGGCGGCGCCGGAGGGTTCCACCTCGGCGTGCGGACGGCGTACGACCAGGGCTTCGACCGGATCTGGCTCATGGACGACGACGTGGTGCCCGCACCCGACTGCCTCACCGTGCTCATGTCCCACGACGAGGACTGCCTGATGTCGGTGCGCGAGGACACCTCCGGGCAGCTGGTCGAGAAGGCCGCCACCCGCTTCGACCTGCGCAACCCGCTCGCGATCAAGCCGAAGACCGGCATGGTCGAGACCGTCTACGGCACCCGCGAGGCGATGCCCGAGCTCGTGGAGCTCGACAACGTGGCGTTCGAGGGGTTCCTGGTCCGACGCACCGTGGTCGCGGAGATCGGGCTGCCCGACCCGGCCTACTTCATCTTCTACGACGACGTCGACTTCGCCCTGCGCGCCCGTCGCGCCGGCCGCCGGATCTGGGGCGTCCGCGACGCCGTCCTGGTCCGCCAGCTCGCCTTCGACCAGCAGCACGACCTGGCCGGGTGGAAGGGCTACTTCATGTACCGCAACCTGTTCGTCGTGCACCTGCGGTACGGCGAGAACGTCGCCGTCCGCCTCAAGCCGTGGCTGATCGCGCTCGCGGTGGCGGTGCTGAGCCCCCTGCGCGGCGGGCGGTCCGAGGCCCGCAACGTGCTCCGCGCGCTGCGCGACGCCCGGGGGCTGCGCCGGCTCTCGCCGGCCGCGGCACCCGCGGCGCTGCTCAACCCGCCGTCGAGTCCTCGCTGACGACGCTCGGCTCAGGCTCGTGGTTCCGACGCAGCTTGGGCCGTAGCCCGACCCGGTTGCCGGTGGCCATCGCGGCCAGCCAGACCGTGCTCGCGCCCAGGGCGGCGCCGGCGATCGCGTCGATGAAGAAGTGCCAGCCGAGGTAGACGGTCGCGAACACCGTCAGCACCAGGAAGACCCACGAGGTGACCCGGATCCACCGCGACAGCCCGACGTACTCCACGATCAGGCAGATCGTCAGCATGATCCCGACGTGCAAGGACGCGAAGGCCGCGATCGTCTGCAGGGTCCCGGAGCCGACCACGTCGCCCACCACCGTGACCCGGTCGTCCCACATGCTCGTCTGCAGCTTGGACACGTAGGTCTCCGGCAGGTCCGCGAAGGTCTTGGGATCGGAGTAGATGGGGCCGACGGACGGGAACATGAGGTAGATCGCCGCGCCCAGCGCCCAGTCGAACGCGACCGCGGTGACGTACCAGGAGCCGGCCGCCGTGTGGCGGGTCCAGACCAGTGCGATCGCGATCGAGACCGGCACCAGCACGATCCAGATGATGTAGACGGCCGAGAACAGCTGCGCGGCGAAGCCGGTGCCGAGCAGGTCGTGCAGGACCTTGGCCGGGTCGTGGCCCAGCCACAGGATCTTGTCGAGGTTGGCCATCTGCGTGTCGTAGACGTTGTCGGTCGCGGACAGCGGGTCGCCCTCGGCGTGGACGAACGGGACGAAGCTCTTGAGGTTGCGGAACGTCGCGTAGCAGAGGTACCAGGCCATGACGCCGCCCAGCGCGAAGCGCCAGTGCGAGGCGGGCCACCGCTCCCGGGTGATCTCGCGGGTCACCGTCCAGAGCGTCCGGGGCGTCCGGCGGGCCCGCCAGAGGGCGCGCGGCACGATGTCGAGGGAGATCGCGCCGAGCACGATCGCCGGGAAGCGGATGTAGCCCGGGATGAGGCTGTCGGGGTCGCGGATGGGCAGGTTCTCGAGCCAGGCGATGAGGAGCGTGGCGGCGGCCATGAGGAGGCCAGCAAGCCACGCATAGCGGAAGTCTTCGCCAACAGATCGTGACATCGTTCGCACCTGCACGCGGACAGCCTAGAACTACCCCCCGACAGTTGGTGCAATCTTCACGGCGTGTGACCCGCGCCATGCGCGACGCGCGGGGAGTGGGTGGCTAGTCCAGCCGATCCGTAGACTGACCGATCGTGCCCACCCCTGACTCGAGCCCTGACGGACTTCCCGATCTGGTCGTCGTCGGTTCCGGCTTCTTCGGCCTGACCATCGCCGAGCGCTGCGCGACCGAGCTGGGGCTCAAGGTCCTGGTCCTCGAGCGTCGCCACCACCTGGGGGGCAACGCCTACTCCGAGATCGACCCGGAGACGGGGATCGAGGTCCACGTCTACGGCACCCACCTGTTCCACACGTCCAACAAGAGGGTGTGGGAGTACGTCAACCGGTTCACCACCTTCACCGGCTACCAGCACCGCGTCTTCGCGAAGTACCAGGGGCAGGTCTACTCGTTCCCGATGAACCTCGCGCTGATCAACCAGTTCTTCGGCCGGTCGCACACCCCCGACGAGGCGCGCGCGCTCATCGCCGAGCAGTCCAGCGAGATCGCCACCGAGGACGCCACCAACCTCGAGGAGAAGGCGATCTCGTTAATCGGCCGCCCGCTCTACGAGGCGTTCGTCAAGGGCTACACCGCCAAGCAGTGGCAGACCGACCCCACCGAGCTGTCCGCTGACATCATCACGAGGCTCCCGGTCCGCTACACCTTCGACAACCGCTACTTCAACGACGACTTCGAGGGCCTGCCGACCGACGGCTACACCGCCTGGCTGACCCGGATGGCCGAGCACCCCAACATCGGGGTCCGGCTCGAGACCGACTTCCTCGACGCCTCCAACGGGGTCGCCGAGCAGTACAAGGGCAAGGTCCCGATCGTCTACACGGGCCCGGTCGACGAGTACTTCGACAACTCCGAGGGTCGACTGTCGTGGCGCACCGTCGACCTCGAGGCCGAGAAGCTGGACGTCGACGACTTCCAGGGCACGGGCGTGGTCAACTACAACGACCAGGAGGTGCCGTGGACCCGCATCCTGGAGTTCAAGCACCTCCACCCCGAGCGCACCTACCTGCCGGGCAAGACGATCGTGGTCCACGAGTACAGCCGCTTCGCCGAGGACGACGACGAGCCCTACTACCCGATCAACACCGCCGACGACCGGGCCAAGCTCCTGAAATACCGTGAGCTCGCCAAGAAGGAGCCGATGGTGCTCTTCGGAGGCCGGCTCGGCACCTACAAGTACCTTGACATGCACATGGCCATCGGGTCGGCGCTGTCGATGTTCGAGAACAAGCTGAAGCCGCACTTCGTCGACGGCGCGCCGTTGACGAGCGGGGGAGTGGACGAATAAATGACGAAGCGCCTGCTGCAACGACAGATCTTCCCGCTCGACCGGGACTTCGACGTCCTCGCGCTCTACGTCGACCCGGAGGAGGCGCGTCTGGACGCCGACAAGTACGAGATCGGTGGCAACCGGGCGGCGAAGGACCTCAACAACGCCGCGATCCGCCAGTCGACCTCGACCGGGCGCAGCATCCACCCCGACCAGATCGAGTCGCGCACGGCGTTCCGGGTGAAGTCCGGGGAGCGGCTCTCCTTCGGCACCTACTTCAACGCGTTCCCGGCGAGCTACTGGCGGCGCTGGACGATCGTCACCGACGTCACGCTCACCGTCCGGGTCGCCGGCAGGGGCGCCAGCGTCATCGTCTACAAGTCCATGGCCAACGGTCGCTCGCAGCGCGTCGAGTCGGCCGCCGTCGGTGACGAGGGGTCCGCGACGTTCGAGTTCGAGCTGTCGCTCAAGCCCTTCGTCGACGGCGGTTGGTACTGGTACAACGTCGTCGCCGGTGACGAGGACGTCGTCGTCGAGTCGGCCGAGTGGAGCACCGACGTTCCCGAGGACCGCGCGGCCCACGGCACCGTCGACATCGCGATCACGACGATGAACCGTCCCGACTTCTGCGCCAAGCTGCTCACGCAGATCGGCGAGGACGACGACCTCCGGCCCTACCTCGACACCGTGTTCGTCATGGAGCAGGGCACCGACAAGGTCGTCGACTCGCCCGAGTTCGCGAAGGCGGAGGGCACCCTGGGAGCCACTCTGCGGATGATCGAGCAGGGCAACCTGGGCGGCTCCGGCGGCTACGCCCGCGGCCAGCTCGAGTCGCTGCGCAAGGGCACCGCGACCTACGCGATGATGATGGACGACGACGTCGTCTGTGAGCCCGAGGGCATCATCCGGGCGATCACGTTCGGTGACCTGGCTCGCCGCCCCACGATCGTGGGCGGCCACATGTTCAGCCTCTTCAGCCGCTCGCGACTGCACTCGTTCGGCGAGATCATCCAGCCCTGGCGCTTCTGGTGGCAGTCGCCCCTGGACACCTTCTCCGACTGGGACCTCTCCGCGCGCAACCTGCGCTCGAGCCGCTGGATGCACAAGCGCGTCGACGTCGACTTCAACGGCTGGTTCATGTGCCTGATCCCGCGCCAGGTGATCGCCGACATCGGGCTCTCGCTGCCCCTGTTCATCAAGTGGGACGACTCCGAGTACGGCCTGCGCGCCAAGGAGGCCGGCTACCCGACCGTGACCTTCCCCGGTGCCGCCGTCTGGCACGTCCCGTGGACCGACAAGAACGACGCCCTCGACTGGCAGGCCTACTTCCACCACCGCAACCGCTTCGTGACGGCGCTGCTCCACTCGCCGTACCCCAAGGGCGGGCGGATGATCCGCGAGAGCCTCAACCACCAGATCGCGCACCTGGTGTCGATGCAGTACTCCACCGCCGAGCTGCGGCTCCAGGCGATGGAGGACGTGCTCGCCGGCCCGCACAAGCTGCACGGGATGCTGCCCAACCGGCTGACGGAGGTCAACGCGTTCCGCAAGCAGTTCCGCGACGCGCAGCTCCAGCCCGACCCGGACGCGTTCCCGTCCATCCGGCGCAAGAAGCCCCCGCGCAAGGGCCGCGGCGCTGTCGAGGTGCCGGGCCGGGTCTCGCAGCTGATCACCGCCGGGCTGGCGCCGCTGCGCCAGCTCAAGCCGCCCCGCGAGCTGTCCCGCGAGCACCCCGAGGCCGAGATCCGGGCCATGGACGCCAAGTGGTACCGCCTGGCGAGCTTCGACTCCGCGATCGTGTCGATGAACGACGGCACGTCGGCGGCGTTCTACCAGCGCGACAACGTCAAGTTCCGCGACCTGATGAAGCGCACCCTGGAGATCCACGAGCGCTACCGGCGCGAGTGGCCGCGGCTGGCCCAGCTCTACCGCGACGAGCTCGGCTCGATCACCGCCCCCGAGGCGTGGGACGAGACCTTCAAGCCGTGGACCCAGGGTGTCGATGACTGAGCACGTGCCAGTCGCGGAGCAGCCGCTCGCCCCGCCGTCGGCGTCCAACGGTCTGCTCGGTGTCTTCGGGCGCCGCTACCTGCTGCGGCTTCTCGTACGCCGTGAGATCAGCGCGCGCTACCAGGGCTCGTTCCTCGGCCTGCTGTGGTCCTACATCAACCCGCTGTCGCAGTTCTTCATCTTCTGGTTCGTGATGGGCAAGATCATCGGGATGGGCGACAAGGCCGAGAACTATCCCGTCCACGTCTTCGCCGGACTGATCATCGTCCACTTCTTTGTCGAGACGTTCAACGCCGGCACCCGCTCGATCGTGCGCAACAAGGCCCTGGTCAAGAAGATGGCGATGCCGCGGGAGATGTTTCCGGTCGCCTCGATGCTGGTGTCGCTGTTCCACGTGGGCCCGCAGCTGGTGATCCTGCTGGTCGCGTGCCTCGCGACCGGGTGGGCACCGGATCCGGTGGGAATGGTGGCGGGCCTGCTCGCGCTCGGGATCGTGATGTTCCTGGGCACGTCGCTGGCCCTGCTCTTCAGCACCGCTAACGTGTTCTTCCGCGACTTCAGCAGCGCGGTCTCGATCATGACCAACTTCGTGCGCTTCGGGGTCCCGATGATCTACCCCTACACCCTCGTCGCCGATCGGTTCGCTGGTCACACCGAGCTCTACCTCGCCAACCCGATCGCCGACGCCGTGCTCCTGATGCAGCGCGCGTTCTGGACCGGGACCACCGACGACCCCGCCGCGACCGCGCTGGTGCACCTGCCCGACCACCTGCTCAGCCGCGGCGCGATCGCGCTCGGGGCGTCCGTGGTCATGCTGGTCATCGCGCAGCTCGTGTTCAGCAGGCTCGAGAACAAGATCCCGGAGCGGCTCTGATGAGCTACCCCAGCGACACCTCGATCGTGGTCGAGGACGTCACCAAGACGTTCACGCTGCGCTACCACCGCACCTTCAAGCAGGTCTCCGTGGCGCTGCTCAAGGGCCGCGACCTCAGCGACACGTTCAACGCGCTCGACGACGTGAGCTTCACGGTCAAGCAGGGCGAGTCGATCGGCCTGATGGGGCTCAACGGCTCCGGCAAGAGCACCCTGCTCAAGCTGGTCAACGGGATCATGAAGCCCGACTCCGGCACCGTGCTCACGCGCGGGCGGATCGCGGGCCTGATCGCCACCGGCGCCGGCTTCCACCCCCAGCTCACCGGCCGCGAGAACGTCTACCTCAACGCCGCGGTGCTCGGGATGAGCGAACGGGAGACCGCGCGCAAGTTCGACGACATCATCGAGTTCGCCGAGATCGGCCGCCACCTCGACGCCCCCGTCGGCAACTACTCCTCGGGTCAGTTCGCCCGGCTCGGCTTCGCCGTCGCTGTCCACGTCGACTCCGACATCTTCCTCGCCGACGAGGTGCTCGCCGTCGGCGACCGCCCGTTCAAGAAGAAGTGCATGGAGAAGATGCAGGAGATCCGCGACAGCGGCCGCACCCTCTTCTACGTCAGCCACGCCGCCGCCTCGGTCCGCAAGATGTGCGACCGGGTGATCGTCCTCGAGAACGGCAAGGTCGGCTTCGACGGCGCCGTCAACGCCGGGATCAAGTACCTCAAGTACGAGGACGAGAACCCCGACAACGACCCCGACGACATGGGCGACCTCGACGAGGAGCTCGGCGCCGACATCTGACACGCCTGGGTCCCCGGGTTGCGACGTGAGTGGCCTATGTGACTCACAATGGTGGTCATGCCTCCCGAGTCGACACCGCGCCGCCCCCTGCTCAAGGCCATGGCGGGCGGAGTCGTCGCGATAGGTGCGGTAGGCGCGGTCGTGCGCGTCACGAGCGGCGACGACGGACCGGGTGGTGCCAGCGGCCGCCTCGAGCTGTCCGGCCAGGGCGCGGGCGGGGTCGGCGCACTCGACCTGCGCCTCGGCGACGACCTGCTCCCACAGATCTCCGGCGGACGCTTCCGGTCGGCCCAGCTGCCGACCACCACGCACTCGATGCTCGCGTTCACCTGGACCGGCACCGCGGAGCCTCGCATCCAGATCAAGTCCCGCCGCCGTGGAGCCTGGAGCCCGTGGCAGGCGGTCGAGGTCCTGCGCGACCTGCCCGACCTCGACTCCGGGGAGCGGAGCGGTGTCACGGGCACTGACCTGCTGTGGATCGGCGACTCCGACGGGATCCAGATCCACGTGGCCGGCGGGCGTCCGCAGGACCTGACGCTGGTGCTCCTGCACCCCTCGCGCGAGCGCAGCGACGCACTGCTCGACGCGGACGCGAGTCGTCGTACGACCTCGGTGCAGACTCGCGCGACCCCCACGGTCCCGCGCCCCACCATCGTCGCGCGCAGGACGTGGGGGGCCGACGAGTCCCTGCGCGACGGAGCGCCGCGCTACAACGAGACGATCAAGCAGGTCCACATCCACCACACGGTCAGCTCCAACGACTATGCCAAGGAGGACGTGGCGGGCCTGATCCGGGGCATGTACCGCTACCACACCCAGAACCTGGGCTGGTCCGACCTTGGCTACAACTTCCTCGTCGACCGCTTCGGCCGGATCTGGGAGGGACGCGCCGGGGGACCTGCCAAGGCGGTGCGCGGCGCGCACACCCTCGGCTTCAACGACACCTCCACCGGCATCTCGGTCATCGGCAACTTCGACCTGGTCAAGCCCGGCAAGGCCATCATCGACGCGGTCGCGTCGATCGCGGCGTGGAAGCTCGACCTCTACGGCCGCAAGGCCGACGGCTTCGTGCGCGTCGCGTCCGAGGGCAGCGACAAGTACAGCGCGTCGCGCGTGGTCAAGCTCCCCGCCATCGACGGCCATCGCGACACCAACGACACCGCCTGCCCGGGGCAGCACCTCTACGACGTGCTGCCGACCATCCGCAAGCGCACCCAGGCTGTCATCGACCGCTACCGCGACGCTGCCGACCCGATCGCTGTGACCCGACCGGCCACCCTGTCCGGGACCCCTGCGTTCGGCGAGCAGCTCGTCCTCTCGCCCGGGGACTACACACCGGCCGACGCCACCCACACCTTCGCCTGGGCCCGCGACGACGTCGTGATCACGGGTGCCTCCGGGGCGGTCTACACCTGCGTCGCCGCCGACGTCGGCGCCGTGATCTCGGGTGGTCTCGAGCTCAGCTCGCCAGGGCGTGAGCCCGTCACCCAGGTGCTGCGGGCGCCCGGCCCCGTCACCGCTCCGTCGACCGTCACCGTCGGCACCCGCGCCGGCAGCAAGGGCTACGCGACGATCTATGTCCAGGTCAGCCCGCCCTCCGGCTCGACCGCCGTGGCCACCGGCAAGATCCGGGTCCAGGTCAACAACCGGACCAAGACCGTCTCCCTCGCCGACGGCGCGGGCGTGGCCCGCTTCGGACGCGGTCGCGGCTTCAGGCCCGGCCGCTACAACGTGACCGTCGTCTACCCCGGCAACGGCGTCGTCCGCGGCTCGCGCGCCGAGACCACGATCACCATCCCCCCGCGCTGACTCCCGCGCTGACTCCGCTTTGAGTCGGAGCCGCGAGCCCACACCCGACTGATCCTCGGGTCGACCGGCGCGCCCGCGCGTGGCGCGAGAAACTTGACAAATCTCGAAGCGATCGGCGTGTCGAGTGGAAATTACACGTTTGTAGTTACTCAGTTTCTCTGTTCGGGCCCCTGTTGCTCGTGTGACAGTTGCTTCTCGTGTGACTCTTCCCCTCGCACTGGAGCAAGTGAAAATGCCCTCGAACAAAGCTCGCTACGTGACTGCCTGTCAGCAGCTGCTGACCCTCGGTCTGGTCCTCGCCGCACTCACCCCGGCTGCCAGCGTCGTCTCCATCGACGTGGTCCACCAGGCGCCGCTCAACACCCCCACCTCGCTCGCGGCCTACGCCCGGGCGACGACCGCGACGTCGGTGCTGCCGGCCACCGTGGTCGACCCGGTGGTGACCGAGTACGCGCTCACGCCGCCGTCCGGCGCCTCGGGGAAGCTCATCGCCAGCGGCCTGCAGGCGCGGGTCGTCGCGGGCGGTGCGGGCGCGGGCGGCAGCAAGCTGACCAGCGTGCCCCAGAAGGTGACCGGCTACGGCGCCGTCGGCGTGACCTGGCAGCACGGGCTCGAGCTCGCGGAGAGCGACATCACGGTGCAGGTCCGCACCGAGACCGACAGCGCGTGGACCTCCTGGATGCCGGTGCAGTACGACGCCGAGCACGGCCCCGACCCCCGCAGCGACGAGGCCCGGCACGCGCGCCCCGGCACCGACGCCCTGCTGGTCGGGAACGTCGACGGGGTGCAGGTGCGGGTGACCACGCCCAACGGCGCCCCGCCGCCCGACCTCAAGCTCGCCGTGATCGCTCCGGGCGAGCCGGCCACGACCAAGGTCGAGGCCCCCGAGATCAACACCCGTGAGCTCGACGAGGCCGCCGGCGACGGGCCGGTCGAGGAGCCCCCGGTCGAGGACCCCGCCACCGACCCGGCCACCGACCCCGCGATCGACCTCCAGGCCGCGACGTACACCCCCAAGCCGGTGATCTACTCCCGTGCCCAGTGGGGCGCCGACGAGAAGATGCGCGACAAGAGCTCGCTGCACTACTTCGAGGTGCACGCCGGGTTCGTGCACCACACGGTCAACGCCAACGACTACACCGAGGCCGAGGTGCCGGGTCTGCTGCGCAGCATCTACGCCTACCACACCAAGTCCCGCGGCTGGAGCGACATCGGCTACAACTACCTCGTCGACCGGTTCGGCCGGATCTGGGAGGGCCGCTACGGAGGCGTCGACCGCCCCGTCGTGGGCGCGCACACGCTGGGCTACAACGACTACGCGTTCGCGATGTCGGCGATCGGCAACTTCGACATCAAGAAGCCGCCGGCCGCGATGGTCCAGGCGTACGGCGCCCTGTTCGCCTGGAAGCTCTCGCTGCACGGTGTCGACGCGTCGTCGCCGAGCCAGCTGGTGGGCAGCAAGGCGTTCCCGGCCGTCAACGGCCACCGGGACGCGGCCTCCACGGCCTGCCCCGGCAAGTACCTCTACGCCAAGATCGCGCGGATCCGGCAGCTCGCCGCCGCCGCCCAGCGCGGCTGGGCCGGTCGCGAGCTCGAGTCCGACCTCGCCTCGACCGCGCATCCCGACCTGATCGTGCGCAACGCCACGGACAAGATGGGCTACATCATCCCGACCGGCGGCCTGACCGCCTTCGCGCCGGGCAAGAGCGTGGCCACCGGCTTCGCCGGGGTCGACACGGTGGTCGCCTCACCCGACCTGACCGGCGACGCCAAGGGCGACCTCCTGGTGCGCGCCAAGAGCGGCGAGGCCGGCGTGATGCCGGGCGCCGGCGACGGCACCTTCGGCGACCCCGTCAAGAAGAGCGACCTGTTCGCCGGCTACGAGCTGATCACGGCCGTGGGCGACCTCGATGACGACGGCAACAACGACGTCGTGGCGCGAGCCGGCGGGACCGGACGTCTCGACGTCTTCCTCGGCGGCGGCTCAGGTGGCTTCGTGCGCCAGGAGCTGGGCCAGGGCTGGGGCGGCTACAACCGCCTCGTCGGCGCTGCGGACCTCACCGGCGACGGCGAGCCCGACCTGATCGCCCGGGAGACCGGCGGCAAGGTGTGGCTGCACGCCGGCGGCGCCGGCGCCAGCCTCAAGACCCGCACGCAGGTCGCCGGGGCCTGGAAGCAGTTCGACACCATCACCGGCTTCGGGGACTTCAACTCCGACCGGGTGCCCGACCTCTACGTCCGACGTACCTCCGACCAGATGGGCTTCGTCCTGCCGGGCCGCGGTGGCGGCACGTTCGGCCACCCGCTGGGCCCGATCGTGCGCACCAAGGACACCTACGGCATCACCGCCGCGCCGCTCGTGGGCGGCGGCGGGGCCGACCTCGTGGCCCGCCGCGGCGACGCGATCCTGGTCCTCCAGAACACCAACGGCTTCGACACCGGCCGCCCGATCGCGACCGGGGTCAACCTGTCCACGGTCAACCGGGTACTCAACGCCGGTGACTGGAACCGCGACGGCTTCGGCGACATCATCACCCGCGAGACGGCGACCGGGACCCTGCACCTGCGGCTCGGCAACGGCAAGGGCGCCTTCGCCGCACCGAAGGCGATCGCCAGCGGGTTCTCCAAGGTGCAGCTCCTCGCGGCCGTGGGCGACATGACCGGTGACGGGTGGCCGGACCTGATGGGCCAGCCGGCCGGCTCCGACATGCGGATCTACCCGGGCCGGGGCGTCGACGGCCTCCGCAGCGGCTACGTGGCCGCGGGCCGGGTCACGGCGTCGCGCCAGATTCCGATCGGCCGCTACAACACCGACGGAGCCCCCGACCTGCTGTTCCGCAACGGCTCCCAGCTGCTGCTCTACCCCGGCAACGGCCCGGGCGGGCTGACCGGCTCCAAGACGCTGTCGCTCAACCTGACGCCGTACGACTGGGTGATCGGGATCAGCGACATCGGCCTGGTGGGCCACGCCGACCTGATCGTGCGCGACAAGGCCAGTGGCTACCTCTACCTCGTGCCGACCACCCCGACCGGGTTCGGCAAGCGCCGCTTCATCGGAGACGGAATGGGAGCCTACGACCTGGCGGGATAACAGACGTCCTGGAGCTCAGGCAGGGAAGCGAGCGGTCGCGCGCTCGGTGGCGTACGTCGCCTCGAGACGCTCCCGTTCGGCGTGGGTGACCAGGATCAGCGAGCCGCTCTTCTCGAGCGGTTGCGCGAAGGTGGCGATCCCCGGTGGGGAAGCCGGGTTCGCCACCGACAGGAGGCGGCCGCCGCTCGGGACGAGAGTCCCAGCGGCGGCCGCGCTCCACAGCTCCTGCTGGCTCACCGCGACCCCGCCGAACGCGGTGGCGACGTCGTCGGGCGTGGTGGGGTCCCAGGGGATGAACGAGTCGGGCTGCGACCAGATCTCGACGCCCACGTCGTGCACTCCGGGCGGCACCGGCTCGGCGAACCGGACGCCCATCGGCAGCAGCGAGCAGGCGAGGACCGGGAGGTCGTCGGCCCGGGCCGCCCACCGGTGCAGCTCGTCCGGCCCGCAGACCACGACGTCGGGGTCGTCGGCGTCGGTGACGGCGAGGCCGGCGGTCCAGGCAGCCCCGAGGAACACCGGGCCCAGCCAGTGCGCCGGCAGGTCCAGCCGCAGGGTGTCGCCACGCTCGAGGTCGAGCTCCTCGACGAGCAGGGAGGCGGCCTTCGCCACCCAGTTGGCGTACGTCGTGACGGAGAGCTCGACGCGCTCGCCGGTCGCGTCGTCGTAGAACGTCACCAGCGGCTGGCCGGGGTCGTCCCGGAGGCGGGCGGACAGGACGGCTGCGAAGGTGGTCACATCGCCAGTGTTCCCGAGTGGGGTTCGCCTTCCGGCCCTAGGCTCCGTGCATGACTGCCATCGAGCACTTCTGGGCGGTGATCCCGGCCGGTGGCGCGGGCACCCGCCTGTGGCCCCTGTCCCGCTCCGCGTCGCCGAAGTTCCTGCGCGACCTCACCGGCGGCGGTCGCTCCCTGCTCCAGGGCACCTACGACCGGCTGGCTCCGCTGGTCGAGGACCGGGTCGTGGTCGTTACCGGCCGCGCGCACCGCGACGCGGTGGCCGCGCAGCTTCCCGAGCTCGGTGCGGAGTCGATCCTGGTCGAGCCGTCGGCCCGCGACTCGATGGCCGCGATCGGACTGGCCGCCGCGCTGCTCGAACGGGCCGACCCCGACGGCGTGATGGGCTCCTTCGCCGCCGACCACGTCATCTCCGACGAGGGCGCCTTCGGCGAGTGCGTGCGTACGGCGGTCGAGGTCGCCCGCGACGGGTGGCTGGTGACCCTGGGCATCGAGCCGACGTTCCCCTCGTCCGCCTTCGGCTACGTCCACCTCGGCGAGCCCCTGGACGGCCACGCGGGTGTCTGCGCGGTGCGGGAGTTCGTGGAGAAGCCGTCGGTCTCGGTGGCTCAGGAGTACCTCGCCACGGGACGCTTCCGCTGGAACGCCGGGATGTTCGTGGTCCGGCCGACGGTGCTGCTGGACCTGCTGGCCGAGGTCGACCCCGACTTCGCGGCGGGCCTGCGCGAGATCGCCGCCGACGGCGGCCGGCTCGAGGCGCTGTGGCCCACGCTGCCCAAGATCGCCCTCGACCACGCGGTGGCCGAGCCGGCGGCCGCCGCCGGCCGGGTCGTGACCGTGCCGGCGTCGTTCGGCTGGGACGACATCGGCGACTTCGACTCGCTGGCCACCCTTCTCGAGAGCGACGAGACCACCGAGACCACCGTCCTCGGAGACTCCTCCCTGGTCCATGCGCTCCAGTCGACCGGCCTGGTCGTCCCCGCCGGCGACCGCCTGGTCGCCCTGATCGGCCTCGACGACGTGGTCGTCGTCGATACCCCCGACGTACTGCTCGTGACCAGCCGGGCCCGGGCCCAGGACGTCAAGCACATCGTGGCCGCGCTGCGGGAGAGCCGCGTCGAGCTGACCTGACGCTGTCCGGGCGCGTGAGGACCTGCGCGACGGGCCGCGACTACATCGCGTCGGGCTCGGGGGAGTCCAGGTAGGGGTAGTCGATCATGAACTCCTCGAGCGCCTCGCCGCTGAACTCGGAGCAGTACTGCCAGACACCCTCGGCCTTCTCGGGGTCGGTCTCGCCCTCGCCGCCGGCCGACCAGTGGGTGTAGGCGATGTGCTGACCGTCGGGGAACTCGGCGCCGTCGGCGTCGTCGGAGGTCCACGGTGCCGCGATGAACTTGTAGCGGTAGTTGTCGGTTCCGGGGAACTTCTTGGCCACGGCCTGGAGCTCGGTGACGGCGTCCTCGTCGTCGGCGATGGTCTCGTCGTACCAGACGATCGTGTAGCCGTGCTCGAGGTTGTGGACCAGCGACTCGAGCTCGGGGCGCTCGTCGGCGAAGTAGAACTTGTCGTCCATCGGCGCCGGGGCGACGTTGAGCTCGTTCCAGTGGGGACCGAAGGCGGGCGGCGCGTCGTCGTAGACGACCGGGGTGCCGGTGGGGATGTGGTCGTTGGAGCCCTCAGCGGGCTTGGTCTCGACCTTGCCGCAGGCCGACGCCGGGGCGCCGATGCTCTCCAGGTCGAGGTCCTCGAAGCCGCGCAGGTCGATCCAGTTCATCACGGGCCGGTAGGCGGCGGCGCCGACGATGAGCAGCGCGACCACCACGCAGACGCCGACGATCATGTAGCCGCGGCGCTTGTCGGCGCCCTTCTGCTTCTTGCGGATGTCGTCGATGACCTTCTGGCGGTCGGACTTGGCTTGCTTGGCCACGGTTAGGAGTACCTCGGTTCGGGGTGCGGGTCGCGGAGAGTCTACGGAGTGGCCGGTCGCAGCCGCAGGCGGTCGGTCGCGGCGGACGCGTCGAGCACCCAGCCGTGGGCGAAGGCGAGCACCGCCAGGACCTCCGCGGAGGGCCCCGCGGTCACCACCACCCCGCCGTCGTACGGCGTGCCCTCGGCGCCGGCGGCGCGCAGGGCGGCCAGCATCTCGTCGTCGGGAGCGGGGCTGCCGAACACCCGTCGGTCGGCCGGGTCGCCGGCCACGGCGCGCAGGACGGCCTCGCGGGCACCGAAGCCGAACAGGTCGGCCCCCTCGGGCCGCACCAGTGCGCGCGCACCCGGACCGTCATCGTCCGGGGCCAGCACGAGGTCGGAGCGGCCGCGGACCACGGCGACGGGACGGCCGCCGAGCTTGCCCTGCGCCAGCTCGGCGAGGCCGGCGATCTCGTCGGCCACGGCGGGCGCGGTCACCGCGAGCTCGTTGCCGTGGTCGTCGACCCGGCCGGCGTAGTCCTCGGCCACGAGCAGCCCGGCCGCGCCGATCGCGATGTCGGTCTGGCCCTCGCGCCAGGCCCGGCCGGCGGTGTCGGTGACGACGACGCCGACGTTGCGGCCGGTGAGCCGGCGCAGGCCTTCGCGCAGGCCGCGTGCCGACGCGTCGGGGTCGCGGGGGAGTAGGACCACGGAGCCCTGCTCGACGTTGGACGCGTCGATGCCCGCGGCGGCGAGGACCAGTCCGTGGTGGGTGCGCACGATGGTGGTCGGCCCGCGGCGCGCGACCACCCGGTCCGTCTCGCCGGCGAGCGCCTCGTCCCGGGTGCCCTGGACGACGCGGCCCTCGGACTTGCTGACGACCTTGCTGGTGACGACCACGACGTCCCCGTCGGCCAGGCCTTCGGCCAGGCCCTCCAGCGCGCCGGCGACCAGGGCCGCGAGGTCGTCGCCGGGGCGCACCTCCGGCAGCCCGTCCGGCGCGGTGACGGAGACGGTGCCGGTCATCGCACGAGCTCGATGGCGGCTGCGGCCATCGCGGCGGTGGCGTCGTGGTCGCTCATCATCAGGGGCACGGCGCGGCACGCGAGGCCGCTCTCGGTCACCCGGGCGACCTGGTCGGCGTCACGCTCGTCGACCAGCCAGCCGTCGAGGATGCCGCCGTCGGAGCGGGAGCCGTAGTGGAGGCCGACGCCGGCGGCGCTGACCTCGACGCCGATGGCGGTCAGCAGCTGCTCGGCCATGCCACGCACGTGGGTGCCGCCGACGATGGGGGACAGGCCGACGACGGGCGCCTTCGTGGCGACCAGCGCCTCGCGTACCCGGGGGACACCGACGATGGTGCCGACGGAGACCACCGGGTTGGACGGCGGCAGCAGGATCAGGTCGGCGTCGGTGATCGCGTCGATCACGCCGGGGCCGGGAGTGGCGTCGTCGAGCCCCACGAACAGCACGGCCTCGGCCGGGACCGAGGCCCGCAGCTTGATCCAGTACTCCTGGAAGTGCACGACCCGGCGCCCGCTCGGCGTCTCGGGGTCGGCGATCGCGATGTGGGTCTCGACGCGGTCGTCGGTCATCGGGAGCAGGGTCACACCCTGCCCGAAGACAGGGGCGAGCCAGCGGCGGCAGAGCGCCTCGGTGACCGCGGAGAGCGGGTAGCCGGCGTCGAGCATCTGGGTGCGCACCAGGTGCGTCGCGACGTCGCGGTCGCCGAGGCCGAACCAGGTCGGCTCGACGCCGTACTCGGCCAGCTCGGTCTTGACGCTCCACGTCTCCTCGCGCCGGCCCCAGCCGCGCTCGAGGTCGATGCCGTCGCCCAGCGTGTACATCACGGTGTCCAGGTCGGGGCACACCTTGAGGCCGTGCACCCAGATGTCGTCGGCGGTGTTGGCGACCACCGTCACCTGGGCGTCGGAGGCGACGCCGGGTAGCGTTCCGGCGGCGATGCCGTGCATGAGGCCCTGCAGGAACCGGGCTCCGCCCATGCCGCCGGACAGGACCGTGATCTGCTGCACCATGGCGGATACCTTGCCGCACGGCTGCGGTTCCGTGTCGACGCGGGGCAGAACTGTTGCCTCCCGGACGGCCCCCTTAGCAGATCGGGGCTTGACTTCCGGTGTACGACAGGCATGTAATTCCCACAGTGTTGTTCGGGGTGTTGCTGGGTCGAAAGGGTGTAAACCGTGAGAGAACTGTTTCTTCTCGAACCGGATGCCGAGGATGCGGGTTGGCAAGACCGCGCGCTGTGCGCGCAGACCGATCCTGAGGCGTTCTTCCCCGAGAAGGGTGGGTCGACGAGAGAGGCCAAGAAGGTCTGTCTCACCTGTGAGGTCCGAGACGACTGTCTCGAGGCCGCGTTGTTCAATGACGAGCGTTTCGGCATCTGGGGTGGTCTCTCCGAGAGGGAGCGCCGCAAGCTGAAGAAGCGCGCAGTCTGACGCACGAAGGATCACCCCGGCCCCCGTGGCCGGGGTTCCTTCATTTTCGCCCCTTCTGAGGGCGCGGCTAGTGTGGCCGACCGTGTCCGGGACCTCTGTAGCTGCGCTGCTCGTCAGCCACGACGGCGCGCGCTGGCTGCCCACCGTGCTCGAGGGGCTGGCCGCCCAGACCCGCCCCGTCGACCACGCCGTCGCCGTCGACACCGCCAGCAAGGACGCGAGCGCCGACCTCCTGGACCAGGCGCTCACCCCGACCGGCGGCGCCGTCCTCCGGGCCCCGGGCACCACGCACTTCCCGGCCGCGGTCGAGCTCGGCCTCGAGCACCTGCGCGCCGCGGGCGAGCCGGTCGAGTGGGTGTGGATCCTCCACGACGACGCGAACCCCGCGCCCGGCGCGCTCGCCGCCCTCCTCGCCGCCGCCGTCGACCACCCCGAGGCCGACGTGCTCGGCCCGACGCTGCGCGAGTGGCCATCGCTGCGCCGCCTGCTCGAGGTGGGCGTCACCATCTCCGGGACCGGCCGGCGCGAGACCGGACTCGAGCGGGGCGAGTACGACCAGGGCCAGCACGACGCCGTACGCCGGGTGCTCGCCGTCAACACGGCCGGCATGCTCGTGCGCCGCACCGTGCTCGAGGAGCTGGGGGGCTTCGACGACCAGCTGCCGATCTTCGGCAACGACATCGACTTCGGGTGGCGCGCCGCCGCGGCCGGCCACACCACGCTGGTGGTCCCGCAGGCCGTGGTGTTCCACGCCGAGGCCGCCCACCGCGGGATCCGCCGTACGCCGCTCACGGGGCGGCACACGCACTACCAGGAGCGCCGGGCCGCGCTCTACACGCTGCTGGTCAACACCCGCGCCCGCTTCCTGCCGTTCCAGTGGGTGCGGCTGCTGTTCGGGACGCTGCTGCGGATGATCGGGTTCCTGCTGGTCCGCTCGGTCGGGGAGGCGCTCGACGACCTCGCCGCACTGTTGTCGCTCTACTCCAGCCCGCGCGAGATCCTCGCCGCGCGGCGCGAGCGTCAGGGGCGCCAGGTCGCCGACCCTGCTGAGGTGCGGGCGCTGCTCGCCCCCACCTGGCTGCCCTACCGGCACGGCCTCGACTTCGTCAGCGACCTTGCCGCGGCCGCGACCAACCAGGCCGCCGACGTCGCCGAGCGACGCCGTGCGGCGGCCATCGAGCGCGACCCGTCGTCGCTGGCCGCCCGCCGACCCGTCGCCGATGACGACGACGAGAGCTTCGAGGACACCGGCGTCGTCGCCCGGTTCCTGACCAGCCCGATCGCGGTCCTGCTCGCGCTGTTCGTCGTGGCCGCGCTGATCGGCGCGCGCGACGCCTTCGGCTCCGTCGTCGGCGGCGGGCTGTCGCCGGTGCCCGCCTCGGCCGGCGCCTGGTGGAGCCTGCACCTCGACACCTGGCACGCCCTCGGCCAGGGCACCGCCGTGCCCGCCCCGGCGTACCTCCTGCCCCTGGCGCTGCTCGCCTCGTTGCTCGGCACCAGCCTCACGATCTCCGCGCTCCTCGTGCTCGCGGTTCCCGCGGGAGCCTGGGGCGCCTGGCGGTTCCTGCGGGTCACCGGCCGTCTGGTCTCCACGCGGGGCGCATCGCGCTGGGTGCTGCTGTGGGGCGCCACCACCTATGCGCTGGTGCCCGTGGCGAGCGGGGCCTGGGGTGACGGACGCCTCGGCCCGGTCGTCACCGCCGTGCTGCTGCCCTGGCTCGCCCACGCCGCCCTCGGCTTCGCCGACCCGTCGGCCGACCGCCGGTGGCGCGCCGGCTGGCGCACCGCGCTGCTGCTCGCCCTGACCACTGCTTTCGCCCCGGTGGCGTGGCTGTTCGGGCTGAGCGTCGGCCTCGTCGTGGTCGCCGCCGCGTTCGCGATCGTGCCCAGCGCCATGCGCGACCGCTCCACCTGGGGACCTCCCGCCGCGGCGGTCTTCACGGTGCCCGTGCTGCTCGCCCCCTGGTGGCTCCCGTCGGTCATCCACGGCGCGAGCGAGGGTCTGCTGCTCGACATCGGTCGGCTGCCGGCCCCCGCGTCCGACGCCCTCGACCTGCTCACCGGCCGGCTCGGCGACCTGGGCGCCCCGTGGTGGCTCGGGATGATCGTGCTCGTCGCGGCCGTCCTCGCGCTGGTGCCGCGCGCCACCCGGATCCCGGTCCTGGTCTGCTGGGTCGTCGCCCTGGTGGCCGGGGTCCTCGCCGCCGCACTCGGCAACGTGACCGTGACCCTCGACGCGACCGAGACCACGCTCGGGGTCGGCTTCCTGCTCGTGGTCCTCCAGGGTGCCTTCGTCACGGCCGCGACCCTCGGTGGCCAGGGACTGGCCGCAGCCGTGTCCGGCGGCTCGCGGGCCCGTCCGCTGGTCGCCGCGGTCGCCGTCGCCGCTGCCGTCGTACCGCTCGGCGGGATCGTGTGGTTCGGGATCGGCGGCCACGACGAGCTCACCGACACCGAGGACGCCGACATCCCCGCCTACATGGTCCAGAGCGCCGTCACCGGCCAGGAGCACGGCATCCTCGTCGTGCGCGGCTCGGTCGCCGACGGGCTCACCTACACCGTGCGCCGCGGTGACGGCGTGACCCTCGGTGAGGACGAGGTCCTCACCCTCGCGACCGCCGACCCGGCCTTCACCGAGGTCGTGCGCACGCTCCTGTCGCGTCCGACCACGGGGGTCGTCGACGCCCTGGCCGAGTCGGGCATCGAGTACGTCGTGCTGCCGGCGCCGGCCGACGGGGCCGTCTTGGCGGCGCTGGACGCGACGGGTGGGCTCCAGCAGGCCAGCGCCGAGGAGCGCACGACCCGGGCCTGGCAGGTCGACCGGCCGCTGGCCACCGACGCCGTCGACGGGCCTCGCTCGTGGCTCCGCGTCGGGCTGCTCGTCCTCCAGGCGGTGGCGATCGTCGTCGTCGCGGTGCTCTGTGCCCCCACGGCCCGCAGGAGGCGGCGATGAGCCACACCACCCCGGCCGCCGGCCGGTCGCGCAACCGCCGCCGGCTCGACGTCACGACCGTCCTGTCCGTCGTCCTGCCGCTGTTCACCGTCGCCGCGCTGGCGCTGGTGCGACCCGACGTACCCACCCCCGACGCGACCCCGCCCGAGGAGACCGCGCTGACCCGCTCGGTCGTGATCTGCCCCAGCGGTGCGCCCGAAGCTGCGCTCGCCACGAGCAACGGCGCCGGAGGAGGCGTCGACTACCTGCTGGGTGACCAGGACGGCTCCGCGGAGGTCACGGCCACCGGCGTCACGACCGTCACCGGCGGCAAGGGCCCGCTGGTCGTCCGGGCCGAGGGCGAGCTGGCACCCGGACTGGTCGCTGGTCGTTTCGAGTCCCCGCTGGCCTCCGCCGAGTGCCGCGCCCCGGCGCCCGACCAGTGGTTCACCGGGCTCGGCTCCGGCGCCCGGCACACCTCGGTGCTCGAGCTGGTCAACCCCGACGCCGGGCCGGCCGTGGTCGACGCCACCCTCTACGGCGTCTCCGGCGTCGTCGACGCCCCCGAGCTGCGCGGCGTCGCGGTGCCCGGCCGCGGTGCCGTCCGTCTCTCGCTGGCCGAGCTGGTGCCGCGCCGCGACGAGCTCGCCCTGCACGTCACGACCTCACGCGGTCGTGTCACGGCCAGCCTGCGCGACCGCTACCAGCAGCTCGGCACCGGCGGCGCGGCCGAGGACTGGCTGCGCCCCCAGGACGCGCCTGCCACCAGCAACCTGCTCCTCGGCATGGCACCCGGCGCCGGGCTGCGCACCCTCGTGCTGCTCAACCCCGGGACCGACGAGACCCGGGCCACCGTGCGCGTCGTGTCCGATCGCTCCGTCTTCAGCCCCGCCGGCCTCGAGGAGGTCGTGCTGCCGCCGCAGAGCGTCACCCGGGTGTCGCTGACCGAGCTGATGCGTGGCGCCGCCGGCGACGGAGCGCTCGGGCTGCTCGTCGACTCCCCGGCCCCGATCACCGCGACCGTGCGCACCTACGCCGGCGGCGACCTCTCCCACGCGGTGCCGGGCGCGCCGATCGCCCAGCCGACCACGGTGCTCGCCCCCACCGGCGACAAGCAGGTCGTCCTGGCCGGAGCCACCCAGGCCGGGACCGTGACCGTGACGGCGCGTACGGCGGACGGCGAGGTCGTCGCCGACGAACGGATCGAGGTGGTCGCCGGTCGCGGCTACGTCGTCGACGTACCGAGGCGCGCGGTCCTGCTCACGGTGACCCCGCGGCGTACCGACGTCATCGGGTCGGTGGTCGTCGCCGACGACGACGGTGCCGCCGTGATCCGGCTGCGCGAGCAGGTCACCAGCGGCCTGATCGGCTCCGTCCGACCCGGTCTGTGAAAAGACTTCGTCTTTCCATTGGGAGTACTCGCTACGCTCGTATGTCCCGGCCCTAACGGACTCCCGAGGGAGTGACGAAGTCACTCCCCGTAGCGCGGGTCGACCTCGTCGGCCTCGATGCCGAGCAGCTCGGCCACCTGCTCCACGACCACCGTGAGCACCATCGCCTCCAGGTCGGAGCGGGTCTCGCAGCGGTGCTCGATCGGGCGGCGGAACAGCACCAGCCGGGTGGCCTGGGTGCCGGTGCCGCGCACCAGCGACGACAGGGGCACGTTGCCGCTCCAGTCGTCGGGGATCAGCGGCGTGTCCTCGACGGCGTACTCCACGAGGCCCAGACGGTCGGACCAGCGCTCGTCGATGTCGGTGACGATGCCGAGCACCAGTGCGTCGAAGCGCTCGCGCTGGGTACGCCGCTCGGGCTTGCCGGGCCGGCGCGGGGTCACCGCGGGGCCGCGCATGCCCCGGCCGCGGCGATCTCGGGTGCGGTGCCTGTCCTCCACAGCCGCGAGCCTAAACGGGTGGGGGCCCGCACGCGGGTACCGTCACCGTCGTGAGCCTCGCCCGTCGCTGTTCGCGGACCCCTTGTGGGCGCCCCGCGGTCAACACCCTGACGTATGTCTACGCCGAGTCGACGGCCGTCCTCGGCCCGCTCGCGACGTTCGCCGAGCCCCACGCCTACGACCTGTGCGCCATCCACAGCGAGCGCCTCTCGGCCCCCCGCGGCTGGGAGGTCATCCGGCTCGCCTGCGACCCCGTCGACGCCGGTCCCTCGGGCGACGACCTGCTGGCGCTGGCCGACGCCGTGCGCGAGGCCGCCCGACCGGTGCCGGTCGCCCGCGTAGCACCCACCGACGAGACCGGCCACGAGTCGTCGCGACGTGGCCACCTGCGAGTGCTGACCTCCGACTGACTAAGGTCTGCCGCATGGCCGACACCACTGCTGGCACCTCTGCTGGCACGCTCGATCCCGCCAACGTGCACGCGATCTTCAAGGCCTACGACGTCCGCGGGACCGTGCCCGACCAGATCGACGAGGAGCTCGCCCGGGCCACCGGCCGGGCCTACGTCCAGGTCGTCGGTACGACGCAGGTCGTGGTCGGTCACGACATGCGGCCTAGCTCCCCGGGCATGGCCGCCGCGTTCGCCGACGGCGCCACCCAGGCCGGTGCCGACGTCGTGATGATCGGGCTGGCGTCGACCGACCAGCTCTACTTCGCGTCGGGCCACCTCGACCTGCCGGGCGCCATGTTCACCGCGAGCCACAACCCGGCCCAGTACAACGGCATCAAGCTGTGCCGCACCGGCGCGCGGCCGATCGGTGCCGACACCGGGCTCGCCGAGATCCGCGACCTCGTCGTCTCGGGCGACTTCGCCCCGGCCGCGCGCACCGGCTCGGTGAGCGAGACCAACGTACTCCAGGCCTATGCGGCTCACCTGCTCTCGCTCGCCCCGGTCGCGGGCCGCACGCTCAAGGTCGTCGCCGACGCCGGCAACGGGATGGCCGGCCACACCGCGCCGGCCGTCTTCGGGCTGCTCGGCGCCGACCGGGTCGAGCTGGTCCCGATGTACTTCGAGCTCGACGGGTCGTTCCCCAACCACGAGGCCAACCCGATCGAGGACGAGAACCTGGCCGACCTCAAGGCCAAGGTCCTCGAGACCGGCGCCGACATCGGGCTGGCCTTCGACGGCGACGCCGACCGCTGCTTCCTGGTCGACGAGAACGGCCGCTCGGTCTCGCCCTCGACGCTGACCGCGCTGATCGCGGCGCGCGAGCTGGCCAAGGAGCCGGGCTCGACGATCATCCACAACCTGATCACCAGCCGGGCCGTGCCCGAGATCGTCCGCGAGCTCGGCGGCAACCCGGTCCGCACCCGGGTCGGCCACTCCTACATCAAGGCCACGATGGCCGAGACCGACGCGATCTTCGGCGGCGAGCACAGCGGCCACTTCTACTTCCGTGACTTCTGGCGCGCCGACTCCGGCATGCTCGCCGCGCTCCACGCGCTGGCGGCGCTGGCCGGCACCGACCAGACGCTGTCGCAGCTGATGGCGCAGTACGAGCGCTACCCGGTCAGCGGCGAGATCAACTCCGAGGTGGCCGACCAGGCCGGCGTCGTCGACGCGCTCGAGGCGCAGTACGGCGGCCAGGACGGGGTGACCACCGACCGGCTCGACGGGCTGTCGGTGAGCCACGCCGACTGGAGCTTCAACGTGCGACCCTCCAACACCGAGCCGCTGCTGCGGCTCAACGCCGAGGGCAAGGACGAGGCCACCATGGTGCGCCTGCGCGACGAGGTCCTCGCCCGCATCAGGAGCACCCGATGAACGCGAACGAGAAGGAGTCGAAGATGGACCTGGATCCCACCCTGCTGGAGATCATCGTCTGTCCGGCCTGCCACACCGACCTCGAGCTGGTCGGCGACGACACTGACAGCCCCGAGCTCGTGTGCCAGGGCTGTGGGTTGGCCTACCCGATCCGCGACAACATCCCCGTGATGCTCGTCGACGAAGCCCGCAAGCCGGGCTGAGCGTCGTGTCCTGGTTCGACGAGTCCCGGCTCGACGACGAGTTGGCGCTCGGCGCTGCCGACCTGCGGCTGCGCACGCTGGCCGAGTCGGGCGCGCGGGTACGCCGGGAGGCGGGCGACGCCGACCAGGCGATCGCCGAGGTCGTCGCCCGCAGCCAGGAGCAGGCGCGGCCCCGTGCCGTGATCGCCGCCGGCCCCGACTCCCGGCTGCTGCGCGCCGTCCTCGAGCCGTGGTGCCCGGTGCCGTTCGTGGCGTGGCCGGGACAGGCCCTCCCGGGTTGGGCCGGCAGCCTCGACCTGGTCGTCGTACTCGCTCCCGACGGTGGTGACACCGGCACCGCCTCCGCCGTGGCCGAGGCCGTACGCCGGGGCTGCCAGGTCGTCGCTGCCTGCCCGCCGGGCTCGATCGTGGCCGAGCACGCCGCGGGCCGGTGGAGCACGATCCTGCCGACGACCACCAGCGACCAGCTCGCGA
Organism: Nocardioides szechwanensis; assembly: GCF_900103935.1. GTDB lineage: Bacteria > Actinomycetota > Actinomycetes > Propionibacteriales > Nocardioidaceae > Nocardioides > Nocardioides szechwanensis. Next base: position 85,723 of record NZ_FNIC01000011.1, read on the forward strand.
CCGCGGTCGTGATGCTGACCTACCTGCACCAGATCGGTCTGGGCCCCAGCGCCCCGCCCGAGGAGGTCGCCGAGTCGCTCGACGCGGTGGCCACGGCCTGCTCCCCGCACCGCGACCTCGCGGTCAACCCGGCCAAGATGCTGGCGATCGCGCTCGCCGACGCCAACCCGCTCGTGTGGGGCGGCTCGGTGCTGGCCGCGCGCGCGGCCCGGCGGGTGGCGGAGTCGATCCGCCGCGCCAGCGGCCGGACCGCGCTGGCCGGCGACGCCGAGCACCTGTTGCCCGTGATCGAGGCGGCGCGACCGCGCGACGTCTTCGACGACCCGTTCTCCGACGACGGCGGCGAGCTGCGGCCGATGCTGCTGGTGCTCGACGACGGCGCCGACGACATCGTCCTCCGGGAGCACCGCGGCCGGCTCCGGGCCGCCGCCGACCAGCGGGGCGTGCGCGTCGAGACGGTGTCGAGCGAGGCCGGCTGCGAGGTGGCGCGCTACGCGTCGCTGCTGCTCAGCGGGACCTATGCCTCCGAGTACCTCCGCCTCGGCCTGATCGAGGGGTAGGGGAGGCACGCCCCATGGCGACTCGGGACGCCTGGTTCGACAACGCAAAGATGACCCTCGTGACCTTGGTGGTCGTGGGGCACGCCTGGACCCTGCTGCCGAACCAGCCGGTGGTCGACCACCTCTACGACTTCCTCTACCTGTGGCACGTGCCGGCGTTCGTGTTCGTCACCGGCTACCTCTCGCGCTCCTTCGAGTGGACCTCCACCCGCCTGTGGCAGCTGGTCCGCACGGTGGCGGTGCCCTACGTGATCTTCGAGTGCGCGATCGCGCTCTTCCGGGTCTACGTCGGCGGTGAGGAGATGGCAGACCTCTTCCTCGACCCGCACTGGCCGCTCTGGTACCTCTCCGCGCTGTTCTTCTGGCGCCTGGTCACCCCGGTCTTCCGTCCGCTCCCAGGGGGCGTCGTCGTGGCCGTGGCGATCAGCCTGGGTGCCGGGCTATGGGCGGGTGACACGTTCGACATCGCGCGCATCTGCGGGCTTCTTCCGTTCTTCGTGCTCGGGCTCAAGGCCACGCCTGAGCGACTCGAGCTGCTGAGGCGTACGCCGCTCCGGGTCGGTGCGGTCGTCGTGTTCGGCGGCGTGGTCGCGCTCACCTGGGTCACCGAGACCCGGGTGTCGACGGAGTGGCTCTACTACCGCGCCCGCTACGACACGCTTGGCGACTCGGATGTCGAGGCCATCCTCATCCGTGGTGGCCTGCTCGTGGTCGGAGGCGTTGCCGCCATGTCGTTCCTGGCCCTGGTCCCGCGGGTCCCTGGCTGGTTCGCGCGGATGGGCGCGGCCACCCTCGTCGTCTACCTGTTCCACGGCTTCTTCGTCAAGAGCGCGCTCTACGCAGGGTTCCCGGACTGGGCCGAAGACCATCTGGTGGCGGGCCTGTTGTCCACCACTCTTGTCTCCATCGGCCTCTCGCTGCTCCTTGCCTGGCCGCCCGTGGCGGCGCGGCTGGGGGTCCTGGTCGACCCGTTCGGCTACGCGGAGCGTCACGCCCGGCACGCCGTCGACCTGGGGGTCACGGTCGTGGCGCACGAGGACCACGATGCGCCGGTGCTCGACCAGCTCGTCGACCAGCTCGCGGAGGAGCGCCCCGACGGGAGCCCGTTGCCGCCGCCGACCCCCTCGCCACCGGGGACCTGAGCCCACCCGGTGCCTCAGTAGGCTGACCCCCATGACGACCGGAGCCGCCCAGGCGGGGGCACAGTGAGCGGCGGCCTCTTCGCCCTCCTCGACGACGTCGCGGCGATGGCACGACTCGCGGCGGCCTCCGTCGACGACGTCTCGGCCGCGGCCGGCCGGGCCAGCATGAAGGCCGCCGGCGTCGTCGTCGACGACACCGCCGTGACCCCGCAGTACGTCCAGGGCGTCGCCGCCAAGCGCGAGCTGCCCATGATCAAGCGGATCGCGATCGGGTCCATCCGCAACAAGCTGCTGATCATCCTGCCCGCGGCCCTGCTGCTCAGCCAGTTCCTGCCGGGGCTGCTCACGCCGATCCTGATGCTCGGCGGCACGTTCCTCTGCTACGAGGGCGCCGAGAAGGTCTGGGAACGCCTCTCCGGGCACCATCCGGAGGAGCAGCAGACCACCAACTTCGACGCCGACGCCGAGAAGACCATGGTCTCCGGCGCCATCCGCACCGACCTGATCCTGTCGGCCGAGATCATGGTGATCTCGCTCAACGAGGTGGCCGACGAGCCGTTCGTGTCGCGCGCGGTGATCCTGGTCGTCGTCGCCATCCTGATCACCGTCGTCGTGTACGGCATCGTCGCGCTGATCGTGAAGATGGACGACGCCGGTCTCGCGCTGACCCAGCGCAGCTCCGCCGCCGCGCAGCGGTTCGGCCACGGGCTCGTCCGCGCCATGCCCGGGCTGCTCGCCACGATCTCGCTGGTCGGCACGGTCGCGATGCTCTGGGTCGGTGGGCACATCCTGCTCGTCGGCGCCGACGACCTCGGCTGGCATGCGCCGTACTCCTGGGTGCACCACCTCGAGGAGGACGTCCACCACGCGACGGGCGCCTTCGGCTCCACCCTCGGCTGGCTGGTCAACACCTCCCTCTCGGCGGTCGCCGGCGTGCTCGTGGGCGCGGTCGTCGTGGTGGTCATGCACTTCCTGCCCTTCGGCCACGGCAAGGGTCACGACAAGTCCGCGGACGCCTCCGAGCACCAGGCAGGCTGAGCCAGGCTGAGCCGATCCGGCCCTTTACACCCTCACTTCAAGAGACCGCTCAGGGGGGTCGCGAGGATTCTCTGTTCCGCGGGAACCCGTTCTAGCCTTGCTCTCACGCCCAACCGCCGGACTCAGGAGCATGCATGGACTACAAGGTTGCCGACCTCTCTCTGGCCGACTTCGGTCGTACCGAGATCCAGCTGGCCGAGCACGAGATGCCCGGCCTCATGGCGATGCGCGAGCGCTACGGCGACTCCAAGCCGCTGGCCGGCGCCCGGATCGCGGGCTCCCTGCACATGACGATCCAGACCGCGGTGCTGATCGAGACGCTGACCGCTCTCGGCGCCGAGGTGCGCTGGGCGTCGTGCAACATCTTCTCCACCCAGGACCACGCTGCCGCCGCCATCGCGGTCGGCCCGGAGGGCACCGCCGACAACCCGTCGGGTGTCCCGGTCTTCGCCTGGAAGGGCGAGTCGCTGGAGGAGTACTGGTGGTGCACCCAGCAGATCCTGATGTGGCCTGAGGGCAAGTTCGCCAACATGATCCTGGACGACGGTGGCGACGCCACGATGCTCGTCCACCTGGGCGTCGAGGCCGAGAAGACCGGTGTCGCCCCCGACCCGGCCACGGCCAAGTCCGTCGAGCAGAAGGTCGTCTTCGACGTCCTCAACGCCTCGCTCGCCGAGAGCAAGGACCGCTGGACGCAGATCGCCGGCGAGATCAAGGGCGTCACCGAGGAGACCACCACGGGCGTCCTGCGGCTCTACGACATGATGAAGGAGGGCTCGCTGCTCTTCCCCGCCATCAACGTCAACGACTCCGTCACCAAGTCGAAGTTCGACAACAAGTACGGCTGCCGCCACTCGCTCATCGACGGCATCAACCGCGCCACCGACGTCCTCATCGGCGGCAAGGTCGCGGTCGTCTGTGGCTACGGCGACGTCGGCAAGGGCTGCGCGGAGTCGCTGCGTGGCCAGGGCGCCCGCGTCATCGTCACCGAGATCGACCCGATCTGCGCGCTCCAGGCGGCGATGGACGGCTACCAGGTCGCCACCCTCGACGACGTCCTCGACGTCGCCGACATCATCATCACGGCGACCGGCAACAAGGACGTCGTCACCGTCGAGCAGATGTCGAAGATGCGCCACAACGCGATCCTCGGCAACATCGGCCACTTCGACAACGAGATCGACATGGCGGGCCTCGAGGCCGACGGCGTGGCGGTCCGCAAGAACGTCAAGCCCCAGGTCGACGTCTGGACCTTCCCGGCTGGCAACGCGATCATCGTGCTCTCCGAGGGTCGCCTGATGAACCTCGGCAACGCGACCGGCCACCCGTCGTTCGTCATGTCGAACTCGTTCACCAACCAGGTCCTGGCCCAGATCGAGATCTTCACCAAGCCGCAGGACTACCCCGTCGGCGTCTACGTGCTGCCCAAGCACCTCGACGAGGAGGTGGCCCGCCTGCACCTCGACGCGCTCGGCGTGCGGCTCACCACCCTCTCCGACGACCAGGCCTCCTACCTCGGGGTCGACGTCAACGGTCCCTACAAGTCCGACCAGTACCGCTACTGAGCCTTCCGAGGCCGAGCACGTTCCCGCCCCCTGACCCCACCCGGGTCCGGGGGCGGGCTCATGAAGGAGGGCGGGTGGCACTATGGACGTCATGACACAGGTGGGGACCGCGAGCAGCCTCACGCCCAAGGGGCGGGTGCTCGTCGTCGACGACGACGCCTCCTTGGCGGAGATGCTGACCATCGTGCTGCGCCAGGAGGGCTTCGACAGCCGGATGTGCGGGCGCGGTGACCTCGCGATCGAGGAGTTCCGTGACTACCGGCCCGACGTCGTGCTGCTCGACCTGATGCTGCCCGGCAAGGACGGCATCGACGTGTGCAAGGAGATCCGGGCGGAGTCCGGCGTCCCCATTGTGATGCTGACCGCCAAGGGCGACACCGTCGACGTCGTCGTGGGCCTCGAGTCCGGCGCCGACGACTACGTCGTCAAGCCGTTCAAGCCCAAGGAGCTCGTCGCCCGGATCCGCGCGCGGGTGCGCCGCTTCGACGCCTCGTCGGTCGAGTCGCTCACGATCGGCGACCTCAGCATCGACGTCGCGGGCCACGCGGTGAGCCGCGCCGGCGAGCCGATCAACCTGACGCCCCTGGAGTTCGACCTGCTGCTGTGCCTGGCCCGCAAGCCGTGGCAGGTGTTCACGCGCGAGGTGCTGCTCGAGCAGGTGTGGGGCTATCGCCACGCCGCCGACACCCGCCTGGTCAACGTGCACGTCCAGCGGCTGCGCTCCAAGGTCGAGCACGACCCTGAGCACCCGGAGATCGTGGTGACCGTGCGCGGCGTCGGGTACAAGGCCGGAAACAGCTGAGCGTCATGGCCCGCGTTGGCCTTCCTCCCGGAGTACGGCGGGCCCTGACGTTCTGGCGCCGCTCGATCCAGGCGCGCGTGGTGGCCAGCACCCTCGTGCTGTCGTCCCTGGTGATCAGCGGGGTCGGCTGGTTCCTGCTCACGTCCACCAAGGACGGCCTGCTGGACCACCGGGTCGACGCCGTGCTCGCGGAGGCGGACGCCACGACCGACGAGGCCCGCACCCGGCTCGAGGCGGCGTCCGGCACCGAGGTCAACGCCGGCCGCCAGCAGCGTGAGCTGGCCGACCAGATCATCGCCCGCGGGGAGACCCGCGGCTTCAGCGTGGTCCTCGGCGTCCCGGCCGGCGACGGCGCGCGGCTCTCCGACGGTGGGCCGGAGTACACCCCCGGCCTGGACCTGGTCAGCGTCCCCGACTCGCTCCAGGGGCAGTTCGAGGAGACCGCGCCGATGTCGTGGACCTACACGAAGATCGTCACCAACCCGCTCGGTGACGAGGTCGCCGAGGAACCGGGCATCGTGGTCGGCAGCCAGGTCGTGCTGCCCTCCGACGGCAAGACCTACACGTTCTACTTCCTGTTCCCCCTCGACGAGGAGCGGGAGACGCTGGCGCTGGTGACCCGGGCGCTGCTCACCGCCGCCATCGCGCTGCTGGTGCTGGTCGCCGGCATCACCTGGCTGGTCGCACGCCAGGTGGTCACCCCGATCCGGATGGCCCGCCGCGTCGCCGAACGGCTCGCGGCCGGACGTCTCCAGGAGCGGCTGCGGGTCTCCGGCGAGGACGACCTCGCCCGCCTCGCCACGTCGTTCAACCAGATGGCCAGCAACCTGCAGCGCCAGATCCGCCAGCTCGAGGAGCTGAGCCGGGTCCAGCGGCGCTTCGTCTCCGATGTCTCCCACGAGCTGCGCACCCCGCTCACGACGGTGCGGATGGCCGGCGACGTGCTCCACGACGCCAGGGCGTCCTTCGACCCGGTGACCGCGCGGGCCGCGGAGCTGCTCCAGGTCGAGCTCGACCGGTTCGAGGTGCTGCTGGCCGACCTGCTCGAGATCAGCCGCTTCGACGCCGGCGCGGCCGTGCTCGAGGCGGACGACATCAACCTGCTCGACGTCGCCCACCGGGTCGTCGACTCCACGCGGGCGCTCGCCGAGCAGCGCGGCGTACGCGTCGTCATCGAGCCGCCGGCCAACCCGTGCCTGGCCGAGGCCGACGTACGCCGGGTCGAGCGGATCATGCGCAACCTGGTCACCAACGCCATCGACCACGCCGACACCCGTCTCGGCGACGAGATCAAGGTGCTGCTCGCGTGTGACGACCAGGCGGCCGCGATCGCCGTGCGCGACTACGGCGTGGGGCTGGCCCCGGGGGAGTCGGCCATGGTCTTCAACCGCTTCTGGCGCGCCGACCCGGCCCGGGCGCGCACCAGTGGCGGCACCGGCCTCGGGCTCTCGATCGCCCTCGAGGACACGCACCTCCACGGTGGCTGGCTTCAGGCCTGGGGCCGCCCGGGCCGCGGTGCGCAGTTCCGGCTCACGCTGCCCCGCAGGGCCGGCGAGCCGCTGCGGCACAGCCCGCTTCCCCTGGTCCCGGCCGACGCCGACGAGCCCGTGGCCGAGGTGACGCGATGAGCGCCGTACGCCGTCTCGTCGCCGGGGCCGTCGCGGTGCTGATGACCGCGACCCTGTCCGGCTGTGTGCGGCTGCCCGAGAGCGGCCCGGTGGTGGAGACGCAGCCACCGAGCGACGTCGAGGAGCCGCAGGCCGCGGCCATCGACGCCGTGCCCCCGCGACCGGGCGACCTCCCCAACGGGATCGTCAACGGCTTCCTGGAGGCGATGACGGCCTACCCCGTGCAGACCAGCACCGCCCGCCAGTACCTCGCCCGCGACGCCCAGCCCTCCTGGGACCCGGACGCCGCGACCATCACCTACACCGACTCGAGCACCCCCCGGGTCGAGGGCGCCCAGGTGATGGTCACGCTCGGAGACGCGGAGTCGCTCGACGCGGAGGGTGCCTGGCAGGGGCCGCTCCCGGAGGACCAGCAGGTGCTGGAGTTCCCGATGGTGATCGAGAACGGTGAGTACCGCATCGCCGATGCTCCCGACGCGCTGATCGTGCCCGCGTCGTGGTTCGCGCAGCGCTTCCGCCAGGTCTCGCTCTACTTCTTCGACCGCACCGCCCAGATCCTGGTGCCCGAGCCCGTCTTCGTGCCGCGCGACAAGCAGCTGGCGACGACGCTGATCGACGGCCTGCTGGCCGGGCCCGGCCCGGACCTGGCCGGGGTCTCGCGCAGCTTCCTGCCACCCGACCTCACCGTCGGGCTGTCCGTGCCGGTCTCCAACGGGGTCGCCGACGTCCGGCTGGTCGGGGAGGCCGGCCAGCAGAACGCCGAGGTCGTCGAGAAGATGCTGGCCCAGCTCGCGTGGACGCTGCGCCAGGAGCCCACCATCCAGGCCCTCAGGCTCACGGTCGGCGACGAGCAGGTCCGGCTCCCGGGCGGGGCGAGCGAGTTCGGGGTCGACGACGCGCCGCAGTACGACCCCACCGGTTACCAGGCCAGCCAGCTCCTCTACGGGCTGCGCGGCGGCCTGCTGTTCTCCGGCGAGCCGGAGACCCTCTCGACCGCGGACGGCCCGCTCGGCCTCGACGGCTACGGCCTGCGCTCGGTGTCGGTCAACCTGTCGGCCAGCTCGGCGGCGGGCATCTCCAGCGACGGCACCGCCGTACTCCTGGCGCCGGTGCGCACCGACCTCGCGGACGAGCCGGCCGACGGTGTCGAGCAGGTCGTCTCCGGTGCCACCGACCTGCTGCCGCCGGCCTGGGACTTCACCGACCGGTTGTGGCTGGTCGACCGCACGGCTGCCGGGGCACGGGTCAGCATCCGTGAGGGTGGCCGGCTCCGGTCCCTCACGGTGCCCGACGTCTCCGGTGAGGACGTCCGCTCGTTCCTGGTCTCGCGCGACGGCACCCGCTTCGTCGCCGTCGTACGCACCAACGGCGTCGACGGCCTGCGGGTCGGCCGGATCGAGGTCGACTTCCAGGGGCGCGTACGCCGCGCGGTCGCCGTCCGCACGGTCACCTTCCGCGACACCGAGCCGCTGCGCGTGACCGACATCGCCTGGACGTCGCCGACCTCGATCGCGCTGCTCAGCCAGGTGGTCCCGGGCGAGCTCTTCGAGGTGCGCACGGTCGCGGTCGACGGCGCTCCCGCCGGGGCCGAGGCCCTGTCCACGACCATCTCGGCCCGTGTCGTCGGGCTCGCCGGCTCGCCGGTCGAGGACGCCCGGCAGTACGCCGTCACCCGCGACGCCCTGGTCGACCTCGCCACGGGTGCCCTGGTCCCGTTCGAGGCGAGGGTGGCTTCGATCGACTACGTGGGCTGAGCCTGGATCCACAGGCGGCCGAGGGCGCGGTTGCCCGGCGCGCCCGCCCCTGGTGCGATGACGATCCATGTCCTTCCGTGACGCCCTCGGCGACCTGCTGCTCGGCAGCAGGTGCGTCGGCTGCGACCGGCCGGGCCGGCTGGTGTGTCCGCCATGCCGCTCGACGCTGCCGCGCACGGCCCGGCTGGCCTGGCCGGTGCCGACCCCGCCAGGATTGGCGACCCCGCTCGCGACCGCCGACTACGACGGCCTGCCCCGCGCGATGGTGCTGGGCCTCAAGGAGCGCCGGATGCTGGCGCTGGCCCGGCCGCTCGGTGAGCTGCTCGCGGTCGCCGTCGCCGCCGCGGCGTACGACGTGCGTGGCCCGCTCGTCCTGGTCCCGGTGCCCTCACGACGCTCGTCGGTGCGCGCCCGCGGCCACGACCCGACCCACACGCTCGCCCGCCTGGCCGCAGGCCACCTGGTGGCCGCCGGCCACGACGTCGTCGTACACCGGCTGCTGACGCTGCGACCGGGCGTCGTTGACCAGGCCGGGCTGGACGCCGCGGCCCGGGCCGCCAACCTCCAGGGGTCGATGACCTGCCCCGGGCCGGCGCTGCGCCGGCTCGCCCGGAGACGCCCGCGAGCGCGGCTCGTGGTGTGCGACGACGTGCTCACCACCGGTGCCACGGCCCGCGAGGCCCAGCGGGCGCTGGAGGCCGTCGGCCTCACGGTGCACGGCATCGCGGCGGTGGCGGCGACCCGCAGACGCTGGGGGAGCGGACCCGGCGACATCCACAGCGAAACTTCAGGGCCATAATCCGGCCCAGCCTTTCGCGCCACCAGGGCACGGACTAACGTCTCTATATGGAGTCCGTCCGGGTCCGTGGTTGCGTCGTCCAGGCAGTGCCGGGACGGCTAGCCGATGCCAGTCGCAGGCAAAACGGCCCACGTAAGGCGCTGGCCGGGTCCGCCCGGGCACGCCGATCACGGTGCGGCTTAGAAGTAAGTCCTGCCTCGCCCCTCGCGTCAGATGCGCGAGCCGGTGGGAGAAGGTCAGTAGTGGCATTCAAGCTGCGAGAGCCTCAGCAGGCGGTTGTGGGGTCGAAGACCAGGTCGGCCGGACGGACTTCATGCACGTGGATCGAGAAAACCAACTGTGCAACGGGAGGTTCAACATGGAAGTTGTGGTCACGGGTCGGCACTGTGAGCTGTCGGAGGGATTCCGCGCACACGCCAACGAGAAGCTGAGCAAGCTGGAGAAGCACGACCACCGCATCATCCGGGTCCACGTCGAGGTCGACGCAGAGCCCAACCCCCGCCAGCAGGAACGCGGCGTACACGTCGAGCTGACGGCGTTCTCGAAGGGCCCGGTCATCCGGGCCGAGGCGGCCGCCGACGACAAGATGGGCGCCCTCGACCTCGCGCTCGACAAGATGGCCGCCCAGATGAGGCGCGCCGCCGACCGGCGACGCGTGCATCGTGGCCGTCGTACGCCGCCGTCGGTGGGCGAGGCGCTCGCGGGCATGCCGCTCCTCGGGGACGGCGACGAGGTAGCCGATGACGAGACCGTCACCGAGCGCAAGGTCGGACCGATCTCGGTCACCGGCGACGGTCCTCTGGTGGTGCGCGAGAAGACCCACCCCGCGTCCCCGATGACCCTCGACCAGGCCCTCTACGAGATGGAGCTGGTCGGCCACGACTTCTTCCTCTTCGTCGACAAGGAGAGCGACCGACCGGCGGTCGTCTACCGCCGTCGGGGCTACGACTACGGAGTGATCTCGCTGGACCTCCTGCCTGAATGACCCGAACGGGCCACGGTCAGTGGCCTGCTCGGTCTATGCCGACAGGCCACTGACACCACCCGAACGTGCCATGATGCGCGGGTGACCGAGAAGGATGAACCCATCCGCGTGCTCGTGGTCGACGACCAGGAGCTGTTCCGTCGTGGTCTGACCATGCTGCTCGGCGTCGAGCCCGGCATCGAGGTCGTGGGCGAGGCCGGTGACGGCGTCGAAGGCACGACCCTCGCCGAGTCGGCGGCCCCCGACGTCGTGCTGCTCGACATCCGGATGCCCAAGCGCTCCGGCATCGAGGCCTGCCTGGCGATCAAGGAGTCCGTGCCCTCGGCCAAGATCATCATGCTCACCGTCTCCGACGAGGAGGCCGACCTCTACGAGGCGGTCAAGAGCGGCGCGTCGGGCTACCTGCTCAAGGACTCCTCGATCGACGAGGTGGCCCAGGCCGTCCGGGTCGTGGCCGACGGCCAGTCGCTGATCAGCCCGTCGATGGCGGTCAAGCTGATCGACGAGTTCAAGCAGATGTCCCGCCCCGAGCGCGACAACATGCCCGGTCTGCGCCTGACCGAGCGCGAGCTCGAGGTCCTCAGCTGGGTGGCGCGGGGCCTCAACAACCGCGACATCGCGAAGAGCCTCTACATCAGCGAGAACACCGTCAAGAACCACGTGCGCAACATCCTCGAGAAGCTCCAGCTGCACTCCCGCATGGAGGCCGTCATGTACGCCGTGCGCGAGAAGCTGCTGGAGCTGCCGTAGTCCGAGCTCGCGAGGACTACGAGCGCAGCGAAGGTCGAGCAGCCGCGCGAGCGAGGCACGAGCTCGCGACCGGCGTGTCGAGACCCGGTGGGATGGGCGCCGAGGGTGACCGCCGTGGTGCGTGACCGCCCGGGTAGCGTTCAGTGGATGGACTCCGAGATGGAATTCGCTTCCGAAGCCGAGCTGGCCGAGTACGTCGAGACCGTGACCCAGCAGGCGATCGACGCGACGGCGCAGGCCTTCCGTGAGGGGGAGCCCGACGTCGAGAACTGGCTGAAGGCCGAGTTCGCCGGGCGCGGCTTCGAGATCACCGACGACGACTGGCTGGCCGAGCTGGGCGCCCAGATCCGCGCCGGCGACACGGTGGTCGTGGTCGACCCCGACGACGTGAGCACCGTCGACGACGACGACTGACGCCGTCCGTCGGTGGCGAGTGGTTGAGTTCGGCCGTGACCACCCAGTCCCTCTCGCAGTCACAGGCCCGCCGCATCGCCCTGGCCGCGCAGGGCTTCCTCGACCCGCGCCCCGCCGTGCCGACGATGCGGACCTTCCAGCGCACGCTCGGCCGCACCGGTGTGCTCCAGGTCGACTCGGTCAACGTGCTCCAGCGGGCCCACTTCATGCCGCTCTACTCCCGGATGGGCCCCTACGACGTCGACCTGCTCCGCCGGGCCGCGGAGAAGCGGCCGCGGCGGGTGGTCGAGTACTGGGCCCACGTCCAGGCGTTCATGCCGGTCGAGCTCTGGCCGTTCATGCGGTTCCGGATGGACGCCTTCCGCGTCCGGCGCGGCAAGTGGACCGTCATCGACAACAGTCCCGAGCTCGAGGCGTCGCTGATCGCCGAGATCCGCGACCGAGGCCCCGCCACCTCCCGCGACCTCGACGACGGCCTGCCGCGCACCAAGGAGCAGTGGGGCTGGAACTGGTCCAACACGCGCCACGTCCTCGACTACCTCTACTCCGCCGGTGAGCTGGCGATCGCCGGGCGCAACGGGCAGTTCGAGGTCCTCTACGACCTGCCGGAGCGGGTGATCCCGCCCGAGGTGCTGGCCCGGCCCACGCCCACCCCTGACGACGCCCACGTCGAGCTCGTACGCCGGGCCGCGCGGTCGCACGGGGTGGCGACGGCCCGCTGCCTCCAGGACTACTACCGCATGCACATCGACCAGGTGCGCCCCGCGATCGCCACCCTGGTCGAGTCCGGGGAGCTGCTGCCGGTCTCGATCGAGGGCTGGAAACGCCCGGGCTACCTCCACCGCGACGCCCGGCTGCCCCGCCGGGTGGGTGCCCGCGCCCTGCTGAGCCCGTTCGACCCGGTGGTCTGGGAGCGGGAGCGTACCGAGCGGCTCTTCGACTTCCACTACCGCATCGAGATCTACACGCCGGCCCACAAACGGGTGCACGGCTACTACGTGCTGCCCTTCCTCCTGGGCGAGCGGATCGTGGCGCGGGTCGACCTCAAGGCGGACCGTCGTACGGGCCGGTTGCTGGTCAAGGCCGCCCACGCCGAGCCCTCCGCGCCGCCCGACACGGCGGCGGAGCTGGGAGCCGAGCTGCGGCAGCTGGCGGGGTGGCTGGGCCTCGACGAGGTGGTCGTCGAGCCCCGCGGAGACCTCGCTGCCCGACTCGCGGTTTAGGTGCCTTCTGACCGCTGGGTAGAGTGTGAGCGCCGCTCCAACGGCCCAAATCTGTCAACACAAGGAGTCACCCCGTCGTGCCCGTCCTCTTCGACAAGCTTCTCCGCATCGGCGAAGGCAAGATCCTCCGGCAGCTCGAAACCATCTCGAAAGCGGTCAACGCGATCGAGGACGACTTCGTCGCCATGAGCGACGCCGAGCTCCAGGGCATGACCGGGGAGCTCAAGGCGCGCTACGAGAAGGGCGAAAGCCTCGACGAGCTGATGCCCGAGGCGTTCGCCACGGTGCGTGAGGCGGCCAACCGCGTGATCGGCCAGCGCCACTACGACGTCCAGATCATGGGCGGCGCGGCGCTCCACCTCGGCAACATCGCCGAGATGAAGACCGGTGAGGGCAAGACGCTGGTCGCCACGCTGCCGTCGTACCTCAACGCGATCTCCGGCAAGGGCGTCCACGTCGTCACGGTCAACGACTACCTCGCCAAGTACCACGCCGAGTGGATGGGTCGCATCCACCACTTCCTCGGGCTCACGACCGGCGTGATCCTCCCCGAGATGCGCCCCAACGAGCGTCGTGTGGCCTACAGCTGCGACATCACCTACGGCACCAACAACGAGCTCGGCTTCGACTACCTGCGCGACAACATGGCGGGCTCGATCGAGGAGTGCGTCCAGCGCGGCCACAACTTCGCCGTGGTCGACGAGGTCGACTCCATCCTCATCGACGAGGCCCGGACCCCGCTGATCATCAGCGGCCCGACCCAGGACGAGGTGAAGTGGTACGGCGAGTTCTCCAAGATCGCCAAGACCCTCGTCAAGGACGTCGACTACGAGGTCGACGAGAAGAAGCGCACCATCTCCGTCCTCGAGCCCGGCATCACCAAGGTCGAGGACCACCTCGGCATCGAGAACCTCTACGAGTCGGCCAACACCCCGCTGATCTCCTTCCTCAACAACTCGATCAAGGCCAAGGAGCTCTTCCGCAACGACAAGGAGTACGTCGTCATGGAGGGCGAGGTGCTCATCGTCGACGAGCACACCGGCCGGATGCTGTCGGGCCGCCGCTACAACGACGGCCTGCACCAGGCGATCGAGGCCAAGGAGGGCGTGACCGTCCGCGAGGAGTACCAGACGCTCGCGACCGTCACCCTGCAGAACTACTTCCGCCTCTACGAGAAGCTCTCGGGCATGACCGGCACGGCCATGACCGAGGCCTCCGAGTTCGACAAGATCTACAAGCTCGGCGTCGTGCCGATCCCGACCAACAAGCCGATGACGCGCATCGACCAGCCCGACCTCGTCTACCGGACCGAGGAGGCCAAGTACGAAGCGGTCGCCGACGACATCGCGGAGCGCAACGCCAAGGGCCAGCCGATCCTGGTCGGCACCGTCTCGGTCGCCAAGTCCGAATACCTGTCCGACCTGCTCAAGCGACGCGGCATCCCCCACAGCGTCCTCAACGCGAAGGTCCACGCCGACGAGGCCAAGATCGTCGCGATGGCCGGCCACGAGGGCGCGGTCACGGTCGCCACCAACATGGCCGGTCGAGGCACCGACATCATGCTCGGCGGCTCGGTGGAGTTCCTCGCCGACCAGGAGCTGCGCAAGAAGGGTCTCGAGCCCCTCGGCGAGACCTCCGAGCAGTACGAAGCGGCCTGGCCCGAGACCCTCGAGCGGGTCAAGAAGCAGGTGGCGCTCCAGCACGACGCCGTCCGCGACCTCGGCGGCCTCTACGTCGTCGGCACCGAGCGTCACGAGTCGCGACGCATCGACAACCAGCTGCGCGGTCGTTCCGGCCGTCAGGGCGACCCGGGCGAGTCCCGCTTCTACCTGTCCCTCGAGGACGAGCTGATGCGGCTGTTCAAGTCCGAGTGGGTCGACCGGGTCCTGCAGATGCTCAAGATCCCCGACGACGTACCGATCGAGAACAAGCGCGTCACCGGCGCGATCGCCAACGCCCAGGGTCAGGTCGAGTCGCAGAACTTCGAGTCCCGCAAGAACGTCCTCAAGTACGACGACGTGATGGACCGTCAGCGCCAGGTGATCTACGGCGAGCGCCGCGAGGTGCTCGAGGGCGCCGACCTCGAGGAGCAGATCCGCACCTTCATCGACGACGTCGTCACCGGCTACGTCAACGGCTCGCTGGCGGAGTTCGGCGAGGAGTGGGACCTCGACCAGCTGCGCACCGACCTGGGCCAGATCTGGCCGCTCTCGGTCGACTTCGAGAAGCTCGAGGAAGACGCCGGCGGGCGGGGCAACCTGCACCGCGACGAGATGATCGACCTGCTCAAGAAGGACGTCCACGCCGCCTACGACGCCCGCGAGGCCGAGGTGGGCGAGGAGGTCATGCGGGAGCTGGAGCGCCGCGTGCTGCTCTCCGTGCTCGACCGCAAGTGGCGTGAGCACCTCTACGAGATGGACTACCTGCGCGAGGGCATCTACCTGCGGGCCTACTCGCAGCGCGACCCCCTCGTGGAGTACCAGCGCGAGGGCTTCGACATGTTCGCCGCGATGATGGACGTCATCAAGGAGGAGGCTGTCGGCTTCCTGTTCAACCTCGAGGTCCAGGTCGAGGACGACGACCACGCCGGTCACGACCACGTCCACGAGGACGACGAGGTCTACGAGCCGCTCCTGCAGCCCGAGGGGACCGTCCAGCAGCACGCCCCGACGATCCGGGCCAAGGGTCTCGAGCGGCCCGCCGCCCCGGCCAACCTGTCCTACTCCGCACCCAGCGAGGACGGCCAGGTCGAGGTCAAGGGCACCACGGCGACCAACGCCGACGACGAGTTCGCCGGGGTCGGCCGCAACGCCAAGTGCCCCTGCGGCTCGGGCAAGAAGTTCAAGCAGTGCCACGGCGCACCCGGCGGCCCCACCGGCCTCACCGCCCGCGCCTCTGGATAACGCTGACCGTGGAGGGACTTCGTCCCTCCATTGGGAGTACTCGCTGCGCTCGTACTCCCGCCCGGAACTGACCAAAAACACGTTGACCCGCCCGAAACTTTGGCTCCCCTGACTCATGTGTGGGTTAGGAGGGTCGGCCGGGCAGGGCGGGTCGGTGGGGTCCGAGGGCGAGCATGGCCAAGGCGATGAGGGCCTCGGGGTTTTTGTAGCCGAACGCGATCCGGGTCAGGAGTCGGATCTTGGTGTTGACCGACTCGACGGGGCCGTTGGACATGTCATGTTCGATCGCGGCCAGGATCCGGGTGCGGTGTCTGGTGATGCGTTCGGCGAGTTCTGCCATGGGTGCGATGTCGCTGTGGCTGGCCTGGTCGATCCACTCGTCGAGGTAATCGGCTGCATCCTCGGGTCGCATCTTGAAGACCAGCCGGAGCCGCTCCTT
>NZ_FNIC01000010.1 GCF_900103935.1 Nocardioides szechwanensis
CCGCCTACCTGTTCAAGGAGCGGCTCCGGCTGGTCTTCAAGATGCGACCCGAGGATGCAGCCGATTACCTCGACGAGTGGATCGACCAGGCCAGCCACAGCGACATCGCACCCATGGCAGAACTCGCCGAACGCATCACCAGACACCGCACCCGGATCCTGGCCGCGATCGAACATGACATGTCCAACGGCCCCGTCGAGTCGGTCAACACCAAGATCCGACTCCTGACCCGGATCGCGTTCGGCTACAAAAACCCCGAGGCCCTCATCGCCTTGGCCATGCTCGCCCTCGGACCCCACCGACCCGCCCTGCCCGGCCGACCCTCCTAACCCACACATGAGTCAGGGGAGCCAAAGTTTGCGACGGGTCAGCGTGAAGGACGAGCTGGAGGGTTACTCCCAGCGGGTGGCGAAGGTGAAGCCGACGGCCATGAAGGCGATGCCCACGAAGAGGTTCTTCTGGCCGAGGTCGTTGAAGACCCAGAAGCTCGAGGGGTCGTCGCTGATCACGTAGAACGTGCAGATCCAGAGCAGGCCCAGGATGAAGCAGGCGAGCATGCCGACCACGACGCCGCGGCCGCGGCCGAGCGGGGTGGAGGGGTGGGCCGAGACGGCCAGGCCGAGGAAGAAGGCGCCGAAGCCGATCAGGTAGTTCCAGCCCTCGAGGTCGGCCATGAACTTCGGGCTGCCGGCCTCCGGCGCGGAGGCGACCCCAATGATGAGATTCGGGTCGACGCGCACCGCGGCGTAGTAGTAGACGATCCAGGCGATGCCGAGCACCATCAGGAGCACGGCGACCACGAAGCGCGGGGTCAGCAGCGCCCCCTTCGGGTCGGCGAACGGATCGTTGACCTTGAGCTTGGACACGGGTTGCTCCTCGTAGCGGTGGCGCCGCCGCGGCGTCGCGCCGCGGGTCGCGGGCTACCTTAGTCGTCATGACCTCCGGTTCTCACGCGAGCCCCACGCGCTCCCCGTGCCGTGAGCCCCGTGGGCACCGGTCCCGCGGGCTGTGGCGGATCGGTACGCCGGTCGTGGTGCTCCTCAGCGGCGCGCTCTTCGCGATCAGCGCCTACAACAGCGACGGCACCGACCTACGTCCCGGCCGCTACACCGACCTCGCCGCGCTCGTCGAGACCGAGGCCGACGAGTACGACGCCCTCGAGGCCCGGCTCGACGACCTCACCACCGAGGTCAACGCGCTGACCGCCAACGTCGACGACCGCGCCGTACGCCGTCTGCGCCGCGAGGTCGAGACCCTCCAGGACCCCGCGGGGCTGGTCCCGCGCAGCGGCTCAGGCATCACCGTCACGCTGTCCGACGCCTCCGAGGACGTCATCAACTCGACGGGCCGCGACCTCAACCTGCTCGTCGTCCACCAGCAGGACATCCAGGCCGTCGTCAACGCGATGTGGCGCGGCGGCGCCACCGCGGTGATGATCCAGGGCCAGCGCGTCATCAGCACCACCGGCATCAAGTGCCACGGCAACGCCGTGCTGCTCCAGGGCATCCCCTACGCGCAGCCCTACGTGATCCAGGCGATCGGGAACCCGCCCGACCTCGAGGACGCCGTGCGCGGCGACCTCGACGTGCAGTACTACCTCGCGCGCGCCGAGTTGCCCGACATCTCCGTGGGCTGGGACCTCGAGACCGAGGACGAGCTCGAGGCGCCGGCGTACGACGGTCTGCTGGGCCTCAGCTACGCCGAGCCGCTGGGCTGACGCGCGCCCGAGGGTGACGCCTCGCGGCTCGGGAAGTCGGTCGGGAACGTCGGCGGCGGCTCCGTCGGCTCGGTCGGCGTGGGCGTCGGCGTCGGGGTCGGGGTCGGCTCGACGTAGACCGACACGAAGATGACCACGTCGGAGCCCTCGTCGGCGAAGCCACCCTTGCCGGGGATCTGGTCGACCACGGTGCCGGCGGGCTCGGTGGAGGTGACCTCCTCGCGGACCACCGGGTTGAAGCCGGCGGCGCGGATCTTCTCCTCGGCCACGGCCTGCGGGTCGCCGACGACGTCCGGGACCTTCTCCTGGCCGTCGGAGTAGAAGACGGTCACGGTGGAGCCTACCGGGACCTCCTGGCCGGGAGCGGGCACGGTCTCGAGGACCTGGAACTTGTCCTCGTCGGACTCGCGCTCCTCGAGCATCGGTTTGAGCCCGACGGCGCGCAGCTGTTCGGCGGCGTCGCCACGCAGCTGACCGACGAGGCCCGCGGGGATCGCGACCAACGGCTTGCCGTTGGACACCACGAGGTCGATCTCGGAGCCGGGGTCGACGTACTGGTCGGCGTTGGGGTCCTGCGAGATGACGTGGTTCTCGCGGACCGAGTCGTTGGGCTCGTAGGAGACCTCGCCACGCTCGAGGCCGGCGTTGCTGATCCTGAGCAGCGCCTCGTCGAGGGTGAGCCCGGCCACCTGTGGCACCTGGGTCTGCGGCGGGGGGCTCTCGAAGAGCCGGGGCATGAAGTAGGCACCGGCGGCGATCAGCAGGAGCATCACCAAGCCGACCACCCACCAGACACCGGCCCGGCTGCGGGGGTCGTCGTCCATGGCGACCGGCAGCGGCGGGCGCGGCGCGGTCACCGTGGTGGCGGTGGTGGCCGGGGTGACGGGGACGACCATGGTGTGGTCGGGCGGGGGCGGCACGGTCGCCTGCACGGGGCGGCCGTCGAGGTAGCGCTCGATGTCGCTGCGCATCGCGGCCGCGGACTGGTAGCGGTCCTCGAGGCGCTTGGCCAGCGCCTTCATCACGATGGTGTCGATCTCGGCGGGGAGCTCGGTGTCGTGGTCGGACGGCGGGGCGGCCGGCTCGCGCACGTGCTGGTAGGCGACCGCGACCGGGCTGTCGCCGACGAACGGCGGCCGGCCGGTGAGGAGCTCGTAGAGCAGGCAGCCGGTGGAGTAGACGTCGGAGCGGGAGTCGACGGTCTCGCCGCGGGCCTGCTCGGGGGAGAGGTACTGGGCGGTGCCGACCACGGCCGCCGTCTGCGTCATCGTCGACGAGGCGTCGCTGATGGCGCGGGCGATGCCGAAGTCCATCACCTTGACGTCGCCGCTCGGGGTGAGCATCACGTTGCCGGGCTTGATGTCGCGGTGGATGATGCCGGCGCGGTGGCTGTAGTCGAGGGCGGAGAGCACGCCGCTGGTGATCTCGAGCGCGCGCTCGGGCAGGATCTTGCGGCCCTCACGCAGGATGTCGCGCAGCGTCCGGCCGGCGACGAACTCCATCACGATGTAGGGCTGGGCGACGCCCGACCCGTCACTGGCCGGCTCCTCGCCGGTGTCGTAGACCGCGACGATCGACGGGTGGTTGAGCGAGGCCGACGACTGCGCCTCGCGGCGGAACCGGGCCTGGAAGGTCGCGTCGCTGGCGAGGTCGGTGCGCAGCCGCTTGACCGCCACGACCCGGCCGAGCCGGGTGTCGGTGCCCTTGCGGACCTCAGCCATGCCGCCGCGGCCGAGGAGCTCGCCGAGCTCGTACCGGCCGCCGACGACCGGCTGTGAGTTGCTCATCGGGTGGGGTCTCCCTCGGTGGACTGGTCGCCGGAGACGCCAGGACTGGTGGTGACGCCCTCGACGGGGGTCTCCTGCGCGGGCGGAGCGGTGGTGGTGACGTCGGTCGGGGCCGCGGTCTCCGACGGCGTCTCGGTCGGGGTCTCGCTGGGCGTCTCGGAGGGGGTCTCGCTGGGCGTCTCGGTCGGGGTCTCGGAGGGGGTCTCGCTGGGCGTCTCGGAGGGGGTCTCGCTCGGGGTCTCTGACGGGGTGTCGCTCGGGCTGGGCTCCTGGCTCTGACGCGGCGAGGACGGCCCGGACGACGGGTCGGTCGGGGGCTCGTCGTCGCTGTCGTCGCCGCCGGTCACCAGCAGCAGGACCACGGCGGCCGCGGCGACCAGCAGCAGCACGAGCAGGACGATGCCCCAGGGGCCGCGGGAGCGCTGGCCCGCGGTCTGGGCGGGCAACGAGGACACCGGCGTCGAGACGGTCGGTTCGGGTGCTGCGGCGACGCCGGTGAGCACCTGGGTGCTGGTCGACACGGGGGCACCGATGACCGCGGTGGCGGGGTCGCGCATGGCGGCGGCGAAGGCTGCGGCGTCGGGGAAGCGCTCGGCGGGGTCCTTCGCCAGCGCCCGTCGTACGACGGCAGCGAGATCGGCCGGCACGTCGCCGGGCAGGTCGGGAACGGGCTGCTGTAGGTGGGCCAGCGCAGTGGCGATCGGGGACTCGGCCTCGAAGGGACGGTGCCCGGCGAGGCACTCGAAGGCCACCACCCCCAGCGAGTAGACGTCGGAGGCGGGGGTGGCGGGGTTGCCGCGCGCCTGCTCGGGTGAGAGGTATTGAGGCGTGCCCATGACCTGACCGGTCTGGGTGATGCCGACGCCCTCGGCGGCGCGGGCGATGCCGAAGTCGGTGATCTTGATCCGGCGGTCGGGCGTCACCAGCAGGTTGGCGGGCTTGATGTCGCGGTGGACGATGCCCGCGCGGTGGGCCACGGCGACGGCGTCGGCGGCCTGGGCGAGCAGGTCGCGGGTCACCTCCGGGTCGAGGGGCCGGCCGCCGCGCAGCAGGTCGGAGAGCGGCTTGCCGTCGACGAGCTCCATCACGAGGAAGGGGCGCGGGTGCCCGGACCCGTCGGCGGCGACGGCCTGGCCGAAGTCGTAGACGCCGGCGACGCCGGGGTGGTGCAGCGAGGCGGCGTGCTGCGCCTCGGTCTCGAACCGGGAGCGCGACGTCGCGTCGTCGGCGTACTCGTGCTTGAGCAGCTTGACCGCGACCTCGCGGCCCAGCGTGGTGTCGGTGGCGCGCCAGACCTCGCCCATGCCGCCGGTGGCGATGCGGGAGTCGAGGCGGTAGCGGTGCTCGTCGTCGGCGAAGCGCTCGGGCTGCTGCGGGGGACCGGACTGCTCAGTCATTGATGATCGCCTCCATCACGGCCTTGGCGATCGGGCCGCCGAGCTGGCCGCCGGCGATCTCGCCGCGGGGGATGTCGGCCGACTCGATCATCACGGCCACCGCGACCTGGGGGTCCTCGGCGGGAGCGAACGAGACGAACCACGCGTAGGGCGCCACGTCGTCCTGGCCGCTCTGGGCCGTGCCGGTCTTGCCGGCGACGGTGATGCCGTCGATGGCGGCCGGGCTGGCCGTGCCGTTCTCGACGGTCTCGACGAGCAGCGCGGTCAGGTCGCTCGCGGTGGCGGCCGAGATCGCCTGCGACAGGTCGCTGTCGTCGGTCTTCTCCAGCACGTCGTACTCGGCCGACTGCACCTCGTCGACGATGTAGGGACGCTTGACGACGCCGTTGTTGGCGATCGCGGCCGCCACCATCGCCATCTGCAGGGGAGTCGCCCGCACCTCGAACTGGCCGATGCCGGACTGGCCCGTCTGCGCTGCGTCCATCTCGGAGGGGAAGACGGACCTCGCCTGCGGGCGGAGGTCCTCGAGGTAGTCGCTGTTGAACCCGAACGCCTCGGCCTGCTCGATCATCGCGTCGGCGCCCACCTCGTTGGCGAGCGCGGCGAACGTGGTGTTGCACGACTGGGCCATCGCCTGCTTGAACGGGATGCGGTCGGTGCCACAGTCGCGGCCCTCGTTGTCGATGAGCCCGGACTCACCGGACGTGAGCGGCAGCTGGTAGGTAGCCCCACCGGGCACCAGGTCGTCGGCGGTGTAGGCGCCGCTCTCGATCGCGGCCGCGGCGGTGACCAGCTTGAAGGTCGAGCCCGGCGGCAGGGTCGTCTGGATGGCCCGGTTGAGCAGCGGCTCCGACTCGTCGGCGAGCAGCCGGTCGTAGGTGTCGGACACCTCGTCGAGGTCGTGGGAGGCCAGCTTGTTGGGGTCGTAGGTGGGCAGCGACACCATCGCCAGGATCTTGCCGCTGGACGGGTCGAGCGCCACGACCGAGCCCTCCACGGCACCGGGCAGCGCGTCGAGGCCTTCGTACGCCGCCTCCTGCGCGTCGGCGTCGATCGTGAGCTGGACGCTGCCGCCCTTGTTGGGGTTGTTGCTGAGCAGGTCGACCAGCTTGGTGACGAACAGCCGCGGGTCCTCGCCGGAGAGCACCTCGTTCTGGGACTGCTCGAGGCCGGTCTGGCTGAAGTAGGAGAAGTAGCCGGTGATCGGCGCGTAGCGGAACGGCACGGGGTAGGCGCGCTGGAACTCGAAGCGGTCGTCGCTCGGCACGCTCTCGGCGATCGGGTCGCGGCCGACCAGGATCGCGCCGCGCTCGCGGGAGTAGGCGGCCTCGATCACCCGCCGGTTGCGGGGGTCGTCGTCGAGGGAGTCGGCCTTCCAGAACTGCAGGTAGGTGGCGTTGAGCATCAGGGCCACGAAGAGCAGCAGGCAGAACATCGAGATGGTCCGGATCGGCTTGTTCATGAGGGGCTCACAGCTTGATCACCTGGGTGGACATCTCGTCGGGGGCCTCGCCGTGCTGGTCGGACAGGTCCGGGATCGGGCGCCTGGCCTGGTCGGAGATCCGCAGCAGCAGCGCGATGATCACCCAGTTGGCGACCAGCGACGACCCGCCGTACGACAGGAACGGCGTGGTGAGGCCGGTGAGCGGGATCAGCCGGGTGACGCCACCGACGACCACGAACACCTGGAGGGTCACGACACCGGCGAGGCCGACGGCGACCAGCTTGCCGAAGCCGTCACGGGAGATCAGCGCGGCGCGCAGCGCGCGCTCGACGATCAGCCCGTAGAGCAGGAGGACGGCGATGACCCCGGTCAGGCCGAGCTCCTCGCCGATGGCGCCCATGATGAAGTCGGCCTCGGCGTAGGTGATCCGGGTGGGGTCGCCTTCGCCGAACCCGCGCCCGATCAGGCCGCCCCAGCCCATGCCGAACATGGTCTCGACGATCTGGTCGCTGTAGGGCGGGGTCGGGTTGTTGTAGTAGTCGAACGGGTGCAGCCAGATGTCGACGCGGTCCTGGACGTGACCGAAGAGTCGCCAGGCCACGAAGGCGCCGCTCAGGAACAGCCCGCCGCCGACCAGCAGCCAGCCCGGCCGCTCGGTGGCGACGTAGAGCATCACCAGGAAGAGGCCGAAGAAGAGCAGGCTGGAGCCGAGGTCGCGCTGGAAGACCAGGATGCCGAGGCTGACCAGCCACATCGCGAGGATCGGGCCGAGGTCGCGACCGCGGGGAAGGTCGACGAACAGGACCCGACGGCCGGCCAGGGCCAGCGCGTCGCGGTGGAGCACGAGGTAGCCGGCGAACGCGACCACGAGCAGCACCTTGGCGACCTCGCCGGGCTGGAAGCTGAACGGGCCGACCCCGATCCAGATCTTGGCGCCGTTGATCGTCTTGCCGACGCCGGGGACCATCGGCAGCAGGAGCAGCAGGATCGCGGACAGGCCGAAGGTGTAGGTGAACCGGGCGAGCACCCGGTGGTCGCGCACGATGACCAGCGCGCCGACGAACAGCACCACACCGAGGGTCATCCAGGTGAGCTGCTGGCGCGCGAAGGTGGTGTCCTCAGCGAGGTCGAGGCGGTGGATCACGGCCAGCCCGAGGCCGTTGAGCGCGGCCACGACCGGCAGCAGCACCGGGTCGGCGTACGGCGCCACCAGGCGTACGGCGACGTGGGCGCCGACGAGCAGCGCCGCCAGCCAGCCGCCGTAGCCGAGGATGTCGACCGGCACGTGGCCCTCGACGCCGATGCCGACCGCGGCGTAGGCGCCGATGCCGACCGCGAGCGCGAGCGTCAGCAGGAACAGCTCGGCGCCGCGACGGCGCCGGTGCACGAAACCCATGAGGGCGGAAGGCTGGGACATCGGCTCAGCCCGGCTCGTCGGTGGGAGCGGTCATCTCGGTGGCGAGGTTCTGCACGGTCTCCTTGGCGGCGTCGAGGTCGCTGACCTCGATGCCGTCGCTGACCCGACCGGCGTCGTAGGGGCTCAGCCGGTCCAGCTCGACGTCGCTGGTCTGGTAGAGCTCGTTGAGGGAGATGCCCGGCAGGTCGGTGTTGATGCCGCGGTAGATGACGACGTTGCCGTCGTGCTCGCCGACGAAGTACTGGTCCTGGGTCCACGACCAGGCAGCGGCGGCGGCGACCCACAGCACGCCGACGACCACGGCCAGCACCAACAGGCGGCTCAGCCACACGAACCTGGCCGGCGCGATCGGCGCGTAGCGCGCCTCCTCCGGGTCGAGCGGGTCGGAGCGGATGGGACGCGCGGCCGGGCGGTCGTCGTGGATCTCGGCGTCGATCGGCTCGAGCTCGCCGGTGTCGCCGGCGCGGTGGCCGCGGAACAGGCTGCCCTTGCCGCGCGGGGAACGGCGGCGCAGCTCGGCGGCGGCGCCGACCAGCAGCGGCTCCAGCTCGGCGTACGCCGGGTCGGCCGCGGCCGCGTCCTCGGTGACGACGTCGGCGACGATGCACGTGACGTTGTCGGAGCTGCCGGCCTCGAGGCTGGCGCGCACGAGCTCGACCGCGGCGAAGTCGGGGGTGCCCATCGAGAGGATGTCGGCGAGGCGGCCGTCGTCGAGGACCCCGGAGGCGCCGTCGCTGCACAGGAGCAGCCGGTCACCGTCGGTCAGCTCGATCATGAACAGGTCGGGGTCGGCCTCCTGCATGCCGTCGAGCGCCTTGAGGATCAGGTTGCGGTGGGGGTGGACCCGTGACTCCTCCTCGCTGATCCGGCCCTCGTCGATCAGCGACTGCACGAACGTGTGGTCCTTGGTGAGCTGGGACAGCTCGCGGTCGCGGAAGAGGTAGGCCCGGCTGTCACCCACGTGGCCGATGCCGACGCGGGAGCCGTCGAAGAGCGCGACGGTGGCGGTGGTGCTGGTGCCGTCGAGCGCGGGGTCGGCGTCGACGAGCCGGCCGATGTTGACGTGGGCCTGGTGCAGCGCGGAGGAGACCCGGTCGAGGAGTCCGGAGCCGGACTCGTCGGCCGGTGGGTCGTCGAGCTCGCGCAGCTGCTGGATGGCGGTGCTGGAGGCGACGTCGCCCCGGGCCGCGCCGCCCACGCCGTCGCAGACGGTGAGCAGCCAGGGCCCGGCGTAGCCGGAGTCCTGGTTGTCCTTGCGGACCCGGCCGACGTCGGAGATCGCCGAGTAGTGGAGGCGGAAGGTCACTTTTGCAGCTCCAGGATCGTCTTGCCGATCCGGACCTGGGTGCCGAGGGTGATGGTGGTCGGCTGGGTGATGCGGACCGTGCCGATGTAGGTGCCGTTGGTGGAGCCGAGGTCCTCGACGAACCACTGGTCACCCGACGCGGCGATCCGGGCGTGGCGCGTGGAGACGTAGTCGTCCTCGAGGCGGATCGCGGCGTCGCTGCCGCGCCCGATCAGGATCGGCGCCTTGTCGAGGGAGGCGGTCGCGCCGGAGTTGGTGCCGGAGGTGACCACGACCTGGGTGGGGGAGCCGCGGCGCTTGGCCGGCGGCTTCTGCTTCGGCTGTCGGCCGCCACCGCCGCCGGAGCGGGCGGTCTCGGGCACCCGGGCGCCGAACATGTCGGAGCGGATCACCGAGATCGCGGACAGGACGAAGATCCAGAGGATCGCGAGATAGGCGATCCTGATGAGGAACAACGTCAGCTCAGACATCGGCACCGTCCTCGACCACGCGCATGGTCATCGTCGTGTTGCCCACCTTCACCCGGGAACCGTCGCGCAGGGTGGCGCGCGGGACCTTGCGGTCGTCGACCAGCATGCCGTTGGTGGAGCCGAGGTCCTTGGCCTCCACCATCAGGTCGTCGTCATAGCCGGTCACCACGAACTCGACGTGGCGCCGGCTCACGCCGGGGTCGTTGATGCGTACGTCGGCCTCGGTCCCGCGCCCGATCACGAGACCGGGTGCCTGGAGGGGGTGCTGGGTGCCGTTGACCTCGAGCACCGCGCGGGCCCGTCGTACCTGCGTGTAGCTGCTGTTGCCGGTGACCTTGGCCTGCGCCTCGCTGCGGATCCGGAAGCGGCCGGTGGTGAGGTCGTCGGCGGCCTCGAAGGCGAGCGCCACGGGGCCCGGGAAGACGTAGCTCTGCGCGTCGGCGTGCCTCTGGAGCTGGTCGACGAGCTCCTTGGCCATCGCGGTGTCGTAGGGCGCGAGGCGGTCGAGGTCGGTCTGGGACAGCTCGACGTGGAACGAGTTGGGCACCAGGCGCCGGTCCCGCGAGAGGATCTGGGCGTTGTTGTCACACTCCCGCTGGAGCGCCGCGGCGATCTCGACCGGCTGCACCGCGGAGCGGAACGCACGGGCGAACGCGCCGGAGATCGCCTGCTCGAGGCGTTGCTCGAACCGCTGTAGTCCTCCCACGTCGCCTCCTTCCCCACGAATTCAGACGTCACGACCGACCCGGCCTGGAGCCGGGCTCCGTCGATCGTAACGGGGTGGCCCCCGGCCGTGATGCACCCCATCGGCCCGGTTTGGGGGTCAATGAGGGGCTGGGATAGCCTTGCCCGGCTACACGCGCGAGTGGCGGAACGGCAGACGCGCTGGCTTCAGGTGCCAGTGTCCGAAAGGGCGTGGGGGTTCAAATCCCCCCTCGCGCACGTGTATCAAAGGCCCCGGGTCCCCTCGGGGCCTTTGTGTTCTCCGGGTCGTGTGCCGCAGCGTGCGCCCGGGCGCACCCTCGGGCACACGACCCCGCCCATCGCGGGCGCCGCGGGTCGTCTGGGCGTGCCGGCCCCGTAGGCCATCAGGGGCGGTGCTCGGCCAGGACCAGCGCCAGGTCGTCGTCGACGTGGGCGCCCACGTGGAGCACCAGCTGGTCGACGAGGTGGTCCAGCGACAGGTCGAGCGAGGGGTCGCGGAGCCCGTCGACGTGGTCGTCGAGCGGGAAGAAGCGGCCTCGGCGGTCGCGGGCCTCGACCAGGCCGTCGGTGTAGAGGAGCAGCCGGGCGCCGGGCGGCCAGTCGTGCGTGAGCAGCACCGGGTCGGCGCCCAGGCCGAGAGGCAGGGCGTGCTCGGGCGGGTCGAGCTCGGTCACGGAGCGGCCCACGAGCAGCAGCGGGGCCGGGTGTCCGGCACTCGCCACGGTGAGCTGGTCGGCGCCGAGCTCGACGATCACCGCGGTGACGAAGTCCTCGTCGGAGGCCAGCTGGGCGACGGTGGCGTCGAGCGCCCGCGCCACCGCGCCCACGTCGGGCTCAGCGGCGGCGGCGTGCCGGAACGCGCTCAGCACGGAAGCGG
The DNA here is from genome assembly GCF_900103935.1 of Nocardioides szechwanensis. Lineage (GTDB taxonomy): Bacteria > Actinomycetota > Actinomycetes > Propionibacteriales > Nocardioidaceae > Nocardioides > Nocardioides szechwanensis. The sequence goes on from NZ_FNIC01000010.1 coordinate 11,121, forward strand.
CGACCTGCGCGGCCTCGATGCCCTTGCCCTTCACGTCGCCGACGATGAGGCGCACGCCGTACGGCGTCTGCGCGACCTCGTAGAGGTCGCCACCCACCTGGGCGGCGGCCGTCGCCGAGACGTAGCGCGAGGCGAGGTCGACATCGAGCATCCGCGACGGCAGGGAGCTGAGCAGCGCCTGCTGCGCGGTCGCGGCGATCACGGTCATCCGCCGCAGCCGTTCCTCGCGCCGGTCCCGGACCACCGCCGAGACGACCGCGAGGATCCCGAGCGCGGCGCCGAGCCAGGCCCGTAGCAGCCACTCGGTGCCGGCTGTCTCGTCGTCGACGTAGCCGACCACGATCGCCACCACCACGCTGGCGAGTGCCACTGCCGCCGTACGGCGGGCGTTGGTGAGCATCGAGGCGACGATCGCGCTGGCGGAGTAGGTCGCGGTGAGCAGCAGCTCGCGGCGCAGGTCGGCGCCCACGAACAGGGCGAGCACGGCGAAACCCGCCTGGAGCCCCCGATCGCGCATGAGGTGTCCCAGGCGTCCGAGAATGCGGGGGGACATGGGCGCAGCATCTCAGCCGGCCGGCGCGCGGGAGGGGGAACCGTCGACATCGATGTCGGAACCTTCCGCGTGGCACTCGGTCCAGATCAGGCCCTCGGCAGGCGCACCTCGAAGCGGGTGGGCTGACCGGCGCTGGTCAGCAGGACGTCACCACCCACGCTGCGGGCCATCCGGCGCGCGAGCGCCAGCCCGAGGCCCGCACCGGAGCCCTCGCCGGACGTCGTACCCGGTTCGAAGACCGCGGTCACGTCACCCCCGACGCCCGCGCCGTCGTCCTCGATGACGACCGCGACCAGACCGGTGTCGACGAGGGGCGCGGTGACGGTGACCCGCGAGGCGGCATGGCGCAGCGCGTTCGCGAGGACGGGTGCGAGCGCCCGCCGGGCGACCTCGCGGGGCACGGCGACGCGCTGGTCCGCGACCTCGACGTGGACGACGACACCGGGACGGCTCGCGCTCTCGGCGACCACGTCCGCGACCACGTCGGCGAGCGCGATCGACGAGAGCGGCAGGACCGAGGCCTCGGTGCGCGCCAGCTCCAACAGAGCAGTGATGGTGCTCGCCATCCGGCGCGCCTCGAGGGCGATCTGGCGCAGGTCCTCGCGCACCGGGTCGGGCAGGCCCTCCCGGAGCAGGGCCAGGTCGGCGGCACCCTGTACGGCCGTGAGCGGCGTGCGCAGCTCGTGGGCGAGCTCGGAGGTCAGCCGCTGCTCCGAGCGGATGGCCGAGGTGACCTTGTCCAGGAGACCGTCCAGGACGGAGGCGAGCTCGGTGAGCTCGTTGGTGGGCGCACCGAGCCCGAAGCGCTGTCCGAGATCGTCCTCGCTCCAGTCCGCGGCGGTCTCCTCGAGCACCGCCACGGTCCGCAGCGCCCGGCCGGCCACCCACCACGCGACCAGGACGACGACGGCGGTCGCGAGCAGGCCGGTGATGAAGCTGGCCAGGAGGGAGTAGTGCTCGGCGTCCTCGTACGGCGCGAGCCGCTCCCCGACGACCACGACGCCGGACGCGCCGCTGCGCGTGGTGAAGGGGGTGGCGAGCAGCCGGTAGGACTCGCCCACGGCCACCCACCGCTCACTGGTGCTCCGCGCCAGGTCGGCGTACCGGTCCTCGACCGACGCGGAGGCGGTGCCGGCGACCGGGGCGCCGGCCTCGTCGTAGACGACGATCCCGACGTCGAGGTCGTAGTCGGGCACGACCAGCTCGGAGCCTGAGGTGGCGCTGTTGGTCGAGCTGATGACCGCGTCGCCGCGCTGCTCGAGCAGCCGGTCGATGTCGCGTTGGGTGAGGTCGGCGAGCAGGACCTGGAGCACGATGGTGAGCAGCAGCATCGCCGTCGCCGTCACGCACGCGGTGAGGACAACGATCTGGCCCCGAAACGTTCCGAGCGTGCGTGCTGGCCTCACCTGACTCGGAACCCCACTCCCCGCACGGTCTCGATGGCCACCGGTGAGCCGACCGCGTCGAGCTTGGCGCGGACCCGCCTGATGAAGGAGTCGACGGTGTTCTCGGTGACGACGGCACCGTCGGGCCAGGCCGCCGCCACCACGGTACGGCGGCGCACGACCTCGCCGGGGCGCGAGGTGATGGCGGCGAGCATCCGGTACTCCGTGGGGGTGAGCAGGACCTCGCCGGTCGCGGTCCGTACGGCGTGCGCCGTCGGGTCCAGCTCGAGCCCGGCGACGTGGGCGGCGGCCGGGCGGCCACGGCGTCCCAGCGCCTCCACGCGCAGCAGCAGCTCCTGCACGTCGAACGGCTTGGAGAGGTAGTCGTCGCCGCCGGCGTGGAAGCCGGACACGCGGTCCGACACGGAGCCAAGCGCGGTGAGGAACAGCACCGGAGCGGTCTGCCCGGCGGACCGGAGCGCCTGGGTGACGTCGCGACCGTCGGAGTCGGGCAGCCCGATGTCCATCACGATCAGGTCGACGGGCGCGGCGGCCCCGAACTGGCGCAGTGCCTCGCCGCCGTCGTGCGCGGCCAGCACCTCGTGGCCGGCGAACCTCAGGGCCTCGCGGAGGAGTCGCCGGATCCCGGCATCGTCCTCGCAGACCCCGACCAGCACGGGATCAGTCTCCCGCGACCGCGCCTGCTGCGTCACCCCAGGCGGACTTCGCCCCGCTGTCACCGACCCGGTAGACCTGGAAGCCGGCGGCCAGGCCGACGACGACCGCGACCACGGCGACCACGGTCAGGGCTGTGGTGCTCGTGGCGGCGGCTCCGTCCGCCTCCAACCGGCGGTCGTGCTGCCGCTGGAGGTAGACCAGGACGGCGGACGCCAGGAGCAGGGCCAGGGCGAACCAGACCAGCGACTCCCCGAGCTCGGCGTGGTCTCCGCCGGGCTCACCGACGCGCCCCTCGAGGGCCTCGCCGCTCGAGGTCGCGACCGGGCAGAGCACCGTCGCGACGAGGGCCGACGCCACGACCAGCGGCCCGTAGGGGCGCCGCCACCTGGGCCGGACGGCGATGGCGATGGTCCCGAGGGTGGCCAGGGGCAGGAGCACGACGATGGCGTGCACCACGAGCGGGTGCACTGGGATGCCGTTGATCAGGTCGAACATGACGAACCTCTCTATGCAGTTGTGGGAGTCGTGGGCTCCCTGCCAGTGTCGAGCCGCGGACCTGCCGACAACCTGACTGCAGGCGCTGACCGGGCGCTCCGCTTCGGGGCCCGCCTAGGGTCGGGAGCATGAGACCCACCCACCTCGTCGACGCGGCGCTCGACCGCTCCCTGGTGCTCGGCTACACCAAGATCGGCCCCGCGCTGCGCCGGCGCTGGTGGCCCGCCGACCCCGCCACCGGCTCCCTGCACGGCAAGCGGGTCGTCGTCACCGGCGCCACGTCGGGCATCGGCGAGGCGATGGCGCAGTCGTTCGCGGAGCTGGGCGCCACCGTGCACCTGCTCGGTCGCAACCGCGCCAAGGTGGCGTCGTACGCCGAGGGGTTGCGGCGGGCGGTCCCGACGGCCGACGTGGTCGAGGAGGTGTGCGACGTCGGCGACCTCGACGCCGTACGCGCCTGGTGTGCCGACCTGACCGGCCGCGTCGACGCGCTGCACGGGATCGTCCACAACGCCGGCGCGATGCCCAAGGAGCGCGCCGAGACCGCGCAGGGCCACGAGCTCGCGCTGGCCGCGCACGTGCTCGGCCCGCACCTGATGACCGAGCTGCTGCTGCCGGTGCTCGGCGCGGCGCAGGGCTCGTCGGTGGTCTTCATGTCCTCCGGCGGCATGTACGGCGCCGGGCTGCGCGTGGAGCCCGACGAGATCGAGTTCCGCGACGGGGAGTACGACGGCGTCCAGGCCTACGCGCGCACCAAGCGGATGCAGGTGGTGCTGGCCGCGGCGTGGTCCGACCGCCTGCGCGGCGGCGAGGTCCGGGTCGAGAGCATGCACCCCGGCTGGGTGGCGACCCCGGGCGTGAGCGAGAGCCTGCCCCGCTTCGACAAGGTGATGGGGCCTCTCCTGCGCGACCCGCGCAGCGGCGCCGACACCGCCGTCTGGCTGGTGGCCACGCGCCCCGACTCGGCCGGCAGCCGGCACTTCTGGCACGACCGGGCGCTGCGGCCGACGACGTACGGCTGGCAGCGCGACGAGGACCCGGCCCGGGTGAGCCGCTTCCTCTCCTACGTCTCCGGGGCGACCGGCACCACCGCCTGGTGACCCTGACGAGTCACTGGCCGGGATACTGACGGGCATGGAGAAGCCGCACGCACCGATGCCCGGGGCCGAGGCACTCGCGGAGCCGCTGCGGTCGCGGTGGAGCCCGAGCATCTTCGACGACGAGCACCGGCTGACCCGCGAGCAGGTCGAGACCCTGCTCCACGCGGCGCAGTGGGCGCCGAGTTGGGGCAACAGCCAGCCGTGGGCCTTCGTGGTCGCCGAGCGCGGGTCGGCCGCCCACCAGGTGCTCGTCCGCCACCTCACCCGGGGCAACTCCGGCTGGGTGCCGCGCGCCTCGGTCGTGCTCGTCACCGCGGCGCAGGTCGGGCCCGGCCCGGACGGCGAGCGCTGGCGGGGCGCGGACTACGCGCTGCACGACCTCGGCCAGGCCGCCGCACACCTCACCCTCCAGGCGCGGGCGATGGACCTGCACGCCCACCAGTTCGCCGGCTTCGACCACGAGGCCGTGCACGACGCGCTCGGTGTACCCGCCTGGTACCGCGTGATGACCGGGATCGCGGTCGGCCGGCGCGGCAAACCAGACGACGTGCCCGAGCGCGACCGCGAGCGCGAGCAGCGCGAGCGGCACCGCCGGCCCCTGGCCGACTTCGTGTGGGGCGACGTTTGGGGCGACCCCTGGACGACCGCATGAGCCGCCGCCTCAAGGCCCTGTTGCTGATCGCCATCGTCGCGGTGATGGTCAACCTGCCGCTGGTGCACAGCTCGTGGACCGCCTGGCGCGTGGACCGCTCCGGGGTCGACGTCGTCGCGGCCGTGACCGACACCGGCACGGTGACCGACGAGGCCTACCTGGTGGAGTTCCGGATGCCCGCCGAGGTCGATCCCGACCAGCAGCTCTGGACGGCCCAGGTCGACCAGGCGACGTACGACGACGCGGTGGCGACCGAGCAGGTGGACGTGCGGGTGATTTCCGACCAGCCCGCCGCCTACCGGGTCGAGGGCGAGGTGACCAGCAGCCTCGGGCTCGTCGTCACCGTCTTCGTCGACCTCCTGCTGCTCGTCGCGGCGCTGCTGGTGTGGCGCTTCGCCGGCATCAGACGTGGCCGCCCGGACCTGGTGCTCGTCGCCGGTGAGGACGTGCGGCGCTGCCGGACGGGGGCGGTCCTGGAGGAGCTCGAGGACGGACGGCACCGGGTGGCCGGCGAGGTGTGCGCCATCGAGGAGGGCGAGATCGTGCTCGACCTCGGGGACCGGCGGGTCCGCGTCCACCTCGACGGCCACGACAACCAGGTGGGCTACCAGCAGCCGGCCCAGGTGACCGGGCGCCTCGTCGGCTGAGGACGGTCGCCCAGGAACTGGTCGGCCGAGAATGTCTAGGGGCCCTTTGGGACACTGGGGGTCATGTCCTCCCTCCAAGACTTCAGCGCGACCGGCATCGACGGCTCCGAGGTCGACCTCGCCGCCTACGCCGGCCAGGTCGTGCTCGTCGTCAACACCGCGTCCCAGTGCGGGTTCACCCCGCAGTACCAGGGCCTCCAGGCGCTGCACGACAAGTACGGCGAGGAGGGGTTCGCCGTGCTGGGCTTCCCGTGCGACCAGTTCGGCCACCAGGAGCCCGGTGAGGACGCCGAGATCGCGGGGTTCTGCGAGCGCAACTTCGGGGTGACGTTCCCGCTGTTCAGCAAGGTCGACGTCAACGGCGACGACGCGCACCCGGTCTTCGCGTGGCTGCGCTCCGAGAAGGGCGGCCTGCTCGGCAGCAAGATCAAGTGGAACTTCACCAAGTACCTCGTCGGCAAGGACGGCCAGGTGATCGGCCGCTACTCGCCGACCACGAAGCCGGAGAAGATCAGCTCCGACATCGAGAAGGCGCTGGCCGCCTGATGGGCGTCTTCTCGGCGAAGACCACCGCGGAGGCCGTCGTACCCCATGAGCGGTCGCGCATCTGGGACGTCCTGGTCGACCCCACCCTGGTCGCGCAGATGACGCCGTTCGTGAAGCGGATCGACGCGAGCGGCGACTACTGGCGCTGGTCGATGACCGGCCTCGAGGTGCTCGGCGTCGGCTTCGCGCCGTCGTTCACCGAGCGGATGGTGCTCGAGGACCAGGAGCGCCTGGAGTTCCACCACGAGCCGCCCGAGAACGAGAAGGAGCGAGCCGGCGTCAACGGCTGGTACGACCTCTCCGAGGCGCAGGGCGGCACCCGGCTCGAGACCAGTCTCGAGATCTGCGTCAGCCTGCCCCTGCCCCGCGCCGCGGGCCCGGCCGTCCGCTCCACCATGAAGGGCGTGATGGCCACCATGGGCGACCGCTTCTCCAAGAACCTGCTCGACTACCTCGCCAAGGGCTGAGGCCGCAGGGCGCAGGTGGCGCGACGCTTCCAGCGCGGCGGCCGCCGGTAGTAGGACTTGAGACCGACCCGCTGGGCCTCGGGGAGCGACTCCCAGTCGGCCCACTCGGTGGTGTAGCCCAGCGAGCCGGCCATCAGCTCCATGGCCGAGAAGCTGGGTACGCCGATCGGCGCCATCTCCTGCTCCTCGGTGTAGCCGATGGTGTTGAGGTGGCTGGAGACCGGCTCCTCCGCCAGCCGGATGACCGGCTCGGGCGCGACCGCGAACTCGCTGTCGATGATGACCAGCCCGGGCTTGAGCTGGTGGATCATCGTGAGCAGGCCGTAGTGGTTCATGACGTGGTAGTAGAGGCCGAAGATGGCGACCACGTCGAAGGTCTCGCCGGCCGCGGCCAGCTTGGGCAGCTCCTCGTAGACGTCGCCCTGGACGAAGCGCACGCGCGACTTCGCCTCGGTCTCGGGGTAGCCGGCGGCGAACTCCGCGGTCAGCTCCGGCCGCACCTCGACCCCGACCACCTCCCGGGCGCCGGCTGAGGCGAGCGCGTAGGACCAGCGGCCGTCGTGCGCGGCGAGGTCGAGCACCCTCGCGCCCGACAGCTCCTGGGCGTAGGCGTCGATGAGGAACCCGTGGCGCTGGTTGAGCCGGTTGATCATGGGCTGGCGGCCGGTGTAGCGAGGGTTGTCCGCGAGAAAGTCGAAGAAGGGCACGCGCTCGACCATACGCGCGGCCGGCGTGACCGGGCCCGCTCAGGCGTGGACGCTGCTCTCCTTCGCGAGCTCCTCGAGCTCGTCCTCGAGGGGCCGGGGCTGGAGGTGCGGGCGGTCCAGCTGCTCGCCCTCGACGTCGACGTTGGGCAGGATCCGGTCGAGCCAGGCGGGGAGCCACCAGGCCTTCTCGCCGAGCAGGTACATCAGCGCCGGGATCAGCGTCATCCGGACGACGAACGCGTCGAGGAAGACGGCGACGGCGAGCGCGAAGCCCATCGACTTGATGATCGGCTCGTCGATCAGCATGAACGCGGCGAACACCGAGATCATGATGACCGCGGCCGCGGCGACGACGCGGGCGCTGTTGCGGAAGCCGTCGACCACGGCGTGACGGGTCGACATGCCGTGCACGTGCGCCTCGCGCATCCGGGTCACCAGGAACACCTGGTAGTCCATCGCCAGCCCGAACACCAGGCCGATCAGGAAGATCGGCATGAAGCTCACGATCGGCTGGCCCTCGACCAGCCCGAACGCGCCCTCCTGGAACACCGCGACGGTGGCCCCGAGCGTGGCGAGCACCGAGAGCAGGAAGCCCAGCGTCGCGGTGAGCGGCACGAGGATCGAGCGGAAGACGACCATCAGCAGGATGAACGCCAGCCCCACCACGATCGCGAGGTAGATCGGCAGTGCGTCGCTGAGCCGCTTGGACACGTCGGTGGTGATCGCGGTCAGGCCGGTGACGCCGAGCGTCGTACCGGTCTCCTCCTCGATCGCGTCCTGGCCGTCCCGGAAGGCGTTGAGCAGGTCCTCGGTGGCGGTCTCGTCGGCGCCGGTCGTGGGGGTGACCATGATCTGCGCGCCGGTGCCCTCCTCGTTGCGGACGATGACCTGGGCGTTGGCGACGCCGTCCTGGCCCTCGGCCCACGCGGTCACCTGGTCGTACGCCGCGCCGCGCTCGTCCTCGGCGAGGTTGCGACCGTCGACCACCAGCAGCATCGGGGCGTCGCGGCCGGGGCCGAACGACTCGGCGATCAGGTCGGAGGCCTTGCGCTGGGTGGTGTCCGGCGACGCGGTGCTGTCGGTCGGGAACGCGAGGTGCAGGCTGCCGAGAGGTACGGCGATGGCGCCGAGGGCGATCACGGCCAGCAGTACGACGGCCAGCGGGGCGCGGGCGATCAGCCGGGCCCAGCGGACGCCGTTGTTGAGGATCCGGTTGTCGGCCTCGCGGGTCGGGCGGTACTTGCGGACCTGCGCGCCGAACGCCTTCGACTTGGTCATGCCGAGGATGGCGGGCAGCAGGGTCAGCGCCACCAGGACCGCGATGAAGACGGTGGCGGCGGCGGCCAGACCCATGGTGCCGAGGAACGGGATCCGCACGACCAGCAGCGCCGACAGGGCGATCAGCACGGTCAGGCCGGCGAAGACGACCGCCGAGCCGGCAGTGCCGACGGCGATGCCGGTGGCCTCCTCGCGGTCGTCGGTGTGCTCGAGCTCGCTGCGGTAGCGCGCCAGGATGAACAGCGCGTAGTCGATGCCGACGGCGAGCCCGATCATCGTGGCCAGCATCGGGGTCGTGGAGCCGATGTCGGTGAAGGCGGTCATCGCGGTGACCCCCGTGATGCCGAGGGCGACGCCGAGCATCGCGCTGATGATCGGCAGACCGGCGGCGACCAGCGAGCCGAAGGTGAGCACGAGGACGAGCAGCGCGACTGCGATGCCGATCAGCTCGGAGGTGCCGTTGAGCTCCGACATCCCGACCGAGCCGGAGCCGTTGGCCTCGACCTCGAGGCCGTCGCCGCGGGCGTCGGCCATGACCTCGCCGAGGGACTCGATGGTGGCGGGCTCGACGTCGGCGACGGTCTCGACGTCGAAGTCCCACGTGATGGTGCCGACCCGGCCGTCCTCGCTGAGCGGCGACAGTGCAGCCGCGTTGGCCAGCGCGTCGGCGCGCGGCGTACCGGCGTCGGTGGAGGCCTGCACCAGCGCGTCACGCTGCTCCGCGGCGGCGGTGACCGGGTCGGCCAGCGGCGTCTCCGGCATCTGGGGCAGGGCGGAGAGCTCCTCGATCAGCGCGTCGACCTGCCCGGCGTACGCCGGGTCGTCGAGTCGGCTGCCCTCAGGCGCGGCCACGACGACCTTGACCGAGGCCTGGTCGAAGGCGTCGACGGCGTCGGGGAAGAGCTCGGCCTGGAGGTCGGCGGCCTTCTCGGACGGGATGCCGGGGATCGAGAACGAGTCGGTCATCGGCTTGCTCATCGTGGCGGCGAGGGCGCCGACGGCGACCATCGCGAGGATCCACGCGGCGATGAACAGCGGCCAGCGCCGGAAGGCGGTCTTGCCGAGGCGGTAGAGCAGGGTGGCCATGAGGGTCTCCAGGTCGGGTGGGGAATCGCGTGGGAGGGAGCGGGGAGGAGCAGGAGTCAGGCGAGCAGCTCGCGCGCGGTGCGCAGGCTGTCGGTGAAGATGTCGGCCAGGGGCCGGTCGGGCTCCTCGCCGTTCACGGGGATGCAGCCGTCGAAGATCGCGACGAGGAGACGGATCAGCAGCCGGGCGCGGGCCTCGCCGAACTCCGCGCCCTCGCGAGCGAGGATCACGTCGACGAACTCGCTGGTGAGCTCCTGGAACCGCTGGTGCGCGGCCATGATCAGCCGGGGGGTCGTGGTGACCACCCGGTGGCCGAGCGCCATCTCCTCGTGCGTGAGCGTCTTGGAGCTCAGCAGTACCGCGGCCAGCTCGCCGAGGTCGTCGACCAGGTGGCCGTGCGGCCCTCCGGCGTGGAACGTGGCGAGCACGGACGGGGGCAGGTCGGGCGGGTTCCCGAGCACGGCGTCGACCTTGCTCGGGAAGTAGTTGAACAGCGTCCGCCGGGAGACGTCAGCGGCCTCGGCGAGCTCGTCCATGGTGAAGCCGTCGAGACCGCGCTCGTCGGTGAGCCGCTGCGCGCAGACGGTGATCCGGTGCTCGGTCTCCTGCCGGCGCCGCTCACGGGTCGTTGCACTTTCGGTCATGGAGTGCATTCTTGCACTTATCTCAGCAAAGTGCATAAATGTGTCGCCCGTCACGCTGCTCTCGGGGAGTGCCCGAGAGCCGGCGGCGAGGGGACTTGCCTGCGAGCGACGTGCGGGTTCAGGGTGGCGAGGTGTCCCGCCACGCAGCCACCTCCTCGTCGTACTCGATCACTATGCGCCTCTACACCGCGCCCGACCACGGGGTCGTCGGCGCCGTCGCGACCTCCATTGCGCAGGCGGGCGGCATCGTCACGGCCATCGACGTCGCCGACTCCTCCAGCGACCGGCTGGTCGTCGACGTCACCTGCTCGGCGGGCGACGCCGAGCACGCCGAGGAGCTGGCCGCGAAGGTCGAGGCGCTCGAAGGCGTCGAGATCCACAAGGTCAGCGACCGCACCTTCCTGCTGCACCTCGGCGGGAAGATCGAGGTGCACAGCAAGGTGCCGCTCAAGAACCGCGACGACCTGTCGATGGCCTACACACCGGGCGTGGGCCGGGTGAGCACCGCCATCGCCGAGCACCCCGAGGACGTCTGGCGGCTGACCTCCAAGGGCAACACCGTCGCCGTGGTGACCGACGGCTCCGCGGTCCTCGGCCTGGGCAACATCGGCCCGGGCGCGGCGCTACCCGTGATGGAGGGGAAGGCGGTGCTGTTCAAGCGGTTCGCCGACATCGACGCCTGGCCGATCTGCCTGGCGACGCAGGACACCGACGAGATCGTGCGCGCGGTCGAGATGATCGCGCCGGGCTTCGGGGGCATCAACCTCGAGGACATCGCCGCGCCGCGCTGCTTCGAGATCGAGCGGCGGCTGCGCGAGAGCCTGGACATCCCGGTCTTCCACGACGACCAGCACGGTACGGCGATCGTCGTGCTCGCCGCGCTCACCAACGCGCTGCGCGTGGTCCGCAAGGACCTCGCCGACACCCGCATCGTGGTGGCCGGGTCGGGCGCCGCCGGCACCGCGATCGTCACCCTGCTGCTGGCCGCCGGGTGCGCCGATGTCATCGTCTGGGACCGGCTGGGCTGCCTGACCTCCGACCGCGAGGGCCTGGCGGGCCCCAAGCTGGAGCTCGCCGCGCTGACCAACCCCCGCGATGTCCACGGCGACCTGCACGCGGGTCTCGTCGGCGCCGACGTGTTCATCGGCGTCAGTGGCCCGGGGCTCATGCAGGCCGAGTGGATCACCGACATGGCCGCCGACGCCGTGGTGTTCGCGCTGGCCAACCCGGTGCCCGAGGTCGACCCGGCGGAGGCCGACAAGTACGCCGCCGTCGTGGCCAGCGGCCGCTCGGACTACCCCAACCAGATCAACAACGTGCTGGCGTTCCCCGGCGTGTTCCGGGGGCTGCTCGACGCCCGCGCGACCGAGATCACCGTCGACATGCTGCTGCGCGCGGCGGCCGCGATCGCGCACGCGGTCGGCGACGACGAGCTCAACTCCAGCTTCATCATCCCGAGCGTCTTCCATCCCGACGTGCCCCGGGCGGTGGCCGCGGCGATCAGCGGTAGCTGAGCGCCGACGGGGCGCGGAACTTCACGATGGTCGCCAGCGCGTCCTCGCGCAGCACCTCGTCCTCGGCGCGCACCTCCACGGCGTACGGGTGCTCGGCGTAGACCGAGATGAGCACGTAGCCGTCCTCGAAGGGCCGGCGCCACTCGTAGCGCAGCGGGTTCCCGTCGTCCGACTTCACGGTCGTGCGCTTGACGCCGGCGTAGCTCCGCTCGAGGTAGGTGAGACTCTCCTCGATCTCCGTGAGCTCGCTGTAGGTGATCAGCACCGGCGAGCCGGCGATCTCGACGTCGCAGGCCCACATCGTCGGTCCCTGGAACTCCGGGTGCTCGTCCAGCACGTTGCGGCAGCCCTCGTCGCTGGGGCGGAAGGACGGGAACACCCAGCGCAGGCCGCGTACGCCGGTCGGCTGGCCGCAGGCGTCCGGGTCTGTCCGCTGCTCGCCGTCCCAGCAGCTCACCGACACCGGGTCCGGGCCCTTGGCCGGGATCTCCGCGAAGAGCAGGCTGGCACCGACGGCGCCGGCGGCCACGAGTCCGGCGAGCAGGACGAGCACGACCAGCGTCGTACGCCCCGTGTGCCACCGGGTCCTCTCGGCCATCTCGTTCCCCCGTCCGTGCCGCGCGGTACTGCACCCGCGCCATTGTGGCGGGAGCCGGGTCTGGGCGCGAGGGTTCGCTCCTACACTCACGGTCATGAGCGCCCACGAGACCCGGCTGCTGCTGCTGGGCGCGGTCGCGCTGTTCGAGCCGATCAACGGCTACCAGATCCGCCGCGAGCTGGTCTCGTGGGAGGTCGACAAGTGGGCCCACGTCAACCCGGGCTCGATCTACCACGGCCTGTCCCGGCTCACTGAGCAGGGACATCTGGTGCGCCACGAGCTGCGTGACGGCACCCGCGACGTGGCGGTCTACGAGCTCACCGACCAGGGCCGCGACGAGCTGGCGACCCTGCTCCGCGCGTCGCTCGAGACCGTCGACCCCTACGACACGGTGGCCTTCCACGCGGCGTTCAGCATGCTGCCGTTGCTGGCTCGCGACGAGGTGCTGGCGTCCCTCGGCGTCCGGCGGGCGGGGCTCGAGGCGACGATCGCGCGGTTCCCCGAGGCAGAGCACGCGAAGGGCGAGTGGGGTCCGCCGCACGCGCTGCGGGCGGCGCAGCTGTGGCGCGACACGGCGGTCGCCGAGCTCGCGTGGCTCGAGCGCACGCTGCGCGACATCGAGGACGGGACCCTGAAGTTCGAGCGCCAGGAGGACTGGGGCTGGGAGCCGCCACCCGACGACCCCGGGTGGCAGATGGAGCTCGACCGCACGAAGTACCGCGCCTTGCTGGGCCGCTGACCAAAGTAAAATCTGTCGGCGCGCCCAAGTCCGTACACCTTCCGCGGTGATATATGCGCATTTGTCGACGCACAATGGAAGACATGTCGTATGGAGTCCTGGTCTCGAAGACCGGCCACCTCATGGTGGAGACCACGGGCGCGGGCGGCGACAGTGACACCGACGCGGCACTGGACCGGTTCCAGCTGCTGTGGGGCGGGGCCTCGGTCCCGGGTCGGCTGACCCTCACCAAGCTCCACCTCAACTACATCCCCAACCGCGCGGGGCGCGGCATGGCGATGCTCAACCTCAACCTTCGTGACATCACCGAGGTCGAGATCGGGGGCGGTCGCGTCTCCAAGGTGGTCGGGCTCCGCACGCCGCGGCACGTCGTACGCATCCGCTGCCTGGGCGCACCCGCGCTCGCGACCGAGGTCGCCGAGCTGGTCGCTGACCTCAAGCGCCACCACCGGCGCGTCTGAACCTCGCTCCGCAGGGGGCGCAGCCCGCCGGCCCGGCACCGATGAGAATGCCGCGGTCGGCGGGTCTGTCGCTGTGCCCGGAGGCCGGGCTTGACGAGTGACTGTTCAATCTTGAACGACTTGCTGGTCGAGATTGAACAGAAGGGAGCCCACATGATCGAGGCACGGGGACTCGTGCAGACCTTCCACACCGGTCAGGGGAAGAAGAAGCGTCCGGTGCACGCCGTCGCGGGGGTCGACCTCGACGTCGCCGAGGGCGAGGTGGTCGGCTTCCTCGGCCCCAACGGCGCCGGCAAGACGACGACCCTGCGGATGCTGGTGACGCTGCTGCGCCCGACCGCGGGCACCGCCCGGGTCGCGGGGTACGACGTCGTACGCGAGGCGACGCAGGTGCGCCGCAGCATCGGCTACGTCTCCCAGACCGGCGGCGTGTTCAGCAGCGCCCGCGCCGGCGAGGAGGTGATGGACCACGGGATGCTCTCTACGGCCTCTCGCGCTCCCACGTGGAGAAGCGCGGCCGGGAGCTCTTCGAGCAACTCCAGCTCGACGGGCTCTGGGAGCGGATGCCCAAGAACATGTCGGGTGGGCAGAAGCGCCGCCTCGACATCGTCGCCGGGCTGATCCACGACCCGACCCTGGTTTTCCTCGACGAGCCGACCACGGGGCTGGACCCGCAGGCGCGGGCCAACCTGTGGGAGCACATCGCCAAGCTTCGCTCGGAGCGCGGCGCGACGGTCTTCCTGACCACCCACTACCTCGACGAGGCCGACACCCTCAGCGACCGGATCGTGATCATCGACCAGGGCCGGATCGTGGCCAGCGACACCGCCGACAACCTCAAGGCGCAGGTGTCCGGTGACCTGGTCGACCTGGAGGTGGCTGCTGACGAGCAGGTGGCCGTGGCCCGCGACAAGCTCGCGAGCATCGCCACCCACGTGGAGGTCGAGGGCCACCACGTGCGCGGCCGGGTCCAGCGGGCGGGGCGGATGATCCCCGCGCTGCTGCGCGACCTGGAGTCCGCCGCCGTCGCCCTCGAGTCGATCGAGGTCGCCCGACCGACCCTGGACGACGTCTTCCTCACCCTCACCGGTCGGTCCCTGCGTGACGCCGAGGCGGCCGCCGACTCCGGCGACGCGGGCGGTGCCAGCGGTGTCAGCGACGAACCCGAGCTCGAAGGAGCCACCCAGTGAACAGCTTCGTGCGCGACTCCCTGATCGTCTTCCGCCGCCAGCTCCGGATGAACCTGCGCAACCCGGCCTGGGTGCTGATCGGCGTCATGCAGCCGGTGCTCTACCTGTTGCTGTTCGGCCCGCTGCTCAAGCCCGTCGTACGCACCTTCCCGGGCTTCGACGGCAACGAGTTCACGTTCCTGGTGCCCGGGCTGCTGGTGCAGCTCGGCCTGTTCGGCGCGTTCTTCGCCGGCTTCGGCCTGATCGCCGAGTGGCGCGAGGGCGTGGTCGAGGCCGAGCGGGTCACCCCCGCCAGCCGTACCGCGCTGCTCTGCGGGCGGCTGCTGCGCGACCTCGCCCAACTGCTGGTGCAGGCCCTGATCCTGGTCGCGCTCGGCTACGTCATGGGCATGCGCGGCTCGGCCGGCGGCATCGCGGTCGGCATCGTGCTGACTCTCCTGATCGGCGGCGCCTGCGCGGCGGCGTCCAACGCGCTCGCGCTCACGACCAAGTCCGAGGACGTGATGGCACCGCTGATCAACATGATCATGATGCCGGTGCTGCTGCTCAGCGGGATCCTGCTGCCGATGACCCTCGGCCCCGCCTGGCTGCAGACCACCAGCGACTTCATGCCGTTCCGCTGGATCGTCGACGGGGTCCGCGACGCATTCACCGGCGACCTCGGCACCAGCGGCGTCCTCTGGGGCACCACCTGGGCGGCCGTCCTCTTCGCCGTCGCACTCTGGTGGGGCACCGCGGTCTTCCGTCGCGACGACGCCTGAGGGTGGCGGGATCCCCGGCTGACCGGGGAACCCGTCACTTAGCGGGGGTTGCAACACCCACTAAGTGACCGACTCGCCCGCGAAGCACCCGGCCCGGCCCGTACGCGGAACCGCTCTCCCTTCGTGGCCGTCCCAGGACGCATGGCGCTCGGACCTCGCACCCGCACCCTGCACACCGTCCTGAACCCCACCCGGCTCGCGGTCGCGGCGCTCGCGGGCTCGCTCGCGCTCACGCTCGCGGCGTGTTCGGACGACTACGAACTACAACGACCACCTGATGGAGCAGCTCGCCGACCTCGGCGAGGTGATCGGCACCGCCGGCCTGCGCTGGACCTCCCCGGCCGACGGCCGCACCCACGAGGCCGCGGCCGAGCTGGTCGCGGCCGACCCCGCCGCCGCAGCGGCGACCTCGATCGAGATCGCCGCGCTGGCGGCCGACTTCGCCCAGGTCCTCAAGGGCGCGGCGCCGTACGCCGACCGGCCGGTCGACCTCGCGTCGTTGCGTGAGCGGGCCGTCGCCCTGGACGCGGCCGGGGTCGAGGGAGCCGGCGAGCTGGCCGAGCTGGTCGAGGCGGCCGAGAGGGCCACTCCGTCGCAGGGCCGGTAGCACTTTACAAACCCTAGGGTCTTGTCAAGCGGGTTTACAAAGGCTACGGTCCCGTAAACCCGTTGAGAGGCTGACCCTTGGACACGATCGCGAACAGCACCGTTGCCCCCGGCTCGACCGAGGCCTGGAAGGACAACAAGCGCTACCTCTGGCTGATCGGCCTGGTGGTGCCCACGCTGGCCTTCCTCGGCTACGGCGCCTGGCTCGCCACCGGCGTCGGCGCGTGGTTCTGGATCGGACCCGTGGTGATCCTCGTGATCGTCCCCGCGATCGACCTGATCTCCGGCCTCGACCGCTCCAACCCGCCCGACGACGCGATCGAGGCGCTGGAGAAGGACAAGTACTACCGCTGGATCACCTACCTCTTCCTGCCGGTGCAGTACGCCGGGTTCGTCGGCGCGATGTACCTCATCGCGCGCGGCGACCCGCTCGGCATCGGCGGCGACCTGAACCTCTTCGACAAGGTGGGCCTGGCGGTATCGATCGGCTGCATCGGCGGCATCGGGATCAACACCGCCCACGAGCTCGGCCACAAGCGCGAGGCCAACGAGCGCTGGCTGTCCAAGATCGCGCTCGCGCAGAGCTTCTACGGTCACTTCTACATCGAGCACAACCGCGGCCATCACGTGCGCGTCGCCACCCCCGAGGACCCCGCGTCCTCGCGGATGGGCGAGACGTTCTACGCGTTCTGGCCGCGCACGGTCGTCGGGTCGCTCACGAGCGCCTGGCGGGTGGAGAAGCGCCGCTACGCGCGCCGCCAGCAGCACCCGTGGCGGATCGGCAACGACGTGCTCAACGCCTGGCTGATGTCGGCCGTGCTCTTCGGCGGCGTGATCGCGTGGCTCGGCGTCGGCATCACGCCGTACCTCGTCATCCAGGCGGTCGTGGGCTTCTCGCTGCTCGAGGTCGTCAACTACATGGAGCACTACGGGATGCTGCGCCAGAAGGTCGGCGCCGGCGACCGCCAGCGCTACGAGCGGGTCGACCCCTCGCACTCCTGGAACTCCAACAACATCGCGACCAACGTGCTGCTCTACCACCTGCAGCGCCACAGCGACCACCACGCCAACCCGACCCGGCGCTACCAGACGCTGCGCGACTTCGAGGAGTCCCCGGTGCTGCCGACCGGCTACGCCGGGATGATCGTGCTGGCGGCGTTCCCGCCGATCTGGCGCCGGGTCATGGACCCGCGCGTCGCCGCGCACTTCGGTGGCGACATCACCCGCGCCAACCTCCAGCCGGGCAAGGAGGCCAAGCTGCTCGCGAAGTGGCCGCGGCCGGCCACGGTGGTCGAGGCGGAGCGGGTCGCCGCCGAGGCCGCGGAGGCGGCCGAGCGGGCGCTACCGGTCGAGGAGGTCCTCGCCGCGAGGTGTCCCGGCTGCGGCCACACCTACGAGGTCGAGGTCGGCAACGAGCTCGAGGGGTTCGCCGCCGGTACGGCGTGGGCCGACATCCCCGACGACTGGTGCTGCCCCGACTGCGGGGTGCGCGACAAGCTCGACTTCGTGCCGCTCACCTCGGCGGAGTCGGTGTGAGGATCGAGGTCGACCGGGACCGCTGTGAGGGTCTCGGCATGTGCGAGGCGATGGCGCACGAGTTCTTCGAGGTGGACGACGACGAGGTGATGCACGTCCTGGACGAGACGCCGGACGAGAGGCACCGCGGGCAGGTCCACGCCGCCGTGCAGGCGTGCCCGGTGCTGGCGCTGACGCTCACGGGCTGATGACTACGCTGCTGGACGTGAGCCAGCCCCGTCTCGAGACCCCCCACGCCACCACGCGTGAGCGCGTGCTCGACGCGGCGGTCCGGCTCACGTCCGAGGTCGGCTGGTCGCAGGTGACGATGGCCAGGCTGGCCGACGAGGTAGGGGTCAGTCGGCAGACCGTCTACAACGAGATGGGCACCAAGGCGGGCCTGGCCGAGGCGATGATCCTGCGCGAGCTCGACCGCTTCCTCGCGGTCGTGACCGTCGCGTTCGACGCCCACGACGACGACCTCGTCGGGGCTGTCCGTGCCGCCGCCCGCGCGGTGCTCGAGCACGCCCAGGACAACCGGCTGCTCCACGCGGTGGTCTCCGCCACCCACGGCGCCGACACCGAGCTGCTGCCGCTGCTCACCACCCACGCCCAGTCGCTGCTCACCGTCGCCAAGGCGGTGATCGCCGAACGCCTCGCGCCCTACGACGTACCGCTCTCGCCCGAGCGCCTGGACGCCGTCATCGACATGGTCGTCCGGGTCGTGCTCAGCCACGTCATGCAGCCCAGCGCCTCCCCGGCCGACACCGCCGACGACATCTCCTGGATCGCCGCCCGCGTCCTGCGTTGACCCGCCCGAAACTGACCGCACCACACGTTGACCCGCCCGAAAGTTTCGGGCGGGTCAACGTGAACGGGCGAGGAGAACAGCGTCGCGGAAGGCAGCGAGGATGTACGGCGGCACCGGGAGCCCGCCGGAGCGTGCCCAGAGCAGCTCCTGCTCGACCCGAGCGATCTGGGTCGCGAATCGGTCGGAGTCGTCGGCGATGCCGAGGGTCTGCATCACGTCGCCGAAGTCCGCGCGCTGCTCGGCGTTGTTGGTGCCGACCGGGCCGAAGCTGCGCCGCCGCAGCTGGCGCACGAGCCACTTCTGCCAGACCGCGAGCTCGGACCAGAGGCCACGCGACGACAGCTGGTAGAAGGCGTAGTGGCCGGGCTCCTGACGACGGATCGGCGCGATCACCGTGCGGGCGACGGCGTCCTCACCCAGCTCGAGCACCCCGTCGTGGAGCAGGTTGTAGGCCAGCACGGCCGAGCGCTCGGTGGCCATGCCGGTGAGGTAGTAGAGCATCCGGACGACGTCCTGGAACGCGCCGAGGTGGGCCAGCGCCCCCAGCACCTTGAGCTTGGCGCTGACGGTGTCGACGTCGGCGACCGTCGCCGGCCGGCCGAGCTCGACCTGGAGCCGGTCGAGGATCAAGCCGTGCCGGATCTCCTGCGGCTGCCAGACGTCGGCGTAGAAGTAGCGGTCGACCTCGGGCGGGTCCGGCAGCATCGTCGTCAGCTCGAGCACGTTGCGGTCGACCTCGAGCTCGACGCGCGCCATGTAGTCCAGGACGTGGCCGTAGCGCGAGGCCAGCAGGGCCGGCCGGCGCACGGTGAAGTCCACGCTGTCGAGGTCGATCGGCGGGTGCTCGAGCGCCAGCCGGTCGACATGCTCGACGAGCCGACGCTCGGTCGCCACAGCCGTGGTCACGGGAAGGATCCTAGTGTTCATCGTGTGAGTGATTCGGAAGCGTCGCGCGTTCGGCTTGGTACGCCGACCGGGCGGGCGGTCATCGCGGCCGCCACGCTCGGCTCCGGGATGGCTCTGCTCGACGGGACGGTCGTCAACGTCGCGCTCAAGACCATCGGTGAGGACCTCGACGCGAGCCTGGCCCAGCTCCAGTGGGTGACCAACGGCTACCTGCTCTCGCTGGCCAGCCTGATCCTGCTCGGCGGCTCCCTCGGCGACCGGTTCGGGCGGCGCCGGGTCTTCGTGCTCGGCACGTGGTGGTTCGCGATCGCCTCGCTGCTGTGCGGCCTCGCGCCCAACCCCGAGGTGCTGATCGCCGCCCGGGTGCTCCAGGGCGTCGGCGGCGCGCTGCTCACCCCCGGCAGCCTCGCGATGATCCAGGGCGCGTTCGTGCCTGACGACCGCCCGAAGGCGATCGGCGCCTGGTCCGGGCTCGGCGGGATCGCGGCCGCGATCGGCCCGTTCGTGGGCGGCGTGCTGATCGACTACGCGAGCTGGCGCTGGATCTTCCTGGTCAACCTGCCGCTGGCGGTGGTCACGGTCGTCATCGCCCAACGCTGGGTGCCCGAGACCCGCGACCCCCATGCCTCCACGCACTTCGACCTCGCCGGCGCGCTGCTCGCGGTCGCGGCGCTGGGCGGCACGACGTACGCGCTGATCGAGTGGGGCGGCCGCCTCGCGCCGTACGCCGCGGTCGTCTCGCTGCTCGCTGGCGTGGCCTTCCTCGTGGTCGAGCGACGCACCCGGGAGCCGATGCTGCGGCTCGAGATCTTCCGCGACCGCACGTTCAGCGCCGCCAACGCGATGACCCTGCTGGTCTACGCGGCGCTCGGCGCGATCATGTTCTTCCTGACGCTGCAGCTCCAGACCGTCGGCGACTACGGCGCCCTCGCGGCCGGCCTCGCCACGATGCCGGTCACGGTCTGCATGCTGTTCCTCGCCGCCAAGGGCGGCGAGCTCGGCGCCCGGATCGGGCCGCGGGTCCCGATGTCGTTCGGTCCGGTGGTGATGGCCGCGGGCACCCTTCTGCTCTTGGGCGTCGACGCCGACGTCGTCTACTGGACCGACGTGCTGCCCGGCATCACCGTCTTCGGGCTGGGCCTGGCGCTGATGGTGGCGCCGCTGACCTCGACCGTGCTGGCCGCGGCGCCCGACGAGCACGCCGGCATCGCCAGCGGCGTCAACAATGCGGTGGCGCGGGCCGGCTCGCTGCTCGCAGTGGCCGCGCTGCCGGTCGCGGTGGGGCTCGGCGGGGAGGAGTACGCCGACCCGGTCGCCTTCGACGCGGCGTACGGCAGCGCGATGCTGGCCTGCGCGCTGCTGCTCGTCGTCGGAGGGGCGCTCTCGTGGTTCACGATCCGCAATCCCCAGGACCGAACTACCCTCGGTGTGAGGGAGGACACATGAGGGGGACACGCGCCCTGGGTGCGGCCGGGCTGGTGGTCGCGCTTGCCGTCACGCCCGCGTGCTCCCCATCCGCGAGCGACGAGCCGAAGGTGGGCGAGCCGAGCACCGCGCCGAGCTCCTCCGCCCCGCCGGAGTCCACGGGGCCGGCGCTGGACCCGGCGTTCGCGATGGACCCGCCCGGGCCCCGGGTCGGCCCGATCGAGGCCTCGGACATGATCGTGATCGGCACGGCCGCGTTCACGGAGGAGGACGTCGCCGCGGTCAGCGGCATCGAGGGTGTCCGGCGCGTCGTGCAGTTCTCCCAGGCGCAGGTGCCGATCGAGAACCGGCTGATGAACATCGCGGCCGTCGACCCGGCGACCTACCGCAACTTCACGCCGTACGACGCGGCTGAGACGCAGGCCGTCTGGGACCGGGTGGCCGACGGTGAGATGGCGGTCGTGAAGTCGCTGGAGAAGCGGCTCCCGCTCGACGCCAACGGCTTCGTCAAGCTCGGGGTCAAGGACGACGCGCCCTTCGTCCATGTCGGCGCCTACGCCCCGCAGATCCCGCTGGTCGACGCGGTCGTCAACGAGAAGTGGGGCGCGGCCCTCGAGGACCAGGGGATGGTGCTTGGCAACGCGCTGCTCGTCTCCACCCTCCCCACCGACCCCAAGACGCTGCGCAAGGACGTGCAGCAGGCGCTGGGCTCCGGCGCGTCGGTGCAGCTCACCGACGTCGCCAGCCAGAACGGCATCGACCCGGCCGTGCAGCAGACCGCGGTCGTGGTGGGCACCGTCTCCGAGGTCGTCGGGACGTTCAACTACACCGTGCTCGGCGGCGGCCGGATCGCGCCGGAGGCGTCGTGGGTCGCGAGCCACGTCGACACCCAGGAGGTGCCGATCCTCGGCACCGTCACCTGCAACGTCTACATCTTCCCGCAGCTGCGTGCGGCGTTGGAGGAGATCGTCACCTCGGGCCTCGGCGCCGAGATCCACCCCAACGAGTACGCCGGCTGCTACTACCCGCGCTTCATCGCCGGGTCCACGACGCTGTCCAACCACTCCTTCGGGCTCGCGCTCGACCTGAACGTGCCCGGCAACCTGCGCGGCACCGTCGGCGAGATCGACCGCGGGGTCGTGGCCATCTTCAAGAAGTGGGGCTTCGCCTGGGGCGGCGACTGGGGCTACACCGACCCCATGCACTTCGAGATGAACCGGCTCGTCGAGCCGCGCTGAATCCTCGGTAGCCTCCCGGCATGCGTGCTGCCCAGGTCGTGACCACCACCGGCCCCACCGACATCGAGATCCGCGACGTCCCCGAGCCGACGCCGGGTCCCGCCGACGTGCTGATCGAGGTGCACAGCGTCGGGACGTCGTTCCCCGACCTGCTGCTGAGCCGCGGTGAGTACCAGCTCAAGCCGGAGCCGCCGTTCACCCTCGGCGTCGACATCGCGGGCACCGTCATCAGCGGGCCGGGCTTCGAGCCGGGCCAGCGGGTCGCCGCGGTAGGCGCCTACGGCGGCGCCGCGGAGCGCACGATCGTCCCGGCGATGTTCACGTTCGCGCTGCCCGACGCGATGTCGTACGACGAGGGCGCGGCGCTGCCGATGAACTACCTCACCGCGCAGTTCGCCCTCGCCGAGCGCGGCAACCTGAAGGCGGGCGAGACCGTGCTCGTCCACGGCGCCGCCGGCGGGGTCGGCACCGCCACCCTCCAGGTCGCGAAGGGCTACGGCGCCCGCACGATCGCGGTCGTCAGCACGGAGGAGAAGGCCGAGGTGGCCCGCGCGGCCGGCGCCGACGACGCCGTACTGCTCGACGGGTTCAAGGGCGCCGTGATGGAGCTGACCGGCGGCCAGGGCGTCGACATCGTGCTCGACGTGGTCGGCGGCGACGCCTTCACCGACTCGCTGCGGGTGCTCGCCACCCAGGGCCGGCTGCTGGTGGTCGGCTTCGCGGGCGGGCAGGGCATCCCCCAGGTCAAGGTCAACCGGCTGCTGCTCAACAACGTCGACGTGCGCGGGGTCGGGTGGGGCGCCTACGCGATGACGCGGCCCGGCTACATGCAGGAGCAGTGGCAGGCGCTCGTGCCGATGATCGACAGCGGTGTGGTGAAGCCGCCGATCGGCAAGGTCTACCCGCTCGAGGAGTTCGGCCAGGCCCTGGTCGACATGGACGAGCGCCGCACTCTCGGGAAGTCCGTCGTGAGGCTCCAGTGAGCCCACGCCTGCGACGCAGGCGCACGGCCGATCCCGTTGAGGGGGCCGCCCTCGGGGTCAACCTCGCCGGCTACTTCACCGGCGAGCTCGGGGTGGGCGAGCTCGGCCGGCTGCTCGTGGAGGCTACCGAGAGGTCCGGCCTCCCGTTCACCACCCGCGTGCACCGGCGCACCCGCAGCCGCCAGGACGTGGCGTTCGAGGAGACCACCGGCGACCCGCACCAGGTCACGGTCGCGGTCGTCAACGCCGACCAGTTCCCGCAGTGGGTTGAGGACGCCCCCGACCTGCACCGCGACCGGTACGTCATCGGCGTCTGGGCCTGGGAGGTCGAGCGCTTCCCGGCGTACGCCGACGCGTTCGCGCTGGTCGACGAGGTCTGGACCCTGTCGCAGCACAACCGCCGGGCCGTGGCCCGCCGTACCGACAAGCCGGTGCGCACCGTGCCGCTGCCCACCCGCGTGCCCGAGCCCGCGCCGCCGCTCGACCTCGCCGCGCTCGGGCTGCCTGAGGGCCCCTACATGCTCACCGCCTTCGACCACCTCAGCGTCTTCGACCGCAAGAACCCGCTCGGGCTCGTCGAGGCGTTCGGCCGGGCCTTCGTCGACGGGGAGGGTCCGACGCTCGTGGTCAAGGCGATCAACGGCCACCTCAAGCCCGAGGAGCGCGACCTCCTGCGCGCCGCCGCCGCGCGTCGCCGCGACGTCCACCTGCTCGAGCAGTACGTCGGTGCCGCCGAGCTCGGTGCGCTGATGGACGGCTGCCAGTCCTACGCGTCCCTGCACCGCGCCGAGGGCTACGGGCTGACCCTGGCCGAGGCGATGGTGCGGGGGCGGCCGGTGGTGGCGACGGGCTACTCCGGCAACCTTGACTTCATGGACGAGAGCACCGCCCTGCTGGTGCCGGCGAGCCGCGTGCCGATCGGGCCCGGACACCGGCCCTACCCGCCGCAGGCCCAGTGGGGCGAGCCGGACCTGGACGCCGCCGCGGCCCACCTGCGCTGGGTGCACGAGCACCCGAGCCAGGCGGAGGAGCTCGGCGAGCGGGCCCGCGCCCACCACCTGGCCACCCGCACCCTCGACCGCACCGCCGCCTTCGTGCGCCAGCGGATCACGGCGGCTGTGGCCCATGGCTGACGCAGTGCCCGACCCGCGCATCGCCGCGCACGCCCAGGCCGGGCACCGGGTCCGGCTCGAGTGGGGCCCCACCGGCAGCGCCGCGGTCGCGGCCGGCGCCGACGTGGCCGTGGTCGTCGACGTCCTGTCGTTCACCACCACGCTCACCGTCGCGGTCGAACGCGGCATCACCGTTCACCCCTACCGCTGGCAGGACGAGCGGGCCGCCGAGTACGCCGCGTCGCTCGGCGCGGTCCTGGCCGTCGGCCGCTTCGAGCAGCGGGAGGCGGGTGGGTCGGCGGTCAGCCTGTCGCCGGCCGCGATGGCCGGCGTCGAGGGCGTCGAGGGCGTCGACCGGATCGTGCTGCCCTCGCCCAACGGCTCCACCATCTGTGCCGCCCTGGCCGGCTCCGGAGCGCAGGTGGTCGGCGCCTGCCTGCGCAACCGCGCCGCGGTCGCCGCCTGGCTCGCGCCCCGGGTCGCCGCGGGGGCGACCGTTGCCGTCGTACCGGCGGGAGAGCGGTGGCCCGACGGGTCGCTGCGCCCGGCCGCCGAGGACCTGTGGGGCGCGGGCGCGGTGCTGGACGCCCTGACCCAGGGAGACCTCAGCCCGGAGGCGGCGCTGGCCCGAGACGCGTTCCGCGCTGTCGAGGCGGGACTCGCCGCGGCGCTGGCCGGCTGCGCCGGAGGACTGGAGCTCGCCGCGGTCGGCTTCGCCGACGACGTCCGGATCGCCGCCCAGCTCGACGTCAGCGACGTCGTACCGCTGCTGGGCCCGGACGGGGCGTTCAGGCCAGCGGCTTGACCGGGTCCAAGGCCGAGTCGGCGCTTGTGCACGCCCGAAAGACGCCGACTCGCGGGGGACGGGGCGTTCAGGCCAGCGGCTTGAGGGTGTGCAGCCCGAGCTCACCGGCGAGCAGCGGGCCGAGCACGCCGAACGCCTCCGCGACGTGAGGGGTGCTCATGTGCGCGTTCATGTCGTCCACGCTGCGCCACGCCTCGATGGTGACGAAGGTGCCGGGGGCCGAGGTCGACTCGAACACCTCGTAGCCCACGCAGCCCTCCTCGTCGCGCTCTGAGGCGGCGGCGAGCGCGGCCAGCGCGGCGCCCGCCGCGGCGACGCCCTCGGCGGTGATCGGGATGGTGGCTACGACGCGGAGCACTTCACTGCTGGGGCCATCAGTCATGCGCAAGTTCTAGCAGCCCGGGAGGTCAGCAGGCGGACTTGACCACGCTGCCGCAGACGACCTGCTGGCCGGGGATCAGCAGCGTGTACCGCGTCTCGCCCACGTGGTAGTCGACGAACATCTTCTTGACCGCGGTGCCCTGCCGGCCGACCTTGAGGGCGGTCACCAGCTCGATCCTCCGCGAGTCGAGGTCGCTGGCCCCGAGGCAGACCTGGTCCACCCGGAAGTCGGCCACGTCCTTCTCGTAGGTGCCGAGCCAGGTGCCGCCGCGCAGGTGTCCGGGGTAGCCGGTGGCGACGAGCAGGGGTCGCCAGTCGAAGGGTGCTCCGCCGTCGCGGTGAACGGCGGCGGGTACGACGCGCAGCCACGGGCTGATGACCAGCGGCGCCGGCTCCGCCTGGTAGCGCACGCCGTCCAGCCGGATGTCGGCTCCGGACTCGGCCGAGCACAGCGTCACTGCTCCGAACGTGACCAGCCGGGTGCCTCCGGTCTCCCGGTGGAACCGCACCCCGGGCGGCAGCGCCGACAGCGGCCCGGCGTCGATCCGGTGCTGGCGGTCCGGCTTCTCCTCGGGCAGCGAGCAGCCCGCGAGCCCACCGGCGAGCAGCACGAGCACGAGGCAGGACACGACGCAGGACACGAAGCTGCGAACCACGCTGGTCTCCCCCCAGTCGGCTGCGCCGAGCGTAGACCCGCAGCCGACTCGCGGTCCTGGCATTCAGCTCAATGGCTGGGCCGCGTCGGCGCAGACCAGGGTGAGCCGGATCCGGTCCTGCGAGCCGGAGTTGCCGCCGCACCGCCGCACCGCCGCAGATCACGACCGACCGTGAGGAGATCACGGTCCTGCTGACCATCCCCGACGTGGAGCTGGGCGACGACGCCTCCGAGGTCACCGTCGCCGAGGCGCGGGCCGGGCGGGCCAAGGCGTTCCGCGAGGAGACCCGCGCCAGGCGCATGGAGATCGCCCGCGAGGCCCAGCACCGCTACGACGCCAAGGTGTCGTGGGGCGTGCACGTCGGCCCGGGCACGGGCCATGGCGAGCTGTGGACCCACGTTGCGGCGCCGATGATGACCCGGCTGCGCCAGCCGCAGCGGCTGGTCCTCGACACCCTCGTCGACGCCGGCGTGGCTCGCTCGCGCTCGGACGCCCTGGCCTGGTGCGTGCGCCTGGTCGGGCAGCACGAGGAGGACTGGCTGGCGGAGCTGCGCGAGGCGATGCAGTCGGTGGACGACGTACGGCGCAAGGGTCCCGCGGCCTGACTACCCACCCGCGGCCACGGGGTCGCCGGTTAGGGTCGGAGGGTGAGCATCCTGGACGACGCCCGTGACGGCATGAACCCCGACATCCGCCCGCAGGACGACCTGTTCGGCCACGTCAACGGCCGCTGGCTGGAGGAGGTCGAGATCCCCTCCGACCGCTCCAGCTGGGGACCGTTCGTCGAGCTGGCCGACGCGGCCGAGGAGCACGTGCGCGTGATCATCGAGGAGCTCGCGGCCGGCGAGCCCCGCGACGAGGACGCCCGCAAGATCGGCGCGCTCTTCGCCTCCTTCATGGACACCGAGCGCATCGACAAGCTCGGCACCCGGCCGCTGCGGCCCCTGGTCGACGCCGTCGCCGCGCTGCGCGACGTACGCGACCTGGCGGCCTTCCTCGGCGAGTTCGAGCGGATCGGCGGCCACGGCCTCTTCGGCTCCTACGTCGACACCGACGACCGGCAGTCCGACCGCTACCTGTTCCACATCACCCAGGGCGGGCTCGGGCTGCCCGACGAGTCCTACTACCGCGACGACAAGTTCGCCGAGCAGCGCGACGCCTACGTCGCCTACCTCACCCGGCTGCTCGGGCTCGACCGCCACGAGAACGCTCCCGAGGCGGCGACCACGATCCTCGCCATCGACACCCAGCTGGCAGCCGGTCACTGGGAGCGGGCCGAGACCCGCGACGTGCAGAAGACCTACAACCTGCTCACTGCCGCCGAGCTCAAGGAGCTGTGCCCGGCCTTCGACTGGGACGCCTACGTCACCAACCTCGGCGGCAACGAGCAGACGATCGCCGAGGTGTGCGTCCGCCAGCCGTCCTACCTCGCGCACCTCTCGACGGTGCTCGAGTCGGTGCCGCTCGCCGACTGGAAGGCCTGGCTGCTCGCGCACGTGCTGCGCTCGGCCGCGCCGTACCTCACCGACGACTTCGTCGAGACCAACTTCGACTTCTACGGCCGGACCCTCAACGGCACCCCCGAGCTGCGCGCCCGCTGGAAGCGCGGGGTCGCGCTGGTCGAGGGCGCGCTCGGCGAGGCGGTCGGCAAGGAGTACGTCGCCCGGCACTTCCCGCCGCGCTCCAAGGAGCTGATGGACGACCTGGTCGCCAACCTGCTCGCGGCCTACCGCGAGTCGATCTCCAAGCTGGACTGGATGACCGAGGAGACCAAGCAGCGGGCCTACGAGAAGCTCGAGACGTTCCGGCCCAAGATCGGCTACCCCGAGAAGTTCCGCGACTACTCCGCGCTGCACGCCGACCCGCACGACCTGCTCGGCAACGTGGCCGCGGCCTCGGCGTTCGAGACCGACCGCCACCTGGGCAAGATCGGCTCGCCGGTCGACCCCGACGAGTGGTTCATGCTGCCGCAGACCGTCAACGCCTACTACAACCCCGGCACCAACGAGATCTGCTTCCCGGCCGGGATCCTCCAGAAGCCGTTCTTCGACCCCGACGCCCACCCGGCCGAGAACTACGGCGGCATCGGCGCCGTGATCGGTCACGAGATCGGGCACGGCTTCGACGACCAGGGGGCGCAGTACGACGGCGCCGGCAACCTCAACGACTGGTGGACCGCCGACGACAAGGCGGCCTTCGAGGTGAAGTCGAAGGCGCTCGTCGAGCAGTACGACGCGTTCTCGCCGCGGGCGCTGCCGGAGGAGAAGGTCAACGGCTCGCTGACCGTCGGCGAGAACATCGGCGACCTCGGCGGGCTCACGATCGGCCACAAGGCCTACGTGATCTCGCAGGACGGCTCGGCGACCATCGAGGACCGGCGCTCGCTGTTCCTCAACTGGGCCTACGTGTGGCGCACGAAGCGGCGTACCGAGCAGGAGCGCCAGTACCTCACCATCGACCCGCACAGCCCGCCGGAGTTCCGCGCCAACATCGTGCGCAACCTCGACGAGTTCCACGAGGTGTTCGAGACCGCCGAGGGCGACGGCCTCTGGCTGGACCCCGCCCAGCGCGTCCGGATCTGGTGAGGCTGCTGTCCCACTACCGTGACCTCGACGAGAGGTACGGCGGATGACGGCAGCGCTCACCGTAGGCTCCCTGTGGAAGGTCTTCGGACCGCGGGCCGACAAGATCATGGGCACGCCCCAGGCGGACCTGTCGCGCGCCGAGCTCAAGCAGACGACCGGCTGCGTGGCCGCGGTCCGGGACGTGTCGTTCGAGGTCGCGCCCGGCGAGGTCTTCGTGGTCATGGGCCTCTCGGGCTCGGGCAAGTCGACGCTGGTGCGCTGCCTGACCCGGCTGGTCGAGCCGACGGCGGGCACAGTCGAGATCGACGGCGTCGACGTCACGAACGCCTCGCCCGCCCAGCTGCGTGACTTGCGCCGACACCGGGTCTCGATGGTCTTCCAGCACTTCGGACTGCTGCCGCACCGGCCGGTGATCGACAACGTCGCCTACGGCCTCGAGGTCCGCGGCATGGGTAAGGCAGAGCGGCGCGCGAAGGCCGGCGAGATCGTCGACCTGGTGGGCCTCACCGGCTACGAGCTCTCCTACCCCGACCAGCTGTCCGGCGGCATGCAGCAGCGCGTGGGTCTCGCCCGGGCGCTCGCCGGTGACCCGCGGATCCTGCTGCTCGACGAGCCGTTCTCGGCCCTCGACCCGCTGATCCGCCGCGACATGCAGGACGAGGTCATCCGGCTGCACCGCGAGCTCGGGAAGACGATGCTCTTCGTCACCCACGACCTCCAGGAGGCGCTGCGGCTCGGCGACCGGATCGCGATCATGCGGGACGGCGAGGTGGTGCAGGTCGGCGCGCCCGACGAGGTCGTGGGGGCGCCGGCCGACGACTACGTGCGCGACTTCGTCGCCGAGGTGCCGCGCTCCCACGTGCTCACGCTGCGCTGGGTGATGCGCGCCCCGCGCGCGACCGACTCCACCGAGGGCCCGGTGATGGGCTCCGACACGATCGTGCGCCGCGCCGCCCAGGCGGCGCTGGCCTCCCGGCACCCGGTGCAGGTGGTCGACGACGGAGTCCTGGTCGGCATCGTCGACACCGACGCCATCCTCCGGGTCGTCGTCGCCGAGGAGGACCCGCCCTGATGGGTACGGCGACCGCGCCGCCGCGCCGTCGTACCGCTCTCGGGCTGCTCGCCGTGCTCGTGGCCTGGGTCGTCGGCTGGCGGCTGCTCGAGGACCGCGACACCCTCGTCATCGGCGGCGCCGAGCAGACCGGCCTCAGCCGCTGGCTCACCGGTCTGCGCGACGACATCGAGGCGGCCCGTGACGGCAGCTTCGTCCTCGACACGCTGGTCGGCGGGGCGCGCGACGTGCTCGACGCGGTCTTCACGTTCCTCGCCGAGCTGGTCAGCAGTCCCGCCGGTTCGCGACCGGTGCCCGAGGTGGGCTGGCTGGGCGTGCTCGTGCTGTTCACCTGGGTCGCGTACGCCGTGGCGGGGTGGCGCCCGGCCCTGCTGGTGGCCGTGTGCACCAGCAGCTTCGGCGTCCTGGGGCTGTGGCAGGACAGCATGGACCTGCTGGTCGTGACCGCGATGGCGGTCGGGATCTGCCTGCTCGTGGGCATCCCGCTGGGGATCGCCATGGCCCGGCGCCGCGCGGTCTCGGTGGCCGTCACGCCGGTGCTCGACGCCATGCAGACGATGCCCGCGTTCGCCTACCTCACCCCGCTGGCCCTGTTCTGGGGGATCGGGCCCGCCGCGGCGGTGGTGACGACCCTGGTCTACGCGCTGCCGCCCCTGGTCCGGATCACCGAGCTCGCGCTGCGCACCGTGCCCGCGCCCGCGGTCGAGGCGGCGCACTCGCTGGGCGTCTCGCGCCGGCAGCTGTTGCGCCAGGTGCAGCTGCCCCTGGCACGCAGCACGATCGTGGTGGGCATCAACCAGTGCACGATGGCGGCGCTGTCGATGGCCACGATCGCGACGCTGATCAACGGTCCCGGCCTCGGCGGGCCGGTCGAGAAGGCCCTGGAGTCGCTGGACGTCGGCGCCGCCTTCGTGGCGGGGCTGGCGATCGTGCTGATGGCGATCGTGCTCGACCGCACCACCACCGCGGCCGGTGACCGGACCGTCGTACGGGCGCGGGAGACGCCGGCCGCCGTGCGCCGCCGCCGGGTCGTGCTGGCCGCCGGTCTGGTCGGGGTCGTGGTCGCGGTCCAGGTCTCGCGCACCTACCTGTGGGCCGCGGAGTTCCCCGAGCGGCTCGACGCCGGCCGCTGGCTGGCCGACCACGTCAGCCGGGCCACCGCGTCGACCGTCGGGCGGATCGACGTGGCGACGGGGGCGGTGAAGGACGCCGTCACCTACGGGCTGCTCAACCCCCTCCAGTCCCTGCTGGCGGACTCACCCTGGTGGCTCATGGCCGCCGTCCTCCTGGCCGTCGGCTTCCTGCTCGGCGGCCTCCGGGCGGCGCTGCCCACCGCCTTCTGCCTGTTGGTGATTCTCGGCACCGGGCTCTGGCACGAGGCGATGGTGACGCTCAACCTGACGCTGGTCGCGGCGGTGCTGGTGATGGCGGCCGCCGTCGTGCTCGGCGTGGCGATGGGCCGCGGCCGGAAGACCGACCTCGTGCTGCGCCCACTCCTCGACGCCTTCCAGACCATCCCGCCGTTCGTCTACCTGGTCCCCGCGGTGGCGCTGTTCGGCGCCACCCGCCTCACGGCGATCCTCGCCGCGGTGCTCTACGCGGTGCCGGTCGCGACCAAGCTGGTGGCCGACGGCGTACGACGGGTCAGCCCGACCACCGTCGAGGCGGCGACCTCGGTGGGCAGCAGCCGCTGGCAGGTGATCACGCAGGTCCAGCTGCCGATGGCGCGCGAGGGTCTCGTCCTGGCCGCCAACCAGGGACTGCTCTACGTGCTGTCGATGGTCGTCATCGGCGGCCTGGTCGGCGGTGGCGGCCTCGGGTTCCTGGTGGTCGCCGGCTTCTCGCAGCCGGAGCTGTTCGGCAAGGGGCTCGCGGCGGCGATCGCGATCGTGGCGCTGGGAATCATGCTCGACAGGGTCACCCGACGGGCTGCCGCTCGTTATGGACGACAATGACGCGCCACCCCACCAGTCCGGCTCCGCGCCGGACCCACGAGAGGAACTTCATGGCACGACGAACCGGACGGCGTACCACTGCCGTAGCCGCTGCCACCGTGCTCGGGATCGGCCTGGCCGTTCTCTCGGGATGCGGCGAGGGTGACATCGAGACCGCCGACACCCCCGACGGTGCCGACTGCGGCAAGCTCGACATGGCGGTCAACCCGTGGGTCGGCTACGAGGCCTCGGCGCACGTCGTCGGCTACGTCGCCGCGAGCCGGCTGGGCTGCGACGTCGAGTACAAGGACGTCAAGGAGGGCGTCGCCTGGCAGGGGATGAGCACCGGCGAGATCGACGTGATCATCGAGAACTGGGGTCACGAGGCCGAGAAGGCCAAGTACATCGAGGGCGAGGGCACCGCCCAGGAGGCCGGTCCCAACGGCAACATCGGGATCATCGGCTGGTACGTCCCGCCGTGGATGGTCGAGGAGTACCCCGACATCCTGGACTGGGAGAACCTCAACGGCTACGCCGACCTGTTCGAGACCTCCGAGTCCGGCGGCAAGGGGCAGGTCCTGGACGGCGACCCGTCGTTCGTCACCAACGACGAGGCGCTCGTGGCCAACCTCGACCTCGACTACCAGGTCGTCTACGCCGGCAGCGAGGCCGCGCTGATCACCGAGTTCCGCAAGGCGGAGGAGAACCGCACCCCGCTGCTCGGCTACTTCTACGACCCGCAGTGGTTCCTGTCCGAGGTCCCGCTCGCGAAGGTGTCGCTGCCGCCGTACACCGAGGGCTGCGACGCCGTGCCCGAACAGGTCGCCTGCGACTACCCGGAGTACGTCCTGGACAAGATCGTGGCCACGGACTTCGCGGAGTCCGGCAGCCCGGCCTACGACCTGGTCAAGGCCTTCGAGTGGACCAACGACGACCAGAACCTCGTCGCGAAGTACATCTCCGAGGACAAGATGGAGCCTGAGGACGCCGCCGCCAAGTGGGTCGAGGACAACCCCGACAAGGTCGACGCCTGGCTCGAGTGACTGCGCCGCCCCAGCGTCAGCGCAGGGCGTGCTGCGGCTCCGGGTCTCCGGAGCCACCGGGATCCGGGGCGCCTCGTCCTCGTGCAGGTCGCGCCCGCGGGTCTCGGGCAGGAACGCCGCGAGCGGGCCGTAGACGATCCCGTAGATCACGCCGAGGCCGCCGACGAAGGTGGCGACGACGCCGAGGGTCGACCCGCTCTGCACCAGCCAGGCCGCCGGGAACGCGAACAGCATCGCGACCACCACGCCGGTGTTGTAGACGCGCTTGCGCCCGAAGGTGTCGCTCAGCCTGCACCTGCTGGAACGCCGGGGTCTCCATGATGCTCAGCCGGATCCAGGCGCCGATGGCGAGCAGCACGATGCTGACCAGGAAGCAGGCGCGCCAGCCCCAGGCCAGGAAGGCCTCGTCGGGCAGCTGGCTGGCGATCGCGAACGCACCGGAGGCGAGGGACAGCCCGCCGGGGACGCCGATGTGCGCGAAGCTGCCGAAGAGGCCCCTCCGCTGCGCGGGGGCGAACTCCACAGCGAGCAGCACGGCGCCGCCGTACTCGCCGCCGACGCCGATGCCCTGGAGCACCCGCAGGACGACGAGCAGGATGGGTGCCCAGACGCCGATCTCGTCGTACGTCGGCAGCAGTCCGATCGCCGCGGTGCCGACGCCCATGATGACCAGGGTCCAGATCAGCATCGTCTTGCGGCCGATCCGGTCACCGAAGTGACCGAAGACCAACCCGCCGATGGGTAGCCATGGAGGTCTCCTCGAGAGATCGTGACATAACTGGTGTAACCATACTGATTCGATCGGGAATGGGAATCCGGGACTGTCCGGAGTCGCTGGTAGACATGCGGGCATGAGCCCCACCGACGTACGCAGCCCGGTCCGCGAGGCGGCCGAGGCGCACCTACGTGCCCTGGTGGGTCGCGACGACGTGTCGCTGCGCGACGACCAGTGGACCGCGATCGAGGCGCTGGCCGTCGACAAGCGCCGCGCGCTCGTCGTCCAGCGCACCGGCTGGGGCAAGTCGGCGGTCTACTTCGTGGCCACGCTGCTGCTGCGCGAGCAGGGGTCCGGGCCGACGGTCATCGTGTCGCCGCTGCTCGCGCTGATGCGCAACCAGATCGCCGCCGCCGAGCGGGCCGGCATCCGCGCGGTCACCATCAACTCCACCAACCTCGAGGACTGGGAGTCCACCCACGACGCGATCCGCGCCGGTGAGGTCGACGTGCTCCTGGTGAGCCCCGAGCGGCTCAACAACCCGGGCTTCCGCGACGAGGTGCTGCCCCGGCTGGCCGCGACCTGCGGGCTGCTGGTCGTCGACGAGGCGCACTGCATCTCCGACTGGGGCCACGACTTCCGGCCCGACTACCGCCGCATCCGCACCCTCCTCGACGACCTGCCGACCGGCATCCCGGTGCTCGCCACGACCGCGACCGCCAACGCGCGGGTGACCTCCGACGTCGGCGAGCAGCTCGGCGACGGCGTGCTCGTGCTGCGCGGGTCGCTCGACCGGCAGTCGCTGCGGCTCGGCGTCGTCCACCTCAAGACCGCCCAGCAGCGGCTCGCCTGGCTGGCCGACCACCTGTCCGAGCAGCCCGGCTCCGGCATCGTCTACTGCCTGACCGTGGCCGCCACCCAGGAGGTCGCCGACTACCTCCGCTCGCGCGGTCACCACGTCGCCGCCTACTCCGGCCAGACCGAGCAGACCGAGCGGCTCGCGCTCGAGGCCGACCTGATCGCCGGCAAGGTCAAGGCGCTGATCGCGACCAGCGCGCTGGGCATGGGCTTCGACGCGACCCTCGGCTTCGTGGTCAACCTCGGGGCTCCCTCGTCGCCGGTCGCCTACTACCAGCAGGTCGGCCGTGCCGGCCGTGGCCTGGCCAGCGACCAGGACAGCGCGACCGTGGTGCTCCTGCCCGCGATCGAGGACCGCGACATCTGGGCCTACTTCGCCTCGCTCGCCTTCCCGCGCGAGGAGCTGGTACGCCGCACGCTCGAGGTGCTGGCCGAGGAGGGCCGTCCGCTGAGCACCGCGGCGCTCGAGACGCAGGTCGAGCTCAACCGCACCCGGCTCGAGACGATGCTCAAGGTGCTCGACGTCGACGGTGCCGTACGCCGGGTCCGCGGCGGCTGGGAGTCCACCGGCCAGCCGTGGGCCTACGACGAGGAGCGCTACCGCCGGGTCGCTGAGGCCCGCGAGCGCGAGCAGCAGGCGATGATCGACTACCTCCGCACCGACAAGTGCCGGATGTGGTTCCTGCGCGACCAGCTCGACGACCCCCAGGCCGAGCCCTGCGGCCGCTGCGACAACTGCGGCGGGCTGGCGCTGTCGTCCGACGTCTCCAGCGCGGCCGTCGAGGAGGCCGAGGCGCGGCTGTCGCGGCCGGGCGTCGTGGTCGAGCCGCGCAAGATGTGGCCCACCGGGCTCGCGTCCATGGGCATCGACCTCAAGGGCAAGATCTCGGCCGGCGCGTCCGAGGGCCGGGCGGTCGCCCGGCTGACCGACCTGGGCTACGGCCAGGCCCTGCGCGAGCTGTTCCGGCCCGGCACCCCTGACGGTCCGGTGCCGGTGCCGTTGGTCAAGGCGGTGCTCGAGGTGCTCGGCGACTGGCGCCCCCACGTCGAGGCGATCGCGGTCGTCGAGTCCGCGACCCGCCCGACGCTCACCGAAAACCTGGCCGACGGGCTGTCGCGCTTCCTCAAGGTGCCGGTGGTGGCGCGCTACGCGATCGTCGACCCCGACGTCGCGCCTGGCCAGGGTGCGATGAACTCCGCGCAGCGGGTCTCCGCGGTGGGCCGGCGCTACTCCCTGCAGGGCGACGTCCCCGCCGGGCCGGTGCTGCTGGTCGATGACCTCGTCGTCACCGGCTGGACGCTCACCCGCGCCGCCTACGCCCTGCGCCAGGCCGGCGCGACCGACGTACTCCCGCTGGTGCTGGCGCTGCAGAGCTGAACCTGGACGCTCACTAGAACACGTTCTAGTCTGGCGCGCATGACCGTACCCTTGCGCGTGATCCAGTGGACGACCGGCAACATCGGGCAGCGCTCGCTGCACGCGATCCTCAGCCGGCCGGACCTGGAGCTGGTCGGCGTCTTCGCCCACGGTGCGGAGAAGGTGGGCAAGGACGCGGCCGAGCTGTGCGGCTGGCCCGAGCCGACCGGCGTACTCGCGACCGACGACGTCGACGCGCTGCTGGCCCTCAAGCCCGACGCCTGCTGCTACAACCCGTTGTGGCCGAGCATCGACGAGCTGGTCGCGCTGCTGGAGAACGGCGTCAACGTCTGCTCGAGCGCGGCCTGGATCACCGGGGGCAAGCAGTCACCGGAGGACCTGGCGCGGATCCGGGCGGCCTGTGAGGCGGGGCAGTCGACGATCTTCGGCAGCGGCGCGCACCCGGGCATGACCAACCTGGTCGGGATGGCGCTGAGTGGCTCGTGCGAGCGGGTCGACGAGATCCGGATCACCGAGTCGGTCGACTGCTCGACGTACGAGTCGGCCGGCACGCAGACGGCGATGGGCTTCTCGCAGGCACCGGACACCCCGGGCCTGGCGGAGTCGGTACGGCGCGAGAGCGAGGTGTTCGCGGAGTCGGCGGCGATGATGGCCGACGCGCTCGGCGTGACGCTCGACCGGATGACCTTCGACGTGGAGTTCACGGCCGCGACCGGCGACTCCGACCTCGGCTTCATGACCATCCCGGCCGGCACCGTCGGCGGCGTCATGGGCTACCACCGCGGCTGGGTCGGCGACAAGAACGTCGTGAGCGTGGGCTTCAACTGGACCATGGGCTCGCACGTCACCCCGCCCAAGCCGCTCGCGCACGGCCACGTCATCCAGGTCTTCGGCTTGCCCAACATGCGCACGGTCATCCACTGCCTGCCGCCGGCCGACTGGACCGAGGAGGGCTTCATGGGGCTCGGCATGATCTACACCGCCATGCCGGTCACCAACGCCGTACCCGCCGTGGTCGCCGCCGCCCCCGGCATCAAGACCCTCGCCGACCTCCCCCCGATCACCGGCCGCTTCGCGGGGTAGTCCCCAACCTGAGGGTCCATGAGAGGGCTCTTACTGGTCTCTGGTGTTAGGGACTATCCCGACGACGGCGAAATTTCAGGAGAGCTGGGCCTCGATGGCGGAGACCAGGATCGGGTCGTGGGGCTCGACGCCGGGGTTGAAGCGGGCGACGACCGAGCCGTCGGCGGCGAGCAGGAACTTCTCGAAGTTCCACTGGACGTCGCCGGCCTCCCCCTTCTCGTTGGGGGTCTCGACCAGCTGCTGGTAGATCGGGTGCCGGCCGTCGCCGTTGACCTCGACCTTCTCCGACATCGGGAAGCTCACGCCGTACGTCGCGGAGCAGAACTCGGCGATCTCCTCGGCGCTGCCGGGCTCCTGGCCGCCGAACTGGTTGCACGGCACGCCCACGACGGTGAAGCCGCGCCCGGCGTAGGTCTCCTGGAGCTCCTCCAGGCCGGTGTACTGAGGCGTCAGGCCGCACTTGCTGGCGACGTTGACGAGGAGGGCGGGTCGACCGCCGGTCAGGTCGGCGAGGGTGCCCAGGGTGCCGTCGAGCTTGGCCAGGGGCGCGTCGAGGATGCTCATGCCCGAAGCCTAGAACCACCTCCTAGGAGCACGCCGGGAACCCACAGTCGGTGCCGGGCGTTACGGTCAGAGTCCTCCCCTGTCACCACTCGCCCCGACCGCCACCGAGGTGTGCTTGAGCTTCGTGCCCGTCACCGGACCGGCGACGTTCCGCCCGGCCGACCCGCCGCGCGAGGGCGTGGTCGAGTTCAGTGACGAGCGCCGCACGGTGGCCCTGCCGATCCGCGCCGCGCTCCCGGTGCTCACCAAGGCCCACGCGCGCGACGACGTGCACCCCAGCGTCGGGCTGCTCAGCGGCGCCGCCCTGCTCGGCATGCGCCTGGTCGCGGCCGGCAAGTTCGAGCCGGCCCAGGTCGGCCACAGCTGGCGGGCCGGCCCCCTCGACGCCGACGACGCCGACCGGGTCGAGATGCTCGCCCGCTCGAGGTCGTACGACGGTCTGGCCGGCGGCGAGGCCGAGGCGCTCGTGCGACAGATGCTCGATGCCGTCAGCGACGCGATGCCCCGGTCGGCGCCGCTGGCGACCGCCCGGCGCGCGAGCATGCCGAGCGCGGCCGGCACGTCGCGCGGTCCCGGGGCCGACACCGAGCGCGGCCAGGAGTTCGAGGCACGCCTGCAGGCCCGGCTCGCGCGTCACCTGAGCACGCCCGACCACGACCTCCCGCAGCTGGTGACGATCTCGCTGCGCGTCGAGGCCGACGAGGAGGAGCTGGTGGCGGGCGCGGTGCGCGTCGTGCTCCAGGTCCAGGACGAGCAGAACCCCCTCCACATCTGCGACGCGGCCGTGCTGTTCACCGAGTCCGGCCTCCGCGCCAGCCACGGGTTCGGCGAGCGGGCCCGCACCCACGCCAGCATCGCCCTGCGCGCCGCCGCCGACGCATGGCCGCCGCTCGACCGGCTGCTCGAGCTCCGCGTCCCCGACGAGATCACCCTCGACACCGACGAGCTGGTCAGCCTCCTCGACGTCGGTGTCGGTGCGCTCAAGGAGCGCGGCGTCGACGTGCTCTGGCCGCGCAGCCTGGGCCGCGACCTGACCGCGACGGCCGTGCTCGACCGCGCGCCGACGGGCAAGCGCGAGGAGCCGCTCCAGAAGGGGATCCTGTCCACCGACGCGATGTTCGCCTTCAAGTGGCAGCTGGCGCTGCACGGCGAGCCGCTCAGCGACGCGGAGATGGACCAGCTCGCCCACGCCGCCGCCCCGGTGCTCAAGCTGCGCGGCAGCTGGACCGTCGTCGACCCCGCGATGGCCAAGAAGGCCAAGAAGCGGCTGGTCCGCACCGTCAAGCCGGTCCAGGCGATCGCCACCGCCCTGACCGGCGTCGTCCAGCTCGAGGCGGCTGACGAGTGGGGCGAGGCCAAGGACACCCAGGTGGTCGTGGGGGCCTCGCTGCTCAAGGTGCGCGAGCAGCTACTCACCGCCGCGACCCGCGACCCCGTCGAGCCCTCGCCCACGCTCAGGGCGACGCTGCGCGACTACCAGCGCCACGGCCTGACCTGGCTGGCCGACCTCACCGAGCTCGGGCTGGGCGCCTGCCTGGCCGACGACATGGGCCTGGGCAAGACGGTCACCCTGATCGCGCTCCACCTCCACCGCCGCGACGCCGGCGCCACCGGCCCGACCCTGGTCGTCTGCCCGGCCAGCCTCCTCGGCAACTGGGAGGCCGAGATCCAGCGCTTCGCGCCCGGGGTCGCCGTACGCCGCTTCCACGGCGGGCAGCGCTCCCTCGACGGCCTCTCCGATGACGGGGGCTTCCTGCTCACCACCTACGGCACCATGCGCGTCGACCACGCCACCTTGGCAGGCGTCGCCTGGGACCTCGTGGTCGCCGACGAGGCGCAGCACGTCAAGAACCCCCAGTCCTCGACGGCCCGCGCGCTGCGCGCGATCCCCAGCGAAGCCCGGGTGGCCCTCACCGGCACCCCGGTGGAGAACAACCTGACCGAGCTCTGGGCGATCCTCGACTGGGCCACGCCGGGCCTGCTCGGCAGCCGCAACGCCTTCCGCAAGGTCTGGGCCGGCCCGATCGAGTCCGGGCTCGAGCCCACCAAGGCCCGCCAGTTCGCCGACCTGATCGAGCCGTTCCTGCTGCGCCGCCGCAAGTCCGACCCCGGCATCGCCCCCGAGCTGCCCGCCAAGACCGAGACCGACCACCCGCTGGGGCTGACCCAGGAGCAGGTCGTGCTCTACGAGGCGTTCGTGCGCGACAGCATGGAGCGCATCGAGCGGGCCGACGAGGAGACCCGCCGCGGGCTCGTGCTCGCCCTGCTCACCGGCCTCAAGCAGATCTGCAACCACCCCGCCCACTTCCTCAAGCAGTCGACCGGTCGCCTCTCGGGCCGCTCCGAGAAGCTCGACCTCCTCGACGAGCTGCTCGGCACCGTCCTCGCCGAGGACGGCGCCGCCCTGGTCTTCACCCAGTACGTCGCGATGGCGCGGCTGCTCGAGACCCACCTGTCCAAGGCCGGGCTGCCCCACCAGTTCCTCCACGGTGGCACCCCGGTCCGCGAGCGCGAGGCGATGGTCAAGCGGTTCCAGGCCGGCGAGGTCCCGGTCTTCCTGCTGTCGCTCAAGGCGGGCGGCACCGGGCTCAACCTCACCCGCGCCGACCACGTGATCCACGTCGACCGCTGGTGGAACCCCGCCGTCGAGGAGCAGGCCACCGACCGGGCCTACCGGATCGGGCAGACCAAGCCGGTCCAGGTGCACCGGCTGATCACCCAGGGCACGATCGAGGAGAAGATCGCCGAGCTGCTGGCCCGCAAGCGCTCGCTCGCCGACTCCGTGCTCGGCCGCGGCGAGGGCGCGCTGACCGAGCTCGGCAACGACGAGCTGCGCGACCTGGTGACGCTGAGACGACCATGACCGGGAAGCCGTGATGGGCCAGCCCGTCGTACATGCCCGACTGGCCCCCAGACGCAGCGCCGCCCGCGCGACCAACTGGTGGGGCAAGGCCTGGGTGCGCGCGGTCGAGGAGTCCGCCTACACCGAGACCGACCTGCGCACCGCGCGCGGCCTCGCCCGCGCCGGCCGGGTCGGCGGCATCACCGTCGACACCGGGAGCTTCGCCGCCAGCGTCGAGGACGACGGCAGGCTGGTGACCGCCTCGGGCACGGTCCCGGTGCTCGACGACGCCGGCCTGTCCGCCCTGGTCGAGACCGTCGCCGCCGAGTCCGGCCGGGTCGCCGCCCTCCTCGCCGGCGACCTGCCCCACTCCCTGGTCGAGCACGCCGAGCAGACCGGCGTCGAGCTGCTGCCGTACGGCGCCGAGCTGGGGGCGTCGTGCACGTGCGGCTTCTGGGCCGACCCCTGCCCGCACGCCCTCGCCGTGCTCTACCAGCTCACCTGGCTCGTCGAGACCGACCCGTTCGTGCTGCTCCACCTGCGCGGCATGCCGCGCGAGCGGCTGCTCGCCGACCTCCACGCCCGCACGTCGTCCACCGACGAGCCGGCGCCGGCCCGCGCCGACGACGTCGACACCGCGCTCGACGCCGCCGTACGCGCGGCCCGCATCCTCGAGCTCGTCGACGACCCGGACCGCCCGATCGACCACCTTTTCTGAGGAGAAAATGGCACGACACTGTCGGTGGAACCAGGGAGGATCACCGTGATGATCGCCGCCCTCCTCCGCCACGCGCGCCCGCCGTCACCCCTGGCGGGCCGGCTGGCGGTCCAGTCCCTCCTCTTCGCGC
This sequence comes from Nocardioides szechwanensis, assembly GCF_900103935.1. Classification (GTDB taxonomy): domain Bacteria; phylum Actinomycetota; class Actinomycetes; order Propionibacteriales; family Nocardioidaceae; genus Nocardioides; species Nocardioides szechwanensis. Next base: position 51,982 of record NZ_FNIC01000010.1, read on the forward strand.
TCGGCGAGGGCACCTTCATGACCGGGTCGGCGGTGTTCTTCACCCAGATCGTGGGCCTGTCCGCCGCGCAGGTCGGTCTCGGGCTGACCATCGCCGGCGCCGCCTCCTTCGTGGCCGCCCTGCCGATGGGCAAGCTGGTCGACCGCTTCGGACCGAAGAAGATGTGGGCCGTCAGCGCCACCGGGCAGGCCGCGATGTTCGCCGTGTGGCCGTTCATCGACGACTTCCAGGGCTACGTCCTGATGGCAGTGACCATGGAGGTCATCGGCGCCCTCGGCGGCGCCGCGCACGGTGCCTACACGATCGACGTGCTGGCCGCCGACGAGCGGGTGCGGTCGCGGGCCTACATGTACTCCGCCCTCAACGTCGGGTTCACGCTCGGCTCCCTGCTCGGCGGCATCGCGCTGGCGTTCCAATCCAACACCGTCCTGCACGCCCTGCCGTGGTTCACCGCGGCGGTGTTCCTGGTCAACGCCGCCGCGATCACCCGGCTGCCGCGGGCGCCGCACGACGAGCGCACCGCCGAGGACCGCAAGGTGAAGATCCCCGGGCCCGGCCCGCTGCGCAACCCGGGCTGGCTGCTCACGGAGTTCTTCGGCGGCGTCTTCTGGACCAACCAGGTGCTGCTCAACATCGTGATCCCGCTGTGGCTGATCGAGGAGACCGACGCCCCGCGGGTGCTGCTGGCCTTCCTGTTCGGCACCAACACGGTGATGTGCATCTTCCTGCCCATGGCCGCGTCCCGCGGCGTCCACGACGTCCCGACCGCGCTCAAGGCGGTCCGGCTGTCGTCCACCTTCTTCGTGGTCTCCTGCCTGATCACGCTCGCGACCCACGACACGGTCGGCTGGACCACGATCGCGCTGGTCTGGCTGGGCCACGTCACCGTGACCGGCGCCGAGCTCTACCTCTCCGCCGCCAGCTGGGCCTTCGAGGCCGAGCTGATGGACCCGCGCCAACGCGGCGCCTACCAGGGGGCCGCCGAGCTCAGCAGCACGCTCGGCCGCGTGTGGGCGCCGGCCCTCTACACGTTCCTCGCGATGAACTGGGGTGCCGCCGGCTGGCTGGTCATCGCGGGCATCATCGTGCTCGCCACCATCGGCATCCACCCCTCGACCCGGATGGCCCGACGCTTCATCGAGCAGCACGTCCCTGCCGACGTGCTGGCCGACGCCCGGGCGTCGGCCCCCGACCCCGAGGAGGGGGCCGCCACCGGCCCGCCCTCACTCATCGACGCCGAGCCTCCGGTCGTCGGGCCGATCCCCTGACCTCGTCCTACAGCTTCTCGCAGAGCCGCACGGTGATCGCCGCCCACGTCTTGGAGTCCACGATCCCCGTACTCGGGTTGATGTCCGCGACCTCCTCCTGGAACTCCCGGACCCGCCGCTCGGTCTTCTCGTCGAAGATCCCGGTGACGTCGCCTGCGCGGAAGCCGCCCTCTCGCCCGGACGCGGTGTCGAGGTCGATGAGCGCGTTCTGCAGCGCCCGCACCCAGATCGCCAGCTCCGGAGTGGTCTCGTCACTGGGTTCGAGCACCGGCAGGTCGCTGTTGGGGAGCTCGCACACGCACTGCACGTAGGAGTCGGTTCCCTCGATCAGCAGCGCGACGTCGTCGAGCTTGGCCGTCATCCGCTTGGCGCACGGCTCGGCCGGGCTGTCGTAGGGACCGCTGTAGGCGACGTACGCCGGGTCGTCGGCGTTCTTCCGTGCCCAGTGGGTGTCGCACGACGACGCGGTGCTCAGGTAGCGCACGTCCTCGTCGGGATGGTTGATCACGGTGTAGCGGATCGCCGCCGCCGTGTCGCCGTAGCCGAGCACGTAGACGGCCTGTCCGGTGCAGTCCAGGTTCTCGAACGGGATCTTCACGTCGAGCGGGTCCTGGGTGGTGGCGGGACCCCCGGGCTCGTCGTCGACGACGACGGCGGTCGTGACGCCGGCGGTGGCGCCGAGGAGCGCCGCCACCAGCGGCAGCCACAGTCCCCGTCCGACGCGCATCCCTCCAGCCTAGGTCTCAGGCAGGGGGCAGCAGCGCGCGCAGCGCCATCTCGATCAGCAGGTCGTGCAGGGAGGGGTCGGGCAGTGAGCCGGTGCGCGGCGTGGAGTTGATCAGCCCGAACGCCGCGTGCGCCATGGCGCGGGCGGCGGTCAGGTCGAGCCCGTCGTGCAGCAGTCGGAGCTGGGCGGCCCACAGGTCGACGTACTCCCGCTGGAGCGAGCGCACCCGCTCGCGGGCGTCGGCGGGCAGCGACTCCCAGTCGCGGTCCTGGACGATGATCAGCGCGCGGTGGTGCAGCGCGAACTCCACGTGCCAGTCGACGAGGCCGCGCAGCGCGGCGTCGGCGTCGTCGGCCCGGGCGACGCGGGTGCGGCCGACGTCGAGCAGGCGCTCCGAGATCGTCACCAGCATCTCGGCCAGGACGGCGTCCTTGGAGGCGAAGTGCTTGTAGAGCGCCGGCCCGGAGATGCCGCAGGCAGCGCCGAGGTCGGCGACCGAGACGCCGTGGAAGCCGCGCGCGGCGAAGAGGTCGGCCGCGGTGGCCAGGATCTGCTCACGGCGCGTCGGCGTCTCCTCTGCCCGGGTGGTGGCCACGGAAGGAGGTTAGCGCTCGTTAACGCTCCGCGCGGGTGGGCTTATGTAACTCACCGTTACTTCTTGTGTCGTGCCCGTATACGGGCCAGCTAGATGCAGTAACGGTGAGTTACAAGCGGAGCGGAGCATGGACGCGCAGGTTAACGATCGCTAACCTGGGGGCGTGCCCCAGGACATGAAGGAACTCGTCGCCGACCTGCGCCAACGTCTGGCCACCGCCCGCCTCGGCGGCAGCGAGGCGGCGCGGACCAAGCACACCGACCGGGGCAAGCTCCTCGTCCGCGACCGCGTCGACGCCCTGCTGGACCCCGGCAGCCCCTTCCTCGAGCTCAGCCCGCTCGCCGCGACCGGCATGTACGACGACGCCGTGCCCTCCGCCGGCGTCGTCACCGGCATCGGCCGGGTGAGCGGCCGCGAGTGCGTCGTGGTGGCCAACGACGCGACGGTCAAGGGCGGCACCTACTACCCGATCACGGTCAAGAAGCACCTGCGCGCGCAGACCGTCGCCTCCGACAACCACCTGCCGTGCATCTACCTCGTCGACTCCGGCGGCGCGTTCCTGCCGATGCAGGACGACGTGTTCCCCGACCGCGAGCACTTCGGCCGGATCTTCTTCAACCAGGCCAACCTGTCGGCGCGCGGCATCCCGCAGGTCGCCAGCGTCATGGGCTCCTGCACCGCCGGCGGCGCCTACGTCCCGGCCATGTCCGACGAGACCGTGATCGTGCGCAACCAGGGCACGATCTTCCTCGGCGGCCCGCCGCTGGTGAAGGCCGCGACCGGTGAGGTCGTCTCCGCCGAGGACCTCGGCGGCGGCGACGTCCACGCCCGCACCTCCGGGGTCGTCGACCACCTCGCCGACGACGACCGGCACGCGCTGGCCATCGTCCGCGGCATCGTCGAGACCTTCGAGCGACCGGTCACCCAGTCGTTGGCGGTGCACGACGTCGAGGAGCCGCACGAGGACCCCGCGACGCTCTACGACGTGGTGCCCGCCGACACCCGCACGCCGTACGACGTGCGCGAGGTGATCCGGCGCGTGGTCGACGGCAGCCGCTTCCACGAGTTCAAGAAGCTCTACGCCGAGACGCTGGTCTGCGGCTTCGCCCGCATCTGGGGGATGCCGGTCGGCATCGTGGCCAACAACGGCATCCTCTTCAGCGAGTCGGCGCTCAAGGGCGCGCACTTCATCGAGCTGTGCAACCAGCGCGGCATCCCGCTGGTCTTCCTCCAGAACATCACCGGTTTCATGGTCGGCCGCGAGTACGAGAACAAGGGCATCGCCCGCGACGGCGCCAAGCTGGTCACGGCGGTCGCCTGCTCGGTGGTCCCGAAGTTCACGGTCGTCATCGGCGGCTCGTTCGGCGCCGGCAACTACGGCATGTGCGGGCGTGCCTACGACCCGCGCTTCCTGTGGATGTGGCCCAACGCGCGGATCTCGGTCATGGGCGGCGAGCAGGCCGCCTCGGTCCTCGCCACCGTCGCCGGCCGGCCCGACGACGAGGAGTTCAAGGAGCCGATCCGCGAGCAGTACGAGACCCAGGGCTCGCCCTACTACTCCACCGCCCGGCTCTGGGACGACGGCGTGATCGACCCCGCCGACACCCGCCGGGTGCTCGGCATGGGGCTGGCCGCGGCCGCCCGCGCGCCGATCCCGGAGCCCTCCTACGGCATCTTCCGGATGTGAATGAGATGAAGACCCTCCTGATCGCCAACCGCGGCGAGATCGCCGTGCGCGTCATGCGCACCGCCCGCGCCATGGGCATCCGCACGGTCGCGCTGTTCACCGACCTCGACCACGCCGCGCCCCACGTGCAGGCCGCCGACGACGCGGTCCGGGTCGGCAGCTACCTCGACATCGACGCGGTGGTCGCCGCCGCCAAGACGGTCGGTGCCGACGCCGTCCACCCCGGCTACGGCTTCCTCTCCGAACGCGCCGCGTTCGCCACCGCGCTCGAGGCCGCCGGCATCAAGCTGGTCGGCCCGTCCGCCTCCGTCATGGAGCAGATGGGCCGCAAGGACGCCGCCCGCGAGATCGCGGTCGCCGCCGGCGTCCCGGTCGTGCCGACCGGCACCGACGCGGCGTACCCCGTGCTGGTCAAGGCCGCCGCCGGTGGCGGCGGCAAGGGCATGCGGATCGTGCGCAATGCCGAGGAGATGGACGAGGCGGTCGCGGCCGCCAAGCGCGAGGCGCTCTCGGCGTTCGGTGACGACACCATGCTCGTGGAGAAGTACGTCGAGCACGGTCGGCACATCGAGGTCCAGGTGCTCGCCGACGCCCACGGCAACGTGGTCCACCTGTTCGAGCGCGACTGCTCGACCCAGCGCCGCCACCAGAAGGTGCTCGAGGAGGCGCCGGCCCCGACGATCACGCCGGAGGTGCGCGCGCTCGTCACGTCGAGCGCGGTGGCCCTGGCCAGGCACGTCGGCTACGAGAACGCTGGCACCGTGGAGTTCCTGCTCGACAGCGACACGGGCGAGGCCTACTTCCTGGAGATGAACACCCGCCTCCAGGTCGAGCACCCCGTGACCGAGCTCGTCACCGGTGTCGACCTGGTCGAGCTCCAGCTCCGCGTCGCCGCGGGCGAGCCCCTGCCGGTCACGCAGGACGACCTCACCCTCACCGGCCACGCGATCGAGGCCCGGGTCTACGCCGAGGACTCCTTCGGCGGCTTCCTGCCGCAGGCCGGCACCGCGAGCATCGTCCGCTGGCCCACCGGCGAGGCGCGCACCTCGACCACCGTCCGCGTCGACCACGCCCTGGAGAGCGGCCAGGTCGTCAGTACGTCGTACGACCCGATGCTCGGCAAGGTGATCGCGCACGGGCCCGACCGCGAGTCCGCCCGGCTCGCGCTACTCGCGGCCCTCGACGACACCGCGGTGCTCGGCCTCACCACCAACACCGGCTTCCTGCGGGCGCTGGTGGCCAGCGACGAGTTCCGCGACGCCACCATCGACACCGCCTGGCTCGACCACGTCGACATCGGGGCCGAGGTCCCGGCGCCGGCACCCGAGGTGCCGCGGATGATGGCCGCCTGGGTCTCCGCGATGCTCTCCGCGTCCGACAGCGTCACCCACGGCGGCCATCCCTTCCAGGCCGACGGGTTCCGGCTCGGCGGCCCGCCCGCGCCGACGCTGGTCGACCTCGACCGGCTCGTGGTGGTCGACCGCTCCGCCGGCACCGTCGACGGGGTCCCGTTCGTGATGGTCAGCGCGGCCGACCACGTGCTCGACGCGGTCGTCGACGGCCACCGCGTGCGGGCGGTCGTCAACGTGCAGCCCGACGTCGTCGAGGTGTCGTTCCGCGGCCAGCGCCACGTCCTCACCCCGCCCGACCGCTTCGTCGACGCGGTCGACGCGGGCGACGGCATCCTGCTCGCCCCGATGCCCGGCACCGTCCTGGACGTCCGGGTGACGCAGGGACAGCAGGTGGCCGAGGGCGACGTGCTCGGCATGATGGAGGCCATGAAGATGGAGCTGACGCTCAAGGCGCCGTTCGCCGGGACCGTCACCGCCGTCGGCGCGACCACCGGCCAGCAGGTCGCCCTCGGCGCCCGGCTGTTCGTCGTCGAGCAGGAGGAGGCATGACCGGGCTCCCTGCGAAGGTCACGATCTACGAGGTCGGCCCGCGTGACGGGCTCCAGAACGAGAAGGGCCTGGTCCCGACCGATGCCAAGGCCGAGTTCGTACGCCGCCTCGTCGCCGCCGGGCTGCCGGTCGTCGAGGCCACCAGCTTCGTCCACCCCAAGTGGGTGCCGCAGCTCGCCGACGCCGCCGAGCTGATGACCATGCTCGGCGACGAGGGGCGCGACCTGCCGGTGCTCGTGCCCAACGAGCGCGGCCTCGACCGCGCGCTCGAGCTCGGGCTGCGCCACGTCGCGATCTTCGGCTCCGCCACCGAGACGTTCGCGCAGAAGAACCTCAACCGCAGCCTCGACGAGCAGTTCGCCATGTTCGAGCCGACGGTGCGCCGCGCCCGCGACGCCGGGCTCGACGTCCGCGCCTACGTGTCGATGTGCTTCGGCGACCCCTGGGAGGGCGCCGTGCCCGTGGACCAGGTGGTCGGCGTCGGCAAGCGGCTCTTCGACCTCGGCGCCAGCCAGCTCAGCCTCGGCGACACCATCGGCGTCGGCACCGCCAACCAGATCACCGGCCTGGTCGAGGCGTTCGTCGCGGCCGGGATGACCACCGACCAGCTGGCGCTGCACTTCCACGACACCTACGGCCAGGCCCTCGCCAACGCCTATGCCGGGCTCCAGGCCGGCATCACGACGTACGACGCCAGCGCCGGCGGGCTGGGCGGGTGCCCCTACGCCAAGAGCGCGACCGGCAACCTCGCGACCGAGGACCTCGTCTGGCTGCTCACCGGGCTCGGGATCGAGCACGGCGTCGACCTCGGGCGGCTCGTCGAGACCAGCGCGTGGATGGCCGGGGTGCTCGGCCGGCCGAGTCCGTCGGCGGTGGTGCGGGCGCTGAGCCCGGGTGCGGCAGAATCACCCACGTGAGTCCCAAGCGCCGCGTCTACCTGCACGTCGGCGCACCCAAGACCGGCACGACGTACCTCCAGGACCGGCTCACCCTCAACACGCGCTCGCTGGCCGAGCACGACGTGCACTTCCCGTCGCGCTCGCCGATGGTGAGCCCGGGGCTGTTCCACTTCCGGGCCGCGCTCGACCTGCTCGACCAGGACTGGGGCGGGCCGGTCGGCCACGCCAAGGGCAGCTGGGAGTCGCTGATGCGGCGCACCCGGCGCAAGAGCGGCACCGTCGTGATCAGCCACGAGATCCTGGCGCCCGCGACCGCCGACGCGATCGTGCGGGCCAAGCGCGACCTGGCCGACAGCGAGGTGCACATCGTCTACAGCGCGCGCGACCTCGCGCGGCAGATCCCGGCGGCGTGGCAGGAGAGCGTCAAGCAGGGGCGCAAGTGGAGCTACCGCCGCTTCCTGGGCCGCGTCGAGCACGGCCGGCCGTGGTTCTACCGCGCGTTCGACCTGCCGACGGTGCTCGGCGCCTGGGGCGCCGGGCTCGACCCCGCGCACGTCCACGTCGTCACCGTGCCGCCGAAGGGCGCCCCCGGCGACCTGCTGTGGCAGCGCTTCTGCACGGTCCTGGGCATCGACCCGGCGTGGGCGCCGCGCGACAGCGACCGGCTCAACCAGTCGCTCGGCGTCGCGGAGACGCAGGTGATCCGCAAGCTCAACCGGCGGATGGACCGAAGCACCCGCCGCGAGGCGACGTACGACGAGCTGATCCGCGAGATGCTCGCCCAGAACGAGCTGGTCGGCCGCGTGTCCCAGCCCGTGCGGATGCCGCCGCGGCTCCAGCCGTGGGCCGAGGCCGAGACCGCGCGCTGGGTGGACTGGGTCGAGCAGAGCGGCGTCGACGTCGTCGGCGACGTCACCGACCTCCGCCCGCTGCCGCCGGCCGAGGGGGAGAGCTATGTCGACCCCGACAAGGTCTCGACCAAGCAGCAGCTGCGGGTGGCGATGGACGCGCTGTCCGCGATGACCCGCGAGGCCGCGCGGCGCCCCGACCCCGACCAGCAGCTGCTGAACAAGGTGCGCACCCACGCGAAGCGGATGCGCGAGTAGTGGTCGACCGGTGATGACCGTCGACGGCGAGCGGCGCGCGTGGGGCTGGGTCGCCCACCTGCGCGAGGGCGGCACCACGCCGTGGCACGAGTGGACCGGCGCGGGCGTCCAGGGCGGCGCCCACCTGCCCGGCGCCCAGCAGCTGGAGCTGCTGCGCCGGCTGCACCTGGCCGGACGGGCGACTCCCGAGCTGGTCGAGCGGGTCCTGGGCGCCAGCGCCCCCGGCCGCGGCACCGCCGACCTCGAGCTGGTCGGCGCCGCCGAGGAGTCGCGGTTCGGACCGCGACCGGTCGACCCCGCCGACCTGCCCGAGGACGAGCTCACCCGGGTCGCGACCACCCTGATCGCCGAGGACCTGGTCGCGGCCGGCACCCCCGAGCCCCGGCCGGCCCGCTACGTGCGCCCCTGGCGCACCCGCTACCGCCTGGTCGGCGACCCGTGGCTGGCCGACCCCGTGCGTGAGGCGCTCATCGGCCGCGGCCGGCCCCCGGGTGGGCGCGGGTCCGTCGTACTCGTCCTGGGCCGCGACCTGTCCACCATGCTCGCCGACGCCTGGACGTCGCGCGCGTTCGACGACGGCTGCCCGCCGTGGCGGGAGTGGCTCGACCCGTTCACCGCCGGCACCCGGGTGCCGCCGCGCGTCGACCTCGAGCGGGCCGCCGCCACCTGGGCCCGCCGGGTCGGGCCCGGCCAGGTCCGGGTCGTCCTCGACCCCGCCGCGCTGCCCCGTCTCGTGGGGGTACGACGGTCGCTGCCGGCCCCGCCCCTGCTCGCGGGCGACGCCGTCGACCTGGCGCGCCGCGTGGCCGGCGTCCTCGGCCTGCTGGTGCTGCCCGACCGCCGCGCCGAGCTGCTGCGCGGCACCCTGCTGCCGCGGCTCGTCGGCGTTCCCGGTGCCCCGCTCGCGGTGCCCGACGAGCACTCCGCCTGGGTCACCGACCGGGCCGCCCGCATGCGCGACCGGCTGCTGCGCGCTGGCTACCCTGTCCATGGCGACCCGGATGCCCTGCTGCCCCGCCCTGTCGCGCCGGCAGCGGCATCCACCGGGCCGTCCGACGCCGGGGTGCTCGCCCTGGCGGTCCGGTTGCTGCTCGGCTCTAGCCGTGGGGAGGAGGCGCGATGACCCTGCCAATGACCGGGGCCCCGACCAGGCGGGTCCTGCTGCACGTCGGCACCCCCAAGACCGGCACGTCGTACCTCCAGGACGTGCTGTTCCGCAACCGGCGCACCCTTCACGCGGCCGGCATCCTCTACCCCGCCGACCGCTTCGACGCCCACTTCCTTGCGGCGCTCGACCTGATGCGGCTGCCCTGGGGCGGCCTCGAGACCGAGGCGATCGGCGCGTGGGACCGGCTCGCCGAGCAGGTCCGCGCCCACCGCGGCACGTCGGTGATCAGCCACGAGATCCTCGCGGCCGCGTCGCGCTCGCAGGTGGGGCGCGCGCTGGAGTCGCTGGGCCACGGCGACGGCACCGAGGTCCACGTGGTGTTGTCGGTGCGCGACCTGGTCCGCCAGATCCCGGCGGAGTGGCAGGAGAACGTCAAGCACCGCAGCTCGATCAGCTACGCGAAGTTCCTGCGGCAGGTCCAGAACCCCGCGCGGGAGAGCCGGATCTCGAGCTGGTTCTGGAGCGTGCAGGAGATCCCCGACATCCTCAACCGCTGGGGCCACGACCTGCCGCCCGAGCGGATCCACCTGGTGACGGTGCCGCCGCCGGGTGGCGCGCGCGAGCTGCTCTGGAAGCGCTTCAGCCAGGCCTTCGGGCTCGACGGCCTCGACCTCGACCTCGAGGCCGAGCGGGTCAACCCGTCGCTCGGCGTGCCCGAGACCGCGCTCATCCGCCGGATCAACCGGGCCGCCAACCGGCAGCTGCCGCCGGCCGACTACCGCCCGTTGGTGCGTGAGCTCCTCGCCCACCAGACGCTCTCGCAGCGCACCGGCTCCCCGCGCCTGCGGCTCCCGCCCGACGTACACCCCTGGGTCCGTGACCTCGAGGACGCCTGGGTGACCGAGATCCGCGACCGCGGCTACGACGTCGTGGGCGACCTCGACGACCTGCTCGGCGGCCCGCCGCCCGAGGCCGACTGGGCCGACCCCGACCGGCCGTCCGAGGCCCAGGTGGCCGGCGCCGCGGTCGACGCGATCAAGGCGCTGCTGCTCGAGAACGGCCGGCTCCAGCAGGAGGCGGCGCGCGTCAGCGGCGAGCTCGCGCAGGCCCACCGGGACCTGGAGCGCTCCTACCTGCGCCCGACCTACCGGCTGCGCGCCAAGCTCGTACGCCGTCTCCAGGCCTCGCGCGTCGGCCGCGGCGCGCTCAAGGCCTATCGAGCAGCGCGGGGCAGGAACTCGCGGTCGGCGTAGCGGCCGATCTTCCAGGTGAGGTAGCCGTCGGCGCCCATGCCGACCAGCCCGCCGACGACGGGCACCCGTCGGCCGACGGTGATCGCCAGCCGCTTGCCGGCGACCTTGGTGATCAGGTCGGAGGCGACCTCGGTGGAGATGATCGCGTCGAGGCTGGCGTCGTGGAGCGGTGCCGTGGCCAGCGCCATCGGCGGCGCGGGGAGCTTGCGCTTCTTGACCATCTTCGCGACGGAGTCCTCGCCGAGGACGGTCACCAGGATCGCGTTGCGCACCCGGGGGTCGTCGAGGTCGTAGCCGCGCAGGTGCACGATGCCGGCGATCATCCGGGTCTGGATGAGCGCGAGGCCGGTGATGTTGGTGGGGATGGTGACCGCGGCGGTCACCAGGCCGCCGATGTTGGTCACGAAGCCCTGGGCGCCGGCGTAGCGCACGTGGTTCTCGATCACCTCGTGGACGGCCTTGTCGACGTTGCCGTGCTGCTCGGCCAGCTGCTTGTCGGCCGCGCTGGCGGCGGGAGGCAGCGGCCCGACGCCCTTGATGGCGCGGTGGAGCGCCTCGCGCACGAACGACGCGGTCAGGCCCGGCGCGATCCCTGCGAGCCGAGGCGCGAGCTGCTTACCGACGCTTCCCGTGACACCCATGGGTCGATCTTAGGAGGGCGCCACCAACGGCTACGGTCGTGACCGTGCCGATCGAGCCGCCACCGACCCGCTGGGTGTTCGGCGACCCCGCCCGGTTCGACCCCACCGATGACCTGGTCGGGATCGGCGCGGACTTCGAGCCGGGCACCCTGCTGGCCGCCTACCGCCACGGCGTCTTCCCGATGCCGGGCGACGGGGCCGGCGACCCGCCGTACTGGTTCTGCCCGGTCGAGCGCGGGGTGCTGCCCCTCGACCGGCTGGTCGTCTCGCGGTCGCTGCGGCGCGCCATGCGCGGCTTCGAGATCCGCGTCGACACCGCCGTGGCCGAGGTGATCGACGCGTGCGCCGACCCCACGCGACCGTCCGGCTGGATCAACCGCGAGATCCGCGACGCCTACCTCCGGCTCCACGAGCTGGGCTGGGTGCACTCCGTGGAGGCCTGGCGCGACGGGCAGCTGGAGGGTGGCCTGTACGGCGTCTCGCTGGGCGGCCTGTTCGCCGGGGAGTCGATGTTCCACCGCGCCCGCGACGCCTCCAAGGTGGCCCTCGTCGGGCTGGTCGACCTGCTGAGTGACGACCGCGCGGGGGAGCGGCTGGTCGACACGCAGTGGGTCACGCCGCACCTGAGCACCCTCGGCGTCACCACGATCTCGCGCAGCGACTACCTGCGCCGGCTGCCCAACCTGCTGGGGGTCCCCGAGGCTCCCGGCCTCGCGCGGGGCCCGTCGACGTGAATGAATGGGGGTCCCCTCACTCCAGGAGACCTCCCATGAAGCTCGCCCTGCTCACCGCCTCGCTCGTGCTGCTCGGCGGGACCATGACCGCCTGTGGTGACGACGGAGAGGTCTCCGACGACACGGTCTCGACCTCGGAGTTCTGCGACGCCATCACCAAGGTCCAGGAGGCCTACGCCGAGGTCAACCCGGAGGAGCCGACCGAGGACCAGGTCCGCGGGGTCAAGGACGCCGTCGAGGAGCTCGCCGACCAGGGCCTGCCCGAGGACGTCTCGGACGAGGCGCGCGACGGCCTCGAGCTGATCGCCGCCGAGATCGCCGACGTGCCCGACGACGCGTCGGCCGAGGACCTGGAGAAGGCCGGTGAGGGCTTCTCCGAGGAGGACGACGCCAAGTCCGAGGCCTTCGACCAGTACGTCGAGGACACCTGCGCCGACTCCGGGTCCACGCCCGAGGCGCCCAGCACCGACTCGACCGAGTAGTCCGCGAGACGCCGGACATCGACGCGCGTCGAGAGGCGTGCACGGGTCACGGCTGGGTAGATACTGCGTCCATCCACCTTCACTGAGGAGACCACCGAATGAAGCTGCCCCTGCTCGCTGCCAGCCTGGTCCTCGTCGCCGGCACCGCGACCGCCTGCGGAGGCGCTCCGACGGACGCCTCCACCAAGGACTTCTGCGCCGCCATCACCAAGATCGGCGAGACCTCGGTCGGCGCTGACGGTGAGTCCCCGACGGAAGACCAGATCAAGGCCGTCAAGGAGGCCTTCGCCGACTTCGAGGAGGTCGGCACCCCTGAGGACATCTCCGACGAGGCCCGCGAGGGCTTCGAGCTCATCATCGAGTCGATCGCCGACATCGACGACGACGCGACCGCCGAGGAGCTGGACAAGGCGGGCGAAGACTTCAGCGGTGACGACGAGAAGAAGGTCGACGCCTTCAGCGAGTACGTCGGTGAGACCTGCACCGACCTCGGCTCCGCGCCCGAGTAGTCCAGCGGTAGCGGAGGCCGCCGGCGCCGCAGGTGGCGCCGGCGAGCCCTCTGCGAGTCAGACGACCTGTGGTGTCTGCCCGGTCTCGCTGACCATCGGCCGCCCGGCGGCCGCCCAGTCGAGCATCCCGCCGTCGAGGTTGACCACGTCGAAGCCCTGCTGGGCGAGGTAGCCCACGGCCTGCCCGGACCGGCCGCCCACCTTGCAGACGACCAGCGTCTGGTCGCGGGGCAGGTCGGCGAGCCGCTGCGGCAGGTCCATCAGCGGCACGTGGACCGCGCCCGCGATGTGGCCGTGGGCCCACTCGACCGGCTCGCGCACGTCGAGCACGGCCAGCCCTTCGGGCAGGGGGTCGGGGACGCCGTCGATGGAGACGGTGGGGATGCCGGTCACTTCAACAACCTACTCATGCGGCGGTCGGCCAGCGGCTTGCCGCCGGTCTGGCAGGTCGGGCAGTACTGAAGGCTGGAGTCGGCGAACGACACCTCGCGCACGATGTCGCCGCACACCGGGCAGGCCTTGCCGGTCTGGCCGTGGACGGCCAGGTTGGACTTCTTCTCGCTCTTGAGCTCGCTGGCCGCCAGGCCGCGGGAGCGGTCGACGGCGTCGCCCAGCACCCCGCGGATCGCCGCGTAGAGCGTCTCGAGCTCCGCGTCGTCGAGGCTGTTGGCCGGCTTGAACGGCGACATCTTCGCCGCGTGGAGCAGCTCGTCGGAGTAGGCGTTGCCGATGCCCGCGATGGTGCCCTGGTGGCGGAGCACGCCCTTGAGCTGCTTGCGCCCCTCGCTCTCGAGGATGGCGCGCAGCACGTCGATGGTGAACTCGTCGGCGAGCGGGTCCGGCCCGAGCCGGGCGATGCCGGGTACGTCGGGGGGCGAGCGCACGACGTACATGGCCAGCGACTTCTTGGTGCCGGCCTCGGTGACGTCGAGCCCGGTGTCGTCGTCGAGCACGACCCGGACCGCGAGTGGCGACTTGTTGCTGGGCTTGGGCGGCAGCGCCGGGACCTCGTCGCGCCAGCGGATCCAGCCCGCGCGGGCGAGGTGGAACACCAGGTGCAGACCCGAGGCCTCGATGTCGAGGAACTTGCCGTGTCGCGTGACGTCGTCGACCAGCGTGCCCTCGAGCGCGCTGAGCGGCGGGTCGTAGGTCTTGAGGGCGCTGAACGCCGCGACGTGGATCCTGGTGATGGCGCGCCCGTCGAGCCGACCCCTGAGGTCCAGGGCCAACGCTTCCACCTCGGGCAGCTCGGGCACCCGGTGATTCTAGGACCCGAGCGGGCGAGGTTCCGGACCCTTTCCCGTCGTTCCGGCGAGTTGCAATCCCCCGGAACGACGGCGATCTCACCATCTGCTGAGATTCGCCGCGCCGCCGACGTTGTCGCGAACCGATGACAGACCCACCAGCCGCAGAGCATGATGGGGCATGCCCGCCGCCCGCCCGCTCCCCGAGACGGGGTCGATCTTCCTCGACGCCCGGGGTCGTGACCGCGCGCTGCGGGTCTCCTGGCACCAGGACGCCGGCATGGTCGTGCTGTCCCTGTGGCGCGACAACATCTGCACCGGCTCCTTCCGGCTGGCCGTCGACGAGGTGCCCCAGCTGATCGGCACCCTGCGCGACGCCCTCGACCAGGCCTACTCCGAGACCCGGCCGCTCTACGCCAACGGCGCCTGAACCCCCTGTACGACGCCGAGTCGGCGCTCGTGCACTGCATTCACGCCGACTCGGCGCATTCCGGGCGTGCACAGGCGCCGACTCGCGGTGGATACAGGGGTCTACGGTTTTCGCTAGACGGGTCGATACGGTCCTGTCATGGACCCGATCCGCAACCCCTACGCGCCCGGGGCCGGGCAGCGTCCGCCCGAGCTGGCCGGGCGTGACCGCGAGCTCGACCAGTTCGACATCACTCTCGAGCGGGTCGCGGCGGGCCGACCCGAGCGCAGCATGGTCCTGTCGGGGCTGCGCGGGGTCGGCAAGACCGTGCTCCTCAACGCCCTGCGCGGTCAGGCGGTCAAGCGGGCGTGGGGGACCGGCAAGATCGAGGCCCGCCCCGACCAGAGCATCCGGATCCCCGTGGCCCAGGCCGTGCACGCCGCCGTTCGCGAGGTCGCCCACCGCCACCGCGACCCCGACCGGGTCGACGAGGTGGCCGGCGTACTCAAGGCGTTCGCGCTGCGTACGACGCTGCCCGACCGCAAGGGCATGAAGTGGACCCCGCCCGTCGACGCCGTGGCCGCCAAGGGCCGCGCCGACTCCGGCGACCTGGAGCTCGACCTGGTGGAGTTGTTCACCGACGTCGCCTCCCTCGCCGGTGACCTGGGCGTCGGGCTCGGTCTGTTCGTCGACGAGATGCAGGACATCGCGACCGAGGAGCTCGCCGCCATCTGCGGCGCCTGCCACGAGATCAGCCAACAGGGCGCGCCCCTGGTGGTGGTCGGCGCCGGCCTGCCGCACCTCCCGGTGGCGCTGGCGGCCTCCAAGTCGTACGCCGAGCGGCTGTTCCGCTACGTCTCGGTCGACCGGCTGCCGCGCGAGATGGCCGACCGGGCCTGGCGGGTCCCCGCCGGCACCGAGGGCGTCACCTTCGAGGACGCCGCGCTCGACGAGCTCTACCGGCTGACCGACGGCTACCCCTACTTCGTCCAGGCCTACGGCAAGGTCACCTGGGACGCCGCCGTCGGCTCGCCGATCACCGCCGCCGACGTACTCGAGGCCGCGCCCGAGGCCGAGTCGGAGCTGGCGATCGGCTTCTTCGGCGCCCGCTACGACCGCGCCACCCCCGCCGAGCGCGACTACATGACCGCCATGGCCGACCTCGGCGACGGCTTCGTCGCCACCGCCGACGTCGCCCGCCACCTCGCTCGCAAGCCGCAGTCGCTCTCACCCGCCCGCGACGGCCTGATCAAGAAGGGGCTCGTCTACTCCGCCGAGCGCGGCAGCGTGGCCTTCACCGTCCCCCACTTCGGGAAGTTCCTGCGATCCCGGTAGTCACGCACCGAACCACCGGGTCAGCGCATCGACGAGACCCGCGTCCGTCCCGTCGCCCACCCACGCCACGTGCCCGTCCGGCCGGACCAGCACCGCCGCGGGTGCCTCGACAGTGCCGACCACCGGCAGCGACGGCGTCGTACGACCCGCCGGGCCTGGTGTTCTTCGACCTCGACGGGGTCCGGCTGCTGCTCGACAAGGGCGCCCCCGGCGCGCTGCTCTACCTCCACGTCGCCGACATCGACGCCACCGTCGCCCGGCTGCGCGCCAACGGAGCACCCGTCGAGGCCGAGCCGCACGTCATCTTCGGCCACGACGACGACACCCTCGGCCCAGGTGGCACCGATGAGTGGCAGGCGTTCGTCCGCGACACCGAGGGCAACCTCGTCGGCCTCGTCGAGCAGCGCCAGAGGGCCTGACACGCAAGACTGTCCGCATGAGGCCGCAGGTCGTCGCTCACCGGGGCGCGAGCCACGAGAACGCCGAGCACACCCTCGGCGCCTATCTCGCCGCGCTCGACGCCGGGGCCGAGGCCCTCGAGTGCGACGTGCGGCTGACGGCCGACGGGCACCTGGTCTGCGTGCACGACCGCAGCCTCCGACGTACGGCGAGCCGGCGCGGCGTCGTCTCCACGCTCGACCTCGCCGACCTGTCGGAGCTCGACTTCGCGTCGTGGAAGAACCCCTGGTCCGAGCTCGACGACGAGGCCCCCGACCGCGACGACGAGCTCGACCGCGTCCTCACCCTGCGCAAGCTTCTGGAGACGGTGGCCGACTACGAGCGACCGGTCGAGGTGGCGATCGAGACCAAGCACCCGACGAGGTACGGCGGTCTCGTGGAGAAGCGGCTCGTCGAGATGCTGCGTGACTTCGGCTGGGACCAGCCGGGGTCGCCGGTGCGGGTGATGAGCTTCTCGTTCACGGCGCTCCAGCGCGTCGAGAAGATGGCGCCGGGCGTGCGGCTGGTCCAGCTCGTCGAGCACACGGCGAGCTGGGCGATGCTGCGCCGGGTCATCGGCGAGGACTGGGTCGTGGGACCCGGCATCGACGAGCTGCGCGAGCACCCGCGCTTCGCGCAGCGCATCGCGCGCAGCGGGCACGACATCCACGTCTGGACCGTCAACACGCCCGCCGACCTCGAGCTGTGCCGCAGCCTGGGCGTCAAGGCGGTCATCACCGACCGCCCGGCCTTCCTGCTGGAGTTGTTGGAAAGATAGGTTCGCCCCCATGGCCAAGCGCAACCGCAGCATCCGACGTGAGAACACCACCGCCACCGAGGTCGCCCCTCGCCAGCCCTGCCCCTGTGGCTCGGGCAAACGCTACAAGGCGTGCCACGGCGCCCCCGGCGGCGGCAACGACGTCTACGTCGCCCGCCCCTTCGAGGGCCTGCCGTCGGAGTGCGACATCGTCGCGATGCGCGAGCTGGTGCCGGCCGCCACCGCGCCGCTGACCGTGAAGACGGCCGGCGACCGGCTGGTCCAGCTGTGCACCCTGCTCCCCATGGCCGCGCCCGCGATGTCGCGCGAGAGCGGCCAGGTGTGGCTCGGCCTCCAGGTCCAGCACAACTTCGGCGACCCGTCGCGCGACCTCGCCGCGGTCCTCGCCAAGGCGCTCGAGTCGGAGCCGGGCATCGTCGGGCTCACCGAGTCACCGGGGCAGGGTCCGCGGCTCCAGGACCTGGTCTCCGGTACGTCGCTCGACGTCACCGTCCACGACGGGTTCGACTTCTGGCTGGCCGACGTCGACGACACCAGCGGCACCGAGGCGGCCCTGGAGCAGGCCAACCAGGCCTCCACGCCCACCGCCCGGCTGACGTCGGTCGACGCGGCGTACTGGACCGACGTCGGCACCAAGGAGCACCTGCGCTGGGTGATGCCTGAGCCCGAGGACCAGCTGCTCGACGCGCTCGCCCGGCTGCACTCGGCCGGCCAGGACGTCATCGCCCCGGGCGCCCGCCTGGTCGGCATGTTCCGCGCCCACGGCCTGCTCGCCCCCGTCTGGGACCTGCCGCTGGGCACCGGCGCCGAGGCGCTCGAGGAGCCGGCCGCGGCGTTCGCCAAGGACCTCGCGGAGGCCCTCGCCGACACCTCCGACCTCACCACCGAGCAGCGGGCCGCACGCTCCGGCCTCGCCAACCGTCAGGTCACGATCCGCTAGGGCCGCTGACGGTGCCGTTCGGTCGCAGCGCCCACGCGTTGAGCCGCGGGTAGCCCTTCACCGACATCCGGCGCATCCGCCGGAACGTGTACGGCGCTCCGCTGTCGGTGCCCGCCTCACTGTCGGGGCTGTCATCGCTCTCGTCGTGCACGCGTCCGCTCAGCGCCTCGTAGGCGCCGCGGTCGACGACCACGGTGCCCGGCCGGGCGACGGACGTCAGCCGCGCCGCCACGTTGACCGTGGGCCCGAACACGTCGCCGAGCCGGCTGACCACGTCGCCGTACGCGATGCCGGCGCGCACGGAGGGGAAGGCGTCATCGTCATCGCGGCCGCGGGTGGTCATCATCAGGGCGATCTCGACCGCGGAGAAGACGTCGTCGGCGACCAGCAGCACCTCGTCGCCGATGTTCTTGATGATCCGGCCGCCGTGGTCGACGACCAGGCCCAGGGTCTCGCTCTCGAAGTACTCCAGCCACTCGACGAGGTCGGACTCCGACATGGTCTTGCTCCGCGAGGTGTAGCCGACGATGTCGACGAACACCACCGCCAGCCGCGAGACCGGTGAGCCCGGCGCCTCCACGGCGAGCAGCCGGCTGCCGGCGCCGACCAGGTGCCGACGCCACACGTAGGACTGCAGCGCGTCGACGCGCGGCAGCACCTCGTCGGTGAGCTGCGCCAGGGTCTCGGCGGCGCCGGCCCCGCTCTCCAGGGCCAGGTCGGCCAGCAGCGTGGTCTGCCACTCCGCGAGCCGCGCATAGCTGCGGCCCCAGGTGCGCACGAGCGCCGCCTGCCGCTCCGGTCCCAGAATGCCCAGGTCGATGAGCGCGCGCGTGTCACGCAGCGCCTCCACGTCGAGCGGCGTGAACGCCACGTCGTCGTCGCTCTGCGTCGGAAACCCCAGCAGCCGCCACAGCTCGGAGGCCACCTCGAGCGGTACGCCGGCCTGCTCGGCGACCTGGACCCGGGTCAACGTCGGGGCCTCGCCGAGCAGGTAGGTCTCGACGACCTCCAGCGCACCGGCCAGGTCGGCCACGACCGGCCGGTCGTGGCCGTCGGGACCGTCGGGCCCGCTCACCCCAGGCGCGACTTGGCCACCTCTTCGAGCGCGGCCTTGAACGACGGCATCTCCTCGCACAGCTCGCGGACCGTGTCGTCGGTGAAGTGGATGACCTCGAGCGGCGTGAGCGCCACGATCGAGGCGTTGCGGAGCTTGTGGTCGACGATCGCCTGCTCGCCCATGATGTCGCCGGGGCCGAGCTGGGCGATCTCCTCGCCGTGGCGGCGTACGGAGACGGTGCCGTCGAGCAGGATGTAGGCCTTGTCGGCAGGGGTGCGCTCCCAGATCGGCGACCAGCCGGCCGGCAGGGTGACGTGCCGGCCTCGCGCGCTGATCCGCGCGACCTCCTGCGGACTG
Organism: Nocardioides szechwanensis; assembly: GCF_900103935.1. GTDB lineage: Bacteria > Actinomycetota > Actinomycetes > Propionibacteriales > Nocardioidaceae > Nocardioides > Nocardioides szechwanensis. The sequence continues at coordinate 71,450 of NZ_FNIC01000010.1, forward strand.
AACGAGTCAAAGAACGAAGTCATGCGCGACCTTTCGCAGTGGGGCCCTCCCCGCGGGCGATCCTCCCCGACCCGCTCGGCAGTGTCCAGCGGGTCGGGGGTCAGACGGCGGTGCCGTGCGTCACGGGCCCAGGTCACGGGCCCTCAGTCACGGGGCGTCGGTACAGATCACCCACACCTGCGGCCGGATGCCGGCTGCCACGCCACCGGCCAGGTTGGTGACCGTGATCCGCCAGCCGGTGAAGCCCGCGCCGGCGGCGGGGGGCTCGACGTTGGTGGAGCTGACGGCCGGCCGGGAGGACGTCACCGAGGTCTCCTCGGAGTTGCCGTCGTCGCCGCGGCCGCCTCCGCCGATGGCCTGCTGTCCGGCCGGGCAGAAGGCGTCGTAGGACGCCTTGGCGCCGTCGGCGAGGTCAGCGAGGGCGACGGTGGTCTGCACGGTGGCCGCGGGGTTGAGCAGGCCCGGCTGGAGGTCGGCCGCGCGCAGCGTCCCGTCCTTGACGTCGGGTGAGCGGACGGCGTTGGTCTTGATGTCGGTGGCGGTCACCCCGCTGGGCTTGATCTGTTGGGTGCCCACGCTGTTGCGGGGGAGCGTCATGGCATAGCTGGTGCCGGCAGTGGCGAGCAGCAGGGCGAGTACGGCGGTGACGTTGGCGAACGAGAGGTGGCGACGAAGCATGGTCGACTCCTACCGAGAGAGCCCGGCAACGCGCTGGGGGGTGGCGGTGCTCGCGGGCCTTTCGAGTCTTCGAGTTTTGCCACCGCCGTCCGACCGTGTCAACGATCGGCCGGACCCGGCCCAGGTGGTTCAGACCAGTGGGTCGCGCGAGATCGGGCAGCTCATGCAGCGCGGGCCGCCGCGGCCGGAGCCGAGCTCGGAGCCGGCGATCCGGACCACCTCGATGCCGGCGTCCTCGAGCCGGGCGTTGGTCTCGTCGTTGCGCTCGTAGGCGACCGCCACCCGCGGCGCCAGCGCCAGGGTGTTGTTGCCGTCGTCCCACTGCTCCCGCTCGGCGGTGACGGGGTCGAGGCCGGTGTCGATCTGGTGCAGCGTGTCGATGCCCATGGCCCGGGCGGCTGCGACGAGGAACGGCTCCGCGTCGGCCACGTGCAGGATCAGGGTGCCGTCGTCGGTGCGCCCGTCGTGCGTCACGGCGTACGCCGTCAGGTTGTGCGCGACGTTGGGGTACATCACCACCTTGTCGACGTCGACCATCGTGCAGACCGTGTCGAGGTGCATCGTGGCGCGCTCCTGCGCGATCGGGACCGCGAGCACGGTGTCGGCCAGCGACGCCTCGAAGACCTGGCGGGCAAGCCGCTCGACCCCGGCCGGGGTGGTGCGCTCGCCGACGCCGACCGCGATGACGCGCGGCGCCAGCAGCAGTACGTCGCCGCCCTCGACGTGCTCGAAGTGGTGGCCGTGGATGCGCGGCGAGTCGGCGAAGCGCGGGTGCAGGCTGTAGATCAGCTCGGTCAGCTGGGACTCGCGCTTGCGTGCGGGCATCGCCAGCGACGTGATCGCGATCCGGTCGTGGACCCACACCGACGAGTCGCGGGTGAAGAGCAGGTTGGGCAGCGGGTCGACCAGGAAGTCGTCGTGGGCCAGCAGCGAGGTGACCAGGCCGAACCCGCCGCGGACCTCGTCGTTGCGGATGCCGGCGGTGAGGTAGCCGGTGAGCTCGGCCGGCGGGGCGGCGTGCAGGAAACCGTCGAGGTAGCCGCGCATCGTGTCGCCGAGGTCGAGGTCGGCCAGCGCGGTAGCGATCGCGATGTCGCGGGCCTCGGGCGTCTCGAGGGTCTCGGTCAGCAGGTCGGTGAGGTAGAGCACCTCGACGTCGCGGGCCCGCAGGGCCTCGGCGAACGCGTCGTGCTCCTCCTGGGCCCGGGCGACCCACGGGATGCCGTCGAAGAGCAGCTTGTCGTTGTTGCGCGGGGTGAGGCGCTTGAGCTCGAGTCCGGGCCGGTGCAGCATCACGGTCCGCAGCCGGCCGACCTCGCTGTCGGCGCCGTGGGTCGCAGTCATGGGGCCACCCTAGAGCCCATTCTCAGGAGACGAGCTCCCAGAGCGTGAGTCCGGCGAGCGCCAGGCACACGGTCGCGCCCAGGTAGTGCAGCACGTGGATCGAGATCACCCGCAGCAGGCTCCGGCCCACGATCACGGCCAGCCCGCTGACGCAGAGCAGGGCGCCGAGGGCTCCGACGTACACGCTGAACGGCGCTTCGTACTTGGCCACCAGCGACAGCGTCAGCAGCTGGCTGAGGTCGCCCCACTCGGCCGCGAACAGCACCAGGAAGGAGGCGAGCACGGCCCTGAAGCCGTGCACGGGCTTGGCCTTCTCGGCGAACTCCTCGCCGCTGTCCTCCTGGTGGCTGCGGCCCTCGCGGACCAGGATCGCCGCGCCGGCGAGGAACAGCACCACGGCCGCGCTCTTGACCACGTCGGGCGGGAGCAGCGAGGCGGCCTGCCCCAGCGCGACGGCGACGCCGGTCTGGACGGCGAACGCGAGACCGACGCCGATCCAGACCAGGATCGGGCGGTACTTCGTGGCCAGCACGAGCGTCGCCAGGAACGTCTTGTCCGGCAGCTCGACCAGGAAGATCGCCCCGAAGGTCAGGGCGGCCGCGGCGAGGTCCATGCGCCCATTCTCGGCCCCCGGCCGGAGTGTCAGGTCATCGGGTGGTGGCCAGGCGGGCGAGGCGGGACAGGTACGCCGCGATGCCGGCCGTGCCCTGCATCCAGCCGACGCCGGGAGGGAGGAGCGGCTCCTCCGCCTGGTGCGCGACGAAGCGCCACCGGGCGCCGTGGTCGTCCACGACGGCACGCTCGACCAGGGCGTCGCCGAGGCGGCGTGCGAAGGCCAGGTCGCGCTCGTCGCCCCCGGACTCCCACGCGTCCAGGAAGACGTCGCCGACCCCGGCGGTGCCGCAGCAGCGTCCGTCGTTGTCCCAGAACCCGGGGCGCATCCGGTCGGGCACCCCCGACGAGACCACGCTCGCGAGGAAGCGCCGCCGCCAGTGCGACGGTGCCTCGCCGGCGACCTGATCCACCCCGGCGTGCTGGAGGGCCGCGAAGAGCTGCGAGGTGCCGGCCGCGCCGTGGCACCAGCCGAACGACCAGGGCTCCTCGCCGGGGAGCGGGTCCGGTGCGTAGCGCGGCACCACCAGCCCCTCACCACTCTGCTGCGCGAGGGCCAGCAGGTGCGCGGCGCCGGACGCGCCCGCGTCGACGAGGTCGCTGCGGTCCAGCTCGGCGCCGGCGAGGGCCAGGGCCGCGGCGATCCCGGCCGTCCCGTGCGACCAGTTGGGCATCTCGGTCGCCGGCGTCGTCCGGAACCGCTCGGGCACGAACCGCCAGCGCAGCCCGCCGTCGGCCGGCTCCGCCTCCGCCAGGAGTACGTCGGCAGCGTGCGCGGCAACGTGCGGGGCACCCGGGACGCGGTGGCGGATGCCCGCGACCGCGGCCAGCAGGACCCCCGCCGTGCCGAGCGTCGCGTCGTTGATGCGGGCGCCGGGCAGGAACCTGGGCGGCTCCGTGACCGCCTGCGGCCAGCCGTCGGCGGTGGCCAGCTCCGCGAGCCGCGCCAGCGCCGGCTCGGCCCCGTCGGCCCCGTCGGCCCCGTCGGTCCCGAGCGCGAGGAAGACGCCGACGTCGCCGGCGAGCCCGTCGAACCAGGTCGCGTCGGTCGTGGTGGCCAGCCTCGCGCGCAGCCGCTCGCCGATGCCCGCGGCCAGCTCGCTCTCCTCGGCGGTCCACGGTCGCGCGAGCCGGATCTCGGCCAGCGCGTGGGCGAGGCCGCCCACACCGCTGTGCAGACTGTCCCGGTCGGCCGGCGGGCCGGTGTCGTCCCGCCACGGCACGGACGTGGGCACCCACGGGCCGTCGTCCCAGCGCACCTGGCCGAGGACCCAGCGCCAGGCGGCGTCGGCGACCCCGGCGTACGGCTCGGCCCCGGTCACGGGGGTCAGGCGAGGGCCAGCGCGCGGCGGAGGCCGGGACCGACGGCCCCCCGCGACCGGCGCGACTGGCGCCACAGCGACTTGAGCTGCGCCGGCACGTTGCGCCGGTTGGTCTCGGCGAGCCAGTCGTTGGGCAGCGACAGACGGAAGACTCGGTGCCAGGCACTGGCGACCTGCTGGGGGAGCGGCCGCGCGTTGTAGCTGAGCCCGTAGCGCTCGAAGAGCTGGCGCACCCGGGGCGCGATCTCGGAGTAGCGGTTGCTCGGCAGGTCGGGGAACAGGTGGTGCTCGATCTGGTGCGAGAGGTTGCCCGACATCAGGTGCATCAGCGGCGGGCCGGAGATGTTGGCCGAGCCGAGCATCTGGCGGAGGTACCACTCGCCGCGGGTCTCGTTCTGGGGCAGCTCACCCTGCTCGAAGGTCTCGACGCCCTCGGGGAAGTGGCCGCACATGATGATCGAGTGGCTCCACACGTTGCGCACGAAGTTGGCGGTCGCGTTGGCGGTGAGGGTGGCGAACCAGCCGCCCGGCCCGGCCAGCATCGGGTGCAGGACGTAGTCCTTGGTGATCCCCTTCGACGCCTTGGCCGCGGCCTCGCGGATCCTCGAGCGCAGCTCGGGCGTGATCCCCTTGCCCTCGCGCAGGTGCTCGCCGAACTCGATGTCGTACATCGCGATGCCGTACTCGAAGATGCAGGCGTTGAAGAAGTTCCACAGCGGCTGCACGAGGTAGCGGGGCTGCCACTCCTGGTCCTCGTCGACGCGCATGATGCCGTAGCCGAGGTCGTTGTCCTGGCCGAGGATGTTCGTGTAGGTGTGGTGGGTCTCGTTGTGCGCCCGCTTCCACTGCGCCGGCGGCGACGCGTGGTCCCAGTCCCAGGTCGACGAGTGGATCGTCGGGTCGCGCATCCAGTCCCACTGGCCATGCAGGACGTTGTGGCCGATCTCCATGTTGTCAAGGATCTTGGCCAGGCTCAGGGCGGCCGTGCCGGCCACCCACGCGGGCGGGAAGCGCCCGGCGAGCAGGATCACGCGGCTGGCGAGCTCGAGGCGTCGCTGCACGGCGATCACGCGTCGGATGTACGCCGCGTCGCGGGCACCGCGGGTGTCGAGGACGTCCTGCCGGATCAGGTCGAGCTCGCGCCCGATCTGCTCGACGTCGTCGGCCGTGAGGTGCTGCACCTGGCTGTGGGTCTGGCGCTGTAGCGCTGTCATCTGGGGTCCTTGCGCGTGGGGGTCGCGTGGTTCCGGTACCCAGTGTGGCGGCTGGGCAACGCCGACGTCACCTCGGCTCGCTCAGGAGCGGAACGCGTCGGCAGGGTAGACACCGAGAATCTTGACGTCGGTGGTGAAGAACTGGAGCTCCTCGAGCGCATGGGCCAGGCCGACGTCGTCGGGGTGGCCGTCGACCTCGGCGAGGAACTGGGTGGCCGAGAAGTGCCCGCCCACCATGTAGCTCTCGAGCTTGGTCATGTTGACGCCGTTGGTCGCGAACCCCCCGAGCGCCTTGTAGAGCGCGGCCGGCAGGTTGCGGACGTTGAAGATGAAGCTGGTGACCACCGGGCCGTTGCCCGCGGCTGCCTCCACGAGCTCGCGGGAGAGCACCACGAAGCGGGTGGTGTTGTGGTCCTCGTCCTCGATGTCCTCGGCGAGGATCTCCAGGCCGTAGATCTCGGCGGCCAGCGGCGGCGAGATCGCGGCCTGGGTCGGGTCGGCGGCCTCGGCGACCTCGCGCGCGGCGCCCGCGGTGTCGCCCGAGATGACGGGCACCAGGCCGTGCTCGCGGATCACCTTGCGGCACTGCCCGAGGGCGTGCACGTGGCTGTGCACGGTCTTGACCTGGTCGAGGGTCGCGCCCGGAACGCCCAGCAGGTGGAAGCGGATGCGCAGGAAGTGCTCGGCGATGATGTGCAGCCCCGAGTCGGGCAGGAAGTGGTGGATGTCGGCCACCCGCCCGGCGATGGAGTTGTCGATCGGGATCATCGCCAGGTCGGCCTCGCCTGCCTCGACCGCGGCGAAGACGTCCTCGAAGGAGGCGCACGGCAGCGTGTCCCAGTCGGGGTAGTGCTGACGGCACACCTGGTGGGAGTTGGCGCCGGGCTCGCCCTGGTAGGCGATGCGTCGAGGGGATGTCACCCCCGCAGTTTAGGGTCGGGCGCGTGGTCTACCTCGCGCTGCTCAGCCTCGTGGTCGCGCTGGCCGCGTTGGCCGTCTCCGTCACGCTGCTGCGCCGGCTCGGCGCGGCCCGCCGGGCGGTCGACGCCGAGGCGCTCCCCGAGGACGTCCACGGCCTGCGCCAGGAGGTGGCGGCGCTGCGCGCCGAGGCCCGCGGCTCGCTGCGCCACGTCGCGGTCGTGAGGTACGACGCGTTCGCCGACATGGGTGGTCACCTGTCCTGGTCGCTGGCGCTGCTGGACGACGGCGGCAACGGCGTCGTACTCACCTCGATCCACGGGCGTTCCGACGCCCGCAGCTACGCCAAGAACGTCGCCGCGTGGTCCGCCGAGCAGCCGCTCTCGCCCGAGGAGGACGAGGCGATCGCGCACGCCCGCCCACGCTGACCCGTCACAAACTTTGCGACGGGTCAGCGGGTGAGCTCGGCGGCCATGGCGGCGATGACCGCCTCGAGGCCCCGGATCGGGCGGACCATCACGGTGAACGACGTGAGACGTCCGTCCGGTCCCCAGCGCAGCATGTCGACGCCGTGCACCGTCTTGACGTCGAGCTCGGCCTCGAACTCCAGCACCGCGCTCGACTCCGACCACCACTCCTCGACGTAGCGCAGCGTCGGGCCGAGTACGACGATCGCCGCAGCGAGGTAGGCCGTCGTCAGCGCCTTGCCCTCCTGGGGCTTGTGCACCGCCGGCGAGCGGAACACGACGTCGTCGGCGAGCAGGGCGTCCAACCCGGCGGGGTCGCGGGACTCCGCGATCCGGTGCCACGCGGCCAGGGGCTCGGGGTGTGCGCTCATGGCACCCAGTTAACCGTTGACCCGCCCGAAACTTTCGGGCGGGTCAACCTCATTCAGGGGTCACGAACCGGGATGTACGAGCGCAGCGAGTACTCCCACTGGAAGGACGAAGTCCTTCCACGGTCAGCGGGGGACGCGCACCAGCAGACGGCCGTGGATGCACTCCATGTGGAGCTCCTTGCCGGGGCCGATGGAGTCGCCGTCGAGCTGGCGGGGGGTGCTGGTGTGGGCGCGCAGCGAGATCGTGTGGCCGGTCATCCGGTTGATCGTGTCGTCGGTGCGGGCGCCCTTGGACAGGACCCGGAAGACCAGCGGGATCCAGGAGAAGAAGTTGCGCGGGTGCAGGATCACGACGTCGAGCACGCCGTCGTCGATGGTGGCGTCGGGCAGCAGCGGCATGCCGGCCTGGAGGAAGCCGACGTTGCCGACGACCACCGTGCGGGCGCGGTGGCGGGTGTACTCGCCGCCGTCGACGGAGATGTCGACGCGCACCGCCGGGAACATCAGGGACTTCATCCCGGCCACGAAGTAGGCCAGCCAGCCGACGCGCTTCTTGAGGTCCTCATTGACGCCCTCCATGATCGCGGCGTCGAAGCCCATGCCGGCCATGACCATGAAGTGGCTGTCCTCGAACCCGTCGCCGGACACCGCCACCATGTCGATCGCCCGGTCCTGGCCGGTGAGCGCGATGTCGATGGCGGCGCGGATGTAGAGCGGGATGTCGAGGTTGCGGGCCAGCAGGTTGCCGGTGCCGGCGGGCACGATCCCGACCGGGATGCCGGTGCCGGCGAGCTCGGCGCACACCTCGCGCACGGTGCCGTCGCCGCCGCACACGATCACCAGGCCGGCGCCCTCGACGGAGGCCTGCTCGGCCTGGCCGGTGCCGGAGTCCTCGACGGTCGTCAGGTGCCAGCTCGGCTTCGACCAGCCGGCCTCGCTGGCCATCGCGTTGACGATCGACTGGAACTGGCCGACGTCCTCGACCTTGCTCGGGTTGAGTACGACGGACAGCTTGCGGCCCGACGGCATCGACTCCGCGAGCGGCTCGATCCGCGCCGCGTGGCTGCGGGGCAGCGGGCTGTAGAGCGCCAGCCCGAGCAGCACGAACCCCGCGCCCAGCAGCGTCCCCGCGACCACGTCGGTGGGGAAGTGACGCCCGAGCAGGACCCGGTCGGCGGACACCACGAGCACGACGAGCAGCACCACGACGTAGGCCAGGCGGCGCACGCTCGACCGTCGTACGAGCATCAGCACCAGCACGATGACGACGCCGCCCAGTGCCGCGACCGACGACGCGTGGCCCGAGGGGAACGCGTTGTTGGACAGCAGCCACTCGGACTCCTGCCACTCCGGACGGTCCCGGGCCACCGCGAGCTTGATCAGCGTGGTCGCCAGTGCGGTCGTGGCCGTCACGCCCACGGTGTAGAACGCCGCCCGGCGGTGCCCCTTGACCAGCATCGCGATCGTGAGGACCGCGGCGTACGCCGTCATGGCGGGCGTGGAGAAGGCCAGCTCGATGCCGCGCAGCACCCGCCTCAGGCCGTTGTCGTCGACCGCCCACGTGCGCGCGGCGTTGCCGCGGTCGTCGAAGTCCGCCAGCGGCCCCCAGCCCTGCAGCACCGCGAGCGCCAGCAGCGCGACGCCGCCGAGACAGAGGGCACTCCAGGCGAGGACGGAGACGCGGGAACGGTCGAGCACGGCGCCAAGTATGGGCGACCCGATCACACCGGCCCTAACTGGGATGATCGGCGTCGAGCCACCCGGATAGCCTGAGGTCATGATCGACCCGCGCATCCTCCGAGACGACCCAGACCGCGTACGAGCCGCCCAGGCCAAGCGTGGGCTGTCCGACGACGTCGTCGACCGGGCCCTCGCGGCCGACAAGGCCCGCCGCGCGGCGATCGCGACCTTCGAGGCCAAGCGCGGCGAGCAGAAGAGCCTCGGCAAGCTCATCCCCCAGGCACAAGGTGACGAGAAGCAGGCGCTGCTCGCGCAGACCAAGACCCTCTCGGCCGAGGTCAAGGAGGCCGAGGCCGCCCAGACGGCGGCCGAGGAGGAGTGGCAGCAGGCGCTGCTCTCCATCCCCAACCTGGCCGCCGACGAGGTCCCGGCCGGGGGTGAGGACGACTTCGTCGTGCTCGAGACCATCGGCACCCCGGCGGAGTTCGACTTCGAGCCGCGCGACCACGTCGAGCTCGGCCGGATCCTCGGCGCGATCGACCTCGACCGCGGCGCCAAGGTGTCGGGCTCGCGCTTCTACTTCCTCACCGGTGTGGGCGCCGAGCTGGAGTTCGCCCTGATCAACCTCGCCAACGAGACCGCCCGCGCCTTCGGCTTCACCCAGGTGATCGCGCCGTCGATGGTCAAGCCGCGCGCGATGGACGGCACCGGCTTCCTCGGCCAGGCCGCGGACGACGTCTATCGCATCGAGGGCCAGGACATGTACCTCGTGGGGACCTCCGAGGTCCCGATGGCGGCCTACCACTCCGACGAGATCCTGGACGGCGAGTCGTTGCCGCGCCGCTACGCCGCGTTCAGCCCCTGCTTCCGCAAGGAGGCAGGCTCGCACGGCAAGGACACCAAGGGGATCATCCGGGTCCACTGGTTCGACAAGGTGGAGATGTTCGTCTACACGACCACCGAGGACTCCTACGCCGAGCACCAGCGGCTGCTCGACATCGAGAAGGCGTTCCTCGACAAGCTCGAGCTGGCCTACCGCGTGATCGACGTGGCCGCCGGCGACCTCGGTCTGTCCGCGCAGCGCAAGTTCGACTGCGAGGCGTGGATCCCCACCCAGGGCAAGTACCGCGAGCTCACCTCGACCTCCAACTGCACGGAGTTCCAGACCCGGCGGCTCGACACCCGCGGCCGGTTCGGCAACGACATCCGGCCGATCGCCACGCTCAACGGCACCCTGTGCGCCATGACCCGCGCGATCGTGGCGATCCTCGAGACCCACCAGCAGGCCGACGGCTCGGTGCGCGTGCCTAAGGCGCTCCAGCCCTGGCTCGGTGGGCGCGAGGTCCTGGTGCCGGTCGCCCCGTGAGCGAAGCCTCGAGCTGGACGCCCAAGCTGGTCGCCCTCGACATCGACGGAACCCTGCTCAAGTGGGTCGAGGGTGCCGGTACGACGTACGAGACGATCGAGCAGTCCGTCTACGACGCCGTCCACCGCGTCCTCGACGCGGGTGCCCACGTGGTGCTCGCCTCGGGCCGCTCGCCGCACGGCATGACGCCCATCGCCGAGATGCTCGACCTCCGCGGCCAGCTCATCGACGGGGACGACGACCGGGTCTGGGTCGTGGCCAGCAACGGCGCCGTGGTCTTCCGGCACCCGCCGCTCGAGGTGGTGCACGAGGTGACCTTCGACGCCTCCTCGGCGGTCGCCGCCGTCCTGGAGCACCACCCCGAGGCGCTGGTCGCGGTCGAGGAGCGCGGGGTCGGCTACCGCGTGAGCAAGCACTTCCCGGTCGGTGAGCTCTCCGGCGACATGATCCTGACCGACGTCGAGGACCTCGTGAAGGGCCCGGTCAGCCGCGTGATCATCCGCGACCCGGCGGCCACCGCCGAGGAGTTCGTCGCGCTCGCGGCCAAGCTCGGGCTCCACGGCACCAACTACGTCGTGGGCTGGACGGCGTGGCTCGACCTCTCGCCGGTCGGCGTCTCCAAGGCGTCCGGGCTCGAGCACGTCACGGACAACCTCGGTCTCACCAAGCACGACGTGCTCGCCATCGGCGACGGCCGCAACGACATCGAGATGCTGCAGTGGGCCGGTCGCGGGGTCGCGATGGGCCAGGCCGTCCAGGACGTCATCGACGTCGCCGACGCGGTCACCGAGTCGGTCTACGAGGACGGCGCCGCCATCGAGCTCGACCGCTGGTTCGGGTGAGCCGGCTCCCGGCCCTGATCAGCACCGACCGGCTGCGCCTCGTGCCGGTCACGATGGCCGACGCCGCCGACATGCTGGCCGGGCGCCACCAGGACCGCTGGCACCCCGACTACCCGCGCCCCGACGACCTCGACGCGGCGACCATGGTGCGCGAGGACGACACCTGGGGCCCCCGGCACATCGTGCTCGGGCGCCTGGCGGTCGGTGGCATCGGCTGCTTCGGGCCGCCGGACGACGGCGAGACCCAGGTGGGCTACGGACTCGTCGAGGCCGCCCGCGGCTCCGGGGTCGCGACCGAGGCCCTGCGTGCCCTGACCGCGGAGACCGACCGGCTCGGCGTCCGGCTCCGGGCCAGCGTCGAGCCCGGCAACCGGGCCAGTGTGCGGGTCCTCGCGAAGTGCGGCTTCACCGAGCTGCGCGGAAGCGACGAGGACGGCAACCTCGTCATGGCCCGGCCGTTGCCCGTCCACCCGGCCCCGTGACTGACGCCGTGAGCGGGCTGCCGCGCCTCGTCGCGACCGACCTCGACGGCACCCTGGTCCGCTCCGACGAGACCGTGTCCCCGGAGTCCGCACGGGTCCTCGCCGAGCTCGACCGCCGCGGCATCCCCGTCGTCTTCGTCACCGCCCGGCCGCTGCGCTGGATGGACGAGCTCTGGTCGATGGTCGGGGCGCACGGTCTCGCCGTGGTCTCCAACGGCGCGATCCTCTACGACGTCACCCGCCGCGAGGTCCGCGAGGTGGTCGGCATCGACCGGGAGGCGGGGCTGCGCCTGGTCGAGGCGATCGCCCGGGCGGTGCCGACGGCGGGCTTCGCCATCGAGCGCGTCGACGGGCTCCGGCAGGACGAGCGCTTCGTCGACATCCACCGCGCCGACGGTGCCCTGCGGGGCGCCCTGGCCGACCTCTGGGACACGACGGCGGTCAAGCTGCTCGTGCAGGACCTCGAGGCGGACCCGCACATCTTCCGTGAGGCCGTGGTCTCCGCGGTCGGCGACAACGCGGTCGCGACCTGGTCGGTCGACCATCTCGTGGAGATCAGCGCCCCGGGCATCACCAAGGCAGCGACCCTGGCCCGGGTCGCCGCTGGGCTCGGGGTCGACGCTGCGGACGTCATCGCGTTCGGCGACATGCCCAACGACCTGGCGATGCTCGGCTGGGCCGGTACGTCGTACGCCATGGCCAACGCGCACCCCGACGTCCTCGCCCTCGCCGACCACGTGGCGCCCGCCAACGACGACCACGGTGTCGCCCGGGTCCTGGCCGACGTGTTCTCCGTCAACTGGCCCCCGCCACCCCCCATCTGTTGAGATGGACCCCGTGTCAGCCGTCGTACGCCGCCTCCTGGTCGCCGCCTTCGTGGCGGCGTCGTTCGTGACGATCGGTGCCACGCCCGCCCAGGCGGCCTGCACCTGCTCCACGCCGACCACGATCATGGAGAGCATCAAGGCGTCCGACGCCGTCTTCACCGGCACCGTGGGCGAGGTGACGGTGACCGAGCCGACCGGTCAGGCGGGGCAGGCGGCGGAGGCCGTCATCACCAACGCCGTGACCGCCGACCGCTTCTACAAGGGCACGCTCGACGGGCCCGACCAGGTCGTGCGCACCACCCCGCGCACCCAGGCCACGTGCGGCCTCGGCCAGCTCAAGACCGGCTCCCGCTACGTCTTCATCGTGCAGGCCGCCGCGCCCGGCGACACCGTGGCCCCGTGGGTCGACGACGGCTGCTCCGGCACCCGCCTCGAGACCGCAGCGCTGGTCACCCAGGTCGAGGGCGTGCTCGGCAACGGCGACCCTGCGGTGGCTCCGGAACAACCTTCGGCCGTGCTCACCGACGTCGACACCTCCGAGCCCACGACGCTGGGCCGGGCCGCGGCGCCCGGGCTCGCACTAGTGCTGATCGGGCTGCTCGGCCTGGTGCTCGTACGCCGGCTCAACTCGCGCCGCAACTGAGCTCCTAGAGGTACATCCCGCCCGAGCCACCGGGGCGGTGGTCGTCGTCAGGCTGCTGACCGGCGTCGGCCGACGGGGGCCCGCCGCCCATCCCGGCGGGCAGCGCGCGGCGCATCTGCTCGAACTGGGCGCGTGCGGCCATCTGCTGGGCGTACATCGCGGTCTGGATGCCGTGGAAGAGCCCCTCGAGCCAGCCGACGAGCTGGGCCTGGGCGATGCGGAGCTCGCCCTCGGACGGCGTCGCGTCCTCGCTGAACGGCAGTGTCAGCCGGTCGAGCTCCTCGACGAGCTCGGGGGCCAGGCCGGCCTCCAGCTCCTTGATCGAGGACTGGTGGATCTCCTTGAGCCGGTTGCGGCTCGCCTCGTCGAGCGGGGCGGCCTTCACCTCCTCGAGCAGCTGGCGGATCATGCTGCCGATCCGCATCACCTTGGCCGGCTGCTCGACCAGGTCGGTGAGCGCGCGCTCCTGGACCTCGTCGTCGCCCTCGCCGTCGTCGCCGTGGGTGCCGTCCGCGCCGGACTGGGTCAGGGCGGAGGCGGGCACCGTGCCGATCGGCTTGCCGTCAGGCCCCACGATGACGACCTGCTGCTCCTGCTCTTCGGGCTGCTCGCTCATGCGCTCCACCCTATGCGGCGCTCCGAACGGGCGATCAGACGGTGAGGACGATCTTGCCCAGGTGCTCGCCGGACTCCATGAGCGCGTGGGCGGCGGCGACGTCCTCGAGCGGCATCGTGCTGTGTACGACGGGCCGCACCAGGCCCTCGGCGACCAGCGGCCACACGTGCTCGACCAGCGAGGCGCAGATCGCGGCCTTCTCGGCGACCGGCCGCGAGCGCAGCGACGTGGCGATGACCGCGCCGCGCTTGCGCAGCAGCGCGCTGATGTCGAGCTCGCCCTTGGTGCCGCCCTGCATCCCGATGATCACCAGGCGGCCCTGGAGGGCGAGTGCCTCGACGTTGCGGCCGAGGTACTTCGCGCCCATGTTGTCGAGGATGACGTCGACCCCGGCCCCGTCTGTGCGGTCGCGGACCACCTGGACGAAGTCCTCGTCGCGGTAGTTGATGGTCACGTCCGCGCCGAGAGCCGCGCAGGCGGCGAGCTTGTCCGACGTACCCCCGGTGGTGAAGACGCGCGCCCCGAGCTGCGAGGCGAGCTGGATCGCGAAGGTGCCGATGCCGCCGGCGCCGCCGTGCACCAGCAGGCTCTCGGTGGGCTGGAGGCCCGCGACCATGAACACGTTGGACCACACGGTGGCGGCCACCTCGGGGATCGCGGCCGCGGTCACCAGGTCGACCCCGTCGGGCACCGGCATCACCTGGCCGGCCGGTACGACGACCCGCGACGCGTAGCCGCCTCCCGCGAGGAGCGCACACACCTCGTCGCCGACCTCCCAGCCGTCGACCTCGGCGCCGAGCGCCGCGATGGTGCCGCTGCACTCGAGGCCGATCACGTCGGAGGCGCCGGGCGGCGGCGGGTAGAAACCCTGGCGCTGGAGGAGGTCGGCGCGGTTGACGGCGGTGGCGGCGACGGTGATCGCGACCTCGCCCGGGCCCGGCTCGACGTCGGGCACGTCGGAGACGGACAGGACCTCGGGGCCACCGGCTCCGGCGGCGATCACGGCACGCATCCGCGCAGTCTGTCAGTCCTCGACGTCGTCGGGGTCCTCGGCCTTTTCGACATCCTCGAAGTCCTCGAGGCTCTCGCCCGTGTGGTCGACCGCGCTGTCGTCGGGCACCGGGTCGTCGATGTCGACCGGGTCCCGGAAGCCCGCGGGTCGGTCCCAGCCCTCCGCCAGCGTCTGGGCCAGGGCGGCGAGCTGCTCGACCTGCTCGGGGTCGGCGTCCTTGGAGCCGGCCGCGAAGCCGAGCAGGTAGGTGGTCACCGGCCCGGCGGCGTGCTCGACGTTCTCGGCCGCGATCCGGGTGAGGTCCTTGAGCAGTCCCTCGTCCACTTCCGCCTCGAGGTCGAGGACATCGCAGAGCTCGTCGATCCAGTCGTGGAGGTTCACCCCCACAGACTGGCCAGTCACGGGCCGTAGCCGCAACCCCATACCGGCGATCTGCGCCAATCCGGGCTGTGACTTCGGCCGGGAGATCAGCCCAGGTCGCGCAGGTCGGCCCAGGTGTCCACGTCGCGGTGCTCCTCGCCGCGCGACTCCACGTCGACCAGGTCGAGCTCCGCGAGCAGCGCGTGGAGCGCCAGGTCGTGCTGCCCCTCGTGGTCGGGCCGCACCGCGTCGAGCCGCGCCACGTCGACGACCAGGGCGAGCTGGCGCCGGCCGTCGGGGTCGACCAGCACCGCGCCGTCGTGGCCCGGCGTCGCCTCGAGCAGGCGGCGGAACGTGCGGGCGTCGACCCGCGGCATGTCCACCGCGAGCACGGCGAGGCACGGCGTCGTACGCAGCAGCGCGTCGCGCCCGGTGAGCAGCGCGGCCACCGGTCCGCCGTACCGCGGGCTCTCGAGGGTGAACGTGACCGGCCGCTCGGTGTGCACCGGCTCGCCGACCACGACGATCTCGGTGGCGTCGATCAGGGCGTCGACCGCATGGGCCAGCAGGGTCCGTCCGCGCACCTCGACCGAGGCCTTGTCGACGCCGTCGAGCCGGGCGGCGCGGCCGCCCGCCAGGATCACGGCGCTGAAGGCGCTCAGGCCGGGTTCGACGTCCACGGGGCGAGTCTGTCACCGCCATGACACCACTGGCGGGTGGGTGGCAGGCTGGTGTGGTGACCCCCACCAGCAACGAGCTCCGGATCGCGCTCGTCCAGGAGGCCGCGGGTCTCGACCCGGCCGGCAACCGGGCCCGCCTGGAGGCCGCGACACCCGCCGGCACGGACCTGGTGGTCCTCCCGGAGGCCTTCGCCCGTGACTTCGGCGACGCCGGCTCCGACGTGGGGCCGTACGCCGAACCGCTCGACGGGCCGTTCGACCGCGAGCTCGCGCGGGTGGCCGAGCTGCGCGGCACCACGCTGGTCGCGGGGATGTTCGAGACGAGCGCCGACCCGGAGCGCCCGTGGAACACCCTGCTCGTCCGGGGCGCCGCCACGGCGTCGTACCGGAAGATCCACCTGTACGACTCCTTCGGCTACCGCGAGTCCGACCGGCTCACGGCCGGCGAGACCGAGCCGGTGCTCGTCGACGTCGCGGGCTTCTCGGTGGGGCTGATGACCTGCTACGACCTGCGGTTCCCCGAGCTGGCCCGGGCGCTGGTCGACCGGGGCGCCGAGGTGATCGTCGTCCCCGCTGCCTGGGTCGCCGGCCCGCGCAAGGTCGACCACTGGCGCACCCTGGTCCGGGCCCGCGCGATCGAGAACACCGTCTTCGTGGCCGCTGCCGGGCAGCCGGGGCCGCGCTATACGGGTCACTCGCTGGTCGTCGACCCGATGGGCGACGTGCTCGCCGAGGCGGAGGACGGCCCGGCGGTCCTCACCGCCACGCTGCGCCGGGACGTCCTCGACGAGGCCCGCCGTACCAACCCCTCGCTGGCTAACCGCCGTCTGTAGCCTCTTTCCCCGTGTCCAGGTCCTCCGCACGACGTCGCGCGCCCCGCGCCCGGCCGGCTCCGCGGCGGGTCTCGCGGGAGGCCTTCGAGACCCTCGGGCGCAGCCGGCTCCCGATCGCCGGTTTCGCCGTGCTCGTGCTGCTCGGGCTCGCCGCCCTGGTCGCCGGGATCGTGTCGCTGGGTCCTGACTGGCTGCCCGGCGCGGGTGCGGTGGCGGTCGCCAGTGCCTACTCGTGGGCGCTCGCCGCGCGCACGGGCGGCCGGCCGGTGGTCTACGGCACGCTCGCGGCCGTGCTCGGCGTGGTCGTCCTGGTCAGCGACGAGGACTACCTGCGCACCGGCGCCGCCGTGATGACCTGCGTGGTCTCCGCCGTGCTCGGCGTGATGGCGACGGTGCCTGCGGTGCGCTTCGTGCACGCCGTGCGCGAGTCCGTGATCGCGCTGGTGATCGCGGCGATCGGCGCCCTGGCCACGGTCGGCTTCGAGCCGGCGATCACCGTCGTGGGCTTCGAGTACGCCACCTTCGGCCTGGCCCTGGTCGGCGCGTTCGCGGTCGTCTACCGGCTCGGCGCCGGCCTGCACGGCCTGGGCCGTCGCGGGGTCGCGGTCGTCGTGATCGGCATGGTGGTGCTGGCCTTCACGCTGCTGTACGCCGAGCTGCTGCGGCGCTACGGCACCCCCGGGCTGGTCGAGTCCCTGCTCGACGTCGTGCGGTGGAGCCGGTCCAACATCGGCGCCTTCCCGCGGCCGATCGAGACCGTCCTGGGGATCCCCGCCCTGGTCTGGGGCTGCCACATGCGGGCGCGCCGGCGCCAGGGCTGGTGGGTCTGCGCGTTCGGCGTCGCCGCCACCTCCGCGGTCGCCAACTCGCTGGCCAACCCGGCGATCACCCTGCGCGAGAGCAGCCTGTCGGTGCTCTACGGCCTGGTCGTGGGCCTGCTGATCGGTCTCGTGGTGATCCGGGTCGACCTGGCCGTGACCGGCTCCCCGACCGGTTCGCGGGGCCGTCGCAGCCGCCGCGACGAGGAGGCCACCGCCGTGCGCCCCGAGCCGGCCCGCACCAGCGCGCTGCTCTGATGCGGACTACCTGCCAGTAACGGCTAGCGTGCCGAGCATGGCCCGTGAACAGGTGACCGAGATCCTCGCCGAGATGGTGGCCAACGTGCTGTCCCTGCCGGTGGCCGCAGGCGACACCGTCGTGCCGGGGGACATCGTCGTACTCCTGGAGTCGATGAAGATGGAGATCCCCGTGCTCGTCGAGGTCGCCGGCACCGTGAAGGCGGTCCGGGTCGCCCCCGGCGACGTCGTCCAGGAGGGCGACCTCCTGATCGAGCTCACGCCCGACGCCTGACCCGGCAGGGCTCCTGGCAGAGGGGGCGGGATTCGAACCCGCGGCTGACATCTCTGCCAGCGACCGCTTTCAAGGCGGTTCCGATCGGCCACTCCGGCACCCCTCCGTGCACGCCACGGTGCAGGACGGCGTACGACGACGCAGTCTAGGCGGGTGCCGGGTCGCGCCTACTCGGAGCCGCCGAGCTCGAGCTCGACGTCGTCGTAGACCATGTCGTGGATCCGCTGGACGTGGCGCCCGATGTCGATCAGCAGCCGCCTGAGCTCCTGGCGCACCGGCTCGAGCTCCGCGCTCTCGAGCACCGCCGGCCCGAGCCCGCCCAGCCGGGCGAGCAGCGCGTTGCGCTCGCGGAACGCCGTGCCGCCGCGGGCGGCCAGCCAGCCGTCGTCGGGGGTGTTGGTGAGCCCGATCAGGGCGTCGCGGACGACGCCCATCCGCTGTCGCACCACCCAGCGCCAGTTGCCGAGCGCGATCCCGTCGAGGAGGGGCGCGTCGAGCGCGGCCTCGAGGGCGCGCAGCGCGGTCGTCATGCCTGTGGTCATGCCTGATGTGGTGGTCATGCCAACCTCCCGGGAGTCCCGGTGCGGGGATTCGAGCATGACTCCCCGAACGCCTCGCGACAAGGCCGATTGGCCCTCGATTTCGGTGTCTTGTTCAATCATCCCCATGACCCCCACCGATGCGTCCGACTATCGGCTGTCGCGCCCCCTCGTCGCCCGCTTCGTCGGTGCCTACCTGGTCGCCTTCGCCCTCGTCGTCTTCGTGGCCACGGCGGTCGTCGCCGTCACCGAGGTCGCGCCCGACGTGCTGGTGGTCCTCCTGGTGGCCGGGCTGCTCGGCCTCGCCGGGGTGAGCGCGTGGCTGCGCGGCAAGGCCTACGTCGTACGCCTGGACCAGGACGGCTACGAGGTCGGGATGATCCGCGGCGCAGGCGTGAAATGGGCCCAGTGGAGCGAGGTCGAGGACGTCGTCACCGCCTCGCCGCGCGACATCCCGTGCGTGGTGCTGCGCCTGCACGACGGGCGGACCACCACCATCCCGGTGGAGGCGCTGGAGGTCGACCGGGAGCAGTTCGTCCACGAGCTGAGAGCCCACCTCGACCGCGGTCAGGGGCTGCGCCCGCTCTAGGACCCCGGGGTGATTGGTCCTGCGCCCGCGAGCCCTTGTAGCCTGTGCGGGCTGTCCCGGCACGCCGGGTATTGCGGAGGAGGCGTCGCCTAGTCCGGTCTATGGCGCCCGCCTGCTAAGCGGGTTTGGGGCTACAACCCCATCGAGGGTTCAAATCCCTCCGCCTCCGCCAGCGTCGGGTACCTTTCGTCATCGACGGAAGGTCCTCGTCGTACCCGCACACCCGTGCCGCCGCCCGCCTCGAGGGCCGGCCCGGGAGCCGCCGCATTGCACAGACCTGCATTGCAGGATTCTGCAATGCACATATATGAAGCAACGTAACCCTCACGCTGCATCGGTCCCAGCGACCAGACTCTGAGCACGGGCCATTCCGTGGGCCCTACTACAGAAGGTGGGACTCCCCATGAACATCGCTCGCAAGATCGGCATCACGGTCGCCGCAACGGCCCTCTCGCTGGGTCTCCTCGGAGTTTCGGCGCCTGCCCAGGCAAAGGACAGCAGCTGGGGCTGCGGCGGCTACTGCCGCGTCGCCCGCTGACCTGGCCTCACACCCCTAGAGCTTGAGACCCGGACCCAACTGTCCCCCCACTTGTTGGGCCCTCGCGCCACTCCCCCCGGCCGGTCTCAGAAGAGTGAGGGCGGTGACTCGATCCAGACTCGAGTCACCGCCCTCCTCGCATTTCAGCACACTGTGCGTCGTTCGGCCAGAGCGTGACCCGCTCCTGATCCGCCGCTGATCCGCCGCTGTGAGCGCTCAGTCGCCGTCCTCGGTGCCCGAGACGCCCTGCTGGCCCATCGTGTAGCCCAGCTGGAAGCGAGTCTCGGACTCGTACTCCTCCTTGAGGTCGGCCACGTAGCCGGCGTAGGTGCGCGGGCTGACCCCGAGCCGCTTGGCGCTCACGGGGTCGGAGTGGCCCTCGATCAGCATCCGGATCGTCATCGCCCGCTGCTCGGCGGCGATGTCCTTCATCATCGAGGTCTCGCGGTTGGTGAAGGGGCGCGCCCGCTCCCACGTGCGCTCGAAGATGTCGACCAGGTAGGCCACCACCGACGGCTCGCGGATGGCGATCGCCACCCGGAGGTCCTCGCGGCCCGGGATCACCGCGATCCGCCGGTCGAAGACGATCATCCGGTTGAAGAACTCGTCCAGGGTGCGCACCTCGGCCCCGCGGGCGGTGACGGCAGCGACGTACTTGTGGGTGATCGAGCTGCGGCGGGCGCTGTGCTGGTAGAGGGTGCGCATCTTGGTGCCGCGCTCCAGCATCTGGGTGTCGCGCAGCGCCGCGGCGGCGAGCGACTGGGCGTCGCGCCCGGTCTGGGGCTGCGCGGTGAGCATCTCCTCCTCGCACTCGGAGACCAGGCCGGTGAGGAAGGGGCCGATCGCCTCGTCGTGGATGTGCGTAAACGGGCCGCGCGCCGACGCCATCGGGGAGCGCCTCCACGACTGGGACAGGCCGCCGAAGACGCGGGCCCAGTGGGAGGACTCCTCGAGGAGCTTGGCGCCCTCCTGGCTCAGCGGCGAGACGACGCGTGACTGCACGCTGCTGGGGTCCTCCGGGACCCAGGTGCCCGACTCCTTGTCGAGCTGGACCAGGCCGAGGTCGACGAGCAGGTCGAAGGCCGGCCGTTCGGGGGCTTCGGGCGCGATCCGGGCGTCGTCGGCGGTGATGCCGCCCTGACTGACGATCGACTCGAACAGCACTGCCGAGCCGGACTCGAACAGCGCGCGCTCGTCGGGACCGTACCCGTCCACGAACCTCCCCTTCCGGTCTCCCACCAAGACCCGAGACCTTGCATGATTCCACAGACCACGAGGGCCCCGCCCAGGTGGACGGGGCCCTCGTGCGTGAGGTGAGACGGGTCAGACCCCGAGGCGCGCCTTCAGGGCGTCGAGCTCGGTCCACAGGACGGCCGGGAGGTCATCGCCGAACTTCTCGAACCACTCCTGGATCTGCGGGATCTCGGCCTTCCACTCCTCCGGGTCGACCGTCAGCGCGGCCTCGAGGGCCTCCGCGGACAGGTCCAGCCCGTCGACGTCGAGGGAGCCCGGCGCCGGCACGTGGCCGATCGCGGTCTCCACCGCGGCGGCCTGGCCGTCGATGCGCTCGACGATCCACTTGAGGACGCGGCTGTTCTCGCCGAAGCCGGGCCACAGGAAGCCGCCGTCGCTGCCATCATCGTTCTTGGCCCTGCGGAACCAGTTGACGTAGAAGATCCGCGGCAGCTTGGCGGCGTCGTTGTCCTTGCCGATGTTGATCCAGTGGCCGAAGTAGTCGCCGGCGTTGTAGCCGATGAACGGCAGCATCGCCATCGGGTCGCGGCGCACGACGCCGACCTGGCCGACCGCGGCCGCGGTCGTCTCGCTGGACAGGGTGGCACCCAGGAACGTGCCGTGGGTCCAGTCACGGGCCTCGAAGACGAGCGGCACGGTGGTCTTGCGGCGACCGCCGAAGAGGATCGCGTCGATCGGGACGCCGCGCGGGTCGTCGTACTCGGGAGCGAGGATGTCGCACTGCTTGATCGGCGTGCAGTAGCGGCTGTTGGGGTGGCTCGACAGCTCCGTGCTGTCGGGGGTCCAGGGCTCGCCCTTCCACGACGTGGCCTTGGCGGGGGTGTTCTCCAGGCCCTCCCACCAGATGTCGCCGTCCTCGGTGAGGGCGACGTTGGTGAAGACCGAGTTGCCCTTGTTGATGGTGCGCATCGCGTTGGGGTTGGTGTGCTCGTTGGTGCCCGGGGCGACGCCGAACAGGCCGTACTCCGGGTTGACCGCCCACAGCCGGCCGTCCTCGCCGATCCGCATCCAGGCGATGTCGTCGCCCAGGGTCTCGACCTTCCAGCCGGGCACGGTGGGGGCGAGCATCGCCAGGTTGGTCTTGCCGCAGGCGCTCGGGAACGCCGCGGCGACGTACTTGACGACACCCTCGGGGCTGCTGAGCTTGAGGATCAGCATGTGCTCGGCCAGCCAGCCCTCGTCGCGGGCCATCACCGAGGCGATGCGCAGCGCGTAGCACTTCTTGCCGAGCAGGGCGTTGCCGCCGTAGCCGGAGCCGTAGGACCAGATCGTGCGCTCCTCGGGGAACTGCACGATGTACTTGGTGTCGTTGCAGGGCCACTTGACGTCGGCCTGGCCCTCGGCGAGCGGGTGGCCCACGGAGTGCACGGCCTTGACGAAGCTGGCGTCCAGCTCCTCCATGCGGCGCAGCACGTTGCTGCCCATGCGGGCCATGACCCGCATCGAGGCGGTGACGTACGCCGAGTCGGTGACCTCGATGCCGAACATCGGCCGCTCGGCCTCGAGGTGGCCCATCACGAAGGGGATCACGTACATCGTGCGGCCCTTCATGCACCCCTCGTAGAGGCCGCGCATGATGCCCTTCATCTCCTCGGGCGCCATCCAATTGTTGGTGGGTCCGCAGTCCTTCTCGTCGACCGAGCAGATGTAGGTGCGGTCCTCGACGCGCGCGACGTCGATCGGGTCGGAGGCGGCGTAGAAGGAGTTGGGCTTGATCGCCGGGTTGAGCCGGGTGAACGTGCCGGTCGAGACCAGTGCCTCGGTGAGCTCGGTCCACTCCTCGTCGGAGCCGGTGCACCAGTAGATGCGGTCGGGCTGCGTCAGCGCAGCCACGTCGGCGACGAAGTCCAGGATCCCCCGGTGGGTGGTGGGCTGGGTCTGCGCCTGGTCGTTCTCGGTCCGAGCCTGAGTGTCGGCTGTCATACCTGGTCCCTCTCGCGGCGAAGCGGAATGCGGTGGAGGTCGTCCGGCGCCATTGCCCGACGAGATGGGTGGGGCGAGGCTAACCCGGCTCGTCGCGACCGCATATTGGAACGTGCCAAGCACAACGGCGACGGCCCGGACCCCCCTGGTGGGGGATCCGGGCCGTCGTGGAGCAGATCGGTCGAGCTCTGCCTGAGGTCAGTCCGACTCTTGCTCGAGCGCCTCGGCGACCCGGCGGTGGGCCTCCCAGATCGCCTCGGGCATGTTGTCGAACAGCGCGAGGTGCTCCTCGCGGTGCGCCATCTCCTGCTGCCAGCGGGGCTTGTTGATGCTCAGGATGGTCTTCAGGTCCTCGGCCGAGATGTCGACGCCCTCGAGGTTGAGCTCCTCCTCGGTCGGGATGATGCCGACCGCGGTCTGACGACCCTTGACCTCGCCGTTGCGCAGCTGGAGCAGCCACAGCAGCGGGCGCAGGTTGTCGCGGTAGCCGGGCCACAGGAAGTGACCGTCGTCCGGGTCGCGCTGGAACCAGTTGACGTGCGCGAAGATCGGCTGGTCGGTCGCCGCCCCCACGATGTCGAGGTAGTGCTGCGCGTAGTCGCCCTCGCCGTACGCCATGAACGGGCGGTTGGACATCGGGTCGTAGCGGAGCACGCCCTCCTTGCCCTCGGCGGCGAAGGTCGCCTCGGCACCCAGCGTCAGGCCGTCGTAGACGCCCTCGGCGAGGTCGTGGATGGCGCGGATCAGCGGCTCGCGGTCGCGGGTGCGGCCACCGAAGATGATGGCGTCGATCGGCACGCCGGAGGCGGCGTTGTAGTCGGTGGCGATGTTGGGGACGTTGTCGAGCGTCGTCGTGAACCGGCTGTTGGGGTGTGCCCACGGCAGCTCGGCCTCGCCGCGCTCGCGGTCGGCGATCGGAGAGCCCGTCCAGTCGAGCCAGCCGGCGGTGTTGGCGGGCGGCTGCTTGGTGCGGCCCTCCCACCAGACCTCGCGCGTCTGCGGGTTGTAGGCGATGTTGGTGAAGATCGCCTGCGTCCCCTCGGCGATGGAGGCCAAGGCGGTCGGGTTGGTGCCCTCGTTGGTGTCCTTGGCGACGCCGAACACGCCGTACTCGGGGTTCATGCCCATCAGCCGGCCGGTGGACTCGTCGACCCACAGCCAGGCGATGTCGTCGCCGTAGAACGACACGTGGTAGCGCTCACCGAGCGCGTCGGGGGCCAGCATCATCGCGAGGTTGGTCTTGCCCGAGGCACTCGGGAAGCCGCCGCAGATGTGGTAGTCGGTGCCGGTCTCCTTGTCGTGGATCCCGATGAGCATGTACTGCTCGGCGAGGAACTTCTTGGAGGCCCAGCCGTCGTAGGCGCCCTGGCGCAGGCCGTGCGCGATCTTGCCGAGCAGCGCGTTGCCGCCGTACGACGAGCCGAAGTGGAGGATGGTCCGCTCGTCGGCCACGGTCACGAAGTAGCGCTGGTCCTCGGGGGTGCCCTGGCCGAGGTGCTCCAGGTCGCCGGTGACGTGGACCGCGCGCACGAACTGGCTCGGGTCGTCGAGGTCCTCGAGGAACTCCGGGCCCACGCGCGACATCCGGATCATGTGCAGCACGACGGTGCGGGTGTCGGTGACCTGGACGCCGGTGGCCCAGGGAGCCAGCTCGTTGCCCGGAGGGGACATCAGGTAGGGGATGACGTACATCGTCTTGCCCTCGAAGGCGCCACGCATCCGGTCGTGCAGGAGCGGCTTCATCTCCGAGGCGGGGCGCCAGTTGTTGTAGACGCCCTTGTCCTTGGGGTCGTTGGTCGCCACGATCGTGCGCTCCTCGGAGCGCGCGGTGTCCTTGTGGTAGCTCCGGGAGTAGTAGCGGCCCTCGCCGGCAGGCTCGAGCTCGCCGGCGTCCAGCGCCTCCTGGATCAGCCGTGCGTCGTCCTCTGCGCTGACCACCTCGACGCGCTCGGCGCCGGTGAGGTCCGCGTAGAAGCGGACGTACTCGAGGACATGGGGGTTCTTCAGTCCGGCAGCCTCCAGGGCCGCCTCAACATCTGCCATTCTGCGTGGCTCCCTCTCGTGGAACTGCCGTTTGTGACGCCGGGCTTCTCGCCCGTCCGCCGGGGGACTCGCGGTCATGCTACTTGAAGAGTTCTGCAACTCATGTAGTCTGCACACTCCATGAGACGCATTGGGAAGGAGGGTCCCATATGAGTCCGGTGCCTCTCTACCAGGCCAAGGCCGATCTCTTCCGCACGCTCGGCCACCCGGTCCGCGTCCGGGTCCTCGAGCTCCTCGCCGAACGCCCCAAGCTGGTGCGCGAGTTGCTCTCCGACCTCGGGATCGAGCCCTCCAGCCTGTCCCAGCAGCTGGGGGTCCTACGGCGCTCCGGCCTGGTGACCTCCTCGCGCAGCGGCACCGCCGTGGTCTACAGCCTCAACACCCCTCACGTCACCGAACTCCTCGCCGCCGGCCGGCAGATCCTCACCTCCGTCTGGACCGACACCGAGGGACTCCTCGCCGAGCTGCGCGACTCATCCTGATCCTGATTTCGTGCCGCTCCTAGGTGTCGGATAGTCTCTTCGAGTCCTCGCCTCGGTGCGGACATGCGCCTGTAGCTCAACGGATAGAGCATCTGACTACGGATCAGAAGGTTTGGGGTTCGAATCCCTACAGGCGCGCAAGACTTCGAGACCCTGCCCTGCCGATGCGCAGGGCAGGGTCTCTGTCTCGGTCCTAGCGCGAGGCGGGTCAGCCGGCAGTGCGGATGAGCTTCTTGTTGACGAACTCCTCGATGCCGTAGCGCCCGAGCTCACGGCCGAACCCGGACCGCTTGACGCCGCCGAACGGCGTCTCGGCCGCGTCGAGCCCGACGCCGTTGACGTAGACCATGCCCGCGTCGATCTGGTCAGCCACCCGCTGGGCCTGCTCGGCGTCGTCGGTGAAGACGTAGGAGCCGAGGCCGTAAGGCGTGTCGTTGGCGAGGCGCACGGCGTCGTCCTCGTCGGCGGCGCGGAAGACCATCGCGACCGGGCCGAAGAGCTCTTGGCGGTACGCCGGGTTGTCGGCCGCGACCCCGGTCAGCACGCCGCTCGGGTGGAAGGCGCCGTTGCGCTCGCCGGCGCACGCCAGGGACGCGCCGCTGGCCACCGCAGAGTCGACCTGCTCGGCGAGGTGTGCGGCGGCGCTCTCGGAGACGAGCGGGGAGCCGGGTGACGCCGTCAGCAGGGCCTGGGTGAACCGGGCGGTGAACTCGTCGTAGAGCTCGTCGAGGACGATGAAGCGCTTGCCGGCGTTGCAGGCCTGGCCGGTGTTCTCCATCCGGGCTGCGACCGCGGCCTCCACGGTCGCGTCCATGTCGGAGGAGCCCAGAACGACGAAGGGGTCGGACCCCCCGAGCTCGAGCACGACCTTCTTGAGGTGGCGGCCCGCGATCTCCGCGACGGCTGCGCCGGCACGTTCGGAGCCGGTAAGCGAGACGCCCTGCACGCGGGGGTCGGCGATGATGCGCTCGACCTGCTCGTGGCTCGCGTAGACGTTCACGTAGGCGCCACGAGGGAACCCCGCGTCCAGGAAGAGCCGCTCCAGCAGGGCGGCGGAGCGCGGGCACTGCGGCGCGTGCTTCAGCACGATGGTGTTGCCCGTGGCCAGGTTGGGCGCGGCGAACCGCGCGACCTGGTAGGCGGGGAAGTTCCACGGCATGATCCCGAGCAGCACGCCGAGGGGGCTGCGCCGGACCAGGGCGGTGCCCTCTCCGCCCACGAGCTCGATCGGCTCGTCGGCGAGGAACGCGGAGGCGTTGTCCGCGTAGTAGTCGAAGATGTCGGCCGCGAAGTCCACCTCGCCCTCGGCGTCCTCGAGCGGCTTGCCCATCTCCTCGACCATGGCCGCCGCGAGCTCGGGGGTCCGCTCGCGGTGGAGCCTGGCGACCTCGTGCAGCAGCGCGGCGCGATCCGCCACCGACGACGTCCGCCCCCAGGTCGTGTATGCCGAGGCGGCGGCGTCGACGGCGGCGGAGACCGCGGCGTCGTCGGCGCTCGGGAAGGTCGCCACGAGGTCTCCGGTTGCGGGGTTCAGCACGGCGTACTCGGTCATGGGGTGCTCCTGTCAGCAGGGGGAGGCGGTCGGGTTCAGCGCACGGCCTCGACGTCGGAGGACAGACGCTGGGCGAGCCAGACGGGAATGGTGGAAAAGATGATCAGCACGACGGCCACGACGTTGACCACCGGGGCCTGGTTGGGGCGGAACATGTTGTTGAGGATCCAGATCGGCAGCGTGTTGGCGCCGTTGCCGGCGGTGAACGTGGTCACGATGATCTCGTCGAAGCTCAGGGCGAAGGCCAGCATGCCACCGGCCAGAAGTGCCGAGCGCATCTGCGGCAGGGTCACCAGGCGGAACGTCGTCAGCACGCCGGCGCCGAGGTCCGCGGAGGCCTCCTCGAGGCTGGTGCCCATGCGCCGCAGCCTGGCCTGCACGTTGTTGGAGACGGTGACGATGCAGAAGGTCGCGTGGGCGATGATGATGGTCCAGATCGACAGGTCGACGCCGAGGATCGTGCGGAAGCCGTTGCTCAGCGCGATGCCCGTGACGACTCCGGGCAACGCGATCGGGAGGATCACCAGCAGGTTCACGGAGTGCTTGCCGAAGAAGGAGTACCTCTGGAGGGCCAGCGCGAGCAGGGTCCCAAGGAGGAGGGCGATCGCGGTGGCCGCGGCCGCGACCTGGAGGCTGGTGACGAGGGCATCGCGCGCACCGACGCTGTCCGCGGCCCGACGCCACCACTCGAAGGTGACGCCGTCCAGGGGCCAGGTCATCGACTGGCTGGGGTTGACCGAGTTGGCGACGACCACCAGGAGTGGCACATAGATCAGTGCCAGCACGCCGAAGGTGAGTCCCGCCAGCATGCGGCGCGCGGTGCGGCTGAGGTTCATCAGAGGTTCTCCAGGGCGCCGGTACGACGGATCGCGGCGAGCAGCACGACCATCACCACGATCGGGATCATGGCGATCGCCGCGGCGAGCGGCAGGTTGTTGGCGGCACCGGCGTTGACGAAGACGAGGTTGCCGAGCATCTGGTTGGCCCCGCCGACGATGTTGACGGTGATGTAGTCGCCCATGGTCAGCGAGAACGCGAAGATGCCCCCCGCCAGGATGCCCGGGACGAGCAGCGGCAGGACGACGGAGCGCAGCACCATTCCGCTGTTGGCGCCGAGGTCGCCGGCCGCCTCGAGCAGCGAGTCCGGGACCCGCTCCAGCGCGGCGAAGACCGGCAGGATCACGTAGGGCAGCCAGATGTAGGCCTGGGTGATCACGACCGCGGTCAGTCCGTAGCCCGGCGACCCGAGACCCGACCACTCGGCCGGGCCGCCCTCGGAGAGCACCACGCGCCAGGCGAACACCTTGACCAGGTAGCTGGCCCACAGCGGGGTGAGTACGGCGACCACCAGCATCCGCCGCAGCCGGGGGGAGGCCACCTTGGCCATGTAGAAGGCGATCGGCAGTGCGATCGCCACGTCGATCACCGTCACCGCCAGCGCGACGCCGATGGTGCGGACCGTGACGTCCCGGTACACCTGGTTCTCCACCAGGGTCCGGAAGTTGTCGAGGGTCCACGTGCGGTCGATCTCGCTGCTCAGGCTGTCCACCGACCACAGCGACGTGATCAGCAGCGCAGCCAGCGCGACGACGTAGATGAGCAGCATCCACGCGAGCGGGGCCGAGAGCAGGAGGCCGAGACGCAGCCACACCAGGCGGTGCAGCAGCCGGGAGCCCGGCCGGGCCACCGGCGCCCGCAGAGCGGGGTCGGTGGTACGGCCGGTCCGGCCGTCGGCGGCGGGGGTGGAGGTGGCCATGGTCAGCCCTTGATCTCCGTCCATGCCTGGGTCCACTGCGCGTAGTCGGTGCACTCGACGTCGGTGCGGCCGTCCAGGCACTCCTTGATCGGGGTGCGCCAGAACCACAGCTGCTCGGCGTACTCCTCGTCACCGGCGTGGAAGGTCTCGCAGTGGTTCGGGTCCGCGGTCTCCTCGCAGGCTGCGGGGCTGTTGGGCGCCTCGCCGAAGTACTCGGTGGCCTGGGCGTTGGCCTTCGGGGTCAGGATGTAGTCCATCCATGCGTAGGCGCAGTTGGGGTTCTCCGACTGCGACGACAGCATCCACGTGTCGTTCCACGCGGTCGCTCCCTCGGTCGGCAGCGTGACCTGGACGTCGGCGTTCTTGATGTTGTTCTTGATGACCTGCCAGGTGGTGCCCACCACCGAGTCGCCGGTCTCGAACGCCTGAATCTCCTTGAGGTAGTCCGACCAGTACTCGCCGACGTACTTCCGCTGCTCCTTGAGCAGGGCCACGGCGGCGTCGAGCTGCTCCTCGTCGAGGGCGTAGGGGTTCTCGATGCCCAGGTCGGGCTGGGTCTTCATGAGGTAGAGCGCCGCGTCTGCGATGTAGATGGGCGAGTCGTACGCCGTCACCTTGCCTTTGTTGCGCTCGAGCTCCTCGGTGTCGAAGACGGCACCCCAGGACGTGGGTGCGGAGTCGAAGTTCTTCTCGTTGTACATCAGCAGGTTGGCGCCGTAGCCGTGCGGGACGCCGTAGTTGACCCCGTCGACGGTGTTCCACTCGCTGTCCTTGAGGAAGTCGAAGACGTTCTCGTAGTTGGGGACCAGGTCGGTGTTGACCTCCTGCGCCTCGTCGGACGCGATCAGCCGCAGCGACAGGTCGCCGGAGGCGGCGATGACGTCGTAGTCGCCGGTCTTGGCGAGGTTGAGCGCCTCGTCCGAGGTGCCGTAGACCTTGCTGGTCACCTCGCAGCCGGTGTCCTTCTCGAACGCGGTGACCCAGTCGACCTTCGGGTCGTTGCTGCCGTCCTCGACGTAGCCCGGCCACGCCAGGATGGAGACCTGACCCTCCATCTCGCCGAGCTCCTCGACGGCGTCGGTCTCCTTGTCCTCGTCGCTGCCGCAGCCGGCCAGCACGGAGACCGCGAGCACGGACAGGCAGGCCATGGTGACGCGGCCGCGCCAATGGGTGGGTTTCATCGTGATCTCCGATTCCTCGTTGGGTGTGTGGTGCGTGGGTGGTTGCTCAGGGGGCGGCGGCCAGAGGGACGACGTCGGCGCGCGCGAACCGCACGGTGACGGCGTCGCCACGGTGCGCGGCGGAGTCGAGGGACCCCGTGTACTGCTCGAGGGCCACCAGCTCGAGCCCGTCGTCGGTGCGCAGGTGCACCCGGTTTCCGGTCCCGAGGTAGATCGTCTCCACCACGACCGCGTCCAGCCGGATCTCGTCGGCGGTGGTCGGCTCGGCGGAGGTAGGTGTGATCCGGAGCCGCTCGGGGCGCACCGCGTGCTCGGCGCGGACCCCGAGGAGGCGCTGCGAGGTCGCAGCGTCGAAGAGGTTGGTGGTGCCGACGAACCCGGCGACGTAGGCCGAGCCGGGGGTCTCGTAGATCTCCCGTGGCGTGCCGAGCTGCTGGATGCGGCCGGCGTCGAAGACCGCGATCCGGTCGCTCAGCGTTAGCGCCTCCTCCTGGTCGTGGGTGACGAAGACGAAGGTGATGCCGAGGTCGCGCTGCAGCTGCTTGAGCTCGACCTGCATCTGCTCGCGCAGCTTGAGGTCGAGCGCGCCGAGTGGCTCGTCGAGCAGCAGCACCCGGGGCTCCAGCACGATGGCGCGGGCCAGGGCGACCCGCTGGCGCTGCCCACCGGAGAGCTGGTGGGGGCGCCGGCCGCCGAGCTGGCCGAGGCGCACCGTGTCGAGAGCCTGCTCGGCCCGGCCGCGGCGATCCTTTCTGCCGATGCCGCGCACCCGCAGGCCGTAGGCCACGTTGTCCAGGACGCTCATGTGGGGGAAGAGCGCGTAGTCCTGGAAGACGGTGTGGACGTCGCGCTCGAACGGCGCGGCCCGGGTGACGTCGGTGCCGCCGAGCCACACGGTGCCGGCGGTGGCGGTCTCGAAGCCGGCGATCAGCCGCAGCACCGTGGTCTTGCCCGAGCCGGAGGGGCCGAGCATCGAGAAGAACTCGCCGTCCGCGATGTCCAGGTCGACGCCGTCCACCGCGGCCACGTCCCCGAACTGCTTGCGCAGGCCGCGCAAGGAGATCGCTGCGGTCGCGGCGGCGTCGCCGGAGGTGGCCACGGTCGACGCGTCCGCGCCGGTCGGGAGTGACATCTGGCAGGGCCCTTCTTCCAGTCCATGTGAATGACGCGTTAACATATGAGTTCAGAGTTCAAGACGCAAGGGCTTGCGCAAGGATGGTCGGCAATCGTCATCCACACGTAACGCGACAGGAGTCCCACGTGGCCGTGCCGTTCTACGGGCGGGCCTCGGCGGCGGTGTTCTCGCCGCTGGAGTCGATGAGCCGCTCCGAGCTGGTCGTGTGCCGCCTCATGGACGCGATCGCGCTCGGATTGCTCCCCGACGCCGAGCAGCTGCCGGGCGAGATGGACCTGGCCAGCATCTTCGGCGTCTCGACCGTCACCGTGCGCGAGGCGCTTTCCGTGCTGCGCGCGGAGGGCCTGATCGAGACCCGGCGCGGGCGCGGCGGCGGCAGCTTTGTGCGCGCCCCCGAGGACGGCGTCAACCGGCTGGCCCGGCGGCGGCTCGACGGGCTCGCCCTCAGCGAGCTGCGGGACCTCGGTGACGTGTACGCCGCCATCAGCGGGGCCAGCTCGGCGCTGGCCGCCCGGCGCTCCAGCCCGGACGACCTCGTCCGGCTGGGCCGAGTCGCCGACGCGCTGGCCGCCGCGGACACCGCCGACGCCCGGCGCCGCGCAGACGGGCACTTCCATATCGAGGTCGCGGCAGCCGCCCAGTCGCCCCAGCTCTACCACGAGGAGGTGCGGCTCCAGGCCGAGTTCGGCACCCTGCTGTGGATCGCGTTCGGTGACGACTCCAGCCATGCCCAGATGGTCCGCAGCTGCCGCGCGGTGGTGGCCGCCATCGCCGAGCGCGACCCCCGGGCCGCTCGCGAGGCTGCCGAGCAGCGGGTGGCCGACTCCACCGCGCGCCTGATCGACTACCGACTCAACGAGGACCTGACATGAGCCCGCAGACCCCTCCCGACGTCGAGCGGGTCCGGTACGCGGTCGAGGACGTCGTCAGCCACGCGCTGGACCTCGTCGACCGCATCGTCGCGGCCGTCCAGCCGGTCCTGGCCGCACAACCGGCCCCCCGCCGGTCGGACCTCGCCGTGGTGGAGCCGGTCGTCGCGCCCGTGCTGGCCGACCTGGACCAGCCGGTCCAGGGCGCCGGGTTCGTCGCGGCCGTGGGTCTGCTCGAGGACGCACGGTGGTGGCTCGAGTGGTTCGCCCGCGACCCAGACGGCCGCGTCCAGCGCCTGGTCACGCACTCCGAGCCGCAGGCCATGGGGTTCTACGACTACGAGTCCCTGCCGTGGTACCTCGTGCCGAGCACGACCGGCCGTCCCCACGTCACCGGCCCCTACGTCGACTACGTGTGCACCGAGGAGTACACGCTGACGTTCAGCTCGCCCGTCATGGTCGGTGACCGATTCCTGGGGGTCGCCGGCGCCGACATCGCGGTCAAGAGCGCCGAGCAGCGACTGCTCCCGGCTCTGTGCGCGGCTGACCGGCGCCTCGCCGTCGTCAACGACGACGGGCGGATCCTGTCCAGCAACGATGGCCGCCACGTGTGCGGCGACCTGCTGCCGGACGCCGACGCGCGGGCGGATGCGGCTCACCCCGTGGCGGGCGTGCCGCTGTCGATCGTGACGTTGTCCGACTGAGCGAGCAGGCGGGGCAGACCCCTAGGGCGTGTCTCCTAAAGACAGCGGGGTCGGTCCGGGATTGTTGACTCATGTCGCGTTCTGCTGTGCTGACTGACGCTCAATGGGCTCGGGTCGAGCCTCTGATGCCCTCCTCTGACGGGCAGCGGGGACGGCCGTTCCGCGATCACCGGCAGGTGATCGAAGGCATCGTCTACCGGCTCCGGACCGGGGTGGCGTGGCGGGACCTGCCGGAGTCCTTCGGGCCGTGGCAGACGATCTGGAAGCGTCACAAGCGGTTCAGCACGGACGGAACCTGGGACAAGATCCACGCTCGTCTGGTCGCTGAAGCCGACGCTGCTGGCGCCGTGGAGTGGAACGTCTCGGTCGACTCCACGAT